>NZ_JABMLE010000002.1:452352-669555 GCF_013205025.1 Rathayibacter sp. VKM Ac-2857 | reverse complement strand
CGCGACGAGCCTCGGGAGCACAGCCGTCGCTGCGCGACGAGCCTCGGGAGCACAGCCGTCGCTGCGCGACGAGCCTCGGGAGCACAGCCGTCGCTGCGCGACGAGCCTCCAGGCGCACAGCCGTCGCTGCGCGACGAGCCTTCGGGAACACAGCCGTCGCTGCGCGACGAGCCTCCAGGCGCACAGCCGTCGCTGCGCGACGAGCCTTCGGGAACACGGCCGTCGCTGCGCGACGAGCGGGTTCGGCGGACTTCCGGAGGATCGGAGCAGGCGGATGCCCCGCCCCTGCATGCTGGTCGAGTAGCCCCGCAGGGGCGTATCGAGACCCGCCGTTGTCAGCACGGTGGTCGGCCGGCCCGTCTTCTGACACGGGTGGATCTCGATACGCGCGCTGCGCGGGCTCCTCGATCAGCACGGGTGTCCGCGGTCTACGAGGCTGTCCTACCCCTTTGCTGGTCGAGCAGCTCCGCAGGGGCCTGACGAGACCCACGTGGATCAGTGGGTGGTCGTCGGGTCGCTCCTTCGCCCATCGACCCGACCGGGAACGGGGTCTGCGCAGCGCGCAGGGCCCCGCTCGCGTCCAGTCGACGGCGGCCGCTCCCGCGAGTGGACTCGGATCGGGGCCTGCGGATGCGCCGGGCCCCGTTCCGGGTCCACTCGCTGGGGCGAGCACGCGCATCCGCACCCTTGCCGGTCGAGCAGCCCCTCAGCGGCCTGCGAGAAGCGGTGGACCTCGATGCGCCGCGGGGAGCGGACTGCTCGGCAGCGGGTGAGCAGCGCAGCGGATCCGGTCAGGCGCCCGTGATCACGTCGATCAGGTGCGGCGCGAACGGCTCCGCCAGCGCGAGGACGAAGCGGGTGCGGGCGCCCTCGGGGTGGACGTCGCGGTAGAGGCCGCGGAGGTCCGGGAGGGTCTGGCCGCGGCCGGGGCCGAAGGACGTGTCGACCTCGACGGGGACGCGCGGGGCCGAGGCGAGCTCGAGGGCGCCGACGGCGATCGCGGCGGCCATCGGGTCGTGCAGCGCGGCGGTCCGGTCGCCGAAGTGACCGACGTAGAAGTCGAAGTAGTAGTCGAGCGCGTGCCCGATCGCGGACGCCAGCGGGTCGGCGGAGCGGATCAGGACGTCGCGCTGCTCCTCGTTCAGGAGGTGCTTCATCGTCACGTCCAGGGGGACGAGCGTGAGATCCCAGTCCGCGGCGACCACCTCGGCCGCGGCGGCCGGGTCGTGCCAGATGTTCGCCTCCGCCACCGCGGTCACGTTGCCCGGCGCGAGCCCGGCGCCGCCCATCACGGTGACCGAGTGCAGCAGCGACGGCAGCTCCGGGTGCTTGCGCAGTGCGAGCGCAAGGTTCGTCAGCGGGCCGATCGCGACCAGCCGCAGCTCGCCCCCGTGCTCGCGGGCGAGGCGGAGCAGCAGGTCCGCCGGGTCCTCGTCGACCGGCTCGGCGCCGACGGGCAGCAGCACGCCGCCGATGCCGTTCTCGCCGTGCACGTGCGGGGACCCGCCGGAGTAGGGCTCCTCGAGGAAGTCGTGCGCGCCGATCGCGACGGGGACGTCGGTCCGGCCGGCGAGGGCGAGCAGGCCGAGGCTGTTCACGGCGGCCTGGCGGGCGTCGGTGTTGCCGCTGACGGTGCTGATGCCGACGAGGTCGGCGAGCGGCGAGCGCAGCAGGTAGGCGAGCGCGAGGGAGTCGTCGATGCCGGTGTCGCAGTCGAGGAAGACGGGGACGGTGGGTGCGGTCACGGGACTCCGATGCTCGAAGGGGGAGGGGTGCGGCGGGCATCGGCGGCCGGAGCAGATCCATTCTGGCCCTCCGGCGGCGCCGCCCCGACCGCGGGTAGCCTGAAGCAGCGCCCGCCGCCCGGCCGGCGCCCGAGACGAGGAGGGGCCTGTGCCGCGTCCCTCCCTCGTCGCCACCGTCGCGGACGCGCTGCTCGACGAGATCGTCGCCGGGCGCATCCCGATCGGCTCCGAGCTGCCGAGCGAGGGCGAGCTGGCGCTCGCGCACGACGTCAGCCGCGCGACGATGCGCGAGGCGCTCGGCCGCCTCCAGGGCCTCAACGTCATCGACGCGCGCCGGGGCAAGCGCGGCACGGTCAATCCGGTCGCCCGCTGGAGCGACCTCGAGCCGATCCTCCGGGCGACCGCGTCCGGTATCGACTCCGCCGCGGCGTCGCTGCACCTGATCGAGGTGCGCGAGATGATCGAGACCGGCGCCTCGGCACTGGCCGCGGTCCGGCGCTCCGACGCCGACCTCGCCCGGTTGGAGGAGGAGCTCGAGCGGATGACCGCCGCGCACGAGAGCGGCGACCTGGCCGGCTTCGTCGCCGCCGACATCGCCTTCCACGACGTGATCCTCGCCGCGACCGGCAACGTCTTCGTCGCCGCCGTCTTCGCGCCGCTCGCCAAGGTGATGCGGGCGAAGCGCGAGCAGACCTCCGCGCTCGTGCAGATCCAGCGGAACGCCCTGGTCAAGCACCGCGCGGTGCTCGGGGCGATCCGCGCCGGCGACGCGGACGCCTCCCGCGCGGCGATGGCCGACCACATCGCGCAGACGGCCGAGGACCTGCGCCGCTACGTGCTCTTCGGCCACACGTCCGACGGCCCCGCTTCCGACGGCCCGGACGCCGACTCCGCGAGCGCGGCCCGCGCGTAGCCGAGCGCGGTCACGACGTGCGGCCGCCAGCGCTCCAGTGCGGCGGTATCCGGAGACTCGCGCGGCACGCTCACCCACTCCCGCAGGGTCCGCCTGCCCATCACGACCGGGTCGGCGTCGCCGTGCTCGATCAGCTCGAGGGCGTCCGGCCGCATCAGCTTCACGATCATCCGGTCGTCGGCGCCGAGGAAGCAGACGATCCGCCCGCGGTGCCGGATCGCGGGGGAGCCGAACATCGTCGCGATGTCGACGTCGTCGAGCTCGGCGTGCTCGATCAGATCCTCGAGCAGGTGCCGCCGGGCGGGGAGGGGGCTCGTCATGACCGGAGGCTACTCGCGCCGGCACGCCCACTGCGCGGCGATCATGCTGGTCGAGTAGCCCCGGAGGGGCGTATCGAGACCCGCCCTCCGCCAGCAGCGTGGTCTGCAGACCGGCGTGCAGACGGTGGTGGATCTCGATACGCCCGCTGCGCGGGCTACTCGATCAGCATGAAACGGGGCGCCGCTGCGCCGGCTCCGCAATCAGGAGGGGGCGCTGCTCGGCGAGCGCGCGCTCTTCCGCCGCGAAGCGGACTGCTTGTAAGATATCTGATACCTCAGGACGAAGGAGTACCGGTGATCTCGGAGACGACGCTGCTGCAGCAGTACCCCGCGCAGGTGCCGGTCGAGGCCGCCGCCGTCGCCGCCACGCGGACGGAGCGCACGCCGGTGCTCGTCGTGCTGGACGACGATCCCACTGGCACGCAGTCGGTCGCCGATCTGCCGGTGCTGACCAGCTGGGCGGAGGAGGACCTCCGCTGGGCGCTCGTCACCGGAGCGCCCGCCGTCTACGTCCTCAGCAACACCCGGAGCCTCGCGCCCGAGGACGCCGCCGAGCGCAACCGCGCGATCGTCGCGAGCGCGCTCGCCGCCGCCCGCTCCCTCGACCTGCCGGTCGCCTTCGTCAGCCGCGGCGACTCGACGCTCCGCGGGCACTTCCCGCTCGAGACCGACACCATCACGGACGCCCTCGACGGCGCGGTGGACGCCGTCGTCCTGGTCCCGGCCTTCCCCGACGCGGGCCGGGTGACGATCGGCGGCGTCCACTACATGCGCGGCACGGACGGGCTCCAGCCCGTCGCCGAGACCGAGTTCGCCCGCGACTCGACCTTCGGCTACGCGCACTCCGACCTGCGGGAGTGGGTGGCGGAGAAGACGGAGGGGCGCTGGCCGGCCGACCGGGTCGTCGCGCTCGGCCTCGATACGATCCGCGCGGGTGCCGAGGCGATCGCGGCCGTGCTCGCTCCGCTCCGCGGCGGCGTGCCGGTGGTCGTCGACGCCGTCACTGAGGACGATCTGCGGCTGCTGGCCCTGGGCCTCGCGCAGGCGGAGGAGGCCGGGCTCCGGGTGCTCTACCGGGTCGGCCCGCCGTTCGTCCGGGCGCGGATCGGCCAGGCGGTGCACCCGCCGCTCACCGCGGACGAGGTCTTCCCGAGCGGATCCGACGCGGCCGATCGGACCCGCGGCGGCCTGGTCGTCGTCGGCTCGCACGTCGGTCTCACCTCGCGGCAGCTCGAGCGGCTCTCGGCGACCGGCTCGCTCCGCGCGACGCTCGAGATCGACGTCGACCGAGCCGTCGACCCCGAGCGCGCCCCGGCGCATCTCGCCGAGCTCGTCGGCGAGGCGGTCGCGGCGCTCGCGGAGGGCGACGTCGCCGTGCACACCAGCCGCTCGCTCCGCCGCACCGACGACCCGCAGGAGAGCCTCGACATCTCCCGGCGCATCTCGGCCGCCGTCGTCGCCGTCGTGCAGAGCGTCCTCGCCCGCGTCCGACCGCGCTTCGTCATCGCGAAGGGCGGCATCACCTCGAGCGACGTCGCCTCGAAGGGCCTCGGCATCCGGCGCGCCGTCGTGCGCGGCCCGATGCTGCCCGGCCTGGTCTCGCTCTGGGAGCCGGTCGAGGGCCCCGCCGCGGGCATCCCCTACATCGTCTTCGCCGGCAACGTCGGCGACGACGAGTCGCTGGCGCAGGTCGCCGCGACGCTCCGCGCTCCCGCGCTCTGACCGCGCATCCGCATCCCCCCGATCCCCTGGAGGACCCCGTGACCACGCCCGACACCACCCCCGCCTCGGACTACACCGTCGCCGTCCTCGGGCTCGGCGCCATGGGCCTGCCGATGGCGACCCGCCTGGCCGGCTCGCTGACCGTGCACGGCTTCGACATCGCCGAGCCGCGCCTCGCGCTGGCCCGCGAGGCCGGCATCACCCCCTTCGGCTCGGCCCGCGAGGCGGTGACCGGCGCCGACGCCACGCTGCTCGCCGTGCGCAACGGCGCTCAGCTGCGCGAGGTCCTCTTCGGCGGCGCCGACTCCGAGGGGATCGCGAGCGCGCTGCGCCCCGGCTCCGTCGTGATCATGACGAGCACGGTCGGCATCACCGAGGTGACCGACGTCGCGGCGGCGCTCGCCGAGCACGGGGTCGACCTGGTCGACGCCCCGCTCAGCGGCGGGCCGGTGCGCGCGGGGGAGGGCGACCTGCTGATCGTCGTCGGCGCGACCCCCGCCGCCCGCGAGCAGGCCCGCCCCGTGCTCGACCTGCTCGCCTCCACCCTCAGCGTCATCGGCGACCGCCCCGGCGACGGCCAGGCCTTCAAGACCGTCAACCAGCTGCTCTGCGGTGTGCACATCGCGGCCGCGGCGGAGGCGCTCGCGCTGGCCGAGAAGCTCGGTCTCGATCCGGCGGCCACGCTCGAGACGCTCTCGGCCGGGGCGGCCGGCTCGTTCATGCTCGGCAACCGCGGGCCGCGGATGCTGCAGGCGGGCGAGGAGGGCGGCGCCGAGGTGCTGAGCCGCCTCGACATCTTCGTCAAGGACCTCGGCATCGTCACCACGGCGGCACGCGGGGCGGGTCTCGCCACTCCGGTCGCCGCGGCGGCCGAGCAGCTCTTCCTGCTCGGTGCGGCGCAGGGGCTGGCGGCGGCGGACGACTCCGCCGTCATCTCGGTGCTGGCGCCGCCCGCCTGATCGGAGGCGCGGCGGGCCGGAGCACTTCAGCCGGAGCGCCTCAGCCCGCGCGCCTCAGAGCAGCGCCCACGTCTCGCGGAGGCGGTCGCGCCACCAGTCCAGCCGCTCGGGCGAGACCGCGTGGCGCAGCAGCAGCGCCTCCGACACCTCGACCCGCTCGACCGGGATCGCCCCGTCGACGGGCCGCAGCGGCCGATCGGTGACGTCCGCGGCCAGCAGCGAGGCGGTGCCGAGTCCGCAGTCGTAGGGCAGCTCGGGCAGCGCCGCGGCGAGCGCCGCTCCCATCGCCAGCCCCACCGAGCTGTCGAGGGCGCTCGAGACCACGGCGGGCAGTCCCGCCTCGGCGACGAGATCCAGCGCCCTCCGCACCCCGCCGAGCGGCTGGGCCTTCACCACAAGCAGGTCGGCGGCACCGGCGCGGGCGACGGCGAGTGGATCCGCGGCCTTGCGCACGCTCTCGTCGGCCGCGACCGGAATGCCCATCCACTTCACCCGGCGGCGCAGATCCGCGAGCTCGTCGACGCTCGCGCACGGCTGCTCGACGTACTCGAGGTCGGCGGAGGCGAGGGCGTGCACCGCGTGCTCCGCCTCGTCGACGTTCCAGCCGCCGTTCGCGTCCACGCGGATGCGCCCCTCCGGCCCGAGCACCCGGCGGACCTCGGCGACCCGCGCCACGTCGTCCGCCAGGGTCTGCCCGCGCTCCGCCACCTTCACCTTCGCTGTGCGGCAGCCGTGGTAGCTCGCGAGGATCGCGGCGACCTCACCGGGATCGACGGCCGGCACGGTCGCGTTCACCGGGATGCGGTCGCGCAGCGGTGCGGGCTGCTCGCTCCAGCCGTAGTCGAGGGCGGCGCGCAGCCAGGCGGCCGACTCCGCCGGACCGTACTCGAGGAACGGCGAGAACTCGGTCCAGCCCTCCGGCCCGCGGACCAGGGCGATCTCGCGGTGCTCCACCCCGCGGAAGCGCGTGCGGAGCGGCAGCGCGACCACGCGCAGTCCGGCGTCGACCTCCTCGAGGGAGGGCAGCGGTGCATCGGGCACGAGGGCAGCGGGCAGGGGAGCGGGAGGCACGACATCGTCCATCCCGCCATCATCCTCCGCCGCGGCAGTGCGCCGGGACGGGCGGCGCTCGGCCCGCGTCGCCGAGGACCGCGGGCACTCCGTCCCCTCCGGAGGCGCCGAGGACCCGGCCGACGCGGCGTCCGCCTGCGGTACGCGGGGGCAGCGTGGCACACCGAGCGCCGTCTGCCCAGGGGGATCGGCGCCGACGGCCGACGGCTCCCCCCGTGCGAGACTGGCGTCGACGACGCTCGACCCCGGAGGGACGCGATGAGCCAGGTACCCGTGAGCCCGCCCCCGATGCCCCCGGCCGCCCCGCCCGGCGTCCCCGGGGCGCCCCGGCCGCTCGGCACCGGCGGCTGGATCGCGCTCGGCACCAGCATCGTCGTCGGCGTCGTCTACACCGGCGTGCTCGGCACACTGCTCGCGCTCGGCCTGGGCACCGCGATCGACGCGACCGCCGACGCCCTGCCCACCGCGGCGCCCGGCTTCACCGACGAGCCGTTCGGCGAGGCGACCGAGGGCCCCGACAGCGGCGACCCCACCGACCCGCTCTACGACTACCCCGGCTACCAGGACGGCGACGCCGCCTTCGTGCTCGCGCAGCCGTCGGCCGAGGCCGCGCGGTCGCAGTCCGAGGCGGCCGTCGCCGCGATCGAGTCGACCGTCCTCGACGGCTGGACCTCGGCCGACGACGAGTACTACGAGCGCTCCGAGAACGGCTACGGCGGCCCGTCCCTCCTCTACGACTACATCTCCGCCACGAGCTACGCCGACGCCGACCTCGGCTCCGACGCCGCCAAGCAGGCGGTCGTCGACGTCTTCACCGCCGCGGTCGCGCCGCTGGGCTTCGACGCCGTGGACGTGGCCGACAGCCCGGCGGAGTGGTCGGAGGTCGGCTACGAGTACGAGGGCGGCCTGAGCGACGAGGAGGCGGGGGCGGCACTGTGGATCGTCACCGCCTACTCCACGGTCGAGGACGTGCCCGCGATCGAGATCGGGCTCGTCGATCTCGGCGCCGACAGCACCGGCGAAGTCGAGCAGATGCTCGACGACGTCGGACTCACCCCGCCGGACAGCGGCGCGTTCCTCGCCGGCTACGCGAACGGCGTCCTCGAGGAGGGCGACCGCGCCGAGTTCACCGAGCGGATGCAGGCGTACGGGGGAGTCGCGGCGACCTGACGCCCGTCGGTACCGGGATCGCGGTGACCCCGCAAGCCCGAGCCGATCGCCCGCGCGCCGCCTAGCGTGAGGGCATGGCCCAACCCCGAGCGACCAGACCCCTGCGCGACTACGCGGCGATCGGCGACGGGAGGACGGTCGCCCTGATCGCGAGCGACGGCAGCGTCGACTGGCTGCCCGTCCCCGACCTCGGCTCGATCCCCGCGTTCGCGGCGCTCGTCGACGCCAAGACCGGCGGCTGCATCGAGCTCTCCCCGGAGGAGCCCGCGGAGACGACCCGCCGCTACGTGGACGACACGAACGTGCTCGAGACCACCTTCACCACCGAGTCCGGCACCGTGACGGTGACCGACGCTCTGGTCACCGGGATCGCCGGACGGCTCCCGTGGGCCGAACTGGCCCGCCGGGTCGAGTGCACCGAGGGCGAGGTCCGGATGCGCTGGGTGGTCCGCCCCGGGACCGGCCTCGGCACCTTCTCGCCGTGGATCCAGAACGCGGACGGCCGCTCGCTGATCCGCGCCGGCGACATCACCATCGGCGTCACCGGGAAGGACCACGGGCCGGTCGACGAGTCGGCGCCCTCCGGCGCGGGCGACGAGCTCGCCGGCGGCTTCGTCGCGACCGCGGGCGGCGAGCGGCACGTCCTGGTCGTCTCGGCGACGCACGACGAGCCCCTGCACTTCCCGGTCGCGGTGAACGTCGACCGCGGGATCGACCGCACACTCGCCAGCTGGCAGTCCTGGTCCGACGAGTTCTCCTACGACGGTCCCTGGGCCGGAGCGGTGCAGCGCAGCGCGCTCGCGCTGAAGCTGCTGATCTACTCGCCCACCGGAGCGATCGCGGCCGCCGCCACCACCTCCCTCCCCGAGTCGCCCAACGGCGGCAAGAACTGGGACTACCGCTTCGCCTGGGTGCGCGACGCCGCGTACACCGCGCACGCGCTGGTCCGCTTCGGCCTGCGGGAGGAGACGCACGCCGCGCTCTCCTGGCTCCTGCGCACGATCAAGGAGCACGGCCCCGACCTGCACATCTTCTACGGCCTCGACGGCTCGCTGCCGACTGAGCAGACCGAGTACGACGTCCCCGGCTACGCGGGCATCGGTCCGGTCCTCGCCGGCAACGGCGCGCAGAGCCAGCTCCAGCTCGGCGTCTTCGGCGACCTCTTCGACATCTGCCGCATCTACGTCGACGAGGGCAACGTCCTCGACATCGAGACCGGACGGCTGCTCGCCCGCGTCGCCGACACCACCTGCGACCTCTGGCGCAACCGCGACGCCGGCATGTGGGAGCTCGAGGAGGAGCAGCACTACACCTCGTCGAAGATGGGCTGCTGGCAGGCGCTCGACGCCGCCGTGCACCTGGCCGAGCTGGGCCAGGTCGCGGGCAGCCCCGACCGCTGGCGCTTCGAGCGCGACCGCATCCGCGACTGGATCGAGGAGAACTGCTGGTCCGAGGAGCTCGGCTCCTACGTGATGTACCCGGGCAGCGAGGAGCTGGACGCCTCCGTCCTGCTGCACGCGCCGAGCGGCTACGAGCGCGGCGAGCGGATGGTCTCGACGATCGACGCGCTGGTCAAGGAGCTCGGCCGCGGCGCCCTGCTGTTCCGCTACTCCGGCATGGAGGCAGAGGAGCACCCGTTCGTCGCCTGCTCGTTCTGGCTCGCCGGCGCGCTGGCTTGCGTCGGCCGGCACGACGAGGCGATCGCGCTGATGGACGAGCTGGTCGAGACCGTTCCGAACGACGTCGGCATCATGTCCGAGATGGTGGCCGTCGACGACCTCGCCTTCTGGGGCAACCTGCCGCAGGGGCTCAGCCATCTCGCGCTGATCAACGCCGCGATCACGATCGAGGAGCTGGCGCCCGAGAAGATCGGAGAGCGCTGATGGGCCTCGAGGCGCGGGTCTTCCGCGACACCGGCGCGATCCTCGTCGAGAGCCCGTTCTGGCATCGCGACCGCCTGCACTGGGCCGACATCTCGACCGGCACCGTGCACGTGAGCGCCTGGGACGGAGCGGTCGACGGCACGGAGGACCGAGTGGTCGCCGTGGAGGCGCCGCTCGGCTCCTTCCAGCCGGTGACCGGCGGCGGCTTCGTCGCCGCGCTGGGCGAGCGCGTGGTCCTGCTCGACGAGGCCTTCGCGATCGTGCGCGAGCTCGCTCCGATCGAGCACGTGCACGCGGGCCTGCGGATGAACGAGGGCAAGTGCGACCCGTTCGGCCGCTTCGTCGCGGGCTCGATGAACCTCACGACGGGCGAGCCCGACGGCGCGCTCTACCGGGTCGGCGCGGACGGCTCCCTCGAGACGCTGCTCGGCGGCTTCGGTGTCGCGAACGGCTTCGAGTGGTCCGACGGCGGCCGCACGTTCTACTTCACCGACACCAGCGCCTCGACGGTCTACCGCGCGGCGTACGGGCCGGGCGACGAGCTCGGCGAGCCCGAGCCGTTCCTGGTCGGCCGCGGCTTCGACGGGCTCGCGCTCGACGTCGACGGCGGCTTCTGGACCGGGGCCAACGGCGAGGGCGCGGTGCTGCACTGGAGCGCCGACGGCGAGCTGCTCGACGAGATCGCGATCCCGGCGCCGAACGTCACGGGCGTCGCCTTCGGCGGGCCCGACGGCTCGACGCTCTTCGTCGGCACCGCGCGGGAGAACCTCGAGGAGCAGCAGCTGCGCGACGCTCCGCTCTCGGGCGGGATCTTCGCGATCGCCACCTCGACGCGCGGTAGACCCGTGAACGCGTTCGCGCAAGCGGGTTGAGGGGCTCCGGCGCAGGCGCGTAGACCGGAGTCATCAGCTCGGCACGCCCTGCGCGGCCGAGACGGCAGGAAAGGAACGACACCGATGGACCTCGGCATCTCCGGGCGCACCGCCCTCGTCACCGGCGGCGACTCCGGCATCGGCTGGCACACCGCCCAGCTCCTGCTCGCGGAGGGCGTCACCGTCGTCCTGAGCGACAAGGACCAGGGGAAGCTCGACGAGGCGGCCGCCCGCCTCGGCGCCTCGGACGGCACGCTGCACGCCTTCGCCGCCGACGTCACGAGCGTCTCCGAGCTCGCCGCTCTGCACGAGCGGACGGCCGCGGCCGTCGGCGAGATCGACATCCTCGTGCAGTGCGCGGGCGTCACCGGTGCTCAGGGCCTCTTCCACGAGATCGACGACGAGGGCTGGACCAGCACGATCGAGACGGACCTGCTCGGTCCCGTCCGGCTGGTCCGCGAGTTCCTCCCCGACCTGCGCTCCGGAGGCTGGGGCCGCCTCGTGCTCACCGCCTCCGAGGACGCGGTGCAGCCCTACGACGACGAGCTGCCCTACTGCGCGGCGAAGGCCGGCGTGCTGGCGCTCGCCAAGGGCCTCTCCCGCTCCTACGCCCTCGAGGGGCTGCTCGTGAACGCCGTCTCGCCGGCCTTCATCCACACGCCGATGACCGACGCGATGATGGACAAGCGCGCCGACGAGAACGGCACCTCGAAGGAGGAGGCCATCTCGTCCTTCCTCGACGAGGAGCGGCCCTACCTGGAGCTCAAGCGACGGGGCCGGCCCGAGGAGGTCGCCGCGGTCATCGCGTTCCTCTGCTCCGAGCGCGCCTCGTTCGTGAACGGCTCGAACTACCGCGTCGACTCCGGCTCGGTCGCCACGATCTAGCCCCCTGTCCCGGCGTCGTCCAGGGCGCGCACCGTGTGCGTCCGGGTGACGTCCAGCCGAAGAAGCCATGATTCAAGTCGGGTTTTCCGCATCCCGGCACTGTCAGAGAAAGGAACGGTCCATGACCACCACCCTCGAACGCCACGTCGAAGCCCCCGCGGGCTCCGGAGCGAAGACCAGCCGCCGCCAGAACGCCGAGAAGGGCTTCAAGGCCTCCAAGGAGCTGCTCGACAGCCTCCAGATCGTGCTCGTTGACCTGATCGAGCTGCACGTCCAGGGCAAGCAGGCCCACTGGAACGTCGTCGGCAAGAACTTCCGCGACCTCCACCTCCAGCTCGACGAGATCATCGAGGCCGCGCGCGAGTTCAGCGACGACGTCGCCGAGCGCATGCGCGCCCTGCACGGCATCCCGGACGGCCGCAGCGACACCGTCGCGGCGACCACCACGCTGCCGGAGTACCCGCACGGCGAGATCGACACGGCCGAGACCGTCGACCTCATCACCATCCGCCTCGAGAACACCGCCGCCACCATGCGCGAGGTGCACGACCAGGTGGACGACGAGGACCCGACGAGCGCCGACCTCCTCCACGCGATCATCCAGAGCTTGGAGCAGTACGCCTGGATGGTGTCGGCCGAGAACCGCCGCACCTCCACCGCGAAGTAGCACCACCGCACCATCCGAAGAGGGACTCCGCCACGGCGGGGTCCCTCTTCGCATGCCACGAGCCGCCTGCGCTGGCATCGCCTGTGGTCGACTCGGCTGCGCCGCGCCGCCTGTCCTCCCAGCGCCTGCGGCGCGAACAGGGCTTCCCTGCAGAGGCGAGCGAGTGGACGCGGAACGGGGTCCGGTGGAGGGACGCAGCCCGGTTCGGGTCCCTTCGTCGAGATCCGTGCTGCCGAGTGGCCCCGGACGGGGCCCTGCTCGGAGCACGAGGCCCGATGCGGGTCCGTTCGCTTAGCGGACCTGATCGAGCAGCCCGCGCAGCGGGCGTCTCGAACGGTGAAGCCGCCTCGCGTCTCCCTGATGAGGGAGAGGACACGGCTGCGCCGCGACATGCTGGTCGAGTAGCCCCGCAGGGGCGTATCGAGACCCGCCGTCATCAGCAGGGCGGGACTGCAGACTCGTCCTTCTGAAGCCGGTGGATCTCGATACGCCCGCTGCGCGGGCTACTCGATCAGCATGGCTTTCCCGGTACGGACGAGGTGATCTCTCCTCGGAGATCCCCGTCGTCCGCAGTGCCGGTGACAGCGGTCTCGATACGCCCTGCGGGCTCCTCGACCGGCATGCAGCGGCGGCCTCGCGCACCCGGCTCGATCCCGCCCCCAGCCCTCGACAGTAGGGTCGAGGCCATGAGCACGCAGGTTTCCGAGCTGTTCGACGCGCGCCGCTGGGCGCCGGTCGACGGGTTCGACGGTCTCGAGGACATCACCTACCACCACGACCGCTCGGGCCGCATCGCCCGGGTCGCGTTCGACCGCCCGGAGGTGCGCAACGCCTTCCGCCCGCGCACCGTCGACGAGCTGTTCCGGGCGCTCGAGGACGCGCGGACGAACCCGCGCATCGGCGTCGTCATCCTCACCGGCAACGGGCCGAGCCCGCGCGACGGCGGCTGGGCGTTCTGCTCGGGCGGCGACCAGCGCATCCGCGGCCGCGACGGCTACCGCTACTCCGACGGCGAGACCGCGGAGGGCATCGACTCGGCCCGCAACGGCCGCCTGCACATCCTCGAGGTGCAGCGGCTGATCCGCTTCATGCCCAAGGTCGTCATCGCCGCCGTCCCCGGCTGGGCGGCCGGCGGCGGGCACTCGCTGCACGTGGTCTGCGACCTGACGATCGCCTCCGCCGAGCACGGCCGCTTCAAGCAGACCGACGCCGACGTCGGCTCGTTCGACGCCGGCTACGGCTCCGCCTACTTCGCCCGCCAGATCGGCCAGAAGAACGCCCGCGAGGTGTTCTTCCTCGCCCGCGAGTACTCCGCCCAGCGCGCCTACGAGATGGGCGCCGTGAACGAGGTCGTCCCGCACGCCGAGCTCGAGGCGACCGCCCTCGAGTGGGCCGAGACGATCCTGACCAAGTCGCCCACCGCGATCCGGATGCTCAAGTACGCCTTCAACGCGGTCGACGACGGCCTCGTCGGCCAGCAGCTCTTCGCCGGCGAGACCACCCGGCTCGCCTACGGCACGGACGAGGCCGTCGAGGGGCGCGACTCCTTCCTCGAGAAGCGCGCGCCCGACTGGTCGCCCTTCCCGTGGCAGTTCTGAAGATGGCGGTTCCGGGGGTCGAGCGATGACCCGCCCGCTCGCCTCCGTCGATCCCGCTCCGGAGAAGGTGCTCATCGCCCTGCGCGCGGCGCTCGACGGCAGCGGCCCCGCGGTCCGGATCGCAGCCCCGGGGGCCGAGACCCGTGACCCGGACGCGGTCGTCCCGCAGCGCGTCGCCGTCGTGGTGGAGACGTCCGGCTCCTCCGGCCCGCCGAAGCGCGTCGCGCTCGCCACCTCGGCGCTGCTGACCAGCGCCTCCGCCACTCTCACCGAGCTCGGCGGCCCCGGCCGCTGGCTGCTCTGCCTGCCGACGCACTACGTGGCGGGAGTGCAGGTGCTGGTCCGCTCGCTGACCGCCGACGCCGACCCCGTCGTGCTCCCGGCCGGCGGCTTCGACGCCGCCGCCTTCCTCGCCCTCGCGCGGACGATGCCGGCGGGGGAGCGGCGCTACTCGTCCCTCGTGCCCGTGCAGCTCGCGCGACTGCTCGACCTCGCGGAGAGCGACCCCGCGGGGGCCGCGGTCCTCGCCTCCTTCGACGCCCTGCTGATCGGCGGCCAGTCGACCCCGCAGACGCTGCGCGACCGGGCGGCCGCGCTCGGAGTGCGCATCCGGCTCACCTACGGCTCGAGCGAGACCGCCGGCGGCTGCGTCTACGACGGCGTCCCGCTGCGCGACGTGCGGATGCGCGTCATCGACGGGCAGGTCCTCCTCGGCGGCCCGACCCTCGCCGAGGGCTACCTCGACGCGGACGGCGGCCTGGACGCGGAGCGCAGCGCCGCCGCCTTCGTCTCGCTCGACGGCGAGCGCTGGTACCGCACCGGCGACGCCGGCGTCGTCGAGGACGGCCGCCTGAGCGTCACCGGCCGCCTCGACCGGGTGATCGTCTCGGGCGGGGAGAAGGTCTCGCTGGACGCGGTCGAGCGGGTGCTGCGCGACGGGCTCGTGCCCGACGCGGTCGTCGTGCGCAGGCCGGATGCGCAGTGGGGCGAGGTGCCGGTCGTCGCGACGGGGGCCGCGGACGTCGACCTGGCGCTGCTGCGGTCCGCCGTCGTCGAGCGGCTCGGCCGTGCGGCCGGTCCGGCGGCGGTCCTCGCCGTCGCGGAGATCCCGCTGCTCGCCTCGGGTAAGCCCGACCGCCGGGCGCTCGAGACCCTCGCGGCGGCCGGAGCGGTCTGACGGCGGGTCCGGGCGGCGGCGGAGAACGACGCAGCGCCCGGCGGCCGACGGCCCGGGACCGGCGTGCCCCACTCGGTAGGATTCCCTCCGTGTCGAGTTCGAGTCGCAAGAAGAAGCCGTCGGCGAAGCCCCGGAGCGGTCGCCCCGGCGGCGACCCGCGCCGCGTCGTCGTCGAGCCCGCGGGCCCGCGCGAGTGGATCGCCGGCGCCCGGCTGCGGACGCTTCCGCTCGCCATCGCGCCCGTCCTGATCGGCACCGGAGCGACGCAGGTCACGGACGAGGGCTGGCACTGGGTGCGCGCCCTGCTCTGCCTCGTCGTCTCGCTCGCGCTGCAGATCGGCGTCAACTACGCCAACGACTACTCCGACGGCATCCGCGGCACGGACGCGAACCGCGTCGGCCCCTCCCGCCTCACCGGATCCGGTGCCGCGAAGCCCCGCGCCGTCCTCACGGTCGCGCTGGTCTTCTTCGGCATCGCGGGAGTCGCGGGCCTCGTGCTCACGGTCCTGTCCGGCTTCTGGTGGTTCCTGATCATCGGCGCCGCCGCGATCGCCGCCGCGTGGTTCTACACCGGTGGCCGGCGTCCCTACGGGTACCTGGGCCTCGGCGAGCTCTTCGTCTTCGTCTTCTTCGGGCTCGTCGCCACCGTCGGCACGACGTTCGTGCAGATCGGCCGCGCGAACCAGGAGTCCTGGCTCGGCGCCGTCGCCGCGGGCCTGTTCGCCTGCGCGGTGCTGATGGTCAACAACATCCGCGACATCCCGACGGACCGCCTCTCCGGCAAGCGGACGCTGGCGGTCGTCGTCGGCCCGACCATAGCGCGCGCGATGTACAGCGCCTTCGTGCTGGTGCCGTTCGGCATCGCCGTCGTGCTGGCGCTGTTCTACCCGCTGGCCTGGCTGACGCTCTTCGTCCTGCTGGCCGTCCTGCCGGCCATCCTGATCACGCTGACCGCGCGCACGGCCAAGGAGCTCATCCTCGCCCTGCAGCTGACCAGCCTCAGCGGCCTCGCCTACGCCGCCATCCTCGGCGCGGCCCTCGCCTTCTGACCCCGTGGTGCGCGCCCCGCGCACCCCTGCTGGTGTGGTGCGCGTCCCGCGCGCCTCATGCTGGTCGAGTAGCCCCGGAGGGGCGTATCGAGACCCGCCGTCACCGAGACGCCGAGTCTGCAGACCACCGTGCTGACGGTGGTGGATCTCGATACGCGCGCTGCGCGCGCTACTCGATCAGCATGTGGGGTGCGCCCGCTGCGCGAGGGACGCCTCTTCTCTGCTGGTCGAGTAGCCCCGGAGGGGCGTATCGAGACCCGCCGTCACGGAGACGCTGAGTCTGCAGACCACCGTGCTGACGGTGGTGGATCTCGATACGCGCGCTGCTCGCGCTGCTCGATCAGCAAGGTGCGTGCCGCTCGATCAGCGGGAATGCGTCCGCCGCGCGGGCTCCGCGAGCGGCGGGGTCAGGCGCCCGGGCGGCCGTCGCGGGCCGCGTCGACCGCGGCGTCCTCGATGTCGTCGTCGGTCGGGGTCCGCGGGACGTCCTTGCGGCGCTCGTAGATCGCCTCGGCGATGCGCTCGCGGGGCTTGCGCAGCACGATGTAGGAGAGCGACATGCTCGCGATCGCGGCGACGAAGCCGGCCGTCACCGCCGCCGTCAGCTCGGAGTCGACGAAGGAGCGCGCCGGCAGGTACACCAGCACGAAGACGCCGGCGAACATGGCCAGACGCAGGAGCGAGTAGACGACGACCGCGCGGCTCAGTTTCACCGGGCAAGTGTACGTCGCCCCCCGCACGCGCGTCCGTGAGCACCCCGGGAGCTCCCTGTCCAGCATCCGTGCGCCGGGATCCTTCGAGGACGCCGGACGTACACTGGACACCATGATCCGCCTGTTCATCGGCCTGCTCGTGGCCCTCGTCGTCTTCACGGTCTACACCGTGATCGACGTCGCCCTGAGCAATCGCCACGCGGTGCGCGCGATCCCCAAGTGGTCGTGGGTCCTCGTGGTCCTCCTGCTGCCGATCATCGGCGCGGGCCTCTGGTTCTGGATCGGCCGCCCTCGCAAGCAGCGCTCCGAGGGCCGCCGTTTCATGGCCCCGGACGACGACCCCGACTTCCTCGGCACCCTCCGCCGCGAGCGCGATCCCGAGAAGGAGCGCGAGCAGGCCGAGCGCATCGCCCAGCTCGAGCGCGACCTCGCCGATCTCGACGACTCCGGCGAGTCGGACGGCACCGGCCGTCGGGATGCCTGACGCGACTCCGGTCGCCCCCTCCACCCGTCTCGCGGTCGACCTCCTCTCCCGCTTCGTCGCGCTCGGAGTCCGCGACGTCGTCGTCTCTCCCGGCTCCCGCTCGCAGGCGCTGGCCCTCGTCGCGGCCGAGCTCGAGACCCGCGGCCGCATCCGCCTGCACGTCCGGATCGATGAGCGCTCGGCCGGCTTCCTCGCCCTCGGGCTCGCCCTGGAGACCGGGGTGCCCGCGCTCCTGATCACCACCTCCGGCACCGCGACGGCCAACCTGCACCCCGCCGTGCTCGAGGCCGACGCCTCCGACGTGCCGATGATCGTGCTCACCGCCGACCGTCCGGATGAGCTGCGCGGCATCCGCTCGAACCAGACCACCGACCAGGTCGAGCTGTTCGGCCGCGCCGCGCGGCTCTTCGAGGACGTCGCCGCTCCCGATGCGCAGTCGACGACGGAGTCGGCCTCTGCCCTCGCCGACCGCGCGTACTCCGCGGCGCTGCGCCCCGGCGGACCGGTCCACCTCAACCTCGCCTTCCGCGACCCGCTCTCCTCGCGCCTCCCGGCGTTCGACGTGCCTGCCTCCGGGTCCGACGCGCCCGGATCGGACGTCGCCGTCACTCCCGAGACGATCGCGGCCGGGCCGCTCGAGCCCCTCACCGTCGTCATCGCCGGCGACAAGGCCGGAGCCGAGGCCGAGGCGCTCGCCCGCGCCGGCGACTGGCCGCTGCTCGCCGAGGTCTCCTCCGGTGCCCGCTTCGGGCCCCAGCTGGTCGTCGCCTGGCGCCGCCTCCTCGCCGAGCCGGAGTTCGGCGGTCGCGTGCGCCGGGCGATCGTCCTCGGCCACCCGACGCTGTCCCGGGAGGTCCCGGAGCTGCTGCGCCGCGAGGACGTCGAAGTGATCGTCGTCGACCGCGGTCGCCGCGAGTTCTACAACCCCGGCCGCCGGGCCCGCAGCGCCCGCGCGCTCGCGGTCGTCCGGCCGGACGGCTCAGCGCGTCCCGAGCGGGCGGAGCGGGCCTGGGCCGGCTCCTGGGTCTCCGCGAGCCGCGCGCTGCTGGCCGACGCCGATCCGGACGCGATCCCCGAGGCGCCCGACGGCGGCTCGATGTCGATCGAGGACCGCCGCGGCTACGCCCGCAACGCCCTCACCGCGATCCGCGCACCGCTCACCCGCGAGTTCGTCGTCGCCGCGGTCTGGCGCGTCACCTGGCCGCACGACCGCCTGCTCTTCGGCGCCTCGCGACTGATCCGCGTCGCGGACGGCTCGCTGCCCGGCAAGCGGGTCACCGTGCACTCCAACCGCGGTCTCGCCGGCATCGACGGCACGGTCTCGACCGCGCTCGGCATCGCCGTCGCCTCGCAGTCCGGCGAGGCCGGCTCGGGCGGAGCGACCCGCGTCGTCCTCGGCGACCTCACCCTCTTGCACGAAGCGGGCGGCCTGCTGCTCGCCCCGGGCGAGCGCCGGCCGCGGGTGCAGCTCGTCGTGGTGAACGACGGCGGCGGCACCATCTTCGACGGCCTCGAGGTCGCCACCAGCTCGGCACCCGACGCCTTCGACCGCGTGCAGTTCACGCCGCAGACCGTCGACATCGCCGCGCTGGCGACGGCCTACGGCTGGTCGCACCGCCTCGTCGCCACCCGCGGCGAGCTGGAGCAGGCCCTCACCTCGCCCGGCGAGGGTCCGGGCATCGTCGAGATCGCGCTCGAGCGCTAGCGCCGTCCCGCAGAGAGGTGCGGGGCGGGTCAGCCGAGTGCGTCGAGGATCGGGCGGAACTTCATCCCGGTCTCCGCGAGCTCCGCGGCCGGATCGCTGTCGGCGACGATGCCCGCGCCGGCCCAGGCGGTGACGGCGCCGTCGGCCGAGACCTGGGCGCTGCGCAGCCCCACGGCCCACTCTCCGTCGCCGTCGCCGTCGATCCAGCCCACCGGCCCCGCGTAGCGGCCGCGGTCGAACGGCTCGAGCTCCTCGAGCAGATCGAGGGCCCGGTCGGTCGGGGTGCCCGCGACGGCGGCCGTCGGGTGCAGGGCGTCGACGAGGTCGAGCGCGGTGGAGCCGTCGTCGAGCGTGCCGCGCACGTCGGTCGCGAGGTGCCACAGGTTCGGCAGCTTCAGCGCGAAGGGCTCGGGAGTGGTGGAGAGCGAGCCGGTGTGCGGGCGCAGCTCGCGCAGGAGACTGGCGATCGCGAAGGCGTGCTCGGAGCGGTCCTTCGGGCTCGCCAGGAGAGAGCGGACGATCGCGGCGTCCTCCTCCGCGTCCCCGCCGCGCGCGCTGGTGCCGGCGAGGACGCGCGCGGTGATCGCTCCGTGATCGACGCCGACGAGCGTCTCGGGGCTCGCGCCGAGGAAGCCGTCGACCGAGAAGGTCCAGCAGTCGGGGTAGCCGTTCGCGAGATCGCGCAGGAGACGGCGACGGTCGGCGTCCCGGGGGAGTCGCCCCTGCAGGTCCCGCGCGAGGACGACCTTCTCGAGCGCGCCCGAGCGGATCGTGCCGACGGCCGAGGCGACGGCGGCGCGGTAGGCGTCGGGCGTCATCGCGCCGGGGAGGAGGGGGAGCCGGTACTCGTCGCCGTACGGCACCGAGTCGGGGACGCTCGGCGAACCCGTCGGCTCGTCGGCGGTGCGGATGCGGGTCAGCCAGGACCGCCCGCCGCGCGAGCCGATCACCACTCGGGGGACGATGAGGACGCTGCGGGCGCTCGACCCGCTCGAGAAGGCGAAGGCGCCGAAGGCCACGAGCCCCGTGCCGGGGACGCCGAGCGGGTCCTCGACGACGGCCGAGACCGACAGTTCGCGCCAGGCGGCGGAGGCCTCGCGGATGCGATCCGGACCGGAGAACTCGAGCCGCAGCACCTCGCCGAGCCCGGCCAGCCCGGCCCCGCCGCGCTGCCAGAGCAGCGGACGCCGCGGATCGACGCGGGAGAGCAGCTCCTGCGGGCCGTCGAGCGGCGTCGTCTCGGCATGGAGGGGAGGAGCCCCGGCCCCGGTCGATGTCACTGCTCCACAGTACGCCCGCGCCGGAAAGCGAGACGTTGTGCGCCGCGGGGACCCTCCCCTGGGGGCCCGCTGCTACCGTTTCCTCGTCCGGGGCCGCCGCAGCTAGGCGGAGCAAGGCGGCCCCGGCACCTCCGCCCTCTCTCCCTCTTCTTCCCGCTCCTTTGCTGCGGTCGGCAGCAGTCGCCCGAGAGCGGTCGGCGGCAGCCGGATGAGCGGATGTGCAAGGGCGGCCGATGCACAGCCGCCGCCCCGCTCCCCGCCCTAGACTCGATGATCGTGACTAAGGCAGACCTCACCAAGCGACCCGACGAGGTCGCTGCCATGTTCGACACGGTGGCGCCCGCCTACGACCTGACGAACACCGTCCTCTCCGTGGGCAACGACCACCTCTGGCGGATCGCCACGACCCGCGCCGTCAACCCGGCGCCGGGCGAGCGGATCCTCGACGTCGCGGCCGGCACCGGCACCTCGAGCGCCTCGCTGGCGCGCTCCGGCGCGCAGGTCGTCGCCGCCGACTTCTCGCGGGGGATGATCTCGGTCGGCCGCCGTCGGCACGCCGAGAACGAGCTCATCGAGTTCGTCCTCGCCGACGCGATGAAGCTCCCCTTCGAGGACGACTCCTTCGACGCCGTGACCATCTCCTTCGGGCTGCGCAACGTCTCCGAGCCGCGCACGGCGCTCGCCGAGTTCTTCCGCGTGGTCAAGCCCGGCGGCCGCGTCGTGATCTGCGAGTTCTCGACCCCGCCGCTCAAGCCGCTCGCCGCCGCCTACGACTTCTACCTCACGAAGGTCATGCCCGTGATCGTCGGGCTCGCCTCCTCGAACGACCCGGCCTACGACTACCTCGGCGACTCCATCCGCGCCTGGCCCGAGCAGAAGGTCGTCGCCGGCTGGCTCCGCGCCGCCGGCTTCGAGCGCGTCGCCCACCGCGACCTCACGGCCGGGATCGTGGCGCTGCACCGCGGGGTCAAGCCGATCGCGGCGAGCTGATGCGCGTCCAGGGGCCTGCCGGGCCGAGACGTTAGGGTTTGACTGTGAACGCCAGTGCGCCCGTCGCCCGCCGCAGTCCGTCGCTGACGGCGCAGCTCGGCCTCTCCGAGCGCATCTTCTCGACCGCTCCGGACCGCGCCCTCGCCCGCAGCATCGACGACGGCCTCGAGCGCGTCGAGGCCGGCATGGTCCAGCAGCTGTCCTTCGCGGACGCGGTCGCCGACGTCTCGACGCGCTACCTGCTCGAGGCCGGCGGCAAGCGGGTGCGGCCGATGCTCACCCTGCTCACCGCGCAGCTCGGCCGGGGCAACACCCCCGAGGTGCTCAGCGCCGCGCAGGCCATCGAGATCACCCACCTCGGCTCGCTGTACCACGACGACGTCATGGACGAGGCGGAGAAGCGCCGCGGCGTGCCCTCGGCGCAGACCGTCTGGGGCAACAACGTCGCGATCCTCACCGGCGACCTGCTCTTCGCGCGGGCGAACCAGCTGATGACCGAGCTGGGCGAGCGGGCCATCCGCCTGCAGACCGACACCTTCGAGCGCCTCGTGCTCGGCCAGCTGCACGAGACGGTCGGCCCGAGCGCCGGCGAGGACCCCGTCGAGCACTATCTCGGCGTCCTGGCCGACAAGACCGGCTCGCTGATCGCCGCCGCCGCGCGCACCGGCGTCGTCTTCTCCGAGGCGCCCGCGCCGTTCGAGGAGGCGGTGCGCGTCTTCGGCGAGAAGATCGGCGTCGCCTTCCAGATCGTCGACGACGTCATCGACCTCTCGCCGCAGCCGGAGGAGACCGGCAAGAATCCGGGCACCGACATCCGCGCCGGCGTCTCGACGCTGCCGATCCTGCGCCTGCGCGAGCGGGCCGCCTCCGATCGCGACGCGGCCGTGCTGCTCGCCCGGATCGAGAGCTACGTCAGCCGCACGAACGACGCGATCGCGCACACCGACGAGCAGAGCGCCGACATCTCCGACGCCATCGCGCAGCTGCGCGACCACCCCGTGACGGCGCAGACCCTCGCCGAGGCCCACCGCTGGGCCGACGAGGCCGTCGACGCCCTCGCTCCGCTGCCCGACGGGCCGGTCCGCAAGGCGCTCACGCGCTTCGCCGACACGGTCGTCGACCGCAACGGCTGACCGAATCGTCGCGGCGCGCATTCGAGCGCCGCAGGAATGAGTCCGGTGACGCGCCTCGGCGCCCCGGCAGGAGGAATGCAATGACCAAGCTCAGGCTGGCCATCGTCGGCGCGGGTCCCGCGGGCATCTACGCCGCCGACCTCATGATCAAGGCCGAGAAGAAGTACGACGTCTCGATCGACCTGTTCGAGCACCTGCCGGCGCCGTACGGCCTCGTCCGCTACGGCGTCGCACCGGACCACCCGCGGATCAAGGGCATCATCACGGCGCTCCGCGAGGTGCTCGACCGCGGTGACATCCGCATCTTCGGCAACGTGCACTTCGGCACCGACATCACGCTCGAGGACCTCAAGCGGCACTACAACGCCGTGATCTTCTCGACCGGTGCGATCCGCGACGCCCCGCTCGACGTCCCCGGGGTCGAGCTCGAGGGTTCCTACGGCGCCGCCGACTTCGTCAGCTGGTTCGACGGCCACCCCGACGTGGCGCGCACCTGGCCGCTCGAGGCCTCCTCCGTCGCCGTGATCGGCAACGGCAACGTCGCGCTCGACGTCTCGCGGATGCTCGCGAAGCACGCCGAGGACCTCCTGCCCACCGAGGTGCCGCCGAACGTCTACGAGGGTCTCGCCGCCTCGCCCGTCACCGATGTCCACGTCTTCGGCCGCCGCGGACCGGCGCAGGTCAAGTTCACGCCGCTCGAGCTGCGCGAGCTCGGCGAGCTGCGCGACGTCGACATGATCGTCGCCGACGAGGATTTCGTGCTCGACCCCGCCTCGCAGGCGGCCATCGAGACCAACAAGCAGGTCATGGTGATCAACCGGGTGCTGAACCAGTGGCGCACCCGCGAGGTCGGCTCCGCCTCGCGCCGCCTGCACCTGCACTTCTGGGCCAAGCCGCTGGAGCTCGTCGACGACGGCACCGGCCGCGTCTCCGCCATCCGCTACGAGCGCACCGAGCCGGACGGCGAGGGCGGCACCCGCGGCACCGGCGAGATCCGCGAGATCGCGGTCCAGGCCGTGTATCGCGCGGTCGGCTACTTCGGCTCGCCGCTGGACGGCCTGCCGTTCGACGAGATGCGCGGCGTCATCCCGAACCGCGAGGGCCAGGTGCTCGACGACAACGACGAGCCCGTGCACGGCGTCTACGCCACCGGCTGGATCAAGCGCGGACCGGTCGGCCTGATCGGCCACACCAAGTCGGACGCGATGGAGACCGTCGGGCACGTGCTCAACGACCAGGCGTCCTGGTGGACCCCGGCGCACCCCGAGGAGTCGGCGGTCGTCGCCCTGCTCGAGGAGCGCGGCGTCGCGTACACGGACCTCGACGGCTGGCACCGCCTCGACGAGCACGAGCAGGCGCTCGGCGCTCCGCAGGGCCGCGTGCGCGTGAAGGTCGTCCCGCGCGAGGACATGATCTCGATCTCGCGCGGCGAGACCGTCTCGAGCTGACCCCGCCGTCGAAGGGCCTCCGGAGCGATCCGGGGGCCTTTCGACGTCTTCCGACGGTTCCCAGGGCGCCGTAGAGCGGGCTGGACCGATCGACCGCCCCGGGAGGCGACGCGGGGGACCTCCTCGGCTGCCGTTCGCGTCGACTGTCGAGGGTGCCCGGCCGCCGCGCGCCAAGCCGTCACCCGAGCGTGCGGCGGTCTCCCAGGATTCTCTAGCCTCCCTGACATGAGAACCAGGATGCGCCCGCTCAGCACGAGTCGATTCCTGCGAGCACGGGCTGCGGCCCTGGTCGCGTTGACGCTCCTGGTCGGCCTGGCAGTACCCGTCGCGGAGGCGTCGCCGCTGCCTCCGCCCGCGGCCGGGCCAGCCGGGCCCGCGGTCACGGAGCCCGCGCACCGGGTGGACGTCGGCGACCCCGGCGCGGCAGGCCTGACGGTGCGCCAGCCGCGCTCGGAGAGCCTCTACCGAGTCGTCGAGATCGCCCCCGGAATCGGCGTGACCGATCAGGTGTCGCCCGAGGAGGCGTTCGATCTGCATCCGGATGGGACGGTCCTGTCGGAGGACGGGTTCCAGCTGCTCGCGGATCGGATCTCGAGCGTCATCGAGCAGATCCGGAGGACCCCGACGGGAGATGCCGCGCTCAAGGCGATCCCGCATCTGCTCGCACCGACGGCGAAGAACGTGTGGACGGCTCCGCAGACGGCGGGCGAGGCGCTCACCTCGAGGGTGCAGATCGTGTTCGCCGAGGGCGCCGGTGTCATCGAGGACAGCAACGGCCAAGTGCCACTCGGCAAGGATCTGACGGGCGGCGGGAGCCTGATCACTCTGGGCGGAGCGACCTGGTACGACGAGGACGCGACCGGTCGGGCCTACATCGATCCGTCCACCGGGGAGGCGCGCATGCTGACGCCCGAGCAGACGATCCAGCACGAGCTGATGCACGCGATCGCCGACCTCGGCGAGGCGATGCCCGCGAGAGGACGCGTGCAGGTTCCGACCGCAGCCTGGACGAGCTGGCCGATCGCGGGCGACCCGGACGTGTCGGTCGAGGTCGGTGTCGAGTTCGACGAGATCTTCACTCAGGGAGGACCCCGCGGGCTGACGGCGGCACGGTCGATGCTGCTGTCCCCGGGGCCGAACGGCGCGCCACCGCAGTTCACGCCGGAGGAGTTCCCGTCCATCTCGATCGATCCGTGGTTCCTGAGGGCGCAGCGACAGGCGATGGACCGATTCACCGCTGCGGACACTCCCGCGTCCGAGCGCGAGGGATGGCTGCGAGCGGCTGCCGCTCGGCTGAGCATGGCGATGAACCCGCCTCGGGAGACCACCTTCTCTCGCGAGAGCGGGCTGCCGGGGCGGGCCGAGTACCACCCCAGCGGCTTCGTCATCGGCGACTTCTCCAGCACGACGATCCGCATCTCGGTCACAGGTGGCCAGGAGCCGTGGAAGGCCGCGGACCTGCGTCAGCGGGCCGACGTCGTCCCCTTGCGAGGGACCTGGGAGAGGCCGATCCTGGCCCTCCTCTCGGAAGTCGCCCCGAGCCGAGCGGCGGAGCCCGACGGGTCGTCCGAGTCCTCGTCGGGCCATGAGTCCGACTCCTCGGGCCACACATCCGACTCCTCGGACGACACGGGCCGGTCGTCGGAGTCCGGCTCGTCGGACGGCGGATCGAGTCGGGCCAGCGCTGCCGACCGAGCCGGGGGTGACCCGGAGTCCCTGCCGAGTGTCAGGTGCTCGTCGTGCGGGGGCACGGTGGGTCGCGCGTTGCCGGCGGAGGAGGCTGAAGCCTTCGAGGCGCGGGTGGCGTCGGAGGTGTCGTCGGCGTTCGAGGGTCCGCGGGCGGTGCAGCGGCGGGTGCTGGCGGATCCGGTGGGCGATGCGGTCCGGCAGGTGCATGGTCCTGGTCTGGCGTCGGGGGTGTGGTCGCGGTATCCGAAGCTGGTGGCGGGGTTGCAGAAGGCGCCGCTGCGGTTGCTCACGGGGACGGACGGTGTCGGGGCGGGTGGCATCGCTCTGGATGTGATGGGGCTTCTGCGGGGGGACACGAGTGCGCTGTCGATCGCGAACACGACGACGGACATCATGACGTCGATCGCGCCGATGCTGGGTGTTCGGATCGCGAACACGATCGGTGGCGCGGGGGCGGTGGTCGGGTTCATCACGTCGACGATCGCCTTCACCCAGGGGGGCAGCGAGACGGAGTACATCTTCTCGATGGTGGGGCTTCTGATGAGCATGGTTCCGGAGCTGGCTCCGTTGATGGTGCTCTACATGGTCGTGTCGATCTTCTCGCAGTCGACACCGATCGAGGAGGGGATGAACGCCGGGCAGCAGATGGCGGTGGCGTTCAAGGACTGGGCGCTGCCGGCGCTGGAGAAGCAGGCGAACGCGATGGCGGACTCGATGCGCGACGTGGCCTCGGATCGGATGGAGGAGGCCCGCTACCGGGCGGACTACCTCCAGACGAAGGTCGATCTGGATCAGCTGGCCGAGGGTCACGATCTGACCACCGGTGGTGGTGACGGGGGGAGTCAGGAGCAGAAGCGCGTGGTCCGGGAGGAGACGGATCAGGAGCTGTCGCGGATCGCCTCGGCGGGGGCGATCAACCTGGATCAGGGCTTGGACGCGCTGCTGGAGGAGTACAACAACGGTGCGGTGTTCACCGAGTTCCGCCAGCACTGGGCGGACACGATGAACGAGGACGGGGGCGTGTCGATCAACGGGATCAAGCACCACGTCGATCTGAACGAGCTGCCGACGACGAATCCGACGCCGGTGCACGTGGACGAGTTCACGACGCCGCTGGGCTCGATCCGCACGATCATGCAGAGCCGCTACCGGCACGCGCTCGACGCCCTGCCACTGTGGACGCCGTCGAGGAACGCGTTCGCGACACCGATGGTCACCGAGGAGACGGTCCTCGCGTCGGTGCCGAAGGTGCAGCGCGACTGGGGCTTCACCGGGCCGCCGACCACCTCGGCCGCGCCCGTCGACTCGCTGACCGCGTTCACCGGGACGGGGACGCCGGGCTCGTTCGTGCAGGTCTGGAACACGACCACCAAGGACCTCGCCTGCGGCGCGACGAAGGTGAACACCGTCGGCCTGTGGGTCTGCCGCCCCGAGAAGGGCTTCCAGGAACCGGGGATCAGCTCGACGTACGAGCTGCACTCCTCGACCGTGGACACGGGCGGGTTCGCGAGCACCGGGAAGACCGTCACCGTGACCACGACCGGGAAGGCGAAGCCCGAGCCCGTCGTCGAATGGGGAGCCGACCTTCATGTCGAGGGTCGCACCGTGACGGGGACCGTCACGGCGGGCGCCGTCGTGCAACTGCAGACCATGCCCCAGGACAGCATCGACACGACGAAGAACGGACTCCCCGTGTCCGACCCGGTCACCGCAGCGGACGGGCACTTCACCCTGACCGCGAGGCCCGACGCCCCCGGCGGCAGCACCCGCCTCGTCGCGACCTTCAAGGACCACGTCATCGCCGAGCGCATCGTCCTGGACGGCGGACCCACCGCCCCGGCCCGGGTCCCGGAGAGCGTCGAGGACTCACCCGTCCACATCCTCCACCTCACCGCGACGAGCATCGAGGGCGTCGTCCCCGCGGGCCAGAGCGTCCAGCTCCGCCTGGGGGAGGACCCCGCGCTGCCCTCGGTCGCGACCGACACGGCCGACGCCTTCCGCCTCACCTTCGACCGGCCGCTGCCGAACCCGCAGACCATCACCCTCCGCAGCTGGCCAGCCGACAAGCCCTGGCAGCAGAGCACTCGCACTGTCGTCTGGACGGGGGACACACAGCAGCCGTCCGCCGTGCCGGACGTCCGCGTGCACTAGCAGGGCGTGCACCGCGCGACCGCAGCAGGTCGCGCCGACCGGGTCGCTGCCCCATCGCTGGACATGGAAGCGGTCGTCTCGCGCCAACGCCGGTGGTGGGCTCCCCGGCATCGCTACCGTCCCTGGGATGAGCACACGGGCAGGGGTCGACGGTCGGACGAAGCGAGCGAGGACGGCGGCGGTCGTCGTCGTCCTGGCACTCCTGGCCGGCCTGTTGGCACCCCCTGCGCACGCGGCACCGCAGCCCCCCGCGCCCGGCGGCGGCGCGCCGGCGCAGCGCGTGGACGTCCGCGCTCCGGGCGAGAACGGCCTGACTCTGAAGCAGCCGGAGTCGAATCTCCTCTACCGGGTCGTCCGCATCGCGCCCGGCATCGGGGTCACGAACGTCGTCCCGTCGTCGCGGAAGAACGGGCTCGACCCCGACGGAACCGTGCTGTCGGAGGACCGGTTCCAGACGCTGGTGGATCGGGTCTCGGGAGTCCTCGAGCGGATCCGCGCGACTCCGACGGGCGACACGGAGCTCAAGGCGATTCCTCATCTCGTCGGCCCCGGCGCTGAGGCCGTCTGGACCGTCCCCCGGCGGACGGCTCGGCTGCGGTGACGTCGGACGTGCAGATCGTGTTCGCGGAGCGCTCGTCCGGCCAGGTACGAGGCACGAGGGCGACCTCCCTCGGCAGCGGCATCGAGGGATCGGGCAGCATGATCGCCCTGAGCCCGGATGTCTGGGGGGACGGCGACACGACGCACTCGATGTGGTTCGACCCCGCGTCTGGGGCGGGCCGGCTGCTGAGCGCCGAGACGGCCGTGCACCACGAGCTGATGCACGCGGTGGCGACGGCGGGCGGTGCCGAGCCGACGGGGGAGGTCTGGATCGACACACCCGAGTGGAGCTCCTGGCCCCTGACCGGACCCGCGGACGACGAGGGCGAGGTCCTCGAGAGCCTGAAGGAGGTGTTCGCTCACGGGGGGCCGCGCGGGTTGACCGCGGCGCGGGAGGTCCTGACGACGCCCGACCCGGACGGTCGAGCGGAGTTCACTCCGGAGGAGTTCCCCTCGATCAGCGTGGATCCGTGGTTCCTGCGGGCCCAGAAGCACGCGGCGGACAAGTCCCTCGCCGTCGACACTCCGGCGGGGCAGCGCGACGGGTGGCTCCGAGCGGCGGCCGCGCGCCTGAGCATCGCGATGCGTCCGCCGACAGAGCTCACCTTCGCGCGCGAGCGGGGGGTGACGACGCGCCCCGAGTACGACCCCAGCAACTTCGTCCTCGGAGGAGAGTACTTCCTGACGCTCGACGTCACCGTCCGTCAGGGCTTCGACGACTGGGAGGCGGCCGATCTGCGGGGTCGCACCGATGTCGTGCCGGCGCAGGGGACCTGGGACGCGCCGGAGCAGCCCGATTCTCCGGTCGGGTCGCCGAGCCGGCCCGGGTCGCCCGTCGGATCCGGGGCCGGACGGGGGGCCGGCCCGGGGGAGTCGTGCCTCGCGTGCGGGGCGACCACTCGCAGGCCGACGTCGCCGGAGAAGTCGACCGCGTTCGAGGCGCGGGTGGCGTCGGAGGTGTCGTCAGCGTTCGAGGGTCCGCGGGCGGTGCAGCGAAGGGTGCTGGCCGATCCGGTGGGGGACGCGATCCGGCAGGTGCACGGCCCGGGTCTGGCGTCGGGGGTGTGGGCGCGGTATCCGAAGGTCGTTGCGGGGTTCGAGAAGGCGTCGTTCCGGTTCCTCGCGGGGTCGGATTCGCTGAGTGGTGTCGGCGTCGGGCTGGATGTCCTCGGCCTGATGCAGGGCGATGTGAGTGCGCTGTCGATCACCAACACGACGACGGACATCGTCACCTCGATCGCGCCGATCCTGGGGTCGAGGATCGCGACGACCCTGGGCGCTGCGGGGTCGGTGGTCGGGTTCGTGACGTCGATCATCGCGTTCGATCAGGGCGGCAGCGAGACGGACTTCATCTTCTCGATGGCGGGGACCTTGACGGCTGCGATGCCGGTGCTGGCGCCGCTGATGGTCCTCTACACGGCCACCTCCATCTGGTCGCACCCGTCGCCGGTGGAGGGCGCGATGGACGCCGGGCAGCAGATGGCCGTGGCGTTCAAGGACTGGGCAGATCCGGCGCTGGAGAAGCAGGCGAACGCGATGGCCGACTCGATGCGCGACGCCGTCTCGGACCGGATGGACGAAGCCCGCTACCGGGCCGACTACCTCCAGACGAAGGTCGATCTGGAGCAGCTCAACGCCGGTGATGACCTGACGACCGGGGGCGGCCCCGGCGGAAGTCAGGAGCAGAAGCGGCTGATCCGGGAGGCGACCGACCAGGAGCTGGCGAGGATCGCGTCCGCCGGAGCGATCAGCTTGGACCAGGGCCTGGATGCTCTTCTTCAGGAGTACAACAGCGGTGCGGTGTTCACGGAGTTCCGCAAGAAGTGGGCGGACACGATGAACGACAACGGCGGCGTGTCGATCAACGGCTTCAAGCACCACGTCGACCTCGACGCCCTGCCGACCGTGAATCCGACGCCGGTCCGGGTGGACGAGTTCACGACTCCGCTGGGCTCGATCCGGACGACGATGCAGAGCAGGTTCCGGCACGCGCTCGACGACCTGCCGCTCTGGGCGCCGTCGAGGAACGCGTTCGCGACGCCGATGGTCACGGAGGAGATGGTCCTCGCGTCGGTGACGAAGGTGCAGCGCGACTGGGCGTTCACCGCGCCCGCGTCACCAGCGCCCATCGACTCGGTGACCTCGTTCACCGGCACGGGCACGCCCGGCTCGTTCGTCCAGGTCTGGAACTCGACCACGAAGGACCTCGCCTGCGGGGCGACGAAGGTGAACACGGTCGGCCTCTGGGTCTGCCGCAACGAGAAGGGCTTCCAGGGGCCCGGCGCGACCGCGACCTACGAGCTGCACACCTCGACCGTCGACACCGGCGGCTTCGCCAGCGCCGGCAAGACCGTCACCGTCACCACGACGGGGAAGCCGACGCCGAAGCCCGCCGTGGAGTGGGGATCCGACCTGCGCGTCGAGGGGCGGACCGTCATCGGCACCGTCACCCCGGGCGCGGTCGTCCAGCTGCAGACGATGCCGCAGGACAGCATCGACGCGACGAAGAACGGCCTCCCCGCCTCCGACTCGGTCACCGCGGCGGACGGGCACTTCACCCTCACCGCGCGGCCGGATGCGCCCGGTGGCAGCACCCGTCTCGTCGCGACGTTCATGGACCACACGATCGCCGAGCGCATCGTCCTCGATGGCGGACCCACCGTCCCGGCTCCGATCCCGGAGAGCGTCGAGGACTCGCCCATCCGGATCACCCGGCTCACCACGACCGGCATCGAGGGCACCGTCCCCGCGGGTCAGAAGATCCAACTCCGGCTCGGGGACGACCCCGCCCTACCGCCGATCGAGACCGACGCGACCGGCGCCTTCAGCGTCGCCTTCGACCGGCCGCTGCCGAATCCGCAGACCATCACCCTCCGCAGCTGGCCCTCGGACAAGCCCTGGGCACAGAGCACCCGGACTGTCGTGTGGACCGGCCACGACCAGTGAGGAGCATTCCGCGCTGCTGAGGGGCCCTTCCGGTCCGGCCGCCCTCGGCGACTCCCGGACGTCGGTGGCCTCCTCTAGGCTTCGGGCACCGCTGACGGACGGAGACCCGATGACGACGCTCGATGTGCCTGCGACGAGTCCGGACAGGAGCGCGCACGACGTGATCCGGGTGCGCGGCGCCCGGCAGAACAATCTCCGCGGCGTCGACGTCGACATCCCGAAGCGCCGGATCACGGTGTTCACGGGCGTCTCGGGTTCCGGCAAGTCGTCGCTGGTGTTCGGGACGATCGCGGCGGAGTCGCAGCGGCTGATCAACGAGACCTACTCGGCGTTCCTGCAGCAGTTCATGGGCTCGCCGGCCCGGCCGGACGTCGAGTCGCTCGACGGGCTCTCGGCGACGATCGTCGTCGACCAGGAACGGATGGGCGCGAACGGCCGCTCCACCGTCGGCACCGCGACCGACGCGTACACGATGCTCCGCATCCTCTTCAGTCGGATCGGCGACCCGCACGTGGGCACCAGCGGCGCGTTCTCGTTCAACCTGCCCGAGGGGATGTGCCCGCGCTGCGAGGGCACCGGCCGCGTCTCCGACATCGACCTCGACGCGCTGTTCGACCGCTCGAAGTCGCTCGAGGGCGGTGCGCTCGACGCGGTGCCGAACTTCGTCGTCGGCGGCTGGTACTGGAAGAGCCTGGCCGAGTCGGGGCTCTACCCCGCGGACGTGCCGATCGCCGAGTTCACCCCGGAGCAGCTCGACGACTTCCTCTACAAGCCGGCCACCAAGCTGCCGATCGCGGGCATCAACATGACCTACGAGGGCCTGGTGGTCAAGGTGACCCGGCTCTACCTCGCGAAGGAGGCGGCGCAGGCGCACATCCGCGCCTTCGCCGAGCGGGTGGCCACCTTCGGCGCCTGCCCGGAGTGCGGGGGAGCGCGGCTCACTCGCGCGGCGCTCTCCTCGCTGATCGGCGGCCGGAACATCGCCGAGTGCTCGTCGATGCAGGCGACCGATCTCGCGGAGTGGCTTCGCGGCGTGCGCGACCCCTCCGTCGCCCCGATCGTCGAGGCGCTGCTGGGGACGCTCGACTCGCTCGTGCAGGTGGGGCTCGGCTACCTCTCGCTCGACCGCGAGTCGGGCACGCTCTCGGGCGGCGAGGCGCAGCGGGTCAAGATGGTGCGGCACCTGGGCTCGAGCCTCACCGACATCACCTACGTCTTCGACGAGCCGACGGCGGGGCTCCATCCCCACGACGTCTCGCGGGTGATCGAGCTGCTGCGGCGGCTCCGCGACAAGGGCAACACGGTCCTCGTCGTCGAGCACAAGCCGGAGATCATCGCGGTCGCCGACCACGTCATCGACCTCGGCCCGCGGGCCGGCTCGCACGGCGGTGAGATCCGCTTCGAGGGCTCGGTCGAGGCGCTGCGGGAGTCCGACACGCTGACCGGCCGCCATCTCGATCACCGGGTGCCGCTGAAGAGCGAGGTGCGCCGGCGCACGGGCGTCGCCGAGATCCGCGGGGCCTCGACGCACAACCTGCGCGGGGTCGACGTCGACGTACCGCTGGGAGTGCTGACCGTCGTCACGGGCGTGGCAGGGTCGGGCAAGTCCTCGCTCATCCACGGCTCGCTGGCGAAGCGGCCGGGGGTGATCGTGGCCGACCAGTCGCCGATCCGCGGCTCGCGGCGCAGCAACCCCGCCACCTATACCGGCGTGCTCGATGCGATCCGCACCGCCTTCGCCAAGGAGAACGGCGTGAAGGCGGCCCTGTTCAGCGCCAACTCCGCGGGTGCCTGCCCGGTCTGCAAGGGCGCCGGGCTGATCTTCACCGAGCTCGGCCCGGCGGCGACCGTCTCGTCGGTCTGCGAGGAGTGCGAGGGCAAGCGGTTCACCGCCGAGGTGCTCGAGTACCGGCTGCGCGGGAGGAACATCCACGAGGTGCTCTCGATGCCGATCGTCGAGGCGTCGGAGTTCTTCGGCTCCGGGCCGGCGCACACGATCCTGGCGCGCCTCGTCGACGTGGGGCTCGGCTACCTGACGCTGGGGCAGCCGCTGAACACGCTGTCCGGCGGCGAGCGGCAGCGGTTGAAGCTCGCGATCAACATGGCCTCGAAGGGGTCGGTCTACATCCTCGACGAGCCGACGACCGGGCTGCACCTCGCCGACGTCGACAATCTGCTCGGTCTGCTCGACCGCCTCGTCGACTCCGGCTCCTCGGTGATCGTGATCGAGCACCACCAGGCGCTGATGGCGCACGCCGACTGGATCATCGACGTCGGCCCCGGCGCGGGGCACGACGGCGGCGCGATCGTGTTCGAGGGGAGCCCGGCGGACCTCGTCGCGGGCGCGCAGACACGGACCGGCGACGCGCTGCGGGCGTATACGGCCTGAGCGGACGGCCGTTCCTGGTCGAGCAGCCGCGCAGCGGCGTCTCGAGACCCGGTCTCCGGACGACGGTGGATCTCGATACGCCCTCTTCGAGGGCTACTCGATCAGCATGAGTCGCTCTCTCTCCGGGGCTGCTCGGTCAGCAGGAGATTCATGCTGGTCGAGTAGCCCCGCAGGGGCGTATCGAGACCCACGGCCCTCAGAAGGGCGGGTCTGCAGACTTGTCTTCTGGCGCCGGTGGATCTCGATACGCCCGCTCCGCGAGCTACTCGATCAGCATGGATGGCGATCCGCCGTCGCGAGGGGAGGGCTGCCGGCGTCAGCGCGAGAACGGGCCGCTCAGGGCCGCCCACTGCAGCAGCATGATCGTCTTCGCGTCGATGATCTGGACGCCGATCTGCGCGAGGGCCTCGTCGAAGGAGAGCTCGACGAGCTCGGTGTCCTCGCCCTCGTCGGCGAGCCCGGCGTAGACGCCGTCGCTCGAGCCCGCGCGGTAGGGGCCGGCGTAGAAGTGCAGCATCTCGGTGATCGAGCCCGGGCTCATGAACGCGTCGAAGACGTGCTCGAGCCGGCCGACCTCCAGCCCGGTCTCCTCCGACGCCTCGCGGCGCGCGCCCTCCTCCGGACCCTCCTCGTCGAGGAGGCCCGCCGGCACCTCGAGCAGCATGCCGTCGAGGTTGCCGTTGACGTAGGTGGGGTAGCGGAACTGGCGCACCAGCACGACCGACCGCGCCTCGAGGTCGTAGAGCAGCACGGCCGCGCCGTTGCCGCGGTCGTAGGTCTCGCGGTGCTCGGTGGTCCAGCGGCCGTCGCGGTGCCGGTACTCGAACTCCGTGGTGCGCAGGACGTACCAGTGGCTGGAGAGGAGGGTCACCGACTTCACGACGACGTCGGGGTTGCCGGTCAGGTCGAAGCCCTCGCGGTCGAGGCCGGTGCGGCCCCGCGCGTCGGGGGCCCCGATGCCGGGTCGGGCCTGCGTGCTCTCGGAGTGCGACATCCCTCAGCGGAAATTGACGAACTGGAGGTCGAGGTCGAGGTCGGCCCCGCGCAGCAGCGCCATCGTCGCCTGGAGGTCGTCGCGGCTCTTCGACGAGACGCGGAGCTCGTCGCCCTGGATCTGCGACTTGACCGACTTCGGCGCCTCGTCGCGGATCAGCTTGTTGATCTTCTTCGCCTGCTCCTGGTCGATGCCGTCCTTGAGCGTGGACTCGATCCGGTACTCCTTGCCGGAGGCGAAGGGCTCGCCCGAGTCGAGGCTCTTGAGGCTGATGCCGCGCTTGATCAGCTTGGTCTGGAAGACGTCGAGGATGGCGTTGGCCCGCTCCTCGGTGTTCGCCTTGATCAGGATCTTCTCGCCGCTCCAGGCGATCGAGGCGCCGACGTTCTTGAAGTCGTAGCGCTGCTCGACCTCCTTGTGGGCCTGGTTGAGGGCGTTGTCCGCCTCCATCTTGTCGACCTTGCTGACGACGTCGAACGTTGAATCTGCCATGCCTCCGAGCTTAGCTTTCGCGCCTCGGCCGGGCCGATCCGGAGGCGCGCCTGGTACGAAGGGACGGTGCGCCGCCTTCCCGCCCTGCTGATCCTGCCGCTCGTCGGCCTCGCGCTCGTCGGCTGCACCCGCCCCGCGGAGCCCGCGGTGGAGTACGAGGACGGGCTCGTGACCGTGCCGCCGGCGGCCGCCGCGCCTGTTGCGGCCGATCCGGCTCTGCTGGAGGACCCGGAGGAGACGGCGGCGACTCCCGTCCGCCAGCTCACGAGCGGCGACTGGCTGGCCGGCACCGCCGAGGGCAGCGGGATCCCCGTGCGCGCGCTCACCGCCTACGCGGGCGCGGCGCTGCTGACCTCCTCGGTCGACCCCGGTTGCGGCCTCGACTGGGCGACGCTCGCCGGCATCGGCTACGTCGAGAGCCGGCACGGCACCATCTTCGGCGGGGAGCTCGGCGAGGATGGGCGCCCCACCGAGCCGATCTACGGACCCTCGCTGGACGGCACGCAGTTCGACCGCGTCGAGGACAACGACGGCGGCGCGCTCGACGGCGATCCCGAGACGGACCGGGCGATGGGCCCGCTGCAGATCATCCCCGCCACCTGGATGCGCTGGGCGTCGACCGGCTGGGACCCGCAGAACGTCGATCAGCAGGCGGTGACCGCCGCGCGCTACCTCTGCCAGGCGGGCGGCGACCTCACCACGCAGTCGGGCTGGCGGGACGCGATCGCGGCGTACAACCCTGCGACGAGCTACGCGGGCAAGGTCGCCGAGGCGGCGTCGCGCTACGCCGCGGCGGCGGGCTGAGGCCGATTTCCGATCCGGGGAGCGCGTGGGTATCCTTGTCCAGCGCCTTCGGTCGAGAGCTTGACTCCCGGTCGGGTGCGCGACGGCGAGTTACCCTAGCGGCCAAAGGGATCTGACTGTAAATCAGACGGCGTAGCCTTCGGGGGTTCGAATCCCTCACTCGCCACAGCATCGATATCGAACGACTGCACGATCGAAGCCCCGCACCAGCCTCCCGAGGCGGCGAGCGGGGCTTCCTCCGTTCCGCCGCCTCCGGAGGTGGGGGTCTCGACACGCCGCATGCCGCGGCTATTCGACCAGCATGAGCAGGCAGGCGCCCTCCATGCTGATCGAGTAGCCCGCGTAGCGGGTTCGTCGAGATCGACTGACCTCGAGCACTTGCGACGTGTGATGAATCGCATAACGGCTCTTGCGGGAGATGATCGGCGATTACCCGTTCATCGGCACGATGGTCGACAGCATCGCGGCGTACGAGACGGCGCGCGGCTGGCGCTGACGGGTGCACCCACCGACGGTCACCAGTCGATGGACGGGTGGAGGATCTGCCGTCGCCAGAGGAGCTGCTTGTCGACCGTCGTCAGCTGCGCGAACTCGGCGGCGTCGTCCCAGTGGCTGTGGATGGCGTCCCGGACCTCCTCGACGATCGCCGACGCAGCGCGGCGGCTGAGGCCGTAGTCGGCTGCTGCGGAGAGCAGGCTCCCGAGATTCGAGTCCCTCCGTCCGGATCTGCTGTACGCCAGGGCCTGATTCGCGCGTTCGCTCCGGCTGCTCGCAGGGCTGAGATCGTAGGCCGGCGTCAGCTCGAGATGCCGGCCGTCCCAGAACGCCGCGTGATTGCGCAGATGGTCGTCCGTGTTGCTGACGGCGATGTTGAAAGCGACGCGACGGAAGAGCTGGTCGGCCACGCCCTCGGGCCGCGCGGTGGTGGGCCTCAGGGCGTCGAGGATCTCCGGGTACGAGCCGTACGGCAGAAACGTCTCCGGCGCATCGAGGAGGGTCAGCGCGGAGACGACGTGGTGGCGACGACCTCCGCCCGGACGATCGAACCGCTCGAGCAGCAGTGCCTTCCGACCCAGCGAGCGGACGATCGTCATACCCGCGGTCGGGATACCGGCGTGGGAGGCCAGGAAGGTGGCGGCGGCCTCGGCGCCGACCACGTCGATCGGGTCGTCCGAGGTCGAGAACTTGGCGATGTACTCGGACTCCTCGCTCGCGAGAAGTGCCTTCGGTCGTGCCCCGCCGATGGCCGTTCCGGCCAGGAGCGCGTCATCGAGGTCAGGAGTGAGCGGCGTTCCTGCTTGCACGAGCTCGGCGGCGTCGTACAGCTCGGTGAGGCTGGCGGCCTCGCCGCGGGGTTCGTACTCGTCCGGCCGGCTCTGGAAGTCGATCGCCCCGAGACGGTTGGAGGCAGAGCGCAGCAGATATTCGCCCTCGTCGAGCAGGGTGGTGTCTCCGTCCGCCTCCTGGCCGAGCGTGCGGTTGAGGATCACCCGACGCCCCCAGTTGTCCGGCGACGCGTCTCTGACGGCGCCCGGCATGTGCAGGTTGGCCTGAGGCTCGAACCATACGCCGGGCTGGAGGGGGAGGGCGGGGCCGTAGAGACTGATCGCCTCGGTCCTCGCCGCGTACCTGTCGCTGTAGCGGAAGCGGAGGTCGTCGCCACGTCGCCGCAGGAGCCCCGCGGGAACGGGCTCGGACGACCCGGGCAACCAGGTCCAGACGTAGATGTCAGAAGTCGAAGTCGCCATCGGCGCCCTCCCGCGGCATGTAGGTCTTGGCGGGAAGCAGGGCGACGCGGTCCTCACCGCGCTTGCGCGCGCGGGCCAGCTCCACGGGGTCGGCGATGCCGAACAGGTCGACGCCCGCGAGGACGGCGATGTTCAGAGCGTTCCCGATCGAGACCGAGGGCTTGCCGGCCTCGAGCGCGAGAACCGTGGGGACCGAGACTCCGGCGCGCGCGGCCAGTTCGGCGGAACTCCAGCGCCGTGCGTGCCGCGCGATCCTCACCTGTGCGCCGAGCAGGCGCAGCGCGTCGCCGGCGACGGGATTCAACGAGATCGCAGTCCTCCCCATGATGACGACCCCCTGAGAAAATAGTTCGGATGATGCTCACCGCATCTCAGGAACTATTTTAGTGCAAATGGATACACCGGTCTAGCGCGACGCCGCGAGGTACTGCGCGAGGGACAGCGGGGCGCGGCCCGTCAGGCGCTCGACGTCGCCGGAGACGTGCTGCATCTCGCCGGCGGCGACGGCGGTGTAGGTGCTGATCCAGGCGTCGAGCTGCCAGTCGGGGGCGTTCCAGCGGCGGCGGGAGGCGCGCGCCTCCTCGAGGGTCTCGTCGACGAAGACGGCGGGGCGGCCCGCGGCGGTGAGGACGGCGGCGATCTCGTCGAAGGTGAGCGCCTCGGGGCCGGTGAGCTCGTAGGTCGCGCCGCGGTGCTCCTCCGGGGCGCGCAGGATCGCGGCGGCCGCGCGAGCGACGTCCTCGCGGGCGACGATCGCGGCGCGTCCCGTGCCGGCGGGGCCGCGGATCGCGCCGTCGTCGCCGAGCATCGCGGGGACGAAGTCGAGGTAGAGGTTGTCGCGCAGGAACGTCCAGGCCATCCCGGAGGCGCGAATCGCCTCCTCCGTCGCGGCGTGGTCGCGCGCGAGCGTGAAGGTCGCGGTGGGGGAGGCGCCGGCGAAGGACGTGTAGACGACGTGCTCGACGCCCGCGCGCGCGGCGGCCGCGACCATCGAGAGGTGCTCCGCGAGGCGGTCCTCGTTCTCGGCCGCCGACACCATCAGGAGGAGGCGGACGCCGTCGAGCGCGTCGCCCGGATCGGTGAAGGAGGAGCGCACCGCCGTCGCTCCCGGCAGCTCGGGTGCGCGCGACGGATCGCGGGCGAGGAGGCGGAGGGGGAGGCCGGCGTCGGCGAGCAGGCGCGCGACGCGGCCGCCCACCGCCCCGGTGGCTCCGGTGACGGCGATCGGGGGCTGGGGGGTCACGGCTGCGCTCATGCCTCCATGATCCTCGGCCCGCCCGGTCTGCGCCTGTCCCCTGCTCCGCCCGCCCCGGTGTCCACCTGCCCCGCGCTCCGCCCGGCCGGTCCCTAGGCTGGACGCATGAGCGCCCACGCCTCCCTCCTCGCCATCGCCCGCTCGATCGCCGTCGAGGCGGCGCACCTCGCCCGGCAGCGCCGCCAGGACGGGGTCGAGATCGCCGCCTCGAAGTCGTCGCCGGAGGACGTGGTGACGGCCGCCGATCGCGAGGTCGAGCAGCTGATCCGCCGCCGGCTCGCCGAGGCGCGACCGGACGACGGCTTCCTCGGCGAGGAGTCGGGCGCGGGTGGCGGGACGAGCGGGCTCACCTGGGTCGTCGATCCGATCGACGGCACGGTCAACTACCTCTACGGCATCCCCTCCTACGCGGTCAGCATCGCCGTGGTCGAGGGCGAGCCGGACCCGGAGACCTGGACGGCGCTCGCCGGGGCGGTCGTGAACGGGGCGACCGGCGAGGTCTACACCGCGAGCCGTGGCGGCGGGGCCGAGCGGGACGGGGTCGCGCTGCACGTCGCTCCGCCCGCCTCGCTCTCGCTCGCCCTGGTCGGCACGGGCTTCGGCTATGACGCCGCGCGCCGGATGCGCCAGGGCGCGGTCGTGCAGGAGCTGCTCGGCTCGGTGCGCGACATCCGCCGCATCGGCTCGGCGGCGCTCGACCTCTGCTCGGTCGCCTCCGGGTCGCTCAACGCCTACTACGAGCGCGGGCTGAACCCGTGGGACCTCGCGGCCGGCGCCCTCGTCGCGGAGGAGGCGGGAGCCGTCGTCGCGGGCTTCGACGGCCGGCCTGCGGGCAACGGGCTGCTGATCGCGGCTCCGCAGCCGATCTTCAGCGAGCTCGAGGCTCTGCTGCGCCGGCTGCGCGCCGATGAGGTCTGACCGGGGCCCGGTCCGCGCGGAGTCGGTGCATGCGCGCGCATGATCACGCAGGATCCGAGCGCCGAGCGCGGATCGGACGACGAGGATCCGGCCTCTCACGGACCCGCTCTGGCCGATTCGGGAGTCCGTGGTTATCCTTTATGAATTCGTGACATTCGCACAGGATGCGGTCGCGGATCCCCGAGAAGCGCTTCGACTCCCTGGCGGAGCGCCGCTCGTCCCCCGCCCCCGACGGAAGATCCGGATTTCGTGAGCCCCGATTCGCCCTTGCCCGCTGCCTCCGCATCGACCCCCGGCGAGTCCCTCCCACCCCTCACCCGTCGCGAGCTGCGCGAGCGCGAGCGCGCCCAGGCCCTCGCCGCCGACGCGCAGGCCGAGGGAGTCGTCGCCAGCCCGGCCGAGCTCCGCGACGCCGAGCTCCGCGTCGCCACCGTCCGCTCCGCGCCGCCGGCGCCCGTCGCCGCACCCCGCGTCGCACCGCTCCGGCCCGTCCGCTCCCGCCGCCGGATCGGCGGGCTCGTCGCGCTCTCGTTCGTCGCCGCGATGGTCGCCGCGACCTCGCTGCCGGCCACGTCGCTCCTCACGGCCGAGGAGGTGCAGGCGCAGAACCTCGTCGTCGCGCCCGGCGGCACCGTGGACCGCGGCTCGCAGTCCTTCACCACCGGCGAGGTCAGCGCCGAGACCGTAGCCCGCGACGGCTTCGGCGTGCAGGAGCGCAAGACGCAGACCGATGTGTCCGCGATCGTCCGCACCTCCGACGCCGGCTTCACCAACGACCCGAACGCCTCGATCCAGTGGCCCTTCGCGGTCGGCGTGCCGGTGGGCGACCGCTTCGGCTACCGCAACTGCGCGGGCTGCTCGGTCAACCACGGCGGCACCGACTTCAACCCGGGCAACGGCTCGCCGATCCAGGCGATCGCCGACGGCGTGGTCCGCACCGTGATCGACGGCGAGGGCTCGCTCGGCGTGCACGTCATCGTCGACCACGAGATCGACGGCCAGCTCGTCTCGAGCGTCTACGCTCACATGCAGCACGGCAGCGCGGCGGTCAACGAGGGCGACCCGGTCAAGGTCGGCCAGCTGCTCGGCCTCGTCGGCACGACCGGCATGTCGACCGGACCGCACCTGCACTTCGAGATCCGCCTCGACGGCGTGACCAAGGTGGACTCGTACCTCTGGCTCAAGGCGAACGCCGGGCGCTGAGCCCCGCGCGCGGCGTCGCCAGGCCCGGGATCAGCCCTCGCGCAGCCAGACCGTCGTGTCGCCCGGCAGCGCCGGCTCGTGCAGCTCCTCCGAGGAGACCACGACCGTGCCGACCGGCAGCTCGACGAGCGACGAGCCGGTGTTGGCGATCACGGTGACGCCGCCGTTGCGGAACGCCACGACGTCCTCCGGGTAGCCCTCGAGCCACTCGATCGCGCCCGAGCCGAGGTCCTCCGCGCGGCGCACCGCGAGCAGCGCCCGGTAGAGCTCGAGCGTCGACCCCTCGACGCCGCGCTGGCGGTCGCGGGCGAAGGGCGCCCAGTCGCCGGGCTGCGGGAGCCAGGAGTCACCGGAGTCGTTGAAGCCGTAGGCGGGCGCTTCCGCCTCCCAGGGCAGGGGCACCCGGCAGCCGTCACGGCCGTAGCGCTCGCCGTGCGTGCGGAACCAGGTCGGGTCCTGACGCGCCGCGTCGGGCAGGTCGATCGCCTCGGGCAGGCCGAGCTCCTCGCCCTGGTAGACGTAGGCGGAGCCGGGCAGCGCGAGCATCAGCGCGGTCGCGGCCCGCGCGCGGCGGAGGCCGAGCACCGGGTCGGGGAGACCGGGCGTGCGCGGGCCGATGCCGTAGCCCTGCGGGTTGTCGGCGGTGAGGGCGAGGCGGCTCGCGTGGCGGACGACGTCGTGGTTCGAGAGCACCCAGGTGGAGGGGGCGCCGACCGCGGCGAACGAGCTCAGCGAGGAGTCGATGATGTCGCGCAGCGCGGGCCCGCCCCACGGCGTCTCGAGGTAGGCGAAGTTGAAGGCCTGGTGCATCTCGTCGGGGCGCACCCAGCGGGCGAGCTTGGAGAGCGGCTGCACCCAGGCCTCCGCGCAGAGCACTCTGTCGGCCGGGTACTCGGCGAGCAGGGCGTGCCAGTCGCGGTAGATCTCGTGCACGCCGTCCTGCGCCCAGTAGGGAGCGGTGACGGGCTCGGCGTCGTCGCCCGGCGCCACGCCGCCCATCGAGCCGCTGTCGGCGGGCGGGGTGTAGTCGGGCAGGCCCTCGGCCTTGATCATGCCGTGCGCCACGTCGACCCGGAAGCCGTCGACGCCGCGGTCGAGCCAGAAGCGCAGGACCTCGCGGAAGCGCTCGCGCACCCACTCGTTCGTCCAGTCGAAGTCGGGCTGCGAGGTGTCGAAGAGGTGCAGATACCACTGGCCGGGCGTGCCGTCGGGCTCGGTGACGCGGGTCCAGGCGGGGCCGCCGAAGACCGACTCCCAGTTGTTCGGCGGCAACTCGCCGGCGGCGCCGCGGCCGTCGCGGAAGAGGTAGCGGGCGCGCTCGTCACTGCCGGCGGGAGCGGCCAGCGCGGCCTGGAACCAGCGGTGCGCACTCGAGGAGTGGTTCGGGACGAGGTCGACGATCACACGGATCCCGAGCGCGTGGGCGCGGGCGAGCATCGCGTCGAAGTCGGCCAGCGTGCCGAAGAGCGGGTCGACGTCGCAGTAGTCGGCGACGTCGTAGCCGGCGTCCTTCTGCGGCGAGGTCATGAAGGGCGAGAGCCAGATCGCGTCGATGCCGAGCTCGGCCAGGCTGTCGAGTCGCGAGGTGATGCCGGGGAGGTCGCCGATGCCGTCGCCGTCGGCGTCCGCGAAGGAGCGCGGGTAGATCTGGTAGATGACGGCGGTGCGCCACCACTCCGCACCGGGCCGGCCGGCCGCCTCCGGGAACGAGACGGGGGAGTTCTCGGACGCGGGGGAGTTCTCGGACGCAGGGGGGTTCTCGGGCGCGCCGGAGAGAGCGGAGTCCAGGGTCATGGCATCCAGGGTAGCGGGCGGTCCGGAGCGGGCGGGCCTGGCCGAGGCGCCGCCTGGCCTAGGGTCGACGGGTGAGCGAAGAGACCCCGGAAGCCGCCCGCGCCCGACGCCGGAAGGCCCTGCTCTGGGTGGTGCCGCTGCTGCTGCTGCTGATCGGCGGGCTGTTCGCGGTGACCCTCGCCGTCGGCGGCTACGCGCTGCGGACGATGACCGGCGGCTAGGCCGTCGCGGCCGGGCCGTCCTCGTCCTCGGGCTGCGGGGCGCTCGAGCGCTGCGCGGCCTCCTCGGAGGCGTGCGCCGTCTCCGGACCCGTCGCCCGCGCGGCGTCGTCGGCACGCTGCACGGCCTCGGCGAGCTCGTCCGAGACGAGGTAGCCGGCCGACACCGCCTCGGCGCGATACGCCGCGCGACCCACCATGTGCGCCGAGATCGGCACGGTCAGCAGCTGGAAGCCGATGACCAGGATGACGGTGCCCGCCGCGGCGAAGCCGGGGTTCCGGATCGCGACGGCCAGCATCACGCAGATGATCCCGAGCACCTGGGGCTTCGTCCCCGCGTGCATCCGCGAGAGCAGGTCGCCGAAGCGGAGCAGGCCGATCGCGGCGACCAGCGAGAGCAGGGCGCCGACGATGACGAGCACGGCGGTGACGACGTTGAGGAGCACGTCCATGTCAGTCCTCCTCGCGGTTGGCCATGAACTTGGCGACGCTGATCGAGCCGAAGACCGCGAACAGCGCGAGCCCGAGCGCGACCGGCAGCGTCGTCGCGTGGTGGTTGATCGCCATCTCGGCACCCAGACCACAGAGGATCGTGGCGACGAGCACGTCGGCCGCGACCACGCGGTCCAGGACCGACGGGCCGATCAGGATGCGCACGAGCGAGAGCAGAGCGGCCGCTCCGAAGATCGGCACCAGGATCCAGACGAGCCACTCGATCATCGGAGCACCCCCGCGTTCTCGCCCAGCGGCTCGCCGACGCGGGCGACGTCCTCGCGCGAGCCGATGGCCCGGACGATGCGCGCCTCGGTGCGCAGGACCGTGCGGCGGACCTCGTCGATCCGGTGGCCCTCGTCGTGCGTCACGCCGAGCACGTGCAGGTAGAGCACGTTCAGCTGGGGGTCGACGTCGATCACGAGCGAGCCGGGGACGAGCGAGACGGCCTCGGTCGTCCAGACCAGCATCCCCTCGGAGCGGCTGCGCAGGTGCACGGCCACGATCGCGTTGTGCACGGGGACCGGCAGGGTGAGGATCTGGTACGAGACCCGCACCGAGGCGATCGCGATGTCGAGCGCGAGGCGCAGGAGGAAGACGACCAGGTACCAGGGGTTCACCCGGTTGGAGAACTCGACCGGCGGCAGGTAGAAGACGCGCGTGATGATCAGCGCGACCAGGAAGCCCGAGACGATCGAGAGCACCGAGACGTCGTCCCAGAGCAGCACCCAGATCCCGACGAGGGTCACGAACATCGCGAACTTGTTCCAGAAGTCGACGCGGCGGCGGGGGCTCATCGGGGGCCCTCCTCTCCGAAGGACGAGTCGCGGTAGACGGTGGCGATGTAGGTGGACGGGTCGGCGATCGCGGCGGCGGCCTGCTCGCTGGCGTCGTAGAGCGGACCGGCGGCGATCGTCAGGCCGACGCCGAAGACGACCATGCCGGCGGTCGCGAGGACCATCATCGGCGGCGAGTGCCGGGTGCGGACCGTGCCCGTGTCGTGCGGGTCCTCCTGCAGCTGGTCGATCAGCGGCGACTCGTAGCCGGGCACCTCCTCCTGGCGGCGCCAGAACGCCATGTTCCAGACGCGGGCGACCGCGTAGAGGGTGAGCAGCGAGGTGACAGCGCCCGCGGCGATGACCGCCCAGATCAGCCAGGACGGCTGGTCGGCGGCCGACTCGGTGCCGGCGACGAAGAGGCCGACCTTGCCGAGGAAGCCGGTGAAGGGCGGGATGCCGCCGAGGTTCATCGCGGGGATGAAGTAGAGCAGCGCGAGCAGCGGCGAGGCCTTCAGCAGTCCGCCGAGCCGGAGGATCGAGGTGGTGCCGCCGACGCGCTCGATCAGCCCGGTCGCGAGGAAGAGCGTGGTCTGCACCGTGATGTGGTGGATCACGTAGAAGATCGTCGCGGCGTAGCCCGCCTCCGTGCCGATCGCGATGCCGAAGACCATGTAGCCGATGTGCGAGACCAGCGTGAAGGAGAGCATCCGCTTGATGTCGGCCTGCGCGACGGCGCCGAGGATGCCCACGATCAGCGTCAGCAGCGCGACCACCATCAGCACTTCCGTCAGCCTGCCGCCCGGGAAGAGCAGCGTCTCGGTGCGGATGAGCGCGTAGACGCCGACCTTGGTGAGCAGGCCGGCGAAGACGGCGGTGACCGGTGCCGGAGCCGTGGGGTAGGAGTCGGGCAGCCAGAACGACAGCGGGAAGACCGCGGCCTTGATGCCGAAGCCGAGCAGCAGCACCACGTGCAGCACGAGCTGGACGTCGGCGGGCAGCTCGGCGATGCGGATCGACAGCTGCGCCATGTTGACGGTGCCGGTGGCGCCGTAGAGCAGCCCGATCGCGGAGAGGAAGAACACGCTCGAGACCAGGCTGACGACCACGTAGGTCGTGCCCGCCCGGATGCGGGGCGCGGTGCCGCCGAGGGTGATCAGCACGTAGCTCGCCGCGAGCAGGATCTCGAAGCCGACGTAGAGGTTGAAGAGGTCGCCCGCGACGAAGGCGTTGAGGATGCCGGCCGAGAGGATCAGGTAGGTCGGGTGGAAGATCGTGACCGGCGTCTCGCGGTTGCCGTCGACCAGGCCCTGGCCGACCGAGAACAGCAGGACGCCGAGCAGGGTCACCGAGGTGATCACGAGCATCAGGGCGGCGAGCGGATCGACGACCAGCACGATGCCCCACGGCGGCTCCCAGCCGCCCACGTAGACGGCGCTGCCGCCCTCCTGACCAGTGAGGACGAGGACGAGCAGCACGGAGGAGATCACCAGGACCGTCGACAGCGTGACGATGTTGACGGTGATCTGCGCGCGGCGGTGCCGGCCGAGGACCAGCGCGACGGCGGCTCCCAGCAGGGGGAGGGTGACGACGAGGGGGATCAGCACGTTCATCGGTCCTCCTTCCTGTCGTCGGTCATGGCGCTCTCGGCGTGCTTGTCGGCGGTGCCCTCGTCGCTGGATTCGAGCAGGACGTCGAGGGCCCGATCGTCCGCGGTGGTCTGCGCCGAGATGCCGGCCGCGTCCGCGCGGACGGAGGCGTCGGTCTCGTCGTCCTCGACCTGGTCGGCGTTGGCGAGGCGCCAGCGCCGGTAGATCATCGCGAGGAGGAAGGCGGACACTCCGAAGGTGATCACGATCGCCGTCAGGATCAGCGCCTGCGGCAGCGGGTCGGCCATCTCCTCGGCGATCTGCTCGTAGGAGCGGCCGTCGTCGGTGACGAACGGCGCGAGGCCCGAGCGGCCCGCCATCAGCAGGATCAGGATGTTCGTCGCGTTGCCGACCAGGAGGAAGCCGATCAGGATCCGGGTGAGGCTGCGCTCGAGCATCTGGTAGACGCCCGCGGCGTACAGCACCGCCATCACGACGACGAGGACGAGGGTGATGCTCATGCGTCGTCACCCCTGCCCGGTCCGCCGACGACCGTCGAGCCGGTCGGCAGCTTCGTCTCGAGGCCGTCGACCGTGCCGGCGCCGGGGCCGGGGGTGCTGTCGGTCGAGTGGGTGACGCCGTCGCCGGACGGGTCGCCCTGCTCGGCCTCCTCGCCGTGGCGGTCGACCTCGCCGCCGAGGCTGCGGAGGATGTCGAGGGTCAGGCCGATCACGATCAGGTACACGCCGATGTCGAAGAGGGTGGAGGTGCCCAGGTGCAGCTCGCCGAGGACGGGGAGGTAGAGGTCGAGCCAGCTCGACTCGAGCACCTCGAGGCCGAAGGCGAGCGAGGAGACCGCGGTGCCGACCGCGAAGAGCAGCCCGAGGCCGAGGACCTTGCCCGCGTCGATCGGCGCGGCCTCGCCGAGCTCGAACCGGCCGCCGGCCAGGTAGCGCGCGACGAGGGCGAGACCGGCGAGCAGGCCGCCCGCGAAGCCTCCGCCCGGGGTGTTGTGGCCGGTGAAGAGCAGGTAGACCGAGACGATCATCGCGGGGTGGAAGAGCAGGCGCACCAGCACCTCGAGCACGATCGAGCGGTTCTCGGGGCGGAGCGTGCGGCCGGCGACCAGCCAGGAGCCGCGGTCGCCGGTCTTCTCGGCGTCGGCGGAGGGAGCGGTGAGGTCGGTCGCGCGCTCCTCGCGGTCGGCGGCGCTCTGGTGCTCGAGGCGCGGGGCGCCGCCGGCCCGGCTGGAGAGGAAGATCAGGCTCGCGACGCCGGTCGCGACGACGACGAGCACCGAGATCTCGCCCATGGTGTCCCAGGCGCGGATGTCGACGAGGAGCACGTTGACGATGTTGCGCCCCTTGCCCTCCTCGTAGGCCAGGCGGGGGAGGTCGACCGAGATCGGAGCCGCGGTGCGGGCGCCGAGCGCGACGGTCGCGGCGAGGGCCATCACGGCGCCGACCATGATGCCGATGACGGCGCGCAGGCGCTTGCGCATCGGCTGGTGCTTCTGCGCGATCCGGGTCGGGAGGCGGCGCAGCACGAGGACGAAGACGACCAGCGTGATCGTCTCGATCAGCGCCTGGGTGAGCGCGAGGTCCGGGGCGCCCTGGATGGCGAACAGGGCGACCATCCCGTAGCCGGTCGCGCCGGCGAGCAGCACGGCGGCGACGCGGTTGCGGGCGATGGCGCAGAGGATCGCGGCGAGGATCATCACGGCCGCGACGGCCAGCTGGCCGGGCGAGTCCCAGAAGACGAGGTCGCCGGGCCAGGTGCGGTTCAGCGCGGCGGCGCCGCCGACTCCGAGGACGAAGACCGCGAAGATCACCGTGAGGTAGCGGGGGAGCGAGCCGCGCTGGACGAACTCGGTGACGGTGCTCGCGACGCGGTCGAGCCAGCGCACGGTGGCCCAGTAGCCCTCGGCCGAGTCGATGGTGTTCGGGACCTTGGACTGGATCCGCGCGACGGCGATCCGCTTGGCGAAGAGGATCAGGCCGATCGCGATGACGAGGGCGCTCAGCGCGAGGGCCGGCTCGAAGCCGTGCCAGAGCGCGAGGTGGTAGCCGCCGTGGTCGGACTCCTCGGCCGCCGCGGCGAGCTGCGGGTCGGCGTCGGGCGCGCCGTAGGGGAGGGTGTCGGCGTAGACCGCGACCAGCGGGTCGAGCAGGGAGGCGCCGATGCCGCCGACGACGCTCGCGACGGCGAGGACGACGGTCGGGGCGGTGAAGGTCCACGGCTCCGCGTGCAGGTGGGTGTCCTCGAGGCCCTTCTTGCGGGCGAAGGCGCCCCAGAAGAAGCGCGCCGAGTAGGCGACGGTGAGGATCGAGCCGAGCACGAGGCCGATCAGCGCGACCCAGGCCCAGAACGAGCCCTGCTCGATCGCGGACAGCAGGCTGGTGAACACCGCCTCCTTCGCGACGAAGCCGAGCAGCGGCGGGATGCCCGCCATCGAGAGCACGCCGAGCAGCGCGGCGCCGGCGAGCACCGGAGCCTGACGGCCGAGGCCGCTGAGCTTGCGCAGGTCGCGGGTGCCGGCCCGGTGGTCGACGATGCCGACGGTGAGGAACAGCAGCGCCTTGAACAGCGCGTGGCCGATCAGCAGGGTGAGGCCGGCGAGGGCCGCGTCGCGCGAGCCGAAGCCGACGGCGACGGTGAGGAAGCCCAGCTGGCTGACGGTGCCGTAGGCGAGGACGAGCTTGAGGTCGTACTGGCGGAGCGAGCGCCAGCCGCCGACGAGCATCGTCCAGACGCCGACGCTGACGATCACGGGCAGCCAGACGGCGTCGTCGGCGAAGCCCGGAGCGAGGCGGGCCACCAGGTAGATGCCGGCCTTCACCATCGCGGCGGCGTGCAGGTAGGCGCTGACCGGGGTGGGCGCGGCCATCGCGGCCGGCAGCCAGAAGTGGAAGGGGACGAGCGCCGACTTGGAGAAGGCGCCGAGCAGCACGAGCACGAGGGCGACCGAGACGATCGGCCCGGAGGGAGCCGCGGCGACGATGCCGGCCAGGCTCGAGGTGCCCGACTCGACGATCAGGATGATCACGCCGACGAGCATCGCGAGGCCGCCGAGGGTGGTGACCAGCAGTGCCTGGAGGCCGGCTCCGCGGCTCTCCTTTCGACCGCTGTAGTGCCCGATCAGCAGGTAGGAGAGGACGCTCGTCGCCTCCCAGAAGACGAAGAGGATGATCACGTCGTCGGCGGTGACCAGCCCGTACATGACGCCGGCGAAGGCGAAGAGCAGGGCGGCGAACCGGCCGAGCGACGGCTCGTCGCGCGTGAAGTAGCTGCCGCAGTAGGCGAGCACCAGGGCGCCGACGCCGCTCACGACGAGCGCGAGGACGATCGACAGCGCGTCGAGCCGGAAGGACAGCGCGATGTCGAGGGAGGGGATCCACGGGATCTCCTCGCGCAGCTCGCCGCCGGCGAGGACCGTCGGCAGCGACGCGGCGGTCGAGACGAAGGTCGCGGCCGGCACGAGGGCGAGGGCGTAGAAGACCTTCGGTCCGAAGCGGTCGACGACCCACGGCGTGATCACCGCGAGGGCGAACGTGATCGCGAGGGTGAGGAGCATCACACAGTCCTCCCCGGTTCCACTCAGCACAGTTGTCCAGACAAGGATAAGGGAGGGTGGGCGGCGGGAACCTGAGTGCCGACGGGCTTGACGACCGCCCTCCCCGTGCCACGACGGGCGGGGCCGTAGCGTGAGGGGCATGGCCCGCTCACTGCTCCCCGCCCAGACCTGCCGGATCCGCGTGCTCGACGTCGGGAGCGGCGAGGTCACCACGGTGTTCTCCTCCGACTCGCTGCTCGTCGAGGCGCCGAACTGGTCGCCGGACGGGTCGTTCCTGGTGGTCAACGGGGACGGCGGGCTGTTCCGGCTGCCGCTCGGGGATGCGCCGGTCGGGCCCGCCGGGCTCGAGGCGATCCCGCTCGACGGCGTGCCGGACGAGCTGAACAACGACCACGTGCTCGCTCCCGGCGGCGGCACCGCCTACGTCTCGGCCCGCGACGGCCACCTCTACGCGGTCGCGCTGGACGGCTCGGCGCCCGCCCTGCGGATCACGACCGAGGGCCCCGGTCCGCGCTTCAAGCACTACCTGCACGGCGTCTCGCCCGACGGCCGGCTGCTCGCGCTGATCGGCGGCGGCGAGGACGCCTCCGGCCGCTGGGTCACCAACGTCTACACGATGCCGGCCGAGGGCGGGCCGCTGACCGCGCTGACCGACGACGCGCATCCCGACGACGGCGTCGACTTCTCCGCCGACGGTGAACGGCTCTTCTTCAACTCCGAGCGGGAGGGCGGCGTCGCCCAGCTGTTCCGGATGCGTCTCGACGGCTCCGGGATCGAGCGGTTCGTGGCCTCGGACACGGTCGACTGGTTCCCGCACGAGTCGCCCGGCGGAGCGCACCTGCTGTACCTCGCCTACCCCGCCGGGACGGCCGGGCACCCGGAGAACCTGCCGGTCGAGCTGCGGCTGATCGCGCTCGAGGGGCGCGCGCCCGGGGACACCTCGCCGGGCCGGGTCGTGCAGTCGCTCTTCGGCGGCCAGGGCGCGATCAATGTCGCCGGCTGGTCGCCGGACGGGGCGCACTTCGCCTACGCGGACTACCCGCTCGGCGGCTGACGCCCGCCGCCCGGGCGGTGGCTGAGTGCTTGCTCCGCATGCGCGGCGGAGGATCGGCCGTGCGCCCCGCGGCCGGTTGAATCGGGGGATGACGATCGACAGCGCAGCTCCGTCCCACGACTCCCTCACCCGCACGCCCCTGGGCGACTCCGGCATCGAGGTCTTCCCGCTCTCCCTCGGCGGCAACGTCTTCGGCTGGACCGCCGGGAAGCAGACCTCCTTCGACGTGCTCGACGGCTACGTCGCGGCGGGCGGCGACTTCATCGACACGGCCGACTCCTACTCCGCATGGGTGCCCGGCAACCGCGGCGGCGAGTCGGAGACGATCATCGGCGAGTGGCTCTCGCGCCGCTCGGGCTCCCGCGACGACGTCGTGATCGCGACCAAGGTGAGCCGGCACCCCGAGTTCCTCGGCCTCGCCCCCGACAACGTCCGCAAGGCCGCGCGCGCCTCGCTCGAGCGCCTGCGCACCGACCGGATCGACCTCTACTACGCGCACTTCGACGACGACGCCGTGCCGCTCGAGGACATCGCCCGGGTCTTCTCCGAGCTCGTCGACGAGGGCCTCGTCCGCGCCATCGGCGTCTCGAACTTCAGCGCCGACCGCATCGCGGAGTGGCTGCGCCTCGCGAAGCAGGAGGGCCTGCACGCACCGGTCGCCGTCCAGCCGCACTACAACCTCGTCGAGCGCGGCATCGAGGCGGACGTCCTGCCGCTCGCCCGCGAGGCCGGGCTCGCCGTCGTCCCGTACTACGCGCTCGCGTCCGGCTTCCTGACGGGCAAGTACCGCGACGGCTCGACACCGGACAGCCCGCGCGCCTCCGGTGCCGCGCAGTACCTCGACGCCCGCGGGCGCCAGGTGCTGGCCGCCCTCGATGCGGCCGCGGCCGCGCACGACGCCGAGGTCGCGACCGTCGCCCTCGCCTGGCTCCGCTCGCAGAACGGGGTCGCCGCGCCGATCGCGAGCGCCCGCGTCATGGAGCAGCTGCCCGCCCTCGTCGCCTCCGCGACACTCGAGCTGACGGCGGACGAGCTGTCCGCGCTCGACACGGCGAGCCGCTCGTAGGCGGGTCTCGATACGCCGCTGCGCGGCTGCTCGACCGGCGCCTTCATGCTGATCGAGTAGCCCGCGGAGCGGGCGTATCGAGATCGACCAGCGTCAGAACGGGAGTCCGCAGACCCGCCCTGCTGACGACGGCGGGTCTCGATACGCCCCTCCGGTGCTACTCGACCAGCATGACGGGCGCGGCTGCTCCAGAAGCGGAGGGGACCGCTCGTTCCTTGCTGGTCGAGTAGCCCGCAGCGCGGGCGTATCGAGACCCTCCCCGCCCGGACCACCCCTCCACCACCGCGGTCAACACCGCCTCTCGGAGGTGCTATCGTCTAACGGTGCCAAATCGCGGGCACGCCCCGAGAGGGGCAGTCAGACCCGCAGGTGCGCCCCCTTAGCTCATTGGTAGAGCACTTCCTTGGTAAGGAAGAGGTAGTGGGTCCGATTCCCACAGGGGGCTCCGTTTCCGGCAGGCCGAGCCCTCCGAAAACGTGCGGCGGGGTAGCTCAGGTGGTTAGAGCACACGGCTCATAATCGTGGTGTCGCGGGTTCAAGTCCCGCTCCCGCTACATCGAGAAGGCCCCGGTTCGCACGTCGAGCCGGGGCCTTCGTCGTCCCCGCCGCACTCCTCCCGCGAGATGCCACTTGTGCACCCGACACGCCGTGAAAGGCGTGCACAAGTGGCATCTCGCGGGGATGGAGTGCAGCAGGAACCGAAGCGGTCACACCCTCGTGCCCCGAAGAGGGGTATGTGATACTTCCTCGCTTCGTGATCATATAGATGTGGTCGCAGCGCTCGGCTCGACCGACGGATCGAGGGACGGCCATGAAGAGATCGACACGAATCGCCTCCATCACAGGAGCAGTCCTGCTGAGCGTCGGGATGGCGGCGACGGCGCAGGCGAACGTCTTCGCCGACAGCTTCGACAAGAACGCCGGCGGGTTCCAGTCGCCGACGTCGACCACGTACCAGACGAAGTACGAGTCGAACCGCAACGGCACCATTCAGCTCCGGGAGATCGGTGGCGACTACAAGATGGACGCGCAGATGTGCCAGGCGCTCGTCAACTGCGACAAGGGCACGAAGATCTTCTCGATCGCCGACGACAACACCGTCCACGGGCTCCCGAACAGCTATGCGGCGGGTACCGAGACTCTCACGTCCGCGCTTCGAACGACCCCCTTCACCGTCTATCAGGTGCACATGCGGGGTCAGTGGCAGGCCTGGTAGAGCCGGAGCCCGACCATCGACACGACCGTGCCCTCGCGCTTCGCGCTGGTCCTCACCGATCTGCGGTCGTCGCTGCGCTGGCCGCAGGCGCTCCTCGGTGCGATCCTCGTCGTCGGTCCGACGGCTCTCGGGCTGGCGGAGGTGGGCGGCGGTGCCTACCGCGATGAGCTCGACGTCTACTCGCAGTTCATGATCTCCCCGATGATCATCCTCTTCCCCGTCTTCATCACGACGGCTTGCTGCAGCGGCACCGCTGCCGAGATCAGGAACAGGTTCGTCGTCCTCGTCCGCGCGCGGACGGATCTCCGGTCCTACCTGACGATCAGGGTGATCAGTGTCGCCCTCGGAGGGTTCGTGCTCGGCTTCGTCGCCGCACTCCTTCCCGGCCTGATCGCCTTCGGGATCTGGCCGGAGCTGGGTTCGCCCTTCGTCGATCCGGTCGTGTACGGACTCGCACCGGACGAGGTGGCACGGAACGCCCTGGAGCGCGTGAACTACTCGCAGCTGCTCGCCTTCGGCTGGCCGGTGTACCTGCTCGGCTACTCCTCGGTGCTGGGTGCCTGGGGCGCGATCGCGGCGGTGGCGGGGGTGCTCGCCCTGTTCGTGCTGAAGAGCACGGGACCGGCGATGGTGCTGCCCGCAGCGCTCTTCTTCGTCGAGACGATGGCCGTCGCCCTGTTCGACCGTCCGCTTCTCGGATTCCTGTACGGAGCCTTCCCGTTCGGTCTCGATCAGGCGCCGGTCGGCATCATGGTCCTGCCGCTCACAGTCGCTGGAGCGGCGACGGTTCTCGCCGCCCGGCGGATCCTCGGCAGGGCCCAGCGACTCCCGGCGCTGACATGATCGCGTCGCTCTCCCGCCGCGTCCGCCTGCTGCTCTCCGGCTGGGCTCTCGCTGCTGCCGCCGCGTACTCGATCCACCAGCGGATGCTCTGGGCTGCGTCGGGTTCCTCGTTCGGATTCGTCGACGTGGCGGTCGAAGTCGTGAACGACCCGCTCTTCGTCTGCTACGGACTGGGAGCGCCGTGGTGCATCGCCTTCTTCCTGGCGTCGAGGTCCCTCCCTCCGGAGGCGGTGTGCATCCGGGCCGGATCGCTCAGGAGCGTGCTCCTCGTCCTCCTGCGCAGCGATGCGGCGAGCGCCGCGGTCGTCCTGTTCGGTGTGCTCACGACGTGCTGGGTGTGCTCGCTCGGGCTGGCGAACGACGTCGCACGCGTGCCCGGATCGGTGAGCGCACTGCTCGCGGAAGTCGCGCTGCCCCGGCTTCTCGGCGTGCTGCTCCAGCTCCCGCTCCTCCTGCTCTTCCTCGCGACGATCGGGTCCCTCCTCTCCGCCTGCTGGGTGCTCACGGGCGGGGGTGTCCTCGTCGGGGCGGTGGCGACGGTGCTGCTCGGCTGGCTCGCCGTCTCGGCGGCGGGGGGACTCCCGAGGGACTCCGCGGTCAGCTCGGCGTTCCTCTCCAGTTCCTCGCTCCACCTCGAGCGGCCGTTCGGCGTGCTGGCCGCGTTCGTCGTCCTCCTCTCGATCGGGGCCGTCCTTCTCGGCGCCGTGCGGGCGCAGGATCGCCGGCTGTCCGGAGCGGCGCGGTCGTGGGGCGTGGGATGGGCGGTGTACGTCCTCCTCATCGGCACGGTCGCGCTCGGACCGACGGGGCTCCAGTCGGTCTCGGAGGGGAATCCGACACCCGAGGTCGAGGGGAGCGTCCTCGGTCCTCTCTTCGCAGGCCCGGTGGGCGCTCTCGCACCCACTCTGTTCTCCGTCCTCGTCGTCACCGGCTTCGCGCTGACCTGGCAGCTCAGCGAGCTCGATCCCCGACGCCCGATCCTCCGCTGCGAGCTGATCCGGTTCGGATCGAGCGGCGCTCGGAATCGGCGACTCGGCGCAGGGCTCCTCGCCCGTGCACTCGGAGTGAGCGCGCTCGTCGGCGCTCTGGCCGGTGCCGAGGCGCTCCTGCGGGGCGCCCCCGGCGAGCTCGCGTCTTTCGCCGACCCGGTGGTGGGCTACCAGCTCCTGGTCAACGGAACGCTGCAGTTGACACTGGTCGCGGTCGCCTCCTCCGCCTTCGCGCCGCTCGCCGGATCGGGTGCTCTCCCCGCCGCCTTCTCGGCCGGGCTGGCCTTCCTGCCGAGCGAGCTCCTCGAGGGCAACCCGCTCGGCATCGCGGGTCTGTGGAGGAGTGCGGAGGGCTGGCCGAGCGTCCTTCAGGGGACGGCGCTGGCGCTGGGGAGCGCCTGCATCGTCCTCGTCGCAGCAGTCATCGCGTCTCGACTGGTCGAGAGGCATCGCAGAACAGAAGGAGGTCGCTCATGACGAGCGCCATCACAGTCGAGGGTGTGTCGAAGAGCATCCGCGGGAATCCGCTCTACAGCGACGTGACGTTCGAGCTGCGTCGAGGCGGGCTCTACGCTCTCCTCGGTCCGAACGGCTCCGGGAAGTCGGTCCTGCTGCGGCTGCTCTGCGGCTTCCTCAGGCCGGACTCGGGCAGCATCAGCGTCGACCCGTCGATCTCGCCGGAAGGGCGGACGTTCCCGGACGGCTTCGGGATCACGATCGACGGCCCCGCCTACATCGCAGGCCTCTCCGCCGAGCAGAACCTCCTGCGACTGGCCGCGATCCGCAGGCGCATCGGGATCGAGGAGATCCGCGCGACGCTCGCCTCGGTACGTCTGCAGAGCACGGGGCGCTCAGCGGTCCGCACCTTCTCCTCGGGGATGAAGCAGAAGCTGTCCCTCGCGCAGGCTCTGATGGAGGACCCGGAGGTGCTCCTCCTCGACGAGCCGTTCACCGCGCTCGACACCGAGAGCGTCGCGGTCGTCAAGGACCTCCTCCGCGAGCGGGTGGCCCAGGGCGTCACCGTTCTCCTCGCGATGCACGGCGAGGCGGACTTCCTCGCCGAGTGCGACGGCGTCCTCCGGATCGACGGCCGCACCATCTCGATGTCCTGACGGCTGCTCCCCTCCGCGAGATGCCACTTGTGCACGCGACACGCCGTGAAAGGCGTGCACAAGTGGCATCTCGCGGAGCTCGTCGTCGGCGCGCTCCTCGACGGTCGAGAGGCGGCTCGGTAAGGTAAGCCTCACCAAACCTGGCGGTGCGTCCGCCCGCAGCCCGGAGGCTCCGCATGGCCCGCTCGCACGCCCCGACCCGCCCCACCGATCCGCAGGTCGTCACCGTCGAGGTGGTCCGCACCGCGCGGGTGACGCCGGGGATGCAGCGGGTCACCTTCGGGGGGCCCGGGGTGGCGCTGCTGCACCCGCTCGGGCACGACCAGTGGTTCCGCCTCTTCCTGCCGCGACCCGGGCAGGAGGCGCTGCGGCTGCCGACCCGCTCGAGCGCGCTCTGGTACGCGCAGTACCTCGCGATGCCGAAGGCGCAGCGGCCGGTCGTCCGCAACTACACCGTCCGCCGCTACCGGGCCGAGGGCGCCGACGGCGGGCCCGAGATCGACGTCGACTTCGTCGTGCACGGCGAGCCGGGGGAGGCGGGGCCCGCTGTGACGTTCGCCCTCACCGCCGCGGTCGGCGACCGGGTCGGCATCCTCGACCAGGGGCTCGGCTACCGCCGGGCCGACGGCTCCGACTGGTGCCTGCTCGTCGCCGACGAGACGGGACTGCCGGCGGTCGCGGGCATCCTCGCCTCGCTCCCCGAGGACCGGCCCGCGCACGTCTTCCTCGAGCTGCCCTCCGAGGCGGACCGCCAGCCCGTCGTCGCCTCCGACGCCGTCACCGTGCACTGGCTGCCCCGTGCCGACGCGCACGCCCGCCCCGGCGAGCACGCGCTCGCCGTCCTGCGCGACGCGACCCTGCCCGCGGGCCGCCCCTCCGTCTTCGCCGTCGGCGAGTCCTCCCTCGCCACCGGCGCCCGCCGCCACCTCGTGTCCGACCGCGCCGTCGACAAGCGCGCCATCACCTTCATCGGCTACTGGCGCCACGGCACCGCCGCCCCCTGATCCCCGCACCCCTGATCCCCTCCGCGAGATGCCACTTGTGCACGCGACACGCCGTGAAAGGCGTGCACAAGTGGCATCTCGCGGCGGAGTCAGACCGCGCAGCCGGCGAAGAGGACGTCGGGGGAGGAGACGAGGTCGACGAGGGTCAGCAGGCGGGTGAGGTCGTGGCCGGCGGCCAGGGCGTTCGCGCGCTCGAGGTCGGTCTGCGGGGCGAGGCGGCCCTCCATCACGCCGCCGAGGGCTCGGACGGCGCAGGCGGCGACGACGCCCTCGGGGGTGCCGCCGATGCCGAGCACCAGGTCGACGGAGCCGGAGGGGTCGGCCGCCTCGATCGCGACCGACACGTCGCCCTCGCCGCGCAGCGACAGCGCCACGCCGGCCTCCCGCAGAGCCGCGATCAGCCCGGCGTGCCGCGGCTTGTCGAGCACGGCGACCACGAGCTCGGAGACCGGCTTGCCCAGGGCCTCCGCCAGCCGTCGCGCGTTCTCGGCGGGCGGCAGGTCCAGCCCGACGACTCCCGCCCCCGCGCCGGAGCAGACCAGCTTGTCCATGTAGAAGACGTCGCGCGGGTCCAGCATCGTGCCGCGCGGGGCGAGTGCGATCACGCAGACCGATCCGGGGATCCCCTCCGCCGTCAGCCGCGTGCCGTCGAGCGGGTCGACCGCGACGTCGCAGGAGGGGGAGTCCGCCCGGCCGAGCCGCTCGCCGTTCGCGAGCATCGGCGCGTCGTCCTTCTCGCCCTCGCCGATCACGACGACGCCGGCGAACGGCGCCTCGGCCAGCACCGCGCGCATCGCCGCGACCGAGGCCGCGTCGGCGGCGAGCTTGTCGCCCCGGCCGTACCAGCCGCGCGCCGCCTCCGCCGCCGCCCGGACGCTCGCGGCCACCGCCTCCCGCAGCTCGGCCGAGTAGGACGGCGACGCGATCAGCCGGGCGTCGCTCACGCGCGCGCCGGCTGCGACGTCGCGGTGCGGACCAGTCGCTCGAGCGTGCGCAGGCCGTCGGAGGACAGCACCGACTCGAGATGCCCCTGCACGGAGGCGACTCCCTCCCCGCGCAGCGCGTCCACGATCCCGGTGGCGGGGTCGCGCGAGATCTCGAGGTCGAGCAGCGGGGTGCTCGACACCTCCGCGCCCGCCACCGAGGAGAAGGTGTTGTAGAAGCCGATCGCCGCGTCCTCGCCGAACACGTCGACCGCCAGCCGCACGCCCTGCCGGGGCGCGGGCAGCGGCTCGACCGGCAGCCCGGCGAGCAGCGAGAGCATCTGGTGGCTGAGGCAGACGGCCAGCATCGGCCGCTCCGAGGCGAGCCGCTCGGTCATCAGCGCCCGCAGCCGGGCGATCCGCGGCTCGGAGTCGTCCCGCGGGTCGCCGGGGCCGGGCCCGAACACCACGAGGTCGTCGCTCAGCACGTCCTCGACGCTCGACCAGCGCTCGACCCGGGCGTCCATGCCGAGGTGGCGCAGCTGGTGCGCGAGCATCGTCGTGAACTGGTCCTCGTTGTCGACGATGAGCGCCGTGTGCCCGGCGAGCCCCTCGATGTGCTCCGGCGCCTGCGGCCGCAGCCAGAACGAGGCGAGCCGCTCGTTGCGCGCCTCGAGCGCCTCCTGCACTCCGGGCTGCGCGTTGAGGTCGATCGCCGGCGGGATGTCGCGGTGGGGGAGCAGCCCCAGGGCGGAGAGCACCCCGGAGGCCTTCGCGCGGGTCTCGGCGACCTCGCCCTCCGGTGTCGAGTGGCGCACCAGCGTCGCTCCGGCCGGGACGGTGAGGCGGCCGTCCTCGCGGAGGTACGCGGTGCGGATCAGGATCGGCGCGTCGACCGTGTAGCCGTGCTCCTCCGGCTCGAACAGCGCGAGGACACCGGAGTAGTAGCCGCGCGGCTCCTTCTCGTACTCGGCGATCACGGCGCAGGCGTTCTCCATCGGCGAGCCGGTGACGGTCGGCGCGAACATCGTCAGCCGCAGCACCTCGCGGACGTCGAGGTCGGTGCGCCCCTCGAGCAGGTACTCCGTGTGGCTGAGCCGCGACATCTGCTTGAGGAACGGGCCGAGGATCCGGCCGCCGTTCGGGCAGACCGCGCTCATCATCTTCATCTCCTCGTCGACCACCATGAAGAGCTCCTCGCTCTCCTTGACGTCGGCGAGGAAGGCCAGCACCTCGGCGCCGGTCGGGCCGGCCGCGGGATGGCGGAAGGTGCCGCTGATCGGATTCATCATCGCCACGCCGTCGCGGACCGAGACGTGGCGCTCGGGCGTCGCGCCCACGGCGGTGACGGCCGGCGAGCCGTCGGCGCCGGGGGTGTGAATGGCGAAGGTCCAGTAGGCGCCCGACTCGTCGGTCAGCAGCCGGCGGAACCAGGCCAGCACCGCCTCGACCGCGGGCGCGTCCGTGTGCGCGACGAACGCGCGGTTGATCACGAAGTTCGCGCCCTCGCCGCGGCCGATCTCGTCGTCGATCACCCGGCGGACGATCTCCGCGTACTCCTCGTCGGGCACGTCGAAGCCGCGCTCCTCGACCGGGATCTCGCGCTCGGGCAGCAGCCGCAGCACCTCGGCCAGCGGCACGCTCTCGCGCTCGCGCACCACCAGGTTCCGCAGCGGGGCGCCGTCGTCCTTCGCCGCGAAGCCGCGCTCGCGCACCTGCCGGTAGGGCACGAGGGTCAGCACGTCGGCGCCGTCGAGCGGGATGTCGGCGAGGCCCTCGACGTCGACGACGTCGCCCGTGAAGACGTCGACGTCCGTCCGCCCCTGTCGGAGGACGACCGCGAACGGCAGCGATCCATCGGAGGCGAGGATGCGGGAGAGGAGCGAGGTCATCGTGGTCCTTGGGTCGGGGTGTCCCTCACCCGGGCCCCGACATGCAGAACGACCGCCCGGACGAGGCGGTCGAGTGCGAGAGGAGTCTGCGCGTCGGCCTGCCTAGGAGGCGGGCCACCAGGGGCGGAGGGTCGACGTGCGCACGGGGGAAGTCTAGGGGAGCGGCCGCTCGGGCGGCCACCCGATCAGACGGTCGCGGCGTCGGCTGCGGGGTCGATCCGCTCCGTCGACTCGCCGCGGAGGGTCCGGAGCAGGAGGGTCGCCCCGGCCGTCGCCGCCGGGGTGGCGACGACCGCACCGCCGGGGATCAGGAAGGCCAGGTAGACGGCGATGCCGAAGCCGAGGGAGACCGCCCGGCGCTCGCCGAGGAGGCGGCGGCGGTCGCGGAGGGCGAGGCCCCGCGCGTCCCCGGCGAACCCGGTCAGCTCGAGCGCCAGCGCCCGGCCGCCGACGAGCGCGCCGGCGATCAGCCCGATCACCTGCCCGACGACCGGGATGATCCCGAGCAGCACCAGCACGACGCCGATCCCCAGCGAAGTGGCCACCAGCGCCGCGGAGTCCCGGAGCGAGCGGCCGAGTCCGCTCCAGAACCCCGACTCGTGCTCGTCCGGCACCCCGCCGAGCTCGTTCTCGACGCCGCGCCAGATCCGCTCGTAGAACGGATCACCGACCAGGAGCGTCACGGCGGCGAAGAGGACGACGCCGAGCGCGACGATCGCACCGACCGCGGCGATCGACAGCAGCAGGCGGACGGTGCCCGCCCAGGCCTCGTCCCAGCCGTCCGCGAACGGCGTCAGCGCGAGGACGACGCCGTCGATCCGGGTCAGCACGAGCACCAGGACTCCGACGAAGACGAGGCCGACGACCAGGGGCGGGATCGCGCCGAGGAGCATGGCCCGGGGCGAGCGGACCCAGGTGCCGAACCCCCTGCCGAAGAGCTGTGCGCCGAGGGCCAGGTCGCGGAGGATCGCCATGGCTCGATCCTCGCAGAAGCGCCGTTACGCGATCGATGCAGAACGCCGCGCCACGGTGGATGTGCGGACGCTCAGGCCGCTGATAGACATCAGCCAGGCGCTACGGGGGCGGCAGTGGCGCCGATCCCGCTTCCACATTCTCGAGAAGGAACACATCCATGTCTCTCCGGGGGACCTCTCTCCGCTCGCGCTCGCGTCTCGCGTGCCTCACCCTCGCCGTCGGCCTCGCCGCCGGTCTGATCGCCCCGGCCGCCGCCGCGTCGACCGGCACGCCGGCGCCGACGGCGACGGCGACCGCTACCCCCGTCGCGACCGCGACCCCGTCGGCGGCTCCGACCGCGAGCCCCGAGCCGACGGGCACCGCGACCGCGACGCCGACCGCGACGCCCACGCCGACCGCGACGCCCACTGTCGTGCCGACGACGTCCCCGACGCCCGCGCCCGAGCCGACGACCGCTCCCGACGCCGTGGCCTTCGACGGCGGCATCTCGGTCGCCTCCGGCCCCGGGACGATCACGCTGTCGGTCCCGCCCCGAGCGAGCACCGGCCGCTACGACGAGGCGAACATCGGCTACTTCGTGACCCAGGACAACGGCATCGGTGTCGCACTGGACATCGTCGAGCAGGTCCCCGCCGAGGGCCTGCCGGCCCGCACCATCGACGTCGCTCTGCCGTACTCGGCCGACTGGACCGTCTCGGTCCTGACCTCCGGAGTGGACGACGGCGTCGAGCTCTTCCGCAGCGAGATCCTGCGCCAGACCCTCCGCGTGCTGAGCGCCTTCGACTCCTGCGCGGACGGCCTCGACCGCTCCCAGGCGAACGAGCCGTTCACGGTCGACGCCGTCGGCGGAGTGGGCAGCATCGCCGTCACGGTCGGCGCGTTCGCGCTGCCCGACTGCTTCGACGAGGTCACCCTGCGCGTCCTGGTCAAGAAGTTCAACAACGACGACGAGCAGGAGGGTGTCGAGCTCGGTCCGCTGCAGAGCGACGCCACCTTCGACGGCGCGACGGTGCGCGGCTCGTTCGCGCCCGGCCGCTACTTCGTCGTCGTCCTGGTCTCGGCCGCGGTGGACGGCGAGTACGGCTCCCTCTTCCAGGTCTTCGATCCGAGCGTGAACATCGCCGACGATCAGCGGGAGCCGATCGTCGTGACCGCTGCCGCGGCGTCGACCGCGACCGCGACCGGCGGCCGGCACCTCGCCGCCACCGGTGTCGAGACGGCGGGTGCCGCCTCCGGTGCAGCCGCGCTGCTGGCCCTCGGCCTCGTGTCGCTCGTCGCGGCGCGTCGTCGCCGGAGCGCGCAGCAGTCCTAGCCGCTGCAGACGAAGGGCCCGGGAGCGTCTGCTCCCGGGCCCTTCGTGCGTTCGGCGTCGTGCGCCTGTCTCAGGCGAGCTCGAACGGGGCGAGCAGCCCCGTCATCTCCTTCGGGCGCGGCGCCGCGAACTCGTCGCGGCGCGAGGTCGTGACGCCCATCGCGACGAGGCCCTCGACGAGCCGGACGGCGGCGGCGACCCCGTCGATCACCGGGACCCCGAGCTCGCGCGAGAGGTCACGGCAGAGGTCGGCCATCCCCGCGCAGCCCAGCACGATCACGTCGGAGTCGTCGGTCGCGAGGGCGGCGGCGCACTCCTCGAGGATCACCCGGCGCGCATCGGAGTCCGGGTCGTCGAGCTCGAGCACCGGGATGTCGCAGGCGTGCACCCCCGCGCAGGCCCGGTCGAACCCGGCGCGGTGCGCGATGTCCCAGGCCCGTCCGCTGGTCCGCGAGAGCGTGGTGACGACGCTGAACCGCCGGCCGACCAGGGACGCCATGTGCATCGCGGCCTCGGCGATCCCGATCACCGGCCCGCGGGCGATCTCGCGGGCCGCGTCGATCCCCGGGTCGCCGAAGCAGGCGACGACGTAGCCGTCGCTGCCCGCCGCGTCGCCGCGGACGATCTCGTGCAGCAGTCCCGGGACGGCGAGCGCCTCGTCGTAGTGGCTCTCGATCGAGGCCGGCCCCATCGGCGGGGTGACCGCGACGATCTCGGTGCCGACGGAGGCGACGGACCGCGCCGCGCGGCCGATCGCCTCCGTCATCCGCTCGCTGGTGTTCGGGTTGACGACGGTGATGCGCACGGCGCTCCTCGGGATGCTGGGGGGTGGGACGGGGGGAGAGCGGCCGCCACGCCACCGGTCACTCCTCAAAAGTTGCGGTAGTCACGCGCGACTACCGCAACTTTTGGAGGGTGGAGTGGATGGCGAGGCGGCCGCCCGGGTGGGGCGGGTGGGGCGAGCGCGCGGGTCAGACCGTGCTGCCGTCGCTGACGTTCGCGAGGTCCTCCTCGAGGCGGCCGATCCGCGGGGACCGGCGTTCCAGGACGGCCATCGCGACGAAGCCGAGGCCGCAGCCGAGGAACCAGCTGTAGTCGCCGAGCCAGGTGAAGGACGGGCCGCCCGCCTCCTCGATCCAGCGCGGCACGAGCACCGAGAGGACGGAGGGGAGGCCGCCGATCACGGTGGCCCAGACGGCGTTCGGATTGAAGCCGCGGGAGAACCAGTAGCGGCCCTTCTCGCTCATCGTGTAGAGGTCGTCGACCCAGACGCGCTGACGGCTGACCAGGTAGTAGCCGGCGATCAGGACGCCGAACAGCGGGCCGATCAGGGCGCCGAGGATGCCGAGCGTGTAGTGGATCGCGGTGTCGTTCGAGTACCAGTTCCACGGGGTGAGCAGCACCGAGCCGACGGCGGCGATCATGCCGCCCATCCGCCAGCTGATCTTCTTCGGGTTGACGTTGGAGAAGTCGAACGCGGGGGAGATGAAGTTGGCGACGATGTTGATGCCGATCGTCGCGATGACGAAGGTGAGCCCGCCGAGCAGCACGGCGAACCAGGTGTCGATCCGCTCGACGGTCTCGATCGGGTCGGTGATCAGCTCGCCGAAGACGGGGACCGTCGCGGAGGCGGTGATCACGGTGAGCAGCGAGAAGAAGAGGAAGTTGATCGGCAGGCCGAGGAGGTTGCCCTTCTTCACGGCGCGGTAGCTGCGGGCGTAGCGGGAGAAGTCGCCGAAGTTGAGCATCGGGCCGGAGAAGTAGGAGACGACCAGCGCGACGGCCGAGATCATCACCGGGATCGAGGCTCCGAGGTCGAGGGGCGCGCCCGAGCCGAGGTTCAGCGAGATGTTCTCCCAGCCGGCCTGCGAGACGAGGTAGATCGCGAGCACGAGCATCACGACGTAGACGGCCGGGCCGGCCCAGTCGATGAAGCGGCGGATCGACTCCATGCCGCGCCAGAACAGCGCGGCCTGGGCGACCCAGAGGATCGAGTAGGAGAGGTAGCCGAGGGCGGAGAGGCCGAGGAAGGAGGCCTCGGGGGTGTTCCAGGAGGCCATCGCCGGGAAGAACTTGAGGAACACGATGTTGAGCGACTGCGCGGCGAGGTAGGTCTGCACGCCGTACCAGGCGATGGCGATCAGGCCGCGGATGATCGCGGGGATGTTGGCCCCCCGGACGCCGAAGATCGCGCGGTTGATCACCGGATAGGGCACGCCGGTCACCTGGCTGGGCTTCGCGACGAGGTTGCAGAAGACCTGCACGATCACGATGCCGACCACGAGGGCCACCAGAACCTGCCAGCCGGCCAGACCGAGCGCGAAGAGCGAGCCGGCGGTGACGTAGCCGCCGACGCTGTGCACGTCGGACATCCAGAACGCGAAGATGTTGTAGCTCGACCAGCGCTGCTTGACGAGCGGGGCGAGGTCCTCGTTGGCGAGGCGGTCGTCGTAGCCCGGCTTGACGAGCGAGGGGCCGGCGAGGCCGGTGGTCGCCGGTGCGGGCGAGGGTTCGATGCGGGGTGCGGTGGCGCGGTCGGTCATGGTGGATCCACCTCTCGGGCGGGTGCGCGGGTCGGCGCACGGAGCGGATGTGTCAGGGTGGTCGAGGCGGTCGGCCGTGGCGATCGGCCGCCTCCGCGCGAGCGGTGGGCGTTCGGATCGTGTGAAGTGATGACTTCACACGGGAGAACCTAGGGCTCCGCGCGCCGAGGTTCGTTTCGAGCCCGTTACAGCTGTGTGACGATCACCGAGGAGAGGACGACGCCCCGCATGCCGACCGACGAGACCGCCTCGGATCCCGCCTCCGACGGGGCTCCGGACGTCGCGGGCACGCTCCTGGAGACGGACCGCGAAGGCGTCGGCGCGCGCCTGCGCGAGCTGCGTCTCGCGTCGGGGATGTCGCTGCGCGCGCTCGCCCGCGAGCTGGGCATCTCGGCCAGCGCGGTCTCGCAGATCGAGCGCGGGGCGATGCAGCCGTCGGTCGGTCGCCTCATCGCGATGGTCGGCGCCCTCGGCGTCCCGCTCTCCGCGGTCTTCGACGCGACCGCGGCCGGCGCATCCGCTCCGGCAGCGGTTCCGCCGGCCGACGGCGAGGCCCCGGTGCCGGCGACGGCCGTGGTGCGCGCGGGGGAGGTCGCTCCGGTCGAGCTCGAGGGCGGCGTGCTCTTCCGCCGGCTGGCGCCCCGGCCCGTCGACGCCGTCGACTTCTTCGAGTCGACCTATCCGCCGGGGGCGACCTCGACCGCGCACCGCCGGTTCCTCCGGCACGACGGCGTCGAGATCGGGACCGTCACGCAGGGCGAGCTCACCGTCGAGTTCGAGGACGAGACGGTGGTCCTCTCGGTGGGGGATGCGATCACGTTCCCGTGCGAGCGGGGCCACCGGATGGTCAATCGCGGCTCCACGACGGCGGTCGCGACCTGGCTGATCGTGCACCGCTGACGCGCTCCGCGGCACCGCCATCCCCGTATGGCACAGTGACAGCATTCCTCCACAGGGGGGAGGTGCCGGGTTCCTGTCCACACCCTCCGGGGATCCGGTCGGGGGGCCGGCCTCGATGTCGGTGCCGCCTGGTGTGCTGTGCGCCTCGAACGATTGGTGCGGAACATGGATGGACGACAGGACAGGCGAGACGACGACGGGTGCCCCCGCTGGTGCGCGGGCGAGCACGACGAGATCGAGCGCGCGGAGGAGCGGCTGCACCGCTCGCGGGCGCGCTCGATCCCGCTGGTGCTCTGGTGCGAGGCGGGGGCGGCGGCGGATCCCGTCGCCGCCGTGGTGCACGTCTCGCTGTGCCGGCCGGGCGGCCGGGGCGAGGAGCGGCTGCGGCTCGAGTCCGACGGCCTCGGCGCGATCGACCTCGATCTCAGCGCCGCGGCGCGGCTCGCTCGCGGCGTCGAGGAGGCGCTGGGGCTACTGGGCCCCGGTGCCGCCCGATGAGCGGGGCGGGTTCGGCGGCAGGAGGTCCGACAGCTCGATGTCGAGGGCCTCGCAGAGCGCGAAGAGCGTCTTCAGCTGCGGGTTCGCGGGCGAGCCCGGCTTCGACTCGCCCTTCTCGAACTTCTGGTAGGTGTAGCCCGCCAGTCCCGCCGCGTGGGCGATGCGCTCCTGGCTCTCGCCCTTGGCCATGCGGGCTCGGTGGAGGTTGGTGCCGAGCTCGCGGGCGTAGGTCATCCAGTCGCGTTCGGGGTCAGGTGTGGACATGCTCGCCAGCTTCGGAGAAGAATCGCTCCGGGTCACCCATACGCGCGTGGGTAATTGCCGATGGTCATACGTGCATGACCCTCATCGAGGGGGGACGGGCCCGCAGGGGCCCGCGAGACCAGCGCCTAAGATGGCCGGGTGCCAGTGAACCCCGACCTCACCGGGCGCGTGTTCGCGCCGACGGAGCCCTATCAGGTGGGCCGCGAGAAGGTGCGCGAGTTCGCGCGCGCCGTCTTCGCGGAGTCCCCCCTCCACCTCGATCCCGAGGCGGCGCGCCGCGCGGGCTACCGCGACGTCGTCGCTCCGCCGACCTTCGCCGTCGTGCTGCAGGAGTTCACCCTCCAGCAGCTGCTCGCCGCGCCCGACGCCGGGATCGACTTCAGCCGCGTCGTCCACGGCGACCAGCGCTTCAGCTACTCGCGCCCCATCGTCGCGGGCGACGAGCTGACCGCGACCCTCTCGGTCGCGAGCATCAAGCAGCTCGGCGCGCACTCGATGATCACCACGCAGTCGACCATGGTCGACGCCGACGGCGCCCACGTCGTCACCGCCGTGTCCACCCTCGTCGTCAGGGGAGACGAATGAGCGCCGAGCGCCCCGTCCTGTCCGAGCTCACCGTCGGCGACGTCGTCGGCGAGCGGCGCTTCCACCTCGAGCGCGGCTCGCTCGTGCGCTACGCCGGCGCCTCGGGCGACTTCAACCCGATCCACTACCGCGACGACGTCGCCGCCGAGGTCGGGCTGCCCGGCGTGCTCGCGCACGGCATGCTCACGATGGGCACCGCCGTCCAGGTCGTCGTCGACTGGGTCGGCGACCCCGGCCGCGTGGTCGACTACCAGGTCCGCTTCACGCGGCCGGTCGTCGTCGATCCGAAGGACGGCGCCGAGCTCGACGTCGTCGCGAAGGTCGGGGCGCTCGACGTCGAGGGCGGGATCGCGCGCATCGACCTCGCTGTGACCTTCGGCGGGCAGGCCGTGCTCGGCAAGGCCCAGGCTCGCGTCTCGCTGGCCTGATCCCGCACCGATGACCGTTCCCGCCCTCTCCACCCTCACCACGCTGCGCGTCGGGGGTGTCCCCGAGCGCCTGCTCGAGCCGGCCACCGAGGCCGAGCTGATCGCGACGCTGCGCGAGGTGTGGGCCGGCGACGAGCCCTGGCTGCTGCTGGGCGGCGGGTCCAACCTCCTCGTCGGCGACGACGACGTCGAGGGGACGGTGGTGCGCGTGCGCACGACCGGGATCGAGCGGCTCGAGTCCGACCGGGTCGGCGCGGTGCAGCTCCGCGTGCAGGCGGGCGAGTCGTGGGACGGTCTCGTCGCGACCACGGTCGAGCGCGGCTGGGCGGGGCTCGAGGCGCTCAGCGGCATCCCCGGGACGGTCGGAGCCTCACCGGTCCAGAACATCGGCGCCTACGGTCAGGAGCTCTCCGACACCCTCGTCGCGGTCGACTTCCTCGACGAGGGCGCGGACGAGCCCGTGCGGCTGACGGCGGCGGAGCTCGAGCTGGGCTACCGGACGTCCGCCGTCAAGCAGGGGCGGCGCGGGGCCGTCCTCGCCGTCGAGTTCGCGCTCGAGGACGTCGGCGGCGCGGGCCTCGGCGCCCCCGTCGCCTACGGCCAGCTCGCCAGTGCGCTCGGCGTCGAGCTGGGCGACCGCGTGCCGCTCGCCGAGGTGCGCGCGAGCGTGCTGCGCCTGCGCGGCGCGAAGGGGATGGTGCTCGATCCGGAGGATCCGGACACCGCCAGCGCCGGCTCCTTCTTCACCAACCCGATCGTCACCGTCGCGGCCGCGAGCGGCCTGCCGCCGACCGCCCCGCGCTGGCCCGAGACGCCCGCGAGCGAGGCTCCGCTGGTGACGTCCCTCGCCGAGGTCGAGGCGGGGGCGCCGATCCGGCTGCCCGCGCCGACGGCGCCCGACGCGCTCGTCAAGCTCAGCGCCGCCTGGCTCATCGAGCACGCGGGGATCGCCCGCGGCTTCGCGCTCCCGGGCTCGCGCGCCGCGGTCTCGAGCAAGCACACCCTCGCGCTCACCAACCGCGGCGGAGCGACCGCCGAGCAGATCGCCGAGCTCGCCCGCTACGTGCAGGGCCGCGTGCTCGCCGAGTTCGGCGTCCTGCTGCACCCGGAGCCCGTGGTCGTCGGCACCACCGTCTGACGCGACGCGCCACGGACCGCGCGGCGCGCGCCTCCCTGCTGACCGAGCAGCCCGCGGAGCGGGCGTCTCTGCAGAACCGTCCTGCTGACGTCGCCGGGTCTCGATACGCCCCTGCGGGGCTACTCGACCAGCATGATTGCGCTCGGACCAGCATGATTGCGCCCCCAGGCATGCGGTCAGTTCATGGTGATCGAGTAGCCCGCGGAGCGGGCGTATCGAGATCCGTCCGCGTCAGGACGCAGGTCTGCAGACCCGCCCTGCTGTCGACGGTGGGTCTCGATACGCCCCTGCGGGGCTCCTCGACCAGCATGGTGGGCGTCAAGCGTCGCGGCGGATCCAGCGGAAGGTGAGCCGGCTCGCGATCAGGCCCAGCACCAGCCAGATGCCGAGCGCGATCGCGACCCCGGTCAGGTCCCACGAGCCGTTCACCTCGGCCTGCTCGAAGTCGGCCGGCAGGAAGACCGCGCGCATGCCCTGCGCGATCCACTTGAGCGGGAAGACGCTCGCGATGGTCTGCAGCCAGTCCGGCAGCGTCGTGAAGGAGAGGTACGACCCCGAGACGAACTGCAGCACGAGCAGCGGCGGCACGATCACCGCGGTCGCGCTCTTGCCGGTGCGAGGGAGGGCGGAGACCGCGATGCCGAGGATCGCCGAGGTGGCGACTCCGGCGAGATAGACCCAGGCGAAGGTCGCCCAGCGGCCGCCGTCTGTCGGCAGCGGCACCGAGAAGGCGGTCGCCGCGACCGCGAGGAGCAGCGCCGTCTGCGCGACGCTCGTCACGAGCACCTGGCCGAACTTGCCCAGGAAGTAGCTGAGCACCGGCAGCGGAGCGCCGGCGAGGCGCTTGAGCGTGCCGTCGCCGCGCTCGACCGCGATGTCGACGCCGAGGTTCTGCACCCCGGAGAGCAGGATGCCCGCCGCCGCGAGCCCCGGCACGTAGTACTCGGCCATGCTGATGCCCGGGTCCTGCGGGTCGGCCTGCATGACCGCGCCGTCGCCGAACGCGACCGAGAAGATGGCGAGCAGCAGCACGGGGAAGAGGAAGGTGAAGAAGACCTGGTCCGGCGCGCGGAAGTACGAGCGGACCTCGTAGCGGGCACGGGAGGCGCCGAGCCGGAGGGTGCGGCCGACGCCGGTGCGCAGCGCGGGCCGGGGTGCGGTGACGGCGGTCATGCCGGCTCTCCGATCGGGTCGAGGGCGGTGTCGCCGGCGCGGTCGTCGCGGATCAGGTCCAGGTAGATGTCCTCGAGGCTCGGCCGGAGGACCTCCAGGGCCGTCGGCTCGCCGAGACGGGCGCTCAGCTCGGCGACGACGCGGGCCGGCTCCGTCGTGCGCACCCGACGCCGCGCGCCGTCCTCCTGCCACTGCACGATCGGCACGCGGGCCTCCTCGCCGCCGATCTCTCCCATCCGCCCGATCGCGAGGAGCCGCCCGCCCGCGATGACCGCGGCCCGGTCCGCGAGGTGCGCGGCCTCGTCGAGGTAGTGCGTGGTGAGGAGGATCGTCGTGCCCTCGCTCTTGAGGAGGGTGACGAGGTCCCAGAACGAGTGCCGCGCCTCCGGGTCGAAGCCCGTCGTCGGCTCGTCGAGGAACACCAGCTCCGGGCGGCCGACGATCCCCAGTGCCACGTCGACGCGCCGGCGCTGCCCGCCGGAGAGCTTGCCGATCCGCGAGCGCGCCTTGGCCGTGAGCCCGACCGCCTCGATCGTCTCGTCGACGTCGCGCGGGCTCGGGTAGAGGCTCGCGAAGTGCGCGATCTGCTCGCGGACCGTCGCGTTGCCCGACTCCCCGCTGGACTGCAGCACGATCCCGAGCCGCGACTTCCAGGCCAGGTCGCCGTGCCGCGGATCCACGCCCAGCACCGAGGCCTCGCCACCGGAGCGGTCGCGGTACCCCTCGAGGATCTCGATCGTCGTCGACTTGCCCGCCCCGTTGGGACCGAGCAGCGCGAACGTCTCCCCACGGGCGATCTCGAACGACACCCCGCTCAGCGCCGGCGCACCCCCGTAGTCCTTCCTCAGATCGCGGACTCGAACGGCGTCGTCAGGCGTCATCCCCCCAGCGTGCCCTGTCCCGCCCCCCCGAGCCCAGTCATCCGCCCCCTCGAGACACCACTTGCGCCCACCCCACCCGGCGTGCCACCCCTCACAGATGGCATCTCGCGAAGCCCGCCCTTCAGCTCGGCAGCAGGGCCGAGCGTCACCGGCGATTCGCGTGCCAGCGAATCGTCGTACGCGGACGCGGGACGCTCTACGGAACGCGCCCGTCTCCGCAAGCCGACTGCGGCTGATCGACGACGAAGGAGGAGCTCAGCTCAGAAGCACCGACGGCGCAGCAGCAGGGTCGAGCGCAACCGGCGATTCGCGTGCCAGCGAATCGTCGTGGGCGGACGCGAGACGCTCTACCGAACGCATCCACCTCAAGAAGCCGACCGCGGCTGATCGACGACGTAGGAGGAGATCAGCTCAACGAAACAGCGCTTGAAGGCGCTTCGCGCCTTCAAGCAAGGCGTCGTCGCCGAGCGCGTAGGAGAGGCGCAGGTATCCGCTGGGCCCGAAGGCCTCACCCGGGACGGTCGCGACCTCGGCTTTGTCGAGGATGAGGTCGGCGAGCTCCAGCGAGGTGGTCGGGGTGACCCCGTCCCACTCGCGGTTCAGCAGCCCGCGGACGTCCGGGTACACGTAGAACGCGCCACCGGGGGTCGGGCAGTCGACGCCGTCGATCGCGTTCAGCGCGTCGACGATGGTGCGGCGGCGACGGTCGAAGGCGAGGCGCATCTCCTCGGCCGGCTCCTGCGGGCCGGTGAGGGCGGCGATCGCGGCGCGCTGCGAGATGTTCGAGACGTTGCTGGAGAGGTGCGACTGCAGGTTGGAGGCGCCCTTGATCGCGTCGGCGGGGCCGACCATCCACCCCACGCGCCAGCCCGTCATCGCGTAGGTCTTGGCCACGCCGTTCACCAGGATCGTGCGGTCGCGCAGCGCGGGGACGGCCTCGACGATCGAGGTGGCGCGGGTGAGCGGGCTCGCGTCGTCCTGGCCCTCGGCCGCGTAGACCAGGTTCTGGTAGATCTCGTCGGCGATGATCCAGAGGCCGTGCTCCTCGGCCCACTCGCCGATCTCGCGGGTCTGCTCGGCGGAGTAGACCGCGCCGGTGGGGTTGGAGGGGGAGACGAAGAGGAGGACCTTGGTGCGGTCGGTGCGCGCCGCCTCCAGCTGCTCGACGGTGACCAGGTAGCCCTGGTCCGCGCCGGCGAAGACGTCGACCTGGACGCCGCCGGCGAGCTTGATCGCCTCGGGGTACGTGGTCCAGTAGGGGGTGGGGACGAGGACCTCGTCGCCCTCGTCGAGCAGCGTCTGGAACGCCTGGTACACGGCCTGCTTGCCGCCGTTGGTGACGACGACCTGCGACGCCTCGACGGCCCAGCCGGAGTCGCGCGCGGTCTTCTCGGCGATCGCCTGGCGGAGGTCGGGGAGGCCGGCCGCCGGGGTGTACCGGTAGTTCCTCGGGTCGAGCACCGCGGCCGACGCGGCCTCGACGATGTGCTGCGGCGTCGTGAAGTCGGGCTCGCCGGCGGCGTAGGAGATGACGGGCCGCCCCTGGGCCTGGAGGGCCTTCGCCTTCGCGTCGACCTTGAGGGTCGCGGACTCGGCGATGGCGGCGATGCGGGCGGAGATGCGCGTGGTGGAGGACACGACGGCCAGCGTATCGCGCGGGCGCGGAGGGCGGCGGGCGACGGCTCGCGCCCGGCTGGACACGTCCAGCGGGTCCACGTACACTCGTCTGCGGTAGTCGAACGCTGCCAGGATTCAGAGCGCCCGAGAGGGTCGCGACGGGCCCTGAGAGGTTCGCTTCCTCCTCGGATGCTCGCAACGGCATCCATAGGGCGGTGGCTCAATTGGTAGAGCAGCGGTCTCCAAAACCGCAGGTTGCAGGTTCGAGCCCTGTCCGCCCTGCACATCGATGCCCGTCGCACGCGGTCCCCGCGATGCAGCGGTCATCGGTCCAGGACCGCCCACGGGCGGTCGGCCACACCGGAGGTTCCGGTGCGGGAAAGGTGCGTGCAGGTGGCCGGGAAAGCAGTCGACGAGCCGAGCGAGGACGTCGTCGCGATCGCCAATCAGCAGCGCGAGGCGCGGCGCAGTCCGTTCGCGCGCATCGCCCTCTTCATCCGGCAGGTCATCGCCGAGCTGAAGAAGGTCGTCACTCCGACGCGGAAGGAACTCGGCAACTACGTCGTCGTGGTCCTGATCTTCGTCGTGATCATGATGGCGCTGGTGTCGCTGCTGGACTGGGTGTTCGCGCTCGCCGTGACCTACGTGTTCGGCACACCGGCGGCCTGACCCCCGCCACCCGACCCGGGAGCGTCCCGTCCGCACGAGCGGAGGACGCCGACGGCAGCGGTACGCGATCCCCGTCGGGACGCGGCCGATCGATCGAGAGAGAGTTACGAGTGTCTGACAGAAACCGCGACGACGTCGACTGGGCCACCGCCGCCGAGCAGTCGTCCGAGGTCGACGAGGTTCAGGAGGGCGACACCCAGGCCCAGGCTGAGGACGCCGTCGAGCCCGCCGAGGAGGGCGCGCTGAGCGTCATCGACGAGAACGAGTCCGAGGACGACCTCGCGTCGGACCTCGAGGCCGCGCTCGACGCGATCGGCTCGGTCGACGACCCCGAGGCCGACTCGGCCGTCGACGAGGCCGCGCACATCGACACCGTCGAGGAGGCCGAAGCGGCCCTCGAGGCCGTCGAGGACGAGGCCGAGGTCGCCGCGGAGGACGCGGAGGCCGAGGGCGAGGACCTCGCCGACATCGACCCGTACGAGGCGTTCCGCGCCGAGCTGCGCGGCAAGATGGGCAAGTGGTACGTCATCCACTCCTACGCCGGCTTCGAGAAGCGCGTGAAGTCCAACATCGAGAACCGCAAGGTCTCGCTCGAGGCCGAGGACTACATCTTCGAGGTCCAGGTCCCGATGGAGGACGTGGTCGAGATCAAGAACGGCCAGCGCAAGATGGTCACCCGCGTGCGCATCCCCGGCTATGTGCTGGTGCGCATGGACCTCAACGAGGACTCGTGGTCGGTCGTCCGCCACACCCCGGGCGTCACCGGCTTCGTGGGCAACGCCCACAACCCGACGCCGCTGCGCTTCGAGGAGGCCTTCACGATGCTGAAGAGCCTGGTCGAGATCAAGGAGGTCGCGCCGTCCAAGACGGCCGGCGTCAAGGGCCAGAAGCAGACGCAGCGCGTCCTGCCCGCCGAGGTCGACTTCGAGATCGGCGAGACCATCACGATCAAGGAGGGCTCGTTCGCGGGTCTTCCCGGCTCGATCAGCGAGATCAAGCCCGAGAGCGGCAAGCTCACGGTGCTGGTGTCGCTCTTCGAGCGCGAGACCCCGGTCGAGCTGTCGTTCGACCAGGTCACCAAGCTCTGACGACGGACCCCGTCCGGCCGAGGCCCTTCCCGCACTGTCGGGGAGGGCCTCCGCCGTGTAAGCTCGTACGGGTTTTCGTGTCGGTGCCCGTCCGCGTGCGCGCCGACCGACCCTCCTCCACCGCGATCCGGCTCCGCCGGGTGCGCGGGAGAGCGGCCGGGAGCCCCCGACCACTCGAACCCTGAGAAAAGGAATCCTGAATGGCCCCCAAGAAGAAGGTCACCGGCCTGATCAAGCTCCAGATCAAGGCGGGCGCCGCGAACCCGGCCCCCCCGATCGGTCCGGCGCTCGGTCAGCACGGCGTCAACATCATGGAGTTCTGCAAGGCGTACAACGCGCAGACCGAGTCGCAGCGCGGCAACGTCATCCCCGTCGAGATCACCGTCTACGAGGACCGCTCGTTCACCTTCATCCTGAAGACCCCGCCCGCGGCGGAGCTCATCAAGAAGGCCGCCGGCGTCGCCAAGGGCTCGTCGACCCCGCACACCGTGAAGGTCGCCAAGCTCACCATGGCGCAGGTCCGCGAGATCGCCGAGGCGAAGCAGGCCGACCTGAACGCGAACGACATCGAGGCCGCCTCGAAGATCATCGCCGGAACGGCCCGCTCGATGGGCATCACGGTCGAGGGCTAGTCCCTCCGCCTTTCCAGAACTCACACCGTGGGAGAGCCCGCCAGGCTCTAGAACCACATTCTCGTTTCAAGGAGAAACAACATGGCACAGAAGTCGAAGGCCTACCGGGCCGCCGCCGCCAAGCTCGAAGAGGGCAAGTTCTACACCGCCGACGAGGCCGTCGCGCTCGCGCGCGAGACCGGCTCCGCGAAGTTCAACAGCACCGTCGAGGTCGCGCTCAAGCTCGGGGTCGACCCGCGCAAGGCCGACCAGATGGTCCGCGGCACGGTCATCCTGCCGCACGGCACGGGCAAGACCGCCCGCGTCATCGTGTTCGCGACCGGTCCGGCCGCTGAGGCCGCGATCGCCGCGGGCGCCGACGAGGTCGGCGGCGCCGAGCTCATCGAGAAGGTCGCCGGCGGCTACACCTCGTTCGACTCCGCCGTCTCGACGCCGGAGCTCATGGGCCAGGTCGGCCGTCTCGGAAAGGTGCTCGGCCCCCGCGGCCTCATGCCCAACCCGAAGACCGGCACCGTGACCCCGGACGTGGCGCGCGCCGTGACCGAGATCAAGGGCGGAAAGATCGAGTTCCGCGTCGACAAGCACGCGAACGTGCACCTCGTCGTCGGCAAGGCCGCCTTCACGGAGGAGCAGCTCCAGGAGAACTTCAAGACGGCTCTCGACGAGATCGTCCGCCTGAAGCCGTCCTCCTCGAAGGGCCGCTACATCCAGAAGGCCGCCGTCTCGACGACCTTCGGCCCCGGCATCCCGCTGGACGTCAACATCCTGGCCTGAGCCTCGGCTCGGTACTGAGCTGCGCACGCAGTGACGGGAGGGGATCCGCTTCGGCGGGTCCCCTCCTTCGTCGTTCCGGGGGAGCCGCGCGCGCCGGGCATACTGAACGGCGTGTCCGACTCCCTGCCCCCGAGCACCGACCCCGTGACCGTCCGCCGAGCCTCGGCCGCCGACGCCGAGGAGGTCGCCGCGGTCGCCGCCGCGACCTTCCCGCTCGCCTGCCCTCCGCACGTCACCGAGGAGGCGAAGGCGGACTTCATCCGCACCGTGCTCTCGGTCGAGCGGTTCCGCGGCTACCTCGCCGATCCGGGTCGCGTGCTGTTCCTGGCGGAGGACGACTCCGGCGCGCTCGGCTACACGATGCTCGTGCGGGGCGAGCCGGCCGACGCCGATGCGGCCGCGGCCGTGCGCCTCCGGCCGACCCTCGAGCTCAACAAGTGCTACACGCTGCCCGACCGGCACGGGTCCGGCGTCGCGGCCCGCCTGATGGCCGCCGCCCTCGACGAGGGGCGTGCGGGAGGTGCGCAGAGCGTCTGGCTCGGCGTCAGCCAGCTGAACGAGCGCGCGCAGCGCTTCTACGCCAAGCACGGCTTCGAGGTCGTCGGCACCAAGCGCTTCCCGCTCGGCGGCGGCTTCGAGGAGGACTTCGTCCTCGAGCGCCCGCTGCCCTGACCCCCTGATCCCCGCCGCGAGACGCCACTTGTGCACGCCCGACACGGCGTGTCGCGTGCACAAGTGGCATCTCGCGGGAGGGGAGGGGTCAGCCCTCGGCGACCGTGAGGACGACCTTGCCGCGGGTGTGGCCGGTCTCGAGCTGCGCGTGCGCGGCGCCGGCGGCGGCGAGGGGGAAGACGCCGTCGATGAAGACGCGGACGTCGCCGGACTCCAGCAGGCGCGAGACGACGCCGAGGGTCGCGCCGTCGGGGGCGACCCGGAAGGTGGAGGCGCGGACTCCCGCGGCCGCCGCCTCCTCGAAGAACTCCGGCCAGCTGCCGGTGGGGGCGTTCACGATCAGCCCGCCGGGGCGCAGCACCGTCAGCGAGCGGGAGCCGGTGCTGTCGTGCACGTTGCCGACGAGGTCGATCACCACGTCGACGCCGTGCAGCAGCTCGTCGAAGCGCTCGGTCGTGTGGTCGATCACCTGGTCCGCCCCGAGCTCGCGCAGCCATTGCAGGTTGCGGGTCGAGCCGGTCGCGATCACCGAGGCGCCGAAGTAGGCCGCGAACTGCACCGCGAAGTGCCCGACGCCTCCGGAGCCGGCGTGGATGAGGATCCGCTGGCCCTCGTGCGCCTTCGCCAGCTCGACGACCATGCCCCAGGCGGTCAGCGCGGCGAGCGGGACTCCCGCGGCCTCGACGTGCGAGAGCGTCGACGGCTTCCGGGCCAGCGAGACGCTCGGGACGGTGACGTACTCGGCGTAGGAGCCGGAGTAGCGCGGCACCATCACGAAGCCGTAGACCTCGTCGCCGGGGCGCAGCGGGTGCGCCGGGTAGGGGCTCGAGACGACGATGCCGGAGAAGTCGTGGCCGAGCACCGCCGGGTAGGAGGGGATCTGCGCGGCGACCCCGCGGCCCGCGCGCGTCTTCGCGTCGAGCGGGTTCACTCCCGCCGCGATCACCTTCACGGCGAACTCGGCGTTGATCGCGGTCGGCGTGGGCACCGTCGCCAGGTGGAGGACCGAGCAGTCGCCCGGGGCGTCGATGACCGCCGCCGTCATCGTGTCGGGGAGCACCACCTCCTCCGGGATGTCGCCGATCGCGAGGCCGTGGCCGAGCGCGCTGTTGTGCATCATCGCCCTTTCCTGATCCGACGCCGGTGGTCCTTCGAGCAGGCGGCAGGAGGCTGTCCGCCCCGACCGGCCCCGCTTCCGCGCGCCGCGTTCAGTCAAGCCCGGTAATGAGTCCGGGCTGTTTCGGCGGTGTCACCCCTCGGAGAAGAAAGCCTCTCTGTCCCCCGTACGGGAGGGAAGGGTGCCCGGGTCGTTGCCGGGTGGCGCTCCAGGTGCGGTCTGGCACGATGAGGAGGTGCGACGACGAGCGAACGGCCCCCTTCTCGTGGTCGGTGCGCTCCTGGTCCTCGCGGGGCTCGCCCTGCTGCTGGCCGCGCGGTTCAGCATCGGGACGAGCCGCTGGGTCTACGTCAGCGAGATGGGCGCCCCGGACCTGCCGACGGCGGGGACGTTCCGCATCGCGCTGCTGCTGGTCGCGGCCGGTGGTGTCGCCATCGCGGTCGGGGCGCGAGCGGTGCGGACGCGGCTGCTGCCCGGCTTCCGGCCGGCGCTGGCGATCCTCCTCGCGGCCCTCTGCTTCGCGCTCGCGTCGCAGGTGACCTGCACGGCGGGCTGCCCGCTGCCGGTCGGACCGAGGTTCAGCTGGCAGGACCTGATCCACACCTCGGCCGCGGTCCTCGGCTTCTCGGCGGCGTGCCTGGCGATGCTGCAGCTCGCGACGGCGCGGGAGCGGCCGGGGGTCGCCCGGCTGTCGCTGGTCGCGGGCATCGCGGTCGCCCTGGTCGCCGGCACCGGTGCGATCTTCTCGCTGCTGCGACTCTGGCTGGGCGTCGGCGGGACGCTCGAATTCGTCGCGACGGCGATCGCCGTCCTGTGGCTGGCCGTCGTCGGGCTCGTCCTCGCTGGCGAGGAGTTCAAGGGTGGGCTCGCCGGCGAGGAGTTCAAGGGTGGGCTCGCGGGCGAGGAGATCAGCGGCCGAGCCACTCCCGGACGTGGCCGCGGATCCGCTCCTGCTGCTGCGCCAGACCGGCGTCCCGCGACGGGACCCGCTCGAGGTTTGCGTCCGGAAGAGCCCTAGCCCACTGCTCGGCGACCGCGACCGGGTGCACCGGGTCGCGGTCGGCGGCGATGACGAGCGTGCGCGCGATGACCTCGCCGAGTTCGGCGGAGTCGCGGTAGGCGGCGTTGCGCGGGATCTCGGCCAGGCGGACCGCCCGCTCCTGCGCCTGCGGCGAGCGGAACTGCAGGCAGAGCGCCTCCGCCGACGCGGGCGACACCTGGGCCGCGCGCTCGAAGAGTCCGGAGGCGCGGAAGAGCCGCTCGCCGCGCTTGGCGCCGTGGTCGTGCAGCAGCTGCGCGATGACGGGGAAGACCGAGAGGTTGTCCGGCAGCGGCTCCGCGGTGAAGGCGGGGCGGACGAACACCGCGCGGTCGATCGGCAGGACCTTCCGGCTGGCGAGGCGCAGGGCGATCGCGGCGCCCATCGAGATGCCGAGGACGGTGAGCGGCTTGTGCGCGGCTCCGGCCCGGATCACCTGCTCGGTCACCTCGTCGGCCAGGGCGTCGAGGGAGAAGTCGGCGGCGCCGCCGATCAGCTCGGAGGAGCCGTGGGCGCGGACGTCCGGCGCGAGGACCTCGGTGCCGGCCGGCAGCGCCGCGCGCAGGAGGCCGAGCGGCTGGGAGCGGTCGCCGCCCAGGCCGTGCAGGAGCAGGGCGGTCATCTCCGGCCCGCGCGGGTTCTCTCGTGCAGCTCGGCCATCAGCATGCCGGCGAGGCGGACCAGCACGTGGATCTCGTCCTCGTCGCGGTCGACCCAGCGGAACTCGGGGACGGCGTCGATCGGCACGAAGTCGCGGTGCTGCTCCCAGACGACGAGGGTGCGCTCGGCGCCGAGCACGTACTGCTGCCAGAAGACCTGGCGCAGGTAGTGGCGCGGGATGCTGCGCCACTGCTTGGAGGTCGTCTTGATCTCGCAGAGCTCGAGGCGGCCGTCCTCGCGCAGGCCGATGCCGTCGGGAGTGGCCAGGTGGCGGCGCTCCTGGCTCGCGTGGAAGAGGGTGCTGCTCGGCTCGATCGCGTGCTCACGGAGCACCCAGGCGGCGATCTCCGGCTCGCGCGCGCGGCCGTGGTCGGTGAAGGCGTTGCCGCTGAAGCTCGAGCCGTAGAGCTTGTCGAGCGCGGCGCGGTCGATCGCCGCGGGAGAGGAGAGGCGCGCGACGTCGGTCGCGGTGATACCCCGCGAGCGGGCGCGCAGCCAGGCGACGCGGTCGGAGGAGTCGGCCACGATCCGGCGGAGGTGCGGCGGCTTCGCGTCCACGAAGACGGGTTGCGTCTCCCAGGGGAACGAGAGCTGCAGATCGGGCACCGATTCATTCTCTGCCTCCGGGGCCGTCCTGCCCAACCGGCACGCCGTCGTCGAGGGGAGGTCGGCGCGGGCGCGCGGCGGAATCAGGCGCCGAGGAAGGCGTCGACCCGGGCGGGGGAGAGCAGGTGGCGGCGGACCATCAGGGCGGCGCCGCGGACGCCGCCGCCGGTGTCGCCGGAGGCCTGCACGATGTCGAGGGCGCGGGTCGCCAGGGGGAGGGAGCGGCGGTAGACCACCTCGCGGACGCCGGCGAGGACCTCGTGGCTCGCCTCCGCGATGCTGCCGCCGATGACGATGACGGAGGGGTTGAGCAGGTTGACGCAGGTCGCCAGCACCTCGCCGAGGTCGCGGCCGGCCGCGCGGGTGAGCTCGACCGTCGTCGGCTCGCCCGCGGTGAGCAGGGCGACGACGTCGGAGGTCCTGGCGACCGGGAGGCCGGCGGCGGTGTGCAGGCCCGCGGCGGTGAGGCGGCGGGCGATGGCCGAGCCGCTCGCGATCGCCTCGAGGTCGGCCTCGCCGCGGTCGCCGGGCACCTGCACGTGACCGAGATCGCCGGCCGCGCCGAGGGCCCCGCGCTGCAGGGCACCGCCGCTGACGATGCCCGCGCCGATGCCGGTCGACACCTTCACGTAGAGGAGGTCGTCGACGTCGGCGTAGTGGGCGGCGTGCTCGCCGAGGGCGAGGAGGTTGACGTCGTTGTCGACGAGGACGGGCACGGGGAGGCGGCGCGCGACGTGCTCGGGGATGTCGAAGCGGTCCCAGCCGGGCATGATCGGCGGCTTCACCGGGCGGCCGGTGGCGTGCTCGACCGGGCCGGGGACGCCCACGCCGACGCCCGCCAGCGGACCGGCGGACGGGGCCTCCTCGAGTAGTGCGACGCCGACGTCGAGCGCGTGGCCGAGGACGATCTGCGGGCCATCGGCGATCGTGATCGCCTCGCGTCGCTCCGCCAGCACGCGGCCGTCGAGGTCGGTGAGGGCGACGGTGGCGTGCGCGGCGCCGAAGTCGATGACGAGGAGGCTGCGCGCGCGGACGTCGAAGGCGACGCGGCCGGCCGGGCGACCGCCGGAGGAGGGGGCGTCGTCGCGGCGCGCGACGAGTCCGGTGGCGATCAGCGCGTCGAGCTGGGCGGAGACGGCGGCCCGCGGCAGGCCGGTCTCGGTGACGACGTCGCCCCGGGTGCGCGCCGCTCCGTCGGACAGCAGGAGCAGCAGCTCGCCCACCGCGCTGATCGAGGAGCGACGACGCGGGGACATGGCTGGAGTCAACCACAGGCAGCGCGTCTTCTGCGCGCCGGGAGCGCGCTTTCCCGCGCCAGTCGACGGGGTTTTGCTTGGCTGGACGCAAAAGTCCGCGTAGGGTCGGACAACCAACGTTCGACGTCGATCAGGAGCACCCCCCGGTGGCCACACCCCCAGACCTCTCCGTCCAGCTCTACTCGGTCCGCGATGCGCTCGCCGCCGACCTCCCCGCGGCGCTGGACCGGCTCGCCGGACTCGGCTTCGCGAAGGTCGAGCTGTTCGACCTCGTGAACCGCGCGGACGCCTACCGCTCCGCGCTCCCGAATGCCGGCCTCACGGCGCCGAGTGCGCACGCCCGCCTCCTCGAGGAGGGAGCGCCGGTCGAGGAGATCCTCGACCTCGCCGCCTCGCTCGGCGTGCAGACCGTGATCGATCCGATGGTCGACCCGGAGCGCTGGACGAGTGCCGACGGCGTGACGGCGATCGCCGACGAGCTCAACGCGCTCGTCGACTCCGCCGCCTCGCGCGGGCTGGTGCTCGGCTACCACAACCACGCCTTCGAGTTCGAGAACCGCGTCGACGGCCGCAGCGCCTTCGAGCACCTCGCGGGCCTGCTCGACCCGCGCGTCGTCCTCGAGCTGGACACCTACTGGGCCGCGGTCGGCGGTGACGACCCGGTCGAGGTGCTCGGCCGCCTCGGCGACCGCGTGCGGTTCCTGCACGTCAAGGACGGGCCGATCTCGAAGGAGACGTCCGAGCAGCTGCCCGCGGGCGAGGGAGCGATGGACGTCCCGGCGATCCTCGCCGCCGCTCCGCAGGCCCTGGCCGTCCTCGAGTTCGACGCCTACGCGGGCGACGTCTTCGAGGGCCTCGCCTCCGCCCGCCGCTACGTCTCGGAGCTCGGCGCATGAGCGGCGCGGGGCGCGTCGGCGTCGGCGTCATCGGCGCCGGCAACATCAGCACGCAGTACCTGACCAACCTCACCGTCTTCCCCGACCTCGAGGTCCTCTTCGTCGCCGACATCGACCTCGACCGCGCGCAGGCGCAGGCCGAGGCGTTCGGCGTGCCGGCCTCGGGCACTGTGGACGAGCTGCTCGCGCACCCCGGCATCGAGATCGTCGTGAACCTCACGATCCCGGCCGCGCACGTCGAGGTGGCGCGCAAGGCCGTCGAGGCGGGCAAGCACGTCTGGACAGAGAAGCCGTTCTCGCTCGACCGCGACAGCGGCGTCGAGCTGCTCGCCCTCGCGAAGGAGAAGGGACTGCGCGTCGCCACGGCGCCCGACACCTTCCTCGGCGCCGGCCTGCAGACCGCGCAGCGCATCATCGAGAGCGGAGCCATCGGCACGCCGCTCTCGGCGATCACCCTCTTCCAGGGCCCCGGCCCCGAGGGCTGGCACCCGAATCCCGAGTTCTTCTTCACCACCGGCGGCGGTCCGCTGCTGGACATGGGGCCGTACTACATCACGACCCTCGTGCAGAACCTCGGCCCGGTCGAGAGCGTCACCGCGGTCTCGTCGCAGGCGCGGGCGACCCGCACGGTCGGCTCCGGCCCGCGCGAGGGCACCGAGTTCCCCGTGACGATCCCGACGCACATCGGCGGGCTCCTGCGCTTCGAGTCGGGCGCCTCGGCGCAGGGCGTCTGGAGCTTCGAGTCGAGCATGCTGCGGATGGGCTTCGTCGAGATCAACGGCTCGGAGGGCACCCTCGTGCTGCCCGACCCGAACATGCACGACGGCGAGCTGACGCTGTACCGGCGCGGCGAGCCCGAGCCCGAGGTCATCCCGGCCACCGGCTCGACCGCCTCGCGCGGCACCGGCGTGCTCGAGCTCGCCCGCGCGATCCGGGCGGACCGCCCCGAGGCGGCGTCGGGCGACCTGGCGTACCACGTGACCGACGTGATGCTGTCGCTGCTGGAGGCCGCCGAGACCGGCGAGAAGGTGCTCGTCGAGAGCACCGTCGTGCCTCGGCCCGCTCTGCCCGAGGACTGGGACCCGAGCGAAGCGACGCTCGTCTGATGGGCGGACCCCTGCGGGTCGGCGTGCTCGGCGGCGGGTTCATGGCCGCCGTGCACAGCCGCGCGGCCCGCAGTGCGGGCGCGGTGCTCGCGGGCATCGCCTCCTCCAGTCCCGCGAAGGGCGAGCGGGCGGCCGGCGAGCTCGGCTTCGAGGTCGCCTACGACCACGCGCGCGCGCTGATCGAGGACGACTCGATCGACGTCGTGCACGTCTGCACGCCGAACGGGACGCACGCCGAGCTCGCCCTCGCGGCGATCGCGGCGGGCAAGCACGTGGTCTGCGAGAAGCCGCTCGCGGCGACGACGGCGGAGGCGAGCGCGCTCGTCGAGGCCGCCGCGGAGGCCGGAGTGGTCGCCACGGTGCCGTTCGCCTACCGGTTCCACCCGATGGTGCGCGAGGCGCGGGCGAGGGTCGCGGCCGGCGAGACCGGGCGGCTCGTCACGGTTCGTGGCAGCTACCTGCAGGACTGGCTGCTCGGCGCCTCCGACGACAACTGGCGCGTCGATCCGGCGGCGGGCGGGCGCTCGCGCGCCTTCGCCGACATCGGCTCGCACCTGGTCGACCTGCTCGAGTTCGTGACCGGCGAGCGGATCGCGGCGCTCGCCTCGCTCACGAGCACCGTGCACGCCGAGCGCGGCGGCCGTCGGGTCGAGACGGAGGACGCGGCCGGGGTGATCGTCCGCCTCGAGGGCGGCGCCGTCGGCACGCTGCTCGTCTCGCAGGTCACCGCGGGGCACCGCAACGAGCTCGTGATCGAGGTGTCGGGGCTCGAGGAGTCGCTGCGGTTCGAGCAGGAGCTGCCGGAGACGCTGTGGGTCGGGCGGCGCGACAGCGCGGTGCTGGTCCCGCGCGACGGGTCGATCCTCCGCCCCGATGCGGCGCGGCTCTCGATCGTGCCGAGCGGGCATCCGATGGGCTACCAGGACGCGTTCACCGCGTTCGCGCGGGACACCTACGCGGCCGTCGCAGGCGCGGACGTCGAGGGTCTGCCGACCTTCGCCGACGGCCTGCGCGCCGCGCGCATCACGGACGCCGTGCTCGACGCGTCGGCGGCCGGCGCCTGGGTGGACGTGCCGGCCTAGCCGCCTCCGCGAGATGCCACTTGTGCACGCTTTTCACGGCGTGTCGCGTGCACAAGTGGCATCTCGCGGGAGGGATCAGGCGGACTCGGCGTCCTTGGCGGCGCGCTCGGCCTTGAGGCGGGCCTGCTCGCGGCGGACCTCGGCGTAGGAGTTCTGCTCGACGCGGAGCCACTCGGGGACCTCGTCGAGGAGGGCCTGGATCTGCTCGGTGGTCAGCGCCTCGTCGATGCCGCCGCGGGCCAGGCCCGAGATCGAGACGTTGAGGCGCGAGGCGATGACGGGGCGCGGGTGCGGGCCGGTCTCGCGGAGCTTCGTCAGCCACTCGGGCGGGTTCGCGACGAGGTCGTCGTACTGCTCGCGGGTGATCGCCGACTCCTGGAACTCCTCCGGAGTCGCAGGGAGGAAGATCTGGAGCTTCTTCGCCGCGGTCGCAGCCTTCATCGTCTGTGTCGCCTTGGCCATGCGGCAACCCTACCGGTGGGCGCGCAGGACCTACCCTGGACGGATGAGCGACGAGCCGGACCCCCGCGAGCAGCCGGCAGACCGCGAGGACGCGGTCGGCCTGGACGACGGGGCCGATGCCGCTGAGACGGACCTCGAGACGCCGGAGCCGGGCGACGCCGAGCCCGAGGGCCCGGCACTGCTGGTCGCGCTCGTGCCCGGCGTCACGCCGACCAAGTGGACCCGCGTCTGGTCCGAGCGCCGCCCCGACCTGCGGCTGCGGGTGCTCCTGATCGCCGAGAGCGAGCAGGAGGAGGTGCTGCGCGACGGCCGTGCGCAGCTGGTCTTCGTGCGCGGGGACGTGCGCAGCGACTCCGTCAGCTCGATCCTGCTCTACGAGGAGCAGCCCGTCGCGATCCTGGCCCGCGACCACGCCTTCGCGGACGCCGAGGAGATGGACGTCGCCGACCTCGCGGACGAGCACCTGCTCCAGGAGCCGGAGGCGGTGCCGGAGTGGGCGGCGCTCGCCGCGGAGATCGTGGACGGGACCCGCCGGGCGCTGCCGCGGATGGCCGGCCTCGACGACGCCGTCGAGCAGGTCGCGGCCGGGGTCGGTGTGCTGATCGTGCCGCAGTCGGTCGCCCGCGTGCACAGCCGGAAGGACGTGCGGGTCGTTCCCGTCACCGGCGTCGCGCCCACCAGCATCCGCCTCGCCTGGGCGACCGAGGACAAGACCGACGACCTCGAGGACTTCATCGGCGTGGTCCGCGGCCGCAGCGCGAACACCACGCGCGGCACGGCGGCGACTCCGAGGGTCGAGTCGCGCGCGAAGGTGGCGAAGGCGAAGGCCCGCGAGGCGCGGGAGAAGGCCGAGAAGGCCGGCGGCGGGAAGAAGAAGCCCGCGCGGCCCGGCGGGACCGCGCGGCCGGCGGTGCGGCGGACCCGGAAGCCCCGTGGGCGCTGAACCGGTCGGGATTCCGCGTTGGAGTCTTCGGGCGGGGACGCTCGAGGACGCCGGGGTGATCGCCGAGCTGCGCGCCGTCGTGATGCGGCCGGATCTCGCCCGGCTCGACCGCTACGACGAGCACCGGGTGCGTCACCGGTTCCTGGACGGCTACCGGCCCGAGCACACCCGCGTGATCGAGGTGGACGGCGAGCTCGTCGGCTGCATCGCGTCGCGCCTCGAGGACGACGCGGTCTGGATCGAGCACTTCTACCTCGCGACCGCCGCGCAGGGGCGCGGTATCGGGGCGGCTGTTCTCCGGCGGGTGATGCTCGAGGACGGGCGCGCCGACCGGCCGTTCCGCCTCGACGTGCTGCGGGGGAGCGGCGCCCGCCGGCTCTACGAGCGGCACGGCTTCCGCTGGGAGCGGCCGGAGGGGGAGTGGGACGAGATCCTCGTCGCGCCGCCGCTCGCCGCTGCGGCGGGCTGACCTCGACTCCGGGACGGCTCCGGGCAGCTCCGGCTCGTCCGCGGGCACCTCCGGCACGTCCGCGGGCACGTCCGGCACGTCGGAACGGCTCCGGCTCGCGCGAATCGCGACTCCGGAGCACCTCCGGCTCGCGGAACCGGCTCCGGCTCGCCGGAATCGGCCGTTCCGACGAGCCTGAGGCGTTTCTGCGTGCCGGAGGTCCGCCGGTGGGTGCGCTCCCGGCTCGCGGGGCTAGGGTGCGCAGATGCCCACGAGCGACGAGACCTGGACCCTGGCCGACCACGATGTACCGGTGTACTGCAGCGGGGAGGGCGCGCGCGTCCTGATCCTGATCCACGAGGTGTGGGGGGTCGACGGCCACATCCGCTCGGTCGCCGATCGCTACGCGGCCGAGGGCTTCCGGGTCGTCGCGCCCGAGCTGCTCGCCGACAGCGGGCTGCTCGAGCAGCTGGAGACCGAGCAGCGTGCCGACTACGACCACCCGGTGCGCCGGCTGCCGCGCCAGGTGGAGCTGCGGACGTTCTTCGCCCCCGTGTTCACGCCGCAGCACGCGGTGCGGACGATCGCGATCCTCCGGGCGCTGGTCGAGCGGCTCCTGCGCGAGGAGGGGACGACGAGCGTCTCCGTCACGGGCTTCTGCTACGGAGGGACCTTCAGCTGGGCGCTCGCGCTGGCGGAGCCGCGCGTGAGCGCCGCGGTGCCGTTCTACGGGCACAACACCGCGTCGGCTGAGGAGCTGGGCTCGCTGCGGGTTCCGGTGCTCGCGTTCTATGGCGACCAGGACGCGCCGCTGATGGCGCAGGTCCCCGGGATCCGCGAGGCGACCGCGGGCAAGGACGTGGAGATCGTCGTGTATCCGGGGGCGGGGCACGCGTTCTTCAACGACGCGAACGAGGGCATGTACCGGGCGGACGCGGCGACCGATGCGTGGCCGCGGGCGCTGGCGTTCCTGCGGGAGCACGCGGGCTGAGCCGGGGCCTCAGCGGGAGGCGCGCGGCCGGCTGCGGAGCAGGCGGTTTTTTGCTGGTCGAGTAGCGCGCAGCGCGTATCGAGACCCGCTGTTCGAACGGTGGTGGATCTCGATACGCCCGCTGCGCGGGCTACTCGATCAGCATGCAGGAGGGGCGTTTCGCCTGCCTTGCTGGTCGAGTGCCGGCGGTGATGGATCTCGATACGCCCTCTGCGCGGGCTCCTCGATCAGCATGCGTCAGGCGACGTCGCGGACGTGGCCGTTCTTGAGGTGGAGGCGGCGCTGGGCGCGGCGGGCGACGGCGGAGTCGTGCGTGACGATGACGAGGGTGATGCCGAGATCCTTCCAGAGGGTCTCGAGCAGGGTCATGATGTCGTCGCGGGTGTCCTCGTCGAGGGCGCCGGTCGGCTCGTCGGCGAGGAGCACCGTCGGGTTCTTGACCAGCGCGCGGGCGATCGCGACCCGCTGCTGCTGACCGCCGGAGAGCTCGGCGGGCAGGTGGTCGAGGCGGTCGGCGAGGCCGACCGAGGCGAGCGCCGCCTTCGCCCGCTCGGCCCGCTCTGCCCGCGGGATGCGCTGCGGAGCGAGGGCCGTCTCGACGTTCTCGAGCGCGGTGAGCGTCGGGATCAGGTTGAAGCTCTGGAAGACGATCCCCACCTCCCGAGCCCGGATCGCGGCGAGGCGCGCGTCGCCAGCCGAGGAGATCTCGTGCTCACCGAGGACGACGGTGCCCGAGGTGGGCCGGTCGAGCGCACCGAGCATCTGCAGCAGCGTCGACTTGCCGCCGCCGGTCGGTCCCTGGATCGCGACCATCTGCCCGTCCGGGATGGTGAGGGTGACGTCCTTCAGCGCGGTGACCTTCGTCTTCGCTCCGTCGTAGCTCTTGGTGACGTTCGTGAGGGTGTACATGCGGGTGTCCTTCCGGGGACGAGGGGACGAGGAGTCGAGGGGGTCAGCCGACCGAGCGGAGCGCCGCGGCCGGGCGCAGGCGCGAGGCGCGCCAGCCGCCGAGGGCTCCGGCCAGCAGCCCGCCGAGGACGGCGAGGCCGACCGCGAGCAGGATCACCGGCACGGTGACGGGGAGCGAGAGCGCCACCTCGGTGGCCGCGGCGATCTGCGCGGCGCCGGGGCCGCCTCCGCCGAAGCCGCCGCCGGGGCCGCCCGCCCCCATGGCGGAGGTGCTGGCGGAGGTGCCCGAGAGCGTGGGCGCGATCAGGTTGACGATCAGGACGCCGACGAGCCCGAGGACGATGCCCGCGGCGCCGCCGATCAGCCCCTGGACGACGGACTCGCCGGCCACCTGGCGGACGATCGCGCCGTTGCTCCAGCCGATGGCCTTGAGCGTGCCGAACTCGCGGGTGCGCCGGGTGACGCCCGAGACGGTGAACAGGATCGCGATCAGGAACGCGGCGGCGAGGACCAGCAGCGAGAGCCAGGTGCCGAGGTTCGCGACCAGGTCGCCCGCGGTGGAGAGCGAGCCGGAGACGCTCGAGGCGAGGTCGGCCTGCGTCGAGACGGTCGCGTCGGGCAGCGCGGTCTGCAGCGCGGTCTGGATCGAGGAGATGTCCTCGGAGGAGGCGGCCTGGACGTAGACGGAGGAGATCAGGCCCGCCTGGCCGGAGAGGGTCTGGGCGACGTCGAGAGGGATGTAGGTGTCGGAGGCGGTGCTCGCGTCGGTGGAGTCGGTCGTGACGATGCCGATCACGCTGAAGTCGGTGCCGCCGATGTCGACGGTCGAGCCGACGGACAGCGCGGCCGTGGTCGCGTAGGAGGAGTCGACGACGACGACGTTCTGGCCCGCGTCGTCCGCGGTGAAGGTGCGGCCGTCGGTGAGGCTCACGTCGGCCAGGGGGCCGATCGCCGAGCCGGCCGGGTCGAGGCCGAGCACCGAGAAGGAGTCGACGCCGAACGAGGAGCCGCCCGCGCCGTCCGGGCCGCCCGTGGGCGCCTCGCCGGCGGCCGGAGCGGTGCCCGCCGCTCCCTGACCCGCGGTAGCGCCGGTGCCGCCCTGCTGGGCGGAGTCGGGCAGCTGCCCGCTGAAGGTCGTGTTGTTCAGCGCGAGCACGCCGATGGCGGCGGAGACGTCGGTCACGCCCTGCGCGGTCGTGACGGCCGACGCGTCGAAGGTCGTCGTGCCGCGGTCGGCCTCGAGGCGGGACTGGCTGACGGAGGTGGTGCCGTCGTCGGACGTGCCGTCGGTGGAGCCGAAGTCGAAGCGCTGGCCGGGGGCCTCGCCCTCCGTCGGTGCGACGGCTGCCTGGGTGACGGTGATGTCGGTGCCGACGCCGTAGACGGACTCGAGGACGGAGGCCTGGGCGCTGCGGACGCCGGCGGAGAACGAGGTGACGAGGATCACGAGGGCGATGGCGAGCGCCATCCCGGCAGCGATGATCATCGTCTGCCGGCGGCGGTTGGTCAGCTCTCGCCGGAGATAGGTGGCGAACATGGCGTCCTTCGGTCGGGGAGGCCGGGCGGTGGGGTCCGCTCGACGTGCCGACAGTAGGAACGCACGCTATGCGCGGCGTCTCGGCCGTCTATGAGTCGCCGATGAGCGTCGCCGGGCCTGCCGTGTGCCGTGGAGTGCCGCCGCCGGTCAGCGCCGCTCCGCGCCGGGGCGGAGGAGGCCGCTGACCAGCTCGAAGGTCCGCTCCGGCGCCTCCAGGTGCAGGTCGTGGTGCACGCCGGGCACGCGCCGCACGCCCCAGCCCGCCGCCTCGAGCCGGTCGACGACGGCATCGGGCAGCACGGCGGGCGAGTCGTCGGAGAGGACGAGGACCGACGGCACGGCCGGAGCGCCGACCGCGACCGGGTGGAAGGCGACGTCGCGGAAGACGCCGATCGCCATCGAGGCGTCGAAGCGGCCGCGCGCGTCGTCGAGCGAGGCGCGGATCTCGGGCGGGTAGCCGCGGCGCACCGCCGCCCCCTTGCGGGCCTGCACCAGACCGGCGACGCCCATCGTGAGCTGCGGAACGGCCCAGAACAGCCGGCCGGCGACTCCGCTGGTCGGCAGCGCGAGTGCGAAGCCGGGATCGAGGTAGACCGCCTGCGCGGGGCGGAGGCGCGGCACCGCCCGCACCAGCACCGCGCCGCCGAGGGAGTGCCCGACGACGCCGTCGAGGCCCGCCGGCAGCGTCTCGACGAGGTCGTCGGCGAAGTCGTCGAGGCGGTAGGCGGAGGCCCGGTCGCTGCGGCCGTGCCCGCGGAGGTCGACCGTGGTGACGGTGTACTCGCCGGTGGCGACCAGCCGGTCGACGAGCGGCGCCCAGGTCGCTCCGTCGGCGCCGAGGCCGTGGACGAGGGCCAGCCGGCGCTCGCCGTCTCCGGTCGTCGTGGTGTGCAGTCGCATCGGTCCGTCTTTCTCGAGGGGCGGGCAGGGGTCGGGCGGCGGCGGGCGCAGGACGGCCCCGGGACCCCGCCGCGGGTCCCAGGGCCGTGCCGGTCAGCGGACCGACTTGATCGGGATCACCGCGAGCGCACCGAGCACCACGAACACGATGCCCGAGACGAACAGCACCGAATAGCCCCCGGTGAGCGACACGAGTCCGGCCGCGATCGAGGGGCTGAGCGCCTGCGGGAGGGTCGTGGCGAGGCCCAGGATCGCGAGGTCACGGCCCGCGGTGCTGGCGCCCGAGGTCATCGAGACGGGCAGCACCTCGGTCATCAGGGCGAGGTCGATCGAGATGTAGGCGCCGAAGCCGAGGCCGAGCAGGAAGCTGTAGATCAGGATGCCGGTGGTGGTCGGCAGCACGAGCGGGACGGCGAGGCCGATCGCCATGATCACCGAGGCCCAGACGATGAAGGGCTTGCGGCGCCCGATCCGGTCGGACAGAACTCCGCTGGTGAGGGCGGAGATCAGCACGCCGAGCAGGAGGACGATGCCGATCTGGGCGGCGAAGCCGTTGGACGCCTCGTCGCTCAGCCCGATGTAGTCGCGCAGGATGTACAGCCCGAAGGTCTGCGCACCGTAGAAGCCGATGACCATGAGGAAGCGCGCGGCGAAGGCCCAGGCGAAGTCGGGGTGCTTGCGGGGGTCGACCCAGAAGCCGCGGAGGAACTCGCCGAGGGTCTGGCGGGGCGCGGCGACGTCGTCGCGGCTGGAGCGGTCGGGGTTGACCACGACGAAGAGCGCGACGATCACGAGCAGGACCACGGCGAGGACGACGTAGGGCAGGGCGCCCGAGCCGACCGTGGAGCCGGCGATGACGGCGCCGGCCGCGTTGCCGACGGTGATGCCGAGGCCGATCATGCCGGAGACGCCGCCGCGCTTGGCCGCGGGGAAGCGGTCGGGCACGAGGGCGGTCGCGGCGGCCTGCAGGGCGTTGAGGCCGAGCTGGACGACGAGCCAGATCACGGCGACCATGACCACCGAGCTCGCCAGCGGCAGGCCGAGGACGAAGCCGGCGGCGAGCAGCGCCCCGCCGATCATCCAGGGGGAGCGTCGGCCGAAGCGCGAGCGGGTCGCGTCCGACAGCGCGCCGGCGATGGGCTGGGCGAAGACGTTGGCGAGGAAGGCGACCGTGGTGACGATCGCGAGGTTGCCGATCTTGTTCGCCGCGTCGAGGTCGGCGACGAGGTTCGGGATGAGGATGCCGAGCCCGCCCGAGTTGATCGCGAGGATCGCGACGTAGACGAGCGCGAGGCCGACCGAGAGCCGGCGCAGCCGGAGCGGTCCGGTGAGGACGGGCGGGGTGCCGGCGACGGCGGCGGGGCCGGCGCTGCCGGGCGTCGGGGCGACGTCGGAGAGGCCGTGATCGGGGTGGGGAACGACGTTGTTCATGGGGAGCTCCTGAGCTGGGGGCGGCGGTGCCGCTCGGGGACGCTCCACTCTCGGTCCTGGCCGCCCCCGCCGACAATGGACGGACCTTCCACTCTCGAGCCGCAGGGTGGAGGATGCCTCCATGGCTCGGCAGCAGTGGCTCGATCTCCTCGCGGACCAGGCCGATGTGCCCGCGCTCGAGGCGCACCGCGTCGCCCTGCTGGCGGCCGGCGGCGAGGAGTCCGTCGTCGACGCCGAGGCGCGGGCGGCCGTCGAGATCGCCGTGCTGCTGCAGGAGCGGCGCCACCGGGCGGTCGAGCTGGCGGCGCTGAACGACATCGCCGGCCGGCTCGCCTCCGTCGTCGACCCCGGCGAGCTGCTGGTCGAGGTGGTGGACCAGGCCCGGCGGCTTCTGGGCGTCGATCTGACCTACGTCGTGCTGCTCGCGGAGGACGACCTCGAGATCCGGGTCGCCAGCGGGGACCGCTCCGCGCACCTCGTCGGCGTGCGCCTGCCGACCACGGCCGGGCTCGTGGGCGCGGTGCTCGAGGCCGGCGCGCCCAGGTGGACGCCGGACTACGCGGCGGACGCGACCCTCGTGCACGAGGCGCGCGCCGATCGCGCGGCCGCCGCGGAGTCGATCCGCGGTCTGCTCGGCGTGCCGCTGAGCGTGCGCGGTCAGGTCCTCGGCGTGCTGCTCGCGGCCAAGCGGGAGGAGCGGCGCTTCGGCCCGCACGAGATCAGCCTGCTGACGGCGCTCGCCGCGCACGCCGCGGTCGCACTCGACAACGCCGGCCGAGCGCAGGAGCTGCGCACCGCGCGCGACGGGCTCGCGGCGACGCTGCGCCTGGACGCCGAGCTCACCGCGGCGGTGCTCGCGGGCGGCGACCCGGACTCCCTCGTGGAGCGGGTGCGGGCGATGACCGCCGCGCCCGTGCGCTGGTTCGCGCACCCCGGTGACGGGTGGATCGGCGCGGCGCTCGCGCGGGCCGGTGAGTCGGGGGACTCCGGCCGGATCCGGGTGGGCGACGCGCTCGTGCAGCCGGTGCTGGCGGCCGGCACCCTCTTCGGCGCGCTGGTCGTCGACGACGCGGAGCCCGTCGACTCCGCTGCTCCCGCCGTCGATGCGGCGCTGCTCGTCGAGCGCGCGGCCCCGCTGATCGCGCTGACCCTCGCCGGCGCCCGGGCGACCGCCCGCGCGGTGCAGCTCGGCCGCGACATCGCCACCATCGACCTGCTCAGCCGGAGCGAGGAGGACCCGGCCGCCGAGAGCCGGCGCTGGTGGGGCGCGGGCCTCGACCCCCGCCGGCCGCACCTCGTCGTGGTCGCGGGCGGCGATCCCGCGCGGGCCCGGCGGTACGTGGAGGGGCTCCGTCTCGGCGAGCGGGTCGCCTCCGCGGTGCACCGCGGTCAGCTGGTGCTCGTCGTCCCGGCCGAGCTCGACCCCTCCTCGCGCTGGGGTGGCGCGGAGGCGCCGGCGGCGGGGCTGGCCGGGCCGGTGCTCGAGCCGGCGGGGCTGCGGGCGGCGCACGCGGAGGCCAGCAGGACCGCCCGGGTCATGACGACGCTCGGCCGCTCCGCCGTGCTGGCGCGGGCCGCCGACCTCGGCGTCTTCGCGGTCCTGCTCAGCCGGACGGGCCGCCAGGAGCTGCGCGACCAGACGGCGCGCGAGCTCGGTCCGGTGCTCGCCGAGGAGTCCGCGCGGGGCGTCCCCCTGCTCCGGACGCTCGAGGTCTTCCTCGACCAGGGGCGCCGGCCCACCGCCACAGCCTCGGTGCTGCGCGTGCACGTCAACACCGTCTATCAGCGGCTCGCGGCGCTCGACCGGCTGCTCGGCGGGGAGTGGCGGGAGAGGGCGCTGGAGCTCCAGGTGCTGCTGCGGCTGCGCCGTGCGGCGGAGGACCTCGACGACGCCTGACCCGGCGACGCGACCGGCGGCGGAACCGCCCGGTGCCGACAGCGGTGCGCTCTTCCGCGCCACCTGACGAGGGGCCGCAGGGGTCCGGCGCGCACGCCGGCGGGGCCCCGGCGGACGGGCGAGCCCGCAGGGTCGGGTGCGCCGATGCGCGGAACGACGCGGATCAGCCCGGTCGATCTCCCGACGGACATTCAGGCGACTCCCCGCCGACTCCCGATTCGAGCGATCCTCGTTCCCCGATGCGCGTGTAGTCCGCAGGAGGACATCTCCCTAGGTTTCCCTTGTCCGGACGTGGGGGGCTCCTCCGACGCACGGCTTCCGACCCCACTCTCCTCGAAAGGGAAACCGTGCCCGAGAACTCCCTCTCCCGCCGCACTCTCGCCAAGACCGCTGCGTGGAGCGTCCCGGTCGTCGCCGTGGCGATGGCCACGCCCGCCGCCGCCGCGTCGAACGCGACCGTCGACATCGTCGTCTCCAAGACCTGCCCCACCGTCGGCCTGCTCGGCACCTTCCCCGAGTTCACGATCAGCGCCGCCTCCGGGAACATCCCGGCGGGCACGACGTTCACGCTCTCCGGTCCGTCGCTCGCCGACGTCACCCTCACCTCGACCGCCGCGACCGTCGGCGTGCTCGTCGGGTCGAACCGCACGATCACCATCGGTGCCGCCACCCCCTCGGCGACCGTGAAGTTCACCGGCGCCCTCGGCGCCTTCGTCGCGACGAACTTCACCCTGTCGCTGGCCAGCCTCCCGGCCGGGTACACGGAGTCGAACGCCGGCAACAACTCCGCCACCGCGCGCCTCACCGGTCTCGGCAACCAGGCCCTCGGCTTCACCGGGGTCTGCAACCTGCTGCCTCTCTGACCCCACTGCCACAGAAGCGCCAGGACCGGTTCGGGGTCCTGGCGCTTCTGCGTTCCCGGGCGCGACCGTGCCGTCGCTCCCGTCCCCGGGGCTTCCCTCCGCCTCCCGCGCGGCCCTAGGCTCGCGCCACCCGGACCGAACCGATGGAGGCGCGATCATGACGGCGACCAGCGAGAAGACGGCACCTCCCGAGCTCAAGCGGGTCCTCGGCCCCAAGCTCCTCCTGCTCTTCGTCGTCGGGGACATCCTCGGCACCGGCATCTACGCCCTGACCGGGCAGGTCGCGTCGGAGGTGGGCGGCGCCGCCTGGCTGCCCTTCGTGATCGCCTTCGTCGTCGCGACGCTGACCGCCTGCTCCTACCTCGAGCTGGTGACCAAGTTCCCGCAGGCCGCCGGTGCCGCGCTCTACGCGCACAAGGCGTTCGGGATCCACTTCGTCACGTTCCTGGTCTGCTTCACCGTGATGGCGAGCGGCATCACCTCGGCTTCGGCCGCGTCCGGCGCGTTCGCGAGCAACTTCGCGATCGGCTTCGGCCTGGGCGACGGCGCGGGCACGCGGCTGAGCATCGCGCTGATCTTCATGGTCTGCATCGCGCTGGTGAATCTGCGCGGAGTCGCCGAGAGCGTCGGCCTGAACGTGGTGCTCACCCTGATCGAGCTGTCGGGCCTGCTGCTGGTGATCTTCGTCTGCTTCTTCGCGGTCTTCGGCGGCCAGGCCGACTTCTCCCGGGTCGTGGCCTTCGAGACGCCCGAGGACAAGTCGCTCCTGCTCGCGATCAGCACCGCGACCTCGCTGGCCTTCTTCGCGATGGTCGGCTTCGAGGACTCGGTGAACATGGCGGAGGAGACCAAGGAGCCGAGCCGCATCTTCCCGAAGGTGATGCTGACCGGGCTCGGCATCACCGCCGTCGTGTACGTGCTGGTCTCGACGCTCGCCGTCGCGATCGTGCCGATCGGCGAGCTGGCCGGCAACGACACCCCGCTCGTCACGGTCGTCGAGACGGCCGCGCCCGACTTCCCGATCTCGACGCTGCTGCCGTTCATCTCGCTCTTCGCGGTCGCCAACAGCGCGCTGATCAACATGATGATGGCCAGCCGCCTGCTCTACGGGATGAGCAAGCAGGGCGTGCTGCCGCCGTTCCTGAAGAACGTGCTGGCCGGCCGCCGGACCCCGTGGGCGGCGATCCTGTTCACCACGGTCATCGCGCTGCTGCTCACCGCGTACGTCTCGCGCGACCCCTCCGACCCGATCGCGGTCCTGCTCGGCGGCACCACGTCGCTGCTGCTGCTCGCGGTCTTCGCGGTGGTGAACGTCGCGGTGCTCGTGCTGCGGCGCCAGCCGGTGGAGCACAAGCACTTCAGGACGCCGACCGTGCTGCCGGTGCTCGGCGCGATCGCCTGCGTCTATCTGGTGCTGCCGATCACCTCCGGCCGCGACCTCGCGCAGTACGAGATCGCGGGCGTGCTGCTCGTGATCGGCGTGCTGCTCTGGTTCGCGACCTTCATCGACCGCCGCGTGCGCGGCTACGCCCGCTCGGCCGTCGTCGACCCGGAGGCGCTCGACGCCGACCCGGCCGACGAGCCGGCGCCGAAGCCGGAGCGCTAGGGCGGAAAGCCCCCGCTGATCGAGTAGCCCGCGCAGCGGGCGTATCGAGATCCCCCCCACGTCTGAAGGACGAGTCTGCAGACCTGACCTGCTGGGGCGGCGGGTCTCGATACGCCCCGGCGGGGCTACTCGACCAGCATGTCGGGGAGCCGCCCCATGCTGATCGAGTAGCCCGCGGAGCGGGCGTATCGAGATCCGCCCACCGTCTGAAGGACGAGTTTGCAGATCCGGTCTGTTGAGGACGGCGGGTCTCGATACGCCCCTGCGGGGCTACTCGACCAGCATGTGGGGGGAGCCGCCCCATGCTGATCGAGTAGCTCGCGGAGCGGGCGTATCGAGATCCGCCCACCGCCAGAAGGACGAGTCTGCAGACCCGCTCTGCTGAGGGCGGCGGGTCTCGAGAAGCTCCTGCGGGGCTACTCGACCAGCTCGACGTCCGCTCCGACGCCCGTCAGGAGGTCCCAGAACTCGGGGCAGGTCTTGTCGACGGAGCGCGGGTGGTCGAGGGAGGCGCCGGCGCCGCCGAGGGCGACGAGGGCCGTGGACATGGCGACGCGGTGGTCGTCGCGGGTGCCGATCGCGGCGAAGCGCGGGGTGCCGGGGTGGATCAGCCAGCCGTCCGGGCGCTCCTCGACCTCGATCCCGAAGGCGGTCAGCGCGGCGGTGAGGGCGTCGATCCGGTCGCACTCGTGCTGGCGGATGTGCTCCACTCCGACGATCTCGGTCGGGGCGTCGGCGAAGACCGCGAGCGCGGCGGTCGTCAGCGCGACGTCGGAGCAGTCGTTCAGATCGAGCCGCGCGCCACCGCGCAACCGGTCGAGATCGCCGGGCCGCGTGACGGTCGCGCCGCGACCGCCGTCCTCCCACACGGTCTCGCAGCCGAACCGCTCGAGGATCTCGAGGAAGCGCGTGTCCGGCTGCCGGCTCGCGCGCGACACGTTCGGCAGGCGGATCGACCCGCCGAGGATCGCGGGGAGCGCGGCGAAGTAGGAGGCGGTCGACGCGTCCGCCTCGATCTCGAGGTCGGTCGCCGCGGTGGGTCCCGCATGCACGGTGATCGCGCGGCGGTCGGCGCTCCGCTCGACGGTCGCGCCGAAGCGGCGGAGCGAGTCGACGGTCATGTCGACGTAGGCGCCCTGGACGACGGCGCCCCGCGCACGGACGGTGACGTCGCGGTCGAGCAGCGGCGCCGAGAGGAGGAGCCCGCTGAGGTACTGGCTGGAGACGCCGCCGTCGACCTCGATCGCCGCGGGCGCGCGGCCGCCGCCCCGGACGCGCAGCGGGTAGCGCTCGGGCGCGCCGAGGGCGGTGAGCGCGCCGGGGAACGACTCCAGCGCGGCGAACAGGCCGGCCATCGGGCGCCGCGTCATCTGCTCGCTCGCGGTCAGCGTCCATTCGCCCGGCCCGCCGAAGGCGAGGAAGCAGGGCAGGAAGCGGGCGATCGTGCCCGCCGAGCCGACGTGGAGCTCGGCTCGGTCGACGGGGCGGGACGCACCGAGCCCGGTGATCGAGATCGTGTCGTCCTCGTCGATGACCGTGGCGCCCAGGGCCCGCGCGACTGCCGCGCCGTGCCGGGTGTCGTCGCTGCGGAGGGGGCGCCGCAGCACTGACGTGCCCTGCGCGGCGAGGGCGAGGACGATCGCCCGGTTGGTCTGGCTCTTGCTCCCAGGAACCGTGACGGCGCCAGAGACGGCGGTGTCCAGCGGCCGCACGATCGCGCGCGAGGAGTCCTGCATCGTTCTGCTCCGTTCCTCCGGGCGCGGGAACCGAGCGCCCGCCGCAGAATAGCGACGGGCGATCGGGTGCCGGGCCGCGGTGTCGCGGCGTCGACGGTATCGAGGCCGTCCTCCGGCCGCCCACAGCCGGGCCATCGTCCGGGCATAGCGTGCTCATAGGAAACTCCTGATACTGGGGAGTCATGAGCACCCCGGCCCCCTCGAAGCACCTCGCCTCCGCGCAGCGCACCCGCCTCAAGCGAGCGGACGGCACGCCGATCCGCGTCCTCGTCGTCGACGACGAGAGCACCCTCACCGATCTGCTGCAGATGGCGCTGCGCTACGAGGGCTGGGAGGTGCGCACCGCCGCCGAGGGCCGCTCCGCGATCACGATCACCCGGGAGTTCCGGCCCGACGTCATCGTGCTCGACGTGATGCTGCCGGACATCGACGGGCTGCAGGTGCTCCAGCGGATCCGCGCCGACGGCAGCGAGACGCCGGTCCTCTTCCTCACCGCGAAGGACGCGCTCGACGACCGGATCGCCGGGCTCACCGCCGGCGGCGACGACTACGTCACCAAGCCGTTCTCGCTCGAGGAGCTCGTCGCCCGGATGCGCGGGCTGATCCGTCGCTCCACCCTGCTCGCCAACGACGTCGACGACCCCGAGGTCGTCGTGGGCGACCTCGTCCTGAACGAGGACAGCCACGAGGTGCGCCGGGCCGGCACCGACATCGAGCTGACCGCGACCGAGTTCGAGCTCCTGCGCTTCCTGATGCGCAACCCCCGCCGCGTGCTGAGCAAGGCGCAGATCCTCGACCGTGTCTGGTCGTACGACTTCGGCGGCAAGTCGAGCGTGGTCGAGATCTACATCTCCTACCTCCGCAAGAAGATCGACGCCGGGCGCTCCCCGATGATCCACACGGTCCGCGGCGCGGGCTACCTGCTGAAGCCCGCCGAGCAGTGACGACCGAGGGCGGGCGGCTGCGGCCCACACTCGGCGACTTCGCGACCCGGTCGGCGCTGCGGCGCACGAACACCGCCCGCCGCACGCCCTGGACGCTCCGGCGCCGGATGGTCGTCGCCGTCGTCGCGCTGGTCGCGGTGACCGCGGGGATCGTCGGCACGGTGAGCGTGCTGTCGCTGCGGGGGATCCTCTACGGCAACGCGGAGACGCAGCTCACCGAGTCGCTCGACCGCCTCGACGGCTTCGACGGCCCGACCCGGTTCGCCGGCTCCAGCGCGATCGAGCGGGCGACCACCTGCCCGAGCGGCGACTACGAGGGGCGGCCGAACCAGGACACCGAGACGATCACCGCGGTCCTCGGCGCCAGCGGTGCCTTCACCGGCGCCTACATCGACAGCTCCGGGGCCTGCCAGGAGTTCGCTGACCCGGCCGACTCCGTGCTGGCCGCCGCGGTCGCCGACGCCGGTGACGCGACCACCCTCGATCTCGGCGAAGCCCTCGGCCAGTACCGCGCCGAGGCGCGCGTGATCGACGGCTCGGTCGTCATCGTCGGAGTGCCCCTCGGCGAGGCCGAGGACACGCTCCGGACCCTGACCACCGTGGTCGTCGTCGTCGTCCTGCTCGCGATGCTGCTGGTCGCCCTGATCGCGACCGCGATCATCCGGGTGGCGCTGCGCCCTCTCGAGCGCGTGGAGGCGACCGCGACGCGTGTGGCCGAGCTGCCCCTCGAGCGCGGCGAGGTCGAGCTGATCGAGCGGGTCCCGGAAGAGGACGCCGACATCCGCACCGAGGTCGGCCGGGTGGGCGCCGCCTTCAACCGCATGCTCGACCACGTCGGCGGTGCGCTGGAGTCGCGCCAGGCCAGCGAGAACAAGGTCCGGCAGTTCGTCGCCGACGCCTCGCACGAGCTGCGCACGCCGCTCGCGGCGATCCGCGGCTATGCGGAGCTGCCCCGCCGCGGCGACGTCGAGCTCTCCGAGGCGGCGGAGTACTCGCTCGACCGGATCGAGTCGGCGGCGACCCGGATGACCTCGCTCGTCGAGGACCTCCTGCTGCTCGCCCGCCTCGACGAGGGCCGGGATCTGGAGAAGGAGCCGGTCGACCTGACGATGGTGCTGATCGAGGCCGTCTCGGACGCCCACGTCGCCGGCCCGGACCACGAGTGGGACCTCGACCTGCCCGAGGAGCCGATCGAGATCCGCGGCGACGGCTTCCGGCTGCACCAGGTGGTCGCGAACCTGCTGCGCAACGCCACGGTGCACACGCCGCCCGGCACGCGGGTCGTCGCGGCGCTCGCCGAGGACCGCGACGAGCGCGGCCGGCCGATCGCGGTGGTGACGGTCACCGACTCCGGTCCAGGGATCGACGAGGCGCTGGTGCCGGTGCTGTTCGAGCGCTTCGCCCGCGGCGACTCCTCGCGGGCGCGGACCACCGGATCGACCGGGCTGGGCCTGGCGATCGTGGCGGCCGTGGTCGACGCGCACGGCGGGCGCGTGCTGGTCGAGTCGGAGCCGGGGCGCACGAGCTTCCGGGTGGAGCTGCCCGCGGGCTGACGAACAGCCTGCTGATCGAGCAGCCCGGGGAGCGGGCGTATCGAGATCCACTTCCGCCGGACGTGCAGGTGACAGCGGGTCTCTTAGGAAAGATCACCTCATCCGTATGGGGAAAGTCATGCTGATCGAGTAGCCCGCGCAGCGGGCGTATCGAGATCCACCACCGTCAGAACGCTGAGTCTGCAGACCCGTCCTGCTGGTGACGGTGGGTCTCGATACGCCCCTGCGGGGCTACTCGACCAGCATGACGCGGCGCAGCCGGGTCCTTTCCCTCACCACCGAGACGCGAAGCGGCTTCGCCGCTCGATACGCCCCTGCGGGGCTACTCGACCAGCATGGAGAGGACTGCAACGCGGATGCGCGTCAGACCTCGACGCCCAGACGGCGGCGCGCCTCGTCGAGAGTGCGCACCACCTGCACCGTCTCGTCCAGCGGGTGCACCGGCGACTCGGTGCGCCCCTGGGCCACGTACTGCGCGAGGTGCACCGCCTCCCAGGCGAGGCCCTCGCCGCCCTGCAGCCCGGTCTCGTCGCACCACGAGGCGCTCTCGGAGCCGCGGGTCAGGGTGACGCCGCTCGGGGTCCAGAACGACGGGTGCACGTCGATCCGCCCCTCGCTGCCCGCGACGCTCGCGGCGTGCTGGGTGTCGGCGAGCACGGTCGACGTCGCGACCGACTGGATCCCGTGCGCGTGCCGCCCGACGATCGTCGCCATCGCGTCCACCCCGGTCGAGGTCAGGGCGCCGGCGACGACGGTGTTCTGCGGCGCACCGGCCACCATCGAGACGAAGGACGAGGCGTAGACGCCGACGTCGAGCAGCCCGCCGCCCGCGAGCGCCGGGTCGAAGATGCGGCTGGCCGGGTCGAACGCGAACGCCGCGCCGAAGTCCGCCGAGACCAACGCGGGAGCGCCGACCGCGCCGTCCGCGAGGAGCTGCCGCACCACGTCCATCTGCGGCAGGTAGCGCATCCACATCGCCTCCATCGCGAAGACGCCGGCGTCCCGGGCCGCGTGGACGATCATCTCGGCCTCGCCCGCGGTGGTGGCGAACGGCTTCTCGACGAGGACGTGCTTGCCCGCGGCGATCGCGCGCAGGGCCTGCCGCGCGTGCTCCGAGTTCGGCGACGCGATGTAGACGACGTCGACCTCCGGGTCGTTCACGACGGCCTCATAGCCGGCCGAGGCGCGATCGACGCCGAAGCGCCGGGCGAAGTCGTCGGCGCGCTCCTGCGAGCGCGAGCCGACCGCGACCACCCGCTGCCGGGTGTGCTTCTGCAGCGCGGCGACGAAGGTGCCGGCGATCGAGCCGGGGGCGAGGACTCCCCAGCGCAGCACCGGGGAGTCGAGGAGGGAGGGGAGCCGGGGCTCGGGGAGCGTCAGTGCCATCCCGCCACGCTATTCCTTCCTCCTGCACGACGCCGAGCCCCCGTCGCGCAGGCCCGGAGCTGCTGAGTCGCCCGAGAAGGCTCGTTCCCGGCGTGGAGAACGAGCCTTCCCGGGCGACTCAGCAGGCCTCAGGGGCGTGCAGCGGGCCTCAGTCGACCGCGGTCATCGCCGCTCCGAAGCCGCGCAGCCGCGCGACCGTCAGGGTGCCGATCGGCTGCGGGGCGCCCTCCGGTGAGAGGACGAACGCGTTCCGGGCGACGTAGAGAGCGCCGTCGCGCAGCTCGATCGCCGCGGGCGAGACGACCGCGAGTCCGGTGATCGGCGTCGAGGTGCGCGGCAGGATCAGCGCCACGCGTCCCGTGCCGTTCGGGCCGCCGAACAGCTCGGTCACCACGACGGTGCCGGTGACGCGATCGACCGCGAGCCCGGTCGCGCTCAGCAGGCCGGTGGCCACGGTGCGGATCTCCCCGGTCGCCGGGTTCACCCTGACGACGGAGCCGCGGGCGCCGAGGCTGGCGTCCTCCGGTCCGCCGGGCAGCGTCGACACGTAGAGCCAGCCGCCGGGGCCGACCTCGACGTCGGTCGGGACGGGCTCGAACGAGTAGCGGTAGCCGGCCGTGCAGGCCGGGAAGCCGAAGGCCGCCGCCTGCTCCGCCGTGATCGTGATCGGGGCCGTGGGCGGCAGCACCGCCACGGTCGAGACGACGCCGTTCGCGACCTTCAGGATCGCGTTGCCGGCCGCGTCGGCGACGTAGACACCGGCGCTGGTCGCGGCCGACGCGTAGGGGTGCACGTCGATCCGGCCGGTGTAGGAAGCGGGACCGGCGGTCTCCGGGTCCACCTGGGCGGCGCAGTCGGCGGGCAGGCCGAGGAAGCCGTAGCTGTTGCCCGCGTCGGGGTTCGCGCTCGCCTCGTACGCGCCGAGGTCGGCGAGGGTCGTCGGCACTCCGCCGCCGGCCGGCACGGAGCGCAGCAGCGCCTGGCCCTCCTCCTGGACGCCCTCGCTGTAGTAGACGGTGGAGCCGCGGACCGAGACGGCTCCGATCTCGGTTCCGGGCGCGCTGACCAGGGTCGAGGTGGCGCCGGAGGGAGCGACCTTGGTCAGCATTCCGGCGAAGTTCTGCGCGACGAAGGCGGTGCCGCCGGCGTCGACGGCGAAGCTGAGCGGCGAGACGAGTCCTGTCGCTCGATCGGTGACGGAGACGAAGGACAGCGGGGAGGGGGTGGCCTGGGCGACGGGGGCCGAGACGAGAGTCGTGACCGCGACGGCGGCGGCCGCGGTGAGGAGGAGGCGTTTGTTCACGAGGTGCTCCTTTGCACTCGGGGTGCGGGCAGAGCAGTGCTGCGGGTCGAACGATCCGCGGCTCCGACCGCGGCGACGGGAATCGCCGATGGGCACACCGTAGGACCGCGGTGGCCAGGAGTCCATGGGGCGGAGCCTGCGACGCGGCAGATGCGCGCGGCGGCGCGCGGTTCCCGCGTCGGATCCTCCGCGCCCCTAGGGTGTGAGAGCCCGCGCCGCCGCGGGCGGAGGAGGCGTCATGCCGGAGTGGTACACCCTCGGCGTCGTCGCCCTGGTCATCATCGTGGTCGTCGTCGCGATCGTCCGCTACCGCTTCAATCCGGTGCTCGCGCTCGCCGTGGGCGCCGCGGCCATCGGCCTGCTGACCGGACTCGGTCCCGTCGACACCGTCTCGACGATGACCCGCGGCTTCGGCGAGGTGATGATGGAGGCGGGCCTCCTGATCGGCTGGGGCGTGCTGATCGGCGCGATGCTCAACGAGATGGGCGCGGTCGTGCGCCTGGTCGAGGGGCTGCTGCGCGTCTTCGGCAAGCGCGGCATCCCGTATGCGCTGGGGCTGTCCTTCGCCACCTACCTGCAGACGATCTTCGTCGACGCCCTGATCGTCATCGCGGCGCCGCTCGCCCGGAGGATCGCGCCGCGGCTCGGCCGGAACGGCACCGGCATCATCGCGGTCACCTTCGCCGTCGGCCTCGAGATGGGCATCGTGATGATGGTGCCGGGCTTCGCGGCCGTGGCGCTCGCGGGGCTGCTCGGCGTGCCGCTCGGCGTGATGATGCTGGGCGGATTCGCCGTGGTCGCGCCGACCGTCGTCCTCACGATCCTGCTGATGTCGCTCGCCTTCCGGATGGGCTTCTGGGACCCGGCGCGCGACGAGCAGCTCGTCGTCCGCGACGAGACGGCCGGGCTCGCGACGGTGCCGGCGGGGGAGCGGGCGGAGGGCGAGGGGGCCGGCGGGTCGGGCGCGGCGGGGTCCGCGCGGTCCGCGGGAGGCTCGTCGGACGGCGGCGGGCGCGGGACGGACGGTGGACGCGACTCCGCCGGCGCGCTCACCGCCGACGCCCCGCGCGAGCGCCCGCTGCTCCTGCTGTTCGCCCCGATGCTCCTCGCCCTGCTGCTCATCGCCGCGCAGGCCGTGCTCTCGGTCGCGGGCGCGGAGGTGCCGGTGCTGCAGTTCCTGGGCAACCCGGTGATCGCGCTGCTGCTCGCCGTGATCGCCACCGGACTCGTCGGCCGCTCGGTCGCCGGCACGGCGCGGATGGAGAAGGCGGTCGCGAAGGGCTTCCAGGACGGCGGCCAGATCTTCCTGCTCACCGGCGTCGGCGGGGCGCTCGCCGCGGTCATCGCGGAGGGCGACCTCGGCGAGGTGCTCAAGGGCTACTTCTCGGCGAACGCCTCGGCGCCGCTGCTGCTGGTCTGGGTGATGGCGGCCGTGCTGCACATCGCCGTCGGCTCGGTGACCCTCTCGGCGATCACCGCGGCGGGCGTCGTGGCCCCCGTCGCCGCGACCCTCGGTCTCGACCCGCTGCTGATCGCGCTGGCCGCCGGCTCCGGCGCGCTGTTCTGCATCCACGTCACCTCGAACACCTTCTGGCTGCTGCAGAGCTTCCTCGGCCAGTCGGTCCGCGGCGCCCTCAAGTCGGTGACGGTCGGCGTCTCCCTCGCCTCCGTCCTCGCCCTCGGCATGGTCCTCCTCCTCTCCCTCTTCCTCGGCTGACCCCCGCTGCTCCCCGCCGCGAGATGCCACTTGTGCACGCGACACGCCGTGAAAAGCGTGCACAAGTGGCATCTCGTGGAGGGGGCCGGGCGTGACACGTGCCGGAAACACGGGTGGCCTAGGTTCCTGAGAGGGTTCACACGTTGCTCCGAGGTCGATGACGCAGGAGCGAGCGCGGAGCCTCGTCCGCGCCGACCTCCGACACGAAAGATCTCCGATTGAGAACACGCACCGCCCTGACCTCCGGCTGCGCAGCCCTCGCGCTCGCCGCCGGCGGTCTGCTGATCGCGCCCGCCGCGACAGCGACCACCGCGACTCCGACCGCGACCTCCGCCTTCGAGCGGGTGGACCTCGTCCGCCCCGCCTCGGCGCCGATCACCGAGCCCGCGAGCTACCCCTACCGGGAAGCCCTCACCGAGGTCGCGGTCGACCCGACCGACGCCTCGCTGACCCGCGGCGTCACGCCGTACGACCGGATCGCCCCGGCGCTGAACGACCTCGCCGCCCGCTCCGACCGCGTCTCGACCCAGGTGGTCGGGAAGTCCGGCCTCGGCCGCGACATCTACCTGGTCACCGTCACCGCTCCCGAGTCCGCCGCCGAGACCGCGCAGCAGGCCGAGTGGCGCGACCGCCTGAAGAACGAGCCGGAGGCGGCCGCCGCCGACGCCGAGCTGATGGCCGAGTACAAGGTGCCGACCTGGTTCAACGGCAACATCCACGGCAACGAGTGGGAGGGATCCGACGCGATCCTGAACTACATCGAGAAGGTCGCCACCGCCGAGGACGCCGAGACCGAGGCGCTCCTGGAGGGCAACCGCCTCTACTTCACGGTCACCAACAACCCCGACGGCCGGGCCCTCGGCCAGCGCGCCGTCGCGGCCGGCTACGACCCCAACCGCGACATGATCACGGGCGCGACCAACGAGGCGGCCGTCATCCGCGACCTCTCCAGCGTCCTGCAGCCGACCTACTTCATCGACATCCACGGCTACACCGGCATCCTCCAGGTCGAGCCCTGCGGCCCGCCGCACGGCGAGAACTACGAGTACGACCTGTTCCTGCCGCACGCCTACGCGACCGCGCTCGAGATCGAGCGCCGCGTCGTCGAGGCGGACGTGCCCGGCAACACCTACAAGGCGGCCGACGGCAGCGTCACGACCGAGAACACCGGCCAGATCCTGATCCCCTACCGCGACATCCGTGCGGGCTGGGACGACTGGCCTCCGATCTTCGCGCCGCAGTACGTCGCCTTCCAGGGCGCGATCACCAACACGGTCGAGCTGCCGCTGGGCCGCACGGCGAACGAGACGCCCGAGGAGATCGCCGAGGGCCAGGCCAACGCCGACATCGACATCGAGGTCGCCGGGATCGTCATGGACGCCTCGGTCGACTACATCGAGGCCAACCGCGACGCCCTGCTGAGCAACCAGGTGCAGATCTTCGAGCGCGGCGTCACCGGCGCCCCGGCCGTCGAGATCCCCGCCGACGTCGCCGCGTCCGACCTGCCGGCCGGCACGCCGACCGAGTGGACCGAGATCTGGGACGAGACCGACGTCTACACGACCGAGTACCCCCGCGCCTACGTCATCCCCGCCGGTGACGCGCAGCGCTCCTCCTCCGACGCCGAGACCCTCGTCGCGCAGCTGCTCGCGCACGGCGTCGAGGTCGACCGCACCACCACGGCGATGACCGCGGGCGGAACGACCTACGCCGCGGGCTCCTACGTCGTCGACATGCACCAGCCCGTCCGCGGCCTCGCGAACGTGCTGCTCGCCGACGGAACCGACATCTCCGACCGCGTGCCCGAGATGTACGACGTCTCGGCCTGGAGCCTCTCGCTGCTCTGGGGCGCCGACGTGGTCCCGGTCGGATCGACGCTCGACCCGATGCCCGCCGTCGAGCTCGAGCCCGTCACCGCCGTCGCCCCGAGCGGCAGCGTCCCCGCCGACGCCGACTACGTCGCCTTCGAGCCGCGCGGCGTGCTCGAGTACCAGGCGGTGAACGCGCTCCTGGGCGCCGGCATCGCGCTCGAGCAGTTCGCCGACGGCACGATCGCCCTCCGCGCCGACGCCGACGGCCTCGCCGCCGCGAAGGCCGCCGCCGCCGAGTTCGGCGTCGACTTCACGGCCACCACGGCCGAGCGGATCGAGGACGAGGACGGCACCGCGCTCTCCGCCGTCCGCGTCGCCTACTCCGGCTCGCACGAGGACCGCGACGCGCTGGCCAAGCTCGGCTTCGCCGACGCGGTCGCCGTCACCGCGGACACGCTCGCCTCGGGCGAGACCGTCCTGACCGACGCCGACGTGCTGCTCCTCGGCCGCGCGCTGTCCTTCACCCCGGAGCAGGCCGCGGGCCGCACCGCCGTCGAGGAGTTCCTCGCGGCGGGCGGCGACGTGGTCGGCCGCGGCGGAGCGGGAGCGGCCTTCGCGACCGACTTCGGCCTCGCGACGCTGACCGCTCAGACCGGCACCAGTGGCTCCAACGGCATCGTCTCGGTCGAGACACCGGCCGACGGGATCCTGGGCGACTACCCGCAGGACACCGCCTTCGTCTCGCCCGCGCTGTGGTTCGAGGGCTTCGACGAGTCCGTGACGGTGGAGCAGAGCTATGCCGCCGAGGACACCTTCGTCGCCGGGCACTGGGTCGCTGCCGAGGGGCAGTCCCGGAGCGACGCGGCCGGGCAGGCCTCGGCCGTCTCGTTCGCGACGGAGTCGGGCACCGAGGGCTTCCTCTTCGGCACCTCGCCGGTCTTCCGCAACCACCCGGTCGGCGCGTTCAGCGACGTCGCCCGGGCACTGCTCGCCGTGGCGCCCGAGGGCGCGGCCGTCGAGCTGCCGGGGACGCCGGAGCCGACGGCGACGCCGACCGCGACTCCTGAGCCGACTGCGACTCCCGAGCCCACGGCCACGCCTGAGCCGACGGCGACGCCGGAGCCGACCGCGACTCCTGAGCCGACGGTGACCCCGGAGCCGACCGCGACTCCGGAGCCCTCCGCGACGCCGGAGCCGACCGCGACCGCCACGCCGACGGCCGCGCCCACCTCGGCTCCGGAGCCCACCGCCACGGCGACCGCGGCTCCCGTCGCGACGCCCGGCACCGGCGGCCTCGCGTCGACCGGCGTCGAGACCGGCCCCTGGCTGCTGCTCTCGGGAGGTGCTGTCGTGCTCGGTCTCGGCGCCCTGCTGATCGCCCGCAGCCGCCGCGAGGTCGAGGAGGCGTAGCCTCCGCCGCGGGAGGGCCGGCGAGCACGATCCGCCGGCCCTCCCGCCCTGCTCTCCCCGCACGACCCCAACGCCGCACGACCGCAACGCCGCACGACCGCACCTCCGCAACGCCGCACTTCCGCACCGCCGCACCACCGCACCCGCACCATCGAGGAGTCCCGATGCCGCCCCGTACCGCCCGCACCCTCGGGATCGTCCTGGCCGTCCTCGGCCTCGTCGCCGTGATCGTCGCGATCGTCCTCCTCGTCCGCCCCGCCGACGGCGCCGGAGCCCCGACCTCCACCCCGGTCGCCCCCTCCGCCTCGGCCGCCGCCGCCCCGTCGACCGCGCCCACCGAGGCCGAGTCCACGGAGACCGCGACGGAACCGACGGCCACCGATGCCCCCGCGGAGACCTCCCCGACCGAGGGCGTCGTCGTCACCGCCGCTCCCGGCACCGCCGCCGCGCCCGCCGTCGTCTCCTTCACCGCCTCGCCCGCGACGATCGACTGCGCCGGCGACCGCACCGCCTCCGTCCCCGTCGCGCTCTCCTGGCAGACCGAGGGCGGCGTCACCGCCCGCCTCGCCGTCGGCACGACCGACGCCCGGGCCGGCGACCCCGTCGACCTCTCCGCGACCGGCTACACCGCCCTCTCCGTCCCCTGCCGCGACGCCGAGACCCTGATCACCCTCGCCGTCGAGTCCCCCGACGGCACCCTCACGCAACGCACCCTCGTCCTCCCCACGGACTGACCTCCTCCCCTCCGCGAGATGCCACTTGTGCACGCGACACGCCGTGAAAGGCGTGCACAAGTGGCATCTCGCGGGGACGGCCGGACGCGCGCGCACGGCAGAATGGACCCGATGACCTCCACACCTCCGCTCGGCCTGCTCCTCGACGTCGACGGGCCGATCGCCAGCCCGATCAGCCGCACGATCGCCATTGACTCGATCGCCGACGACCTCGTCACCCTCGCGAACGCGGGCATCCCGCTCGTCTTCAACACCGGCCGCTCCGACGCGTTCCTGCGTGAGCGCGTGCTGCCGGCGCTGCTCGAGCGCGGCGTCTCGGCCGATGCGCGCATCGTCTGCGTCTGCGAGAAGGGCGCCGTCTGGTTCACCGTCGACTACCGCGGCACCTCCGAGCCGATCGTCGACGAGTCGCTCGCGATCCCGGAGGCGGTCGCCCGCGACCTCGAGCGGATGATCCGCGAGGACTACGACGACCTGGTCTTCTTCGACGAGACCAAGCGCGCGATGGTCTCGGCGGAGCAGCTCGTCGACCTCTCGAGTGAGGACTACCTCGAGCGCCAGCTCGTCTTCGACGCCGACGCCCTGCAGATCATGACCGCGGCCGGCCTCGGTGTCGAGCGCCGCGGCATCCGCTACCCGAACGACACCGGCGCCGTCGAGTACCGCATCGACCCGACCGTGATCTCCACCGACATCGAGTCGAACCGCCTCGGCAAGGACCTCGGCGCCCAGCGCGCCGTCGAGCTGCTCGGCGCCACCGGCCCGATCCCGCAGCGCTGGCGCACGGTCGGCGACTCCCGCAGCGACTACGCGATGGCCGACTGGCTCTCCGAGCACGCCTACGACGTCGCCCACGTGGACGTCCGCCCCGCGGAGGGCGTTCCGGACAAGCCGTACCCGATCCTGGTGGTCGACGGCGCGATCAACGACGAGGCCGGCGCCGCCGTGCTGCGCCGCTGGACCGAGCTCGTCGCCGACGAGACCACGCCCGAGGTCGGCGGCGGCATCTCCCTCCACGTCGCGGGCTGATCCGCCAGCCCCTCGTCCGCAGGCCTCGGGCCCGTTAGCGTTCGAGGCATGAGAATCGCAGTCACCGGTGGATCCGGGAAACTCGGCCGCAGCGTCGTCACCCGCCTCCGCGAGTCCGGCCACGACGTCTTCGTCCTCGACCGCGCGGGAACCCGCGGCGAGGGCGTCATCAGCATCGACATCACCGACTACGGGCAGGTCGTCGACGCCCTGCAGGCCGTGGGCGACCGCTACGAGGGGATCGACGCGGTCGTGCACCTCGCGGCCGTCCCGGCGCCGGGCATCGTCCCGGACATCGCGACCTTCCAGAACAACATGTCGTCGACCTTCAACGTCTTCCACGCGGCGATCCGTGCGGGCATCCGCAGCATCGTCTACGCGTCCAGCGAGACCGTGCTCGGCCTGCCGTTCGACGTGCCGCCGCCCTACATCCCGGTCGACGAGAAGTACCCGGCCCGCCCGGAGTCGGTCTACTCGCTCACCAAGCACCTCGAGGAGCAGCTGGCGATCGAGCTCTGCCGCTGGCACGAGGACCTCACGATCATCGGCCTGCGCTTCTCCAACGTGATGAACGAGGAGGACTACGCCGAGTTCCCGTCCTTCGACGCGGACGCGACGCTGCGCAAGTGGAACCTCTGGGGCTACATCGACGGCCGCGACGGCGCCCAGGCGGTCGAGAAGGCCCTCGCGCACCGCGAGCCCGGCTTCGACCGCTTCATCATCGCGGCGGCCGACACCGTGATGACCCGCCCGAACGACGAGCTGGTCGCCGAGGTCTTCCCCGGCGTCGAGCTGCGCGGCGAGCTCGGCGTGAACGACACGCTGCTCTCGATCGACCACGCCCGCGAGGTCCTCGGCTACGCCCCCGAGCACTCCTGGCGCGACTCGCAGTAGCCACCAACGCCCGGCACGCAGAAACGCCTCCGGCTCGCGGGGATCCGAGGATCCCGCGAGCCGGAGGCGTGAGGGCGAGCCGGAGGTACCGGCTCAGGCGCCGAGGGTCAGCTCGGGATGTAGTTGAACTCGTCCGGGTTCGGGCCGGTGCGCTCGTCGCGGTTGAGCGCGGAGATCGCGGTCATCGACTCGTCGTCCAGCTCGAAGTCGAAGAGGGCGAAGTTCTCCTCCACGCGCTTGCGGGTGACCGACTTCGGGAAGACGATGTCGCCGCGCTGGATGTGCCAGCGCAGGACGACCTGCGCGGGGGAGCGGTCGACGCTGCTCGCGATGCGGACGATCGCCTCGTCGTCCAGGACCTTGCCCTGCGCGATCGGCGACCAGGCCTCGGTCGCGATGCCGTGCTCGACGCCGTAGGCGCGGAGCTCGTCCTGGGTGAGGAAGGGGTGCACCTCGATCTGGTTCACGGCCGGGACGATCGTCGCCTCGGCGCGGAGCCGGTTGAGGTGGTTGGTCTGGAAGTTGGAGACGCCGATCGCCTTCGCCTTGCCGCTGCGGTAGATCTCCTCCATCGCCTTCCAGGTCTCCAGGTAGTCGCCGACCTTCGGCAGCGGCCAGTGGATGAGGAAGAGGTCGACGTAGTCGAACTTCAGCTCGGCGAGGGTGTCGTCGATCGCCTGTAGCGCGTCCTCGCGGGCGTGGAAGCCGTTGTTCAGCTTCGAGGTGACGAACACCTCGGAGCGGTCGAGGCCGGAGGCGCGCACGGCCTCGCCGACGCCGGCCTCGTTGCCGTACATCTCGGCGGTGTCGATGTGGCGGTAGCCGACCTCGAGGGCGGCGAGCGTCGCGTCCTTGGTCTCGGCGGGGTCGATCTGGAAGACACCGAAGCCCAGCTGCGGGATCTCGACTCCGTTGTTGAGGGTGATCGTGGGGACCGTGTTCGCGTCCGTGCTCATACTCGAGCGTCCTTTCGTCCGGGGATCGACCGCATCGGAGAGCATGCGGCCGAAGTACAGTCCACGCCCCGGGGCCTCCCAGGTGCAAGGCCTTGCGCGGCCCGCGAACATCGGCGGTCGTCCCGCGCCGTCACGCCCGCAGGGAACGACGAAGGCCCCCGGCACGGATGCCGGGGGCCTTCGAGGGTCGCGTGACTACGCGCGGGACTTGCGGCCGGTGATCGCGCCGTAGATCAGCAGCACGATGATCGCGCCGACGACGGCGAGGATGATGCTGACGAGGTTGAAGCCCATCGGGTCGTCGCGCCCGAAGAGCGCGCCGCCGATGAATCCTCCGAGGAGGGCTCCGACGATGCCGAGGATGATAGTGATGATCCATCCGCCGCCCTGCTTGCCGGGGAGGATGAGCTTTGCGAGTGCGCCGGCGATGAGGCCGAGAACGATCCAACCGATGATGCCCATGATGTGTCTCCTTCGTAGAGTGCTCGACCGGCCGTTCCGATGCGAGCGTCAACGCCTGTCGTGAAGGCGTCCTTGCAGTTGTTGCCGATCAGCGGAGTGAGCGCTGCACCTTCGCGCGGGCCTTGTCGGCGACCGCGGAGAAGTGCTTCGCCTCGCGCTTCGAGGTCTTCTTGAGCTTCTTGCGCGTCTTCTTCGTGGCGGGGTCGTTCCACACACCGAGTGCGAGATGGCGGAGCTCTTCGTAGCGTCCGCGACCGGCGCGGGCGCCGAAGACGTACGCGGCGAGGGCGACGAGCGCCAGCAGGACGAGGCGGGGATTCATGCGGTGACCCTTCCATCGGAGAGAGCACAGGGTCGTGCTCGGCCCCCATTCCACTCTCCTGCGGATGCCGTGACAATTCAGGGCCGGACCGTTGACAACCGCCTCGCAGATCTGCTTGCGCCCGCGCGTTGTAGCAGAGGTCGGCGCGCTCGGAGGAGCGTCAGTGCACCGGAGCGGCCGCGAACCGGTCGTGCAGATACGGTCCGTAGCCGCCGTCCACGCGGTTGCGGCGGCGACCGGAGGTGGTCACCTCGCCGCGGTCGGTCGCTCCGACCCGGGCGCCCGCGGCGTGCAGGCGCTCCACCAGCAGGACGTCCTCGTGCAGCGGCTCGCCGCCGAAGCCGCCGGCAGCCAGGTAGGCGCTCGCGCGCACGCCGAGGTTCGCGCCGTGGATGCTGCCGATCGACTCCTCGCGCTCGCGGGTGCGGCGCCAGCGCCGGTACATCTCGGGGGAGAGGTCCGCGGGGTCCGGCCGCACCGTGCCGACCAGTGCGTCGTGCAGCCGGGCGTGCTCGACGTGCTCGAGCAGCCAGTCCTGCGGCACGACGGTGTCGGCGTCGGTGTTGGCGACCCAGACCAGGTCGTCCGGAGCCGAGACGGTGCCGAGGGCGTAGGCGATCCCGGCGGCCCGCGCCGCGCCGACCCCGCAGCGCGCCAGCTCGAGCACCTCGGCGCCCGCTGCGCGGGCGCGCTCGACGGTCGCGTCCGTGCAGCCGTCGGCCACGACGATCAGCCGGACCACGACCGACGGGTGCGCCAGCGCGAGCTGCTCGGCGCTGCGCAGCACCGACGCGACGGCGTCGCCGATCCGCTCCTCCTCGTCGTGCGCCGGCACGACCGCGAGCACGTGCTCGATCCGGGTCACAGCAGCCCCGTCCGCCGGGCGACCGAGCGGCCGTCGCGCGAGTGCACCTCGAGGAGCAGATCCTCCTCCTCGTGCCGGGCGATCCGCCGCAGCCCGAGGCCGGCGACGGCGCTCTGCACCGCGTCGCCGTCGAGCTCGAGTCCGTCGATGGGGTGCCGCCAGTGCACGGTGACCAGCTCGCCCGCCGCGGTCAGCCGGTCGCGCACGCCGCGGAGCGTGCGCTCGAGCGTCTCGCGGCCGAGGTAGTAGCCGACCTCCGAGAGCACGATCAGGTCGAACGGACCCTCCGGGACCCCGCGCGTGATGTCGTGGTGCTCGACCCGCACGTGCGGGAGCGGCGTCAGCCGCCGGGCGGCCCGCTCCACCGCGGCCGCGGAGACGTCGATCGCCAGCAGGCGCTCGGCCCGGGCGGCGAGGGCCTCGGCCAGCACGCCGATCGACGAGCCGATCTCGAGCACGGAGCCGTAGCGCCGCTCGGGCAGGCTGGCGAGCGTGAGGGCGCGCTTGCGCTCCTCGTACCAGCGGCTGGTGTACCCCCAGGGGTCCTCGTGCCGCTCGTACAGCTCGTCGAAGTAGCTCATCCCCGTGTCCTCGTCGCCGGGGCCGCGCCCGCTCGTCTCCCCGACTCTAGGCAGGATCGCGGCTCCTCTCCGCCACTTGTCGGTCGGATCGCCGTGCGCTAGCTCCCCGCGCAGCATCAGCGGACCCGGATCAGGCGGTCGTCGCCGGCGAAGGCCCGGACGAAGCGCGGATGGAGCACCGCGGCCGTCCCGTCGGGTCCTGGCGCGGTCTGGCTCGGGTAGCGCTCGCGGGCGAGCGCCTTCCGCTCCCGCAGGTCGTCGTCGGCCTCGACGCGCACGAGCGCCGGCCACGGCACCTCGGCGTCGTCGGGCTCGGACCAGTGCCAGAGCCAGATCGGCGCGGCGAGCAGCGGGTGGCCCAGGGCGTCGGCCGCCTCGGTGCAGACCTCGCCGACGACGCGGTGGTCGCGGTGGCCGTCGCCGGTCCAGGTGGAGAGGAGGAGGACCCGGCCGGGGTCGGCGGCGGCGCGGGCGAGCACCTCGGCGAGGATCCGGTCGCGGTGCTCGGGGGTGCCGGAGTCGGGCACGTCGAGGAAGGCGAGGCCGATCCCCGCGCCGAGCTCGTCGAGCGCCGTCCGCGCCTCCGCGCGGCGCTCGGCGACCAGGGCGGACGCGGCGCCGGGGGAGGAGGCGCCGTGGGCCGCGCCGCCGTCGGTCACGATCACGACGTCGACGGGGACGCCGAGGCGTCGCGCCAGCGCGATCGTGCCGCCGCAGCCGAGCGTCTCGTCGTCGGCGTGCGCGACGACGACGAGCACGCGGTCGACGGCGAGGAGCGCGTCCTCCGGCAGGACCGGCAGCCGGTCGAGCCGGCCGTCCTCCCGCCAGCGCTCCACGGGCGTGCCCTCGAGGTGTCCGTCGAACGCGATGACGCGGCTCACCACTCCTCCGTCTCGCCGCTGGCGAGGACCGCGCGCCCGAGCGCCGCGTCGTCGCGCTCGGCGTGGTGCTGGCGGACGTAGAGGGCGAGATCGGCGACCCGCTTGGCGTGCTCGGCGTCGAGGGCGAGCGGTGCCGGCCCGAGGGCGCGACCGGCGCGCAGCAGGATCTCCTCCACGGCGCTCGCGACCGTGCCGCGGACCCGCTCGGCCAGCAGCGCGCCGCGAGCGCCCTCAGCCTCGCCCGCGTCGATCAGCGCCGACGCCTCGTCGAGCGCGCGCCGCCCGGCCGACAGTGCCGTGTCCACCGCGCCGAGGTGCGCGAGCAGATGCGGATCCTCGCGGCGGGCGGCCGCGCGAGCCAGCGTCGCGGCGACCCCCCGGGCCCCGCCGAGCCAGCAGGCGGCCACGCCGATCCCGCCCCAGGCGAAGCCCGGACGCGAGAGGTACCAGCCGGGAGCGCCGACCTCCTGAGCCCGGGTGCCGGAGAATCGCACCGGTCCGCTGGGGATCTCGGTCAGCCCGCGGGCGTGCCAGGCGTTCTGCTCCGGCGTCGCGGTGCCGTCGCCGAGGCGCACCGCGAAGAGGCGGCGCTCGCCGGAGCCGTCGCCGACGTGCGCCGTGATCAGTGCGGCGTCGAGGCGGCCGGCCAGCGAGCACCAGGGCTTCACGCCGTTCAGGCGCCAGGCGTCGCCGTCGGGAGTCGCGACCAGCGGCTCGTCGCCGCCCTCCGCTGCGAAGACGCCCCAGACCGCGTCGGCGTCGACTCCGACGTCCCGGGCGCTCAGCCCCGCCTCGCCCAAGATCGCGAGCGCGTCGAGGTGCGGCTCGATCGTGCGGGCGACGCCGAGGTCGTGCCGGGCGAGGCGCTCGAGCAGGTCGTGCAGCTCGGCGGTGCGGCCGGTGCCGGGTCGCGGCGGGTCGGCGGAGAGGGTGCGGGCGAGGGCCAGGGCGCCGTCGACGTCGTCCGGGAGGGAGGGAGGGGCGAGCGATTCCATCCCGCTGGACGCTACGCGGTCGGCGTGGGGCCCGCGCCCGATTGTCCGTCGGCGGGCTCGGTGGTAGCGGCGCGCATGTCGAGGGCCGTGATGCGTCGGAGCAGGACGGCGAAGAGCTCGACGTCGCCCGCCTCCCAGCGGCGCAGCTCCTCGTGCATCAGCGCCTGGCGGGAGCTGCGGATCGCCCGCATCCGCTCGGCCGTCTCCGGCGGCACCGAGAGGATCGTCGCGCGCCCGTCGTCGGGGTCGGGGGAGCGCTGCAGCAGACCGAGACGGTCCAGCGCCGAGATCTGCCGGCTGATCGACGACTTGTCCGTCTCGAGCAGCTCGGCCAGGGCGCCGGCGTGCATCGGCCCGCGCCGCTCGAGGGCGGCGAGCGTCCGGTAACCCGCGGTGCCGAGGTCGGGATGCAGGCGCTCGGCCGCGGAGCGCAGCGCGTCGCGCACCCGGTTGAAGAGGGTGCTCAGCTCGCCCTCGACGGCGGCGATCGCGGCATCGGCGGCGCTGTCGGCGTCGTGGTGCAGGCCGGGCTCGGGGTCGGGAGGGGATGACGGACCGGTCATCCCTCCAGCATCGCGTGTGCGGCGGACTTGCGCACGGGCCCGTTCACGTCGTACGCTTCCCGAAGCCAAAGACCGCCGGTTTCCGGTGTGCGCACGAGCAGGGCCCAGGCCCCGCGGATCGCCACCGGACGAAGGATTCGCGAAGCGAATGGCCCGCGCAGGTGTGCAAGAGACTAGTTCCGCGTTCATCGCGATCCCCAGGCTCCCGCGCTCCTGCGCCGGAGCCTTTTTCTTTGCGTGCCTTCGGGCTACCGGCACGAGAATTCACAGGAGTAGCCATGGCGAACAAGGAAGCCTCGGTCGCCGAACTCACGGAGAAGTTCCAGAGTTCGACCGCCGTTCTGCTGACCGAGTACCGCGGTCTCACTGTTGCTCAGCTCAAGACGCTGCGCAAGGACATCAGTGAGCACGCGACCTACGCCGTGGTGAAGAACACGCTGACCAAGATCGCGGCGAACAACGCCGGTATCTCGTCCTTCGACGCCGAGCTCGCTGGCCCTTCGGCCATCGCGTTCGTGCACGGCGACCCCGTCGCCGTCGCGAAGTCGCTGCGTGCCTTCGCCAAGGCAAACCCTCTCCTCGTGGTCAAGGGCGGTTACTTCGACGGTAACCCGCTGACCGCGGAAGAGGTGGGAAAGCTCGCCGACCTCGAGTCCCGTGAAGTGCTGCTCGGCAAGCTCGCCGGCGCCTTCAAGGCCTCGCTCTTCGGTGCCGCTTACCTGTTCCAGGCGCCGCTGTCCAAGGCCGTTCGCACGGTCGAGGCACTGCGCGAGAAGCAGGAGTCCGCGAGCTGACGCTTCCCTCCGGGAGGCAGTGCGCACGCGGTTCGTAGACAAGAAACAACAAGGAGAAAAATCATGGCAAAGCTCACGCAGGACGAGCTCATCGAGGCCTTCAAGGAGCTCACGCTCATCGAGCTCTCTGAGTTCGTGAAGAAGTTCGAAGAGGTCTTCGAGGTCACCGCCGCCGCGCCCGTCGCCGCTGCTGGTGTCGCCGGCCCGGCCGCCCCGGCCGAAGAGGTCGAGGAGCAGACCGAGTTCGACGTCGTGCTCGAGGCCGCCGGCGAGAAGAAGATCCAGGTCATCAAGGAGGTCCGCGCGCTCACGAGCCTCGGCCTCGGCGAGGCGAAGGCTGTCGTCGACGGCGCCCCCAAGGCTGTCCTCGAGGCCGTCAACAAGGAGACCGCCGAGAAGGCCAAGGCCCAGCTCGAGGCCGCCGGCGCGACCGTCACCGTCAAGTAATCCCCTCGCACCCGCTTCGGGTGCACGGATCCGCCTCCGGCGGGTCCACCGGCGCAGGGCGTCGTCTCCTCGGAGGCGGCGCCCTTCGTCGTTCCCGGCGCAGTGTCGTTCCCGGCGCCGTGCGGGACCCGGCGCAGTGCCGGACCCGGTCTCGTGCGACGCAGCCTCTAGAATCGGCGGGTGACTGCAATCGACCCGCTCGCAGGCCTTCCGGCGCGCGACGTGCCGCCCAGCGAGGTCTCGCTGAGCGAGCTGCTGAGCGACTTCGTCTCGGTGACGCACCGGATCACCCGCCTCGCCGCGCAGGCCACCGACAACCAGGAGTCGCAGGCGGTCTGGCGCACCCTCTCGGTGCTGCTGTCGATGGGGCCGATGCGCCTGGGCGAGCTGGCGACGCAGAGCCGCGTCTCGCAGCCCACGATGACCAAGATCGTGAAGAACCTCGTCGAGGCCGGCTGGCTCGACCGCATCGCCGATCCGGTTGACGCCCGGGCCTGGCAGATCCGCCTCGCCCCCGACGGCGCCGCCGCGCTCAGTGCGTGGCGCACCCAGCTGGGCGACGCCCTCACGCCGATCTTCGCCGACCTCCGCCCCGAGGACCGCCGCGTCCTCGAGCGCGCCGTCGAGATCATGCACGAGCGCCTCGTCGTCGCCCCCCGCGACTGACCCCGCCCCCGTCTGCGGATCTCGAGCAGGCCGCCCCGCGTGCTCGTCCATGCTGGTCGAGTAGCCCCGGAGGGGCGCACCGAGACCCGCGGTCGTCAGCCGTGACCGCCGACGGTGGTGGATCTACTTGGAAGAGACGCCCGCAGCATGCTGGTCGAGTAGCCCCGAAGGGGCGTATCGAGACCCACCACCGCATGAACGTCGGTCTCTTCCCCGCCCTGCGCTGGCGCCGAAGGCGCCCCCTCCGCTCGATACGCCCGCTCCGCGGGCTACTCGATCAACATGGCTTTCCCCATACGTACTAGGTGATCTTTCCTAAGAGACCCACGGTCGTCAGCGGCTCGGTGCAGGATGAGCGCGTGCAGATGCGACTCGAACTCGTTCCCGTGCCCGTCTCCGATGTGGATCGGGCGCTGGCGTTCTACGCGGACGTCGTCGGCTTCCACGTCGACCACGACGTCCGGCCGTCGCCGTCGATGCGGATCGTCCAGCTGACGCCGCCCGGCTCCGCCTGCTCGATCGTGATCGGCACCGGGATGGGGCCCGGGCCGGAGGACGGCGTCGTCCGCGGGCTGCACCTCGTCGTCGACGACATCGACGCCGTGCGCGCCGAGCTGGTCGGGCGCGGGCTCGAGCTCTCGGACGTGCAGGACATGGGCGGCGTGAAGTACGCCCACTTCGCCGACCCGGACGGCAACACCTGGTCCCTGCAGGAGATCGGCTCGCGCACCCCGCCGGCCTGAGCGGTGGAGTTCGCCTTCATGCTGGTCGAGTAGCCCCGAAGGGGCGTATCGAGACCCGCGGTCCTCAGTACGACGGGTCTGCAGACTCCTGTTCTGATGCTGGGGGATCTCGATACGCCCGCTGCGCGGGCTACTCGATCAACATGAGGCGCCGCGCCGCAGACGGAGCCCGGGCGCGGCTTTGCTGGTCGAGTAGCCCCGCAGGGGCGTATCGAGACCCACCGTCACCAGCACGGCGGGGCTGCAGACTCGCGTTCTGACGGTGGTGGATCTCGATACGCCCGCTGCGCGGGCTACTCGATCAACAAGAAGACCGGCGCCGCGAGGCGCGTCGGCATGGGGTGCGCGCGCCGGGAGGAGCGTCCGCCTCGCGTCAGTCCTCGGGCCAGCGGACGCGGGCGCCGGTGCCGGGGTGCTTGCGCAGCCAGGCCGCGACGAAGGGGCAGCGGGGGACGACCGTGCCGCCCCCCTCCGTCACCGCGAGCACCGCGGCGCGGGCGAGGACGCTGCCGAGGCCGTGCCCCTCCCACGCGTCGAAGACGACGGTGTGCGTCAGCACCACCTCGTCGCCGCGGCGGACGTAGGCGGCGAAGCCCGCGACCTCGCCGCCGACGGAGATCTCGAAGCGGGAGCGCTCGGGCGCATCGCGGACGACGGGGGAGGGGGCGGCGGAGTCGCTCATGCTCCGATTCTCGCGCCCCGCGGCGCCGACGTGCTGGTGCGGATGACGAGGGAGGCGGGGATGGTCGTGTGCCGGGCGGGCGGCGGGGCCTCGCCCCGGGCCAGCGCCGCCAGCGCCTCCAGCACCAGCGCGACCGCCAGCTCGCCCTGCTGCCGCGGGTCCTGCCGGATCGAGCTCAGCCCGAACAGCTCGGCGAGCGGGTGGTCGTCGATCCCGATGATCGAGACGTCCTCCGGCACCGACAGCCCGAGCTCGCGCGCGGCGAGGATGATTCCGATCGCGATCTCATCGGACGCGGCGAAGATCGCGGTCGGCCGGGTCCGCGGATCGCCGAGCACCTGCCGCCCCGCGCGGTGCCCGCCCGGGATGTCGAAGCGGGTCGGCACGAAGTGGCCGGGTCCCCGGTCGAGGCCCGCCGCGGTCAGCGCCTGGCAGAACCCCTCGTGCCGCTTGGTGTGCACGTGGAAGTCCATCTCCTCCTCCCTCAGGCCGCCGATGTGCACGACGCGCTCGTGCCCGAGCGAGAGCAGGTGCTCGGTGGCGAGGCGGGCCGCGGCGACGTCGTCGATGCTGAAGGTCGGGATGCCGGGGAGCGAGCCGCCGATCCCGACGATCGGCTTGCCGAGCGCGAGCAGCGCCTCCGTCTCGTCGGGCGAGATCTCGAGGGTCACCGCGACGATCGCATCGACGCGCTTGCGGACCAGGTAGTACTCGAAGACGCTGCGGCGCGCGTCGTGGTGCTTGTCGATGTTGTAGAGGAGCACGTCGTAGCCGGCGGCGAGGAGGGCGTGCTCGATGCCCTCGATGATGCCGCCGAAGAACCACTGGTTGATCACCGGGATGATCACGGCGACGTTGTTGCTGCGGCCGGTGACCAGGCTCGAGGCGTTGGCCGAGACGACGTAGCCGAGGCTGGCGGCGGCGCGCTCGACCCGCTGCTTCGTGCCGGCGGAGACGTAGCCGCGGCCGCTGAGCGCGCGCGACACGGTCGCCTTCGACACCCCGGCGAGTTCGGCGACCTCTTCGATGCCTGGCACGGCGTTCCTCCCGGTCCGTCCGGCGTCGATGCTGGAAACGGTTCCAGAAAGTTATACCCCGGGCGCGACGCGACCGGGAGCGTCGAGATCGATCTCCCGTGGCGGTCGGCCCGATTTCCCGCGGTTCGTCGCCGGATCGTTATCTCAGAGAGCGCTCTATCGGCGCCGTTGTGCTTTCATCGAACTTGTGGAAAGGTTTCCCTCCGTGGAGGCCCGAGCCCACACGAACCCGGTGTTCCGCTCGGAGAGTCTTCGCACGGAACCACCAACAGCATCCGAGTCGTCGCAGCACCTGCTTCGAGTCGCCTCAGCCCGCCGGCCCGCCGGACGGCACCGGCCCTCGGCTGAACCACCACTCAATGAGGAGGAACCATGCGGTCATCCCTGCACCGCCGTATCACCCTTCCCGTCGCCGTTCTCGCAGCGGCCGGGATCGCCCTCGCCGGCTGCTCGAGCAGCAGCGACCCGAACGACCCCAACGCCGGCGGCGGCAGCTCCGCCGGCACTGTCGGCACCGCTGACGGCGTCGTCAACGTCTACGGCACCATCAACGGCGACGAGGCCACCCTTCTCGAGCAGTCCTGGGCGGACTGGGAGAAGGAGTCGGGCATCGACATCAAGTACACCGGCGACAAGGAGTTCGAGAAGCAGATCGGCATCAAGGTCCAGGGTGGCGACACACCGGACCTCGCGATCTTCCCGCAGCCGGGTCTGCTCGCCGACACCGTCGCCTCGGGCAAGGTCCAGGAGCTGCCCGAGGGCGCCCTGACGAACGTCCAGAACAACTGGTCCGAGGACTGGCAGAAGTACGGCCAGGTCGATGGCACCCAGTACGGCGCGCCGCTGATGGCGTCCGTCAAGGGCTACATCTGGTACTCGCCGGCGAAGTTCAAGGAGTGGGGCGTCTCCGTTCCCACCACCTGGGACGAGATGGAGGCGCTGGGCAAGACCATCGCCGAGAAGACCGGCGGACCGTCCTGGTGCGCGGGCTTCAACTCCGGTGAGGCATCCGGCTGGCCGGGCACCGACTGGATCGAGGACGCCGTCCTCCGCGAGGCCGGCCCCGACGTCTACGACTCCTGGGTCGCGGGCGACACCCCGTTCACCGACCCCGAGATCAAGGCGGCCTTCGACAAGGTCGGCTCGATCCTCCTCGACCCGACGCTGGTCAACGCCGGCTACGGCGACGTCTCCTCGATCAACTCGACCGCCTTCGGCGATGTCGCGCAGAACGTCGCCAACGGCACCTGCGCACTGACCCACCAGGCCTCGTTCTTCGAGGGCTTCCTGATCTCGGCCGGCGCCAACGTGGCCGAGGACGGCGACGTGTGGGCCTTCCTCACCCCGCCGGCCAGCGCCGACGACGCCCAGGCCGTCACCGGTGGTGGCGAGATGGTCGCCGCGTTCTCGAACGACGAGGACACCGCGAAGGTCCAGGAGTACCTGGCCAGCGCCGACTGGGCCAACAGCCGCGTCAAGCTCGGCGGAGTCATCTCGGCCAACACGGGCCTCGACGCCGCCAACGCCGGCAGCGACATCCTGAAGGACTCCATCGGCATCCTCCAGGACCCGGACACCACGTTCCGCTTCGACGGCTCGGACCTCATGCCGAAGTCCGTCGGTGCTGACAGCTTCTGGAAGGGCATGGTCGACTGGATCGACGGCTCGAGCACCGATCAGGTCCTCGAGGAGATCCAGGCCGGCTACACCTCCTAGCAGTCAGGTGGAGGGCCGCCGCTTCTCGGAGCGGCGGCCCTCGACCGATGCCCGTCCGGCCGGATCGCACCCGCGGTCCGGCCGGACCGGGCCTCACCAGAGTTCAGAGTCGCACTCGAAAGGGCGTCCATGTCCGGCTTCTTCCAGTGGCTGGCGAGCATCCCCCCGCTCGCGCAGATCCCCATCATCCTTCTGGCGTTCGCGGCGGTCGTCGCGATCATCCTCTTCTTCGTCGAGATCGCCCCGCGGCGCGGCACCGGCTACACGGTCCTCCGTCTCGCCATCACCGTCCTCCTCCCGGTGGTCCTCCTCCTCGCGTTCGGCCTGTACAACTCCGTCATGTGGGTCGCGGTCGTCGCGGCCGTCCTCGGCGGCATCCTCTTCCTGCTCGACTTCCGGTCCCGCAAAGGCGCGGGCTACGGACTGCAGCTGATCGCGTTCATGGCTCCGGCCGCCTTCTTCATCCTGATCGGCCTGATCTACCCGACGATCACGACGGCGCTGAACGCCTTCGTGAAGAACGACGGCTCCGGATTCGCCGGCCTCGACAACTTCATCTGGGTCTTCACCAGCCCGGACGGCGTCACCGCCTTCCTCAACACCGTGGTCTGGGTGCTCCTCGCCCCGATCACCGCCACTGCGATCGGCCTCGCCTACGCGGTCTTCATCGACAAGAGCCGCGGCGAGAAGTTCTTCAAGCTGCTGGTCTTCATGCCGATGGCGATCTCGTTCGTCGGCGCGTCGATCATCTTCAAGTTCTTCTACGACACCCGCCAGGGCGAGCAGATCGGTGTCCTCAACGGCATCCTCACCGCGTTCGGCGGCTCTCCCGTCGACTGGCTGGGTCTCGAGCCGTGGAACACGCTGTTCCTGGTCGTCGTGCTGATCTGGACCCAGGCCGGCTTCGCGATGACGGTCCTCTCGGCCGCCATCAAGGGCGTGCCCTCCGAGCAGCTGGAGGCGGCGTCGCTCGACGGCACCAACGCCTGGCAGTCGTTCTGGAACGTCGTCGTCCCGGGGATCCGCTCCTCGATCGTGGTCGTGCTGACCACGATCTCGATCGCGTCGCTGAAGGTCTTCGACATCGTCTCGGCGATGACCGGCGGTCGCTCCGACACCACCGTCCTCGCCTTCGAGATGGTCCGCCAGTTCCAGCTCGGCGCCCGCAGCGGCTACAGCGCGGCCCTCGCGGTCATCCTGTTCCTGCTCGTGCTCCCGATCGTCGTCTACAACGCCCGCCAGCTCGCCAAGCAGAGGGAGATCCGATGAGCGTCACGCCCACTCCGATCCAGGTTCCGGTCGACCGCAGCACCGAGCGCGCGCTCGCCCGCGGCGAGTCGAAGATCGAGGCGGCCAGCGGCAAGGTCCGCAAGGCGACCACCTCGCGCGGAGCGACCCTCGCGGCCGCGATCATCGCGGCGATCTGGACCATCCCGACCCTCGGGCTGTTCATCTCCTCGTTCCGTCCCGCGAACGACATCAAGACGACCGGCTGGTGGACGATCTTCGCCAACCCCGGCTTCACCCTCGACAACTACGCGAACGCGCTCAACTCCGGCGACAGCCTGACCCTGGGCAAGGCGTTCGTGAACTCGCTGGTCATCACGCTGCCGGCGGCGCTGATCCCGATCACGATCGCCAGCCTCGCGGCCTACGCGTTCGCGTGGATCGACTTCAAGGGCCGCAACACGCTCTTCGTGCTCGTGTTCTCGCTGCAGATCGTGCCGATCCAGATGGCCCTCGTGCCGCTGCTGCAGCTGTTCTCGGACGGCCTGCGCATCGGCAACCTCTACATCCTTCCCGGACTCGGGGTGAACGGGTTGGACGGCTCGTACGCGAAGGTGTGGATCGCGCACACGATCTTCGCGCTCCCGCTGGCGATCTTCATGCTGCACAACTTCATCTCGGAGATCCCCGGCGAGGTCATCGAGGCGGCCCGCGTGGACGGAGCCGGCCACGGCCAGATCTTCTTCCGCATCGTGCTGCCGCTGTCCGTCCCGGCGATCGCCTCGTTCGGCATCTTCCAGTTCCTCTGGGTCTGGAACGACCTGCTGGTCGCGACGGTCTTCACCTCCGGGCAGGGCTTGCCGATCACGAAGGCGCTGCAGGATCTGTCGGGCTCGTACGGCCAGTCGTGGGAGCTCCTCACGGCCGGCGCGTTCATCTCGATCATCGTCCCGCTGATCGTGTTCTTCGCCCTCCAGCGCTTCTTCGTCCGCGGCCTGCTCGCCGGCGCGACCAAGGGCTGACGCTCTCACGGAAGGCCCGGGTCCTGCTCACGCAGCGCCCGGGCCTTCTGTCGTTCCCTGGCTCGTCGGTACGGGGGTGCCCCCATGCTGATCGAGTAGCCCGCATCGCGGGCCGCTCATGTTGATCGAGTAGCCCGCGAAGCGGGCGTATCGAGATCCACCAGCGTCAGAACGCGAGTCTGCAGACCCGCCGTGCTGGTGACGGCGGGTCTCGATACGCCCCTGCGGGGCTACTCGACCAGCATGCTGTGGGCGCTGCGCGGCTGCCTCCGGGTCTCGATGCGCCGCCGGCGGCGGCTACTCGACCAGCATGATCCGGCAGCAGGTCTGCGGTCAGCCGGACCGCACGCCTTCCATGCTGGTCGAGTAGCCGCGGGACGCGGCGTATCGAGACCCGGTGAGCGGAGTCCGCGGAAGGCGGCCCGTCATGGCCGGCCGGGCAGCCGCCGAGCGCGCGCCGCTGAGCACATCTTCGCCGTGGGCGGAAGCCGCGGGCGGTGTCGGCGGCCGGGGTTATGGTCGAGCGATGAGCAGGATGGGTGACGTCGCGAGCGGCGGCGGGATGCGCGCCGGTGCGGTGCGCGGCAAGATCTCCAGCAGCGACCCCGACGCCCAGCGGCGGAAGAACTCCGACGCCCCGAGGATCGACCACCTCTTCTCGCGGATCGCCTCGCTCTTCCGCGCTCACCGCACCAAGCTGATGCTCACCGTCGCCCTCGTGCTCGTCGGCGCCGCGCTCACCGTCGTGCCGCCGCTGCTCACCCAGCTCGCCTTCGACCGCGGGCTGTTCCCCGAGAGCGGCCGTCCGAACTTCCCCGTCCTGCTCGAGCTCGTCGGCGTGATGGTGCTGATCTGGGTGGTCTCCGCGGTGCTCGGCGTCTGGCAGACCTTCCTCACCGCCACCGTCGGCAACAGCGTGATGGGCGAGCTGCGCATCCGGCTGTTCCGCCACCTCCAGGCGATGGAGCTCGGCTTCTTCACCCGCACCCGCACCGGCGTGATCCAGTCGCGCCTCGCGAACGATGTCGGCGGCGTGGCCAGCGTCCTCACCAACACCGTCTCGAGCGTCCTCGGCAACACCGTCACCGTGATCGCGGCCGTCGTCGCGATGCTCCTGCTCTCCTGGCAGATGACGATCGTCGCGGTGGTGCTCACTCCGGTGCTCGTGATCGCGCAGCGCCGGGTCGGCCAGGTCCGCGCCCGGATCGCCACCAAGACGCAGGAGTCGCTGTCCGAGATGACGGCGATCACGCAGGAGACGCTGAGCGTCTCCGGCATCCTGCTCGCCAAGAGCTTCGGCCGCCAGGAGTCGGAGGTCACCCGCTACGCCGACGAGAACGGCCGGCAGATCGAGCTCCAGGTCCGCCAGCAGATGTCCGGGCAGTGGTTCTTCGCGACCGTGCAGATCTTCCTCTCGGTGATCCCCGTGGTCGTCTACCTCGTCGCCGCGTGGCTGATCCTCGGCGGGACGACCGTGACCGCCGGGACCGTCGTCGCCTTCACGACCGTGCAGGCGCGGCTGATGTGGCCGCTGCTCGGCCTGATGCGGGTCGCACTCGACCTGCAGACCGCGGGTGCCCTCTTCGCCCGCATCTTCGAGTACCTCGACCTGCGGCCCGCGATCGCCGACCGCGCGGGCGCCCGCGACGTCGACGGCGAGCTCGGCCGCGTCGAGCTGGACGAGGTCGTCTTCCGCTACCCCGACCAGACCGACGACGTCCGGCCGACCCTCGACCGCGTCTCGGTCTCGATCGCGCCGGGCCAGTTCGTCGCCTTCGTCGGGCCCTCCGGCGCGGGCAAGACGACGATCTCGTACCTGGTGCCCCGCCTCTACGACGTCAGCGGCGGCTCCGTCCGCTTCGCCGGCACGGACGTCCGCGAGCTCCGTCAGGAGTCGCTCGTCTCGCACATCGGCATCGTCAGCCAGGAGACCTACCTCTTCCACGCGACGATCGCCGACAATCTCCGCTACGCCCGCCCCGACGCGACGCAGGAGGAGCTGGAGGCGGCCGCGCGGTCCGCGAACATCCACGACACGATCGCGTCCTTCCCCGACGGCTACGACACCCTCGTCGGCGAGCGCGGCTACCGGCTCTCCGGCGGCGAGAAGCAGCGCCTCGCGATCGCGCGCGTGCTGCTGAAGGACCCGGCCGTGCTCATCCTCGACGAGGCGACCAGCGCGCTGGACACCGTCTCGGAGCGGATCGTGCAGACCGCCCTCGACGACGCCGCCCGCGGCCGCACCACCATCGCGATCGCGCACCGCCTCTCGACGGTCGTCTCGGCCGACGTCATCCACGTCGTCGACGGTGGACGCATCGTCGAATCGGGCACCCACCTCGAGCTGCTGGAGCGCCGCGGCCTCTACGCCTCCCTCTACGCCCAGCAGGTCGAGACGGCCCTCAGCTCCTGACGACGCCGTCGGCCGCGAGGCCGGTGTCCGGTTCAGGCGCAGTCGACGACGAAGCGCATCAGGGCGGTCGCGTCGTCCGTCTCGAACAGCTCGTCGAGAGCCCGGTTGAACTCGAGGCGGCGGCTGTAGGGGATGTTGACGGCGTCCACGCCGGCGCTCATCAGCACTCCCGACATCATCAGCCTCGCCGTGCGCTTGTTGCCGTCGAAGTAGAACTGGCTGCGCGTTGCGGCGGCGAAGTAGGCCACCGCGCGCTCGCGCGGGTCGGGGAGGGTCTCGAGGAAGCGGACGAGAGAGTCGAAGCGCTCGATCAGTGCCCCGCCCTCGGGCCCGTGCTCGACCCCGGCCACGAAGCCGCCGTTGGCGAGGCGGACGCTGCCGCCGCCGGAGACGGCTCCCTCGCCGCGGAAGTGGCCGGACTCGATCGCCTCCTTCGCCGCGACCGTTGTGTGGAGGGCGTCCGACACGTCATTGCGGAGGGCGAAGGCGCTCCGGCCGACCAGCTGGTCCAGATCGCTGTAGGCCTCGCTCAACGCCAGGACCTGCTCCTCGTCGGCCAGCGGCTTGCCGCCGACGGTCACGCCCTCGAGGAGGGTCCGCACCTCGGGGAGGGTGAAGGTGTTGCCCTCGAGCGCCGCGGCGTTCCAGATCAGGTCGGGCAGCGAGGCGCGGAAGCGGAAGCGGGCGCGCTCGGTGGTGGTCGCCACGAGGCGGTGCCACTCGATCGAGGACGCGGTCCAGACGATGCCGGTCCGCTCGCGCAGGAGGGCGCTGTCCGCGGCGGGGAGTGAGCGGTCCGCCGGTCCTTCGGTCCGTCCGCCGGTCGGGCGACGCCGGTAGCCGGGTCCGGGTCCCTGCTCGTCGGTCACGACCACTCCCGTCCCAGCTCCGAGGCGATCGCCGCCAGGTCGCCGCCGAGGCCGATGCCGTCGAGCACCGCCTGCAGCGGTGACACCAGGACGAGTCCCTCCACGTCGACCGCGCCCTGGAACAGTGCCGCGGGCGCGCGGACCACGAGGACGTCGGCGTGCTCGGTGGTCGTCGGCGTCAGAGTGTCGGCGAGCAGCTGGGCGACCCGGCGCGGGTCCGGAGTCCAGAGCACCGAGACGCCCTGCGGGTCGTACCCCATCGCGTCGAAGGCTGCTGATCCGGAGAGCGCCCACGGCTTCTCGGAGGCGTGCCCCGCGGAGGCGAGGCGGTCCATGCTCCAGCGCGAGCCGGCGAGGGCGATCGCACCCGGCCGGTGCTGCGGCGCGGACGCTCGACCGGCCTCGCCGAGGAGGAGCGCCGTCTCCCCGCGTGAGTACCGGGTGAGCCGAGCGGTCCAGGCCGCGATCTCCTCGTCGTCCCGGTCCGCCGAGAGATCTCCGAGCATCGCCCGCGCGGCCGACGCCGCGTGCGGATCGGAGAGGGGTCGGACCGACAGATCGAGATCGAGGCCCGCCGCGAGCAGGAGCTCCCGCAGGTCGTCGAGGCGCGGGTCGGTCTGCCCCGAGAGGATCCGGTAGCCGGTGGCACGCGAGAGACCCGCGCGGGAGGCGAGGAGATCGACGGAGTAGCCGAGCTCCTTCTGCGCCGTCTCCAGCTCGCTGAGTCTCATGACTGAGACACTACTCCGATTCGTCTCACTGCTGAGACGGACCCGACAGAGATTCGTGATCAGGCGGCCGGGCGGTCCTCGAGCATCTGCTCCATCAGGGAGATCTCGGCCTCCTGTGCCTTCACGACGGAGGAGGCGAAGTCGGTGGCGACCGTGGCGCGGCTGCGGGCGAGCAGGGCCTCGGCCATGTCGATCGCGCCGCGGTGGTGGGCGATCATCAGTTCGAGGAACCTGCGGTCGAAGTCGCGGCCGGTCAGCGTGCTGAGCTCGGTGATCTGCTCGGGCGTCGCGAGGCCGGGCATGCTCTCCGGGACGACGTCCTCCTCCGTGGACATGCCCATCGAGGAGTGCTCGTCGGCGGCGCCGGCGAGGGTCGGCCGGCCCATCCAGGTCATCGACGGCTCGGGAGCCGCCTGCGGGAGGCCCCAGGAGTTCAGCCAGCCGAAGAGCTGGCCGGCCTGCTGCTGCTGGGTGAGCAGGATGTCCTTCGAGACGGTGCGGACCTCGTCGTCGGCGCTGCGGTCGCGCGCGATCATCGCCAGCTCGGCGCCCTGGAGGTGGTGCACCTGCATGTCGCGGGCGAAGCCGGCCTCGGCGCTCGTCGTCGACGGGGTGGCCGAGGAGGAGAACGGGGCGAGGGCGCCGAAGAGGTACCCGCCCGCCGCGCCCAGGAGCAGGGCGACGACGGCGACGGCCGCGACGAGGAGGCGGCCCCTACTGCTTGCCGGGCGCATCGATGCCTCCGGTGCACGGGGCACCGGGCTCGGGCGCGGTCGAGGCCTGCCAGAAGCGCTCGATGAACGCGTCGATGCGCGGGTCCTCGGGGGAGTCGATGGCGACCTGGGCGTCCCAGGCGCTGAGCACGATCGGCGACTCGAGGCCCTCGTAGGGCGAGACGACCGCGTAGGTCTCGGGCATCGCGGCGATCAGGGCGTCGACCTCGCTCTGCGGGAGCGACGGGTCGTAGGTCGCCCAGACGGCGCCGTGCTCGAGGTCGTGCACGGCGTTCTCGTTCGGGACGGGCTCGTTGTAGACGCCGCAGTTCATCCAGACGGCGTTGTGCGGGCCGCCCGCGGGGGGCGTCTGCTCGTACTCGACGGGGCCGGCGACGTGGGTCGCGTCGTTCTCGAAGGTCTGCAGGCCGTCGATCTGCCGGGCCTCGACGATCTGCTGGTTGCCGAGGACGGTGACCGCGACGATGCCGCCGATCGCGACGACGGCGAGGGCCGAGAGCGACCAGATCCAGATCCGGCCGCTGCGCTTGCGCTTGGCCTGCTCGCGCTTGTAGGCCTCGACCTTGTCCTGGCGGGCGCGGTTCTTGGCGGACATCGTGTCTTTGGGCACGGTGGCGTCTCTCGTTCTGATCGCGGGGTGGCGCGCCGGGGAGGGCGCAGACGCCTGAGAGGCGCTCTCAGAGGATAACGAGCGAGGCTCCGGATCGGATCAATGCGGGGTGGGAGTGCTGGCGGGGGCGGGTCTCGATACGCCCTGCGGGCTACTCGACCAGCATGATCCGCCTGCATGGTGATCGAGCCGCGCTCGCAGAGGGCGTCTCTTCATGTTGATCGAGTAGCCCTCGCAGAGGGCGTATCGAGATCCGCCGTTCTGCAGCGGGTGGGTCTCGATACGCCCCTCCGGGGCTACTCGACCAGCATGCGGCGCCTGCGGGTCGGCCGGTGAGCATGCAGCGCCGGGGTCAGCCGGTGAAGGTCAGCCAGAGGAGCAGGCCGTTGAGGACGATGAGGAAGAGGGCGGCGAGGATCGCGCCGAGGGTGGTGAACCAGCGGTTCGCCTGGTCGCCCATCAGGGTGCGGTTCCGGGTGAGGGCGACGAGCGGCACGAGCGCGAACGGGATGCCGAACGAGAGCACGACCTGGCTCAGCACGAGCGCGCGGGTCGGGTCGAAGCCGATCCCGAGCACGATCAGCGCCGGGATCAGTGTCACGAGGCGGCGGGCGACGAGCGGCACCCGCAGGTTCAGCAGCCCGTGCATGATCTCCGCGCCGGCGTAGGCGCCGACCGAGGTCGAGGCGAGTCCGGAGGCGAGGAGGCCGACCGCGAAGAGCGTCGCGACGACCGGACCGAGTGCTGCGCCGATCGCGGCGTGCGCACCCTCCAAGCTGTCGGTGGCGGCGACGCCGGAGAGCGAGTGCGCGGCGAGCAGGAGGATCGCGAGGTTCACGGTGCCGGCGATCGCGAGGGCGACGGTGACGTCGATCCGGGTGGCCGTGAGGATCCTCCGGCGGGCGGATACTCCGTCGACGCGGCCGAAGCGGTCCCGCGCGAGGGCGGAGTGCGCGTAGATCGCGTGCGGCATCACGGTCGCGCCGAGGATCGACGCGGCGAGGAGCACCGACTCCGAGCCGTCGAAGCGGGGGAGGAGCCCGGCGGCGGCCGCGCCCGCGTCCGGCGGATCGACGACGACGCCCACGGTGAAGCCGACCGCGATGACGACCATCAGCGCCGTGATCACGCGCTCGAACGGCTGCGCCCCGCCGCGGGTCTGGATCACCAGGAGCACCAGCGAGACGGCCCCGGTGACGAGTCCGCCCGCGAGCAGCGGCAGCCCGAACAGCAGGTTCAGCGCGATCGCCCCGCCGATGACCTCGGCGAGGTCGGTGGCGATCGCGACCGTCTCGGCCTGCAGCCAGTAGGCGCGGCGGCCCCAGCGGCCGCGGAGGCGCTCGCCGAGCAGCTCGGGCAGGCTCTTGCCCGTCATCAGGCCGAGCTTGGCCGAGAGGTACTGGATCAGCCAGGCCATCAGGTTCCCGAGGACGACCACCCAGACGAGCAGGTAGCCGAAGCGGGCGCCTGCCGTCATATTGCTGGCGACATTGCCCGGATCGAGGTAGGCGACTCCGGCGACCATGGCGGGGCCGAGCAGTCTGAGCAGGCGTGCATCGGCCGGACCCCGCGTCGTGGCGGTGATCGGAGGGGTCATTGCAGGTGTTGTCCGTTCCGGTCGGCGGTGACGCGAGGACCCCCACGATAGGGCACTCCTCTGCGCCGAGTCACTCCCTCGCGGGCCGCGCGGGAGCCGCCCGCGAGCGTCTCGGCGACCCCCGTCATCCGCCGATCCGCGGTTGATACGCTGGCCGCATGACCCTCGATCGAGCCCTTCCCGCACGCCCGGACACCGGGATGGCGTACGCCGATTCGGTGCTCGACCTGATCGGCGACACCCCGCTGGTGAAGCTCGGCCCGGTCGCCTCCGGCGTGCAGGCCACCGTCCTGGTCAAGGTGGAGTACCTCAACCCCGGCGGCTCGTCCAAGGACCGCATCGCGACCCGCATCATCGACGCGGCCGAGCGCGACGGCCTCCTGAAGCCCGGCGGCACCATCGTCGAGCCGACCAGCGGCAACACCGGCATCGGCCTGGCCCTCGTCGCGCAGCAGCGCGGCTACCGCTGCGTGTTCGTTCTGCCCGACAAGGTCGGCGAGGACAAGCGGAACGTGCTCACCGCCTACGGCGCCGAGATCGTCGTCACGCCGACGGCCGTCGCCCCCGAGGACCCCGACTCCTACTACTCCGTCTCCGACCGCCTGGCGCGCGAGATCCCCGGCGCCTTCAAGCCCAACCAGTACGCGAACCTCAACGGCCCGCTCAGCCACTACGAGACCACCGGCCCCGAGATCTGGCGCGACACTGCCGGAAAGCTCACGCACTTCGTGGCGGGCGTCGGCACCGGCGGCACCATCAGCGGCGTCGGCCGCTACCTCAAGGAGGTGTCGGAGGGCCGCGTGCAGATCGTCGGCGCCGACCCGGAGGGCTCGGTCTACTCCGGCGGTGGCGGGCGCCCGTACCTGACCGAGGGTGTCGGCGAGGACTTCTGGCCGAGCGCCTACGACCCGAGCGTGGTGGACCGGATCATCGCCTCCAGCGACGCCGAGTCGTTCGCGATGACCCGCCGCCTCGCCCGCGAGGAGGGCCTGCTCGTCGGCGGCTCGAGCGGCCTCGCCGTCTCGGTCGCGCTCAAGGCCGCGGCCGAGCTCGGACCGGACGACGTGGTCGTCGTGCTGCTCCCCGACGGCGGGCGCGGCTACCTCGGCAAGATCTTCAACGACCGCTGGATGCGCTCCTACGGCTTCCTCGAGCACCGCGAGGAGGGCACGGTGCGCGACGTGCTCTCGGCCCGTGCCGCCAACCCGACCACCGGCGATCTGCCCGCCCTCGTGCACGTGCACCCCAGCGACACGGTCCGCGACGCGATCGAGATCATGACGACCTACGGCGTCTCGCAGCTGCCCGTCCTCACCGCCGAGCCCCCCGTGGTGATGGGCGAGGTCGTCGGAGCGGTCGACGAGCGCGAGCTGCTCGACCGCGTCTTCAGCGGCGCGACCTCGATGACCGACCCGATCGGCGCCTCCGCCGGCGACGCGCTGCGGCTGATCGGCCTCGGCGAGAGCATCTCGGCCGCCCGCGCCGCGCTGAGCGAGGCCAACGCCCTGCTCGTCACCGACGAGGGCAAGCCCGTCGCCGTGATCACCCGGCAGGACCTCCTGTCGTTCGCGTCGGCCTGAGCGCCGCCCTCTCCCCTTCTTCTCCACCCCCTCGACCAGGAAAGCCCCGCGATCATGCCCAAGAAGCAGCACTTCGACACCCGCGCCATCCACGCCGGTCAGGAGTTCGACCCGACCACCGGCGCCGTCGTCCCGCCCGTCTACATGACGTCGACCTTCGTCCAGGACGGGATCGGCGGCTTCCGCGGCGGCTACGAGTACGCCCGCTCGGCGAACCCGACCCGCGACTCGCTGCAGGAGCTGATCGCCTCGCTCGAGGGCGCCGACGTCGCCTACTCGTTCTCCTCCGGCCTCGCCGCCGAGGACACGCTGATCCGCGCGGCGCTCGCCCCCGGCGACCACATCGTGCTCGGCAACGACGCCTACGGCGGAAGCCACCGCCTGATCGACCGGGTGCACGCGGCCTGGGGCATCACCAACACCGCCGTCGACATGTCGAACCTGCGCGAGGTGCAGCACGCGATCCGCCCCGGCGAGACCAAGATGCTCTGGGTCGAGACGCCGTCGAACCCGCTGATGACCATCAGCGACATCGCGGAGCTGGCCGACCTGGCCCACGCGCACGACCTGATCGTGGTCGTCGACAACACCTTCGCGTCCTCGGCGCTGCAGCAGCCGCTCGCGCTCGGCGCCGACGTGGTCGTGCACTCGACGACGAAGTACCTCGGCGGGCACTCGGACGTGGTCGGCGGGGCGCTCGCGCTGCGCTCGGGCCCGCTCGCGGAGAAGGTCGCCTTCCTGCAGTTCGCGGTCGGCGCGATCTCGGGACCGATGGACGCCTGGCTGACCGTGCGCGGCATCAAGACGCTCGCGATCCGGATGGAGCGGCACTCGAAGAACGCGCAGGCGGTCGCCGAGTTCCTCGCCGAGCACTCCGCCGTCACGGCCGTGCACTACCCCGGCCTGCCCACCCACCCGGGCCACGAGCTGGCGAAGCGCCAGATGTCGGGCTTCGGCGGCATGCTGTCGGTCGAGCTGGCGACCCCGCGCGCGGCGCGGAAGTTCGCGGAGTCGACCGAGCTGTTCCAGCTGGCGGAGTCGCTGGGCGGCGTGGAGTCGCTGATCGGCTACCCGAGCGAGATGACCCACGCGTCCGTGAAGGGCACGCCGCTCGAGGTGTCGGAGTCGCTGGTGCGGCTCTCCGTCGGCATCGAGGACCCGAGCGACCTGATCGCGGACCTCGCGGCGGCCCTGCCGAAGAAGTAGCGGCGGTGCCGGAGGAGCGTGCGGACTGGCGCTCCTCCGGCGGCCCGTGGCAGTTCTTCGTGGGACGCGGTGATCCTGCCACTGCCAGGATCAGAGGCATGACCTCCTCCGCGCGCCGCATCGTCGATCTCAGCTACACCGTCGCGGACGGACTGGTGACCTACCCCGGTCTGCCGGCCCCGCGGATCCGGCCGCACCTCACCCGCGAGGCCTCGCGCGCCGCGTACGCGCCGGGCACCGAGTTCGCGCTGGACGTCATCGAGATGATCGGCAACACCGGCACCTACCTCGACAGCCCGTTCCACCGCTACGAGGGCGGCACCGACCTGGCCGGGCTCGACCTCGAGACGCTCGTCGACCTCCCCGCCGTCGTGGTCGACGCGCGCCGGGCCGCGGAGCGCGGGATCGACGGCACGGCGTTCGACGGCCTCGACGTCTCCGGCGCCGCCGTGCTGCTCTCGACCGGCTGGGACGCGCACTTCGCCACGCCCGGGTACGCGAGCGGCGCGCCCTTCCTCACGGCCGGCGGTGCCGAGGCGCTGATCGCCGGCGGCGCGGTGCTCGTCGGGATCGACTCGCTCAACATCGACGACGTCGAGGGTGCCGGCGAGCGGCCCGCCCACAGCCTGCTCCTCGCCGCGGGAGTGCACGTCGTCGAGCACCTCACCGGCCTCGAGCAGCTCCCCGCCACGGGCGCCTGCTTCACCGCGGTGCCGCCCAAGGTGCGCGGCTTCGGCACCTTCCCGGTGCGGGCCTACGCGGTCGTCGGCGGCCGCTGAGACCACCGGGCGTCCAGGGGCGCCTGGCTATCCTGGATCGATGCACTCCGCCCTCGCCGCGCTCGGCCGACGTCTCCGGCCCCGCACGCGCCTCGCCGCGCTGGGGGCCCGGCTCCGCCCGCGCACCCGCCTGCTCCGCCTCGCGCGCCGCGCCCGATCCGCGCCGCAGAGCCTCCGCGAGCGCCGCGCCGCGGCCGTCGCCGCCCGTCCGATCGACCACCCGCGCTCGCTCGCCTTCCGCCGCGAGCTGCTCGGCCTCGACCTCGCGAACCGCGTCTCCCGCCGCCCCGTCGTCGACCCGGCCGGCGAGGTCGTCGTCACGATGACCACCCACGGCGAGCGGATCCGGCGCGTGCACGTCGCGATCGAGTCGATCGCTCGCGGATCCGTCCGCCCGGCCCGGCTCGTGCTCTGGCTCGACGACCCGGCGCTGTTCGCCGCGCTGCCCGCGAGCCTCGAGCGCCTGCGCCGCCGCGGCCTCGAGATCAGGCTGGTCGACGGCTACCGCGTGCACACCAAGTACTACCCGCACCTGCTCTCCGGGCGCGCGGGGGAGCGCGACCTGGTCACCTCCGACGATGACATCGTCTACCCGCGCACCTGGCTCCGGGGCCTGCTCGACGCCCGCTCGCGCTACCCGGGCGAGACGGTGCTCTGCTATCGCGCGCACCGGGTGCTCGTCGCGGACGGCGGCGTCGCTCCGTACACGAGCTGGCCGCCCGTCGCGGACACCCGGGCGGGCTACGACGTCTTCGGCACGTCGGTCTCCGGGCAGCTCTTCCCGAGCGAGCTGATGGTCGCGATCGCGGGGCACGGCGACGCCTTCCGCGAGGTCGCTCCCGACGCCGACGACATCTGGCTGCACGTGCGCGCGGTCGACGCGGGCTACCGCGTCGCGCAGATCGAGCCGGCCGCCGAGCTCTTCCCGTTCGTGCCGCGCACGCAGCAGACCGGCCTGTACCTCGTCAACTACTGGGACGGCGGCAACGACCGCCAGGTCGGGGCGAGCTACACGCCCGAGGTCACCGCCCGCATCGCCGCGGACGCCGACCGTCAGGGGGCGACCGCGTGAGACTCCTCTTCCTCAGCAACCTCTACCCGCCGCAGGTGCTCGGCGGCTACGAGATGACCTGCGCCCGCGTCGCCGAGGCGATGGCCGCGCGAGGCCACGACGTGCGGGTGCTGACCACACCGACCTACCTGCCGCCGGAGCCGTCCGCCGTCGAGGTGCACCGCACACTGAGCCTGCGCACCTACTTCCCGCTGCCGCAGACCGGCGGCGAGATCGCCCAGCTGATGCACCACGAGAGCGCGGTGTCGCGGTTCGAGAACACCCGGATCCTGCTCGAGGAGCTGCGCGACTTCGCCCCGACGCACGTCGTCGCCTTCAATCTGCTGGGCCTCGGCGGGCTCGCGCTCGTCGATCTGCTGCGCCGCGTCGAGGCGGGCTGGATGTGGAACCTCGGCGACCGGACGCCGAACGCGCTCGTCGACGGGCTGCCCGCCAAGGTGCTGTCGGTCTACGGAGCGGACGAGCCGGACCACTTCGACCGCGGCGAGATCGTGGCCGTCAGCCGTTCGCTCGTCGAGTCGATCGAGGCGGGCGGGCTGCAGCTCGGCGACGTCGAGGTGATCGGGCGCGGTGTCGTCGTGCCCGCCGACGACGGCCTGCGGAGCTACCGCGAGGGCGGCGTCACGCGCTTCACCTTCGCGGCCTCGCTCGGCGAGCACAAGGGCGTCGACCTCGTGCTCGAGGCGTCGGCCGCGCTCGCGGAGCGGACCCGCGACTTCCGGGTCGACCTCTACGGCGACGGCGACGTGGACGGCTACCGCGCCCGGGCCGAGGCGGCCGGGCTCGACGGCGTCGTGACCTTCCACGGCGCGCGCCCCCGCGACGAGGTGCTGGCCGCGCACCGCCGCGCCGACGCCTTCCTCTTCCCCACCTGGGCGGGCGAGCCGTTCGGCGTCGCCCCGGTGGAGGCGGCCGCGGCCGGCTGCGTGCCGATCGTGACCGCCGCGAGCGGAGTCGCCGAGTTCCTCGTCGACGGCGTCGACTGCATCAAGATCCGACGCTCGGTGCCCGCGCTGCTCGCGGCGATGAGCGACGTGGTGACGGGCGCGGCCGACCTGGAGGCTCTCGGTCGCCGGGGGCGCGCGGCGGCCCGAGGACCGCTCTCCTTCGAGCGCTCGATCGAGCTGCTCGAGCAGTCGCTGGAGCGCCGCTCGCGGCCGGGCCTCGCCGAGCGCGCGGCCGACACGGCCCTCGAGGCCGAGATCATGGACAAGGACCACCGCGCGATGGACGTGCTCCACCGCCGCTTCTCCGGACGGGACGACGAATGACCGACGACCACGACTTCAAGGCCGACCCCGCCTCCGCACCGACCCGCTTCGGCCGGGGCGGCGTCGCACTGCGCGAGGCGATGCACCGGCTGGTCGCGCCGTACTTCGAGCAGGCGCGGCTGCGGACCGAGGAGGTGCGCGAGGAGGTCGCCGGCGTCCGCGGCGAGCTCGCGGGGCTGCGGGACGAGCTCGCGGCGGTGCGCGCCGAGACGGCGGCGCTGCGCGAGGAGACGGCCGGGCTGCGCTCGGCGCTCGACGAGGACCGGGCCGCCGCCGCGGAGTTCCGCCAAGAGGCCCAGGAGTCGCTGGCCGTCACGCCGCCGCTGCTCACCGCCGGCGAGTCGCGGACGGCGGAGCTCGAGGAGCGCGTCCGCGGCGCCGAGCTCGAGCTGCGCGCGGTGACGCGGCGCCTCGCGGAGGCGCTGGACGCGACCGACTGAGCCCGCGAGCCTCAGGTATCGGTGATCCGTTCGGCACTCTCTGCTGGAATGCGGGGGCCGAAGCAGCAGAAAGTGGCGAACGGGTCACAGGTCGGGGCGCCGGCCCGCGTCGAGGAGGCGCTCCGGGTCGTCGCCTTCGTGGCCACTGGACGCGCACGGGGGCCTGCACCTCTGCCGATGCCCCGTTCGGGTCCGCTCGTGCGGGGCGCAGCGGGCGAGACGACGGGCAACGGGTTCTGCACAGCCTCCGGCGCCCGGTTCGGGTCCGCTCGCGGACGTCCTCCCGCGTTGCGCGGCGAGTGACGCGGCGCCTCGCGGAAGCGCTGGACGCGACCGCCTGGGCGCCTCGGGGTCGAGCCCGTCGGACGATCTCTGCTGGTCCGCGACGTCGGAGGCAGCAGAATCCGCACACGGCGGGGCGGCGCCGTCGCCCGCTCTCAGGCCGGGACGGCCGTGCGGGCCAGCAGCTCCGCGATCCGGCCCGTGCAGCCGCCGCAGCCGGTGCCGGCGCGGGTGGCCGAGCCGATGCAGGCGACCGTGTCGTGGCCCGCGGCGGCCGCCTCCGCGATCGTGCCGGCCGAGACGCCGTTGCACCAGCAGACCGTCGCGTCCGGAGCGAACGGGTCGCCGGTCGGCGCCGCACCCGCGTCCGGAGCGTCGAGCCGCAGCAGGCTCGAGCGGTCGGCCGGCAGCTCGGAGCCGCGCTCGAACAGCAGCGTCAGCTCGGCGCCGACCCGCGGCAGGCCGACCGAGACGAAGCCGCGCAGCACTCCGCCGACCGTGACGAGCTTGGCGTAGCCGCCCCGGGCGGGATCCGCCCAGACGGTCACCTCGGGGTGCGGGGCGCCGTCGCAGGCGTCCCAGGGCTCGGCCGTCGGATCGCCGCCCGCCACCAGGTCGACGCCCTCGGCCTTCAGCATCACCACGGCGGGGCGCGCGGCCGGCACGCGCTCGTCGGCGTGGCGGCCCGCCGCCTCCGCCGTGATGCGGGCCGCGAGGCGGTCGGCCTGCTGCCAGCCCGGGCCGATCAGGCCGCTCGGCCCGCCGGGCACGCGCCCGTCCGGCAGCGCCGAGCCGCGGGTCGCGACGTGGGCGCAGTCGCCGATCGCGAAGACGCGCGGATCCGTCCAGCTGCGCTGGTGCTCGTCGACCAGGATCCCGGTCGAGACCGCGAGGTCGGCGCTCGCCGCGAGCTCGGTGCGCGCCCCGACGCCGCAGGACAGCACGAGCAGGTCGCCCTCGATCTGCTTGCCGTCCGCGCAGACCAGCGCCTGGAAGTGCGCGCGGCCGAGGTCGTCGTGGGCGAGCAGGATGCTCTCGGAGCGGGCGTGCGACACCATGTCGACGCCGGAGGTGCGGGCGGCCGCGGCGAGCATCCGCCCGCCGCCGTGATCGAGGTTCCGCCCCATCGGGATGTCGCCGTGGTAGACGACCACGACGTCGGCGCCCTGCTCGGCGGCGGCGAGCGCGAACTCGACCCCGAGCACTCCGGCGCCGAGCACCACGATGCGGGAGCGGGCGCGCACCGCGTCGAGTACGACGTGCGCGTCGTCGAGGTCGCGCAGCGCGACCACGCGCTCGGGCAGCGGGCTCGCACCCTGGTCGAGCGTCGCGGGCAGTGCCGAGCGCACCCGCCGGTCGCGCCGCGAGCGCTCCATCCCGGCGAGGGTCGGCACGTTCGCCCGGGCGCCGGTCGCGAAGACCAGGCGGTCGTAGGGGAGGCGCTCGTCGTCGTGCAGGCGGACGACCCCGCGCGCGCGGTCGAGGCCGACGGCGGCGGCACCGAGGCGGAAGACGACTCCGGCCGCCTCGGCCGTGGCGCGGTCGCCGAGGTCGAGCCGCTCGCGGGTCGCCCGCCCGACGGCGTACTCGGCCAGCAGCACGCGGTTGTAGGCGTCGGCGGATTCCGCGCCGACCACGGTCAGCGCGACCGACCCGGCACGGACGGCCGGCAGCAGCTCCTCGACGAAGCGCGCGCCCACCGGCCCGTAGCCGAGCAGGACGATCCGCTCGGGGGCGGCGGCTCCGCTCTCCGGCGGCGACACGGTCTCAGACATCGAGCCCTCCTTCCGCGCGGATCCAGACCCGCGTCCGCTTGAACTCCGGCATCGAGGAGATCGGATCGACGACCGCCTCGGTCAGCAGGTTGGCGCACTGCTCGCCCGCGTAGTGGAACGGCAGGAACACCGTGTCGTGCCGGATGTCGGCCGTGACGCTCGCGCGCGCTCGCACCACTCCGCGCGCGTTGCCGACCGAGACCGGCCCGCCGTCGCGCACGCCGAGCCGGGAGGCGGTGGCCGGGTGGATCTCGAGCCGCGCCTCGGGCCGCGCCGCGTCGAGCTCGGCGACCCGCCGGGTCTGCGTGCCCGACTGGTACTGCTGCAGGTAGCGGCCGGTGATCAGCGTCAGCTCGTCGCCGACGTCGACCGGCGCCGGGGGAGCGGTGCTGACCGCGACCATCCTGGCCCGGCCGTCGGCGTGGCCGAAGCGCTCGCCGAAGAGCCGCGGAGTGCCGGTGCTGCCGGCGGGATACGGCCAGTACGCGGCGACCCCGGTGTCGAGCAGCGCGTGGGAGAGCCCGGAGTAGTCCGCGACGCCGCCGGCCGAGGCGCGGGCCAGCTCGTCGAACACCTCCGCCGGCTCGGTCGACCAGGTCGAGGGCGCGGCGAGGCGGCGGGCGAGCTCGCTCAGGATCCACAGCTCGCTGCGGACCCCTGCGGGCGGGTCGATCGCGCGGCGGCGGCGCAGGACGCGGCCCTCGAGCGAGGTCATCGTCCCCTCCTCCTCCGCCCACTGCGGCACCGGCAGCACGATGTCGGCCAGCGCCGCGGTCTCGGAGAGGAAGAAGTCGCAGACGACGAGCGTGTCCAGCGCCGAGAGCCCGGCCCGCACCGCGTCGACGTCGGGCGCCGAGACGACCACGTTCGAGCCGTGCACGAGCAGGCAGCGCACCGAGCGGCCTAGCTCGGCGAGCAGCGCGACGGCCGGCAGCCCGGGTCCGGGGATCGTCGCGGGATCCACGCCCCAGACGCCGGCGACGTGGCGCCGCGCCTCCGGGTCGCGGATCGAGCGGTAGCCGGGCAGCTGGTCGGCCTTCTGCCCGTGCTCGCGGCCGCCCTGGCCGTTGCCCTGGCCGGTGAGGGTGCCGTAGCCGGAGCCCGGCCGCCCGACCAGCCCGAGCACGAGCGCGAGGTTGATCGCCGCGGTCGCGATGTCGGTGCCGTCCACGTGCTGCTCGACCCCGCGGCCGGTCAGCACGAAGGCGCGACCGGTGGCGAGGCGGCGGGCGGTGCGACGGAGCAGCTCGGTCGGCACGCCCGTGACGGAGGCGGTGCGCTCCGGCCACCAGGACGCGACACTCCTGCGCACCGCGTCGAACCCGGTCGTGCGCGCGGCGAGGTAGTCGCGGTCGGCCAGCTCCTCGGCGAGCACGAGGTGGGTGAGGCCGAGCAGCAGCGCGAGGTCGGTGCCCGGCGCGGGCTGCAGGTGCAGTCCGGCGCCGTCCTCGGTGAGCCGGGCGGTGGCGGAGCGGCGCGGATCGACGACGATCAGCCCGCCGCGCGAGCGCGCCCCGGCCAGGTGCGCCAGGAACGGCGGCATGGTCGCCGCGACGTTCGAGCCCAGCAGCAGGATCGTGTCGGCCTCGTCGAGGTCGGTCACCGGGAACGGTAGCCCGCGGTCGACCCCGAAGGCCCGGTTGCCGGCGGCGGCGGCCGAGGACATGCAGAACCGGCCGTTGTAGTCGATCCGCGAGGTGCCGAGCGCGATCCGGGCGAACTTGCCGAGCTGGTAGGCCTTCTCGTTGGTCAGCCCGCCGCCGCCGAAGACCGCGACCGCGTCCGCTCCGTGCCGCTCCTGAGCGGTCGTGACGGCCGCCGCGACCGCGTCGAGCGCCTCCGCCCACGTCACCTCGGTGAAGGTGCCGTCCGCCCCGCGCATCAGCGGTGCGCGCAGTCGCTGCCCGCTCGCGAGCAGTTCCGCGGCCGTCCAGCCCTTCGCGCAGAGCCCGCCCCGGTTGGTCGGGAACTCCCGCCCCGCGATGCTCACCGGCGTCGGGTCGTCGACCCGGGTCAGCGTCATCGCGCACTGCAGGGCGCAGTACGGGCAGTGCGAGTCGGTCGGAGCGGGTGCGGCGGTCATCGTCAGATCCGGGTCCCCGTCTTCGCGGCCAGGCGGAGGTAGACGCCCGCCGTGATCGCGAGCATCACCGCGTAGGCGGCGACGAACCAGCCGAGCGCCGTCGTGTAGTCGCCGAAGGTCGTCTTCGAGTAGCCGAGCAGCTGCGGGATGACGAACCCGCCGTAGGCGCCGATCGCCGAGATCAGTCCGAGGGCCGCGGCGGAGGTGCGCTGCGCGCCGACCCCGTCGTCGCCCTTCTGGCGGGCGCGGAGGGCGAAGACGGTCGGGATCATCCGGTAGGTGGCGCCGTTGCCGATGCCCGCCGAGGCGAACAGCACGAGGAAGCCGAGGAGGAACAGCCAGAAGCTGCCGAGCGGCAGTGTCGCGATGACGAAGAGGATGCCGGCGCCCATGGCGACGAACGCGGCGATGGTCACGGGTGCCCCGCCGAAGCGGTCGGCGAGCCGGCCGCCGTAGGGCCGCGAGAGCGAGCCGACCAGGGCACCGAGGAAGGCGAGCGTGAGCGTCGCGGAGCCGACGGTGAAGCCGGAGAACTCGGGGAAGGTGTCGACGATCAGCTTGGGGAAGACGCCGGCGAAGCCGATGAACGAGCCGAAGGTGCCGATGTAGAGCACCGCCAGCAGCCAGAGGTGCGGCTCGCGCAGCGCGGCGAGCGAGGCGGCGACGTCGGCCTTCGCGGTCGAGAGGTTGTCCATCCGCTTCCAGGCCCCGATCATCGCGACCACGATCAGCGGCACCCAGATGAGGCCGGCGAGCGGCAGGTTCACCGTGGCCGCGGCGCCGATCGTGACGGCGATCGGCACGATCAGCTGAGCCACCGAGGCGCCGAGGTTGCCGCCCGCGGCGTTCAGGCCGAGCGCGTAGCCCTTCTGCGCGTACGGGTAGAAGAAGGTGATGTTGGCCATCGAGCTGGCGAAGTTGCCGCCGCCGAAGCCGGCCAGTGCGGCGACGAGGAGCATCACGCCGAAGGGCGTGTCCGGATTCCCCACCGCGATCGCGAGTCCGATGCTCGGGATGAGCAGGAGGCCCGCCGAGACGATCGTCCAGTTCCGTCCGCCGAAGCGGGGGACCATGAAGGTGTACGGGATCCGCAGCGTCGCGCCGACGAGGCTCGGCATCGAGATCAGCCAGAAGATCTCGCCGGTGCTGAAGTCGAAGCCGGCCGCCGGCAGCTGGACGACCACGACCGACCAGAGCTGCCAGACGACGAAGCCGAGGAACTCGGCGAAGATCGACCAGCGCAGGTTGCGGCCGGCGACCCGGCGCCCCTCCGCCTGCCATTGCGCGGGGTCCTCGGGGTTCCAGCCGTCGATCCAGCGGCCGGGGCGGCGGGTGAGGCCCGACGGGGTGGTCGTCGCGGTGCCTGTAGTGGCGGGGGCGGTGGTGGGCGGTGCAGCAGTCATCGGATCCTCCGGGGAGTGGGCGCGGGCGCGCCGAAGAGAGTGCGGGGCGAGAGAGCGGGGCGGGAGTGGGTCGGGCGGCCGAGCGCTTACGCGCTGCGGCCGAAGAGCTCGGAGACGATGTCGACCAGCTCGCGCGCGGGCGGGTCGACGGCGGTGAGCAGCGGGGCGGTGGCGAGGTCGGCTCCCGCCGAGGCGGCGAGCGAGGCGAAGTAGCCGGGGGCGAGGAGGTAGGTGGAGACGAGCACGCGGGCGCCGGGGTGGGCGGCGCGCTCGGCGGCCACCGCCTCCGGGACGCGCGGCTCGGCGGCCGAGATGAAGGAGACGGCGACCTCGCGGCCGAGCTCGGCGGCCAGGAGGCGGCCGGTGGCCCAGCAGTCGGCGACCGCACCGGCGTCGCTCGAGCCGGCCGCGGCCAGCACGACGCGGTCGCCGTCGGCGAGGCCGGCTTCGCGCAGGCGTCGGGCCAGCACGCGGGCGAGCCGCGGATCCGGGCCCAGGGCGCCGGTCACGCGGACGGGGCGGTCCGCCTCCGCCGCGGCCTCGGCGAGGTCGACGTGCACGTGGTAGCCGGCCGAGAGCAGCAGCGGCACGACGACGGCCGGGCGATCGGTCTCGAGGGTGCCGAGCGAGGCCGGGACGTCGGGCTGCTGCACGTCGACGAAGGAGTCGAGCACGTCCGCGGCGGGGTTCGCCTCGCGGACCGCCTGCACGAGCGCGGCGACCGCCGTGCGGCCGTCGTCGTCGGAGGTGCCGTGCGAGGCGCAGACCAGCGCCGTCCGCTGCGCGACCTCGATCACACCGCCCGTCTCCCGCACGCTCCAGGTGGCGAGGTGCAGCCGCGGCGAGGTGTAGCAGACGCCCGTCTCGAGGTCGAAGACGTCCTTGTGCAGGGGCGAGGCGATCGTCGCCCGCTGCACGCCGTCGACGGCGCGGGAGCCGACGATGCCGCGGGAGAGCACGGCCGCGCCGGTCGCCGGGTCGAGGTTGGAGACGGCGAAGACGCGGCCGTCGGGGAGGAGGAACAGCGCGAGCTGCACGCCGCCGACGAGCGCGGCCTCGCCCCAGAGCGGCTCCAGCTCGAGCCGGTTGCAGACGGGAACCCAGGCCGCGGCCGGGGCGGTGCCGGCCGGCGGGGTGCGGGCCGCGACGTGCTGATCGAGGAGGGTCATCGTCCCGCCTTCCGAGAGGAGTGCTGCCCGCGGCCGGTCGGCGGCGGTGAGCCCCACGGTAGAGAGCCCACGTTTCGCGGGAGCACGCCTCCGGAGTCACGGGGGTAACGAAGCCCTCACGATGCCGGTCCGCTGTCGTGAGAGGTCGGTCACACGACGTTACGCAGGGGCAACGGGGGCGAAACCGCGGCTGCCTACGGTGGAGCCCATGACATCCCGAGGAGCGACCCCCACCGGCCCCCGACGCGTGCTCGTCGTCGGCGCCGGCCCCGCCGCCCACCGCCTGGTCGACGCGCTCGTCGCCCGTGCCGGCGCCACCGCCCTCGCGATCACCGTCTTCGGCGAGGAGGCGCACCACCCCTACGACCGCGTCGCGCTCTCGAAGCGCCTCGAGGGGATGACCGACCTCACCCTCGGCGACGGCGCGCTCTGGGAGTCGGCGACGCTCGTCACCTCCTCCCGCGTCGTCGCGCTCGACCCGGAGCACTGCCGCCTGCAGCTCGCCGACGGCCGCTGGTTCGAGGGGGACGAGATCGTGCTGGCCACCGGCTCCTCCGCCACCGTGCCGCCGATCGAGGGCGCCGAGCACGGCCGCGTCTACCGCACCCTCGAGGACGTCGACGGCCTCGTCGCCGACCTCGCCGCCTTCCGCGCCCGCCGCGGCCGCCCGGCCAGCGTGGTCGTCGTCGGCGGCGGACTGCTCGGCCTCGAGGCCGCGGGCGGCGCGCACCGGCTCGGCGCGCGCACCGCGCTGATCCACTCCGGCCGCTGGCTGATGAGCGCCCAGCTCGACGAGGGCGCGGGGCAGGCGCTCGGCCGCATCATCGCGGCGCAGGGCGTCACCCTGCACCTGGGCAACCGGCCCACCGCTGTCCTCACCTCGCCGCAGGGCACGGTGCTCGGCGTCACGATGACCGACGGCAGCAGCATCGGCGCCGACATGGTCGTCTTCTCGATCGGCATCACGGCGCGCGACGAGCTCGCCCGCGCGGTCGGCATCGAGGTCGCGCCCCGCGGCGGCGTCGTCGTCGACGAGGCCTGCCGCACCAGCCGCCCGCACGTCTGGGCGATCGGCGAGGTCGCCGCGATCGACGGCCGCACCGTCGGCCTCGTCGCCCCAGCCAACGCGATGGCCGAGGTCGTCGCCGACCGCCTGCTCGGCGGCGACGCGACCTTCCCCGGCGTCGACGACGCGACCAAGCTCAAGCTCTCCGGGGTCGAGGTCGCCAGCTTCGGCGACGCGCTCGGCGCGGGGGAGGGGGCGCTCGAGGTCGTCTACGCCGATCCCGCCCGCGGGCTCTACCAGAAGATCGTCGTCTCGGACGACGCGCGCACCCTGCTGGGCGGCATGTTCGTCGGCGACGCGGGCCCCTACTCCTCGCTCCGCCCGCTGCTCGGCCGCGAGCTGCCCGCGGAGCCCAGCGCCTACCTCGCGGCGGCCGGCGCCGAGGCGCCCTCGGGCGACCTGCCCGACGACGCGCAGCTCTGCTCCTGCAACAACGTCTCCGTCGGCGACGTGCGCCACGCGATCGGCGAGGGCTGCACCGAGCTCGGTCCGCTGAAGGCCTGCACCCGCGCCGGCACCCAGTGCGGCTCCTGCGTGCCGCTGGTGAAGAAGCTGCTCGACACCGAGCTCACCCGCGCCGGCGTCGAGGTGTCGCGCGCCCTCTGCGAGCACGTCTCGCTGAGCCGGAGCGAGCTGTTCGAGTCGGTCCGGATCCTCGGCCTGTCCTCGGCGGAGCAGGTGATGGAGCGCTTCGGCTCGGGCCTGGGCTGCGACGTCTGCAAGCCGGTGATCGCCTCCGTGCTCGCGACCCAGACCAACGGCTACATCCTCGACGCCGGCCAGGCGCCGCTCCAGGACACCAACGACCGCGCGCTCGCCAACATGCAGAAGGACGGCACCTACTCCGTCGTCCCGCGGGTGCCGGGCGGTGAGATCACGCCGGCGAAGCTCAAGGTGATCGCCGAGGTCGCCGAGCAGTACGGCCTCTACACGAAGATCACCGGCGGCCAGCGGATCGACATGTTCGGCGCCCGCCTCGAGCAGCTTCCCGAGATCTGGCGGATCCTCGTCGACGCCGGGATGGAGTCGGGCCAGGCCTACGGCAAGTCGCTGCGCACCGTGAAGTCCTGCGTCGGCTCGACCTGGTGCCGCTACGGCGTGCAGGACGCGGTCGGCATGGCGATCTTCCTGGAGGAGCGCTACCGCGGCCTGCGCTCGCCGCACAAGTTCAAGCTCGGGGTCAGCGGCTGCGCCCGGGAGTGCGCCGAGGCGCGCGGGAAGGACATCGGCGTGATCGCGACCGACACCGGCTGGAACCTCTACGTCGGCGGCAACGGCGGCTACCAGCCCGCCCACGCCCAGCTGCTCGCGCAGGACCTCGACGACGAGACGCTCGTCCGCTACATCGACCGCTACGTCATGTACTACGTCCGCACGGCCGAGCGCCTGCAGCGGACCGCGCGCTGGCAGGAGGACCTGCCCGGCGGCCTCGACCACGTCAAGGAGGTGGTCTGCGAGGACTCGCTCGGGATCGCGGCCGAGCTGGAGGCGGCGATGGCGACCCACGTCGACACCTACGTGGACGAGTGGGCGGCGACGCTCGCGGACCCGGACCGGCTGCGCCGCTTCCGCTCGTTCGTCAACGCGCCCGACACCGCGGATCCGCGGGTGAGCACGGTCCGCGAGCGCGGGCAGAGCAGGCCGGCGGGGAGCGACGAGCGCTCGGACGGGCCGGTGCTCGTGGCCGGGACGTCGATCCCGATCGGGCCGGGCGCGGTCTCGGTCGTGGGGCCGTCGTCCTCGGTGCCGGCGCCCGCGACGCTCGCGCCGTTCGCTCCCTCTGGCTCCGCTGCTTCTGCCGCCTCCGCCGTGCCCGGATCGGAGGCGTGATGCAGCTCTCCGTCGATCTCACCGGCCGCCGCGTCCTCGTCGTCGGCAGCGTCGTCGGCACCCGCCGCGTCCTCGCCCGCTACCGCACGGCCGGCGCGCTCGTGGAGCGCTGGGACGCGGACGACGCGCTCTGCCTGCGCCTCGCCTCCGCGTCGCTCCTGCCCGCGGGCCGTCCCGCCCTGCTCGCCTGGGTCGAGGGCGCCGCGTCGCTCCGCTCGGCCGCGGCCGCGGAGGCCACCCGGCACGGTGTCTGGGTCGTCGACGAGGCGCCCGCCGCGCACCGCCCCGTCGGGCACGTGAGCATCGTCGGCGGCGGACCCGGCGACCCCGAGCTGATGACGCTCGCCGCCCACCGGGCCCTCCGCGAGGCCGACGTCGTGCTCTTCGACCGCCTCGGCCCGCACGACGGCCTCGCCGACTGGGCGCCCGGCGCCGAGCTGATCGACGTCGGCAAGACGCCCGGGCACCACGCCGTGCCGCAGCACGAGATCGAGCGGCTGATGGTCGCCCGCGCCCTCGACGGGCTCGACGTCGTCCGGCTGAAGGGCGGCGACCCGTTCGTCTTCGGCCGCGGGTCGGAGGAGGTGCGCGCCTGCCGCGTCGCCGGCGTGCCGTTCACGATCGTTCCCGGTGTCACGAGCGCGATCTCGGTCCCGGCCGCCGCCGGCATCCCGGTCACGCACCGCGAGGTCAGCCGCGCGTTCACCGTGGTCTCGGGCCACGCGCCCTTCAGCGAGGAGGAGCTCGGTCACCTGGCCGGACTCGGCGGGACGCTGGTCGTGCTGATGGGCGTGAACACGCTCCCGCACCTCGTCGCGGGGCTGCAGCGCGCCGGGATGCCGGCCGGCATGCCGCTCGCGATCGTCGAGCGCGGCTGGTCGCACGCTCAGCGCACCACGATCTCCTCGGTCGGCGGGGTGCTCGGCCTGCTCGCCGAGCTGGCTCCGCGCTCGCCAGCGGTCATCGTGATCGGCGAGGTCGTGCGCCAGGCGGCGTGCGATGATGCTCAGGATCCCGAGAGCATCGCCCGCGCGGTCGATGCGCTCACCCTGTGACCGCCCGAGGGGGCCGCTGATGACCGGCACCGAGGCGAGAGCGGCCGGCGCGCCGGCGACCGGCGCCGACGGACCCGATCCCGACGCCGCGTCGCCCGGCTTCCGCGCCGACCAGCTCGTCGGCTTCCGCATCGGCGTCACCTCCGACCGCCGCTCCGAGGACCTGATCGCCGCCTTCGAGCGCCGCGGCGCCGACGTCACCCACGCGCCCACCATCCGGATGCGCGGCGTCGACACCGAGGGCGTCCTCGAGGCGGAGACCCGCGCGATCGTCGCCGCGCGCCCCGACGTCCTGCTCGCGACCACCTCCTACGGCATGCGCCGCTGGCTCGAGGCGGCCGACGCCGCGGGCCTCGGCGACGACCTGACCGACGCGCTCTCCGACGCCCGGATCCTCGTCCGCGGCCCGAAGGCGCGCGGGGCGATCCGCGCCGCCGGCCTCGACGACCACGGCATGAGCGAGCGCGAGACCACCACCTCCCTCGTCGACCTCGCCCTGCGCGAGGGCGCCGCCGGCCGCACCGTCGCGGTCCAGCTGCACGGCTTCACCGACCCGGCGCAGCTGCAGCGCCTCACCGACGCCGGCGCGACCGTCCTCACCGCCGCCCCCTACCGCTGGAGCGCGCACGAGGACTCGGCCCGCGTCCTCCGGCTGATCGAGGCGATCTGCTGCGGCGGCCTCGACGCCGTCACCTTCACCAGCGCGCCCGCCGTCGAGGCGCTGTTCACCGTCGCGGAGGCGGCCGGCCGGCTCGACGAGCTCCAGGCCGCCTTCCGCGAGACCGTCGTCGCGGCCGCCGTCGGCCCGGTCACCGCCGCCCCGCTCGTCGAGGCGCAGATTCTGCCGATCGTCCCCGACCGCTTCCGGATGGGCGCGCTCATCCGCCTCACCTGCGAGCACCTCGAGCAGTCCGCCCCCCGCATCGACACCGACTTCGGCCCCCTCGAGCTGCGCGGTCGGCACGCGGTGCTCGCGGGCACCCGCGTCGCCCTCACCCCCGTCGCCCTCGCCCTCTTCCGCACCCTGGTCGCCGCCGAGGGCGCCACCGTCGCCCGCGCCGTCCTCGCCGCCGCCGCCCCCGAGCCCCTCGACGACCACGCCGTCGACGTCGCGATCAGCCGCCTCCGCCAGGCCCTCCCGGAGCCCCGCCTCGTCGCCACCGTGATCAAGCGCGGCTTCCGCCTCGCCACTCCGCTTTAGGCCCGCGGGCCTCCGCACGGCGATCCGCGGCGTTGTCGTCGGGCGCGATACCGCCGGTATCGCGCCCTCCTCCGCCTTGCGGCTCACCGCGCGGAGACCCGCGGGCGGTTTGCCGGAGTCGGGCCGCCTGCCGCCCGCCGTGGGAACCATCGGATGCGCGATGGGGTCTGCACGTCTACCTGCGCCCCGATCGGGTCCATTCGTGCGGGCCGTGGCCGTCGAGTGGACGCGTGCGGGGGTCTGCGCACGAGACGGACCCCATGTCGAGTCTCTTCGAGGAGGCGGCGACGGGTCGATCCGCGAGTGGACGCGTGCCGGGGCATGCGCGAGTGTCGGCCCCCAGTTCGCGTCCGTTCGTGCGGCGTGTGGACGTCGAATGGACGCAGAACGGGCTGTGTGCGCGAGCCGGAGCCCGTTCGGCGTCTGTTCGTGAAGCTGCTGGCGAGTCGGTCTGCGAGTGGACGCGGCGGGACGAGTGCGGTCAGCGGGACGGGCGCCAGCCGCCGGCCAGCAGGGCTCGGCGGACGCGGTCAGCGCAGCCGGAGAGGTCCGCGTCGAAGGAGGCGGAGGCGATGCGCACGACGGTCCACCCGGCGGCGGCGAGGCGCTCGTAGCGGATCAGGTCGCGGTCCCACTGCGCTCGGTCGGTGCGATGGTGGTCGCCCTCGTACTCGACGACCACCCGCCACCGGCGGAACAGCAGGTCGACCCGCCCGATCCTCCCGTCGGCGTCGAAGAGCTCCGCCTGCAGCTCGGGCTCGGGGAGACCGGCGGCTGCGAGCGCGAGGCGCAGGAGGGTCTCGCGACGCGACTCCGCACCTTCGCGGACGAGCTCCAGCGCACGTCGGGCCGCGCGGGCGCCCCGCCCCTCGTGACCCTCGATCCGCCTCCGCAGCTCGCGCAGCGGAACCCACGGTCGCCCCGGTCGAGGCCGGACCGGGGCCAGCACCAGCGCATCGCCGACGGCGACGAGGTCCTCCAGCGACAGCACGGAGGCGAGCTGGAGGAACAGACTCGCTCCGTCCGCGAGGAGGAGTCCGCCGCGGCGGACGGCGCGCAGCCGGGGGTCCCCGAGGGAGTGGCCGATGAGACCGCGTCCGCGCGGAGCGTGGGCCGGCGGCCGCACCGCGACGTGCAGCGGCTCGCCCGGCGGTTCCCGCTGCAGATCGAGCGGCCACAGTCGGGCGGCGGTGATGCCGCAGAAGACCGCCCCCTCCATGACGGTCGCGTAGGCGCGAGCGCGCTGAGCCACGGTCACGGCCTCGCCCCGGGGAACGCGGACTCCCCGGAACGGCGCCTCGAGATCGCTCGCGCGCAGCCGCTCGATGCCGACCCCCGCTGCCAGCGCGTCCCGCACCGAGAACGCCCGGCCCGCGAGTGCGGGAGGAAGGGGTGCGGGCCGCGGCATCGCGCCATCCTGCCCGAAGGCTGGAGAGGCCCGCTCGCGTTGTCCACAGGCGGCGCGCGAGTGGACGCGGAACGGGCCCTGCTGCATGCCTGCACCCCTTCGGGCGTCCGCTCGCGGCCTGTCCGCGTCCGGGCGGCGCGCTGCCAGACTGGAGCGCATGAGCAGCGGAGCCCTGAGAGTGATCATCGCGCCCGACTCCTTCAAGGGGTCGGCGACCGCCGTCGAGGTGGCGGAGGCGCTCGCCGAGGGCTGGCGCAGCGTGCGGCCGGGCGACGACGTGGTGCTCGCTCCGATGGCCGACGGCGGCGAGGGCACGGTCGACGCCTTCGCGGTCGCGGTGCCGGAGGCGCAGCGCCACAGTCTCACCGTGGTCGGCCCCGACGACCGCCCCGTCGAGACGTCCTGGCTGCTGCTGCCGGACGGCACCGCGGTCGTCGAGCTGGCCTCTGCGAGCGGCATCACGCTGCTCGACCCGCTGCGCCCGCTCACCGCGCACACCCGCGGCTTCGGCCGGGCGATCGCCGCCGCGCTCGACGCCGGAGCCCGGGCGCTCCTGCTCGCGATCGGCGGCAGCTCCTCGACCGACGGCGGCGTCGGAGCCCTGCGCGAGCTCGGCGCGCGCTTCCTCACCGTCTCCGGGCACGACCTCGGCGACGGCGGCGGCGCGCTGCACGAGCTCGCGGTCGTCGACCGGCACGCGCTGCGCCCCGTGCCCGCGGGCGGCGCGCGCATCCTCAGCGACGTCACCAACCCGCTGCTCGGCGACTCCGGGGCCGCGCACGTCTTCGGACCGCAGAAGGGCGCCGGCCTCGACGACGTGCTCCGCCTCGACGACGGCCTCCGCCACCTCGCGGCGCACCTCGACGCCGACCCGGAGGAGGCGGGCACCGGCGCGGCCGGCGGCACCGGCTTCGGCCTGCTCGCCTGGGGCGCGCGCCTGGCTCCCGGCTCGGCCGCGGTCGGCGAGGCGCTCGGACTCCCGGCACTCGTCGCCGGCGCCGACGTCGTGCTCACCGGCGAGGGCCGCTTCGACGCGCAGTCGATGGCGGGCAAGGTCCCCTCCTACCTGCTCGGGCTGGCGGTGGCGGCGGGTGCCAGGGCGATGCTCGTCGCCGGCGCGATCCAGGCGCCGACCACCGCGTTCGCCGCGGCGGCCTCGCTCACCGAGGCGGCCGGCTCGGCGGCGGCGGCCATCGCCGACCCGCTGCCGCACCTGCGCGCGGTCGCGGCGGAGCTGGCGCGCGCCTCCTGAGCCGCGCCTCCCGAGCGCGTTCGCCGAGCCGTCGGACGGCTCGTCGCCGACCGGTCAGCGGCCCTCCGCGACCGGGCGGATGTCGGTGGTCGGACGTACCGTCGACGTATGGCCCCGGCAGCGGCACGACCCCCACATGTAGTGGTCCGATCGCGCCCGGGCACCCGCATGTCGGGCATGCCGACACGCCGGGGAACGTTGTACCCAGGGAACCCGTCGCGACTGTCCACAGCGGTGGATAACTCCGGAAGATCCGCGTCCTTCCGCGGGTCCGCGGGCCCCGGCCTGTGGATGGATCGGGGGAGGACCGGTGGATAACTACACGGATGTAACTACTACTCCTAGTGGGCTGCCGCCGGGCGGCCCACTATATGTAGTATTGCTGAGCAGGTCGGGCCGAGAGCCCCGCCGGCACCGCCGCTCGGTCGCCGAGCGCCCCGCACCACCCCACATCAGAACTCCCCACGACCGCCTCCCCGCCCGCCCGGACCCCCGGCGCGGCACCGGATCCGGCCCTCGGGACACCTCCTTCCGAAAGGACGACACCCATGGCTGTGACGGTCTACACCAAGCCCTCCTGCGTGCAGTGCACCGCGACCTACCGGGCCCTCGACAGCAAGGGCATCGACTACGAGATCTTCGACCTCTCCGTCGACGAGAAGGCCCTCGACGCCGTCAAGGCCCTCGGCTACCTCCAGGCGCCGGTCGTCATCACGGACGACGATCACTGGTCCGGCTTCCGCCCCGACAAGATCTCCGCTCTCTGAGGCGTCTGGACGGCGATCTGCGGCGTTGTCGTCGGGCGCCGTAGCGCAGCTACGGCTTCCTCCTCCGCCTTGCAGCTCACCATCCAGCCGCCCCAGAGCGGGTGCTGATGGGGATGCAGCGGGAGGAGCAGAGCACACAGCTTCGCCGGTCCGGGTGTGCAGGTTCTGCCCCGGGCCGGCGGAGGATCCGCGGGAGCGGGTCCGCAAGGCCCGAGAGGGCGGACGACGGAAAGACGGGGGGAGGCGTGCGATGAGCGGACTCGTGTACTTCTCGAGCAGCTCGGGCAACACCCACCGCTTCATGCAGAAGCTCGGGCGGCCCGCGCAGCAGATCCCCCTGCACTCCCGGCGGGACGGCGCCGCGGTCGACACGCTCCACGTCGACGAGCCGTACGTGCTCGTGCTCCCCACCTACGGCGGGGGGAACGGCGGGGGAGCGGTCCCCAAGCAGGTCATCCGCTTCCTGAACGTCCCGCGCAACCGCGCCCTGCTCCGCGGCGTCATCGGCGCCGGCAACACCAACTTCGGCGAGGCCTACTGCCTCGCCGGCGACATCATCGCCCGCAAGTGCGAGGTGCCGCACCTCTACCGTTTCGAAGTATTCGGCACACCCGACGACGTCCGCGCCGTCGACGAAGGATTGGACTCGTTTTGGACGCAGCAGTGATCGACGCCCCCCGGGACGCCGCGCAGATGGACTACCACTCGCTCAACGCGATGCTGAACCTGTACGGCCCGAACGGGGAGATCCAGTTCGACAAGGACCGCGAGGCGGCGCGCGAGTACTTCCTGCAGCACGTCAACCAGAACACCGTCTTCTTCCACTCCCTCAAGGAGCGCCTCGACTACCTGGTCGAGAAGGAGTACTACGAGAAGGCCGTCCTCGACCAGTACTCGTTCGACTTCATCCAGGAGCTGAACGACCTCGCCTACTCGAAGAAGTTCCGCTTCGCGACCTTCCTCGGCGCCTTCAAGTACTACACGTCGTACACGCTGAAGACCTTCGACGGGAAGCGCTACCTCGAGCGCTTCGAGGACCGCGTCGTCATGTCGGCCCTCGGCCTCGCCCAGGGCGACGAGAAGCTCGCGATCGCCCTCGTCGAGGAGATCGTGGCCGGCCGCTTCCAGCCCGCGACCCCCACCTTCCTCAACACGGGCAAGGCCCAGCGCGGCGAGCTCGTCTCCTGCTTCCTCCTCCGCATCGAGGACAACATGGAGTCGATCGCCCGCGGCATCAACTCCGCGCTGCAGCTCTCCAAGCGCGGCGGCGGCGTCGCCCTCTCGCTCTCCAACATCCGCGAGGCCGGCGCGCCGATCAAGCAGATCGAGAACCAGTCCTCGGGCATCATCCCCGTGATGAAGCTCCTCGAGGACAGCTTCAGCTACGCGAACCAGCTCGGCGCCCGCCAGGGTGCGGGAGCGGTGTACCTCTCGGCGCACCACCCGGACATCCTGCGCTTCCTCGACACCAAGCGCGAGAACGCCGACGAGAAGATCCGCATCAAGACGCTCTCCCTCGGCGTCGTCGTGCCCGACATCACGTTCGAGCTCGCGAAGAACAACGAGGACATGTACCTCTTCTCCCCGTACGACGTCGAGCGCGTCTACGGCCTGCCCTTCGGCGACATCTCGATCTCCGAGAAGTACCGCGAGATGGTCGACGACCCGCGCATCAAGAAGACCAAGATCTCGGCGCGCGAGTTCTTCCAGACCATCGCGGAGATCCAGTTCGAGTCGGGCTACCCCTACATCGTGTTCGAGGACACGGTGAACAAGGCGAACCCGATCAAGGGCCGCATCAACATGTCCAACCTGTGCTCCGAGATCCTCCAGGTCAACACCCCCACGACCTACAACGAGGACCTCTCCTACAACAGCATCGGCAAGGACATCTCCTGCAACCTCGGCTCGCTGAACATCGCGCTGACGATGGACTCGCCCGACTTCGGCCGCACCATCGAGACCGCGATCCGCGGCCTCACCTCGGTGTCCGACCAGTCGCACATCACCTCGGTGCGCTCCATCGAGGACGGCAACGACAAGTCGCACGCCATCGGCCTCGGCCAGATGAACCTGCACGGCTACCTCGCCCGCGAGCGGATCCACTACGGATCCGAGGAGGGCATCGACTTCACCAACATCTACTTCTACTCGGTGCTCTTCCACGCCCTGCGCGCCTCTAACAGCATCTCGATCGAGCGCGGCACCACCTTCGACGGTTTCGCCGACTCGAAGTACGCCTCGGGTGAGTTCTTCGACACCTACACCGAGAAGGAGTGGGCGCCCTCCACCGAGCGCGTCTCCCGCCTCTTCTCCGAGGCCGGCATCGCCGTCCCCACCCAGGACGACTGGCGTGCGCTCAAGGCCTCGGTCATGGAGCACGGCATCTACAACCAGAACCTGCAGGCCGTCCCGCCGACCGGCTCGATCTCGTACATCAACAACTCGACGTCCTCGATCCACCCGATCGCGTCGAAGATCGAGATCCGCAAGGAGGGCAAGCTCGGCCGCGTCTACTACCCGGCGCCGTTCATGACGAACGACAACCTGGAGTACTACCAGGACGCGTACGAGATCGGCTACGAGAAGATCATCGACACCTACGCCGCGGCGACGCAGCACGTCGACCAGGGCCTCTCGCTGACGCTGTTCTTCAAGGACACCGCGACCACCCGCGACATCAACCGCGCGCAGATCTACGCCTGGCGCAAGGGCATCAAGACCATCTACTACATCCGTCTCCGCCAGCTCGCGCTGGAGGGCACGGAGGTCGACGGCTGCGTCAGCTGCATGCTGTAGCGTCGCCCGCCGACCCCCCGACAGTCTCGAACGACCTATCCGCACGAAGAAGAGATCATGACTCCCCCTGAGAAGCTCAAGCTGGTCAGCCACGTCGACGCCATCAACTGGAACCGCATCCAGGACGACAAGGACGTGGAGGTCTGGAACCGCCTCACGAGCAACTTCTGGCTGCCCGAGAAGGTCCCGCTGTCCAACGACATCCAGTCGTGGAACACGCTGACCCACGACGAGCAGCAGCTCACGATGCGGGTGTTCACGGGCCTGACCCTGCTCGACACCATCCAGGGCACGGTCGGCGCGGTCTCGCTGATCCCCGATGCGCTCACCCCGCATGAGGAGGCCGTCTACACGAACATCGCGTTCATGGAGTCGGTGCACGCGAAGTCGTACTCCTCGGTGTTCTCGACCCTGTCGAACACCCAGGACATCGACGAGGCGTTCCGCTGGTCGGTCGAGAACCCGAACCTGCAGAAGAAGGCGTCCATCGTCATGGACTACTACCGCGGCGACGACCCGCTGAAGCGGAAGGTCGCCTCCACGCTGCTGGAGTCGTTCCTCTTCTACTCGGGCTTCTACCTGCCGATGTACTGGTCCTCGCGCGCCAAGCTCACCAACACCGCGGACCTGGTGCGCCTGATCATCCGCGACGAGGCCGTGCACGGCTACTACATCGGCTACAAGTTCCAGAAGGGACTCGAGCTGGTCGACCAGGCCAAGCGCGACGAGATCAAGGACTACACGTTCTCGCTGCTCTACGAGCTCTACGACAACGAGGCGCAGTACACCCAGGACCTCTACGACCAGCTCGGCCTGACCGAGGACGTCAAGAAGTTCCTGCACTACAACGCCAACAAGGCCCTGATGAACCTCGGCTACGAGCCGATGTTCCCCAAGCAGGTCACCGATGTGAACCCCGCGATCCTGTCGGCCCTCTCGCCCAACGCGGACGAGAACCACGACTTCTTCTCGGGCTCCGGCTCCTCCTACGTGATCGGCAAGGCCGTGAACACCGAGGACGAGGACTGGGACTTCTAGGCGTCGACACCACGTCCCGGCCTCCACGGCGAACGGCTCCTCCCCTCCGGGTGAGGAGCCGTTCCTCGTCTGTGCCGAAACGGAGCGGGCCCGAGGCGCCCGCCGGCGACCCTTCATGCTGGTCGAGTAGCCCGACAAGAGCGTCCCGCATGCTGGTCGAGTAGCCCCGCAGGGGCGTATCGAGACCCACCGTCGTCAGAAGGGTGGGTCTGCAGACCGTCGACCGACGCTGGTGGATCTACTTGGAAGAGACGCCCGCAGACATGTTGGTCGAGTAGCCCCGTAGGGGCGTATCGAGACCCGCCGTCCTCAGAAGGTGGGTCTGCAGACCGTCGTTTGACGCTGGTGGATCTCGATACGCCCGCTGCGCGGGCTACTCGATCAGCATGAAGCGCGGCCACCGCTGCTTGTCGGCGCGATCACTTCAGCGGCAGCCGCATCAGCACCCGCGGGAAGCCGTTCAGCACCGAGGTGGTGTCGGCCGCGTACGAGAAGCCGGCCCTCTCGAAGAGGGCGCGGGTGCCGACGTACGCCATCGTCTGCTCCACCCGCGCTCCGGCGTTGTCGACGGGGTAGCCCTCGATCGCCGGGGCGCCGTGCGCGCGGGCGAAGTCGACGGCGCCGGCGAGCAGGGCGTGCGAGATCCCGCGCTTGCGGAAGCCCGGGCGGACGCGGAGGCACCAGACGCACCAGACGTCGAGGTCGTCGACGTGCGGGATCCTCCGGTTCTTCGCGTAGCTCGTGTCGGCCCGGCGGTGCACGGCGGCCCAGCCCGCCACCTCGCCGCCGTCGTAGGCGAGGACGCCGGGCGGCGGGTCCTGCGCGACGAGCTCGCGCATCCGCTCGCCGCGGGCCGGGCCGCGGAGGGCGTTGTTCTCGGTGGAGGAGAGCAGTCGGTAGCTCAGGCACCAGCACACGCTCGCGTCGGGCCGCTTCGGGCCGTTCATCGTCGCCAGGTCGTCGAAGACGGTGGCGGGACGCACCTCGATCGTCATGGCGGCAGCCTCCCACCGCGGCGGCTCCTCGGCAAGGCGCCCGATTCACCACTCCGGCGCATGAATCGCACCAGCACCCCCTGTTGGACGGCGCACAGGCGACGCCCGTACCGTGGTCGAGGTATCCAACGAAGGAGCACTCCCTTGAAGCACGTCCCCCTCGGCGCCTCCGGCCTCGACTCCCCGAACGTCGTCCTCGGCCTCATGCGCATCCCCGACATGACCGACGACGCCATCCGCGACCTCGTCCGCACCGCCCGCGACTCCGGCATCGACTTCTTCGATCACGCCGACGTCTACGGCGGCGAGCTGCACCGCTGCGAGGAGCGCTTCGCCGAGGCGCTGGCGCTCACCCCGTCCGAGCGCGAGCAGGTGGTCCTGCAGACCAAGGCCGGCATCGTCGGCGACGGCCCGTACTTCGACTTCTCCTACGAGCACCTGATGCAGTCGGTCGAGGGCTCGCTGAAGGCGCTGCGCACCGACTACATCGACGTGCTCCTGCTGCACCGCCCCGACGCGCTGGTCGAGCCCGACGAGGTCGCCCGCGCCTTCGACGAGCTGCACGCGGCCGGCAAGGTCAAGCACTTCGGTGTCTCCAACCAGACGCCGTACCAGATCGAGCTGCTCAAGAAGTCGCTGAACCAGCCGATCGTCGCGAACCAGCTGCAGCTCTCGATCACGCACTCGCCGATGATCGCGCAGGGCGTGGCCTCGAACATGATCGCCGAGGACCAGTCGGTGATGCGCGACGCGGGCATCCTCGACTACTGCCGCCTGAACGACATCACGGTGCAGGCCTGGTCGCCGTTCCAGAGCGGCTTCTTCACCGGCGTCTTCCTCGACAACCCCGAGTACGGCGAGCTGAACGCGGTCCTCGACCGCCTGGCCGCCCAGTACGACGTCCCGCCCCTCGCCGTCGCGACCGCCTGGATCACCCGCCACCCGGCGAAGATGCAGGTCGTCCTCGGCACGACGAACGAGCAGCGCGTGCGCGATGCAGCCCTCGGCTCCGACCTGCCGCTCACCCGGCCGGAGTGGTACGAGCTGTTCCGCGCAGCGGGCCACATCGTCCCCTAGAGCTCCCACCCCGGAGAAACGCGCGTCGGCGCACAGGGAGGCACGGACCGGACAGGGTCCGTGCCTCCTCTTCGTGCGAGATACTCCGTCCGGCGCCTAGGCCGCGATGGTCAAGCGCAGCCGCACGACGGAGTCGACCTCGACGTCCTCCGCTCGGCGCACCGCCGCGTTGATCGGCACGACGAACCCGCCGTCCTTCGGCCAGAGCGAGGTCGTCCACCGGCTCGCGCCGAGCTCCACCGCCGCAGGCACCATGCCCCACCCGTAGCTGACATGCGCGGCGATGGCGGTGACCGCCTCGACCTGCTCCGCGGGCACGCTCACGAAGTGCCACGGCGCCGGACCTCGCCAGAACCACACGACCCCCTCGAACTCCAGCTCCACGGCGTCAGCGAGGAGAGAAGTCAGGCATCGGAGTCGCTGTCGGCGAGCTTCTGCCGAGCGAGTTCGTCGACGGAGGGGAAGTCGTTCGCCACGGTGAGCCACAGTCGATCGCGATCGACGATGTCGTAGTGATGCACGATGAAGTCGCGGTTCTTCGCGGCAATGGACCAGAGCGGTTCCGAGAACTGGACCGGATCGAGGTGCACGAGCCGTTTCGCCAGGTCCCCGATCCGGTTGGCCAATGCCTCGAACGCGAGCGGAAGAGCCGGATCCTCCTCGAAGGCGGCATGTCCTCGCTGGACGAGGCCTCGGGCCTTCTCGCAGTCCTCGACGATCAGCGCGAGCCAGCGTGCGGCGCGATCGGTCACAGCGGTACCTCGTCACGGAGGAGGCTGTCGTCCCGCCGCGCGCGGAGGCCGGAGCGGAACACCGCATCGACGGGATGACCGAGCAGCGCTTCTGCTTCGAGAGCGAACGACGCCAGGGTGAAGTAGCTCGTCTCGGGGTCGGCGTCGACCAGGAGGTCGATGTCGCTGCTCTCCGTCGACGCGCCTCGGGCCACGGAGCCGAACACGGAGATACCGGTGATCCCGGAACGGAGCGCCAGAGCAAGGAGTTCGGCGCGGTGGTGCCGGACATTCGCCAGGGAGGGTGCGGACGAGCGCACCGCGCTCGCGCGTGCACCCTTCGAGACTCGATCCGCCATGCTCCGACCGTACCCACGGTCCGGAGGAGAGTACAGCGCCGGCGCTGCCCGGTCGTCAGCGAAGCCATAGCCCCCCCCGCGAGATGCCACTTGCGTACGCGACACGCCGTGAAAGGCGTGCACAAGTGGCATCTCGCGGAAGGGAATAGGGGAGGGCCCCCTGCGTTGAACTTGAGTGCAAGTGACTCAACTCTTTCAGGAGGACTGGTGCCCGACAACTACAACGAGGCCGGAGCGAGCTCGTTCGACGACTTCCTCGCCCGCTACCTCGACGGTGAGCGCGCCCGCGCGGCGCGGTCCATCGACCTCAGCCGCTTCCTCAGCGCACGCACCCAGAGCATCCTGCAGTCCGCAGGACGCTTCGCCCTCGAGCGCGGCCAGACCGAGCTCGACGCTCTGCACGTGCTGCGGGTCCTCGTCGACGACGAGGCCGTGTCGCAGGCGGTCCGCCGCATCGGCGTCGACCCCGGCGCCATCGCGACCGCCACGGAGGCGCGCCTGCCGCAGGCGAGCGAGGCCCCGGCCTCGCAGAACGCGGCGACCATCACCCCGAGCGCTCAGCGCGCGCTCTTCCACTCCTACCAGGTCGCCCGCTCCAGCGGCTCGACCTACATCGACCCCGAGCACCTCTTCTTCGCGCTCGTGCTCGGCCAGGACGCGCCCGCCGGGCAGGTCCTCGCCCGCGCGGGAGTGACCGCCGAGGCGCTCACCCAGGGCCTGCGCGAGACCGTCGCCGGCGAGCAGATCGTCCCCGAGCAGGGCGCACCCGCGTCCGAGACCCCGATGCTCGACAAGTTCGGCACCGACCTCACCGAGCTCGCACGCGAGGGCCGGCTCGACCCGGTGATCGGCCGCTCCGACGAGATCGAGCAGGCCGTCGAGATCCTCAGCCGCCGCACCAAGAACAACCCGGTGCTCGTCGGCGAGGCCGGCGTCGGCAAGACCGCGGTCGTCGAGGGCCTGGCCCGCGCGATCGTGGCCGGCGAGGTCCCGGAGCAGTTGCGCGACAAGCGCGTCGTCTCGCTCGACCTGCCCGCCATGCTCGCGGGCACCCGTTACCGCGGCGACTTCGAGGAGCGCCTCACCACGACGATGGACGAGATCGCGGCCCACTCGGGTGAGCTGATCGTCTTCATCGACGAGGTGCACACCGTCGTCGGCGCCGGGGGCGCGGGCGAGGGCGGCATGGACGCGGGGAACATCCTCAAGCCCCGGCTGGCCCGCGGCGAGCTGCACCTGATCGGTGCGACCACGCTCAAGGAGTACCGCACCATCGAGAAGGACCCGGCCCTCGAGCGCCGGTTCCAGCCGGTCCGCATCGGCGAGCCGAGCATCGAGGACGCCGTGGCGATCCTGCACGGCCTCCGCGGCGCGTACGAGGAGCACCACCGCGTGGCCTTCACCGACGACGCCCTGCGCGCCTCCGTCGAGCTCTCCGCCCGCTACCTGCCCGACCGGGTGCTGCCCGACAAGGCGATCGACCTGATCGACCAGGCCGGCGCGCGTCTGCGCCTGAAGCTCGGCGCGGGTGTCGACACCGACGCGCTGCTCGCGCAGCTCGCGACCCTCGAGGGCGACAAGAACGCGGCCGTCTCGGCCGAGCACTACGAGGAGGCGTCGCGCCTGCGCGACGAGATCACCGCGGTCCAGGCGTCGCTCGATGCGGCGACCGCCGGGGGAGCCGTCTCGCAGGAGGCGGTCGTCGGCGAGGCCGAGATCGCTGCGGTCGTCGCTCGTGCCACCGGCATCCCGGTGTCGCGGCTGACCGAGGGGGAGCGCGACCGTCTCGCGCAGCTCGAGACCGAGCTGCACCAGCGCGTCATCGGTCAGGACGCCGCGGTCGCCGCGGTCGCGCGCGCCGTCCGCCGCAGCCGGACCGGGATGGGCGACTCCTCGCGGCCCGTCGGCTCCTTCCTCTTCCTGGGCCCCACCGGCGTCGGCAAGACGGAGCTCGCCCGCACGCTGGCCGGCTCGCTGTTCGCCGACGAGCAGTCGGTGATCCGCTTCGACATGAGCGAGTTCGGCGAGCGGCACACCGTCTCGCGGCTGGTCGGCTCCCCTCCCGGGTACGTCGGCTACGACGAGGCCGGTCAGCTGACCGAGCGCGTGCGCCGCAACCCGTACTCGGTCGTGCTCTTCGACGAGATCGAGAAGGCCCACCCGGACGTCTTCAACCTGCTGCTGCAGGTGCTCGACGACGGACGCCTGACCGACGGTCAGGGCCGCACGGTCGACTTCCGGAACACGGTGATCATCATGACCTCGAACCTGGGGTCGGAGTTCCTCGCCTCGCGCTCCGGCGCGCTCGGCTTCGTCGCGCAGAGCGACGAGTCGGCCGAGGGCTTCGCCTCGGAGAAGGACCTGCACGATCGCGTGATGGGCCGGCTCCGCGAGGCGATGCGGCCGGAGTTCCTCAACCGGATCGACGAGATCGTGCTGTTCCGTCGACTCGGCCGTGCGCAGCTGCGCGAGATCGTCGGGCTGGTGCTGGAGGCCAGCCGTGCGCGGCTCGCCTCGCGCGACGTGTCGCTCGAGGTCTCCGAGGCCGCGGTCGACTGGCTCGCCGAGCACGGCTACGAGCCGCAGTACGGCGCCCGCCCGCTCCGCCGCCTGGTGCAGCGCTGGGTCGACGACCGCATCGCCGACCTGTTCGTCTCCGGCGACGTGACCGACGGCGGCGCCGTCCGCGTCGACGCGGTCGCGCGCGACCTCGTCGTCACCTCAATGGCGACCCTGCCTCTGGCAGCCTGACCCCGCACCTTCTGGTGAGCGGACGCCCCCGGCGTCCCTCCCGCGAGATGCCACTTGTGCACGCTTTTCACGGCGTGTCGCGTGCACAAGTGGCATCTCGCGGAGGGGGAGGCCGGGGGTTTCGTGCGTCCGGGGGGAGGAGGGGTGGGGTGTCGAGTGGTTGCGGGGGGTCGCGCGGGCGGATAGACACGTGGGACGAGAACCGGAGGCACGATGTCGAACCCGCGCTACTACGACCCGGTCGGCAAGGCGGTCCGCGCGCTCCTGGTCATCAGCTTCGTCTGCTTCGGACTCGCGGTCGGCTTCTTCGCCCTCGACATCGTGATGCCCGGCAGCATGACCGACGCGCACCGCCCCTGGTCGGAGGCGAGCGGGGGGCTGGCCTGCTTCGGGATCGCGGCGCTGATCGTGCACTACGCGACGGTGGCCATCGTCGGCGCGCTGCGCGGCCGCGGCTGACGCGCCCCTACTCTCTTGCTGATCGAGTAGCGCGCGGAGCGGGCGTATCGAGATCCGCCGGCGTCAGAACCTGAGTCTGCAGACCCGCCCTGCTGAGGACGGTGGGTCTCGATACGCCCCTGCGGTGCTACTCGACCAGCATGCTCGCGGTGCTGCTGGAGGCTCGGCCGCACCACGTCCATGCTGATCGAGTAGGCCGCGGAGCGGGCGTATCGAGATTGACCAGCGTCAGAAGCTGAGTCTGCAGACCCGCCCTGCTGAGGACGGCGGGTCTCGATACGCCCCTGCGGGGCTACTCGACCAGCATGCTCGCGGTGCTGCTTCAGGCTCGGCCGCACCACGTCCATGCTGATCGAGTAGCGCGCGGAGCGGGCGTATCGAGATCCACCACCGTCGGGACGCTGAGTCTGCAGACCCGTCCTGCTGGAGACGGTGGGTCTCGATACGCCCCTGCGGGGCTACTCGACCAGCATGCTCGCGGTGCTGCTGCAGGCTCGGCCGCACCACGTCCATGCTGATCGAGTAGCGCGCGGAGCGGGCGTATCGAGATCCGCCGGCGTCAGAAGGTGAGTCTGCAGACCTGCCCTGCTGAGGACGGTGGTTCTCGATACGCCCCTGCGGGGCTACTCGACCAGCATGAGGCTCGGGCTCCGGCAGGCGGTTTCAGGTGCCGTGGGTGAGGGCTACGGGCACTTCTTCGCGGTGATGGCGACGCGGAGGGTGGCGTCGGGGGCGACGCCGCTGCCGCCCGCGGGGTCTTGGCCCGTCACCTGGCCGGCGTCGGGGGCGTTGCCGTTCTCGGTGCAGGACAGGGTGATCTTCGAGAAGCCGGCCGAGGCGAACGCGGCCTTGGCGGTCTCGAGGTCCTGGCCGACCACGTTCGGCACCGTCTGCTGACCGGCAGCGGGGGCCGCCGGAGCGGCGGGATCCGCGGTCGGGGCGGGGGCGGGCGCCGGACCCGAACTCGGGACGATCGTCACCGTGGTGCCGCGGGTCGCGGTGCCGGAGGGGCTCTGGCGGACGACCGTGCCGGACGCGGCGGAGTTCGCCTCGGCGGCGCCCTCGCTCACGCTGAAGCCGGCCGCCTCGAGCTTCGCCCGGGCGTCGCCGACCGACAGGCCGGTCACGTCGGGGACGTTGATGCGGGGGACGACCTGCAGCGAGCCGTCGGCCTCGGGGAAGGCCGTGCCGCCGTAGCGGGCATCGGCGGCGCGCATCACGACGGGCCAGATGCGGTGCCGCGCCGTGGCCGCGGAGCCGGAGTCGAAGGAGAAGCGGCCGAGGCGGAGGTTCGCGTCGCCCTTGATGTTGAAGACGCCGACCGCGGTCGCGACGCGGGTGCTGGCCCCGGTCATCCAGGTGGCCATCGCGTCATCGGTCGTACCGGTCTTGCCGATCAGCGGAACTCCGTCGCCGGTCCGCGACTGGAAAGCCGTGCCACCGCCGGAGAACGTCGACTGCAGGGCGATCGCCGCGGTCGCGGCGACGTTCCGGTCGATCGACTGGCGGCAGTTCGCGGACGGCACGGGCTGCTCGGCTCCGGTCGCGTCGGTGATCTTGTCGATCGCGATCGAGTCGCAGGTCGAGCCGCCGGACGCGATGGTGGCGAAGGCGCCGGCCATCGAGAGCGGGGAGACGTAGTTGGTTCCGAGCACGGACGACGGGTTGTGCTCGAGCTCCTCGCCGTTGCCCCGCTTCACGCCCATGTCCGCTGCCGTGTTGCGGATGGCGCACAGGTCGAGCTCACGGGCCATGCCGACGAAGCCCGTGTTGAGCGAGGTCTTGGTGAAGTCGACGGCGGTGCCGACCTGGCCGTTCCCGCCCTCGTCGTTCTTGGCGCTGGTCGAGCCGGCGTAGTTGGTGCCGCCGGGCTCGCAGGAGTCCTCGAAGGACCCCCAGATCGGCTTCCGCGTCCCGTCCACCGACTCGTTGATGCTGTGCCCCTCCTTCAGCCACTCCACCAGGGTGAAGAGCTTGTAGGTGGAGCCGGGCTGGATGCCCGAGGAGCCGCCGTAGGCGCGGTCGGTGCTGAGATTGATGGCGCTGTAGGAGGGGTCGGCCGCGAGCACGTCCGGGTCCTGCGAGTACTTCTTGTTCTGCGTCATCGCGAGGACGCGGCCCGAGCCGACCTCGACGCTGACGGACACCGCTCCGACGTCGAAGTTCCAGGTCTGCGGGACCTGCGCGTTGACGGCCGCGACCGCCGCGTTCTGCAGGTCGACGTCGAGCGTCGTGTAGACGTCGAGGCCGCCGCGGCGGAAGTTCGTCCAGCGGGTGTCCTCGTCGTCGCCGAACACCGGGTCGTTCTTGAGGATGTTGGTGACGTAGTCGCAGAAGTAGCCCGCGTCGCCGGCGGTGGAGCAGCCGGTGCTCGGCTCGGTGATCTGCGGCTCGATCGGCGACGCGACGGCGGCGTCGTGATCCTCCTGGGAGATCTTCCCCTCCTCCAGCATCTTGCCGATGATGTAGTCGCGGCGGTCCTTGTTGCGCAGGTAGCCGTTCGCGGCGCCGTTATCGGGGTTGTCCGGCTGGTCGAGGCGGAGCACGGCCGGGTTGTTCACGATCGCGATGAGGCTCGCGGCCTGGGCGACGGTGAGGTTCGCGGCGGTGGTGTTGTAGTAGTAGTTGGCGGCGGTCTCGATGCCGTAGGTGGTGCCGCCGAAGAAGGCGATGTTGAGGTAGCCCTGGAGGATCTGGTCCTTCGAGTACTCCTTCTCGAGGCCGATCGCGAGCTTCATCTCGCGGAGCTTGCGCTCGGGGGAGGTGCGCGTCGCGGCGTCGATCGCGGCGGCGCGCTCGGCCTCGTCGGTGATGTTGCGGACGGCCTTCTCGACCAGCACGTTCTTCACGTACTGCTGCGTGATGGAGGAGCCGCCCTGCGTGTCGTTGCCGAGCACGTAGGTCTGCGCGACGGCGCGCAGGGTGCCGGGGAGGTCGACTCCGCCGTGCTCGTAGAAGCGGGGGTCCTCGCCGGACACGGCGGCGTCCTTCGCGAACTGCGAGATCTGGTCCAGCGGGACCTCGATGCGGTTCTCGACATAGAAGGAGGCGAGCAGCTGCGGGGAGCCGTCGGCGCGGGTCGCGTAGATGTTGCTCTTCTCGGAGAGCTTGTCGACCTCGAGGTACTCGGGGAGACCGTCGAACACTCCGATGGACTGGTTCGCGGCGACGCCGGCGATCGCCACGGCAGGAGTGACGGTGGCGGTCACGAGGACTCCTGCCACGACGCTCATGCCGAGGAAGCCCACGATCGCCTTGATCACGCCACCAGTTGTCCTGCTGTCGGACGCCAAACCTTCTCCTTCGGGTAACCCCCGATCATCGCGACGGCCGCCACCGACGCCCCGGACGCCCACTGCGCCGGGTCAACCCCGACAGACTAACCGCAGAACCGCGAATGACGAAGGGCCGGTCGGGGGCCTGAAAAGGGCCTGTGCGCGAGCGACGCGCATTCCGTGCGCCCCGCGAGCGTCGACGGGGGTGCGGATCGGCCTCCCGCGACGGGCCGTCAACCGGTGACCGGCCAGACGTAGTCGAGCCCCGGCAGGGTGTCCGGGAAGAGCGGCGCGTAGTGCTCCGGGTCCTTCTCCACCAGCTTGGAGCGGTGCGACAGGTGCACGTCGTCGCGGCCGAACCAGGGCGGAAGCTCGATCTCTCCGGCGCGGTACAGCGCCAGGTCGGCGCGCTGCGTCGCCAGCGCCGCCTCGGTCTTCTCGAGGCAGGTGTCGGCGAAGCCGCGGTCGGTCCAGGCGTCGCAGGTCTCGCGCTGGTAGGCCATCACCGCCGGCCGGTAGCCGCGCCACATCCGCACAGCGGGGTGGTGCTGCCAGCCGTAGCCGGGCACGGTGAGCGCACGCATGATCTGCAGCGTCTCGATCCGCTGCTTGCCGAGCCGCTTGCTGTCGAGGGCGCGGGCGCTCGCGCGGAGGTCGGGGACGGGGAGGAACGTCTGCACCCGCCCAGTCAAGACGACGCGGATGCTCCCGCGCTGAGTCCGCCCGGACGCCGCCCGGTCACCGGCCCGTCACGCCGATGTCGCCTGCGCGGCGTACCGTGCGGCGCATGACCGGTCTCCCCCTCCTCGCCACCGACGACGTCCAGCTGCGCTGGGCGCGCCCCGAGGTCCTCGACTCCGCCCGGCACCGGATGCTCCGGCTGCTCACCCTCGCCGAGCGCCTGCGCTACGAGGCCACCGGCCGCCGCGAGGTGCGCGACGGCTTCCTCCTCGGCCGCGTGCTCGTCCGCGAGCTCGCTGCCGAGACGCTCGGGATCGACCCGCTCGACGTCCGCGTCGATGCGCGCTGCGGGCAGTGCGGCGGCCCGCACGGCCGCCCGGTGCTCGGCGGCGAGCACCCGGCGCTCGAGCGGATGCGGATCAGCATCGCCCACTGCGACGGCGCCGTCGTCGCCGCGCTGGCCACCGGTCGCGGGATCGGCATCGCCGCCGCCCGGACCCGTGCGGTGCGCGAGCGGATCGCGTCGGGGAGCGCGAGCGCGGAGCAGGTGCTGCAGGAGCTGCGGACCCGGGCCGTGACCAAGGCCGACGGCCGCGGGTCCTCGAGCGGGGACGCGGTGCTCTTCCGCACCCGCGAGGGGGCGACGGAGGCGTGGATCGAGGGTGCGGAGGGCTACCTCGCGGTCTCGGAGCCGGTGGTGCACTCGGCGCTCGTCGTCACGGTCGCGGTCGCACAGGACTGAGCGCGCGCCGTCCTGCGCGGTGCTGGACGCGGAGCGCGAGCCCCGGCTCACTCGAAGAGCGAGAGGGTGAGCGTCGAGCGGTAGGAGCCGGCGGCGACGGTCGGCTCGGTGGCGAGGAGCAGGTCCGCGGTGGCGGACCAGGATCCGGATCCCGCGGGGGAGTCGTCGGCAGTACTGAGGAGCACCGCGTCGCGCACGCCCGAGCCGCCGTCGAGGACACCTGCGACGCGGGGGCCCGCGGAGACCGCACCGCCGGGGCCGGTGAGCTCCGGGGTCCAGCCGAGGTGCGCGGCGCCGATCGAGCCGCCGCTCGCCCCGGTGAAGTCGCTCGCGGAGCCGAGCACGTACCAGCCGGAGACGGCCGGGCCCGCCGCGGAGCCGCGGGTGTCCGCGACCGTGACGGCGGGCAGGGCGCCGAGGAACTGCCGGCGCACCGCGGTGGAGCCGGACTCGACCAGAGTGGACGCCGATCCGGCGACGGTCATCGACAGGGCGCCGGGGGTGCTCGGCGGGTCGATGCTGACGCCCACGTCGACGCCGCCGGCGTCGTGCTGCTCGGGGAGGTGCTCGGGGTCCTGGGGCGCGGGAGTCGCCGTCGGGGAGGTGCCGTCGGGGGAGACGTCCGCGCTGTCGTCGTCCAGAGGTGCGGCGGGGGCGGACTCCTCCGGGGGGACCGTGCAGCAGGCGGTCGTCGGATCCGTGTCGGAGCCGTGCTCGCTGCGCGTCGCGGGCGACGGCCAGGGCAGCGCCGTCGGCGAGGCGGACGACGTGGCGACGGGGACGGGCGCGGCCGTCGGCGTGCTCTCCGGTGCGGTGACCGCCTCCGGAGCGACGGCCGCCGAGGCGAGGAGGACGCTCAGCGCGAGGGCGGCGGTGGGGACCGCGGTCGCGAGGACGGCGCGGGTGGTGCGGATCACTGAGGTTCCCGTTCTGCCGGACGCGGCGATGCACCGGCCTGAGATTCCTATCAGTGGCGGGCGGGCGGGGGAGACCCCGCTTCCGGGTGCAGTGGTCTCGGGAGGCCGCTCCGCGAGCACGCGAGGGCGGCAGTTCATGCTGATCGAGTAGCCCGCAGAGCGGGCGTATCGAGATCCACGCGCGTCAGCAGGACGGGTCTGCAGACCTGCTCTGCTGGTGACGGTGGGTCTCGATACGCCGCTGCGCGGCTACTCGACCAACATGACGGGCACCGCTGAGCGGCTCCTCGACCAACATGAGGGGCACCGCTGCGCGGCTCCTCGACCAGCATGAGGGGCGCCGTTGCGGGACTGATCGACCAGCACGGAGGGGGGCGTTGCGCGGCTGCTCGACCAGCATGCGAGCGGGCTGAGGCTCAGCAGGGGCGGGCGGCACTTCATGCTGATCGAGTAGCCCGCGGAGCGGGCGTATCGAGATCCACGCGCGTCAGCAGGACGAGTCTGCCGACCTGCGCTGCTGATGGCGGTGGGTCTCGATACGCCGCGTACCGCGGCTACTCGACCAGCACGGAGTGGGCCGCTGCGCGGTTCATGCTGATCGAGCAGCCCGCGGAGCGGGCGTATCGAGATCCAGGGGGTCAGCAGGTGCGGGCCGGGTAGCTCACCTTCTGCTCGAGGGTGGACGGGCCGGACGTCGCGGTCACGAGGACCTCGCCGGCGGGCATCGCGGCCTGGCGGGTGGTCCAGCTGTGTGTGGCGTTCGCGCCCGCCGCGACGCTCGCGAAGGCCTTCTGCCCGTACGCGGACGAGACGGTGACGCCGATCGGCGCGGTCTCGCCATTGGTCGCCGTCACCGACAGCACCGCCTTGCCGGCGATGCAGCGCGACGACACGACGGCCGGCACCTTCAGCGCCGGAGCCGCCGCCTCGGGCACCACGATCTCGGTGATCTTCAGGTACGAGTTCGGCGTCGAGAAGCTGAGCTTCAGCCCCGTGGCGTCGACCGCGGTGAAGGGGATCGTCGTCAGCGCGCCGTTCGCCGCGGGAGCGACGTTCTGCGCGGAGGTCGGACGCCAGACGCCGTCGGTGCCGCGGTAGGCGATGCTCACCGAGGCGAGCGTGCCCTCGGTGTTGGTGAACGACAGTCCGGCGACGCGGTGCGCCTCCGTGTTGGTCAGCGTGAAGTCCGCGCTGCCCGCGAGCGCCTGATCGGTCCAGGTCGACCACGCGGTCGCGACGCTGCCGTCGCAGGCGTTGCCGGCGGGCAGGGTCGCCCACTTGGTCTGGCTGAACGACGCCGAGACGGCGGCGCCCTTCACCCGGCAGACGTTCACGGGAGGCGCGGTGCCCCAGATCTGCACCTCGGCGATCGACTGCCAGGTGTTCGCGGCGCTCGTCAGGTGCAGGCGGAGGCCGGTGGTGTCCGGCAGCGACGACAGGTCGAGGGCGACGGTCGGCGCGGCGTCGGTCGCGGCCTGCGAGAGGGTCGCGGCGACGGTGCTCGTGGTCCAGGCACCGTTCACCTGGTACTCGACCTCGATGCGCGAGGGCCAGGTGGCGGTCGCGCCGTCCTTGAAGGCGTGCACGGTCACGGAGTCGAGGTTCTGCGGGCTGCTCCAGGAGAAGGCGAGCCGGCTGTCGCGGGGGTAGCCGGTGCCGGTCCAGTCGTCCCAGCCCTTCGCCTTCACGTTGCCGTCGATCAGCGTCGGCGCGAGGTCGGTGCGGCTCGAGACCGTCAGCGAGGCGCCGGGCGCGAGGTTCGCGATCCCGGGCTCCGCGACCTCGATGGTGCGGGTGAAGGTGCGGCCGGTCGCGAACTCGGAGTCGGCGGCGAGCGTGCCCGTCACCGTCAGCGTGCCGAGGAGCGCGGGGCCGGTCGGCGCCCAGGTGACCGCGACGTCGCGGGTGGCGGTGTCGGTCGTCACCGAGACCGTCGCGGGCAGGACGGCGGTGACGTCGGCGTTCCGGCGCACCGCCTCGGGGAGGCGGTCGTCGACGACCGACCAGGTGCCGGCTCCGACGCCCTTGTCGTCCCAGTAGGACTCGTTCCAGCCCGCGGCCCAGCGCGCCGGGTCCTCGACGGCGGGGTTGCGCATCTCGAGGCGGCCGTTCTCGCCGACGGTCATCGGGAGCCAGACGTAGTTCGAGTTCGATTCGCCGTCGGCCCAGCGGTCGCCCATGTAGACGTACTTGCCGGGCGCGAGGGTCAGGACGTTGGTGGACTGCGAGCCGAAGGTGGTCTTCCGGGTGTCGCCGACGGAGAGGAGTCCGTCGCCGCCCTCGGTGATCGCGTTGTAGGCGACGTTCTCGTTGACGTCGCCCTTCTCCACTCCGCGGATCCACGAGCCGAGGATCGAGTCGGCCGTGTAGTAGGTCTGCGGGTTGGGCGCCCAGCCGGTCGCTCCGGAGGCGATCGTGTAGTACTTCCCGCCGTTCGCGAAGATCGCGGGCGCCTCGAGGTGGCCGCACTCCTTCACGATCTGGAAGTCGGCGCCGCGGACCGGCGCTCCGGCCTTCCCGTCGGCGAAGACGTAGGGGTAGGTGCCGTCGGCGGAGTACTGGCCGGCGTCGAGCGTGTCCGTCGTGGTCGTGCGCTCGACGTTCGTGTAGTCCGCGTCGAGCTTCGCGATGTAGAGGGAGTAGTTCTCCTCGGAGGAGTAGGAGATGTACGCGGTGCCGTCCTCGTCCTGGAAGACGGTCATGTCGCGCGCCTGGCCGGGGACCGCCGAGGTGGTGCAGGCCTGGTAGTTCGGGCGGTTGTAGAGCCGGTAGACGCCCTGCATCGTGAAGGGGCCGGTCGGGCTGTCGGAGGTCGCGACTCCCGCCATCGACCGCGCGTAGGTACTGCCGCCGGGGGTGATCCGGCCGTCGGAGTGCCACCACATGACCCACTTGCCGGTCTTCTCGTTGAAGAGCACCTTCGGCCGCTCGAAGATCGCGGTGTTGGGCGAGGCCTGCGTGGTGTCGAGGTGGTAGTCGAGCTCGGCGATGCGCTCGGCGCGGGGCTGGCCGGCGTCGTCGACGGTGTCGTAGAGGGCGTCGAAGTAGGGGGACTTCAGGTCGTCGGGGGTGGCGACGCTGCGCAGCGCGACCCCCTTGTTCTCCCAGTTGTGGCCGTCGGTCGAGCGGTAGACCGCGACGCCGGGGCTGCTCCAGTAGCCCTTGGTGCGGTCCTCGCCGTACCAGTACTGCACCTCCTGGCCGTTCTCCTCGGTCGTCACGATCTGGCCGCCGTGCGCCTGGATGTGGCGGCCGTCGGTGTCGTACCAGGAGGGCTGGAAGTAGTCGGCGGCGGCGCGGCCCGGGTCCTGGATCGCGGGGTAGTCGGTGTAGACGGGCGGCGGACTCGTCCGCGGGACGCCGTCGTTCGGGTCGGTGACCACACCGGAGGGGGCGGCCGCTGCGGGCGACACTCCCGCTCCGAGGAGGACGGCCGCGAGGAGGGCCGCCACTCCCGCCGCCACGGATCGCTGTCGAGGACTCATGCTGTGCTCCTTTGCACGCCGGACCGATGTTCACGCAAACATCGCACCTCGACCGTACATGGCGACGTCAACATTAAGCGAGGGGTGGGCTCGGCTTCGCCGGCGGGCGTGGGTCTCGATACGCCCCTTCGGGCTACTCGATCAGCATGCGGCGTGCGTTCCGAGGTTCGCCGACCAGGCGGCGGGGACTTCATGCTGATCGAGTAGCCCGCGAAGCGGGCGTATCGAGATCCACCACCGTTCGGAGTCAAGTCTGCAGGCCCGGCCTGCTGAGCGCGGTGGGTCTCGATACGCCCCTGCGGGGCTACTCGACCAGCATGAAAGGGAGCGTGAGTGGACGCGGTGCCGGGCCTAGCGGGGCTGCGGAGGCCGCTTCGGGTCCACTCGCGCGACTCCGCGCCCGCGAGTGGACGCGGGGCGGGCTCTACTCGGGGCGCGAGGCCCACTGCGGGTCCGTTCGCGGAATCATGCTGATCGAGTAGCCCGCGGAGCGGGCGTATCGAGATCCACCACCGTCAGAACGCTGAGTCTGCAGACCCGTCCTGCTGGTGACGGGGGGTCTCGATACGCCCCTGCGGGGCTACTCGACCAGCATGTCGCGGCGCAGCCGCGTCCTTTCCCTGACCACTGAGACGCGAAGCGGCTTCGCCGCTCGAGACGCCCCCGCGGGGCTACTCGACCAGCCGGGAGCGCGGGGCGCGCAGCAGCGCGAGCGGGCCCTCGTGCAGGGGCTCCGTCTGCCAGCGCGCCGTGAAGGTGCCGGCGGTGGGGTCGAGCGCGAGGTGCAGGCGGTGCGGCGTCTCGAGGAAGATCACGTCGACCAGCAGGGTCCCGTCGTCGCCCGGGCCGGCGCTCGCCGCGAACGCGTCCGTCACCGTCCACTCGCCGCTGCCGGGGGCGAGCAGCAGCCGCTCCTCGCCCTCGATCAGCGCGAGGGTCCAGCCGGCGACGTCGCCCGCGATCTCCACCCCGGTCAGCGAGCGGATCGCCGACCCGGCCGCGGCCGAGTAGCGCCCGGGCTCGGGAGCAGCGGACAGCGCGGGGAGCGGCGCGAGCCCGAGCGAGCCGAGCCGCTCGAGCAGCCGCGCGTCGGCGTCGGCCGTCGAGCCGCGGCCGACCGCCGGCAGCAGGTGCTCCCAGACCGCGGCGAGGAGTGCGCCGGTGTCGGTGCTCTGCCCGGTGATCGCGACGACGAGGTCGTGCTCGGGCAGGATCAGGCTGAACTGGCCGTAGGCGCCGTCGGCCCGGTAGCCGTGCAGCGAGCGCCAGAACTGGAAGCCGTAGCCCTGCTCCCAGTCGGGGGAGTCGGCCGGGGGAGTGGCGACGTGGGCGGTCGACGCCTCGGCGACCCACTCCGGCGAGAGGACCGCGGTCTCGTCCCAGCGCCCGTCCTGCAGGTAGAGCTGACCGAGTGCGGCCGCCGCCTCCGTCGTGGTGTGCAGCCCGCTGAAGCCGATCTCGCGGTCGGAGGCGTCACGGATCCAGGCGACGTCGCCGATCCCGAGTGGGTCGAGCAGTCGGGGACGGAGGTACTCGGTCAGCGGCAGGCCGCTCACGCGCTGCACGATCGCGGCGGCGGCGAAGGTGCAGGGCTGGTTGTAGGCGAAGACGCTGCCCGGCTCCTGCTCCGGCGGCAGCAGCAGGAAGCCGCGGACCATGTCGAGGGGATCGAGCTCGCGCGCCCGATCGATGGTCTCGGCGGAGTGCCCGCTCGCCATCGCGAGGACGTCGCGGACGCGGATCGAGCGCGAGCGCGGATCCGTGATCTCGGCGTCCAGCTCCGGGAAGAAGGAGAGGACGGTCGCGTCGAGGTCGACGAGTCCCTCGCCCACCGCGAGGCCGACCGCCGCGGCGGTGAAGCTCTTGCTGAGCGAGTAGAGCAGGTGCAGCCGCTCGGCAGAGTACGGCGCCCACCAGCCCTCGGCGACCACGGCGCCGGCGTGCACGACCATCAGGCCGTGCAACTCGACGCCGGGTGCCGCCTCCACCGCGTCGAGGAGGTCGAGCACCCCGGCGGCGTCGAGGGAGTGGGCGGAGGGGGAGCTTCTCGGCAGTGAGCGCGTCATCCTCCGATGCTACGGCGGGCTATGCGTCCGTCTCGGGACCGACGCCGGTGGGGAACGGCCCGAGGTCGAGCAGGAAGCGGAGGATCTCGCCGGCCGGGGCGCGGACGGCGGGGCCGGAGCCGAGCGACCAGGAGGCGTCGGTCGGCACGAGCGAGCTGCCGCGGGCGGCGGCGCGGATGGCGAGCGGGGCGCGGAGGGAGCGGTCCACCGCGACGGCGCCGCTCACCTTCTCGGGGAGCACGGTCTCGGGGGCGAGAGCGAGCTCGACCCGGACGGCTTCGACCAGCTCGGCGACGCCGGTGGGGCCGTGTCCGGCGCGGCGCGCGGTGGCGAGGGCGGTGAGCGCTGCCGGCAGCGCTGCCGGGGCGGGGGGATCGGCGGCCTCGCGGGCGCCGAGGCGTGCGGCGAGCCGCTGCGTCGTGCTGCTGGAGAGCCGCACGACGAGGGCGCCGAGAAGAGGGGTGGAGACGGCACTGGCCGCCCCGCCCTCCGTGAAGGAGGGGGAGGCGGCCAGGACGGCGAGCCGGTCGAGCCGATCCGCGACGAGCGGGCGCCAGTCATTGCTGACCCCCGACTCGTCGACCGAGGCTCCGGAGCTGAGCGGCAGGAACCGCGACCAGTCGGCCACGACCGGAGCGGCTAGCGTCCGCCGGAGCGGCGCTTGTTGTAGACGTCGAAGGCGACCGCGAGCAGGAGCACGAGGCCCTTGACCGCCTGCTGCCACTCGATGCCGATGCCCATGATCGACATGCCGTTGTTCAGGACGCCGATGATCAGACCACCGAGGATCGCGCCGCCGATGGTGCCGACGCCGCCCTGGACGGCCGCGCCGCCGATGAACGCGGCCGAGATGGCCTCGAGCTCGAAGCCGTCGCCGGCCTTCGGGCCCGCCAGGTTGAGGCGGGCGGTGAAGACGAGTCCGGCCAGCGCCGCGAGGACGCCCATGTTGACGAACAGCCAGAAGGTGACGTTGCGCGTCTTGATGCCCGAGAGCTCCGCGGCGTGCAGGTTGCCGCCGATGGCGTAGACGTGGCGGCCGAAGACCGAGCGGTTCATCACGACGCCGTAGACGAGGACGAGGACGGCCAGGACGATCAGGGTCACCGGGATGCCCTTGAACGACGAGAGCGCGAACGCGAACGCGGCGACGACGAGGGCGATGAGGACGAGCTTGGTGACGAACCAGGCGCCCGGCTCGACGCCCTGGTTGTACTTCTGGCGGCCGCGGCGGGTGCGGACCGACTGCACGGTGAACGCGATGATCGCGAGCGCGCCGACGCCGAGCGACAGCGGGTCGAGACCCTCGGTCTCGCCGAACAGGTCGGTGAGGAAGCCGTTGCCCAGGGCGCGGTACTCGATCGGGAACGAGCCGATGTTCGCGTTGCCGAGGACGACGAGCGCCAGGCCGCGGAAGATCAGCATGCCCGCCAAGGTCACGATGAACGCGGGTATCCCCACGAAGGCGATCCAGAAGCCCTGCCAGGCTCCCACCAGAGCTCCGATGAGCAGCGAGAGCACGATCGAGACGAACCACGGCAGGCCCATGTTGACGGCGAAGACACCGGACATGGCGCCGACGAACGCGGCGATCGAGCCGACCGAGAGGTCGATGTGCCCGGCCACGATGACCATCACCATGCCGATGGCGAGGATGAGGATGTAGCCGTTCTGGACGATCAGGTTCGAGATGTTCTGCGGACGCAGGAGGATCCCGTTGGTCATGATCTGGAAGAGCAGCACGACCACGATCAGGGCGAGGAAGATGCCGTTCTTGCCCAGGTCGCTGAGGACGTGGCTGAGGCGCTTGGTGAACGCGTTCTCGGTGGGGTTCACCTGCGCTCCCGCCGCCGTCGGCGGGGTGTTCTGCAGATCGGTCATCGTTGCTTCTCCTGGGTCATGAGGGTGAGGACGGCCTCGGGCGTGGCCTCGGCGATGGGCAGCTCGCCCGTGATGCGGCCCTCCGACAGCGCGTAGACGCGGTCGCAGATGCCGAGCAGCTCGGGCAGCTCGGAGGAGATGACGATGATCCCCTTACCCTCCGCCGCGAGCCGGTTGATGATGGTGTAGATCTCGTACTTCGCGCCCACGTCGATGCCGCGGGTCGGCTCGTCGAGGATCAGGACGTCCGGGTCGGAGTAGATCCACTTCGACAGGACGACCTTCTGCTGGTTGCCGCCGGAGAGCTTCCCGGTCTTGGCGAGCACGGTCGGCGACTTGATGTTCATGCTGCCGCGGTACTCGTTGGCGACCTCGAACTCGCGGTTGTCGTCGACGAGTCCGGCGCTGGACACCTTGGGCAGCGACGCGAGCGAGATGTTCCGCTTGATGTCGTCGATCAGGTTCAGGCCGTAGTGCTTGCGGTCCTCGGTGGCGTAGGCGAGGCCGTGGGCGATCGCCTCCGACACGTTGCGCATCTTGATCTCCTTGCCGGCCTTGAAGACCTGGCCGGAGATGCGGCTGCCGTAGGAGCGGCCGAAGAGGCTCATCGCGAACTCGGTGCGGCCGGCGCCCATCAGGCCCGCGATGCCGACGATCTCGCCGCGGTGCACGGTGAGGTTCACCTTGTCGACCATGACGCGCGTCGGGTCCTGCGGGTGGTGCGCGGTCCAGTCGACGACGCGGAGGATCTCCTCGCCGATGTGCGGCGTGTGGTCCGGGTAGCGGTGGTCGAGGTCGCGGCCGACCATGTCCTTGATGATCCGGTCTTCCGTCACGTCGTCGTGCGCGATCGTCTCGATCGTCTTGCCGTCGCGGATGACCGTGACGGTGTCGGCGATCTTCTTGATCTCGTTGAGCTTGTGGCTGATGATCAGCGAGGTGATGCCCTGCTCCTTGAGGTGCAGGATCAGGTCGAGCAGGTGGTCGGAGTCCTCGTCGTTGAGCGCCGCGGTGGGCTCGTCGAGGATGAGCAGCTTGACCCGCTTGGAGAGCGCCTTCGCGATCTCGACGAGCTGCTGCTTGCCGACTCCGATGTCCTGGATCTTGGTGGTGGGGTTCTCCTTCAGGCCGACCCGGGCGAGCAGCGAGGCCGCCTCCTGGTTGGTCTTGTTCCAGTCGATCAGACCGGCGAAGCCGCGGACCTCGTTGCCGAGGAAGATGTTCTCCGCGATGGAGAGGTAGGGGCTGAGGGCCAGCTCCTGGTGGATGATGACGATACCCTTCGCCTCCGAGTCGCGGATGCTGGCGAACTGCATCACCTCGTCCTCGAAGACGATGTCGCCCTCGTACGTGCCGTGCGGGTACACGCCCGACAGCACCTTCATCAGCGTCGACTTGCCGGCGCCGTTCTCTCCGCAGATCGCGTGGACTTCGCCGCGCTCGGCGTTCAGCGTGACGTCCTGGAGCGCCTTCACGCCCGGGAACGTCTTGGTGATGCCGCGCATCTCGAGGATGTTCGTGGTCACGCGTGCCTCCCTTCCTTCGTAGTGGGGGAGGGCGCCCGATGGGCGCCCTCCCGGGGTCTAGCTGACTTCAGTGGAGGTGAGGCTTAGCCGTTGACTTCCGCGTCGGTGTAGTAGCCGCCGTCGACCAGGACGGACTGGATCTGGTCCTTGGTGACGATGACCGGCTCGAGCAGGAAGGAGGGGATGACCTTCTCGCCGTTGTCGTAGGTCTCGGTGTCGTTGACCTCGGGCTCGGTGCCCTCGAGGACGGCCTGCGCCATGAGCACGGCCTCCTTGGCGAGCTCGCGGGTGTCCTTGTAGATGGTCGCGTACTGCTCACCCGAGATGATCGCCTTGACCGAGTCGAGCTCGGCGTCCTGACCGGTGATGATCGGGAAGTCGGTGCCCACGGTGTAGCCGGCGTCGGTCAGCGCGGAGATGATGCCGCGGCTGAGGCCGTCGTAGGGCGAGAGGACGCCCTGGATCTTCGAGCCGTCGGAGTACGTCTTGGTGATGATGTCCTCCATGCGGCTCTGGGCGACCTCGGGGTCCCAGCGCAGCGTGGCGACGGTGTTGAACTCGGTCTCACCGGACGCGACGACGAGGGTGCCCGCGTCGATGAAGGGCTTGAGGGTGTCCATCGCGCCGTTGAAGAAGAACGTGGCGTTGTTGTCGTCGGGGCTGCCGGCGAAGAGCTCGATGTTGAAGGGGCCGGCCGGGGCGCTCGCCGCGGCGGTGCCCTCGAGGTCGGTCAGGCCGAGGCCCGCGAGGAGCGAGGTGGCCTGCTGGACGCCGACCTTGTAGTTGTCGAACGTGGCGTAGTAGTCGACGTTCGGCGAGTCGCGGATGAGGCGGTCGTAGGCGATGACGGGGATGTCGTTGGCCTTGGCCTCCTCCAGCACGCTGGTGAGGGTGGTGCCGTCGATCGAGGCGACGATCAGGGCCTTGGCGCCCTTGGTGATCATGTTCTCGAGCTGCGAGACCTGGGTGGGGATGTCGTCCTCGGCGTACTGCAGGTCGACCTGGTAGCCGGCCTCCTCGAGCTGCGACTTGACGTTGTTGCCGTCGGCGATCCAGCGCTCGGAGGACTTGGTCGGCATCGCGACGCCGACGAGGCCGCCGTCGCCCGAGCCGGAGCCCGAGTCGCCGGAGCCGCTCGAGCAGGCCGCGAGGGAGAGGATCATCGCGCCGCCGGCGAGGCCGGCGATGAGTGCGCGCTTCATTGTGGTCACTGTGATTCCTTCGTCATTGAATGCAGCGGGTGCTGGGCTGCCGCGGGGTGCCAGCGGCGGCGGGACGCTCATGTGAGCGATCACATGGAGTGATGCTAGACCCGCTGGCGGCAATCGTGCCACCGTGCATGTCTCGACTCGGTAACGGCGCGATTCATCGGCGTGCCGCGCCGACGGCGGCCGGAGCGGAGCGGGGCACGGCGGTCGAGCCGCGGACGATGAGCTGCGGGTCGATCGGCGCCGACGCCTCGGGGCGCTCGCCCTCGATCAGGCTCAGCAGTGCTGCCACGCAGCGGCGGCCGAGCTCGGCGAAGTCCTGCCGCACGCTCGTCAGCGGCGGCCAGTAGTAGGCGGCCTCGGGGATGTCGTCGAAGCCGATGACGCTGACGTCCTCCGGGACGCGGACGCCGCGCTCGTGGAACGCGCTCATCACGCCCAGCGCCATCTGGTCGTTCGCGGCGAAGACCGCGGTGACGTCGAGGAGGCGGCTGAGCTCGAGGCCGACGTGGTGGCCGCGCTCAGCACTCCAGTCGCCGAGGATCGGCGGGCGCAGCGGCAGGTTGCGGTCGCCGAGCTCGACGAGGTAGCCGCGCATCCGGGCCTCGGCCTCGATCCAGTCCTGCGGGCCGGAGAGGTGCACGATCTCGGTGTGGCCGAGCTCGATCAGGTGCGCGGTCGCCATCCGCGCGCCGGCCATCTGGTCGACGTAGAGGGCGTCGTCGCGCTCGGCGTCGGTGGTCTGCAGGGTGACGTTCGGGATCCGCAGCGCGACGCCGGAGAGGATGTCGAAGACCCGGATCTGCGGTGCGATGACCACGAGACCCTCGACCGCCTGGTTCAGCAGGTGCCGGATCCCGGCCCGGATGGAGTCGCCGTCGGTGCCGTCCACGTTGGCCGTGACGACCAGGTAGCCGGCGTCGCGGGCCGCGACCTCGATGGCCTGGATGCTCGACGCGGGGCCGAACTGGAGGCTCTGCGAGGAGAGCACGCCGATGGTGCGGGTGCGGCTGGTGACCAGGGCGCGGGCGGCGAGGTTGGGCCGGTAGTCGAGGTCGGCCATCACGTCGAGCACGCGCTTCTTGGTCTCGGCGCGCAGGCTGGGGTGGTCGTTGAGCACGCGGGAGACGGTCTGGTGCGACACTCCGGCCGCCCGGGCGACGTCGTAGATGCTCGGGGCCCGCGGCGCGGGCTTGTCTTCCGGCATCGGGCACCGTGGCTTCCTGTGATCGGGCGGCGCTTCGTCGCGGGGACGCGGGTGCCGCTGCGATGCGGGGCCCGCCCGTCCGCGGGCGCGTGTGAGCACACCTTACGTCTCCCGCGGGGCGGATCCCCCCTCAGGGGGACGCGGGGGTGGGCGGAGGTTCGGCTCGCGGAACGGAGCCGGGCTCGTCGGATCGCGGGGTCGCCGCGTGCCGGGGGCGGTTTCGCGTGCCCGAGGTGAGGCGGGCGCTCAGGCGGGCGGGCTCGGCGCGTCGTCGGGGCCCGTGGCGGGGGCGGCGTGGCGGCCGCGGGTGGCGAGCGAGCCCTCGCTGATGCGGAGGACGCGGTCGGCCGAGGCCTGCACGGAGGCGTCGTGGGTGGCGATCAGGGCGGTCGCCGACTCGGCGTGCACGACCGCGCGGATCAGGTCCATGATCGCCGCGCCGGTCGCCGCGTCGAGCTGGCCGGTCGGCTCGTCGGCGATCAGGAGCCGGGGCGAGGCGGCCAGCGCGCGGGCGATCGCGACCCGCTGCTGCTGGCCGCCCGAGAGCTCGCCCGGCCGGGAGCGGCCGCGGCCGGCGAGGCCGACCAGGTCGAGGAGGTGGGCGACGCGCTCGTCCCGGCGGGCCGGCTCCTCGCGGCGCAGGCGCAGCGGGAGGCCGACGTTCTCGGCGATGGTCAGGTGCGGCAGGAGTCCGAAGGTCTGGAACACGAAGGCCAGGGAGTCGCGGCGCAGGCGCGTGCGGGCCGCCTCGTCCAGGCCGGTGACCGGCTCGCCGTCGAGCAGGACGGTGCCGGAGGTGGGCACGTCGAGACCGCTGATGCAGTTGAGCAGCGTCGTCTTGCCCGAGCCGGAGCGGCCGGAGAGCGCGACGATCTGGCCGCGGGGGATGCGGAACGAGACGTCGCGGAGGGCGGTCACGTCGCCGGCCGGGGTGCGGAAGGTGCGGGTGAGGGACTCGACCACGAGCACGTCGGTCATCGCGGGGTCTCCTCGGTCACGGGGTCGGCGGCAGCGTCGGCGGCGGAGTCCGCGGGCGGCGCGGTCTCGCGGTGCTCGGGCCAGACGCCCACGTGGTCGCCCTCGAGGGTCAGCCGCACCCGGTCCTCGAGCTTCAGCGCGTCGCGGTACTCGGCGGGCAGCTGCAGCCGGCCGACCCGGTCGAGGACGGCGAACTCCTCCGCCGAGGTGGTGGTGCCGCCGCTCGCGTCGAGCTCGTCGCGGCGGAGGGTCTCGGAGGAGATCCGGCCGTCGCGGATGGCGACCGTGTGCTGCACCTGGCCGGCGACGGTGGGGTCGTGGGTGACGATCAGGATCGTGCAGCCGAGCGACTCGTTCACCGCGCGGAGGGCGGCGAAGACCTCGTCGCCGGTGCGGGCGTCGAGCTGGCCGGTCGGCTCGTCGGCCAGCAGGACGCGGGGCGAGCCGGCCAGGGCGACGGCGATGGAGACGCGCTGCTGCTCGCCGCCGGAGAGCGCGGCGGGCCGGCGGTCGGCCTTCTCGGCGAGGCCGAGCATGCCGAGCAGCTCGTGGGCCGTCGCCGCGCGCTCGCGCCGGCCGCGCCCCGCGAGGGCGAGCGGCAGGGCGACGTTCTCAGCGGCGGTGAGGGCGGGCAGCAGGTTCTTCGCGGACTGCTGGCGGACGAAGCCGACGCTCGAGCGGCGGTAGTGGACCAGCTCGGCGCCGCGCAGGGCGGAGAGGTCGTGGCCGTCGAGGCGCGCGCGGCCGGCGGTGGGGGCGTCGAGTCCGGAGAGGATGCCGAGCAGGGTCGACTTGCCGGAGCCGGACGCGCCGACGATCGCCAGGACCTCGCCCTCGCCGACGAGCAGGTCGAGGCCCTGCAGCGCCTGCACCTCGACGCCGCCGGCGCGGAAGACGCGGACGAGCGCGTCGCAGACGATCAGCGCCTCGGCGCCGAACTCGCCGGTGCGGCGGTCGGCCAGAGTGCTCGTGGGGAGCGGTGCGCCGGCAGTGGGCGCGACGTCGCGCCCGGGCGGTCGGCCGATTCGGGCCGTCCTCGGCGTCCTCCCGGTACTGCTCGGGCTCCCTGCGCTGCTGGGACTCATGATTCCTCTCCGGCTCTCAGGATGTCGGCTGTGCGCACGCGGCGCGAGAGCGGGGCGTCGACCGCGAGGGCGAGCGCGAGGGCGGCGGCGGCCGCGCCGAGCAGGCCGAGGGGCAGTGGCCACGGGATCGAGAGGGCCGCGTCGCCGCCGACGAGGGTCTCCACGCCGAAGGTCGGCCAGGCCGCAGTGAGGACGACAGCCGCGGCGATCGCTCCGCCCACGACTCCGCTGAGCACGGCCGGGACCAGCTCGCCGGCCGCCAGCACGAGCCGCGCGCGGCCGGGGACGCCGAGTGCGCTGAGCAGGGCGAGGGTCCCGCCGCGCCGGCGAGCGCCGAGGACCGTGGTGACCAGGAGGGCGAGGACCGCCAGCGCCGTCGTGGCCAGGAGCGAGAGTCCGGTCGCGTCCCCGACGCCGGCGACGAGCGCGCCGTCGCGCTGCCGTTCCAGCACATCCAAGCGGACGATCGTGCCGTTCGGGAGCGCCGAGCGATCGACAGCGCCGACGGCCAGCACCGTGCCGGGAGGCGCAGGGGAGTCGCCGCTCAGAGCAGCGACGGCCGCGGTCAGCGCGTCGCGGTCGACCACGACGACGGAGCTGTCGATCCAGTCCGGTCGCGCCACCGGCTCGCCCGTCACCACGGCGCGCAGCGGCACGTCGTCGATCACGAGCCCGAACGGCTCGGAGCCGAGCGAGGCGGCGAGCCGCGCGTCCACGAGGACGGGCAGGGGCTCGGCGGCGCCCGCCGAGGTGAGGGAGCGGACGGCGGCGGCCGACGCGCGCTGCGGCTGGTCATCGGGCAGCGCCGCGAGCAGGTCCGCGAAGTCGTCGTCGACGCTCAGCACCGTCGCGGTGAGAGAGGCGGTGGGGCTGCGGACCTCCACGGCCTCGAGGGTGCCGATCGCGGCGGCGACCGCTCCGCCAGCGGTGAGGGTCGCGGCGAGCGCGGGGCCGTCGGCGGCGTCGTCGACCCGGACGTCCGCGCCGACGGTGCGCCAGGACAGCGACTCCTGACCCGCCGCGACCGTCTGCAGCAGCACCAGCGAGGTGAGGGCGGCGCTCGCCGCGAGCACCAGGGTGGCGAGGGTCAGCACCGAGCGGCCCTCCTGCGCGCCGGCGCCGGCGAGCAGCGGGCCGGGGCCGCGGGTGCTCGCCGCCGCGCGGCGCAGCGGGGCGAGCACGGCAGCGGGCAGCGGCGCCAGGGCCAGCGCGATCACCGCCGCGCAGAGCACGGGCGCGACGAGGGCGAGCGGGTCGAGACCGGTGCCGGTCGCGCGCGCGCCGCCGCGCAGTGCCGCGACGGCGGTGGCGGCCAGCGCCAGGAGCAGACCGGCTCCGGCGAGGCGAAGGGCGCGGGCCCGGCGCGGCGGCCGGAGCAGCGGGCGCAGCACGGCGACGACGGGAGCGACGACGAGGACGGCGGCGACGGCGATCAGCAGGCTCGGCGACTCCGCGGGTGCCTCGAACGCGGCGGCGGTCGCGACCCCGAGCGCCGCGCCGAGCGCCGTCACGATCAGCGACTCGAGGCCGGCGTGGATCCCGAGCAGGCCGAGGGAGGCGCCGTGCGAGCGCAGCAGTGCGATCTCGGGGCGCCGCCGCCGGGCGAGCGCGGTGCCGGCGAGGCCGGTGACCAGCACCGCGACGCCGAGCAGGCCGGCCGCGAGAGTGGACAGCTGCGCGGTGGCGGCCGCGGCGGCGGGCGGGAGCGCCGCGAGGGCCTCCTCGTAGCCGGACTCCGCGGTGACGCTGAGCGGCGCGCCCTCGGTGAGCGTCGAGGTCGAGGTCTTCAGCGCGTCGATCTCGCGGCGCACGGTCTCGGTCCGCGCCAGGTCGAAGCGCGCCGGATCGATGGTGACCCGGATCGTGCCGACGGCCGGTTCCTGCAGGAGGAGGCCGATCCGGTCGAAGACGACGGGACTCGTCAGGGCGACGACGACGGGCTGCTGCTCGCCGCCGCTCGTGCCGGAGGTGCCGGGCTGCCAGAGGCCGGGCAGGTCGGTCCAGGCGTCGGCGCCGGGGTCGACGGGCTCGACGATGCCGGTGATGCGGAGCGAGGGTCCGCCGCCGCGGGAGGCTCCGTCGATCGCGTCGCCGACCGCGAGTCCGGCGGCGGTGGCGCTCGCCGAGGAGACGACGACCGGGGCGGCGCCGCCCGGATCCTCGGCGGCGGGCAGCTCGCCGGCGACCAGGCGGAGGTCGTCGGCGGCGGCCGGGTCGAGGACGCCGACCCGCACGACGACCGCGCGCGACGGGGTCCGCGCGGGCTCCTCGGGGCCGAGGATCGCGGTGGCGATGCTCCGGGTGACGTCCGCGAGCGGCGCGGGCAGGCGCTCCGGGAGCTCGTCGGCGAAGGCGAGCAGGCGCTCGGAGGTCGTCGTGTCGTAGCCGGAGACGTCGGCGACGGTGCTGAGGAGCCGGAGGTCGGCGTCGGCGCCCGCGGCGCTGACGGCCTCGACCGCCGCGGCGTCGAGGGTGCTGTGCAGCTGGTGCGGCACGGCGACGGCGAGGGCGGCGGTCACGGCGGTGAGCACGAGGATCCCGAGCAGGGCGACGAGGTCGCGGCGGGCGCGGCGGGCGATCAGGAAGGCGGCGGTGCCGATCGCGCGCAGGCCGTCGACGCGCCGGGCGGGGGCGGGGTGCACGGCGGCGGTGCGCTGCTCCGGGCCGGTCATCCGTCCGCCCCCTGCCGCAGCAGCTCGGACAGCGGCAGGCGGCGCTGGGCGAGCGCGAGGGCCGCGGAGACGGCGGCGAGCGCGAGCAGCAGGGCCAGCGGGAGGAGCGACACGGCCTGCCAGGGCACGACCAGGTCGACCGGGCGGCCGCTGGCGCCGGCGGCGAGGCGGCTGCCGGTGAGGACGAGGACGGCCCAGCCGCCCGCGAGGCCGACGAGGACTCCGGCGAGCGCGGTCGCGGCGGTGTCGGCCGAGAGGACGGCGAGCATCCCGCGCCGGGAGAGCCCGATCGCCCGCAGCTGCGCCGCCTCGAGTCGCCGCGCACGGGCGACGGCGGCGGCCCGGGCCGAGAAGCCGGCGAGCGCGAGCAGCAGGCTCGCCCAGACGACGACCGCGGAGGCGGCGGGGATCTCGGCGCGCAGCGGCGCCTCCTGCATCCGGCGGGCGAGGGACGCGGCGGTGACGGTCTGCGGCTGGTCGGCTGTCGATCCGTCCGCCGCCGATCCGTCCGCGGCTGGTGCGTCCGCCACGGTCGCGCCGGCCTCCGCCGACCAGTACTCGTCGACCAGGCTCCCGAAGGCGTCGGCCTGCACCAGCCGGTGCGCGAGGGCGCGGCCGTCGACCACGATCGTCGAGTCGGACCGCGGGCTGGACGGCAGTCCGGCCGCGAGCGACGCCAGGTCGTCGGAGGTCGCGGCTCCGGGAACCTCCGCGGTGTCGCCGACCATGCGCAGCGAGACGGGGGTTCCCGCGACGAAGGCGGTGACCGCGGCCCCCGCCAGGACGTCGAGGTCGTCGGCGAGCGCGACGGGCAGGACCGCGCCGACCGGCTCCTCCGGGTTCCAGCCGACGGCACCGTAGGTGGTCGGCGCGGAGGAGAGCTGGGTCAGGATCGAGAGGCGCACCCCGGTCCCGGTGACGGCGATCTCGGGTGGGCGGCGGCCGGTGTCCTGCCGCGAGCCGGCCCACTCGGCGGCGTCGGCGAGCGCGAGCGGGACCGGCGTGTCCGAGCCCGCGGACAGCGTGGCGAGCGACTCGAGCGAGACGTCGACGGTGACGAAGGTGTCCGTCTCGACGCCGCGCAGGGTCGCGGTGAGGGCGACGAGGCGGAGCGACGCGGCCGGGTCGATCGCTCCGCCAGCGGTGGCCAGCGGCACCGGCTCGGTCGGCGAGGTCAGCGCGCCGAGCGGCAGGATGTCGATCCGCCCGCGCTCGTCCTCGACGGCGGCCGAGACCTGCACCTCGAGCCCGTCCGGCGCGTCGAGGGCGGCGAGCAGCTGGAGACCGGTGGTCCCGGCGGGCAGGGCGGGGCCGGTGTCGACGAGGTCCTCGACGCGCAGCTCCGCGGCGATGTCGGCGCCGCCCGCGAGCGGGACCGGGCCCGATCCCGTGCCGAGCAGCTGCCGGGCCCGGGCGTCGAGGGCGAGGATCTGCGCCGCCGCGCCCGGTCCCTCGCTCGCGAGACCGGGCGGGGTCTCCTTCGCCACCAGGCTCTGCCTTCGGAGCACGGGGGAGCCGTCGGCCGAGACCGACGACCGGACGGGCGAGCCGAGGGCGACCGCGGCCTCGTCGCGGACGCCCTGCTGCCAGGTCGCGCTCGCACCGAGCGCCACGACCGACGCGCCCACGGTGAGCGCGACGAGCACGATCCCCGTCGAGCGGCCGGACCCGCGCGCGGCGAACCAGCCGGCCAGCGGGGCGACGGCGCCCCGCGAGCGGACGGCAAGGGCCGCGACCGGCAGTGCGCACAGCTCCGCCAGTCGCGCGCCGACGACGGCGATCGCGCCGAGCAGCAGGGCGGGGGTGAGGGTGAGCAGGAGGTCGCCGCGCTCGGTGCCGCCGGTCGCTGCTCGCCAGGCCAGCACCGCGGCGACGACGACGAGGACGGCCTGCCCGGCCGCGGCGAGCGGGCTCTTTCCTGCGGCCGGCGCGGCCGGCAGGGCGACGAGGACGCCGACGACGAGCGCCACCGCGGCGGCGCAGAGCAGGGCGGCGGCGTCCGGCAGCACCCAGCGGGGGAGGCCCGCGGCGTCGAGCGGCGGCGCGGAGACGACCAGCGCGTGCAGCAGGACCCCGCCCCACGGGCCGAGCAGGGCGATCACCGCGGCGACCGCGAATCCGTCGACGGCCACCGCGCCCACCCGCTGCAGCGGCGTCGCCCCGCGCTCGCGCAGCCGCTCGATCTCCTCGCGGCGCGCCTCGGCGAGCAGCCCGGTGACGGCGCGGGCGCAGACGATCAGCACGACGGCCAGCAGCAGCGCGACGACCAGGGCGGCGGCGCGGGAGCCGGCGAGGCCGTCGGCCACGTCGTCGAGGGCGGCGGGCAGCTCGGTGTCGACGAAGAGCGAGCCGTTCGGATGCGGGACCGCACGGGCGATCGCCACGTCCGCGTCCCCCGCCGCGGCCCGCAGGTCGGCGAGGCCCTCGACTCCGGTGCTCGGGAACCGCGGGCTCTCGACGGCCTCGAGCTGCGCTGGCACCAGGCCGGAGGCGTCCAGACCATCCGGCGCGGTGATCAGCGGGCCGACGGCGTGCACGGGGTTGTAGAAGGAGCGGTTCGGCTCGGCGAAGTCCTGCGCGTCGCCCTGCGCGAGGAGCGGGTCGTTCTCCCAGTAGGCGGTGGAGTCGCGGGACGCCTCGTAGAGGCCGTCGATCCGGAAGGGGGTGCTATCGCCGAGGGTGATCGTGTCGCCGACGGCGAGCCCCAGGGAGCGGGCGGCGATCTCGGGGAGGGCGACGCCGGGAGCCTCGGTCGGCCAGGCGCCCGCGGTGAGGGCGGCGTCGGTGGCCGGGTCGTCGAGCTCGACGAGGTACGAGTAGACGCCGTCGGGGGTCGTCGCCCACTCGGAGCTCGCCCAGCCGCTGCTCGTCCAGGTGACGTCGCCGCCGTAGGCGTCCCGGGTCGCGATGTCGGCGGCCTCGCGCGCCGCGGCGACGGGGCTGCCGGGGCCGAGGACGCGCACGGTGACGTCGACCCGCTCCGCGCCGAGGGAGGTCAGCGCTCCGCTGACGCCGGCCTGCTCGGACGAGCGTACGAGCAGCAGCGCCCCGCAGAGCACCGAGCCGGCCGCGACTGCGACGGCGAGGACGAGTGCGAAGAGGCGGGAGTGGCTGCGCCAGCGGCGCACGGCGAGCGACCCCGCCCAGGCGGGCAGCGAGCCGGACGCGGTGACGACCGTGCACCTCCATCGGTGAAGCTGGACCAGCGGACGGGACCGCGAGCCGAGTCTAGGGCGGCGGTGGGTGCGCGGGGGTGCGCGGGACCCGTCGTTCTGCGGCGCGGGTCCGGGTGCGCGCCGGGCGGGTGACCTCCGGCTCGCGGAACGCCGTCCGGCTCGTGGAATCGCGCGAATCTCGCATGCCGGAGGTGGTCAACGCGGTCGCGGCGCGGGCGGGAGGGTAGGCGCTCGGCGGCGGGTTGGCCAGCACCTCGCCAGCGGAGCGGGGGCGGACCGACGATGAGGAGAGGCGGTACGCGGATCCTCGAGCACGACCGGAGTCGCGGCCCGCGCCATCCGCACCGCACCGCACCACCGCGGGCGCCGACGAGAGGACGACCGATGGGCTTCTGGGGACAGGACGACGACGACTCGCGCAGGCCGCGCCCGGTCGACGAGCCGCTGGGCGAGCTGGAGCTCGTGCACGAGTTCACGGAGGGGCCGATGCCCACCGGGGTGAGCGTGTCGCACACCGGGCGGATCTTCGTGAACTTCCCGAAGTGGGGCGACGACGTTCCTGCGACGGTCGTCGAGTTGCGGGACGGCGTCGCGGTGCCGTTCCCGGACGAGGCGTGGAACTCGCCCGACGGCGACGACGACGCGGGTGCCCTGGTCTCGGTGCAGAGCATCGTGATCGATCCGGCCGACCGGCTGTGGATCCTGGACACCGGCAGCCCGCTGTTCCAGCCGACGAAGCGCGGCGGCCCGAAGCTCGTCTGCGTCGACCTGGCGACGGACACGGTCGAGAAGGTGATCGTCCTCGAGCCGGACGTCGCACTGCCGACGACCTACCTCAACGACATCCGCTTCGATCTGCGGCGCGGGATCGCCTACATCACCGACTCCGCCGACTCCGGGCCGAACGGGATCATCGTCGTGGACCTCGAGTCCGGCAGCGCCTGGCGCCGGCTGCACGAGCATCCGAGCACGAAGGCGCTGACGCCGCCCGAGCTCGTGCCGATGGCGGAGGGGCGGGTGCTGATGAAGCGGCCGGCCGACGGCGATCCGGAGCCCGTCACGATGGGCGCCGACGGCATCGCGATCTCGGCCGACGGCGAGCGGCTCTGGTACTGCCCGCTCGCCTCGCGGCGCTGGTACAGCGTGGCCACCGACGCGCTGGTCGACCGCGGCGTCTCGGACGAGGACGTCGCCGCGACGGTCGTCGACGAGGGCGACAAGGGCGGCGGCGCGGACGGTCTCGAGACCGACGACCGGGGCCGCTTCTACGCGACCAGCTACGAGAACAACGCGATCGTGCGCCGCCGCACCGACGGCACCATCGAGACGCTCGTGCACGACGAGCGCCTGCTCTGGCCCGACACGATGTCGCTCGCGACCGACGGTCACCTCTACGTCACCGCCAACCAGCTGCACCGGCAGGCCGACTACCAGGGCGGAATGGACCTGCGGACCTACCCGTACTCGCTGTTCCGCCTCGCGGTCGACGCGGGGCCGGTGCTGTTGCGCTGACCGGCGACGCGATGCCGGCCCCGGAGAGGACTGCGCCGGTCGTGCGCCGAATCATGCCGGTCGCGCGCCGAACCATGCCGGTCGCGCGCCGAAACATGCTGGTCGCGCGCCGACACATGCTGGTCGAGTAGCCGTCCGCAGGACGGCGTATCGAGACCCCGCGTCCGCAGAACGGCGGATCTCGATACGCCCGCTGCGCGGGCTACTCGATCAGCATGAGGAGACCCGCGAGCTGCTCGATCAGCAGGCCGCGGCCGCTCAGGCGGCGCCGGCCGCCCGGCGCACCAGCCCGGCGACCGTCGCGCGGGTCGCGTCGTCCGCCGCGGTGAGCGCGTAGGACGTCGGCCAGATCGTGCCGTCGTCGAGCTGCGCGCCGTCCTGGAAGCCGAGGGTCGAGTAGCGGGTGCCGAACTTGGCGCCCGGCTGGAAGAAGACGATCGCCTTTCCGTCTCCGCGGGCGTAGGCGGGGAAGCCGTACCAGGTCTTCGGGAGCAGCTCGGGCGCCTCGGCGGCGACGACGTCGTGCAGCATCTGCGCGATCGGCCGCTCGACGTCGGTCATCGCGGCGATCGCCGCCTCCGCGTCCGCCTTCTCCGCGGCGGCCTTGTCGGCACTCTTCTGCCGCTTCGCCTCCTCGCGCAGCTCGGCGGCGCGCTGCTTCATCGCGGCGCGCTCCTCCTTCGTGAAGCCGTCGGCCATCGGAGTCTCCTTCTCGCGGGCCCGGGTGGTCCGCCGCGGCTCATCGTGGCAGTCGCCCGCGGTCCCGGCAATGCCCGCGGTCCTCGGGTGCTCAGCAGGCGTGTCGGACGCCGCCGGTAGCGTGGACGGATGCGCCTCCTCCTGATCCGCCACGGCCAGACCTCCTCCAACGTCGACGGCATCCTCGACACCCGCATCCCCGGACCCGGCCTCACCGACCTCGGCCGCCGCCAGGCCGCGGCGCTGCCGACGACGCTGGCCGACGAGCCGATCGCCGCGCTGTTCGTCTCGACGATGCAGCGCACGCACGAGACGGCCGCGCCGCTCGCCGCCGCACTCGGGCTCGAGCCGGTGGAGCGTGCGGGCATCCGCGAGATCGCGGCGGCCGACCTCGAGATGCGCGGCGACGAGGCCGCTGTCGAGGAGTACATGGGCACCGTCTTCCGCTGGGCCGCCGGCGACACCTCGCTGCGGCTGGCCGGGGGCGAGACGGGCGACGAGTTCGCCGCCCGCTACGACGCGGTGGTGGCGGAGGCGGAAGCGACCGGCCACGACGTCGTCGCGCTGGTCAGTCACGGCGCCGCGATCCGCTGCTGGGCCGGGATGCGCTCGCTCGACCTCGACGCGGACTTCATCGCCGAGCACCTGCTCGACAACACCGGCGTCGTGATCCTCGAGGGCTCGGGCGCGGAGTGGTCGCTCGTCTCCTGGGAGGGCGAGCCGATCAGCGGCGTCGGCGTCGCGGCCCCGTCGGGGCCGGCGGGCGAGACGACGGACTGACGCTCCCTGCCGGTCGAGCAGCCGGCCGGAGGCCGGCGTATCGAGACCCGCCGTCTGACGGTGGTGGATCTCGATACGCCGCGCTTCGCGGGCTACTCGATCAGCATGAGCGGTCCGCTGTGCGGGTCGGCTCGATCGACATGAGCGGTCCGCTGCGCGGGCCGCTCGATCATCCGGGCGCAAGCGGGCATCCGCGGGTAACGATCGGGCAACGGTTCGGAAACCGCCTCTGACCAGCACCGACTCGGTGGATAGCCCGGCTCTGCACCGCTGCGGGCCCCCGGAGGAGCCGTCCCCCGTTTGCCCGAACGGACACCCGCGGCTACCGTGGACGCCGGTCCTCGAGACCCCGATGAATCGGTCCGCGCTCGTGCGGCGTCCTCCCCGACGCGCCGCGAGCGTACGGTCAACGGGTGCGCGAGGCGGCCCCGTGGCCGCCTCCCGGACGAACCGGAATCGCCTCCGCGCCCCCTCCGCTCACCCGCGGCGGGATGCCCGCGGAGGCTGGAGAGACGGCGTCCCACGCACCCGACCCGGCACCACGAGATGAGAGTGCAGGGATGCGTCCCTGCGCGCCGACGGAGTGCACGTGCAGCAGAATCAGCAGGACATCAGCGAGCCCGGGAACGGAGCCGCGACCGCCACCCTGGAGCGGGCGACCGCCACCCCCGAGCGCGAGGGCCCGGCCCTCGAGGCGAGGAACCTCTTCAAGGTCTTCGGCCGCCGACCCGACGAGGTCGTGCGGCGGCTGCGCGAGGGCGCCGACCGCGCCGACCTCGCGGGCCAGGGCACCGCCGCCGTGATCGACTCCTCCTTCGAGGTGCGCCGCGGCGAGATCTTCGTCGTGATGGGGCTGTCCGGCTCCGGCAAGTCGACGCTCATCCGCATGCTCAACGGCCTGCAGGAGCCGACCGCGGGGGAGGTGCTGATCGACGGCGCCTCGATCACCGGCGTCTCCGAGAAGGAGCTGCGCCGGGTCCGCCGCTCCTCGATCTCGATGGTCTTCCAGCACTTCGCGCTGCTGCCGCACCGCACGGTGCTCGACAACGTCGCCTACCCGCTCGAGATCCAGGGCGTGCCGGCGGCCGAGCGCCGCGAGCGCGCGCTCCTCGCGGTCGAGCGGGCCGGCCTGGCCGGCTGGCACGAGAAGCTGCCCGATGAGCTCTTCGGCGGCATGCGCCAGCGGGTCGGACTCGCCCGGGCGCTCGCCGCCGACACCGACATCGTGCTGATGGACGAGGCGTTCTCGGCGCTCGATCCGCTCATCCGCCGCGAGATGCAGGAGCAGCTGATCGAGCTGCAGCACGAGCTGGGCAAGACCATCGTCTTCATCACCCACGACCTCAACGAGGCCATGCTCCTCGGCGACCGGATCGCGGTGATGCGCGACGGCCGCATCGTGCAGATCGGCACCCCGGAGGAGATCCTCACCGACCCGGCGAACGACTACGTCGCCCAGTTCGTACAGGACGTCGACCGCGCCCGCGTGCTCACCGCCTCGGCCGTGATGGAGCCGGTGCGCTCCGTCGTGACGCTCGCCGCCGGTCCGCGCGCCGCGCTGCGCACCATGCGCGACCAGCAGACCGCGGCGGCGTTCGTCGTGGGCGCCGGGCGCCGTCTCCTCGGCACCGTCCGCGACCGCGACGTGATCGAGCAGGTCCGCGCGGGCACCACCGACCTCTCGCGCGTCGTCACCGAGGCCGTCGTCAGCGTCGGTCCCGACACCGCGCTCAGCGAGATCATCGAGCCGGCCGTCGAGTCGGCGCTGCCGGTGGCCGTGGTCGACGAGGCGGGGCGGCTCCTCGGAGCGATCCCGCGCGTGACGCTGCTCGCCGCGCTCGGCAACGTCGGCACCGCCACCGGTGAGCTCGCGCTGGTCGAGCCGCCCGCCACCCTCCCGACCGAGCTGGTCACCGCCACCCTGCACGCGACCGGCGGCCCCGTCGACGACGCCGTGCTCGCGAGCGAGGGGGGCGTGCGATGAACCCGGACCTCCGCCTCCCGCTCGGCGCGGCCGCCGAGACCGTCGTCGACGTGCTGACGCAGACCTTCCAGCCGGTGTTCGACCTGATCCGCACGGTCTTCGGCGCCGCCTACACCGGCGTCGACTTCGTGTTGGCGACCCCGCCGTTCTGGGTCGTCATCGCCCTGATCGCGGTGCTGGCCTACGCGGCGCGCGGCTGGGTCTTCGGACTCGGCTCCGCCGCCGGACTCCTGCTGATCGCGAGCGTCGACCAGTGGGGCAACGCGATGGACTCGCTCGCCCTGGTGCTCGTCGCCTCCGCAATGGCGATCGCGCTGAGCGTGCCGCTCGGGATCCTCGCGGCCCGCAACCGAACGGCCTCAGCGATCCTGCGCCCGGTCCTCGACTTCATGCAGACCATGCCGGCGTTCGTGTACCTGATCCCGGCGCTGATCCTCTTCCGCGTCGGCGTCGTCCCCGGCATCGTCGCGACGATCGTCTTCGCGATGGCGCCCGGCGTGCGGCTGACCGAGCTGGGCATCCGCGGCGTGGACTCCGAGCTGGTCGAGGCGGGCGAGTCGTTCGGCTCGTCGAAGTGGCGCATCCTCCGGCAGATCCAGCTGCCGCTCGCGCTGCCGTCGATCCTGGCCGGCCTCAACCAGGTCATCATGCTGTCGCTCTCGATGGTCGTCATCGCGGGCATGGTCGGCGCGGGCGGTCTCGGCGGCGACGTCGTGGCCAGCATCGGGCGGATCGACGTGGCGCTCGGCTTCGAGGCCGGCATCGCGGTGGTGATCCTGGCGATCATCCTCGACCGGATGACGAGCGCCCTCGGCGCGCCGTCGCCGGCCCGCGTCGCCCGGGCGAGCAGCCGCAGGGCCGTCGTCGCGACCCGCACGGCGATCGCCGCGGTGTCGGTCGGCGTCGTCGCCTCGCTCGGCGCCTCCGCGGTCGCCGGACCGGCGACCACCGCGTCCGTCGACAACGGCGACCGCACCGACGTCACCCTCGCCGTCTTCCAGGGCTGGGACGAGGGCATCGCCGCGTCGCGGCTCTGGGGCGCGGTGCTCGAGGAGGAGGGCTACGACGTGACACTGCAGAGCATCGACGTGGCGCCCGGCTTCTCGGGACTCGCCAGCGGCGACTACGACCTGGCGCTCGACACCTGGCTGCCGATCACCCACGGCGACTACCTCGACGAGTACGGCGACCGCATCGTCGACCTCGGCGCCTGGAACGAGGACGCGAAGCTCACCATCGCGGTGAACGAGGACGCGCCGATCGACACTCTCGAGGAGCTCGCGGCGAACCCCGAGGTCGTCGGCAACCGCCTGGTCGGCATCGAGCCCGGCTCGGGGCTGAACGGGATCACGACCGACGCGGTCATCCCCGGCTACGGCCTCGAGGGGATGGAGTACCTCACCTCGTCCACGCCGGCGATGCTGCAGGAGCTGTCCAGCGCGACGGCGGCCGGCGAGAACATCGCCGTGACGCTGTGGCGGCCGCACTGGGCCTACGACGCGTTCCCGGTGAAGGACCTCGAGGACCCGAAGGGGCTGCTCGGCGAGGCGGAGGGCATCCACGCGTTCGGCTCCGCCTCGTTCGACGGCGACTTCCCGACGCTGAGCAGCTGGCTGCGCGACTTCCGGATGGACTCGGACACGCTGTACTCGCTCGAGAACGCCCTGTTCAACGAGGGTGCCGACGACCCGGACGCGGCGCTCGAGGCCTGGGTGGACGAGAACCGGGAGTACGTGGACGGGCTGACGAGCTGACGACGGATCTCGATACGGGCGCTGCGCGCCCTACTCGATCAGCATGGAGCGGACCACTGCGCGGGCTGCGCCTGCCGCATGAGGGGGCGGACGCCCGACGGGCGGCAGCCCTTCCCATGCTGGTCGAGTAGCGCGCCGCGCGTATCGACACCCACGTTCTGCAGAGGGGTGGATCTCGATACGCCCGCTGCGCGGGCTACTCGATCAGCATGGGTCTTGCATGCTGGTCGAGTAGCCCCGCAGGGGCGTATCGAGACCCGACGTCATCAGCAGGGCGGGTCTGCAGACTCGTTCTTCTGGGGCTGGTGGATCTCGATACGCCCGCTCCGCGGGCTACTCGATCAGCATGAACGGCCCGCTCCGCGGGCTACTCGATCAGCATGGCGGACGCCCGTCGGGCGGCAGCCTCCTCATGCTGGTCGAGTAGCGCGGAGCGCGTATCGAGACCCGCCCTCTGCACGCGGGTCAGGCGCGGGCCGCCGCGTACTGCTCGCGGATGACCGGGCGGTGGTCCGGCGTCGGCTCGGCGAGGGAGGCGACCTCCCAGGTCGGGCGCGCGCCGGTCAGCGCCCAGGCGGCCTGCACCGCGGCGCCGTCGGCGACGTACTCGCCGGGCGTCGGCACGACGACCGGCACGTCGAAGACCTGCGAGGCCGCCAGCTGCACCGCGCCGTTCTGCGCCGCCCCACCGATGAGCAGGATGCGCCGGGCCTCGACGCCCTGCGCGCGCACGGCGTCCAGGCCGTCGGCGAGACCGCAGAGCATGCCCTCGATCGCCGCGCGCGCCAGGTTCGGCCGCGTGGTCGACGCGATCGTCATCCCGTGCAGGCTCGCCGTCGCGTCGGGCAGGTTCGGCGTCCGCTCGCCCTCGAAGTAGGGGACGAGCACGAGACCGCCGGAGCCCGGCTCCGCCTCGAGCGCGAGCGCCGAGAAGGCGTCGAAGTCGCTCCCCAGCAGCCCGGCCGTCGAGGCCAGCACCCGGGCCGCGTTCAGCGTCGCGACCAGCGGCAGGAACCGTCCGCTCGCGTCCGCGAATCCGGCGACCGTGCCGGAAGCGTCGCGCACCGGATCGTCCGTCACCGCGAAGACGGTCCCGCTCGTGCCGATGCTCACCACGACGTCGCCGGGACCCGCGCCGAGGCCGAGCGCCGCACCCGCGTTGTCGCCCGCGCCGGGACCGACGACGAGACCGCTCTCGGTCGTGCCCGCCTGCTCCGACGGGCCGAGCACGCGGGGGAGGAGCGCCCGGTGCCCGAGCGCGCGCTCGAGCAGGTCGAGGTCGTAGCCTTCGGCGCCCCAGTAGGACGTGCCGGAGGCGTCGGAGCGGTCGGTCGTCAGCGCGTCCAGCTGCGGCCCGCGCGCGGAGTCGGAGTCGGGGCCGTAGCCGAGCAGGCGCCAGGTCAGCCAGTCGTGCGGGAGCGCCACGGCCGCGACGCGTGCCGCATTCTCGGGCTCGGCGTCGCGCAGCCAGCGCAGCTTGGTGGCGGTGAAGGAGGCGACCGGGACGCTGCCAGTGCGCTGCGCCCACGCCTCCGCGCCGAGCTCCTCGATCAGCTCGCGGGCCGCGCCGGCGCTGCGGGTGTCGTTCCAGAGCAGCGCGGGCCGGACGACCCGCCCCTCCGCGTCGAGCACGACCATGCCGTGCTGCTGCCCGCCGACCGAGATCGCCGCGACGTCGTCGAGTCCGCCCGCGTCCGCGAGCGCGACCTGCAGCGCCTCCCACCAGGCGGCCGGATCGACCTCGGTCCCGTCCGGGTGCGAGGCGCGCCCGGTGCGGACCACGGCTCCCGTGTCGAGGTCGCGGACGACCACCTTGCAGCTCTGGGTGGACGAGTCGATCCCTGCGACGAGCGTCATCGCCGTCTCCGTTCGGTGTGGGGGGAGGCGCGGCCTCCGCTGAAGTCGGGGTGCGGAGGAGTCGCCTCCGCGGAGTGGAGCGGGCGGAGGTCACTCCTCCGCCCGAAGACACGAGAACGGACGAGACCCCCTGCCGAGGCAGAGGATCCCGTCCGTCTCAGGACGTCCCGCGGCGAACCGCGGGAGCGGCCGGGGTGGGTCAGCCGCGCGCGCCGAGCAGGTGCTCGGTGGCGAGCTGCTGCAGGCGGACGAAGCCGAAGCCCTTGCCGCCCAGGTACGCATCGGTGTCGAACGACTCGTAGGACGCGGTGTCCGCGAGCAGGTCGTCGTACGACTCGCCCTCGTTCAGCGTCGGGGTCGACAGCTCGCCGACCTTCGACGCCGCGAGCGCCTCCTGGACCTCGGGGTCGGCGCGGAAGGCCGCGGCGCGCTCCTTGAGCAGCAGGTAGGTGCGCATGTTGGCCGCGGCCGAGTCCCAGACGCCGGTCTCGTCCTCGGTGCGCGAGGGCTTGTAGTCGAAGTGGCGCGGGCCGTCGTAGGCCGGGACGCCGCCGGGGCCGCCGTTCTCGAGCAGGTCGACGAGCGAGAACGCGTTGTGCAGGTCGCCGTGACCGAAGACGAGGTCCTGGTCGTACTTGATGCCGCGCTGGCCGTTGAGGTCGATGTGGAAGAGCTTGCCGTGGTAAAGCGCCTGGGCGATGCCGGCCGTGAAGTTCAGGCCCGCCATCTGCTCGTGGCCGACCTCGGGGTTCACGCCGACGAGCTCGGGGCGCTCGAGCGAGTCGATGAAGGCGATCGCGTGGCCGAGGGTCGGCAGCAGGATGTCGCCGCGGGGCTCGTTGGGCTTGGGCTCGATCGCGAAGCGGATGTCGTAGCCCTTGTCGGTGACGTAGTCGCCGAGCAGGTTGACGGCCTCGCGGTAGCGCTCGAGGGCCGCGCGGATGTCCTTCGCGGAGTCGTACTCGGCGCCCTCGCGGCCGCCCCACATCACGAAGGTCTGCGCGCCGAGCTCGGCGGCGAGGTCGATGTTGCGGAGGACCTTGCGCAGCGCGAAGCGGCGCACGTCGCGGTCGTTCGAGGTGAAGCCGCCGTCCTTGAAGACCGGGGCGCTGAAGAGGTTGGTGGTCACCATCGGCACGATCAGGCCGGTCGACTCGAGCGCGCCCTTGAGGCGGTCGATCTCGGTCTGGCGCTCGGCGTCGGTCGAGCCGAACGCGAAGAGGTCGTCGTCGTGGAAGGTGAGGCCGTAGGCGCCGAGCTCGCTCAGCTTCTCGACCGCGTGCACGGTGTCGAGGGGCTTCCGGGTCGGGCCGCCGAACGGGTCCGTCCCGTTGTAGCCGATGGTCCAGAGGCCGAACGAGAACTTGTCGGCGCGGGTGGGGGTCAGGGACATTGATCCGAATCCTTTCCGGCGACGTCGCCGAATTGTTGTTGTGCCCAACATATCGATCGGGGGCGCGCGGCGCAACGCACGACGCGCGACGTCGCGACACTGCGCTCATCCGTCGACGCGACGTCTCGCGTCGATATGTGGCGTCGCCCGACGAATTCCTTGCGGAAGCGTTTCGACTGTGCGTACAGTGCTCAGCAGCAACCCGGTCGAAGCGTTTCGAAGCACTGCTCTCCTGAGCAGGGCGGAGCGGCCGGGCACCGACGACGAGGTCTGGCAGGAGGAACGATGGCGAGCATCCACGACGTCGCCCGCGTGGCCGGAGTCTCGATCAGCACCGTCTCCTACGCCCTCTCCGGCAAGCGATCGATCGCCGCCTCCACCCGCCAGCGGGTCGACGAGGCCGTCCGGCAGCTGGGCTACCGGCCGCACGCCGGAGCCCGCATGCTCGCCGGCGCGCGGACCCACATCCTCGCCCTCTCGGCGCCGATGCGCGGCGAGCTGCACCTGCCCACCCACATGCGCTTCGTCACCGAGGTGCTCGAGCGGGCCCGCGAGTCCGACTACGACGTCCTCCTCCTCGTGACGGACGAGGCGTCCAGCGGCATCGCCCGTGTCTCCTCCTCCTCGCTGGTCGACGGCGTCGTCCTGATGGGCGTCGACGACGAGGACGACCGCGCGGCCCTCATCCGCGCGGCCGGCGTCCCGGCGACCTTCATCGGCGTCCCGGCCGACGCGCACGAGCTCGCCTGCGTCGACCTCGACTTCGCCGAGGCGGCCCGCCGGAGCGTCCGCCTGCTCGCCGAGCAGGGTCACCGCTCGATCGGCCTGGTCGAGCACCCGCAGTCGTACACCGACCGCAACGCCGGCTTCGTCCGCCGCTTCGACGACGCCTTCGAGGCGGAGTGCGCGGCCCTCGGCCTCGCCCTCAGCGTCGAGCGCCCGCACATCGGCCGCGCGAGCGCGTCGGCGGCGGTCGACGCGCTGCTCGCCGCAGGCGTCTCCGCCCTCGTGCTGCACTGCAACGAGCCGGTGGCGGAGGCGGCGATCGAGCGACTCGTCGAGCGCGGCCTCTCGATCCCCGGCGACCTCTCGGTCCTCGCGGCCTGCGCGAGCTACGACGGCGCAGCGCTCCCCGTGCCGGTCAGCAGCATCCCCCTCCCGTTCGACGCGATGTGCCGTGCGGCCGTCGCCCGGACCCTCCAGCAGATCGACTCCGGTCGCAGCACCGGTGTCGACCTCCTCCCGCCCCACTACGTCGACCGCGGCTCCGTCGCGCTCGCCCCGACCGGCGCCTCGGTGCCGGTCGCTCCCTGAACCCTTCCCGACCTCTTCGCCTCCGCCCTCTCCGCGCCGATCGTCGAAACGCTTCGATACCCGGCACGCGCCCAGAGAGCGCTCTTCGACTCGCACGACTCACCACACACAGCCCACGTCCACAGCCCCGCGGCACCGTTTGAAGGAGAACTCCCGCTATGTCGCTTCGTCCCCGCACCGCCTTCCACCGCCCTTCCGCCGCCACCGTCGGCTCCCTGAGCCGCCGCGGCCTGATCGCCGGCGGTGTCGGCATCGGCGCGATGTTCGCGCTGGCCGCCTGCTCCGGAGGCGGCTCCGACGCCGGCTCCGACGCCCTCGCCACCGATGTCGACGGTGCCGGCCGCACCCTCACCATGTGGGACTTCGAGACCCCCGACAGCGACCGCGGCATCGCCTGGCTCGCCGCCCGCGACATCTTCACCAAGGAGACCGGCGCCGAGATCGCCTACGAGTTCAAGGCCTTCGAGCAGCTGCGCACCGGTGCCAGCCAGATCTTCAACTCCAACTCCGCGCCCGACGTCGTCGAGTACAACAAGGGCAACGCGACCAGCGGTCTGCTCTCCAGCCAGGGCCTGCTCACGAACCTCGACGAGGCCGTCGAGTTCTACGGCTGGGACAAGCTGATCCCCGGCGCTCTGCAGACCACGGCCAAGTACGACGACAAGGGCATCATGGGCTCCGGCTCCTGGTACGGCATCCCCAACTACGGCGAGTTCACCTTCGTCTACTACAACAAGGACGTCTTCGCGGCGAACGGCATCGAGGTCCCGACGACCTACGAGGAGTTCACCGCCGTGCTCGACGCCTTCGTCGCCAAGGGGATCACCCCGCTCGCCGAGGCCGGCGCGGAGTACCCGCTGCAGCAGCTCTTCTACCAGCTCGCGCTGCTGAAGGCCGACCGCCAGTGGATCACCGACTACCAGACCTACACCGGCGAGGTCGACTTCGAGGACGCGGCCTGGAGCTACGCGGCCGACCAGCTGAAGACCTACGTCGACAAGGGCTACTTCTCCGCCGACGCCTCCGGGCTCAAGGCCGAGGACGCGGGCACAGCCTTCATCTCCGGCGAGTACCCGATCTTCTTCTCGGGCTCGTGGTGGTTCGGCCGCTTCAAGACCGAGATCACCGGCTTCGAGTGGGACACCTTCCTCTTCCCGGGCGCCGAGTTCACGATGGGCTCCGCGGGCAACCACTGGGTCATCCCCGAGACGGCGAAGAACAAGGACCTCGCCTTCAAGTGGATCGACATCACGATGCGCCCCGAGATCCAGAACCTCATCGGCAACAACGGCGGCATCCCGCTGGTCGTCGACGAGACCGCGATCACGGACGAGAAGAGCAAGGTGCTGCTGTCGCAGTGGAAGACGGTCGTCGACCAGGACCAGCTCTCCTTCTACCCCGACTGGCCCACCGCCACCTTCTACGACGACCTCGTCGCCGCCTCGCAGGAGCTCATCAACGGCTCGACGGACCCCAGCGGCATGCTCACCGAGCTGCAGGGCAAGTACGACGACGGCGTCGCCGACATCAAGTAACCACTGACGGGGCGGGTCTCGATACGCCCCTGCGGGGCTACTCGACCAGCAAGAAATGGCCCGCCTCCTCTTCATGCTGATCGAGTAGCCCGCGCAGCGGGCGTATCGAGATCCACCTTCCGCCCGCAGTCCTGGCGACAGCGGTCTCGATACGCCCCTGCGGGGCTACTCGACCAGCAAGAAGAGGGCCCGCCTTCTTCCCTTGCTGATCGAGTAGCCCGCGCAGCGGGCGTATCGAGATCCACCTTCCCCAGCTCTTCCGCCTTCTTTCCTTGCTGATCGAGTAGCCCGCGCAGCGGGCGTATCGAGATCCACCTTCCGCCCGCAGTCCTGGCGACAGCGGTCTCGATACGCCCCTGCGGGGCTACTCGACCAGCAAGCCCTCCCGCCCCCCATAGCCCACACGTTCAAGGAGTACCCATGACGACGACCGTTCCGCGTCGCGCGGAGAGCGCGCCGCCGCCTCCCACGGCGGAGAAGCCGCCCCGCGAGAAGCGCTCCGGCGGATACTGGCTCTACCTGATCCCGGGCTTCGTGCTCTTCGTGTTCATCGTGCTGATCCCGCTGATCTGGAACATCTACATCAGCTTCACGTCCTGGCGCGGCATCAAGCCGCCGATCTTCATCGGCCTCGACAACTGGATCGAGCTGATGGGCGACGACCAGTTCTGGACGTCGTTCCTCAACTCCGTCTACATGATCATCGCGATGGTGATCGTCCCGACGATCCTCGGACTCCTCCTCGCCGCGATCCTCTTCGATCTCGTCGGCAAGAAGTTCGGCGGCCGGATCGCCTCCTTCCTCCGCGCGACCTACTACCTCCCGCAGATCCTGCCGACGGTCATCGCCGCGATCGTGATCGGCTGGATCCTCCGCCCGGACAACGGCGCGCTCAACTCGATCCTCGAGGCGGTCGGCCTCGGCTCGCTCGCGCACGACTGGCTCGGCAAGCCCGACACCGCGATGCTCTCGATCATGGTCGTGATGATCTGGGTGCAGCTCGGCTACCCGGTCGTCATCTTCATGGCGGCGCTGCAGCGCGTGGACCCCGAGCTCTACGAGGCCGCCGAGCTCGACGGCGCGAACTGGTTCCAGCGCTTCCGCTGGATCACCATCTCGATCATCCGCCCCGAGGTCTTCGTCGTCACCCTCACCTGCACCATCGCCGCCCTGAAGGTCTTCGGCCCGATCTACGCGCTGACCCGCGGCGGTCCCGGCGACTCCACCATCGTGCCGAGCTACTACTCCTACACCGAGTTCTTCCAGAAGCAGCAGGTGGGCTACGGCGCCACCATCGCGACCGCGCTGACCATCGTCATCGTGATCCTGGCCGTCCTCTTCATCCGCGCCCAGGAGCGCGTCGAGCGCAGCGAAGGAGCCCGCTGATGTCGGCCATCGAAGCCCTGCCGTTCACCCAGGCCGGCACGGACGACACCGATCTGACCACTCCGAAGAAGGCGCCCAAGGCCTCGAAGGGCGCGACCAAGCGCACCCTCGGCGACTGGGCGATCCTGATCGTGGCCGTCGTGATCGGACTCGTCATCATCAGCCCGGTGCTGCTGATCCTGCTCAACTCGTTCAAGACCCCGGCCGAGTAATCCATGGGCGGTCCGCTCGCCTTCCCGACCGGCCTCTCCTTCGACGGCCTCTCGACCTTCTGGGAGCGGGTGAACTTCCCGGAGAAGCTCGGCAACTCGATCCTGATCTCGGGCTCGGTCGCGATCCTCGCGGTCGCCCTCTCGGTGCTCAACGCCTATGCCATCGGCATCGGCCGGGTGAAGGGCCGCAGCTGGATCATCATCCTGTTCCTGCTGGCGAACATGCTGCCGCAGGAGGCCCTGCTCTACCCGCTGTACTACATGTTCAAGGCGGTCGGGATCTACGACAGCCAGCTCTCGGTGATCATCATCTTCACCGTGATCCAGTCGGCGTTCGGCACCTATCTGCTCTCGAGCGTCTACGGCACCTTCCCGAAGGAGATCCTCGAGGCCGCCGCGCTCGACGGCGCCTCGAAGTGGCAGGTGCTCACCCGGGTGATCGTGCCGATCTCGCGGCCGACGCTCTCGGTGCTGATGATCTTCTTCTTCATCTGGACCTGGAACGAGTTCCTCATCCCGCTGGTCTTCCTGGTGAGCGACGCGACGCAGACCGTCCCGATCGCCATCTCCAGCCTCCAGGGCGACAAGATCATGGACGTCACGACGACCAGCGCGAGCGCCCTGCTGGGCCTGCTGCCGACGCTGATCTTCTTCCTGATCTTCCAGCGCACCCTGACCCGCGGCATCACCGCCGGCGCGGTCAAGTAGCCCCTTCTCACCGCGGCGCGCCCGAGCAGGAATCGAAGCGCTTCGACCCCGCCCCGGCATCGGCCTCCCCATCAGAAAGGCACCACCCCATGAAGTTCACCGACGGGTTCTGGCAGACGAGGGCCGGATTCACGCCCCTCTTCGCTCAGGAGGCGTACGACATCCGCTCCCATGGCGCCTCGCTCGAGGTGATCGCGCCGACCAAGGTGATCCAGGGTCGCGGCGACGTGCTGAACCGGCCGACGCTGACCGTCACCGTGTCCTCGCCCGCCGAGGGCGTCGCGAAGGTCCGGATCGAGCACTGGCGCGGCACCGCGACCCGCCGCGGCTTCGACCTGGTCGACGACGCGGTCGGCGAGGCGAGCCTCACGGAAACGGGCGGCGTGCTGCGCACCGGCGACCTCGAGGTCCGCGTCGCGCAGGGAGCGCCCTGGTCGCTCGAGTTCTGGGACACCGCGACGAACACCCGCCTCACCGGCTCCGGCCACAAGGCCGAGGGCTACCTCACCGGCCCCGACGGCGAGGCGTACCTGCACGAGCAGCTCGACCTCGGCGTCGGCGAGCTCGTCTACGGCCTCGGCGAGCGCTTCGGCCCGTTCGTGAAGAACGGCCAGACCGTCGACGTCTGGAACGCCGACGGCGGCACCTCCTCCGAGCAGGCCTACAAGAACGTCCCCTTCTACCTCTCCAGCCGCGGCTACGGTGTCCTCGTCAACGACCCCGGCCTGGTCTCGTTCGAGATCGGCTCCGAGACCGTCGAGCGCGTGCAGTTCTCCGTCGGCGGCGAGGCGCTGGAGTACCTGGTGATCCAGGGCCCGACCAAGAAGGACGTGCTGCGCCGCTACACCGGGCTGGCCGGCCGCCCCGCCATCGTCCCGGCCTGGAGCTACGGACTCTGGCTCACCACGAGCTTCACCACCAGCTACGACGAGGAGACGGTCAACTCCTTCATCGACGGCTTCGCCGAGCGCGAGCTGCCGCTGTCGGCCTTCCACTTCGACTGCTTCTGGATGCGCGAGTTCCAGTGGACCGACCTCGAGTGGGACCCGCGCACCTTCCCCGACCCGGAGGGGATCCTCGCCCGCCTGCACGAGCGGGGCCTGCACACCTGCGTCTGGATCAACCCCTACATCGCGCAGGCCTCCGCACTGTTCGAGGAGGGCCGCGAGAAGGGCTACCTGCTGCGCACCACCGCGGGCGATGTCTGGCAGTGGGACCTGTGGGTGGCCGGCATGGCGCTGATCGACTTCACGAACCCGGAGGCGACCCGCTGGTTCCAGGACAAGCTGCGGGTCCTCGTCCGCCAGGGCGTCGACTCCTTCAAGACCGACTTCGGCGAGCGCATCCCGTCCGAGGGCGTCGCCTGGTCCGACGGCTCCGACCCCGAGGGCATGCACAACTGGTACACCCAGCTCTACAACCGCGCGGTGTTCGAGGTGCTGGAGGAGGAGCTCGGCGCGGGCCGCGCGGCGCTCTTCGCCCGCAGCGCCACCGTAGGCGGCCAGGCGCTGCCGGTGCACTGGGGCGGCGACAACACGTCCTCCTACGTCTCGATGGCCGAGACCCTGCGCGGCGGGCTCTCGCTCGCGCTCGGCGGCTTCGGCTTCTGGGCGCACGACATCGGCGGCTTCGAGGGCACGCCGGACCCGGGGGTCTTCAAGCGCTGGCTCGCCTTCGGCCTGCTCTCCTCGCATTCGCGGCTGCACGGCTCGTCATCGGTGCGGGTGCCGTGGGCGTTCGACGAGGAGGCGGTCGACGTCACCCGGCTCTTCACCCGCCTGAAGCTCTCGCTGATGCCTTACCTGTACGGCGCGGGGGCGGAGGCGGCCCGCACCGGCACCCCGGTGATGCGGCCGATGACGCTGGAGTTCGAGGACGACCGCAACGCGGCGCACCTCGACACGCAGTACATGCTCGGGCACGACCTGCTCGTCGCGCCGGTGTTCACCCCCGACGGCTCGGTCGAGTTCTACCTGCCGCGCGGGCGCTGGACCAGCTGGTGGACGGGCGAGAGCACCGACTCGGCGGGGGAGTGGCGCCGCGAGGTGCACGGCTTCGACTCGCTGCCGCTCTACGTCCGCGAGGGCGCGGTGATCCCGGTCGGTGCGCGCGGCGACACAGCCGAGTACGACTACGTCGAAGGGCTCGAGCTGCGGGTGTTCCCCGGCGCGGACGGCGAGACGGTCGTCCGGGTGCCGGCGCACGACTCCGGCGCGGAGACCGTGTTCACGGTGACCCGCTCGGGCGGCGACGTGGGCGTCGACGCGCCGGCCGGCAGCTGGACCTGGACCCGCGCGGGGTCCTGACCGGCGAGGTCCGCGCACAACATCAGCTGAGAGAGGGGTCCCTCCGCTGTGGAGGGAGGGACCCCCTTCTCAGCTGATGTTGTGCGGCCGGAAGCGCCCGCACCCGCGGATAGGCTGGCCCCGGAGAGCAGAGGAGACCGCGGAATGGCCGAGAACGCGACGCGCGGCAACAACCTCGACCGGGTCCGCCGGCACAATCTGTCCGCGATCCTCCGGCTCGTGCACCGCGTCGGCCCGCGCTCCCGCTCGCAGCTGACCCGCCTCACCGGACTCAACCGCTCGACCATCGCCGCCCTCGTCGGCGAGCTGGTCGAGCTGGGCGTCGTGCGCGAGCTGCAGCCCGAGACCCTCAACCAGGTGGGCCGGCCGAGCCCGATCGTCGAGGCCGATCCGCGCGTCGTCGCGATCGCGGTGAACCCGGAGATCGACGCCGTCACCGTCGCGGTCGTCGGCCTGGACGCCGAGGTGCGCCGCCGCATCCGCCGCACCGCCGCCGTGCCGAGCGCCGAGGCCGCGGCGGCACTCGCGGCCGGCGCGATCGCCGAGCTCCTCGCCGACCTGCCCGCCGACGCCCGCACGGTCGGCATCGGCGTCGCCGTCCCCGGCCTCGTCCGCGACGCCGACGGCCTGGTCCGGGTCGGCCCGCACCTCGGCTGGACCGACGAGCCGTTCTCCCGGATGCTCGCCGAGGCGACCGGCCTGCCGGTGCTCTCCGCCAACGACGCCAACCTCGGCGCGCTCGCCGAGAGCGTCCTCGGCGCCGGGCGCGACGTCTCGCACCTCGTCTACCTCAACGGCGGTGCGAGCGGCGTCGGCGCCGGCGTGATCGTCGGCGGCACCCCGCTGCACGGGATCGACGGCTACGCGGGCGAGATCGGCCACACTCTCGTCAACAGCGCCGGCGTCGACTGCCACTGCGGCGCGGTCGGCTGCCTCGAGACCGAGGTCGGCCGCGCCGAGCTGCTGCGGGTGCTCGGACTCGACGAGAGCGCCGACGTGAGCGAGCGGCTCGAGGAGGCGCTCGCCGCCTCCGGCGACCCCGCGGTGCGCGCCGAGGTGGAGCGGCAGCTCGGGCACCTCGCCGTGGCGCTGCGCAACGTGGTCAACATCTTCAACCCGCAGCTGGTGGTGCTCGGCGGCTTCCTCGGCGCGCTCGTCGGCGTAGCGCCCGGCTTCCTCGAGGAGCGTCTGGGCAGCGGCGGCCCGTTCCGGGTGGCGCTCGACTCCGTCCGCATCGCCCGCACCGAGCTCGGCGCCGATCTGCTGATGCTCGGTGCGGCCGAGCTGGCCTTCGAGCGCCTGCTCGCCGATCCGCTCACCGCCGAGCTGCACCCGGCCGGCGGCGCGCGGCCGGCGGCCTGAGCGCCGCTCCGAGCATCCCGCAGGCGCACTCCGGTCCACGGGCTCGGCTCAGACTCTTGCGCGACCCCCGGTCGAATTGATTCGATAGTCAGGGAATGAATCCCGTCTCCCGCCGCTTGGCGGTAGAGGCGGTGCCCTTCCGCACGCCCCTCTCCCTCCTCCGCTCTGCGCTCCGCAGGAAGGCTCCGTGACCTCTCTCGCCCCGACCCCCACCGGCTCGATCCCCGTGCACCGGCACGCCGGCGACGCCCTGACCAACGGTCAGCGCCTCGTCTACGTGATCGTCCTCGGCGCGCTCACCGCGCTCGGCCCGTTCACGATCGACCTCTACCTCCCCGCCTTCCCTGCGCTGCAGGGCGAGCTGAACGTGTCGGAGGCGGCGGTGCAGCTGACCCTCACCGGCACCACGCTCGGCTTCGCGCTCGGGCAGCTGGTCGTCGGCCCGTGGAGCGACGTGGTCGGCCGGCGGCTGCCGATCCTGCTCGCGACCTCGCTGCACGTGCTGGCCTGCGTGGGCGCGGCGTTCGCGCCCGAGATCGTGTCGCTCGGCGTCTTCCGCTTCCTGATGGGAGCCGGCGCCGCCGCGGGCGGTGTCGTCGCGATGGCGATGGTCCGCGACCTGTTCGGCGGGCGTCCGCTGGTCAAGATGCTGTCGCGCCTCGCGTTGGTCTCCGGGCTCGCGCCCGTGCTCGCCCCGGTGATCGGCTCGCAGCTGCTGCTGGTGATGGACTGGCGCGGCATCTTCGTCTTCCTGGCCGCCTACGGCCTGCTGGTGATGCTGGCGGTCGCGCTGCTGATCGTCGAGACGCGCCCCCGGGTGGCGCGCGCCGACCGCGATTCCCGCTCGCTCGTGCAGCGCTACCGCGCGGTGCTCTCCGACCGCGTCTTCGTCGGCGTCGCGATCATCGGCGGCATGACCTTCGGCGGTCTGTTCACCTACCTCTCCAGCTCGTCGTTCCTCTTCCAGGGGCTCTACGGACTGGACGCGCAGCAGTACGGCCTGCTCTTCGCGATCAACTCGCTCGGCGTGGTGTCGGGCGTCCAGGCGTCCTCGTTCCTCAGCCGCCGCGGGGTCGGTCCGCAGTGGATCCTCGCGATCACCACGGTCGCGCTCTTCGTCACCGCCGGCCTGATCGCCCTGTTCGACGTGCTCGGCTTCGGCATCTGGGGCACCCTCGTGCCGCTCTGGTTCTTCATCGCGGCCTGCGGCTTCAGCTTCCCCTGCGTGCAGGTGCTCGGCCTGGTCAACCACGGCCGAGAGGCGGGCACCGCGGCGTCGCTGCTCGGCGCCGTGAACTTCGGCACCGCCGGCATCCTCTCGCCGCTCTCGGGCCTCTTCGGTGTCGAGTCGGCCGTGCCGATGGCCCTCGTGATGATGGCCACAGCGGCCGTCTCGATCCTGGCGCTCTGGCTCGTCGTCCGCCCCCGGACGGTCCCGGCCCTGCAGGACTGAGCCGCCGAGCCGGACCTCCGGCTCGCGGAACCGCCCCGGCTCGCCGGATCCTCGGATTCGGGCGTGCCGGAGCGCGTCCCGCGTGCTGAAGGTGCCACCGCATGACCTCCGGCTCGCTGAATCCGCTCTGGCTCGCGGAAACGCGCCGATCCGACGTGCCGGACACGATTCCGCGAGCCGGACCCCACCGCGCCCGCCCGCAACCCCCAGCGCGTGAACGCCCCGTGGCGGCATCATGTCCGGATGGATCCTCGCCCCGACCCCCTGTCGACCGAGCGCGGCGTCGCGCAGCCCGATGCCGTGCAGCGCGAGCGGATCCACCAGCACGCCCCCTCCGACGACGTCGTCTCGAAGGTGCTCACGACGGAGGCCGCCCACCACGTCTCGCGCCGCTGGCCGCTGATCTCCGCCTCGATCGCCCTGATCGTGACGATCGTCCTGGCCGTGATCATCGCCTTCCGCCCCACCAGCGCGTTCTCGTTCGACGTCGAGTGGATGGACGAGATCGTCGAGCACCGCTCGAGCGTCTGGGACGTCCCGGCGCTCATCATGAACACCGTCGGCGCCGGCATCGTCGGCACGGCGATCATCCCGGTCGCGATCATCATCGTGCTGCTCGTCTTCCGCCGGCGCTGGGCCGCCCTCTACTACGCGATCGCCGCCCTCGTCAGCGTCGGCGCCACCCAGCTCGTGAAGGAGCTGGTCGGCCGCGCCCGCCCCGAGGACATGCTGGTCACCAGCGACTACGGCTCCTTCCCCTCCGGGCACACCGCGAACGCCTCGACCACGGCGATGGTGCTTGCCCTGGTCTTCCCGCTGCTCTGGGTCTGGATCGCCGGCTTCCTGTACAGCGTCGCGATGATGGCCAGCCGCACCTACCTCGGCGCGCACTGGCTCACCGACACCATCGGCGGCCTACTCCTCGGCCTCGCCGTCGCCCTGATCGTCTGGGCTCCGCTCGCCGGCCGCCTCCGCACCGAGTCCGAGCTCCCGCACCCGCCCATCTGGGTCCGGCGCACGCGCTGATCCCCACTGCGAGATGCCACTTATGAGCGCGACACGCCGCGAAAGCCGCTCACAAGTGGCATCTCGCGGAGGGGGTCAGAACGCGCGCAGGCCGTCCAGCTCGTTGAAGGTGTAGACGTGCAGGCCCGCGAGGCGGTCGCCCGCGGCGGCCTCCAGGCGCGCGACGAACGCGGACGGGTCGAAGCGGCGGCCGCGCAGCAGCCCGCCCGCCACCGAGGAGCTCCGCTTCAGGAAGCCGAGTGACGACCCCACGCCGATCCGCGCGCCGAGCGACAGCAGCCGCGCCCGCTCGACCGGCCCCGGGACCCCGGCCCACAGCTCCGCCTCGATCCCGTCCGCGCGCAGCCCGTCGGCGTAGCGGACCACCGCGTCGACGTCGAAGCACATCTGCGTGACGATCCCGCGGATGTAGGGCGCCCGCTCGCGCAGGTGCTTCGCGATGCTCTCCTCCGAGAGGTGCGGGTGCCCCTCCGGATACCCGGCGATGTCGACGGCCAGCTCGGGCCGCAGCTCGCGCGCGTCGCGGATCAGCTCGAGCGACGTCGAGTAGCTGCCGGAGGCGCTCCTGGCATCGCCCGAGATCACGAACGCCTCGTCGATCCCCGCGTCCCCCATCCGCCCGAGCGCCCGCTCCAGCGCATCGCGCCCTTCGACGTTCCGCGCTGCGAGGTGCGGCACGACCCGGAAGCCCCGGCCGGCCAGCTCCACCGCGGCGTCGATCGTCCGCTCCGTCCCGTGCTTCGGCAGGCTCGTGACGGTCAGCGTCACCGCGGCCGGATCCGGGAAGGCCCGCTCGGCCTCCTCGCCGATGCCGTCCGACGGGATGATCTCGAAGCGCGCGCTGGTCACCCGCCCAGCCTCGCACGCGCCGGTGTCGGAGGGTCGCCCTACCCTGGAGGCGGTCGTCGCCCGGCGGCCCCGGAGGGAGTCGCATGTATCTCGAGGACGGCCGCATCGTCACGAGCCCGACCGATCTCTCCTCCTGGTCGTCCTGCGAGTGGGCGGTGCTCCGCCGGCTCGACGCGACGCTCGGCCGAGCGCCCCGCGTCGTCGTCGAGGAGGACGCGATGCTCCAGCGCACCGCCGTCCTCGGCGACGAGCACGAGGTCGCCTTCCTCGCCGAGCTGAAGCGCACGCACGAGGTCCTCGAGTTCGCCCGCCCCGACCGCGCGGACTACGCGCGGGCCGCCGACGAGGCCGTCGAGGCGATGCGCGCGGGCGTCGACGTGCTCTACCAAGCCACCTTCTACGACGGCACCTTCATCGGCTTCTCCGACTTCCTCCTCCGCACCGAGGACGGCGCCTACGAGGTCTACGACACCAAGCTCGCCCGGCACGCGAAGATCCCCGCGCTGCTGCAGCTCGCCGCGTACGCCGAGCAGATGGCGGCGCGGGGGATCCGCGTGGGCGAGAAGGTCCACCTCGTCCTCGGCGACGGCACGACCACCAGCCACGACCTCGCGATGATCGCCCCCGTGCAGCGGGTGCAGCGCGCCCGCCTGCGCGCCGTCCTCGAGGAGCACCTCGCCGCGACCGAGCCCGTCGCCTGGGGCGACCCGCGCGTCACCGCCTGCGGCCGCTGCGGCCTCTGCGCCCCGGAGGTGCAGGCGCACCGCGACCCGATCCTCGTCGCCGGGATGCGGCTCGACCAGCGCGCGAAGCTCGCCGCCGCCGGCATCACCACCCTCGACGCGCTCGCGGTCAGCGAGGGGCCGGTCCCCGGGATGAGCGCCGGGGCCGCCGAGACGCTGCGCTCCCAGGCCCGCCTGCAGCTCGCCACCGAGGCCTCCGCCGACCACGTCCCCGTCGTCGAGGTCGTCGACGCCTCCGTGTTGACCGCCCTGCCCGCCTCCGACCCGGGCGACCTCTTCTTCGACTTCGAGGGCGACCCGCTGCACGCGGAGGACGGCCAGTGGGGCCTCGACTACCTCTTCGGCATGGTCGACGAGGACGAGGCCTTCACCGCGTTCTGGGCGCACGACCTCGCGGCCGAGCGCCGCGCCCTCGTCGACTTCCTCGCCCTGCTCCGCGAGCGGCGGGCGCGCTTCCCGCGGATGCACGTGTACCACTACGCCTCCTACGAGCGCAGCCACCTGCTCTCGCTCGCACAGCGGCACGGCACGGGGGAGGAGGAGATCGACGCGCTCCTGCGCGACGGCGTCCTCGTCGACCTCTACCCGGTCGTCCGCCGCGCGCTGCGCGTCGGGTCGCGCAGCTACTCGATCAAGAAGCTCGAGCCGCTCTACATGGGCGAGGAGGCGCGCGACACCGAGGGAGTGACGAACGCGGCCGACAGCATCACCGAGTACGTCGAGGCGCGGGCGCTGCTGCAGCGGGCCGACCGGGACCCGGCGACGGCGGAGGCGGATCCCGCGAAGGCCGAGGCCGACCGCCGCGAGGGCGAGCGCCGTCTCGCCGAGATCGGCGAGTACAACGCCTACGACTGCCGCAGCACCCTGCGCCTGCGCGACTGGCTGCGCTCGCTCGTCCCCGCCCGCGAGGAGGAGCCGCTCCCGCTCGTCGACGTCGACCTGCCCGTCCCGCGCGAGCCGGACCCGGTCGCCGTCGCCCTCCTCGCCGAGGTCGAGGGCGTCGAGCCGCGCGACCGCACCCCCGACCAGACCGCCCTCGCCCTCGCCGGTGCGGCGATCGACTACCACCGCCGCGAGGCGAAGACCTTCTGGCAGGAGCACTTCGACCGCCTGCGCCAGCCGCTCGACGACTGGGCCGACGCCCGCGACGTGGTCGTCGTCGAGCGGGTCGAGGTCGTCCGCGACTGGTCGACGCCGGCCAGGGCGCGCACCCTCTCCCGCGAGCTGCGGATCCTCGGCCGCCTCGCTCCGGGCAGCCGGCTGAGCATCGGCGCCAAGCCGTTCCTCGTCTACGACACGCCGGCGCCGCCCGGAGCGCCGTCGCCCGGTCCGGGGATGCGCGGAGCCTCCGACCGCGCCGAGATCCTCGCCGCGTCCGACGACGGCGAGCAGATCGTGCTGCTGCTCAAGGAGGGCCTGCGGGCGGGGGAGGACCCGCACGACGACGTCCCGATCGCCCTCGCGCCCGCGCCGCCGCCCCGGGCCGCCCCGCAGCCCGAGGCGATCGCGGAGTGGGGCGGCCAGGTGCTCGACGCCCTGCCCGCCCTGCTCGCCGACCCCGCGCTCGACGTGCTCCGGCGAGTTCCGCCGGCCGTCGTGGCGCCGGTGCAGGGCGACGACGTCATCACCGCGGTCGTCGAGACCCTGCTCGGCCTCGAGCGCGCGACGCTCGCCGTCCAGGGCCCGCCCGGCACCGGCAAGACCTACGTCGGCTCGCACGTCGTCGCGCGGCTCGTGAAGGAGCACGGCTGGCGGATCGGCGTCGTCGGGCAGTCGCACTCCGTCGTCGAGAACGTGCTGACCGCGGTCGTCGCGAAGGGGGTCGACCGCGCCCGGGTCGCGAAGGTGCCCAAGGCCGGCAGCTCCGCGGAGGCGCTCGCCGCCGTCGCCTGGACGCCGGTGAAGAACGGCGCGGCCCTCGCCGCGCTCGCCGAGGGCGGCGGCTGCGTCGTCGGCGGCACCGCCTGGACCTTCGCCAACGCGGGCAGCGTCCCGCGCCGCTCGCTCGACCTGCTGGTGATCGACGAGGCAGGGCAGTTCTCGCTCGCGCCCACCATCGCCTCCGCGATCGCCGCCGAGCGCGTGCTCCTCCTCGGCGACCCGCAGCAGCTCCCGCAGGTCAGCCAGGGCTCGCACCCGGAGCCGGTCGACGAGTCGGCGCTCGGCTGGCTCGCCGCCGGCCACGACGTCCTGCCGCCCGCCTTCGGCTACTTCCTCGCGCAGACCTACCGGATGCACCCCGCGCTCGCCGCCGCCGTCTCCGAGCTCTCCTACGAGGGCGCCCTCTCCTCCCGCGCCCCGGAGCAGCGCCGGCTCGACGGCGTCGCGCCCGGGCTGCACGCGGTGCCGGTCGTGCACGCCGGCGACACCACCTTGTCGCCGGACGAGGCGCGCCGCGTCGTCGAGATCGCCCTGAGCATGGTCGGCCGCGCCTGGACCGACGAGCACGGCGAGCGCGCCCTCACCGCCGCGGACGTCATCGTCGTCGCCCCCTACAACGCGCAGGGCGCCCTGCTCCGCGAGGCCCTCGACGCGGCCGGGCTCGAGGAGACGCTGGTCGGCACCGTCGACCTCTTCCAGGGCAGGGAGGCGGTCGTCGCGATCGTCTCGCTCGCCGCGTCCTCCGGCGCCGACGTCCCGCGCGGGCTCGAGTTCCTGCTGCTGCCCAACCGGCTGAACGTCGCGATCTCGCGGGCGAAGTGGGCCGCGTTCCTCGTGCACTCGCCTGCGCTCGCCGCGTCGCCGCCCACCTCGATGGCGGCGCTCGAGCGGCTCTCGCGCTTCATCCGCCTCCTCGAGATCGCGGAGGAGACGGAGCAGGAGTGACGGATTCCGTCGTGCAGATCCGCTCCGCCTCCCGATTACCGCGGTCTAGACCTTGAACCACGAGTGATTCCGTCGCTACGGTGGTTGCATGAGAATCCTCCTGGTCGGCGCCGGCGGCGTCGGCGACGCCTTCGCGAAGATCGCCGCCCGCCGCACCTTCTTCGAGCAGATCATCGTCTGCGACTACGAGCTCGCCCGGGCCGAGCGCACCGTCGCCTGGATCCTCGAGCGGCACGGCGCCGACGGCGTCGAGAACCGCTTCGTGGCCGCGCGCATCGACGCCTCCGACGCCGAGAACGTCGAGACCGTCGCCCGCGCGCACGGTGCCACCCACGTGATGAACGCGGTCGAGCCGTCCTTCGTGCCGACGATCTTCGCGGGCGCCCTCGCCGCGGGCGCCGACTACCTCGACATGGCGATGAGCCTCTCCCGGCCGCACCCCGAGGAGCCGCACGCCAAGACCGGCCTCAAGCTCGGCGACGAGCAGTTCGCCGCCGTCCCGGAGTGGGAGGCCGCCGGCCGCCTCGCCCTGGTCGGGATGGGCGTCGAGCCCGGGCTCTCCGACGTCTTCGCCCGCTACGCCGCCGACCACCTCTTCGACGAGATCGACGAGCTGGGCGTCCGCGACGGCGCGAACCTCGTCGTCCGCGACGACTCCGGCGCCGAGATCTTCGCGCCCTCGTTCTCGATCTGGACGACCATCGAGGAGTGCCTGAACCCGCCGGTGATCTTCGAGAAGGACCGCGGCTGGTTCACGACGCCGCCGTTCTCCGAGCCGGAGGTGTTCGAGTTCCCCGAGGGGATCGGCCCCGTCGAGTGCGTCAACGTCGAGCACGAGGAGGTGCTGCTGATGCCGCGCTGGCTCGACGCGAAGCGGGTCACCTTCAAGTACGGCCTCGGCGCCGAGTTCATCGGCGTCCTCCGCACGCTCAACCTGCTCGGACTCGACCGCACCGAGCCGGTCCGGGTCCGCTCCGCCGACGGTCCCGTGCTGGTCTCGCCGCGCGACGTGGTCGCCGCCGGCCTGCCCGACCCGGCGAGCATCGGCCCGCGGATGACCGGCAAGACCTGCGCGGGCCTCTGGGTCTCCGGCTCCAAGGACGGCGAGCACCGCGAGGTGTACCTCTACCACGTCAGCGACAACGAGTGGACGATGGCCGAGTACGGTACGCAGTGCGTGGTCTGGCAGACCGCGCTCAACCCGGTGATCGCCCTCGAGCTGCTCGCGACCGGCGCCTGGTCGGGCTCCGGGGTGCTCGGGCCGGAGGCGTTCGACGCCGAGCCGTTCCTCGAGCTGATGGCCCGCCCGCTCGACGAGGGCGGCTACGGCCAGCCGTGGCACGTCCGCGAGGACTGAGCGGGAGCGCGGTCGGCCCGGCGGGACATGGGCCGATCCGGAGTGCGCGCGGATCCGGCCGGGGCGGGCCGGGCTCCGTCGGTGCCGCGACCCTAGGCTGAGGCCATGAGCAACGACGACGGGCTCGCCTCGGCGAGGGACGACGCACGCACGGCCCTGGAGGCCGCCCGACGACTGCAGGCCGAGGCCGCGGAGGCACTCGCCCGCGCCGAGGCGGCCGCCGCCGCCCTCGAGGCGGTGAGCGGTCCGGAGGAGGCGACCGCGGTCGTCGACGACGTGCGGCTCGTCGACGGCGGGCCGGGGGAGGGGCCCGCGCCCGCCGCTGTGCCCGCGCCTGTCGAGGCGCCCGCTCTGGCTCCCGCACTTGCCGCGGCACCTACATCCTCACCGGCACCGGCCCCCACCCCCGGCCCCCTCGCCGAGTCCGCCGTCGACGCCGTCCGCGCCGGCTACGCCTTCGCCGGCCCCGCCCTCGAGATCGGCGCGCTGGTCAACGGCGACGCCCGCGCCGACGTGCCCGTCCGCATCCCGCTCGGGATGCTCAACCGCCACGGCCTCGTCGTCGGCGCGACCGGCACCGGCAAGACCAAGACGCTCCAGGTCCTCGCCGAGCAGCTCTCCGCGCACGGCGTCCCCGTCTTCGCCGCCGACATCAAGGGCGACCTGTCCGGACTCGCGACCCCCGGCACCCCCGACGAGAAGCTGCTCGCCCGCACCCGCACCATTGGTCAGGACTGGACCCCCGAGGCGGCTCCCGCGGAGTACTTCGCGCTCGGCGGCGTCGGCACCGGCGTCCCCGTCCGCGCGACCGTCACCGGCTTCGGCGCCCTGCTGCTGGCGAAGGTCCTCGGCCTCAACCACACCCAGGAGTCGAGCCTCGGCCTGGTCTTCCACTACGCCGAGAGCGCCGGGCTGCCCCTCGTCGACCTCTCGGACCTGCGCGCCGTCCTCACCTACCTCGTCGGCGACGAGGGCAAGGCCGAGCTGGCCGAGCTCGGCGGGCTCTCGAAGGCCACCGCGGGCGTGATCCTGCGCGAGCTGATCGCCTTCGCCGACCAGGGCGCCGACGTCTTCTTCGGCGAGCCCGAGATCGACACCGCCGAGTTCCTCCGCCTCGCACCCGACGGCCGTGGCGTCGTCAGCCTGCTCGAGGTCCCCGGAGTCGCGGACAAGCCCGCGCCGTTCTCCACGTTCCTGATGTGGCTGCTCGCCGACCTCTTCAACGACCTGCCCGAGGTCGGCGACCTCGACCGGCCGAAGCTGGTCTTCTTCTTCGACGAGGCGCACCTGCTCTTCCGCGACGCCTCGAAGGACTTCCTCGCAGCGATCACGCAGACCGTCCGGCTGATCCGCTCGAAGGGCGTCGGCATCGTCTTCGTGACGCAGACCCCGAAGGACGTGCCGAGCGACGTGCTCGCCCAGCTCGGCTCGCGGATCCAGCACCAGCTGCGCGCGCACACCCCCGACGACGCGAAGGCCCTGCGCGCCACGGTCTCGACCTACCCCGAGAGCGACTACGACCTCGGCGAGGTGCTGCAGGCGCTCCCCATCGGCGAGGCGATCGTCACGGTGATGAACGAGCGCGGCGCGCCGACCCCGGTCGCCTGGACCCGGCTCCGGGCCCCGCGCGGCTCGATGGCGCCGACCCCCGAGGCCGAGCGGGAGGCGAGCGTCCAGCGCTCCCCGCTGCTCGCCCGCTACGGCACCCCGCTCGACCGCGACTCCGCCCGCGAGATCCTCACCCGCCGCCTCGACGCGGCCGCCGACGCCGAGGAGGCCCGCGCCGCCGCCGAGGAGCGGGCGGAGGAGGACGCCCGCCGCGTGAAGGAGCAGGCCGCCGAGGCCGCCCGCAGCGCCAAGGAGCAGGCCGCCGAGGACGCCCGCCGCGCCAAGGAGGACGCCCGCGCCGCGGCTCAGCGGGCCAAGGACCGCGCCGCCGCCGAGCGCCGCGCCGACGAGGCCGCCGAGCGCTCCCGCCGCCGCACCGCGCCCACCACCCGCTCCCGCTCCACCCGCCGAGACAAGACCGTCGTCGAGGAGGTCCTCGGCTCCTCGGTCGGGAAGACCTTGTTGCGCGAAGTCGTCCGAGGCATCTTCGGCACGGCCCGCCGCGGGCGCTGACGGCGCCGCGGGCGCTGACGGGGCGATCTGCGGCGTTGTCGTCGGGCGCGATACCGCCGGTATCGCTTCCTCCTCCGCCTTGCAGCTCACCCCGTCAGCGCCCGCGGCGACTGCTGGCCGTGCGTATCGAGTAGGCCGCTCCGCGGAAGTCCATGCTGATCGAGCGGTCCGCGGAGCAGACTTCCATGCTGATCGAGTGGTCCGCGGAGCGGAATTCCATGCTGATCGAGTAGCCCGCGGAGCGGGCGTATCGAGATCCACCGTGCCCAGCCGGGCAGGTCTCGATACGTCGCCCTCCGGCCGGCTACTCGACCAGCAAGGAGCGCTGGTCGCGCACTCGCCTCTGCTGATCGAGTAGCCCGCGGAGCGGGCGTATCGAGATCCACCGTGGCCGGCTGGGCGGGTCTCGATACGTCGCCCTGCGGGCGCCTACTCGACC
>NZ_JABMLE010000002.1:0-452252 GCF_013205025.1 Rathayibacter sp. VKM Ac-2857 | reverse complement strand
AGCATGGAGCGCTGGTCGCGCACTCGTTTCTGCTGATCGAGTAGCCCGCTCCGCGAAAGTCCATGTTGATCGAGTAGACCGCGAAGCGGGCGTATCGAGATCCACCGTGGCCAGCTGGGCGGGTCTCGATACGTCGCCCTGCGGGCGCCTACTCGACCAGCATGGAGCGCTGGTCGCGCACTCGTTTCTGCTGATCGAGTAGCCCGCTCCGCGAAAGTCCATGTTGATCGAGTAGCCCGCGAAGCGGGCGTATCGAGATCCACCGTGCTCAGCCGGGCGGGTCTCGATACGCCGCCCTGCGGGCGCCTACTCGACCAGCATGTTCTGCCGCCCCTCGTGCTGTCGGAGGAGCAGGCCCTCGCCGCCTTCATGCTGATCGAGTAGCCCGCGCAGCGGGCGTATCGAGATCCACGTCGCCGGCACTCCGCGCGCACGTCCGCTAACGCCGCCGTGTTAGCGTCGATACTCGTGACCGAGAGCCCGACGACCCGCGACCGCATCCTCAGCGCGACTGCGGCGCTGCTCGCGGAGGGCGGCCGCGACGCGGTCTCCACTCGCGCGATCAGCTCGGCGGCCGGCGTCCAGGCGCCCACCATCTACCGCACGTTCGGCGACCTCCGCGGCCTGCTCGACTCCGTCGCTGCCGCGGGCTTCGCCTCCGCCCAGGCCGAGTTCGACGCCGTCGACGCCCCCGCCGACCCCGTCGACGCCCTCCGCGCCGCCTGGGACCACCACATCGCCTTCGGGCTCGCCGAGCCGCACCTCTACGCGCTGATGTTCACCGGGCGCCCGGGGGAGGAGTCCGAGGCGGCCCGCCTCGCCCGCGGCGTCCTCACCGCCCACGTCCGCGCCGTCGCCGAGGCAGGCCGCCTCACCGTCGAGGTCGAGCACGCCGCCCGCCTGCTGCAGTCCGCCGCCCTCGGCTGCACGCTCACCCTCGCGGCCACGCCCGACGAGGACCTCTCCGCGCGCTCCCGCGAGGCCGTCCTCGCCGCGATCACCACGGCGGAGGCGGGCCCGACCGACCCCGCCGCCCGCGCCTTCGCGGCTCACGCGGTCGCCCTGCGCACCGCGCTGCCCGGCGTCGACGGCCTCACCGCGGCCGAGAGCGCCCTCCTCGACGAGTGGCTCCTGCGCCTCACCCGCTGACCGGACTCCCGTCGATCGGTCGAGAGGCTGCGAGCGTCGTCAGATCTCCTCGTACTCGAGAAGGCCGGTCTCGAGCGCGTGCTGCCTGAATCCGCCCCTCCCGAACGGCAGGAAGTACTCGCCCTGCAGCAGATCGTCCACGAGCGATTCGACCATCGCCAGTGTGAGCAGCTTCGACCGTATCCCCTGGCAGAGCAGCGGAACCGTTGCGGTCAAGCGGAGGCCGTGCTCCTGCGCGACGGACCGGGCGACGGCGTCGTCGATGACCAGCTCGCAGCCGAACTGCTGGCCCAGGGCCAGGACCGCGCACTCGCCCACGTTCTTCCGGTCCGCGACGAGCCTGTCCTCGAAGCTCGCGACAGCACTCAGGAAGTCCAGGTCGGTCGACCGGAAGACCTTGATCCAGGTGTGGCTCGAGAGATCGAGCCCGTCGAAGACGGTTCCCGGCGCGCTGCGCAGCTCCCGCTCGACGGCATCGGGGATGACGACCGGGCGGTCTCGAGCAAGGAACTTGAGGACCCCCAGCCAGCCCTCCGCTGCGAAATGGCGCATCGGCCCTGTGTCGAACACGAGCGCCTCCGCCGGCACTGTCATGAGACGAAGGACCAGATCTCGTCGGCGCGCCGCGGGCGGACCTCGGGAAGATCCTCATCCGCGAGAGTTCGACGCAGCAGGTCCAGGCCGCGCTCGCGGCTGATCCGCTCGGTCTTGACCAGATCGAGCACCGCCTTCGAGAACTGTCGAGGCACGCTCGTCCCCGTGAGCTCCTCGGGGGGAGCATGGAGATCGAGCTCGATGTAGTCCGCAGCGATCGGCTTGCACTGGCGTACCACCGCGGCGTCGTCCTGGCTGACGAGGTCGAGCTCCCGCAAGCGCGAGGCGAGCGAGGCGAAGTCGACTCGGTACCTGCTCGCGGTGAGGATCGCGGCGTTTCGTGCGCCCGAGGTCTCGACGAGAGTCGGCCACTCGCGCAGGAGCGCCTGCTCGGGCAGCAGGACCGCGCGAGCGAAGCGGTCGAGCTTGGATTCGAGGGGAACGGAGTCGAGTCCGTGCTCGCTGACGCGCCAGTCGACGACGTACGCGGCGGCGGTGAGATGGTGTCCCAGCTCGTGCGCCAGCGCCAACCGCCGGCGTCCGACCTTCATGTGGCTGTTCACGACGGCGATCCCGCCGAGCGTGTACTGCACGGACCCCGCGTCGGCGGTGTCGGCCCCGATGTCGGAGGAGAAGGCGAGCAGCCCGGCCTTGCTGACGAGCTCGCTCAGATCGCGAGCCGGGGCGTCCTCGGGAAGCGCGAGAAGCTCCCGAGCGCGAACCGCGAGTGCTTCCGCCTCGCGGCCGGTGGTCGGTGGCTTCCACCGCGGTCGCGCGCCGCTGTCGTCGACGGCTCGGGGCAGCTTCGCGGCGTTCAGCCCGGCGATGAACTCGACGTCCCGGACGAGTCCGGACAGGAGCCCGTCGATGTTCGAGTCCACGGTGTCGAGCCCTCGGCTCGATCGGTGAGCGATGATCGCCGGAGTGGGGTCCTCGAAGAACTCCGACATCCGCGCTCCGAGGGCTGCCGCGATATCGGACAGCTCCAGGGCTGTCACCCTTCTGACCCCGGCCTCGATCTTGCTCACGACGGAGCGCTCGAGGCCGACCGCTGCGCCGAGCTCGTCCTGGCTCATCCCGCGGCGTGACCGGGTCTCGCGGATGCGCGTGCCGAGGACGCGGGAGCTCATCTCCGTCATGCGTGCGATTCTGGCACGGTCGTGACGCCGCCGGTGCGACGAGCGCGAAGAAGACGATGACCGACGCGATTCGACCGCTCAGAGGAGCAGAGCGCTCGACAAGAAGACGTCGCGTCGGCGCCGCAAACAGAGAACGGCGCCGCAGCTGGCGAGAGCGTGCGGCGCCGTTCGGCGGAGGATGGGGGATTCGAACCCCCGAGGGCTTGCACCCAACACGCTTTCCAAGCGTGCGCCATAGGCCACTAGGCGAATCCTCCTGGCGCGACCGTGGCCGCGACTCATCGATACTAGCCGGTGCCGGCGCCCTCCGCTGACCACCTGCCGCCACGGCCGTGCCCGTCCGCCGCCGGCGTCGGTTAGACTGTCTCCCGGCTCCCCGCGTGGCGCCATCCAGGCCAACTCCCCCAGGGCGGAAACGCAGCAAGGGTAACCGGGCTCTGGCGGGTGCGCGGGGGGTCTTTTCCGTTAAGCGGCGCGAGCGCCTGTGCGCCGCCCGAGGGCGGCGCCGACCTGCGGGCGCCTGGCTCCGGAACGCAGCCGGCTCACGACAGTCGACGCACGGGCTCGGGCGTCGACTGCGGCCCGCCTCTCCTCCACACCCCGCCGCTTCTGCACGCTCTCCCATCCGGGGCACCCGCCCAGCCTCCGGAGGGCCCCCGTCGCTAGGCTTGCGCCGATGGTTCAGAGCATCTACATCTCGTCCGCCGAAGGTCATTCGGGCAAGTCCACGGTCGCCCTCGGCGTCCTCGACCTGCTCAGCAGCCAGGTGCAGCGGGTCGGCGTCTTCCGCCCGATCGCCCGCTCCACCTCCGAGCGCGACTACGTGCTCGAGATGCTGCTCGGCCACTCCGACTCGGGTCTCGCCTACGACGACTGCATCGGCGTCACCTACGAGGACGTCCACGCCGACGGCGAGGCCGCCCTCTCCCGCATCGTCGAGCGCTACAAGGCCGTCGAGGCGCAGTGCGACACCGTCGTGATCCTCGGCTCCGACTACACCGACGTCGGCAGCCCGACGGAGCTGGGCTACAACGCCCGCATCGCGGCCAACCTCGGCGCTCCCGTCCTCCTCGTCCTCACCGGCCGCGACCCGTCCCGGAGCGAGCAGCTCGGCCAGGCGCCCGCGCGCACGCCCGACGAGATGCGGCAGATCACCGAGCTCGCGGCGGTCGAGCTGCGCACCGCGCACGCGAGCCTGATCGGCGTCGTCGCCAACCGCGCCGATCCCGCCACCTCGGAGCAGGCCGTCGCCGCGATCCGCGAGGCGCTGCCCGCCGGCGCCCCGGTCTGGGCGATCCACGAGGACCCGTCCCTCGTCGCACCGAGCGTGTCGCGCATCATCGAAGCCGTCGACGGCGTCTTCGTCGCGGGCGACCCGGAGCTGCTCGGCCGCGAGGCCCTCGGCGTCGTCGTCGCGGGCATGTCGATGGTCAACGTGCTGCCCCGCCTGATGGAGGGCGGCGTCGTCATCGTCCCCGGCGACCGCCCCGAGGTCGTGCTCGCCGTGATCATGGCGCACGCCTCCGGCAACTTCCCGACGGTCTCGGCGATCATCCTCAACGGCGGCTTCGAGCTGCAGGAGCCGATCGTGCGCCTGATCGAGGGCGTCGACAACCGCCTGCCGATCGTGATGACCGAGCTCGGCACCTACGACACCGCGGTGCGGGTCACCGCCGCACGCGGCCGCCTCGCCGCCGACTCGCCGCGCAAGCGCGACACCTCCCTCGCCCTGTTCGCGGAGGCGATCGACCCGGTCGAGCTGCTCACCCTGCTCGATGTCGGCCGCTCCGAGGTCGTCACGCCGCTGATGTTCGAGTACGGCCTGATCGAGCGCGCCCGCATCGCCGACCGGCACATCGTGCTGCCCGAAGGCGGCGACGACCGCATCCTCCGCGCCGCCGCGACCGTGCTCAAGCGCGGCATCGCCCGCCTGACGATCCTCGGCGAGGAGGTCGAGGTCCGCTCCCGCGCCGCGACCCTGGGCCTGGACATCGACGGCGCCCGCGTCCTCAGCGTCCTCGACCCGGAGCACCGCAACCGCTTCGCCGAGGAGTACGCCCGCATCCGCGCGCACAAGGGCATCACCTTCGACCACGCCTACGACACCGTCACCGACGTCTCCTACTTCGGCACGATGATGGTCCAGCTCGGCCTCGCCGACGGCATGGTCTCGGGCGCCGCGCACACCACCGCGCACACCATCCGCCCCGGCTTCGAGATCATCAAGACGAGCCCCGGCGTCTCCGTCGTCTCGAGCGTGTTCCTGATGGCGCTGGCCGACCGCGTCCTCGTCTACGGCGACTGCGCCGTGAACCCCGACCCGACCGAGGCGCAGCTGGCCGACATCGCGATCTCCTCCGCCGAGACGGCGCAGCAGTTCGGCATCGATCCGCGGATCGCCATGCTCTCCTACTCGACCGGCGAGAGCGGAGCCGGCGCCGACGTCGAGAAGGTCCGCGCGGCCACCGCGCTCGTGCGCGAGCGCCGCCCCGATCTGCTCGTCGAGGGCCCGATCCAGTACGACGCCGCCGCGGACGCGGCCGTCGCAGCCTCGAAGATGCCCGGCTCGCAGGTCGCCGGCCGCGCGACGGTGTTCATCTTCCCGGACCTCAACACGGGCAACAACACCTACAAGGCCGTGCAGCGCTCGGCCGGCGCCGTCGCGATCGGGCCGGTCCTGCAGGGTCTGCGGAAGCCGGTCAACGACCTCTCCCGCGGCGCTCTCGTGCAGGACATCGTCAACACCGTCGCGATCACCGCGATCCAGGCGGCGACGCAGGCCATCGTCCCGCCGACCTCCGCCATCCCCGTCGTGCGCTGAGGGCCACCCGCCCGAGCGCCCCGTCCGACCCCGAACCCCCAGGAGTCCCACCGTGTCCGTCGTCCTCGTCGTCAACAGCGGCTCGTCGTCCTTCAAGTACCAGCTCATCGAGATGACGACGGAGGAGACGCTCGCGAGCGGCCTCGTCGAGCGGATCGGCGAGGAGACCGGCCGCACCAAGCACAGCCACGACGGTGACACCGTCGAGTTCGAGACGCCGATCCCGGACCACACGGCCGGCTTCGACGCGATGGTCCGCGCCTTCGCCGAGCACGGCCCGAGCCTGGACGAGTTCCCGCCGATCGCCGTCGGCCACCGCGTCGTGCACGGCGGGAAGCGCTTCTACGAGCCGACCGTCGTCACCGACCTCGTCAAGATCAACATCGAGGACCTCAGCGACCTCGCGCCGCTGCACAACCCCGCCAACCTCGAGGGCATCGAGGCCGCGCAGAAGGCCTTCCCCGACGTCCCGCACGTCGCCGTCTTCGACACCGCGTTCCACCACACGATCCCCGCCGCGGCCTCCACCTACGCGATCCCCGCCGAGCTCGCCGACAAGCACCGCATCCGCCGCTACGGCTTCCACGGCACCTCGCACAAGTTCGTCTCCGAGGCGGCCGCCGCGTTCCTCGGCCGCCGCCGCTCCGACCTCAAGACGATCGTCCTGCACCTCGGCAACGGCGCCTCCGCCTGCGCGATCGACGGCGGCGCCTCCGTCGAGACCTCGATGGGCATGACGCCGCTCGAGGGCCTCGTGATGGGCACCCGCTCCGGCGACCTCGACCCCGCCGTCGTCTTCCACCTCGCCCGCAAGGCCGGCCTCTCCACCGACGAGCTCGACGCCGTCCTCAACCGCCGCAGCGGACTCCTCGGCCTCTCCGGCCGCGGCGACATGCGCGACGTGCAGGACGCGGCCGAGGCCGGCGACGAGACCGCGACGGCCGCCCTCGAGGTCTACTACCACCGCCTCCGCCACTACGTCGGCGCCTACTACGCCCAGCTCGGCCGCGTCGACGCGATCGTCTTCACCGCCGGAGTCGGCGAGAACGTCCCCGCCGTCCGCGCCGGCGCCCTCCGCGGCCTCGAGGGCCTCGGCATCGAGCTCGACCCCGAGCGCAACACCGCCCGCGACCGCGGCCCCCGCCGCATCTCCACCGACGACTCCCGCGTCGCCGTCCTCGTCATCCCCACCAACGAGGAACTCGAGATCGCGCGGCAGTCCTTGTCCGTCGTCTAGCAGCTTCGCTGCTAGACGACTCGCGGTCGGCTTCCTGGGGTGGGAGCGTTCCGTGGAGCGGGTCGCGTCGGGCTGCCCTGAATCGCTGGCACGCGATTCCGGGTCGGGCCCTCTGCCTCGTCCGTGCAAGCACGGTGCGGCCGACGTGACGGGTGGTCGCCTGAGCAGCGGTGGGGCCGCGTTGCGCGCGAGCCGGGGAGTGGGCCGCGCTGGCGCGCGAGCAGCGGAAGGGCCGCGCTGGCGCGCGAGCTGCTGCCTTCCGTGGTCGCTGTCTCCTTCATGCTGGTCGAGTAGCCCCGCAGGGGCGTATCGAGACCCGCTGTCCTCAGCAGGGCGGGTCTGCAGACTCGGGATCTGACGGTGGTGGATCTCGATTCGCCCGCTGCGCGGGCTACTCGATCAGCGGAGGGGGCCGCGCTGGCGCGCGAGCCGCTCCCATGCGCGGTCGGTGCGCCTGCATGCTGGTCGAGTAGCCGCGGAACGCGGCGTATCGAGACCCACCCTGTCTGTGCTCGGGGTGCCAGTCCGCCCGCTGCGCGGTCGGCGGGTGGGGCCGCGCTGGCGCGCGAGCTGGGGCCTCCCGCGGTCAGCGCGCGCTTCATGCTGGTCGAGTAGCCGCGGGACGCGGCGTATCGAGACCCGCCCGCGTCAGTCCGCGAGGCGGGCGTCGCCCGCGTAGACGTTGAAGCCGGCGCCTCGGCTGAAGCCGATGAGGGTGAGACCCGCGTCGCGGGCGAGGTCGACGGCGAGCGAGGACGGGGCGCCTACCGCGGCGAGCAGGGGGATGCCCGCCATCACGGCCTTCTGGACGAGCTCGAACGAGGCGCGGCCCGACACCTGCAGCAGCGTGCCGCGCAGCGGCAGCCGGCCCTCCCGCAGGCCCCAGCCGACGACCTTGTCGACCGCGTTGTGCCGCCCCACGTCCTCCCGCAGCACGAGCGGCATTCCGTCCGCGTCGAACAGCCCGGCCGCGTGCAGGCCGCCGGTCCGCTCGAACACCGCCTGCGCCTCCCGCAGCCGGTCCGGCAGCGACACCAGCAGCTCGCTCGACACCCGCAGCGGATCCTCCGCCACGCTCCACGCCGACTCCGTCGCGACCGCCTCGAGCGACGCCAGCCCGCACACCCCGCACGAGCTCGACGTGTACACCGAGCGCTCGCGGTCGAGCAGGACCTCCGCGCGGCCCCCGCGCACGCTCGCGTCGATCACGTTGTAGGTGTTCTCGCTCGGCCCCGCACCGCTCGCGCAGTAGCGCATCGCGGCGAGCTGCTCCGTCGAGGTGAGCACCCCCTCCGACACCAGGAAGCCCGCGACCAGGTCGAAGTCCTCCCCGGGCGTGCGCATGGTCACGCTGAACCGCCGGCCGCCGACCCGGATCTCGAGCGGCTCCTCGACGGCGAGCACGTCCTCGCGGCGGCGGGTCGGCTCCCCGGCGCGGACCGCGATCAGACGGGTCCGGGCGATGGCACGGCTCATGGGGTCCTCCTCGACGCGGCGGCGCACCGCCCCTCGACCTGAGAGCCCGGACGGCAGGCGCTCATCCTCCCACCCGCTCCCCGACGTACGATGCAGGAATGGTCGATGACGCCGAAGCCCGCGAGAAGCCGATCGACGAGAGCGCCGTCACGGTCGGCGCCCCGAAGCGGCGGGCGGTCGGCATCCCCGGCGTCGCGCACGCGCTGCAGATCTCGCTCAAGCAGATGGGCCCGCTGCGCAGCGCCGAGACGCTCCTCCGCGTCAATCAGAAGACCGGCTTCGACTGCCCCGGCTGCGCCTGGCCCGAGTCCGACAAGCGGCACGTCGCCGAGTTCTGCGAGAACGGCGCGAAGGCGGTCGCCGAGGAGGCGACGCTGCGCACCGTCACGTCCGCCTTCTTCGCCGCGCACTCGCTGATCGAGCTCGAGGGCTGGGACGACTACCAGCTCGGCCAGCAGGGCCGCCTCACCGAGCCGATGCTCCTGGACGAGGGCGCCACGCACTACCGCCCGGTCGGCTGGGACGAGGCACTCGACGTCGTCGCGGAGGAGCTGCGCGCCTGCACCGATCCGGACGAGGCGATCTTCTACACCTCCGGCCGCACCTCCAACGAGGCCGCGTTCGTCTACCAGCTGCTGGTGCGCGGCTTCGGCACCAACAACCTGCCCGACTGCTCCAACATGTGCCACGAGTCCAGTGGCTCGGCCCTGACCGAGACGATCGGCATCGGCAAGGGCACGGTCAGCCTGCGCGACGTCGAGCGGGCACCGCTGCTGATCGTCGCCGGCCAGAACCCCGGCACCAACCACCCGCGGATGCTCACCGCGCTCGAGCGGGCGAAGCGCGCGGGCAGCACCATCGTCGCGATCAACCCGCTGCCCGAGGCCGGACTGCTGCGCTTCGAGAACCCGCAGACCGTTCGCGGCATGATCGGCGGCGGCACGGCCCTCGCCGACCACTTCCTCCAGGTGCGGCTCGGCGGCGACCAGGCGCTCTTCCAGGGCTTCGGCAAGGCGCTCCTCGACGCGGAGGAGGCGCGCGGCGGCGTCTTCGACCGCGCCTTCATCGCGGACAGCACCGATGGCCTCGAGGGCTACCTCGACGAGATCCGCGGCACCGCGTGGTCCGAGATCGAGCGGGCGAGCGGGATCGACGAGGCGCGGATCCGCGCGATCGCCGAGCTGATCGCCGCGAGCGAGGGCACGATCGTCTGCTGGGCGATGGGGCTCACCCAGCACGCGCACTCCGTCGCGACGCTCAAGGACGTCGTCAACGTCCTGCTGCTGACCGGCAGCATCGGCAAGCCGGGCGCGGGCGTCTGCCCGGTCCGCGGCCACTCGAACGTGCAGGGCGACCGCACGATGGGCATCTTCGAGCGGATGCCCGACTCCTTCCACGACGCGCTCGACCGCGAGTTCTCCTTCGCCTCGCCGCGCGAGCACGGCACCGACACGGTCGCCGCGATCCGCGCGATGCGCGACGGGAAGGCCCGCGTCTTCATGGGACTCGGCGGCAATTTCGCGCGCGCGACGCCCGACACCGGCGTCACCGAGGCCGCGATGCGCTCGCTCGCCCTCACGGTGCACGTCTCGACCAAGCTCAACCGCTCGCACGTCGTCACCGGCCGCCGCGCGCTGATCCTGCCGACCCTCGGCCGCACCGACTCCGACAAGCGCGGGACGGGGGAGCAGCGGGTCACCGTCGAGGACTCGATGAGCGCCGTGCACGCCTCGCGCGGGCGGCTCGCGCCGCCGAGTCCGGTCCTGCAGTCCGAGGTGGCCATCCTCACCGGCATCGCGGAGCGCCTGCTCGCCGACCGCCCGAACGCGCCGGTCGTCGACTGGGCGGCGCTGCGCGAGGACTACCGCCTGATCCGCCGGCACATCGCCGCGGTCGTCCCCGGCTTCGAGGACTTCGAGCGCCGCGTCAACGAGCCCGGCGGCTTCGTCCTGCCGAACCCGCCGCGCGACGAGCGCCGCTTCGCCACCGCGACCGGTCTCGCCCGCTTCACCGCGAACCCGCTGCAGTACCCGAAGGTCCCGGAGGGGCGCCTGCTGCTGCAGACGCTGCGCTCGCACGACCAGTTCAACACCACCATCTACGGCAAGGACGACCGCTACCGCGGCGTGCACGGCGGCCGCCGCGTCGTCTTCGTGCACGCCGACGACATCGCCGAGCAGGGCCTCGCCGACGGCGCGATGGTCGACCTCGTCTCGGAGTGGGAGGACGGTCTCGAGCGGCGGGCCCCGTCGTTCCGCGTGATCGCCTACGACACCCCGCGCGGCTGCATCGCCGCGTACTACCCCGAGACGAACGTGCTGGTCCCGCTCGACTCCACCGCGGCCGTCAGCGGCACCCCCACCTCGAAGTCCGTCGTCGTCCGCCTGGAGCCGGCGGCCTGACCCGTCGGCCGCCCATGCTGGTCGAGCGGCTCCGCCGCATGCTGGTCGAGTAGCCGTGCAGCGGCGTATCGAGACCCGCCCTTCCTGACGGTGGTGGATCTCGATACGCCCGCTGCGCGGGCTACTCGATCAGCATGGATCGCCCGCCGGTCGAGCTGTCGGTCGGCATGGATCGCCCGCCGGGCGAGCTGTCGATCAGCATGCATCGCCCGCCGGGCGAGCTGCTGACGGAACATGCTGGTCGAGTAGCCGCGCAGCGGCGTATCGAGACCCGCCCCGTCAGCAGGCCGCCCGCGCTCACAACGACAGCCGCAGCAGCCGCACCCTCGCGCCCGCTCCGGCGCCGCCTGCGGGGACGACCGCGACCGCCTCCGCCACCGTGAGCCCGGAGAGCATGTGCGAGCGGATCCCGTGGACCGCCCGCCAGACGCCGTCCACCTCGACGACGGGCACGAGCACGGTCGAGCCGGCGCGCCCCAGCGGCTCGCCCAGCACACCCTGACGCAGCGGCGGCGCACCCGCCCGGGTCGCCGCATCGAGCGCCGGCGGCAGGAACGACAGCGCCGCGAGGAACGCCGCGAGCGGATTCCCGGGTAGCGCCAGCACGACCGCCCCTCCGGGCAGCGTCGCGATCACCGTCGGATGTCCCGGCCGCATCGCGACCCCGTCGACGAGGACGGTCGCCCCCGCGATCCGGAGCGCCCGCCGCACCGCGTCCACCCGCGATCGCCCGGTCCCGCCCGTCGTGATCTGCAGCGGAGCAGTGCTCGCGAGCAGCGCTGCGGCGATCGCCTCGTCGTCGTCGCCGAGCCGCCGCACCGACCCCACCGCACCCCCGCTGCGCGAGACCAGCGGCGGCAGCAGCGGCGTGAACGCGTCCCGGACGCGGCCGGCCCCCGGCATCCCCGCGGTGTCGACCTCGTCGCCGGTGAAGAGCAGGTCCACCGTCGCGGGCCGGCGCACGACGAGCTCGTCGAAGCCCGCGATCGCCAGCAGCGCGAGGTGTGCCGGCCGCAGCCGCACGCCGCCGTCGACGAGCGCGGTGCCCGCCGGAGCCTCGTCGCCCGCGCTGCGGATGTGCCGTCCGAGCGGCAGCGGCTCCTCTGAGGAGAGCAGGTCCCCGGTCGTCCGGCCGCGCTCGCTCGGGAGGACGGCCTCGCACCACTCCGGCACGACCCCGCCGGTCACGATCGGCTCGGCGCTGCCCGGTCCGAGGCGCCAGGGCGACGTGCCGCGGACGGCCCAGCCGTCCATCGCGGAGGAGTCGTAATGAGGCAGCGGCCGTGGCGCGAGCGCGGCGCCCGCCGTGACGCAGCCCTCCGCCTCGAGCAGCGGGACGGTCTCGAGACGTCCCGGAGCGGCCGCCTCGGCGATCCTCGCGCGGGCGCCGTCCCAGTCGGTCTCGCTCATCCGTCCATTCTGGTCGCGGCCGACACGCGAGAACGACGGCGCCGGATCCGAGGACCCGGCGCCGTCGACGGGATCAGCCGAGGTACCCGTTCGGGTTCAGCACGAACTTCTTCGCGGCGCCCTTGTCGAAGTCGGCGTAGCCCTGCGGCGCCTCGTCCAGCGTGATCGCCGTGGCCTGCACCGCCTTCGCGATCTGCACCTTGTCGTGCAGGATCGCCATCATCAGCGAGCGGTTGTACTTCATCACCGGGCACTGGCCCGTCGTGAAGGACAGCGACTTCGCCCAGCCCAGCCCGAGGCGGATCGAGAGCGAGCCCTCCTTGGCCGCGTCGTCCACTCCGCCCGGGTCGCCGGTGACGTAGAGCCCCGGGATGCCGAGGGCGCCGCCCGCCGCGGTGATCGACATCAGCGAGTTCAGCACCGTGGCCGGAGCCTCGGTGCCCGAGTCCGAGCCGTTGCCGTGCGCCTCGAAGCCCACCGCGTCCACGCCGCAGTCGACCTCCGGCACGCCGAGGATCTGCTCGATCTGGCCGGCCGGGTCGCCCTTCGAGACGTCGACGGTCTCGCAGCCGAACGAGCGCGCCTGGGCGAGCCGCTCCTCATTGAGGTCCGCGACGATCACGACGGCCGCGCCGAGCAGCTGCGCGCCGACGGCCGCAGCCAGCCCGACCGGGCCCGCTCCGGCGACGTAGACGGTCGAGCCGACGCCGACGCCCGCGGTGACCGCGCCGTGGAAGCCGGTCGGGAAGATGTCCGAGAGCATCGTGAGGTCGAGGATCTTCTCCAGCGCCTGGTCGCGGTCGGGGAAGACGAGCAGGTTCCAGTCGGCGTAGGGGACCATCACGTACTCGGCCTGGCCGCCGACCCAGCCGCCCATGTCGACGTAGCCGTAGGCGCTGCCCGGGCGGTCCGGGTTCACGTTCAGGCAGATGCCGGTCTTGCGCTCCTTGCAGTTGCGACAGCGGCCGCAGGCGATGTTGAACGGCACCGAGACGATGTCGCCGACCTTGACGAACTCGACGTCCGGCCCGACCTCGACGACCTCGCCGGTGATCTCGTGCCCGAGCACCAGGTCGGCGGGGGCGGTGGTGCGCCCGCGGACCATGTGCTGGTCCGAGCCGCAGATGTTGGTCGAGACGGTGCGGAGGATCGCGCCGTGCGGCAGCTTCCTGCCGATGTTCGCCGGGTTCACGCCCGGTCCGTCCTTCAGCTCGAAGGTCGGGTAGTCGATGTCGATGACCTCGACGACGCCGGGGCTCTTGTAGGCGACTGCTCTGTTGCCTGACATGCGGTTCTCCTTCACGTGGATGACCGCGGGCACGAGCGCCCGCGGGAGCCGCGCCGGAGTCGTTCGGAGAAGGGCCGCGGCGTCGGGGCTCGAGCGAACCGTACGCCCGGAGTCTGGTGCCGGATCGAGGCGGGGGGAGTAGCGTCTGACGGTCAGTGCGTACGCATGCGGATCGCCTCGAGCGACGTCCGCACCGCCGCGTCGAGCGCCGCCCGGTCGCCGCCCTGCAGCCCTGCGGCGTAGCCGGCGAGGAACGTCGTCAGCGGAGCGGCGGGCCGCACCACGCCGTGCGCCGCGTCGCCGGCCAGCGAGAGCAGGGCGTCGCGCTCGATCGGCACGTCGGCGAGCCCGAGGGCGGCGCTCAGCTCGTCCCACCACGCGGCGAGCAGCGCGGCGGTGTCCTCGCGGGGGCCGCCGCCCTCGTGAGAGGCGGGGGCGGAGGCGGGGGCGGGGGTCTCGTTCGTCTGGTCGGTCACGCGTTCATTCTGCGCCCGGCACAGCTTCTGCGCCCGGCACGCCTTCTGCGCCCGGCACTGCGATGCCGTGGCGGAGGGCGTCGGCGGGATCGTCGACGTCCGCGGTCGATCCCGCCGGCACCTCGACGAGCAGCACGGTGAGCCCGGCGAGCAGCGCGCGGACGGAGGCGCCGTCGGCCCAGGGCAGTCGCTCGAGGGCCGCGGTCAGCGCGGCTCGGCGGTGCAGACCGAGCAGGAGCTGCGCGCGGCCGTCCCCGTCGACGGCGAGCAGGGCGTCCGTCGCCGGATCCGCGGCCGCGGCACTCGCCAGCAGCCGCTCGAGCGCGGGCGCCGGATCGACGAGGTCGGCGGCGAGGACGGCGATCCACTCGGGCGCGCCGGTCCGTGCGAGGAGGGGGAGCGCCGCGGCCAGGCCGGCGACCGGTCCGCCGAACGCGGGGTCCTCCTGGACGAGGCGCGCGGTTCCGACACCGTCGTGCAGTTCCGGCGGCCCCGCGACCACGACGCTCCGCGAGCCGGCGACCGCCGCGAGGGCGTGCGCGAGCAGCGTCGAGCCGTCGTGCTCGAGCAGGGGCTTGGCCGCGCCGCCGAGGCGCTCGCCGCGTCCGCCGGCGAGGATCACGGCGTCGAACGGGGGAGTGCTCGGTCGGTCGGTCACGGCCTCGAGGCTACGGGAGGCGGCGGCTTCGGCGACCAGCGTCCGGTGTCGGAGGTCGCGGCTACTCTTGTCGGGTGGTAGCAGCCCTGTATCGCCGGTACCGGCCCGAGACGTTCGCCGAGATGATCGGCCAGTCCCAGGTGACCGATCCGCTCATGACGGCGCTGCGCACCAACCGCGTCAATCACGCCTACCTCTTCAGCGGCCCGCGCGGCTGCGGCAAGACGACGTCGGCGCGCATCCTCGCCCGCTGCCTCAACTGCGCGCAGGGCCCGACGGACACCCCCTGCGGCGTCTGCGACAGCTGCGTCGAGCTCAGCCGCGACGGCCAGGGCTCGCTCGACGTCGTCGAGATCGACGCCGCGAGCCACAACGGCGTCGACGACGCGCGCGATCTGCGCGAGCGGGCGATCTTCGCCCCCGCCCGCGACCGCTTCAAGATCTTCATCCTCGATGAGGCGCACATGGTGACGCCGCAGGGCTTCAACGCGCTGCTCAAGATCGTCGAGGAGCCGCCGGAGCACGTCAAGTTCATCTTCGCGACGACCGAGCCCGACAAGGTCATCGGCACGATCCGCTCGCGCACCCACCACTACCCGTTCCGGCTCGTCCCGCCCGCGCAGATGCTCGACTACACCCAGGAGCTCTGCGAGCGCGAGAAGGTCGGTGTCGCCGCGGGCGTGCTCCCGCTCGTCGTCCGGGCCGGCGGCGGCTCCGTCCGCGACACCCTGTCTCTGCTCGACCAGCTGATGGCCGGCTCCGAGGACGAGACGGTCGAGTACGAGCGCGCGGTCGCCCTTCTCGGCTACACCCACGGCGCCCTGCTCGACGAGGTCGTCGACGCGCTCGCCGAGCACGACTCCGCCGAGGCGTTCGGCGCGGTCGACCGCGTCATCCAGACCGGCCAGGACCCGCGCCGCTTCGTCGAGGACCTGCTCGAGAAGCTCCGCGACCTCATCGTCGTCGCCGCCACCGGCGGTGCCGCCTCGGCGGTCCTGCGCGGCGTCTCGCAGGACGAGCTCGACCGGATGGCCGGCCAGTCGCGCGCGCTCGGCCTCGGCGAGCTCTCGCGCATCGCGGACATCGTCAACGACGCGCTCACCGAGATGACGGGCGCGACCTCGCCCCGGCTGCACCTCGAGCTGATGATCGCGCGCACGCTGGTGCACGGGTCCGGCGCGGCGGTCGCTCCGGCGTCCGTCGTGGTGCCGGCGCCGGCGCAGGCCGCCCCCGCTCCGACACGGCCGGCCGCCGACTCCCGCGCTCCGGAGTCGCGCGCGACCGAGTCCCGTGCCGCTGCGTCCCGCGCGCCCGAGACCCGTGCGACCGACTCGCGCATGCCCGAGCCGCACCTCCCGTCGCATGCCGCGACGCCGGAGTCGGTCCCGGAGTCGATCGCCGCGGCCCCGCGCGTCGAGACGCCGGTCGTCTCCGCGGCGTCGGTCGACGCCGGCTCCGGCGCGCCCGACGCCGTCCCGAGCGCCGCCGCCGACGCGACTCCGGCCGACTCCACTCCGGCCGACACCGCGGCGTCCCGCCCGGCCGCCCCGGCCCCGGCGACCCACGCCTCCGCGGCGGACGAGCCCGGCGGCGTCACCCTGCAGCGGATGAAGGACAGCTGGCCCGAGATCCTCGAGGTCGTGCAGAAGGCCCGGATGACGGCCTGGCTCGTCGCCTACACCGCGCAGGTGCGGGCGCTGAAGGACGACGTCCTCACCCTGTCCTTCCCGAGCCAGAACGACGTCGACTCGTTCAAGATGGCCGGAAGTGCCGGTCAGCCGGGCGTCAGCGAGCATCTTCGCCAGGCGATCCAGCAGGTCCTCGGACTCCGGGTCAAGTACATCGCCCGCGTCGAGCCGCGCGCGACGGCTCCCGAGGCCGAGCGCGCCGCCGTCGAGGCGACTCCGCCGCCCGCCGCCGAGCAGGCCGCCGCTGGGCAGCCCGCCGCGGCGGCCGCCCCGAGCGACCCCGACGAGTGGGCGACGGTCGCCATCCCGGCCGACCCGGCCCCCGCCGAGGTCGCCGCCGAGCCCGCGATCGAGACGGTCGTCGCTCCCGAGCCGACCGACGTGCCGGTCCTCGCCCCGTCGCCGCGCTCCGCCCCGGTCGTCCCCGAGCAGGAGCCCCCGGTCCGCCCCGCCGGCGCGTCGGCGACCACCGCCGAGCCCTCCGGTGACGAGCCGCCGTTCGACGAGGAGCCTCCGGAGGAGGACATGCCGCCGGTCGAGCCGCCGATGCCCGACTCCTGGGCCGTGGTCGCCCCTCCCGGCGAGCCGACCGCGCCCCCGGCCCCCGTCGCTCCCGCTCCCGTCCGTGCTCGCGAGCGGCCCGAGCCGGCGCCCCGCCCGGTCACCCGCACCACGCGCTCGGCCACGGCCGACGGCCGGCAGCGCTACGGCGAGGCGGTCGTCCGCGAGATCCTCGGCGCCCAGTTCATCGAGGAGCAGCCGCACGTCCCCCGCGGTCCGCGGGTGACCGGCGGATGACCGCCCGGCACCTCGCACTCCACATCACCGCACTCCTCACCCCCGAACCCGCTCCCCGAGAGGAGGCGCCCGCATGTACGAAGGCATCGTCCAGGAGCTGATCGACGAGCTCGGCCGGCTCCCCGGCATCGGCCCGAAGTCGGCCCAGCGCATCGCGTTCCACATCCTGCAGACCGAGACGTTCGACGTCACCCGCCTGGCCGAGATCCTGCTCGAGCTGCGCAACCGCGTGCACTTCTGCGACATCTGCGGCAACGTCGCGGAGGAGGCGACCTGCGGCATCTGCCGCGACCCGCGCCGCAGCCGAGCTGTCATCTGCGTGGTCGAGGAGGCGAAGGACGTCCCTGCGATCGAGCGCACCCGCGAGTTCCGCGGCCTCTACCACGTGCTCGGCGGCGCGATCAGCCCGATCGACGGCATCGGCCCCGACCAGCTCCGCATCCGCCAGCTGCTGCAGCGCCTGGCCGACGGCGAGGTCCAAGAGGTCATCATCGCGACCGACCCCAACCTCGAGGGCGAGGCCACCGCGACCTACCTCTCCCGCATGCTGAGCACCCTCGGCATCCGCATCACCCGCCTCGCCTCCGGCCTCCCCGTCGGCGGCGACCTCGAGTACGCCGACGAGATCACCCTCGGCCGCGCCTTCGAGGGCCGCCGCCTCGTCGAGAACTGACGCGGAGTAGCCGGCCGGGCCCGCCGCCGCAACATGACCGCTCGCGCATGCGCCCGCCGGTAGACTCCTGCGTCGGGTCGCCACGGCCCGAGCCACTGACCCGGGAGTAGCGCGTGAGCCTGATCGTCCAGAAGTTCGGCGGGTCCTCCGTCGCCGACGCGGAGAGCATCAAGCGGGTCGCGAAGCGCATCGTCGCCACGAAGCAGGCGGGCAACGACGTGGTCGTCGCCGTCTCCGCGATGGGCGACACCACCGACGACCTGCTCGAGCTGGCCCACCAGGTCACGCCGATCCCCGCGCCGCGCGAGCTCGACATGCTGCTCTCCTCCGGCGAGCGGATCTCGATGGCGCTGCTCGCCATGGCGATCAAGAGCATGGGCTACGACGCCCGCTCCTTCACCGGCAGCCAGGCCGGCATGATCACCGATGCCCAGCACGGCGCCGCCCGCATCGTCGACATCACCCCGGTGCGCCTGCGCGCCGCGCTCGACGAGAACGCGGTCGTCATCGTCGCCGGCTTCCAGGGCTTCAACCGCGACACCAAGGACATCACCACGCTCGGCCGCGGCGGCTCCGACACCACCGCCGTCGCCCTCGCCGCCGGCCTCGGCGCCGACACCTGCGAGATCTACACCGACGTCGACGGCGTCTTCACCGCCGACCCGCGGGTCGTCAAGAAGGCCCGCAAGCTCGACCGCATCTCGAGCGAGGAGATGCTCGAGCTCGCCGCCGCCGGCGCGAAGGTCCTGCACATCCGCGCCGTCGAGTTCGCCCGCCGCCACGGCGTCACCCTGCACGTGCGCTCCTCGTTCAGCCCCAACGAGGGCACCATCGTCTACAACGCCGTGCCCGGCGAGGACGCCCCCGGAAGCACCGAGAAGAATGGACAGCCCGTGGAAGAGCCGATCATCGCCGGCGTCGCCGCCGATCTCAACGAGGCCAAGATCACCGTCGTCGGCGTGCCCGACATCCCGGGCAAGGCCGCGCAGATCTTCACGATCGTCGCCAAGACCGGCTCGAACATCGACATGATCGTGCAGAACGTCTCCGCCGCGGCGACCGGCCGCACCGACATCTCCTTCACGCTGCCCAAGGCCGACGGCCAGACCGTCCTCACGGCGCTCAACGCCGAGAAGGACGAGGTCGGCTTCGAGTCGCTGCAGTACGACGACCAGATCGCCAAGCTCGCGCTCGTCGGCGCCGGCATGCGCACCAACGCGGGCGTCTCGGCCAAGCTGTTCCGCTCGCTCTACGAGGCGGGGATCAACATCGAGATGATCTCCACGAGCGAGATCCGCATCTCGGTCGTCACCCGCGCCGACACGGTCAACGACGCCCTCCGCGTCGTGCACACCGCCTTCGGTCTCGACGGCGACGACGAGGCCGTCGTCTACGCCGGCACCGGTCGCTGACCGCCGAACGCCCCCGCGATCCTGCCGATCGCACCCTCCGGCCCGCTCGCCTCCTCCGGCGTTCGGTACCGTCTCCCGGGAGCCCGCCCCGGCACCTCACCGCCAGCACCCCTCGGTCCGCTCCTCCGCGAGCGCCGCACGGACGAAAGAGCACAGCATGAGCAGCACCCCCCTCCACGTCGGAGTCGTCGGAGCCACCGGCCAGGTCGGCACCGTCATGCGCCGCCTCCTCGAGGAGCGCGACTTCCCGATCGCGTCGATCCGCTTCTTCGCGACCGCCCGCTCGGCCGGCACGACCCTGCCGTTCCGCGGCGAGGACGTCGTCGTCGAGGACACCGAGACCGCCGATCCCTCGGGCCTCGACATCGCGCTGTTCTCGGCCGGAGCGACGGGGTCGCGTGCGCAGGCACCCCGCTTCGCCGCCGCGGGCGCCCTGGTCATCGACAACTCCAGCGCTTGGCGGATGGACCCCGAGGTCCCGCTGGTCGTCAGCGAGGTCAACCCGCACGCGATCGAGCAGGCCGTGAAGGGCATCATCGCGAACCCGAACTGCACCACGATGGCCGCGATGCCGATCCTCAAGGTCCTGGACCAGGAGGCCGGGCTCACCCGCCTGATCGTCAGCACCTACCAGGCCGTCTCGGGCAGCGGGCTCGCGGGAGCGAACGAGCTGGCCGGCCAGGTCCGCGCGGCCGTCGCCGACGAGCACCTGCTCGACCTCGTGCACGACGGCTCCGCGGTCGCCTTCCCGGCGCCGGACAAGTACGTCGCGCCGATCGCGTTCGACGTCATCCCGTTCGCCGGCAGCCTCGTCGAGGACGGCCTGAACGAGACCGACGAGGAGAAGAAGCTCCGCAACGAGAGCCGCAAGATCCTCGAGCTGCCCGGCCTGCTGGTCTCGGGCACCTGCGTGCGCGTGCCGGTCTTCACCGGCCACTCGCTCTCGGTCAACGTCGAGTTCTCGGCCCCGCTCAGCCCCGAGCGCGCCCGCGAGCTGCTCGCCGACGCCCCCGGCGTCGCGCTGCGCGAGGTGCCGACGCCGCTCGAGGCCGCCGGCAGCGACCCCAGCTACGTCGGCCGCATCCGGGCCGACGAGGGCGCCCCCGAGGGTCGCGGCCTCGCGCTCTTCATCAGCAACGACAACCTCCGCAAGGGCGCGGCGCTCAACGCCGTGCAGATCGCCGAGCTGATCGCGGCGAAGCAGCCCGCCGCCTGACCCGGCGCGGATCTCGATACGCCCTCTGCGAGGGCTACTCGATCAACATGGATGGTGCCCTCTGCGAGGGCTACTCGATCAGCATGGATGGCGCCCTCTGCGAGGGCGGCCCCCTTCGCTGGTCGAGTAGCCGCGCAGCGGCGACCCCATGCTGGTCGAGTAGCCGCGCAGCGGCGTATCGAGACCCCCGTGTCCGAGCAGCGGCTGCCGCCGCCCGCGCCCGACGGGAAAAGCCGTCAATTTGATGGGCAGGCGGCCCCCCGGCCCGCCTGCCGCCCGGCGCCCGACGGTAAACTCGACTCTCGTGAACTCCTCGGAACCGGTCGACGTCGCCCTCATCGGTGGGGGCATCATGAGTGCCACCCTCGGTGCACTCCTCACCAAGCTCCAGCCCGACTGGACCATCGCCGCCTACGAGCGCCTCGGCGACGTGGCGCAGGAGTCGTCGAACCCCTGGAACAACGCGGGCACGGGCCACGCGGCCCTCTGCGAGCTGAACTACATGCCCGAGGCGGCCGACGGCTCCGTCGACCCCGCCAAGGCGATCCAGATCAACGAGCAGTTCCAGATCTCGCGCCAGTTCTGGTCGAGCCTGGTCGAGGCCGGCGACATCCGCGAGCCCTCCAGCTTCATCAATTCCGCCCCGCACATGACCTTCGTGCACGGCGAGGCCAACGTCGAGTACCTCCGCAAGCGCTACGAGGCGCTGAAGGACCAGCCGCTCTTCGCCGGCATGGAGTTCACCGAGAGCACCAAGACCATCCACGAGTGGGCTCCCCTGCTGATGGAGCAGCGCCCCGCCGGCGGCGGACCCTACGCCGCCACGCGCATCCCCGCGGGCACCGACGTCGACTTCGGCGCTCTCACCCACCAGCTCTTCGACCACGTGGTCGCGCACGGCGGCACCCTCGACACCGGCCACGAGGTCACCGGCATCACCCGGCAGAAGGACGGCACCTGGCGCCTGGACCTCAAGCAGAAGGTCGGCGGCACGCCCAAGAAGGTCATCGCCCGCTTCGTCTTCGTCGGCGCCGGCGGCGGTGCCCTGCACCTGCTGCAGAAGTCGGGCATCCCCGAGATCAAGGGCTTCGGCGGCTTCCCCATCTCGGGGCAGTTCCTCCGGACGGACAACCCGGCGATCGTCGCCCGCCACCAGGCGAAGGTCTACGGCAAGGCCGCCGTCGGCGCCCCGCCGATGTCGGTCCCGCACCTCGACACCCGCGTCGTCGACGGCCAGGCGTCGCTGCTGTTCGGCCCGTACGCGGGCTTCACGCCCAAGTTCCTCAAGCGCGGATCCTGGCTCGACCTGCCGCTCTCGATCCGTCCGCACAACATCGGCCCGATGCTCGCCGTCGCCCGCGACAACCTCGACCTGATGAAGTACCTGCTCGGCGAGGTGCTGGCCGGTCGCGACAAGAAGATGAAGGCGCTGCGCGAGTTCCTGCCGACCGCCCGCTCCGAGGACTGGTACCTCATCACCGCGGGTCAGCGCGTCCAGGTGATGAAGAAGGACGAGAAGAAGGGCGGCGTGCTGCAGTTCGGCACCGAGGTCATCACCGGCGCCGACGGCACGATCGCCGGTCTGCTCGGCGCCTCGCCCGGAGCTTCGACGGCCGTGCCGATCATGCTCGACATCGTCAAGCGCTGCTTCCCCGACCGGATGAAGGCCTGGGAGCCGCGGATCCGCTCGCTCGTGCCGAGCTACGGCTCCACGCTCAACGACGCCCCGGAGACGGCCGAGCGCACCGTCGCCGCGACCTCCGAGGTGCTCGCGCTCCGCGCCTCGGTCTGAGCGCCGAGGGTGGGCCGCCCCTGCTGATCGAGTAGCCCGCACAGCGGGTGTCTCGATCGCATGCTGATCGAGTAGCCCGCACAGCGGGCGTATCGAGATCCACCTGCGTCAGAAGAAGGTTCTGCAGACCCGCCCTGCTGAGGACGGTGGGTCTCGATACGCCCCTTCGGGGCTACTCGACCAGCATGCAGCACCGAATTGTTCGAACACATGTTCTAATGGACGCATGAGGTGGAGCGGGCAGGCGATCGGCGCGGCGGACGACGCCGCGCTCCCGGGCCTGGTGAAGCTCACCGAGCTCGTCCGGACCGTGCGCACCCCGGAGTTCGACGGCATCACGTTCTACGAGGTGCTCGCCAAGTCGGCGCTCAACCGGGTGCACTCCTCGTCGAAGATGCCGTTCGGCTGGACGATCAACCCGATGCGCGGCTGCACCCACGCCTGCACCTACTGCTTCGCGCGGCCCACGCACGAGTACCTCGAGTTCGACGGCGGCAGCGACTTCGACTCGCAGATCGTCGTCAAGGTGAACGTCGCCGAGGTCCTCGCCCGCGAGCTTGCGCGGCCGAGCTGGGAGCGGCATCCCGTCGCGCTCGGCACGAACACCGACCCCTACCAGCGGGCCGAGGGCCGCTACCGGCTGATGCCCGGCATCATCGCCGCGCTGGCCGCCTCCGGCACCCCGCTCTCGATCCTCACCAAGGGCTCGCTGCTCCGGCGCGACCTGCCGCTGCTGCGCGAGGCGGCCGAGCACGTGCCGGTCGACCTCGGCGTCTCGATCGCCGTGTTCGACGAGGATCTGCAGCGCTCGATCGAGCCGGGCGCTCCCACCGCGGCGGCCCGGCTGGCGACCGTGACCGCCGCGAGGGAGGCGGGCTTCGAGTGCTCGGTCTTCCTGATGCCGATCCTGCCGTTCCTCACGGACACCCGCGCCCACCTCGACGCCTCGCTGCGCGCCTGCCGCGAGGCGGGGGCGAGCACGATCATGTACTCCACCCTCTATCTCAAGCCCGGGGTGAAGGAGTGGTTCCTGCAGTGGCTCGCGCAGGAGCACCCCGAGCTGCTCGACCGCTACCGCTCCCTCTATCCCGGGCGCTCCGCCTACGCGCCGGTGGAGTACCGCCGCTGGCTGTCCGCGCGGATCCGGCCGCTGATGCGCGATCACCGGCTGGAGGAGGGGGAGGCCGACCCGGCGACCGGCTCGATGCGCTCCTCGGCGCTCGGCCCGACCGCGCGCGGGGACTCCGCGCTCGCCTCGCTCGGCACGCTCCGGACCCTCGGCGGCGAGAACGGCCGACCGCTGGGCGGCGACCCGCGCACCCGGCACGACGGCCTCCGGAACGGCGGCCTGATCCTCCGGGAGCTCGGCGAGGACGGCGCCTCGGTCCTGCCCGGGGTCGGCCAGCCGACGCTGTTCTGAGCCCGCCGCGGTCGCCCGCGCGCCCGCGGCTAGGATCGTCGCATGCTCCCTCGCCCCGGTGAGCCGGCGTCCGGCTCCTCCGCCCGGGCCGCCGAGGTCCGAACGGCGGAGACCCGTTCGGCCGAGACTCCGCCCGCCGAGGGAGGTGCCCGGCCGGTCCGGCTCGGCATCCTCGACGACCACGAGCTGCTGCTCGACAGCATGAGCAGCTGGATCGCCGCCAACGCGCCCGACTTCGAGCTCGTGGTGAGCGCCGGCACCTGGATGGAGCTGGTCACCAGCACCGTCTTCCCCACGCAGGTCGTCCTGATGGACTTCGAGCTGAGCGAGCCGATCTCGATCGAGGCGCGGATCCGCACCTGCCGCGCCGCGGGGGCGACCGTCATCGTCCTCGCCGAGCACGAGGACGACGAGATCCGCGAGCGCTCGCTGCGGGCCGGCGCCGCGCGGCACCTCACGAAGGCGCAGTCGATGCAGGACGTGATGGAGGCGGCCCGCTCGGCGATGGCGATGCGCTCGACCGCCGGATCCGCCTCGCACTGGCGTCCCCTCCCGATCGGCGTGGCCGCCCAGCAGCGGCCGCGGCTGAGCGCGGGGGAGCTGGAGGCGCTGCGCCTGTACGTCGCCGGAGCCAGCACCCCCGAGGTCGCCGCCAGGATGAACGTGCAGTTCGAGACGGCGAAGACCTATCTCCGCCGGGTCCGGCAGAAGTACGTGAAGGTCGGCCGGCCGGCGAGCCGGCGCGCCGATCTGATCCGCCGGGCCGCGGAGGACGGCTTCCTCGAATGACTCCGGTCAGCCCGACCTCTACGGCCGCCGCGCCCACCACCGCCGCGCCCATTACAGAAACGACGTCCACCGCCGCGCTGAGCGCGGCACGCGGGAGCAGCCCGCGACCGAGCAGAGACAGGACCTGATGGCGAAGCTCTACTTCCGCTACGGAGCGATGAACAGCGGCAAGAGCACCTCGCTCCTGCAGGCCGCGCACAACTACGAGGAGCGCGGGCACCGGGTGCTGCTCGCGAAGCCCGCCGTCGACACCAAGGGCGACGAGCTCATCGTGTCCCGGCTCGGCGTGACCCGTCCGGTGGACATCCTGTTCGAGCCGGACGGCGATCCCGTCGCCGTCTTCACGGCCGCGCGGGCCCGCGTCCTCGCCGAGACGGCCCGCGACGTCAGCGCCCTGCTCGTCGACGAGGCGCAGTTCCTGCCCGAGTCGCACGTCGACGATCTGCTCCGGATCGCGATCCTGGAGAACGTCCCCGTGCTCGCGTACGGCATCCGGACCGACTTCCGGACCGCCGCGTTCCCCGGCAGCAGGCGGCTCCTCGAGATCGCGCACAGCCTCGAGGAGCTGAAGACGATCTGCCGCTGCGGCCGGAAGGCGATCTTCAACGGCCGGGTCGTGGACGGCCGTTTCGTCTTCGACGGCGATCAGGTCGCGATCGACGGCGCGGAGGTCACCTACGAGTCGCTCTGCGGATCCTGCTATCTGCAGGAGAGCCGCGGGCGTCTGCGCGGCTAGCGGTGTCGAGCACTGCTCACCGAGCGTGACCCATCCGAAACAAGGATGTGGGTAGCCTTGCGGGCGTGACATCACCGGAAACGCACACAGGCCTTCCGACGCAGCACGCGAAGCCGGGGGGTTCGATGGCGCCGCAGGAGACCTCGCAGAAGCGCCGGCCGTCCTGGGAGCAGGACTACCGTCGTCGCCTCCTCGTCACGGACGTCCTCGCGATCCTCGTGTCGGTCTTCGGCACGCAGCTCGTGTGGTTCGATCTGAACCTCAACTCCGACGTGGGCTTCAACAACCCCGTCGACATCGCCGTGAACTACACCTGGGTCTCGGTCGTCCTCTCGATCGGCTGGCTCCTCGCCCTGCAGGTCTTCGACACCCGCGACCGCCGGATCGTCGGCACCGGCTACGTCGAGTACCGGCGGATCGTCGACGCCTCGATCTGGCTGTTCGGCATCGTCGCGATCATCGCCTACCTCCTGCAGATCCTGCTGGCGCGCGGCTACATCATCACCGCGTTCCCCGCCGGGATCCTGCTGATCTGCGTCGGCCGACTGGTCTGGCGCTCCTGGCTCACCCGCCAGCGCAGGGTCGGCCGCTTCTCGAGCCAGGTCGTCCTGCTCGGCTCCCGCGCGAGCGTGCTGCACACGGCGCGCGAGCTCCGCCGCGGCACCGAGGCCGGCTACAAGCTGGTCGGCGCGGTCTCCACCTCCGTCGGCGGCGCCGAGGCGCTCGGCACCGAGGCGGAGCTGGCGGGCCTCTCGCTGCACGGCTTCTCGGGGATCGACGGCGTGCGGGCGGTGATGGACGCGACCGGTGCCGACACCGTGGTCGTCACGAGCTCCGACGAGCTCGCGCCCCAGCGGATCCGCGAGCTCAGCTGGACTCTCGAGCCCGGCCGCGAGCACCTGGTCGTGGCGCCGAGCCTCACCGACATCGGCGGTCCGCGCATCCACACCCGTCCGGTCGCCGGACTCCCGCTGATCCACGTCGAGACCCCGCGCTTCGACGGCCGCCAGCGCTTCGCGAAGCGGCTCTTCGACATCGCCGCGTCGACGATGCTGATCATCCTCAGTGCGCCCGTGCTGATCGTCGTCGCCGTGCTGGTGAAGACGACGAGCCCCGGTCCCGTCCTGTTCCGGCAGGAGCGCATCGGGCTGAACGGCTCGACGTTCGAGATGCTGAAGTTCCGCTCGATGGTGGTCGACGCCGAGGCGCGCCTGGCCGAGCTGGCCGCGCAGCAGCGCGACGAGGGCAACAGCATCCTCTTCAAGATGGCGAAGGACCCCCGGGTCACCAAGGTCGGCACCGTCCTGCGCCGCTTCAGCCTCGACGAGCTGCCGCAGTTCCTCAACGTCTTCCGCGGTGACATGTCGCTGATCGGACCCCGCCCGCCGCTGGCGCGCGAGGTCGAGCAGTACGAGGAGCACGTGCACCGCCGCTTCCTGATGAAGCCCGGCATCACCGGCCTCTGGCAGGTCAGCGGCCGCTCGAACCTCTCCTGGGAGGACACGGTCCGGCTCGACCTCTACTACGTCGAGAACTGGTCGATGACCGGCGACATCGTCATCCTCTTCAAGACCGCGCGCGCGGTCCTGGCGAGGGACGGGGCGTATTGACCGGCACTGACCAGACGGGCGCCGTGCCGCTCGGCGAGGATCGGCACGGATCGCGGAGCATGTCGCTCGCCGTTCTCGAGGTGCCGTTCCGTGTCGACTTCGGTCCGGGGGTGTCCGAGGAGGACGTCGAGCGGATCAGGGGCAGCTGGCAGTCCTGCGCCGCTCCGGAGGCCACCGCCGCCCGGATCGTCGCCGCGGACGTCGCCGGCCCGGCCGTGTCCGCCCGCGATGGCATCAGCGTCCGCGCGCACTCCGTCGCCCAGCTCGAGGAGTCGCTCACCTCGACCCTCACGCTCGAGGCGATCGGTGAGCGCCGCGCCGACCTCCTGATGCTGCACGCCTGCGGGATCGCCGCCGACGACGGCCGCGTGCTCGCGTTCGTGGCCGCCTCCGGCACCGGCAAGACGACCGCCTCGCGGGTGCTGGGTGCGCGCTTCGGCTACGTCACCGACGAGACGGTCGCCGTCACTCCCGAGGGCGGCGTGCTGCCCTACCCGAAGCCGCTGTCGGTGAAGCCCTTGACCGGGAGCGCGCCGAAGGCCCAGCTCTCGCCGGTCGCCCTCGGGCTGCGCCCCGTTCCGACGGCGCCGCTCGCGCTGGCGGGGGTCGTGCTGCTCGACCGCCGCGACGGCGTCGACGAGCCCCGCCTCGAGCAGGTCGATCCGACCGACGCGATCGACGACCTGGTGCCGCAGACCTCCTATCTCGGTGCGCGGCCGAGGGCGCTCTCCGCCCTGGTCCGCACGCTCGCCGCCGTCGGTGGCGTGAAACGACTGGTCTACTCCGAGGCGGAGAGCGTGCTCGACCTCGTCGAGGGTCTCCTCGCCGCCCCGGTCGAGCCGGCTCCGCCGGTCTGGGACGAGGTCCTCGCCCTGCCGATCGACGCGGACGACACGGCCTCCGACGGCTCCGTCCGCCGCGCCCGCGTCGACGACGCGCTCCTGCTGCCCGGCGGCGAGGTCCTCGTCTTCCGGGAGAACACGGTGATCCGGCTCGCCGGGATCGGCCCGACGATCTGGCGCGCCGCCGGCGACGGCGTCGACCTGCCCGCCCTCGTCGCCGCGGTCCTGGCCGAGCTCGGCGGCCCGCCCGAGGGGATCGATGCGCCGGCCGCCGTGTCCGCTGCGGTCGACGAGCTGCGCGCCCTCGGCGTGATCACGAGGGCTGTTCCGCCGTCGCCCACCCCGGAAGGGGTGCACGTCTGAGCGGCGCCGAAACGGGGCCGATACACCGGCGTGCAACAATTCTGAAGCCCGTCTCCTGGCGCTCGCCGCTCGGTCCGAACCAGTGAAGGAACTTGACACTGTGGAACTTAGAGACGTCCTGCGACTTCTCCGCACGCACTGGATCGCCCTCGTCGCGGCCGTGCTCCTGGGCACCCTCGTGGCCTACGGCTGGTCGCTGACCCAGAAGCCCCGCTATGCGGCCGAGGCGCAGGGACTGGTCTCCGCGGCCGTCGCCGACGCCGGGGGAGACCCGAGTCAGGCGATCTACCTCCGCCAGATCGCCGACTCGGTCGCGAAGTCGAGCACCCTCACCTACGTCCCGATCGCGAAGTCGCGGAACGTCGCCGAGATCGTCATCGCGAACCTCGGCCTCGACGTGACCGCGGAGTCCCTCATCACCGCGGTCGAGGTCACCCCGGATCCGGAGTCGCCGATCCTCGACGTCCGCGCGACGGCGTCGACCCCCGAGGGGGCGCGCACGCTCGCCGACGCCTGGATCGACGCGATCGCCACCCGCATCCAGCAGGTCAACCAGGAGACCGGGGCCGGCGACACCGTCAGCCTCGCCGGCGTCCAGTCGGCCGCCCTGCCGTCCGCACCCGAGTTCCCGAACGTGCGCCTGGTGCTCGGCATCGGCGCGCTGGCCGGCCTCGTGCTCGGCCTCGTCTACGCCTTCGTCCGCAACACCCTCGATCGCCGGATCCGCACCGCCGAGGTGGTCGAGCGCCTGTTCGACCTCCCCGTGGTCGGCACGCTCCCGATCGACAAGCGGCTGAACGAGACCAACCGCATCGTGCCGGAGGCGGACACGACCGACTACGTGAAGTCCGACGGCAAGCACGCGCTCGCCGAGGCGCTGCGCGAGCTGCGCACCAACCTGCAGTTCATGAACGTCGACAGCCCGCCGCGGATCATCGTCGTCACCAGCCCGCTGCCCTCCGACGGCAAGTCGACCGTGACCGCGAACCTCGCCGTCACGCTCGCCGCCTCGGGCCAGCGCACCGTCGTCGTCGACGGCGACCTCCGCAAGCCCACCGTGGCGAAGTCCTTCGGCCTCGTGCCCGGCGTCGGCCTCACCGACCTGCTGATCGGCAAGGCCGAGCTGCAGGACGTGCTCCAGCCCTGGGGCCCCTCGGGCAACCTCTGGATCCTCGGCGCGGGCTCGATCCCGCCGAACCCGAGCGAGCTGCTCGGCTCGAACGGGATGGACATCCTCCTGCACGAGATCGCCCGCGAGGCGATCGTGATCGTGGACGCCCCGCCGCTGCTGCCCGTCACCGACGGTGCGATCCTCACCGCCCGCACCGACGGCGCCCTCGTCGTCATCTCGGCCGGCCGGACCACGACCGACGAGCTGGGCAAGGCGATCCAGAACCTCGAGCGGGTCAGCGGCCACACCCTCGGCGTGATCCTCAACCGCGTGCCTCCGCGCGGGCAGGTCGGCCGCGGCTACGGCTACTACTACACGAGCTACTACGGCTCGCAGAAGTCGGGCGCCCGCCCGGACGCGGCGGCGCAGCCCGCGCCGGCTCCCACGCCGACCCCGACCGCGGTCTGAGCGGCCGAGGATGACGTTCCCGGGCGACGACGGTCTGCGGCGAGCCCGCCGCGGCTGGCGACCCGGCGAGGTGGCGGCGCCGTCGACGGCCCCCGTCTTCACCGTCCTCGCGGTCTGCACCGGCAACATCTGCCGCTCGCCGATGGCGGAGCAGCTCCTGCGGGCCGAGCTCGGCGGACTGACCGGCTCGGGTGGGGCGCCGCTCCTCGCCTTCCGCAGCGCGGGCGTGCAGACCCGCGACGGCTACCCGATGGAGCCGACCTCCGCCCGCCTCTCGGCCGAGCTCGGCGGCGACACCACCGGCCACCTCAGCGCGAAGCTCACCGAGGCCGTGGCGGGGGAGGCGGACCTGATGCTCGCCATGACCCGCGAGCACCTCGTCGACGCCTCACGGCGCCACCCGCCGCTCCTGCTGCGCGGCTTCACCCTGCGCGAGTTCGCCCGCGTGCTGCCGTTCGTCCTCGCCGAGGTGCCGATCCCCGAGGTCGAGGACCCCGCCGCACGGCTGCGCGCCGTCGTGCGCCTCGCCGCCGCGAACCGGGGCCGAGCGCCCCGCGGCGACGGCGACGACATCGACGATCCGATCGGCCGCAGCGAGAGCACGCACGTCCGCGTCGCTCAGGAGATCGCCGCGGCCGTCCACGACATCTCCCGGGATCTGACAGCATTGGCGCGGAGCTGACCTCGCGCACCGTGCGGGCTCCGCCCGCTCCACCTGTTCCTCCCTCACGCAGTCGCCGACGCGACATCGACCCGCCTACGATTCGGAGAAATCCCGTGAAGCTTTCTGTCATTGGTTGCGGCTACCTCGGAGCCGTCCACGCCGCCGCGATGGCCGAGCTCGGCCACGACGTCATCGGCATCGACGTCGACCCGGGGAAGATCGAGGCGCTCTCGGCCGGCACCGCTCCGTTCTTCGAGCCGGGTCTGCCCGAGCTCCTCTCCAAGGGCGTGGCCTCGGGCCGCCTCCGCTTCTCGACCGAGACGGCCGACGCCGCCGACGCCTCGGTGCACTTCATCGCGGTCGGCACGCCGCAGAAGAAGGGCGAGAACGCCGCCGACATGACCTACGTCGACGCCGCGATCGACGGGATCCTGCCGCTGCTGACGGCGGACTCGCTCGTCGTCGGCAAGTCGACCGTCCCGGTCGGCACCGCCGCCCGCCTCGCCGAGCGGATCGCCGCCAGCGGCGCGACGCTCGCCTGGAACCCCGAGTTCCTGCGCGAGGGCTTCGCGGTCGAGGACACGATCAGCCCCGACCGCCTCGTCTACGGCGTGCCCGCCGGTGCGGCCGGCCAGGCCGCCAAGGCCACCCTCGACGAGGTCTACGCGACGGCGCTGGCCGCCGAGACCCCGCTCGTGGTCACCGACTACGCGACCGCCGAGCTGGTCAAGGTCTCGGCCAACGCCTTCCTCGCCACCAAGATCTCCTTCATCAACGCGATCGCCGAGATCGCGGAGGTCACCGGCGCCGACGTCACGCAGCTCGCCGACGCCATCGGCTACGACGTCCGCATCGGCCGCCGCTTCCTCAACGCCGGCATCGGCTTCGGCGGCGGCTGCCTGCCCAAGGACATCCGCGCCTTCTCCGCCCGCGCCGACGAGCTCGGCGTGGGGGAGTCGGTCGCGTTCCTCAAGGAGGTCGACGCGATCAACCTGCGTCGCCGCCGGCGCGTCGTCGACCTCGTCACCGAGGGCCTCGGCGGCTCGGTCGAGGGCAAGAAGATCGCGGTCCTCGGCCTCGCCTTCAAGCCGGAGTCGGACGACGTCCGCGACTCGCCGTCGCTCGACGTCGCGACCCGCTTCCACGACCTCGGCGCCGACGTCGTCGCGACCGACCCGGAGGCGATCGAGAACGCGCGCCGCCGCTACCCCGACATCACCTACACGACCGACATCGACGAGGCCCTGCGCGGCGCCGACGCCGTCGTGGTCGTCACCGAGTGGAAGCAGTTCCGCGCGATCGACCCCGCCGTCGCCGGAGAGAAGGTGACCCGGAAGTTCGTGGTCGACGGCCGCAACTGCCTCGACCAGGACGCCTGGCGCGCCGCCGGCTGGGAGTACCGCGGCCTCGGCCGCTGACCCTCCGTCACCGACCGCCCGATCGGGCGGGACCACGGGATCGACCACGACGCCGGAGGCGCTGGGGAGCGGGACGTGCGCGCGAGCGCTGTCCGGCTCCACCGCCCTCCGGCGTCGTCGTGTCAGGACCGTACGGCGCAGGACCGCGCCCAGCACCGCGCCGACCGCGGCGCCGATCGTGTTCGCCACGACGTCGTGCGGATCGGCGTGACGGTGCGAGAGCAGCAGGAGCTGCACCGTCTCGACGGCGGCGCTGGTCAGCGCGCCGAGCAGGACGGCGAGCCAGGCGCGGCGTGCGGGCAGGAGCAGTGCCGCGAGCATCCCGAGAGGGACGAACAGCAGCACGTTCGCCGCCGCCTCGAGCAGGTGGTAGTCCAGCAGCTCCAGCCCCGCACGGCGCGGCCTGTCGAGGACCTGCCGGAGCTCGCTTGTGCGCCCTCCGTCCACGGGCGTCGGCCAGAAGACGACGACCGCGAGGACCAGGGCGTAGGCGACCGCCGCGACGGCGGTGAGCCGGGTCAGCGATCGGGGCACGGTGCTCGTCTCGACGAGGGTCGCCGCAGCGACGGGAGGGAACGCGTCGACGGCGAGCGCGGGAGTGCCCCAGTCTTCCCGGCCCGATCGCGAGGCGGCGGCGATGGCGCTGGACAGAGGGAACACTGACGCCGCTCGTCCGGTCCCGATCGCGGGCGCTCCGGGAACGACGAAGCCCGGCCCGGATCATCGATCCTGGCCGGGCTTCTCACCGGTCGGGGTAGCGGGATTCGAACCCACGACCTCCTCGTCCCGAACGAGGCGCGCTACCAAGCTGCGCCACACCCCGGTGGACTGTTCGCGGTGAACCGCTCACGAGCCTCGTCAATAGTAGCCGATTTCGGAGGCCGTGTCGGACACCCGACGCGACGCCGGGCGAGGGACCGCTCAGGCCACCGGCTCGAGGGTCACCAGGCTGACCTCGGGACGGCAGGCGAAGCGCACCGGCGCGTAGATCGAGGTGCCGACGCCGGCCGAGACGTTGAGGTGAGCGCTGCGCAGGCCGTTGTCCCAGCTGGAGAAGCCGGAGACCTTGTCCCGCGGGATGTCGCAGTTGGTCACCAGCGCACCGAAGCCGGGCACGCAGACCTGCCCGCCGTGGGTGTGGCCCGCGAGAATCACCTCCGCGCCGCGGGCGACGAAGTCGTCCAGGACGCGCTGGTAGGGGGCGTGCGCGACGCCGATGCTGACGCCGGCCGGCTCGTCCTGCGCGGCCCGCAGCTCGTCCACAGCGCCCGCCACGAGGTCGATCCGGTCCAGGCCGATGTGCGGGTCGTCCACGCCGAACAGCTCGACCCGGGTGCCGCGGACGTCGAGGCTGGTCGCCGTGTTGTTGAGGTCCTGCCAGCCGAGCTCGTCGGTGAAGAAGCCGGTCAGCGCCCGGGTGTCGAGGTCGCTCGCGTTGCGCGCCGGGTTCTTCGACGGGCCGCGGAAGTAGCGCAGCGGGTTCTTCACCCGCGGGCCGAAGTAGTCGTTCGAGCCGTTGACGAAGACGCCGGGGACGCCGGCGAAGGGCTCGAGCGCCCGGCGGATGCCGAGGACGCCGTCGCGGTGGCCCAGGTTGTCACCGGTGTCGACGATCAGGTCGGGCGCGAGGGCGGTGAGGGAGCGGAGCCAGTCCTGCTTCTTCGTCTGCCAGGGCGCCATGTGCAGGTCGGAGACGTGCAGGATGCGCAGCGGGGCCGAGCCGGCGGGCAGGACGGGGACCGGCACGTGGCGGACGGTGAACATCGTCCGCTCGATCGCGATGCCCCAGACGGCGGCGGCGCTCCCGACGGCGGCGACGGCCGCGAGGGCCGTGGTGAGGGGGCGAGCGCTGCGTCCGGTCATGGATCCTTCTCTCGTCGGGGCGGGGCGCGGGAGCGACCGCGTACATTCTGCCCGACGCCGCCTCCACCACCGCCCGGGTTCAGCCGCCGGGCGGCGGGGTGGACGGGCCGGCGCTGATCTGCAGCGAGATCGGCGCCCCGCGGGACAGGCGGGAGCCGGCCGGCGGGTTCGTCTGCGCGACCGAGCCGGCGGGGCGGTCGGACGGCACGCGGGTCGGATCGACCGTCACGACGAAGCCGAGCTCGCGCAGGCGGGCGGTCGCGGCGGCGGGGTTCTGGCCGGTCACCTCGGGCACCGCCTGCTGCGGGGCCTCGACGAGCGACTGCTGGGGCGAGGGGAAAGTGGATCCGCCGTACTTCTGGTCGGCGACGCGCATGATCCGCGGCCAGATCTGGTGGCGCACCTGCCCGGCGTTGACGCCGCTCAGCTTGAAGCCGCGCATGGAGGTCTGGCCGCTGACGTTGCCGACCCAGGTGGCCGTCGCGACCTCGGTGCTGGCGCCGACCATCCAGGTGTGCACGGCGTTGTCGGTGGTGCCGGTCTTGCCGATGTGCGGGACGCCGGTGCCGGTCGCGGAGGCGCGGCCGGTGCCGCCCGTCATCACCTGCTGCAGGGCGAAGTCCGCCGTCGCGGCGACCTGCTCGGACATGCCCTGCGTGCAGGTGCTCGCGGGCGGGGCGATCTCGGCGCCGCCGCGGTCGACGATCCGGTCGATCGCGATCGGCGTGCAGACGGTGCCCTTGTTGGCGAAGCCGGCGAAGGCCGTCGCCATCGTCAGTGGGGCGATCTCGTTGGTGCCGAGGATGGTCGGTGCGAACTTCTGCAGCTCGGTGCCGTCGGCGCGGTGCACGCCCATCGCGAGCGCCGTGTTGCGGATGCCGCAGAGGTCGAGCTGCTGCGCCATCGCGGCGAAGCCGGTGTTGATCGAGCCCTTGGTCGCGTCGAGGGCGGAGTAGACGCCGCCGTTCCCGCCCTCGTCGTTCTTCGGGTCCCAGCTCTCGCCGTAGTAGACGCCGTCGGGCTCGCAGCTGTCGCGGAAGGTCGTGTACGCGCGGCGGGTGCCGTCGACGGTCTCGTTCAGCGCCCGGCCCTCCTGCAGCCACTCGGCGAGGGTGAAGACCTTGTAGGTCGAGCCGACCTGGAAGCCGCTGGAGCCGCCGTAGCCGAAGTCGGTGCTGTAGTTGACGCTGGTGTAGTTGGCGCCGCTGACATCGGGGTCGTTCGAGTAGTCCTTGTTCTGCGTCATCGCGAGGATGCGGCCGGTGCCGACCTCGACCGAGACGCTCGCGCTGCCGATGTTCACCCGGGCCATCGACTTCGGCACCCAGGTGTCGGTCGCGGCGACCGCCGCCTCCTGCAGGTCGGAGTCGAGGGTCGTGTGGATCTGGTAGCCGCCGCGCTTGAAGGTCGCGTCGCGCTCGTCCTGGCTCGCGCCGAAGGCGTCGTCGTTCTTGATCACCCAGGTCACGTAGTCGCAGAAGTAGGCGGCGATGCCGGCGGTCTGGCAGCCGGTGCTCGGCTCGGTGATCGCGGGGGCGACCGGTGTCGAGGCGGCCTCGGCGATCTGCTCCGGGGTGACCTTCGACTCGATCCCCATCCGGGTGAGGATGTAGTTGCGGCGGTTCAGCGTCTCGGGGTAGCCCTCGACCGCGAGGTTGGCCGGGTCGTCGGGGCGGTCGAAGCGGAACTTCTCCGGGTTGTTGACGATCGCGATCAGGGCGGCGGACTGCGCGAGGGTGAGGTCGCGCGCGCTCGTGTCGAAGTAGTAGCGCGCCGCCGCCTCGATCCCGTAGACCGTGCCGCCGAAGAGCGCGATGTTGAGGTAGCCGAGCAGGATGTCGTTCTTCGGGTACTCCTTCTCGAGCCCGATCGAGAGTCGCATCTCGGCGACCTTGCGCTCGGCGGTGGTCTCGGTGGCCTCGCGGTAGGCGGCGTCGCGCTCGATCGGATCGGAGAGCGCCTCCGCCTTCTGCACGAGCACGTTCTTGACGTACTGCTGGGTGATCGAGGAGCCGCCCTGCACGTTGCCGCCCGAGGCGACCGTGGCGGCGGCGCGGATCGTGCCGAGCAGGTCGATGCCGCCGTGCTCGTAGAAGCGCGGGTCCTCCGAGGCGACGACCGCGTCCTTCACGAAGGGCGAGATGTCGTCCCAGCCGACCTCGACGCGGTTCTGCGCGTAGAACGAGGCGAGGAGCACGTCCCGGCCGTCGGCGCCCTTCGCGTAGACGTCGCTCTTCTCGGCGAGGGTGCCGATCTCGAGGTACTCGGGGAGGTTGTCGAACATCGTCACCGTGTTGTTCGCCGCCATGCCCCCGAGCGCGATCGCCGGAGTCACCGACGCCGCGACGAGGACTCCGGCGACGGCGCTCATGGCGACGATCCCGATCAGTCCTCCGACCGCGGCGCCGATGGACGTGACGACCCTGTTCCCGACTGCCCCCGACATAGAATCAGCGTAACCGCCGCTCCTGACACAGGACGCGGCGCTCGACCCGCCGGCACCGACTCCTCCGGGTGCGGTGCGCCCGGCATCCGCATCCCTGCCTCACGAGGAGAGCCATGTCCGTCCCCCGCTGGGAATACATCACGACGCCGCTGATGATCCACAACACCACCGCGATCCTGAACACCTGGGGCTCCGAGGGCTGGGAGCTCGTGCAGATCGTCACCGGTCCCGAGGGCGGGCTCGTGGCCTACCTCAAGCGCCCGGTCGCGGAGGCCGGCGCGTGATCGCCGAGCGCCTGGCCGAGCTGGGCATCGAGCTGCCCGCGGTGGCGGTGCCCGCAGGCGCCTACGTGCCGGCCGTGGTCGACGGGCACCTGGTCTTCACGGCCGGGCAGATCCCCTTCGTCGACGGCGCGCTGCCGGCGACCGGCAAGGTCGGCGCGGGCGTCGAGCCCGAGGTCGCCAAGGACCTGGCCCGCGTCTGCGCGCTGAACGCGCTCGCCGCGATCGCCGACGTCATCGGCTCGCTCGACCGGGTGACGCGGATCGTCAAGGTGACCGGCTTCGTCGCCTCCGCGCCGGGCTTCAACGGCCAGCCCGGGGTCATCAACGGGGCGTCCGAGGTTCTCGGCGACATCTTCGGCGAGGCGGGCCGGCACGCGCGCTCGGCCGTCGGCGTGGCGGAGCTGCCGCTCGACGCACCGGTCGAGGTCGAGCTGATCGTCGCCTTCGCCTGATCCCCGGCCCGGCGTGCCGAAGGGCGCCGCTCTCCTTCTCGGAGGCGGCGCCCTTCGGCGTTCCGGGCGGCTCGGCCCGCTGCAGGTCTGCCCGTCGCCGGCTCAGTCCTCGGCGGCGACCGCGGACGAGATGACGGCCATCACCTGGGTGTCGGCGAGCGTGGTCGTGTCGCCGACCGCGCGGCCCTCGGCCACGTCGCGCAGCAGTCGGCGCATGATCTTGCCGGAGCGGGTCTTCGGCAGCTCCTGCACGATGAAGACGCGCTTGGGCCGGGCGATCGCGCCGATGTGCTCCGCGACGTGCGCCTTGAGCGTGGCCTCGAGCTCGTCGTGGCCGCTCGCGAGCGCCTCCGCCTGGCTCGCCTTGGCGATGACGAAGGCGACGACGGCCTGGCCGGTGGTCTCGTCCGCCGCACCCACCACGGCCGCCTCCGCGACCACCGGGTGCGAGACGAGAGCCGACTCGATCTCGGCCGTCGACAGGCGGTGGCCGGAGATGTTCATCACGTCGTCGACGCGGCCGAGCAGCCAGAGGTCGCCGTCCTCGTCGAGCCGCGCGCCGTCGCCGGCGAAGTAGCGGTCGCCGAACTTCGACCAGTAGGTCTCGACGTAGCGCTCCGGGTCGCCCCAGATGCCGCGGAGCATCGACGGCCAGGGCTCGGTGATCACGAGCAGTCCGCCGGAGCCCGCGCCGACCGGGGCGCCGGAGTCGTCCACGACGTCGATCGAGATCCCGGGGACGGGGACCTGCGCCGAGCCCGGCTTCAGGGTCGTGACGCCGGGCAGGGGCGAGACCATGATCGCGCCGGTCTCGGTCTGCCACCAGGTGTCGACGATCGGGGTGCGGCCGCCGCCGATGACGTCGCGGTACCAGATCCAGGCCTCGGGGTTGATCGGCTCGCCGACCGAGCCGAGCAGGCGCAGGCTCGAGAGGTCGAAGCGCTGCGGGATCTGCCGGCCGAGCTTCATGAAGGTGCGGATGGCCGTGGGGGCGGCGTAGAGGATCGTCACGCCGTGCTTCTCGATGATCTCCCACCAGCGCCCGGCGTGCGGGGTGTCGGGGGTGCCCTCGTACATCACCTGCGTGGCGCCGTTCGCGAGCGGTCCGTAGACCACGTAGCTGTGCCCGGTGATCCAGCCGACGTCGGCGGTGCACCAGAAGACGTCGGTCTCGGGCTTGAGGTCGAAGACCGTGCGGTGGGTGTACGCGACCTGGGTGAGGTAGCCGCCGCTGGTGTGCAGGATGCCCTTCGGCTTCCCGGTCGTGCCGCTGGTGTAGAGGATGAACAGCGGCTGCTCGGCGGGGAACGGGCGCGCGACGTGGTCGGCGTCCACCGCGACGATCTCCTCGTGCCACCACAGATCGCGTCCCGCACTCCACTCGACGGTGTTGCCGCCGCGGCGGACCACGAGGACGTGCTCGACGCTCGACGCGCCGCCGTCCAGCGCCAGCGCCGCGTCGACGGCGGGCTTGAGCGGGAAGACCGAGCCCTTGCGCCAGCCGCCGTCGGCGGTGACCACGAGCTTCGCCTCCGCGTCGTCGATCCGCGCGCGCAGGCTCTCGGCGCTGAAGCCGCCGAAGACGACCGAGTGCACGGCGCCGAGCCGGGCGACCGCGAGCATCGCGATGACGGCCTCGGGGATCATCGGGAGGTAGATCGCGACGCGGTCGCCGGCCTGGACGCCGAGGCTCGTGAAGAGGTTGGCCACGCGCTTCACCTCGGCGGTGAGCTCGGCGTAGGTCAGGTCGCGGCTGTCGCCGGGCTCGCCCTCCCAGTGGATCGCGACGCGGTCGCCGTGGCCGGCCAGGACGTGCCGGTCGAGGCAGTTGTAGGCGACGTTGAGCTCGCCGTCGTCGAACCACTTCGCGAAGGGCGGCTCGCTCCAGTCGAGGGTGCGCGTGAAGGGCCGGTGCCAGTGCAGCAGCTCGCGGCTGCGGTCGGCCCAGAAGGCGAGGCGGTCGGCGGCGGCCTGCTCGGTCAGCTCGGCGGTCGCGGCGGCGTCGGCGGCGAACTCCGCGGGCGGCGGGAAGCGGCGCGTCTCCTGCTGGAGGCTGTCGATGGCGCTCGAGCCGGCGGCCCCGGACGCGTCGAGGGGTGTGGACATCTGCGATTCGCTCCTTCGCGAGTGCGACGTGCGCCGTCCGGCGTGGTCGGTTCCGGACCACCGTAGCGTCCGGCTCCGGGGCGGGGAGGGGGCGACGCGAAGCTGACCGTTCGGCGGGGTTTCGTGAAGAGTCGGCTCAGAACGCGGATCGGACTTGGCGAAACGGCCTCCGTGCCCTAACGTTGCATACGGCCGAATGAACTTCGGCTCAGCGGCGCAAGTGATTCCCCCCAATCCCGCGCCGCCGAGGCGGCACCTGTTCCCCCCAATGGGTGCCGCCCCCTTCTCTTCCCTCCGCTGATCGAGCGTTCCGCTCCCCGGAGGATCCGCAGGGCCAGGATGCGGCCGGTCGGCTGCACCGTCGGCTCGCGAGAACGCGCTGGACACGCGGGAACAGCCGGTTCCGGCGAGCCGGGGTGGGAATCGCGTGCCCGGGCTCCGACTGCTGAACCTTCGGCTCGCGGAAACGCCTCCGGCACGCTGGATCCGCCGATTTCCGCGTGCCGGGGCTCGAATGGCGTGCCCGAGTTTCGACCTGCGGACCTTCGGCTCGCGGTAGCGCCTTCGGCACGCCGGATCGGCCGGTTCCAGCGAGCCGTGGCGCCGTTCACGAGCCGGAGTTCGGAGCGGCGCATCGTCGGCTCGTGAGAACGCCTGCGGGCCGGCGCTCGGCGCTCCTCCCCAGGGGCGTCCTCGGCTCCGCCGTCCACCGATGCGGTCGTCCGCGCGCCGCAGGAGGGCCCGCGCTCCTAGCGTTCCCGAATGACCACCGGTTTCGTCCCGCTCGTTCCCGCCGCCTATCGCCCGGACGCACCTCGCCCGCCGGGTGAGGACGACGGCGGCGCGCCGGAGCCTGCGCCGGTCCGCCCGGCGGCGGCAGCGCTCGGCCTGCTCGCGCCGTTCGCGGCCGACCCGGCGGTGACCGACCTGTTCGTCAACGGGGACTCCGGTCTCTGGCTCGACCGCGGCGGCGGTGCCGTGCGGGAGCCGTCCTGGACGCTCGACGCCGCGGGTGCCCGGCGGCTGGCGGTGTCGCTGGTCGCCGCGGGTGGGCGGCACGTCGACGAGGCGAGCCCCTGCGTGGACGTGCGGCTGAAGCACGGGGTCCGCGTGCACGTGGTGCTGCCGCCCGTCGCCACGGCGGGGACGCTGATCTCGGTGCGCGTTCCGCGAGCCGACGCGTGGAGTCTCGACGAGCTGCACACGGCGGGGATGCTCGACGACGCGGGCCGCAGCCTGCTGCGCCGGGCGGTCGAGGCGCGGTGGAACCTCCTGGTCACGGGCGCCGGCGGCTCGGGCAAGACCACGCTCCTCGGCGCGCTCCTGGGCTGCGCGCCGCCGCACGAACGCCTGGTCGTGATCGAGGACGTCGGCGAGCTGCGGCCCGTGCACCCGCACGTCGTCTCGCTCGAGGCGCGCCAGGCGAACCTCGAGGGCGCCGGCGGCGTCGGTCTCGACCGTCTCGTCCGCGAGGCCCTGCGGATGCGGCCGGACCGGCTCGTCCTCGGCGAGTGCCGCGGCGTCGAGCTGCGCGATCTGCTCTCGGCGCTGAACACCGGGCACGACGGCGGAGCGGGGACGCTGCACGCGAACTCGCTCGCCGACGTCCCCGCGCGCCTGGAGGCGCTCGGGTCGCTCGCCGGGATGGGGCCGGAGGCGGTCGCGCGCCAGACGGTCAGCGCGATCGACCTGGTGCTGCACCTCGAGCGGCGGGGCGGTCGGCGCCGGCTCGGTGCCTCGGGCTGCTTCCGGCTCGACCACGCCGGGCGGCTGCGGATCGAGGAGGGCGCCCTGCCGCGGCGGTCCTCGCCGTGAGACGCGACGGCGGGATCGACGAGGTGGCGGCCGTGGTGCACCGGCTGGCCGTGCTGCTCGCGGCGGGAGTCGCGCCGGCGTCGGCGCTCGGGCATCTGGCGGCGTCGGACGGCACGGAGGCCGCGGGGGCGGCGCGCCGTCGTCGGCTGCTGCGCGCGGTGGCGGTCGAGGCCGCGCGCGGCGGCGACGTGACGGCGGCGCTCCTGGCCGGCGTGCCCGCCTCCCGCCGAGGGAGGGCGGCACCGGAGGGCGCGCCCGGCTCCCGACGGGCGAAGGGGATCGCCCGGCGCCGTGCGGACCGCGGCGAGGAGACCGCGTGGGCGGCCCTCGCCGCCTGCTGGCGGGTCGCCTCCGACTCCGGAGCGCCGATCGCCGCGGCCCTCGGCGACCTCGCGGAGTCGATGCGCGAGCTGGGCCGGGCCCGGCGGGACATCGAGGTGGCCCTGGCGGGGCCGCTCGCGACGAGCCGGGTGGTCGGGGTGCTGCCGCTGGTGGCGCTCGGCTTCGGGACGCTGCTCGGCTTCGATGTGCTCGGCGTGCTGCTCGGGACGGTGCCGGGTCTCGTCTGCCTCGGCGGCGGGCTCGGGCTGATGGTCGCCGCCGCGGCGTGGACGCGGCGTCTCGTCCGGGGAGCGGGACCGGGCGATCCGGCGCCGGGGCTGGCGCTCGATTTGCTCGCGGTGGCGCTCGCCGGCGGAGGGTCGATCGGCGGCGGGCGGGAGCGGGTGCTGGCGGCGCTCGCCGAGTGCGGGCTCGCGTCGGGGCCGCCCGCGCTGGCGGTCGCGGAGCCGGTGCTGGCGCTGTCGAGCGCGGCGGGGGTGCCGGCCGGGCGGCTGCTGCGGAGCGAGGCGGCGCTGGCCCGGGTGCGGGCGGCGTCCGAGGCGCGGGAGCGGGCGGCGAAGCTCGGGGTGACGCTGCTGCTGCCGCTCGGTGTGTGCGTGCTGCCGGCGTTCCTGCTGCTGGGAGTGGCGCCGATGATGATCTCGGTGCTGCTGTCGACGTTCGCGGGGCGGGGATGACCGGGTGCGCGGGCGCTCTCCACAGGTCGCTCCTTCCTCTTCTCTCCACCGTTCGGGCGGCGGCTGCTTCGGGTGGCTCCGGACTCGGCGATCCTCGAGTGGGGGCAGCGAAGGCGAACGGAGCGAGCGATGGACGGCAGTCGGAGGAACGGGGCGGGGACGATCGGGGCGGACGCGATCGGAGCGGCGAGCAGGGGAGCCCGGCGGGAGCGCTTCGCGCAGCCCGCGTGGGAGGCGGGCGCGCTGCAGCGCTGGGGCGACGAGGAGGGCTCGGCCACGGCCGAGTACGCGATCGCCACGATGGCGGCGGTCGGGTTCGCGGGTCTGCTGGTGGTGATCCTCAAGGGCGACGAGGTGCGGGGGATCCTCACCGACCTGGTGACGCGGGCGCTCACCTCGGGGGGATGAGCGGTGCGGTGCCCGTTCGGCGGTACCCGGGCGGTGGTCGGAGCGGGGGAGGGCCGGGCGGTGGCGGTCGCGGCGAGGAGGGCTCCGCGACGGCCGAGCTGGCGGTGGTGCTGCCGGCGGTGGTGGTCGTGCTGGCGCTCTGCCTCGGGTCGGTGGCGGCGTCGGCGCAGTACGTCCGGCTCGTCGACGCGGCGGCCGATGGCGCGCGGTCGCTGGCGCGGGGGGACGATCCGGCGCGGCAGGTCGCGCGAGCCGACGTGGAGGCGAGCGTGGCGACCTCGGCGGACGGCGGGCTCGTCTGCGTGGACGTCTCCGCTCAGCTCCGGCCGCTGCCGGCGGTGGCGCTGCCGGTCTCGATCCGGTCCTGCGCCCTGGGGGGAGGGCAGTGAGTCCACCGAGGCGCCGGTCGATCGGCGGGGGTCCGCGGAGCGGGGACGAGGACGACCGCGCGGGGGAGGACGGCTCGGCGGCGGTCGTCGCAGTCGGGGTCGTCGCGGGGACGGTCCTGGTCACCGCGGCCGTGCTCGCCGGCTGCGGGGGCGTCGTCGGGCATCAGCGAGCGGTGGCGGCGGCGGATGCGGCGGCGCTCGCCGCAGCGGACGTGGGCTCCGGCCTGTTGCAGGGCGAGCCGTGCGGGGAGGCCGAGCGGGTCGCCGGAGCGATGGGCGCGACCCTCGCGGGGTGCGCGCTGGAAGAGGGGATCGCGACCGTCGAGGTCGTCGTGGCGGTCGGACCGCTCGCTCTGCCCGCCCGGTCGCGCGCCGGGCCGCCGCCGTGACCGCGGCGGCGAGCCGACGCGGAGCCGGAGGGGAGGAGCTGCCGGTGCTCAGTCGGAGCTGACCCGCAGGTAGCGGTAGGCCGCCGCGGTGGGGAGGGAGCCGGCGCCCTCGTCGTGCTCGAGCGCGCCGGCGAGGAGATAGAGGTAGCGGGTGCCCTCGCGGGCGGCCGGGATCTCGAGGCGGCCCGCGGGGGCCGTCGCCTCGCCGTAGGAGCGGCGGAGGGTCTTGCCCTCGAGCGGCCCGTCGAGGAATTTCGCGGTGTAGGCGGAGGTGGTCGGAGCGGAGGTGGTGTGCGTCGTTGCCATGCCTGTCATCATGCGCCGATCGCCGCGATCCGTCACGGGGTGCGGCCCCCTCGATCCGGCGGATTCCCCGGCGGCGACCGGGGCGCTCCCAGCCCGCCGCGAGCGGACGGCGGCGCGGGACGCCCGGGGTCAGTGTGTATGGTGTGCCTGTCGGGCGCCCGAAGCCGACGTGAACGGATCGTCGTTCCTCGTGCGGACGCCGCGCACCGCCTCCCCGCCGAAGGGGACCCGTCGGATTCCCTGAATCGTCCGACCCGACAGCATCAATCGAGGAGAACTGTGTCCGGCACGAAGAAGCTGGTGATCGTCGAGTCGCCGGCGAAGGCCAAGACCATCGCCCAGTACCTGGGCGAGGGGTACGAGGTGCTCGCCTCCGTCGGGCACATCCGCGACCTCATCGAGCCGAAGAACCTGCCGCCCGAGCTCAAGAAGGGCGGGCTGGGCAAGTTCTCCGTCGACGTCGACAACGGCTTCGAGCCCTACTACGTCGTCTCCGACCAGAAGAAGAAGACGGTCGCCGATCTCAAGCGCGCGCTGAAGAACGCCGACGAGCTCTTCCTCGCCACTGATGAGGACCGCGAGGGCGAGGCCATCGCGTGGCACCTCCTCGAGGAGCTCAAGCCCAAGGTCCCCGTGAAGCGGATGGTCTTCCACGAGATCACCAAGGACGCGATCCAGAAGGCCCGCGACAACACGCGCGACATCGACACCTCCCTCGTCGACGCGCAGGAGACCCGCCGCATCCTCGACCGCCTCTACGGCTACGAGATCTCGCCGGTGCTCTGGCGCAAGGTCGGGCCCGGGCTCTCCGCCGGCCGCGTGCAGTCCGCCGCCACCCGCCTCGTCGTGGACCGCGAGCGCGAGCGCCTCGCATTCGTCTCCGCGTCCTACTGGGACCTCGCGACGGTCCTCGCTCCCGAGGCCGACGCCTCGGCGGCCTTCGACGCCCGCCTGGCGCGCCTCGACGGCAAGCGGATCGGCAGCGGCCGCGACTTCGACGACCGCGGACAGCTCAAGGGCGACGTCACAGTCCTCGACGAGGCGTCCGCCGGTGCCCTCGCCGAGGCGCTGCGCGACCCGAAGACCCTGGTCCGCGTCTCGAACCTCGAGTCCAAGCCCTACTCGCGGCGCCCCGCCGCCCCGTTCACCACCTCGACGCTCCAGCAGGAGGCGGCGCGCAAGCTCCGCTTCTCGGCGCGCCAGACGATGAGCGTGGCGCAGTCGCTCTACGAGAACGGCTTCATCACCTACATGAGGACCGACTCGCCGAACCTCTCGCAGCAGGCGCTGAACGCCGCCCGCTCGCAGGCGGCCTCGCTCTACGGCGCCGAGACGGTCCCCGAGAAGCCCCGCCTCTACTCCGGCAAGAACAAGAGCGCTCAGGAGGCGCACGAGGCGATCCGCCCCGCGGGCGAGACCTTCCGCACGCCGGACCAGCTCGCCGGCACCCTCCGCGGCAACGACCACCGCCTCTACGACCTGATCTGGAAGCGCACCGTCGCCTCGCAGATGGCCGACGCCAAGGGCTCGACCGCCACGGTCACCCTGCTCGCCAACCCGGCCGGCGACACCGCACGCACCGCCGAGTTCACCGCCTCCGGAACGGTCATCACCTTCCGCGGCTTCCTGCTCGCCTACGAGGAGGGCCGCGACGAGGAGCGCCACGGCGCCCGCGACGAGAAGGACGCCAAGCTGCCCGTCCTCGAGGTCGGCCAGAGCCTGGTCGTCGCCGAGGTCGAGGCCAAGGGCCACGAGACCTCCCCGCCCCCGCGCTACACGGAGGCGAGCCTCGTCAAGTCGCTCGAAGAGCTGGGGATCGGGCGCCCCTCGACCTACGCCTCGATCATCACGACGATCGTCGACCGCGGGTACGTCACCCCGCGCGGCACGGCGCTCGTGCCGAACTGGATCGCCTTCTCGGTGGTGCGCCTGCTCGAGGAGTTCTTCTCCGACCTCGTCGAGTACGACTTCACCGCCGCGATGGAGGGCGACCTCGACCGCATCGCCGGCGGCGAGGAGGACCGGGTCGACTGGCTGAACCGCTTCTACTTCGGCGGCGGCGACCAGCCCGGGCTCCGGCACGTGGTCGACAACCTGGGCGAGATCGATGCGAAGAGCATCAACTCCGTCCGCATCACCGACGACATCACCCTGCGCATCGGCAAGTACGGCCCCTACCTCGAGGTCGCCCAGGAGGAGGGCCAGGAGACGCCGCGCCGCGTCAACCTGCCGCTCGAGCTCGCCCCGGACGAGCTCACGCCCGCCAAGGCGCAGGAGCTGGTCGACGCCCCGGTGCAGACTGATCGCGTGCTCGGCAGCAACCCGGACTCGGGCAAGACCGTCGTGGTCAAGGACGGCCGCTTCGGCCCGTACGTGACCGAGGTCGACCCGGAGCCGGAGACCACCGCCGACCCCGCCACCGGCGAGGTCGTCGAGCCCGCGCCGGCCAAGCGCGGCGCCAAGAAGGCGGTGGCCGTCAAGCCGCGCACCTCCTCCCTGTTCAAGTCGATGGACGTCGCGACCGTCGACCTCGCCACGGCGCTGCGCCTGCTCGACCTGCCGCGCACCGTCGGCGAGGACCCGGAGTCGGGCGAGCCGATCACCGCGCAGAACGGCCGCTACGGCCCCTATCTGAAGAAGGGGACGGACAGCCGCTCCCTCACCAGCGAGGACCAGATCTTCGAGGTCGACCTGCCGACCGCGCTCGAGGTGTTCGCCCAGCCCAAGTACGGCGCCAAGCGCGCCACCAGCGCCCTCGCCGAGTTCGAGGCCGACCCGGTCAGCGGCAAGCCGATCCGGATCCGCGACGGCCGCTTCGGCGCCTACGTGACCGACGGCGAGACCAACGTCACGATCCCCAAGGGCCAGCCGATCGAGGAGATCGACTTCGAGCAGGCGGTCCAGATGCTCGCGGACAAGCGGGCGAAGGGCCCGGCTCCCAAGAAGGCCCCGGCCAAGCGCGCACCGGCCAAGAAGCCCGCGGCGAAGACGACGGCGGCGAAGGCGACGGCCACGAAGACCACGGCCGCGAAGACCACCGCCGCGAAGACCACCGCGACGAAGGCGACGGCAGCGAAGACGACGGCAGCCAAGACCACGGCGGCGAAGACCACCGCCGCGAAGAAGCCCGCCACCACCCGCGCCCGCAGCACCGCGGCGAAGGCGACGGGCGCGACGGAGTCGTGACCGGGCTGTTCGTCACCCTCGAGGGCGGGGACGGCGCGGGCAAGACCACGCAGGCCCGGCTGCTCGAGGAGTGGCTGGGCTCGCGCGGTGAGACCGTGCGGCGCACCCGCGAGCCGGGCGGCACCGAGGTGGGCGTGCAGATCCGCGAGATCGTGCTGCACCACCGCGGCGAGATCGATCCGCGGGCCGAGGCGCTCCTCTACGCCGCGGACCGCGCGCAGCACATCGGCACCTTCGTCCGCCCCGCGCTCGAGCGGGGCGAGGTCGTCGTCCAGGACCGCTACATCGACTCCTCCGTCGCCTACCAGGGGGCCGGCCGGGTGCTCGACGCCGCCGAGGTCCGCTCCCTCTCGGAGTGGGCGACCCGCGACCTGCGCCCCGACCTCACCGTCCTGCTCGACCTCGACCCCGCCGTCGCCCGCACCCGGCTGGACGCCGCGCGCACCCGCTACGACCGGCTCGAGGCCGAGAAGGCCGAGTTCCACGGCCGGGTGCGCCAGGCGTTCCTCGACCTCGCCGCAGGTGATCCCGATCGCTTCCTCGTCCTCGATGCGAGCCGCCCCGTCGACGAGCTCGCCGCCGCCGTCCGCGCGCGTGTCGAGCCGATGCTCGACGCCGGTCAGCGCGACGCGCGGCCCGCTGTCGGACCTCGCGGTTAGCCTGGACCCGTGAGTGTCTGGAGCCAGCTCGTCGGCCAGGAGCACGCCATCGGCGCCCTGCGCGACGCCTCGACCCCCCGCGACGAGAACGGCCACGAGTCGTCCTCGATGACCCACTCCTGGCTGATCACCGGGCCGCCCGGCTCCGGCCGCTCGAACCTCGCCTACGCCTTCGCCTCCGCGCTGCTCTGCCGCCGCGGCGGCTGCGGCGAGTGCCCGGACTGCGCCCAGGTCGCCGCCCGCTCGCACCCCGACCTCGCCGTGCTCGCCACCGAGCGCGTCATCATCTCCATCGAGGAGGTGCGCCGCCTCGTCTCGTCCTCCCAGTACTCGCCCTCGGTCTCGCGCTACCGCGTCATGGTGATCGAGGACGCCGACCGGATGAGCGAGCGCACCTCGAACGTGCTGCTCAAGGCGCTCGAGGAGCCGCCGGAGCGCACCGTCTGGATCCTCTGCGCGCCCAGCGAGGCCGATCTGCTGCCGACCATCCGCTCCCGCGTGCGCTCCGTGCGCCTCCGGGTGCCGAGCGTCGAGGACGTCGCGGGCCTGCTCGAGCGCCGCGACGGCGTCGACGCGGCCACCGCCGAGCGCGCCGCCCGCCAGGCGCAGAGCCACATCGGCATGGCCCACCGGCTCGCGACCGACGCGAACGCCCGCGAGCGGCGCGAGGAGACCCTCCGCATCGCCCTCGGCCTGCGCGGAGTCTCGGACGCGGTGCTCGGCGCGGCGCGGATGATCGAGGTCGCCACTGAGGACGCGAAGGCCTACACGCTCGAGCGCGACGAGGTCGAGCGGCAGCAGGCGCTGCGCTCGCTCGGCGTCGAGCCCGGCGGGACGATCCCCGCTCAGCTCCGCTCGCAGCTTCGGACGCTCGAGGAGGACCAGAAGCGGCGCGCGACGCGCAGCCTCCGCGACGGCCTCGACCGCATCCTCGTCGACCTGCTCTCGCTCTACCGCGACGTCGTGCGCCTCCAGCTGGGCGCCCCCGGCGGTGTGATCAACGAGGAGGTGCGCGGTGAGATGACCGCGCTCGCCTCCTCCACCGCCCCCGACCGCACCCTCGCCGTGCTCGACGCCGTGGCGGAGGCCCGGCAGCGCATCGACGCCAACGTCTCGCCGGTCCTCGCCCTCGAGGCGATGCTCGTGGTCGCCGCTCGGCGCCCGGTGGCCGCGTGAGGCGCCCGGGCCGCTGGACGGCGCTCGCCGCGGTCGGCGCCGCGGTCGCCCTGCTCTCCGGCTGCTTCGCGCCCGGGCCGTCGCCCGAGCGCACCTCGACCCCCGCCGTGCAGCCGGTCGCGGCCGATCTCGAGCAGTACTACGGCCAGGTTCTGGTCTGGGACGACTGCGGCGAGGGCATGCAGTGCACCGACGCCACGGTCCCGCTCGACTGGGAGGATCCGGCCGGCGACACCGCGTCGATCGCCCTCGTCCGCCATCCGGCGACAGGCGGGGACGCGATCGGCTCGCTGCTGGTGAACCCCGGCGGACCCGGCGGATCCGGAGTCGAGCTCGTCCGGGACAGCCTCGACTACGCCGTCGACGCCGAGCTCGCCGCCCGCTTCGACGTGGTCGGCTTCGACCCGCGCGGCGTCGGCGCCTCGACCGCGGTGTCCTGCCTCGACGCCGCCGGCCTCGACTCCTACCTCTACGACATCGTCCCGGGCGAGCGCGGCAGCGACGAGTGGATCGCCGCGCAGCGCACCGCGTCCGCGGCGTTCGCCGCCGCCTGCGAGCAGGGCAGTGGGGCGCTGCTGCCCGAGGTCGGCACGACCAGCGCGGCGCGCGACCTCGACGTGCTGCGGGCGGCGCTGGGCGACGAGTCGCTGCACTACCTCGGCTACTCCTACGGCACCTTCCTCGGCGCGACCTACGCCGGACTCTTCCCCGACCGCGTCGGCCGGCTCGTGCTCGACGGCGCGATCGACCCGGCCGCGACCTCGCTCGACGTGGTCCGCGAGCAGGCGATCGGCTTCGAGAGCGCGCTGCGCGCCTACCTCGCCGACTGCCTCGGCTCGGAGGGCTGCCCCTTCACCGGCACCGTCGACGACGGCATGGGCCAGGTCGCCGCGATGCTCGAGCGAGTCGACGCCTCGCCGATCCGCGCGGAGGACGGCCGACAGCTCGGCTCGAGCACGCTGCTCACCGCGATCGTCTATCCGCTCTACTCGGCCTCGTCCTGGGGCGGGCTGAGCGAGATGCTCACGGACGTCCGCCGGGGCGGCGCGGAGATCGCCTTCCAGTACGCGGACGCCTACAACGGCCGCACGGCCGACGGGACGTACGACGGCAACACGACCGAGGCCTTCCTCGCGATCAATTGCGTCGACTACGCCTACGACGCCGAGACGGAGTCGATGCGCGCCGACGCGGCCGAACTCGAGGCGGCCGCGCCGACGCTCGGCCGCTACCTCGCCTACGGCGACATCCTCTGCGGCGAGTGGCCGGCCGCCTTCGAGGGCTCGCGCGAGCCGATCACGGCGGAGGGCGCGGCCCCGATCCTCGTCGTCGGCACCACCAACGACCCGGCGACTCCCTACGTCTGGGCGCAGGCCCTGGCGGGGGAGCTGTCCGACGGGCACCTGGTCACCTTCGACGGCGAGGGCCACACGGCCTACAACAAGTCGAACGCGTGCGTGAACGACGCCGTCGACGCCTACCTGCTCGAGGGCGTCGTCCCCGAGGAGGATCCGCAGTGCTGACCGAGCAGGAGCGCCGCGGCGCGTCGGAGCAGCCGGGGCTCCGCGAGCGCAAGCGCCTCGCCACCCGGCGCGCGATCGAGACCGCGGTCCTGCGGCTCGCGAGCGAGCGCGGCCCCGACCGCGTCACCATCGAGGACGTCTCGCGCGCGGCCGACGTGTCGACCCGCACGTTCTTCAACTACTTCGCCTCGAAGGAGGACGCCCTCGTCGGCGGCCTGCCCCTGATCTCCGACGAGACCGCCGCCGCGTTCCTCGCCGGTGGTGCGCCGTTGCTCGTCGACCTGCAGGCCGTCTTCGTCGCGGCGGCCGAGGTCCCGGGGGAGGAGGACCGCGAGCTGCACCTGCTGCGCCGCAGTCTCTTCCGCGAGCACCCCCAGCTCGTCGGGCTCAAGATCGCCGGCATGCGGGAGTTCGAGCTCGCCCTCGAGGACCTGGTCGCCGAGCGCCTGACCCGCGGCGGGACGGACGCCGAGGCGGTGCGCAGCCGGGCCAGGATGCTCACCCTGCTCGGCCTCGCCGCGATGCGGCACGCCTGGGCGGGCTGGGTCGACCACGACGGTCGCGACGCGCTGCCCGGTCTCATCGTGCACTCGTTCGAGGAGCTGCGCGGCGCGCTCGCGGAGTAGCCCGCGGGCCCCGCGCCTCGATTCACGCCCCGGCCCGCGAGCAGGCTATGCTGTGTAATCGTGTCCGGGGCCACCACCCCGCGAGCACGCCGCCTTAGCTCAGTCGGTAGAGCGTCTCACTCGTAATGAGAAGGTCGTCGGTTCGATTCCGACAGGCGGCTCCGCATTTTCCTCCGGTGGTGTAGCCGCGAGTGCAGCCATCGCCCCGGATCCCTCGCCCCCAGGCCTCGTCGATCCCGGCCCGTTACCCTGGTTCGGATGACCGACACCCCGCCCCGACGCCGACCGCGCGCCCTCGTCGTCGCCGCGGCCGCCGTCGCCGTGCTGCTGGGCGTCGGAGCGTTCGGCGCCGGGACCGCCATCGGGCGTACGACGACTCCTGCCGCGGTGCCCACCGCCTCGGCACCTGCCATCGCGACGCCGACGGCCACACCGACCCCGACGCCGACCGCGCGCCCGGCCGGTGCCGACACCGCCGAGGCGCTGCGCACCTGCTCCGTCGCCGGGCTCGCGGCGGACCCGCGGCTCGGCTCGATGCAGGCGCGGGTCGTCGCCGCCGCGACCGGCGAGGTGCTCTTCGACCGCGGCGGCACGACCGCCTCGCGGACGGCGTCCGCGCTCAAGATCCTCACCGCCGCCTCCGCGCTCGCCGTCCTCGGCCCCGACACCCGGATCGCCACGACCGTCGTCGCGGGCGACGCTCCCGGCAGCGTCGTGCTGGTCGGCGGGGGAGACCTCACGCTGAGCCGGCTGCCGAGCGGGCAGGAGTCGGTCTACACCGGCGCCGCGCACCTCGACGACCTCGCCGCGCAGGTCGAGAGCGCCTGGGACGCCGATCCGGCAACGGCGGACACGGCGATCTCCTCCGTCGTCCTCGACGCCTCGCTCTACTCCGGCGACACCTGGCAGCCGAGCTGGAACCGCAAGGAGCAGACCGACGGCTACATGCCCGAGGTCACCGCTCTGCAGGTCGACGGCGACCGCGCGGACCCGACCGCCTCCACCTCCCGCCGCGGTGACGATCCCATTGGGCGCGCGGGCGACGCCTTCGTCGGGGAGCTGTCCGGCTCGCCCGCCGTGAGCCTCGGCTCCGCTCCCGCCGGCGCGCGGGTGCTCGGCACCGTCGAGTCGGCCCCGGTCAGCACCCTCGTGCAGCAGATGCTGCTCGTCTCGGACAACGCGATCGCCGAGATGCTCGCGCGGCTGGTCGCGATCCGCACGGGCTCCGGCAACGACTTCGGCGCCGAGCAGGCGGGCGTCCTCCAGGGACTCGCCGGCTACGGAGTGGACACGGCCGGGATCGCGATCGTCGACGGCTCGGGCCTGAGCGACGACAACGCGGTGGCGCCGGCCTACTTCACCAGCCTGCTGCGGAAGATCCAGGCGCGGGAGGGGCAGCTCGGTGTGCTCCTCGACGGTCTGCCCGTCTCCGGGCGCACCGGCTCGCTCTCCTACGCCGATCGCTTCGCCGGCGACAACGCCGTGGCCGACGGCGCCGTCCGCGCGAAGACGGGATGGATCGACACCGGCTACACGCTCGCCGGTGTCGTCGACGCTCAGGACGGCACCGCGCTCACCTTCGCCGTCTACGCGCTCGGCGACGTCTCCGACTCGGCGAAGACCGCCATCGACACGCTCGTCACCGGCTTCTACCGCTGCGGCGGCGCGCTCTCCGACTCCTGACCGCGCACCGAAACCCCGACCCCCGCCCCGAGAGGACCACCATGACCACGGCACTCCTGATCGTCGACGTGCAGAACGACTTCACCGAGGAGGGCGCCCTCGCCGTGACGGGCGGCACCCGCGTCGCCGAGGCGATCACCGCGCACCTCGCCGCGAGCCCCGGCCGCTACGCGACGGTGCTCGCCTCGCGCGACTGGCACGACGGCGACTCCGACAACGGCGGGCACTTCGCCGCCGAGCCCGACTACGTCGACACCTGGCCGGTGCACTGCGTCGCGGGGACCCCGGGGGCGGAGTACCACCCGGCGCTGGCCCTGGACGCGGTCGACGCGCACATCCGCAAGGGCCAGGGCCGGCCGTCCTACTCGGCCTTCGAGGGGACGACCGGCGACGGCGAGCCGGTGCCGGCGCTGCTCGAGCGCCTGGGCGTCACCGAGCTCGACGTCGTGGGGCTCGCCACCGACTACTGCGTGCGGGCGTCGGCGCTCGACGCGCAGGCGGCCGGGCTCGAGGTGCGCGTGCTCTCCGACCTCGTCGCCGGAGTGTCGGCCGAGGGGAGCGCCGCCGCGCTGCGCGAGCTGACCGCGGCCGGAGTGCGCGTCGAGGCGTCCTCCACAGGCGGGTCCTCGTCCACAGGACCGACCGGCTCCTGAGCCGCGCCCGGGGCCGGTCGTAGACTGAGAAGCATCGTCGTGCGGGGTCCGCGCGACTCGATCCGCACAGGAAGAGTGTTCTCGTGAGTGATTCCGTCGTTCGAAGCGCCGCCGAGGCGGCCCTGCTCGCCCGCGTCCCGTCGCAGCTGTTCATCGGCGGCGCCTGGGTCGACGGCTCGGGCGGCGGCACGATCGACGTCGAGGATCCGGCCACCGGCGAGGTGATCCGCACGATCGCGGACGCGACTCCGGCGGACGGTCTGCGGGCGCTCGACGCCGCCGTCGAAGCGGGGCCCGCCTGGGCCGCGACGGCGCCGCGGAAGCGCGCGGAGGTGCTCCGCCGCGCCTTCGACCTGCTGCAGGAGCGCAAGGACGACTTCGCGCTGCTGATGACGCTCGAGATGGGCAAGCCGTTCGCCGAGGCGCTCGGCGAGGTCGCCTACGGCGGCGAGTTCCTCCGCTGGTTCAGCGAGGAGGCGGTGCGCATCTCGGGCCGCTACGGCGTGAACCCGGAGGGCACGGGGCGGATGATCGTCTCGCAGCACCCGATCGGCCCGTGCTACCTGATCACGCCGTGGAACTTCCCGCTCGCGATGGCGACGCGCAAGATCGCGCCGGCCCTCGCCGCCGGCTGTACCGTCGTGGTGAAGCCGGCCGAGCTGACGCCGCTGACCACGCTGGCCTTCGCGGCTCTGCTCGCCGAGGCGGGCGTGCCGGACGGCGTCGTCAACGTGGTGACCACCTCGTCCGCCGGCGCGGTGTCGGAGCCGATCCTGTCGGACCCGCGGCTGCGCAAGCTCTCCTTCACCGGCTCGACGCCGGTCGGGCGGACGCTGCTGCAGCAGGCGGCCGAGGGCGTGCTGCGCACCTCGATGGAGCTCGGCGGCAACGCGCCGTTCGTGGTCTTCGAGGACGCCGACCTCGATCGCGCGGTCGAGGGCGCGATGCTCGCGAAGTTCCGCAACATCGGCCAGGCCTGCACCGCCGCCAACCGCTTCTTCGTGCACGAGTCGATCGCCGAGGAGTTCGCCGCCCGCGTCACCGAACGGGTCACCGCGCTCACCGTCGGGCGCGGCACCGAGGCGGGCATCACGATCGGACCGCTGATCGACGACCGCGCGGTCGAGAAGGCGGCCTCGCTGGTGCAGGACGCCGTCGAGCGCGGCGCCGAGGTCCGCGTCGGCGGGCACGGCATCGACGGAGCCGGGCACTTCTACGAGCCGACGGTGCTGGCGGGGGTCGCGGCCGGCAGCGAGATCCTGCGCACCGAGATCTTCGGCCCGGTCCTCGCGATCGTGCCGTTCCACGACGAGGACGAGGCCGTGGCGCTCGCCAACGACACCGAGTTCGGTCTCGTCTCCTACGTCTTCACCCGCGATCTCGCCCGCGGTCAGCGGATGATCGAGCGGCTCGCCACCGGGATGATGGGCCTCAACGTCGGCGTCGTCTCGAACGCGGCGGCGCCCTTCGGCGGCGTCAAGCAGTCAGGGCTCGGCCGCGAGGGCGGGCTCGAGGGCATCCACGAGTACCTCAGCACCAAGTACACGCTCACCCCCGACCCCTTCGCCTGATCCGTGGAGCTGATCGAGGTCCGCTCGCTGGAGGACCCGCGGCTGCGCGACTACGCGCACGCCACGGACGTCGCGCTGAAGAACGCCCGCGGGCCGCACGGACTCTACCTCGCGGAGTCGGCGCTGGTGCTCGAGCGCGCGCTCGCCGCCGGGCACCGGCCGCGCTCGGTGCTCTCGCTCGGCGGCTCGGTCGAGGAGGCCGAGCGGCTGCTCGGCGACCGGGACGTGCCGGTCTTCACCGGACCCGGCGAGCTGCTGGCCGAGCTGACCGGCTACACGCTGCACCGCGGTCTCATCGCCGCGCTGGACCGGCCGGTGCTGGCCGATCCCGCGACGCTGCTCGCCGACGCCCGCCGCGTGGTCGTGCTCGAGAACGTGGTCGATCCGACCAACGTCGGCGCGATCTTCCGCTCGGTCGGCGCGATCGGCGCGGACGCCGTGCTGGTGACCCCGCGCTGCTCCGACCCCTTCTACCGCCGGGCGATCCGCGTCAGCATGGGCACGGTGCTGCAGGTGCCGTGGACCCGGGTGGGCGACTGGCCGAGCACGCGCGCGCTGCTGCACGACGCCGGCTTCACGATCGCGGCGATGGCGCTGACCCCGGAGGCGGTGCCGCTGCGCGACTTCGCCGCCGACGTCCCGGAGCGGGTCGCGCTCGTCCTCGGCACCGAGGGGGAGGGGCTCACCGCCGAGGCGCTGGCCGCCGCGGACGTCGCGGTGCAGATCCCGATGCGGTACGGGATCGACTCGCTGAACGTCGCCGCCGCGAGTGCGGTCGCGATGTGGGCGCTCGCAGCTCCCTGACCCCCGTCAGGGCCGGGGTCCGTCGTTCCGCGCACGTTCGGCACGCCGCTCCGGAGGCCTGCGCTACGCTCGCCTCGAAACCGCCCGTCACCGGTCCTCTCCCGCCGCCCCGTCACTCCGCCCCCGCCCACTTCTCGAGGTCGTCCATGTCCGAGCGCACCCGGTCCCGCGCCGCCCCCGCACTGCTCGCGCCCGCCGCGGCGCTGCTGCTGGTGCTGACCGCGGGCTGCGCGCTGGACCCGGCCGAGGTCCCCGATTCCGGGGGGACCCCCGCGCGGACGATCCGGGCGACCGAGCCGACGCCGGGTGCGACCACCGCGGTGACCGAGGGCGATGCGGTCTCGCAGCTGATCACACGCTGCCTCGCGCGCTACGGTCTCAACGAGCGGCCCGCCGCCCCGGACGGCTCCGGAAGCGAGACGGAGTGGCTGGCGGCCCAGGAGGCGATCGCCGACTACGACCGCACCCTCACCGACTGCTCCGCCGAAGCGCTCTCCTCCGACGCCCCCGCCCCGACGATCGCGCCCTGATGCGCGTCGAGGGCTGCGCGGCGCTGGTCTCCGGCGGAGCTTCGGGGCTGGGCGCCGCGACGGCGCGGGCCCTCGCCGACGCCGGAGCGCGGGTCGTCGTGCTCGATCTGCCGGCGGCGCTCGACGGCGCCGACCTGCCCGGGTCGGTCCTGCGGATCGCGGGCGACGTGCTCGACACCGACGCCGTCCAGCGGGCCGTGACGGCCGCCGACGGGCTGCGGATCGCGGTGACCTGCGCCGGCGTCGCCACGCCGGGGCGCCTGCTCGGCCGCGACGGACCGCTGGCGCTCGACGCCTTCGAGCGGGTCCTCCGGATCAACACCGTCGGCACGCTGAACGTCCTGCGGCTCGCGGCGGCCGCGATCGCCGAGGGCGAGCCGGTCGAGGGGGAGCGCGGCGTCCTCGTCACCACGTCGTCGATCGCCGCCTTCGAGGGGCAGATCGGCCAGGCCGCCTACGCCGCCTCGAAGGGCGCCGTCGCCGCGCTGACCCTGCCGCTGGCACGCGAGCTGGCGGCCGCGTTGATCCGCGTCGTCTCGATCGCGCCCGGCACCTTCGACACCCCGCTGCTCGCCGGTCTGCCGGAGGCTGCCCGTGTCGCCCTCGGCGAGGCGGTGCCGCACCCGGCCCGGCTCGGCAGACCGTCGGAGTTCGCGGCGCTCGTCCGCCACGTCGTCGAGAACCCGATGCTCAACGGCGAGGTGATCCGCCTGGACGGCGCGCTGCGGATGCCGCCGCGCTGACGGCCGCCCGCAGGCCCGCCGCCCGGCTCAGACCAGCAGCTGGTGCTTGGCCAGATCGCGGTAGAGCGGCGTCGACTCGACGAGCTCGGAGTGCGTGCCGATCCCGACGACCTCGCCCTTCTGCAGCACCACGATCTGGTCGGAGTCGACGACCGTCGAGAGGCGGTGCGCGATCACGAGGAGCGTCCGGTTCTCGGCCACGGCGTCGATCGCGAGCCGCAGGCGCTGCTCGTTCAGGCCGTCGAGGCTCGAGGTCGACTCGTCGAGCAGCAGGATCGGCGGGGCGGCGAGGAGCGCGCGGCCGATGGCGAGGCGCTGGCGCTCGCCGCCCGAGAGCATGACGCCGCTCTCGCCGACGGGGGCGTTCAGGCCGAGCGGGTTGCGCTCGAGCACATCGGTGAGGTTCACGGCCTCGAGCACCCGCAGGCAGTCCTCGTCGGAGGCATCGGGGCGCCCGAGCACGAGGTTCTCGCGGAGGGTGCCGGCGAGCACCGGCGCGTCCTGCTCGACGTAGCCGATCTGGGCGCGGAGGGCGTCGCGGTCGATCGCGGTGATGTCGACGCCGCCGAGCCGGACCACGCCGGCCTCGGGGTCGTAGAAGCGCTCGATCAGGGCGAGGATCGTGCTCTTGCCGGCACCGGACGGGCCGACCAGGGCGGTGCGCTTGCCGCGCGGCACCGTGAAGGAGACGCCGCGCAGGACGGTGCGGTCGCGCGCGTCCTCGTCGACGTCGAGGGCCTTCTCGTCGTAGGAGAAGACGACGTCGTCGAAGGCGATCGCGGAGTCCGCGACGCCCGGGCCGAGGCCGCCGCCGTCGCGCTCGCCGTCGCCCTCGATCGGCAGGTCGATGATCTCCTGGATCCGCCCGAGCGCGCCGAGCGCCGAGTTGACCGAGGTGATCGCGCCGATGAAGTTGCCCAGCGGCATCACCATCATGAAGAGGAAGAGGATGAACGAGACCAGCTGGGCGATGTCGATCGCGCCCGAGGCCACGCGGTAGCCGCCGACGCCGAGGACGGCGAGGAAGGCGACCTGCATCGCGATCCCGGCGACCGGGACGACGAGCGCGGAGATGTGCGCGACGCGGATGCCGAGCCGGTACGCCTCGGTGGCGTGCGTGTCGACGACGGCGATCTCGCGGTCGGTGGCGCCGGCGGCGCGGATGGTGCGGACGGCGCTGATCGCGCGCTCGACGGCGGCGGCGAGGTCGCCGACCTTCTCCTGGGCCTTCCGGCTGGCGACGCGGATGCCGCGGCCGAGGGTGAGGGCCGCGCCGAGGGCCACGGCGACGACCACGACGATGATGAGCAGCAGCACCCAGTCGATGATCGCCATGGCGACGATCGCGCCGACGAAGAGCAGCGAGCCGGCGATCGAGTCGACGAGGCCCTGGGTGAGCACGGCGCGCAGCAGCGTGGAGTCGGAGCCGACGCGCGAGACGAGGTCGCCGGTGCGGCGGGCGTCGAACTCGCGGATCGGCAGGCGGAGCAGGCGGGCGACGAGGCGGCGGCGGCTGGAGAGGACGATCCCCTCGCCGGTGCGCTGCAGCAGGTAGTGCGCGAAGCCGGAGATGAGGCCGGAGGCGACGACGAGCACGAGGAGCGCCCAGACGAGCGGGCCGAGGTCGAGGCCGTCCTGCACGCGGGTGATGACCTGGCCGACGACGAGCGGCTGGGCGAGGCTGGCGGCGGCGCCGAACAGGCTGAGCACGACCACGACCGAGAGGATGCCGCGGTGCTCGAGCAGGTAGGGGACGAGCTGCGAGAAGGAGGCGCGGGGTCCGTCGTCCTTGCCGCGGCGGGGCCGCCGTCCGCCGCGCGTGCTCTCGGTGGTGCTGCTCATCGCTCGTTCGTCCTCGCTCATGCCCTGCCGTACCTCTTGTGGACCGCCGTCCATCTTGCCCCTTCGTGGCTGCGAACCGGCCCTCGATCGGGACGGGAAGTCATGCCGATCGAGTAGCCCGCGGAGCGGGCGTATCGAGATCCACCGGCGTCAGAACGCGAGTCTGCGGACCCGCCCTGTTGGGGACGGTGGGTCTCGATACGTCCCTGCGGGGCTACTCGACCAGCATGAAGGGTCGACCAGCATGAAGGGTCGACCAGCATGGAGGGTCGACCAGCATGGAGGGCCGGCGCCGCGTCCTTCCGCGCGGGTCCGGAGACAGGTCCGGCCCGCCGGGGGAACCGACGGGCCGGACGTGCAGGAGAGGAGCGTCCTACGACACGTTGTCGTGGTACGCCGTGTGCTGGGTCTCCTTCGAGAGCAGCAGTGCGATGAGTGTGAGCACCGCCGCGCCGCTGAGGTAGAGGCCCACCAGCAGCGTGCTGCCGCCGGCCGACTGCCAGAGCGCCACCGCGATGATCGGCGCGACCGCCGCTCCGAGGATCGATGCCAGGTTGTACGACATCGCCGAGCCGGTGTAGCGGACGTTGGTCGGGAACAGCTCGGGGAGCACGGCCCCCATCGGGCCGAAGGTCAGACCCATCAGCGTGAAGCCGAGGATCAGCACCGCCATCACGCCCGCGAAGCCGCCGCTGAAGAGCGGGACGAAGAGCAGGCCGAAGACGAGGATCGCCGCGGTGACGACGAGCAGCGTGCGGCGTCGGCCGAACTTCTCGGCCAGCGGGCCGGAGACGAGCGTGAAGATGCCGAAGAACACGACGCCGACGATCAGCATGATCAGGAAGTCGTTGCGGCTGTAGCCGAGGCCGGGGGTCGGCGCGTCGGAGGGCGTGGTGCCGTAGGTCAGCGTGAACGTGGTCATCAGGTAGAAGAGCACGTAGGTCGCCAGCATGATGAACGTGCCGAGGATGAGCGGGCGCCAGCTGGTCTTGAAGACGCGGGCGAGCGGCAGCTTGGCCACCTCGCCGTTGTCGACGACCTTCTGGAACGCCGGGGTCTCGACGAGCTTGAGGCGCACGTAGAGGCCGACGATGACCAGCACGGCACTCGCGAGGAACGGCACGCGCCAGCCCCAGGCGGCGAAGGTCTCGTCGCTCATGGTGCTCGCGAGCACCAGGAACAGCACGTTGGCGACGATGAAGCCGATCGGAGCGCCGAGCTGCGGGAAGGTGCCGTAGATGGCGCGCTTGTTCGCGGGGGCGTTCTCGGTGGCCAGGAGCGCGGCTCCGGACCACTCGCCGCCGAGGCCGAGGCCCTGGCAGAAGCGCATCACGACGAGCAGGAACGGAGCGAGGAACTCCCAGCCCGGCGTGAGCGCGGTCGGCAGGCAGCCGATCAGGAAGGTCGCGATGCCCATCGTGAGCAGGGAGGCGACGAGGGTCCCCTTGCGGCCGACGCGGTCGCCGAAGTGGCCGAAGATGATCGACCCGATCGGGCGCGCGATGAAGGCGACGCCGAAGACGGCGAAGGAGGCCAGGAGCGCGGTCGCCGGGTCCTCGTTCACGAAGAAGAGCGAGGGGAAGACCAGGACGGCGGCCGTCGCGTAGGCGTAGAAGTCGTAGAACTCGATCGAGGTGCCGATGAGGCTCGCCAGGATGACCCGGCCCCGCGAGTTCTGCGGGGCGGCGGCGGGAGCGTCGGCTGCGGTACGGGAAGAAGACATGGAAGAGGGCTGCTCCGGTGGAGGGGTCTCCCGGTGCCGGCGGGGGCGGCGTCGATCGGGCGCTGCGGGCCGCGGGGGCCGAGGGGGAGGAAGGGTAGGGCCGCTCGTGACGACCCGTCCACTTTACTCCGCGGTCTCACAGCAAAGTGCGCCGACGCCCCCGATCAGGGGGACGCCGGCGGTGTGGAATCGCTGCTAGCCGCGGAGCTCGCGGAGGACGAGCGCGGTGGTGACCGCCGCCTCCGCCGCCTCGCGGCCCTTGTCCTCCTTCGAGCCGGGCAGGCCGGCGCGGTCGATGCCCTGCTGCTCGGTGTCGAGGGTGAGCACGCCGAAGCCGACCGGCTTGCCGGTCTGGATCGAGACGTTCGTGAGCCCGGAGGTCGCCGCGTCCGAGACGTACTCGAAGTGCGGGGTGCCGCCGCGGATGATGACGCCGAGGGCGACCACCGCGTCGGCGCCGGCCTCGAGGGCGGCCTTCGCGGCGACCGGCAGCTCGAACGAGCCGGGGACGCGCACGAGCGACCAGGAGGCGCCGGACTCGTCGAGCGCGGCCTTCGCGCCGGCGATCAGCCCGTCGGTGATCTGCTGGTGCCAGGTCCCCGCGACGACGACGATGCGGAGGCCGCTCCCTTCGACGGGGGAGGTGGTGGGGGCGCCGCTACCGGCCATGGCTTACTCCTTCGGTGTCGCGCCGGAGGGTCCGGCGTCGAGGGGGTCGAGTCCGACGAGGGCGTCGAGATCGCTGAAGTGGCCCATCCGGTCGCGCTTGGTCGCGAGGTAGCCCTGGTTGAAGGCGCCGACGCCCGCCACCAGCGGCACGCGCTCGGAGACGGTGATGCCGCGGTCGGTGAGCTGGCGCACCTTCTCGGGGTTGTTGGTGAGCAGGCGGACGTCGGTGACGCCGAGGTCCTCGAGGATGCCGACGGCGGCGCCGTAGTCGCGGGCGTCGGCGGGCAGGCCGAGGGCGAGGTTGGCGTCGAGGGTGTCGAGCCCGTCCTCCTGCAGCCGGTAGGCGCGGAGCTTGTTGATCAGCCCGATGCCCCGGCCCTCGTGCCCGCGCAGGTAGATCACGACGCCGCCGTCGCGTTGGATGGTGTCGAGCGCCGCGTCGAGCTGCGGCCCGCACTCGCACTTCAGCGAGCCGAAGGCCTCGCCGGTGAGGCACTCGGAGTGCACCCGCACGAGCGTGCCGCGGCCCTCGCCGATCGGGCCGGCCACGACGGCGACGTGGTCGGCGCCCGTCTGGCGGTCGCGGTAGGCGCGCAGCCGGAACGGGCCGTGCGTGGTCGGGACGGTCGTCTCGACCTCGAAGCTCACCCGCGGGGTGTCGCGGGCCGGCTCCACGCTCGTCGCGTCGAGCTCGGCGTGGTGCTCCTCGAGGTAGGCGATCAGGGCGGCGACGGTGGTGACCGGCACGTCCTCCCGCTCGCCGAGGGCGATCAGGCCCGGGAGGCGCATCATCTCGCCGTCCTCGGCCACGATCTCGGAGATGGCGCCGACGGGCTCGAGGCCGGCCAGCCGCATCAGGTCGACCGCGGCCTCCGTGTGGCCGTCGCGCTCGCGCACGCCGCCCTCGACGGCGCGCAGCGGCAGGATGTGGCCGGGCCGGTGCAGCCGCGCCGGGGTCGCCTCCGGATCGGCCAGCACGCGGAGGGTGTGCGCGCGGTCGGACGCGCTGATGCCGGTGGAGAGGCGGTCGGCGGCGTCGACCGAGATCGTGTAGGCGGTGCCCCGCGGGTCCTCGTTGTCGACGACCATCAGCGGAAGCTCCAGGCGATCGGCGATCTCGTTGGTCATCGGCGCGCAGATGAAGCCGGAGGAGTGGCGCACCATCCAGGCGATCGTCTCCTGCGTCGCGAGCTGGGCCGAGACGATGACGTCGCCCTCGTTCTCGCGGCCCTCGTCGTCGGCGACGATGATCGGCCGGCCGGCGCGGAGGGCCGCGACGGCCTCGGGGATGCTGGCGAGGCTCATGCTCGACCTCCGGTGGTGGCGGCGGACCGCAGCGCGAGCATCCGCTCGACGTGGCGGGCGAGGATGTCGGTCTCGATGTTGACCCGGTCGCCGACGGCGCGGGCGCCGAGCGTGGTGGCGGCGAGCGTCTCGGGAATGAGCGAGACCTCGAACCACTGCTCGGGCTCGGTGGCGGGGCTGATCGCCGAGACCGTCAGCGAGACGCCGTCGACGGCGATCGAGCCCTTGTCGGTGACCAGCGGGGCGGCCTCGGCGGGGAGGGAGAAGCGCAGCACGCGCCAGGCGTCGCCGGGGGTGACCGCGAGCAGCGTCGCGGTGCCGTCGATGTGGCCCTGGACGATGTGGCCGCCGAGGCGGTCGCCGACCAGCGCCGCGCGCTCGAGGTTGACCGGGTCGCCCACTGCGACGCCGTCGAGGGTCGACATCCGCAGGGTCTGCGCCATCACGTCGGCGGTGAAGCCGTCGGCCGACTGGTCGACGACGGTGAGGCAGACGCCCGAGACCGCGATGGAGTCGCCGTGCCGGGCGCCCTCGACGGCCAGCGGGCCGCGCACGGTCAGGCGGATCGCGTCGGTCCCTGCCGAGACGGCGGTGACGACGCCGACCTCCTCGATGATTCCGGTGAACATCAGGACTCCTTCTGCGGGGCGGGCGGCCGGCGGGCGGGGGAGCCCGGCCGGGCGGTGACGAGGAGGTCGCCGCCGAGGACCTCCACGGAGCGGAGGTCGAGGCGGTGCGCGCCGGCGATGCTCGTGACGCCGAGGTCGTCGAGGGCGAGGCGCGGGCCGCCGAGCAGCGCCGGGGCGAGGTAGACGAGGAACTCGTCGACGAGGCCGTCGGCGACCAGGGCGGAGGCCAGGGTGGGCCCGCCCTCGACGTAGACGTGGCGGACCTCGGCGTCGTAGAGGCGGTCGAGGACCGCGGCGAGGTCGTGCGTGCGCTCGAGGACCGGGGGGCGCGGGTGCCCGAGGACGCGGGCGCCGGCGGGGACGCCGCGCTCGCCGACGACGACGGGCAGCGGCTGCTCGGCGAGGAGCTCGCCGGCGTCGCCGCGGGCGGTGAGACTCGGGTCGTCGGCGAGCACCGTGCCGGTGCCGACGAGGATCGCGTCGGCGGCGGCGCGCTGCTCGTGCACGCGCTGCCGGGCCGCGGCGCCGGTGATCCAGCGGCTGCTGCCGTCGGCGGCGGCGGTGCGGCCGTCGAGCGCGGACGCCCACTTGAGGGTCACCCAGGGGCGGCGGCGGCGGGTCGCGGCGAGCCAGACGTGCAGGAACTCCTCCGCCTCCTCGGCGAGGACGCCCTCGATCACCTCGACCCCGGCCGCGCGGAGGGTGTCGCCGCCGCCGGCCGAGCGGTCGCCGGGATCGCCGACGGCGTAGACGACGCGGGCGACGCCGGCGTCGATCAGGGCGCGGCTGCAGGGGCCGGTGCGTCCGGTGTGGTTGCAGGGCTCGAGGGAGACGACGGCGGTGGCGCCGGTCGCAGCGCCGGGGGCGAGGGCGGAGAGGGCGTCGACCTCGGCGTGCGCGGTGCCGGCGCCGTGGTGCCAGCCCTCGGCGAGCACGGAGCCGTCGGGCGCGAGGACGACGCAGCCGACGCGCGGATTCACGCCGCGGGCGGGGCCGCGCTCGGCGAGGGCCAGTGCCCTGCGCATCGCGTGCTCGAAGTCGATCGTCATTCCCGGTTCCGTTCGTCGCCGAACTCCGGGGTGCGAGCGGCGGTGCGCGGGCACCGTCGTTCAGCGCCGCGCTCGCGCGCGACGCTCGTGCTGCCTCCCATCCGGACTTTCACCGTCGGTCCCGGAATTCCACCAGGTCAACCGCCTCCCACCGAAGTGGTCAGCGGCTCGCGGACTGTCACCGCCGGTTCGGACTCTCACCGACCCCGGAGCACGTTGTATCCCCGCCAGCCTACTCACCGCGGCTGGGAGCGGGGTCTCGCAGCGTCATGCTCGTCGGCGGCGGCGGGTCTGGATACGCGCTTCGCGCTACTCGACCAGCATGTGGCGCTCATGCTGATCGAGTAGCCCTCGGAGAGGGTGCATCGAGATCGACCGTCGATCGGTGGGTGGGTCTCGATACGCGCTTCGCGCTACTCGACCAGCATGTGAGGGCTGCGGCGGCACCGTGTCGATCGAGAGTCGGGGCGGCTCGCTCATGCTGATCGAGTAGCCCTCGGAGAGGGCGTATCGAGATCGACCGTCATCTGGAGGGTGGGTCTCGATACGCGCTTCGCGCTACTCGACCAGCATGCTGCCGCCGAGGGGGTCAGGACTGGTCGGCGGCGGCGACGTGCTCGGCGTGCGCGCCGTGCTCGTCGTAGTGGTCGCCGTGCAGGGCGTGGCGGTGGGTGCCGTGCGCGTAGTCGACGTGGTCGTCGTGCTGGACGGTGGTGTGGCCGCAGCCGTCGCCGTGCTCGTGCTCGGTGACGTCGTGCTCGGCGTGGAGGTCGGTGGTGCTCATGGTGCTGCCTTTCGGAGGAACGCGGCCGCCGGTCGGCAGCCATGACCAGTGGACCAGATCCATAAACGCATCGCAATACATTCTGGTAATCGAGAGTGATGATCATCCGCAGCAGCGGGCTACCCTCGAGGCGATGGACGAGGACAGGTACGGGCAGGACGTGCTCGCCGGGAACTGGCGGGCGAAGAACACGGTCGAGGTCGCGGTGGTCGAGGCCGAGCGCGATCTCGTGGTCGAGGAGGTCGCCTCCGGCTTCGTCGGCGCCGTCGTCGGCGTCGAGCTGAGGATGGTGAAACTCGAGGACCGCTTCGGCAAGGTCCGCGTCTTCCCGATCGGCCCGGGCTTCCTCATCGACGGCAAGCCGGTGTCGTTGAAGGCGCCCGGCCTCAAGCGCGACGCGAACCTCGGCCGGGCGCGGTCCGCCTCCGGCTCCTTCCACGTCGCCGATGCGAAGGCGCGCGTCGCGCTGCCGAGCCGCATCTACGTCGAGGGCCGGCACGACGCCGAGCTGGTCGAGAAGGTCTGGGGCCACGACCTGCGGGTCGAGGGCGTGGTCGTCGAGTACATCGAGGGCGTCGACAACCTCGACGAGCTGGTCCGCGCCTTCGCGCCCGGTCCGGGGAGGCGGATCGGCGTGCTCGTCGACCACCTCGTCCGCGGGTCGAAGGAGTCGCGGATCGCCGACGCGGTCGCCGCCGGTCCGCACGGCGCGCACGTCCTCGTGGTCGGCCACCCCTTCGTCGACGTCTGGCAGGCGGTCAAGCCGGCCCGCGTCGGCCTCGAGCGCTGGCCCGACGTCCCGCGCTCGATCGAGTGGAAGAAGGGCATCTGCCAGGCGCTCGGCTGGCCGCACGACGAGCAGGCCGACATCGCGCGCGCCTGGCAGCGCATCCTCGGGCAGGTCCGGACCTTCAAGGACCTGGAGCCCGCGCTGCTCGGCCGGGTCGAGCAGCTGATCGACTTCGTGACGGAGCCGGCGTGACCCGCCGCGCCGGGCTCGGCCTGGCGCTGGACGTCCTCCTCGTCGCGGTCTTCGTGCTGATCGGGCGGCGGACGCACGACGGCGACTCGGTGCTCGCGGGCTTCCTCGTGACGCTGTGGCCCTTCCTCGCGGCGCTGCTGCTGGGCTGGGTGATCGCGCGCGCCTGGCGGACGCCCAACCGCGTCCTCGTCTCCGGACTCGTGGTCTGGATCGTGACCGTGGCGGGCGGGATGCTGCTGCGGGTGCTCTCGGGCCAGGGCGTGCAGCTGAGCTTCGTGGTCGTCACCACCGTCGTGCTCGGGGTGTTCCTGCTCGGTCGCCGCGCGCTCAGCCGGCGGATCGGGCGACGGCGCGCGTAGAGCGGGCGGTCCGGGTCAACCGAGGATCCGCACGCCGAAGTGCTCGGCGAACAGCGGCAGCATCAGGCTGAGCTGCAGCTCCGTGAGCGCGACGCCGCGGAGTCCGTCGAGACCGCCGAGCACGTGCAGCTCGGCGCCGCGCAGGTCGAGGTCCTGGATCCTCGCGCCGGGCAGCTCGAGCGAGCGGATGTCGCAGTCGGGGAAGGCCACCCGCGAACCGGTGGCCCCGCCCAGGTCGAGCTCGTCGATCGTGCAGCGCTCGAAGAGGACGTCGCGCAGGGTCGCTCCGCGCAGGTTGACGTAGCCGAGCTTGCAGTCGGAGATGCGGACCTGCTCGAAGGTGCTCTCGTAGAGCTCGGCCGAGCCGAGCCGCGAGGAGGCGAGCTCGATCGAGCGCCAGCGGCTGCGGGGCGCGGACAGGCCCGGCACGTCCAGCCGCTCGAGCCGCGATTCCACGAGGGAGGCGGCGCGCAGCTGCGCCCGCTCGAGGACGACGCCGTCGAGCGCGCACTCGCTGAAGGACGCGGCGGTGAGGTCTGCTCCGGTGAGGTCGACGCCGTCGAAGCGGAGCCCCTCGGCGTGCTCGCGCGCGCCGGTGTCGCCGGCGTAGCCCTCGGCGAGGCCGTCGAGGAGGAGTGGATCGAAACGGGGAGCAGGGAGGGCGGCGCGCACCCGGCGAGCCTACGCGGCGAGCCTCTGCGCGCGACGCGGCTCCGGCGGTGAGAGCATGGCGGCATGCCTCGACTCCTCGCCGTCTGCCGCGTCGACCGCCTGCTCCCGGACCCCGGCCTGGTCGGGGTGACCGCCATCGACAAGCGCCCCGTCGAGGGGCCGGTCGTCATCCGCGACCTCGGGGTCTACGCCGACGTGCAGGCCGACCGCGCGCACCACGGCGGCGAGGCGAAGGCGCTCTACGCCTACGCCCGCGAGGACGCCGAGTGGTGGGAGGAGCGGCTCGGCTACGAGATGCCCTCCGGACGATTCGGCGAGAACCTGCGGGTCGAGGGGCTCGACCTCACCGGCGCCGTGATCGGCGAGCGCTGGAGGATCGGCGAGAAGGTCGAGGTCGAGGTGACGATGCCGCGGACCCCGTGCGCGACCTTCCAGCGCGTGCTCGGCGAGCCGCAGTGGGTCAAGCGCTTCGCCGAGGAGGGGCGCACCGGCGCCTACCTGCGCGTGCTGCACCGCGGCAGCATCGAGGCGGGCGATGCGATCGAGCTGCTCTCGCGCCCGGAGCGGGCCGTGCCGCTGCGCCGCTGGTTCGTCGAGCGCCGCGCGGACGACGCGCAGACCCTCCTCGACGCCGAGGCCGCCGGCGAGCTGCGCCTCGCCGCCGACCTGCGCCCGTACGTCGAGCGCGCGCTCGCCTGACCCGCGGATCGCGGCGGCGCGGGGGTCTCGATACGCCGCTGCGCGGCTACTCGACCAGCATGGTGGGGCCGCTGCGCGTCCGAGTCACCAGCATTGGTGGGGCCGCTGCGCGCGTCGATCCGTCACGAGTGGTCGTCTCAGGTCGACCGAGGGGACCGTTCGTGACGGATCGACGGGCCCGGCGCGGGTGTGGAGAACGGGTGGGGCTGTGGAGAGCCGTTCTCAAGGGTCCGCGTGCGGCACGGTGTCGGGATGCCGCAGTCGTCCCGTCTTCCCGCCGAGCTCCTCGGGCGGCCCTTCACCGTCGGCGAGGCCGCGCGCGCCGGTCTCGCCCGGGGGCGGCTGCGCAGCGGCGATCTGACGGCGCCGTTCCACGGCGTTCGGGTCGAGGGCGACGGTCCGGACCTCGAGATCCGCGCGCGGGCGCTCCTCGCCCTGCTCGGGCCGGGCGCGGTCCTCAGCCATCTGACCGCGGCGAGGCTCTGGCCGCTGGAGCTCCCGCGCGCCCTGCCGGAGGAGCCGCTGCATGTCAGTGTGCGGGCGCCGGCTCGGGCGGCACGGCGTCCGGGGGTCGTCGGGCACGCGGTGTCCGATGCGCGGGTGCGGCGCGTCGTCCGGCACGGCCTGCCGCTGACCGACGGGGCGTCGCTGTTCTGCCACCTGGGCACGCTGCTCGAGCTCGACGATCTCGTGGCGGTGGGGGACGCGCTCGTGCGGACGCCGCACCGCGGAGATCCGGGGGATCCGCGCCCCTGGGTGCCGCTGGGGGAGCTCCGCGAGCGGGTGGCGTGGTTCTGCGGGCGCGGGGCGGCGCGGCTGCGCGAGGCGATCGCGCTGGTGCGCGACGGCGCCGAGTCACGGCCGGAGACCCGCTTCCGGCTCGCGTCGGTACGGGCAGGACTGCCGGAGCCGCAGCTCCAGGTGCCGCTGTTCACGTCGGCGGGCGTCTTCGTCGGGCGGCCTGACGGCTGGTACGAGCGGGAGAGGGTGTCCTGGGAGTACGAGGGCGACGGCCACCGCACGAGCAACTGGCGGTTCGCGCGCGACGTCGGCCGCTACGACGATTTCCTCGCGATCGGTGTGCACCCGGTGCGCATCGTCGCGGCCGAGTTCCTGCCGCACCCCGAGCGCTCCGTCGAGCGGCTGCGCCGGGCGCTCGCGGATCGAGCGCGCCCGTGAGCGCTGCGGTCCTGGGTCTCGATACGCCGCTGCGCGGCTACTCGACCAGCATGGAGGGGCCGCTGCGCGGCTGCTCATCCGGCAGGGACGGCCGCTGCGCGTCCGCTCAGCGGTATCAGCATGCTGATCGAGTAGCCCTCGGAGAGGGCGTATCGAGATCCACCGTCGTCCGGTGGGCGGGTCTCGATACGCCGCTGTGCGGCTACTCGACCAGCAAGGTGCGACCGCTGCGGAGGCACTGGACCAGCAGGGAGGGGACCCAGCGCAGGAAACTCGGGGAGGATGGGGGGATGAGTCTGACGCTGCTCGAACGGATGCCGACGCCCGACGCCGACGGGCGCGTCGACGACGACGCGGTGTATCTGGCGTTCACGGAGTGGGCCGAGGCGCGGGGGCTGCCGCTGTACCCGGCGCAGGACGAGTCGATGATCGAGATCTCGTCGGGGGCGAACCTGATCCTGTCGACGCCGACCGGCACCGGGAAGTCGCTGGTCGCGATCGGGGCGCACGCCGCCGCGCTGGCGAACGGGCGGCGCAGCTACTACACGGCGCCGATCAAGGCGCTCGTCTCGGAGAAGTTCTTCGCGCTGGTCGACGTGTTCGGCGCCGCGAACGTCGGCATGGTGACCGGCGACTCCTCGGTGAACCCGGACGCGCCGATCATCTGCTGCACCGCGGAGATCCTCGCGAACCTGGCGCTGCGGCACGGCGCCGAGACCGACGTCGACCAGGTGGTGATGGACGAGTTCCACTTCTACGCCGACCCGTCCCGCGGCTGGGCCTGGCAGGTGCCGCTGCTGACGCTGCCGCACGTGCAGTTCGTGCTGATGTCGGCGACGCTCGGCGACGTGACGGCGCTCGCCGCGGACCTCACCCGGCGCACGGGGCGCGAGACCGCCACGGTCACCGGCGTCGAGCGGCCGGTGCCGCTGCACTTCTTCTACGAGATCGCGCCGATCCACGACTCGATCGAGGAGCTGCTCTCGACGAACCAGGCCCCGGTCTACGTCGTGCACTTCTCCCAGGCCGCGGCGCTCGAGCGGGCGCAGGCGCTGACCAGCGCGAACATCGCCACCCGCGAGCACCGCGACCGCATCGCCGAGGTGATCGGCGGCTTCCGCTTCACCACGGCGTTCGGCAAGACGCTCTCGCGGCTGCTGCGGCTCGGGATCGGCGTGCACCACGCGGGCATGCTGCCGAAGTACCGGCGCCTGGTCGAGCAGCTGGCCCAGCAAGGCATGCTGCGCGTGATCTGCGGCACGGACACCCTCGGCGTCGGCATCAACGTGCCGATCCGGACGGTGCTGCTCAGCGCGCTGACCAAGTACGACGGCGTCAAGAGCCGCCAGCTCTCGGCCCGCGAGTTCCACCAGATCGCCGGGCGGGCCGGCCGCGCGGGCTACGACACCGCGGGCACCGTCGTGGTGCAGGCGCCGGAGCACGAGTCCGAGAACCGCAAGGCGCTCGACAAGATGGGTGACGATCCGAAGAAGCGGCGCAAGTGGGTCGGCAAGCGCGCGCCGCAGGGCTTCGTCAGCTGGGGCGAGCCGAGCTTCCGCAAGCTCGTCGACGCCGAGCCCGAGACGCTCACCTCGCACATGACGATCACCTCGTCGATGCTGCTCAACGTGATCGCCCGCGGCGGCGACGTCTTCGCGAACGTGCACGCGCTGATCTTCGACAACCACGAGCCCTGGAAGCGCCAGCTGCAGCTGGCCCGCCGGGCGCTGGGCATCTACCGCACGCTCCGCACCGCGGAGGTGGTCGAGCAGATCGTCGACCGCGACGGCGTGGTGCGCATCCGGCTGACCGTCGACCTGCAGCCGAACTTCGCGCTCAACCAGCCGCTCTCGCCGTTCGCGCTCGCCGTGTTCGACGTGCTCGACCCGGAGTCGCCGACCTTCGCGCTCGACGTGATCTCGGTGCTCGAGGCCACGCTCGACGACCCGCGGCAGATCCTCAGCGCCCAGCAGTTCCAGGCGCGGGGCGACGCGGTCGCCGCGATGAAGGCGGACGGCATCGAGTACGAGGAGCGGATGGAGCTGCTCGAGAGCGTCACGCATCCCAAGCCGCTCGAAGAGCTGCTCGAGGCCACCTTCGAGACCTACACCGCGGTGCAGCCCTGGGTGCGCGACTTCGAGCTCTCGCCCAAGTCGGTCGTGCGCGACATGTACGAGCGGGCGATGTCGTTCGGCGAGTACTGCGCCTTCTACAAGCTCTCCCGCTCGGAGGGACTCGTGCTGCGCTACCTCTCCGACGCGTTCCGGGCCGCCCGGCAGACCATCCCGGACGAGATCAAGAACGAGGAGCTGCACGATCTGATCGAGTGGCTCGGCGAGCTCGTGCGCCAGGTCGACTCCTCGCTGGTGGACGAGTGGGAGGAGCTGGTCAACCCGGCTCTGCACGCGGCCGACCAGGCGATCGTGCCGCCCGCCCCGCGCCGGCTCACCGCGAACCACCGCGCCTTCCGGGTGCTGGTGCGCAACGAGCTGTTCCGGCGGGTCACCCTCGCGGCCCTCGACGACCACGAGGCGCTCGGCGAGCTGGACGCGGCGGCCGGCTTCGACGCCGACGCCTGGGGCGAGGCGCTCGACGACTACTACGACGAGCACGACTCGATCGGGATCGGCCCGGACGCGCGCGGGCCGAAGATGCTGCTCGTCACGGAGACGCCGACGCAGTGGCAGGTGCGCCAGATCCTCGACGATCCGGCCGGCGATCACGACTGGGGGATCTCGGCGACGGTCGATCTCGCGGAGTCGGACGAGGCGGGTGCCGCGGTCGTGCGGGTCACCGCGGTCGGGCGGCTCGACGGCGCGAGCTGACGGCGTGAACTGACGGCCGGCGCGCGGCCGAACGCCGCGAGCTGCCACCGCGAACCGACGCCGGGCGCCGCACGTCGCGTTTTCCGCGACACATCGAGCCCGCATACTGGTTCGCGTGGTATCGGGATCAGGGGACGCGCTCGTCGCGCGCGAGCGGCTCGCCTGGATCGACACGACCCGCGGACTCGGCGTCCTGGCGGTCGTCCTCTTCCACGTCCTGATCTGGAGCTTCGCCACCGTCGCGGACCCGGCGTCCTCCGTCGCCGGGCTGTGGGACCAGGTGGGCGGCTCGCTCGGGCGCATCCGGATGCCGATCCTGTTCGCGCTGGCGGGGCTGCTCGCGCAGTCGGGTCTGTTGCGCGGCTGGCGTCGCGGCTCCGCGCGGGTGCGGCTCGTCTCGAACTACTACCTCTACGCGGTGTGGGTGGTGCTCTACGCCGTGTTCTTCGCACTGCTCGCCCGCCCCGACTTCCCGCACTCGATCGACTCGCTCGACCGTGTCCTCCTGCAGTTCGTCTTCCCGACGACCACGCTCTGGTTCCTCTTCGCGCTCGCGCTCTACCCGCTCGTGCTGGTGCTGCTGCGGGCGCTGCGGGTGCCGTGGTGGGGGATCCTGCTGCTCGGCACCGCCGCCTGGTTCCTCGCGACGAACCTGCGGGTGATCCTCTTCGGCGACGCGCTGCTGGCCAACTTCGTCTTCTTCGCGCTCGGCGTGCTGGGGGCCGAGCAGCTGCGCCGCTTCTCGCGGCCGGGGGTGCTGGTGCTGCTCGTGCCGCTCGGGGTGTTCCTGGTCGCGGTCGTGGGTGGGCGCGTCGTCGGCGGGGCGGCCGGGCAGATCGCGGGCTTCGTGGTGAGTGCGAGCGCGATCCCGCTCGCCGTGGCCTGCGCGGCGCTGCTCTGCCGCTGGGCGCCGGCGGCGCGGGTCGGCTCGGCGATCGGGCGGCGGACGCTGCCGATCTACCTGCTGCAGGTGCCGCTGCTCGGGCTGTGGTCGCTCGTCGCGAACCCGGACGCCGCGTGGCTGACCGGGCTGCTCGAGAAGCCGGTGGCGGCGCTGCTCTACCCGCTGGTGCTCACGGCGGCGATCGTCGCGCTCTCGCTCGGGATCCGCCGGGTGCTGGCGCTGATCCCGGGGGACCCGCTCTTCACGGTGCCCGCGGCGCTCGTGGCGCTGGCGCGACCGGCGCGGGCCGGGCGGCACGCGGACTGAGCGGCGGCTAGGCCCAGATCTGGGCCAGGTACTCGCTGGTCACCTGCGGGCTGCGCTCGTGCACGTCGTCGGCGCTCCACTCGAGGATCGACTCGTCGATGATCCACTCGCCCTCCTTCGGTGCCGCACCGCTGGTCTCGTAGCCGGCGGTCGAGTTCGTCACCGAGGCCCAGGTCGCGGCGCCCATCGGCCCGATGAAGGTGCTGTCGAGCGCCGAGCAGCCGAACTCGACGCCGGGGCCGTTGGAGGCGCCGAAGCTGCCGTCCTGGTCGGCCTCGTCCGGCACCGGGAAGACCCGCTTCACGACGTCCGCTCCGACGACCAGGCAGTGCTGGTAGCGCACGTTCTCGGCCGAACCGATCTGGAACGCGGTGTTCGTCGAGGCGAAGTCGATGCAGTCGATGCTCGTGATGTCGCCGTAGTAGTTGCCGCCCTGGCCGGAGAACTGCACGGTGTCGGTGTGCGCGCCGGAGCCCTTCTCCTTGTAGGCGGGGGCGGTGTAGCAGCCGATCCGGAAGATGTGGCGGAGGCCGCCGGCACCGTCGGTCGGGGTGCGCATGCTCGAGACGTCCTCGTCGCGCAGCTGGGCGTCGGGGACGACCACCTCGACGAGCTCGACGTTCTCGGTGAAGTCCGTGCCGTCGACGCCGTAGACGTTGTAGGCGTTGGTGGTGATCCGCGCGAAGGCCGAGCTGCTGCAGCCGGAGGCGAGGAAGGCGCCGTTGGTGACGATGCCGACGAGCGCGACGTTGTAGACGCGGAGCAGCCGCCAGGAGTTGGCGGTGGTGACCGTGCCCCAGCCGTCGCGCGGGTAGACGAGGACGCGGGTGTCGCGATCGAGCGTGCCGATGTCCTGCATCATCGGCGAGGAGCTCGAGCCGGCGCCGCCGCCGGGCAGCTCGCCCGGTGCGACGAGGATGCGGACGGTGTCGGTGGGGCCCGCGGTGTCGAGCGCCGTCGTGATCGCCTCGCTGATCGCCGACCAGGAGCACTCCACCTCGACCTCGAGATCGACGTCGCCGGTGAACCACGGGGTCCGCGAGGGCCAGTGGGTGCCGTTCGGGCCGAAGGACGGCGTCGGGGTCGGGACGCCGGCGAGCAGGTCGAGCTCGGCGGCCGGAGTGCCCGGCTCGCCGGAGACGCCGGGCTGATCGGGCGTCAGGGCGCGGTAGGCGGCGTAGCCGCCGCCGCCGAGCGCGACGAGGCCGAGGCCGGCGCCGACCGCGCCGAGCACGACGGCTCGCCGGGAGGGTCGCCTGGGCGGGAGCTCGTGGAACTGCGACGCGTCGAAGGGAGGCTGCGCGGAGGAGGGCGGGGAGGAGTCGGCCAAGGGTGTCCAAACCGTCAGTGGGCGGTGCCGGAGGCGGCACGCCTCGGGTCCGGCGCGCCACGCTGTGCCGTGAGCGCAGCCGTCGGGACGTCGGCGCGCTCGACACGCACCCTAGCAGCCGGGGTCGACGGGACTCCTGGGAGGGGGTGGCGGGCGGGGCGGGGGCTGTCGGTGGGCGGGTCTCGATACGCCGCTGCGCGGCTACTCGACCAGCGTGGAGCGGGCGTGCGGCTACTCGACCAGCATGATGGGGCGGCGCGGGTGCGGCGGCATGGTGAGCGGGCGGTGCGTTCCATGCTGATCGAGTAGCCCGCGGAGCGGGCGTATCGAGATCCACCTGCGTCAGAACGGGAGTCTGGAGACCTGCCCTGCTGGGGACGGTGGGTCTCGATACGCCGCTGCGCGGCTACTCGACCAGCATGGAGCCGCTGCGCGGCTACTCGACCAGCATGGGGCCGCTGCGCGGCTACTCGACCAGCATGGGGCCGCTGCGCGGCTACTCGACCAGCATGGGGGTGGGCGTCTCTTCCACGGACGCCGGGGGTCAGCGGCCGCGGAGCTCGCGCTTGCGCATCTGGGCGGCGATGTCGGCCTCGGTGATGTCCTTCTTCTCGGGGCCCCAGAGGGCGGCGGCCTGGCTGGCCACGCCGATGCCGATGCCGAGCATCGGCCAGATCGGCCAGAAGTAGCCGTCGGCGCCGGTCGCGAACCAGACGCCGGTGCTGATCGCGGAGACGGTCATCCAGCCGCCGACCGAGCCGGCGAAGTCGCGGCGGCGCTTGAGGTCCTTGACGGCCTGGGCGCGCTCGATGTCCTCGGGACGGGCGAGCTCGACCTCCGCCGGCGTCTCGGCGGTGTTCTCGGCGGGCGGCTGAGCTGCGGAACTCCGCTCGACACCGCTCGCCGGCGGCTGGTCGCGCCGGGCCGACGGATCCGGGGACCCCCAGACGTTGTCGCTCATGAGACCCCTCCGCTCGTTGCGCCCAGCCTACGCAGGCGGGCGGCCGAGGGCACGGCCCGGCTCAGGGGAGTTCGGGCTGGCAGTGCGGGCACCACCAGGTGCGCCGCTGCTCCGGGTCGTCGCGGATCTCGGCGCGCACGAGCACGGTCGTGCCGCAGCGCAGGCACGGTCGCCCGGCGCGGCCCGCGACCCAGTGCCGCTCGCCGCGGCGGGTGTCGCCGGTGGTGGTCTGGAACATCCCCGGCACCGTGACGGAGGCGCGCAGGCCGCGCGCGGCCGTGGCGACCAGGGCGCGGACGTCGACGGTGCCGACGGGCCGCCAGGGGAAGAGCCCGCGGAGGAAGCAGACCTCGTTCGCCCAGAGGTTGCCGAGGCCCGCCATCAGGCGCTGGTCGAGCAGGGCGGCGATCACCGGCCGCTCCGGTGAGCGGGACAGCCGCTCGACCGCCTCGTCGGCGCTCCAGTCGGCGCGGAGCGGATCCGGCCCGAGATGGCCGACCGCGCGTGCCTCGTCGCGGGTGGGCAGCAGTTCGACGACGGGGAGGTCGATGCCCCAGAGGGCGATCCCGTCGTCGAGTCGGAGCCGGACGCGGACGTCCTTCTGCACCGCTCGCGGCACGGAGCGGCCGGGCGTGGTCACCGTCCAGGAGCCCTGCATCCGCAGGTGGGTGTGCAGCGTGAGCCCGCCGGAGAAGCGGGTGAGCAGGTGCTTGCCGTGGGTGTCGTGCTCGAGGATCCGCAGGCCCTCGAGCGAGCTGCCGGCGGTGTCGCCCGAGCGCAGCTCGCCGTCCGCGACGGTCCGGCCGTCCGCCGCCCGCCGGAGACGGGCGGCGAGACGGTGGACGCTGTCTCCCTCGGGCATGCTCCGCACTCTAGGAGCCGCGTCCGGGCGACGTCAGGGGTGGCGCGACGAGGGCGGGCCCGCTTCTCAGCGGACCCGCCTCTGCGGTCGGTCGTGCTTCGGCTAGCGGGCTAGCGGGCGCTGTACGCCTGCTGGTACGTGCGCTCCGTGCCGTCCTTCGCGGTGACCTCGATCGTCGCGGTGCCGGCCTTGATCGGGCGGAGCACCGTGAGGTAGGAGGTCGTGAACGACTGGCCGGGCTTCACCGAGCTCTTCGTCCGCGTGCCATAGGGCGTCGAGATCTCGATCGCGACCGCCTCCGGGCCGTTGTTGACGGCCGTGACCGTCAGCGTGCGGAGCACGGCGAGGCGCGTGGTCTTCGCGCTCGTCGCGACGTCGATCACCGTCGCCGGAGCGGTCTCGGGCAGGTCGAGTCCGACGACGACCGGGTCGTGGTCGCTCGAGCGGTAGGCCGAGGTGTCGTAGAAGATCGTCGCGTTGTAGTCGTAGCGGCTGTACTCGAGCGCCACCGACTCCCCGCTGTTGATGTTCCAGGTGTCGACACCGGTGACGGTCGCGTCGGCCGCCGGGGAGGCGAAGACGTGGTCGAGCGAGCCGACCGCGCCGTCGAAGGAGTAGGAGTACTTCCCGTCCTTCGCGCCCTGGTCGATGTAGCCCGCATCGCGCAGGACCTGGATCGGGTCCTCCTGCGAGTAGGCGTTGAAGTCGCCGAGCAGGTAGACGAGGTCCGTCGCCTTCTCGGTCTTCAGGCGGTCGGCGAACGCGACGAGCGCGGTGGCCTGGTTGACGCGGGACGCGTTCGAGGCGCCCTGGCCGTCGCCCTGGTCGGCGTCGACTCCGGAGCCGGAGCCCTTCGACTTGAAGTGGTTCACGATCGCGACGAATTCGCTGGCGCTGTCGCCGATCAGGCGGAACTCCTGGGCGAGGGGCTTCCGGGCGTTCGAGAAGGCGGCGCCGTCGTTGAGGATGACGGACTCGCCGACCGGCTCGATGACGGCCTTCTTGTAGATGAACGCGGTGCGGATGACGTCCTCGTCCGCGAGCGCGGGGAGGGCGGCGGGCGAGGGCACGTAGGCCCACAGCTCCGAGCCGGCGGCGGTGTTGAGCGCGGCGGTCAGGGTGGCGAGGGCCTCGTCGCGCGGCTTGCCGAACTTGGCCGAGTTCTCGATCTCCTCGAGGGAGACGACGCCGGCGCCGAGGCTGTTGATCGCGGTGACGATCTTGGCCTGCTGGCGCTCGAGGTCGTCCGCGTTCGCGGCGCCGCGGGCGTCGCAGCCGCTGTTCACGGTGACGGGGTCGCCGTCGCGGTCGGTGTAGAAGGTGCAGCCGGTGATCGAGTCACCCGTGGTGGAGAAGTAGTTCAGCACGTTGAAGGACGCGATCGAGAGGTCGCCGCCGACGGCCTCGGGGGCCGCCTCGCGGGTGTTCGCGAAGGTCGCGGGCTGGACGGTCGCGGCGTTCTCGACGGTCAGCTGCGTCGCCGGCTGGAAGGACCAGCCGCCGTTGCGGTAGTCGAGGACGACCGGGGTCGTGAAGGTCGCCGGGGCGCCCACGCGGATCGGCTCGGTCGGGGTGAGGTAGGGCAGCGGGATCGCCTTGTTCGCGGCGGCGCCGAGGAAGTTGATCGAGGCGCCGTCGTCGAGGACGATCGCGCGGGCGGCGTTGTCGGCGACGACCGCGGCCAGCTCGGGCGTCCCGGGGCGGGCGACCTCGGTCGGGGTCAGCAGCGGCGAGTCGCCTGCGGCGAGGCCGACGGAGCCGAAGCTGTTGAGGTCGAAGGTGTCCGTCACGGTGAACGCGCCCTGCGGGGCGATCAGCATGCTCTCGAGCGTCTCGCGCTCCTCCGTGGAGCGCGGGAGGCCGACGGCGGCCGGAACCGGTGCGGCGGCGGGGGTGTCGAGCTTCTCGACGGTGGCGGCCGAGGTCGGCGTGAGCTCGGTGAGGCCGTTGAACTCGCTGACGGCGCCGGTGATGCGCAGGTGGTCGCCGAGGGCGACGGCGCCGACCGAGGCGGACGAGTAGACGAAGACGGCGTCGGAGGCGGTGCGGCCGGTGGTCTGCGCGCCGGTGCCGGCGGTCTGGATCACGTAACCGTTGAAGCCGCCGGTGGCGTAGCGCGCGGTGACGACGCCGGTGGTGGTGACGGTCTGCCCGACGAGCGGGGACGCGGCTCCGGTGCCCTGGATCTCGGCGATCGAGACGGTGGGCGCGGTGGTCGGCGGCGTCGTGGGCGGAGTGGTCGGGGGAGCGGTCGGGGTCGGCGTGGGGGTCGGCGACCCGGTCGGCGCGGGCGTCGGCTCCGGCGTGCTGCCGCCGGCCGACTCGGGGGTCATCGCGCCGACGGTGAAGTCGGCGGCGTTGGAGTCCGTGTCGCCGGTCGCGGTGTCGGCGCGGGCGATCGATTCGGTCAGGGTCGGCGCGGTGGCGGCCGCCGACTCGAAGGTGTTCGAGGTGCCGTAGCCGAGCAGGTCGAGGACCGCCTCGGGCTGCGCGGCCGTGCCGGTCGGCGGGGCGACCAGCGTGCCGGTGCCCTCGACGAGGAAGAGCGTGCCGCCCGCGGCGGCGATGTTGAGGCCGTTCGCGGTCTGGTCGGCGGCGGGGAGCGGCGCGCCGTTCGTGCCGTTGCTCGCGCCGGCGATCAGGAAGTGGCCCTCGGCCGGGACGGTGCCGGTGAGCGCGACGGTCGTCGTCGGGTTCGCGGTGCCGGTGGCGGAGCGGTACTGCAGCGAGAGGCCGGAGAGCGCGACGTCGGCGCCGGTCGGGTTGTAGAGCTCGACGAAGCGGTTGGCGTAGGTCGCGCCGGCCGAGCCGCCGCGGGCGAAGACCTCGCTGATGACCAGCTCGTCCCCGCTCGGAGCCGCGGTGGCGGGAGCGGCGACCAGCGGCGAGGCGACGAGGGCGAGACCGGCGAGGGCCGCGAGCGCGAGACCTCTTCGCGGGGTGCGGGCGCCCGGCCTGCCCGCGAGGCGTGAGGGGGAGTCGGTCATGGGTGGTCCTCTCGATCGCCGCTCCGGGGAGCGGTGGTGCGTCACCGCACGGCGACGGCGACCCTCGCCCCTGAAAGGGGCACAGTGAGCCACGCTATGCAGTGCGGGTGCCCGGCCTGTGAACCGGACGTTTCATGAACGTAAACTCACCCACCGACATCGAGACCGGAGGCCCGTCTTCGCGGCCTCCGTCCGGGAACGCGCGCCATGATCGGGGGATGATCTCCTTCGAACTGGCCAGGGCGCTGCGGACCGCGGGTCTGCGCTGGGCGCCGGTCACCGGCGACCGCTTCCGCATCGAGCGCGAGGGGTTCGACGGCGACGTCTTCACCGTGAGCGACATGACCATCGAGGCGCACGAGTACGAGACCGGCACCGTTCTCGGCTTCAACGGCACGACCGAGTGGGCGCTCGACTCGGTGGCGCTCGACGACTCGCTCTGGCTGCCGCGCGAGGACCAGCTGCGCGAGCTGCTCCGCGGGACGTTCCGCTCGCTGCGCCGCACGGCGCCGACGGAGGCACCGGTGCGCTTCGCCGTGACGATCGAGATCGGCGGCGGCGAGCGCGACTTCGAGGACGAGGTCGCCGAGAACGCCTACGCGGAGGCGCTGCTCGCGCTGATCAGCTCGGTCGCGGTCGACCTCGACGACGTGGACGAGCTGGTCTGAGCCGACGGGCACCTCTGCCCGTGGGGAGACGTCCCCATTCTTCGCAGCCCGCCCGTTCTCCACGATCGGTCTCGTCGGAACAGACGCTTCCGAGTCGAGGAGAGCACCATGCGAGACCTGCAGCAGCGACCACCGGCCGGCGTGAGCCGGCGGACCACCGGACTGATCGCCTCGGGCGGCGTCCCCGTCCCCGGGTCCGAGGAGGCGTACCGCCGCTTCCTCGAGCTCCGGCGCGAGATCTACGTCGACGAGGCCGGCTTCCTCCCCGCCGAGCGCGGGACCGACGGCGGGGAGACCGACGAGGACGACGCGCGCTCGCTCGCCTTCGCGGTCGTCGAGGAGGCGGCGGGCGAGCTGCGGATCCGTGCCGCACTCCGCCTGATCGTGAAGGGCCGGTCGACCCGCGCGGTGCCCGACGACCGGCTCCCCGTCGAGCGCTACTGGCCCGAGGTCTTCGGCCGGAGCCCCGCGCCGGAGCCCTCGGTCGAGGTCTCGCGCCTCGTCGCGCGGCACGAGGACCGGGCGGCGCAGCACGCGAGCGTGCTGGAGCTGTACGGCGCGGTGCTCGCGTTCCTCGACGAGGCCGGTGTCCGCTCCGCCTACGGGCTGATCGATCCCGTGCTCGAGCGGTTGCTGCGCCTCTCGCTCACCGCCACGAGGATCGGCGAGCGGCGGTGGATCGGCGCGTACCGGAGCCACAACGTCGCGGTCGTGATCGAGGTGCCTCCGGTCAGGCGGCTCAGCCGCTGGCTGCCCGGCCGCTTCCTCAGCGCGCGCGACATCCTGGTCGGGATCGACGACGAGCAGGAGCTGGCGGCGTGAGCACCGATGTGACGGCTGCGAGGTACGCCAGGAACCTCGGCTTCTGGAGCGAGGCGGAGCAGGAGGCGCTGTGCTCGTCGAGGATCGCGCTCGCCGGCGTCGGCGGGGACGGCTTCCAGCTCGGCCTGAAGCTCGCGCAGATGGGCGTGCGCTCGTTCGCGGTCGCCGACCCGGAGGTCTTCGAGCCGGAGAACGCGAACCGGGTGCCCGGGGCGACGCTGGCGGCGGTGGGCCGGAACAAGGCCGAGGTGTTCCGCGAGTCGGTGCTCGCGCTCGACGCCGACGCGACGGTCGACGTCTTCCCCGCGGGCGTGCTCCCGGAGACGGCGCTCGACTTCGCGCGCGGCGCGGACCTGGTCGTCGACGAGACCGAGGTGACGACCCCCGAGGTCGGGGTGCTGCTGGCGCGCACGGCCCGCGCGCTCGATCTGCCGGTGCTGTGGGTGATGAACGTGGGCTGGGCCGCGCAGGCGACGTCGTTCCACCCGCGGTCGCGGCGCACGGTGGAGCGCCTGCTCGGCCTCACGGAGGACATGCCGCTCGAGGAGGTCGCGCGGCACCCGGCGACGCTGGGCAGGACCCTGCCGGTGATCCCGGCGTACACCGACCTCCGGGTGCTGCGGGCCGTCACATCCGCCGCTCCGGCGCCGCTGCCCTCGATCGCCCCGGGGGTCGACGCCGCTTCGGCGCTCGGCTCGGCGCAGGCGTTCCTGCACCTCACGGCCACCGTCGGCAACCGCCGGCCGAGGCCGACCTGGGCACCGGCCTTCGCGCACATCGACGTCTACGGGCGCACCGCCGGCACCGTCCGCCGGCCGCGGCTGTCGGCGGCGCTGACCCTCGCGCGCGCGGCGACCCGGGACGCGCTCGCGCTCAACCCGCGGGTCGAGTACTCCGACGAGGACCGGGAGCGGCGGAGCGCCGCCTAGCCGACCTCGAGATGGAGGCCCGGCTCGGTGTCGGCCACGATCGTCGCGACGGCGCCCCGGCCGGGCGGCAGCAGCCTCACCGTGACCCGGCCGAAGCCGATCTCCTCGAAGGCGCGGGCGGCGGTCGCGGCGACGCGGTCGAGAGTGGGCTCGTCGAGGTCCCCGTCGGAGTCGTCGAGGAGCACCACCTGCACCCCGCGCAGCCGCGCGGCGCGCACGCTCGCGGCCAGCGGGTCGCGGACGAGGCCGAAGGCGCGGAGGCCGTCGCGGATGCCCGCTTCGATGTTGGCCGCGTCGCGCGCGAGGGCGGGGGAGTAGGGCTCGCCGGCCGCCGCTCGGGCGAGGAGCGGCTCCGCGAGGTCCGCGACCAGCCGCACGCGCTTCTCCCGCTCGACGAAGCGGCCGTCGGCCTCCGCCGTCTCGGCGGCCAGTCGCTCGCGCTCGGCGCGCACCTCGCTCATCCGGCCGATGGCGTAGCGCAGGCCGAGGCGGAACAGGACGCCGCAGGCGAGCAGGATCGTGTAGCGCGACATCGCCTCGAGGGCGAAGAGCGCGCTGTGGCCGGTTCCGAGCAGTGCCGCGAGCGTCACGGCTCCGACGGCGAGGTGCCCGACGACCGCCGCGAGGATCCGCCCGCGGAGGCAGAGGGCGAAGAGCGGGAAGGCGGTCCCGCCGAGGAACCAGGTGGCGAAGCTCCCCTCCCAGCCGCTCGGCTCGAGGGCCCACCAGCCCAGGGCCGCGGCGACGGGGGCGCCGGCCGCGACCACCAGGGTGCCGGGGAGCGGGAGCGGGTCGCGGGGCCGGCGGACGACCAGCGCGACCAGGAGGGCGACGACCAGCGTCGCCGCCGCCGTGACCGCGGGGCGGCGCGACCAGTCGAGGTTCAGCCCTGCGAGCAGGAGGTTGGCCCCGACGAAGAAGAGCCCCATCACCCGGATGCGGCCGCCGCCGAAGCCGAGCAGGTCGGAGACGTCGGCGCTGTGCTCGAGACGGCGCGGGCGGGTCACCGGTGCCACTCCAGCCGGACGACGGTGCCCGCCTCGGACGCGATCTGCGCGGTCGCCCCGGCGATCTGGGTCACCCGGCCGAGGATGCTCGTGGTCAGGCCCATCCGGTTCTGCGGCACCGCGGCGGCGACGAACCCGCCGCCGTCGTCGCTGACCTCGATCGAGAGGCCGCGGTCGTCGACGGCGAGGGACGCGCGGACGGCAGCGGGCGCTCCGTCCGTCGAGCGGGCGTGCTGCACGGCGTTCCGCGCGGCCTGGACGGTCGCGTCGATCAGCGCGTCGGCGACGGGGGAGGGGACGGCCACGGCGCCCGCCTCGATGCGGGTGCTGAGGACGGCGAGCGGGGCGGCCTCGGCGATGCGGACGGAGGCGGCGCGCACGAACTCGCCCGCGGTCAGCACCGCGCGGCTCGGGGTCGGACCCGTCGGATCCGTCCGCCGGAGCTCCGCGAGGTGCGCGAGGGCGATCCGCGCCGCGGCGCGGGAGCGCTCGGCCGAGTGGCTGATCTGCTCCACGTTCAGCAGGAAGGAGAGGATCTCGTCGTGCACGAGCGCGCCGACCCGGATGCGCTCGCTGCGCCGCCCCGATCGACCGGCGGCGCGGGCGGCGGCGAAGACCGACTCCCGCGTCGCGCGCTCGAGCGACCGGCCGGCGCCGAGGACCGCCTGGGCGAGCCCGGCGAAGACCGTGCCGATCATCGCCATGTCCACCGCCTCCTCGATCGCGACGACCGGCGAGCCCGAAGTGGCGGAGCGGACGGCGAAGAGCAGCAGGCAGACGGCCGCCACGGCGAACGGCACCACCCGGGCGGGGAAGGCGACGGCCGCCGCGGTCATCGCGACGGGCACGGCGTCGATGAGCCAGGAGGTGGTCGCCGGACCGCTCCCGGCCGGCACGGCCGGGATCAGCGCGAGGGCGACGACGGCGAAGAGGACGACGTGCGCGCGCAGGACGGTCCGCACCGTGCCGAGTGCGCCGCGGGTCGCGACGACCAGGGTCACCAGCGGGGCGGGCAGCACCAGCACCGCCGCGGCGACGGCCCAGAGCGGCGAGATCGTGAGACCGGTGCCGGCGTAGCCGAGTGCCGCGACGGCGTGGAACGCGATGCCGCCGATGCTGAAGGCGACCACGAAGATCCGCTCGAACCGGTCGCCGATGCCGTAGCTCGGCTCCTCCGCCGCGACGGCGTCGGGTCTCACATCGGGCCCTCGAGCAGGCCGTCCTCGATCGCGCGGATGTAGAGCTCGACCTTCGTCCCCGCGTGCCGGCCGACCCGGGCGTACTTGGCGCGGATCCGTCCGACGTAGTGGGTGACCGTGTCGCGGGACAGACCGGTGAGCGACGCGACGCGCTGCGCCTTCTCGCCCGCGGCGTAGAGCGCGAGCACCTCGCGCTCGCGGGCGCTCAGACCGGCGTCGGCGAGCTCGGCATCGGCGTCGAGGGCCGCGGCCCAGTCGGTCGAGGCGACCGCGATGCCGTGCGCCGCGGAGCGGATGGTGTCGAGGAGCACCGAGTCCTCCTCGGACTTGCGCACCATGCCGAGGGCGCCGGCCCGGGCGGCGGCGCGGACCGAGTCGGGGTCGTCGCCGGCCGAGAAGATCAAAACGCGGGTGCCGCGCCGCATCAGCCGCGAGACGTTCTCCCCGGCCTCGCTGCCGTCGCCGAGCCGCAGATCGAGGATGACGAGGTCGAAGTCCGCGGCGTCCTCCTCGATCTCGCCGACGGTGGCGGCGATCGCGTCGGCGCGCAGGTCGGCGGTCCCGCGCAGCAGCTCGGCGATGCCGGAGCGGACGATGGCGTGGTCGTCGATCACGCAGATCGAGCGGACGGGGTCGTCGGCGAGGGGAGGGGCCGGCTCGAGGGACGGCGTCGGCTCGAGGAGAGGGGCTGACTCGAGGGGTCGGGAAAGGGTGCTCACGGCGGCGGGCATCGGCGTCCTGGATCGTCAGGGGAGAGTCGAGCCGTCGGGTGGTCGGCATCGGTGGCAGAAGTGTGCGGCGCGCGGAGAGACGCCGCAAGGCGGAGCGACACCGAGTCCCAACGCGCGCTGTCGCGGGCTCGGAGTGCTAGGGATCGGCGGGATTCCGCAGGCGTCGAGCGGCCGGTGCCGTCGGCGCCCGTCCGCCGCCGGTCCGCCTCGGTCGGACGTCGTGGCCCCCGGACGGGTGCCGCGACAACTGACGGCTGGTGGCCGGAGAGGCCGGCGGACACGATGAGCACGTTCCCCCGGACGGCCCGCCGCCGACCGGACGACTCCGCCCCCCCCATCCCCGAGAGGAACGGTCCGAGCGTGTTCTCACGGCTGTCCCGCCGCACCCGTTCCGCCGCCTCCGTCGCGTCGGTGACCGCCGCCGCCCTCGTCGTCTCGACGATGGCCGTGCTCTACCAGGGGGTGACCACCCAGGACGTCGATCTGAACGACGCCGGGGTCTGGGTGACCAAGCCGAGCTCGCTGCTCGCGGGCCGGCTCAACTACCCCTCCGAGGTCCTCGACGCGGGTCTGCGCACCAAGGGGACGAGCTTCGACGTCGCGCAGGAGGCGGGCACCGTCGTCGTCCACGACGCCAGCAACGCGACCGTCTCGATCGTGGACACCTCGTCGGTCGTGCTCGGCGAGGCGGTCGCCGTGCCCGCCGAGTCCTCGGTCTCGCTCGGCGGCGGCGTGCTGGCGATCCTCGACGCGGCCTCCGGCGCCCTCTGGGTGCGGGCGGTCGACGCTCTCGCCTCCTTCAGCGTCGAGGCCGACGAGCCGACGATCGAGCTCGGCGCGGGCGCGGCGGCCACCGTCGCGGCCGACGGCACGGTCTTCGCCTACTCGCCCGGCGAGCAGGAGCTCGTCACCGTCCGCGCCGGCGGCAGCCCGTCGACCGCCGCCGTCTCCGGCTTCGCCGCGGGAGCGACACCGGCGATCACCGCCGTCGGCTCGACCCCGGTCCTCCTCGACGCGGGGAGCGGCGCGGTGTCGATCGACGGCGACGATCCGGTGCAGCTCGGAGTCGCGGACGGTCTGACGCTGCAGCAGCCGAGCGCCGGCGGCGAGGACGTCGCGGTCTCGACCGGTGCCGCCCTGCTCCTCCAGCCCCTCGACGGCTCGGCCGCGCGCACGGTGGACTCCGGCGGCAGCGGCACCGCCGTCGCGCCGGTCCGGGTCAACGGCTGCACCTACGCCGCCTGGTCCGGCTCGGGACGGTACCTGCGCGACTGCGGCGGGACCGCGGACGACGTCGCGCGGGAGGTGCCGGACCTCGGTGCCGATCGGCAGGCGGTCTTCCGCGTCAATCGCAGCGCGGTCGTGCTGAACGAGCTGACCGTGGGCTCCGTCTGGCTGGTGAACCAGGACATGAAGGAGGTCTCCGACTGGGAGGACGTCACGCCCCCGGAGGACGACGCCGACAAGGACGACGAGAACGACAGCACGCAGCAGCAGGTGCAGGACACGATCCCGGAGCGGTCGGAGGAGAACACTCCGCCGGTCGCCGTCGACGACGAGTTCGGCGTGCGCGCCGGGCGCAGCGTCATCCTGCCGGTGCTCGACAACGACAGCGACCCGGACGGGGACGTCCTCACCGCGGCCGTGACCGGGGCGCAGCCCGCACTGGGCGAGGTGTCGCCGATCTACGGCGGCAGCGCCCTGCAGATCACGGTGCCCGCGGAGGCGAGCGGGACCGCGACCTTCGCCTACACCGCCGACGACGGACGCGGGAGCACCGACGACGCCGTCGTCACGCTGACGGTGAAGCCGGCGGGCAGCAACGAGCCTCCCGAGCAGAAGCGCGAGGGGCGGATCCTCCTCGAGCAGGGTGCGTCGACGTCGTACAACGTGCTGCCCGACTGGATCGACCCGGACGGCGACGAGCTCTTCCTGCGCACCGCGGCCTCGACCAGCGACGACCAGGTCCGCTCCACGGCCGACGGCCTCGTCACCTTCGACGCGATCGGCGCCCAGCTCGGCCGCAAGGACGTCGTCCTGATCGTCTCCGACGGCACCGAGGACGTGGAGGGAGTGCTGCACGTCGACGTCCGCGCGCCCGGGTCGACCGTTCCCGTGACGAATCCGGACCACGTGACGACCCTCGCCGACCAGACCGCGACGGTCGCGCCGCTCGGCAACGACCTCAGCCCGTCCGGCGCGCCCCTGCTGCTCGCCGAGGTCGAGCAGCCCGCCGGCGCGACCGTCACCCCCGACTACACGGCGGGGACCTTCACCTTCACGTCGCCGACACCCGGCAGCTACTACCTGCAGTACCGCGCGAGCGACGGACCGAAGTCCGCCCCGGGACTCGTCCGCGTCGACGTGCTCCCGGCGAGCAGCGAGGCGAAGAACCCGGTCGCCGTGCGCGACGTCGCGCTCCTGCCCTCGGGCGGCACCGCGCTCGTCGACGTGCTGCAGAACGACTCGGACCCCAACGGCGGGCTGCTCGTCGTCTCCTCGGTGAAGGTGGACGCCGGCGTCGGTGTCGCGGTGGCGATCCTCGAGCACGAGGTGCTGCGCGTCACCGACCAGCCGGGGATCACCGAGCCGGTGACCTTCCGCTACACCGTCTCGAACGGCACCGGGACCACGACCGGCGAGGTGCTGGTGGTGCCGACACCCGCTCCGGCGACCCTCGAGCCGCCGATCGCGACCGACGACTCCGCGGCCGTGCGCGTCGGCGACACCGTCACGATCGACGTGCTCGCGAACGACGTCTCGCCCGGCGGCGGCCTGCTGACCGTGCTGCCCGACCTCGTGGCACCGCTGCCCGATGCCGCCGACGGCGTCGCGTTCGTCTCGGAGGACCGCGTGCGGTTCCGGGCGGGCGACACCGCGAAGACCGTCTACGTCACCTACGAGGCGATCGACGCCGCCGGGCAGAAGGACGCCGGCTACGTCAGCATCCAGATCCTGCCGATGAACCGCGAGGCGAACTCGCCGCCGCGACCCGAGAACCTCGAGGCGCGCACGCTCTCGGGCACGACCATCTCGATCCCGATCCCGCTGGACGGCATCGACCCCGACGGCGACAGCGTGACGCTGGTCGGCCAGGCGAGCGCTCCCGGCAAGGGGCGGATCGACGAGGTCGGGGCGGATCACCTCACCTACACCGCCTTCGACGACTCCGTCGGCACCGACTCGTTCCGCTACGAGGTGAGCGACGCTCTCGGGAAGCGGGCCACCGCGACGATCCAGGTCGGCATCGCCCCTCCGTCGACGCAGAACCAGGCGCCGGACGCCGTCAAGGACGTCGTCACCGCGCAGCCCGGCCGCAGCATCGCCGTCGACGTGCTCGCGAACGACACCGACCCGGACGGCGACACGCTCTCGCTGGTCGCCGACGGCGTCACGGCTCCGGAGGGCGTGACCGCGCGGCTCTCCGCGGGCCGCGTGCTGGTGACGACTCCGGAGGCGGAGGGCGACTACCCGATCCAGTACACCGTCGCGGACTCCCGCGGCGCGACCGCGATCGGCAGCCTGCTGGTGACGGTCGCCGAGGAGGCGGCGCTGCTGCCGCCGATCGCCCGCGACGACGCGGTCACGACCGCGCAGATCACGACGGCGCAGACCGTCGAGGTGCCGGTGCTGAAGAACGACGAGGACCCGGACGGCGTCGCGAGCGAGCTCCGGGTGGCGCTGCTCGGCGAGCCGGCGGGCGCCGTGGTCGGCACCGGAGGAGTCGTCACCGTGACTCCCGGCGACGAGGCGCAGCTCCTCACCTACACGGCGACCGATGCCGACGGTCTGGTCGCGACGGCGTTCGTCCGGGTGCCGGCGCTCAGCGCGACCGGTCCCGCACTGAAGCCCGGTGTCGTCCCGCTCGAGGTGAAGGCCGGCGAGCAGGCGACGATCCCGCTGACCGACTGGGTCGTCGCTCCCGAGGGGAAGACCGCTCGTCTGACGCAGGCCGACCGGGTGTCGGCGCTGCACTCCGCGGACGGGGTGCTCGTCCGGGACGAGTCGACGCTGCTGTACACCGCGGCTCCCGACTACTTCGGCTCGGACGCGCTGACCTTCGAGGTCACCGACGGCACCGGACCCGACGACCCCGCCGGCGTGAAGGCGACGCTGAGCATCCCGATCACGGTGCTGCCGCCGGAGAACCAGCCGCCGACGTTCGCCGGGGGAGCGATGGAGGTCGCCGCCGGCGAGGACGCGTCGACCCTGGATCTGCGAGCGCTCTCGAGCGACCCGGACAAGGGCGACCTGGAGAAGCTGAGCTACAGCGTCTCGGGCGCGCCCACCGGGATGACCGCCTCCGTGTCGGGCTCGGTGCTCTCGGTCGCGGCCGACGAGTCGGTCGCGAAGGGGACGCAGGAGACGCTGACGATCACCGTGACCGACGGCACCACGCAGCCCGTGCAGGGCGCGGTGGTCGTGCGGGTGACCGCGTCGACCCGGCCGCTGACGGTCGCGAACGACGACGTCGTCGCGAAGGCGCCGCAGGGGAAGCCGACCACGGTCGACGTGCTGTCGAACGACGTGAACCCGTTCCCCGAGACGCCGCTGACGCTGGTCGGCGATCCGATCGTGGACTCCGGGGAGGCGACCGGCACGGCGAGCGCCCAGGGCGGCTCCGTCGTGGTCACGCCGAGCGCGGACTTCGTGGGCACCATGACGGTGCGCTACCAGGTGGCGGACGCCACCGGCGACGCGGAGCGCCGGGTGTTCGGCACGATCCGGCTGACGGTGCAGGGCCGGCCGGCCGCGCCGGGGACCCCGTCGGTCAGCTCGGTGCAGGACCGGACGGTCGTGCTCAGCTGGTCCGACGGCACCAGCAACGGCTCCGAGATCACCACCCACACGGTGAAGTGGTCGGGCGGCAGCCAGGACTGCGCGGCGACCACCTGCACGATCGCGAACCTCACCAACGACCGCGAGTACACCTTCACGGTCACCGCGAGCAACGAGATCGGCGAGTCCGACCCGTCGCCCGCCTCGGCCGTGGCGCGGCCGGACGCCCGCCCGGGTGCCCCGACGATCACGAGCCTCGACTACGGCGACGGCTCGCTCACCGTGACGTGGGCGGACGGCGCGAACCCGGGGTCCGCGGTGACGGGGTACGAGGTGCAGCTCAGCGGGGCCGGCAACGACCTGTTCGAGGTGTCCGGCGGAACCCGGACCACGCAGCTCACCGGGCTGACGAACGGCTCGAACTACACGGTGGCGGTGCGGGCGTCGAACCGCTCGCCGGAGCCCTCCGACTGGTCGGGCCCGATGTCGATGAGCCCGGCAGGCTCGCCGAGCGCGCCGGCGGCGCCGCAGGTCGGCCCCTCGGTGCAGCTGGGCACTCAGACGCAGCTTCCCGTGAGCTGGAGCCCGCCGGCGACACCGAATGCGGAGGCGCTGACGGGGTACACCCTCGTGGTGAAGAGGGGCGGTGCCGAGACCAAGAGGATCGAGCTCGCGGCCGGGATCACCACTCAGAACATCACGGTCGACAACTCGGAGTCGGGCTACACGTTCTCGGTAGCCGCGAAGAACAAGTCGACGGACGCGGACAAGACGGATCCGCTGTTCAGCGCAGACTCGTCGGCCCGGCGGGCCGTAGGAGTTCCGGATGCGCCGACGATCACGTCCGTCGAGCCGCTCGACGGTCAGTTCCGCATCAACTTCACTGCGGCACCGTCAGGCAACGGAGCGGTCGGGCAGGAGGTGAACTACTCCTATCAAGTCGTCGGTTCAGGAACCTGGTACGACATCGGCTACCTCGGCGCGGGGGCGTCGTCGGGCTACGTTCAGCCTTTCGCCGCGAACAACGGCACCTATACCGCCGTGATGAAGACGTACACGATCGTCGACGGCAATCGATACGAGAGCGGCCCGAGTAACACCAGCGATCCTGTCGCGCCCTACGGTCTGCCCGGAATGCCGACCATCGTCGCGACCGTCAACGGGACGTCGATCGACTACGTCGTGACCCCTCCCGCGCCGAACGGACGCCGCATCACCGAGCTCTGGATCGACACCGACGGCAAGCAGCAGTACAAGCGCTACGACCCGACCGTGCAGACGATCCGGCTCGGCGACGGCTACGACCAGTACCACGCGGTCGACGCGTACGTCATCGACGAGGCGGGTCAGCAGTCCGCCATCGAGCGACGAGGCGCGAACACCGCAGCGGCGCCGCCGCCGCCACCACCGCCGCCCGCGCAGACCAGCTGGGTCGTGAACGCCCCCGTGAACTCGTGCCTCGAGGACAGCGACAGCACCGGGCTGCACTACAGCCCGAGCGGCCCGTCGTGCAGCAGCCGCTGGGTGAAGGGCGACCTGACCGTCTACTGCTACGCCGACTGGCGGAACAAGACGGCGGGCGGCGACAACCGCTGGTATCGGATGTCCGACGGCTGGTACGTCGCCCGGGGCACCGTGAACGGCGGCGAACAGGGAATGGGACCGTGCTGACCCCGCGTCGGCACCGAGAAGAGGGATCGCACTGATGACCATGACACCCGACCAGGCCGCCTGGTTCGCCGCCACGTTCGAGAAGCTCGTGCAGAACGTCGGGCAGGCCGTGCTCGGCAAGTCCGAGGTGGTCTCGCTCGTGCTCACGGCGATGCTCGCCGAGGGGCACGTGCTGCTCGAGGACGCGCCGGGGACCGGCAAGACCAGCCTCGCGAAGGCGATCGCGGCGACCGTGCAGGGCACCAGCAACCGCATCCAGTTCACGCCCGATCTGCTGCCGAGCGATGTGACCGGCGTGACGATCTACGACCAGAAGTCGGGGCGCTTCGACTTCCACCGCGGCCCGATCTTCGCGTCGATCGTGCTCGCCGACGAGATCAACCGCGCCTCGCCGAAGACGCAGTCGGCGCTGCTCGAGGTGATGGAGGAGTCGCGGGTCACGGTCGACGGCGTCGGCCACGAGGTCGGGCGGCCGTTCCTCGTCATCGCGACGCAGAACCCGATCGAGCAGGCCGGCACCTACCGCCTCCCCGAGGCGCAGCTGGACCGCTTCCTGATCAAGACCTCGATCGGCTACCCCGACGCCGCGTCCGCCGAGCGGATCCTCGCGGGCTCGGGCGAGCGCAATCCCTCCGCCGGGCTGCGCGCGATCATCACGACGCAGGCCGTCGCCGACATGGCCGACCTCGCGGCGACCGTGCACGTCGACGGCGCCGTGCTGCGCTATGTCGTGCAGCTCGCCGAGGCCACCCGCTCGGCGCCGGAGACGCGGATCGGCGTCTCGGTCCGCGGCTCGATGGCGCTGATCCGCGCCTGCAAGGTCTGGGCCGCCGCGAACGGCCGGCACTACGTGCTGCCGGACGACGTCAAGCAGCTGGTCGCCTCCGTCTGGCTGCACCGCTTCGTCCTCGACCCCGAGGCCGAGTTCGCCGGGGCCACGGCCGACGGCGTGCTCGGGCGCGTGCTCGCCGAGGTCGCCGCGCCGCAGGAGCGTCAAGCGGCATGACCGGGATCGGAGTGCTCCGGAGCGAGGGGCTCGCGCGCCGCGCCGGCGTCGTCGTCGAGCGGTCGCGCCACGCGGTCGAGACGGCCGGCGTGCTGCTCGCGCCCGTGCGCGCCCGCGCCGTCCCCGTGGTCGCGGTCGCGACCTCGTCCGCCTGGGTCCTCCTCGCGCTCGCCGCCCTCGCCTGGATCGTCGGCGCGGTGCAGGGCTGGAGTGAGCTGGTCCTGATCGCGGTGCTGGCGCTCGCCGTGCTGCTGGTCGCCGCTCCGTTCATGATCGGGCGCTCCTCCTACGCCGTCGACCTCGATCTGGCGGCCACCCGGGTGGTCGCGGGGGAGCGGGCGGTCGGCCGCGTCGAGGTGCGCAACGCCTCGAACCGCTCGCTCCTGCCCGCGCGGGTCGAGCTGCCGGTGGGTGGCGGCCTGGCGGTGTTCCCGCTCCCGCGGCTGGAGGCGACGGCCGTGCACGAGGAGCTGTTCACCATCCCGACGGCGCGGCGCGGCGTGATCCGCGTCGGACCCGTCCGCTCGGTCCGCGGCGACGGCCTCGGGCTCTTCCGCCGCGTCGTGCCGCACACCGTGCCCGGCGACCTCTTCGTCCACCCGCGCACCGTCGCCGTCGGCGGCTCGTCGTCCGGGTTCCTCAAGGACCTCGAGGGCCGGCCGGCTCCGGAGCTCTCCAACAACGACGTCTCGTTCCACGCCCTCCGTGCCTACGCCCCCGGCGACGACCGCCGCTACGTGCACTGGAAGACCACGGCGCGCACCGGCACGCTGATGGTGCGCCAGTTCGAGGAGACGCGGCGGTCGCACCTCGCGATCGGCCTGTCGCTCGATCCCGCCGACTACCGCGACGACGAGCAGTTCGAGCTCGCCGTCTCCAGCTGCGCCTCCCTCGGCCTCCAGGCGCTGCGGGAGGGGCAGCAGCTCAGCGTGCTCGTCCAGGGCCGCTCGCTGCACGCGGGCATCGGCAAGCGCCTGCTCGACGACCTCTCCGGGGTGGAGCTCGGCCAGGGCAGGGGCGATCTGGTCGGTCTGTCGCGCTCGCTCGCCCGCTCCGTGCCGCAGGCGTCGGTCGTGATCCTCGTCGTCGGGTCGGAGGTGACGGCAGCGCGGTTCCGCTCGGCGGCCCGGCAGCTGCCCCCCGACGCCCGCGCCATCGGCCTGAGCTGCGACGAGGAGCGGCCCGCCGCCCGCCGCAGCATCGGCGAGCTCGCGCTGCTCAGCGTCCCGGCTCTCGAGGAGCTGCCCGCGACCGTGCGGCGGGGTGCCGCGTGAGGGGCCGGACTCCGGCGGCGGTCGCCGTCGATCTGGGCGCCCTCGCGGTGCTGCTCGCCGTCGGCGTCGTCGGCTTCGGCCGGGTCTTCGCCGGCGTGGACCACCTCGTCGCGGGCGGCCTCGGAGTCGCCGCCGGTCTCGCCGTCGGCGCCCTCGCGGCGCGCGCCCGCTGGGGCCTGCTGACGACGACCGCGGCGACCGCCGCCGTCTACCTCCTCGTCGGCACCGCGGCGGCGTTCCGCTCCGCGGGCCTCCTCGGAGTGATCCCGAGCCTCGAGAGCCTCCTCGGCCTCGCGGCCGCGCTGGTCACCTCCTGGAAGAGCCTGCTCACCGTCGAGCCGCCCGCGAACGGTCTCCCGGAGCTCCTGGTCGTGCCGTTCTGCGCGGCGCTGGTCTGCGCCGTCGTCGCGGCGACGGTGGCCCTGCGGGCACCGCGCCCGGTGTGGGCGCTCGTGCCGGCGGCGGTGCTGGTGCTCGTGTCGATCCTCTTCGGGACCGCGGACGCCGTCGCGCCCCTCGCCCAGGCGACCGCCTTCGGCGTCGTCGCCCTGGCCTGGGCGGCCTGGCGCCGCCAGTCGGCGCAGACCTCCGCCGCGGGTGGCAGCGGGTCGGTCGATCCGTCGGCCGTGCGCCAGCTGCGGCTGCGGCGGATCGGCTCCGGCGCCCTCGTCCTGGCGCTCGCCGCCGCGGTCGTCGGCGTCTCCGCCGGTGCCGTCGCCCCGGCCGGGTCGCGCTCGACCCTCCGCGAGGACATCGTGCCGCCGTTCGATCTCGACGACTACCCGACGCCGCTCGCCTCGTTCCGCAAGACCGTCCGCGACCAGAAGGACGCGACCCTGTTCACCGTGTCGGGCCTGCAGGAGGGCGTGCGCGTGCGCCTCGCCACCATGGACGCCTACACCGGGACCGTCTTCGACGTGACCGGCGGCGGGGGCGGCTCCGGCAGCTTCGCCCGCGTCGGCAGCACCATCGCCGGCGAGCACGAGGGCACTCCGGCCGTGCTCCGCTTCACCGCGGCCGACCTCGGCGGGGTCTGGCTCCCCGACGCGGGCTACCCGTCGTCGATCGAGTTCGCCGGTCCGCGGGCCGAGGCGCTGAGCGAGTCGCTGCACTACAACGACGAGACCGGAGTCGCGGTCGTGACCTCCCGGCTCGCGGCCGGCGACTCCTACACGCTGACCACGACCCTGCCTCCGGTGCCGAGCGACGAGGAGCTCGCCGACGCCGTCGCGGCGCCCGTCACCGTGCCGACGCCGATCGACGTGCCGGAGGCGCTCGCCGATGCGACGCTCGCCTCGGTCGGCGAGGCGACCACCGCCCTCGGCCAGGTGCGCGCGATCGCGACCACCCTCTCGACGCAGGGCTACTTCAGCCACGGCCTCGAGGGCGAGACGGAGTCCCGCCCCGGCCACGGGTCGGAGCGCCTGCAGCTGCTGCTCTCGGACGAGAGGGGCATGGTCGGCGACGACGAGCACTACGCGACGACGATGGCGCTGATGGTCGACGAGCTCGGTCTCCCGGCCCGCGTGGTGATGGGCTACTACCCGGCGGCCGGGTCGGACCTCTCCGGCGACGTCGCGATCACCGGTGACGACCTGCACGCGTGGGTCGAGGTGGCGTTCGCGCAGCACGGCTGGGTGGCCTTCGATCCCACGCCGCCCAAGGAGCAGATCCTGCAGGACCAGCAGCCCGAGCCGGCGGCGCAGCCGAAGGCGCAGGTGCTCCAGCCGCCGCCGCCCCCGCAGGAGCCCGCCGTGGTGCCGCCGGACGTCGTGCAGGAGGACGAGACCGAGGACGACCGCGGCCCCGACCTGGGCTGGATCGGCGTGGTGCTCGCCGTCGCCGGCGGAGTCGTCGGCCTGGCGGCGCTGCTCTTCGGCCCGGCTCTGCTCATCGCTGCCCTCAAGCGCCGGCGCCGCCGGGCGCGGGCGAGCGCCGAGCGCGCGGCCGACCGGATCAGCGGCGGCTGGGACGAGGTGCTCGACCGCGCCGCCGACCTCGGCACCGTCGTCCCGGCCGGGTCGACCCGGCTCGAGGACGCCGCCCTGCTGCACTCCGAGTACCCGAGTACGGGAGTGGCGCTCCTGGCACGGCGAGCCGATGCCGCGGTCTTCGGGCCGCTGGACCCGGTCGACGCCGAGGTCGCCGCCTTCTGGGAGCAGACCGACGCCCTCGTCGCGGAGCTGCACGGCTCCGTGAGCCCCTGGCGGCGGTGGCGGGCGCGCCTCTCCCTGCGCTCGCTGCGGCCCGCCTGGCTGACCCGCGCCACCACCGCCGCCCGCGGCGCCCGGACGAACACGACGGGGCGACCCGCGAGGAACGAGGATCTCCATGACTGACACGACGACGTCCGGCTGGGTGTGCTCGCGCTGCTCGACCACGATGGACGCGAGCGCGGCGTTCTGCCGCGGCTGCGGGGCACCCGCCCTCAGCGCCGGCACCCCGCGCAGGACGGCGGCCGTGCCCTTCGGCGTCCCGGCCGCGCTCGGCCCCCGGGTCGGGGCGTATCTGCTGGACAGCGTCATCGTCGGCGCCTGGTTCTTCTTCTCCTACGTGATCGTCTGGCTCCTCACCTGGGCGCTCTGGCAGACGGCCTCCTCGACCGGCGCCTACAGCGCCATCGCGTACTTCGGAGCGTTCGGGCCGGCCGTTCTGATCCTCGCCTTCGGCCTCTTCTACACGAAGGCGCAGGGCGGGCGGGGCACCCCGGGGATGCGGATGCTCGGTCTGCGCCTCGTGCGCTACGACAGCGGCGAGGAGCCCGGGTTCTGGAAGGCCGCCGGCCGGAACGTCGTCTTCAACCTCTGCGCTGCGATCATCGTCGGCTACTTCTCGCCGCTGTTCGACACCTCGGGGGAGAACCGCGGCTGGCACGACCAGGCCACGGGCACCTGGATGATCGACACCCGCTCGGCAGGAGCCGTCCGTCCCGCCGCGACCGTGCGGGAGGTGCCGGCGCCGACCTCGTCCGTCGCCGTGGTCGCCGATCTGGACGAGCCGGTCGTCCCTCGGACGCCCGCGGAGACATCGGTCGCGCCCGCCGCGTACTCGGCGCCCGCCGCGGTCGCGCCCGCGACGGCCGTTTCCGCCGCGTACTCCGCGCCGGCCGTCGCTCCGGCGAGCTTCTCCGCCCCGCCCGCCGGCGTGATCTCCGCCGTGCCCGGCTCCGCCGCCCCGGCCCGGCCGACGGCCCCCGCGCACGAGCCGGAGGACCTCGAGCTCACCCGCATGAGCGCCGGCGCCCCCGCGCAGCCGCGCCCGCGCGCGGTCCGGCTCCGCTTCGACGACGGGACCGTCGTGGTCGTCTCCGACACCGCGCTCGTCGGTCGCAATCCCACACCGCGCACCGGCGAGGCGGCCGGCGAGCTGGTGGCGCTCGCCGACACGACCCGCTCGATCTCGAAGACGCACGCCCGGCTGGAGTTCCTCGGCGACGAGCTCTCCGTCATCGACCGGCACTCGACCAACGGGACCGGGGTCGTGATCGACGGGACGGCGACGCCGGTGCCGCCCGGCGGCCGCGCCGCGGTGCCCGTCGGCGCCACGCTGACCTTCGGCGACCGCACGGCGGCGGTGGAGTGGGCATGAGCGCTCCGGGCAGCCCGATCGCCGTGCAGTGGGGCAGCGCGACCGACCGCGGGATGAAGCGGGCGATCAACGAGGACTCGCACGTCGCCGCACCCCCGGTCTTCGTCGTCGCCGACGGCATGGGCGGCCACGACGCGGGAGAGGTCGCCAGCGCGATCGCCGTCGACGCCTTCCGCGGCCTGGTCGGCCACGACACGGTCCGCGTCTCCGAGATCGAGGAGTGCTTCGCCGGCGCCCAGGTCCGCATCGCGGAGCTGGCCCTCAGCACCGAGCGGAGCGCCGGGACGACCGTCAGCGGCCTGGCCATCGCCGAGATCGAGGACCTGGGCTACTGGCTCGTGTTCAACCTCGGCGACTCCCGCACCTACCGGATGGCCCACGGGACCCTCGAGCAGGTCAGCGTCGACCACTCCGTGGTGCAGGAGCTCGTGGAGGCGGGCGAGCTCGACGCCTCCGGGATGCAGACCCACCCGCAGCGCAACGTGATCACCCGCGCCCTGGGCGCGGGCAGCGCCGGTGCCCCCGACTTCTGGCTGCTGCCCGCCGCGGCGGGGGACCGGATGCTGGTCTGCTCCGACGGGCTCACCACGGAGCTCGACGACGCCCGCATCGCGCTCGTGCTGCGCGACGAGGCCGACCCGCAGGCCGCCGCGACCCGGCTGCTGCACGAGTCGCTCCTCCACGGCGGTCGCGACAACCTGACCGTGCTCGTCATCGACGCGACCTCGGTCAGCGCCGGCGACGACCTCGACCGCACCGTCCCGAGCGACCGGCTGCCGCTCGCCACCGCGGTCAGCGACGACACCGTGCCCCGACAGATCGTGCCCCGACAGATCGTGCCCCGCGAGATCGATCCGCGCGAGATCGTCGCGGCGCCGCTCGCGGACGGCACTCCCGACACCGAGGGGGCTCGCCCGTGACCGAGATCCGCTACCGACCCGGCCGCTGGTTCGGCGTCGTCTCCGAGCGCGGGATGGCGCTGCTGCCCGACGTGCTGGGCGAGGAGGGCGTCAAGCAGGTCTCCGAGGCCTTCGCGGAGGGGCGCGGTCTCGCGGGCGTGCTCGAGACGCTCACCGGCGTCTTCGGGGCGAGCCTGCTGGCGCTCCCGCCGTTCGCGGTCGTCGCCCTCGAGGGCGACCTCTCGCGGGTCGCGGTCCGCGGCGATCTCCTCGTCGAGGTGGTCGAGGAGCTCGGTGACGACGCGCCCGTCGTCGCGCTCTCCGGCGAGGGGGTGACCACCTGGAACGAGCGGATGATCGCCGGCCCGGTCTCGATCAGCCTGCGCGTCAAGGCGGGCCGGCGCGGGGCGGCGCTGAGCCTGCCCATCGGCAGCGGGGTCGTGCTGTGCTCGCGGCTGACCGCGACGTTCCGGGGGGCGACCCTCGAGGCGCGCCCGGTCGGCGCGGAGGCGGGCGAGCCGCCCGAGGAGGAGGTGCCGGTCGTCGAGGCCGTGGTCGCCGAGCCCGTGGTCGCCGAGGTGCCGGTCGTAGAGCCAGTGGTCGCCGAGCCGCCGGTCGAGGAGCCGGTGGTCGTCGAGGTCGCCGTCGTCGAGCCGGTGAGCGTCGAGCCGGCGATCGCGCCGCCGGTGATCGAGGAGCCGGTGGTCGTCGCGCCGCCGGTCGTGACTCCGCCGGTCGTGACTCCGCCTGTCGTGACTCCGTCCGTCGTCGAGCCGAGCCCCGCCATCCTGCCCGCGGCACTGCTCGCGGCCGCCGCGCCGCCCGCGCCGTCCTCGGCCGAGACCGGCGAGCTCGACGAGTGGGGCTACTCCGCGCCGCCTGTCGTCACCGCCGCTCCGCCCGCCGCTCCGCCCGCCCCCGCGCCGGCCGCGGCACAAGAGCCGACCGCCGCGCCGCTCCGCCACGACGAGACCCGCGTGCCCGTCTCCGACACGGTCCGCGCCGCCGACGACGAGTACGACCACCTGTTCGGCGAGACCGTCGCCCGGGTCGTCGAGGACGCCGCGATCCGCGAGCCGGAGGACGAGCACGGGCTGATCGACCTCGTCCCGGCCGCGTCGCCGTCTCCGGAGCTCGGAGACGGCGATCACGACGGGCACACGATCTCGATCGCCGAGCTGCGCGCGCTCGCTCCCGCCCCGTCGATCCCGCCGCCCTCGAGCGCCATCGCCCGGCTCGAGCTCTCCACCGGCGACGTGGTCGAGCTCGACCGCCCGGTCGTGATCGGCCGGCGCCCCTCCGCGGGCCGAGTGGCCGCGCACGAGCTGCCCCGCCTGATCACCGTGCCGAGCCCGCTGCAGGACATCTCGCGCAGCCACGTCGAGGTCCGGGCGGAGGGCCGCTTCGTCGTCGTCCGCGATCTGGCGTCGGTGAACGGGACGCTCCTGCTCCGCTCGGGGCAGGTGCCCGTGCGGCTCACCGGATCGGAGTCGATGGTGCTCGCCGGCGGCGACGTCCTCGACCTCGGCGACGGCGTCACCGTGACGATCCGGGAGACGGCATGAGCGCGCCGCGGTCGTCCCCGCCTCCCGCGATCAGCGGCTTCGAGTTCCGCAGCCCGCTGGGCTCCGGCGGCTTCGCCGACGTCTTCCTCTACGAGCAGGCCCGGCCGCGGCGCACGGTCGCGGTCAAGGTGCTGCGCGCCGGACTGACCACGGACCGCGAGCGCGACGCGTTCGAGGCCGAGGCGAACCTGATGGCGTCCCTCTCGACGCACCCGTCGATCGTCACGATCTACCAGGCCGACATCGCCGCCGACGGCCGGCCCTACCTGGCGATGGAGTACTGCCCGAACCCCAACCTGGCCGTGCGGCTGAAGAGCGGCCGGCTGGCCGTCGCCGACGCGCTGCGCATCGGCATCCAGGTGGCGGGCGCGGTCGAGACCGTGCACCGCGCGGGGATCCTGCACCGCGACATCAAGCCTGCGAACGTCCTCGTCACCGCCTACGACCGGCCGGCCCTGACCGACTTCGGCATCGCCGGAGCGCTCCTGGACGGCTCCGCCGACCTCGCCGGCCTCTCGATCCCGTGGTCGCCCCCCGAGGCGTTCGGCGCCGAGATCCCGAACGAGGTCGCCCTCGACGTCTACGCGCTCGGCGCGACCGTCTACTCGCTGCTCGCCGGACGCTCGCCGTTCGAGCTGCCGGGGCGCTCGATCAACTCGCACGAGCTGATCGAGCGGATCCGCTCGGCGCCGCTGCCGCCGCTCGGCCGCGCCGACGCCCCGGCCTCGCTCGACCGGGTGCTCGGGATCAGCATGGCCAAGACGCCGCAGAGCCGCTTCACGACGGCCCTCGAGTTCGGCCGTGCCCTGCAGCGGATCCAGGTCGAGCTCTCCCTCGCGGTCACCACCGCCGACGTGCTCGACGACGCCCTGCCGCAGGAGCGGGTGGAGGAGGAGGACGACGGCAACACCCGCATCCGCGGCATCGTGAGCATCGACCCGGTGCCGCGCCCCGTCGCGCCGCGCAAGCCCGCGCCGGCGCTCGCCGAGATCTCCGGTGTCCCGGCGTTCGATCTGGAGCGGACGGTGGCCCGCGGGTCCGCGGCGGCCTTCGTCGCCCCGGCCCCGCTGTCCGAGCCTCGTGCGCCGATCCCGCAGGGGTCGCCGGTGCCGAGCGGACCAGCGCCCGCGCGCCGTCGCCGGCCCCTCGTCCTCGCCGGGATCGCGGTGCTCGTCGCCGCCTCCGTGGCCGGCGGAGCCGCACTGGTCGCCGGGCTGCCGACCTCGACCGCCGACCCGCGCCGCACCACCGCGGCCGAGGCACCCGCCGACCCGCTCGGCCAGGTCGACGTCCCCGCCGTCACCGGTCTCGCCGGTGCGGTCGGTGCCGACGGCGTCGTCTTCACCTGGTCCAACCCGCAGCCGGAGGACGGCGACCGCTTCCTCTGGGCGCCCGCCGGCACCGGCTCGATCCCCGATCCCCGCACCCAGGAGGAGAGCACCGTGACGGTCCCCGCCGACGCCTCAGGACAGACCTGCCTCGAGGTGACGCTGCTCCGGCAGAGCGGCCGCGCCTCGGCCCCGACGACGGCGTGCGCGCCGTGAGCGGCACCGTGCCGATGCCGGTCGTCGCCGACGCCGAGCTGAGCATCGAGTTCTGCGGCGAGTGGTTCCCGCTCGGCGACGAGCCGTTCGAGATCGGCCGGGAGGGCGCCCTCGATCTCGACGACAACCCGTTCCTGCACCGCCGGTTCCTGCAGATCGTGCGCGCCGAGGGACTCTGGTGGCTCTGCAACGTGGGGAGCCGGCTGTCGGCGACCGTCACGGACGGCTCGGGCGGGATCCAGGCCTGGCTCTCGCCCGGCAGCCGCCTGCCGATCGTCTTCGGCACGACGATGGTGGTGTTCACGGCCGGCCCGACCACCTACGAGCTGACGCTGTTCTCGAGCAGGCCGACCTTCGACTCCGTGCTCGCGCCGCGCGCCCTCACCGGGGCGACGACCATCGGGGTGACGCCGTTCACGGCCTCGCAGCGGCTGCTCATCGTCGCGCTCTGCGAGCCGATGCTGCGCCGGGAGGGCACGGGCACGAGCGTGATCCCGAGCTCCGCGAAGGCGGCGGCGCGGCTCGGCTGGACGCAGACCCGGTTCAACCGCAAGCTCGACAACGTCTGCGAGAAGCTCGCCCGCGTCGGGGTGCAGGGGGTGCGCGGCGAGACCGGCTCGCTGGCCACGCACCGCCGCGCCCGCCTGGTCGAGTACGCGGTCACGAGCCGGCTCGTCACCCGCGCCGATCTCCCGCTCCTCGACGCCCCGCAGGACGAGCCGGACGAGGACGGGACCGACTGATGCGCCTCAAGCTGACGCTCCGCCGTGCCTCCGGCGCGACCACCGACGTCGTCGTCACCGTCGACGCGACCGTCTCGGTCGGCGCGGTGGCCGCGGCCCTGCTCGAGGCCGACCCGCTGCGGACCGACCGCGAGCACGCCGGATCCGGCGGTGCCGGGCCGGTCACGCTCGACGTCCTCGGCGCGAGCGGCCTCGACCGCCCGCGCTCGATCCACCCCGATCTCGCGATCGTCGAGGCCGGGATCCGCTCCGGTGGGACCGTGCAGATCTCGCGCGCGCCCGCGATCGCGGACGGCGCCGACCGCGACCGCGGTCCGGCGGTCGCCGTGCTGCGCGTGCTGTCGGGCCCCGACGCGGGACGCGAGTTCCCGCTCCCGGCCGGCACCAGCCGTCTCGGCCGGGAGCGCGGCGTCGACGTCCGGCTCTCCGACCCGCTGATCTCCAAGCGGCACGCCAGGGTGAGCATCGGCGAGACCGTGGAGATCATCGACACGAACTCGGCGAACGGCCTGACCATGGGCGGGCGCCTCGTGCAGCGGGCGATGCTCACCCCGGCCGACGTCGTCGTGATCGGCGACAGCGCGATGAGCGTCGTGCCGCTCGCGCGCCTCGGCGGCGCCCCGCCCAGCACCCCGGTGATCGACTTCACCCGCTCCCCGCGGGTCGTCGTCCGCTTCGAGGAGCGCGTGCTCCCCGCGCCGACGCCGCCGTCCCGGCCCACGCCCCAGCGGTTCCCGCTGCTCGCGCTCGTCGCTCCGCTGGTCATGGGCGCCGTGCTCTACGTGCTCACGCAGCAGCTGCTGAGCGTGATCTTCGTCGCCCTCAGCCCGCTGCTCGCCATCGGCACCTGGATCGACCACACCGTCACCGAGCGGCGGACCCGGAAGGCGCAGGTCGCCGCGTTCTCCCGCTCGCTCGACGCCCTCGAGGAGGACGTCCGCGCCGCGCAGGCCGTCGAGCGCGCCGTCCGCCTCGCCGAGCAGCCGTCGGCCGCCGACGCGGTCACCGCGATCGCGCAGCGCGGCGAGGACCTCTGGACGCATCGCCCCGAGCACCGCGGCTTCCTCGCGGTGCGGCTGGGCGTCGGCTCGCTCCCGTCCCGCTGCCGGATCGAGCAGAGCGCGGGCAACGACACCGAGCCGGAGTTCCTCCGCGAGCTCGCCGCGACCGTCGAGCGCCACCGCCTCGTGCACGGAGTGCCCGTGATCGCCGAGCTCCGCAGCAGCGGTGCGCTCGGCATCGCCGGGCCGGCCGCCGTCCGCGCCGACGTCGCCCGCGCGATCGCCGTGCAGCTGGTCGGCACGCACTCGCCCGCCGAGCTCGCCGTCGCGGCCCTCACCTCGCCCGCCTCGCGCTCGACCTGGTCGTGGCTCGAGTGGCTGCCGCACACCGGCTCGGTGCACTCGCCCCTCGCGGGGGAGCACCTCGCCGACAACCCGGGCTCCGGGGCGTCGCTGCTGTCCCGGCTCGAGGAGCTCGTCGAGGAGCGGCGCGAGGAGGCGCCGGCCCTGCGCGGCTCGGTCGGTCCCGAGGAGGCCGATCGCCTGCCCGATCCCGTGACGCCCGCGGTGATCGTGATCGTCGAGGACGACGCCCCCGTCGATCGCGCCCGGCTCATCCGGCTCGCCGAGCGCGGACCGGACGCGGGGGTCCACCTGCTCTGGTGCTCCGCGAGCATCGCCGAGCTCCCCGCCGCCGCCCGCAGCTTCCTGCTCGTCGCCGACCCTGGCTCGCCCGCGACGACCGGGCAGGTCAGGCTCGGCGAGCACTCGCACCCGGTGGTCTTCGAGACGGTCGACGCGAGCACGGCCCTCGCGCTCGCGCGCTCCCTCTCGCCCGTCGTCGACGGTGGGGTCCCGGTCGAGGACTCCTCCGACCTGCCGCGCGAGGTCGCCTACGCCGCACTGGCGGGTCCCGAGCTGATCGCCGCGTCCGGCGCGGTCATCGACCGCTGGCGCGAGAGCAAGTCGATCACCGTCCGCGACGGGTCCGCTCCGGTGCGCCGCCGCTCGGCCGGCTCGCTGCGGGCGCTCGTCGGCTCGGCCGGCACCGAGCCGTTCTACCTCGACCTGCGCAGCCAGGGACCGCACGCTCTCGTCGGCGGGACCACAGGAGCCGGCAAGTCGGAGTTCCTGCAGTCCTGGGTGCTCGGCCTGGCGGCCGCCTACAGCCCGGATCGCGTCGCCCTCCTCTTCGTCGACTACAAGGGCGGCGCGGCCTTCGCCGACTGCGTGCAGCTGCCGCACACCGTCGGCCTGGTCACCGACCTCTCGCCGCACCTCGTCCGCCGCGCGCTGACCAGCCTCCGGGCCGAGCTGCGCTACCGCGAGCACCTGCTGAACCGCAAGAAGATGAAGGACCTCGTCTCGCTGGAGAAGACGGGCGATCCGGAGACCCCGCCGAGCCTGCTGATCATCGTCGACGAGTTCGCCGCGCTGGTGAACGAGGTGCCGGAGTTCGTGGACGGCGTGGTCGACGTCGCCCAGCGCGGCCGCTCGCTCGGCCTGCACCTGATCCTCGCGACGCAGCGGCCGGCCGGCGTGATCAAGGACAACCTGCGCGCGAACACCAACCTGCGCATCGCCCTGCGGATGGCGGACGCCGACGACTCGACCGACATCCTCGGCACGCCGATGGCGGCCTCCTTCGACCCGGGCATCCCCGGGCGCGGGGCCGCCAAGACGGGGCCCGGCCGGATCGCCGGCTTCCAGACCGGCTACGCCGGCGGACGGACCACCGGCGAGGCGCCGCCGCCGCGGATCGACATCGAGGAGATGGCCTTCGGCTCCGGCGCCGCCTGGGAGCAGGACCAGACCGAGGCGGAGGAGACCGGCGACCCGGGCCCGACCGACATCGCCCGCATGGTGGCGACGATCGGGCGGGCGGCGGCCGAGGCGCGCGTGCCGGCCCCGCGCAAACCCTGGCTCGACGAGCTCGCGCCGGCCTACGACTTCTCCAAGCTGCCGCACCCGCGCACCGACGACCGCCTCCTGCTGGGAGTCGTCGACAGCCCCGAGACGCAGAGCCAGCCGACCGTCTTCTACGAGCCCGACCGCGACGGCAACATGGCCGTCTTCGGCACCGGCGGCTCCGGCAAGTCCACGACCCTGCGCTCGATCGCGGTCGCGGCCGCCGTGACGCCGCGCGGCGGCCCCGTGCACGTCTACGGCCTCGACTTCGGCGCCAACGGACTGCAGATGCTCAACGACCTGCCGCACGTCGGCGCGATCGTCCGCGGCGACGACGACGAGCGCGTCGTGCGCCTGCTCCGGATGCTCCGCGACCTCGTGGCCGACCGCGCCGAGCGCTTCGGCGCCGTCGACGCCTCGACGATCGGGGAGTACCGCCGGCTCGCGGACCGCCCCGACGAACCGCGGATCCTGCTGCTCGTCGACGGCATCGGGGCCTTCCGTGAGGCTTACGAGTACGCCGGCACCAGTGCGTGGTTCAGCGTCTTCACGCAGATCGCGACCGACGGGCGGCAGCTGGGGATCCACATCGTGGTGGCGGGCGACCGGCCCAACTCGGTGCCCACCTCCCTCAACTCGACCATCCAGCGCCGGGTCGTCCTCCGCCTCGCCAGCGAGGACGACTACCTGCTGCTGGGCGTGCCGAAGGACGTGCTCGCCCCCACTTCGCCCCCGGGACGCGGAGTGAGCGAGGGCAGCGAGGTGCAGATCGCCGTCCTCGGCGGCGAGGCGAACGTGGCGATCCAGGCCCGCAAGATCGCCAGCCTGGCCGACGCGATGCGCCGGCAGGGTGCTGTGGCGGCTCCCACCATCGGTCGGCTCGGTGAGCTGATCCAGCTCGCGGAGCTGCCAGCGACCGCGTCCTCCGGAGTATGCATCGGGCTCGCCGACGAGGACCTCGCTCCGATGGGCATCGACGCCATGGGTGCGTTCCTCGTGGCCGGTTCGCCCGGTGGAGGCCGCACGACCGCGCTCGCGACCCTCGCCGCAGCGCTTCGCCGGGCTCATCGAGGAGCGAGGCTGATCCATCTCGCGACCCGACGGACGGGTCTTGGCGCACGGTCGGCGTGGACCACCAGCGTCGCGGGCGCGGCCGAGGTCGCGCGCGCGGCCGAGGTCCTCACCAGCGAGATCGAGCTCGGACGCTTCGGGCCGCCAGGTAGCGCCCTCGTCATCGAGGGCCTCACCGACTTCACCGGCACCGAGGCCGAGATGCCGCTCGACCGGCTCGTGCGGGCGGTGGTGCGCGCCGGGTTCCTCGTAGTGGGTGAGGGCGAGACGTCGACGTGGAGCCAGTCGTACACGCTCGCACAGCCCTTCAAGGCGGGCAGGAGGGGACTGCTCGTCGTTCCGGGTGAGATGGACGGCGACACTCTGCTCGGTACCTCGCTCGGCCGGATGCGTCGTGCGGATCTGCCTCCCGGCCGCGGTTTCCTGGTCGGGCGAGGTCGTGCGGTGAAGCTCCAGATCGCTACCGATGCGGGCTGAACGGAGCGGATGAGGTCATAGGGCAGTAGTGCCCATCGACCTCCCGCGCAGCCCTCGATAACTTCTCCACAGGTCGATCGGACTCCCGGTAATGGGGAGGCCGAAGGCCGGGGAATCGTGACTCCGGACATTCCGGAGCACTGACGAAAGGAAGAACACCATGGCCGTTTGGGGACTCGATGTCGAGCAGGTCCGAACCCTCTCGACGAAGTTGACGACGGAGGCGAGCAACATCCAGTCCATTCTCAACTCCCTCACGACACAGCTCGGCAACACGGAGTGGACGGGGCCGGATGCGACGCAATTCCGCGGCGATTGGTCGGGCAACCACACCGCGTCTCTCAGGAGCGTCATCAACGCTCTCGAGGAAGCGGGGCGCAAGGCTTCGGACAACGCCACGCAGCAGGACCAGATCTCGCATTGATATCGGCCGGATCGCGAGGGCGAAGCAGTGAGAGCCCTCGCGATCCGCTTGATTCGAGTGTGAAAGGGAGAGAGTGATGGGCAGTGGGACGTACGGCGCAGACGTGGCTGAACTGCGGAGTCTGGCGCGTCAGCTCCAGTCCGCGAGTGACAGGCTCGACGGCGCGAGGCAGCGGATCGGAAGCGGCATCCGCATCTCCGCCTGGGTCGGGCCGGTCGCGGTGCGGTTCAGGATGATGTGGGACAGCGAGTACAGCAGGCAGGTGCAGAACGCGTCCGATGCTCTCGAACGGATCGCGGGTGAGATCCTCAGAAATGCCGTCGAGCAGGAGCGGGCGAGCGCGCCCGACGGCGGAGCCGGGGGTCCGTCGGGTATTCGCTTGCCTCCCGGGAACATCTGGCGCGGAGGTGACGGGCTGATACCAGTCCCCGGCCGGCTGACACCCGGCTCGCACTGGACTCTGGAATCCCTTAAAGGGATTCTCGAGTCCCTCGGCCTCGTCGAGAGTGCGGTCTCCGTCCTCGAATGGGCTCGAATTCTTCAAGAGACGCAACTCATTCGGGGGAGCACCTTCACTGGACCGGCTCTGGGGAAATTCCTTCTTCCCGTCGGTGCCGTCCTCTCCATCATCGGGACAGCGGAGGCGATCGAGAAGGGGGATGTCGTCGGCGCGCTGCTCGAGGGCGGATCGGGAGCTGTGTCGACCGGGCTGGGTGTCGCAGCTGTGGTCGTCGGAGGTACCGCGGCGGTCGGGCTGGGGGTCGTCGGAGCCGGTGTCGTGGCACTCGTCGGTGTGATCAGCGTCGGACTTCCGTTCAGTCCGGAGATGCAGGACGCTGCCTACCGCCAGGCGGTGCGGGACAGATTCGGCCCGGGGGTGGACGCGGACGCGCTGACCAACGGGCAAGCGGAGACGATGCGCCGGCGCTACGAAGGAGTTCTCGGCGTGCCGTCGATGATCAGCGACACCATGCGAGCCTCCGGAGAACCCGCGCGAAAGGCGATCGAAGATGGCGGCTACTGGATCGGTGGCGTCGCCGAGAACACGAAGGAGTACCTGAAGAATGTCTTCCGCCGCTGACAGGACACGGCTCCGCCTCTCCGTCCTCGAGCTCATAGCCGTTCTCGACGCGCAGAACGGAGGGACCGGAATCGTACGTGCGGCCTTTCCGGTGGAGCCGCTCGAGTCCGGCTCGCTTCCCTCGGATGCCGCCGATCTCCTCTTGCTCGCCCGTCTCGACGAGGAGCCAGCCGCGTTCCTCACCGTCCTCGAGGTGCTCGTCGGCGTTCTCGCCTCGGCAGAATCGTCTCTCCAGCTGCGTACTCTCGGCACCCTCGATCGCTCCGTCATCTACGGCGTCGGGCCCGATTGGACGGTCGATATCGTGATCCGTGACGAGGGCGAGTGCCTGCTCGGACTCCTCCGGACGGCCGACGTGCCCGCCACGCTCCGCTCCGAGCACCTCGTCCTCGACGCCTCGCTGGACCTGACGCTCCTGATCCGCGGTGCTGCCGGTCCGGTCGACCTTGTCTTCGTCGACGGAGTGCTTGCGAATGGTCGAGGTGAGGGAGTCGCCCTTCGAGGCTCCGGAGTGGCGCCGAACGAGTTCGGAGACCTCCTCGAGTCGGCACTGGCGGGCTACCTGACAACGGCGTCGCTCGCCGGATCGGAGGCGTGAGATGTTCGCGGGTGTTCAGGGTTGGCACCTGCTCCTCGTCGTCGTCGTCGCGGCCGCTGTCCTCGTGCCGATCCTGGTGATCCGCGGAGCCGCGGGTCGCAGCGCTTCTGGGTCTGCTGCTCCGATCGATGCCACCGGCCCGACGAACGTGCTGGCGGTGCTCTCCCTCGTGCTGTCGTTCTTCGTGTCGATCGCGGCTGTGGTCTGCGGGCACATCGCCCTCGCGCAGATCCATCGGAGCGGGGAGCGCGGCCGCGGCATCGCGGTGGCAGGCCTCTCGATCGGCTATGCCGGGATGGTCCTCGGCGCGCTGACCGCGATCACGCTCTTCTTCGTGCTCGGTGCGTCGTGAGCTCGGAAGATCCCATTGCTCGGGCGCTGAAGGACGACGGGCGGGAGCGCCGCAGATGACGAGGAGGTCCTCCGTCGCCGTCGCGGTCACCGCGACCGTCGCCGCGCTTGTGGTCGCCGCCGGCGCGTGGGCGGCGCTCGCGACGCCGTGGGGGAGCGGGGTCGTCCGCGACGTCGCTGCCGGAGTCGCCCCCGCGAGCCCCGCCGCCCTCACCGGCGACGAGACCTACCTCGCGTCCGAGCTCGAGGCGCTCGTCGTCGGCGGGAGCGTCCTCGGCGAGCTGACGGGCGCGGATCCCGGCGACGGCGAGCTCGGTGTCGAGCGGATCACCGACTTCCTCACCGGAGCGATCGAGCCGGAGGGCTGTGCAGCCGTGCTCGGCGCCGATCCGTTCTACCCGTCCGGGTACCGCTCGCGCACCGGTTCCGGCTTCGAGAGCGAGCTGCTCCTGCTGCCCAGCGTGACCGCTGCCGCAGACCGATACGGCGATCTGCTGCGTGCGTCGGGGCGCTGCCACCGCATCGAGGAGCGATCGCAGGACTACGACCTGCTCCGGACGACGACCTGGATCGAGAGCGGGACCGGCGCCGCGCCCTCGGACGGGCCCGACGATGCGGTGCACTGGTTCGCCGGCGTCCGCAGCGACGACGTCGGAGTCACGACGGCCGTGGTCACGGCGACCACGGGGAACGTGCTCCAGATCTTCCGTCTCGAGCAGTCGACGGACTCCTCCGCGCTCGGGCAGGCGGTCGCAGAGCGGCTGGCCGATTCCGCTCTCCTCGCACTGCAGGGTCGAGCGGACGGGGCGTCCGCGGTCGGCTACGCCTCCGGCACGCCCGTCCCGCCGGACCCCCAGCCGACCAGCCTGTGGGCGCTCGCGCGCGACGGCCTGCCGGAGCAGCCGGCGACGGCGCTCTCGCCCGGCTTCTTCTCGTCGGCCCCCGTGCCGGCGCTCTGCGAGTTCGACGCGGGGACCCTCGTCGACGGCGTCCTGCCCGGCTTCACCGCCATGGAGGGAGGCGTCTACCTCGGCGGCATCGGAACGGGCACCGGCGGGCTCTCCGCCGTCGCGGCCGCACCCACGACCACCTCGGCGGCCGGCGTGGTCAGGGTCGGCTGCTTCCACGGCGGCGTCAACTGGCCGGACTCGCTCGTCTTCTACGCCCCGGACGGCCGCATCCTCGACGCGATCGGGCTGCCGGAGATCGTTCCCAGCGGCTACCGCGATCAGGTCACCGACCTGACGGTCGACGCCGACGGGACCTACCACGTCTCGTGGTACTGGGAGGACCTCTCCGGCTCGCAGCCCACCCGGCCCGTCACCGCGACGATGCGGTGGGACGGCACGCGCCTCGTGATCGCCGACGTGCTGATCGGCGAGCGCTCCACATGACCCCGACATCGCCTCCTCCGCCACCCGCTCCGACCCCGAGGACGATCCGATGACCCCGCACTCCTCCGGCTCCTCGCGCCCCACCGGCAGCAGGGCCTGGATCCTGCCGACCGCCGCCGGCGCCCTCGTGCTGCTGACGCTCGTGACGGGCGCCGTGCTGACGGTGCCGACGCTCCTCGGCGGCGGCCCCGGCCTGCCCTTCCCCGGTGCGGCGGTCGAGCCCTCGGCGAGTGCCGCGGCCGACCCGGAGCCGGCCGACGCCGTCCCGGCCGACGCGGTACCGAGCGCCGCCGGATCCCCGGCCGCCGCCGTCCCCGCGGTCGCACCCGACCCGGGCGGCGTCCCGACGATGCTCATCCTCGACGCCTCCGGCTCGATGGTCCGCGACGTCCCGACGGGCGGCACCCGCATGGACGCCGCCCGGGCCGCCGCGACGACCCTCGTCCAGGGACTCGACCCGGCGAGCGAGCTCGGGCTCACGGTCTTCGGTACCGGCACGGGCAACTCCGACGCCGAGCGGGCGGCCGGCTGCTCGGACGTGACGGTCCTGCAGCCGGTCCAGCCCGTCGACACCGCCGGCTTCACGGCGGCGATCGCCGGCATCGTCGAGTCGGGCTTCACCCCGATCGGCCCGGCGCTGCGCTCGGCGGCCGAGCAGCTGCCCGCGGACGAGCCGGCGACGATCGTCCTCGTCAGCGACGGCGTCGACACCTGCTCGCCGCCGTCCTCCTGCGAGGTCGCGGGAGAGGTGCTGACGTCGCATCCGCTGCTCTCGATCGAGGTCATCGGCTTCGCGGTCGACGCCGACGAGCAGGCGCAGTCGCAGCTGCAGTGCATCGCGACCCTCGGCTCCGGCAGCTACGTCGACGCGGCCGATGCCGATCAGCTCGCGGCGCGACTGCGGGCGGCGACGGCGACCGGCGACCTCGTGACCGCCGAGGGCTACGGCCGGGCCCGCCTCGGGATGACCCTCGAGCAGGCGCGGTTCGCGCTCGACGGCTTCTCGGTGACGGAGGAGACGGCGGAGATCGTCTACGTCGACTGCGCGGACGCGACCCTCGAGTTCCACCGCGGAGTCCTGACCGTCATCACTCCGAAGGGGCCGACCGCGACCGCCGACGGCATCACCGAAGGATCGGACGTCGCGATCGCGACCGCGGTCTACGGCACGCCGTCGGCTCCCGTCCGCCTCGACGACGGCTGGTCCGTCGATTACGCGTCGACGCCGGGGAGCGCCTCCGGCTACCGGATCGTCTACGACGGCCCGGACGGCGGACTCGTCTCCGGCACGATCCTGCGGATCATCGTCTGCACCTGCGGTCCGTCGGTATCGGAGGCGAACGCGGCGAGCTCTCTCGTCTCGTCCTGGCAGGTCTCGCTCGATGCGGTCGGCCCGATCCGCCTCGGCGAGTCCTTCGAAGACGTCTCCGCGGACGTGACCCTCACCGGAGAGGGCGTCCCCGAGTACTGCACATGGTCCCGATCGGTCGATACGGGGACGGACTCGGTGAGCATGTCGGTCGTGGCCTGGGCCGACGCCGAGATCGAGCACGTCTCGCTCATCTCCATCTGGGCGCCGTCGGCCTTCGCCGCCGCTTCGCGGAGTTGGCGCGACGTCGGCCTGGGGTCCTCGCTCGCGCAGGTCCTTCAGGCGCATCCCGACGCGGCGGTCATCCGCGACGTGAAGTACGGCGACTACGCGGTGGTGGGCGGCCCGTCCGGCAGCTCGCTGTTCTTCCTGCTGGACACCGACGCCGACTACGTCTTCGGGATCACCCTCTCGGAGTCCCCCGAGCTCCCCTACGAGGTGTGCCTGTGACGCGGGTCAGGACGCCGCCTTCTCCTCGTCCGCCTCGGACGTCGCCGACGTCGCCTTCTTCGCGGCGGGCTTCTTCTTCGGAGCGATCTTCTTGGGCGCAGCCTTCTCGGGAGCGGCCTTCTCGTCGTCGTCGGTCTTCGCCGCGCTCTTCTTCGCCGGCGCCTTCCTGGCGGCGGTCTTCTTGGGCGCCGAGTCCTCGTCGGCCGAGGCGTCCTCGTCCGCCTTCTTCCGCGTCGCCCGCTTCTTCGCCGGCGCCTTCTCCTCGGCGTCCGCTGACGCCCCCGCCTTCGCCCCGCGGCTGCGCTCGACCGAGCGCTTCAGCGCCTCCATCAGGTCGAGCACCTCGCCGCCGCCCTCCTCCTCGGGCTTCTCGCCGAAGGTGGCCGAGGTGTCGAGGGCGTCGCCCTGCTCGATCTTCGCGTCGATGAGGGTGCGCAGCTCGGCCTGGTACGAGTCCTGGAACTTCGACGCGTCGAAGTCCTCCGAGTAGGAGTCGACCAGGTGCGAGGACATCTCCAGCTCGCGGGCCGCGATCCGGGTGGTCCCCTCGAGCGACGGGAACTCGACCTCGCGCACCTCGTCCGCCCAGAGCAGCGTCTGCAGCATCAGCAGCTTGCCGCGCACCCGGAGCGCCGCCAGCCGGGTCTTCTGCCGGAGCGCGAACTCGACGATCGCGGTGCGGTCCGTCTCCTCGAGGGTGCGGCGCAGCAGGACGTAGGCCTTGGGGGAGGAGGAGTCCGGCTCGAGGATGTAGGCGCGGTCGAACATGATCGGGTCGACCTGCTCGCTCGGCACGAACTGCACCACGTCGATCTCGCGGTCGCGCTCCTCCGGCAGCGCCTTCAGCTCGTCCTTGGTCAGGACGACGGTGCGCTCGCCGTCGTCGTAGGCCTTGTCGATGTGGTCGAAGGTGACGACCTCGCCGCAGATCTCGCACTTGCGGGCGTACCGGATCCGGCCGCCGTCCTTGTCGTGCACCTGGTGCAGGGGGACGTCGTGGTCCTCGGTCGCGCTGTAGATCTTCACCGGCACGTTGACCAGGCCGAAGGTGATCGCGCCCTTCCAGATGGCTCGCATGGCCCCAGTGAACACCGTGCGCCGCCGCGGCGGGAAGCCCTGCCCCTCCCGCGAGATGCCACTTATGAGCGCGACACGCCGAGGAATCACGTCACAAGTGGCATCTCGCGGGGAGGGAGGGGCGGGGCGGCACTCGACGTCCTCCCGGGCGACGGGTGTCGAATGGTCGGCGATGACTGACGAGAACCGGCCCGCCGACAGGCTCCGCGCCGCCCTGACCGCCCCCGACGCGTCGTCCCGGCTGCAGGCGGCGATGACCGCCGGCACCCGGCCCGCCGACGAGTACGCCGCGGTGCTGGTCGCCCGCTGCGCCGTCGAGCCCGACTTCGGCGTCCGCGAGATGCTGACCTGGGCCCTCACCCGGCACGATCCGGCCGTCACCGTCGACCTGCTGCTGCCCGAGCTCGAGTCCGAGACACCGCAGGCCCGCAGCCAGGCGCTGCACACGCTGTCGAAAGTCGGCGATCCGCGCGCGTTCCCGGCGATCACGCCCGCGCTGCTGCACGACGAGCATTCCGCGGTCGCGCACGCGGCCTGGCGCACGGCCGCGCGGCTCGCCCCGGAGCCCGAGCGGCCCGGGTTGGCCCGGCAGCTCGCTGAGCACCTCGGCGAGGGCGACCGTCCGGACCAGCGCGCCCTCACCCGCGCGCTGCTGATGCTCGGCGACGTCGCGGCCCCCGTCCTCGAGGCCGCCGCCCGGTCGGAGGAGGACCCGCGCCGCTTCCACGCGCTGGCGACCCTCCGCCTCCTCGCCGACCCCGACGAGGACGTCGAGGAGGCCTTCGCCCGCGCCCGCCGCCCCTGACGCGCGCCTGACCGCCCGGAAGCGGACCGGTAGGACCATGCTGATCGAGTAGCCCGCGGAGCGGGCGTATCGAGATCCACCCGCGTCGGAACGCGGGGTCCGCAGACCTGCCCTGCGGATGATCGTGGGTCTCGATACGCCCCTGCGGGGCTACTCGACCAGCATGGGTCGCCCAGGCGGCTGCTCGACCAGCATGGGCCGCCCGGGCGGCTACTCGACCGGCAGGGAGGTGGCTCGCGGTCCCGATGCATGCTGATCGAGTAGCCCGCGCAGCGGGCGTATCGAGATCCACCGTCCGCCGGAGCCTGGTCTCGATACGCCCTTCGGGCTACTCGACCAGCATGGGAGTGGCCGGCGGTCCCGATGCATGCTGATCGAGTAGCCCGCGGAGCGGGCGTATCGAGATCCACCACCGTCAGAAGTCGAGTCGACAGACCCGCCCTGCTGGTGACGGCGGGTCTCGATACGCCCCTGCGGGGCTACTCGACCAGCAGGGGTCGCCCAGGCGGCTGCTCGACCAGCATGGGTCGCCCACGCGGCTGCTCGACCGGCATGAAGCGGGCCGCGTCCGCGTCCTTCTCATCGCTGCCGGCCGCGCACGCGTGAGGCGTCCCGCCCCCGTCGAGGCGTCCTGCAGGAGCGGGACGCGTCGACCGGAGCGGGACGCCTCAGGTGGTGCGGCGGCTAGACGCCCGCGAGCAGGCCGCGGTCGGCGAGGTACTCGCGGACCAGGCGCTCAGCACTCGCCCGGTCGGTGATGCCGAACCGGTCGATGATCTGCTGGACGTAGGGGCGCGCGATCGCCTCGGTGATGCCGAGCTCGGCCGCGATCTCGCGCGGCGAGAGGCCGGCGGCGATCAGTCCGAGGACCTGCTCCTTGGTGGGGAGCACGAACGGCGGGGTGGTGGGCTCCGGCTCCGGCGTGGTCGGGTCCTTCTCGGCGTCGATCGCGGAGGTGTCCTCGGCGAACGAGGCGGTCACGAACGCGATCGCCTTCGAGGTGATGCCGAGCGCCTCCTGGTTGATGTTCGCCAGGTCGTCGCCGGCCGAGTGGTAGTTCGGGTCGTGCGGGATGCCGACGGTGCCGCCGAAGAGCGCGAACTCCTCCTCGGTCTTGATGTCGTCCGCACCGGTGAACAGACCCGAGGCCGGGATGCCGGCCGAGATGAAGCCGTCGTAGTCGCTGCGGCCGTCGAACGCGGTGTCGATCCACGGCTGGTCGATCGAGTCGAAGTAGTCCGTGAACGCCTTCTCGGTGGCGATGGAGCCCGCGGGCACCTCGACCGGGGCCTCGTAGGTGGACTCGTTCGCGTCGTAGACCGAGACGACGTAGTTCGGCGAGGCGACCATGTCGAAGTTCAGGTAGGTCGCGATGTCGCCGGCCTCCTCCTCCGAGAGCGAGTCGACGTAGGTGTACGAGCCGACGAGCCCGACCTCCTCGGCGCCCCACCAGGCGAAGCGCACGGCGTTGGTCGTCTCGCCCGCCTCGGCGAGCTGCACGGCGGTCTCGAGGAGCGTCGCCGATCCCGAGCCGTTGTCGTTGATGCCGGGGCCCTCGGGCACGCCGTCGAGGTGCGCGCCGAGCATGACCACGTTGTCGTGGTCGCCGCCCGCGGTCTCGGCGATGACGTTGAAGGTGTCGGTGTCGGTCGTCGTCTGCTCGAGGACGAGCGTCGCCGTCGTGGGCAGCGCCGCGATCAGCGACTGGCCCTCCTCGAGCGTGACGCCGACGGAGGGGATGTAGCTGTCGTCGGGAGCGCCGAGAGTGCCGTTGAGCGCTTCGCCCGGGACGTTGTTGTAGACGATCACGGCCGAGGCTCCGGCAGCGCCGGCCGCGGCCGACTTCTCCGAGAAGCTGCAGGTGCCGCGGCTGACCAGGGCGACCTTCCCGGTCGCGTCGAGACCGGCCCAGGCGTCGGCGTCGCAGCCCAGCGGGTCGACCGGCTGGATCAGCTGGCCCGTGACGCCGCCCTCGGGAGTGGAGGGGGTGAACGACATCGGGATGCCCTCGACCGCGGGGGTCGTGGTCAGCGAGAACTCGTCGATCGTCTGGGTGGTGGTCGTGAAGACCTGGCGCTCGGTCTCGTAGCCGGCGGCCGCGAGGACCTTCTCGACGTACTGCCCGCTGAGCTCGTAGCCCTCGGTGCCGATCGCGCGGTTGCCGTCGTTGGCGTCCGCGATCGCCTGGAAGGCCTCGAGGTGGGTCATGATGCCGTCGACCGTCACCGTGTCGGCGAAGTCGGCGGGCTCGGCGGCATTGGCCGCGGGAGCGAAGGCGAAGCCGGCGACCAGCGCGCCGGCGCCGATCATCGCGGCCGAGCCGAGGAGTGGACGCCGACGTCGTGCGCCGGAGGTGTCTTCAGTGGGGGTAGCCACAGGTGGTCCCTTTCGTCGAGGGCGGCGGCCGTCGGACCGACGGCCTCCGTCGCTCTCGCTGTGCTGAGAAGCGACGGTGCCCTCTGCGAGCGTATTCACAGGTCGGGCGCGAATGACACCCCTTCTGGTCACTTGTCACCCGGCGGAAACATGAAGCGCCGTCCGCGGCCGGAGCGCTGCTCAGGCCGTCGCATCGCTCTCGGCCCACTCGCGGAGCATCGCGATCGTCTCGGCAGGCCGGTCGCGCTGCGGGCTGTGCCCGGCTCCCGCGACCACCGCGTAGCGCACGCGCGGGTTCGCCCGGAGCACCCGCGCGGCGAGGGACGGCGGGAAGAACGTGAACACCTGCGGGTCGCCTGCGAGCACGAGCGCGGGGGCGCGCAGGGCCGGGACGTCGGCGAGCAGGTCCCATGGATCGTTGTCGTCGAGGGTCGCGGCGACGGCGGCCGGATCGGCGGCGTGCGCGGCCCGGAGCTTCTCCGACCGGTCGCGCTCGTTCCAGAGCGGCTCGGCGGCCGCGAGCTCGTCCGCGGTGACGGCGAGGGCGGCGAGCTCCTCCGCGCGGACCTCCGCCCGCGACTCGGACGGCAGCTGCAGCACCGGATCGAGCAGCACCAGCCGGGCGGCCCATCCCGTGTCGCGTGCCGCCGCCCGCACCGCCACGGCCCCGCCGAGGGAGTGGCCGACCACCAGATCCCAGGCGCGGGGAGCGCGCAGGGCGAGCACGTCGTCGGCGTAGTCGTCGTGCCGGGACGACCCGCCGCGGGCACCGGCGCCGTGCCCGCGCAGATCCGGCGCGGTCACGCTCCAGCCGGCGGCGGTGAGCGCCTCGGCGACCCGCCACCAGGTGCCGGAGGCGCCGCCGAGGCCGTGCAGGAGGAGGGCGGTTCTCGTCTCCGGGGCTCGCGTCGTCATGCCGCCAGGCTAGGGCGCGTCAGTCCAGGCTCGGGTCGCGTCCGGTGCGCTCGCCGGTCGCGAGTGCGCGGATTCCTGCCAGATCCTCCTCGTCGAGGGCGAAGCCGAGCACGTCGAGGTTCTCGCGGATCCGCGCGGGCGTCACCGACTTCGGGATCACGACGACCCCGAGCTGCACGTGCCAGCGCAGCACGACCTGCGCGGGCGAGACGCCGTGCTTCGCGGCGATCGACGCGAGCGCGGGCTCCTCGAGCAGGCGGCCGCGGGCCAGCGGCGACCAGGCCTGGGTCACGATGCCGTGCGCGGCGTCGAAGGCGCGCAGCTCGTCCTGGGGGAGCCGCGGGTGCAGCTCGACCTGGTTGATCGCGGGCACGACCTCGGTCTCGCCGAGCAGCCGCTCGAGGTGCTCGATCGCGAAGTTCGACACGCCGATCGAGCGGGCGCGGCCCTCCTGGCGGATCCGCTCCAGCGCGCGGTAGGTGTCGACGTAGCGGTCGCGGGAGGGGATCGGCCAGTGCACGAGGTAGAGGTCGACGTAGTCGGTGCCGAGCAGGTCGAGGCTGCGGTCGAAGGCCTCGAGCGTCTCGTCGAAGCCGTGGTCGTCGTTCCAGACCTTGGTGGTGACGAAGACCTGCTCGCGCGGGAGGCCGCTCGCGCGGATCCCCTCGCCGACGCCGCGCTCGTTGCCGTACAGCGTCGCCGTGTCGACGTGCCGGTAGCCGGCCTCGAGCGCCGTGGCGACCGTGCGGGCCGCCTCGTCGTCGCCGATCTTGTAGACGCCGAGCCCGATCTGCGGGATCGCCCGCCCGTCGTTGAGGGGAACCAGTGGAACGCTCATCCCCCCATTCTTCCCTCTCCCGCGAGATGCCACTTGTGAGCACGACACGCCGAGAAAGCCGGTCACAAGTGGCATCTCGCGGAGAGGGTCAGAGGGGCCCGGCGTCAGAGGTGCCAGTGCAGCTCGCCGTGCGGGCCCACGCGGACGGTGTCCTCGATCAGCGCGGCGAGGCCGGCGACGCCGAAGAGGAGGCGGCGGTCGTCGCGCGCGGCCTGGCTCGAGTGCACGAAGCGGCGGACGGCGAAGTAGTCGTCGTGTCCGGGCTGCAGCCCCTCGACCATCCCCTGCTCGCCGAGGCCACGGAGTCCGCGGCCCGGCCGACGGGCGGGTCCGAGACCGAGCCAGAGCGTGCCCGTCTCCAGCAGCACGACGGTGCTCGGCACTATCGCACCGGAGCGCAGCCGCCGCGCGGTGATCTGCCAGCCGAAGCCGAGGTGGTGCACCCGGATCGGGTGCGGCCCGCGCCACGCGTGCGAGGGGTCCTCCGCGCGGTAGTACACGGGGCTGGGGCGGAACGAGCCCTGCCAGAGCGCCGCGGCGAGCTCGCCGGCCCACTCGGGTGTCTCGGGATCGGCCCAGGGGTCGAGGACGTGCGCCTCCTCCGCCTCGCGCTGGTGCTGGCGGACGAGTTCCTCCGCGTCGTCGCGCAGTCCCATCGGCGGCCCCTCCGTCTCCTCGGCGAGCCCCACCCTAGGGGGGCGCGCCTGGGAGCCTCAAGAGAGCGGGGTCGGAGCCGAGTGGGAGGCGCCTCCGCAGTCGCGACGTCGAGGGCGTCGACTCAGGTCGGCAGCTCCACCGGCTCGGTGTCGGGCAGCGGGCTCGCGTCGCGCCCGCGCAGGTCCGGGTGGTAGCGGCGGCCGAGTGCCGGGACGACGAAGCCGACGAAGGCGAACACCGCGGCGACCGCGATCGCGGCGGTCGGCCCCGACTGGTCGATCTGCACGCCGGCGATGGCCGAGCCGAGCGCCGCGCCGATCAGCTGCCCCGTGCCGACCCAGCCGTAGGCCTCCGCGGTGTCGGAGAACTTCACGCTCGCCGCGGTGATCGTGAAGAGGGCGGCGAGGGCCGGCGCGATGCCGACCCCGGCCAGGAAGAGCGTGATCGAGAGCCACCAGAAGTCGGTCGAGAAGGCGGCGAGGCCCATGCCGACCGTGACGATCAGCATCCGCCGCGCGGTGGCCCAGCGGCTGATCGGGATGTGGCCGAGGGTGAGGCCGCCGAGGAGCGAGCCGGCCGCGAAGACCGCCAGGACGATGCCCGACTCCACTCCGCCCTCGCCGAAGACCGCCACGACGCCCGCCTCGACCGCGGCGCAGGCGCCGACCAGCAGGAAGCCGACCACCGTGGCGAGCAGCACCGGGGGCTTGGTCAGCACGACGCCGAGCTTCCGGCGCGACCGCGGGATGCGCACCCGGCCGACCTCGGGCGAGGCGATGAACCAGATCCCGCCGCCGATCAGGAAGAACGCGGCGGTGAGGATGCCCGCGACGGTCGAGATCTGGATCGAGACGAACGTCGTCAGCACCGGGCCGAGCACCCAGATGATCTCCTGCGCCGAGGCGTCGAGCGAGAACAGCGGGGTCAGCTGCGAGCTGGGCACCATCTTCGGGTATATCGTGCGGACGGCCGGCTGCACGGGCGGCATGCTGAGGCCCGCGACGAAGCCGATGACGACGAACTGCCAGATCTCCAGCGGCAGCAGCGCCATCGCGATGATCGCGGCCGCGCAGACGATCAGGGTCGCGGTGAGCACGCGCCGCATCCCGAGCCGGCCCATCAGGCGGCTGGTCAGCGGACCGGCGATCGCCTGGCCGATCGACATCGAGCCGAGCACGAGGCCGGCCGCGGCGTAGGAGTCGTGCACGCGCTCCACGTGCAGCAGGAACGCGAGCGAGAGCATCCCGAACGGGAAGCGCGCGGTGAGCTGGGCCGCGATGATGCGACCCACGCCGGGGGTTCTCAGGAGTTCGGTGTAGCTGCCCACCGGACGACACTAGCGGCCCGCGGAGGCCCGCCGGCGTCGTGTGCCGAACCGGCCGGCGGCGACTCCGGTCAGCCCGCGAGGACCTTCCTGATCCGCTGCAGCGACACGCTCTCCACGGTGCCCAGGCTCTGCGCGAAGAAGCTGATGCGCAGCTCCTCGATCAGCCAGCGGGCGCGCACCAGCCGCTCGGGCGCGTGCGGCGGCAGCGGGATCGTGCCGCCCGCGGAGTGGTAGAGCTCCTGCGCGGCCTGCACCTCGTTCAGCCAGACCCGGTCGCGGCCGACGTTCTCGCCGATCTTGCCGAAGCGCTCGGTGATGCCGGCGAGGTAGCGCGGCAGGTGCCGGAGCCGCTCGAGGCCGGTCGCGGAGACGAAGCCGGGGTGCACGAGCCCGGTCAGCTGCTCGCGGGCGTCGGTCAGCGCGGGGAGCAGCGCCATGCTCGTGGAGGCCTTGAGCGCCTTCTCGACCCCGCGCGCCGTGGTCAGGACGGTGGTGACCGTCTTCACGGTCTCGAACATCGAGTCCATCACGTTGGCCGAGACCCGGTCGCGCACCGCGTCGAACTCGGCGCGGAGGAAGAGCATCCCGTCCGGCTTCATCCGCCAGAGCACCGCGTCGACGCAGGCGAGCAGGCAGTCGCCGAACAGCGCGGTCGTGTTCTGGTACGGGCTCTGCGCGAGCACGAGCTTCTCGTTCGCCGTCAGGTACTGCTGCACGTAGGCGACCGGGCTGGGCGTCGCGAGCAGCAGCAGGCGGCGGACGCCGCGCGGGTGCTCGCGGGCCTGGTCCTCCGCGGTCGCGAGCAGGCGGATCGAGACGGAGTCGCCGTCGTCGATCAGCGCCGGGTAGGCGCGGATCGTGTTGCCGCCCTGCCGGGTGTCGGTGACGCGGGGCAGCTCCGCCATGTCCCAGGTCCTGATGCCGCGGCGCTCGAGAGCGTCGGGCACGCGCGCCTCGACGACCCGGGCGACCTCGTCGCGGACCCGGCCGCGCAGGCGCTCGGCCAGCGGCGCGAGCTCCTTGCCGGCGGCGACGGTGCGGCCGCGCTCGTCGGCGATCGCGAAGGTGACGCGGAGGTGCGCGGGGATGCGCTCGAGGTCGAAGTCGGAGGCGTCGATCACGACGCCGGCCTCGCGGCGGATCGCGCCGGCGAGGGTCGCGGCGAACGACTCGGTCGGCGGGTTCGGCACGTCCTGGGGGAGCGCGGCGGTGAGCTTGCGCGCCCAGTCGTTCGCGGGCACGACGTTCCGGCGCAGGTGCTTCGGCAGCGCCTTGATCATCGCGGTGACGAGCTCGGCGCGGAGCCCCGGGACCAGCCAGTCGAAGCCGAGCGGCGTGACGCGCGGCAGCAGCGCGAGCGGCACGTGCACGGTGACGCCGTCCTCCTCCGTGCCCGGCTCGAACCGGTAGGAGAGCCGGAAGCGCTGGTCGGCCTGGCGCCACTGGGTCGGGAAGGCGGTCTCGTCGATCTGCTCCGCGTCCTCGGGCAGGAGGGTCTCCTGCGTCATGGTCAGCAGGTCGGGCTCGTCGTGCTGGGCCGTGCGCCACCAGGAGTCGAAGGAGCGGACCGAGGTGATGTCGCGCGGCACCCGGCGGTCGTAGAAGTCGAAGACGGCCTCGTCGTCGACGAGCAGGTCGCGGCGGCGGGTGCGCTCCTCGAGGCGCTCGAGCTCGGCGCGCAGGGCCCGGTTCTTGCGGTCGAAGGCGTGCCGGGCGTCCCACTCGCCCTCGACGAGGGCGTGCCGGATGAAGAGCTCGCGGGCGTAGCCGGCGTCGATCCGGGAGAACTGCACGCGGCGGCGCGCGATGATCGGCACGCCGTAGAGCGTGACCTTCTCGTAGGCGACGGCCGCGCCCTGCGCCTTCTCCCAGTGCGGCTCGCTGAACTGCCGCTTCACCAGGTCGCCGGCGATCGCCTCGGCCCAGGCCGGATCGATCGCGGCGTTGGAGCGGGCGAACAGCTTGCTGGTCTCGACCAGCTCGGCGCTCATCAGGGCGTCGGGCTGCTTCTTCGCCAGTGCGCTGCCGGGGAAGATCGAGAACTTCGCATTGCGGGCGCCGACGTACTGGACGCTCTGGCGCTCGCGGTTCTTCGCCGCGCGCTGGGCCTGCTGCGAGGTGGTGTCCTTGATGCCCAGGTGCGAGAGCAGCCCGGCGAGCAGGCTTCGGTGGATCCCGTCGGGGTCGACCTTCGGCTCGCCCAGCTCGAGCTTGAGCGGGCGGGCCAGCTGGCGGAGCTGGCGGAAGACGTCCTGCCATTCGCGCACGCGGAGGTAGTTGAGGTACTCGGCCTTGCAGAGCCGGCGGAAGGCGCTGGAGGAGAGCTCGGCCTGCTTCTCCTCCACGTAGTTCCAGAGGTTGAGCAGGGTGAGGAAGTCGCTGGTGGGGTCGACGAAGCGGGCGTGCTGCTGGTCGGCCTGCGCGCGACGCTCGAGCGGGCGCTCCCGGACGTCCTGGATCGTCAGCCCGGCGACGATCGCCATCACCTCGCGGCTGACGTCGTGCTTGCGCGACTCGATCACCATCCGCCCGAACCGCGGATCGATCGGCAGCCGCGCGAGATCCCGCCCGATCCGCGTGAGCTGCGGCGCCTTGCCGGCCCCCGCCGCCCGCGAGATGCCACTTGTGCTCGCCTTCTCCGGCGTGTCGCGTACCGAAGTGGCATCTCGCGGAGGGGAGTCGGCGGGGGCGGCGGCGTCGCCGCGGATCGCGCCGAGCTCGGTGAGGAGGTCGAGACCGTCCTTGATGCCGCGGGAGTCGGGCGGGGTGAGGAACGGGAAGCCGGCGATGTCGCCGAGGCCGAGCGAGATCATCTGCAGGATGACGGCGGCGAGGCCGGTGCGCAGGATCTCCGGGTCGGTGAACTCGGGGCGGCGCTCGAAGTCCTCCTCCGAGTAGAGCCGGATCGCGATGCCCGCACTGGTGCGGCCGGAGCGGCCGGAGCGCTGGTTCGCCGATGCCTGCGAGATCGCCTCGATCGGCAGGCGCTGCACCTTCGAGCGGGCGCTGTAGCGCGAGATGCGGGCGGTGCCGCCGTCGATGACGTAGCGGATGCCGGGCACGGTGAGGCTGGTCTCGGCGACGTTGGTCGCGAGCACCACGCGCCGGCGGACGCCCGGGGTGCGCCCGCGCTCGAAGACGCGGTGCTGGTCGGCGGCCGACAGTCGGCCGTAGAGGGGGAGGACCTCGGTGCCGGGGAGGTTCCGCCCGCGGATCGCGTCCTCGGCGTCGCGGATCTCGTTCTCGCCGGAGAGGAAGACGAGGACGTCGCCCTGGTCCTCGCGGGCCAGCTCGGCCAGCGCGTCGGCGATGCCGGTCATCAGATCGCGGCTGCCGCTCGTGGCGTCGGGGACGTCGGTGTCGTCCTCCTCCTCGGGCTCCTCGGCGACGAGCGGGCGATAGCGGATCTCGACGGGGTAGGTGCGGCCGGAGACCTCGATGATCGGCGCGGGCTCGCCGGCGGCGTCCCGGAAGTGCTCGGCGAAGCTCTGCGGATCGATCGTGGCGGAGGTGATGATCAGCTTGAGGTCCGGGCGGCGGGGGAGCAGGCGATGCAGGTAGCCGAGCAGGAAGTCGATGTTGAGGCTGCGCTCGTGCGCCTCGTCGATGATGATCGTGTCGTACCGGCTGAGCATCCGGTCGTGGTTCATCTCGTTGAGCAGGATGCCGTCGGTCATCAGCTTGATCCGGGTCGACGCGCTCGCCTTGTCGGTGAAGCGGACCTGGTAGCCGACGATCCCGCCGACCTCGTCGTCCAGCTCCTCGGCGATGCGCTCGGCGATGGTGCGGGCGGCGATGCGGCGGGGCTGGGTGTGCGCAATGCTCTCGCGGCCCAGCTCGAGGCAGATCTTGGGCAGCTGCGTCGTCTTGCCGGAGCCGGTGGCGCCGGCGACGATGACGACCTGGTGGTCGCGGATGGCGGCGGCGATGTCGTCCCTGCGCGCCGAGACGGGGAGTTCGGGAGGATACCGGATGCTGAGGACGTCTGACATGAGCCCTCCATCCTACGGCGCCGTGACATGATGCCCAGGTCTCCCGGCGGAATCCCGCGGGTGGCTGCCCGCGCCGCGCGGACCGAGCAGAGAGCCGAGTGTGAACACGCAGTCCCTCCTCGTGATCCTCAACATCGTCCTGCTGATCCTCGCGATCCGGGGCGTGCTGGCGAACCGGCGGCTGTCGACGGTGGCGAAGGTCGGCTGGGTGGCGCTGATCGTGATCCTGCCGTTCGCGGGGAGCATCGCGTACCTGGTGTTCGGGCGGCGGGCGAGCGGGGGCGGGACCTCGTCGGGGCCGCAGCGGCCGACGGGGTGGTTCTTCGAGCGCTGACGTCCGCTGTGCTGACGGGTGGGTGAACGCGGTGCCTCGTCGCGGCTCCTTCCCGCGCGCCTGCGGCGCGCCCGCCAGACCCGAGCCAGGAGCCGCGACGAGGCACCGCGTCCACCCCTCCGGGTGAGATTCTCCACGCCGAAACCGCGCACGCTCATGCTGGTCGAGTAGCCCCGCAGGGGCGTATCGAGACCCACGGTCGTCGGCAGGCCGGGTCTGCAGACTCATCTTCTGCCGGTGGTGGATCTCGATACGCCCGCTGCGCGAGCTACTCGATCAGCATGGGCAGCGCTCTCCGGCGCTGGTCGTTCTGCCGGGAGAGATGCCCGCGCCTCATGCTGGTCGAGTAGCCCCGGAGGGGCGTATCGAGACCCGCGGTCGTCAGCAGGTCGGGTCTGCAGACTCGGCTTCCGGCGGTGGTGGATCTACTTGGAAGAGACGCCCGCAGCATGCTGGTCGAGTAGCCCCGCAGGGGCGTATCGAGACCCACCACCGCATGAACGTCGGTCTCTTCCCCGCCCTGCGCTGGCGCCGAAGGCGCCCCGTCCGCTCGATACGCCCGCTGCGCGGGCTGCTCGATCAGCAGGAACGGCCTCGCGGGCGGGGCGGCGCGTCTAGCGTGGAGGGCATGGCCGAGAGACTTCGCAGCAGTGTCAGTCCGTACCTCCGCTCGCACGCCGACAACCCTGTCGACTGGTTCCCGTGGGGGGAGGAGGCGTTCGCCGAGGCGGTGCGCCGGGACGTGCCGGTTCTGGTGTCGATCGGGTACGCGACCTGTCACTGGTGCCACGTGATGGCGCGGGAGTCGTTCTCGGATCCGGTGCTGGCGGCGCGGCTGAACGAGCAGTTCGTGGCGATCAAGGTGGACCGGGAGGAGCATCCGGACGTCGACACCGCCTATCTCACGGCGGCGAGCGCGTTCACGCGGAATCTGGGCTGGCCGCTGACGGTGTTCACGACTCCCACCGGCGAGACCTTCTACGCGGGGACCTACTTCCCGCCGCGGGCGGTCGGCGGGGTGCCGGCGTTCTCGGACGTGCTCGATGCGGTGGCGGAGGCGTGGCGGCTGCGGCGCGACGAGGTGCAGGCGACGGCGGGGTCGCTGAGCACGGCGCTGCGGGAGGCGACGGCGGTGGTGCCGCAGGGCGGCGCGCTGCCGGACGACGCCGCCCTCGGTCAGGCCGTCGGGGCGCTCGCTGCCGAGGAGGACCGGGTGCACGGCGGGTTCGGCGGCGCGCCGAAGTTCCCGGTGGCGCCGGTGCTCGGGTTCCTGGCGACGCGGGACGACGGGGCGGGGCTGGCCGAGCGGACGCTGCTGACGCTGGCGGGCTCGCCGCTGCACGATCGCGACGGCGGCTTCTTCCGCTACGCGACGCGCGAGGACTGGAGCGATCCGCACTACGAGCGGATGCTCTACGACAACGCCCAGCTGCTCGACGTCGCGGCGCTGCTGCTCGGGCGCGACGGCACCGACCGGGAGGCGCTCGCCGGGGTGGCGCAGGGCGTCGCGTCCTTCCTGCTCGCGACGCTGCGCCGGCCGAGCGGCGGCTTCGCCAGCGCGCAGGACTCCGAGAGCGTCATCGACGGGCAGCGCTCGGAGGGCGGCTACTACCTCGCCGAGGACCGCACGGATCTGACCCCGCCCGCACTCGACGAGAAGGTCGTCACCGGCTGGAACGGACTGGCGATCGGAGCGCTCGCGCGGGCCGGGCGGGCGCTGGGCCGGGAGGACTGGATCGCGGCGGCGCGGGACGCCGCGGAGCTGCTGATCGAGCGGCACCTGCCTGATGGCCGGGTGAGTGTCCGCGCGTCGCTGGGCGACTCCGTCTCCGCCGCGCGTCCGGCGCTCGAGGATCTCGGCATGCTCGCCGGCGGACTGCTGCAGCTGGCGCTCGCCGAGGGGTCGCCCCGCTACGCGGTCGTCGCGCGGTCACTGATCGACGGCGCTCTGGACGCGGCGCCGGTCTGGCCGCCGTTCGCGCTGCCCGGCGGCGGCGATCCGGCGCTCACCGCGCGCGGGCTGCTGCTGGCGGCGGATCCCTCCGAGGGCGCCTACCCCTCGGGACTCTCCGCGGCGGCCGAGGCGGCCCACGGGCTGTACCTGCTGACGGGGGAGCGGCGCTACCGGGACGCGGCGGAGGCCGTGGTCGCGGGCATCGCACCGGGCGCGCTCGGGCAGCCGATGGGGTTCGGCGGGGTGCTCGCCCTGGCGGAGCGCCTCGCGCGACCGGTCACGCAGCTGGTCGTCGTCGTGCCCGACGACGGCGCGCGTGCCGAACTGCAGACCGGCGCCCGGGAGACCGGGCTGGGCGTGCTCGCGGTCGTGACCGACGAGGCGGCGGCCGAGTGGGCCGGCGCCGGCTTCGAGCTCTTCGAGGGCCGGACGTCGCGCGACGGCCTGCCGACGGCCTACTCCTGCGAGGCGTTCGTCTGCGCGCTGCCGACGACGCGACTGCCGGAGGAGCTGCCCGGCCGCGAGGAGGAGCCTGTCAGGCGGCCGTGACGACGAGCGGGGCGTCGGGATCGGCGGCCCACTCGTTGAGCGAGCCGTCGTAGACGACCGCGGTGTCGACGCCGAGCACGGCGAGGGCGAGCGCGTCCGCGGTCGCCGCGATGCCGCCGCCGCAGTAGAGGACGATCCGCTCGGCCCGGAGCGCCTCGCCGAAGAGCGCCCGCAGCCGGTCCGGCGGCAGGAGCGTGTTCGTCTCCCGGTCGACGAGGCGCGCGGCCGGGACGCTGATCGAGCCGGGGAGGTGCCCGCGGCGCGGGCGCTGCCCGGCCTCGCCGGTGAACTCCTTCGGTGGGACCGCGCAGACGAGGGCGCCGGGCGACTCGCCGCGGACGATCCGCTCGACCCCGGTCTTGTCGATCCAGAGCGGGCGCTCCTCGCGGACGGCGATGCCGGGGCCGGCGACGGGAGCGACGTGCCCGGTCTCGACGGCGCGCCCCTCCCGGCGCCAGGCGGTCAGGCCGCCGTCGAGCACCGCGACGGCGTCGTGGCCGGCCGCGCGCAGCAGCCACCACAGCCGCGAGGCCCACTGCCCCACGGCGGAGTCGTAGACGACCACGACCGCGTCGTCGTCGATGCCGAGTGCGCCGACCGCGGCGGCGAAGCGCTCCGGGTCGAGGCGCGAGAACGGGTGCGCCGCCTCGGCGTCGGAGAGCTGCTCGATCAGGTCGGCGAAGACGGCGCCGGGCACGTGGCCCTCGACCAGGTACTGGTCCTCGCCGCTGAGGTAGCGGTAGCGGCCGTCGAAGCCGGGGACGAACAGCACGCTCGCGTCGATCACGACGAGGTTCTCGCGGCCGAGGTGGTCGGCGAGCCACTGGGTCGAGACGATCGGCCGGGCGAGGTACGGGGAGCTGGTCACCCGGCCACGCTAGGTCCCACCACCGACGCTGCGCACCCGGGCGCGTAACGCCCGGTCATCCGCCGTCCCCGCCGCGGTGTCGGCACTCGACGACGCAGCACCGGCGCGTCAGCGCTCGACGACGCAGCGCCGGCGCCTCAGCACTCGATGACGTTGACCGCGAGCCCGCCCTCGCTGGTCTCCTTGTACTTCGAGGACATGTCGATGCCGGTCTGCCGCATCGTCTCGATCACCGTGTCGAGCGAGACCCGGTGCGTGCCGTCGCCGTGCAGCGCCAGCCGCGCCGCGCTGACCGCGGTCGAGGCGGCGATCGCGTTGCGCTCGATGCACGGGATCTGCACCAGTCCGCCGACCGGGTCGCAGGTCAGCCCGAGGTGGTGCTCCATCGCGATCTCCGCCGCGTTCTCCACCTGGCGCGGGGTCCCGCCGAGCACCGCGCAGAGCGCACCCGCCGCCATCGCGCACGCCGAGCCGACCTCGCCCTGACAGCCGGCCTCCGCGCCCGAGATCGAGGCGTTGGTCTTGCAGAGCGAGCCGATCGCCGTCGCGGTGAGCAGGAACCGCCGGATGCCCGCACGGTCCGCCCCGGGCACGAAGCGGAGGTAGTGGTGCGCGACGGCCGGGATGATGCCCGCCGCCCCGTTCGTCGGCGCGGTGACGACGCGACCGCCGGCCGCGTTCTCCTCGTTCACCGCGAGCGCGAACGCGTGCAGCCACTCCACCGAGGTCGCCCGCGCACGGTCCAGCGGGTCGTCCTCGAACGCCTCGAGCCGGCCGCGCAGGACGGAGGCGCGGCGCTGCACGCCCAGCCCGCCGGGCAGGACGCCCTCGGTCGCCAGGCCGTGCTCGACGCAGGCGGCCATCGCGTCCCAGATCGCGTCGAGCCGGGCGTCGACGTCGAGACCGGGGTGCAGCGCCCGCTCGTTCGCGGCGGCGATCTCGTCGATGCTCGAGCGGGTCCGGTCGCAGGTCGCGAGCAGGTCGAGCGCGGAGACGAAGGGGTAGGGGTGCGGAGCGAGCGAGGCCAGCTCGGCGCGCTCACCGGCCCGCCGGATGAAGCCGCCGCCGATCGAGTAGTAGGTCTCCTCCCACTCGGGCAGCGCCGCGTCGCCGAGCCAGACGCTGAACGTCAGGGCGTTGGGGTGCTCGGGGAGCCGGGTGCGCGGCTCGAAGGCGATGTCGTCGCGGGTCATCGGGAGGCGCGCCTCGCCCGCGAGCGCGATCGCTCCGTCCTCGTCGAGCCGAGCCCACGCGCCGCGGACCTCCGCCGGATCGCAGGTCTCCGGGTGCAGCCCGGACAGCCCGGCGACGATCGCGTCCGGCGTCCCGTGGCCGATGCCTGTCGAGCCGAGCGAGCCGTAGAGCGTGCAGACCACGCGGCTCACCCGGTCGAGCAGCCCCGCGTCGCGCAGTCGCTCGGCGAGCGCGAGGGCCGCCCGCATCGGGCCGACCGTGTGCGAGCTGGAGGGGCCGATCCCCACGCTGAACAGGTCGAAGGCGGAGACGTATGCACTCATCTCCCGAGACTACGCCTCGCGCACGGAAGGGGGCGGGCGCCCGATCGAGCGCCCGCCCCCCCCTGATTCCGAGTACCGGGATCGAGGTCCCGCGTGTCAGAACTCGCAGTGCACGTGGTCCGAGTGGCCCGCGTCGCCGGGGCCGAGCGTGAGCGTCGCGCCCATCTCGGCGCAGGCGTTCTGGATCGCCTGGTGGTCGGCGCCCTCGAAGACCCGGACGCCGTCGATCAGGTCGATGTCGAGCGCGTCGCCGGTGTAGTGGCCGGAGCCGGTGGAGTGGTCCTCACCAGCGATCGAGGTGACCCGCAGCGTGTGGCCGTACTGCGTGTTCAGCTTCAGCAGCGCGTCGAGCATGGCCGGGTTCAGCGCGACCGAGGTCACCCCGGCGTCGCCCTCGGGGCTCGTCTTCGCGGGCTGGCCGGCGGCCGTGTCGCGGATGTTCGCGAGCGAGGTGGAGGCGGCGTCCGAGCCCAGCTCGTAGAGCTCGATCCCCGGGTTGTCGAGGATCGCCTGCGCGGTCGCAGCGGCGTCACCCGACGGCGGAGGCGTGGTGCCGCCGCCGGTCCCGGCGACGAGCGCCTTCCAGGTGGCCGGCCCGACGATGCCGTCCGCGGTCAGTCCCGCACTGCCCTGGAAGCTCTGCACCGCGGCGGTCGTCGCCGCGCCGAACGCGCCGTCGACGGCGACGGACGCGCCGTTCGCGTTCAGCTGCGTCTGCACCGCGCTGACCGCGTCTCCGGAGGCGCCGCTCTGCTCGGTCACCGTCAGCGCACTCCAGGTGGCCGCGCCGATCACGCCGTCGGCCGCGAGGCCCGCGCCGGACTGGAAGGAGGTGACCGCCGACTGCGTGCCGGCGCCGAACGCGCCGTCGACGGCGAGCGACTGACCGGAGGAGCGCAGCAGGTACTGCGCAGTGGTCACGTCCTCGCCGGTCGAGCCGGAGGAGAGGACGGGCCAGTCGGCCGCCTGGGCGCTGGTCGCCGTGCCGACGCTGACGCCGAGGGCGAGCAGCAGGGCGGTGACGATCGCGAGGGCACGGGTGCCGAGGCTCCGCGGGCGCCGGGTCTCGGGGGCCGTCGTGGTGGTGGTGCCGGTCGTGCCGGTCTCTGTCGTGCTGATCTCCGTGGTGCTCATGATCCTCATCCCTCGCTCTCGACGGCCTCGCGCGCCAGGGTCTCCCACTGCGCGTAGGCGTCCGGGTAGGCGGAGACCTGGACGGCCTGGGCCGCCTCGGTCACCGACATCGACTCCCAGCCGGCGATGTCCGTCAGTCCGGTGTTCGTGGTGGGGCTGTTCGCCGCCCCGTAGAACGCCCTCGAGGCGTAGACCGGGTCGACGAGGTCGGCCGCGTCGCCCCAGCCCGCGGACGGGCGCTGCTGGAAGAGGCCGACCGAGTCGCGGTCGCCGCCGGAGAGGTTCCGCAGTCGCGACTCCTGCATCGCCGTGGCGATGGCGACGACCCAGCCGTACTCGGGCACACCGGCGGTCTTGCCCTCCGCGATGATCGTGCGGACGTTGGCGAGCTGCTCCTCACTGAGGGTCGCGAAGGTCTCGCCCGGCTGCCCGGGCTCGGGGGTGGTGCCCGAGCCGGCGCCGACCAGCGACTGCCAGGTCTGCGGTCCGACGACGCCGTCGACGGTCAGCCCGGCCGCAGACTGGACCCTCTTCACCGCCGCGAGGGTCGCGGCACCGAACGCGCCGTCGACCGTGAGACTCGCGCCGACCTTGTTCAGCTGGACCTGGAGCGCGCTGACCGCCTCGCCGGAGTCCCCGGAGGACACCGTCGTGATCAGGGCCGCCCAGGTCTGCGCGCCGACGATGCCGTCGGCGGAGAGGCCGCGCGCGCTCTGGAAGGAGGTCACCGCGGCGGCGGTGGCGGAGCCGAAGACGCCGTCGGCGTCGAGCGAGGCTCCGGCCGCGTTCAGCAGGTGCTGCACCGTGCGGGCGTTGGCGCTGTTCTCGCCCTCGGCGACGACGGGCCAGGCGGCGGCCGAGGCGGCAGCGGCGCTGACCGGTGCCTCGGCGGCGAAGACCGCGGGTGCCGTGGCGACCGACCCGAAGGCGAGGGCGCCGCAGGCGACCCCTGCGATCAGGAGGCGCCGGGGGCGCTGGGCGAATGGAGTGGGACGGGTGGTTCTCATCGTTTCGTACACCTCTTCGTGGCCGCCGGGCGGCCTGATTCGTTGTCACGATCGGCGGAGTTCGTTCTCCCTTGCCCGTCCTGCCTACTCCTGTCGCTGTCACGATTCCGGGGACACGGAGGGGTCGCCCAGAGAGCGCCCACGCGATGCGGAGGAGACTCCGACTCGAGGGGGAGGCGCTCCGGGAGGGGCCAGGAGGATCCTGCGCCTGGACGTCGCGACGGGCCGTGCCGCGCGACACGCCCGGGTTGCACGGCCGCGCCGGGCGCTGCTACCTTCGGCGGGCGCGCCACCGGAGTGCGCACCCCCGACGCCCGGAAGGAGCAGCCCGTGACCGCGAATCGATCGACCCGCGTCGAGCTGCTCGTCGCCGACCGCCCCCGCGCCCTCGTCGGCGCGGTCGAGCTCGAACGCTCGAAGCGCGGTCCCGCGAACCTCCAGCCCGGCGTCGTCCGGCACCCCTAGGCATCCGCCGCGGGCTCCCGGACGACACCGTCTCGGGGCCCTCGTGCGTCGGCGCTCCTCTGCAGGGGAGGGGCCTCGCGGTCGGCTCGCGGCAGCCCGCCGCCCCGAGCGCGTCCCACCCCGATCCCGGCGACCGCCGGGCCTTCACGAGAGGAAGGACCATGCAGAGAATCACGGAGCGGCTCGTCTCCTGGGCGAGCATCCTGGACGACAACGCGCGGCAGCAGGCGCTCACCGCCTCGGAGATGCCGTTCATCCACCCCCACCTGGCGCTGATGCCCGACGCCCACCTCGGACTCGGCGCGACGGTCGGCTCGGTCATCCCGACCCTCGGCGCGCTCATCCCGGCGGCCGTGGGCGTCGACATCGGCTGCGGCATGATCGCCGTGCGCACGCAGTTCTCCCGGAGCGACCTCGCCGGCCGCGACCTGGGCGAGCTGCGGCGGCAGATCGAGCGCGCGGTCCCGCTGTCAGCGGGGGCGGCGAACCGCAAGGTCGTCGCGACCGCCGAGCCTCGGGTGGCCGAGCTGGAGGCGCTCGCCGTCGAGGCGGGCTTCGACCCGGCGCGGTCCGCGAAGCACTGGCGGCTGCAGATCGGCTCGCTCGGCAGCGGCAACCACTTCATCGAGGTGAGCGTCGACGAGACCGACGCGGTCTGGCTGTTCCTGCACTCCGGCTCCCGGGGCGTGGGCAACCGGATCGCGACCGAGCACATACGGATCGCCCGCGAGTACTGCGAGCGGCACTGGATCGCGCTGCCGGACCCCGACCTCGCCTACCTGGTCGAGGGAACGGAGCAGTTCGACCGCTACGTCGCCGAGCTGCGCTGGGCGCAGCGGTTCGCGCTGCTCAACCGCGAGGAGATGATGGACCGGGTCGTCCGCCAGCTCGCGGAGTGGAGCGGCGTCGCGGTCCAGGAGCGGGAGCGGATCAACTGCCACCACAACTTCACCGAGAAGGAGCGGCACTGGGGCCGGGACGTCTGGGTCAGCCGGAAGGGCGCGATCCAGGCCGACGCCGGACGGCCGGGGCTCATCCCCGGCTCGATGGGGACCGCGTCCTACGTGGTGGTCGGGCGCGGCGACGCGATGTCGCTGAACTCGTCGCCGCACGGCGCCGGTCGCGAGTACTCGCGCTCGGCGGCGCGGAAGACCTTCAGCCACGAGCAGCTGCGCGAGGCGATGGCCGGCATCGAGTACCGCGACACCGACGCCTTCATCGACGAGATCCCGGCGGCCTACAAGCCGATCGACCGGGTGATGGCCGACGCGGCCGACCTCGTCGAGATCCGGCACACCCTCCGCCAGCTCGTCAACGTGAAGGGCGACTGACCCTCTCAGCGAGATGCCACTTGTGCACGCGACACGCCGTGAAAAGCGTGCACAAGTGGCATCTCGCGGGGGAGGAGGGGCGGCGTCAGCGCAGGGTCTTGCGGGAGGTGATCTGGCCGGTGTCGAAGCCGAGGAGGTGCAGGCCGCCGTGGAAGCGGGCGTGCTCGACCTTGAGGCAGCGGTCCATCACCACGGTGAGGCCCTTCGACTCGCCGTACTCGGCGGCCTCCTGATTCCAGATGCCGAGCTGCACCCAGACCGTCGGCGCGCCGATGGCGACGACGTCGTCGATGACCGAGGGGATGTCGCTCGCCTTGCGGAAGACGTCGACGATGTCGGGCACGACGGGGAGGTCGGCGAGGCTCTTGTAGACCGGCTGCCCCAGGATCTCCTTCGCGTTCGGGTTCACGAAGTACAGCTCGTAGTCGCTCGACTGCTGGAGGTAGGTCGAGACGAAGTAGGAGGAGCGCGCCGGGTTCGGCGAGGCGCCGACGATCGCGACGGTCTTCGCGCGGCGGAGGATCTCGAGCCGCTTCTTCGCGTCCGGCCCGACCCAGGTGCGCTGCGACTTCAGCAGCTTCGCCAGGGGCGAGTTCGTCGGCACGGAGCAGCTGAGCCCGTTGGACAGGTGCGCGACGACGGTGTCGTCGGCCTCCGTCGTCGCGGTGGTCGCGGGCGCGGTGGCGGTGTCGCTCATGGTCAGACCTCCACGGTCGGGGAGTCGATGGTCACCGAGACGTCGTCGGGCAGCTCGGTCGGTGCGTCCGGCGTTCCGTGCGCCTCGACCGCGCGGGTGAGCGCCTGGTCGAGGTCGTAGATGATGTCGTCCGCGTCCTCGATGCCGACCGAGAGCCGGACGAGACCGGGCAGCACGCCGGCGTGCAGCAGCTGCTGCTCAGTGAGCTGCGCGTGCGTCGTCGAGGCGGGGTGGATCACCAGCGTCTTCGCGTCGCCGATGTTGGCGAGGTGGCTGGCGAGGTCGACCGACTCGATGAAGGTCTGGCCGACGGCGCGGCCGCCCTTGACCACGAAGCTGAAGACCGAGCCGGGGCCCTTGGGCAGGTACTTCTGCGCGCGCTCGTGGTGCGGGTGCGCGGGAAGGCCGGCCCAGTAGACCTCCTCGATGCGCGGGTCGGCGTCGAGCCACTCCGCGACGCGGCGGGCGTTGTCGACGTGCGCCTGGATCCGGTACGGCAGGGTCTCCACGCCCTGCGCGAGCAGGAAGGCCGAGTGCGGGGCGAGGACCGGGCCGATGTCGCGCAGCTGCTCGGCGCGGAGGCGCGTGAGGAAGCCGTACTCGCCGAAGTTGCCGTCCCAGGAGAGACCGCCGTAGGAGGCGACCGCGTCGTGCAGGAGCGGGAACTTCTCGTGCGAGTAGTGGAAGCGGCCCGACTCGACGACGACGCCGCCGAGGGTGGTGCCGTGCCCGCCGAGGAACTTGGTGGCCGAGTGGATGACGATGTCGGCGCCCCACTCGATCGGGCGGACCAGGTACGGCGTCGCGACGGTCGAGTCGATGATCAGCGGGATGCCGGCGGCGTGCGCGACGGCGGCCAGGCCCTCGATGTCGGCGATCTCGCCGGAGGGGTTCGCGATCGTCTCGGCGTAGAGCACCTTGGTCTTGTCGGTGATCGCGGCGGCGTAGTCGGCCGGGTCGCTCGACTGGACGAAGGTGGTCTCGACGCCGAAGCGGCGCAGCGTCACGTCGAGCTGGGTGATCGAGCCGCCGTAGAGGTTGGCGGAGGAGACGACGTGGTCGCCCGCGCCGACCAGCGCCGCGAAGGTGATGAACTGCGCCGACAGGCCGGAGGCGGTGGCCACCGCGCCGAGGCCGCCCTCGAGGCTCGCGACCCGCTCCTCGAACGAGGCGACGGTGGGGTTGGAGAGCCGGGAGTAGATGTTCCCGTACTTCTGCAGCGCGAACCGCGCCGCCGCGTCGGAGGTGTCGTCGAAGACGAAGGCGCTCGTCTGATAGATCGGCAGCGCTCGCGCTCCCGTCACCGGGTCGGGGATGTTGCCGGCGTGGATTGCCCGCGTCTTGAAGCCGTACTCGCGATCTGCCATGCGATCGACGCTAGCGGGCGCCGCCGACACCGCCGCGCGAAGCCGTCGCATCCCGTAACAGTCCCAGGCAGCGACGCACTGTCAGAGCGTCGCGTGCACCGCCGCCAGCGCCATCGCCGCGATCGCGAACCAGGAGGCGAGCGCGACGACCAGCGCCCGCCAGCCCGTCGTGAGCAGCGCCCGCAGCCGTACCCCGCTCCCGAGCGCGAAGAGCGCCGCCGCCAGCAGCCAGGTCTGCGTCGTGTCCGCCGCGACCAGCACACCCTCCGGCAGTGGCAGGAGCGTCCGCACCAGCACCGCCGCGAGGAAGCCGACCACGAACAGCGGCACGATCGCGGGTCGCGGCCCGCCCTCGGCACCGGCGCGCCGGGTCACCGCGGCGGCCACGGCCACCATCGGCGCGAGCATCACCACGCGGGTCAGCTTCACCACCACCGCGATCGCGAGCGCCGACGCCCCCGCGACCTGCGCCGTCGCCACCACCTGGCCGACGTCGTGCACCGACGCGCCCACCCAGTGCCCGAACTCGACGTCCGAGAGGCCGAGCGGATACCGCAGCGCCGGCAGCACCGCGATCGCGAGGGTGCCGCAGAGGGTGACCAGCGCGACCGGCACCGCCTGCTCCTCCTCCTTCGCCCGGGTCGCCCCGGCCATCGCGCCGATCGCCGAGGCCCCGCAGATCGAGAAGCCGGCGGCCAGCAGCAGCGGCTCGCGGCCGGGCAGCCGCAGCGCCCGCCCGAGCCCGTAGGTCAGTCCGAAGGTCGCGAGCACGATCGCGACGACGATCAGGATCGCGCCCCAGCCGAGCGCGGCGATGTCGACGAGCGAGAGCTTCAGCCCCAGCAGGACGATGCCGGTGCGCATCAGCGTGCGCGAGGAGAACTTCAGCCCCGGTGCCAGCCGGCCGCTCAGCAGCGGACGGGCCGCGGGCAGCTGCGCGACCAGGATCCCGAGCGCCACCGCGGCCGTCAGCATCGGCACCGCGGGCACGGCCAGGTGCACCGCGAACGCGAGCACCGCCGCTGCCGCGCAGACCGCGAGGCCGGGTCCGATCCGGGTGATCAGACCCACGAGGGCAGCCACATGTGCGCCTGCCAGAACGAGAAGGACGTCTGCTGCCCGGTCCAGAGCGGGTAGAAGTAGGCCGTGAGGGCCGCCGCGAGCACCACGAAGATCAGCACGATCACGATGCCGCGGGTCCGCCTGCCGCGCTCGTCACCCCGCTTGCCGATCACCACCCCCGCCGTCAGCGCGAGCGCCAGCATCATGTACGGCTCGAAGACCACGCAGTAGAACTGGAAGACGGTGCGGTCGAGGTAGAGCATCCAGGGCAGGTAGCCGGCGACGATGCCCATCAGCACGAAGCCGGCGCGCCACTCGCGGTAGCGGGCGAGCCGGTAGAGCAGGTAGACCAGCGCCAGCACGCCGGCGTACCAGATCAGCGGATTCGCGACCGAGGTGATCGCCTCGTCGCAGCGCACCGCCGCGCAGCCGTCGACCCCGGTCGCCTGGTCGACGAAGTACATGCTCGTCGGCCGCAGCATCAGCAGCCAGGTCAGAGGGTTGGCCTCGTAGGGGTGCGTGGCGCGCAGATTGATCGAGTAGTCGTACATCTGCACGTGGTAGTGCCAGAGGCTCTGCGCCCAGTCCGGCACCCAGGCGAGCGCGCCGGTCCAGGCGTTGCCCGGTGCCTCCGTCGCCCACTGCCGCGCCCAGCCGCCCGAGGTGCGCAGCCAGCCCAGCCAGGTGCCGAGGTAGGCGATCAGCGCGATCGGCACGACCAGGAGGAAGGTGACGGGACCCTGCTTGAGGATCGCGCCGCTGACCCAGAACGGCACGCCCGCGCGCCGCCGCAGCAGTGCGTCGACGACCACCGCGTAGACGCCGTATGCGGCGAGGAAGTAGATCCCCGTCCACTTCACCCCCGCCGCGAGGCCGAAGAGCAGACCGGCGGTCAGCAGCCAGGGCCGCCACCAGAGCACAGGTCCCCAGCTCGGCAGATCGCCCGCAGCGACCTTCGCGGCCATCCGCTCCTCGGCCCAGCGCCGGTCCAGCAGGATCGCGGCGACCCCGCAGAGCGCGACGAACATCAGGATGCCGTCGAGCAGCGAGACCCGCGACATCACGATCGCGTGCCCGTCGATGGCGAGCAGCAGGCCGGCCAGCGAGGCGAGGAAGGTGGAGCGGAAGAGCAGCTTCCCGATCACGATCACGAGGGCGACCGCGAGGATCCCGACGATCGCGGTGGTGAGGCGCCAGCCGACGCTGTCGTCCGCGCCGAGCAGGCCCATCCCGAGCCCGATGATCCACTTGCCCAGCGGCGGGTGCACCACGAAGGAGGGGGCGCCGGTGAAGACGTCGACCGCGCCGGTGGCGAAGCCCGGGTCGGGGTTCTCGGGCCAGGCGCCCTCGAAGCCGAGGTTCCAGAGGGTCCAGGCGTCCTTGACGTAGAAGGTCTCGTCGAAGACCAGCGAGCGCGGGTGGCCGAGGTTCCAGAGGCGGAGCACGGCGGCGACCACGACGACCAGGATCGGGAGCCCGAGCTCCCAGAGCCGGCGGCGCGCGGTGGTCGCGACGAGACGGTCGTGCACGTCGTCGAACCAGGAGCCGCGGGGCAGGTCGGGGGCGCTCTCGCGGACGCGCGCGGCGGCGGTGCTCGCGGTGCCGGTGTCGGCCCCGCTCTCGGCGGTACTGGTGCCCGCGCTCCCGTCCGCGGGCCCGACCGGCACGGCGCGCGAGGCCCCCGCGGAGTCCAGGAGCAGGTCGTCGAAGTCTCGCTGCGGTCGGTCCGTCACCCGGCCATGCTAACGGCGCGCGGTTCCGCCGCCCGGCCGCGGTCGGGCGCCGTCGCGCGGCGACTGGGAGGATGGACGGATGATCATCCTGGCCGGCACGCCCATCGGCAATCTCGGCGACGCGACGCGGAGGCTCGTCGAGGCGCTCGAGAGCACCCGGCACATCGCCGCGGAGGACACCCGCGTCACCATCCAGCTGCTCCGCGCCCTCGGGATCGAGAACCGCCCGCAGCTCTACGCCCTGCACGACCACAACGAGCGCGAGCGCTCCGCCGAGCTGGTCGAGCTCGCCCGCGAGGAGGACCTCCTGGTCCTGAGCGACGCCGGCATGCCCACCGTCTCCGACCCGGGCTACCACCTCGTCGAGACCGCCGTCGCCGCCGGCGTCCGGGTGACCGCCCTGCCCGGCCCGTCCGCCGTGCTGATGGCGCTCGCCGTCTCCGGCCTGCCCACCGACCGCTTCAGCTTCGAGGGCTTCCTGCCGCGCAAGCACGGCGAGCGGGTCACGCTGTTCCGCTCGCTCGTCGACGAGCGCCGCACGATGGTCTTCTTCGAGTCGCCGCACCGCATCGGCGACTCCCTCGCCGATCTGGTCGAGGCGATGGGGCCCGAGCGCCGGGTGGTCGTCTGCCGCGAGCTGACCAAGATGTTCGAGGAGGTGCGCCGCGGCACCGCCGCCGAGCTCGCCGAGTGGGCGGCCGACGGCCTCCGCGGCGAGATCTGCCTGGTGGTTGAGGGCGCCCCCGAGCGCGAGGCCTCCCTCGAGGACGGGCTCGCGGACGTGCTCGAGCGGGTCGCGGCCGGCGCGCGGCTGAAGGAGGCCTCGGCCGAGGTCGCGGAGATGACCGGCCTCTCCAAGCGCGCGCTGTACGAGGCGGCCCTCGCCTCCCGTCGCGGCTGAGCCGGGCCCGGGGTCGCGTCCGGGACCGCTCCGTCACACAGCGGGAGGCTCGGGCGCCGAACCATAGGATGGTCGCCATGTCCGACGGCGCCTCCTTCTATCTCACGACCCCGATCTTCTACGTGAACGACGTCCCCCACATCGGGCACGCGTACACCGAGGTCGCCGCGGACGTCCTCACCCGCTGGCACCGCCAGGCGGGCGACGACACCTGGCTGCTGACCGGCACCGACGAGCACGGCCAGAAGATCCTCCGCACCGCCACCGCGAACGGCACGACCCCGCAGGAGTGGGCCGACCGCCTGGTGCAGAACGCCTGGAAGCCGCTGCTGTCGACGATCGACATCGCGAACGACGACTTCATCCGGACCACGGAGCAGCGCCACGAGGTCAACGTGCAGAAGTTCCTGCAGAAGCTCTACGACCAGGGCGCGATCTACACCGGCGAGTACGAGGGCTACTACTGCGTGGGCTGCGAGGAGTACAAGCAGCTCTCCGACCTCGACGAGGGAACCGGCGAGTACGAGGGCCAGTACGTCTGCAAGATCCACTCCAAGCCGGTCGAGCTGCTCAAGGAGAAGAACTACTTCTTCAAGATGAGCGAGTACACCGAGCGACTGCTCGCGCTCTACGAGGAGCGCCCCGACTTCGTGCAGCCCGAGTCGGCGCGCAACGAGGTCGTCAGCTTCGTGCGCCAGGGCCTCGCCGACCTCTCGATCTCGCGCTCGAGCTTCGACTGGGGCGTGAAGGTGCCGTGGGACGACTCGCACGTCGTCTACGTCTGGTTCGACGCGCTGCTCAACTACATCACCGCCGTCGGCTACGGCCAGGACGAGGCGGAGTTCGAGCGCCGCTGGCCGGCGACCCACATCGTCGGCAAGGACATCCTCCGCTTCCACGCGGTGATCTGGCCCGCGATGCTGATGGCCGCCGGGCTCGACGTGCCGAAGCAGGTCTTCGGCCACGGCTGGCTGCTCGTCGGCGGCGAGAAGATGTCGAAGTCGAAGCTCACCGGCATCGCGCCGGAGCAGATCACCGACACCTTCGGCTCGGACGCGTTCCGCTACTACTTCATGCGCGCCATCACCTTCGGGCAGGACGGCTCGTTCTCCTGGGAGGACCTCGCGGCGCGGTACCAGGCCGAGCTCGCGAACGGCTTCGGCAACCTCGCCTCGCGGGTCATCGCCATGCTGCACCGCTACTACGACGGCGTCGTGCCCGAGCCCTCGGCGGCGACCGAGGCGGAGGAGCGCGTGCAGGCGACGGTCGCGGAGGCGGCGTCCGCGGCCGACCGCTCGATCGAGACCCTCGCGATCCACGACGCCATCACCGCCGTCTGGACGATCGTCGACGAGCTCAACGGCTACATCACCGAGCAGGAGCCGTGGGCCCTGGCCAAGAAGGACGAGCGCGAGCGCCTCGGCACCGTGCTCTACACGGCGTCGGAGGGGCTGCGCGCCCTGGCCGTCCTGCTCTCGCCGGTCGTGCCCCGCGCGACCACCGCGCTCTGGGAGGCGCTCGGCGTCCAGGACGCGCTCGGCGCCCTCCCGGCCCAGCCGCTCCGCGCGGCGGGGGAGTGGGGACAGCTGCCCGTCGGCACCACCGTCGGCACCCTCGCCCCGCTCTTCCCCCGCATCGAGGTCCCGGAGTCCTGACGCGTCCTCCCTGCTGATCGAGGAGCCCGCTCCGCGGGCGTCGGCATGCACGAGGAGCCCGCTTCGCGGGCGCCCCTCTGTTGATCGAGTAGCCCGCTGCGCGGGTGTATCGAGATCCACCGTCTGCAGGCGCGGGGTCTCGATACGCCGCCTGCGGCGGCTACTCGACCAGCATGCTGCTGCTGCGGCCGCCGTCACCTGCGGTTGCGTCGCCCCCCTCATGCTGATCGAGTAGCCCGCTTGCGGGCGTATCGAGATCCACCCTCCGCAAGCGCGGACTCTCCGGATCCCCCCTCCGAGGCCCCGCCGCCCCGCCCCGGTAGCCTGGAGCCATGACCGACAGCCAGCACGTCCGCGCCCGCGAGAACACGTCCGGCCGCGACCTGACGTACCCGCCGCTGCCCGAGGCGCTCGTCGTCCCCGTCTACGACAATCACACGCACCTCGAGATCTCCGACGGCCTCGAGCCGCTCGACTACCGCGAGCAGCTCGACCGCGCCTCCACGGTCGGCGTCCGCGGCGTCGTGCAGGTCGGCACCGACGTCGAGACCAGCCGCTGGTCGGCCGAGCGCGCCGCCTCCGAGCCGCGCATGCTCGCCGCCGTCGCGATCCACCCCAACGAGGCGCCCGCCCTCGAGGAGCGGGGCGAGCTCGACGACGCCCTCGCCGTGATCGCCGAGCTGGCGACTCAGCCGCGCGTGCGCGCCGTCGGCGAGACCGGTCTCGACTTCTACCGCACCGGCGAGAGCGGCCGCGCCGCCCAGTTCCGCTCGTTCGAGGAGCACATCCGCATCGCGAAGGAGACCGGCACCGCGCTGCAGATCCACGACCGCGACGCGCACCGCGAGGTCATGGAGACCCTCCGCCGGGTCGGGGCCCCCGAGCGCACCGTCTTCCACTGCTTCTCCGGCGACGCCGAGATGGCACGGATGTGCGCGGACGAGGGCTGGTACCTCTCCTTCGCCGGCACCGTCTCGTTCAAGAACGCCGAGTCGCTGCGCGAGGCGCTGATCGCCACCCCGCGCCACCTGATCCTCGTCGAGACCGATGCGCCCTACCTCACTCCGGAGCCGTTCCGCGGCCGCCCGAACGCGCCGTACCTCATCCCGCACACCCTGCGCTCGATGGCCGCGACCCTCGAGACCGACGTCGGCCACCTCGCCGCCACGATCACCTCCAACACCGAGCAGGTCTACGGCGAGTGGGGCGGCGAGGTCGGCTCGGAGCCGTCGGAGCCGGTCGGGCAGCTGGCATGACCGGCCGGCACGCGGCGGAGACGGCGCCCGACGAGGTCGCCGTCCCGAAGCTGCTCGGTCCCGCCGAGATCCGCGATCTCGCCCAGCTGCTCGATGTCACTCCGACGAAGAAGCTCGGCCAGAACTTCGTGCACGACGCCAACACCGTCCGGCGCATCGTCAAGCTCGCCCGCGTGGAGCGGGGCGAGAGCGTCGTCGAGATCGGCCCGGGCCTCGGCTCGCTCACGCTCGGCCTGCTCGAGGCCGGCGCCGGGGTCGTCGCCGTCGAGATCGACGGCCGGCTCGCGGAGCAGCTGCCCCGCACCGTCCAGCTGATGGCGCCCGCCGCCGAGCTCACCGTGATCCGCGCCGACGCGATGAAGGTGCTCGAGCTGCCCGGTGAGCCCGTGCGGCTCGTCGCGAATCTCCCGTACAACATCTCGGTGCCGGTGCTGCTGCACTTCCTCGAGCACTTCCCGAGCATCCGCTCCGGAGTCGTGATGGTGCAGTCCGAGGTCGGGCTCCGCCTTGCGGCCGGGCCCGGATCCAAGGTCTACGGCGGCCCGAGCGTCAAGGCGTCCTGGTTCGGCTCGTTCACGACCGGCGGAACGGTCTCGCGGCAGATCTTCTGGCCCGTGCCCAACGTCGACAGCGTCCTCGTCTCGTTCGAGCGCGGCGAGGAGCCGGGCGACGAGACCCTGCGCCGTGCCGTCTTCGCGGTGGTCGACGCGGCCTTCGCACAGCGGCGGAAGATGCTCCGCCAGTCGCTCGCCGCGCTCTTCGGCGACAGCACCGCCGCCATCGCCGCGCTCGAGTCGGCCGGAGTGCCGCAGACGGCCCGCGGCGAGGAGCTCGACGTCGCGGCGTTCACCGCCCTCGGCCGCACGCTCGACCCGGCGCGCGTGCCGGTCCGCGGCGGTGCGGTTCCGGCCGCGGCGGGCGAGGACGGCGACGGCGACGACGATGCGGAGGGCGCCGACGAGAGCGCTTCCAGCGCGGACGAGCGCGGCTCCACCACCCTGTAGCGTGGATGCATGGCCCAGCGCGCGACGACGTCGAACCGGGTCCACGCGCGAGCACCGGGCAAGATCAACGTCTACCTGAAGGTCGGGGCGGTCCGCGAGGACGGCTACCACGAGCTCGCGACCGCGTTCCAGTCGCTGTCGCTCTACGAGGACGTCCACGCGAGCGACGCCCCCGACTTCTCGGTCGAGTTCTCCGGCTCGATCGACACCCGAGGCCTCGCCGTCGACGGGTCGAACCTCGCGATCAAGGCGGCGCGAGCCCTCGCCCGGGCGACCGGCTACCGCGGCGGCGTGCACCTCGAGATCGAGAAGAACGTGCCGATCGCCGGCGGGATGGGCGGCGGCTCGGCCGATGCCGCCGCGACCCTGCTGGCCTGCGACGCGCTCTGGGGCACCGCCTGCACCCGCGAGCAGCTGCTCGGGATCGCCGCCGGGCTCGGCGCCGACGTGCCGTTCTCCTTCACCGGCGGCACCGCGATCGGCGTCGGCCGCGGCGACGAGCTGAGCCCCGCGCTCGCGAAGGGCCGCTTCGAGTGGGTGCTGGTGCTCTCGGAGCAGGGGCTGTCGACCCCCGAGGTCTACCGCGAGCTGGACCGCCACCGCGAGCGGCACCTGCACGACTTCCGGCCGATCTCCGCGACGCCGAGCATCGAGCCGAACGTGCTGCAGGCCCTGCGCGCAGGCGACGCCGCGATGCTCGCGGACGCGATGCACAACGACCTGCAGGCGCCCGCCCTGCACCTGCAGCCCGGCCTCGCCCGCATCCTCGAGCGCGGCGAGGAGAGCGGCGCCCTCGGCGGCCTCGTCTCCGGCTCCGGCCCGACGGTCGCCTTCCTCCTCCCCGACGCCGACGCCGCGCTCGACCTGCAGCTCGAGCTGTCGGCCGCCCGCCTGCGCGCCGTCCGCGTCTCCGGCCCGGTCCACGGCGCCCGCCTCCTCTCCACCTGACCCTGCCGGTCATCAGCCGCGCAGTGGCGGGCGGACCATGCTGGTCGAGTAGCCGCGCAGCGGCGTATCGAGACCCGCCCTGCTGGAGACGGTGGATCTCGATACGCCCTCTGCGAGGGCTACTCGATCAGCATGGGCCGGGCGGTCGGCCTGCCCGCGCGCAGCGGCCCCCGCATGCTGGTCGAGTAGCCGCGCAGCGGCGTATCGCGACCCGCCCTGCTGAACACGCTGGATCTCGTTACGCCCTCTGCGAGGGCTGCTCGATCAGCATGAGTGGGCTGCACCGCCGTCCGCAGAGAACGCTCGATCTCGTGGCCTAGAGTGCCGCTCATGGCCCCCAGACGAGTAGCACTGTTCGCGATCCTCACCGGGCTCGTCTCGGCCGCCGTCACCCTCGCCACCGCCGAGCTCGTCGCCGTCTTCACGGGTGCCGGCGGCAGTCCGCTCGTCGCGGTCGGCGGCTTCGTGATCGACATCGTCCCGCCGGGCGTCAAGGACACGGTCATCGCCCTGTTCGGCACCGGCGACAAGCTCGTCCTCCTCGTCTCGCTCGGATTCGCGGTCGCCCTCCTCGCGATCGCCGCCGGGCTGCTGGAGTACCGCAAGACGCCGCTCGGCGTGCTGGTCCTCGCCGCCGTCGCGGGCCTCGGCGCGCTCGCGGCCGTCAGCCGGGAGGGCGCCTCCGGCATCGACGCCGCGCCGAGCGTGGTCGGCATGGTCGCCGGCGCGATGGTGCTGCGCGCCGCCTCCGCCCGCCTGCGCGCCTGGGACGAGGAGCCCGCCCAGGGCTCGACCGACCGCCGCTCCTTCCTCCGCCTGGTCGGCATCGCCGGCGCCGCGGCCGTCGTCGCGGGCGTGGGCGCGCGCGTCGTCACGGCCGCCGCCTCCGCCGTCACCGCGGTCCGCGAGGCCGTCGTGCTGCCGACCCCGGCCGCCACCGCCGCGCCGATCCCCGCGACCGGTGTCCTCGACGACATCGAGGGCATCAGCTCCTACGTCACCTCCAACGACGACTTCTACCGGATCGACACCGCGCTCTCCGTGCCGAGCGTCGACCCGGCCGACTGGTCGCTGAAGATCACCGGCATGGTCGAGGAGGAGATCACCCTCACCTGGGACGAGCTCCTCGCCCTCCCGCTCGAGGAGCACCTGGTCACGCTCTCCTGCGTCTCGAACGAGGTCGGCGGCGACCTGATCGGCACCGCGCTCTGGCTCGGCTACCCGATCCGCGAGCTGCTCGCCCGCGCCCGCCCGACCGCCGGCGCCGACATGGTGCTCTCCCGCAGCATCGACGGCTTCACCGCCTCCAGCCCGCTCGAGGTGCTGACCGACGAGGGCCGCGCCAGCCTCCTCGCCGTCGGCATGAACGGGCAGCCCCTCCCGGTCGAGCACGGCTTCCCGGTGCGGATGGTCGTCCCGGGCCTCTACGGCTACGTCTCGGCGACCAAGTGGGTCACCGAGCTCAAGGTCACCACGTTCGAGGCGGATACCGCCTACTGGTCGACCCGCGGCTGGACCGAGCGCGGCCCGATCAAGGTCGAGTCGCGCATCGACGTCCCGCGCCAGGGCCAGGCCGTCCCCTCCGGCACGGTCGCGGTCGCGGGCGTCGCCTGGGCGCCGCACACCGGCATCTCGAAGGTCGAGGTGCAGATCGACGGCGGTGCCTGGCAGGAGGCGCGCCTGGCCGAGGCCGTCACCGCGGACACCTGGATCCAGTGGGTCTACGAGTGGGAGGCGATCGGCGGCGACCACGTCGTCCTGGTCCGCGCCACCGACTCCGAGGGCCTCGTGCAGACGCAGGACGAGGCGCCGCCCGCCCCCGACGGCGCGACCGGCTGGCACATGCGCACCGTGACGGTCGCCTGAGCGCACCGCGCCCGCCCGTGGGGATCCGCGGAGGCGGCCCCCGGTAAACTGGGCCCCTATGGCACATCTCCTGGGCGCTGAGTCGCTCCGCCTCGAGTACCCCACGCGGGTCATCTTCGACGACGTCTCCCTCGGCATCGAGGAGGGCGACCGGATCGGCATCGTCGGCCGCAACGGCGACGGCAAGTCCACCCTCCTCCGCCTGCTCGCGCAGCGCATCGAGCCCGACGGCGGCCGGGTGACCCACCGCCGCGGCGTCACGCTCGGCATGCTCGACCAGGCCGACACCGTCGACGAGGACCTCACCGTCGCCCAGGCCGTCGTCGGCGGCCTCGAGGAGCACGAGTGGGCCGGGGACGCGCGCACCCGCGACGTCATCGCCGGGCTGCTGCGCGACGTCCCCTGGGACGGCGTCGTCGGCTCGCTCTCGGGCGGCCAGCGCCGCCGCGTCGCCCTGGCCAAGCTGCTCGTCGGCGACTGGGACGTCGTCTTCCTCGACGAGCCCACCAACCACCTCGACGTCGAGGGCATCGCCTGGCTCGCCGAGCACCTCAAGCGCCGCTGGGCCGCGACCTCGGGCGGCCTCGCGGTCGTCACCCACGACCGGTGGTTCCTCGACGAGATCTGCACCGCCACCTGGGAGGTGCACGACCGCCTGGTCGAGCCCTTCGAGGGCGGCTACGCGGCGTACATCCTGCAGCGCGTCGAGCGCGACCGGATGGCGTCGACCATGGAGTCGAAGCGGCAGAACCTGATGAAGAAGGAGCTGGCCTGGCTCCGCCGCGGCGCTCCGGCCCGCACCGCCAAGCCCAAGTTCCGCATCGACGCGGCGAACCAGCTGATCGAGAACGAGCCGCCCGTCCGCGACTCCGTCTCGCTGTCGCAGCTCGCCGTCTCGCGGCTCGGCAAGGACGTCGTCGACCTGCTCGACGTCACCGTCCGCTACGGCGAGCGGACCGTGCTCAACCGGATCGAGTGGCGGATCGCGCCCGGCGAGCGGACCGGCGTTCTCGGCGTGAACGGCGCCGGCAAGTCGACCCTGCTCGGCCTCGTGGCCGGCAGCGTGCAGCCGACCAGCGGCAAGGTCAAGCGCGGTACCACCGTCCGCGTCGCGATCCTCGACCAGCAGCTGCGCGAGCTGACCGAGGTGCAGCACCAGCCGGTGCGCGAGATCATCGCCGAGCAGCGCACCAGCTACTCGATCGGCGGCAAGGAGATGACGCCCGGGCAGCTGCTCGAGCGCCTCGGCTTCTCCAGCGCGCAGCTGTCGACGCCGGTGAAGGACCTCTCCGGTGGCCAGCGCCGACGGCTGCAGCTGCTGCTGATCCTGCTCAGCGAGCCGAACGTGCTGATCCTCGACGAGCCCACCAACGACCTCGACACCGACATGCTCGCCGCGATCGAGGACCTCCTCGACTCCTGGCCCGGCACGCTCCTCGTCGTCTCGCACGACCGCTACCTGCTCGAGCGGGTCACCGACCAGCAGTACGCCGTGATGGACGGCGCGTTCCGCCACCTGCCCGGTGGTGTGGAGCAGTACCTCGACCTGCGCCGCGCGCTGGAGAAGGGTGCGCCGGCGGGTGGTGCGACGGGCTCGTCCGTGCCGGCCCCATCCGGTCTCGGCGGCGCCGAGCGGCGCACCGCCGAGAAGGAGGTGTCGGCGATCGACCGGCGCCTGCACAAGCTGACGCAGCTCTCCGCCGCGGTGCACGAGAAGATGGCGACCCACGACCCGGACGACTACGACGGCATCCTCGGGCTGAACGCGAAGCTGCGCGAGCACCAGGACGAGGCGACCGGGCTCGAGCTGCGCTGGCTCGAGCTGTCGGAGCTGCTCGAGGGCTGAGTGCGGCGCAGAACATCAGCTGAGAAGGGGGTGCCTCCGCTGTGGGGCGAGGGACCCCCGTCTCAGCTGATGTCGTGCAGCGGCGTCAGCCGAAGTCGAGCGAGAGCTTGCGGAGCAGCTGCGCCAGCCGCTCCTGCTGCGCGTGCGTGAGGGCTCCGAGCAGCTCCTGCTCGGCATCGACGAGGCGGGTGATCGCCGCGTCCACCCGGGACAGGCCGGACGGCGTCATCTGCACCAGCACGCCGCGGCCGTCGTTCGGGTCGTCCAGGCGCTCGACGAGGTCGCGCTCGACCAGGCGGTCGATCCGGTTGGTCATCGTGCCGCTGGTGACCATGGTCGCCTGGAGGAGCTGCTTCGGGCTCATCCGGTAGGGGGTCCCGGCGCGGCGGAGCGCGGAGAGGACGTCGAACTCCCAGGTCTCCAGCTCCGAGCGGCCGAACGCACTGCCGCGCGCCCGCTCGAGCTGCTTGGCGAGCCGCCGCATCCGCGAGAAGACCTGCAGGGGAGTGAAGTCGAGGTCGGGCCGCTCGCGCACCCAGGCGTCGACGATGCCGTCCACCTCGTCATTCGCGCTCACCCGTCCATTGTGGCGGGTGCGCGCCCCAGGAGTCGCCGGGAGCCGTCCGGCCGGGGCGCCACGGCGACGGCGGGCGCGAGCGAGATGGCAGGATGGACGGCGCGCGCGAGCGCGGTCCGCCATGGTGTAACGGCAGCACGGCAGCCTTTGGAGCTGTCCGGTCCAGGTTCGAATCCTGGTGGCGGAGCTCGAGCACCGAGCACCGGTGCCGGACGGAGGAGCACGCGCACCATGGTCGACAGCACGCTCGCGGTGGTGATCCTGGCCGCAGGCCAGGGCACCCGGATGAAGTCCCGCACCCCCAAGGTCCTGCACCGCCTCGCCGGGCGCCCGCTGCTGGGGCACGTCCTCGACACGGCCGCCTCGCTCGACGCGGGCCACGTCGTCACCGTCGTGCGGCACGAGCGCGAGCGGGTCGCGGCCGCGGTCCTCGACCACTCACCCGCGGCGCTCGTCATCGATCAGGACGAGGTGCCCGGCACCGGCCGCGCCGTCGAGCTGGGCCTCGCCGCGCTGCCGGACGACTTCGACGGGACCGTCGTGGTGCTCAGCGCCGACGTCCCGCTGCTGGACGCCCCGACGCTGCGCCGCCTGGTCGACGAGCACCTCGCGGCGGCGAACGCCCTGACGATGCTCTCCTGCGTGCTCGAGGACCCGACCGGCTTCGGCCGCATCGTCCGCGGAGCCGACGGCGGCTTCGCCTCGATCGTGGAGCAGAAGGACGCGAGCGACGCCGAGCTCGCGCTGACCGAGACCAATGCGGGCGTCTACGCCTTCGAGGCCGCCGCCCTCCGCGCGGTGATCGGCGCGATCGGCACCGACAACGCCCAGCAGGAGAAGTACCTCACCGACGCCGCCGCCGCGCTGAAGGCCGCCGGTCGCGCCATCGAGGCCGTCCCCGTGCAGGACCGCTGGCTCGTCGCCGGCATCAACGACCGCGCCCAGCTGGCGGACGCCGCGCTCGAGCTCAACGCCCGCATCGTGCGCCGCTGGCAGCTCGAGGGCGTCACGATCCAGGACCCGGCCACCACCTGGATCGATGTCGACGCGGTGCTCTCGCCCGACGTCGAGATCCTCCCCGGCACGCAGATCAAGGGGCCGACGGTCATCGCCTCCGGGGCGGTCATCGGGCCGGACACGACGCTCGACTCCTGCGAGGTGGGCGAGGACGCGGTGATCAAGCGCTCGGACGCGACGCTCGCCGTGATCGGCGCGCAGGCGCAGGTCGGCCCGTTCTCGTTCTTGCGCCCGGGCACCGTGCTCGGCGAGCGCGGCAAGATCGGCACCTACGTCGAGACCAAGAACGCGACGATCGGCGCCGGCTCGAAGGTGCCGCACCTCTCCTACGTCGGCGACGCGACGATCGGCGAGGAGTCGAACATCGGCGCCGGCTCGATCTTCGCCAACTACGACGGGGTGAACAAGGCGTCCTCCGTCGTCGGGTCGCACGTGCGCGCCGGGTCGCACAACGTCTTCGTCGCCCCCGTTAGAATCGGTGACGGAGCGTACACGGGCGCCGGCACGGTCATCCGCAAGGACATCCCCGCCGGAGCCCTCGGCATCACCGTCGCTCCGCAGCGCAACATGGCCGGATGGGTGCAGACCCATCGTCCGGGAACCGCGTCGGCCACCGCCGCCGAGGCCGCCCAGGCGTCGGAGCCCGAGGGCACCGACCGCGCGACCGGAGGAAGCGGAGCACAGTGACGGGCATCACCGCCAGCAACAAGAAGAGCCTGGTCCTGGTCTCGGGGAGGGCGCATCCGGCACTGGCGGAGGCGGTCGCCGACGAGCTGGGCACCGAGCTGGTCACCACCGAGGGGCGCACCTTCGCGAACGGCGAGCTCTACGTCCGCTACGGCGAGTCGGTGCGCGGCGGCGACGTGTTCGTCCTGCAGTCGCACACCTCGCCGATCAACGAGTGGCTCATGGAGCAGCTGATCATGGTCGACGCGCTCAAGCGCGCCTCGGCCAAGCGAATCACCGTGGTCGCCCCTTTCTACCCGTACGCGCGTCAGGACAAGAAGGGGCGCGGCCGCGAGCCGATCTCGGCCCGTCTCGTCGCCGACCTGTTCAAGGCCGCCGGCGCCGACCGCATCATGTCGGTCGACCTGCACGCCGCGCAGATCCAGGGCTTCTTCGACGGCCCGGTCGACCACCTCTTCGCGATGCCGGTGCTGCTCGAGCACTTCCGCGAGAAGCTCGACCCCTCGACGCTCACCGTCGTCTCGCCGGACATGGGCCGCGTCCGCGTCGCCGACATCTGGAGCGACAAGCTCGGCGTGCCGCTCGCGATCATCCACAAGCGCCGCGATCCCAAGGTCGCCAACCAGGTCTCCGTGCACGAGATCGTCGGAGAGGTCAGCGGCCGCGTCTGTCTCCTCGTCGACGACCTGATCGACACCGGCCGCACCATCGCCAAGGCCGCCGAGGCGCTCAAGGCCGCCGGCGCGATCGGCGTCGTCGTCGCCGCGACCCACGCCGTCTTCTCCGACCCGGCCCGCGAGCTGCTCAGCTCCGAGTTCATCGACTCGGTCGTCGTCACCGACACCCTGCCGCTGCCGGAGGAGAAGAAGTGGGACCGCCTGACGATCCTGCCGATCGCCCCGCTGCTGGCGCGCGCCATCCACGAGGTCTTCGACGACGGCTCCGTCACGTCGATGTTCGACGGCGACGCGTAGACCGCAGCCCGGAGACGTCCGCGCTCTGCGCGGCACATGCTGGTCGAGTAGCCGTGGAGCGGCGAGTCCATGGTGGTCGAGTAGCCGCGGAGCGGCGTATCGAGACCCGCCGTTGTCAGCAGGGCGGGTCTGCAGACCTCGACGTCTGACGGTGGTGGATCTCGATACGCCCGCTGCGCGGGCTACTCGATCAGCAAGGGTGCGCGGCCTCGCCAGCGGTCGGCGGCCTTCGGCTCGCTCGGAGGAGCGCCCGACGCCCTAGCATGAGTGAATGCGCGCGCATGATGATCTGACCCGGACGGGGGGTCTGCTGCGCGCCCCCGAGCTGTCGCGGGCGTCGATCGCCGTCGCCGCGCTCTTCCTGGTCTGGTCGCCGGCGGCCCACGAGGCCGGCTGGTGGCTGCTGCTGGGTCTCGGGCTCGCGACGGTGATGGCCGTCGTCGGGACGATCGCCGACTCCGGCCGCGAGGTCCACGACGGGCCGACGGCGGAGTGGCTCGGGCTCGCCGGTCGCGCCCTCGCGGCGTCCGCCGTCGCGCTGACCGCCGCCGACTCGGTCGTGGGCGCGAGCGCCCGCCCGGTCGCGGTGCTCCTGATCGTCGCCGTGACCCTCTTCGTGCTCCGCGGGGGCGTCCTCCCACCCGGACTCACGCGAGTGCTCCTGGGCCTGGTGCTCCTCCTCCTGCTGGCCTCGGCCGTGATCGTCGCCCTGGCGCAGCCCGTCGCGCCCCCGTCCGAGACGGTCATCGGCGGCGCGGAGGGCAGCGGCACAGCGGCCGCCCTCCTGCTCCTCCTCTTCGCCCCCGCCCAGACCGGCGAGACTCCGACGCTCCGGCGGTCGCTGCTCGGGATCGGCGTCACGGCCCTCGTCGCGGCCCTGATCGGCACGGGACTGCTGCTGCTGGTCGGCCCGCAGGAGCTCGCCGACGTCCCGGCGTCGCTCTCCGCGGTCGCGGCCGGGACCCCCGCCGCTGCCCTGGTCGGCCTCGCGGCCGTGCTCGCCTCCCTCCTCGCGCTCGTCGCCCTGACGCAGCGCGACGCCTCGTCGCTGGTGCGCCTGGCCGATGCGGGTGAGATCCCGGGTCCCTTCGCCCACCGCAACCGCCGCACGGGCGTGCCCGCGGCCGGTCAGCTCGCCGTCTGCCTGGTGTCGGTGCTCGCGGTGGTCGTCCTCGACGCCGACGCCCTGCTGGCGTTCGCGGTCGCCGCCTCGCTGATCGCGCTGATCCTGCGCCGGCTCGAGCGGGGAATCGCCGGCGCGCGCTGGCCGGCGATCGTGTCAGCGGCGGGCGCCCTGGTGCTCCTGCTCGCGCTGCCCTCGGCGACGGCCGCCGCGGTCGCCGTCCTGCTCGCGCTGCTGCTGATCGTGCGCGCCTTCCGGCGCTAGCCGGGGCTCAGGCGAGCGCGGCGGTCTCGACCGGCCGGCTCGGCAGCTGCAGCGCGAGCGGATCCGCCCGCACCCGCCCGAGCCCGGAGCGGACCGCGCCGAGCGCGACCGCCTGGTCGCCGAGCGTCGACGGCACGATCCGCGGCGCCGGCGCGTGCACCTCGCTCACCAGCCGCTCCGCCACCGCGGCGAGCAGTGGACCGGCCGAGGCGGCCAGCGCCCCGCCGACCACGATCAGCGAGACGTCGAGCAGGTTGGCGACGGTCGCGGTGATGGCGGTGAGCCGGTCGATCAGCCGCGCGACGACGGCGGCGGCCAGCGGATCGCCCGCGTCGGCCGCGGCCAGCACCTCGGCGGCCCCGGGCTGCGCCACGGCGTCGAGGAGCGACGCCGGCCGGCCCGCAACGGCCAGCGCCTCGCGGGCCCAGGTGCGGGCGAGGGCGGCGATGCCCTCCGCCGAGCCGACGCCCTCGACCAGGTCGAGGTAGCGCATCTCGCCGGTGAGACCGCGGGCGCCGCGCAGCAGCGAGCCGCCGAGCACGATCCCCCCGCCGAGCCGCTCGCCGGAGAGGAGGGCGAGGTAGTCGTCGCAGCCGACCGCCGCGCCGCGCCAGCCCTCGGCCAGCGCGGCGAGGTTGGCGTCGTTGTCGACCACCGGCGACCAGCCGCGGCCGGAGTAGCGATCGACCAGCCCCGGGTTCATCGCGCGCCAGAAGCCGTTGTCGCCGGCGGGGGAGTGGCCCAGTGCGTCGACGGGCGCCGGGACGCCGAGGGTGAGCGCGAGCACCTCGTCGTCGGTCACGCCGGCGAGGAGGAGGGCGCGGTCGAGAACCCGGTCGATGTCGGCGACGCGGCGCTCCAGCGGGAGGTCCTCGACGCGCTCGTGGTCGACCGGCTCGACGTGCCGGACGAGGGTCTCGCCGAGCAGGTCGGCGACGAAGACGCCGACGCTGTGCTGGCCGGCGTCGACGCCCACGACGACGCCCGCCCGGCGCCGGAGTGCGTAGCGGCGCGCAGGCCGGCCCTTCACGTAGTCGCCGGCGGCGCGCTGGTTCTCCAGCTCCTCCAGCCAGCCGAGCTCGATCAGGTCGTCGCAGACGGCGATGACGGTCGAGCGGGTGAGGCCGGTGCGCTCGATCAGGGCCGACGCAGTCATCGCCTCGCCGGTCCAGGCGTGCTCGAGGACGTCGAGCGCGCTGCGCCGGCGCTGGAACGAGCCACCGCTCACGGAGGACCTGCTGTCGGACATCGTCGCCACCCTCCCCTTGACCTCGGCCGGATCGGCTGCAACAGTACATCGCGTACTAGATCCACTACCTAGATTTAGTCACTGAAGCAACTTATCCGCAACCCGGGAGACGACGACGTGCCCCTCACCACCACCGCCCTCAGCCGGCGCACCCTGCTCACCGCGGCGGGTGCCGGCGCCGCCGCGCTCGGCCTCGCCGCCTGCGCCTCCCCCTCCGGTTCGGGCGGGGTCACCGAGATCACCTTCTTCCAGTCCAAGCCCGAGGTGATCGGCTACTTCGACGACGTCATCGACCGCTTCCACGCCGCGCAGTCGCGGGTGCGGGTCGTGCACGACTTCTCCTCGAACCTCTCCGCCGGCTTCGTCCGCACCAATCCGCCGGACCTCGGCTGCCTCAACTACAACTTCGAGGTCGCGCGGTTCGTCGAGCGGGGCGCCCTGAGCGACCTGTCCGACATGGACGAGGCGAAGCGGATCAACCCCGACCTGCAGCCGCTGATCGAGCAGACCGCGACCTACCCGGGCCGCACCAGCGTGCTGCCCTACTCGCTGATGATGTCGGCGGTGCTCTACAACCGCGAGATCTTCGCCGCGCAGAACCTCGAGGTGCCGACCACCTGGACCGAGTTCCTCGCGGTCTGCGACGCACTGACGGCCGCGGGCATCACGCCGATCTACGGCACCTACAAGGACCCGTGGACCGTCTCGCAGGGGCTGTTCGACTACTCCGTCGGCGGGACCGTCGACCTCGAGGCCTTCTTCTCGCAGCTGAAGGAGCAGGGCGCCGATGTCGGCCCCTCCTCGCCCGTCTCGTTCGAGAAGGACTTCGCCGCGCCCGTCGAGCAGATGGTGCAGCTCGCCGGCTACGCGCAGCCCAACGCCGCCAGCCGCGCCTACGGCGACGGCAATCTCGCCTTCTCGAACGGCGAGGCGGCGATGTACTTCCAGGGCCCGTGGGCGCTGAGCGAGATCGCGAAGACCGCACCGGACCTCTCGATCGGCGCCTTCCCGCTGCCGATGACCGACGACCCGGACGAGCGCCGCGTGCGGGTGAACGTCGACCTCGCGCTCTGGATCCCGGAGGCCTCGACCAAGAAGGCGGCGGCGCGCGAGTTCCTCTCCTTCCTGATGCAGCCGGAGATCATCGACGCCTACAACGCCGACAACAACGCCTTCGGTGTGACCACCGACGCCCCCGCCGTCGCCCAGCCCACCCTCGTCGAGCTGCAGGAGTTCTACGACCGCGCGGCGTTTAGCCTCGGCGCCTCGCAGCTCGTGCCGCAGAACATCCCGCTGCAGAACTACGTCCAGGGCGTCGTGCTCGGCTCCGACCCCGCCGCGACGCTCCGCACGATCGACGCCGACTGGGCGCGCATCGCGTTCCGCTCCTAGACCTCCCCGACCCCTCTCAGAGACGAGACACCATGGCCCTCTCCACCCCCACCCGCCCGGAGGAGCGCACCGTCGCGAGTCCCCGCGCGGCCACCGCCCCGCGCCGGAAGCCGCGCGCCGACCGCACCTTCCTGCTCTACCTGCTCCCCGCGCTCGTGCTCTTCACGCTCGCGATCACCCTGCCCGCCCTGATGGGCATCTTCTTCAGCTTCACCGACTCGATCGGCTTCGGCGAGTGGAGCTTCATCGGGCTGACGAACTACGTAGCGCTGTTCTCCGACCCGGCGATCCTCGCCTCCTACGGCTTCACCGTGGGGCTCGCACTGATCACGGTGCTCGCGGTGAACGCGATCGCGTTCCTCCTGGCGATCGCGCTCACCTCGCAGATCCGCGGCAAGGTCGCGCTGCGCGCTGTCTTCGTGCTGCCGATGGTCGTCTCGGGCATCATCATCGCGTTCGTCTTCAACTTCGTCTTCTCCAACTCGCTGCCCGCCTTCGCGCAGTCGGTCGGAGCGACGCCGCTGGCCAGCAGCATCCTCGCGGATCCGAATCTGGCCTGGCTCGCGATCGTGATCGTGACCGCGTGGCAGGCCGTGCCCTCCGCGCTGCTGATCTACATCGCGGGCGTGCTCTCGATCCCCGGCGACGTCTACGAGGCCGCCTCGCTCGACGGCGCGTCCAGCTGGGGGCAGCTGCGCTCGATCACGCTGCCGCTGGTCGCGGGCTACGTGCTGATCAACCTCGTGATCGGCTTCAAGAACTTCCTCAACTCCTACGACATCATCGTCGGCTTGACCGACGGCGGCCCCGGAACGTCGACCCGCAGCGTCGCGATGACGATCTTCTCCGGCTTCACCAGCGGCGACTACGCCTACCAGATGGCCAACGCCACGATCTTCTTCCTCATCGCGCTCGTGATCGCGCTCGTACAGCTGCGCGTCTCGCGCGGAAAGGCGGCCTTCTGATGACCAGCCAGGTCCCCCTCGCCCCGTCCCTCCCCGGCACCCGAGCGGCCGTCGACGCCGACGCCCGTCGCGGCGGGAAGCGGCGGCGCTCGAGTCTCCTGCTCACCCTCGTCCTCGTGGTCTGCGCCCTCTCGGTGATCGGCCCGCTGTGGGTGACGCTGACGATGGCCTTCAAGACCGGCGCTCAGGCGGTGGACGGCAACGCCTTCTCGATCCCCCTGCCGTTCTCGGTCGACGGCTTCGTCCAGGCCTGGAACCTGACCGACTTCCCCCGCGGGTTCGCCGTCTCGGTCTTCGTCTCGGCGATCACGGTCGGCGGCACGATCGTCCTCTCGGCCCTCGCCGCGTTCGCGATCTCGCGGAACTGGAGCAAGCGCCTCTACCGCTGGTCGTTCTTCTACCTGCTCGCGGCGATGTTCCTGCCGTTCCCGGTGCTCGCGCTGTCGCAGGTCTCGCTCACCGGACTCGTCGGGCTCGACAACCCACTCGGCGTCGCCGTCCTGCACGTGATGTTCCAGCTGAGCTTCAGCGTGATGCTCTTCACGGCGTTCCTCCGCTCGCTGCCCGAGGAGCTCGAGGAGAGCGCCCGGCTCGACGGCGCGACCACCAACCAGGTCTTCTGGCGGCTCGTCTTCCCGCTGCTCGCCCCGATGAGCGCGACGGTCGGCATCTTCGCCTTCCTCGCCTCCTGGAACGACTTCATGATGCCGTCGCTGATCACCTCGGACCCGTCGCTGCAGACGCTCCCGGTGCTGCAGAAGATCTTCCAGACGCAGTTCAGCAACGACTACAACGTCGCCTTCGCCTCGTACCTGATGGCGATGGCCCCGGCGATCATCGTCTACCTGTTCACCCAGCGCTGGGTGATGTCGGGAGTGACTCAAGGCGCCATCAAGTAGGGCTCGCGGGCCTCGGGGCGGCCGTCTGCGGCGTTGTCGTCGGTCGCCGTAGCTCCGCTACGCCTCCCTCCTCCGCCTTGCAGCCGACCACCCCGAGACCCGCGGGCTCGACTCCGGGAGGCGAGGGTGCCGTGCTGCGCACGAGCCGGCCCCGAACATGCTGGTCGAGTAGCCCCGCAGGGGCGTATCGAGACCCACCGTCACAGAGCGCCCGGCCCCGGCCGACGACGAACCACCACCACACACCACACACCACGAAGAACGGAAGGACCCCCGTGACGGACACGGTACTCACCAGGAGCGGCACGACCGAGGACGCCCAGTGGTGGCGGCAGGCGGCCGTCTACCAGATCTACCCGCGGAGCTTCGCGGACGCGAACGGCGACGGGATCGGCGACCTCGCCGGCATCCTCGAGCGCATCCCGTACCTGCGCGAGCTCGGCATTCACGCGGTCTGGCTCAGCCCGTTCTACCCGTCGGCGCTGGCCGACGGCGGCTACGACGTGGCCGACTACCGCGACGTCGACCCGCGGATCGGCACGCTCGCCGAGTTCGACGAGATGACCACCCGCCTGCACGAGAGCGGCATCCGCGTCATCGTCGACATCGTGCCCAACCACTCCTCCGACCTGCACCCGTGGTTCCAGGAGGCGCTCGCCGCCCCGAAGGGCTCGCCCGCCAGGGAGCGCTACGTCTTCCGCGACGGCCGCGGCGAGGGCGGCGCCATGCCGCCCAGCGACTGGGAGTCCGTCTTCGGCGGCCCCGCCTGGGAGCCGGTCGGCGACGGCCAGTGGTACCTGCACCTCTTCGCGAAGGAGCAGCCCGACTGGAACTGGGCGAACCGCGAGATCCGCGACGACTTCCTCGAGACCCTGCGCTTCTGGTCCGACCGCGGCGTCGATGGCTTCCGGATCGACGTGGCGCACTCGCTGGTCAAGGACCTCACCGAGCCGCTGCCGGCCGCGGCCGAGATCGACGGCCAGCGGATCGACGGCAGCCACCCGTTCTGGGACCGCGACGAGGTGCACGAGGTCTACGCCGAGTGGCGCGCCCTCTTCGACTCCTACGACCCGCCGCGCACCGCCGTCGCGGAGGCCTGGGTCGACGCCTCCCGCCGCGCCCGCTACGCCAGCCCCGAGGGGCTCGGCCAGGCCTTCAACTTCGACCTGCTCGAGGCCGACCTCGACGCGGGCGAGTTCCGCCGCCTGATCACCTTCAACCTCGAGCTGGCGGCCGAGTCCGGCTCGTCGACGACGTGGGTGCTCTCCAACCACGACGTCGTCCGGCACGCGACCCGCTACGGGCTCCCGCAGAAGGGCGCCGCCGAGACCGCCCCCGCGAAGCAGTGGCTGCTCAACGGGGGAGCGGAGCCGGTCCTCGACCGCGCCCTGGGCCTCCGCCGCGCCCGCGCCGCGACCCTCCTGCTGCTGGCGCTGCCCGGCTCGGCGTACCTCTACCAGGGCGAGGAGCTCGGCCTGCACGAGGTGGCCGGCATCCCGGACGCCGACCGCCAGGACCCGACGTTCTTCCGCAGCGGCGGCACCGACGTGGGCCGCGACGGCTGCCGAGTCCCGCTGCCCTGGGAGGCTACCGGCGACTCCTTCGGCTTCGGCCCCGGCGGCGCGCACCTTCCCCAGCCCGCCTGGTTCGCCGACTCCTCCGTCGCGGCGGAGGAGCTCGCCGAGGGCTCGACGCTCGGGCTCTACCGCAGCGCCCTCGCGCTCCGGCACGAGCTGCAGACCGACGAGAGCCTCGAGTGGCGGGACGCGCGGCCCGGCGTGCTGCACTTCGCGCGCCCGAACGGCTGGCACTCGGTGACCAACCTCGGCGAGGAGCCGGTCGAGCTCCCCGAGGGCGAGGTGCTCCTCACGAGCGCGCCGCTCGACGGTGGCCTGCTGCCGCCGGCCACGACGGTCTGGCTGCGCTGACCCGGCGCGCGCTCCCCACGACGAAGGCGCCCCCGCCCGCGGGATCCGAGGATCCGACGGGTGGGGGCGCCTTCTGCGTGAGCGCCGCGCGGGCGGCGGCAGCGGGTCAGTGCGTGGACGGGTCCTGCTCGACCTCGGTGCGGTCGCCCGACCACAGCGTGTGGAAGGTGCCCTCCTTGTCGACGCGCTGGTAGGTGTGCGCGCCGAAGAAGTCGCGCTGGCCCTGCACGAGGGCGGCGGGCAGGCGGACCGAGGCGAGCGAGTCGTAGTACGACAGCGCGGCGCCGAAGCCGGGGATCGGCACGCCCGAGAGCGCGGCGGTGGAGACGATGCGGCGCCAGGCGGCCTCGCCGTTGGCGACGGCCTCGGCGAAGTACGGGTCCTCGAGCAGCGTCGTGATCTCCGCGTTCTCGGCGTACGCGTCGACGATGCGGTTGAGGAACTGGGCGCGGATGATGCAGCCCGCACGCCAGATCTTCGCGACGGCGCCCTTGTCGATCTCCCAGCCGTACTTCTCGGCGCCGGCGATGATCGCGTCGAAGCCCTGCGAGTAGGCGACGACCTTCGAGGCGTAGAGGGCGGCGCGGACGTCGTCCTCGAAGCCGTCGTAGAGGGCGACGGGGGTCGGGCGCGAGGTGACGCGCTTCTGCACGGCGGCGCGCTGCGCGGGCTTGGAGGAGACGGCGCGGGCGAAGACGGCCTCGGCGATGCCGCCGACGGGCACGCCCAGGTCGAGCGCGTTCTGCACGGTCCAGACTCCGGTGCCCTTCGAGCCGGCCTGGTCGAGCACGATGTCGAGGAAGGGCTTGCCGGTGTCGGCGTCGACCTGGCGGAGCACCTCGGCGGTGATCTCGATGAGGTACGACTCGAGGTCGCCCTTGTTCCAGGCGTCGAAGACGTCGGCGATCGCGGCGGGCTCGTGTCCGCCGACGGTGCGGAGCAGGTCGTAGGCCTCGGCGATGAGCTGCATGTCGGCGTACTCGATGCCGTTGTGGATCATCTTGACGAAGTGGCCCGCGCCGTCGGTGCCGATGTGGGTGACGCAGGGCTCGCCCTCGGCGACCGCGGCGATCGAGGCGAGGATCGGTCCGAGCGTCTTGTACGACTCGACCGAGCCGCCGGGCATGATCGACGGGCCCTTGAGCGCGCCCTCCTCGCCGCCGGAGATGCCGGTGCCGACGAAGTGGATGCCGGTCTCGCGGACGGCCTTCTCGCGGCGGATGGTGTCGGTGAACAGCGCGTTGCCGCCGTCGACGATGATGTCGCCGGGCTCGAACGCGGCGGTCAGCTGCTCGATCACGGCGTCGGTGCCGCGGCCGGCCTGGACCATGATGATCGCGGTGCGCGGGGTCTTGAGCGAGGCGGCGAAGTCCTCGATGGTCTCCGAGGCGACGAAGCCGGCCTCGGGGTGCTCGGTGATCAGCGTCTCGGTGCGCCCGTACGAGCGGTTGTAGACGGCGACGGTGTTGCCCTCGCGGCTGGCGAGGTTGCGGGCCAGGTTCGAGCCCATCACCGCCAGACCGACGACTCCGATGTTGGCTGTGGCGGTGGGCTGGTCAGACACGGTTCTCCTCGACGTACACGTTCAGGGTTGACGGATTCAGGCTAGCGCCGGGGTCGGACGCGCACCCGTGAGCGGCCGTGCACGGAGGTCGAACCTCTCGCGCACGGCCGTTCAGGAGTTCAGGCGCCGTGGCCCTCGGGGACGACCTCGGCGGGGATCGGCGGGCCGGGCGGGGTGCCGTCGCCGAAGGGGCGGCCGCCGAGCTCCTCGCGGTGCGAGGGGACGAGCCAGCCGGACAGGTCCGGTCCCTTCGGCACGACGCCGGTCGGGTTGATGTCGCGCTGCACCTCGTAGTAGTGCGACTTGATGTGCTGGAAGTCGATCGTGTCGCCGAAGCCCGGGGTCGCGAACAGGTCGCGGGCGTAGCCCCAGAGGGCCGGCATCGCCGAGACCAGGTTCCGGTTGGCCTTGAAGTGGCTGTAGTAGACGGCGTCGAAGCGGGCGAGCGTCGTGAAGAGGCGGACGTCCGCCTCGGTGATCGTGTCGCCGACGAGGTAGCGCTGGGTGCTCAGGCGCTCCTCCAGCCAGTCGAGCCGGGCCCAGAGTGCGTCGTAGGCCCGCTCGTACGACTTCTGCGAGCCCGCGAAGCCGCACTTGTAGACGCCGTTGTTGACGTCCTGGAAGACCAGCTCGGCGACCTCGTCGATCTCGTCGCGGTGCTTCTCCGGGTACAGGTCGGGTGCGCCGTCGCGGTGGAACTCCGTCCACTCCCGCGAGAAGTCCAGCGTCATGACCGGGTAGTCGTTGGTGACGACCTGGCCGGTGGGGATGTCCACGATCGCCGGCACGGTGATGCCGCGCGGGTAGTCGGGGAAGCGAGCGAGGAACGCGTCCTGCAGGCGCGGGATGCCGAGCACCGGGTCGACGCCGCCCGGGTCGAGGTCGAAGGTCCAGCTGCGCTTGTCGTGCGTCGGACCGCAGATGCCCATCGACAGGGCGTCCTCGAGGCCGAGCAGACGGCGGACGATCACGGCGCGGTTCGCCCACGGGCAGGCGCGCGAGACGACCAGCCGGTAGCGGCCCGCCTCCACCGGGTAGCCGTCGCGGCCGTCCGCGGTGATGCGGGTCGGGATGTAGTTGGTGTCGCGGTGGAAGCCGTTCTTCTCGACGTAGGAGCCGAAGTCGTCAGAAGTCATGCCCGCACGCTAGCCAGCCCGGCTGGGGGCGCGGTAGGGAGGGGCGGGCGCGGGTGGCGGCGCGGCCGCATCGCCGGTACAGTGGGCAGCTGAACTTCGGCGAGGGATGCCCACGCATCCGTGATCGACGCGGTGGAACCAGGCGAAGCGCTCCGAGAGGGGCGCCGCGGACTTTTCCTCACGCTGACATGCGTTCGAGTCGAAACCCCGTCCGCGGCCCCAGGCCGGGACCCGAGCAGGCGGCGCACGGCGCCGTCCAGGAGAACACCATGGCAGAACTCACCAACAAGGTCGTCGCCGAGGTCCGCACCTCGTTCGGCAAGGGAGCGGCCCGCAAGATCCGCGCCCAGAACAAGATCCCCGCGGTCCTCTACGGCCACGGCACCGAGCCCGTGCACGTCACGCTGCCCGGCCACCAGATCCTCCTGCTGACCCGCAAGGCGAACGCGATCCTCGAGCTCGACATCGAGGGCGTCGCCCAGACGTCGCTGGTCAAGGACATCCAGCGCGACCCGGTCCGCCAGATCATCGAGCACATCGACCTCGCGGTCATCCGTCTCGGCGAGAAGGTCTCGGTCGACATCCCCGTGCACGTCGAGGGTGAGGCCGCTCCCGGCACGCTCGTCTCCACCGAGGCGAACACGCTCTCGCTCGAGGTCGACGCCACGAAGATCCCGCAGAACGTCGTCGTCTCGGTCGAGGGACTCGAGGCCGGCACGCAGATCACCGCCGCCGACGTCACCCTCCCCGAGGGCGCGACGCTGCTCACCGACCCCGAGGCGCTCATCGTGAACGTCACCGAGGAGGTCGAGCAGGACCTGGGCGAGGAGGGCGAGCCCACCACGCCGGCCGAGCCCACCGAGGCCGCCGAGTAGTCGGAGCACCACCCGCACGGACGGGCCCGCCGCGATCGCGAGCGGGCCCGTTCCGCGTCCGGGGGCTGCGCCCCGCGGAGGACGTCGCTGCTGAGCGCATCGAGAAGAGGGAACGAGATGGGCGAGACCTGGCTGGTCGTCGGACTGGGCAACCCGGGCGCGCAGTACGCGCGCAACCGGCACAACGTGGGGCAGATGGTGCTTGACGAGCTCGCGACCCGGATCGGCGGCTCGTTCCGCCGGCACAACCGCGCGAACGCCGTGGTCGCCGAGGGCTTCCTCCGCCCCGGCGGGCCGAAGCTGATCCTCGGCAAGCCCAACAGCTTCATGAACCTCTCGGGCGGCCCGACCGCGCAGCTGCTCGACTTCTACTCCCTCGCGCCCGAGCGCCTGATCGTCGTGCACGACGAGCTCGACATCCCCTTCGACACCCTGCGCCTCAAGAACGGCGGCGGCCACGGCGGCCACAACGGCATCCGCGACATCCTCGCCGCGACCGACGGCGCCGATTTCCTCCGCGTGCGGGTCGGCATCGGCCGCCCACCCGGCCGCCAGCCCGCCGCCGACTTCGTCCTCAAGGACTTCGCCGGCCCCGAGCGCGAGAACCTCCCGATCCTGATCGCCGACGCCGCCGACGCCGTCGAGCTCATCGCCGACGCCGGCCTGCAGGCCGCCCAGCTGAAGGTGCACACGACCCCGTAGCGGCGTATCCCGAGACGGACGCTGCGCGGCCTCCTCGCCCAGCATGCTGCGGCTGGCGCGACCTCGCGAGGGGCGTGCAGTCCATGCTGGTCGAGTAGCCCGGAGGGGCGTATCGAGACCCGCCGACCTGAGGACGGTGGATCTACTTGGAAGAGACGCCCGCAGAACATGCTGGTCGAGTAGCCCCGCAGGGGCGTATCGAGACCCACCACCGCAAGGACATCGGTCTCTTCCCCGCCCTGCGCTGGCGCCGAAGGCGCCCCCTCCGCTCGATAGGGCCGCTGCGCGCCCTACTCGATCAGCATGCTTGCCGCTCATGCTGGTCGAGTAGCCCCAGAGGGGCGTATCGAGACCCACCGTCCTCAGCGCGGTGGATCCGCCCGCGCTACCGTGGAGCAGCCGACGCGAAGGAGCCGCCGTGAGCGAGTCGTTCTTCCGCGAGGTCGAGCCGCGTGCCTACGACGAGGACGACCTCCTCCCGCCCTCCGAGCTGCCCGCCTGGACCGGCCCGCCCTGGCACCGCATCCCGGGGACCGTGCTCCTCGAGCACGAGCTCGGCCGCTCCGCCACGACCGTCGTCTCGCTCGATCTCGCCCGCTGCTACGACGAGGGCGTGCTGCTCCGCCTGAGCGTCCGGATCGCCGACCCCGGCCGCCGTGCCCGCCAGCGCGTCTTCGAGTACCTCGAGCGCGCGCACGGCCGCGGGCAGCTCGACGAGCGCTTCGCCCCCGACGGTCTGCGCTGGGGCGCCTCCTTCGCCGACGGCCGCACGGTGACCACGCAGGACGAGTCCCCGTGGGCCTCCACTGCCGACGTCTTCGAGGCGCAGGTCGACGGCCCCGTCCTCGAGGGCGACGGACGCCCCGACGTGAACCGCGACACCTGGTCCCGCGACTTCTGGCTCTGGCCCCTCCCACCCCTCCCCACCCTCCGCCTCGCCGTCGAGTGGCCCTCCCGCGCCATCCCCGAGACGGTCACCACTCTCCCCGCGTCCCCCTTCCTCACCGCCTCCCACCGCACCCGCCCCCTCTTCCCCTCCTCCTGACGGCCCCGCTCCGACCCGTCACGAACGGCTGCTCCAGCTCCCCTCAGGCGACCACTGACGACCGATCGATTCCGCCCCTTTCCCGAATGCCGAGCCGATCCGTCAGAAACGGTCGCCCCAACCGCTCCCGGACAACCACTCCTGACGGATCAATGTCCAGCACCCGGCAGACCAGCCGACCACCCCGAAGGCGAATTCGAAATCGCGTGCCAAGCGATTTCGAGCAGCCGAACGCAGGACGCTCTGCGGAACGCAACTCGTCGCGAAGCCGACCGCGCTGCGCCGGGCGGGGACCGGCGCAGACCGACGTCCGACACCGCATGGTGTCGGACGTCGGCAGTAAACTCGGTCGGTGCCTCTCAACCGGATCATCTCGGCGCTCTCGCGCGCCTCCACGTTCGACGACGCTCTCGCGTTCGCGATCCGCGACGCCGATTTCTCCGTGGCCGACGGCCTCCGCGTCCCCCTGCTGGCGGGCCTCCTGGAGCGCCGCGCCGAGGCCGATCGTCCGCAGGCCGCCCTCGTCGTCACCGCGACGGGCCGCGACTCCGAGAACATCCGCGCGTCGCTCAGCTGCGTGCTGCCGGACGCCGAGGTCGTCGAGTTCCCGGCCTGGGAGACGCTGCCGCACGAGCGCCTCAGCCCGAGCGCCGAGATCGTCGGCCGGCGCCTCGACGCGCTGCGCCGGATGAAGACCTGGTCCGGGGAGAAGCCGCTCGTCGTCGTCGCCTCGGTGCGCGCCGCGCTGCAGCCGGTCGCCGACAACCTCGCCGACATCGCGCCGATCCGCCTGGTCAAGGGCGGCCGCGGCTACGACCTCGGCCGGATCTCGTCCGAGCTGGTCGACCTCGCCTACTCGCGCGTCGACATGGTCACCCGCCGCGGCGAGTTCGCCGTCCGCGGCGGCATCCTCGACGTCTTCCCGGCCGTGGCCGAGCACCCCAGCCGCATCGACTTCTTCGGCGACGAGGTCGACTCGATCCGCGGCTTCTCCGTCGCCGACCAGCGCTCGCTGCCGGGGGAGGCCGAGTCCGTCGTGCTGCCGCCGAGCCGCGAGCTGCTGCTCGTGCCGGCCGTCCGCCAGCGCGCCCGCGAGATGCTGCACGAGTTCCCCAGCCTCTCCGCGATGCTCGCGAAGATCGCGGAGGGCATCCCGGTCGAGGGGATGGAGTCGCTCGCCCCCGCGCTGCTGGAGCGCCTCGTCCCCATCTCGCACTACCTCCCGGCCGGCGCCGCGGTGGCCGTGCTCGCTCCGGAGCGAGTCGCCACCCGCGCGATCAGCCTCGCCGAGACGAACCGCGAGTTCCTCCAGGCCGCGTGGAGCGCCGCGACCGCCGGCGCCGAGGCCCCGATCGATCTGGCCTCCGGCGAGTTCATCTCGCTCGGCGCCCTCCGCGACGCCGTCAAGTTCAGCGCCCCCGGCGCCGAGACCCCCGACCACCCGTGGTGGACGATGAGCACCTTCCGCCAGGGCCCTGCCGCCGGTGAGGCCGAGGTGCTGCCGGAGGAGCTCGGGATCGACGAGATCCTGGCCGTCCGCGTCGACGGCGAGCCCGTGCCCGGCTTCGGCGGCGCGGTCGAGGGCGCCCTCGCGCACGTGCGCGCCCGCCTCGCCGAGGGCTGGAGCGTCGTGCTCACCGCACCCGGCCCCGGCACGGTCGAGCGCACCGACCAGGTGCTCGCCGAGCACGAGGTCGCCGCCCGCATCGTCCCCGACCTGCCCGCCGAGCTCGAGCCCGGCCTCGCCTACGTGCTGCAGGCCAATGTCGACCACGGCTTCGAGGTCGACGGCGCCAAGGTCGCCCTGCTCACCGACACCGAGTTCTACGGCCGCACCGTCGGCTACGACTCGCGCGCCGTCAAGAAGCTCGCGTCGCGCCGCAAGAACGTCGTCGATCCGCTGCAGTTGAACCCCGGCGACTTCGTCGTGCACGCCACCCACGGCATCGGCCGCTTCGTCGAGCTCTCGCAGCGCGAGGTCTCCAGCGGCGGGCGCAACGCCGTGAAGACCCGGCGCGAGTACCTCGTCCTCGAGTACGCGCCCAGCAAGCGCGGCTTCCCGGGCGACAAGCTGCTCGTCCCCACCGACCAGCTCGACCTCCTCTCCCGCTACGTCGGCGGCGAGGCCCCCGCGCTGAGCAAGATGGGCGGCAGCGACTGGGCGCAGGCCAAGAGCAAGGCGCGCCGCGCGGTCCGCGACATCGCGGTCGAGCTGGTCAAGCTCTACTCCGCCCGGATGGCCTCGCGCGGACACTCGTTCCCGCCGGACACGCCGTGGCAGCGCGAGCTGGAGGAGGCGTTCCCGTTCGCGGAGACCCCCGACCAGCTCACCGTGATCGACGAGGTCAAGGCCGACATGGAGCGGCCGATCCCGATGGACCGCCTGCTCTCCGGCGACGTGGGCTTCGGCAAGACCGAGGTCGCCGTGCGCGCCGCGTTCAAGGCGATCCAGGACGGCAAGCAGGTCGCGATGCTCGTGCCGACCACGCTGCTCGTGCGCCAGCACCTCGAGACGTTCCAGGAGCGCTTCGCCGGCTTCCCGGTGCACCTGCGCGCCCTCAGCCGCTTCCAGAGCGCGAAGGAGTCGAAGGAGACGATCGAGGGCCTCGCCGACGGCACCGTCGACATGGTCATCGCGACGCACCGACTCCTCAGCGACAACATCGTCTTCAAGGACCTCGGCCTGCTCGTGATCGACGAGGAGCAGCGCTTCGGCGTCGAGCACAAGGAGAAGCTGAAGGCGCTGAAGAAGAACGTCGACATCCTCTCGATGAGCGCCACGCCCATCCCGCGCACGCTCGAGATGGCGGTCACCGGCATCCGCGAGATGTCGACGCTCGCGACGCCGCCGGAGGAGCGCCACCCGATCCTCACCTTCGTCGGCCCGTACTCGGAGAAGCAGGTCTCGGCCGCGATCCGGCGCGAGCTGCTGCGCGAGGGCCAGGTGTTCTTCGTGCACAACCGCGTCTCGACGATCAACCGCGTCGCCGCGCAGCTCGCCGAGCTGGTGCCGGAGGCGCGCATCGCCGTCGCGCACGGCAAGCTCAGCGAGTCGCAGCTCGAGCGGATCATCGTCGACTTCTGGGAGCGCAAGTTCGACGTGCTCGTCTCGACGACCATCGTCGAGACCGGCCTCGACATCCCGAACGCGAACACGCTGATCGTCGACCGCGCCGACAAGTACGGCCTCTCGCAGCTGCACCAGCTGCGCGGTCGCGTCGGCCGCGGCCGCGAGCGCGCCTACGCCTACCTGCTCTACGACGAGATGAAGCCGCTGTCGGAGACCGCGCACGACCGCCTGCAGACGCTCGCCGCCAACTCCGACCTCGGTGGCGGCATGCAGATCGCGCTGAAGGACCTCGAGATCCGCGGCGCGGGCAACCTGCTCGGCGGCGAGCAGTCCGGCCACATCCAGGGCGTCGGCTTCGACCTCTACCTGCGGATGATCGGCGAGGCCGTCGACGGCTTCCGCGGCGAGGTCGCGGAGGGCCAGACCGAGCTGCGGCTCGAGCTGCCGGTCGACGCGCGGATCCCGGAGGAGTACGTCGACAGCGAGCGGCTGCGCCTGGAGGCGTACCAGAAGCTGTCCGCGGCGACCTCGCCGACCGCGAAGGAGGGCAGCGTCGACCTCGTGGTCGAGGAGCTGACCGACCGGTACGGCGAGCTGCCCGAGGCCGTCGAGAACCTCGTCCTGGTCTCGCGGCTGCGGATGCGCGCCCAGCGCGCCGGCCTCAGCGACGTGGTGGCGATGGGCTCGAACGTCCGCGTCGCCCCGGCGCACCTCGCCGACTCGATCCAGGTACGCCTGCGCCGGATGTATCCGACCGCGAAGTACCTGCAGCAGGCGAACGCCGTGGTCGTGCCGATGCCGGTGCTCGACGGCGTCCCGCTCGGCGACCGCGCGCTGATCGACTGGGTCGCGAACCTGCTCGACGCGCTCTTCCCCGAGCCCGCCGCCGTCGCGAGCTGACCGCCGCCGCGCCGCCCGCGCGCCGGTTCCGACCCCGAACGAAGGACCGATCATGACCGCCTCCGACGAGCACTCCGTCCCGCCGCGCATCCCCGGCCCCGACGAGCCGAGCATCCCCGAGCTCGAGGAGGACGAGACGATCGCCCCCCGCCCCGAGGAGGAGGCCGCCGACCTCGACCGCGCGACCCCCGACCTCGCCCCGCACCCCGAGGGCTAGCCCTCCCCGCGAGATGCCACTTGTGCACGCGACACGCCGTGAAAAGCGTGCACAAGTGGCATTTCGCGGCGGGGATCAGGACGTGAAGTGGGCCCGGACCTCGGCCTGCCAGCGGGCGCGGTCCTCGTCGGAGATGAAGGCGGCGTCGAAGGAGTTGAGCGCGAGGCGCTCGAGTTGGGCGTCGTCCATGCCGAGCTCCTCGACCAGCGCACGGTAGTTCGCGTCGACGTAGCCGCCGAAGTAGGGCGGGTCGTCGCTCGAGACGGTGACGATCAGCCCCGCGTCGAGCATCGCCGGCAGCGGGTGGTCCTTCATCGTGTCGACGGCGCGCAGCGCCACGTTCGACAGCGGGCAGACCGTGATCGGCACTCCCTGCACCCGGAGCATCGTCACGACCGCCGGGTCCTCCATCGCGCGGATGCCGTGGTCGATCCGCTCCACCTTCAGCAGCTCGAGGGTCTCGGCGACCGTCTCCGGGCCGCCCTCCTCGCCCGCGTGCGCGACCAGGTGCAGCCCCTCCGCCGCGGCCCGCGCGTAGACGTCGACGAACAGCTCCGGCCCGAAGCCGACCTCGTTCGAGTCGAGCCCCACGCCGATGATGTGCTCGCGGTAGGGGAGGATCGCCGTCAGCATCTCGTCGGCCGCGTCAGCCCCGAGGTCGCGCAGGAAGCACATGATCAGGTCGGTCGAGATGCCATGCGTCTCCTCGCTCCGCCCGAGCGCACGGGTGAGCCCGGCCATCACGACGTCGAGCGCGACCCCGTTTCCCAGGTGCGTCTGCGGATCGAAGAAGATCTCCGCGCGGCGGACGTTGGCGAGCTTCGCGCGGTCGAGGTAGCCGGTGGCCAGCTCGAAGAAGTCGCGCTCCGTCTTCAGGACGGTGAGGTTCGAGTAGTGCAGCTCGAGGAAGGAGGCGAGGTCCTGGAAGGCGTAGCGCGCGCGCAGGGCGTCGAGGTCCTCGGTCGGCAGCGCGATGCCGTTGCGGCGCGCCATCTCGACGATGTGCTCGGGCTCGATCGTGCCCTCGATGTGGATGTGCAGCTCGGCGCTCGGCGGCGCTCCGCGATCGAGGGCGGTGCCGGTGGCGGGAGGCGTGAGAGTCACGGTGGCGTTCCTGTTCCGGGCCGCGGTCGCGCCCCGCGGTCACCGTAGTCGGCGCGTGTTACGCGCCGATGACCGGCGGATGTGCGGCCCGCGACGACGGCACTGCGTCGGTCATCCACGGATCAGTCCACAGGGCGGATGCGAGGATGGCCGGGTGACCGCGCATCCCCGGCTCGACGAGCTCATCCGCACCGTCCACGTCCTCCGCGCCCCGGGTGGCTGCCCGTGGGACGCCGAGCAGACCCACGAGTCGCTCGTGCGCTACCTGATCGAGGAGTCGCACGAGCTGGTCGACGCGATCGAGGCGGGCGACCGGGCCGACCTGATCGAGGAGCTCGGCGACGTGCTCTACCAGGTGCTCTTCCACTCCGACCTCGCCGCCGACGGACCGGAGCCGTTCACCATCGAGGACGTCGCGGCGCACATGAACGCCAAGATGATCGGCCGCCACCCGCACGTCTTCGGCGACGCGACCGCGGAGACCGCCGACGACGTCATCGCCGTCTGGGACGAGCTGAAGAAGACCGAGAAGCCGCACCGGACGAGCGTCCTCGACGGGATTCCGCAGGGCATGCCCGCGCTCGCGCTGGCCGACAAGGTGATCGGCAAGGCGACCACGCTCGGCATCGTCGACGCGGGGGAGGGGCCGCTGCCGATCGAGTCGGAGGAGGACCTCGGCCCGCTGCTGCTCGCGATCGTCGCCTCGGCCCGCGCGCAGGGGCTCGACGCGGAGCGGGCGCTGCGCACGGCGACGCGCGACCTGCAGGAGGAGATCCGAGCGGTGGAGCTGGAGCGCCGGGAGGGGTAGCTGCCGTCTCGAGTGCTGACCACGGGGATCTCGATACGCCCGCTCCGCGGCCTACTCGATCAACATGAGTCGCGGGCCGCTCGGCCAGCAGGGAGCACGTGCGGCTGGACGCGCGTACGGCCTTTCATGCTGGTCGAGTAGCCGCGGAGCGGCGTATCGAGACCCCAGGTCTCCGGAACGGTGGATCTCGATACGCCCGCTGCGCGGGCTACTCGATCAGCACGAGTGGCCGCCCGTCAGGCCACGCGCCGCCCGCGGGGCAGGCGTGCCGCCGGCGTCGCCGTCCGGCGGATCGCGCCGAGCAGCAGTCCGACCGCCAGCACCAGCTGCAGCGCCAGCCCGACGAACCAGGACGGCACCGTCGACCCGAAGACCTCCTCAGGTGTGCTCGGTCGCGACGAATCGGTGTAGCCGGACGTGCAAGAGATCTCGACCACCGGCTCCGGAGCGATCTGCGCCTGCCGCACCAGCAGCGAGACGCCGCTGAAGAGGTCCTCCGGTGACCCGTAGAGACCGAGCCGCGGTGGAACGGCGTCCGCGAGGACGACGAACGGGTTCAGCGCGAGGAGTCCCCAGTAGTAGTCGGCGCGGGGCACGTTCGTCTCGAAGTCGTCGCCGCAGAAGCCGCCCTCGCCCGCGGTGTACACCGTGCGCTGCTCCGTCTGCGTGACCGCCGTCAGCAGCCCGAACGCGATCAGCGATCCGATGCTCAGCGCCGCCACCACCAGGTACGTCGTGACGACCGACATCAGCGGCCGGTCGAGGATCCCGCTGAGCCCCACTCCGATCGCCGCGACCACGCCCAGCTGCACCGCGAGCACCAGCACCGACACCGACGCCGAGGCGAAGGACACCCCGCCGACGAGCACGGCGACGATCAGGAACGGCACGGTGCTCGCGAGGAACGCCAGCGCGACCAGCCAGGCCGAGACGAACTTGCCGAGCACGAGCTGCGCCGTCGTGACGAGGGTGACCTGCGTCGTCGCGAGCGTGCCGGCGTCGCGGTCACCGTTGACGGCCGTGCCGGACAGGGCGGGCGTCACCAGGCTGCCGAGCAGCAGCACGAAGTAGACGAGGATCGAGTAGATCCAGCCGCCCACGACGGCGCCGCTGCCCGAGAAGACGCCGGTCGCGACGACCAGCAGTCCGGTGACCGCGCCGACCAGCAGGAAGAACAGCCCGAGCAGCACGAACGACGAGGCGCCGCGCACGCGCTGCGCGAGTTCGAGGCCGAGGACGATGCGGAGGCCCTGCAGGAAGGGCAGCGGCCGCGCGGTGGTCTCGGCGCTCATCGGGCGTCCTCCTCGTTCTCGGCGGCCGGTTTCGCGGCACTCCCCGGCTCCCCGGCCGAGCGGGTCAGGTCCGAGAAGGTGTGCTCCAGCTCGCCGACCGCCGGGGCGAACCGGCTGACCGCGACTCCCGCCGACACCAGCCGGCCCAGCAGCTCGGCCGCCGCCGCGTCGTTGACGACCGGCACGAGCGCCGCGTCGCGCTCCACCCGCACCGGCACCCCGGTCAGCCGCTCGACGACCGCCGCCAGCTCCGCGCCGCGGGGCCGCACCGCGTCGATCCGCCAGGCGCGCAGCGCCCGCGACGCCTTCGCGACCGCCTCACGTGAGGCCGTCGCCCCGCCGTCCAGGTAGACCGCCGCGGTCGCCATCTCGTCGAGTTCGGACAGCACGTGGCTCGAGACGAGCACCGTGCGCCCCTCGCTCGCGAGCCGCACGACCAAGTCGCGCAGCGCGATCCGCGCGCCCGGGTCGAGCCCGGAGGCCGGCTCGTCGAGCACCAGCACCGACGGGTCGTGCACGAGCGCGCGGGCGAGGCTCAGCCGCTGCTTCTGCCCGCGCGAGAGCACCCGGGTGGGCCGGTCGCCGAACTCGACCAGGTCGACGAGTCCGAGCAGCGCGTCAGCACGGGCCTCGGCGTCCGGGCGCGGCAGCCCGTACAGCTGCCCGGTGGTGCGGAGCGTCTCCCGGCAGGTCATGCTCGCCCAGGAGCCGAGGACGTCGGGCATCCAGCCGAGCGCGGCGCGCACCGCGGCGGGCTCCTCGACCGGATCGTGCCCGGCGACGCGGAGTCGTCCGGCGTCGGGTCGCAGCAGCGTCGCGAGCAGCAGCATCAGCGTCGTCTTGCCCGCGCCGTTGGGCCCGATCAGCGCGGTGACCTCACCGGGCCGGGCCTCGAAGCTGGCGTCGCGCACGGCGTGCACGGAGCCGAACGCCCGCGACACCCCCTCCGCGACGATGCCGGCATCAGCGTGCGTCTCCATCGAGTCCCCCTCGTCGAATCGCGGCGATCCCCCTGACCGCGCGAGCGCGGCGAGCCTAGCCGACGCCCCCGACCGGCCGGACGACCGCGGCGCGGAGGGCCGGAGAACACCGGTCGACGGTCTGGGAGAATCGCCGCATGGCTTCTGCGATCACCCCGCCCCGCGGCATGCGCGACTTCCTCCCGGCCGACAAGGCGAAGCGCGAGCACGCGCTCGGAGTGATCCGCCGGGTCTACGCGGCGCACGGCTTCGACGAGATCGAGACCCCGGTGGTCGAGGACTTCGAGCGACTGCACTCCGGCCTCGGCGGCGACAACGAGAAGCTCGCCTTCAGCGTGCTGCGCCGTGGGATCTCGCACGACGACCTCGCGGCAGCGGCCGCGGCGGACGACGCCTCGGCGCTGGCCGACCTCGGCCTCCGCTTCGACCTCACCGTCCCGCTCGCCCGCTTCTACGCCAGCCACCGCGCCGAGCTGCCGACGGTCTTCCGCTCCGTCCAGATCGCGCCGGTCTGGCGCGCCGAGCGCCCGCAGAAGGGCCGCTACCGCCAGTTCGTGCAGTGCGACATCGACATCATCGGCGAGCCCGGCCAGCTGGCCGAGGTCGAGCTGATCACCGCGACGGCCGCCGCGCTCGACACCCTGGGCCTCCGCGAGTGCACCATCCGGATCAACGACCGCCGGATCCTCACCGGCATCCTCGAGCACTGCGGCTTCGCCCCCGAGCGCTTCGGCCCCGCCCTCATCTCGATCGACAAGCTCGACAAGATCGGGGCGAGCGGAGTCGTCGCCGAGCTCGAGGCCGACGGACCGGACGCCGCGGCGGTGCTCGGCGGCTACCTCGCCCGCATCGAGGCCGCCGTCGCCGCCGGGGGAGTGGCGCTCGAGCAGTCCGCGATCCTGGGCGTGCTGCCCGAGGGCATCGACCCGGAGGCGGTGCTCGCCCTCGAGACGCTCGCCCGGTCGCTGCGCTCACTGCCGACCGGCGTCTCGCTCCGCTTCGATCCCACGCTGGTGCGCGGGATGGGCTACTACACCGGCACCATCTTCGAGATCGCGCACCCCTCCTCCGGCTCGTCCGTCGGCGGCGGCGGCCGCTACGACGGCATGATCGGGCGCTTCCTCGGCCAGGACGTGCCGGCCTGCGGCTTCTCCATCGGCTTCGAGCGGATCGTCGAGCTGATCGACGTCCCGCTGGACGAGCGGCCGGACGCGGTCGTCCTCGTGCACGAGCGCGACGCCGCCCCCGAGCTGCTGCTCGCGCTCAAGCAGGAGCTGATCGCCGCGGGCGCCCGCGTGCGCCTCGAGCGCCGCGCCAAGAACCTCACGCCGCTGCTCGACCGGGCCGCCTCCGCCGGTTTCACGCGCTTCGCCCTCGTGCCCCGCGACGCCGCGACGGCCGCGGATCTCGCCTTCAAGCCGCTCGGCTGAGCTGAGAGGCGCCTCAGCCGATCCGCCGGGAGAGACGGGCGGAGCGGTCGGATCATTGTCGGATCCGTGAGAGCCTTAATACCCGCGAAATCTGCGGACACACCGGAGAAATCTCCCGAGGATAGCGTCGAGGCACCCCGATCGGCGCGGCTTGGCGCGCCCAGCAGGGCACCCGTCGCGACCCGCGCACCACAGCAGCTTCCACCGCCTTACCCGAGGAGTCCCCCTTGCCCCTGTCGCCCTTCCGCACCTCGCAGACCTTCGACCGCCGCAGCGTGCTGCGCATGGCGGGCGTCGCCGGCCTCGCCCTCGGCGGAGTCTCCGTCCTCGCCTCCTGCGCCTCCGACTCCTCCGGCGCCTCGGCCGAGGACGGCGGCGACCTCGGCACCCTGAAGGTCCAGCTCTCCTGGATCAAGAACGAGGAGTTCGCAGGCGAGTTCTTCGCCGACTCCAAGGGCTACTACACCGAGGCCGGCCTCTCCGGTGTCACGCTCACCGCGGGCCCCTCCACCGGCACCGCCGAGCTGCTCTCCGGCTCGGCCGACGTCGCGCTCAGCGACGCCGTCTCGGTCGGCACCGTCATCGCGACCCAGGAGGCGCCGCTCAAGATCATCGGCGCGACCTACCAGAAGAACCCGTTCACGGTCCTCTCCATCGCGACCGCCGGCAACATCGCCACCCCCGCCGACCTCGCCGGCAAGAAGATCGGCGTCCAGGCGTCGAACACCTCGCTCTTCCAGGCGCTGCTCAAGGCGAACGGCCTGTCCGAGTCCGACCTCACCGTCGTCCCGGTCGAGTACGACCCGTCCGTGCTGATCAACGGCACCGTCGACGGCTTCATCGCCTACCTGACCAACGAGGCGATCACGGTCGCCGCCGAGGGCTACGAGGTCGTCAACCTGCCCTTCGCCGACAACGGCCTCCCCTTCGTCGCCGAGACCTTCACCGTCACCGACCAGGCCATCGCCGAGAAGCGCGAGGCGCTCAAGGCGTTCCTCGTCGCCGAGATCAAGGGCTGGACCGACGCGGTCAACGACCCGGAGGCCGGCGCGATGCTCGCGATCGAGACCTACGGCAAGGACCTCGGCCTCGACGAGGAGTCCTCCAAGAAGGGCTCCACCATCCAGTCGGAGGAGCTCGTCGTCTCGGACGAGACGGTCGCCAACGGCCTCTTCACGATCTCGGACAGCCTCCAGGAGGAGACGCTCGCGTCGCTCTCGGGCGCCGGCATCGAGGTCGACGCCGCCGACCTCTTCGACATGAGCCTCCTCGCCGAGGTCTACGAGGAGAACCCCGACCTCGTCAAGTACGCCGCCTGACCGCGGCGTTCGAAACAGCGCCACCAAACATGCAGCACCACGGAGGGCACCACTCGTGACCGACACGACCGACGCCGGCACCCTGCGCGAGCAGGGTGCCGGCGGCACCGGCATCCAGATCCACGGCCTGTCGAAGACGTTCCGGATGGGCTCTCGCAGCGTCACGGCGCTGCAGGACACCGATCTGCACACCGACCAGGGCAGCTTCCTCGCGCTCCTCGGCCCCTCGGGCTGCGGCAAGTCCACCATCCTGCGGATCCTCGCGGGTCTGGAGGAGCCCACCTCGGGCTCCATCCGGGTGGACGGCCGCACGCCCAAGGAGCTGCGCCGCGACAACAAGCTCGGCATCGCCTTCCAGGACCACGCGCTCCTGCCCTGGCGCAGCGTGATGTCGAACATCCGCCTGCCGTTCGAGATCGCGGGCAAGTCGGTGGACCAGTCGTACATCGACGAGCTGATCGACCTCGTGGGCCTGCGCGGCTTCGAGAAGGCCAAGCCGGCCCAGCTCTCCGGCGGCATGCGCCAGCGCGTCTCGATCGCCCGCTGCCTCATCCTCAAGCCCGAGGTGCTGCTGCTGGACGAGCCGTTCGGCGCGCTCGACGACATGACGCGGCAGAAGCTCAACCTCGAGCTGCTGCGGATCTGGACAGAGAAGCCGGCCACGACGCTCCTCGTCACTCACGGCATCTCGGAGGCGATCTTCCTCTCGGACCAGGTCGCCGTGATGAGTCCGCGGCCCGGCCGGGTCAAGGAGATCATCGAGATCGACCTGCCCCGCCCGCGCACCCCCGAGATGCAGCGCACCCCGGAGTTCCACGCGTACGTCGACCAGGCGTCCGAGCTGCTGTTCGGCGACGGCGGCGCGGCCGCCGACGACCACTGAGGCGCCCCGTGGCCACCCTGCTCCCCGCTCCCGCCCCGACGACCGAGCGCCGCTCGCGCTCCCTGCCAGCCTGGGCGTCGGGGCTGATCGGCATCGTCGGCATCATCGCCGTCTGGTGGCTGATCGCCCTCGTCACTGCTCCGACCGGCGGCACGACCTACGCCCCGGTCCCGACGCCGATCCAGGTCGCGCAGACGATCGCCGAGGACGGGCCGGCCTTCTACTGGGCCAACTTCTCGGTGACGATCGGCGAGGCCGCGGTCGGCTACTTCTGGGGCAACCTGATCGCCCTGGTGCTCTCCGCGCTCGTCCTGGTCGTGCCGTGGCTGGAGGGGATCGTCTCCCAGCTCGCGGTCGTCACCTACTGCGTGCCGATCGTCGCGATCGGGACGCTCGTGCTCCTCATCCTCGGCGGCTCCGACGCGCCGGGGCAGCCGAGCGCGACCGCGATCTTCCTCGCCGGGCTCTCGGTCTTCTTCACCACCGTCGTCGGCAGCCTGCTCGGCCTCAAGGCGGCCGACAAAGCGTCGCTCGACGTCGTGACCGTCTACGGCGGCACCAAGTTCACCCAGCTGCGCAAGGTCCGCGCGATCGCCGCGCTGCCGAACATCCTCTCGGCCCTGCAGATCGCGGTCCCCGCGGCCTTCCTCGGCGCGATCCTGGGGGAGTACTTCGGCAAGATCGAGACCGGGGTCGGCCCGATCCTGGTCGCGGCGCAGGTCTCGCTGAACTCGCCGCGCGTCTGGGCGCTCTTCCTCCTCTGCGCCGCCGTGGCGCTGATCGGCTACGGCCTCGTCGGCCTGGTCGGGCGCCTCATCGCCCCGTGGTCCTCCGGAAAGCGGGCATGACATGACCTCCACGATCCCCGACCGCACCGAGCAGTCGAGCCCGACGCAGATCATCGCGGTCGACGAGCTCCGCCGCCAGCTGCGCAGCGCGGCCCTCGGCGCCACGCTGAAGAGCCTGCGCAAGAGCCTCCTGATCGCGCTGTCGACCATCGCGATCGTCCTCGTGATCTGGATCGGCGTGATCCTCTTCAGTGGCGTCTCGCCCTACGTCATCAAGGGCCCCTGGGACGTCTGGGCCCACCTGGTCACCGACGAGTCGGCGGCCGAGCACCGCGCCGAGCTCGGCGGGCTCTTCGCCGTCACCATGGTCGACTCGTTCATCGGCTTCGCGGCCGGCCTCGTGGTCGCGATCCTGGTCGCGATCCTGTTCCGGCTGTCGAAGGGCATCGAGCACGCGCTGATGCCGTTCGCGCTGCTGCTGCGCTCGGTCCCGCTGATCGCGATGACGCCGCTGATCATCCTGGTCTTCGGGCAGGGCACGGTCGCCTCGGTCGCCGTGGTCGGCGGCATCGTCGTGCTCTTCCCGGCGCTGGTCACGATCGCCTTCGGCCTGAACAACGCCTCGCCGCAGATGCTCGACGTCGTCTCGGTGTACGGCGGCTCCACCCTCACGGCGATCCGCAAGGTCGCCATCCCCGGGGCGCTGCCCTCGCTCTTCGCGGCGGTCCGCGTCTCCGTCCCCGGAGCGATCACCGGCGCGCTGCTGGCCGAGTGGCTCTCCACCGGCGACGGCATCGGCGGCGGCATCGCGGGCTGGACCGCGCAGGCCCGCTTCGACGACATCTGGTCCGCCGTCGTCCTCGTGACCGGCGTCTCACTGATCCTCTACATGGTCGTCCAGGTCATCGAGACCTTCGTCCTGTCCCGGATGTCCCTCTCCCTCTCCTGACGCACGTCTGCCCCCCTCCGCGAGATGCCACTTGTGAGCGCGACACGCCGTGTCGGGCGCTCACAAGTGGCATCTCGCGGAAGCGAGAGGTGATGGGTCAGACCGTGACGATCGCGTCGATGCGGCGCGGGGACAGCAGGGCGCGGCCGCCGAGGCCGTCGAGCTCCATCACGACGGCGATGCCCTCGAGGGACCAGCCGGCGCGCTCGATCAGGCGGCAGCTCGCGTCGAGGGTGCCGCCGGTGGCGAGCACGTCGTCGACGAGCAGCAGCCGCGCGCCCTTCGGCATCGCGTCCTCGTGAACCTCGAGCACGGTGCTGCCGTACTCGAGCGTCGCCTGCTCGCTCAGCACGCCGCGCGGCAGCTTGCCGGGCTTGCGGATCGTCACGACGCCCAGGCCCGCGGAGTAGGCGGCGGCCGCGGCGAGCAGGAAGCCGCGCGCCTCGACCCCGGCGATCGCGTCGATCCGCCCGCGGTACGGCTCGATCAGCGCGTCGGCGACCGCGCGCAGCGCCTCGCCGTCGCCGAAGACCGGGGTGAGATCGCGGAAGAGGATGCCGGGCTTCGGGAAGTCGGGGACGACCTCGGTGAGGCGCTCGACGAGGGCGGCGGCGGTGCTGGTCACGGGGTCCTCCGGTGGGTCGGGAGCGGATCGGCGCGGGTGCCGTTCGGGCCCTGGGAGTCTACCGACGCCCCCGGGACGCCTCCCGTTCCGAGGCGGTCAGTAGACTCCTTCCCGACCGCTCCCGCCCTCCGGGAGCCCACCCGTCAAGAGGAGATAGTTGTGGCCCTTATCGAGGCAGTCGTCGCCCGAGAAATTCTGGACTCCCGTGGCAACCCCACGGTCGAGGTCGAGGTCCTGCTCGAGGACGGCGCGTCCTCGCGAGCGGCCGTCCCCTCCGGTGCCTCCACCGGCGCCTTCGAGGCCTACGAGCTGCGCGACGGCGACGCCGAGCGCTACCTCGGCAAGGGCGTGCAGAAGGCCGTCGACGCCGTCATCGACGAGATCGGCCCGGCCATCGAGGGCTTCGACGCCACCGACCAGCGCCTCGTCGACGCCGAGCTGATCGAGCTCGACGGCACCGAGAACAAGTCGCGCCTGGGCGCGAACGCGATCCTCGGCGTCAGCCTCGCGGTCGCCAAGGCCGCCGCGCAGTCGGCCGACCTCGACCTCTTCCGCTACGTCGGCGGCCCGAACGCGCACACCCTGCCCGTCCCGCTGATGAACATCATCAACGGCGGCGCGCACGCCGACACCGGCGTCGACATCCAGGAGTTCATGGCCGTCCCGCTGGGCGCCGAGTCCTTCTCCGAGGGCCTGCGCTGGGGCGTCGAGATCTACCACGCGCTCAAGGCGCAGCTGAAGAAGGCCGGCTTCGCCACGGGCCTCGGCGACGAGGGCGGCTTCGCCCCCGACCTGCCCACCAACCGCGAGGCGCTCGACTTCATCCTCAAGGCCGTCGAGGCCGCCGGCTTCACCCCCGGCAAGGACATCGGCCTCGCGCTCGACGTCGCCTCCTCCGAGTTCTACGAGGACGGCAAGTACACCTTCGAGGGCAAGAAGCTCTCGGCCGAGGAGCTGTCCGCGTACTACGCCGACCTCGTCGCCAACTACCCGCTGGTCTCGATCGAGGACCCGCTGGACGAGGACGACTGGGCCGGCTGGACCCACCTCACCGCCGAGATCGGCGACAAGGTGCAGCTCGTCGGCGACGACCTCTACGTCACCAACCCGGTGCGCCTGGCCCGCGGCATCGCCGAGAAGGCCGGCAACTCGATCCTGGTCAAGGTGAACCAGATCGGCACGCTCACCGAGACGCTCGACGCCGTGGCCCTCGCCCAGCGCAGCGGCATGACCGCGATCCTCTCGCACCGCTCCGGCGAGACCGAGGACACCACCATCGCCGACCTCGCGGTCGCGGTGGACGGCGGCCAGATCAAGACCGGCGCCCCCGCGCGCTCGGACCGCGTCGCGAAGTACAACCAGCTGCTGCGCATCGAGGAGATCCTGGGAGGCGCCGCGACGTACGCGGGTCGCTCCGCCTTCCCGCGCTTCACCGCGTAGTCTCTCCCCGCCGGAGCGGCCCCGGAGCCCAGCACCTCGGTGCGGGCACCGGGGCCGCTCCCGTTCCACCGTCGGACGCACCACTGATCGAGGAGGCAGCCGCCCATGGCCCGACCGCCCCGCCGGCCCTCCACTCCCGGGAGCGCCCCGCGCCGCCCGGCCGCCGCCGAGACGCCGGCCGCGTCGACCTCGAAGCCCGCTGCCGCAAAGCCGGCTGCCGCGAAGTCCGCTGCCGCCGCGTCCGCAGCCTCGAAGTCGTCCGCGTCGAAGAAGCCGGGCTCGACGACCGGCTCCGCGAAGACCGGCTCCGCGAAGACCGCCTCCAAGCGCCCGGGCGCGAAGCCCGGCTCGTCCGCCCCGAAGTCGTCGCGCACCCCCCGCGCGAAGCAGCCGCCGGTCGCGCCGTCCTCGGCCTGGGTCGCGGGCGTCCGCGGCTCCGGCTTCACGCTGCTCGTGATGGGCATCATGATCCTGGCCGTCGTCGTCCTGGCGCCCAGCGTGAAGAACTTCGTCGAGCAGCGCGCCGAGATCTCCGAGCTGCAGCGCTCCGTCGACGCGGCGAAGACCCAGTCGCAGAACCTCGACGAGCAGCGCGTGCGCTGGTCCGACCCCGCCTTCATCCGCGCCCAGGCCCGCGAGCGCCTGTACTTCGTGATGCCGGGGGAGGTCAGCTACCTCGTCCTGGACGACATCGCGGTCGCGCAGCAGGCCGCGCAGCCCGCGTCGAACTCGGTGCAGAAGACGCCCAGCGACTGGGCGGGCTCGCTGCTCTCGTCGATCGCCGTCTCCGGCCTCGGCGACCCGACGACGGCGGAGCTCACGCCCACCCCCTGACCCCGGCCCCCCGGCCCGGCCGCCGCCTACACTGGAGAGTTCCCTCCGGTCCCCGCGCCCCCAGGAGTCCTCCGTGACCACGCCCCCGTTCGACCCGCCCACCGAGCACGACATCGCCGTCGTCTCCGCCCAGCTGGGCCGCCCGGCCCGCGACGTGGTGGGCATCAGCGCGCGCTGCGTCTGCGGCAACCCGACGGTCGTCTCGACCAGCCCTCGGCTGAGCGACGGCACCCCGTTCCCGACCTTCTACTACCTGACCCACCCCGCCGCCACCGCCGCGATCTCGCAGCTCGAGGCGACCCAGGTCATGGTCGAGTACAACGAGCTCCTCGCCGAGGACGAGGCGCTCCGCGACGCCCATGCGGCGGCCCACCGCGCGTTCCTCGCCGATCGCGAGAGCATCGCCGTCGTGCCCGAGATCGCCGGCATCTCCTCCGGCGGGATGCCGACGCGCGTCAAGTGCCTGCACGCCCTCGCCGGCCACGCGCTCGCCGCCGGCCCCGGAGTGAACCCGATCGGCGACCTGGCGCTCGCCCGGGCCGCCTGGTCGCCCGAGCGCTGCGAGTGCCGGCCGCTCGAGGTCTGACCGGCTCGGAGACCCGGCGGGTCGACGCGATTCGACGCGCGGTTCGCTAGGCTGATTCCCAGTCGGGGTCAGTGCTGCCACCCGCATCGAGAGCGGGCACTTCGCGAGAAGCAGGGTGTTCGCATTGTCCATCCCTCTGGAGAGTTCACCGTGCCCAAAATCCTGATCGTCGGAGGCGGCTACGCCGGCTTCTACACCGCGTGGAAGCTGGAGAAGTACCTCCGCGCCAACGAGGCCGAGGTCACGATCGTCGACCCGCTGCCCTACATGGCGTACCTGCCCTTCCTCCCCGAGGTCGCCGCCGGATCCATCGAGCCGCGTCACGCGATCGTCTCGCTGCGCCGCCACCTCAAGAAGACCGCGATCCTCGCCGCGAAGGTCACCAAGATCGACCACGCGTCCAAGACCGCCACGATCACCCCGACGGTCGGCGAGCCCTACGAGTTCGTCTACGACCAGATCGTCGTCACCGCGGGCTCCGTCTCGCGCACCTTCCCGATCCCCGGCGTCGCCGACAACGCGATCGGCCTCAAGACGATCGAGGAGGCGACCGCCATCCGCGACCGCATCCTCACCAACTTCGACAAGGCCGCGACCCTGCCGGCCGGCCCCGAGCGCTCGCGCCTGCTGACGGTCACCGTCGTCGGCGGCGGCTTCGCCGGCATCGAGGTCTTCGCCGAGCTGCGCTCCTTCGCGAGCGCCCTGCTCAAGCGCTACCCCGAGATCGACTTCGAGGAGACCAAGTTCCACCTCGTCGAGGCGATGGGGCGCATCATGCCCGAGGTCGCGCTCGAGACGAGCCACTGGGTCCTCAAGAACCTCGACCAGCGCGGCGCCACCGTGCACCTCGACACGCAGCTCAAGTCCGCCGAGGGCGGCGTCATCGAGCTGTCGACCGGGGAGAGCTTCGAGTCCGACCTGATCATCTGGACCGCCGGCGTCATGGCGAACCCCTCGATCAAGAACTCCGACCTCCCGATCGAGGAGCGCGGCCGGCTGCGCGTGCGCGCCGATCTCCGCGTCGGCCACGACGACGTCATCGTCGAGGGCGCCTGGGGCGCCGGCGACGTGTCGGCCGTCCCCGACCTCACCGGCGGCGGCGTCGGCGGCTTCTGCGTGCCGAACGCCCAGCACGCCGTCCGCCAGGGCAAGCTCATGGCGACCAACATCATCGCGGTCCTCCGCGGCGAGGCGCCCAAGGACTACTTCCACAAGAACGCGGGAGCGGTCGCCGGTCTCGGCATCGGCATCGGCGTCTTCCAGTCCGGCAAGATCGCGATCAAGGGCTTCCCGGCCTGGGTCATGCACCGCGGCTACCACGGTCTCGCCATGCCCTCGTGGGAGCGCAAATTCCGCGTGGTCTGGGGCTGGTGGAACAACCTCTGGCTCGGCCGTGACATCGCGTCGATCGAGGCCCGCGAGTACCCGCGCGGCTCGTTCGAGACCTACGCGTCGCGCCCCCGTCCGGCCGCTCCGGCCGCCGTCTCCGCCCCGGCCGAGACCCCCGGCCCCGCCGGCGCGCCCGTGACCGTCGGCGGCGAGCCCGCGAAGGCCTGACAGCACCGTCGGGCGGCGCGCGAGAGCGCACCGCCCGGTGGTCGCCCCCATAGCCCAATCGGCAGAGGCAGACGACTTAAAATCGTCTCAGTCTGGGTTCGAGTCCCAGTGGGGGCACTCTCTCTTCAGCGACTACGCCGCGCGTGCGTGCGCGGCCTTCTCGAGCGCCGCGGCGGGCAGCGCGTCTTCGAGCACCGCCTCGTCGAGCAGGGCCGCCTCGAGGGCGGCGGTGATCTCGCCGGGGGCACACTCGGCGCACAGGACGACGAGCTCCTCCGAACTCATCCCCTCGTGGTCGGCACCGCCGGAGCGGTCCAGGACGACGGCATCGGTTCCGCAGCTTCCGCATTCGATCATGCGGGTACCGTACGTCCGACCTCCGACATCGCTCGGACGCGCGGGCGGTGAGTCGCGCGGGAGGACGGGAGTTCCGATCCGGGCTACTCGGCGGGGTCCGATGCCGTCAATGGCCCGCATCGGCGCCCGCCCTCGCATAGAGTCGTCGCCGGGCGGTCCTCGCTCGGACGGAGCGCCTGCGCCGCCGTCCCGGGGGCGGACGGCCCGGCGGCGCCTCGTGGCGTCTCCTTCTTCTCGTGCCCGCGGGCACTGACACGAACCGCCCGGCGACGGGTGGTCGGGAGGCCTCCATGGGGAAGCTGCTCTACGGCGCCTCGGGCGTCGAGATCGAGTTCGACGACCGCACGCTCACGCACGTCCAGATCGTTATCGCCAACAAGCTGCGCCGCCGCGAGAGCTTCTTCTTCTCCTGGCGCGACGACCCCGCGGTCGGCGACGGCCGCTCGAGCATCTGGCTCGACCCTTCGGTGCCACTCTACTTCAAGTACTTCGGCGGCCGGGTGCCGTCGATCAACCGCACCTGGATCGACCTGCTGACGGTCTCCGCGAACTCCTCCGGCGGGCTACAGCTCGTCCAGGAGCCGGACGCCGCTCCCACCCCGCCGCCGAAGGGCGAGCAGGGCGCGTGAAGCGGGACGTCTCGGCCCGGCTGACCCTCGACGTCGCGCGACCCGCGACGCTCGTCTTCTCGATCGCGGTCGCGCAGGCCTACGGGGCGCCGGAGCGGCTCTCCCTGGAGTTGGACGGGCGCGAGGTGGCCGCCCGCGAGGTCCTCGACCAGCACGGCACGCGCCTGCACGTCCTCGAGGCCGGCGTCGGCCGGCTCGTCGTCGACTACACGGCGAGCGTCGACGGCGTGCTGGAGCCGCTGCCCGGCGAGGAGGTCGACCGCCTGCGCTACCTGCGGCCGAGCCGCTACGCCGAGTCGGACATCCTCTGGGCGACGGCCCGTGCCGAGTTCGCGGGCCTCGAGGGCGCCGCGCTGCTCGCCTCGGTCAGCTCGTGGGTCGGCACTCGGCTCGCCTACGTGACCGGCTCGAGCCTCCCCACCGACGGTGCGGAGCGGACACTGCTCGCCCGCCGCGGGGTCTGCCGCGACTTCGCGCACCTCGTGGTGGCGCTGCTGCGCGCGCTCGACGTGCCGGCCCGTCTGGTCGCGGTCTACGCGCCGGGGCTCGCGCCGATGGACTTCCACGCGGTCGCCGAGGCCTGGATCGAGGGCTGCTGGCGGGTGGTCGATGCGACCACGCTGGCGCCGCGCTCCAGCCTGGTGCGGATCGCCACCGGCCGCGACGCCGCGGACACGGCGTTCCTCAGCGTCTACGACGGAATCGCCACGCTGACCGACATGACCGTCGGTGCCGTGGTCGACGTGCTGCCGGACGACGACGTGCGCGAGCTCGCCGCGATCGGCTGAGGTCGTACCCGGTCACTGGGCCGGGCTCGGCCCGCCGCTACTCGCCGACGTCGACGAAGCGCCGCCAGGCCCAGATCGACGTGCAGACGGCGGTGAACGCCACGACCGCGAAGAGCGCCGGCCCGGCTCCGCCGTCGGTCGCCCAGGCGGCGATCGTCGGCGTGAGCAGCAGGAACAGCACCGTGGTCGCCAGCAGCGTCAGCCCGAGCCAGAGCACGGGGGACCAGCGCAGGATGCTCTGCCCCGCGGGTCGGCCGACCGGGAAGAGCAGCACGACGCTCGAGCCGACCGAGAGCAGCGTCGTCGCGCTGAGCACCTCGGCGGTGAGGACGGCGGCGAACGAGCCGTCGGCGGGGACGGCCGCGGAGGCGCCCCAGGCCACAGCGGCGAGGCCGAGCAGGGACACGACGCGCACCGTCGCGAGCTGGGCGCGCGCGACGGCTGAGGCGCCCTCGGGCAGGACGAGGCCGATCACCACTCCGAAGAGGAAGGCCGGGTCGAGGCCCGCGAAGCGGGACAGGAGCGCGGCGCCGGCCACCAGCAGCAGTGCGCGGGGTGAGGCCACCACGCGGATGCCCGGCAGGCCGAGGCGGCGCCCGACCAGCGCGGGGACACCCGCGGCGACGGCGTTCACCAGGGCGACCGCGACGATCACCGCGATCAGCAGGCGGAGGTAGGCGGGCTGCCCGTCGACCCGGCCCGAGAGCAGCACGAGTCCGGCGGCGCAGCCGATCATGCCGACCACCATGGTCCGCGCCGACACCGGCGCGGGCTCGGGCCGGTCGTCGTACTCCACGCTCGCGCGGTTGCGGCCGGTCAGGCGCCAGGTGCGCGCCTCGCGCGGCACGCGGCCGGCGACGGCGAGGCGGGCGGGGACGACGAGCAGGGCGAGGGAGGCGATCGCCAGGGCGAGCGAGCGCATCCAGTCGGCCATGGTGCCCAGGGGGGCGCCGGAGGAGAGCGCGGTGGTCATCCCGGTGGCGGCGCTCCAGCCGCCGGGCGCCGATCCGCCGTCGGCGGGGGTGGGCGCGGCCGGTGGCGGGTCGCTCGGAGCGGCTCCCGGCGCCGGCGCGGCGCTGGCGCCGTCGGAGGGGGTCGCCTCGGGTGCGGGTGCGGTCTGACCCGGGCGCGTCGGCGAGGGCGTCGCAGAGCTCCCGGGCGTCGTCGGCCGAGCGGTCGGCGAGCCGGGCGCGGCGGTGGGCGTGCCGCCGCCGGGGGTCGCCGTGCTCGTGCCGGGGGCGGTCGCGGACGGGGAGGCGGACGGTGTCGTGTTCGCCGCAGTGAAGGTCGCGTCGATCCAGGGGCTGCGCGAGCTGTAGTTGCCGGCCGCGTCGCCGGCGATCGCCGAGACGCGGTGCGCTCCGGCCGTCACCGTGCCGCCGGTGCAGCTCCAGGCGCCGCCGGTGATCGGCGCGTCGCAGGTGTTGACGAGGTCGACGTAGACGTAGACCCGCGTGCCCTCGGTGGCCGTACCGGAGTAGACGGCTCCGGTGAGCGGCAGCGCGGCACCCGGGCCGGGGGAGGCGAGGACGGGGGCGACCGGCGCGGCGGTGTCGACGACGAGCGAGACGGCCGCGCTGGCGGGCGAGACGGTGCTTCCGGCGAAGGAGGCCGACTGGGTGGCGGTGACGCGGTAGCTCCCGGGTGCCGGCGTGGGCGCGAGCTGGCAGAACCAGCGGCCGGCGCCGTCGGCGGTGGCGAGGCAGGAGGCGCCGCCGTCGGTCGTGACCGCGACGCTCGCTCCCGGGTAGGCGCTGCCGCTCACCGATCCGGCCGAGGTGGCCGAGCCGTCGACCGACTCGATGACGGGGGCGCTGAGGACGGCGACCTCGACGCGGGCCGAGGTGGTGCCGCCGGCGGCGAGGAGCTCGACGGCGGTGAGGCGGATCCGGCCGTCGTCGAGGTCGAGCAGGCAGCTCCAGGTGTCGTCGGCGCCGACGGTGGTGATGCAGAGCGGCTCGCTGCTGCCGGTGAGGCCGATCTGGATCTGGTCGCCCGCGGTGCCGGTGCCGGTCGCGGTGACCGCGCCGCTCGGCAGCACGGCGCCGGAGGCGGGGGAGGTGATCGTGAGCGGCGCGGCGGCCTGCGCGCTCGGCGCGGTCAGGCCGGCGGCGGCGCCCAGTGCGACGAGCAGCACGAGCAGGAGGGCGGCCGGACGGCGGCGCGACGAACGGGGGGAGCGGCGAAGGCGACTCGTCGGGGCGACCGACGGACCCCTCGTCGCGGAACCCCCCGGAACAGACGCGGCGACACTCGGAATCACGGTGCGTCCATTGCACGGGGGCGCGCGGGCAGTGTCAAGCGCGGCGCGCCTCCGTTGCCGGATGTACACCGGAGGGCGGACCCTCGTCCGCCCCGCGGCGGAGGGGCTGGTCGGAGCGGGAGAGCGCTTCCGCGACAATATACCCATCGACGACTCGGAGGAAAGATGAGCGAGGACGCAGCGCGCGGACGCGATCGGCAGCAGGTGCGCGCCGAGACCGCGCGCTTCGACGATCCGCGAGAGCTGGGGCGGCTGCTGCCGGCGGGTCTGCGGATCGGGCTCGCGCAGAGCGCCTTCCAGACCGAGGGCTCGCTCGAGGTCGGCGGGCGCGGGCGCTCCGTCTGGGACGACTTCGCGCTGCGGCGCGGCACGATCGCCGAGGAGGCGACGCCCGAGTTCGCCACCGACTTCGTCCTGCGCTGGCGCGAGGATCTGGCGCTGCTGGTCGACCTCGGCGTCGACGAGCTGCGGCTCTCGATCTCCTGGACCCGGCTGCAGCCGGACGGGCGCGGACCGATCGACCGCGGCGGCCTCGGCTTCTACGACCGCCTGCTCGACGAGCTGGCCGGGGCCGGGCTGCGGATCGCGCTCACCCTGCAGCACCGCGACACCCCCTCCGCGCTCAGCGGCGGCTGGATGAACCGCGACACCGCCTTCCGCTTCGGCGACGTCGCGTTCGAGATCGGCTCGCGGCTCGGCGACCGGGTGGCGGACTGGATCACGCTCGATCAGCCGTCGACCGTCTTCCTCGAGGGCTACGCGCTGAAGAACCAGGCGCCGGGTGCCGGCCGGCTGTTCAGCGCTCTGCCCGCTTTGCACCATCAGCTGCTCGGGCACGCCGTCGCGGTCGAGGCGCTCCGCTCGGCGGACCTCGCCGGCCGTATCGGCCTCGTCGACGCGCAGGCCGTGGTCGAGCCCGCGAGCGAGTCGGAGCGGGACGGCGCCTGGGCGGCGCTCGCCGACGTCCTGCAGAACCGGCTCGTCGCCGACGCCGTCCTCACCGGCGCCTATCCAACCGGGCCGGAGGAGCTGCCGCCGTTCCTCGCGCCGCTCGCGGGCGTCGACCCGGTCGACCTCGCCCGCATCAGCGCGCCGCTCGATTTCTACGGAGTCGCGCCGCTCGCGCCGCAGCGGATCGCCGCGGGCCGCGACCCGGCGCTGCCGACCGGGCCGGGTGCGCCTCCCGCGCTGCCGTTCCACACCCGGCCGTGGCCGGAGCTCGACCGCACCGGCGACGGCTCGCCGTTCGCGCCGTGGGCGCCGGTGGCGGTCCTGCGCGGGCTCGTGGAGCGCTACGGCGATGCGCTGCCGCCGCTGGTGCTGACGGAGCTGGGTGCGAGCTACCCGGACCTGCCGGACCGGCAGGGGGCGATCGTGGACACGGAGCGGATCCGCTGGCTGGGGGCGCACCTCGGGGCGCTCGCGGAGGCCGTGCACGAGGGGCTGCCGCTGGAGGCCGTTCAGGTCTGGACGCTGGTCGACGCCTTCGAGTGGCAGCACGGCTACACCCGGCCGCACGGGCTGGTCGCGCTCGACTCCCGCAGCCGCGACCGCGTGCCGAAGGCCTCCTTCGACTGGCTGCGGCGCGTGCTGGACGAGCGCTCCTGACGGCGTCTGCCTGCGGGTCTCGATACGCCCCTGCGGGGCTACTCGACCAGCATGAAAAGGAGCGCCGCGCGTCCTTTCCCTCACCACCGAGACGCGAAGCGGCTTCGCCGCTCGATACGCCCCTGCGGGGCTGCTCGACCAGCAAGAGGCGGGGCTGCTCGATCAGCAGGGGGTTCGCTCCGGCGTGGCAGACTGCCGCGATGCGCAGCCTTCTCGCCCTCGCCTCGATCCTGCACGCCGAGCCGGCCCCGGTGCTGGCGGCCCTCGCCGAGGTGCTCGCCGGTGACGACGGGCCGGCGTTCGCGCGCTCGGTGGACGGACTCGAGCGGCGGCTCCCCGTCGTCGGCGTCGAGCAGTGGCGCGTGCTGGCGGACGAGGAGGGCTCGCGGGTGGAGTGCGAGCTCGTCGCGTCGGGCGCCTCGTCCGCGCTCGCGGGCGTGCTGGCCCGCCGCCGGATCCGGGACGCGCCGGAGCGGTTCCGCACCGTGGTCACCGCCGTCGCGGACGTCGTCGAGACCCGAGGCTGAGTGCCCCCCGCACGGGGAATGTGCGGGCCCCGCGCGCTGTTGTCCTCGATAGCGGGGTGGGGCCCGAGTGCCTCGCCCATCGGATCGCTCGGAGGAGCTGAACGCAGATGGCAGGAACAGCAGTGAGCAAGGGACGGGGAGCGCGCGGCGGCGACGAGGAGATCGTCTACCGCCGGCACGCGAACGGACGCGGCATGGTCGCTCCGGGATCGCGCGTCTCCGCGTCGGCGTACGTCGAGACGGGCGCCTACGTCGAACCCGGCGCGACCGTCGGGGAGCGCGCGTGGATCGGCGCGGGCAGCTGGGTCGACCGCGATGCGATGATCGGGCACAGCGCCTTCATCGGCGCGAACGTGCACGTCGGTCCGGAGGCCATCATCGGCCCCGGGGCGCACATCGGCAGCTACTCGCGGATCGGCGGCTCGGCCGTCGTCGCGACCGGCGCGCGGGTCGACCGCGACACGGTCGTCACCCCGGGCAGCCGCTTCGGCACCGACGACGGCGTCCGCGAGATCGGCCGCCGCGCCGCGTAGAGCGGACGACCCCACGACCCTGTTCCGCCCGACCTCAGCACTCACAGATCAGTGCTGAGGCGGCGGAATAGGGTCGTTCCATGTTCGAACTCCACCACCTCAGCGCTCAGGAGCAGTGGGACTGGCTGCAGCGCGGCGAGATCACCCCGCTCGAGCTGACCGAGCACTACCTCGCGCGCATCGAGCGCTGGAACGGCGAGCTCGGCGCCTTCACGACCGTGACCGCGGACGCGGCGCGAGCCCGGGCGGCCGCGCTCGACTCCGTCCCGCGCACCGCGCTGCTCTGGGGACTGCCGAGCGGCGACAAGGACCTCTGGCGCCGAGCCGGCGTCCGGACGACGTTCGGGTCGAGGCTGCGCGAGTCGTTCGTTCCGGACGTCTCCGACGAGATCGTCGAGGTGCTCGATGCGGCGGGGGCGATCAGCCTCGGCAAGACGGCCGCCCCCGAGTTCGGCATGCCCTCCTACACCGAGAACCTCGTCGGACCGCCGACGGTCACGCCCTGGGACATCTCGCTCGGTGCGGGCGGGTCCAGCGGAGGCGCGGCGAGCGCGGTGGCGGCGGGCCTGCTCCCGTTCGCGCCCGGCTCGGACGGCGGCGGCTCGATCCGCATCCCGGCCGCCGCCTGCGGGCTGGTCGGCCTGAAGCCCTCCCGCGGGCGGGTGCCGGCGTCGTCCGGGGTCGGCGGGGTGGGCGGCCTCGTGGTCGCCGGACCGCTGACGCGCTCGGTCGCCGACGCGGGGATGCTGCTGGAGGGGATGCTCGAGCGCCGCAACGGCGTCGTCCCGCAACGCACGGCGCTGACCGCGCCGGGCGACGGCGACGGCTCCTTCCTCGGCGCCGCGGTGCGCGGGGAGGGCCGGTTTCAGATCGGTGTGCTGACCGCCTCGCCGTGGGACGACGAGTACGACATCGGACTCGCTCCGGAGGCGCGCGCCGCCCTGGACGAGGGCATCGCCGCGCTCTCGGCGATCGGCCACGGTCTCGACGACGCGGTGCTCCCGCCGTCCGCCGCCTATCCCGCCGCCTTCCGGATGCTCTGGCAGAGCGGGGCGTCGACGCTCCCGATCGAGGGCGACGAGCTCGACCTGCTCGAACCGCTCACGCAGTGGCTGGTGCGGGAGGGGCGGAAGCGCTCGGCCCGCGAGATCGTCGAGGCGGCAGGCGTGCTGTCGGCGTACGAGCGCGCGGTGATCGCCGCCTTCTCGCCGTTCGACGCGATCCTCACCCCGTCGATGACGATGACGCCGCGACCGGTCGGCTGGTACGACGCCGAGGACCCGGAGCGCAACTTCGAGCAGCAGGTGCGTTACACGCCGTACACGTCGTTCGTGAACGTGAGCGGGCTGCCCGCGATCGCGCTGCCGCTGAGCGTCACGGCGGACGGCCTGCCGATGGGGATCCAGCTGATCGGGCGCCCCGGCGGCGAGGCGGTGCTGCTGTCGATCGGCGCGCAGCTGGAGCGGCGGGCGCGCTGGCAGCGGCGGCACCCGGCGCAATGGTGAGGCCCGGGGAGCCGAGCGCTCGCTGACACCCGGCGAACGGGCAGCTCCACACCCTTGGCCGGTCAGGTTAGGCATGCCTATACTTACTTCCGATGTGCATGTTCGAGGGACGAGACGGCTCGGAGCCGGTCGACGTCAAGCAGTTCCTGATCGCGGGCGACGAGACCGTCGTGCCCTGGATCCAGAGCATGCTCGACGCGCTCCCCGCGAACGCCCGGGGTCAGGTCTTCGTCGAGGTCGACGACGCCCGCGGCCTGCCGCCGCTCTCGGCGCCCGGCCGCGTCTGCGTCACCTGGCTCGGCCGCTCGCAGCGCTCCGGCGCTCCCGGCACCGGTCTCGCCTGCGCGCGCGGCGTCGCGCTCGACCGCGCGGTGCGCGCCTGGATGGGCGAGATGTCCGTCGTCGACGGCGACTACCCCTGGGCGGACGACCGGCACGACTTCTGCGCCTGGGTCGGGGGAGAGGGTGCCGTCGTGGCGGAGCTCGCCGCCGACGTCGAGGCGCGCCTGCGGGTGTCCGCCGAGCACGCCGCTCGCTGAGAGCCACTCAGGATTAGGTAAGGCTTACCTTCTCTGCGACACTGGAGGTGTGCCTCCGCTGACCGAAGCCCCCGCCCGCCCGGCCTACCGGCCGTACCTCGCGACGGTCGCCCGCGCGACCCGGATCGCGCCGCACTTCATCCGGATCACGCTGACCAGCGACGACCTCGGCTCGGTCGGCTGCACCGGCCCGGATCAGCGGATCAAGCTGGTCGTGCCGACGCCGACCTCGAGCGCGCACGACTTCATGGCCTCGGTGGCGGACGAGGGCGGACCGGACGGTCTCGCTCCCGACTGGTACACCCGCTGGCGCGAGCTGCCGGACGCGCTGCGGAACCCGCTGCGCACCTACACGATCCGCGCGACGCGCCCCGAGCTGGCGGAGGTCGACGTCGTCTTCGTCGCGCACGGCGACACCGGCCCCGCCTCGGCCTGGGTCGAGTCGGCCCGGGTCGGTGCGCAGGTCGTGATCATCGCCCCCGACACGCGCTCGGAGCTGGCCGGCGGCGGCGTCGAGTGGCACCCGGGCGCCGCGACGACGCTCCTGATGGCGGGCGACGAGACCGCGGTCCCCGCGATCAGCGCGATCCTCGAGAGCCTCCCCGCCTCGGCGACGGGAGCCGCCTTCCTCGAGGTGCCGAGCTCGTCGGACGTCCTGCCCCTTCGGCACCCCGCCGGCGTCCAGGTGCAGTGGCTGGTGCGCACCGGGACGACCCCGGGCGCGCAGCTCGGCGACTCCGTCCGCGGCTGGGCGACCCGCTTCCTGACGGCCCACCATCGCGGGGTCGAGGTGTCGGACGTCGATGTCGACAGCGAGATCCTCTGGGAGGTGCCCGCGGAGCGCACCGATCCCGGCCTCTACGCCTGGATCGCGGGCGAGGCGGGCGCGATCAAGCTGATCCGCCGCTGCCTCGTGACCGAGCTCGGCGTCGACCGGACGCGCGTCGCCTTCATGGGCTACTGGCGGACGGGCCGCTCCGAGGCCAACTAGCGCCGCGGAATACCCGCTGCGGCGTCAGAGCGCCGCGGGCACGCCGACCAGGCGGCTCGACAGCGTCCAGAGGTCGCGGCCGAGCTGGCGGTCGCGCGCCTGCGCGGCGACGGCGCCGTCGGGCCGGAGCCCGTCGAAGTAGCTCCCGCTCGCCGCGCCGACGTCGGGCTCGGACGCCAGCGTGATCAGCGGGACCGCGCCCGCCTCCGCGGAGATCCCCGGCGAGCCGCTCAGCGACAGCAGCGACATCAGCCGCGAGTCGGCGCCGAAGCCGGTCGCGACGACGCCCGGGTGGAACGAGTAGGCGTCGACGGCGGTCGGCAGCAGGCGCTCGGCCAGCTCGCGGACGAACAGGATCGTGGCGAGCTTCGAGGTGCCGTAGGCGCGCCAGCCGCCCAGCCACGGCCCGCGCCGGCGGTCGAGGTCGTCGAGCGAGAGCCGGCCGATGCGGTTGGCGGCGCTCGCGGTCGAGACCACGCGGGCACCGGGTCGCTCGCGCCCGGTCTCGATCAGGCGGGGGAGCAGCAGGCGGGTCAGCAGGAACGGGGCCAGGTGGTTGCTCTGGATCGTCCGCTCGTGCCCGTCGACCGTCTCGCCGCGGTGCGAGACGAGCCCGCCGGCGTTGTTCGCGAGCACGTCGATGCCGTCGTAGCGGGCGAGCAAGGCGGCGGCGAGGTCGCGGACGTCGTCGAGGCGGTCGAAGTCGGCGAGGAACGGATCGCCGCCGATCTCCGCCGCGACCGCGCGGGTCCGCTCCGGGTTCCTGCCGACGACGGCGACACGGGCGCCGGCCGAGGCCAGCTCGCCGGCGGCGACCCGCCCGATTCCGGAGCTCGCCCCGGTGAGGACGACGACGCGCCCCGTCTGATCAGCGACCACGGATGTAGCCGCCCTTCTCGAGGCCGGCCTCGATCTCGAAGCGGTTCCGCAGCGGGTCGCGGCCGGCGACGAAGTACATGAGCGGGAACCACATGCCGAAGGTGCGCCACTGCTCCTTGTGCACGGCCTCGTGCTCGAGCACGCGGTCGGAGACGTTGCTGTCCGTCAGATAGCTCGTGCCGACGCAGGAGCCGCCGCGGCCGAACGCCCAGGAGGGCAGCCCGGTGAAGACGACGAGCCCGTTGCGGCGCTCGATCGGGCCCGTGCTCCAGAGCGCACCCCAGGCCAGTCCGACCGCGCAGGCGAAGAGGTAGCCGGGCCGGGTGATCGCCGGGTCGAGGGCGACGACCGCGACCGCGCGCCGCAGGGCGCTCACGCGCTGTCGCGCCCGTAGGTCTCGAGCAGGCGCAGCCAGACCTCGCTGATCGTCGGGTAGGAGGGGACGGCGTGCCAGAGGCGCGCCAGCGGGACCTCACCGACGACGGCGATCGTCGCGGAGTGCACGAGCTCGCCGACCTCCTTGCCGACGAAGGTGACGCCGAGCAGGACCTTGCGGTCCTCGTCGACCACCATCCGCGCGGTGCCCTTGTAGCCGACGGCGGTCAGCGAGGCGCCGGCGACCGAGCCGATCTCGTAGTCGACGACGCGGGTGCGGTAGCCCGCCTTCTCGGCCGCCGCGGCGGTGAGGCCGACGGAGGCGACCTCGGGGTCGGTGAAGACGACCTGCGGCACGGCCTCGTGGTCGGCCGTGGCGACGTGGGCGCCCCACGGCGCGTCCTTCACCTCGCCGCCGGTGCTGCGGGCGACGATCACGTCGCCGGCGGCGCGGGCCTGGTACTTGCCCTGGTGGGTGAGCAGCGCGCGGTGGTTGACGTCGCCGACGCCGTAGAGCCAGGGCGTGCCGGAGCCGACCGGGGAGCCGTCCGCGCCGAGCACGAGCATCGTGTCGTCGACCGTCAGCGAGTCGCCCGGCTCGAGCCCGACGACCTCGAGACCGATGTCGAGGGTCTGCGGGGCGCGGCCGGTGGCGGCGAGGATCTCGTCGGCCTCGACGACGTCGCCGCCCTCCAGGGTCACGGCGACGGTGCCGTCGGCGCGGCGCTCGACCGAGGCGGGGGAGCCGCCGATCCGGACGTCGACGCCCAGCTCGCGGAGAGCGTCGCCGACCAGCTCGCCGGCGAAGGGCTCGAACGGGGCGAGCAGTCCGCTCCGGGCGAGCAGGGTCACGGTGGCGCCCATGCCGGCGTAGGCCGTCGCCATCTCGCAGGCGACGACACCGCCGCCGACGACGACGAGGCGGCCGGGGACGATCTCGGCGCTGGTCGCCTCGCGGCTGGTCCACGGGGCGGCGGCGCGCAGACCCGGGATGTCGGGGACGACGGCGCTGGTGCCGGTCGCGACGGCCACGGCGCTCCGGGCGTGCAGGACGCGGACCGAGCCGTCGGGGGCGGTGACGCTCACCTCGCGGACGCCGCTGAGGCGGCCGTGGCCGCGGACGAGCTCGATGCCGGCGCCCTCGAGCCACTGGACCTGGCCGTGGTCGTCGAAGCCGCTGGTGACGGAGTCGCGGTGCGCCAGCAGCGCGGCGATGTCGACGCCGCCGGTGACGGCCTGCGCCGCTCCCGGGAGGTCGCGGGCGGCCCGCAGCGCCATCGGCGCGCGCAGCAGCGCCTTGGACGGCATGCAGGCCCAGTACGAGCACTCGCCGCCGACCAGCTCGCTCTCGACGATCGCGGCGGTCAGCCCGCCCTGCACGGCGCGATCGGCGATGTTCTCGCCGACCGGCCCCGCGCCGATGACGATCAGGTCGAAGGTGTCGGTCGCTGCGGTCTCGGTCTCGGCGTCGGTGCTCGGCGTGGTCATGGTCTCTCCGGATCGTTCTCGAGGGCGGTTCGCCCGTTCTGTCCTGGACTCCGGCGCCGTGCGGCCCGGAGGACGTTCTCAGTGCGCGGGCACGATCTCGGCGCGCCAGCCGTCGTAGCGGCCGCCCTCGCGCTCGACGACCTCGATCACCTGGCGGAGGAAGGCGGTCGTCGCCTCCTCGTCCACCGCGGCGTGATGGCTCGCGACCAGCACGAGGCGCAGCCGCAGGCGCGAGATCGCGATCTCGAAGCCGGAGGCGACGAGCGCCCGCCCGGCCCGGCGCGCCCTCGAGCGGCGGGAGAAGACGGCGAAGTGGTCGACCTCGCGCAGCTCCCAGACCTGGTCGCCGTAGCGCAGGCGCACCTCGAGCTGCTGGGCCGCGCGCTCGCGCTGGGCCTCGAGGACGGAGGTGTGCCGGGCCGAGGGGGCGGCGATGGTGGTCGGGATGGACGTGGTCACGGGTGCCTGCTCGCTCATCGGCCGGTGAACTCCGCTCGGGTGCGGGAGAGGAAGGCCTCCATGCCGATCCGCGCGTCGTCGGACGCGGCGAGGCGCGCCAGCTCGGCGGGCAGGGCGGCGGCGGCCTCGGCGTCGGAGGAGGCGACGGCGAGCCGTGCGCTCGCGAGCGCCGCCTGGACGGCGAGCGGGGCCTGCGCGGCGATCCGCTCGGCGAGCGCGCGGGCGGCCTCGGCGACGGTGCCGTCGGGCACCACCTCCTGGACCAGGCCGATCCGGTGCGCCTCGCGGGCGTCGAACTCGTCGCCGGTGAGGATCCAGCGCATCGCGTCGCCCCAGCCGGCCGCGCGCGGGAAGCGCAGGGTCGCGCCGCCGAAGGGCAGGATGCCCCGGGCGACCTCGATCTGGCCGAAGCGGGTCGACTCCTCGGCGAGGACGACGTCGCTCGCGAGCGCCAGCTCGATGCCGAGGGTGAGGCAGGTGCCCTGCAGGCCGATCACGACGGGCTTCGCCACCGGGCGGGTGCGGATCGCCCACGGGTCGAGCCCGCCCTCGGGCACGAAGTCGAGGCCGTCGCCGCCGAGCCGCGGGCCGATGTCGGCGAGGTCGAGACCGGCGGTGAAGTGCGCGCCCTCGGCGAGGACGACGCCCGCGCGCAGCTCCGGATCGCGGTCGAGCTCGCCGTAGGCGGCGGCCAGTTCGCTCAGCAGCCGGAAGTCGGCGGCGTTCCGTTTCTCGGGCCGGTCGAGGACGATCTCGAGCACGTGCCCGCGCCGCTCGGTGCGCACACGTCGCCGGTCGTCGCTCATCGGTCCTCCGCTCGGGTCGCGTCCGTCCATCTTGCCCGGTGCCGCCGACACCGGGCCGCGGCGGGGCGCCGATTCGGAGTCGGCGCTCAGGCCGACGACGTGCCGCCCGGCGCCCGGGTGCCGCTGAACGCTCAGACGCCGCGGGTCGTCGCGCCGACCAGGCGGAGGATCGTCGGCAGGTCGTCGACCGCGGCGGTCGGCGAGGCGGGTGCGAAGGAGGTGATCCCCGCGCCCGCGAGCGGGAACCGCGCCCGCAGCGCCGCGAGGCACTCGACGAGGCGCGAGGAGGGGACGCCGAACGGCACGGGGTCGAAGAGACCGGCGACCTCGGCCGGGTCGAGGACGTCCAGATCGATGTGCGCGTAGACCGAGCCCGCGCCGGTCGCCTCGACGGCGGCGACGAGCGCCTCCGGATCGAGCGCGTCGACGCCGAGGTGGGTCGCGCCGCGCTCGAGCAGCCCCTCGAGCTCGCCCGGGTCCGAGGCGCGGACGCCGGCGAGGACGACGTGCTCGTCCGCGATCCGGTCGCCGGCGGCGGCGCTGAGCAGCCCGACACCGCGGCCGAGGACGGCCGAGAGCACCATGCCGCAGAAGGCTCCGCTGGGGGAGGTCTCGGGGGTGTTCGCATCCGGATGCGCGTCGAGCCAGACCAGCGCGACCGGCTCGGCGGAGCTGCGGACCGCGTGCCCGATCGCCGCGAACTCCACGCCGCAGTCGCCGCCGATGGTCACGATCGGCCCCGGACGACCTGCCAGCGCCTCGCGGACCCGCTCGGCGGTCACCGCGACGGACGCGTAGCGGCGGACTCCCGTGTCCTGCGCGTCGCCCGCCTCGGCGGGGACGTCGACGACGACGGTGGCGGAGGAGGGCAGATCGCCGCGGATCGCCTCGGCTCCGTCGACGAGGCGCATGGCCCGCGTCGACGCGGACCCCTGCCACTGGGGGACGACGAGGAAGGAGGCCATGAGTCTCACTATGGCACGCGGCTCGCGGGGGCCGAGGCCCGTGCGCGGCACCGCCGGATCAGGCGGCGGGGAGCTCGCCGGGCACGCCCGCGAGCGGATCCGCGGACGGCGCTTCGGGGCCGTCGAGGTCGAGCAGCGCCTCGTCCAGCGCGGAGCGGGCGCGGTCGTCGGCCGCCCTCGCGAGCTCGAGCGCGGCCGACGGATCCGCTGCCGCGAGATGCAGGGCGGCGTCCAGCTGGGCGCGGGTCTCCTCGGCGAGGATGCGCGGCGCGGCGGTGATCCGCTCGCCGTGCACGGCCGCGAGCAGGGCGACCGCGTCGGCCCCGAGCAGGGCGACAGTGCGCGCCCCCTCGACCAGGAGCAGCTGCCGCTCGGCCTGCGACCGAGGATCGCGGTAGCCGGCGACCACGGCGTCGAGGGCGGCGTCCGCCTCGAGCAGCAGGGCGAGCACGGCGGAGGGGTCGTGGCGGACGTCCGAGGCGCGCGCGTCGTCGGCGCTGAGCAGCAGGGCGGTCGCGGCGGCGCAGGCGGTCGCGACGTCGGCGGCCGAGGCGAGCTGGGCCGTGGTGCGGACCCCGGTCAGGGTGCTCGCGCGGTCGAGGTCGTCGCGCACCGAGCGCTCGAGCGCGCTGAGCTGGGTCTCGGCGCGCTCCAGCAGCGCCGTCTGGGCCTCGACGGCGTCGAGCAGCGCGGCGGCGTCGTCGTCGCGCTCGGCGGCCGCCTCGACCGCCTCGCGGAGCGGTCGCACCTGCCGCTCCGAGGTGGTGCCCGCGAGGACGGAGACGTCGGCCCGGGAGCGGTGCAGCCGCTCGGGGAGGGACGGGGGCGGCGAGGTCACTCCGTGATCGTACGGGGCCTGTGTTACCGACCGTGTCGTCCCCGCTCGACCCGCCGCGCGCCCGTGCACAGGATGGAGGCATGCCAGGAACGCTCGCCATCGTCGAAGTCGCTTCGACCCGCCCCGGACGCGACGAGTACCACTCCTACGTGCAGATGCTCAACGGCCGCATCCTCGGCCTCGCCCGCGAGCTGGGCTGGACGGCGGAGCGCTTCGCCGCCGAGGACCTCGGCACCGCCCGGCTGCTCGAGCGGACGCTCGGCGCGGACGCGATCGTCCTGGCCGGCGGCGAGGACATCGCCCCCGAGCGCTACGGCGTCGCCCGCGGCTACGCCGGCGAGGGCCCGCACGCCGAGCAGGCGGACGACGCGCAGATCGCGCTGGTGCGCCGGGCACTCGCCCGCCGCACGCCGCTCCTCGGCATCTGCCGCGGACTCCAGATCGTCAACGTCGCCCTCGGCGGCACGCTCGTCCCGGATCTCGGCCCGGAGGCCGCGCACCTCAACGCCGATGCGCCGGTGCACGAGCGCATGCACCGCCACGACGTGGTGCTCGCCGCGGACTCCACTCTGGGCGGCCTCTTCGGCGCGGAGGCGCTCGCCGTGCAGAGCGCGCACCACCAGGCGGTCGACGCCCTCGCCCCGGGCCTGCGGGTCGTCGCCCGCGCGGACGACGGCGTCGTCGAGGCGCTGGAGCACCGGGACGCGCCGATCGTCGGCGTGCAGTGGCACCCGGAGGACCCGGCGGCGCCGGCCGGTCAGCTCGCCGTCCTGCTCGAGGGCCTCGCGCGCGCCACGGCACGGGCGACCTCGGTCGAGGCCGTCGCCGCCTGAGCGCCGACGACCCCGGGTCGGATCCGTGCGGGTCGCGCCTCAGCCGGCCAGCCGCGCCATCCAGGCCTCGATGTCGTCGGCCGAGCGGGGGATGCCGGCCGAGAGGTTCTCGGCGCCGTCCGCCGTCACGAGGACGTCGTCCTCGATCCGCACGCCGATGCCGCGCAGCTCCGCCGGGACGGTGAGGTCGTCGGGCTGGAAGTAGAGCCCCGGCTCGATCGTGAAGACCATGCCGGCCTCGACGATCCCGTCCAGGTACATCTCGCGGCGGGCCTTCGCGCAGTCGTGCACGTCGAGGCCCAGGTGGTGGCTGGTGCCGTGCACCATGTAGCGGCGGTGCTGCTGGTTGTCGGCCTCGAGCGCCTCCTCGGCGCTGACCGGCAGCAGTCCCCACTCGGCGGTGCGCCGGGCGATGACGGCCATCGCGGCGGCGTGCACCTCGCGGAAGCGGATGCCGGGCCGGACGATCGCGAAGGCGGCGTCGGCCGCCTCCCGCACCGTCTCGTGCACGCGGCGCTGGGCGTCGGTGTAGCGGCCGTCGACGGGGAAGGTGCGGGTGATGTCGGCGGTGTAGTAGCTCTCCTGCTCGACGCCGGCGTCGAGGAGCACCAAATCGCCGGGGCGCACCGGCCCGTCGTTGCGGGTCCAGTGCAGAATGCAGGCGTGCGGACCGGCGGCGGCGATGGTGTCGTAGCCGACCGCGTTGCCGTCGGCGCGGGCGCGGCCGTTGAAGACGCCCTCGATCAGGCGCTCGCCGCGCTCGTGCCGGACGATGCGGGGCAGATCGGCGAGGACGTCCTCGAAGCCGCGGGCCGTGGCGTCGACGGCGGCGCGCAGCTCGGCGATCTCGTACTCGTCCTTGACCAGGCGCAGCTCCGAGAGGTCGCGCTCGAGGGCGGCGTCGCGCTCGAGGGCGTCGCCGCCGGTCTCCGTGCCGCTCGACTGCGCGTCCACGCGCGCGGTGACCACGGGGTCCGCCTCGCGGAGGATCGCGACCGCGGCGTCGCCGGCGTCCAGGGCGGCGTCGAGCTCCGCGATGCCCCGGGTCTCGAGACCGAGGTCGCTCGCGACCTGCGCGAGCGAGGGCCGCGGGCCGATCCAGAACTCGCCGATCTCGGAGTTCGCGTAGAACTCGTCGGAGTCGCGGCCGGCGCGCTCGCGGAAGTAGAGCGTCGCGGTGTGGCCCTCGCCGGCAGGCTCGAGCACCAGAACGGCGCCCGGCTCCGAGTCCGAGCCCCAGCCGGTCAGCCAGGTGAAGGCGGAGTGCGCGCGGAACGGGTAGTCGGTGTCGTTCGCGCGCTGCTTCAGCCGTCCGGCGGGGACGATCAGCCGGACGCCCGTGTGCAGGGCCGAGAGGCGCTCGCGGCGGCGGGCGGCGAAGGCGGCCTGCTCGCGCGGCGCGGGCAGCGCCTCCTCGCGGTCGGCCCAGCCGGACGCGATGAAGTCGCGGAACCGGTCGGAGCCGGGGGTCGTGGAGCGGTTGGTCGTCGCGCGCGGGGTCGGGGCGGCGGCGACGGTCTCCGGTGTCGCGGTGGTGGTCTGCTCGTCCGTGTTCGTCATTCCGCCATTCTCCTCCTCCGGCCGGGAGGGGCGAGAGGGGAGGCGGGTCAGGACCGCGCGATCAGGACCGCGCGATCAGGACCGCGTGGTCAGGACGACTCCTTGACCATCCCGCGGATCGAGAGCTGCGCGAGCACCGGGCGGTGGTCGCTGCCCGCGTCGTCCTGGTCGTCGAGCACGTCGAAGCCGGAGACGTCCCAGCGACCCGAGAACAGCACGTGGTCGATCGGAGCGGCGAGGGTCTGCGGGAGGCTCGTCGGCCAGGTGCCGACGGCCGCGGCGTTCGCGAGCCTCCCCGCATCGGCGCAGCCGCCGAGGTCGGAGTCGCCGGGGAGCGCGGACCAGTGGTCGAGCGTCGAGTTGAGGTCGCCCAGGACGATCAGGTCCTCCTCGGCCGTGCAGAGGTCGGCGAGCCGGGCCAGGTCGCTGCGCCACTCGGTCGCCGCCGCGGGTAGGGGCGCCGTGGTGTGCACGGCGGCGATCACCGGGCGCTCCGGGCTGTCGGGGCGCGCGACGAGCGAGGCGGTGGTCGCGGTCGGCGTGCTGGCGGCGTCGACCGAGTAGCCGCCGAGCGTCGGCGCGAGCAGGAGCGCGGTGCCGTCGGACGGGCCTGCTCCCGCGACCAGGTGCAGGATCATCGGCCGGCCGGCGGCGGCGAGGGCGTCGTTGACCTGCTGAGCGCGCTCCTGCGAGACCTCGAGCAGGGCGACCGCGTCGGCGGCGTTCGCGTTCGCGAGCGCCGCGACGGTCTCGGCGGGGACGCCGTCGTGCAGCAGGTTCCAGCTCAGGACGCGCAGATCGCCGAGCCGGTGCGCGCGCGGCGGGGCGGAGTCGCTCCCGCGGACCGCCTGCAGGCCGCCGAGGACGAGCGCGAAGGCGACGCCGATCGCCCCCAGGACCAGGGCGAGCCGGCGCACCGGCTCGACGAGTACGGCCACGACGACCAGGACCACGGCTCCGGCGACCGCGGCGACAGCGGTGGCCGCGCGGAACGAGACGAGCTGCGCGAAGGGCGTCTGACCGGCGATCCCGAAGAAGCCGGGTGCCGCGACCACCAGCAGCACGATCGCCACTGCGAGCGCCACCGCGAACTTGACCAGTCGTGTCCCCATCCCGGCTCAGGCTAGGGCATCGATCCCGGGGAGTCCGCAGGACGCGCGTCTACGATGGCGGGATGCATGTCCCCGGAGGCGGGTACGACCTCCACACCCACTCGCTCGTCTCCGACGGCACCGAGCCGCCCGAGGTGCTCGTCCGCGCGGCGGCCGCGGCCGGTCTCGACGGCGTCGCGCTGACCGACCACGACACGACCCGCGGCTGGGCGGCGGCGATCGCGGCGGCCGACGAGGCGGGGATCGACCTGCTGACCGGCATGGAGCTGTCCTCGCGCGTCGGCTGGGCGAGCGTGCACGTGCTCGCCTACCTGCCCGACCCGGACGACGCGGGCCTCGCGGCCGAGACGTCGCGGATCCGCTCGGAGCGCTCGCACCGCGCGCAGGCGATCGTCACGGCGATCGCAGCCGACTACGACCTGACCTGGGACGACGTCCTGGCGCAGACCAGCCCCGGGACCACGATCGGGCGGCCGCACATCGCCGACGCGCTCGTCGCCCGCGGGCTGGCGACCGACCGCTCGGCGGCCTTCGCGGGGATCCTCGACTGGCGCGGTGGTTACTTCCAGCCGCACTACGCTCCCGACCCCGTCGAGGCCGTGCGGCTCGTGCGGGCTGCGGGCGGCGTTCCGGTGATCGCGCACCCGGCGACCAGCACCCGCGGCATCGTGATCGAGTCGCTGCTGCCGGACCTCGTCGACGCCGGGCTGTTCGGCCTCGAGGTCGAGCACCGGGAGAACACCGGCGAGGGCAAGCGGCGCTTGCGCGAGCTGGCGGCGCGCTACTCCCTCGTCACGACCGGCTCGAGCGACTACCACGGCACGGGCAAGCCGAACCGGCTCGGCGAGAACACCACGGCGCGCGCGACGGTCGACGCGATCCGCGGAGCGGCGCGGGCGCGCTGAGCCGACCCGGCCTGCTGACCGCGGCGGGTCTCGATACGCCCCTGCGTGGCTACTCGACCAGCATGGTCCGCCGCTGGTCGGCGGCGGTCGCGCCCAGATGCTCCGCGGCGATCAGTGGCAGGCGCGCCACCTCATGCTGATCGAGTAGCCCGCGGAGCGGGCGTATCGAGATCCACCGGCGTCAGACACTCGGCCTGCTGACGAGGGCGGGTCTCGATACGCTCCTGCGGAGCTACTCGACCAGCATGCTTCTCATGCCGATCGAGCAGCCCGCGGAGCGGTCCTCCATGCTGATCGAGTAGCCCGCGGAGCGGGCGTATCGAGATCCACCGGCGTCAGACACTCGGCCTGCTGACGAGGGCGGGTCTCGATACGCTCCCGCGGAGCTCCTCGGCCAGCATGAAGCGGCTGCTACGCCGAGCCGTCCGGGCGGGGGCTGCGGCGGCGCTGACGGGTGCGGCGGCGGGGCTCGCTGTTGCCGTCGTGGTGCTCCTTGCTCTCGCTCGAGGGCGCCTGGCCGGCGGGCACCGACTCGGCCTCGGCGGCGGCGGGGGCGGTCTCGGCGGACTCCGCTCCGCGGTTGCGGCGGCGCGGCTCGCGGCCGCCCTCGCGCGGCTCCCGCGGCTCGCGCTGACGGGGCGCGCGCTCGGGGCGGGCGTCCGCCTTCGCCTCGGCGGGGATCGGGGTCGGCTTCAGCCGGCCCTTCGTGCCGACGGGGATGGCGAGGTCCTCGTAGAGGTGCGGCGAGGAGGAGTAGGTCTCGACCGGGTCGGGCTGGCCGAACTCGAGCGCGCGGTTGATGAGGGCCCACTTGTGCAGGTCCTCCCAGTCGACGAAGGTCACGGCGATGCCGGTCTTGCCGGCGCGGCCGGTGCGGCCGACGCGGTGCAGGTAGGTCTGGTCGTCGTCCGGGATGGTGTGGTTGATCACGTGGGTGACGTCGTTGACGTCGATGCCGCGCGCTGCGACGTCGGTGGCGATCAGGATGTCCTTCTTGCCGGCCTTGAACGCGGCCATCGCGCGCTCGCGCTGCTCCTGGTTGAGGTCGCCGTGCACGGCGGCCGCGTTGAAGCCGCGGTCGTTGAGCTCCTCGACGATGCGGGCGGCCGCGCGCTTGGTGCGGGTGAAGATGACGGTCTTGCCGCGGCCCTCGGCCTGCAGGATGCGCGCGATGACCTCGTCCTTGTCGAGCGAGTGCGCCCGGTAGACGATGTGCTTGATGTTCGCCTGCGTGATGCCCTCGTCGGGGTCGGTCGCGCGGATGTGGATCGGCTTGTTCATGAAGCGGCGGGCCAGCGCGACGATCGCGCCGGGCATCGTCGCCGAGAAGAGCATGGTGTGGCGGGTCGCGGGGGTCTGCGCGAAGAGCTTCTCGATGTCCGAGAGGAAGCCGAGGTCGAGCATCTTGTCGGCCTCGTCGAGGACCATCGTCTGCACGCTCGCGAGCGAGAGCAGGCGCTGACCGGCGAGGTCGAGCAGGCGGCCGGGGGTGCCGACGACGATCTGCGCGCCGGCCTTGAGCTGCTCGATCTGCCCCTCGTACGCCTTGCCGCCGTAGATCGAGACGATCTTGGTCGGCCGGTTGGAGGCGGCGAGCTCGATGTCCTCGGTGACCTGCACGGCCAGCTCGCGGGTCGGCACCACGATCAGCGCCTTGACGCCGGGCTCCGGGTCCTTGCCGAGGGCCTGGATGAGGGGGAGGCCGAAGCCGAAGGTCTTGCCGGTGCCGGTCTTGGCCTGGCCGATGATGTCCTGCTTCTGCAAGGCCAGGGGGATGGTCTGCTCCTGGATCGGGAACGGCTCGAGGATGCCCTTGGCGGCGAGTGCGGCGACGATGTCGTCGTCGATGTTGAGATCGGAGAAAGTCACGGAGTGAAGCGCCTGTCGTGTCGAACGGTCCACGCCCCTGTACGACTCGGGCGCAGGGTCACCGATCCAGCGCCGGTGACATCCCGGCGAGTCTACCGCCACGGGGGTCGTCGGGCCCGGAAGCGCGGGCGGCGCGCGCTCTACACTGATCGGATGGCAGCCTGGTTCCGACGTCGACGTCCGCTCGGCGAAGCCCCCCGACTGACCCCGCGCGGTGAGTCGACGAGCAAGCGCGACCGCGTCGATCTGGCCGATCTGACGCCGGAGCTGCTGCCCTACCTCGGTCAGGTGGCCTACCTCCAGCTCGCCGTCTTCGAGGCGCTGGCCCGCGGAGTGGCGGGCACGGACGACCTCGCCGACAAGGAGGCGATCTCCGCGGCGGCGGGCACCGCGCTCGCGAAGCACCACGCGGTCGTCGCTGAGCTGCGCCGGCGCGACGTCGAGCCGAGCGAGGCGATGGCACCGTTCCGGCCGGCGATCGACACCTTCGAGCACCTGACCCGTGGCGCCGATCTGCACGAGACGCTGCTGTCGGCGTACATCACGGCGGGGCTCCTCGACGACTTCTTCATCCGGCTCACCGGCGGGCTGCCGAACGACGTCGGCCCGCGGATCGCCCAGACGCTCGGCGCGGACACCGGTGTCGACGGCCTGGTCGCGATCCTCCGCCGCGAGATCGCCGCCGATGAGCGCCTCGGCTCCCGGCTCGCGGTCTGGGGGCGCCGGCTGGTCGGCGACACGCTCCTCGTCGCGCGCTCGGCGCTGATGGGCTCGGGCAACCCCGACTCGGACGAGTCGCGGATCGAGCCGGTCTTCACCGAGCTCATCGCCTCGCACACCCGCCGGATGGACGCGCTCGGGCTGACGGCCTGACGCCACGGTGCAGGTGTCAGCCGGAGCTCGGTCGGTACCGCGCCTCATGCTGGTCGAGTAGCCCCGAAGGGGCGTATCGAGACCCGTCGTCCTCAGCAGGGCGGGGCTGCAGAGTCGTCCTGCCGGCGGTGGTGGATCTCGATACGCCCGCTCCGCGGGCTACTCGATCAGCATGGCCTGCCCGCTGCGCGGGCTACTCGATCAGCATGAACGGGGCGCCTCCTCGGAAGAGACGCTGGCATTCATGCTGGTCGAGTAGCCCCGGAGGGGAGTATCGAGACCCGCGTCCGCCGGAGGGCGGGTTGTGCAGACCCGACTCCTCACGGTGGTGGATCTCGATACGCCCGCTGCGCGGGCTACTCGATCAGCAGGGAGGGGACGCCTCCGCGGAAGAGGCGCTGGCATTCATGCTGGTCGAGTAGCCCCGCAGGGGCGTATCGAGACCCGCGTCCGCCGGAGGGCGGGTCTGCAGACCCGACTGCTGACGGTGGTGGATCTCGATACGCCCGCTTCGCGGGCTACTCGATCAGCATGTTCTGGCCGCTGCGTCAGTCGTCGATGAAGCCGGGGACGTGGGCCAGGGTGGCGATCGTGCGGGCGCGGCCCCACTCGACGTGGGCGTGGGCGACGGAGACGGCGAGCGGGGCGTCGCCGGCGGCGATCGCCCCCGCGAGCCGCACGTGCTCGTCGTGGCGGACGCCCGGCTCGGCCTGGATGTTCGCGATGTTGAGGCGGTTGCTGCGCTCGTCGAGGGGCTGCATCGTGGTGATCAGGAGCCGGTTGCCTGCGATCGCCTCGATCGCGCCGTGGATCCGGCCGCTCTCGGAGTGGAAGCGCGCGAGATCCCCGGAGGCGAGGGCGGCACTGGCGTCGGCGACGACGGCGGTCAGGGCCGAGGCGTCGGCACCGCGGGCCACCGCCTCCGCGGCCTTGCGGGCGACGAGCGGCTCGAGCGCCGAGCGGATGTCGTAGAGCTCGTCCACGTCGCGCCGCCTGACGATCGAGACGACCGCCGTGCTGCGCGGGCGCACGGTGACCAGCCCGGCCAGCTCGAGCCAGGGCAGGGCCTCGCGGATCGGGACGCGCGAGACGGCGAGCTCGGTCGCGAGATCGCGCTCGCGGATCGGCTCGCCCGCCGGCAGCCGACCGTCGAGGATCCGCGCGCGCAGCTCCTCGTACACCCGCTGCGACATCGTCTGCGCGGGACTCTTCGTCGGCATCGGCGCTCCTGTCGGTCTACCCGTTCCCGGTCCTCGAAGGGTAGCGGGCGGCGGAGGACGGACCTGGCGACCCTTGTAACGCCGTCTTCATCTGCCTGAAACATCGCGGCGCCGGATCGGACCTACCGTGATCGACGTGCCTCGGTATACCGAGCGCCTCTCTCGCCACTCCGCCGGAAGGACCCGCCCCATGAGCACCGTCACGAATCCGCCCCCCGCCACGACGATGGGCGACCGCATCGAGGCCGCCTACTCGCGCATCGGAGTGACGAGCGCGCACCTGGGCATCGTCGCGATGATCCTCTTCGGCGTCTTCTTCGACGCGATCGAGCAGAACACGGTCGGCGTCGCCGGCCCGATCCTCGCCGCCGACTGGGGGCTCGCCGGCGCGCAGATCGGCCTGCTCAACACGGCGACCTTCACCGCGGTCGCGCTCGGCCGCGTCCTCGCCGGCGTGGTGATGGACCGGATCGGGCGGCGCACCCTCCTCGGCGCGAACCTGATGATCTTCGCGGTCGGTTCGCTGCTCTGCGCCTTCGCGCCCAGCTACGAGATCCTGGTCGCCGCGCGCTTCCTGGTCGGCCTCGGTCTCGGCGGCGAGATCGCGACGGCCGTCATCATGCTCGCCGAGTTCTTCTCGGCCAAGCACCGCGGCACGGCCGTGGGCCTGATCAACGTCGCGGCCGCCGGTCTCGGCAACATGCTCGCCCCGCTCTTCGGCGTCATCGTCTTCTCGGTCTTCACCGGCGACGACCGCTGGCGCTGGCTCTTCGGGATCCTGGTGATCCCCGCCCTCGCGGTCGTGGTCTACCGGCGCGCGCTGCCCGAGACTCCCCGCTACTTGGCCGCCCGCGGCCGCGTCGCCGAGGCGAACGCCGTGATCAACCGGCTCGCCCAGGGCCGGCTGCACCGTCCGATCGAGAACGAGGTCGACTACCTCGGCGGCGCCGCGGATCAGCCCGTCACCGCCGCGGTCACCCCGCGCTGGACCGAGCTCTTCGGCCGCCGCCACCGCCGGACCACGATCGCCCTGGGCGTCGCCGTCTGCATGTCCTACGCCGCGCAGATCTCGATGCTCACGCTCATCCCGCTGATCCTCACCTCCCGCGGCTTCGACATCACCAGTGCGCTCTGGTATACCCTCGTGATGCAGTCGGGCTCCCTGGTCGGAGCGCTGGTCGCGGCCCTCGCCGCCCGCCGGCTGCCGCGCAAGCTCACGCTCACGGTCGCGGCCCTGCTCGGGATCGGCGCCGGGCTCGGCTTCGGCTTCCTCGGCACCACGGTCGCCCTGGTGCTCGTCTTCGGCTTCCTCTTCAACTTCTCGGTGATCGTGCTCAACACCACCATCTGGCTGTTCGCCCCGGAGCAGTACCCCACGCGGATCCGCGGTCTCGGCACCTCGGTGATCCTCGCGCTCGGCTCGCTCTCCGGCGGGCTGTTCCCCCTCCTCGCCGGCGCCGTCCTCGACGCCTCGGGGGTCGGCGGGATGTTCGCCCTCCTCGCCGGGCTGTTCGCGATCTGCGCGATCGCCGTGCAGTTCCCGCGCGAGACCGTCGGGCGCCCGATGGCGGAGGACTGAGCGTGCGCCGCACGATCGTCGTCGTGAATCCGAACACCTCGGTCGCGACCACCCGGCTCCTGGTGGCCGTCGCCCGCGACGCGGTGCGCGGCGAGGACGTCGAGATCGTGGGGGAGACGGCGGCCGAGGGGCCGTCGATCATCACCACCCCGGCCGCACTCGAGGCCGCGGCGGAGCACGTGGTGACCGCGGCTCGACGCGCCGTGCTGCTGCACGCACCCGACGCGATCGTCGTCGCCGCGTTCGGCGACCCGGGTGCCGCCCGAGCGGCCGAGGCCACGGGCCTGCCGGTCGTCGGGATCGGCGCGGCGGCGGTGCGCGCCGCGAGTGCGGAGGGCCGGCGGTTCGCCATCGCGACGACGACGGGCCGGCTCGAGCCGGTGCTCCGGGCGCTGGTCGCGGAGTCGGGCGGCCTCGACGCCTACGCGGGCTGCTTCCTCACGGAGTCGCCGGCCGAGGAGCTCGACGACCCGGAGCGGCTGCTCCGCGAGCTGCACGCCGCGGTGCTGCGGGCGCAGGCGGTGGGAGCCGAAGCGGTGATCATCGGGGGCGGTCCGCTCAGCGCGGCCGCCGAGCGGTTGGCCGAGGAGTTCGCCGGCGTGCTGCCGATCGTCGAGCCGATCCGCGCGGCGGTGGCCGAGGCGCTCGCCGCGACGGTGCGGGTCGAGGCGCTGCCGGCCTGAGGTCGCTCCTCCGGGAACGACGAAGGCGCGGGAGTCCGGGACTCCCGCGCCTGAGCGTGGTGGTGGGGTGCGCTCAGGGAGCGACGCGGTCGGGCGCGACGCGGCCCGCGAGCATCGCCTCGAGCGCGGCGTCGTCCCGGCGGGTGCGACTGCGGCCGAGCGCGACATCGGCCACGAGGACCGCGACCAGGGCGAGGCCGAGCGCGAGGATCCAGATCAGTCCGCCGTCCCAGGGCAGACCGGCCCAGGTCAGTGCGACCCAGACGACGGCGGCGACGACGCCGCCGAGCGCCGGGATCAGGACCGACCCGTGCAGATGCCGGTGCGGCAGCCCGTACCGGGCGGCGAGGCCCAGGAGGATCCCGCCGAGCGTGACGAAGAGGAGCTCCACGACGTGACCGTGCGGGAGGGGCTAGGCGACGAAGCCGACGCGGCGCGACTCCTCGGAGCCGACCTCGACGAAGGCGATGGTCTCGGTGGGGACGATGTAGATCTTGCCCTTCTCGTCGCGCAGGCGGAGGACCTTGGCGCCCGCCTCGAGCGCGGTGGTCACCGTCTTCTCGACCTCGGCCACGGACAGCGAGGACTCGAAGTTGAGCTCGCGCGGGGTGTTGACGATTCCGATACGGATTTCCACCAGCAGTGCCTTTCGGGAGGGGACGTGGCTGTCAGGATACGGGACCGCGCGGCGCGGCCGACGCCGGTTTCGCGCTGAGCGGACCCGGCCCGGGAGGGGCCGCCCGAGGGCGCGCGGCAGTGTCGGCGGTCTTCGTTAGCGTGGTCGCGTGAGCGCTCCTCGAACCCCGGCACCCGCCTCCGACGAGGCTCCCGCCCGCGACGGCTCGGCAGGCGAGGGGCTCGTCCTCGACGCGTCGCAGCGCGCCGTCCTCGCCCTGCCGGACGGCCGCAGCGCCGCGGTGCTCGGCGCCCCGGGCTCGGGGAAGACGAGCACGATCGTCGAGCTCGTCGCGGAGCGCGTGCTCGAGCGCGGCTACGAGCCGGAGTCGATCGCCGTGCTCGCCGCCAGCCGCACGGCCGCGACGGCACTGCGCGACGTGCTCGCGCTGCGGCTCGGCGTCCCGACGCGGGGGCCGCTGGCGCGGACCGCCACCTCGCTGGCCTTCGAGGCGGTGACCGCCGCCGCCAAGGAGCTCGGGATCGACCGGCCGACTCTCCTCACCGGTGGCGAGCAGGACGTCATCCTCTCCGAGCTGCTCGAGGGGCACCTCGAGGAGGGCACCGGGCCGCGCTGGCCCGACGAGTTCAGCCCCGAGGTGCTGCGGTTGCGCACCTTCCGCACCGAGCTGCGCGAGTTCGGGATGCGGGCCACCGAGCACGGCCTCGACACCGCCGCGATCCGCCGGCTGGCCGTGGACGCGGACCGCGGCGAGTGGTCGGCCGCCGCCGCCGTGCTCGAGGAGTTCCGCGACGTCGTCGACTGGATGGCCCCGCAGGCGGGGACGAAGCTCGACGCCGCCGAGTTCGCGGCCTTCGCGGCGGAGACGATCCGCGACGGAGGCGGGGGCGAGCGGATCCGGGCGCTCCGCCTCGTCGTCGTCGACGACATGCAGGAGGCGAGCGAGTCGACGGTCGTGCTGCTGCGCGCCCTCGCCGCGCGCGGCGTCACCGTGCTCGCGTTCGGCGACCCGGACGTCGCGACGAGCGCCTACCGCGGCGCCGCCTCCGACACCCTCGGCCGCTTCGGCCCGGCGATCGGCGTGCGCGACGCCGAGACGCTGGTCCTCGGCCGCGTGCACCGGCACGGGGCGGCCCTGCGCGCGCTCGTCTCCGCGGCGACGCAGCGGATCGGCACGGCCGCGGCCGGTCGGCAGCGCGCCGCCGAGGCCCCCGCCGACGAGGAGGGGGCGCCCGCCCCGCTGCTGGTGCTGCACGCTCCGACGGCGGCGCGCGAGGCGGCGACGGTGGCGCGACTGCTGCGCGAGCGGCGGCTCCGGGACGACGTGCCGTGGCGCCGGATGGCCGTCGTCGTCCGCTCCGGCGCGGCCGTGCAGCCGCTGCTGAAGGCGCTCGCCGTCGCCGAGGTGCCCACGCGCTCCGTGCTGGCCGGCCGCGCCCTGCGCGACGACCACGCAGCCCGGTCGCTGCTCGTGCTGATCGGCGTCGCGGTCGGCGAGCGGCCGCTGGACGCGGAGCTGGCGGCCGAGCTGCTGCTGGGTCCGTTCGGCGGGGTCGACCGGCTCGGCCTGCGCCGGCTGCGGCTCGCTCTGCGCGCGGAGGAGCTCGCAGGCGGGGGCATCCGCGCGAGCGATCCGCTGCTGGTGGAGGCTCTGGAGGCACCGGGCCGCTTCGCCACGATCGACTCCGGTCCGGCGCGCCAGGCCGAGCGCCTCGCCGTCACGATCGACCGGGTCCGCCGGCTGCACGCCGAGCAGGGCTCGATCGAGGAGCTGCTCTGGTCGGCCTGGGAGTCGAGCCGCGTCGCCTCGTCCTGGCGCGAGCTGGCGCTCGGCACCGGTCTCACCGCGGCCGAGGCGAACCGCAACCTCGACGGCGTCGTCGCGCTCTTCAGCGCGGCGCGGCGCTTCGTGGAGCGGGCGCCCGGCCACTCGGCCATCGGCTTCGTCACCGAGATCCTCGAGGCGGAGGTGCCGGAGGACACCCTGGCGCCGCGCTCGGTCGAGGACGCGGTGCTGATCGGCACCCCGTCCTCCGTCGTCGGTCTCGAGTTCGACGTGGTCGTGGTCGCGCGGCTCCAGGACGGCGTCTGGCCCAACCTGCGTCAGCGCGGCTCGCTGCTCGACCCGGACGGGCTGATCCGGCACGCGCGCGGCGAGGGCGACCTCCCGCTCGACGGCCGGAAGGCCACCCTCGACGACGAGCTGCGGATGTTCGCGCTCGCCGCCTCCCGGGCCCGGCGCCAGCTCGTGCTCAGCGCCGTCGCGGGCGAGGACGAGACGCCGTCCCTCTTCTTCCGGCTCACGCCGCCCGACGCCCCGCGCCTCGACGCGGCGTCGGCCGTGCCGCTGACCTTGCGCGGCGCGGTCGCGGGCCTGCGCCGCACGGCGACGTCGCCGAACTCGGCCGAGTCGCCGGCCGCGATCCGCGGGCTGCGCGCGCTCACGCTGGCCGAGGTGCCGGGCGCCGACCCCGCCTCCTGGTACGGCGTCCTCGAGCCCTCCACCACCGAGCCGCTCTTCGACCTCGACGATCCGGAGCGGCCGGTCTCGGTCTCGCCCAGCCGGCTGGAGGCGTTCGAGCGCTCGCCGCTCGACTGGTTCGTCGACGCCGTGTCGGGCTCGACCACGAGCACGGCGATGGGGGTCGGCACCCTCGTGCACTGGGTGCTCGAGAACGCGGCGAGCACCGAGCCCGAGGCGCTGTGGACCGAGCTGGAGTCGCGCTGGCCCGAGCTGGTCTTCGAGTCGCCCTGGCTCGGCGAGCGGCAGCTGCGGGTGACCCGGCGCCTGGTCGAGGGCCTCGCCGCCTACCTCGCCGACTTCGAGCGCGGGGGAGGGGCGGTGCTCGGGCGTGAGCAGCAGTTCGAGATCGACGTGCCGCCCGCCCGGATCCGCGGCTCGATCGACCGGGTCGAGCGCGCGCCGGACGGCTCCGTCGTCATCGTCGACCTCAAGACCGGCCGGAGCACGCCGCGCCAGGCCGACATCGCCGAGCACGCGCAGCTCGGCAGCTACCAGCTCGCGGTCGCCAGCGGCGCGATCGAGGCGGCCGGCGCGGACGAGGGCGGCGGCGCGAAGCTGCTCTTCGTCGCGAAGGGCGTCCGCGGGTCGCTCTACCGAGAGGTCGTCCAGCCCCGCTTCGGCGAGGAGGAGCTCGAGGCGCTGCGCGAGCGGGTCCGGGCCGCCGCGCGGGGGATGGCGTCGGCGGGCTTCTCGGGGCTGCTCGACGCGGTCCCCTTCTCTCCGGGCGATGCGCTGCGGTACCGGATCCACGCGGTGCCGGAGGTCTCGGGGGACGGACGGCTGACGCTCGACGAGATCGAGACGGACGAGGAGGAGACCGCGGCGCCCGAGGACTCCTCCCCGGACGCCGCCGACCCCGACCCCGCCGCCGACCCCGACCCCGCCGCCGACCCCGACCCGGTCGCCGACCCCGCTCCCGACCCCGCCGCGACCCCCGAGGAGGGACCCCGCCCGTGATCGACGCCCTGACCATCGCGGAGGCCCTCGACCTGCGCCCGCCCACCGTCGAGCAGCGCGCCGTCATCGAGGCGCCGCTCGCCCCGGCCCTCGTCGTCGCGGGCGCCGGCAGCGGCAAGACCGAGACGATGGCCAACCGCGTGCTCTGGCTGCTCGCCAACGGGCTCGCCGCGCCGTCCGAGGTGCTCGGCCTCACCTTCACCCGCAAGGCCGCCGCCGAGCTCGGCGAGCGGATCGGCCGCCGGATCGACCAGCTCGGGGCCGCGGGCCTGCTGCCGCTGCGCGAGGGCCAGACCGAGCCCGATCCGTTCGAGGCCGCCACCGTCTCCACCTACAACGCCTTCGCGAACACGATCTTCCGCGACAACGCAGCGCTGATCGGCCGGGAGGGCGACGCGACCGTCCTCTCGGAGGCGTCCGCCTGGCACCTCGCGCGCGGCGTCGTCGCCGACACCGCCGACTTGCGCATCCTCGAGGTCGAGGCGAGCATCGACCGCCTCACCGACCTCACCGTCGCGCTCGCCCACGACCTGGCCGACAACCTCGCCGACCCGGCCGAGGTGGCCGGCTTCGCGGAGGACTTCCTCCGCCTCGGCGAGCTGCCCCGCGGCTCCAGCGGCTCGGGTCTCTACCGCGAGCTCGAGAAGGCGCTGCAGGCCGTCGGCGCGCTGCCGGTGCTGACGGCGCTCGCCGAGCGGTTCCAGGAGGCGAAGGCGGAGCGCGGCTTCGTCGAGTTCTCGGACCAGGTGGCGCTGGCGCTGCGGATCATCGAGCGCGTGCCGCGCGTCGTCGACGAGCACCGCGCCCGCTACCGGGTCGTGCTGCTCGACGAGTACCAGGACACCTCGGTGCTGCAGACCCGCCTGCTCGCCCGGCTCTTCGCCGAGCAGGGCGTGATGGCCGTGGGCGACCCGCACCAGTCGATCTACGGCTGGCGCGGCGCGAGCGCGGAGGGCCTCGGCCGCTTCGCCCTCGACTTCGGCTCCGCGGCGCGCTTCTCGCTGTCCACCAGCTGGCGGAACGGGCACGGGGTGCTCGCGGCCGCGAACGCCGTCGTCGCGCCGCTCACCGCGGGGAGCGCCGTGCCGGTCGACCGCCTCGCCGCCGGTCCGGGCGCCTCCGACCACGCCGTCGAGCTCACCTTCCCCGAGACGATCGAGGACGAGGCCGACGACGTCGCGCGCTGGTTCGCCGGCCGCCTCGCCGAGAGCGCCGAGCGCGGGGAGGCGCCGCCGTCGGCCGCGGCGCTCTTCCGCGTCCGCGCGCACATGGACCGCTTCGCCGCCGCGCTCTCGCGGCACGGCGTCCGGTACCACATCCTCGGCATCGGCGGCCTGCTGCGGCAGCCCGAGATCGCCGACCTCGTCGCCGCGCTGACCGTGGTGGAGGACCCGGCGGCGGGCAGCGAGCTGGTCCGCCTCCTGGCCGGCGCGCGCTGGCGCCTCGGCGTCCGCGACCTGCGCGCGCTCCGCGATCTCGCCTCCTGGCTCGCCTCGCGCGACCACGCGCACCGGCTGCTGCCCGAGGAGGTGCGCGAGCGGATGCGCGCCTCGGTCACCGAGGGCGAGGGCGGCTCGATCATCGAGGCCCTCGACTTCATCGCCTCGCGGCGGCCCGGCGAGGACGGCCGGATCGACCACTCCGCCCTGTCCTCGTTCAGCGACGAGGGCCTGCTCCGCCTGCACGACGCCGGCACGCTCTTCGCGGGGCTGCGCGCCCGGGCCGGCCTCGACCTGCTCGACTTCGTCACCCTGGTGGAGCAGGAGCTCGGCCTCGACATCGAGGTGGAGGCCAACGAGTCGCGCAGCGACGGCCGCGCCAACCTCGAGGCGTTCCGCGAGGCGGTGTCCGGCTACCTGCAGACCGACGACCGCGGCGCGGGCACCGGCTCGTCGCTCCGCGGCTTCCTCCGCTGGCTCGTGCTGGCGGACAAGCGCGACGGCCTCGCCCCCCGGCCCGAGGACCCGGAGCCCGGCACCGTGCAGCTGCTCACGATCCACGGCTCGAAGGGCCTGGAGTGGGACCTGGTCGCCGTGCCGCGGATGGTCGACGGCGAGCTGCCCGGCACGCCGGTCGAGGGCTTCCGCGGCTGGGTGCGCTTAGGCGCGATGCCCTACGCCTTCCGCGGCGACGCCGCCGAGCTGCCGGATCTCGCGTGGCGCGGCTGCGCGACGCAGAAGGAGGTCGTCGACGCGATCGCCGACTTCGGCGACACCCTGCGCGAGCGCAACGAGTCCGAGGAGCGCCGGCTCGCCTACGTCGCCGTCACTCGGGCCCGCCACCACCTGCTGCTCAGCGGCTCCTGGTGGGCGGGGCAGGCGAAGCCGCGCGGGCCGGGGGTCTTCCTCCGCGACCTCGCCGAGGCGAGAACCCTGCCGGAGCTGCCGGTCGAGCCCTCGAACCTCGAGAACCCGCTCGAGCAGGCGCCGCGCACCTTCCACTGGCCGCACGACCCGCTCGGCGCCCGCGGCGACCGGGTGCGCGCGGCGGCCGAGCGGGTCCGCATCGCCGAGCCCGCGCTGCTGGGCGCCCGGGGCGCGGACATCCGCCTGCTGCTCGCCGAGCGCGCCGTGCGCCTCGCGGGCGGCGAGCGCGTCGGCCTGCCGACCCGCATCCCGGCCTCGCGGTTCAAGGACATCGTCAGCACGCCGGCCGAGGTCGTCGCGCAGCTGCGGCGGCCGATGCCCGAGCGCCCGTACCGGCAGACCCGGCTCGGCACGACCTTCCACTCCTGGGTCGAGAACCGCTTCGGCATCCAGGGCGAGGCGGAGGCGGTCGACACCTTCCCCGACGAGCTCGACGACGGCGGGGCGGCAGCGGAGAGCGCCGAGGGCGAGCAGCTGGCCCGGCTGATCGACACCTTCGAGCACTCGGAGTGGGCCGACCGCCGGCCGGAGGCGGTCGAGATCGAGATCCACCTCCAGCTGGCCGGGCACGTCGTCGTCTGCAAGCTCGACGCGGTCTACCGGACGGACGAGGGCTTCCAGATCGTGGACTGGAAGACCGGCCGCGCCCCGAAGGACGCGGCCGATCTCGAGCTCAAGCAGTTCCAGCTCGCGCTGTACCGGCTCGCCTACTCGCGCTGGAAGGGCGTGCCGCTCGAGAGCGTCGACGCGGTGTTCTACTTCGTCGCCGACGACCTCGTGCTGCGACCCGAGCGCTTCTACTCGGAGCGCGAGCTCTCGGAGTCGCTCTCCTCGGCGACGGGGGCGAGCCCGCGGCCGTGAGCGGAGGAGCCGGTCCGCGCGCCGGGCGTGCGGTTCAGCAGCTCCTCGACCTCGGAGACCTCGAGCACCGGTCCGGTGTCGGTGGACAGCGGCGCGGACAGGTCGCCGAGGACGCTGTCGACGAGGAGGTCGAGCATCCCGACCGCGTCGTCGACGATCGCCGAGTCCTCGGTCTCGGTGCCGTGCAGCAGCCAGCGCGCGAGCTCGAGCTCGGCGTAGAGCTGGGCGCGCTGGCGGATCGTGCGGTCGACCGCGCCGGCGCGCATCCGCGAGTACGCGGCGAACGCCGTGCCGGCCCCCGGGGCGCTGAGCAGCCAGTGCAGATCGCGGGCCGGGTCGCCCACCCGCAGCGCCGCCCAGCCGAGCACGGCACTGACGGTGTCGCCGGAGCGGAGGAAGGAGTCGGAGGTCATCGAGCCGTTCACGACCGTCGGGTCGAACTGCCAGAGCGCCTCGTCGGAGGAGGCCGACTCCCAGCGCGCGACGAGCGCGGCGGGCACGTGGCCCGTGTCTGCGGCGCGCTCGATGACGGCCACCGACTCGTTGACGCTGTCGCGGGCCGAGGCGACGGGCAGCCCCGCCTCCTGGACGAACGACGCGGGCAGCGAGTGGATCGCCCCGATCGCGCGCCCGACCGAGTCCGCGAGTCCGCTGGAGGCCTCGACGTCGTCGATCAGCACGCGGTCGCCCTCGAGGTACTCGTAGACGACGCCGCGGGTGCCGTCGAACGGCGTCTGCCCGATGCTCTCCTGCAGATCGAACGGCAGGCGGCTGCGGATGCCGGCGGTCAGCGCGCGCAGGGCGACGAGGTCGCCGAGCTGCTCCTGCTCGGCCAGCGGCGACGTCGGCACGCGCACCACCAGGCGGGCGCCGTCGCGCGTGGTCAGCAGAGCGGAGTCGAAGTCCCCGTGCGTGGAGTGCGTGAATGCGCGCGCGGTCCGGACGTCGAGGCCCTCGACGGCCGAAGTGGCCAGCGCGGCTAGAGTGAGATGGGATCTGGCCATGCTCACCAGGGTAGGTCGCCGGGCGCCCGACCGGCCGGTCGCCACGCGCTGACCAGCCGATGCCGTCGAGGGGCCGCACTCCTCCCGGCCGCCGCCCGGCCCGCCATCTCCTCGGCCCCGCACCGGCCGTCCCCCCGGCACCGCTTCGAAATGAGCCCGCATGATCCCGTCCTTCTCCGATCGCCTCCCGCTCGCCCGTCAGGCGGTCGACCGGGACTACCTCGCCCGCGCGCGCCCCGAGCTCTTCGACGAGCTCGACGCCGATGCGGCGACCCGGGTCGTCCTCCTGCGCGGCGACCGCGCACTGGTCGACGGCGAGCGCCTCGCCCTGCGCCCCGCGGCTGATGTGCCGGCCGGCGCCCTCCGCCTCTACCTCGGCCGCACCACCGTCGACGCCGAGGGCGAGCCCGCGGGCACCCCCGTCGTCGCCGCCGTGCTCACGGACGAGCAGGCGAGCGCCCTCGAGCCTGACGACTCCGCCTGGGGCGCCCTGCGCACCCTCGCCGAGCACCTCAGCGACCGCGACGCCGGCCTCTTCACCGAGGCGCTCGCGATGGTCAACTGGCACGCCTCGCACGGCTTCTCGCCGCGCAACGGCGAGGCCACCGTGATCGAGCAGGGCGGCTGGGTCCGCCGCTCGCCCGCCGACGGCAGCCAGGTCTTCCCGCGCACCGACCCGGCGATCATCGTCTGCGTCCTCGACGCCGACGACCGCCTGCTGCTCGGCTCGAACGCGATGTGGGGCACCGGCCGCTTCTCGCTGCTGGCCGGCTTCGTCGAGCCGGGGGAGTCGCTCGAGGCGGCCGTCGTCCGCGAGATCTTCGAGGAGTCCGGGATGCGCGTCGTCGACCCGCAGTACCTCGGCTCGCAGCCCTGGCCGTTCCCCGCCTCGCTGATGATCGGCTTCACCGCGCGCCTCGCCGACGACCAGGCCCCCGCCGACCTCCTCCCGGACGGCGAGGAGATCGTCGCCCTGCGCTGGTTCACCCGCCAGCAGCTGCACGACTCGCTCGAGTCGGTGCTGCTGCCCGGCCGCTCGTCGATCGCCCGCGCGATGATCGAGGACTGGTACGGGGGAGCGCTCGAGAACGGCCCCATCGTCGCGTGACCCTGCTCGACGGACTCGACGAGGGTCAGCGCGAGGCGGCGGAGGCGCTGCTCGGCCCGGTCTGCGTGCTGGCCGGCGCCGGCACCGGCAAGACGCGGACCATCACCCACCGGATCGCGCACGGCGTCGCGACCGGCGTGTACACGCCGGCCCGCGTGATGGCGCTCACCTTCACCAGCCGCTCGGCCGCCGAGCTGCGCTCCCGGCTGCGCGTGCTGGGGGCGGGCGGCGTCATGGCCCGGACGTTCCACGCCGCCGCGCTCTCGCAGCTCGGCTTCTTCTGGCCGCAGCTCGTCGGCGGCACGATGCCGCAGCTGCTCGACGGCAAGGCGCGGCTGCTCGGCCACGCGGCGGAGCGCCTCCGGCTGAAGCTGGACACCGCGACCCTGCGCGACCTCTCGGCCGAGATCGAGTGGCGGAAGGTGTCCGCCCTCTCGCTCGAGCAGTACGCCGTCGCCGCGCGGACCCGGGCTCTGCCGGGCCGGCTGACCCTCGAGCAGACCGTCGCGATGGTCGACGAGTACGAGGGGCTGAAGGACCAGCGCCGCCAGATCGACTTCGAGGACGTCCTCCTCGTCACCGCGGGCATGCTCGAGTCCGAGCCGGCGATGGCGATGCAGGTGCGGGAGCAGTACCGCTTCTTCGTCGTCGACGAGTACCAGGACGTCAACCCGCTCCAGCAGCGGCTGCTCGAGCTCTGGCTCGGCGACCGCAGCGACCTCTGCGTGGTCGGCGACGCGAGCCAGACCATCTACTCCTTCGCCGGCGCCCGCGCCGACTACCTGCTCGACTTCGGCTCGCGCTGGCCGGCCGCGACGGTCGTCCGGCTCGAGGAGAACTACCGCTCGGCACCGCCGATCGTGCAGACCGCGAACCGGCTGATGCGCGGCCGGCCCGGCGCGCTGGTGCTGCACTCGGTCGCGAGCGCCCCGGCCGCAGTGGAGAGCCCTGAGCCCGCGATCGACGCCTACCCCGACGACGTCGCGGAGGCCAGGGGAGTGGCGGCCCGCGTCGCCGCCGACATCGAGGCGGGCGTGCGCCCCTCCGCCATTGCCATCCTCTTCCGCACCAACTCGCAGTCGGCGATCCTCGAGCGCGCGCTGCACGAGCGCGGCGTCGCGGCGCACCTGCGCGGCGGCAAGCGCTTCTTCGACCTGCCCGAGGTGAAGCAGGCGGTGATGCAGCTGCGCGCGGCGTCGGTCTCCATCTCCGGCGAGCCGCTGTTCAAGTCGGTCAGCGATGTCCTGCGCTCGCTCGGCTGGAGCGCCGAGCCGCCGTCGGCGCCGGGTGCCGTGCGCGAGCGCTGGGAGTCGCTGGACACGCTCGCCCGGCTCGTCGACGAGGCGCCCGCCGGCTGGAGCTTCAAGCAGTTCACCGACGACCTCCTCGCCCGCCAGCAGGTGCACCACGAGCCGGACCGCGCGGCCGTCACGCTGGCCACCTTCCACTCCGCCAAGGGTCTCGAGTGGGAGTCGGTGCACCTGATGGGGCTGACCGAGGGCCTGCTGCCGATCTCCTACGCGAGCGGCCTCGAGGCGATCGACGAGGAGCGCCGGCTGCTCTACGTCGGCATCACCCGCGCGCGGCAGCGCCTGCGGCTCTCCTGGTCGCAGTCGACCGTCGGCCGGGTCACGCGGCGGGAGCCGTCGCGCTTCCTCGCAGAGATCGGCACGCGCACTCGCGGTGCGGCTCCAGCCGGCGCTCGCTGAACGCGCCGGAGGCGTCGGAGTAGGTGCGGACGACCGCGCGGAGCCCGGTCCAGCCGGCGTGCAGGCGCCGGAGCGCGGCGTCGGCCGCCGCGACCGCGATCGCGGCGCTCGAGAGCGCGGTGCGGGTGGACGCGGTCGCGCCGAGCACCTGGATCACCAGCCGCGGCCAGTCCGGGTCGAGGTCGATCCGGTCGCGGTAGTCGCAGTGCAGGCAGGGTCCGGCGCCGGGCTCGACGAGCGGGCCGATGCGCACGGCCTCGTCACCGAAGACCACCGACAGGTGCGGGACATCGCTCGAGAGCCAGTGCGCGGCGCGCGCCGGGGCGACCGCGAAGTCCGCGACGAGCACCGCGAGCTCCGGCAGCGCGTCGTCGCCGACGAGCTCGCAGCCCTCGCCGCGGAGCAGGCCGCGCAGGGTGTCCGCCGCCGAGCCGACGCCCTCGACGACGACCCTCGGGGCCGGCGGCGGGCCCGGATCGATCCTGCGCACGAGCACGGGACGCAGCTCCGCGAGCAGCTCGTCCACGCGCGCGTCCGAGGCGCCGGCGCGCGTCGCGATCAGCCGCGCCGTGCCCGCGCTCGTCCCGATCCGCAGGGCGTGCAGCAGCAGCTCCTCGGCGTAGCCGACGCCCTCGAGCACCACCTGCGGGTGGTCGAGCCCGATCTGCATCGCGGTCGCGGAGCGCCAGAGGAGGGGGAAGCGGGGATCGAGCCGGAGGACCATCGGGAGATCATGGCCGAGAGCGGCCGGGCGCCGCGGGAGTTGTCCACAGGTCGTGGACGCCTCCCGCGCCGGGGTCAGACCGGGCGGTCGCCGGTGGGCGGGGTGCTGTCGTCGTCCGGGCGGCCGCCGTCGGGCGCGTCGCCCTCCGGCGCCGCGGGCGTCGTGCCGTTCAGCAGCTCCTCGAGCGCGCGGTCCATCTCGTCGGGCTCCGGGGTCTCGCCGCGGGCCTCGGCGCTCAGACGCGCGACGAGGGCCGATGGGTCGTCGAGATCGTCCGAGCCGGGGAGGACGTCGGGGTGCGACCAGAGCGCATCGCGCGCCTCCGGTCCCACCGCGTCGGTCACGGCCTGCCACATCGCGGCGGCCTCGCGGAGGCGGCGCGGCCGCAGCTCCAGGCCGACGAGCGTGGCGAAGGCCGACTCGGCCGGGCCGCCCGACGCACGACGGCGGCGGACGGTCTCGGCGATGGCGCCGGCGCTGGGCAGACGGGTGGTCGCCGCAGCGGTGACGACGTCGACCCAGCCCTCGATCAGCGCGAGCATCGTCTCGAGGCGGCCGTGCGCGGCGAGCTGCTCCTCGGTCTTCGGCGGGATCAGCGCGCCGGAGGTCATCGCGTCGCGCAGCTCCTCGGGGTTCGACGGGTCGAAGTTCTCGGCCAGCTCCTCGAGGCGGGTGGTGTCGATCGTGATGCCGCGGGCGAAGTCGGTGATCTGCGAGATCAGGGCGAGGCGGACCCACTTGCCGTGCCGGAAGAGCCGCGCGTGGGCGAGCTCGCGCACCGCGAGGTAGATCTGCACCTGATCGATCGGGATGTCGAGGCCCTCGCCGAACGCGGCGACGTTCTGCGGCAGGATCGCCGCGTCGTTCTCCTCGAGCAGCGGGATGCCGATGTCGCCGCCCGAGACGACCTCGGAGGCGAGCTGGCCGACGACCTGGCCGAGCTGGAGGGCGAAGAGGGTGCCGCCGATGCCGCGCATCATGTCCTCGGCGCCGGCGATCATCGCCTTCATCTCCTCCGGGGCCTGGTCGCGCATCACTCCGGTGAGCGCGTCGGAGATGCTGAGCGCGACCGGCTCGGCGAGCTGCGTCCAGACCGGCATGGTGAGCGCGATCCACTCGAGCCGGCTGATCGTGCGCGGTGGGCGGCTCAGCTCGGAGACATAGGCGACCTCGTCGAGCCAGAGCGCCGCGACGCCGAAGGCGCCGTCGAGCGGCGCGCGGACGGCGTCGGTGACCGGCACGGACTCGGCGCGCGCCAGCTGCTTGGCCTGCTCGAGCGCGAGCGACCAGTTGATCCCGCCGCCCGACTGCTGCATCGCGCTCTGCAGCTGCGAGAGCAGGTTCTGCAGCGCGACCGGATCGTTGGGCAGCCCGGCGGCGCCCGCGAGCTGGCTCGGGTCGATCGGGCCGTTCCCCGAGAGGAACTGCCGGAGCATGTCGCGGAACTCGTCCTCGGAGCCGCCGCCCGGTCGGTCCGCGTTGTCGCCTTCGGCCATTCGGAGAGCCCTCTCTCGTCGCGTGGAGCCGGCCTCAGCACACCCGGTTCGGGCGACGGATCGTGACACGACTCCCAGTCGTGCAAGCTACGTTAGCCCGAGCGTCCGGGGCCACGACGTGAAGTCGACCGCCCGGCCCCGACCCGCTTCCGCCCGCCGCGAACACGCCGGCGCCGCCGCCCCGCACGTCCCCAGAGAGGCCCCCGCTTGCTGTTCTCCGTCGACCCGCGCCCCTCCTCCCCGCGCGGCCGGCGCGCCTGGGTCGGGCCCGCGGTCCTCTTCTCCGGCGTCGCGCTCGTCGTGGGTCTCGGCGTCACTCCGGCCCCGTACGTGATCGAGCAGCCGGGCCCCGTCTTCGACACCCTCGGCACGAGCGGCGAGGACGTGCCGCTGATCTCCATCCCGGATGAGACGACCTATCCCACCGAGGGCACGCTCGACATGCTGACCGTCTCGGTGGTCGGCAACCCGCAGAGTCTCCCGACCTGGATCGAGGTCGCCACCGCGTGGTTCGACCGCACCAAGGCCGTCGTTCCTGTCGCGCAGATCTTCCCGCCGTCCTCCACGGTCGAGGAGCGCGACCAGGCGAACCAGGCCGAGATGACCGACTCGCAGCAGGAGGCGATCGCCGCGGCGCTGACCGAGCTCGGCTACCCGGTCGGCCAGCGCGTCTCGGTCGTGCAGATCCCGGACGACTCGCCCGCCGCGGGCACGCTGGAGACCGGCGACGAGATCGTCGCCGTGGCGGGGGAACCGGTCGCTGACGTCACAGCCCTCCGCGCCGCCGTGCAGGCCTCGGGCACGCAGCAGCCGGTCACCCTCACCGTCGAGCGGGGCGGCGCCGAGCAGGACGTGCAGGTCACCCCGGTCGTCAACGACGGAGCGGCCGTGATCGGCATCGTCGCCGGGGCCGCCTTCGACTTCCCGTTCGAGGTCGACATCCAGCTGGACGACGTCGGCGGGCCGAGCGCCGGAATGATGTTCGCGCTCGGGATCATCGACAAGCTCACCGAGGGCGCGCTCAACGGCGGCGCGTCCGTCGCCGGCACCGGCACCATCGACGCCGCGGGCGAGGTCGGCGCCATCGGCGGCATCCGGCAGAAGATGTTCGGCGCGGTCGACGCCGGAGCGCAGTACTTCCTCGCGCCCGCCGGCAACTGCAACGAGGTCGTCGGCCACGTGCCCGACGGCCTCCAGGTCTTCAGCGTCGCGACCCTCGACGACTCGCTCGCCGCCCTCGAGGGCGTCGCCGCGGGCGACACGGACGCCCTGCCGACCTGCGACGGCGCGACCCCGATCGACTGACGGCGGGCGGGTCTCGATACGCCCCTGCGGGGCTACTCGACCAGCATGTGTGCCCTGCGTCGCGTCCCCTTCATGCTGATCGAGTAGCCCGCGCAGCGGGCGTATCGAGATCCACCACCGTGAGAACAGGAGTCTGCAGACCCGCCCTGCTGAGGACGGCGGGTCTCGATACGCCCCTGCGGGGCTACTCGACCAGCATGTGTGCCCTGCGTCGCGTCCCCTTCATGCTGATCGAGTAGCCCGCGGAGCGGGCGTATCGAGATCCGCCAGCGTCAGCACCTGAGTCTGCAGACCCGCCCTGCTGATGACGTCGGGTCTCGATACGCCCCTGCGGGGCTACTCGACCAGCATGTGTGCCCTGCGTCGCGTCCCCTTCATGCTGATCGAGTAGCCCGCGGAGCGGGTGTATCGAGATCCACCGGCGCAAGGAGCGACGGCCGCCGGACCGCCTGTCCGCTCAGGGCGGAGCCGCCGGCCCGCTCCCTGAGGGCGACGCTCAGGTCCCCCCGGCGGTCGTCGCCTACCATGGGGAGCCTCCCGTCACATCTCTACAGCAAGAGGCTTATCCGTGAGTTCTGCAGCAACCGAAGCCCCCCCGCGCAAGAGACGGAGCGTTCTCGCCGTCACGGTCGTGGTGGTCGCCGTGCTGGTGGTGGCGTTCTTCGTCTTCGCCGGTCTCTACACCGACATCCTCTGGTACGACCAGCTCGGGTTCCTCTCGGTGCTGACGACGCAGTGGTTCGCCGCGGGCGGGCTCTTCGTCATCGGCTTCGTCGCCATGGCCGTCCCCGTCTTCGTGAGCCTGACGCTCGCCTACCGGCTCCGGCCGGTCTACGCGAAGCTGAACTCGCAGATCGACCGCTACCAGCAGGTCGTCGAGCCGCTGCGCCGCCTCGCGACCTTCGGCATCCCGTCCGTGCTCGGCCTCTTCGCCGGCGTCTCCTCCTCCACCCGCTGGCAGACGAGCCTGACCTTCTGGAACCGCACGCCCTCCGGCGACACGGACCCGCTGTTCGGCCTGGACACGTCCTTCTACCTCTTCGAGCTGCCCTTCTACCAGAGCATCGTCGGCTTCGCCTCGGCCGTCCTCATCATCTCGGCGCTCGCCACCCTGGCCACCGGCTACCTCTACGGCGCGATCCGGATCAACGGCCGCGAGGTGCGGATCTCGAAGTCCTCGCGGATCCAGCTCGCGATCATCGCGGCGCTCTACCTGCTCGTGCAGGCGGTCAGCCTCTGGCTCGACCAGTACGCGACCCTCAGCCGCCAGGGCGCCCGCATCACCGGAGCGACCTACGCCTCCGTCAACGCGACGATCCCCGGCCTGCAGATCCTCGCCGCGATCTCCGCGCTGATCGCCGTCCTCTTCATCATCACGGCCTTCATCGGCCGCTGGCGCCTGCCCGTCATCGGCACGGCGCTCCTCATCGTCGCGAGCCTGCTCGTCGGCTCGCTCTACCCGTGGGTCGTGCAGAAGTTCCAGGTCGAGCCGAACGAGCGCACGCTCGAGCAGCCGTACATCCAGGACAACATCGACATGACGCGGCAGGCCTACGGCGTCTCGGACGTCCAGGTCATCCCCTACGACGCGACGACCGACGCCGAGCCGGGCGCGCTGCGCTCCGATGCGGAGACCACGGCGAACATCCGCATCCTCGACCCGGCCGTCGTGACCGACGCCTTCTCGCAGCTGCAGCAGTTCCGCCAGTACTACTCGTTCGGCGACCAGCAGAACGCGCTCGACGTCGACCGGTACTCGATCGACGGCTCGACGCAGGACGCCGTGGTCGGCGTCCGCGAGCTGAACCTCAACGGCCTCGGCACCAATCAGACCTGGTACAACCAGACCCTCGTCTACACCCACGGCTACGGCCTGGTCGCCGCCTACGGCAACCAGCGCTCGGCCGACGGCGAGCCCGTCTTCATCGAGTCCGGCGTCCCGACGACCGGCGACCTCGGCGACTACGAGCCGCGGATCTACTTCGGCGAGAACTCGCCCGGCTACTCGATCGTCGGCGGCACCGGCGACCGCAACATCGAGCTCGACTACCCGTCGGGCACCGAGGGCGAGCAGCAGACCTACACGACCTTCGACGGCGAGGGCGGACCCTCGCTCGACAACGTCTTCAAGAAGCTCGTCTACGCGATCAAGTTCCAGTCCGAGCAGATCTTCCTCTCGGACGGCGTCAACGACCAGTCGCAGATCCTCTACGACCGCGACCCGGTGCAGCGCGTCCAGAAGGTCGCTCCGTACCTGACGCTCGACTCGGACGCCTACCCGACCGTCGTCGACGGCCGCGTCGTCTGGGTGGTCGACGGCTACACCACCTCCGCGGACTACCCGTACTCGGAGGTGCAGAGCCTCTCGCAGGCGATCGCCGACACGAACACCCAGCAGCAGTTCCCGACCGACGACGTGAACTACATCCGCAACTCGGTCAAGGCGACGGTCGACGCCTACGACGGCAGCGTCACGCTCTACGCCTGGGACACCGAGGACCCGATCCTGCAGACCTGGCAGAAGATCTTCCCGAGCACCGTCGAGCCGATCAGCGCGATGTCGGCCGAGCTGCTCAGCCACGTCCGCTACCCGGAGGACCTCTTCAAGGTGCAGCGCGCCGTGCTCGGCACCTACCACGTCACCGATGCGGGCTCCTTCTACTCCCGCGAGGCCGCCTGGTCGACGCCGAACGACCCGACCTCCGGCGGCGCGAGCGCCGCGGCGGTCGGCGGCGGGGACACCCTGCAGCCGCCGTACTACCTGACGCTGCAGACGCCCGACGTCGAGACGCCGTCCTACTCGCTGTACTCCACGTACATCCCGGCGAGCACACCCGGCAGCGCCGCGAGCCGCAACGTGCTCACCGGCTACCTGGTCGCCGACTCGGACGCAGGGTCGACGGAGGGCGCGGTGGCCGACGGCTACGGCACGCTCCGCCTGCTCGAGCTGCCGAGCGACGACACGGTCCCCGGGCCCGGGCAGGTGCAGAACGCGTTCAACACCGATCCGACGGTCGCGAACCAGCTCGCGCTGCTGCAGCGCGGCGACACCACCGTGACCCGCGGCAACCTGCTCACCCTGCCGGTCGGCGGCGGTCTGCTCTACGTGCAGCCGATCTACGTCAGCTCGAACGGCGACACGAGCTTCCCGCTCCTGCAGAAAGTCCTCGTCGCGTTCGGTGACGACATCGCCTTCGAGGACACCCTCGACGCCGCCCTCGACAGCCTCTTCGGCGGCGACTCGGGAGCGGACGCGGGTGACACCGGCACGGTGGTCACACCGACCCCGACGCCGACCGACACCGCGGACCCGGGGACCGGCGACACCGGGACCGGCGACACGGGCACGGGCACCCCGACGGGCGACCAGACCGAGCTGCAGGCCGCGCTGAGCGACGCGAGCACCGCTCTCGCCGCCCGCGAGACGGCACTGCGCGCCGGCGACCTGACCGCGTTCGCGGCGGCCGACGAGCAGCTCACCGAGGCGCTCCAGCGGGCGCTGACGGCAGAGGGGCAGCAGTAGGCCGATGGTCCAGGTCGATCGTGGCGAGCACCTGCGTGCAGGGGAGTGGCTCGATCCGAACCGGGAGTACTGGGAGGGGCGTGCCGGCGACGGCGCGCCCCTCCGGGCGTTCGGGGCGGCGGTGCCTGTCGGTGCGCGGGTCCTGCACCTGCAGTGCTCGACCGGAGCAGGTGCGCTGCTGCTCGCCGAGCGGGGGGACGAGGTCATCGGCGTCGACTTCTCGATGCCGGCGGTCCGGCTGGCCCGCGAGGACGCGCGCGAGCGCGGACTCGACGGCCGCTCCCGCTTCATCTGCGCCAACGTCTACGAGCTGCGGCACATGCTGCCCGAGCCCGACGCCTTCGAGGCCGTCGTGACGACCCTGGACGCGGTCGCGTGGCTCCCCGATCTCGAGGAGTGGGCGCGGATCGTCGAGTGGTTCACGGCTCCCGGCGGCGTGGCCGTCGTCGGGGCTCAGGCGCGGCCGCGGGTCGTCGACGCCGCGGTCTTCACCTGGGAGGGCACCGCGGACGACGTCGCGGAGGCGCTTCGGGCGACCGGTCTCGAGGTCGCCGCGGGCACTGCGAACGGCGTCGCGTGGACCGCGACGAAGCCCGCCTGAGCCGTCGAGAGCGACCCCGCCCGTCCTGACCCGCCCCTCGATTTGCATCGCTCCGGATCCCCGTGTAGTGTCTCTTCTTGTGCCGCGGGGTGGAGCAGTTCGGTAGCTCGCTGGGCTCATAACCCAGAGGTCGTAGGTTCAAATCCTGCCCCCGCAACAAGAAGACGGAAGCCGGTCGCGAAAGCGGCCGGCTTCCGTCGTTAACGCGAGCTTGAGCGGCGCTACGAAGCGGCGTCGATGACGCTCAGCACGTTGCCGGACGGGTCGCGGAACCAGGCGATCGTCGGCCCGCGCCCGCGCATCACGCCGTTCTCGTCGGTCGGCATCTCGCTGTCCGAGTAGATCTTCGTGACGACCCCCGAGTCGTTGAGCGCCGCGACCGCCGCCTCGACGTCCTCGACTGCGAAGTTCAGGATCGTGAACTCCGCCGGCACGTGACTCGGCTTCGGGTAGGCGATGGCGCTCCCGCCGCCGGGCAGGGCGATGTCGAGGATCCCCATCGCGTTGACCGACACCTCGAGCCCGAGGACGTCGCCGTAGAACGCGCGCGCCGCCTCGACGTCCCGCACGCTGAACCCGCTGAAGGCCCGCTCGCTCCGGATCATGACCACTCCTGTCCGCGCAGCGCCGTCGCCGCGTCCTGCGCGCGACGCTACTCCGCCGATGCGCGGACCACGAGGAGCACGTTGCTTTGCGACCGCGACTGCGACTGCGGCTACATGCTGGTCGAGTAGCCCGCAGGGGCGTATCGAGACCCACCGTCCCCAGCAGGGCGGGTCTGCAGACTCGGCTTCTGACGGTGGTGGATCTCGATACGCCCGCTCCGCGGGCTACTCGATCAACATGAGGGGCCCGCTCGGCGGGCTGCTTTCGTGGAGGACCCGTTTCGCGGGCTGCTCTCCATGAAGGGCCCACATCGCGGGCCGCTCCGCCGACGGATCGCCCGTAGCGCGGCCCTGCATGCTGGTCGAGTAGCCCCGCAGGGGCGTATCGAGACCCACCGTGACCAGCAGGGCGGGTCTGCAGACTCGTCTTCTGGTGCCGGTGGATCTCGATACGCCCGCTGCGCGGCCTACTCGATCAGCATGAGGGGCCGGCTTCGCGGCTGCTCGATCAGCAGGAGGGGCCCGCTCCGCGGGTGCGCCGAGTCGGTCGGTGTGTCGGGCCGGGGCGCACGCTATCCTCGTCCGGGATGCGAAGGGTGCTGGTGTGAGCGACGAACAGGTGGACGAGACCGCAGGAGCGACCCGGGACGGGTCCGCGAGCGAGGGGATCCACCTCACCCGGCGCAGCCGGCGGGACGCCGAGTCCGCCGCGCAGGCCCAGCGTCCGGCTCCCCGCACCCGCCCGGTCCCCGTCGCCCCCGTCGCGGTGCGCACGCCCGTCCTCGCGAGCGTCGCGCCGGTCCGCCGCCGCCGGGGTCGCGTCCTGCGCACCACCGTCAGCACCGTCGCCGCCGCCGCGATCGCCGGCATGGTCGCCGTGATGGCGCTGCCCGCCTACTCCTTCGACACGGCCCCCGACTCGCAGGCCGCCGCAGAGGCCGCCGCCCGCATCCAGGCGCTCGGCAACCAGAAGCTCACCGTCGCCTCGACCGCCGTGCAGGAGGAGGTCATCCGCGACTCCTTCACCGCCCCCACGCAGGCGCAGCTCGACGAGGCCGCCGCCCAGGCGCGAGCCCTCGCCGCCGCCGCCGAGAAGGCCGCCGCCGACGCCGCCGCGGCCGCAGCAGCGGCAGCCGCCGAGGAGGCCTCCGGCACCTCGACCGGAGCCGCGACGAGCCGCTCGGCCGGCTCCAGCACCTCCGTCACTCCGCGCGAGGAGGGCGACGACTACCCCTGGCGCGACGCGCTGACCGACGACCAGGGCGGCGGGCTCTCCCCGCTGCGCTACTACTACCGCGAGTGCGTCGACTTCGTCGCCTGGCGCCTCAACCGGGACCAGGGCTCGACGGGCGCGCCGTTCAAGTGGACCTGGGGCAACATGACCCCCGGCGGCGGCAGCGCCTACGCCTGGGCCGGCCAGTGGGCCTCGCACGGCTGGGAGACCAGCAGCACCCCGGTCCCCGGTGCGGTCGCCTGGTTCAACGGCAACCACGTCGCCTACGTCCAGTCGGTCAACGCCGACGGCACCGTCTCGCTCGAGGAGTACAACTGGGGCAACGACCACGCGTACCACGCGCGGACGATCCCGGCCTCGAGCGTCGCGCTCTTCCTCTACCCGCCGAGCTGATGGCGGCCCAGCGCAGAGCCTCGGCCCGCAAGGCCGCCCAGGCCGCGAGCGCGACTGCCGTCGGCTTCGCCGTCGCGCAGTTCGCCCCGACCGACGACCGGGCGGCGAACCTCGCCGTCATCGGCCGCCTCGCCGGCGTCGCCGCGCAGCGCGGCGCGGGTGTCGTCGTCCTGCCCGAGTACAGCTCGTTCTTCGTCGATCCGCTCGGCCCCGAGCTCGTCGCGGCCGGCGAGGCGCTCGACGGCCCGTTCGTGCAGGGGCTCGGCGAGATCGCCCGCGAGCTCGGCGTCCACCTGGTCGCGGGCATGGTCGAGTCGGTCGACGACGGGAAGCGGATCGCCAACACCCTCGTCGCCGTCGAGCCCGGGGGAGCGGTCGTCGCGACCTACCGCAAGCTGCACCTCTACGACGCCTTCGGCCAGACCGAGTCCGACTGGGTCGCGCCCGGCGAGATCGGCGTGCCGCAGACCTTCGAGGTCGGCGGCCTCGTCGTCGGCCTGCAGACCTGCTACGACCTGCGCTTCCCGGAGGTGACCCGCTGGCTCGTCGACGCGGGCGCCGACGTGGTCGCCGCTCCCGCCGAGTGGGTCCGCGGCCCGCTCAAGGAGGCGCACTGGCGCACCCTGGTCACCGCCCGCGCGCTGGAGAACACGATCTACCTCGTCGCCGCCGACCAGACTCCGCCGATCGGCGTGGGAACCAGCATGATCGTCGACCCGATGGGGGTCGAGATCGCGACCCTCGGCGAGGTCGAGGATGTCGCGGTCGCCTGGCTCTCCCAGGAGCGCATCGCCTCGGCGCGGGAGAAGAACCCCGCGCTCGCCCTGCGCCGCTTCGAGGTCCGCCCCGTGCGGGCCGGACGCCGCTCAGCCGTGGCGCGCGAGTCCCGCTAACCGCTCCGCCGCGCTGTCCAGCACCTCGAAGCGCTTGCAGAACGCGAACCGCACGAGCGAGCGGTAGGCGTCCGCGTCCGCCGCGGTGCAGAACGCCGAGACCGGCACCGCGACCACTCCGGCCAGCCCGGGCAGCGCCCGGCAGAAGGCGACCCCGTCGTCCCAGCCGAGCGGAGCGGCGTCCGCGACGACGAAGTACGATCCCGCCGACGGCGACACCGTGAAGCCGGCTGCCGCGAGTCCCGCGGAGAGCACGTCGCGCTTGCGCTCCAGCGTCGCCGCGATGCCGGTGAAGAAGGCGTCCGGCAGCCCGAGGCCGATGGCGACCGCTCCCTGGAACGGCGAGCCGCTGACGTAGGTGAGGAACTGCTTCACTGCGAGCACCGCGGTGATCAGCTCTCGCGGCCCGGTGATCCAGCCGATCTTCCAGCCGGTGGTGCTGAAGGTCTTGCCCGCCGACGACACGGTGAGGGTGCGCTCGCGAGCCCCGGGCAGCGTCGCGATCGGCACGTGGCCGCCGTCGAAGCGCAGGTGCTCGTAGACCTCGTCGGTGACGACCAGCGCGTCGTGCCGGTGCGCCAGCCGCACGATCAGCTCTCGGGTCTCGGCGGGCAGCACCGAGCCGGTCGGGTTGTGCGGGTCGTTCACGAGGATGACGCGAGTGCGGTCGGTGACGGCGGCCGTCAGCTCCTCGTGGTCGACGTGGAAGTCGGTTCCCCGCAGCGGGACCGTGCGGTGCACACCGCCGGCCAGGGCGATCAGCGCACCGTAGGCGTCGTAGTGCGGAGTGAAGGTCACGACCTCGTCGCCGGGCTCGAGGAGCGCGAGCAGTGTCGCCGCGAGCGCCTCCGTGGCGCCGGTCGTCACCAGGACCTCGCCGTCCGGGTCGACCTCGAGACCGTAGAACCGCCGCTGGTGCGCCGAGACGGCCTCGCGCAGCACCGGGAAGCCGGGCCCGGGCGGGTACTGGTTGAGGCCGGCCGAGATCGCCGCGCGCGCCGCCTCGAGCACCTCCTGCGGCCCGTCCTCGTCCGGGAAGCCCTGACCGAGGTTGATCGCCCCGGTCCGCGCGGCGAGCGCGCTCATCTCGCTGAAGACGGTGGCGGCGACCTCGCCGCTCGGGCCGAGAAGGCCGGCGCCGGCGGCGGCGCGGGTCCAGGATCCGGGGATGCTCACCTTGTCAGTCTGGCGGCTGAAGGCGCGCCCGCGCAGCGCGTCCGCTTTGGCGTGCCGCTCGCAGGCCCGTCATAAGGAACGCACAGGTTCGCTGGTCAAGCTATCCCCGCTTGGAAGGAGCACCACCCATGACCGAGAGTCACGACGGTCCTCGTCAGCCGGAGGATCCCCGCACGCCGGAGGATCGCCGCCACGAGGCGAACCAGCCCATCTCCGGCGAGCACACCCCCGGACAGCCCACGTACCCCTCGGGCACCGGAGCGCCGTCGTCGTCCACCGGGCCCACCGAGCCCCTCCCGTCCTACACCTCCAACTCGGCGGAGGGGAACCAGGCGCAGCCGGTTGCGCCGACCCCGCGCTACGGCCAGTTCGCCCCTCCCGCCGCGCACACCGTGCAGAGCACCGAGCAGCCGCCCGTCGGCGAGCAGGGCTCGTTCGGCGGCGGCCAGCCCCCGGTCGGGCCCACCGCGACCAAGCGCCGCGCCGGAGTCGGGGTCGTAGCCGCCCTCGCCATCGGCGCGGTCGTCGGCGGAGTCGCCGGGGCCGGCGTCTTCGGCCTCTGGTCCGCGTCCAACGGAGCCGGCACCCGGGTCGTGTCCTCCAGCGGCTCGCAGACCATCACCGTGAACAACGCCGAGGACGCGACCACCGCGACCGCCGTCGCCGCCAAGGCGACCCCGAGCGTCGTGACCATCGCCGTCGCCGGCAGCTCCTCGTCCGGCACCGGCTCGGGCATCGTGCTCTCCAAGGACGGCTACGTCCTCACCAACACCCACGTCGTGACCCTCGACGGTCAGATCTCCGACGGCGCGGTCACCGTGACCACCTCGGACGGCCGCATCTTCACCGCGACCATCGTCGGCACCGACCCGACCCTCGATCTCGCCGTGATCAAGCTGGCCGACGCGACCGACCTGGTGCCGATGACCTTCGCCGACTCGTCCGAGGTCAACGTCGGCGACACCGCCGTCGCGATCGGCGCGCCGCTCGGCCTCTCCGGCACCGTCACCGACGGCATCGTGAGCGCGCTCAACCGGAGCATCCAGGTCGCCTCCTCCGCCGCCCCCGACGACTCGGGCGACAGCTCGAGCGGCAGCACCGAGAGCCCGTTCAACTTCGACATCCCCGGCCAGACCCAGCAGACGCCGGCGACCAGCACCATCTCGCTGCCCGTCATCCAGACGGACGCGGCGATCAACCCCGGCAACTCGGGCGGCGCGCTGCTCGACAGCGACGGCGAGCTGATCGGCGTCAACGTGGCGATCGCGAGCGCGGGGCAGTCCTCGAGCTCGAGCGGGCAGTCCGGCAACATCGGCGTCGGCTTCGCGATCCCGAGCGCGATCGCCGAGCGCGTCGCGAAGGAGATCATCGCGAACGGCTCCGCCACGCACGGCCTCCTCGGCGCGAGCGTCTCGGACTCCACCCAGGACGTCCTCGGCGCGAAGATCCAGGAGGTGACCAGCGGCGGAGCCGCGCAGGCCGCCGGCCTGGCCGCAGGCGACATCGTCACCGGAGTGGCCGGGACGCCCATCACGAGCGCCTCCGACCTCACGGCCCAGGTGCGCGCGCAGGCCGCGGGCGCCGACGTCACGATGACCTACGTGCGCAGCGGCAAGACCTTCGAGATCGACGTCACGCTGGGCACCATGGCCACCAGCTGACCGTCGCACCACCGAGAAGCAGCCCCCGGGGATCCGTCCTCGGGGGCTGCTCCGCGTCCGCGGGGCGGCGTGCGGCCCGCTGGTAGTGTGGGGCGCCCGCGTCCGGCCAGGACGCCCGGCCCCGCCTCACGAACTGGACCCATGCAGCCCGAGACCCCGACGGACGACCTCCCCGATCTGCCCGGCGTCTCCTACGTGATGCCCGTGCTCAACGAGGTCACCCACGTGCGGGCGGCGGTCGACTCCCTGCTGGCCCAGGACTACACCGGGCCGTTCGACGTCGTCCTCGCGCTGGCGCCGAGCATCGACGGCACCGAGCAGCTCGTCGCCGAGCTCAGCGCGGCCGACGAGCGGATCCGCGTGGTGGCCAACTCCGTCGGCTCGACTCCCGCCGGGCTGAACGCGGCGATCCGCGCGTCGCGGCACCCGGTCGTCGTCCGCGTCGACGCGCACTCGGTCCTCCCGCCGGACTACGCGCGGATCGCAGTCGAGGCGCTGCAGCGCTCGGGCGCCGCGAACGTCGGGGGAGTGATGGCGGCCGAGGGGCTGACGCCGTTCCAGCGCGCCGTCGCCCGCGCCTACGGCTCGCGGATCGGCCTCGGCGGCACCCCGCACCACGTCGGCGGCGAGGAGGGCCCGGCCGACACCGTCTACCTCGGCGTCTTCCGCCGCTCCGCCCTCGAGCGTGCAGGCCTCTTCGACGAGCGCTTCAAGCGCGGCCAGGACTGGGAGCTGAACCGCCGGCTGCGCGAGGCGGGCGGCCTCGTCTGGTTCACCCCGCGGCTCACCGTCACCTACCGCCCCCGGCCGTCGATGCGGGCGCTGCTGCGGCAGTTCCTCTCCACCGGGATGTGGCGCGGGGAGCTGACCCGGCTGTTCCCGGCCTCGCGCTCCGTCCGCTACTTCGCACCCCCCGTCCTCGTGGCGCTTCTCGCCCTCGGCGTGCTCCTGGGGATCGCCGGAGCTGTGCAGGCGCTGCTCGGTGCGGCGCCCTGGCTGCTGCTCGGCCTCGTCGTCCCGGTCGGCTACCTGCTGCTGGTCGCGGCGGCGACCGTCGCCGTGGCGCGCGCCGACGGACCGCGCGCGATGCTGTGGTTCCTCGTCGTGATCCCCTCGATCCACGTCGCGTGGGGCACCGGCTTCGTGCTCGGCTTCGCGGGCTTCACCAGCAACATCGCGGCGCACCGCCACCACCCCGCGGCCGACCCCGCCGCCGACTCCGCGAGGGACGCATGACCAGCACCGCCAGACCGCGATCGATCGCCGAGCTCCGCGCCGTCGCCCAGCCGCCCGAGGTCCGCGGGCGCCGGAACGCCGAGCACTGGACCGCCTCGCTCTACCTGCGCCGCTTCTCGCCGTACCTGACGATGCTGCTGCTGCGCACCTCGATCTCGGCGAACGGCGTGACCGGGCTGATGATCCTGGTCGGCTGGAGCGCCGCCGCCGCGCTGCTGATCCCGGGGATCGCTGGCGCCGCCCTCGCGCTGATCCTCGGGCAGCTGCAAATGCTCGTGGACTGCTGCGACGGCGAGGTCGCGCGCTGGCGCCGGACCTCGTCGCCCGCCGGCGTCTTCCTGGACAAGGTCGGCCACTACACGACCGAGTCGCTGATCCCGATCGCGCTCGGGCTGCGCGCCGCGGGCCTCCCCTTCGACGCTCCCGAGGACTTCCTTTGGACGACGATCGGCCTCGCTCTGGCGCTGGTGATCGTGCTGAACAAGGCGCTCAACGACATGGTGCACGTCGCCCGGGCGAACGCCGGGCTGACGAAGCTCGCCGATACGAAGGGGGAGGCGACGCCGTCCTCCTCCGCGCTCGCCCGCCTGCGCCGCGCCGCGCGGTTCCTGCCGTTCCACCGGCTCTACCACTCGGTCGAGCTGACCATGCTGGCCTTCGCCGCGAGCCTGGTCGGGCTGCTGGTGGGCGCCGGCACCGCCGATCGCGTGCTCGTCTCGGCGCTGCTCCCGCTCGCGCTCCTCGCGCTCGTCGGGCACTTCGTCGCGATCATGGCGTCCAAGCGTGTCCGCTCCTGAGCCGGGCGCGATGCCGCGGGTCGGCGTCGTCGTCCTGACCCAGGGCACGCGCCCCGACGACCTCGCGGCCGGGCTCGCCAGCGTCCTCGCGCAGGAGGGCGTCGAGCTCGACGTCGTCTGCGTCGGCAACGGCTGGGTGCCCGAGGGACTGCCCGAGGGCGTCCGCGCGCTCGCGCTGCCGGAGAACCTCGGCATCCCGGCCGGCCGCAACGCCGGTGTTCCGTCCGTCGCGGGGGAGTACCTGTTCTTCCTCGACGACGACGCGCGCGTGCCCTCCCCGAGCTTCCTCCGCGACGCGATCGCGCTGCTCGCCTCGCCGCGCCGGATCGGGATGGTGCAGCCGCGCGTGGACAGCGTCGACGGCACGCCCGCGCCCCGGCGCTGGACCCCGCGCATCCTCAAGGGCGACCCGCGCCGCTCCGGACCGGTCTTCTCGGTCTGGGAGGGCGCGGTGGTGCTGCGGCGCGACGTCTTCGAGCAGACCGGCGGCTGGGCCGCTCCCTTCTTCTACGCGCACGAGGGCATCGAACTGGCCTGGCGGGTCTGGGACACCGGCCGCAGCACCTGGTACGCGGGCGAGCTCGTCGCGCAGCACCCGGTGATCCAGCAGACCCGGCACGCCGACTACTACCGCCTCAACGCCCGCAACCGGGTGTGGCTCGCCCGCCGCTCGCTGCCGGCTCCGCTCGCGCTCGCCTACGTCGCCTCGTGGACCGCGATCCAGTGCCTGCGCTGGCGGAGCGACCGCCCGGCACTGCGGGCCTGGTTCGCCGGCTGGCGCGAGGGCTGGACCGCCGACCCGGGGGAGCGCCGCATTCTGGCAGGTCGGACGCTGCTGCGCATGACGGTCGCCGGGCGTCCCCCGATCGTCTAGCATCGGGGAATCCGCCCCCCGCCGGGCGGAAGCCCTTCGGAAGGACGACGGTGTTCGATTCGACGCAGCTCCCCTCTGCGCTGCCCGGTTCTGTGCTGCCCGGTGCAGTGCAGGACGAGCCGGTGCCCCTGCCTGGCGACCTCATCGCGGTGGTCCGCTCGCGGGTCGACGCCCTCGGCGGCGCGGTCGCCGATCCGGAGGTCCAGACCCGACTCGATGCGCGCCTCCCGCGGCTGGTCGACCTGCTCTCCGCGGTCTACGCCCGACGCGACGACCTCGTCGAGCAGATCGTCGCCCTGGTCGAGCTCGCCGCGACCTCGTGGCAGGAGCGCCCGGAGGACCTCCGCGCGCTCGACCGCGCCCGCGGCCAGCACCCGGACTGGTTCCTCTCGAACAAGGCGCTCGGCGGCGTCTGCTATGTCGACCGCTTCGCCGGCGACCTCGCGGGGCTGCGCGCCGAGATCCCCTACTTCCGCCAGATCGGGCTCAACTACCTGCACCTGATGCCGGTCTTCGACGCGCCGGAGGGGGAGTCGGACGGCGGCTACGCGGTGTCCAGCTACCGCCGCGTGCGCCCGGACCTCGGCGACATGGACGACCTGCGCCGGCTCGCGGCCGAGCTGCGCGAGCACGGCATCGCGCTGGTCGTCGACTTCGTCTTCAACCACACCTCGAACGAGCACGAGTGGGCGCAGAAGGCGCTCGCGGGCGAGCAGCGCTTCGAGGACTACTACTGGATCTACCCGGACCGCGAGCAGCCGGACGCCTTCGAGCGCACCACCCGCGAGATCTTCCCCGACGACCACCCCGGCTCGTTCGTGCAGCTCGAGGACGGCCGCTGGGTGTGGGCGACCTTCCACCGCTACCAGTGGGACCTCAACTACTCGAACCCCGAGGTCTTCCGCGCCATGGCCGGCGAGATGCTCTTCCTCGCCAACCAGGGCGTCGACGCGCTGCGGATGGACGCGGTCGCCTTCATCTGGAAGGAGCTCGGCACCACCTGCGAGTCGCAGCCCGAGGCGCACCTGCTGCTCCGTGCGTTCAACGAGGTCTGCCGGCTCGCGGCGCCGTCGCTGCTCTTCAAGTCCGAGGCGATCGTGCACCCCGACGAGGTGATCGAGTACATCGACCTCGAGGAGTGCCAGCTCTCCTACAATCCGCTGCAGATGGCCCTGACCTGGGAGGCGCTCGCGACGCGCGACGTCCGGCTGCTCGCCCAGGCGCTCGAGCGGCGCCACGCGCTGCCGGCCGGCACGGCGTGGGTCAACTACGTCCGCGGGCACGACGACATCGGCTGGACCTTCGCCGACGAGGACGCGGCCGAGCTCGGCATCGACGCGGCCGGGCACCGTCGCTTCCTCAACGACTTCTACACCGACCGCTTCGAGGGGACCTTCGCCCGGGGCGTGCCGTTCCAGGAGAACCCGCGCACGGGCGACCGGCGGGTGTCCGGCACGACCGCGTCGCTCGCGGGCGTCGAGGCCGGCGACCCGTACGGGATCGACCGGGTGCTGCTCGCGCACTCGATCGCGCTCAGCACCGGCGGTCTGCCGCTGCTCTACCTCGGAGACGAGGTGGGACAGCTGAACGACCACGGCTATCTGGACGATCCGAGCACCGCGGGCGACTCCCGCTGGGTGAACCGCCCGCGGCGGCCCGCGGAGCGCTACGCCGAGCGCGAGACCCCGGGGGCCGATGCGGCCGAGATCTTCGGCGGGCTCCTGCACCTCATCGCGGTGCGCAAGCGGACCGACCTCTTCGCGGGGAACGCCCTCACCGTCTTCGACGCGGTGAACGACCACGTCCTCGGCTACCAGCGCCCCGGCGACGGCGAGGCGGTGCTCGTCCTGGCGAACGTCTCGGACGAGGCGCAGGAGATCGCGCCCGAGCGCTTCGGCGGCTTCGCGCCGGCGGCGCTCGACCTGGTCACCGAGATCGCCGTCGACCTCCGCGAGGGCTTCCGCCTCGCCCCCCTGCAGTTCGTCTGGCTCCGGGTCACCCCGGTGCCCCACAAGCTGGACGAGTAGCCCCGGAGGGGCGTATCGAGACCCGCCGTCCTCAGCAGGGTGGGTCTGCAGACTGGTCTTCTGACGCCGGTCGATCTCGATACGCCCGCTGCGCGGGCTACTCGATCAGCATGGATCTCCTTGGAAGAGACGCCGCACACATGCTGGTCGAGTAGCCCCGGAGGGGCGTATCGAGACCCGCCGTCCTCAGCAGGGTGGGTCTGCAGACTCGTCTTCTGACGCCGGTCGATCTACCTGGAAGAAACGCCCGCACACATGCTGGTCGAGTAGCCCCGGAGGGGCGTATCGAGACCCGCCCTCGTCTGCACGGCGGTCTGCAGACTCGTCTTCCGACGTCGGTGGATCTCGATACGCCCGCTGCGCGGGCTACTCGATCAGCATGCTGTCCGCTCTGCGGGCTCCTCGATCAGCAGACAGAACCCCGGCTTGTAGCCTGGACGGATGACTCCCGCCCCCCGCGCCGTCCTCTCCCGTCTGCTCCGGGATGCGACGCTGGCGCGCGGAGTGGCCCGCGACCTGCTCATCGCCCGGCGCGCTCGCCGCGACGTCGCCCGCGAGCTCGCCGAGCGCGCACCGCTGACGCCCGGCCTCTTCGAGATCGGCGTCTACTTCGCCGACGGCGACATCAACCTCTACCAGCTGCGCCAGTGGTACGCCCCGCTGCAGGAGCTCGCGAAGACCCACCCCGTCGTGATCCTCTCCCGGAACGCATCCGCGACCCGGGCGCTGCTGCGCGAGAGCCCGGTCCCGGTCGCGCACGTGCGCTCCGTCGCCGACCTCGAGACCGCCATCGACGAGCAGCCGCTCCGCGTCGTCCTCTACGTCAACCAGAACGCGCGCAACTTCCAGATGATGCGCTACGGACGCCGCTGGCACGTCTTCGTCAACCACGGCGAGAGCGACAAGATGTACATGACGACCAACCAGTTCAAGGCGTACGACTACAGCTTCGTCGCCGGCGACGCCGCGCTCGCGCGCCTGCGCCGCGTACTCTGGGACTTCGACTTCGACAAGCGCGCGATCGCCATCGGCCGCCCGCAGGCGGACCACGTCTCGGGCCGCACCCCGTACCCCGCGGACGAGCGCCGGGTCGTGCTCTACGCCCCCACCTGGGAGGGCGACCGCCCGGCCGCCGGCTACGGCTCGGTCCGAACCCACGGCGTCGCGCTGACCCGCGCCCTGCTCGCCGATCGCCGCTACCGCCTCGTCTACCGGCCGCACCCGCGCAGCGGCGCCGTCGATCCGGCCTACGGGGCCGCCGACCGCGAGATCGTCGCCCTGATCGCGGCGGCGAACGCGGCGGACCCGAGCGCCCGGCACGTGCACGACACCTCCGCCGAGCTCGGCTGGCAGCTCACCGCCGACGTCGCGGTGCTCGACGTCTCGGCCATGGTCTACGACCGGCTCGCGACCGGCCGCCCACTGCTGGTGACGCGGCCGACCAGCTCGCTGGCCGAGGTCGACGAGTCCGGCTACCTGGGCGACGCGGAGTGGCTCCGCGCCGAGGACGCGGGCGCGGTCGTCACGCGGCTCGAGAGCGTCGAGCACGACGACGCGGCCGTCGAGCGGCTCGAGCGCTGGGTCGCGCACTACTTCGGTGACACGAGCCCCGGAGCCGCGACCGCCCGCTTCCACGCGGCCGTCGAGCAGCTGCTCGGCGAGTGGGACCGGCACGCCGAGCTGCACCGCGACGACCCGGCCGTCGACGAGCACGATCCCGAGCGCTGAGCACCCGGCGAGCGCCCCCGCCGCGGCTCCTCGTCAAGCCTTCCCGGGCGGCGCGGGCGGCCGTCCGCGCCCCGCTACGCTCGACGCATGATCACCCCGCGCGCCTTCGCCCGCTCTCGCCGGCGTGCCGCCGCGCCCGCCCAGCCCGCGGTGGAGCCCGACATCGTGGTGTCGAGCGACCCCGAGCGGCCGCAGTTCACCATCCGCTCGTTCCGCATCGGCCTCTTCGGCGGCCTCGGCGTGCTGGTGGCGCTCGTGGTCGGCGGACTGGTCGTCTCGCTGAGCACGGTGCTGACCTACGTCTTCGTCGCGCTGTTCTTCGCGCTCGGCCTCGACCCGCTCGTCTCCTGGCTGGAGAGCAAGAAGATCCCGCGCGCCCTGGCGATCACGATCGTGCTGGCCTCGGTGCTGCTGATCTTCGCCGGGCTGCTCCTCTACATCATCCCGATCCTGATCGAGCAGCTCACGATCTTCGTGACCAGCGCTCCCCGGATCGTCTCCGACATCGCCTCGCAGCCGTGGGTGCTCGACCTGGAGCGGCAGCTCAGCGGCGTCGTCGACGTCGACTCGCTCATCGGCAACGTGCAGAGCTTCATCGGCAACCCGGACAACCTGCTCTCGCTCGGCGGCGGCATCCTCGCGGTCGGCAGCGGCATCGCGAGCGGCGTGACCGGCGCGATCATCGTGCTGATCCTCACCCTCTACTTCCTCGCCTCGCTGCGCTCGATGAAGTCGGTCGCGTACCGCTTCGCACCCGCCTCCCACCGCCCGAAGGCGCGCGAGGTCGGCGAGGAGATCACCGGCGCGGTCGGCCGCTACGTCGTGGGCCAGGTCTCGCTCGCAGCCGTCAACGGCGTGCTGACCTTCATCCTGCTGCTGATCATCGGCGGCCCGGTGCCGGCGCTGCTGGCCTGCGTGGCCTTCCTCGGGTCGCTGATCCCGCTCGTCGGGACGATCTCGGGCGCCGTCATCATCTCGCTCGCCTGCCTGCTCGCGTCGCCGGTGACGGCGCTGGTCGCGGCGATCTACTACCTCGTCTACATGCAGGTCGAGGCGTACATCCTCAGCCCGCGGATCATGAACCGCGCAGTGTCCGTGCCGGGTGCGGTCGTCGTCATCGCGGCCGTCGCGGGCGGGACGCTCGCGGGGGTACTGGGGGCGCTCGTGGCGATCCCGGTGGCGGCGTCGGTGATCATCGTGGTGCAGAAGGTCGTGTTCCCGAGGCAGGACACGAAGTAGGGTCCACTTCGGCGCGTCGCTGCGCGACGGCGCGGGTACGGCTCGGGGCGCGTCACTGCGTGACGGCGCGGGTGCGGTACCTCGCCGCGGCTCCTTCCCGCGCGCCTGCGGCGCGCCCGCCAGACCCGAGCCAGGAGCCGCGACGAGGCACCGCACCCGCTCCTCGTGCTCGGCGGGGGGCCCCAGCATGCTGGTCGAGTAGCCCCGGAGGGGCGTATCGAGACCCGGCGATGTCAGCAGGGCAGGTCTGCAGACTCGCCTGCTGACTCGGGTGGATCTCGATACGCCCGCTGCGCGGGCTACTCGATCAGCAGGGGGGGGCGGCCCTTCATGCTGGTCGAGTAGCCCCGGAGGGGCGTATCGAGACCCGCCGTCGTCGACCGGGCGGGTCTGCGGACTCGTCCCCTGATGCAGGCGCGGGGTCAGCGGAAGGGCGGCACCGTGCTGTCGACCGCGCGGGTGAAGGCGGTCGCGGACGCCGGGAGCTCGGGCGCGGAGCCGGGGGCGGGGACCGGGGCGAGGGTGCGGGTGACCAGGGGGACGGTGCCGGCCCAGACGCCCGGAGTCTGGTCGGCGTCGTCGGAGGGGCCGGCGGCGCGGATCTTGAGGCTGGCCTCGGCGAGGGGGAGGCAGAGGACGAGGGTGGCCGCGATCTCGCGGGCGGTGCTCGGGCGGGTCTCGGCGGGGCGGCCGGGCAGGAAGCGCTCGGTGAGCAGGTCGAGGGCGCGGGCCTTGCCGGGGCCCTCGACGGCCTCGGCGCGGCCGAGGATCATCGCGGAGCGGTAGTTCATCGAGCTGTCGAAGGCGGAGCGGGCGACGACGAGGCCGTCGACCAGGGTCACGGCGACGGTGAGCAGGGAGCCGCGGGCGGCCTCGCGCAGGAGCCCGCCGCCGCTCGAGCCGTGCAGCAGCAGGTCGTCGCCGTCGCGGGCGAAGAGGATCGGCAGCACGATGGCGGCGCCGTCGCGGACGACGGCGACGTGCGCGATCAGCGCTTCGTCCAGCAGGGCGTCGAGGGCGCCGCGGTCGACGACCTGGCGGTCGCGGAGCCGGGTGACGCGGGTGCGGTCGGTGGTGTCGAGGGTGTCCATGCTCTGAGCATCGCGGGCGAGCTGGATCTGCGAGAATGCCAGGGAGCCACGGGTCGAGTGGTCCAGAGTGGGGGAGTCCATGGCGTCCGGTGATCTCGAGGTGCCGCTGCTGCTGCGCCTGCCTGAGCGCGGATCGGTCCGCTCCGGACTGGCGGAGGCGCTGCGGGTCGCGGTGCTCGACGGGCGCTACGCGGCAGGGGAGGCGATCCCGTCCAGCCGGGTCCTGGCGCAGCAGCTGGGTGTGTCGCGCGGGTCGGTCGTCGCGGCGGTCGATCAGCTGGTCGGCGAGGGCTACCTCGTGGCGCATCCGCGCGCGGCGGTGACGGTGGCGGCCGACGGGGTCGTCGTGCCGATCCGGTCACGGGTCGAGCGGGCGGAGTCCGCGGCGGTGCCGCTGCCGGTCCGGCTGGATCTGCGGCCGGGACGCCCGGACACGCGCGATCTCGACGGGCCGGAGTGGCGGGCCGCCTGGCGCCCGGCGCTCTCGGCTCCGCCCTCGGAGCTGCCCACGGCAGCGGGGCACGCGGGCCTCCGGACGCAGATCGCCGAGCAGCTGCGGCGCTCGCGCGGGATCGACGTGGAGGCCGAGGACGTCCTCGTGACGAGCGGGACCGCGGACGCGGTCGCTCTGCTGGTGCGGGCCGCCGCCGCGGCGCTCGCGCGCCCGGTGCGGGTCGCCGTCGAGGACCCGGGCTATCCGGCGGTGCGGCGGCGGCTGCGGGCGGAGGGGCACGAGCTCGTCGGGGTGTCGGTCGACGCCGATGGGATCGATCTGGACGCACTCGCGGTGAGCGGCGCGGATGTCGTGGTCGTCACTCCGTCGCACCAGTACCCGACCGGCGGGCGCCTGGCGCTCGCCGCCCGGCTCGAGCTGGTGCGGCGCGCGGCGACGGAGCGGCTCCTGGTGATCGAGGACGACTACGACAGCGAGTTCCGCTACGTGGGCGCGCCACTGCCCGCGCTCGCCTCGCTCGACGGTGGCGGGGGAGTGGCGCACGTCGGCTCGTTCTCGAAGACGGTCTCGCCGTGGCTGCGGGTGGCGTACCTGGCGCTGCCGCCCTCGTCCTGGCTGCACGGGGCGGTGCGGCAGGTCGACGCCGAGCGCGACGCCTCCGTCTCGGGCCCGACGCAGGAGGCGCTCGCCGCCTTCATGGCGGGCGGCGGCTTCCGGCGGCACCTCACCCGCTCCCGGCGGCGCTACGCGCATCGGCGCGGGCTGGTCCGCGACTTCTCCGAGGCGATCGACTGGGGCTCGGCGCGCGGTCTCGACGGCGGGCTGCACGTGGTGCTCGGGCTGCCGTCGCCGCTCACCGCGAGGGTGGTCGTGGCGGCTCTCGCGGCAGAGGGGCTCCTCGTCGCTCCGCTCGACGACTACGCGCTCGCCGACCGGGCGGAGGAGGAGGCACTCGTGCTCGGCTACGGCAGCGCGAGCGACCTCGAGCTGGGTGCGGCGCTCGGCACGATCGACCGCACGGTCCGGGCGCTGCTCGGCGGCGGTCCCGCCGTCCGTGGTATCCCTGGAGGATGACCGCCGACTCCGCCCTCCACATCACCGACGACGCCGATGCCGATGCGCTGCTCACCCGCGACCCGCTCGCCCTGCTGATCGGGATGCTTCTGGATCAGCAGGTCGCGATGGAGACGGCGTTCTCCGGGCCGCTGAAGCTCTCGGAGCGCCTGGCGGAGGAGGGGTCGTCCTTCGACGCGGCCGCGATCGCGGACTTCGACGAGGACCGCTTCTCGGAGCTGTCCCGGACGCCGCCGGCGATCCACCGCTACCCGGCGAACATGGCCGGCCGGGTGCAGACCCTCTGCCGCGCGATCGTCGACGACTGGGACGGCGACGCCTCGGCCATCTGGACCCGCGACGACCCCGACGGCCGCGAGGTGCTCGCGCGCCTCAAGGCGCTGCCCGGCTTCGGCGACCAGAAGGCCCGGATCTTCGTCGCCCTGCTCGGCAAGCGCCGCGGCTTCGAGGGCGCGGGCTGGCGCGAGGCCGCCGGCGCCTACGGCGAGGAGGACTCGTTCCGCTCGGTCGCCGACATCGTCTCGCCCGAGTCCCTCGCCAAGGTCCGCGCCACGAAGCAGGCGGCCAAGGCCGCCGCGAAGGCGAAGAAGTAGTGCATCGCCGCTTGCACCCCGGCTTCTGAGCGGACCGCGCCCTCCACGCTGGTCGAGTAGCCGCAAAGCGGCGTATCGAGAACCGGGGTCGTCCGGTCGGTGGATCTCGATACGCGCCCTGCGGCCGCTACCCGATCAGCATGCTGCGGCCGGAGCTGTTACGCCTGCTACATCTGCTGCGCGTGCTCACCGGCATGCTGAGCGGACCGCGCCCCTCCATGCTGGTCGAGTAGCCGCGCAGCGGCGTATCGAGACCCACGATCGCCTGGAGGGCGGATCTTTCTACGCGCCCCGGCAGCTGCTCCATCAGCAGGGAGGCAACGGCTCCGCGCTCTCCTGCCGTACTCGACCCGTGAGATCGAGGACCCGACGTGACGCAGCTGCTCTGCGTGCCGATCCCCGCGCCCCCTGGTCCGACCCCCTCGGTGGTGGTTACGATGTCGGTGTCTCCTTCCGGATCTCGCGATTCGGTTGGATGACTTCACCGGGCCGGGTGGTCACGACCGAACGGTCGTCGGACAGTGTCCTTTCAGGTCACTTCCCCCACCCGGTCCGGCCCTCCGAACCGTCTGGGCGCGGCGCGATGCGATGCCGACAGATGCAGCAGTGGGCACAGTCCGTGAGGTGGTCCGTCGGGGGAGGGATAAGACACCCCGCCGCATCACTCCACCGTCCTCACTGTCGAGTGGCCGCGCGGCGGCGCGTCGAGCCCCCGCGTCTTTCGGTGGGTGGATCTCGATACGCGCCCTGCGGGCGCTACTCGATCGACATGCTTCACTTTCGGCTTGGGCTTGGGCTTGGGCTTGGGCTTGGGCTTGGGCTGCGGCTGCGGCTACGCCTGCTGCTACGCCTGCTGCCGCTGCTCGTCGGCCTGCGCGGACCGCGGCCCTCCATGCTGGTCGAGTAGCCGCGCAGCGGCGTATCGAGACCCGGGCAACCGGATCGCCTCGGCGATGCGATTCGGCATGCCGGGGCTACAGGCGGTCGGCGAGGGCCGCGACGAGCGCGGAGCGGTCCTCGCGGAGGATCGAGGCGCCGGCGCCGGGGACGGTGCGCACCTCCGCGCCGTGGTCGGCGAGGACGCCGCCGAGCGAGGAGTGGCCCAGCGGGTCCTCGGGGAGCACGGCGAGCGTCGGCACGGGGAAGGCGTCCGGAGCGTCGGCCGCGCCGCGCGCCGTCAGGCCGGCCGCGGACTCCGGGTCCCACAGCGCGTGCGCCGAGACGTCGAGCTCGATCTGCTCGTCGGTCCAGATCGGGTGGCGGTGGCGCAGCTCGTCGGCGTCGCCCTTCTCGACGTGCGCGATCGAGCCGCCGCGGCGCAGGGCGCTGGTCAGCCCCTTCGCGTCGGAGAAGGCGGGGTCGAGCAGGATCAGCCGCTCGGCGCCGTAGTCCGGGGCGAGCCGCGCGGCGACGACCGCGCCGAGGCCGTGCCCGACGATCAGGTCGGGCGACTGCAGCACCGAGGCGCGCACGTCCTCCGCCCAGTGCTCGACCGAGTAGGCCGGCGACTTCGGCGAGCCGCCGTGCCCGGCGAGATCCGGCGCGACGACCCGGTAGCCGTGCTCGTGCAGCGTCGGCACCAGCGCGTACCAGACCCGCGAGTCCGAGCCGAGCCCGTGCAGCAGCAGGGCGACCTTCTCGCCGGTTCCGCCGTAGTCGCGCACGTACAGCTCGAGCGGCTCGACGGCCGCCGCCAGCGCCTTCCGCTCCGCCTTCGTCGGCGGGAGCACGAAGACGTTGCCGAACTCGCGCGGGGCCGGCCCGAAGGCGTCGCGCGCGCTCTGGACGACCTTGCGGCCGAGCATCGCGTTGCCGACGCCGCCCAGCGCGGCGCCGATCCCGAACGGCATCGCCCGGCCGACGAGCCCGGCGCTCTGCTGCGCGAGGAAGTGCTTCGCGAACGACTTCTTGGCCCGGTCGGCGAGCTCGCCGACGAGGAACGACGGCAGCCCCTTGGTCACCACCGAACCCCAGTACTGGTTCATCCCGGCACCGGACCCCGTGGCCTGCCCGGCGACCTGGCGCACGAGCTCGCTGCCCGAGGAGCCCATCATCAGCGTCAGGACGAGCGCGCGGGCGCGGTCCGGGTCCTCGACGTGGATGCCGTGCACCTCCGTCACCGACTGCGCGAAGAGGGCGCTCGCCTCGAGGAAGCCGATCGCGCCGGCACCGGAGAGGGCCACGGAGGCGGCGGTGCCGATGCCGGGGACGACCGCGGTCGCGCCGATGGCCGCGCCGCCGGCGGCGACGCTGGAGAGGTACTGACGCTCGAGCGAGGTGATCAGCTGCTCGGGGGTCGCGTTCGGCCGGCGGCGTCGGAGGGCGCGGATGTTCGCGAGCACCGCGGGACGCTGGACGGCGAGGACGCGGTCGAGCATCCGGGCCAGCTGCGCGTTCTCGACAGCGGGAGTGCCCGCCTGCTCGAGCTCGTCGCGGTCCTTGCGGTCCTTCTTCGAGGACATGGCTGCACTCCTGCGTCATGGTGACCCGCGGAGCGCGGCGCCGACCGCTCGCGGCTCGGCCTGCCGGTCACTCCGCGGCGGGCTGCGCTTTCGGCGCGTAGTCCTCAGAATACCGGGCGAGGACCTGATCGATCGGTCCGTCGAGCACCAGGGAGCCCTTGTCCAGGTAGAGCCCGCGGGTGCAGAAGCGGCGGAGGTCGCGCTCGTTGTGCGAGACGAAGAACAGTGTCCGGCCGGCGGCGAGGAGCTCCTCGATCCGGGCGTAGCACTTCTCGCGGAAGGCCTTGTCGCCGACGGCGAGGACCTCGTCGACGAGGATGATCGGCTCCTCGAGCCGCGACACCACCGAGAACGCGATCCGCACCTTCATCCCGCTGGAGAGGTGCTTGTAGGGGGTGTCCAGGAAGTCGCCGATCTCGGCGAACTCGATGATCGAGTCGAAGCGGTCGTCGACCTCGCGCTTGGACATGCCGTGCAGCCCGGCGGTGAGGTACACGTTCTCGCGGACGCTGAGGTCGGCGACGAACCCGCCGGTGATCTCGATCAGCGGCGCGACTCCGCCGCGCACCTCGACCACGCCCTCGTCGGGCAGCACGACGCCGGCGACGAGCTTCAGCAGCGTCGACTTGCCCTGGCCGTTGCGGCCGACCACGCCGATCGCCTCGCCCGCGTGGACTCGAACGTCGAGCCCGCGCAGGGCCCAGAACTCGCCGGGCCGCGAGCGCCGCGAGCCGCCGGCGAAGAGGTCCTTGAAGGAGCGACGGCCGCGGCGGTTCCGCCGGAACCGGATCCCGAGACCCCGGCACTCGATCACGACGGGGGCGTCACCGGCGGGGTGCTGGTCGGCGGAGGCCACTCACAGCTCCTTCAGCACCGCGCGCTCGGAGCGGCGGAAGACGATCAGGCCGAGCCCGAGCACGAGGAACGAGATCAGCACGGAGGTGAGGATGAGCGGCAGGTCGAGCTCGCTCGCGAAGAAGGTGGAGCGGTAGAGCGCGAAGATCCCGCTGAGCGGGTTGAGCGCGGCCCACGGCCGGATCGCATCGGGCAGGTTCGCGGTCGAGTAGATGATCGGCGAGGCGTAGAAGAGGAAGCGCAGCACCAGCTTGATCGCGCGCTCGAGGTCGCGGAAGAAGACGACCAGGGGGGCGACCAGCAGCCCGACCCCGAGGGTCAGCACGCCCTGCAGCAGGATCGCGACGGGGAAGAGCAGGATCGCGGGCGTCACTCCGGCCCCCGCGACCACCGCGAAGAGCACCAGCACCGGCAGGCTCGCCACGAACTCGATGCCCTTGGAGAGCACGATCCGGCCGACCCAGATGGTCCGCGGGATCGACGTGGAGCGCACGAGCTTCGCCTCGCGGAGGAAGGCGCGCGTCGCGTCCGACGTCGCCTGGTTGAACCACATCCACGGCAGCAGGCCCGCGAGCAGGAAGACGATGTACGGGTCCTCGCCGACCGTGCGCTGGAAGACGACGGTGAAGACGAAGTAGTAGATGCCGGACATCACCAGCGGGTCGAGCACCGACCAGACGTAGCCGAGCGCGCTGGTGGCGTAGCGGACCGTCAGGTCGCGCTTGGTCAGCAGCCAGAGTGAGTGCCGGTAGCGCCAGGCCCGCGAGCGGTGCGGGCGCAGGGCGGTCGCGCCGGCGTCGACGCGTGCGGGACTGCTCACGGCAGGCGACTCCTCTCGACCGGCTCGGATCGAGCCGGACGAGTCGCGAGCCTCAGACGAAGAGGTTCGCCCGCTCGAGATCCTCGGCGAAGTCCACCTCGACGGCGTAGAGGTCGGAGATGTCCATCGGCTCGACGAGCAGTCTGTCCTGCTCGATCGCCAACTCTATTCCACGCTCGAAGTAGTCCTGGGCGTCGACCCGGGCCAGCTGCCGGATGAGCGCCGGCTTGTCAGCGGCCGAGACGTAGTTGATGCCGACGGCCTCGCCGAGACCGCCCTTGACGGTCTTGGACAGCTCGTCGATGTAGCCCTCGGCGCTCGTCGTGTACTTGACCTCCTCGTCCGACACCTTCGCGGTGTTGACGGTGACGAAGGAGACGTCCTTCGCGATCAGGTCCGCGGTGCGGTCGAGGATGCGCGGGTCGAAGACCACGTCGCCGTTCATCCAGAGCACGCCGCCCTGGCCCGAGGCCTGCAGGGCGCGGAGGAGGCTCTTGGAGGTGTTGGTCTGGTCGTACTGCTCGTTGTAGACGAACGTCGCCGACGGGAACGCCTCGATGATGTGCTCGAGCTTGTAGCCGACCACGATGCTCACCGGGACCTTCGTGCCGAAGGCGTGGTGGATGTTGTCGAACTGCTGCTGCATGATCGTGCGGCCGTCGCTCAGCGGCGTCAGCGGCTTCGGCAGGGAGCGACCGAGCCGGCTCCCCATGCCCGCGGCGAGGATGACCACGGAGGCGGGCGTGCCGGTGGAACCGCCGGTGGGGGCGGCCTGGAAGGGCTTGCTCGTCATGTGTTCTCCTCGAGTCGAGTGGCCGCGGAGCGAGGTGTTCACCGTCGCGTAGCGATCATTAACCGATGTGCGGCGACCTGGTCGCTTCCTGGGTCGAGACTTAGTGTACTGTGCACGCCTTCGAAGGCCAGGGGTTGCCAGGAGCCGTGTCGGCGGGGCGGATCCGGCGCTCTGCCCCGAGGGGCCCGGCGCGCCCCGTCGCCGTCCGGGGCGACTTGGTACCGTAGCCGGATGACGTCCGCGACGAACGCCGAGGAATCCGAGCGCCACGACGCTCCGCCCGCCGAGTCGCCGACTCCCGCAGAAGCGGTCGCCGCGGAGCCCGCGCAGGCGGTCGCTGAGCCCACGGAGCCCGTCGATCCCGAGCAGCCCGCAGCGGACCCCGAGCACCCCGTCGTCTTCGAGCTGCACGCGCTCACCCGCACCTTCGGCCGCACGGTGGCGGTCGACCGCATCGACCTCGCCGTCCGCGCCGGCACCTTCTACGGGATCATCGGCCCCAACGGCGCGGGCAAGACCACGACGCTCTCGATGATGACGGGGCTCCTCCGCCCGGACACCGGCCGCGTGCTGGTGCACGGCGTCGACGTCTGGAAGGACCCGCGGGCCGCCAAGCCGCTGATCGGCGTGCTCCCCGACCGCCTGCGCCTGTTCGACCGGCTCACCGGCGCGCAGTTCCTCTACTACTCCGCCGCGCTGCGGGGGATCGACCGGAAGACCGCGAAGCAGCGGACGATCGAGCTGGCCGAGGCGCTCGGCCTGACCGACGCCCTCGAGCGCCTCATCTCCGACTACTCGGCGGGCATGGCCAAGAAGGTCGCGCTGGCCGGCGCCATGATCCACGCGCCGCGCGTGCTCGTCCTCGACGAGCCGTTCGAGTCGGTCGACCCCGTCTCCTCGGCCGCCGTGATCACCGTGCTGCGCCGCTTCGTGGCCGGTGGCGGCACCGTCGTGCTCTCCAGCCACGGCCTCGACTTCATCGAGCGCGTCTGCGACGACGTCGCGGTGATCGTGGGCGGGAAGGTCCTCGCCTCGGGATCCGTCGAGGAGGTCGCCGGCACCGCGACGCTCGAGGAGCGCTTCCTCGAGCTCGCGGGCGGCAAGCAGATCGCCGAGGGGCTGCAGTGGTTGCACGACTTCTCCGGCTGAGGCTCGACGTCCTGCTCGGCGCCTTCCGCTCGGGCGCACGGCACACGGGCGGCGCCCTGCTCGGTCTCCTCGTCGTCGTGCTCTCGACGGCGGCGCTCCTGGCCTGCCTCGGCACGATCGAGCCGGGCTCCTGGCTCGCCCGCGACGCCGTCGGCGCCGGCGGAGCGGTCCTGACCCTCGGCTTCCTGGTCCTCCCGTTCCTGCTCGGGCCGAAGGATCCGATGGACCCGCGGGCGTTCCGGCTCTTCGGCCTCCCCAGCGGCCGGCTCGCGGCCGCCCTCGCGCTGGCCGGCCTCGTCTCGGTGCCGGTGCTCGGCCTCGTCGTCGTGGGAGCGGCGACGATCCGGCTGTTCCCCGACGCCGGGGTCCTCGCGGTCGTCGGCCCGCTGCTCGGCGTCCTCACCGCCGCGCTGCTCGGCAGGATCGGGCTCGCCGCCTCCACGGCGCTGGTGCCCTCGCGCACCGCGCGCGAGCTGCTCGCCGTGCTCGGCCTCGTCCTCCTGCTCACCGTCCCGGTCGCCCTCGCCCTGTCCACCGGTCTCGACTGGGGCAGCCAGGGCTCCGGGGCGCTGGAGGGCCTCGCCGAGGTCCTGACCCCGACGCCGTTCGGTGCCGCGTGGGCGATCGCCCCGAGCGCCGCAACCGGATCCGTGGCAGGCCCGCTGCTGACGGCACTGCTCACCCTCGCCGGCGCCGCAGCGCTCTGGTGGCTGGTGGTCCGCGCGCTGACCGAGCGTCCGGAGCGCACCTCGCGGCCGCCGCGCGGGCTCCGCCTGGGCTGGTTCGACGTCCTCGGCGGCACCCGCACCGGCGCGATCGCGGCGCGGAGCACCACCTACTGGCTCCGCGATCCCCGCTACCAGGCCTCGCTCGTCGCCGTGCCGCTGCTCCCCGTGCTCGCCGTGCTGCTGCTCGCCGTGGTGGGCGTGCCGTTCCCGCTGCTCTCGCTGCTGCCCGTGCCGCTCGTCGCGCTCTTCCTCGGCTGGTTCCTGCACAACGACGTGGCCTACGACGGCTCGGCCTTCTGGCTGCACGCCGCCGCCGGAGTGCGCGGCTGGTCGGACCGACTGGGACGCGCCTTCCCGACGCTGCTGCTCGGACTCCCGATCGTCGTGCTCGGCTCGCTCGTCAGCAGCGCGACCTCCGGGCTCGACGACGCGCTGCCGATCCTCCTCGCGGTCAACGCCGCGCTCCTGCTGGTGCCCGCCGGCGTCGCGAGTGCGCTCTCGGCGCGGCTCGCCTATCCGGCGCCGCGGCCGGGCGACAGCGCCTTCGTGCAGCCGCAGGCACCCGGAGCGAGCGGTGCCGGCGCACAGGCGCTCGCCTTCGGCCTGGGGCTGCTGCTCGCGGCGCCGGCCGTCGTGCTCGCGGTGCAGGCGCTGTTCTACGAGGGCGACCGGGACCAGGCGATCCTCGCGGGTCTCGCCAGCGCGGTCGGCGTCTTCGCGCTCGGCGTGCTGCTGGGCGGCTTCCTCTTCGACCGCCGGGCGGCCGAGCTGGTCTCGTTCACCAGCCGCTACTGAGCCTCGCGGAGCCCCGCCCGCTCCCGCGCTCCGAGCGTAGGATCGGAGCCATGACGTCCCGATTCGAGAACAGCAGCACCGACCCCCTCGAGGGAGGCGGAGGAACCGCCACCCTCGACCGCGAACTCGAGGAGCTCCTCAACCAGGAGACGATCGAGCCGGGCGACCACGAGCGCTTCTCCCACTACGTCCCGAAGGACAAGATCCTCGAGAGCGCGATGACCGGCAAGCCCGTCCGTGCCCTCTGCGGCAAGAAGTGGCTGCCGGGCCGCGACCCGGAGAAGTTCCCGGTCTGCCCCTCCTGCAAGGAGATCTACGCCCGGATGAAGTAGGGCGCGCGGCCCGGCTCCTGCATCGGGAGCCGGGCCGAGCCTTTCCCGGGGCCGAGCGCTCAGGCGTAGCGGGTCGGGATCACCGGGTCGCCGCGGCCGAGGCGCAGCGCGTCCTGGGGCAGCTCGAGCACGGCGTTCGCCCGGTGCTCGCGGGCGGCGACGACACCCGCCGCGCCGAGGTGCTCCTCGCGGATCCGCCCGTCCTCGATCAGCGGCACCAGGAGGGCGCGCTCGTCCTCGCCGACGGCCCCCTCGGGGCCCGCACCGACGTGCACGACCTCCTCGACGGCGACGCCGTCCTCGGTCAGGAGCCGGCCCGCGGACTTGCGGCCGCCGATGGAGGCCTTGGCCGCCGACTTCTTCGCGACCGAGACCCACTCGCCCGCGTCGTCCTCATGCGCGACGAGCTTGTAGACCATGCCCGCGGTGGGGTGGCCGGAGCCGGTCGCGACCGAGGTGCCCACGCCGTAGGAGTCGACGGGGGAGGCGGCCAGCGCCGCGATGCCGTACTCGTCCAGGTCGTTGGTGACGGTGATCTTCGTGCCGGTGGCGCCGAGCCCGTCCAGCTGGGCGCGGACGGCGGCGACCTGCTGGGGGAGGTCGCCCGAGTCGATCCGCACGGCGCCGAGCGAGGTGCCCGCCACCCGGACCGCGAGGTCGACGGCGGCGGTGACGTCGTAGGTGTCGACGAGGAGGGTCGTGCCCGGTCCGAGCGCGGCGACCTGCGCGCGGAAGGCGTCCTCCTCGGAGTCGTGCAGCAGCGTGAACGCGTGCGCGGAGGTGCCCATCGTCGGCACGCCCCAGCTGCGACCCGCCTCGAGGTTCGAGGTCGCGCCGAAGCCCGCGATGTGCGCCGCGCGAGCAGCGGCGACCGCCGAGCGCTCGCCGGCCCGGCGTGAGCCCATCTCGGCCAGCGGCCGGCCGTCGGCGGCCGAGACCATCCGGGCCGCAGCGCTCGCCACGGCGCTGTCGTGGTTGAGCACGCTCAGCACCAGCGTCTCGAGCAGCACGCCCTCGGCGAAGGGCGCCTCGACGATCAGCACGGGGGAGCCGGGGAGGTAGACCTCGCCCTCGCGGTAGCCCCACATGTCGCCCTGGAAGCGGTAGTCGGCCAGCCAGTCCAGGGTGCGGGCGTCGACGACGCGGTTCTCCCGCAGCCAGTCGAGCTCGGCGTCGCCGAAGCGGAAGTGCGAGATCAGCTCGAGCAGGCGCCCGGTGCCGGCGAGGATCCCGTAGCGGCGGCCCGGCGGGAGGCTGCGGGCGAACACCTCGAACATGCAGCGCCGGTCGGCGGTGCCGCTGCCGAGAGCGCCCTCGACCATCGTCAGCTCGTAGCGGTCGGTGAGGAAGGACGTGGCATCCATCCGTCCAGTCTTCCATGCACGGTTCCCCGCACGGGGCCCCCTCCCCGGGCGCGGGTAGGCTCTTCCTCCGTGACGGACGCACCCCTCGGCATCTTCGACTCCGGCGTCGGCGGACTCACCGTCGCCCGCGCGGTGATCGACCAGCTGCAGAACGAGTCGATCGTCTATCTCGGCGACACCGCGCACTCGCCGTACGGGCCCAAGCCGCTCGCCGACGTCCGCGCCTACGCCCTGGACACTCTCGACACGCTGGTCGATCAGGGCGCGAAGCTCCTCGTGATCGCCTGCAACACCGCCTCAGCCGCGATGATGCGGGACGCGCGCGAGCGCTACACGATCGGCCGCGGCATCCCGGTGATCGAGGTCATCCAGCCGGCCGTCCGCAGCGCCGTCCGCGACACCCGCAACCGCCGGGTCGGCGTGATCGGCACCGTCGGCACGATCCGCTCGCGCGCCTATGACGACGCCTTCGTCGCCGCGCCCGACCTCGAGCTGGTCACGGCCGCCTGCCCGCGCTTCGTCGAGTTCGTCGAGGCCGGCATCACCTGGAGCGACGAGCTGCTGGCGCTCGCCGAGGAGTACCTCGCCCCGCTCAAGCAGGCCGGCGTCGACACGCTCGTGCTCGGCTGCACGCACTACCCGCTGCTGCGCGGCGCGATCGCCTACGTGATGGGCCCCGACGTCCGGCTGGTCTCGAGCGCCGAGGAGACCGCGCTCGACGTCTACCGCACGCTCGTGGCGCACGGACTGCAGCGCACCGCCGCCGCCCCGCCGACCTACCGCTGGGAGGAGACCGGATCGAGCGACTTCGTCCGCCTCGCCCGGCGCTTCCTCGGGCCCGAGGTCTCGAGCGTCGACCTCGTCGAGACCGGCACGATCAACCTGCGCGAGCTCGACCGGGCCGCGCGACGCACGACTCCAGGGAGACCCGAGTGACCGACAGCACCGCCGCCCAGCCGACCGTCAAGCGCAAGGACGGCCGCGCGCCCGACGAGCTGCGCGCGATCACCATCGAGCGCGGCTGGAGCACCCAGGCCGAGGGCTCCGCCCTGATCTCGTACGGGAACACGAAGGTGCTCTGCACCGCCTCCTTCACCAACGGCGTCCCGCGCTGGCTGCAGGGCAAGGGCAAGGGCTGGGTCACCGCCGAGTACGCGATGCTGCCCCGCGCCACCAACTCCCGGATGGACCGCGAGGCCGTCAAGGGCAAGGTCGGCGGGCGCACCCACGAGATCTCGCGCCTGATCGGGCGGAGCCTGCGCGCGGTCGTCGACACCAAGGCGCTCGGCGAGAACACGATCGTGATCGACTGCGACGTGCTCCAGGCCGACGGCGGCACCCGCACCGCGGCGATCACCGGCGCCTACGTGGCGATGGTCGACGCGATCGAGTGGGCCCGCGGCAAGAAGTACGTCGGCCAGAAGGCGCAGCCGCTGATCGACAGCCTGTCGGCGGTCTCCGTCGGCATCATCGACGGTGTCCCGATGCTCGACCTGGCCTACGTCGAGGACGTGCGCGCGGAGACCGACATGAACGTCGTCGTCACCGGCCGCGGCCTCTTCGTCGAGGTGCAGGGCACGGCCGAGGGCGCCCCCTTCGACCGCCGCGAGCTCGACGCGCTGCTCGACCTCGCCGTCGGCGGGGCGGCCGACCTCGCCCGCTTCCAGGCCGAGGCACTGGCCTCCGGGCAGGACGCGTGAGCCTCGACCTCGTCCTCGCCACCCACAACGCGGGCAAGGTCGAGGAGTTCCGCGCGATGCTGGCCGGCGCGCTGCCGGGCGTCGGCGTCCGCGCCTACGACGGGCCGGAGCCGGTCGAGGACGGCGTCTCCTTCACCGAGAACGCGCTGATCAAGGCGCGTGCCGCGGCGGCGCACACCGGCCTCGTCGCGCTCGCCGACGACTCCGGCCTCTGCGTCGACGTGCTCGGCGGCTCGCCAGGCATCTTCTCGGCGCGCTGGTCGGGCCGGCCGCACGACGCGGTCGCGAACTACGAGCTGCTGCTCGCCCAGCTGGCCGACGTGAAGCCCGAGCACCGCGGCGCGCACTTCGTCTGCACGATCGCGCTGGTCGTCCCCGAGTCCGTCCTGCCCGGCGGTCGCGAGATCGTGGTCGAGGGCCGCTGGGACGGCGGCATCGCCACGGGCCCTCGCGGCACCAACGGCCACGGCTACGACCCGGTCTTCGTCCCCTCCGGCTCAGCTCTCTCGGCCGCCGAGATCGCCCCCGCCGAGAAGAACGCCCGCAGCCACCGAGCCCGGGCTTTCACCGCCCTCCGAGCCGAGCTGACGTCCCTGGCGACCACCCTCTCCTGATCGGGGGCGCAGCCTCCCGACCGCGAGATGCCACTTGTGCACGCGACACGCCGTGTCGAGCGCGCACAAGTGGCATCTCGCGGGAGGGGCCTGCTCCCAGGGGGTCAGTGCTTGCGGCGCTCGTCGTCGACGGCGGTCGGGTCGAGGACGAGGGCGCTCGCCTCGGCCGCATCGGTGTCCTTGTCGGCGGCCAGCCTGGCCTTGCGGCGCTGCTGGAAGAAGTGGAACGCGGTCGGGATGATCGCGAGGGCCACCGCGCCGATCAGGATGACGTCGATGTAGTGCGAGACGAAGTCGGCGACGGGCGGGATGAACGCGAGAAGCCAGCCGATCAGCGTGACGCCGCTGCCCCAGATCAGGGCGCCGATCAGGTTGTAGAGGCTGTACTTGCGGTAGTTCATGTGGGCGACGCCGGCGGCGATCGGCGCGAAGGTGCGGACGATCGGCACGAATCGCGCGAGGATCACCGCGAGGCCGCCGAAGCGCTCGAAGAAGGCGTTGGTGCGCTTGACGTTCTCGACGCTGAAGAGGCCCGACTCCTTGCGCTCGAAGATGCGCGGCCCGGCCTTGTGCCCGATCAGGTAGCCGACCTCGCCGCCGACGAACGCCGAGAAGCCGACCGCGAGGCAGATCACCCAGATCGGAACGCCGAGCCCGCCGTTGGAGGCGTTCTCGTGCGCGAGCAGGCCCGTGATGATGAGCAGGGTGTCGCCGGGGAAGAGGAAGCCGATCAGCAGGCCGGTCTCGGCGAAGACGATCAGGCAGACCACCAGCACGCCCCAGGGCCCGAACGAGGTGAGGATCGTCTCGGGATCCAGCCAGGGGATCAGGGCGGCGTGGTTCAACGGGTCTCCAGTCGATCAGTGCCGTACGGTCTGGTCGATGCTGCAGCCAGCGGCTCGACCGCGCTCACTGTACCGGCGATCGGTGGGCGAGGGATGTGTGGCGCACGATCAGGCGACACGGACACCAACCTTCGGACTAAGCGGCGGCGCTCTAAAGGACATCCTCAATATCATTCACGATTGGTCCCCAGTAGTTCCACTCCTGATCGATTGCTCGTTGGCCAGAAACTTTCTTGCCGCTGAATCGGTGTAGATCGGCCGCACTAGTGATGAAAATCATCTCTCCGTCCATTTGTATCGCCCCTCGGTTTTCGAGGATGCTAAGAACTGCGCGTAGGCGATCAGATTTTATCTGCTGCCTTCCCTGAAGCTTCATATAATAGGTAGCGCGATTGCCTGAGTGGCCATGGGTTCGGGCCAAGCTTTGTAGCTTGTGCAGGAAGCGGATTGCGCGGGAGTTGGGGTCGACGCGATCTTCATCATCTTCCAACGGGAATCGGAAAGAAGTCCAAGGATAGCGAACGACCGTGGACTCCATTACGCCGAGCTCAAACGTATTTTCTGCGGGCGGCGTGCCTATCGTCGAGGGCAGTGTTAGGCTGCCTCCTCGGACTTCGAATCTCACGCCGGTGGACTCGTCTGCCGCACCGCTGGTTGTTTTTGAGAAAGAAATCTCCTCGCCTATAAATGAAAGATTGCGGCAGGCAACGAAAAGATCAGGACCGAAAATTGCGCCATTAGTGGCGCCTACAATTTCGACATCTGACTTTGTGGACAAAGTCAGGGCTTCCAGCGGGCCGGTGATCGAGATGGTTTCATCAGATGAAGGAATCACCGAGAGTTCTATTGACAGCGTCCCACTTGCGCGATCTGCTCGCATGCTTCCTGTATAAGTCGAGTCCGCTAATTGGAGGAGAGTCACTGCGGCCGAGTCTTCCCGCGATCCTCCCTCGAGGAGGGAGGAATGTAGAGCTGCAAATTGTGCTTCACTGACGACGAGACTGGTGTTCACGCTCGTGGTGAAGTCGAAGAGTAGGCCAGACCGATTCCCAACGTCGACCAGCAAATCTTCCGGAAGCGAAGTGAGCATCTCCGCGGCTGCGTACGCCTCGAAGACCGCGCTTGCCCACGATTTTATCGGACCGGAAAAGATGGTCCTCGATGAAGGTTCCTATTTTTTGCGTGTATTCATGTTGCTTCGCTTCATCATCGATGTAGCCGAGGCTCGGCTCCTGCGAGCCCCCTAGTACGTGCCAAAGCCACTCAAGCTGTTCCTGCGGACTGAAGATCTGGTCCTCTGGAAGCCTCAATTCACGCGCAAGGGGGGCAAGCTTGCCCTGATCCCTGATCAGCAAGCCTTTTAGAATCTGCTTCAGCACGTCGATATGACGAGCGCTTCCGGTGGTGCTTGCGAATTCCTGCGAAAGCGAGTAGTGGTTCTGTTCATCAAGGAGCGTTGTTGCCACAGCATCAAGAACCGGGGCATATCCGACAAAGTTTTCTGCCGTTTCGGGCGTGAGTGAGTCGCTGAGAGCGTTGAGGATTGAGTCTCGCGCTGATACGTAGTAGGTTCCCTCTGTTGCTGAAGATCTGTCTCGCGCAATCACCCGACCATCTATGTAGGTAGTCCAGGACGATTTTTCGAAATGGGAGACCTCCAGCCATGCGATCTTCGCTCCAGAGTCTGCAAGTTTGACCCACGCTTCTTCGAGAGTACGTTCACGTCCGAAAATCACGCAACGCAGGCCCTTCGCTGCAGCCTCGATGATCGAGTCGAGGAATTCGTCCCATGAGCGAGCCGAGACGCGTGCTCGAGCTTCGTCGAGCGAGTCAATCAGCAGAACCGGCTTTGCCGCGAGGGCCGACACTTGCGCCAAGTAGTTGGCACTTGAGGTGTATCTGTCGAGATTAAAGCTAAGCGCGGTCCGACTCACGGCAGAGTCCTTTTCTAACCGCCAGAGCGGTGCATTCAGATCTGCTGCCAATTGTGTTGCGGTCCGGCTTTTCCCAGCAGCCCCTCGCGCGGAAACTAGGATGACGTCTGCACTCAAGTCTCCGAGAGATTCCTTGACCAGCAGCGTCGGCTCTACAAACAACGTGTCGTCGCTCGGGACCGACAGGTATTCGGAGCCGGTGCCGGTAACTTTGGAACCGCTGAGGGCTGCGCGCAAGGCAGCGAAGGGTATTTGCGACATGTGAGGATCTTTGCATGTTCTCTAGCGCCGCAAAAGAGTCCCTTCGGTCACTCGCGTCAATGATCGACCCGCGCTGGGTAAACGTGAATAATTCTCGTGCGGAAGGTGGGACTCGAACCCACATGCCTCTCGGCACAGGAACCTAAATCCTGCGTGTCTGCCATTCCACCACTCCCGCGTGCGGCCTCCAGTGTAGGAGGGGACGGCGAGGAGGGCCCCGTGCGCAGGCTCAGCCGCGCGGGCGCCGGTGCGGCAGGTATCGCGGGATCCAGCGCGAGAGCGCGGCGGCGCCGGCCAGCCCGAGCACGCCCATCGCCCCCGCCGCGAACGGCAGCGAGACGGCCGCGGTCAGCGCGGAGACGACGATCGGCGCCGCGGCGTTGCCCGCGTCGCCGGTGAAGCGGAAGGCGCCGAGGAAGGGCGCCGGATCCTTCGGCGGCGCGAGGTCCGCGGCGATCGTCATCAGGATGCCCGAGCCGATCCCGTTCGCCACGGCGAGGACGCAGGCCACCGCGACGAACCACGGCACCGGGTCCGCGGCGAGGAGCGTCACCACCAGCAGCAGGTGCCCGAGGCCCAGGCCGATCATCGACGGGATCGCGGTGGCGCCGCGGCCGAAGCGGTCCATCACCTGCCCGCCCGCGTAGAAGAGGGCGAAGTCGAGGGCCCCGGCGATGCCGATGATGATCGCGGTGTCGGTCTCGGCGAGGCCGAGGCTGACCGCCCAGAGCGGGAGGATCAGCGTCCGGCTCGCGCGCAGGGCGCCGATCACGGCGGCGCCCGAGCCCATCCGCGCGAGCACCCCGCGGTGCGCGCGGAGTGTGCGGACGAGGCCGGGGGAGGACCCCGGCACGGCCGCGGCCTCGGCGGCGTCGTCGAGCGCGGGGTCGGCGGCGGCGGAGGCGGCCGCCGCGCGGCGCAGCACCGTCGCCGGGTCCGGCACGAGCAGCAGCACGACCACCGCGGCGACGCAGCAGACGATGTGCACCCAGAAGATCGACTCGACCGAGCCGCTGAGGTGCACGACCCCCGCCGCGAGGAACGGGCCGATCAGCCAGCCCGCGCGGAACACCCCTGCGAGCGAGGACAGCGCCCGCGCCCGGTGGCTGATCGGCACGAACGAGGTCATGAAGGCGTGCCGGGCGAGCGCGAAGACCGCCGTCGCGAGGCCGATCAGGAAGACCCCGACGGTGAGCGTCACCCACGAGGTCGAGACCAGGCAGATCACCAGCCCGAGGATCGAGGCACCGGACGCGCCGAGCATCGCGCCGCGCTCGCCGATCCGCGAGACGATCCAGCCGCTCGGGATGTCGCCCGCGAGCTCGCCGATCATGATCATTCCCGCGACGAGACCGGCGATCGCCAGCGTGGCACCGAGGTCACCGGCGACGGCGGGGAGGAGGGGGATGATCGCGCCCTCGCCGACCGAGAAGAGCAGGGTCGGCAGGAAAGTGGAGAGCAGGAGCGGCCCGACGGGGAAGGGGCGCTCGGCGGTGCTGCTCACCAGCCCCATCCTAAGCGCCGCCCCGACGGCGCCCAGCGGTGACCCCGGGCGCCCCCGGTAGTCTGGGGTCACCATGCTGGACAACGACTTCACCGAGCAGATCACTGCTCTCCGCTCCACCTTCTCCGACATCCTCGCCGTCATCGACGTCGACGAGCTCCGCGCGAAGATCGGGGAGCTGAACGAGCAGGCGGGCGTCCCCGACCTCTGGGACGACACCGACAACGCGCAGAAGGTGACCAGCGCGCTGAGCCACCGGCAGTCCGAGCTCGCCCGGATCACCGCGATCGAGCGCCGCCTCGACGACCTCGAGGTCCTGGTCGAGATGGCCAACGAGGCCGACGACGCGGAGTCCGAGCAGGAGGCGATCGCCGAGCTCGAGGCGCTGCAGAAGACCATGGGCGACCTCGAGGTGCAGACCCTCCTCGACGGCGAGTACGACGACCGCCCCGCCGTCATCACGATCCGCGCGGGAGCCGGCGGCGTCGACGCCTCCGACTTCGCCGAGATGCTGATGCGGATGTACCTCCGCTGGGCCGAGAAGCACAAGTACCCCGCGACCGTGATGGACGCGAGCTACGCGGAGGAGGCCGGCATCAAATCGGCCACCTTCCAGATCGACGCGCCCTACGCCTTCGGCACCCTCTCCGTCGAGGCCGGCACGCACCGCCTCGTGCGGATGAGCCCCTTCGGCGCTGCGGGCAAGCGCCAGACGTCCTTCGCCGCGGTCGAGGTCATCCCGCTGATGGAGGAGGCCGGCGCGATCGAGATCCCGGACAACGACATCCGCGTCGACGTCTTCCGCTCCTCGGGCCCCGGCGGCCAGTCGGTCAACACGACCGACTCCGCGGTGCGACTCACCCACCTCCCCACCGGCCTCGTCGTCTCGATGCAGAACGAGAAGAGCCAGATCCAGAACCGCGCTGCCGCCATGCGCGTGCTGCAGTCGCGCCTGCTGCTGCTGCAGAAGGAGCAGGAGGCGGCGACCAAGAAGGAGCTGGCCGGCAACATCACCGCGAGCTGGGGCGACCAGATGCGCAGCTACGTCCTCGCGCCGTACCAGATGGTCAAGGACCTCCGCACCGACCACGAGGTCGGCAACCCCTCGCACGTCTTCGACGGCGACCTCGACGGCTTCATCGCCGCCGGCATCCGCTGGCGCAAGTCCGCCTGACCCGCCGGGCGCCGAGGGCGGTGACGAGCGGTCCGCTCGGCGCGCCGGGCGGCCGGACGGGTCACTCTCCGGAATCGTCGCTTACCCTCGTACCGACATGATTCGCTTCGACAACGTCTCCAAGCAGTATCGGGGTGGCACGAGACCCGCCCTCAACGCCATCGATCTCGAGATCCTCCGGGGCGAGTTCGTCTTCCTCGTCGGCGCCTCCGGGTCCGGCAAGTCCAGCTGCCTCCGCCTGATCCTCAAGGAGGAGCGGCCCTCCTCCGGCTCGATCCACGTGCTCGGGCAGAACCTGGGCAAGATCTCGAGCCGCAAGGTCCCCTACTTCCGCCGCAACATGGGCGTGGTGTTCCAGGACTTCCGGCTCCTCCCGAACAAGTCCGTCTTCGACAACGTCGCCTTCAGCCTCCAGGTGATCGGCAAGTCGAAGGGCTACATCCAGGAGGCGGTCCCCGACACGCTCAAGATGGTGGGCCTCGCCGGCAAGGCCGCGCGCCTGCCGCACGAGCTCTCCGGCGGTGAGCAGCAGCGCGTGGCCATCGCCCGCGCCGTGGTCAACAAGCCGGCGGTCCTCCTCGCCGACGAGCCGACCGGAAACCTCGACCCGACGACCAGCGCCGGCATCATGGCGCTGCTCGAGCGGATCAACGCCGGCGGCACGACCGTCATCATGGCCACCCACGAGGCCGGCATCGTCGACCAGATGAAGCGCCGCGTCATCGAGCTCTCGGCCGGCAGCATCGTCCGCGACGAGAGCCGCGGCGGTTACGGCCAGACCGAGAGCATCACCGTCGTGCACGACGGCGTCGTGGTCGTCGCGGCCGACGACCACCCGACGACCACGTCCTCGATCGCGGTGCCCGTGATCACGGAGAGCGCCCTCGCGCCCGCCGAGGTTCCGGAGGTCGACCTGCGCCGCGCCCCGGCGCCCGCCGCCGCCGCGCCGGAGCTCCCCGAGCACGGCGCCGCGTTCGCCCGCCCGCGCCTGCAGCAGACCGCACCGCAGCCCCGCGTCCCGGAGGGCCGCCGCTCGGCCGCCGCTCCCGAGACCCACGTCGCTCCGGCCCGCCCCACCACCCAGTCGAACCCGGTCGTCCCGCCGCCGCCCCCCGCGCCGACCGAGGCGCCCGCCTCGCCGCGCGTGGTCGAGCTGCAGAGCCAGACCGGCCCGATCTATCTCCCCGCCGACACCGGGGCCCTCCCCGAGGAGTCTCTCGCGGCCCGCCTGGGGCTGCGCGCCCACGCGGGCGAGGGCGACGAGTCCGGGGACGACCAGCAGGATGTAGGACCCGTCAAGTGAGATACGCACTGATCTGGTCGGAGGTCTCGAGCGGCCTCCGGCGCAACGTCTCCATGGTCGTCTCGGTGATCCTGGTGACCTTCATCTCGCTCACCTTCGTCGGCACCGCGATCCTGCTGCAGATGCAGATCGGCCAGATGAAGAACTTCTGGTACGACAAGGCGCAGGTCGCGGTGTACATGTGCACAGCCACCTCCGGCGGCGCGAACTGCAGCGGCTCCGACGCCACCCAGGAGCAGATCGACACCGTCGAGACGCAGCTCGCGGGCGCGACGCTGGCGCCGTACATCGACCGCTCCTACTTCGAGGACCACGACCAGGCCTACGCGAACTTCCAGGAGCAGTTCGCCGGCAACCCGGTCGCCGAGTACGTCACCCCCGACCTGCTCAACCAGACCTTCTGGATCAACCTGAAGGACCCGACGCAATCGGACGTGCTCGTGGAGAGCCTGTCCAGCGTCTCGGGGGTCGAGAGCGTCACCGATCAGAAGCAGTACCTCGACCAGATCTTCTCGATCCTCAACGCGGCCAGCTACACGGCCATCGGCATCGCGGTGCTGATGCTCGTGGCGGCGGTGCTGCTGATCGCCACGACGATCCGATTGTCGGCGTTCTCGAGGAGACGGGAGCTGGGCATCATGCGGCTCGTGGGTGCCTCGAACCGGTTCATCCAGACCCCCTTCATCCTCGAGGGCGTGTTCGCGGCGCTGCTCGGCTCGATCCTCGCGGGAGTCGCGGTCGTGGCGATCGTGGTCTTCTTCGTGCAGGGCTTCCTCGCCTACCGGATCCCGCTGACGTCGTTCGTCGGCGTCGACGACGCACTGATCGTCGTGCCGATCCTGATCGTGGTGGGGATCATCCTGGCGGCGATCTCGGCCAACGTGGCGATCGCGCGGTACCTGCGGGTCTAGACCGCCCGGCTCGACCGGCCGCGTGCGGCCGTATACTGGTGGGCTGCCCCGATCGGGGCGGCCCACCATCGCTCTCGGACCGAAGGAGCAGCCGTGCCCAGGGAACAGGGACAGAAGGTCGTCGCGACCAACCGCAAGGCGCGCCACGACTACCTCATCGAGGACACCTATGAGGCGGGACTCGTGCTCTCCGGCACCGAGGTCAAGTCGCTCCGGAACGGCCGCGCCTCGCTCGTCGACGGCTACGCCTTCGTCGACGGCGGCGAGGCGTGGCTCGACGCCGTGCACATCAACGAGTGGGCCCAGGGCACCTGGACCAACCACCCGCCGCGTCGCAAGCGCAAGCTTCTGCTGCACAAGGCGCAGATCCTCAAGATCCACAACAAGGTGAAGGAGGGCGGGTACACGCTGATCCCGCTCTCGCTCTACTTCAGCGACGGCAAGGCCAAGGTCGAGCTCGCGGTCGCGAAGGGCAAGAAGGACTACGACAAGCGCCAGGTGCTCCGCGAGCGCCAGGACCGCCGCGAGGCCGACCGCGCCATGTCCACCCGACGTCGCATGGGCGAGTAGGCCGTCCGCGCCGATGTCCCGCGAGCGGGGGAGGCGCGCGCTCCGGTCCTGAGAGACTGGAGGACGTGACCTCTCCCGACAACGCCCCCGACGCGCCGCCCTCCGCCGCGGAGGAGAGGACGCGCTGGCGGGCCTTCGCCGTCGCGGTCTCCGTCGCCGCCTTCACGATCCTCGACCTCTCCAAGGTCAACGTCGGGCTGCCCTCGATCGAGAAGTCGCTCTCGGCCGACCCGAGCCAGCTGCAGCTGATCGTCGCCGGCTACGCGCTCGCCTTCGGGCTCTCGCTCGTGCCGTCCGGCCGGCTCGGCGACATCAAGTCGCGGCGCCTGCTGTTCCTCGTCGGGCTGACCGCGTTCACGCTGGCGAGCCTGCTCTGCGCCGTGGCGCCGACCATCGAGCTGCTCGTCGTCGCCCGCTTCGTCCAGGGCATCGCCGCGGGCATCCAGATGCCGCAGGTGCTCGGCCTGGTGCAGCAGCTGTTCACCGGTGCGGCGCGGGCCCGTGCCTTCGGCGTCTTCGGCGCGGTGATCGGCCTCTCCACCGCGTTCGGGCCGACCTTGGGCGGTCTGCTGATCGCGATCGGCGGCGAGCAGGACGGCTGGCGCCTGCTGTTCTGGATGAACATCCCGCTCGGCATCGCCGCACTCGTCTTCGCCTGGAAGCTGCTGCCGAAGGTCCAGCGGACCCCGGTGGGCGACACCTCGCTCGACCCGGTCGGCCTGCTGCTGCTGGGCGTGACGATCTTCGCCTTCATGCTCCCGTTCCTGCTGACCACCGGCGCCTCGACGGACTCGCCGTTCCGCTGGTTCTGGCTGCTGCTGGCGGTGGTCGCCGCGTACGCCTTCGTCAAGTGGGAGGCGCACTACGCCGCGAAGGACCGCACGCCGGTCATCGACTTCCGGATCTTCCGCACCAGCTCGTACCGCAACGGGATCCTGGTCGCGACGTCCTACTTCGCCGCGATCCCGGCGACCTTCCTGCTCACGACGCTCTTCCTCCAGCAGGGGCTCGGCCTCGCGCCGGTGTTCGCGGGCATGGTGAGCATCCCGTTCGCGCTCACCTCCGCGGTGACCGCCTGGTACGGGGGCAAGCTCGTCCAGCGCTACGGCCGCGCCCTCGTCGTGCTGGGCATCGCGCTCGTCGTGATCGGCTTCACCCTGGTGCTGCTGGCGGCCGAGCTGCTGCCGGCCGAGACGGCCGCCTACGGGATGGGCGCGGCGATGCTCGTCGCCGGAGCGGGCGGCGGCTTCGTCGTCTCGCCGAACCAGACGCTGACGCTCGCCGAGATCCCGCCCGAGCAGGGCGGCGTCGCGGGCTCGGTCGGCCAGCTCGGGCAGCGCGTCGGCACGGCGGTGGGCACGGCCTGCGCCTCGGCGGTGTTCTTCGCCACTCTCGCCAGCGAGGCCGGGATGGCCGAGGGGCTCGACCAGTACCACGACGCCTTCCGCAACGGCTACTTCGTCACCCTCGGGCTGATCGCGCTGGCGCTGGTGCTCGGACTGCTCGATCTGCGCCGTCGACGGGTGACGGAGCGCGCGACGAGGTAGACTGTCTCCTTGTAACTCCACAGTGTGCGACGACGACCCACTCCACCCGGCCCAGTGCCGGCTAAGGCTCAGTGCCGGTGAGTGCTCGCGGGGATGATCGGTTTCGACATTGCCTGCGAAACTGCGAGAAGCGGGTCGAGGATTCAGGGTTATCTCGTTAACGATCTCTGAAAAACACAGGTGCCGAACAGAAGCGCACCGACTTCGCTCTCGCTGCCTAAGCCAGAGTAGATAGTCCGTCAGCCCGTGGGTGCGTCCTCGCCCCGGATCCTGGCGTCATCTAGAGGACTTGCTGCGTCGTTACGCCTGAGGGCGACGCGGGACTTGCACTCGGGCTGGGCCCGTCGACCGATGCGCCAGTGGTAACGGTCGGGGCCGAGTAGAACGCTCTCACTGGCTACACCCGTAGAAGGCGCAGAATCACAGCGATGGACGGGGGTTCGATTCCCCCCATCTCCACCACCGGTCGTCGTCGCACACTGGGAGCCACCGCTCCGCTCGAGTCACTCGGGCCAGCGGTCACTCGCGCCGGCGGTCACTCCGGGCGGACGTCGAGCTGGCGGATGCGGCCGTAGAGGGTCAGCAGCGCCAGACGCTCGTCGTCGTCGCGCTCCTCGCCGCTCTCGAGCGCTCGCAGCGTCTCCGGGGGCGTCCAGCCGCGGTAGAGGATCTCCGGCGTCAGGATCGCGGCGACCGCTCCCTCCGGGTAGTGCGCGTGCGCGTCCACCGGGAGGTCGGCGAACGCGCCCGGCAGAAGCCGCGCGAGGGTGTTCGTCAGCGGCGCGAGGCGCTCGGCGCGCTCGCCGTCGACGGTCAGCGTCACCGCGTTCATGGCCGCCAGGGCCGCGGCCAGGTGCTCGACCGCGTGATCGTCGTCGCAGTCCTCCGTGACGAGCAGGGCGACGACACCGCGCGGCTTCAGCCAGCCGAGCACGGCCGCCTCGGCGTCGCCGTGCACCGACACGACCCTGTCGGAGGTCAGCGCGTAGTCGTGGATCAGCCGCGACCAGCGGCGGACGGTGTCGTCCGCCGCATCGGCCAGCGTCTCGGCGGCGCTGAGCAGCGCGCACTGCCGCTGCAGCCGGGTGAAGAGGGTGTCCGCCGGCCGGAACTCGTGCTCCGCCGTGGCCGAGCGCTCCGGGTCGGTGCTCTCCGGGGTGTCTCCCGTGGGCTCGTGCATCGTCGACTCCTGAAGCGCTTCGCGGCACCCCCGAGCCGTTCGTCCGTCGTGCGGGACGGTCCCCCCACGATGCGCGCGCCCCGCTTCCCTGTCAATCGAGCGGGGGAGGGGTTGACCTCGTCGGCGGCGGTCCCGGCGCACCCCTGCGGGCCTGCTGGACCAGCGAAGCGAGGGTGCGCCCCCTCCATGCTGATCGAGTAGCCCGTGCAACGGGCGTATCGAGATCCATCAGCGTCAGAAGTCGCGTCTGCAGACCCGCCCTGCTGAGGACGGCGGGTCTCGATACGCCCCTGCGGGGCTACTCGACCAGCGAGGGGTGTGCGCCCCTCCATGCTGATCGAGTAGCCCGCGCAGCGGGCGTATCGAGATCCCCGACCGCCGGCGCGCCGCCGCCCGAGATCGAGCCGCGGCTCAGCGATCAGCGTGCGGCGCCGAAGAGGCTGCCCGTCGTGGTGTCGGCGGCCGGGTCGAAGACGGCGCAGACGATCGCGCGGTCGCCGTGCCGCCAGCTCACCTCGGACGGGACGAAGCTGCGGTACTCGAGGGCGGAGTCGCCGTAGGCGATGCTCATCACGGCGCCGAACTCGGGCTCGCAGCCCGCGTCCGCCTGCGCCAGGAGGGTGTTGCGGCTCGTGTAGTCGTCGCCGGGCTGCGCGAACACGTGGAAGACCTCGAGGGCGTGCGGCTCGGCGCAGGGGACGGCCTCGACGTCGGCGACCCGGTCGTCGTCCGGCTCCTGCAGGCAGTCGCCCTTGACGACCGAGAAGGGGTCGACGGTGCCCGCGGTCACGACCACTCCCGTCTCGTCGCGCACCGCCTCGGGCCCGTCGGCACCGACGACGGCGGAGCACGCCGCGAGCGACAGCGCGGAGCCGGCGAGGACCGCCGCGAGCAGGGCCGCGCGACGCAGGCTCATCGGAGCGCGACGATCGCGAGCACGTCGTCGTGCAGCAGGCCGTTGGTGGCGAGGGCGCTGCCGCCCCACGGGCCGTCCTCGCCGTCGGCCGAGGTGAAGCGGCCGCCCGCTTCCTCGACGATGGGGACGAGCGCGGCGAGGTCGTAGGGCTTCACGTCGAACTCGCCCGCGCCGTCGATGAGGCCCTCGGCGACGAGCATGTAGGGCCAGGCGTCGCCGTAGGCCCGGTCGCGCCAGACCGTGCGGGCGAGCTCCAGCAGCTGCTCGAGCCGGCCGGCGCCGTCCCACTGCTGGATGCTGTTGTAGCTGAAGGTGGCGTCCGCGAGGGAGGCGACGCCGGAGACCTGCAGGCGGCGCGGCTCCTCGGCGGCGGGGGCGACCAGCACGCCCCGCAGACCGTCCGGCAGATCGAGGCTGCCCAGGGGAGCGCGGCTCTCGTCCACCCAGGCGCCGGATCCCTTCGAGGCCCACCAGCGCTTGCCGAGGGCGGGGGCCGAGACGACGCCGACCACCGGGACGCCGTCGATCGCCAGCGCGATCAGGGTCGCCCAGATCGGGACGCCGCGGACGAAGTGCGCCGTCCCGTCGATCGGGTCGAGGATCCACTGCCGAGCGGCCTCGCCGGAGGTGCCGAACTCCTCGCCGAGGATCGCGTCATCGGGGCGCTCGGCGGCGAGGATCGCGCGGATCGCCTCCTCGACGGCGCGGTCTGCGTCCGAGACGGGCGTGCTGTCGGGCTTGGTGTCCACGACGAGGTCGAGGGCGAGGAAGCGCTCGCGCGAGATCGCGTCGGCGGCGTCGGCGAGGCGGAGGGCGAGGCGGAGGTCGTCGTCGAGGGTCACGCGTCCACGATACTGAGCGACTCCGCCGCGCGCGGGTCTCCCAGTCGGTCGAGCGGCGCCGGAGGGGCGCACTGCATGCTGGTCGTGCATGTTGGTCGAGTAGCCCCGGAGGGGCGTATCGAGACCCTCCGCCTCCCGGAGGAGGAGCTCTGGCGACTAGCAGTCCGGACCTGGTGGATCTCGATACGCCCGCTGCGCGGGCTACTCGATCAGCATGGCGCGAGTGTCGATTTGACGAAACGGGGGTGGGCGCTGGTAATGTGATCCCTCGGTTCGGCACGCACGATTCGCCGGTCGCCACGCACCTCTAGCTCAATCGGCAGAGCAACTGACTCTTAATCAGTGGGTTCTCGGTTCAAGTCCGAGGGGGTGCACCACATCGAGACGCTCGCCACTCCGGCGGGCGTTTCGTCGTTTCGGCGGACGCCCCGTGTGGGCGCGCTCCGCCTGGGCATCCCCGCAACGTGCGGCGCCGCCGCGTGCGCTCCCCGCCGTGTCCGTGGGAGGCTGCCCTCTTCGTCCGATCCGCTCGATGGTGCGCGCCCTTCCCCTCCCGAAAGGACCGCCGTGCCCGAAGACGCCCTGCAAGAAGTCGGCTCCATCGCCCTCGCCGTGCTGATCGCCGTCGTGATCGCCGTCGTCGTGACCGCGGTCGTGGCGCTGATCGTGCGCTCGATCGGCAAGCGCAAGACCTGGGCCCGGCTGCTCATCCGCCGGGTGCGCATCCCGTTCCGCGTGCTGCTGCTCACGATCGCCGTCTGGGCCGCGCTCGCCGCGACCGTCTCGGGCGAGACCTGGCCCGGGCTCGTGGACCGGGTCTTCCAGATCGCCACGATCGGCGCCGCGGCCTGGCTGGTCGGCGCGACCTTCGTCTTCCTCGAGGACCTCGGCGCCGAGCGCTACCGCACCGACACCGCCGACAACCGGCGTGCCCGCCGCCTCCGCACGCAGATGACGATCATCCGGCGGGTGGCCGTCGCGGCCGTCGTCGTGATCGCCATCGGCGCCTCGCTGCTGACCTTCCCCGAGGCGCGGACCGCCGGCGCGAGCCTGCTCGCCTCGGCCGGTGTGCTCTCGATCGTCGCCGGTCTCGCCGCGCAGTCGAGCCTCACCAACATCTTCGCGGGGATGCAGCTCGCCTTCAGCGACGCGATCCGCCTGGACGACGTGGTGATCGTCGAGAGCGAGTGGGGCCGGATCGAGGAGATCACACTGACCTACGTGGTCGTGCACCTCTGGGACGACCGCCGCCTGGTGCTCCCGACCAACTACTTCACCACCCAGCCGTTCCAGAACTGGACCCGCACCGGTTCCGAGCTGCTCGGCGCCGTCGAGCTCGACCTCGACTGGCGCGTCCGCCCCGAGGAGATGCGCACCGAGCTGCACCGCATCCTCGAGGAGACGGACCTGTGGGATCAGCGCGTCAGCGTGCTGCAGGTCACCGACGCGGTCGGCGGCTACGTGCGCATCCGCGTGCTCGTCACCGCGAAGGACGCGCCGACCCTGTTCGATCTGCGCTGCTACGTCCGCGAGCGGCTGGTCACCTGGCTGCACGAGAGCGACCCGATCGCCCTGCCGCGCCAGCGCGTCGAGATGCAGCACGAGGAGGCGGGCACCGCGCCCGCGCCGCGCAGCCACACGCGCTCGGCGCCGGACAACCTGTTCTCGGGCGACCGCGCCTCGAACGAGCGCGGCGCGCTCTTCACCGGCCTGATCGACCTGCGCGAGACCCCGGACCGCGACGGCCGCCCGCGCGACTGACCGCGGGCGCGACCCCGCCTAGCGCTGCTCGCTTGCGAAGGCGAGCAGAGCCTCGGCGATCTGCGCGTCGGCCTCCTCGTGGCTGATCGTGGCGGTGCCGTCGCCCGGCTGCGGCCCGTACCAGCCGAAGTCGGCGTGGTTGGACCCGTCGATCTCGACGAAGCTGGCGTCGGCGGGCAGCTGATCGCTCGCCGCCGCGACCTTCGCCGGGGTGCTCAGGCCGTCCTCCGAGCCGCTCACGCTCAGCACCGGAAGGCCCGACGCGGAGAGGTCGTTCGCGCAGTAGCTGCCGAAGAGCACGAGACCCGCGACCACCGGGTCCTCGCCCCACTGGCAGGCCTTCACGCCGCCGAGGGAGTGCCCGCCGACCAGCCACTCGTCGACGCCGTCGGCCTGCGTCGTGAAGCTCTCGAGCGAGCGCAGGTCGAAGAACGCCAGGTTGAGGATCGGCCGGGTGATCACGACGCTCGCGCCGGCCTCGACCAGCGGAGCGAGCGTGGCCTCGTAGGAGGCGGCGTCGACCTTGGCGCCGGGGACGAAGACGAGTCCGACGCCGTCGAGGTCCGAGCCCGCGTCCTCGGTCGGGGTCAGCACGATCGCGGTGTCGGTGCGCTCGACGGCGACCGCCGGGTCCGCGTCGACGCGGGCGAGCGCCTCCGGATCGGGGCCCATCACGATCGAGGACCAGGTCAGGAAGCCGAGGACGGCGACCGCCACGAGCGCGCCCAGGCTCAGCAGGACGATCCGGAGCGGGCGGCGCCGACGCGGTGCGGCGGTGCGCGCGCTCACCGGTGCGCCGCGATCGCGTCGGCGGCCTGGACCAGGGCGAGGTGCGAGAGCGCCTGCGGGGTGTTGCCCGCGTGGCGGCGGTTCTCGACGTCGTACTCCTCCGAGAGCAGCCCGACGTCGTTGCAGAGTCCGACGAGGCGGTCCATCAGGGTCCGGGCGTCCTCGAGACGGCCCGACGCCGCGTACTGCCGGACCAGCCAGAACGAGCAGGCGAGGAACGGGTGCTCGCCGCCGGCCAGGCCGTCGACCGAGGACTCCGTCCGGTAGCGGTGCAGCAGGCCGTCGTGCATCAGAGCGCGCTCCAGCTCGGCGACCGTGCCGAGCATCCGCGGATCGTCGGCGGCGACGAAGCCGACCATCGGCAGCACGAGCAGCGAGGCGTCCACCTCGCTCGAGCCGTAGGACTGCAGGTAGTGGCCGCGCTCGGCGTCGAAGCCCTGCTCCTCGATCTCGGCGCGGACGGTGTCGCGCAGCCGCTCCCAGGTCTCGACGGGGCCGTCGAGCCCGTGCTCGCGGACGGCGCGGACGCCGCGGTCCAGCGCCGCCCAGATCATCACCCGGGAGTGGGTGAAGTGCCTCGGCTCGCCGCGGATCTCCCAGATGCCGTTGTCGGGCCGCTGCCAGTTGCTCTCGACGAAGCCGAGCAGTGCGCGCTGCAGCGGCCAGGAGAACTCGGTCTCGTCGACGCCGGCGACGCGCGCCTCGTGCAGCGCCACCATCACCTCGCCGATCACGTCGGCCTGGTACTGGTCGACCGCCGCGTTGCCGATCCGCACGGGCGAGGCGCCGTCGTAGCCGGGCAGGCTCGGCATCTCCCGCTCGGCGAGGTCGCGCTCGCCGGCGAGCCCGTACATGATCTGCACGTCCTCCGGTGAGCCGGCCACCGCCCGGAGCAGCCAGGCGCGCCACTTCTGCGCCTCCTTCTCGAAGCCGTGCGCGAGCAGGGCCTCGAGCGTGAGGGACGCGTCGCGGAGCCAGACGTAGCGGTAGTCCCAGTTGCGGCTGCCGCCGAACTCCTCGGGGAGCGAGGTGGTCGCGGCGGCGACGATGCCGCCGGTCTGGTCGTCGGTGAGGGCGCGCAGGGTGAGCAGCGAGCGGACCACGGCCTCGCGGTACGGGCCGTCGTAGCGGATCGCTCCGGCCCAGTCGGTCCACCAGCGGACGGTGCGCTCGATCGCCTTGTCGACGTCGAGCACCTTCGGGGCGCGCTGGTGCGAGGGGAACCAGGCCATCGACAGGTCGACCGTCTCGCCGGGCGCGACGTCGAACTCGGCGGAGTGCACGTGATCGGTGGCGGAGAGGCGCACGCCGCGGACGACGACCGCGTCCGGGCCGGCGACGGCGACGAGCAGCGGATCCTCGTCCGACCCCTCCTGGCGCACCCACGGCATCGTCCGGGCGTAGTCGAACCGGATCCGCAGCTCCTGGCGCATCCGCACCGAGCCGGAGACGCCCCGCACGCGGCGCACCAGTTCGGCGCGGTCGTCGCGCAGCGGCATCACGTCGGTGACCTCGACGACGCCGGTCGCGGTGGTCCAGATGGTGACGAGCGCGAGGGTGTCGCCGAGGTAGTGCCGCTCGACGGTCGCGTCCGCGTCCACCGGCCGCAGCGACCAGCGGCCCTGGTCGTCACCGCCGAGGAGCGCGCCGAAGATCGAGGCGGAGTCGAAGCGGGGGAGGCAGAGCCAGTCGATGCCGCCGTCGCGGGAGACGAGAGCGGCGGTGCGGCAGTCGGAGAGGACGGCGTAGTCCTCGATCGGGGAGACCATGCGCTGATCCTGGCACCAGAACGCTGGGCGCTCCTGATGGTCGACCCGGCAGGGCCGTCGTCAAGGCCGGGAAACGGTCGGCGGGGGCGCCGTAGGGTGTGGCGCATGCCTCAGTCGGTCTCCACGCTGCTCATCCTCGGTGCGACGGGCGACCTGTCCGCCCGCCTTCTCCTGCCCGCTGTCGGTCAGCTCCTGACCCGCGAGCCCGATCGCCGCCTGCACCTCGTCGGCGCCGGTCAGGAGGACTGGACGCAGGAGCACTGGCACGAGGTCGTGGCGTCGTCGTTCGCTACGGAGACCGCCGGGGGCGACGGCATCGACGCGCTCGTCTCGGGCACCCGCTACCAGCAGGTGGACGTCACGGATCCGGAGGCGCTCGCCGCCCTGCTCGCGAGCTGCGAGGGACCGGTCGCGATCTACTTCGCCTTGCCGCCGGCGATCGCGGCGAAGGCCTGCGACGCGCTCGCCGCGCACGATCTGCCGGAGGGGACGGTGCTCGCGCTCGAGAAGCCGTTCGGCACCGACGAGAAGAGCGCCCGCGATCTGAACGCGCGCGTCGCCGCCCTGGTCCCCGAGGACCGGGTGCACCGCGTCGACCACTTCCTCGGCCGCGCGACGGTGATGAACCTGCTCGGGCTGCGCTTCGCGAACCGGATCCTCGAGCCGCTCTGGTCCGCGGAGCACATCGAGAGCGTGGCGATCGTCTACGACGAGCAGCTGGGCCTCGAGGGGCGCGCGGGCTACTACGACGGTGCGGGCGCGCTGATCGACATGATCCAGAGCCACCTGCTGCAGGTGCTGGCGGTCGTCGCGATGGAGCCGCCGTCGACCCTCGGCGCCGCGGACCTGCGCGACGCCAAGGGGATCGTGCTGCGGGCGACGCGGCTGCACGGCGAGGACCTGAGCGCCAACTCGCGGCGGGCCCGCTACACCGCCGGCTCGGTCGACGGGCGGGAGCTCCCCGCCTACACGGACGAGAAGGGGGTCGACCCGTCGCGCAAGACCGAGACGCTGGCCGAGCTGACCGTCGAGATCGACACCTGGCGCTGGGCGGGCGTGCCGTTCACGCTGCGCTCGGGCAAGGCCCTGGGCCAGCGGCGGCGCGAGATCGTCATCCGCTTCAAGCCGGTGCCGCACCTGCCCGCCGGGTTCCACGGGACGGCGGAGGCGTCGGTGCTGCGGCTGTTCCTCGCGCCGGACCAGATGGCGCTGGAGCTGAACATCAACGGACCGGGCGACCCGTACACGCTCGAGCGCGCGTCGCTCGAGGCGACCTTCGGTGCGGGGGAGCTGCTGGCCTACGGCGAGGTCATCTCGGGGATCCTCGACGACGACCCGTCGCTCTCGGTGCCCGGCGACGCGGCCGAGGAGTGCTGGCGGATCGTCCAGCCCGCGATCGACGCCTGGCGCGCCGACGACGTCCCGCTCGACGAGTACCCGGCCGGCAGCGAGGGCCCGGAGAGCTGGCCGGCGGTCTGACCGCGCGGGATCTACTTGGAAGAGACGCCTGCGCACATGCTGGTCGAGTAGCCCCGCAGGGGCGTATCGAGACCCACCGTCATCAGCAGGGCGAGTCTGCAGACTCAGGTTCTGACGCTGGTGGATCTCGATACGCGCTCTGCGAGCGCTACTCGATCAGCATGGGAGACATACTGGTCGAGTAGCCGCGGACCGGCGTATCGAGACCCCGGCGGTGACCGCGCGGGGCGTTTCGCGCCACAGCACGGCCGGGCTCCGCTCCGCCCTACTGTGATCGGCGACCGGTGGTGAGTACGCGCCGGTCTCCGGTTCGAGGGAGTCCCCGTGGTCGTCGTCCTGTCCCCCCTCGCCGGGCGCGCCGTGCCCCTCTCGGCCGTGCCCGACCAGCTCTTCGCGGCCGGCGTGATGGGAGCCGGTGTCGCGATCGAGCCTCCCGCGGAGCCCGTCGAGGTGGTCGCACCGGTATGCGGGATCCTGCTCCAGGTGCTGCCGCACGCGTTCGTGGTCGTCGCGGACAGCGGACGGGCGGTGCTCGTCCATCTCGGGATCGACACGGTGGGGCTGAAGGGCGCCGGCTTCTCGGTCCTCGCCGCCAAGGGCGACCGCGTCGAGGCCGGGACACCCGTCCTGGCCTACGACGTCCCGGCGATCCTCGCCGCGGGACTCCCGTCCGTGGTCCCCGTCGTCGTGCTGGAGCGGACCGCGGACTACGTCGACGTCCTCGTGGTGGACGGCGCGTCCGTCCTCGCCGGTGACCCTCTGCTCTCCGCATGACCGCCCGCCCTCGGAGCGCGCTTGCCTCCCGCCGCCGACTCGTCGTCCCCGGCTTCGCCGGTCTGCAGCGCCTCGGCAAGAGCCTCATGCTGCCGATCGCGGTGCTCCCGGCGGCGGGGCTCCTCCTCCGGCTCGGACAGCCTGACCTGCTCGGGCGGATCGACCTGCCCGTCCTCGGTCCGTTCTTCCAGGCGATGAGCGCGGCGGGCGGCGCCCTCTTCGAGAACCTGGCGCTGCTGTTCGCCGTCGGTGTCGCGATCGGCTTCACCAGGAAGCCGGACGGCTCGACCGCCCTGGCGGCGGTCGTCGGCCACCTCGTGCTCGCGAAGGTCTTCACCGTCCTGTCGCCGATCGTCCTGGCGGGGCGGACGACGGCCGCCGGCGATCAGGTGCAGATCGACTACAGCGTCTTCGGCGGGATCGTGGTCGGTCTGCTCACGGCCGTGCTGTTCGACCGGTTCCACACCATCGAGCTCCCCGCCTACCTCGGGTTCTTCAGCGGCCGGCGGTTCGTCCCGATCGTCGTCTCGCTCGCGTGCCTCGTCGTCGGGTTCGGCCTGAGCTGGTTCTACCCGGTCTTCGAGACCGGCCTCACCGGTCTCGGAGCCTTCATCGGCGGCACCGGGGCACTCGGCGCCTTCGTCTACGGCTTCGCGAACCGCATGCTGATCCCTCTCGGGCTGCACCACATCCTCAACTCCTACGTCTGGTTCCTCCAGGGCTCCTACACCCGCGACGACGGCGGTGTCGTAACGGGGGAGCTGACCCGCTTCGCCGCGGGCGATCCGACCGCGGGTGCACTCACCGCGGGCTTCTACCCCGTGCTCATGTTCGGACTCCCGGCGGCGGCGCTGGCGATGATCCACGTGTCGAACCGCTCGCAGCGCGCGGCCGCGATCGGCATCCTCGGCGCTGCCGGTCTGACCGCCTTCCTCACCGGCATCACGGAGCCGCTGGAGTTCGCGTTCATGTTCGCGGCGTTCCCGCTCTACGTCGTGCACGCCGTGCTGACCGGGCTGTCCCTCGCGATCGCGGACCTCCTCGACATCCACCTCGGCTTCTCGTTCTCCGCGGGGCTCGTCGACCTGCTGCTGTACGGCACGGCGCCGGCCGCGAGGAACGTGGGGCTGCTCGTGGTGATGGGAGTCGTCTACTTCGGCGTGTACTACCTGCTGTTCCGGGTGGTGATCAGGAGGTGGAATCTGCGGACGCCGGGCCGGGAGGAGGTCGCCGCCGGAGTGGACGTGGGCGAACCTGTCGCGGTCGAGGCGGAGCCGGTCTCCACGTCGAACGCTCCGCCGGAGTCCGAGGCCGAGTCGCTCATCGCGGCCTTCGGCGGGCGCGGCAACCTCGTCCACGTCGACGCGTGCATCACGCGCCTGCGCGTCCAGGTCGGCGACCGGGCGCTGGTCGATCAGGGGCGGCTGAAGGCGCTCGGGGCGGCCGGAGTGCTCGAGGTGGGCGAGAGCATCCAGGCGGTCTTCGGCCCCCGCGCGGAGGTGCTGAAGAACGACATCCTCGACGTGCTCTGACGGGTGCGGGATCTCGATACGCCCTCTGCGAGGGCTACTCGATCAGCATGCAAGGGGCCGCGCCGAACATGCTGGTCGAGTAGCCGCGGAGCGGCGTATCGAGACCCGATGTGTTCAGCAGGGTGGATCTCGATACGCCCTCTGCGAGGGCTACTCGATCAGCATGGACTTCGCCGTCTGCTTGAGCGGCGGTGTCATTCTCTGCTGGTCGAGTAGCCGCGGAGCGGCGTATCGAGACCCGACGGGCTCAGCAGGCAGGGGGCCGACGGGTCAGCGGGGGGCGTCGGCCGGGGTCGCGACCGAGGCGGCGTCGGGCTCGGCCCAGACGGCGATCGGCTTGGGGTCCCACGTGAGGGCGGCGGGCTCGGCGACGGGGGCGGCCGGCTCCGCGGTGACGGGGGGAGTGGAGGCGCGCATCACGGGGATGGCGGAGGTGACCGGGTTCGCGGTGGCCTCGACGCCGGCGCGGAGCTGCTCGGCCTGAATGGCTGCGGACAGCTCGTGCGCGAGCGAGCGGGCCAGCATCCCGTGGAAGATCGGGTCGCGGTCGTCCTGGCTGCGGCGGGTGACGACCCAGGCGCCCTCGGCGCCGACGAACGCGGAGAGGCGCTCGTGCACGACGGCGAAGAGCTCGTCCTGCGTGAGCGCGGGGGCCGCGGCGACCTCGGGGGCCGGCTGACGGCGCCTCAGACGAAACCTCATGACGAACCCCGTTTCCCGTGCCGCGTGCTGGACCTCCAGTGTCCAGGGGCGACGGCACCGGAGCGCGCTGACACGCCGCGGCCGGTGGCGCGCGGCGTGTCAGAAGGCGGTCAGCGGTCGCGCTTCTTGCCGTTCTGCTCCTTGACGAGCTCCTTCGAGTCGTACGAGACCGAGCCGATGGCGACCGCGAGCGCGATCGCCCAGCTGACCCACTGCAGGGCCAGCCGCCAGTCGCGCGGACCCTTGCGCGTCGTCTGCAGGATGGACCAGCCTCCGACGATCGCGCTGATGACGCTGGAATTGAGGATGAACTTGCGCATCGATTGCCTCCTGTGTTCACCACGACGCTAGTGGCCCGGCCCCGTTCCCTCCCAACGGTTGACACCGCCGACGGCCATCGGACGGCTCCGTCGTCGGTCCCGCCCGCTACGGTGAACCGCTGCTCGGCGCCGGGCCGCGGCAGGGACCGAGGAGAACGGGTACGAGATGCGCACGGCTGTGATCGGGGCGGTGCTCCTCGTGCTCGGCGTGATCGCCGCTCTCACCGGGGTCCTGCCGATGGACGCCCTCGGCGAGCTGGTCGAGCGCACGGCGCCGATCCTCGCCTTCGTCGTCGCGGTCACCGTGGTGGCGGAGCTGGCCTCTGAGGCCGGAGTCTTCACGGTCGTGGCCGAGCGGGCGGCGATCTGGGGCCGCGGGCGGACCGCTCTGCTCTGGCTCCTGGTGGTCGCGATGGCGATCGTCAGCACCGTCTTCCTCTCGCTCGACACCACCGCCGTGCTGCTCACACCGGTGGTCGTGCTGCTCGCCGCGCACGTCCGGGTGTCGCCGCTGCCGTTCGCGATGGCGACCGTCTGGCTCGCGAATTGCGCCTCCCTCCTGCTCCCTGTGTCGAACCTCACCAACCTCCTGGCAGAGAGGCGGCTCGGTGTCGACGGGCCGCTCGCCTTCGCCGCGCTGACCGCCGCACCCGCTCTCGTCGCCGCCGTGATCCCGGTGCTCGTGCTCGCGATCCGCTACCGGCGCGAGCTGGCCGGCCGCTACCGGACGGGGGAGCGGACCCCGGTCGAGGATCGCGTCCTGCTGATCGGCGCCGGCGTCGTCGTCGCGCTGCTGCTGCCCGCCCTCGTCTCCGGGCTCGAGGTGTGGATCCCCGCGGCGGTCGCGGCGCTCGCCCTCGTCGTGCTCTTCGCGGTCCGGCGGCCGTCCGCGCTGAAGGTCTCGCTGCTGCCGTGGCAGCTGGTCGTCTTCGCCTCCGGTCTCTTCGTCGTGATGGAGGCGGCGCACCAGCTCGGCCTGGGCGCGGCGCTCGCCGTGGTCGCGGGGGAGGGGAGCGGCGTGGGCGACCTGCTCCGGCTCGCCGGGTCCGGCGTCGTGGCCGCGAACCTCGTCGACAACCTGCCCGCCTATCTCGCGCTCGAGCCGGTCGCCGCGGACCCGGTGCGCCTCGTCGCGCTCCTGATCGGCGTGAACGCCGGCCCGCTGATCACCCCCTGGGCGTCGCTCGCCACCCTGCTCTGGCACCAGCGGCTGACCGCGCTCGGCGTGACCATCTCGTGGCGGCAGTACGCGCTGCTCGGCGCCGTCGCGGTGGTGCCGACGGTCGGCGGCGCGGTGCTCGCGCTGGCCCTCGCCCAGGGCTGAGCCCGTCCCCCGTTCGAGTGCGGCTGGTAGCCTCGGCGGGTACGAAGACGGGCACGACCGACGATCGGGACCACCATTCCTCCGCACTCCGCCTCCGCCCCCGCACCCCTCGAGGACAGCGCCGACGAGACGACTCCAGCCGCCGCCGACCACGCCGCCGGAGCGCGCAACGCGTTCGTGGTCGTGTCGAACCGCCTTCCCGTCGACCGCGTCGTCGACGCCGACGGCACCGCCTCCTGGAAGACTTCGCCCGGCGGGCTGGTCACCGCGCTCGAGCCCGTGATGCGCGCCAACGAGGGCGCCTGGGTCGGCTGGCCCGGCGTCGCGGACGAGGAGGTCGCGCCGTTCGAGAACGACGGCGTGCTGATCGTCCCGGTCGCGCTCAGCGCCCAGGAGCTCGAGGACTACTACGAGGGCTTCTCCAACGACACCCTCTGGCCGCTCTACCACGACGTGATCGCGCCGCCCACGTACCACCGCGAGTGGTGGGACGCCTACGTGCGGGTGAACCGCCGCTTCGCCGAGGCCGCCGCCGCGGTCACCGAGCAGGACGGCGTCGTCTGGGTGCAGGACTACCAGCTGCAGCTGGTGCCGAAGATGCTCCGCGAGCTGCGGCCGGACGTCACGATCGGCTTCTTCAACCACATCCCGTTCCCGCCCTACGGCATCTTCGCCCAGCTCCCGTGGCGCAAGCAGATCGTCGAGGGCCTGCTCGGCGCCGACGTCATCGGCTTCCAGCGCCAGGGCGACGCGGGCAGCTTCCTCCGCGCGGTCCGCCGGCTGCTCGGCTACGACACCCGCAGCACCGTCGTCGAGGTCCCGGTCGAGGACGACGCGGTCGACGGCACCCGCCGGGTCAACCGCTCGCGCCGCGGTGCCAGCGTCCGGCCGGTGGTCGCCCGGCACTTCCCGATCTCGATCGACGCCGACGCCTTCGAGGCGATGGCGCGCACCCCCGAGATCCAGGAGCGGGCGCGGCAGATCCGCTCCGACCTGGGCGACCCCGAGACCGTCATGCTCGGCGTCGACCGCCTCGACTACACCAAGGGCATCGGCCACCGGCTGAAGGCGTTCGGCGAGCTGCTGGCGGACGGGCGGCTCAGCACCAAGGACGCGGTGCTCGTGCAGGTCGCGAGCCCCAGCCGTGAGCGGGTCGAGACGTACAAGCAGCTGCGCGACGACATCGAGCTGCAGGTCGGCCGGATCAACGGCGACTACGGCACGATCGGCAACCCGGCGATCAGCTACCTGCACCACGGCTACCCGCGCGAGGAGATGGTGGCGCTCTACCTCGCCGCCGACGTGATGCTGGTGACGGCGCTGCGCGACGGGATGAACCTGGTCGCGAAGGAGTACGTCGCCTCCCGCTTCGACAACGACGGCGTGCTCGTGCTGAGCGAGTTCACGGGCGCGGCTGACGAGCTCAAGCAGGCCGTGCAGATCAACCCGCACGACATCTCCGGGCTCAAGGACGCGATCGAGAACGCGGCCCGCATGCCCCGCGCCGAGCGTAGCCGCCGCATGCGGGCACTGCGCCGCCGGGTGCTCGAGAACGACGTCTCGCGCTGGTCGGCGAGCTTCCTCGACGCGCTGAGCGAGCACGCCGCGGGCCAGCAGCTCGACGTGCGGCCGGCCGCTCGGGGCCAGGAGGCACCGCTCGGCCAGGAGGCGGAGCACCACGAGGACGGCGTCCGCGGTCGCGCGGCCGAGGACGCGCACCACGAGACGGCGGAGGCGACGCGATGACCATCGTCACCCCGACCCCGGGCGAGCACCTGCCCGGTGTGCCCGACCGCCTCGTCGCCGCGCTGCACGAGCTCGCCGCGACCGGCCGCCTGCTGGTGGCGCTCGACTTCGACGGGACGCTCGCCCCCGAGGTCGACGACCCTGCGCACGCCCGCGCGCTGCCCGAGGCGCGCGAGGCCGTGCTCCGGCTGCTCGCGCTGCCCGGCACCCGCGTCGCGCTGGTCTCCGGACGCGCGCTCGGCAGCCTCGAGGAGGTCGCGCAGCTGCCCGACGAGGCGCTGCTGGTCGGCTCGCACGGCATCGAGATCCGTCTCGACCCGGGCGACGACGCCGTCCGCCTCGACGAGACCGAGCTGGCGAAGGTCGGCGTGCTCGAGGACGTGCTGAAGGGCATCGCCCGCGGGATCGACAACGTCTGGATCGAGGACAAGCCGGCCGGCTTCGCCCTGCACACCCGCCTGGCCACCGACCGGCACAGCCGCGTCGCGCACGTCGTCGCCCTGTCGGAGGCGCGCGCCGAGGTCGAGGGCGTCACCGTCCGCGAGGGCAAGAACGTCCTCGAGTTCTCGGTCCGCTCGACCACCAAGGGCGAGGCCGTGCAGCACCTGCGCCGCTACACCGGCGCGACCGCCGTGCTCTACGCGGGCGACGACGTCACCGACGAGGACGCCTTCGCGGTGCTCGGCACCGGCGACGTCGGCGTCAAGAGCGGCGCGGGCACGACCTCCGCCGCCTACCGCGTGCGCGGCCCCGAGCAGATCGCCCACGTGCTGTCGCTCCTCGCCGACTTCCGCGCCACCGCGGGCTGAACAGCGCCGGTCGATCCGTCACGAACGGTCGGCGCGAGGCTCCGGACCCGACCGTTCGCGACGGATCGGGGCGACTGACACGACCGTTCGCGACGGATCGGGCCGCGCTCGGCAGCGCCGGAGCATCGCGCGCGAGGCGGTAGCCTCGTCACATGCCGGAAATCGATTGGAAGCCTCGTTCGCGCACCGTCACGGACGGCATCGAGGCCACGACGTCGCGCGGGATGCTGCGCGCCGTGGGAATGGGCGATGACGACTGGGAGAAGCCCCAGATCGGCATCGCGTCGTCCTGGAACGAGATCACCCCCTGCAACCTCTCGCTGGAGCGCCTCGCGCGCAGCGCGAAGGAGGGCGTGCACTCGGGCGGAGGCTACCCGCTGCAGTTCGGCACCATCTCCGTCTCGGACGGCATCTCGATGGGCCACGAGGGCATGCACTTCTCGCTCGTCTCGCGCGAGGTCATCGCCGACTCCGTCGAGACCGTGATGATGGCCGAGCGCCTCGACGGCACCGTCATGCTGGCCGGCTGCGACAAGTCGCTGCCCGGCATGCTGATGGCCGCCGCGCGCCTCGACCTCGCCGCCGTCTTCGTCTACGCCGGATCGATCGCGCCGGGCTGGGTCAAGCTGTCCGACGGCACCGAGAAGGACATCACGATCATCGACTCCTTCGAGGCGGTCGGCGGCGTCAAGGCCGGGATCATGTCCGAGGAGGACGCCAAGCGCATCGAGTGCGCCTTCGCCCCGGGCGAGGGCTCGTGCGGCGGCATGTACACCGCGAACACGATGGCCAGCGTCGCCGAGGCGCTCGGGATGAGCCTGCCCGGCTCCGCGTCGCCCGCCGCGGCCGACCGCCGCCGCGACTACTTCGCCCGCAAGTCGGGGGAGGCGGTCGTCGAGCTGCTCCGCAACGGCACCACCGCGCGCGACATCCTGACCAAGGAGGCGTTCGAGAACGCGATCGCCGTGGCCATGGCCTTCGGCGGCTCGACCAACGTCATCCTGCACCTGCTCGCGATCGCCAACGAGGCCGAGGTCGACCTCACGATCGACGACTTCAACCGCATCGGCGACACGATCCCGCACATCGGCGACCTCAAGCCGTTCGGCAAGTACGTGATGAACGACGTCGACCGCCACGGCGGTGTCCCCGCCGTGATGAAGGCCCTGCTCGACGCGGGCCTGCTGCACGGCGACTGCCTCACCGTGACCGGCAAGACCGTCGCCGAGAACCTCGCGGCGATGGACATCGCGCCGCTGGACGGCGAGGTCATCCGCACCCTCGACAACCCGATCCACGCCACCGGCGGGCTGACCGTGCTCAAGGGCACGCTCGCTCCCGAGGGCGCGGTCGTCAAGACGGCCGGCTTCGACGCCTCCGTCTTCGAGGGCCCCGCGCGGGTCTTCGAGCGCGAGCGCGCCGCGATGGACGCGCTGACCGACGGCGTCATCAAGAAGGGCGACGTGGTGGTCATCCGCTACGAGGGCCCCAAGGGCGGCCCCGGGATGCGCGAGATGCTGGCCATCACCGCCGCCATCAAGGGGGCCGGGCTCGGAAAAGATGTACTACTGTTGACCGACGGACGATTCTCAGGCGGCACAACCGGCCTGTGCATCGGCCACATAGCTCCCGAATCGGTGGACGCAGGTCCCATCGCATTCGTTCGCGACGGAGACCCGATTCGGGTCGACATCGCCGCTCGATCGATCGACCTACTCGTCGACGAATCCGAGCTCGCCGCCCGCCGAGAAGGCTGGGCGCCCCTCCCTCCGCGCTACACCCGCGGTGTCCTCGCCAAGTACGCCAAGCTCGTCCGCTCGGCCGCCGAGGGCGCCACCACGGGTTGATCCCGGCCCGCTCGGGCCGGCCGCGCACACGCGCCTCCCGGACACCGGTCGCTCCCTCTCCGTTCTCCGAGCCCCCAGTGCCCGCCGCCGCATCACGCTTCGAAGGAATCGACACCCGCATGACCCCGGACCCGTCCGCCGTGCCCAGCGCACCGACACCCCAGCCACCCCGCACCGCCGCGTCCGCGCCGGCGGTCGCGCCCGTCGCCGAGTCGCTCACCGGAGCGCAGGCGGTCGTCCGCTCGCTCGAGATGCTCGGGATCGAGGACGTCTTCGGCCTGCCCGGCGGCGCGATCCTGCCCGTCTACGACCCGCTGATGGACTCGTCGAAGATCCGCCACATCCTGGTCCGCCACGAGCAGGGCGCCGGCCACGCGGCCGAGGGCTACGCCGCGGCGACCGGCAAGCTCGGTGTCTGCATCGCGACCTCCGGTCCCGGGGCGACGAACCTCGTCACGGCGATCGCGGACGCCTACATGGACTCCGTGCCGATGCTCGCGATCACCGGCCAGGTGTTCTCGACGCTGATGGGCACCGACGCGTTCCAGGAGGCGGACATCGTCGGCATCACGATGCCGATCACGAAGCACTCCATCCTGGTCACGCGCCCCGAGGACATCCCCTCGGCGCTCGCCTCCGCCGTGCTGATCGCGACGACGGGCCGCCCCGGCCCCGTGCTCGTCGACATCACGAAGGACGCGCAGCAGGACACCGCGCCGTTCAGCTGGCCGCCGAAGATCGACCTGCCCGGCTACCGCCCGGTGACGAAGGCGCACGGCAAGCAGATCCAGGCCGCGGCGCAGCTGCTGGCCGAGGCGAAGAAGCCGGTGCTCTACGTGGGCGGCGGCATCATCCGCGCCCGTGCTGCGGCCGAGCTCCTGGCGTTCGCCGAGGCCTGCGGCGCTCCCGTCGTCACGACGCTGATGGCGCGCGGCGCGTTCCCGGACTCGCACGAGCAGCAGCTCGGCATGCCCGGCATGCACGGCACCGTCCCCGCGGTGCTCGCACTGCAGGAGTCGGACCTGATCCTGGCGCTCGGCTCGCGCTTCGACGACCGCGTGACCGGCAAGGCGGCGCTCTTCGCCCCGAACGCCAAGGTCGTGCACGTCGACATCGACCCGGCCGAGATCTCGAAGATCCGCACGGCCGACGTGCCGATCGTGGGCGACCTCAAGGACGTCCTGCCGGACCTCACCGACGCGTTCGCGAAGGCGATCGACGGTGCCGCGCCCGACACGGCCGACTGGTGGACCTACCTCAAGGGCCTGCAGGAGGAGTTCCCGCTCGGCTACACCGAGCCGGTCGACGGCCTGCTCTCCCCGCAGTACGTGATCAAGCGGATCGGCGAGATCACCGGTCCCGAGGGCGTCTTCGCCTCGGGCGTCGGACAGCACCAGATGTGGGCGGCCCAGTTCATCAAGTACGAGCGCCCCAACTCGTGGCTCAACTCCGGCGGCGCCGGCACGATGGGCTACTCCGTGCCCGCGGCGATGGGCGCCAAGGTCGGCGAGCCGGACCGCACGGTCTGGGCGATCGACGGCGACGGCTGCTTCCAGATGACCAATCAGGAGCTCGCCACCTGCACGATCAACGACATCCCGATCAAGGTCGCGGTGATCAACAACTCCTCGCTCGGCATGGTGCGCCAGTGGCAGACCCTGTTCTACGAGGGCCGCTACTCGAATACCGACCTCAACACGGGGCACGACACCGTCCGGGTGCCGGACTTCGTGAAGCTCGCGGAGGCCTACGGCGCCCTGGGCATCCGGGTCACCAAGCCGGAGGAGATCGACGCGGCCATCGAGCTGGCGATCGCCACCAACGACCGGCCGGTCGTCATCGACTTCGTGGTCAGCCGCGACTCCATGGTGTGGCCGATGGTCCCGCAGGGCGTCTCGAACAGCTACGTCCAGTACGCCAGAGACCACAGCCCGACCTGGGACGACGAGGAGTAGACCGCATGACCCACCACGTTCTCTCCCTGCTCGTCGAGGACAAGCCGGGACTGCTCACCCGCGTCGCGGGGCTGTTCGCGCGTCGCGGCTTCAACATCGAGTCGCTGGCCGTCGGGCCGACCGAGCTCGAGGGGCTCTCGCGCATCACGGTCGCCGTGGACGTCGAGGACCTCCCGCTCGAGCAGGTGACCAAGCAGCTGAACAAGCTGATCAACGTCATCAAGATCGTCGAGCTCGACCCGGACCAGTCGGTGCACCGCGAGCACCTGCTCGTGAAGGTGCGCGTCGACAACGTCACCCGCTCGCAGGTGCTCGAGGCCGTGAACCTCTTCCGCGCCCGCGTGGTCGACGTCGCGACCGACGCCCTGGTGATCGAGGTCACCGGCGACTCCGGGAAGACCACCGCGTTCCTCCGGGTCATCGAGCCCTACGGGATCAAGGAGATCGCCCAGTCGGGCCTGCTGGCCATCGGCCGCGGCTCGAAGTCGATCACCGAGCGCGTCTTCAAGAACTGACGGCTCCGCGCCGTTCCCCCTGCTCCGCCCACTCCATCCACAGAAAAGGAAGCATCACGTGACCGAGCTCATCTACGACGCCGACGCCGATCTCTCCATCATCCAGTCCAAGAAGGTCGCGATCGTCGGCTACGGCTCGCAGGGCCACGCCCACGCGCAGAACCTCCGCGACTCCGGAGTCCAGGTCGTCATCGCTCTCAAGGAGGGGTCGAAGTCGACCGCCAAGGCGGAGGACGACGGCTTCGAGGTCAAGAGCGTCGCCGACGCCGCCGACTGGGCCGACCTGATCATGATCCTCGCGCCGGACCAGCACCAGCGCGCCATCTACAGCGAGCAGATCGCGGACAAGCTGACCGAGGGCAAGACGCTCGCCTTCGCGCACGGCTTCAACATCCGCTTCGGCTACATCGAGGCCCCCGCGGGCGTCGACGTGATCCTGATCGCGCCGAAGGCCCCCGGCCACACCGTGCGCCGCGAGTTCGTCGCCGGCCGCGGCATCCCGGACATCATCGCCGTCGAGAACGACGCGACCGGCACCGCCTGGGAGACCGCGAAGTCCTACGCGAAGGCCATCGGCGGCACCCGCGCCGGCGTCATCAAGACCACCTTCACCGAGGAGACCGAGACCGACCTGTTCGGCGAGCAGGCCGTGCTCTGCGGCGGCACCTCGCAGCTCGTCCAGTACGGCTTCGAGACCCTCGTCGAGGCCGGCTACCAGCCCGAGATCGCCTACTTCGAGGTGCTGCACGAGCTCAAGCTGATCGTCGACCTGATGTGGGAGGGCGGCATCGCCAAGCAGCGCTGGTCGGTCTCCGACACGGCCGAGTACGGCGACTACGTGTCCGGCCCCCGCGTCATCGACCCCAGCGTCAAGCAGAACATGCAGGCGGTGCTCGGCGACATCCAGAGCGGTGCCTTCGCGAAGCGCTTCATCGCGGACCAGGACGCGGGAGCGCCCGAGTTCCAGGAGCTGCGCGCCAAGGGCGAGAAGCACCCGATCGAGGAGACCGGCCGCGAGCTGCGCAAGCTCTTCGCCTGGAAGCAGACCGACGAGGACTACACCGACGGCAGCGTCGCGCGCTAGTCGCCCGCACTGACGGACGTTCGGAGCCCCGGACCGTCGACGGACACCGCTTCTGCGGTGGACGTCGGCGGGGCCGGGGCTCCGTCGCGTCCGAGGGGGGCGGTCCGTGTCGGTCGGGCGCCGTCCTTCATGCCGGTCGGGCGCCGCATCTCATGCTGGTCGAGTAGCCGCGCAGCGGCGTATCGAGACCCGCCGTCTTCCGCAGGGCGGGTCTGCAGACCCTCGTTCCGGCGCTGGTGGATCTCGATACGCCCGCTGCGCGGTCCACTCGATCTGCATGATTCGCGAGCGGACGCAGAACGGGCGCTGAGCTCGGCGCCGGCCCCTGCCCGCGTCCACTCGACACCTGCGCGTCAGTCGAGTCGACCCGTCTCGGGCCCTGCTGCTCGGCCGGAGCCCGTCTCGGGTCGACTCGCATCGGGCCTCGCTCCACGGTGGGCGAGCAGGCCAGGAGCGGCGTCTCGAGACCTGAAGTCGTCGTGAGGGCGGGTCCGCAGGGTCGGCGTCTGAAGCTGGGGGATCTCGATACGCCCGCTCTGCGGGCTACTCGATCAGCATGAGGGGGGCGTTCCTCGGATGCACTCCATCCACGGTGGTCTGAAGCTGGGGGATCTACTTGGAAGACACGCCCGCAGACATGCTGGTCGAGTAGCCCCGCAGGGGCGTATCGAGATCCGGCGTCGCCAGCACGGGTGGTCTGCAGGCCGTCGTTCTGGCGCTGGTGGATCTCGATGTGCCCGCTGCGCGGGGTGCTCGATCAGCATGCGCGGCCTGCGTGGGCTCCACGGGGGAGCTCACGGGGTACGCGGGTAGCGTCGGGCGGATGGAGCGACGGGCACGGCGGCTGCGGCAGTGGGACGAGGGCGTGGCGGCGGCGCGGGACGGGCTGTCGTACGAGGTGTCGGCGGGGATCGTGCTGTGCGGGGTGGCCGGGGGTGGGCTCGCTGCGGCGCTCGCGCTGGCGTCCGGGGGGATCCTCGAGTCGGCGCCGGTCGCGCTGCGGACGGTCACGGCGCTGGCGCTCGCGCTGATCGCGGGGACGGTGCTGGTCGCCACGGCGTCGGCGATGCGCCGGCGGACCGAGGCGGCGGCGGCGCGCTACACGCGTGCGGCCTGGCCCGTGCCCGCCGATCTCGACCGGGACGACCTCGCCGAGACCGCTGATCTGCCCTTCGACGTCCGGCTCGCGGAGGACGCCCTCTCGCCGGCTGATCTGGCGGGGATCCTCGCACCGTCGCGCTCGGCGTGGTCCGAGGCGCGGGGGAGAGCCGCCGCGCAGGGTCTGCGGGCCCGCTCCGCGCTGTTCTCGGTGCTCTCGCTCGTCGTCGTCGTCATCGCGGTGGTCGGCCTGCTGCTGCTGCTCTCGGCCGTCGCGTTCGACGGCTCGGAGGGGCTCCTCGTCTCCGCGGCCGTCGTCATCGCGGTCGGAGCAGGGGCCGGGATCGGCTCGTCGCAGGGGAACGGCCTGCTCCTGGCCGTCGTCCGCTCCTCGGACGCTCAGCTGGCGCGGAGCCGGCGCCTGCTGGTCGAGCTCTGGCCTGGGGACCTGGAAGAGGGACCGCTGTCGGTGCGCGGCGGGGTCGCGGCGATCGACCGGCGCCGGCTGCGGGGTGCCTCGCGCAGGGCGGTGCCGCCCGGCGCGGCGGCCGCGCGGGTGGCGCCGATCGTGATGCTCGCGTGCGCGCTGCTGCTGGCGACCGTGCTGCCGCTGCTGTCCTAGCGCCGCCCCGCGGGGTGCGCCGGGGCGGGGTCGCCCGTGACCGCGCGTCAGGCGGCGGTGTCGCGGGCGAGGCGGCGCAGGCCGCCCTTCGGCGGGACGAGCACGGGCTCGGGCCAGCGCGGCGCGAGGTGGTCGCCGAGCGTCACCCGGCGGATCTTGCGGCCGACCAGGGGGAGCACCCAGTCGTGCGCCCAGCGGTACTGGTCGCGGAGCAGCTCGCGCGGGGTCAGCGGCTCGGGAGCGTCCCAGGGGCCGGTGGAGATCGTGTGCGGGACGCCCAGGGTGTCCAGCACCTGGGCGGCGAGGACGCGGTGCCCGCGCTTGGAGAGGTGCATCCGGTCGCTCGACCACATCGCGGGCTCCCGGAACGCCTGCATCCGCCAGTAGTCGACGAGGACGGCGCCGCGCTCGCGGGCGATGCGGCGGACGGCGCTGTTGTAGACGCGGTTGCGCTTGACGAACATCCGCGGCGCGGGCAGCCCGGGGATGTCGAAGCCGGTGAAGAGCACGAGCGAGGCGCCCGTCGTCGCCAGCGCGTCGACCAGGTGCTCGTAGCCGTCGATCAGGACGCGCATGTCGGTGCCGAGGTCGAGGATGTCGTTGCCGCCGGCGTAGAGGGTCACCAGGGTCGGCCGCAGCTCCAGCGCGGGCGCGAGCTGCTCGGCGGTGATCTGCGCGAGCCGCTTGCTGCGGATGGCGAGGTTGGCGTACTCCCAGCCGGGCTCGGCGCGGGCGAGGCGGTCGGCGACGCGGTCGGCCCAGCCGCGGACGCCGTTGGGCAGGAGCCGGTGCGGATCGCCGACGCCCTCGGTGAAGGAGTCGCCGATCGCGACGTAGCGGCGCCGGGCGCCCTCGTCGGCTGAGCCCTCGTCCGCTGTGCCCTCGTCCGCCGCGCGCGCGTCCGTGCCGGAATGCTCCCCCATCCCGGAAGGGTCGCCCGCGGGGGAGGCCGGGCGGTGTCCGCGCGGTGGCGGGGAGGTGTCGGGGTGCTCCGAGACGACTGCGAGGGACGCGCGGCTAGGGTGTTGCGGTGATCGACAGCAGACCCGAGGACGACCGGGACGACGACGCGCTCAGCTGGGCGGGCGAGGGCGGCGACCCGACGCTGGTCGCCGGCGACGGGACCGTGCGGCGGAAGGCGCCGCGGGCGGTCCGCTCGGCCCCGGAGGAGCGGGCGGCGCGCGAGGGCGACGTCGACGAGCTGCCGGAGGAGCTGCGCGAGGACGACGACGGTGAGCTCGGGGACGACGAGCCGGACGAGGAGCGCGACGCCGCCGACGCGGCGGCCGCCTCCTCCGTGCTGCTGGTCGCGATGGGCGTCGCGGCGGGCCTGTACCTCCTCTCGACGATCGGCTGGATGATCACCGCGACCCGGCAGAACGCCACGATCGCCGCGACGTTCGCGGGCGACGCGCTCGGCGGCGGGCTCTACGGGCTCGGGCTCTGGCTCGCGGTGGCCGGACCGGCCGCCTGGTTCGCCGCGGTGCTTCTGGGCACGCGGAACGCACGGACGAGGACCCGGGTCCTCTGGCTGATCGCCGGGCTGATCCTGCTGGCACCCCTCCCGTTCCTGAAGGGCGCGTGATGAGCGACACCCCGGGCACCGACACCCCGTCCACTCCCACCCCGTCCGCTGACTCCGCCTCGACGGGCGGCACGGCGAAGGCGACCCTGGGCGGCACCGGCCGGCGCGACGGCCGGCGCAAGCGCCTTCTGCTCTCGGTGGTGATCGCCGCGGTCTTCGCGCTCTTCTTCGCCTGGGACGTCTGGGAGGGGATCGGCAACCTCGTCGGGCTGCGCATTGCGGCGGCCCGCCTCGGCACTGACCTGAGTGGCACCGGCTGGGTCGTCCTTTCGCTGCAGCTGGTCGTGCCCGTGGTCTGCTTCGTGCTTGCGCTGCTCCTAGGCAGACGGCGGCCGCTCGCGGTCCGGGCTGGTCTGCTGCTGGTCGCGCTTTGCCTCTCAGCCGCCATCGCCCTCGACCTGCAGACCGTGTTCGGGGAAACCAGTCTTCTCGACCTGGGCTGACGTAATCCGGGCTCGGACGGGGTCGCAGAGTGCGCCGCCGCTCGCCACCGAGAGCGGGCGTCACACGGCCGGGGACGGCTGCGGCCCTCCGCTACAGTGGCGGGGGCTCCACCGGCCCCTGTGCTCGGTGCCCGCTCCGTCCCCTCCCCGAAGGAAGCGCCTCTCGTGACTAAGCCGGTCGTCCTGATCGCCGAAGAACTCTCGCCCGCCACCGTGGACGCCCTCGGTCCCGACTTCGAGATCCGCTCCGTGGACGGCACCGACCGCCCCGCGCTGCTCGAGGCGCTCGGCTCGGCCGACGCGATCCTGGTCCGCTCTGCGACGCAGGTCGACGCCGAGGCGATCGCTGCGGCGCCCTCGCTCAAGGTCGTCGCGCGCGCGGGCGTGGGCCTCGACAACGTCGACATCACGGCCGCGACCGCCGCCGGCGTCATGGTCGTGAACGCGCCGACCTCGAACATCATCTCGGCGGCCGAGCTCACCGTCGGCCACATCCTGAGCCTCGCCCGTCACATCCCGGCCGCGCACAGCGCGCTCGCGCAGGGCCTCTGGAAGCGCTCGAAGTACACCGGCGTCGAGCTCTACGAGAAGACCGTCGGCATCATCGGCCTCGGCCGCATCGGCGCGCTGATCACCGCGCGCCTGCAGGCCTTCGGCGTGAACGTCGTAGCCTACGACCCCTACGTCACCAGCGCCCGCGCGCAGCAGCTCGGCGTGACGCTCCTGCCGCTCGAGGAGCTGCTCGCGCAGAGCGACTTCATCACCATCCACATGCCGAAGACCCCGGAGACCACCGGGATGATCTCGGACGAGCAGCTCGCGCTGATGAAGCCGACCGCGTTCCTGGTGAACGTCGCCCGCGGCGGGCTGATCGACGAGGATGCGCTGCACCGCGCGCTCGTCGCCAAGACCATCGCCGGCGCCGGGCTCGACGTGTTCGTGAAGGAGCCGCCGACCGACTCGCCGCTGCTCGCCCTCGAGAACGTGGTCGTCACTCCGCACCTCGGCGCGTCGACGGACGAGGCGCAGGAGAAGGCCGGTGTCTCGGTCGCGAAGTCGGTGCGCCTCGCGCTCTCGGGCGAGCTCGTGCCGGACGCGGTGAACGTGGCCGGCGGCGTCATCGACCCCTACGTCCGCCCGGGCATCCCGCTGGTGGAGAAGCTGGGCCAGGTCTTCTCCGGCCTCGCGTCCTCGCCGGTGACGTCGATCGACGTCGAGGTGCGCGGCGAGCTGGCCGGTTTCGACGTCAAGGTGCTCAAGCTCGCGGCGCTCAAGGGCGTCTTCAGCAACGTGGTGTCGGAGACGGTGTCGTACGTCAACGCGCCGGTGCTCGCGGAGCAGCGCGGCATCGAGGTGCGGCTCATCACGGACGCGGTCTCGGACGAGTACCGCAACGTGATCACGCTCCGCGGCGCTCTCTCGGACGGCTCGCAGATCTCGGTCTCGGGCACGCTGACCGGCACCAAGCAGGTCGAGAAGCTCGTCGCGATCAACGGCTACGACGTCGAGGTGCCGCTCGCGAAGCACCACGTGGTGATGAGCTACGTCGACCGGCCCGGCATCGTCGCGGTGTACGGGCGCGAGTTCGGTGACGCCTCCGTCAACATCGCGGGGATGCAGATCGCGCGCACCGAGGCGGGCGGCAAGGCCCTCTCGGTGATCACGATCGACTCGCCGGCGCCGGACGGACTGCTGGAGAAGGTGCGCATCGCGATCGACGCCGACCTCATGCAGGAGATCGACATCACCGAGTAGGTCCGAGCGCGGCGGAGGAGACGGCAGCATGGAGCGCAGATTCGCCCAGGTCGACGTGTTCGGCGCGGAGCCGTTGCTCGGCAACCCGGTGGCGGTGGTCGTCGACGGCGACGGCGTGTCCGACGCGTCGATGGCCGCCTTCGCGCGGTGGACGAACCTGTCGGAGACGACGTTCCTGCTGCCGCCGACGACGCCCGAGGCCGACTACCGGCTGCGGATCTTCACGCCGCGGCGCGAGCTGCCGTTCGCGGGGCACCCGACACTCGGCAGTGCGCATGCGTGGCTCGCGGCCGGCGGAGTGCCCCGCGAAGCCGGGGTGCTGGTGCAGGAGTGCGCGGCCGGGCAGGTGCGGCTGCGGGTGATGCCGGGGGCGATCGCGTTCGCGGCGCCGCCGCGGCAGCGCACCGGGCCGGTGGACGAGACGACGCTCGAGCGCGCGGCGGCGGCGCTGGGGCTGGCGCGCGCGGAGATCCTCGGGCACGAGTGGGCCGACAACGGGCCGGGCTGGCTGGCGCTGCGGCTGGAGTCGGCGGAGCGGGTGCTCGCGATCCGGCCGGAGTCGGCGCGGCTCGGCGGGCTCGCCGTCGGCGTCGTCGGGCCGCATCCCGCGGGGGCGGAGTGCGCGTTCGAGGTGCGGGCGTTCATCCCGGACGCGGGCGTGGCGGAGGATCCGGTGACGGGCAGCCTGAACGCGGGGATCGCGCAGTGGCTGATCGGGGCCGGGCTTGCGCCCGAGCGGTACGTCGCGGCGCAGGGGACGGCGATGGGGCGCGCCGGGCGCGTGCTCGTGGAGCGCGTCGGCGACGACGTGTGGATCGGCGGGGCGACGGCGACGCTGATCGAGGGGACCGTGCGGCTGTAGGCGGCGGGTCTCGATACGCCGGCCTGCGGCCGGCTACTCGACCAGCATGTCTGCCGGCATGGCATGGCGTGGCGTGGCAGCGCTGGGCAGGCGCGGCAGCGGCTGCTCCTTGCATGCTGATCGAGTAGCCCGCGGAGCGGGCGTCTCGAGATCCGGCGTGCTGGCGACGGTGGGTCTCGATACGCCGTCCTTCGGACGGCTACTCGACCAGCATGACTGCGGCGGGCGCGCTTCATGCTGATCGAGTAGGCCGCGGAGCGGGCGTATCGAGATCCGGCGTGCTGGCGGTGGTGGGTCTCGATACGCCGTCCTTCGGACGGCTACTCGACCAGCATGCTCCGCGTCCTTCGGACGGGTACTCCTCGGGGGTCAGCTCGGGAGGAGGCGGGCGATGACGGCGAGGACGTCGGCGGCCTCGCCGCGCGGGCTGTCGCCGGTGGGGAGCAGGGCGGAGTTGTAGTACAGGCCGTCGCTCAGCAGGACGATGGCGCGGGCGACGAGGGGGTCGCCGACGGCCTCGGCGACGACGGCGTACCAGCTGTCGTGGATGCGGGCGAGGCCGGCGCTCGCGCGCTCGTCGTGGCCCTGGGCGACGCGCGAGACGGCGAGGATGGTGCGGTCGAAGGGGGTGTCCGCGGCGAACGAGGTGCGGATCAGGTACGGCACGACGCCCTCGTCGGACGTCCGGATCCGGTCGATGTCCTCGGCGAGGCGGTCGTCCAGGCGTCCGACGAGTCCGTCGACGAGGGCGTCCTTCGAGGGGAAGTGGTAGAGCAGCCCGCCCTTGGAGACTCCGGCGGCCTTCGCGACGGCGTCGAGGGTGGCCGAGCGCTCGCCCTGCTCGATCAGCAGGGCCTCGAACGCGTCGAGGACGCGGTCGCGGGCGGGGGCGGCGGGCATGGGCTCCATCCTAGGGACGGATCCCGGTTCCGCTCCTGGCTACTGTACCGGCTGGACGGTATACTCGGTCGCGATCACTCCGTTCGAAAGAGAGCACCACTGTGTCCGCCCGCACCGCATCCGTCGCCACCGTCACCACCACCGGCCGAGCCGCCGTCGAGCCCGACGGACCTCGCGTCGGCCGCCGCGCCTGGTTCGCGCTCGCGGTGCTGATGCTGCCGGTGCTGCTCGTCTCGGTCGACAACACCGTCCTCAACTTCGCGCTGCCGCTGATCGCCGAGGACCTCGGGCCCTCCGGCACCGAGCTGCTCTGGATCGTCGACGCCTACCCGCTCGTGCTCGCCGGACTGCTGGTGGCGATGGGCAGCCTCGGCGACCGGGTCGGCCGGCGGAAGCTCCTGCTGATCGGCGCGGTCGGCTTCGCGGTCGTCTCCGTCGCCGCGGCCTTCGCGCCGACGGCCGGCGCCCTGATCGCCGCCCGCGCCGCACTCGGTCTCTTCGGCGCGACCCTGATGCCCTCGACCCTCTCGCTCCTGCGCAGCCTCTTTCCGAACCGCGACCAGCGCCGGATGGCGATCGCGATCTGGGCGACCGGCTTCGCGGTCGGCTCCGCCGTCGGTCCGCTGGTCGGCGGCGTGCTGCTGGAGAACTTCCCCTGGGGCTCCGTGTTCCTGCTCGCGGTGCCGGTGCTGCTGCCCCTGGTGGTGCTCGCGCCGATCCTGGTGCCGGAGTCGCGCGACCCCAAGCCCGGGCCGGTCGACGTCGTCAGCATCGTGCTCTCGCTCGCGACGATGGCGCCGATCGTCTACGCGATCAAGTCGGCCGCCGAGCACGGGATCGACGCGGTCGCGGTGCTCTCGCTCGTGGTCGGCGTCGTCAGCGGCGTGCTCTTCGTGCGCCGGCAGCAGCGCCGCGAGGTGCCGATGCTCGACCTCTCGCTCTTCCGCCGCGGCTCGTTCAGCGCGGCCATCCTGGTCAACCTGCTCAGCGTGGTCGCGCTGGTGGGCGGGCTGTTCTTCGTCTCGCAGCACCTCCAGCTCGTGGTCGGCCTCTCGCCGCTCGAGGCGGGGCTGGTGCTGGTGCCGGGACTCGTGGTGATGATCGGCGCGGGGCTCGGCGTGGTGCCGATCGCCCGGCGGATCTCGCCGCGGATCGTCGTGCCGGCCGGACTCGTGATCTCGGCGGTCGGCTACGCGCTGCTCGCGATCGGCAGCGCGGCGCCCGGCGGCGCCTCCGCGCTGACCGTCGCGGTCTCGTTCGCCTTCCTCGGCCTCGGGATCGGCGCGGCCGAGACCGTCTCGAACGAGCTGGTGCTCGCGAACGCGCCCGCCGACAAGGCCGGGTCCGCCTCCGCGGTGTCGGAGACGGCGTACGAGCTGGGCGCGGTGCTCGGCACGGCGACGCTCGGCACGGTGCTGACGGCCGCCTACCGGAGCGGTGTCGTGCTGCCCGAGGGCCTCGACGCCGGGCAGGCGCAGCGCGCGGGGGAGACCCTGGGCGGTGCGGTCGCGGTCGCGGGCGAGATCCCGTCCGAGTCGGCGTCCAGCCTGCTCGCCTCGGCCGGAGCCGCGTTCGACGCGGGCGTCGGCTGGTCGGCCTGGATCGGCGTCGGACTGGTGCTGCTCGCCGGTGTCGTCGCGGCCTGGCGCCTGCGCCGGAGCTGACGCGGCGCGACCGGCGCGGGCGGCGGCCCGAGAGTACGCTGGGCTGGTCTCCTGCCCCGCACGCTCGAGTGCTCCGCACGCCCCCGTGCTCGCACGCTCCGTGCCCACACCCCGTGCTCCCGCACGTCTGAGGACCGCCATGACCCGCACCGTGAAGCTCGCCGTCATCCCCGGAGACGGGATCGGACCGGAGGTGATCGCCGAGGCCGTGAAGGTCCTCGACGCCGTCACCGCCGACTCCGACCTGGTGATCGAGAAGACGCCGTTCTCGCTCGGCGCCGGCCGGTACCTCGAGACCGGCGACGTCCTCGCCGACGAGGACCTCGCCTCGATCAGCGCGCACGACGCGATCCTGCTCGGCGCCGTCGGCGGCGTGCCCGGTGACCCGCGCCTCAAGGACGCGAACATCGAGCGCGGGCTGCTGCTGCGCCTGCGCTTCGCGCTCGACCACTACGTCAACCTCCGCCCGACCCGCCTCTACGCGGGAGTGCCGTCGCCGCTGTCGGCGCCCGGCGAGGTCGACTTCGTCGTCGTCCGCGAGGGCACGGAGGGTCCGTACGTCGGCAACGGCGGGTCGATCCGCCAGGGGACGCCGCACGAGATCGCCAACGAGGTCTCGGTGAACACGGCCTACGGCGTCGAGCGCGTCGTCCGGCACGCCTTCGAGCTGGCCCGCAAGCGCCGCTCGAAGCTGACGCTGGTGCACAAGACGAACGTCCTGGTCTTCGCGGGCTCGCTGTGGAAGCGGCTCGTGGACGAGGTGGGGGCCACCTACGAGGACGTGGCCGTCGACTACCTCCACGTGGACGCGGCGACGATCTTCCTGGTGACCGATCCTGCTAGGTTCGACGTCATCGTCACCGACAACCTGTTCGGCGACATCCTGACCGATCTGGCCGGCGCGATCAGCGGCGGCATCGGACTCGCGGCCTCGGGCAACATCAACCCCGACGGCGCGTTCCCCAGCATGTTCGAGCCGGTCCACGGATCCGCGCCCGACATCGCCGGGAAGCAGCTCGCCGATCCGACCGCCGCGATCCTGTCGGTGGCGCTGCTGCTCGACCACCTGGGTCGCGGCGACGAGGCCGCCCGCGTGACGGCGGCCGTGACCGCCGACATCGAGTCGCGCGACGGCACCCCGCGCTCCACGGCCGCGATCGGCGACTCCGTCGTCTCGCGGCTCCGCTGACCCTCCTCTCCGGCCCCCGCCCCTGGGCCCCACGCCACTCCAGGAAGAACCCCTCATGACCGACATCCTCTCCGCGCAGGACCTCGCCTTCGAGGTGACCGCCAACCCCGCGCCCCGCTCCGACGAGGAGCGCGCCCGCATCCTCGCGAACCCCGGCTTCGGGGTCCACTTCACCGACCACATGGTCGACATCCGCTGGTCGCGCGCCGATGGCTGGCACCAGCCGCGCGTCGAGCCGTACGGACCGATCCAGCTCGACCCGGCCGCGGCCGTGCTGCACTACGCGCAGGAGATCTTCGAGGGGATGAAGGCCTACCGCCACGCGGACGGCTCGATCTGGACCTTCCGCCCCGAGGCGAACGCCGGCCGGCTGCAGCGCTCCGCCCGCCGGCTCGCGCTGCCCGAGCTGCCGACCGAGCTGTTCGTCGAGTCGCTGCGGCAGCTGATCGCGGCGGACGGCGCGTGGGTGCCGTCCGAGCCGGAGACGAGCCTGTACCTGCGGCCGTTCATGTTCGCCAAGGAGGCGTTCCTCGGCGTGCGCGCGGCCGAGGAGGTCGGCTACTACGTGATCGCGAGCCCGGCCGGCGCCTACTTCTCCGGCGGCGTGGCCCCGGTGTCGATCTGGCTGTCGACGTCCTTCGCCCGCGCGGGCAAGGGCGGCACGGGAGCGGCGAAGACCGGCGGCAACTACGCCTCGTCGCTGCTGCCGCAGCAGGAGGCGTACCAGCACGGCTGCGCGCAGGTTCTCTTCCTCGACTCGCAGGAGTCCCGCTGGATCGAGGAGCTCGGCGGCATGAACGTGGTGCTGGTGAAGAAGGACGGCACGCTCGTCACACCGGAGTCGGACTCGATCCTCGAGGGGATCACCCGCGACAGCGTGCTGCAGCTGGCCGAGGACCGCGGCCACCGCGTGGAGCGCCGCCAGGTGTCGATCGACGAGTGGCGCGACGGGGTCGAATCCGGCGACGTGGTCGAGGTGTTCGCCTGCGGGACCGCGGCGGTCATCACGCCGATCGCCGAGCTCAAGGGTGACGGCTTCTCGGTGGGCCACGAGGGCGCGCCGGCCGGCGCGCTGACGATGTCGCTGCGCGAGGAGCTGACCGACATCCAGTACGGACGTCGCGAGGACACGCACGGCTGGATGACGAGGTTGGACGCATGAAGATCGCACGATTCGCCACGCAGCGCTCCGGGGACAACGGGGGCGCGATCCACTTCGGGATCCTGGACGAGGACGACCTGGTCGTGCTCGCCGGCGACCCGATGTTCGCGGGCTTCGAGACCACGGGGGAGCGGATCCCGCTCGCCGAGGCGAAGCTGCTCGCGCCGGTGATCCCGCGCTCGAAGGTGATCGGGATCGGCAAGAACTACTCCGACCACGCGGCCGAGATGGGCGGCGACGCTCCGGCCGAGCCGCTGATGTTCCTGAAGCCGAACACCTCGGTGATCGGGCCGGACGAGGCGATCGTGCTGCCCGAGGACAGCCAGCAGGTGGAGTTCGAGGGCGAGCTCGCGATCGTGATCGGCGCGATCGCGAAGAACGTGCGGGCGGAGGACTACGAGGACGTCGTCTTCGGCTACACGATCGCGAACGACGTCACGGCGCGCGACCTGCAGAAGTCGGACGGGCAGTGGGCGCGGGCCAAGGGCTACGACACGTTCTGCCCGATCGGGCCGGTCATCGAGACCGAGTTCGTCTGGAACGAGAGCGCGCTCGAGACGCGGGTGAACGGGCGGCGGCTGCAGTCCGGGAACACGGGCGACATGATCCACGGGGTGCCCGAGATCATCGCGTACGTGTCGCGCGTGTTCACGCTGCTGCCGGGCGACATCATCTTGACCGGGACGCCGGCGGGCGTCGGGCCGATCGCGAACGGCGACACGGTCGCGATCGACATCGAGGGCATCGGCACGCTCTTCAGCCCGGTGGTGTCCCGGGGCTGACGCGTCTCCGCGAGATGCCACTTGTGCACGCTTCTCACGGCGTGTCGCGTACGCAAGTGGCATCTCGCGGGCGGTGACGGGCTCGGCTCAGTCGGCGGAGGCGCGGTCGTCGGTGACGGGGCCGTCGGTGTCGTCGGGGAGGTCGGCGTCGCCGGAGACGGTGTCGCCGGCGCTGTCGCCCTCCGTGACGGTGTCGGAGACGCCGCGGTCGATGGCGGTGCCACCGGGAGCGGCGCCCGCGGCGCTGGCGTCGGTCGCGTCCTCGCCGGGCAGCACGGTCTGGGCGCCGCCGGTGTTCGGGGTCAGGTCGGACTCCTGCTCGGGCAGGTCCTCGTTCACGTTCTCGGGCACGGGGGCTCCTCTCGTCGGTGGATCCATCCGAGCACGCGGGTGGTCGCGGGCGGCAGGGTCTTGACACGTTCCGGCGGTGGGCGGGTCTCGATACGCGCCTCCGGCGCTACTCGACCAGCATGATCCGAGCGCGGTGACTGCTGAACGAGCAGCCGCCTTCATGCTGATCGAGCAGTTGCCTGCATGCTGATGAGCGGCTGTCTTCATGCTGATCGAGTAGCCCGCGGAGCGGGCGTATCGAGATCCACCAGCGTCGGAACAGAAGTCTGCAGGCCCGCCCTGCTGAGGACGGCGGGTCTCGATACGCGCCCGCGGCGCTACTCGACCAGCATGGGTCGGCAGCGGCGCTACTCGACCACCATGGGGGCACTCCAGCGCTCTGCGACCAGCATGAGGCGGGGTGACGGCTTCACCGTGCTCCCCGGAGCTGTCAAGCGGAGACGCTCGGCGAGGAGGGAGTCGTAGCGTCGAAGCATGAGCTCGTCCCGCACGACCCGCAGTTCCGATACCACCGCCACGAAGAAGGCCACTGCCACGAAGATCGCCGCCGCCGAGAAGAGCCGCGCGAAGAAGACCGCTACAGCCCAGAAGACGACCGCGAAGACGATCACGCGCGGCAGCGTCGACCGGATCGCCCGCGAGGACTTCGGCTGGACGTCGCTGCTGCCGGGGCAGCGCGAGGCGATCGAGTCCGCCGCGGCCGGCCGCGACACGCTGCTCGTCCTCGCGACGGGCGGCGGCAAGTCAGCCGTGTATCAGATCGCCGGTGCCGAGCGCGGGGGCGTCGTGCTCGTCGTCTCGCCGCTGGTCGCGCTGCAGGCCGACCAGCTCGCCTCGATCGCGGCCGCGCCGGCCGCGCCGCCCGCCGTCGCCATCAACTCCGCTCAGGGTGCCGCCGCCGTCGCGCGCGCCTGGGAGCGCATCGACGAGGGCGGACCGCTGTACGTGCTGCTCGCTCCGGAGCAGCTGGCCAAGGAGGAGAACGTCGCGCGGCTCGCCGCGGCCGGCGTCTCGCTCCTCGTCGTCGACGAGGCGCACTGCGTCTCCTCCTGGGGTCACGACTTCCGCCCGGACTACCTGCGGCTGAAGGACGTCCGCAGCGCGCTGGGCGAGCCGCCGGTGCTCGCGATGACCGCGACCGCCTCCCGTCCGGTGCGCGAGGAGATCATCGAGCGGCTCGGCATGACCGACCCCGAGGTGCAGGTGCACGGCGTCGACCGCCCCGAGATCCGGCTCGTGGTGCACCGCCACGAGAGCGAGAACGAGAAGCGCGCGGCCGTGGTCGAGGAGGCGCGCAGCTGGACGGCGCCGGGGCTCGTCTACGTGGCCACGCGCAAGGAGACCGAGACCTATGCGGCGGAGATCGCGGACTCGGGCCGGAGCGTCGCGGCCTATCATGCGGGGCTCAAGACGAGCGAGCGGCGCGAGGTGCACGAGCGCTGGCGCGACGGCGACCTCGACGTGGTGGTCGCCACCTCCGCCTTCGGAATGGGGATCGATCGCGCCGACGTGCGCTACGTGCTGCACGCGACGACGACCGAGTCGCTGGACGCGTACTACCAGGAGATCGGGCGCTCGGGGCGCGACGGCGAGCCGGCCACCGGTGCGCTGCACTACCGGCTCGAGGACCTGGGGCTGCGCCGCTTCTTCGCCAAGCGCCGGGTCGAGCCGGCCGCGCTGCGCGTGGTGTGGGCGGCCGTGTCCGACAAGCCGGGCGTGCAGGTCGCTGAGCTGGCGGAGGCGCTGGGCAAGTCGCCGCGCACCGTCGCGCGGTTGGTGAATGACCTCGCCGAGGCGGATCTGCTGGAGACCGACGGCGGGCTGCGGGCCGTGAGCGACGCGAGCGGCGACGACGCGGTGCGCGCGGTGAAGGAGGAGCTCTCCTCCCGCGAGCGGATCGCCGAGTCGCGGCTGTCGATGATGCGGGCGTATGCCGAGACGACGCAGTGCCGTCGGCGCGTGCTGCTCGACTACTTCGGGGTCGAGGGTCCGGAGTGGTGCGGCAACTGCGACGGCTGCGAGCGGCACGAGGCGCGCCAGGAGACGGCCGACGAGGCGGCGTCCGCGGCTCCCTCCGACGCACCGTTGAGCGTCGACGAGGCCGTCGAGCACCGCGAGTGGGGTGCCGGGACCGTCATGAGCGTCGAGGACGATCGCGCGACGATCTTCTTCGAGACGGAGGGGTACAAGGTGCTGTCGTTCGCGGCGCTGGAGTCGGGCGTGCTGAAAGAGCGGGAGGCCGTCTCGGCCTGAGTGCGGGCGGGGCGGGTCTCGATACGCCGTCCTACGGACGGCTACTCGACCGGCAGGGAAGGGACCGTCGTCAGTGCAGGAAGCGTCTCGTCCCGGAGGCGGCCTCCATGCTGATCGAGTAGCCCGCGCAGCGGGCGTATCGAGATCCACCTGCGTCAGGAGACCGGGTCTGCAGACCGTCGTGCTGAGGACGGTGGGTCTCGATACGCCCCTTCGGGGCTACTCGACCAGCATGAAGCGGGCGCCGCACCGCAGGTGCGACCTCACGTCGTCGTGCGGACGACTACTCGACCAGCATGGAAGGGCAGCCGCACCGGAGGTGCGACCTCCACGTGCGAGATGCCACTTGTGGGCGGGCGACACGGCGTGTCGTGCTCACAAGTGGCATCTCGCGGAGGGGGTCAGACGTTCGAGACGGCGGAGCTCACGTCGGTGGGCTTGTCGTAGTCGCCGGCCGGGATGGCGCGGAGCGCGTCGAGGACGTCGCTGTCGGCGCCCTCCTTCTCGGCGGTCTCGACGATCGTGTCCTTCGAGGCCGGGTAGTCGATCCCGGCGAGGTACTTCTGGACCTGGATCGGGTTGGGTGCATCCATCGTGCTGTCCTTTCGTCGTTCGGTCAGTGCTGGTGCTCTTCGGTGAAGAGCCGGTCGAAGGCGTCGACGCGCCGGTCGGTGACCGTCGTGGGCGTCTCGAGGTGCACGGCACCGCTGGGGACGAGCCCCGCGCCGCCGAAGCGCTCCATGACGCGCCACTGCGCGGCGACGTCCTCGCCGCTGTGCTCCGGGGGCAGCTGCTCCCAGAAGTCGAAGCCGCCGCAGGCGACGAGCGCCTCGCGACGGTAGAGCACGCACGCCCCGAGCCAGGCGACGCGGTAGGCGCGCCAGGCGCCCTCCGGCACGTCGAGGCGGGCGGCCACGTGGCTGAGGTTCGCGGCGTTGTGCAGCGGCCAGCGCTCGAACTCCGGCGTGCCCCGCCGGATCCGCTCGGGCCGCACGCCCTCGTCCCAGGGCTCGAACGCGGTCTGCTCGTGCGGCCGCTCGTCGCCGAGGTAGGAGAGCCCCTGGACGGCCGAGCCGACGAAGCCGCAGTCCAGGCGCTCGAGCGCCTCGTGCAGCCGCGCGAGCATCCCCGGCTCGAGCCAGACGTCGTCGTCGAGGTAGAGCACCGCGGGGGCGGTGGCGAGCGAGAGCAGGAAGTGTCGCTGCTCTGCGAGGCCGCGCCGGGGGAGGTGGCGGCGCACCAGGGGATCGCGGCCCTGGACCGCGAGGACGCGCAGCATCGAGACCACGGTCGGATCGGTCTCCGTCGCGGCCGAGTCCGACTGGTCGCTGACGATCACGCGGAAGGGCGGGTCGTCCTGCGCCGCGAGGCCCGCGAGGGTCGTCGCCAGCTCGGCCGAGCGGCCGACTGTCGGGATCAGCACGTCGACGGCGGGTGCCTCCGGCGGGATCTCGCGGGCCCAGAGCCCGGACCAGCGGCGGCTGCTCACGGCGCCGACGCCGACCGGATGCGCTGCACCATCTCGGTGGTCGAGTGCTCGGAGACGTAGCCGACGGTGGTGACGGTGCCGCCGTAGGAGCGGACGACCACCGCCTCCGCGAGCATGTCGGGGGCGTAGTCGCCGCCCTTCACGTAGACGTCCGGCTGCACGCGCTCGAGCAGCGGGATCGGGGTGTCGCCGCTGAAGAGCGTGACGTAGTCGACGCAGCCCAGCTCGGCGATGACGCCCGCGCGGTCGCCCTCGGGGTTGATCGGGCGGCCAACGCCCTTCAGCCGGCGGACGGAGTCGTCGTCGTTGACCGCGACGACCAGCACGTCGCCGAGCTCGCGCGCCTGGCGGAGGTAGGCGGTGTGGCCGCGGTGCAGGACGTCGAAGCAGCCGTTGGTGAAGACGATGCGGCGGCCGCGGCGGGCCTCCTCGGCGAGCACCTCGACCAGGCCGTCCTCGCCGAGCACGACCGCGCCGGGGGCGGCGAGCGAGGCGAGCAGGTCGTCCGCGGTGCAGACGGAGGTGCCGGGGCGCTGGACGACCACGTCGGCGGCGGCCTGCGCCAGGTCGACGGCGGTGGCGAGCGAGCGGCCGGCGGCGAGCGCGAGGGTCGCGGTGGCCGCGAAGGTGTCGCCGGCGCCCGACGCCTGCTTCTCCTCCGCGGGCTGCGCGAAGGTGCGGCTGACGGTGCCGTCGGCGTCGAGCGCGGTCGAGCCGTCGCGGTCGAGGGTGACGACGACGTGGCGGGCGCCGGAGCGCTCGCGCAGCCGGTCGGCGGCGGCGCGGACGGCGGCGGCGCGCTCGGTGCCGCGGCCGAGCGGGGTGCCGAGGAGGCGCTCCGCCTCCTTCGCGTTCGGGGTGACGAGGTCCGGGGCCGCGAAGGCCCAGTCGGCGAGCTCGTGCGCGTCGATCACGAGGAGGCCGGGGCGCTGCACGGTGAGCACGCGCTCGACCGCCTCGCGGAGGATCCCGGAGCCGTAGTCGCAGACGAGCACGGCGTCGGCGCCGTCGGCCGCGCGGACGGCAGCCTCGGCGAGCTCGGCCAGCTCGGGGTCGGACGGGCGGTGCGGGCCGGAGTCGACGCGCAGCATCACGCTGTCGCCGCCGACGACGCGGGTCTTGATGGTGGTGGCGGCGTCGCTCCGGACGATCGCGCCCGTGTCCAGGCCCGCGCGCTCGAGCGCGGCGAGGAGACGGTCGCCCTCGGGGTCGCGGCCGGCGACTCCGACCGTGCGGACCACGGCGCCGAGCGCGCAGAGGTTCGCCGCGGTGTTGGCCGCGCCGCCGGCGACGTCGACGACGTCCTCGAGGCGCAGCACCGGGGCGGGGGCCTCGCGGGTGACCCGCTCGGCCTCGCCGAGCCACCACGAGTCGAGGATGAGGTCGCCGACGACGGCGACGACCGGCGGGCGCTCGCGCACGTGCGCGACCAGCGCGCTCGCCCGCTGGAGCGCGGAGCCCTCGAGGCTCATCGCGCGTCGCTCGGGAGGACGGGGAGGCCGAAGTGCACGACCGTGGTGGTGGTCATCTCGTCGAGCAGCTCGGGGCCGTAGCCGAAGCCCGAGCCGCTGGTGCCGCGGGGCTGCGCGCTGCCGCCGGGGGCGCCGCCGAAGACGCCGTTGATCTTGACGGTGCCGACCTTGAGGGTCGCCGCGGCGCGGTGCGCGTGCTCCATGTCGGCGGTGAGGACGGTCGCCGCGAGGCCGTAGGGGCCGGCGGCGGCGCGGGTGAGCGCCTCGTTGAAGTCGTCGACGACGAGGACGGGGGCGACGGGGCCGAAGGTCTCCTCGGTCATCACCAGCATCTCGTCGGTGCAGTCGGCGAGGACGGTGGCGGGGTAGAAGGTGCCGTCGCCGGGCTCGCCGCCGGTCAGGACGCGGGCGCCGTCGCGGACGGCGGAGGTGACGTGCTCGTGCACGGCGTCGCGCATCCGGGCGTCGACCAGGCGGGGGAGCGGGCCGTCGCGCCAGCGCTCGGCCTCGACGACCAGCGCGGCGGTGAAGGCCTCGGCGACGTCGCGGTGCACGTAGATCCGCTCGACGGAGGTGCAGATCTGGCCCGCGTTGGCGAAGGCGCCGAGGGCGGCCTGCTCGGCGGCCCAGACCGGGTCGACGTCGCGGTCGACGACGAGCGCGTCGTTGCCGCCGTTCTCGAGGATGGTGTGCGCGCCGGTGACGGCGGCGATCCGGGCCAGGGCGCGGCCGGTGGCGGTCGAGCCGACGTGCGCGAGGACGTCGACGCCGTCGGTGCGGGCCAGGGCGTCGCCCACGGCGCCGTCGCCCTCGACGAGGGTCAGCACGCCCTCGGGCAGGGCGTCGGCGAGCAGGCGGGTGAAGAGCGCGCCGGTGCCGGGGCTGCGCTCGCTGGGCTTGTGCACGACGACGTCGCCGGAGACGATCGCGGCGCCGAGCATGCCGGCGGCCACGGCGACCGGGTCGTTCCAGGGGGTGAGCGCCAGGACGACGCCGCGCGGGTGCGGCAGCGCGAGGTCGACGTTGAGGGCGCCGCCGCGCAGGCTCTTGCCGCGGTGTAGCGGGCCGAGCTCGGCGTACTGCAGCAGGGTGTCGACGCCGGCGCGGACGCCGCCGAGGGCGTCGCCGGCGGGCTTGCCGGTCTCCTCGGTGTTGAGGTCGGCGAGCTCCTGCTCGCGGGCGGCCACGCGGTGGGCGGCGGCGCGCAGGAGGGCGCCGCGCTCGGCGGGCGCGGTGGCGGCCCAGGCGGGGAAGGCGGCGCGGGCGCGAGAGACTGCCTCGGCGGCGAGGTCGGCGGTGGCGCCGGTCGTGCCGGCGGCGGGGGTCGCGGTGTCGATGGTCACGGTCACCTCTCGGTCGGAGGCGTCCGCAGGGGTCGCGGACGCGCGTGCAGACCTCCGGTACCCGCGCCGGGGCGGCTCAAACGGAACGTCCCGCACAACATCGGCTGAGAGGGGTGGGACGTCCATGCTGATCGAGTAGCCCGCGCAGCGGGCGTATCGAGATCGTCCGCCGTCAGAACGGGAGTCTGCAGATCCGCCCTGCTGGGGACGGCGGGTCTCGATACGCCCCTGCGGGGCTACTCGACCAGCATGTCTGCGGGCGACTCGTCCAGGTAGATCCACCGTTGTCAGAGGGCGGGTCTGCAGATCCGCCCTGTTGGGGACGGTGGGTCTCGATACGCCCCTGCGGGGCTACTCGACCAGCATGTTGGTGTGAGCGGACGTTTCTTCTGGGCTCCGATTGCGGTCATGGGACGTCCATGCTGATCGAGTAGCCCGCGGAGCGGGCGTATCGAGATCCACCGGCGTCAGAGGGCGGGTCTGCAGACTCGCCCTGTTGGGGACGGGGGGTCTCGATTCGGCCGTGCGGGGCTACTCGACCAGCATCAGGCGGGGCCGAGGCGGGTGACGGAGGCCGTGATGGCCGGGGTGCTCTCGCCGTCGGGCCAGCGGAGGGCGACGCCCTCGCCGGGGACGATGCGGCCGATGGCGGCGGTCGTCGTGTGCGGCGTTCCCATCCGGGAGGCGCCGGGACGGTCGGCGGTGAGCATCGCGAAGCCGGGGAAGCAGGAGAGCCAGTCGGCGAGGCCTGCCGCGGTGGGGCGGGGGATCGCGGCGACCTCGAGCTCGGCGCCGGCGCCGGACGCCTCCGCGAGCATGCCGACGGTGCCGACCAGCCCGGCCATGCTGACGTCCTTCGCGCCGTCGGGCGTGCCGGAGCCGACACTAGCTGCGAGCGCCCGCAGCACCTCCGGTGAGCGGCCCGAGGTCGAGTCCCACTGCAGCCCGGCGTAGCCCGGGCGCCAGCCGCCGGCGAGGTCGGCGGTCAGGCTCAGCTCGTGTCCGACCGGGGCGCTGCCGGGGACCGGGCGCGCGGTGCGGCCGAGGCCGGTCACCGAGAGGGCGGCCGGGACGCCGAGCTGAGTGTGCCCGCCGAGCAGCGGCACGCCCCAGGCCTCGGCGCCGGCGCGCAGTCCGCGGAGGATGCGGGCGGCGAAGGAGGCGTCGCGCGCGGCGACCGCGTCGAGCAGGCCGACCGGGTCCGCGCCCATGGCCGTGAGGTCGTTGATGTTGACGAGCACCGAGCACCAGCCCGCCCACTCCGGGTCCCGCTCGACCATCGAGGGGACGATCGCGTCGCAGACGGCGACGAGGTCGGAGCCGGGGACGGGCGCGCCGTCGTCGCCGCGGAAGCCCGGGCCGCCGAGCTGGCTGGCGAAGGCGTCCAGCAGCGGACCGAGCGCGGCCTTGGCGCCGCGCGCGAGCCGGTCGAAGCGGTCGATGGGCCAGCGCATCCGCACATGGGGCGCACCCGCGACCTCGACGGCGCCGAGCCGGTCCCAGCCGAGCCGGCGGAAGAGCACCACGTTCTGCGTCTGCACGGTCGCCTCGAAGCGGATCACCCCGCGCGCCTCGGCCTCGGCGCAGGCGGCCCGCACCAGCGCGGCTCCGATGCCGGCGCCGCCGCGGGCGCTGCGGCGGACGACCAGCCGGCTTCCGGTCCACCAGCCCAGATCCTGCTCGAGGGCGGGAGCGATCCGCACCCCGCCCAGCACGCCGTCGGCCGAGCGGGCGACCAGCACGACGGTGCGCGGATCCTCGTCGAGCGCGTCGCGGTCGTCCGCGTCGAAGAGGCCCTGCTCGCCGACGAAGACCTCGCGGCGCAGCGCGCGGTAGGCGGCCACCTCGGCCGCATCGGCGACCACGACCACGAAGGCGTCGCGGGCAGCAGGCGCGACCGCCCGGACCCCCTCGAGGATCGAGAGCTCCATCAGGCGCCGGCGGTCTTCAGCACGCCGCAGGCGCCGCAGGCCGCGCAGCCCGCCTTCTGCCCGGAGGAGAGCATCCCCGCGGCGATCAGCAGCGCGGCGACCTGCTCGCTGACCTTCTCCAGCAGCGAGCCGGCCGGCGGCAGGACGTGGTCCACCTCCGTCGCCAGCGTGCCCTTCAGCGGCCGGAACGGCACCACGAACGGGTAGATCCCGCGCTCGATCAGCTCGCCGGCGCTCGCGACCAGCTCGTCCGGGTCCTCGCCGAGGCCGACGAGCAGGTACGTCGAGACCTGGTTGCGGCCGAAGATCCGCACCGCCTCGTCCCAGGCCTCCCAGTACTTCGCCGTCGAAACGCGCGCCTTGCCGGGGGTCCAGCGGCGGCGGATGTCGTCGTCCATCGACTCGATGTGGATGCCGATCGAGAGGGCGCCGGCGTCCTTGAGCTCCTGCAGGGCGGCGAGGTCCTCCGGCGGCTCGCACTGCACCTGGATCGGCAGCCCGGGGACGGCCTGGAGCACCGCGCGGACGCAGCGGGCGAGGTGCCGGGCCCCCCGGTCGCGGCCCTTCGAGGTGCCGGTGGTCATCACCATCTGGCGGATGCCGTCGAGCCGGGCGGCCGCCTCGGCGACCTCGGCGAGCTGCGCCGGGGTCTTCACCGCGATGGTGGAGTCGTTGGCGAGCGAGGCCTCGATCGCGCAGAAGCGGCAGCGCTCGGCCTCGTCGTAGCGCATGCAGGTCTGCACGACGGTGGTGGCCAGGATGTTCCGGCCGTGCAGGCGGGCGATCTTCTCGTAGGAGACGCCGTCGGCGGTGTTGAGGTCGTAGAAGCGCGGGCGCTTCACCGGCTCGACGTCGAGGCCGATGTCGGCGCCGTCGAGCAGGAGGCGGCCGTTGGTGACGGCGTAGGGGCTCTTCGGGTTCACCGGGATGGCGGCGCCGAGGCCGCCGAGCATCACGTGCCCGTCGTCGCTCGGGCCGGCGCCGGCCTCGCGGTGCACGGGGGCGTCGACGCGGATGCCCTGCAGGGCGATGTCGACGCGGGTGCGCAGAGCGGAGGAGCCGGTGCGGCGGACGGGGGCCGAGCCGCAGGCGTCGGCGGCGCAGGAGGAGTGGGCGGAGTCGGAGGGTGCGGGATCGGCGGTGCGGAGGCGGGGCGTCTGCAGATCGGTCATGGTGCTCCTCGGAGTCTCGAGTCGAGCGGTGCGCGACGGCGGAGTCCGACGTCGTGAGCCTCCATTAGGTCAACGCGGTGTTTCGGAGCGATGACATCGGGAACGCGATCGTGTTACATCCGGCGGCGGCCCCGATGCCCGCCCGCCGTCACGCAGGCTTCTTCTGGCCGAAACCACTCGGAAACACGAGCGGCCTTGACTGGACGCAGTCGGGACGACCGCTCCCGACCCGGCCCCGTCGCTCCGCTCGTCCTCGCACCGCCCCGAGCGACGCCGGCCTCTGCATCACAGCACCGCCCGTTCCACCCGGCACTCCTGTCCCTGCACCACTCGCTCGCGCCCCGCCCGGCGCGCTCCTCACCGAACCCCGGAGGTTCTCATGACCGACGACCAGACCAGCATCGAAGAGCAGATCAGTGCGAACATCGAGAAGTCGCGCTCCGAGATCGCGCACCCCTCGCTGCCCAAGGGCAGCAACCTCTACGGCTCCACCAAGGTCTTCCCCGACTACCAGGCCGAGCCCGGCCAGTCCTACTTCACCCTCGTGCACGGCATCGCGCACGAGTCCTCGGTCAGCTTCGTCGCGATCCTGCAGGCGACCCGCGCGGCCCGCAAGGGCTTCGAGTCGGCCGTCTACTTCTACGGCCCCGGCACGATCAACGCGATGGCGACCCGCGGCTTCCCGACGGTCGGCGACTCCGGCTTCCCGGGCGAGCAGAACATCAACGACGCCCTGAAGACCTTCATCGACGAGGGCAACCGCGTCTTCGTCTGCCGCTTCGGCATGGCGCTGCACGGCCTGCGCGAGGAGGACCTGATCGAGGGCACCATCCCCTGCCACCCGCTCGACGTCCAGGACGCCGTCATCCACTACGCCCGCAAGGGCGCCATCATCAACTCGACCTACAACCTCTAGGCGCGCGCCATGACCGTCGTCGGATCGGTCGCGGCGAACTTCACCCGCGACCTCGATCAGAACTACGCGCTCATCGCCGCGCTGGCCGAGGAGGCCCGCGAGAAGCGGGTCGAGTTCCTCGTCCTGCCCGAGGCCGCGATCGGCGGCTACCTCTCCTCCCTCGGCAACCACGGCGACACGGTCAAGACGACCACGCGCTCGATGCCGCCGGCGATCGCGCTGGACGGTCCGGAGCTGCGCCGGGTGCAGGAGATCGCCGGCGACCTGCTGGTCGCGATCGGCTTCTGCGAGCTCGACGCGGACGGCGAGACCCGCTACAACGCGGCCGCCCTGCTCGACGGCGGGCAGATCTACGGCAGCTACCGCAAGGTGCACCAGCCGCTCGGCGAGCACATGTCGTACTCGCCCGGGCCCGGCTACTCGGTCTTCGAGACGCCGGTCGGCCGGGTCGGGCTGCAGATCTGCTACGACAAGGCGTTCCCGGAGGCGGCCCGCTCGATGGCGCTGGACGGGGCGGAGATCATCGCCTCGCTCTCGGCCTGGCCGGCCGCGCGGACGGCGACGGCGGAGAACCTGCAGGAGGACCGCTGGACCTACCGCTTCAACCAGTTCGACATCGCCCGCGCCCTGGACAACCAGGTGTTCTGGCTGGCGTCGAACCAGTCCGGCACCTTCGGGTCGCTCCGCTACGTGGGCAACGCGAAGGTCGTCGATCCGGGCGGCAACATCCTGGCGACGACGCTGCTCGGCTCGGGGATGGCGGTCGCCGACATCGACGTGCGGGGCACCTTCGAGGCGATGCGCGGCGGGATGTTCCACCTCCGCGACCGCCGGCCGGACGCCTACGACATCGAGCGCGTGTGGAGCGGAGGGCTGGTCCATGCCTGAGATGACCTTCCACGTCCGCTGGCCGGACGGCGTCGAGGAGCGCTGCTACTCGCCGAGCCTGGTGATGCACGACTACCTCGCCGAGGGCGAGAGCTACCCGCTCGAGGACTTCGTCGGCCGCTCGACCGAGGCGCTGCGGCTGGCGAGCGAGCGGGTGCGCGCGAAGTTCGGCTTCGCCTGCACCTCCGCGCTGCAGCAGGAGTCGGAGATCCTCGCGGCCGCCGCGCGCTTCGACGGCGGGCGCGTGCGGGTGCTGGCGATGGATCCGCCGCTCCCTCCGTCCTCCGTCCCCGCGTCCGCGCAGGGGGCGCGCGCATGACCGCGCTCGAGAACGGCCGGCACCTGCCGGTCGCCGTGATCGGCGCCGGCCAGGCCGGGCTGTCGGTCAGCCGACTGCTCACCGACCAGGGCGTCGAGCACCTCGTGATCGAGCGCGACACGATCGCGCACGACTGGATCGACCGCCGCTGGGACAACTTCACGCTCGTCACGCCGAACTGGCAGTGCCGGCTCCCCGGCTACCCCTACGACGGTGACGACCCGGACGGGTTCATGACCCGCGACGAGGTGCACGCCTGGGTGCGGCGCTACGCCGAGTCGTTCGGCGCGCCGGTGGCCGAGGACACCGAGGTGCTCCGGCTGCGAGAGAGCGCCGACGGGGCGTTCGAGATCGTCACCTCGCGCGGCACGATCACGGCGGACCAGGTCGTCGTCGCCACCGGCGGCTACCACCGGCCGGTCCTGCCGGCGGTCGCGCACCGCATCCCGGACGCGATCGTGCAGCTGCACTCGGCGGACTACCGCTCCGCCGCGGCGCTGCCCGAGGGCGGCGTGCTCGTCGTCGGCTCCGGCCAGTCCGGCGCGCAGATCGCGGAGGACCTCTTCCTCGAGGGGCGCGACGTGCACCTGGCACTGGGGACGGCTCCGCGGGTCGCCCGGTTCTACCGCGGCCGCGACTGCGTCGCCTGGCTCGCCGACATGGGCGTCTACGACGTGCCGGTGCACGCGCAGGTGGGCGGGCTCTCCAAGCGGGAGTCGACCAACCACTATGTCACCGGACGCGGCGGCGGTCGCGACATCGACCTGCGGGCGTTCGCCCGCGATGGGATGACGCTCTACGGCCGGCTGCAGCACGTCGAGGGCGGGTCGCTGCGGTTCGCGCCGACGGCGGAGGCGTCGCTCGACTACGCGGACTCGGTGGCGGAGTCGATCAAGAACGACATCGACGCCTACATCGAGCGCTCGGGGATCCAGGCGCCGACCGAGGCTCGCTACACGCCGGTCTGGCGGCCGGAGCGCGAGATCGAGGAGCTCGACCTGGCGGCCGCCGGGATCACGAGCATCGTCTGGGCGGTCGGCTTCCGGGCCGACTACTCCTGGATGCAGATCGGCGTCTTCGACGGCGCCGGGCACCCCACCCACCGGCGCGGCGCCACCGCCGTGCCCGGGCTGCACTTCCTCGGGCTGCCGTGGCTGAACACCTGGGGCTCCGGGCGCTTCGAGGCGATCGCGCGGGATGCGGAGCACGTGGTGCAGCAGCTGCTCGGCGGCGCGCGGTTGAACCGTCTCGAGGGCGCCGCGGTACGGTGACGGCCACGCGCTCGCCGCGGGCGCGCCGTCCGGCCGCGCGGGGCAGCGGAGGGCGACGGCTTCCTGTCCGCCCGAGCGCACCGTCCGCCTGCAGAGGGCGGGAGAGAAGGACCATGTCGACGATCACGATGGCCGCGGTCGCGGCGCACTTCGGCCGCGACATCGAGCGCACCCTGATCAAGCTGCCCGGCATGATCGCGAGCGCGCAGGAGCGCGGGATCGACCTGCTGGTGCTGCCGGACGCGACCCTCGGCGGCTACCTCCTCGACATGCACCACCCCGGCCCGGACGACCTGCCGCAGGCCGTGGAGGTCGACGGGCCGGAGGTCGCGGCCGTCGCGGCGATGGCGGGCGACACCACCGTCTGCTTCGGCATCGCGGAGCGCGCGCTCGAGGGCGGTGAGGAGCGGCGCTACAACTCGGCGGTCTGCGTGCAGGGCGGCGAGGTGATCGGGACGCACCGCAAGGTGCACCTGCCGCTGGGCGAGTCGGAGGCGTACGCGGCGGGCGACTCCTTCCGCTCGTTCGACACGGCCGTGGGGCGGATCGGGATGATGATCGACTTCGACAAGACCTTCCCGGAGTCGGCGCGCTCGCTCGCCCTCGACGGGGCGGAGATCCTCTGCTGCCTCAGCGCCTGGCCGGCGAGCGTCACCGACAGATCGGACCGGATCCGCAACGACCGCCAGGCGCACCTGTTCGACCTCTACGACTGCGCGCGTGCCGCGGAGAACCAGGTCTACCTGGTCTCCTCGAACCAGACCGGCGTGCTCGGCGGGCTGCGCTTCCTCGGGCAGGCGAAGGTCGTGGACCCGGCCGGCGAGATCCTCGCGAAGACCTGGGCGAAGGGCGGGCTGGCGGTCGCGACGGACGACGTCGCCGCCTCCGTCGCCCGCGCTCGCCGCAGCATGGACCACCTGCGCGACCGCGCCGAGCACGCGTACCACCGCGCGGCTCCCACCGTCTGAACTTGGCGCCGCCCGTCCGACCGGTGCCGCCCGTGGGCGCCGCCCCGCCCGAAGGAGACCCCGTGCGGATCGCGCAGCTGACCTACTCCACCAAGCCCCGCGGCGGCGTGGTGCACACGCTCGCGCTGTCGGAGGCGCTGGCCCGGCGCGGGCACGAGGTGACCGTCTGGACGCTCGGCCGCGGCGGCGACTCCGCCTTCTTCCGCGCGGTCGACCCCGCGGTTGCGGTCCGGGTGGTGCCGTTCGCGGCGCGCGACGGGGAGGACGTCGGCGACCGGATCGTCCGCTCGCTCGATGCGATGGCGGCGGCGCTCGGCGACGACGGCGAGGAGTGGGACGTCGTGCATGCGCAGGACTGCATCTCGGCGAACGCCGCGCTCGACGCGGGCTTCGCGGGGGCCGGCGGGCTGCTCCGCACGGTGCACCATCTCGACGCCTTCACGACGCCCGCGCTGATCGCCTGCCACGAGCGCGCGATCACCGGGCCGGCCGGGCTGCTCGCGGTGTCGCGGGCGGTCGCGGACGAGGTGGCGGCGGGTTGGGGGCGGGCGCCGGCGGTGATCCCGAACGGCGTCGACGCCGCGCGGTTCGCCGCCGCGGCCGGCGGTGCCGCGGCGGGGGAGTGGCGGGCCGAGCTCGGCCGCTACGTGCTCGCGCTCGGCGGCATCGAGCCGAGGAAGGGCAGCATCGACCTGCTCGAGGCGTTCGCGGGGCTGGCTCCGGGGACGGCGCTCGTCTTCGGCGGCGGGGAGACGCTGTTCGACTACCGGGGCTACCGCGAGGAGTTCGAGCGCCGCGCGGCCGAGCTGGGTGTCGTGCCGGTCGTGCTCGGCACGGTGCCGGAGGAGCGGCTCGCGGCGCTCGTCGCCGGTGCGGCGGTCCTCGGCTTCGTCTCGACCAAGGAGGGCTTCGGGCTGGCGGCGATGGAGGCGCTCGCCGCGGGGGTGCCGGTCATCGCGCGCGATCTGCCGGTGCTGCGCGAGGTGTTCGGGGAGACGGTGGCGTACGGGAGCGACGTGGCGGGGATCCGGGGTGCGCTCGCCGCGGCGCTCGCGGGGGAGGCGCCGGAGCCCGGGCCCGGGCGGGAGCTCGCGTTCTCGCACTCGTGGGACGACGTCGCGGCGAGCCACGAGGCGCTGTACCTCTCTCACGTCGGCGGCAGCTGATGCGGCGGTCGTTCTCGCGGTGCTTCTCGGCGCTCGCCGAGGGGGATCCCGAGCGCGTCGTGGTCGTCGCGGACGACGCGATCCTCACTGCGGGCGCCCTGGACCGGGCCTCGAACCGGCTCGCGCGCGCCTACGCGGCGCGCGGCGTCACTCCGGACTCGCTGGTCGCTGTCTCGCTGCCGAACAGCGCCGAGCTGGTGCTGGCCTGCGCGGCGATCTGGAAGGCGGGCGCGACGCCGCAGCCGCTCTCGCGCGGGCTGTCGGCGCGGGAGCTCGCCGAGGTCGGCGCGCTCGGGCGGCCCTCGCTGAGCGTCGGCGTGGAGCTGGAGGGCGTGCCCTTCGTGCCCGCCGGCTTCACGCCCGACCCGGCGCTGCCGGACGACGAGCTGCCGGATCTCTGGGCTGCGTCGTGGAAGGCGCCCGCCTCCTCCGGCAGCACCGGGCGGCCGAAGATCGTGCTCGCGGCGGCGCCCGCGCTGATGGATCCGACGCAGCCGGTCGCGGCGTTCCTGCCGCGGGAGGGGGTGCAGCTCGTCGCCGGGCCGCTCACCCACTCCGCGACCTTCACCTACGCCTTCCGCGGGCTGCTGACCGGGCAGCGGCTGGTGATCCTGCCGCGCTTCGACGAGGTGCTGGTGCTCGCGGCGATCGCGGAGCACCGGGTGACCTGGGCCCTGCTGGTGCCGACGATGATCCACCGGCTGCTGCGCGCGCCCGGGCATCGGGACGCGGATGTGTCGTCGCTCGAGACGGTGCTGCACCTCGGCTCGCCCTGTCCGCCTGCGGACAAGCGCGCGCTGATCGACTGGCTCGGTGCGGAGAAGGTCGTGGAGGTCTACGCGGGCAGCGAGTCGAACGGGCTGACGATGATCCGCGGCGACGAGTGGCTCGAGCGGCCCGGGAGCGTCGGCAGGCCGATCGGCGGCACGGAGCTGCGGGTGCTGCGGTCGGACGGGACGGAGTGCGCGCCGGGCGAGCCCGGGCTCGTGCAGCTGCGCCGTGGAGAGCCGACCTACCGCTACCTCGGCGGGCAGTCGAAGCGGACCGACGACGGCTGGGACACCCTCGGCGACCTCGGCTCCGTCGATGCGGACGGCTTCCTCACCGTGCTCGACCGCGCCGACGATCTGATCCTGCGCGGCGGGGTGAACGTGTACCCGGCCGAGATCGAGCGCGTCCTGGAGCAGCACCCGGCCGTGCGGGGCGCGGTCGCCTTCGGCGTCCCGGACCCCGAGCTCGGCCAGGCGGTGGAGGCCGTCGTCGACATCGCGGAGAGCGACGTGACGGAGGAGGAGCTGCTCGCCTTCGCGCGCGAGCACCTCGGCTCGCGGGCGCCGCGGGCCTTGCGACTCCAGCGCTCACCGCTCCGCGACGACGCGGGCAAGATCCGTCGCGGGGCACTCGCCGCAGACTGACCGCCCGAGAGCGCCACGGCGGCGCCCCTCCTCATGCTGGTCGAGTAGCCCCGCAGGGGCGTATCGAGCGAGGAAGCCGCTTCGCGTCTCGGTGGTGAGGGAGAAGGACGCGGCTGCGCCGCGTCATGCTGGTCGAGTAGCCCCGGAGGGGCGTATCGAGACCCGCCGTCACCAACAGGGCGGGTCTGCAGACTCAGGTTCTGACGGTGGTGGATCTCGATACGCCCGCTTCGCGGGCTACTCGATCAGCATGGAATTCCCGCATCTGCTTGCTGTATGTCCATGTTGGTCGAGTAGCCCCGCAGGGGCGTATCGAGACCCGCCGTCCTCGGCAGGGCGGATCTGCAGACTCGAGTTCTGACGCTGGTGGATCTCGATACGCCCGCTGCGCGGGCTACTCGATCAGCATGACCCGTCCGCAGGGGCGTATCGAGACCCGCCGTCCCCAGCAGGGCGGGTCGGACGGCCTCTCGGCTCGTTGCGATGATCTCGTACCGGTCGCCGACGGTTTCGGATCGCCCCCGACGGGGAAGAGGAGGAGTGCCCCTTCCCCGGAGCCGCCGCGCGCGACTCCGCCCCACCGAGAGGAACGACCGTGGTCGCCATCGCCCCGCTCCGAGACCGCTTCGACGGAGTCGAGAGGATCGCCGTCCTGCGCGGCGGCGGACTCGGCGACCTGCTGTTCGCGCTGCCCGCCGTGGACGCGCTCGCCGCCGCCTACCCCGGCGCCGAGATCGTGCTGCTCGGCACTCCGGCGCACCGCGTGCTGCTCCAGGGCGTCGAGTCGCCGGTGAGCGACGTCGAGATCCTGCCGGTGGCGCAGGGCGTCCGCGACGGCGAGGGCGAGGATCCGCAGGTCGTCGAGGACTTCGCCGAGCGGATGCGCGCGCGGCGCTTCGACCTCGCGGTGCAGCTGCACGGCGGGGGGCGCTACTCCAACCCGTTCCTGCAGCGCCTCGGCGCGCGGCACACCATCGGCTCGCGCACCGACGACGCGGCCGAGCTCGAGCGCACGATCCCCTACGTCTACTACCAGCACGAGATGCTGCGCGCGCTCGAGATCGTCGGGCTCGCGGGGGCGGCGGCGGTGCGGCTGGAGCCGTCGCTGCAGGTCGACCCGGAGCGCCGCGACCGGCTCGCCGCCGCCCTGCCCGCCGGCGGACCGCTGGTGCTGATCCATCCGGGGGCGACCGACGTCCGGCGCCGATGGAGCTCCGCGAACTTCGCCGAGGTCGCCCGCGCGCTGCTCGCCGACGGGGCGCGCGTGCTCGTCGTGGGCGACGACTCCGACGCGCCCGCGGCCGACGCGATCGTCGCGGGCGCTCCCGGCGCGGTGTCCTGGGCCGGCACGGTCGAGCTGCCGGACCTCGCTCCGCTGCTCTCGCTCGCCGACCTCGTCCTCGGCAACGACAGCGGACCGCGCCACCTCGCGGCGGCGGTCGGCGCGCCCACGGTCGGCGTGTTCTGGGTCGGCAACGCCATCAACGCCCAGCCCCTCGGCCGCCAGCGCCACCGCCTCCAGCTCAGCTGGACCACGCGCTGCCCGGTCTGCGACGTCGACGTCACCCAGGTCGGCTGGACCGCCGAGCGCTGCGAGCACGAGCTGTCCTTCGTCGACGACGTCCCCGTCGCCCGCGTCCTCGAGGACGTCCGCGGAGTCCTCGCCGCCACCCGCTGACCCCCGTGCCCACGCCACCTGCTCGCCCCCTCCCCAACCGCGAGATGCCACTTATGAGCCGCGACACCGGCGTGTCGTGCTCATAAGTGGCATCTCGCGGAAGGGGGCGGACGCGAGGGCGCGTCAGACGCCCGGGGCGTCAGTGGCTCACGGCCAGGAGGGCTCCTCCTCGTGGGTGATGACGAGCTCGCGGACCTCGCAGCCGCGGGGCTGGCCGAGGACGAACATGACGGCGTTCGCGACGTTCTCCGGGTCGTTGAGGAGCGCGTCGGGGCCCGGCTTGTACTGGGCGTCGCGGTCGTCGAAGAAGCGGGTCTTCATGCCGGAGGGGATCAGCGTCGTGACGCCGATCTCGCCCTTGGTCTCTGCCGCGAGGGCGCGGGTGAAGCCCAGCACGCCGAACTTCGACGCGCAGTAGGCGGTCGCGTCCGAGACGGCCTTGATCGCGAGCGAGGACGCGACGGTGACGACGCGGCCGTGGGTCTCGGTGAGGAACGGCAGCGCGGCGCGGACGACGGCGGCGGTGCCGAGCAGGTTGACCGAGATCACGCGCTCCCACTCCTCCGGCTCGACGTCGACGAGGCGGCCGCAGCGGTCGATGCCGGCCGCGGTGACGACGGCGTCGAGGCCGCCGTGCTCACGGGCGATCTCGACGACGGCCTTCTCGGCCTCGCGGGTCCTGGCGACGTCCACCTGGTAGGCGGCGACGCCCTCCTGGACGTTCGAGACGTCGCGGTCGAGGACGATCGGGGTGCCGCCCGCGGCCGTGACGGCGGCGGCGACGGCGGCTCCGAGTCCGGAGGCGCCTCCGGTGATCAGGACGCGGCCGATGGGGGTGGGGGTGGTGGTCATGGGTGTCCCTTCCAGGATCGTCAGCGCCGACAGGATCGGCGCAGCGGGGCGATGGTCGGCCGGAGCCGACGCGGTCAGCCGACGCGCGCGAGCGCGGCGGCGAGATGGGTGGTCGAGCGGCCTGCGTGGTACGGCACCGTCAGGACGCGGCCGCCCCACTCGGCGACCGTCGCGGTCTCAGGCAGCGATTCGGCGGAGTAGTCGCCGCCCTTCACCCAGACGTCCGGGCGGATGCGGCGCAGCGCCTCGTCGGGGGTGTCCTCGCCGAAGACGAGGACCGCGTCGACGCACTCGAGCGCGAGCAGCAGGTCGACCCGGTCGTCCTCGGGGATGATCGGCCGGGCCGGTCCCTTCAGCCTCCGGACGGAGTCGTCCGAGTTGAGGCAGACGATCAGGCAGTCGCCGAGCGCCCGGGCGGCCGAGAGGGTGCGGGCGTGACCGGCGTGCAGCAGGTCGAAGCAGCCGCCGGTCGCGACCACGGTGCCGCCGGTGCCGCGGACGGCCTCGGCGACGCGCAGCGCATCCACGCCCGACGCCCCGTGCAGGGCGGCGGTGTCGGCCGGAGCGCCGAGGGAGGCGACGCCGCCCGCGAGCAGGTAGGCCCCGGCCGCGGCGACGGCCGCGCCGACCGCCTCGGAGGGGGTGGCCCCGCCGGCCAGCGCGACGGCGGCGGAGGCGGCGAAGCGGTCGCCCGCTCCGCAGGGATCGGTCGGCGGCACCGCGGCGGCGGGGTGCACCACCGGCACGCCGGCGCCGCGCGAGCGGACCAGAGCGCCGCCGGAGCCCATCGTCACGGCGACCGCGCCGCAGCCCCAGCGCTCGAGCAGCGTGGTGGCGGCGGTCTCCGCGAGAGTGACGCCGCGGCCACTCGCCCCGGAGAAGCCGGTCGCCTCGCCCAGGTTCGGCGTCGCGAGAGTCGTCCCGGCGACGGGCTCGGTCCCACGCGGGTGCGGATCCCAGACCAGCGGCACCGTCAGCGCGTCGAGGGCGGCGCGGAGCGAGGCGTCCTCGGTGAGCCGGCGGCCGTAGTCCGCGACGACGACCGCGTCGACCTCGCCGAGCACGGCGAGCATCTCCTCGGTCACGCCCGGCACCGGCGGGCGCTCGCAGCCGCGGTCGAAGCGCACGACGGCCTGGCCGGAGGCGGCGACGCGCGTCTTCACGGGCGTCGGCGCGCCGGAGGGCCCGGCGACCACGCGGACACCGTCGAGGGCGGCGAGCAGCTCGGCCGCATCGGGATCGGCGGCGTCGGCCAGCGCCGTCACCAGCACGACCTCGTGGCCGTCGCGCACCAGCATCCGCGCCACCAGCCCGGCGCCGCCGGCGCGCACCCCGCGGGTCGACACGTCGACCACGGGCACGGGCGCGTCGGGGCTCAGCCGCTCGGCCGGCCCGGAGAGGTCGACGTCGAGCATCACGTCGCCGACCACGGCGATCCGCAGGCGGCTCACGCCGCCGCCCCCGTCCGCACGCGGATCCGGTGCTCGAAGGCCCGGCAGAGCGCGTGCACCAGCACGAGCTGCGCCTCCTGCACGTTCGAGCCGTGGCCCTCGAGGGCGATCGACTCGTCGCAGGCCTCGGTCAGCGGGTTGGGCCCGTCGCCGGTGAGCGCCCAGGAGCGGGCACCGGCCGCGCGCGCAGCCTCGGCCGCGTGCAGCAGGTTGGCGCTGCGGCCGCTGGTCGAGAGCAGCACGACGACGTCGCCGCTGCGGGCGTGCGCCGTGACCTGGCGGGCGAAGACGTGGTCGAAGCCGTAGTCGTTGCCGATCGCGGTGAGGCTCGAGGTCTCGGAGTGCAGCGAGATCGCGGAGAAGGGGATGCGGTCGCCGTCGAAGCGGCCGACCAGCTCCGCCGTGAGGTGCTGCGCCTCCGCGGCCGAGCCGCCGTTGCCGGCCGCGAGCAGCCGCGCGCCGGTGTGCAGGCGGTCGGCCAGCTCGGCGCCCCAGGCGACGATCCGGTCGGAGTGCCGCTCCAGCTGCGCGACGACGTCGAGCGAGCGGGCGATGTGGTCGTCGACGAGGCGCCGGGCGGCGTCGGTCGTGGCGTCGGTCGGGGTGTCCAGAACGGTGTCGATGCTCATCTGCGCGGGGCCGCCTTCCGGGGGGTGGAGGAGAGGGAGGTGCGAGCGGTGCCGCTCATGGCGGCACCGCCGTCGCCGAGTCCGGCGAGGGTGGTCAGGTAGGCGCGCTCGGTGTCCGCGGCGACGCGGTCCCAGGAGTAGCGGGACTCGACGCGGGCGCGGCCGGCGGCTCCGTAGGCGCGCGCGCGCTCGGGGTCGGCGATCAGCGCGGCGAGGGCCTCGGCGAGGGCGGCGGGGTCGCGCGGCGGCACGTGCACGCCGGTGACGTCCTCGACGACCGTGTCGATCAGCCCGCCGACCGAGGAGGCGACCACCGGGACGCCGCAGGCCATCGCCTCGAGCGGGGTGATGCCGAACGGCTCGTACCAGGGCGCGCAGATCACGGTGTCGGCCGAGCGGAGCATCGCCGGCATCTCGGTCTGCGAGAGCTGGCCGGCGAAGACCACGCGATCCGCCACTCCGAGACCCTCGGCGACGCCGTGCAGGCGCTGGTACTCCGGGTCGGCGGCGAGCGCGTCGCCCGATCCGGAGCCGCCGACGATCACCAGCTCGGCGTCGCAGCCGTCGCCGACCAGGCGGGCGAGCGCCTCGATCGCGTGGCCCATGCCCTTGCGGGGCACCAGGCGGCCGATGCTCATCAGCCGGACGCGCGCGCCGCGCTCGGCGACCGGCCCGTCGGGCGTGAAGCGCTCGAGGTCGACACCGCAGGGCACCACCGAGATGCTCGAGGTCGGCACGCCCAGGCCCTTCAGCTCGAAGGCCTCGTCGGAGCAGGTGGCGACGACGCCGTCCGCCCGCTGGCCGACGCCGGGCTCGAGCCAGGCGCGCTCCTCGGGGCTGGTGTCGAGCGCGCCCTGCTGGCGGCGCTTGACCACGCCGAGCGCGTGGAAGGTGTGGAAGACGGGCACGCGGCGCCCGGTGGCCCGCTCGACCCGCTCGGAGGCGTCGAGCGCGGCGACCCCGGACATCCAGAAGTGGCTGTGCACCAGGTCGGGGCGGGAGTCGAGCCAGTCGCTCGCGAGGTCGACCGCGAAGTCGCCCATGAACGGCAGCAGCTCGTCCTTCGAGACCTTCGCGGCCGGGCCCGCATCGATGTGCACGACCTCGACGCCGGAGGTGAAGGGCACCCGGCGGGGGAGCGACGGGTCGTCGCGCCGGGTGTAGACGGTGACGCGGTGGCCACGGCGGGCGAGCGCGTCGGCGAGCGCCGCGACGTGCACGTTCTGCCCGCCGGCGTCGACGCCGCCGAGCACGGCCAGCGGGCTGGCGTGCTCGGAGACCATCGCGATCGAGAGGGGACGGCTGGTGCTCATCGGGTGCTCCCTTCCGGAGTGCCGGCGGTGGAGAGGGTGCGCGGGGCGGCGGCGAGGTCGCCGAGCAGCTCGTCCCAGTCGCGGTGGAAGCGGCCGAGGCTGTAGCGCGCGAGTGCCGCCTCGCGGGCGACCGCACCGGCGAGCGCGGCCCGCTCCGGGTCCTCCATCAGCGCACGGGCGGCTGATGCCAGCGCGTCGAGGTCGTTCGAGATCGCCCCGGCCTCGGGCGGCACGGCGCGGCCGGCCTCGGTGGTCTCCAGCGCGACGACCGGCATCCCCAGGTGCATCGCCTCGAGCAGCGCGAGGCCGAGCGAGGTCCAGCGGAACGGGTGCAGGTAGACGCGGCGCCGGGCGAGCTCGGCGTGCATCGCGCCGGTCTTCACGTCGCCGAGCACGTCCAGCCGGTCGGCGGGCAGGCCGGGCGTCCCGACGAGGCCCTCGGTCTTCATCCCGAACACGTCGAGCGGCGCCACCGCGGCGAAGCGCGGCAGCAGATCGGTGCCGGTCACCCGCTGCCGGCGGACCGGCTCGTTGATGACGACGCCGAAGCGCGCCAGCTCGCCGGTGTAGAGCGGGCCGGGGTCGTTGATCCCGTGCTCGATCACCGTGGTTCGCGTCGATCCGGTGTCCCACATCAGCGCGTTGAAGTGCGTGACGTGCACGAGGAGGAGGTCGTCGCGATCCGCCAGCGGGTGGCGGTTGTCGGGCACGTCGCCGCGGGGAGTGTTGTGCTCGACGTAGACCGCGGGGATCTCGCGGCCGAGCCGCCGGCCGAGCAGGCGCTCCGCCTCGGCGAGCTCGTCGGGACGCTGGAGGAGGACGACGTCGACGTCGGCGTCGCGCAGCTCCTCCGGGGCGATCTCGGTCGTGTTCGGCCAGTCGCGGCCGCCGGTGCCGAGCCCCCAGCCGTCGCGGGCGGGAGTGGTGGGCAGCAGGTACTCGTGGTCGCCGCGGACGAACGCGTCCGCCCAGCCGCCGTGCACGTGCCAGAGCAGGATCCTCATGCGAGCGCCTCCGAGGGTGTCGTGGTGGATGTCATGGAGTCGCGGCGCGGGAGCGCGCGGAGCCGGTGAGCGGCGGCGACCGCCTCCTCGGCGCTCACCCCCGCGAGGCAGGGGTGGCCGGGCACGGGGCAGACGCGGGCGCGCGACCCGGCGCAGGCCGCGTGCTGATCGCCGAGCAGCTCGACCGGCACGCCGTACGGCGCCCAGCGGATCGCCGGGACGACGGGCGCGAACAGGCTGACCACCGGCGTGCCGACGGCCGCCGCGAGATGTGCCGGGCCGGTGTTGCCGCTGATGACGACCTCGGCGCGGGCGAGCACCTCGGCCGCGCCGGCGAAGTCCGTCGCGCCGCCGAGGTCGATGCCGCGGCTGCCCGCGACCTGCGCGGTGAGCGCGCGCTCGCCGGGGCCGCCGGTGACGGCGACCGCGACTCCGGAGTCGGCGAGCAGCTCGACCGCGCGCGCCGCGTTCTCGGCGGGCCAGGCCCGCGCGGGAACCGCTGCACCGGGATGCACGACCACGTACGGTCCGACGCCCGCGAGCGCAGCGGGGAGGCTGCCTCCCCGGTGCACCCGCAGCAGCCCGTCGTCACCCTCGGGCAGCGCGAAGCCCGCGGCCGCCGCGATGGCGAGGGCGCGCTCCGGCTCGGGCTGGTCCTCCTCGAGCGTCTCGCCGGGCACCAGCCGGACGTCGAGCAGGGCGCCGGCGAAGTCGACGGACGCGCCGGAGATCCGCGCCACGCCGGACAGGCGCAGCAGCAGCGCCAGCGGCAGCGGCGACTGGTGGAAGGAGGTGAGGATCACGGCCTCGTCCGGGGCGAACTCCTCGACGATGGCGCGCAGCTCCGCGACGAGCGCGGCGTCGACCGGCCGCGAGGCGTCGCCGATCCACGGGCAGGACCAGGTGCGCACGGCCACCGGCCCTGGCAGCAGCGCCGCGGCGGGCGCCCCCTGCGGGCCGGCGAGCAGCAGCACCTCGGCGTCGGCCCCGATCGCGCGGACGGCCGGTCCGCAGAGCAGCACGTCACCGGCGCTGTCGAGCCGGGCCACCAGCACGCGGCGGGTCATTCGGCGTCCTCGTCCGGCTGCATCGCCAGCAGCAGCTCGACGGCCTCGAGGAGCGTCGCCGCGCGCAGTGGTGCGGCGGCCACCTCCTCGGCCCGGGTGATCGGGGTCGGCACGAGCACGCCGCGCGCCCCGGCTGCCGCCGCCGCGCCGACATCGGCGCCGATGTCGCCGATCACCGCGAGGGAGTCGGCGGGCAGCCCGAGGGTCTGCGCGGCATCCAGCACCATGCCCGGCGCGGGCTTGCGGCAGGCGCACCCGTCCTCGGGGCCGTGCGGGCAGAGCATCCACGCGTCGAAGCCACCGAACAGCTCGTCCACCCGGCGGTTCACCGCGTCGGCCTGCGCGCGGTCGATGATGCCGCGGGCGATGCCCGACTGGTTCGTCACGACGCCGAGGGCGAGCCCCGCCTCGCGGGCCCGCTCGACCGCGTCCAGCGCGGTGGGCATCGGCTCGACCAGCGCCGGATCGCCGTTGTAGGGCACGTCGACCACGAGCGTCGCGTCGCGGTCGAAGAGGATGCCGCGCAGGCGCGGGGCGCGCGGGACGGGGGCGTCCTCCGCGGTGCGGTGCGCGGAGCCCGGCTGGATCGAGTCGTTCACTTCTCCCTCGTACCCCCCTCGTCCGGGTTCCAAACGCGGGGGAGGAGAAGTCGTCCGCTCGGGCGCGTCGGGGCCGCCGCGGCCTCGGCGGCCCCGCGCGCCGGACATCCGCGCGTCTGAGGTCGCCGGAGCGGGGTACGGGACCTCCGACAGGAAGGAGGCGCCGTGCGCGCTCTCACCGCCCCGGACGGAACCCCGGAGATCCTCGCGCTGCGAGCCCTCAAGCTCGGCGACATCCTCGTGGCCGTCCCCGCCCTCAAGGCCCTGCGCCGCGGGTTCCCCGAGCACCGGCTGATCCTCGCGACCACGCCCTGGCTCGAGCCGATCGTCGACCTGATCGACGGACTCGACGCCCTGGTACCGACCCTGCGCGGGCTGGACGATCCGCTGCCGGTCGTGCCCGGCCGCATCGAGCTGGCCGTCAACCTGCACGGCAACGGCCCGGAGTCGCGCGACGCACTGATCGCGCTCGAGCCGGAGCGCCGCCTCGAGTTCCGCGTGCCCGCTCTCGACCCCGACGCGAGCCACGACGACCCCCGCCCGCTCTGGCTCGACGGCGAGCTGGAGCGCGCCCGCTGGGCCCGGCTGGTCAACTCGATCGGCCTCGACGCCGACCCCGAGGACGTCGGCATCGCCGTCCCGGCCGTGCCCCCGCCCGTCGACGGCGCCGCGATCGTGCACATCGGCGCCTTCTACGGCTCGCGCGAGTGGCCGGAGGAGCGCTTCGCCGCCGTCGCTCGGTCGCTGGCCGCCGAGGGCCACCGCGTCGTCTACACCGGAGGCGCGAACGAGGCCGACCGTGCCCGTCGCGTCGCCGAGCGGGCCGGCACCGGCGAGGTGCTCGCCGGGGCGATCGACCTGTCGGAGTTCGCCGCGGTCGTCGCCGCGGCCGAGGTGCTCGTCACGGTCGACACCGGAGCCGCGCACCTCGCCTCCGCGTACGGCATCCCGTCCGTGGTGATCTTCGGACCGGCGCCGCCCGAGGCCTGGGGCCCGCCGGTCAGCGGACCGCACATCGTGCTGACCGACGCGTCGCTCCGCCGCGGCGACGTCTTCTCGTCCGAGCCCGACCCGGCACTGCTCGCGGTGCAGACCGAGCACGTCCTCGATGCGCTCGCCACCATGCCCTCGCGCGCCGACGCGCACCTCAGGCGGTCCGCAGCCGCGCAGCAGGGTGAACGGGCGTGACGGTCGCGACCCGGTTCCTGGCCGCGCTGGACTGATGACCGCGGGGCTGATGACTGCGCGAGGGGGCGCCGAGGCGGTCGGCGAGCTGCGCCAGGATCCGGCGCTGCAGCCGCGAGACCTGCATCTGCGTGGTGCCGAGCGCGTCGGCGATCTGCTGCTGCGTCATCTCCTCGACGAAGCGCATCCGGAGCAGCTCGCGCTGGCCGTTCTCGAGCTCGGCGAGCGCCTGGGCCAGTCCATGCCGACGGTCGATCGCCGCGAGGTCCTCGTCCTCGCCGCCGAGCGTCTCGCCCAGCCGGACGCCGGTCTCGCCGACCGTCTCGTCCAGCGAGAGCGGGTGCCCGGCCGAGCGCGCGTCGGCGACCTCGGACGGCTCGACCCCGAGCCGGCGCGCGATCTCGCGGTCGCTGGGGTGGCGGCCGAGCTCCTGCGCGAGCTCGTCGGCGACGACCGCCGAGCGGCGGTGCAGCTCCTGCACGCCGCGGGGCGGGCGGATCATCCAGCCGAGGTCCCGCAGGTGGCGCTTGAGCTCGCCGGTGATCGTGGGCACCGCGAAGGCGGCGAAGCTGTCGCCGCGCTCCGGCGTGAAGCGGCGGGCGGCCTTGACCAGCCCGACGTAGGCGACCTGCCGCAGGTCCGCCCGATCGCCGCCGCCGCGGGACACCCGGTTCGCCATCGCCTCGGCGAGCCCGAGGTGGTCGAGGACGATCCGCTCGCGGATCCGCGCCCCTTCGGCGTCGTCAGCGGTCGCCGCCGCCTGGAAGAGCGAGAGCGTGCGGGCGTCCTTCTCCTCGCGCGGCGAGGTGGGCTCGCGCGGTGAGTCGATCTCAGGGGCGGGCGCTGAGAATGCGGTGTCGAGAACGACCGTGCTCATCGGGACCCCTTTCCGGGCATGCTGACGCGTCCGGGGCGGCAGGGTGCGACACGCTCGTCGTCGAGCGGCCCCGGGGAGAAGCAGTGAGCACAGGCCACCACTGCTCCTCCCGTTCGAGAAGTCCGTTGACTCGGAGCACTGCTTCGCGCTAAGAGCTCCTGCCGCCCGCGAGCCGGATCGGTCCCGCGAGCCGGACCGACGCCCGAGTCGGCCCCCTGTCCAGTCCGGGCGCCGATCCTCGCCCCGCCGCTAGAATCGCCGGGTATGTCTGAGCTCACCCCGCCCTCCGATCGCGCCCACGACGCGCACCCGTTCACGACCGCGACCGGGAGGGACGTCCGCGTCCGCTTCTGCCCGTCCCCGACCGGGACGCCGCACGTCGGCCTCATCCGCACCGCCCTGTTCAACTGGGCCTACGCGCGGCACACCGGAGGCACCTTCGTCTTCCGGATCGAGGACACCGACGCGGCCCGCGACAGCGAGGAGAGCTACGAGCAGCTCATCGACGCGCTCCGCTGGCTGAAGCTCGACTGGGACGAGGGCGTGGGCGTCGGCGGCCCGCACGGCCCGTACCGCCAGTCCGAGCGCAGCGACGTCTACACCGACGTCATCCAGCGCCTGCTCGCCTCGGGCCACCTCTACGAGAGCTACTCGAACGCCGAGGAGATCGACGCCCGCAACGAGGCGGCCGGCCGCGCCAAGCAGCACGGCTACGACAACTTCGACCGCGACCTCACCGAGGAGCAGCGCGCCGCCTTCCGCGCCGAGGGCCGGAGCCCCGCGCTCCGCCTGCGCGTCCCGGACGCCGACCTCTCCTTCGACGACCTCGTCCGCGGCGAGATCACCTTCCCGGCCGGCTCCTTCAGCGACTTCGTCGTCGTCCGGCCCAACGGCCAGCCGCTCTACACGCTGGTGAACCCGGTCGACGACGCGCTGATGCAGATCACCCATGTCCTCCGCGGCGAGGACATCCTGCCCTCCACCGCGCGCCAGATCGCGCTGTACCACGCGCTGATCGACATCGGACTGACGACCTTCGTCCCGCGCTTCGGCCACCTCCCGTACGTGATGGGCGAGGGCAACAAGAAACTCTCCAAGCGCGACCCCTCCGCCAACCTCTTCCACCACCGCGACCGCGGCTTCGTCCCCGAGGGCCTGGTCAACTACCTGGCCCTGCTCGGCTGGTCGCTCACCCACGACCGCGACGTCTTCTCGATCGACGAGATGATCGCCGCCTTCGACGTCGCCGACGTGAACCCGAACCCGGCGCGCTTCGACCTCAAGAAGGCCGAGTCGATCAACGGCGACCACATCCGCCTGCTCGCGGTCGACGACTTCACCGAGCGGACGATCCCCTACCTGATCGCCGCCGGCGTCCTCGAGACCGCGCCGACCGCCGACCAGCGCGCCGTCCTCGACGCCGCCGCCCCGCTCGTCCAGGAGCGCATCGGCCTGCTCGGCGAGGCGCCCGGCATGCTCGGCTTCCTCTTCACCACCGCCGACGCCCTCTCCTACGACGAGGACGCGCTCAAGGGCCTGCCCGCGAACGCCGGCGAGGTCCTCGCCGCGTCGATCGGCGCCCTCGAGCTCGTGCCCGAGGGGGAGTGGCTGACCGCCTCGATCCAGGAGGCGCTCGCCGGCGCGCTGATCGAGAACCTGGGACTGAAGCCCCGCATCGCCTACGGGCCGCTGCGCACCGCGATCTCGGGCCGCCGCGTCTCGCCGCCGCTGTTCGAGTCGATGGAGATCCTCGGCAAGTCCGAGTCGATCGCCCGCCTCGCCCGACTCGCCGACTCTCGGAGCTGATCGTGGCGGAGGTGCAGGGCGGCCACTACGACGTCGTCATCATCGGCGCCGGCCCCGCGGGGCTCTCGGCGGGGCTGAACCTCGTCCGCGCGCGCCGCAGCGTGCTGCTGCTCGACAGCAACCGGCCGCGCAACGCGGCGACCCTGCACTCGCACGGCTTCCTCACCCGCGACGGCGTCTCGCCGCTCGAGCTGCGCCGCCTCGGCCGCGCCGAGCTCGAGCAGTACGAGGAGGCGGAAGCGCACAACGCGATGGTGACCTCCGTCGAGCGCTCCGGCGGCGAGTTCGTCGTCACCGCGAAGGGCGTCCGCGGCTCGGCCGATCGCTCCGTGCTGGCGACCGCCGTCGTGGTCGCGGGCGGCCTCTCCGAGCGCCTCCCGACGCTGCCCAGCCTCCGCGCCTACTACGGCACCGCCGTGCACAGCTGCATGGAGTGCGACGGCTACGAGAAGGCCGGTGAGCCCCTGGCCCTCATCGGCGAGACCGCCGACCTCGCCGAGCGCGCCATGCTCCTCTCGCAGTGGTCGACCGACCTGATCGTCTTCACCAACGGCGTCGGAGTCGTCAGCGACACCGACGAGTCGCTGCTGAACTCGATCGGCATCCGCATCGAGCGCCGCCCCGTCGCAGACCTCGTGGGGGAGCGCGCCGTGATGACCGGCGTCGCCCTCGCCGACGGCGACGTGATCCCGCGCACCGGCGCCTTCGTCCGCCCGGTCTGGGTGCCCGTCCTCGACTACCTCGACCCGGCCGGCCCCGACGTCGACCCCGACGGCTTCCTCCGCGTCGACGCGGGCGGCCGCACCTCCGTCCCCGGCCTCTACGCCGCCGGCGAGGTCACCGCCCCCGGGCCGCAGCAGCTGATCGTCGCCGCCGGCTCCGGCGCGCAGGTCGCCTCGGCGATCAACCGCGACCTGGTCCGCGCCCGCCTCGGCGAGGCCGCCCCCGAGTCGGAGGCCCTCGCCGTGCACGATCGGGGCGCCGATTTGAGCGGCGTGCGTCCGTAGGGTACTGTCGTCTCTCGGCGCCGAGTTCTGCTCTGGCCGCCGCCTGGTCCCGGCCTCACCGCCGGATGACCATTGGGGTATGGTGTAATTGGCAACACGACTGATTCTGGTTCAGTTGTTCTTGGTTCGAGTCCAGGTACCCCAGCACTGAAGTGCTCGCGAGAGTCGAAGCTTCGCCCGGCTCCTCCGCCGCGACGGCTCCTCTCGCCGCCTCCGCTCACTGCGATCCCGCCGGCTGTGCGTCCGCCCGCCGCGATTCCGCTCGCTGTGAAGGCGTCGATCCGGCTGGCTGCTCGGCGTCCCGAGGGCGGTCCTGCCCTCCGTCCGGCACCGCCGCGCGTCCCGCGCGAACGACCCCGCATCCGCCGTCCGGCCGACGCCCGGGAACCCCGTCCATGCCACGATGAACCTGTACATCGCTCAGAAACCCGCCCCCCGCGGGTTCCGAGAAGGGGGTCTCTCGTCCATGCAATCTGATCTGTTCTGGATCGTCGGCGCCGGCATCGCCGTCGGTGTCGTCCTGCTGCTCGCCATCATCGGCTTCTTCATCTTCCGGGCCTGGTATCAGGTCCCGCAGGCCGACGAGGCCATCGTGATCGTCGGAAAGAAGCAGAAGGGCGACGACGGGCTGACGTCCAACATGACCGTCATCACCGGCGGCGGCGCCTTCGTCAACAAGCTGACCCAGCGCTCCGACCGCATCTCGCTGCGGTCGCGGCAGATCAAGATGGAGCCTGTCGCGCAGACCAAGAACGGCGTGACGATCCACCTCGCGGGCGTCGCCCTCGTCAAGATCGGCTCCACGCCGGATCAGGTGCGCGCCGCCGCCGAGCGGTTCGCCTCGCAGGACCAGTCGATCGACGTCTTCACCACCGAGCAGCTCGAGGGCGCGCTGCGCGGCGTCGTCGCGAAGCTCAGCGTCGAGGAGGTCATGCAGGACCGCCAGAAGCTCGGTGACGAGATCGCCGAGGGCATCAAGGGCGACCTGCTCGCCCAGGGCCTCGTCCTCGACTCCTTCGCCATCCAGGGCGTCACCGACCGCAACGGCTACATCGAGGCGCTCGGTGCGCAGGAGATCGAGCGCGTCCGGCGCGAGGCCGACGTCGCCCGGATCAACGCGGCCCGCGAGGTCAAGGCCCGCCAGCTCGCCACCGACGAGGCGAACCTGATCGAGCAGACCGCCTTCGACAAGAACACCGCCGCCTCGAAGTCCGAGGTCGGCCGCGCCAACGCCGAGGCCGAGCAGGCCGAGAACCTGGCCCGCGCCGAGCGCGAGCAGGCCGTCCTCGTCCAGCGCGCCGAGAACCGGCAGGCCGAGCTCGACGCCGACGTCAAGCGCGTCGCGGACGCCGAGAAGTATCGGCGCCAGACCGAGGCCGACGCCGACGCCTACGGGCGCGCGAAGAAGGCCGAGACCGACCGCCAGGTCGCGCAGCAGGTGTCCGACGCCGAGGCCTACGCCGTCCAGCGCCAGGCGGAGGCCCGCCAGGCGTCCGCCGCGGCCGAGGCGGCAGCGGTGAGCGCCCGCGCCGAGGCGGAGGCCCACGCTCTGCGCGCCAAGGCCGGCGCCGAGGCCGAGGCCCTGCGCGCGAACGCTTCCGCCGAGGCGGAGGCCATCCGCACCAAGGGTGAGGCGAGCGCGGCCGCGATCCAGGCCGAGGCGGAAGCGCTCCGCGAGAACCAGGAGGCGATCCTGGGCCGCGAGCTCATCGGACAGCTCCCCTCCCTCATGGCGGAGTTCGCGAAGGGCTACCAGAACGTCGGAACCGTCACGCTGATCGGAGGCGACACCGCGGCCACGCACATCGCCCGCGAGCAGGCGGCGAGCCTCTCGGCCACGTTCGACAGCGTCAAGTCCGCGACCGGCGTCGACCTCGGAGCGATCCTCCAGGGCCAGGCGTTCGGCCGGGGCGTGGCCTCGACCTCGGCCGCCGAGCCCGCCCCGTCGGCCGATCCCACCGCCGTCCCCTCGACGAGCTGACGACCCGAGGCCGCCCGCCCTCGCCGCGGGCGGCCCCGGCCCGGCCCGGCCCCGCCGCCGCTGTCGCCGCATCGATCCGTCACCAACGGCTGCCTCGACGGTCTCCACACGACCCTCCGCGCCGGATCGACGAACCCACTCGCACGCCGAGCACGCGGAGGCTGATCCGTCCACTCCCCGTGCGCTCCCCGGTCGGAACGTACGCTGGCCCGATGAGGCAGGGTCGGACGCGCGGGCTCGGCCGTGCCTGCGTCGTCCTGACGGCGGTACTCCTGCTGGCAGGCTGCAGCGGCGACTCCTTCCGCGCCGACTTCGCGCGCACCTTCGGCCGCGACGAGTTCGTCGCCGACCTCGAACTCGCCACCGTCGAGGACCTGCCGTTCGGCGGCGGAGTCAGCGCCGAGATCGTGGCCCGCGAGGACCTCTCGGACGCCGACCTGACCTCCCTGGCCGAGCGGCTGAGCGACTTCGCCGCGAAGCGCCCGACGGGCGACGTGCGGATCCTCCTCGACGCCGACGACCTCACCCTGCCCGTGTCCGGCGACGAGGACCTCACATCCGGCCGGATCGCCGCCGCGCTCGCACTCCGCGAGGACCCGCGCGTCGAGTCCCTCGCCCTCGCCGCCGACGACAGCGAGGACCGCGTGAGCGGCCTGAGTCTCTTCCTGTCGGAGGAGGCGACCGCCGACGACGCCTTCGCTCTCGCCCGCGACGCCCCCGCGCTCCTCCCCGACACCCCGCCCCTGCACGTGAGCGTCCAGAGCGCCGACCGCGCCCTGCTCGTCACCGGCACCCCGGGCCCCTGGCTCGACGACGCCCAGCGCCTCTGGACCGCGATCTCGGCCGCGGTCCCCACCACGGGCTTCCGCGCCGACCCCGACCACCTCGACGTGACCCTGACGAGCGACGCCGACCGCGCCGCGGCGGCACTCGCCGCCGCCGCCGTCCCCAGCGGCACGATCGCCGTCACGTTCTCCGGCCCCTGACCGCGTCGGGCGACACCGACCTCGAGCGCGGGCTCGTGCAGCCTCGTCGTCCCGGATCCCCGCGCCGGTCGGCAGCGAGGCCTTGCCCTCACTCCCAGGTCGCGACGACAGGGTTCCATCGACCTGGCACTGCGGCGGCGGACAGCACCGGGTCGGCGAAGCGCGCGACCGCGCCGAGCAGGTCGCCGAACGCCTCGGGGACCTCGCCGTCACGGTGCGAGCGGGTACGCCAGGCGCGGTACTTCTGCTGCGATCGTTCGCTCATGGGCGCGAGCGCGGGCAGGAGGGGCGCCAGCGCGACCCCGCGGTACTCGGCGACAGCGGTCATCGAGGTGCGGAGCTCTCCTGCGTCGACAGAGTGGAGTCGGGTGAGCGCGTAGACGTCGGCGAAGTCACGCCATCGAGTGTTGGCGACACCGCGGTCGATGGCAGTGACGATCTTCTCGGCGAACACCATCGTCAGCGGGTAGCCGAGCACCGTCACGGGCGGGAGGCCGAGAGGAACGACGCGCGGCAGGTCGACGAGGCGCGGTGCGGGCCAGATCGGGTCGCCGAAGTTCACGTCCATCCCGATGGTCAACCGCGCAGAGCCGAGCCGCGCGGTCAGTCTCACTCGCACGCCCGCGTACTCGTCCTCGTCGCGGATCGTCGTCGCGGTGACGGCGGAGGGGTCGAAGACGAGGCCGTCGGCGCACCCCAGCGCCGCGATCGCTCGAACACGCTCCGCGACCTCCTCGGGGTCACTGTCGAGTCCGGTCGCCTGGAGGTCGATGTCCTTCGTCGGGCGGCGCGCAGCGAACGCGGCGAGCAGCACACCGCCCTTGAGAACGAAGTCCTCGCGGTACTCGGAGAGCGCGATCCGCGCCAGCAGCCCCTCGAGCGCGTACAGAGTCATCAGCTCCTGCACGTCCGCGCCGGACCGCCGGGCGAAGGAGCGGATGGCGAGAGTCGCGTCGCCCTCCGGAGTGCCGCGCTGCGGACCAGGGCTCACAGAAGAACCTCCAGGGCCTGCTGGAGTGCGGGACGCGCCATCGGGAAGTCCTCGGCCATCGCGAGCAGCGCACCCGGGCTGCTGCCCCGCCTGCGGAGCCACTGCTTGAGCGCGCCGAGCGCCAGGTCGGCGCCCCAGACGTGCCGCAGCCGGAAGACGTCGATCAGGGTGCGCTCGGCCGAGTAGAGGCCGATCGACATCCCGCCGGGGAGTGCGTGTTCACCGCGACCGACGCCGAACGTGCCGGCGTCGAACCGGTGCCAGGTGAGGAGGGCGTGATGCACGGTGACCGTCTGAGCGCCGCGTGGAACAGCGACGTCGCTTCGAGAAGGGATCTCGTCGGTCAGCTCGTGCAGCGAGAGCGCCGTGAGGAGGCACAGCGTGGCGTCGGCGTTCTTCGCCGCGATCGCGATCCACGCCGCCGTCGTGTCGTCGGCGAGCCCAGATCGGAGGAACAGGCCGGGAGCGATGCGCTCGAACTCGCCCGTCCGGATCAAGCCGTCGAGGCCGTATCGGGTGAGGCCTTGCGCAGCCAGACCGCGGTAGTCGAGAAGGTCCGGCACAGTCGTCGCGTCCACGCTCGCCCTCCCCTCAGCAGAATTCAATACAGGGTTAGTATACCTGTACTGCTTTTCGTCGTGTCATGTGACTCCGAACGTCTGCGGCTCCGCGATCCCCTGCTCAGAAGTAGCGCGCCAGGTGCGCCCGGAGCGCCTCGTCGCAGACGTACACGTACGTCCCCCTGATCCCGCGCGTCAGCAGCACCGTGTAAATATTGCGAACGTACGCGAGCAGGTCCTCGTCGCTGTAGGTGATGCCGAGCTTCTTGTTGTTCTCGCGGCCCTTCTTGTCGAAGGAGTGCGCGCGATCGAAGACGATGCGGCCCGAGGCGGTGTCGTAGCGCAGATCCCGGCCGATGATCACTCCGGCGTAGTTCAGGTCGTAGCCCTGCACCGTGTGAATGGAGCCGACCTCGTCGATCGCGCCGGGGGAATTGATCCAGTCCCGCTGCGTCTGATTCCAGCGAAGGGACTCGTCGCCGATCACGATGTCGAAGGCGCTCTTGTCCGTCTTCGTGACCCACTTCCAGGCGTAGCCGGCGACCAAGCGCGAGAGGCCGTGCTCCCGGTCGCGCTGCACCACGGCACGCCGCAGCTCGCTCGGATCGTCGAAGAAGCGGAGGTCGTACCCGCCGAAGTCCTCGCGCGCGGGGGGAGGATCGTCGGACAGCACGGCGCGCACGTAGCCGACGTAGTCCTTGTCCGCGGCGATGCGCATCTGCGAGCGGAGCGGGTAGAGCCGACCCGCGGCCGACGCCTTTGCCAGGACGGCTCGGGTGACGGTGGCGGGCAGGTCCGCCGGGCGCACGGTCTGCGCGGTGTCGAGCATCAGGATCGTGTGCCGGCTCTGCGCGCGGATCCAGTCGAGCTGCGTGTGCTCCGGCGAGTCCGCGCCGAAGAGGCGCTCGTTGATGTCGATGAACTTCCGGTTCAGCGGCCCTGACGGCTGATTCGCGCGCTGGCTGAGCCGGTGCGCCTCGTCCACGAGCAGCAGATCGAAGGGCTCCTCGCTCTCGCCGACCTGGAACGGCGTCAGCACGAGGTCCTTCGACAGCCCCGGCGTGAGGGTGAAGACCCGCGAGATCGACCCGCGCAGCGACTGCTGCGGCACGACGAGGCCTACCCGCAGTGTCGCGAGCAGCTCGGCGTGCCCCGGGGTGAAGAACTCGCTGAAGACGGAGTCGGCGTCCAGCGGCTCCTCCGGATCGTGCCGGCGGATGTCCTGCAGGAGCTTCAGCAGGTAGATCGCGACGACGGTCTTCCCGGTGCCTGGGTCGCCCTGCACGACGACGGTGCTCCGCTCGCCAGTCTCGAGGTCGGCGAACAGCCCCTCGAGGATGTCCTCGACGGCGACGGCCTGATCGTGGTTGAGCGCTTTGAACGGCGACAGCTTGAAGAGGTCGCTGTTGACGATCTCCGGGATCGTCCGCTGGAAGAGGTGCTCCTGGGTGCGGAGCACCTCGAAGACCTCGTCGAAGGTCTCCCGGTAGGAGGCGCGGTCGAAGTAGTCGGCGTCGGTGATGCCGGCGTTCTGATTGAGGACCGTCAGGCGACCCTCGCCGGCGAGCATCCGCAGCAGGAACGACTCGAGATCGAGGCAGGCCGACTTGTTGAACGTGTCGTCGAAGACCACCCGCACACGATCGAGGCGGCTCTTGATCGGTGAGTCCAGGTGCTGGCGCAGTCGCGCCTCCGCGTTGAGCGACTCGCCGACGTAGACCTCCGAGGCGCTGTCGAGGACGTACACGACGGGCCAGTTGCGGTGCCGGGGGTCGGCGGCTCCCCAGGCGCGCACCCGGTCCCCGTCGAAGGGCAGGCGCTCGAGCTCAAAGCCGGTCATGCTTCTCGCTCCGGCCGCGCGCCTTCTCCACCGGGTACTTCGCGCGCGTCTTCTCGAGCTTGTCGAGGACGATCGCGCCGGGATCGACTCCGAGCCGGTCCGCGAGGAGGAAGCAGTACGTCAGCACGTCCGCCAGCTCGTCGACCGCCGCGGGGAGGTCGCCCTCGCCCCACTGGAAGCACTCGAGCAGCTCGCCCGACTCGATGCTGATGCTCTTCGCGAGGTTCTCCGGCGAGTGGAACTGCGCCCACTCCCGCTCCCGGACGAAGGCGCGGAGGGCGTCGAGGACGTCGTCATCGGGCATGCCAGCCAACCTACAGCGGTGCTCCCGAAGCCTTCTCGCGCGAAGATGTCCACCGAACGCCGGACGGCGCTCGTGCACGCGATGTCTCGCGCCTCCTCTACTTCAGAATTCGTTCTGAACTATGATAGAGGAATGGCCACCACCCCGATCCCGACGTTCCAGTCCTCCGAGCTGAGCCGGAACGCCCGTGCCGTCTTCGCCGCAGCGGAGGAGCAGCCGGTCGACGTCACGCGTCGCGACGGGGACGACCTCGTGCTGATGTCCAAGCGCGAGGCGGATTCGCGCGAGCAGCTGCTGCAGCTGGCCGCCCAGCTCATCGCGGTCTCGACCGACGACCGGGGAACGCTCGGCGACCGGATGGCGCAGGTCTTCCCCTGGATGCTCGCGCTGTCCGGCCCGGACCGGGAGCAGTGCGCGAAGGACCTGCTGTCGACGGCGCGCGCGTCCTTCGCCACCGGTCACGCGCACCTGGCCGCGGCCGAGCTGGTCTCCTGGCGGGAGTCGGCCACGGCGATCGCCGACGGACTCGCGATCATGCCGGTCGACTGGCTCGAGACCGGCATCGTCGTCGAGCGTCCATAGCCGTGGCGAGGGACAGCCGCGTCGAGCGGCCTCTCAAGAAGTCGGAGTACGAGATCCGCTTCGCGACGCTGCAGGCGCAGAAGGGCTGGACCGACCTCTGCGCCACCAGCCGGAACGCCCTGGCGGAGGCGTGGGACTTCCTGACGCGGACGCCGGCGGCGACGACCCCGTTGAACTACCGGTTGCGGGGCGAGCTCGGCACCCTGACGAAGGGCGCCGTCGTGCACGAGCGCTGGCAGCACAAGCCGACGCGGCAGGGCGACGCGCGCCTCTGGTTCTTCGTGGTGGGCCGGACGGTGTTCCTCGAGCAGGTGCACACCCGGCATCCGAACGCGACGAAGTGAGTCACGCCTCCGCGGCGCCGAGCTCCTTGCGCATCTGGAGCGACGTCGGCTCGTAGCCGAGCGACTCGTACAGTCCCCGCGCCGCGGTGTTGAAGCCGAAGACGTTCAGCGCGAGCGCCCGGTAGCCGCGCGAGCGGGCGTGCTCCTCCGCCAGCAGCATCGCCGCGCGGCCGAAGCCACGGCCGCGCTCCGAAGGGTCGACCTCGACGTCCCAGATGTAGGCGACGCCCTCGAGCTCCTGCGGGTGCGGGCCGACCCAGATCACGCCGACCGGGCGCCCGTCGTCGAGGACCCGCAGCACGTCGTGGCCCGGGGCGAGGACGCCGCCCGGGAACAGCCGCTCGTCGTTCGCGTCGGCGTTCCGCACGGCGGCGGCCTCGTCGTCGCCGGCGCGGATCCGGTCCTCGATGTACGTCGCGCGCTGGAGGGACATCCACTCGGCGAGTTCGGCGGGCGGGAACGGCGCGACGGAGACGGACATGACCCCACGCTCGCACACCCGCCGCGCAACATCAGCTGAGACGAGGGACCCTCGCCCCACAGCGGAGGCTTGCCCCTCTCAGCTGATGTTGCGCGCGGCTCCGGCGCCGGACACCGCTCAGGAGCGGTCCGAGCTCTCCGCCGCCTCGACCTGCTCCGCGTGCTTCTTCTTGCCGAAGCGCGTCGCCAGGAACAGCAGCGTCCCGACCACCACGTAGCCGGCGGTCCCGAGCCAGACCACGCCGGTCTGCTGCGTCAGCAGCACGACGCTCGTGATGATCGCGAGGATCGGGACGACCCGCGGCACCGAGAAGTGCGGGTGGTCCACGCGGTCCTTCTTCAGCACCAGCACCGAGATGTTCGCCGAGATGAAGACCAGGAGCAGCAGCAGCACGGTCGTCTCGGCCAGCGTGCCGACGTCGCCGATCAGGCTGAGCAGCATCGTCACGCCGCCGACGACGACGATCGAGACCCAGGGGGTGCGGCGGTTCGGCAGCACGCGGCCGAAGGCGCTGGGCAGCAGCCCCGACTTCGCCAGACCGAAGCCGACGCGGCTCGCCATCACCATGAAGAGCAGCGCGCCGTTGGCGATGGCGATGAGCGCGATCAGGCCGAACAGCCACGGCGGCACCGCCACTCCGCTGGCCGCGACCACGTCGAGCAGCGGGCCGGTCGACGCCGCGAGCTCCTCGTTCGGCAGCACGATCACCGCGCCGAGCGCGATCAGAAGGTAGACCACGGCGGCGGTGATCAGCGCGCCGAACAGCGCACGCGGGTAGACCTTCGAGGGGTTGCGGACCTCCTCCGCCATGTTCGCCGCGGCCTCGAAGCCGAGGAATGAGAAGAACGCGACGATGGAGGCGGCGAAGGCGCCCTGCAACGGGGCGACCTCGGGGTTGAACTCCAGGACGCGGCCGGCGTCGCCGTTGCCCCCGCCGAAGAAGATCGCCGCGCAGACGATCACGATCACGAGTCCGCTGACCTCGATCACCGAGGCGACCAGGTTCGCGGTCAGCGACTCCTTCACCCCGCGCAGGTTGATCAGCGTGAGCACCGCGATGAAGACGATCGCGGTCGGCACGGGCGGCACGTCGAGCAGCGCACCGAGGTAGTCGCCGGCGAACGCGTTGGCGAGCGAGGCGGCGGTGGTGATCCCGGAGGCCATCATCAGGAAGCCGACCAGGAACGACAGGTACGGCTTGCCGAACGCCCGGTCCACGTAGCGGGCGGCGCCGCCGGCGTGCGGGTACTTGGTGATCAGCTCGGCGTAGGTGCCGGCCGTCAGCAGCGCGATGACGAGCGCGATCAGCAGCGGCAGCCAGATCACCCCACCGACGTCGGCGGCCATCGTGCCGACCAGCGTGTAGATGCCGGCGCCCAGGGTGTCGCCGACGATGAAGGCGAAGAGCAGCGGGCCGGTGATGACCTTCTTCAGCGCCCCTCCGCCCTTCGCGGGGGCACTGGCGGCGGCGTTCGTCGTCTCGGTCATCCCGCGATTCCAACGAGAACGCGGGACCAGCGCAACCCCTTCCGCGAGATCGCTGCGTGATTTCTCATGATCGAAACACGCCTTCACCCATCGTGCGCGGGGCTCCGAAGGTCGCGCTCGGGCGCTCCGATCCGGCGGGAGGCGGATCCGCGCACCCGCAGGCGCCGGGTGTAGGTTCGTCCGTCGTGGAGACGGTGCCGGTGCAGACCCAGGATCGCGAGCGGAGCCAGGGCGGGCCGCCGGCCAGGGATCGCGTTCTGGACGAGCTGCGCGAGCGGCTCGGCGAGCGCGTCGTCACCGACCGCGACGTCCTCCAGGCGTACAGCCACGACGACGCCGAGTGGGCGCCGTACGGCCTGCCGCTCGCGGTCGTCCTCGCCGAGAGCGCGGAGGACGTGGCGCACGCCGTCCGCGTCGCCGCGCGCGCGGGTCTCAGCGTGGTCCCGCGCGGCGCGGGTACAGGCCTCTCCGGCGGAGCCAACGCGCTCGCCGGCTGCCTCGTCGTCTCGCTCGAGCGGATGGACGCCGTCCTCGAGATCGATGCCGACGAGCGCTTCGTCGTCGCCCAGCCCGGCGTGATCAACGACGCGCTCCGGGCCGCCGTCGCCGAGGCCCGACTCTGGTACCCGCCGGACCCGGCCAGCTCCGCCATCTCGACCATCGGCGGCAACGCCGCCACCAACGCCGGCGGCATCTGCTGCGTGAAGTACGGCGTCACCCGCGACTACGTGCTCGGGATGAAGGTCGTCCTCGCCGACGGCTCGCTCGTCAGCCTCGGCCGCCGCACCGCGAAGGGCGTCGTCGGCTACGACCTCACCGGCCTGATGGTCGGCTCGGAGGGCACGCTCGGCATCATCGTCGAGCTGACGCTGCGCCTGCTCCCGCTCGACGGCCGCGAGCAGCGCGCGATCGTCGGCTCCTTCGGCTCGCTCGAGGACGCGGGAGTCGCGGTCGCCGCGATCTCGGCCGCCGGGATCATCCCCTCCGCCCTCGAGATCATCGACAGCACCTGCCTGCGCGCCGTCGACGATTGGCAGCACCTCGGGCTGCCGCACGGCGTCGACACGCTGCTGCTCGCCAAGGTCGACGAGCCGGGGGAGGCGGGCCGCACCGCCGCCGACCGCGTCGAGGCGCTGATGGCCGGCGCCCGCGCGCTCTCCGTCGAGCAGGCCACCGACCAGGACGAGGTCGACCGGCTCTTCCTCGCCCGCCGCCTCGCCTACCCGGCGCTCGAGCGCCTGGGCCCGGTGCTCACCGAGGACGTCTGCGTCCCGCGCGGGGCCGTCCCCGAGATGCTCGCGCGGATCCGCTCGGCCGCCGCCGACCACGACGTGGTCATCGCGACGATCGCGCACGCCGGCGACGGCAACCTGCACCCGCTGATCATCGCGCCCGAGGGCGACGAAGCTGCGAAGGCCCGCGCGAAGAGCGCCTTCGACCGCATCGTCGACGACTGCCTGGACCTCGGCGGCACGGTCACCGGCGAGCACGGCGTGGGCCGGCTCAAGCTGCCGGGGGCGGCCGACGAGCTCGGCCCGCGCGTCCTCGGGATGCACCGCTCGATCAAGGACGCGCTCGATCCGCTCGGCGTGCTCAACCCGGGCAAGGCGTTCCCGGGCTGAAGCCCCGCTGTCGGTTCTCCCGGGATCAGCGCCCCAGGAACTCCAGCAGCGCCTCGGTGAAGACCTTCGGCTGCTCGATGTTCGCCGCGTGGCCGTCCTTCTCGATGACGAGGGAGTCGCCGTGCGGGGCGAGCGAGGCCGCGGCCGCCGCGTGCTCGGCCGGCCAGAACTCGCTCTCGCGCCCGGCGACGAAGAGCACCGGCACGCTCGTCCGCGCGATCACCGGCCGCCAGTCGGCCCGCGCGTGGTCGTTCAGCAGCCGCCGCTCGGTCTCGGTGAGCTCCCGGCGCTCGCCGCCGCCGAGCGCCTTCAGCAGCCGCGCGATCCGCACCGGCCCCTTCGAGGCGATGCTCCAGCGCCCCGGATCGGGGATGGTCGTCGCGAAGAGGGTGTCGCGGTTCGCCTCGGTGTAGTCGTAGAAGCCGTAGGGCCAGTCGCCGCCGTTGAGCATCCGCGGCGTCTGGTCGACGATCACGATGCGGTCGACACGGCTCGCGTCGGTGCTCTCGACGGTGCTCTCGTCGGTGCTTCCTGCCGTGCCTCCCGCGGAGCCCGCCAGGAACGCCCAGATCGAGTTGCCGCCCATCGAGCCGCCGACCAGCGCCGCGCCCTCCAGGTCCAGGTGCCGGAGCAGCTGCGCGAGATCCTCGCCGTGCCGGAGCATCGTCGCGCCGGCCTCCGTCCGCTCGGACAGCCCGTGCCCCCGCCGGTCGAACGAGATCACCCGGTAGCCGGCCTCCGCGAGCGGCCCCTGCTGCGGCTTCCAGCTCGTCGCCGGCGCCTTGAATCCGGCGATCAGCACCACCGGCCGCCCGGCCGGGTCGCCCTGCTCGGTCCAGCTCAGCCGGACCCCGTCGTCCGTGGTGAAGTCCGGCATCGTGGCCCCTCGTCGCTCTCGTCGCGACCGGGTGCGGTCGCCTCCGCCACGCTAGTCGCGCGCGCGCGTCGTCGCCCGCGGGCTTCTCTCGCGATCAGGCCTCCTCGAGCACACTCCGCACCGCGTCGTTGGCCTCGCGCCACTCCTCCGGGTCCGCTTCTTCCCAGAGCTCGGTGAGCTCGCTCCCGGGCGAGTCGGAGGCGGCCAGCGCGGCGAGGGCGAGCGCCACGAGCTCGTCGTCGGGTCGCCCGGCCCGCTGCACGAAGTGCGCGATCGTGTCGGCGTGCGGGCCGCCCTCGCGGCCGAGCCCGCGCGCGACGACCTCGGCGGCCGCGATCGCGCAGGTCGCCGCATCCGCGTCCACCTGCGTCGGCGCGACGGCGGCGTCCAGCGCCTCGCGGACGTACTGCCAGTCGCCGGCCTCGTCGAGCTCGTAGACCCAGTCGCTCGCCGTGTCGTTGCCGAACGGCTCCCCACTCCATGCACCCATGGCCCGACGCTACGCCGACCCGCACCCGGCCGCACCCGGCCGCACCGCCGAGGCACCGATCGATCCGTCGGGGAAGCACGTGCCGGAGCACGCGAGAGAGCCGTCCGCGACGGATCGAAGCGAGCGAGACAGCCCTTCGCGACGGATCGATCCGAGCGGAGGAGCGCCTCAGGCCAGCCGCTCGCTGAGCGCGACGATGACGCCCTCCGGTCCGCGGACGTACGCCATCCGCCAGGCCCCCTCGTACTCGCCGACACCGCCGACCAGTCCGTACCCGTCGGCCGCGAGCCGCTCGAGGACGGCGGAGAGGTCGTCGACGACGAAGGCCAGGCTCCGGAGCCCCGGCTCGTCAGCCTCGACGGCGGCGGGAACGGGCCGCGGTGCAGGCCGGACGAACCGCGAGAGCTCGACCGCGGTCCCGCCACCGGGTGGCCGCAGCATCACGATGTCGGTGCGGGCGTCCTGCATGCCGACCACCGTGTCGAGGAACTCGCCCTCCACGGGCGCGCGCCCTTCGAGCACGAGACCCAGCCCGACGAAGAACGCCGTCGCCGTCTCGAGATCGTGCACCGTCACTCCGACGTGGTCGAATGCGGTGATCCCCGCCATGAGCGCCTCCTCGCGTCGAGCCCAGTCAGGCAGGGCAGCGGCCCGCTGTCAACGCGCGGAGGGCCCTCGCTCGAGGAGGTGTGCGGGACGGTCGATCGACCGCACGCGAGTTCGCGGAGCGTTCATTCCCGGCGGTCCCCGCGCGTGACCCGGCTCGCCCGCACTGGGTAGGCTGTACTGCTCCGTCGTCGAGGGGGAGCGGTCGCGGAGGAACGATGGGCAAGAAGCGCAATCAGGGACGATCCGGAGGCGGGCGCTCCGGCGGCTCGGGCGGTCAGGGCGGCGGCGGCCGCACGGCCGAGACCGCACTGATGGTGCGGTTCCGCAGCTGGTACCGGTCGCACCTCGCCGACGTCGCCGTCCTGCACGAGCACCTCGACGTCGACGAGGCCGTCGAGGTCCTCACCGACCTCTTCGCCATGACCCGCGACCTGCGCCCGCGCGGCTCGTTCGCCCAGCCCGACGCCGAGCTCCTCGAGGCCGTCTTCGACCAGATCGAGGCCGACCTCTCCGGCGAGGAGAGCGAGGCAGACCTGGACGACACCCTCTTCACCGTCGCCGAGGTCGTCGAGCACTTCCTCGACTTCCTCACCAACGAGGACCTCTGGACCGGCACCGACGAGGAGCTCGACGAGTGCCAGGCCGTGCTGGACGAGGTCCTCGACCTCGCCGGCTCCTTCGTCGAGGCCGTCCTCGACGACCTGCTCGAGGTCGACGAGGTCCCGGACGCCGAGATGCTGTCCGCTGCCCGCGCCACCGCCCTCGTGCACGCCGCCGACGTCGTCGTCGAGCACCTCGCCGCCACCGACGGAGCGACGGTCTCCGAGCGCGCCGCCCGCGAGATCGTGGTCGAGGCCGGCGTCTCCTCCGCCGGCTCGTCCCCGAGCGACGACGCCGTCCGCATCCCGGTCTCGGCCTGGTGGGACGCGCTGGTCGCCTCCGACGTGCTCGACGCCGACGGCTCCACCGCGGGCCTCGGCGACGCCGCGCCGGCCTGGCGCAGCTCCGAGGCGCGCGAGGCCACGGTCGAGCGCATCGCCTACATCGCCCGCTTCATCGAGCTCTGGCTCGTCAGCGCGCAGGAGGCGCTCGCCGCCGCCGACACCGAGAACGGCGCCTTCTCGCCGCGCGAGCGCGCGATCACCACCACCGACGCCGTCCTCGCGCGGATCGCGGTCGCCTGCCAGGCGCAGATCCACGAGGGCCTCGTCGTCGGCGAGCTGGTCGACGAGCTCGCCGCCGAACTCGACGTCTCGCTCGAGGACGCCCTGGACGAGCGCGAGCGGATGGTCGGCGCGGCCGAGCGGATGCTCGACGACGCCGCCGAGCTCGGCCTGCTGCTGCACTCGCCCGAGTTCGGCTACGTGCTGCCCGAGGGCCTGCAACCGGTCCTCGCCTCGGTCGTCCGCGCGAGCATCGTGCTCCTCGGTGCCGGCGACGCGACCCGCCTCGAGATCCTCGACGAGGCGACGGAGGACACCGACTCCGCCTACGCCCTGCACGTCTCGCTGCTCGGCACCAAGCCGGTCGTCTGGCGCCGGCTCGAGCTGTCCTCGGAGTCGTCGCTGCGCGATCTGCACCTCGCCCTGCAGCTCTCGCTCGGCTGGACCGACGCGCAGCCGCACTACTTCAGCGTCGGCGTGCCCGACGAGGAGCACGCGCCGATCGGCTCGCCGGCCGACGCGGAGGAGCTCGGCTCCGACCTCGTCGACGAGGGCGGCGTCGCGCTCGCCGAGGTGCTCGAGAGCGTCGGCGACGAGCTGTTCTACGTCTACGACCTCGAGGACGAGTGGCGCCACGTCATCCGCCTCGAGTCGGTGTCGCCGCTGGGCGCCGCCCTGCCGCGCTGCACCGGCGCGCGCGGAGCCGCTCCGCTCGACGCCCCCGGCGGCCCGGCCGCCTGGGCGGACACGGTCCGCGCCGCGACGGACCCGTCGTCCGCCGACCACGCGGAGGCGCTCGACGCCCTCGGACTCGCCCCCGAGGCGACGTTCGACCCCGCGAGCGTCGACGTCGACGGCATCAACCGCTCGCTCGGCCTGCTCCGCGCAGCGGTCTGACCGCTCCGCACCGCACAGCATCAGCCGAGAGGCCCCGTCATCGCCGATCGCGGCTGACGGGGCCTCTCGGCTGATGCTGTGTCGTCAGCCGTCCGTCACGGGGTGAGCAGCAGCTTGCCGATGTGCCCGGAGGCGGTCATCCGCTCGTGCGCCCGCTCGGCCTCGGCCAGCGGGATCACCTCGTCGACCACCGGCCGCACCGTCCCGTCCGCGACGAGCGGCCAGACGCTCTTCCGCACCGCGGCGACGATCGCGCGCCGCTCCTCGAGCGGCCGGGCGCGGAGCGTCGTGGCGTGCACGGCCGCGCGCTTGCGCATCAGCGTCCCGATGTCGAGGGAGCCCTGCGTGCCGGACTGGTTGCCGATGAAGACGACGCGGCCGCCGAGCGCGAGCGCCTCGACGTCGCGGGCGAGGTAGTCGCCGCCGACCGGATCCAGGATCACGTCGACCCCGCCGTCCGTCTCAGCGGCGATCCGCTCGACGAAGTCCTGCTCGCGGTAGTCGATCAGGATGTCCGCGCCGAGCGCCCGGCAGGCGTCGAGCTTCCGCGGGCTGCCGGCCGTCACGGCGACCCGGGCGCCGATCGCCGCGGCGATCTGGATCGCCGTGGTGCCGATGCCGCTGCCTCCGCCGTGGATCAGCACGGTCTCGCCGGCGCGGAGCCCGGCGACCAGCACCAGGTTGGACCAGACGGTCGCGGTCGTCTCGGGCAGCGCCGCCGCCGAGATCAGGTCGACGCCCTCGGGGACCGGCAGCAGCAGCCCCGCGTCGACGACGACGTGCTCGGCGTAGCCTCCGCCGGAGAGGAGTGCGCAGACCTCGTCGCCCTGCGCGACCGTCGTGACGCCCTCGCCGAGACCGACGACCGTCCCGGACACCTCCATGCCGAGGATCTCCGACGCTCCGGCCGGCGGCGGATAGACGCCGGCGCGCTGCCCGAGGTCGGCGCGGTTCACGCCCGCGGCGGCCACGCGGAGCAGCACCTCACCGGGTCCGGGGGAGGGGGTGGCGGTCTCCTCGAGCACGAGGCGGGAGTCGGGGCCGGGGTTCTCGACGCGGATCGCAAGCATGCCGCGATGCTACGCCGCGGGCCTCCACGGGCGGTCCCGTCCGATCCGCAGGTGATCCGGCGCTCCGCCGGCGCCTCCGCGCGGACGAGAGCGCGCTCCCGCCGGGATCGCCTGCGGATCGCACGCCGGCCCGCCCGCACGCGTCAGGCGTGCTCCGCCAGGAACGCCAGTACCGCGTCCTTGAACGCCCGCGCCGGCACCGTGCTCGTGTGGTCGCGGCCCGGCACGCTGACGAAGCGCGCGCCCGCCTCCTCCGCCAGCCGCGCCCCGCCGGGCGCGATCGGGTCGGCCCCGCCCGTCACCATCAGCGTCGGGAGCTCGGGGTGCGCGCCGAGCTCCGGATGCGCCCCGCCGCGCACCCCGTCGGCCACCGCCACCAGGGCGGCCAGGTCGTTCCCTGCGACGCCCTCCGCCATGCCGATGAACGCGCGGGTGAACCGGTCGTCGATCTCGCCGCCGTCGGCCACCCGCGCCCTGGCCGCCGCCGCATCGAAGTGCCGCAGCGGCTCGCCCACCGTGAGCCCGCCGAGGCTGAGCGTCGCGAGCAGCTCCGGATGCTCCATCCCGAGCACCCAGCCCATCCGCGCGCCGAGCGAGTAGCCGAGGTAGTGCGGAGCGATCAGGTCGTAGGTCTCGATGACCCGCACGATGTCGGCGACCATCAGGTCGACCCCGTACGCGCCGGCGCGATGCGGCTTCTCGCTGGCGCCGTGCCCGCGCTGGTCGAGCGCGACCACCCGGTACCCGGCGCGGCTCAGCGTCCGCAGCCAGCCCGCCGTCTCCCAGTTCAGCACCGCGTTCGACGCGAACCCGTGCACCGCCAGCACGGTCGGCGCCCCCTCGTCGCCGAGCGAGTACGTCGCGATCCGCGTCCCGTCGTCGGCGACCACGGACACGGGCGGGGGGAAGGCGATCGGCGTCACCCCACCACCCTGCCATCCCGCGCCGGCGGGCCCTGTGCCCCGGCGGGATCGACATCGCGCTCGGATTCGCTGCATCGGCCCAGGTGAGAGCACTCCCGGAGATGCGTGATCGCGCGCCAAGTTCGCGCAATCGATCCTGGCGTCGTAGGCATCGTAACCATTTCAGTATGGTTCTCAGATGGGTGAGGCAGAACAGCCGAAAGAAGAGCGGAAGCGAGACCCGATATGGGGAACGCGGACACCGTGGGGATTCGTCGTGATCGCCTTCGTCGGATCGTTGTGCGGCGGCGCCATCGCCAAAGCAGTCGGAGCGATCGACCCGTGGACCGTGGTGATCAATGCCGTGGCCATCGCGATCACATATCTCGTCTGCCGTGCATTGCTCACCCTCTGGCGCAGTCAGCGCCGATGACAAGATCGAGGAAGGTACTCAATGAAGAGCATTCGAATGACCCTGACGGCGGTGGCTGTCTGCGCGACGGCCCTCAGTGGAGCGCCCTTCGCTGCGGCGTCGGCCGCGGTGGAAGCACCGGCGTTGGTGCAGTCCAGCGGACATGCCGAGATCGCGGTGAAACGCGTGACAGCCACGGGAGTGACGTTCGACGTCGGCGGCGGAGCCCTGCCCGTGAAGTCGAAAGATGGACGCATCCGAATCACTGATGGAAGTGTGACCTCGGACGCACTACCCAAGACGATCAGCGGCGCCAGTGGGCGGAGCGTGACGGGGACCTGGACGCTCGATGACTCCAACACGGTGACCTTCCACTTCTCCTCCGGGAGCAGCTCTCTCATCCCCGCGAAGGGCGCGCCGCCGCGGGCGCTCTCGAGCGACTGGGGCTCCAAGGAATGGGGTCACTGCGTGGCGGGCAATGGCATCGGTGGAGCAGCCTGGGGAGGGTTCGTCGGGGCGATCACAGGGCCCGGGGCGATCGCCGCGGCGACAGGCGGCCTTCTGGGGGGGATCGTGAGCGGCGCGTTCACCTGCTGACACCGCGGAGAGGACGCGTCGGATCTTGTTCAGCGCACCGGCCGGGAGGAGCGGACGAACGGCACCGCGATGACGAGGCGGACGCTGCGGCCGCGGCCCGAGCGGACGCCGAGCACGACGCAGAGCACGAGATTCAGAACGAAGAGGCCGAGGATGGCCGCGATGGTGAGGGTGGGCCAGCCGCCGCCGTAGGTGTCGCGGACCGAGACGAGCGCGAGGTGCAGCGGCACGAGCATCAGCTGGAGGGCGAGGTAGGTCAGCTGCCAGTTCACGGCGACGACGCCGTTGCGGTCGCTCAGAGTGCCGCCGCGACGCCGGGCACCCCAGGCCATCACCGTCGCGGTGACCGAGATCAGCGGGGAGAGGATGACGAAGCCCGCGATCGCCGACAGTCCGGCGAGCCAGATCGCGCGGGCCCCGCGGCCGTCGCGGCGGCGGCGCAGCGTCTCGTCGTCGTCCATCCGCGGCCGCTCCCTCGCGATCGTCCCGGCGCTCCGCCGGTCCCCTCAGTCTCGCACCGGCCCCCGGGAGTGAGCGGGGGGTTCCCCGTCCGGCCCGGGGGTTATCCGGATGGGGGAGGATCCGCGTCCTCCGTAGCGTGGAGGCATCGCCGGGCGCCCCGGCACCGCACCCCGCAGAAGGAGCACCGAACATGTCGAACGCCGAGACCACCCCGACCGCCGCCACCACGTCCACCCGCACCACCTCCGCCGACGAGCAGCCCACCGAGGTCTACGGCTCGACCGCCGTCCTCACCGACCCGGCCCCGGAGTCGCGGCAGCAGCAGTCCGAGCAGCAGGACCCGCCGTTCGAGCGGCCCGCCGCGCGGCACCCGGCCCCCTACGGCGTCCCGCCCATCGCCGTCGCCCCGACGCCGTCCACCCCGTTCTCGCTGACCAGCCTCATCCTCGGCGTCACCTCGGTCTTCTTCGGCCTCACCGTCATCGCGCCGGTCGCCGGCCTGATCTTCGGCATCCTGGGCCTCCGCCGCGAGCCGACCGGCCGCACGCTCGCGATCTGGGGCATCGTCCTCAACGCGGTGATGATCGGGCTCGTCGCGCTGTTCGTCGTCGCCCTGCTCTTCCTCGGCCTGCTCGTGCCGTTCGTCGCGATCGCGACCGGCACCGACGTCAACTGACCGGCTGGGCGCTCCCGCTCAGGTCAGGAACGCCCGCAGCAGCGCCGCGGAGGCGTGCACGTGCTCCGTCATCAGCCGGGCCGCCTCCGCCGCCCGCCCGGTGAGGATCGCCGTCACGAGCGCCCGGTGCTGCTCGTCCGCGTGGGTGATGTTCCGCGGCAGCAGCGGGATGTCGTCCAGCAGGGCGTTCACCCGCGTCCGGCTCTCGGCCACGAGCGGCAGCAGCGACGGGACGCCGGCCAGTTCCGCGATGGTCAGGTGCAGCCGGGAGTCGAGCCGCCGGTAGTCCTCGGGACTCGCGCCCTCGACGTCCGCGAGGGCTTGGAACAGCTGCTCCCGGTCGGCGGCGGTCAAGTCAGCTCCGGCCGCGAGCCGCGCGGCCCCCACCTCGAGGATCTCGCGCAGCCCCACCACGTCGTCGATCTCGGCCCGGTCGAAGCCGCGCCGGCCGACCGGTGCCGTCGGCAGCTCCTCCGCCACGAAGGCCCCGCCGTACCGGCCGCGCCGCACCACCAGGTACCCCGCGTCCGCGAGCGAGGCGATCGCCTCGCGCAGGGTGTCGCGTCCCACGCCGAGCTGTGCGGCGAGCTCGCGCTCGGAGGGCAGCCGCTCGCCGGGCCCCACGAGCCCGAGATTCACCGTCTGCATCAGCCGCTGCACCGTCTCCTCGAAGGCGTTGCTCCGGAGCAGCCGCCGCAGGATCGCCTCCCTGGCGCTCGCCGCCGGAGCCGCCGGGCGGCCCACCGCGTCGTCGTCCGCCCCGCCCGTCCCGGTGCTCGCGCTCACGTCGCGCTCACTCCGGGGTCACGTAGGCGGAGGAGATGCCGCCGTCGACGAGGAACGTCGACCCGGTGATGAAGGACGCGTCGTCGCTGGCGAGGAAGGCCACCGCGGCGGCGAGCTCCTCCGGCTCGGCGAAGCGCCCGACCGGGATGTGCACGAGCCGGCGCTGAGCCCGCACCGGGTCGGCCGCGAACAGCTCCTGCAGCAGCGGGGTGTTCACGGGGCCCGGGCAGAGCGCGTTCACCCGGATGCCCTGCCGCGCGAACTGCACGCCCAGCTCGCGGCTCATCGCGAGCACGCCGCCCTTCGACGCGGTGTAGCTGATCTGCGACGTCGCCGAGCCGAGCACCGCCACGAACGAGGCCGTGTTGATGATCGATCCGCGGCCCTGCTTCGTCATGTGCCGCAGCGCCGCGCGGCAGCAGAGGTAGACCGACTTCAGGTTGACGTCCTGCACGCGCTCCCACGCCGGCAGCTCGGTCGTCTCGATGGAGTCGTCGTCGGGCGGCGAGATGCCCGCGTTGTTGAAGGCGATGTCGACGGAGCCGTAGACGTCGACCGCGGCCTGGAAGAGGGCGTCGACCTCCGCCTCGCTGGTGACGTCGACCCGCACGAACATCCCGCCCAGCGCCTCGGCGACCTCGGTGCCGCGCGCGACGTCGACGTCGGCGATCACCACGCGCGCCCCCTCGCGGGCGAAGCGCGTGGCGGTGGCGAGGCCGATCCCGCTGGCGCCGCCGGTGACGACGGCGACCTTGCCGGCGAGGCGCTGCGTGAGGTCGATCGGGGTGGTGTCGAGGGGAGGGAGAGCCATGGTGCGGCCTTTCACGGGAGGGTGCGGGGGTGGGACGGGGCCGGGTCAGTCGGCCGCGAAGAAGATGTTCTTGGTCTCGGTGAAGCCGAGCGCCGCGTCAGGTCCGAGCTCGCGGCCGAGCCCGGACTGCTTGAAGCCGCCGAACGGGGTCGAGTAGCGGACCGAGGAGTGCGAGTTGATGGACAGGTTGCCGCTCTCGACCGCCCGCGACATCCGCAGCGCGCGGCCGAGGTCGCGGGTCCAGATCGAGCCGGAGAGGCCGTAGTCGGTGTCGTTGGCGAGCCGGATCGCGTCGGCCTCGTCCTCGAAGGGGAGGACGGAGACGACGGGGCCGAAGACCTCCTCGCGCCAGACCGGGTCGCCGCTCGAGGGCAGCAGCACGGTCGGCGGGAACCAGAAGCCGGGGCCGGCGGGGGCCGAGCCGCGGAACGCGACGGGTGCTGCGTCCGGGACGAAGGCGGCGACGCGCTCGTGGTGCGCGGCGGAGACCAGCGGGCCCATCTCGGTCGCCTCGTCGCGAGGGTCGCCGACGACGACGCCCTGCACGGCCGGCTCGAGCAGCTCGAGGAAGCGGTCGAGGACGCGCCGCTCGACCAGGATCCGGCTGCGGGCGCAGCAGTCCTGACCGGCGTTCTCGAAGACGCCGTAGGGGGCGGTGCTCGCGGCGCGGTCCAGGTCGGAGTCGGCGAAGACGATGTTCGCGCTCTTGCCGCCGAGCTCGAGCGTGACCCGCTTCACCTGGTCGGCGCAGCCCGCCATCACCCGCTTGCCGACGCGCGTCGATCCGGTGAAGACGACCTTGCGGACCAGCGGATGCGTCACGAAGCGCTCGCCGACGACGTCGCCCCGGCCGGGCAGCACCTGGAAGAGGCCCTCCGGCAGTCCGGACGCGAGGGCCAGCTCGGCGAGGCGGAGGCTCGTCAGCGGCGTCCACTCGGCCGGCTTCAGCACGACGGCGTTGCCCGCGGCGAGCGCCGGTGCGAAGCCCCACGAGGCGATCGTCATCGGGAAGTTCCACGGCGTGATGATGCCGACGACGCCGAGCGGCTCGTGCACCGTGACGTCCAGCCCGCCGGCGACCGGGATCTGCGCGCCGAGCAGGCGCTCCGGAGCGGCGGAGGAGTACTCGAGGACGTCGCGGACGTGCCCCGCCTCCCAGCGCGACTGCGTGATCGGGTGACCGGAGTTCCGGGTCTCGAGCTGCGCCAGCTCCTCGATCGCGCCGTCGACGGCGGCGGCGAAGCGGCGAAGGGCGCGGGCCCGGTCGAGCGGCGCCAGCGCGGCCCAGCCGCGCTGAGCTGCGGCCGCGCGCTCGATCGCGGCGTCGACGGTCGCGAGATCGGCGAGGGCGAGCTCGTCGAAGGCGGCGCCCGTCGAGGGGTCGACGAGGGTCTGCGTCGTCGTCTGCGGGGTCGGTGTCTGCGGAGTCGGCGTCTGCGGGGTCATCGGAGTGCGTCCTTCGGGGTTCTGAGGGAGGAGCCTTCTGCCGTGCCGGCGCCCGCGCGGTGCGCGAGCGCGGCGGCCACCAGGCCGGTGAAGAGGCGGGTGTCGGCGGTGTCCTCCTCCGGGTGCCACTGCACGCCGAGCGCGAAGCGGCGGCCCGGCAGCTCGAGCGCCTCGATGGTGCCGTCGGCGGTCCGCGCGGCGACCTCGAGGCCGTCCGCGACCCGGTCGACCGCCTGGTGGTGGTACACCTGCGCGACGACGGCGTCCTCGCCGAGCAGCCCGCGCAGGCGCGACTCCGGCTCGACCGCGACGTCGACGTGCGAGAACACGCCGCCGCCCGCCTGGTAGCGGCGGTCGCCGACGACGTCGGGCAGGTGCTGGTGCAGGGTGCCGCCGAGCGAGACGTTGAGCAGCTGCGCGCCGCGGCAGATGCCGAGGAACGGCAGGTCGGCCTCGAGCGCGGCGGTCATCAGGTGGTCCTCCCATGCGTCGCGCTCGGGGCGGGGCGCGTCGGTCTCGGGGTGCGCCTCCTGGCCGTAGCGGGCGGGGTCGATGTCCTTGCCGCCGCAGACGATCAGCCCGTCGAGGCGCTCGACGACGGCGCGAGCGGTCTCCGCCGAGGCGGGCTGCGGCGGCAGGAGCAGCGCCACGCCGCCGGCCCGCGTCACCGAGTCGATGTAGTTCGCGGGCAGGAAGGACGCCTCGACGTCCCAGACGCCGGAGACGGCGCGCTCGCGGTAGGTGGTGAGCCCGATGATCGGACGCGGGGCGACGGGACCCTGCTCGGAGTCCGTCCGCAGGTCAGAGCCGCTCAAAGCCGCGCACCCTCTCCCAGTCGGTGACGGCGGCGTCGTAGGCGGCGAGCTCCACCCGGGCGTTGTTCACGTAGTGGTCGACGACCTCGTCGCCGAAGGCGGCCCGCGCCAGGGCGGAGGACTCGAACAGGTCAGCGGCTTCGCGCAGCGTCGTCGGGACGCGCGGCGCTCCCGAGCCGTAGGCGTTGCCGGTGCAGACGTCCTCGAGCTCCAGCTCGTTCTCGATGCCGTGCAGCCCGGCGGCGACGAGCGCGGCGACGGCCAGGTACTGGTTGACGTCGCCTCCCGGCACGCGGTTCTCGACGCGCATCCCGGTGCCGTGGCCGACGACGCGCAGGGCGCAGGTGCGGTTGTCGAGACCCCAGGCGACGGCGGTCGGCGCGAAGGACCCGTCGACGTAGCGCTTGTACGAGTTGATGTTCGGCGCGAAGAAGAGGGTGAACTCGCGCATCGCGGCGAGCTGGCCGGCCAGGTAGTGCCGGAACAGCGCTGACATCCCGTGCTCGCTCTCCGCGTCGGCGAAGACGGGTGTGCCGTCGGTGCCGCGGAGGGAGAGGTGGATGTGGCAGGAGTTGCCCTCGCGCTCGTTGAACTTGGCCATGAAGGTCAGGCTCTTGCCGTGCTTGTCGGCGATCTCCTTCGCCCCCGACTTGTAGATCGAGTGGTTGTCGCAGGTGACGAGGGCGGCGTCGTAGCGGAAGCCGATCTCCTGCTGGCCCAGGTTGCACTCGCCCTTGATGCCCTCGCAGTACAGGCCGGCGCCCTCCATGGACACGCGGATGTCCCGCATCAGCGGCTCCATCCGGGTCGAGGCGAGCAGCGCGTAGTCGATGTTGTAGTCACTGGCCGCAGTGAGGCCGCGGTAGCCCTTCGCGAACGCCTCGCGGTAGGAGTCGTCGAACACGATGAACTCGAGCTCGGTGGCGACGAACGCCTCGAGGCCGCGCTCGGTGAGGCGGTCCAGCTGCGCGCGGAGGATCTGCCGCGGCGCCTCGCCGACCGGAGCGTCGTCGAGCCAGGTGAGGTCGGCCGTCACCAGCGCGGTCCCCGGCAGCCACGGCGCGAGACGCAGCGTCGAGAGGTCCGGGATCATCTTCATGTCGCCGTAGCCGCGCTCCCAGCTCGAGATCGCGTAGCCGGCGACGGTGTTCATCTCGACGTCCACGGCGAGCAGGTAGTTGCAGCACTCGGCGCCGTGCGCGGCGACGTCGTCCTGGAACAGCCGCGCCGAGATGCGCTTGCCGACGAGCCGGCCCTGCATGTCGGTGAAGGCGACGATCACCGTGTCGATCTCACCGGCCTCGATGAGCGCGTCGAGTCGTTCGAGGGTGAGCATGCCCCGCGCGACGACCGGATCGGCCGCACTGCGTCGATCGGCGGCACTGCTCTCGGCGCTGACAGGTGCCATGGGATGCCTCCGAGGGTCACTCCGCCGGGGGCCGGACGAGGCCGCATGGTCGGATCGAGGTCCATTGAAGCACAGCCGCTGTCGCCGGCGGAGTGACGCCGGCGCGGACGGCGCGGGACACGCGCTGACGCTCGGACCCTTCGGATCGCGCCGTTCACACCGTCGTAACGCCATCGGTCTTCCCAGCGTCCATTGAGGTCCCTATGCTCGGACCACCCGAGCCGAGGAGACCCGATGGCAGAGCAGACGAAGCAGACTCCGACGAGCAAGGGTGCGCGGCGCCCGGCGGCGTCCGGACCCGACTCCGCGAACGTCACCAGTACCGCGGGGGTGACCTATCGCGAGGCCGAGGCGGGCTACTTCGAGAAGCGGACCCTGCGCCGCTCCGCCGGCGTCTGGGGCCTGTGGGGCCTGGCGGTCGCCGCCGTCATCTCCGGCGACTTCTCGGGCTGGAACTTCGGCATCGACTTCGCCGGCTTCGGCGGGATGCTGATCGCCTTCGCCGTCCTCGTGGTGATGTACTACGGCCTGATCTTCTCGATCGGCGAGATGTCCGCCGCCATGCCGCACACCGGCGGCGCCTACTCCTTCGCCCGCTCGGCGATGGGGCCGTGGGGCGGCCTGGTGACGGGGCTGGCCGAGACCATCGAGTACGTGGCCACCACCGCCGTGGTCGTCTTCTTCTCCGCGCAGTACGCGAACGGGGTGACGAGCGAGCTGCTCGGCTTCGATCTCTCCGGCGCGATGTGGATCTGGTGGCTGGTCCTCTACATCGTCTTCGTCGCCCTGAACTCGGCGGGCGCGGCCATCTCGTTCCGCTTCGCGATCGTCGTCTCGATCGTCTCCATCGCGATCCTCCTCGCCTTCTCCGTGATGGCCCTGCTCTCGCCGGCGCTGGACTGGTCGAGCCTGTGGAACATCGCGCCGGACGCCGGTCAGACCGAGTTCCTCCCGCACGGCGTCCTGCCGATCCTCTTCGCGCTGCCGTTCGCCATGTGGTTCTTCCTCGGCATCGAGGAGCTGCCGCTCGCGGCCGAGGAGGCGCACGACCCGGTCCGCGACATCCCCCGCGCCGGCTTCTGGGCCCGCGGCACCCTGATCGTGACCGGCCTGCTCGTGCTCTTCCTCAACACGGCGCTGATCGGCTCCGAGGACATGGGCGTCTCGACCGAGCCGCTGCTCGACGGCTTCCGCGCGATGGTCGGCGACGGCGCAGCCGCTGTGCTCGCGCTCTTCGCCCTGATCGGGCTGCTCGCCTCGCTGCAGGGCATCATGTTCGCCTACGGGCGCAACATGTACTCGCTCTCGCGGGCCGGCTACTACCCGCGGGTCTTCTCACTCACCGGCAAGCGCCAGACGCCGTGGGTCGCGCTCACCGTGGGTGCCGTGATCGGCTTCGTCGCCCTCGTCGTCGTCGACGTGCTCAGCCGGCTCGACCCGGACAACGTCGGCGCCGTCGCGGGCGCGATCGTGCTGAACATCGCGGTCTGGGGTGCGGTCGTCGCCTACTTCATGCAGATGGTGTCGTTCGTGCTGCTGCGCCGCCGGTTCCCGAACGCGAGCCGTCCGTACCGCAGCCCGTGGGGCGTCCCGGGGGCGGTGATCGCGGCGCTGATCAACGTGCTGATCTTCCTCGGCTTTCTCTTCAACGACGCGTTCCAGCCGGCGATCATCGCCATCGCCGTGGTCTACGTGATCATCCTGATCGGCTTCGCGGTCTGGGGCCGGAAGCGCCTCGTCCTCTCGCCCGAGGAGCGCTACGCGCTGAGCGGCGGACTGCAGGCAGCGCCGAGCATCCCGGAGCCGGACCGCGTCGACTGAGCGCGGACCCGCGGGGCGGCGGCACCGTGTCAGGCGCCGCCGCCCCGGCTGTCGTAGGCGCGGTCGAACGCGACGGGGGAGTACCCGTCGCGCCGGACTGCGAGCGCGAGCGGAACCGCGACGGCGGTGAGGAGGACGAGGACGAGGAGCAGGGCGAGCATGGGGCATCCGATCTCGAGGTGATGCTCCGAGAGTGGCCCGGTCCACTCGGCTCTGGGGAGGAGAAGAAGGGCCACCCTGCCGGTCGCGGTCCTTCGGTGGCCGCTTCGATCGGGGTGGCCCGGTCAGTGGTGGGCCCGGGCGGCCGCCGCCGATCCGTCGGGAGATGGCGCGCTGGAGCGTGCGTCGAACGCCGCCGACCCGGCGGATCGGAGCCCCGGCGTAGGCTGGCCGGGCAGTTCGCGGACCCCCTGCAGCCTTCGGGGCCGCACGACGACAGCGACGGAGCTGACGTGACATCCGCCTCGACCACCCTCCCCGAGAGCACCGACCCCGAGAGCATCGGCTCGCGGCTCACCGCCCCGCAGGCCCCGCCGGAAGGACCCCCCGTGGACGCCGACACCCGCACCGAGACCGACTCGCTCGGCCCGCTCGACATCCCGGCCGACGCCTACTGGGGCATCCACACCGCGCGGGCACTGGACAACTTCCCGATCTCCAAGCGCCCGATCTCGATCTACCCGGACCTCGTCCGGGCTCTCGCCACCGTCAAGCTCGCCGCCGCCCGGGCGAACACCGAGATCGGCAGCCTCGCGCCGGCCAAGGCCGAGCTGATCGAGCAGGCCTGCCGCCGCATCATCGACGGCGAGTTCCACGACCAGTTCGTGGTCGGCGTGATCCAGGGCGGCGCGGGCACCTCGACCAACATGAACGCGAACGAGGTCGTCGCCAACGTCGCCCTCGAGATCGCCGGACGGCCGAAGGGCGACTACGCCTTCCTGCACCCGCTCGACGACGTGAACCGCAGCCAGTCGACGAACGATGTGTACCCGACGTCGATCAAGATCGCGATGACCTGGTCGCTGCGCCGTCTGCTCGACGAGCTCGCGCTGCTCCAGGCCTCGTTCTCGCGGAAGGCCGTCGAGTTCGGCAGTGTCCTCAAGGTCGGCCGCACCCAGCTGCAGGACGCGGTGCCGATGACGCTCGGTCAGGAGTTCCACGGCTTCGCCACGACCCTGGGTGAGGACCACGCGCGCCTGTCCGAGACGATCTGGCTGCTCGCCGAGGTCAACATCGGCGCGACGGCGATCGGCACCGGCATCACCGCCGACCCGCGCTACGGCGCCGCCGCGGTCCGCCACCTCAACGAGCTCACCGACCTCGACCTCGAGATGGCGCAGGACCTCGTCGAGGCCACCAGCGACACCGGCGTCTTCATGTCGTTCTCGAGCGCGCTGAAGCGCTCGGCGATCAAGCTGTCGAAGATCTGCAACGACCTGCGCCTGCTCTCCTCCGGTCCGCAGGCCGGCTTCGGCGAGATCAACCTCCCGCCGCGCCAGGCGGGCTCCAGCATCATGCCCGGGAAGGTGAACCCGGTGATCCCGGAGGTGGTGAATCAGGTCGCCTACTCGGTGGCGGGGGCCGACGTCACCGTGACGATGGCCGCCGAGGCCGGTCAGCTGCAGCTGAACGCGTTCGAGCCGGTCATCGCGCACTCGCTCCTGCAGAGCATCACCTGGATGACCCAGGCCTGCCTCACCCTGCGGATCAACTGCATCGACGGCATCACCGCGAACATCGACCGCCTGGAGGCGATGGTCGCCTCCTCGGTGGGAGTCGTGACCGCGCTGACCCCGAGCATCGGCTACACCGCCTCCGCTGCCCTCGCGAAGGCGGCGCTCGCGACCGGCCGCAACGTCGCCGACCTCGTCGTCGAGGCCGGCCTGATGTCCCGCGACGAGGTCCTGCGCCTCATCTCGCCGGCCCGCCTCTCCGGCATCGAGGCGATGACGGCGTCCCTCCCGATCATCGAGCCCCCCACGGAATAGCCCGGCCTCCTCCCTCCGCGAGATGCCACTTGTGCACGCGTTTCTCGGCGTGTCGCGTACCCAAGTGGCATCTCGCGGGGATCTGCTGCGCGAGCAACTGCCGAGGCGCATCACCCGGGCGGGTCGCACTCAGCGGTGGTCCGTCGTGGCCCGCTCGTCGCGAGATGCCACTTGTGTACGTCCTCAGCGGCGTGTCGCGTACTCAAGTGGCATCTCGCGGCGAGGTGGAGGGCGGCGTAGCTGCGCCAGGGGGCCCAGGGGCGGGCGGCCGCGGTGAGGGCTCCAGGGGTCGACGGGAGGCCGAGCGCGGCGGCGCCGGCGCGCACGGCGCGGTCGCCGGCCGGCAGGACGTCCGGGTCGCCGGTGATCCGCGCCGCGACGGAGCCGGCGGTCGCCGGGTCGATGCCGTCGACAGCGAGCAGGCGCTCCATCAGGTCCTCGCGCGGCAGGCCCGCGTCCAGGCGCAGGGTGCCGTCCGCGAGGAGGGCGGCGACCCGGCGCAGGGTCTCGACCCGACGGGCGGGGCCGTGCAGCAGGTCCGCACCGCTCGCCGCGATCGCCGCGGGTGACGGGAACGCGCGGGTGACGCCGCCGGTCGCGAGGGCGGCGGGCAGCGGCTCGCCGAGTGCCGCCACCAACCGGGTCAGTGCCCAGCGTGCGGCGGCAGCCGTGACGCCCCGCCCGATCAGCGTGCGGAGCAGAGTCTCGGCCGGATCAACGGAGCCAGGCAGGCGGATCCCCGGCGTCGCGGCGACGAGCGGCGCCAGCACGGCATCCGCGCCCAGCGCCTCGTCGATCGCGGCGGAATCGGCGTCGAGGTCGAGCAGTCGGCGCACCCGCGCGACCAGGGGGCCGACATCGGCCACCGAGGCCAGCGTCGCCGTGCAGCGGACCGCGTCGCCGTCCTGCTCGAGCCGCGCGATCGCCGGGCCTCCGGGAAGCGCGAGCGAGCGGGAGTACCGGCCCGGCCCGGCCTCCTCCAATCCCGGCACCGCGTCGGCGCCGAGGACCGCGAGCACCCCCGGATCGAACGGCGCGCGCACGGCGAGCCGAAGCGCGAGCGTCGTCGCGCCCGCGTGCACGGCCGCCTCCGACCGGGCTCCCCGGGCCGAGGCGCGCAGGGCGCTCGGGCTGCGCTCATACACCTCCTGGATCGTCGCGTTGAACTGCCGGATGCTCGCGAATCCTGCGGCGAACGCCACCTCCGACACCGGTAGCTCCGTCCCGGTGAGCAGCAGCCGGGCGGTCTGCGCCCGCTGCGCACGGGCGAGGGCGAGCGGCGGCGCGCCCAGCTCGACGCGCAGGATCCGCCCGAGCTGGCGTGCGCCGTAGCCGAGCCGCCCCGCCAGCCCCTCGACGCCCTCGCGGTCGACCACGCCGTCGCCGATCAGCCGCATCGCGCGGGCCGCGGTGTCGTCGCGCAGGTTCCACTCCGGGGACCCGGGCACCGCGTCGGGGAGGCATCGCTTGCAGGCGCGCAGCCCCGCCTCGTGCGCGGCCGCCGCGGTCGGGTAGAACCGGACGTTCCCGGGCCGTGGCGTCGTGGCGGGACAGCTCGGCCGGCAGTAGATGCCGGTCGAGTGCACCCCGGTGATGAAGCGGCCATCGAAGCGCGAGTCGCGCGAGGCGACCGCGCGGTAGCGCTCCTCGAACAGCGGATCCTCGACCATGCTCCGAGACTGGCACGCCCTGCGGCCGGAGGATCGCGGGAATCGGACACGGCCCCGCGCGGTGCGCCGCCCGCCACGTGCACGACGGAGCCGCTTCGCGACTCGGTGGTGAGGGAGAGGACGCGGCGGCATCCCGTTCATGCTGGTCGAGTAGCCCGGAGGGGCGTATCGAGACCCGCTGTCGTCAGCAGGGCTGATGTGCGGACTCGTCCTTCTGGCGGTGGTGGATCTCGATACGCCCGCTGCGCGGGCTACTCGATCGCATGGGGGCGCCCCCGCACCGACGAGGTCATGCTGGTCGAGTAGCCCCGCAGGGGCGTATCGAGACCCTCCCACCCCAAGGACGTCGGTCTCTTCCCCGCCCTGCGCTGGCGCCGAAGGCGCCCCTCCGCTCGATACGCCCTCTGCGCGGGCTACTCGATCAGCATGTCCGGCCGCCCGCACCCGCTGTCAACCGCCGGGCCGCGCTCCCGCCGGTGCCCTACTCTCGGACCCCATGAGCGCCTACCCGCCGCCGGCCCCCGCCCGCCCCTCGATCGTCCCGACGGTGCTGGGCGCGATCGGCGTCGCGCTGCTGGGTGTCCTGCTGCTGCTGGTCCTCGCCTACGTCGTCTCCGGGCTCGGGGCGACCGCCGCCGGAATCTGCGCGGTCGTCGCCCTGGTGCCGCTGCTCGTCGTGCTGGCCGGTGTCCGCTGGGTCGACCGCTGGGAGCCGGAGGCGCCGCTCGGCCTCTGGTTCGCCTTCCTCTGGGGAGCGGCCGGCTCGGTGGCGATCGCGCTCCTGGTCGATCTCGGCGTGCAGATCGCGGTCTACGCCTCCGGCGCGCAGCCGAGCGAGTCGGACTTCGTCGGTGCCGTGATCCAGGCGCCGATCGTCGAGGAGTCGGCGAAGGGACTCGGCGTCCTGCTGATCCTGCTGATCTGGCGCCGCAGCTTCGACGGACCGGTCGACGGCATCGTCTACGCGGCGGTCGTCGCCTCCGGCTTCGCCTTCGTCGAGAACATCCTCTACTTCGGCAGCGCGCTGGTGGAGGGCGGCCTCGGCTCGCTCGCCGTCACCTTCTTCCTCCGCGGCGTGCTCTCGCCCTTCGCGCACGTACTCTTCACGTCCTGCTTCGGCGCGGCGCTGGGCTTCGCGATGAACCGCCCGCCGGCCGCCCGGCTGCCGATCGCGCTCCTCGGCCTCGCGCTCGCCGCGTTCCTGCACGCCCTCTGGAACGGCTCGTCGTTCCTCGTCTCCGACTGGTTCGGCTTCTACGGCGTGGTGCAGGTGCCGCTGTTCGTGGTCGCTGTGGTGGTCGTCGTGCTGCTGCGCCGGCAGGAGCGGCGGGTCACCCTCGCGCGGCTCGGCGACTACGCGGCGGCCGGCTGGCTCTCGCCGACCGAGGTGCGGATGATCGGCACCGCCGAGGGCCGCCGCACCGCACTGCGCTGGGCCCGGGTGGCCGGCGGCGACCGGCCCCGGGCGATGCGCGGCTTCCTCCGCTCCGCGACCCGGCTCGCGCACGTGCGCCAGCAGCAGCTCGCCGGGCGAGGCGGGCGCGCGGCCGCCGTCGACGAGCGCTTGCTGCTCGACGAGCTGGTCGCCCGCCGCTCAGCGCTCACCGGCGGCTGAGCCGTCCGGACCGAGGGATCAGCGGACTGCACGGTCCGCGAGAGGACAGGAGCAGCACATGACCCGCACCATCGAGATCGCGACCGCCGACGGCAAAATCCTCGTCGCCCACGACAGCGGCGACGAGGGCCGTCCGCTCCTCTGGCAGCACGGCTCCCCGCAGACCGGCGCGCTGCTCACCCCCGTCCTCGAGGCCGCCCGCGCCCGCGGACTCCGGCTCCTCTCCTACGCGCGCCCCGGCTACGGCGGCTCGACCGAGCGCCTGGGCCGCGACGTCGCCTCCGCGGCGGACGACGTCCACACCGTGCTCGACGCGCTGGGCCTCGACCGGATCCTCACCGCGGGCGCCTCCGGCGGCGGTCCGCACGCCCTGGCCTGCGCCGCACTGCTCGGCGACAGGGTCGACGGCGTCGCCGTCCTCGCCTCACCCGCTCCGTACGACGGCGACCCCGCCTGGTTCGACGGCATGGCCGCTCCGGGCGGCCTCGTCTCGGCGCGCGACGGCCGCGAGGCGCGGGCCCGCTTCGCCGAGACCGACGAGTTCGACCCCGAGTCGTTCGTGGCGGCCGACTACGCGGCCCTCGAGGGGGAGTGGGCGGCCCTCGGCGAGGACGTCGCGCGCTCGGAGAAATGGGGCGACGGCGGCCTCATCGACGACGACGTCGCCTTCGCCGCGCCCTGGGGAGTCGACCTCGCGGCGATCCGGTGCCCGGTCGTGCTCGTGCAGGGCGGGCTCGACCGGGTGATCCCGGCGCAGCACGCCCGACGGCTCCGGGCGCTGCTCCCGGCCGCCGAGCTGATCGAGCACCCCGACGACGGCCACGTCTCGGTGCTGCGCCGGCTGCCGGAGGCGCTCGACCACCTGATCGCCCTCAGCTGACGCCGCTCTCCGCGGTCGAGCGCGCCCGTCAGCGCTGCTGCACCGCCGCGACCTCCGCGACAGGGGCCGCCTCGGCGTCGCGCCGCTCCGCGAGGCGGCGCCGCAGATCGACCACGGCGACGACCCCGGAGCCGAGGGCGAGGACCGCCACGGCCGGCGCGACCAGGTCGATCGCCGCCTCCAGCCCCAGCGCCGTCGCCACGGCCCCGGCCGCGACGGCCGTGATCGCCTGGACCAGGTAGCTCAGGAGGTACACGGCCGAGATCATCGAGCCGCGGTGCTCGGCCGGAGCCGCCTGCCCGACCAGCGCGAGCCCGCCCGAGAAGCTGAGCGAGTAGCCGACGCCGCCGACGATCATGAAGGCGACGAACAGCACGAGCGAGCCGCTCGCCGCCGTCCACTCCATCAGCGCGAGCCCGGCTATCGCGACGACGGCGCCGACGATGATCGCGAGGTGCGCGTGCACGCGCTGGATCGCCAGCGCGGTGAGCCCGATCACGATCGACGAGAGCGCCAGCACCGAGCCGATCACGAGCAGGTCGGTCGTGCCGGTCAGCTCCCGCGCCATCTGCGCGCCGAGCGAGAGCACGAGGGCGCCGACCGCGTAGGCGACCGAGACGGCGAGGGTCGCACCGGCGTACGCCCTCCGGAGGCCGACCGGCACGGAGGGGAGGTGCGGCCGCCAGCGGGCGCCGGCGACCGGGCGGTCGTCACGGCCGAGGGCCAGCAGGACGAGGGTGACCGCGCCGACCAGCGCCAGGACCCAGTAGCTCAGCTGCAGCGGCAGCGGCGCGTACTGCGCGAGCGCGCCCGAGAGCAGCAGGGAGAGGGTGAGCCCCGCGGCGGTCGACACGGTCGTCAGCGAGGAGGGCAGGCGCGGATTGGCGGACACGTTGTTGTCCACGAGGGAGGCGCTCGCCGCACTGAGCGCCAGCGCGGTCCCGACGCCCTGCATCGCCCGGCCGACGTAGAGCAGCGCGACGCCGTCCGCGAGCGAGAACACGACCGCCGAGACCGCGATCAGCGCGATGCCCAGCAGCATCGTCCGCCGCCGCCCGATCACGTCGGACAGTCCGCCGACCAGGAGCAGCGCGAGCAGCAGCGCGACGGGGTAGGCGCCGAAGACCGAGGTGATGACGACGGGGGAGAGGCCCCACTCCTGGGCGTAGCTCGGGTAGAGCACGGAGGGGGCGCCGCTGGACCAGAGGCAGAGCGCCAGCACGAGCGTCGAGACCCAGAAGGCGCCTCGCCGCCCGAAGCGCGCGGAAGGGCGGACGAGGGTGCTGGGAGTCGGCATGGAGGTCACGCTAGCGCCCTGGCTTGGAATGTCCAAGCGAGGTGCCCCGGCGATATCCTCGTAGCGTGTCCACCGCCCCCCGCCCCGTCGAGAGCAGCCCCGTCGGCGTCGACGACGACCGGGCCGAGCGCTGCTCGGTCGCCCGGTCGCTCGAGCTGCTCGGCGAGCGCTGGAGCCTCCTGATCGTCCGCGAGGCGCTCCGCGGGGCGAGCACCTACTCGGAGTTCCGCGAGCGGCTCGGAGTGCCGAGCGACGTGCTCTCGGCGCGGCTGCGCACCCTGACCGAGGCCGGGATCTTCGAGAAGGTGCCCTACCGGCCGGAGGGCTCGCGCGAGCGCTCGCGCTACGAGCTCACCGAGCAGGGCCGGGCGCTCAAGCTCGTCCTCGTCGCGCTCGCCCAGTGGGGCGACGAGAACCGCCCGGCCCCGCACGGCGCGGCCTCCCTCGCCGCCGACGCGGACTCTGGGGAGCGGCTCGCGCTCGCCTTCGTCGACCGGGAGGGGCGCCGGTCGTCGATAGACCGCGTCCGGATCGTGCCGGGTCCGGCCGCGCGCACGACGTGGGAGAGTCTCTGACCCGAGGCCGGCGCCCTCCGCGGGAGCGGGCGGGCGGCGGCCTCAGTCGGCGGCCTCAGTCGGCGCGCAGCACCCGGCGCTCGCCGGCGGTCACCGCGACGCCGAGGCGGTTCTGCGCGGGCGGCAGCGGGCAGTTGTAGTGCGGCGAGAACCCGCACGGCGGGATGTAGGCGCGGTTGAAGTCGAGCAGCACCGGGCCGGGCGTGCCGGCGTCGGCCGCTCCGCCGAGGCGCTGCACGACCAGGAACCGGCCGACCGGGTAGCTCTTCAGCGCCGGGTCGTCGCTGCGGTTGGTCGGGTCGCCGAACGGGACGAGCAGGGTGCCGCCGTCGTCGAACGCGGCCACCGTGTACTCGTGCGCCCTCCCGTCGTCGACGAGGGAGAAGGTGATGTCGCCGGGCACGACCAGGTCGCGGGTCGCGCCGTTGTCGCGGAGGTGCTCGAACGGGATCGTCCGCGCGTCGTCGACCGGCTCGAACCAGGCCTCGAGCACCCAGGCGGCGTCGAAGGGGAAGGTCTCGATCGCGTCGAACGAGCGGATGCCCTCGGAGGCCGCGTCCCAGACGCGGTAGCCGTACTCCTCCTCGCCGGTGTCCAGGCTCGCGCGGCGCATCCGGGTGAGCGTCGCGGTCGGCCCGTAGCCGGCCAGCGCGGCCTCGTCGTCGACGCTCTCGCCCGGCTCGAGCCAGCGGGTCTCGACCAGGGCGAGGTCGCCGCGCGGGCCGGTGACCCGCTCGGCGCGGCGCGCGAGCCACGACTCCCAGCCGGCGCGGGCCGACTCGGTCGTGTCGATCGAGGCGCGGGAGGGGGCGGTGACAGTGCTGCTCGTCGAAGGCATGCACCCTGCAACGCGGGGGCGGCCGCTTCTCTTCCCGAGGGAGCCGAGGGGATCGACGGCCGCAGATGAGACGGCTCTCATCTTCGTCTCACACCCGGCTTACGCCCCGTCGGGAGGCTGTGAGCACGGGTCGAGGATCCGCCACGGCCACCGGGCCGTGCTCACCGCCTCCGAGGGGAACGCCATGGTCATCCGCATCGCCCTGTACTCGCACGACTCGGTGGGGCTCGGCCACGTGCGGCGCAACGTCGCCCTCGCGCACGCCCTGAACACCGCGCTGCCGGAGCTGCTCGGCGAGGAGGTGACCGGCCTGCTGGTGACGGGTCAGTCCTCCGCCACCGCGTTCACCGCCCCCGACGGCTGGGACTGGCTCGCCCTCCCCGGCGTCACCACCGGCGACCAGGGCTACCGTTCGCGCCACCTCGACGTCGAGCTGCGCACCCTGACGAGCCTGCGCGGCGACGTGGTCCGCGCCGGTCTCGCCGCCTTCGCCCCCGACCTGGTGATCGTCGACCGGCACGCGTTCGGCGTGCAGGGCGAGCTCGAGCCGGCGCTGCGGGCCGTCCGCGCGGCGAACCCCGCCGCGGTCGTGGTGCTCGGGCTGCGCGACGTGCTCGACCGCCGCTCCGCGACCTCGGCCGAGTGGAAGGCGATCGGCGGGGCCGGCGCCGTCCGCGAGCTGTACGACGCCGTCTGGGTCTACGGCGACCCGGCCGTGCACGATCCTGCGGCCACTGGCGAGATCCCGCGCGGGCTGCACGACCTCGTCGCGCACACCGGCTTCCTCGCGAACGGCCGGCTCGGCGCCGGTCACTCCGTGGTCGAGGAGCCCTTCGTCCTCACCACGGTCGGCGGCGGCTCCGACGGCCGCGCGATCGCCGAGGCGGCGGTGGCGGCCGAGGTGCCGGCCGGCTACCGCCACGTCGTCGTCACCGGACCGCAGATGCCGGCCGAGCACCGGCGGGCGATCCGCGCCGCCGCCGGCCCCGCGACCACGGTGGTCCGCTCGGTCCCGGACGCGCTCGCGCTGCTGCGCCGGGCCTCCGCCGTCGTGAGCATGGGCGGCTACAACACGGTCTGCGAGGTGATGAGCACCACGGTGCCGGCCCTGATCGTGCCGCGCTCGCACCGCCGCCAGGAGCAGCGGCTGCGGGCGGAGGCGCTCGAGGCCCGCGGCGCCGTCGAGGTCCTCGCGCCCGCCGAGGTCAGCGCCGAGCGGCTCGGCGCCTGGTTCGCGGCGAGGGTCGGCACCGAGGTGCAGCGCACGGGGATCGACCTCGACGGTCTCGCCGCCGTCGGCCCGCTCGCCGCCCGCCTCGTCACTGCCGCCCGCGGCACCGCGGTCGAGGAGGCGGACCGTGCCGTCTGACGCCCCGGCCACCACCCCGCCCGCTGCCCCCGTCCCGTCCGCCACCGCCTCCGGAGGAGCCCCGATGTCCCGCACCGCCTACGTCCTCAAGGTCTACCCGCGCTTCTCCGAGACCTTCGTCGTCTCCGAGATCCTGGCCCGCGAGGCCGCGGGAGAGGACCTGGTGATCTTCTCGCTGCGCGCGCCCGACGACCCGCGGTTCCACCCCGAGCTCGCCCGGGTGAGCGCCCCTGTGCGCTACCTCGACAAGCCGGTCAAGGCGTCCGCCCTCTGGCAGGGCCTGCGGGCCGCCGAGCAGTCGCCCGAGCTGCTCGCCGCCGTCGGCCGGCTGCTGCCGGAGCTGCTGCGCGCGAGCCCGGAGGATGCGGCGCAGGCCGTGCAGCTCGCCGCCGCCGTGCAGCGCGAGGGCGTCACGCACCTGCACGCGCACTTCGCGTCGAGCGCCACCACGGTCGCCCGGCTCGCGTCGCTGCTGACCGGAGTGCCCTACTCCTTCACCGCGCACGCCAAGGACCTCTTCCACGAGTCCGTCGACGCCGCGGACCTGGAGCGCAAGCTCGCCGACGCTCGGTTCGCCGTGACGGTCAGCGACTACAACGTGCTGCACCTCGCCGCGCGCTTCCCGGCCGCGTCCGCCCGGGTGCACCGGGTCTACAACGGGCTGGAGCTCGACCGCTTCGCCTTCTCGCCGCGCCCCGAGCGCACCGGCGTGCTCCGGGTCGCCGCGGTCGGCCGGCTGGTCGAGAAGAAGGGCTTCTCGGTGCTCGTCGACGCCGTCGCGATGCTCGCGCTCGGGGGGACCGCCGTCGAGGTCAAGATCGCCGGCGGAGGCGAGCTGCACGACGCTCTCGCCGAGCGGATCCGCGCCGCCGGCCTCGACGGGAGCGTCCGGCTCCTCGGCCCGGTGCCGCAGAACGAGGTCGCGGAGCTGCTGCGCCGCGCCGACGTCTTCGTCGCCCCCTGCGTGGTCGGCGCCGACGGCAACGCCGACGGTCTGCCGACCGTGCTGCTGGAGGCGATGGCCACCGGGGTGCCCTGCATCTCGACCGCGGTCACCGGGATTCCCGAGGTGATCCGCGACGGCGACACCGGCGTCCTCTGCCGCCCGGGCCGCGCGGACGACCTCGCCCGCGCGCTCCAGCGGGTGGCGGATCCCGCCTTCGACACCGCCGGGACCGCCGCCCGTGCCCGCGCGCTGGTGGAGCGCGAGTTCGACTCCCGCGGGCAGGCGCGCACGCTCGCCGCGCTGACCCTCGCGGCGACCGCGCCCGCCCACCTCGCGGCGGAGGTGGCGTGATGCGCGTCGCCTTCGTCTGCGCGGACCCCGGCGTGCCGGTCTTCGGCCGCAAGGGCTCCTCCGTCCACGCCCAGGAGATCCTGCGCGCCTACCGCGCGCGCGGCGACGAGGTGCGCGTCTACTGCGCCCGGGCCGGCGACAGCGTCCCCGCCGATCTGCAGGACGTCGAGGTGCTCGAGCACCGCACCCGCGTGCAGGACCCGGCCGAGCGCGAGCGCGCCGTGGCCGAGGCGGCCGCGCACCTCGCCGAGGCGGTCGTGCTCGACGGCTGCGACCTCGTGCACGAGCGCTACTCCCTCTTCAGCCGCGCCTCCGCCCTGGTCTCGCGCGCCCTCGGCGTGCCCGCGGTGCTCGAGGTGAACGCGCCCCTGATCGACGAGCAGCGCGAGCACCGCGTCCTCGTCGACGAGGCGGGGGCGGAGCGGGCGACCCGCGCGGTGCTGTCCTCGGCCGCGGCCGTCGCCTGCGTCTCCGAGCCCGTCGCCCGCTGGGCCGCCGAGCACGGTGCCGCCTCGCCGCTCGTCGCGCCCAACGGCGTCAACACGCGCCGCATCGTTCCCGGCCCGGCCCGCTCCGGCGACCCGCTCGTCGTCGGCTTCGTCGGCACGCTCAAGCCGTGGCACGGCGTCGGCGGCCTGGTCGACGCCGTCGCGCTGCTCGACCCCGAGCGCGTGCGGCTGCTCGTCGTCGGCGACGGCCCGGAGGGACCGGCCCTGCGCGAGCAGGCCGGTCGCCTCGGCCTCGACGTCGAGTTCACCGGCGCCGTCGCCCCGGAGGACATGCCCGCGCAGCTCGCCCGCCTCGACGTCGGCGTCGCTCCGTACCCGGCCCGCGAGGGCCAGGACTACTTCTCGCCGCTCAAGGTCTACGAGTACCTGGCCGCCGGTCTGCCTGTGATCGCCACCGGCGTCGGGCAGATCCCCGCGATCCTCCGGCACGGGGTCACCGGCCTCGTCGTCGAGCCGGGGCGGCCGGAGGCGCTCGCCGCGGCCGTCGCGGACCTCGCCGCCGACCCCGCCCGCCGCCGCGCGATGGGCGCGGCCGCCCGGGCCGACGCGGTCGCTGAGCACGACTGGTCGCGGGTGCTCGAGCGGATCCTCGCCGCCGTCCCCGTCGATCGTTCCGCGGTCACCGGCACCGAGGCCATGCGCACCGCGGGCATGAGCATCGACGGCATCCGCACCGGCACCACCACCGACAGCACCGAGGAGGCCGCCGCATGAGCCGCGCGAGCCGCAGCACCCCCGACCCCGGCGCCCTCCGCCGCAGCCTCGGCATCGTCCGCCCGCACCTGCGCGAGCACCGCCTCCTGATGCTCGGCGGCCTCGTCGCGCTGCTGGCCGAGGTGATCCTCCGGGTCCTCGAGCCGTGGCCGCTGAAGATCGTGATCGACAGCGTCAGCGCGAGCCTGGGCGCCACGGCCGGCGCCAACGCCGGCACCCCGCCCGCCACCATCGGCCTCCTCGTCGCCTGCGGCGCGATCCTGCTCGGCCTGGTCGGCCTGCGCGCGATCACCGCCTATCTCTCCACGATCGCCTTCGCGCTGGTCGGCTCGCGGGTCGCGACCGCGCTCCGCGCCCGCGTCTTCGCGCACGTGCAGGCCCTCTCGCTGCGGTACCACACGGTCTCCTCGGCCGGCGACACCGTGCAGCGGCTGGTCGGCGACATCGGCCGGCTGCAGGAGGTCGCGGTCACCGCCGGGCTCCCGCTGGTCGGCAATGTGATCACGCTGGTCGTCCTGACCGTCGTGATGCTGTGGCTGGATCCGCTGCTCACCCTGGTCGTGATCGGCGCGTCGATCGTCTACCTCGTCTCCTCGCGCCGCAGCTCCAGCTCGATCACCAGCGCCTCGCGCTCCACCCGCAAGGGTGAGGGCGCGCTGGCCGACACCGCCGCGCAGACCCTCGGGGCGATCCGCGTCGTTCAGGCCTACGGGCTGGAGAAGGAGGTGGGCGACGCGTTCGACCGCGGCAACGCGACGGCGCTGCACCAGGGAGTGAAGGCCCGGCGGCTCGCCGCCGCGCTCGAGCGCCGCACCGACGTCATCGTCGGCGTCGCGACCGCCCTCGTCCTGACCGGCGGCGGCTGGCGGGTGCTCGAGGGGCAGATGACCCCGGGCGACCTCGTCGTCTTCACGATGTACCTCAAGATCGCGATGCGACCGCTGAAGGACCTCGCGAAGTACACCGGCCGGATCGCGCGCGCCGCCGCCTCGGGCGAGCGGGTCGCCGACCTCCTCGACGAGGAGATCGAGGTGCACGACCGCCCGGGCGCGCGAGCGCTCGTGACCACGGCCGGCGCCGTCTCGTTCGAGGCGATCGGCGTGGACGACGGCTACGGCCGCCCGCTGTTCACCGACCTGTCGCTGCAGCTGCGCGGCGGCGAGAGCGTCTGCCTGCTCGGCGCCTCCGGAGCCGGCAAGTCGACGCTCGTGAGCCTGCTCGTGCGCGCCTCCGACCCGCGGAGCGGCCGCATCGCGATCGACGGGACGGATCTGCGCGACGCGACGCTCGCGAGCCTGCGCTCGAGCATCTCGCTGCTGCTGCAGGACTCGGTCCTCTTCGCCACGACGGTCCGCGAGAACATCCGCTACGGACGCCTCGACGCCACCGACGCCGAGGTGGAGGAGGCCGCCCGCCGCGCGAACGCGCTCGACTTCGTGCAGGCGCTGCCGCACGGCTTCGAGACCGTGCTCGGCGAGCGCGGCGGGACCCTCTCCGGCGGCCAGCGTCAGCGGATCGCCATCGCCCGCGCTCTGCTGCGCGACGCGCCGGTGGTCGTCCTCGACGAGGCGACGACCGGGCTCGATCCGGAGGCGCGTGCCCAGGTCGCGCAGTCGCTCGCCGAGCTCACCCGCGGCCGCACCACGATCTCGATCACCCACGACCCCGCCGCGATCGCGGGCGCCGACCGGCTGCTCTGGCTCGAGGACGGCCGCATCGTCGAGGACGGCTCGCCCGAGGAGCTGCTGGGCCGCGACTCCCGCGTCGCCGCCTGGTTCCACCGCGCCGCGGCGACCGAGCCCGGAGCGGAGGTGCGCGCATGAGCGCCCGCACCGGCGCCGGCGCGACCGCCGTCACGGAGGCGGCCGTCGCCGACCTCGCCCGCCGCGACCCGGCGCTGCCCGCCCTCGCCGAGCTGCTCGATCCCCGCCGACTCGCCGACGCCCTCGGCCACCCCTTGCGCGTCACCCGGCGGCGCTGGAAGCGGGCGGCCGACGTCGTGGTCGCCTTCGACGCGCCCGACGGCCCGGGCTGGATCGCCTCCTACGCCGACCCGGCCAAGCTCGCGAAGACCCGCGAGCGCGCCGCCCGCGTCGGCGTCGAGCTGCGCGAGCACCCGGCGCTCGCGGCCCTCAGCGGACCGGCTCACGCCGACCGCGAGCTCTCGCCGACTCTTCGGCGCCTGGAGCGGAGCGAGCCGGGGCTCCTCGAGCGGTCGCGCGTGCTCCGGCACAACCCGCACCGCCGGCTGGTCCTCGCGGACGGGTCGCGCGTGGTCAAGATCGTCCCCCGGGGAGCCGCGGCGGCGGTCGCCGAGGTCGCGCGCGTGCAGGCGGAGCTGGCCGCGCGGGGCGTGCCGGTGCTCGCGCCGACGGTGCTCGGCTCCGGAGCGGCCTCGACGCCGTGGTGGGGGGAGGGCGATCTGGCCGAACAGCCGTCGGCCGGCGCCGCCGAGGCCGCCGGCGCGGCACTCGCCCGGCTGCACGAGGTGCGCGGAGTGCGCGTGCCCGCCGGCTCCCGCGACGAGGTCGCCACGGCCGTCCGCGCGCTCGCCGACCTCGCCCCGGGCCTCGCTCCGCGCCTCGAGCGCCTGGTGGCGACCCTCGGCGCCCCCCGCGATGCGACGCCGGCGCGGTCCGTCGTCGTGCACGGCGACTTCTCCGCGGACCAGGTCCTCGTCGGCGACGGCGTCCGCCTGATCGACTTCGATCGGGTCCGCCTCGACGAGCCCGAGCGCGACCTCGGCGGGTTGCTCGCGGCCGAGGCCCCCGGCTCCGCCCTCGCGGAAGCGCTTCTCGAGGCCTACCGGGCCGCCGGCGGTGCCGTCGACGAGGCGGCGCTGCGCCGCCGCACCGCCTCGGGCGTGCTGCTGCGCGCGGTCGAGCCCTTCCGCACCGCGTTGCCGGACTGGCGCGAGCGCCTCGACGACGCCGTCACCCGTGCCGAGGAGGTGCTCGGATGCTGAGCGCCCCGGACCTGCCGAGCCCGCTGAGCGCGGCGCCCGCCGTCCCCGCCGAGGTCGTCGAGGACGCCGTGACGTGGACCGTCTCGCGCGCCTGGCCGTCCCTCGACGGAGCGGATCTCGAGGCCCTGAGTGCGGACTCGCCGGAGGTGCGCGCCGGCCGCTGGACCCCCGAGCGCGGTGTCGAGCTGCTCCCCGCCGGCACCGACCGCCGGCTCCCGGCGCTCGCGCACGCCCGCCGCGAGGGCGCCGTGATCGTGCACCGGCCCGGTCGCCGAGCCGTGGTGCGCGCCGCGGACGGCGGCAGCTTCCTCAAGGTCCTCCGCCCGCAGGCCGCCCCCGCGGTGCTCGCCGCCCACCGGAGCGCCGAGGCCTTCGCGGCGGGCTTCGCTCTGCCGCGGGTGCTGGAGCGACCGGACGACCCGGAGGGACTCGTCCGCTTCTCGGCGCTGCCCGGACGCACCGTGCTCGAGGTCGGCTCCGACCCGCGGACCACCGCCGAGCAGTGGTCCGCGCTCTGGGAGCGCTGGGCCGAGGGCTGGGCGCTCCTGCCCGCGGCGCCGGCCGAGCTGCCCGAGCACGGGCCGGAGGCGGAGGCCGCCGTCGTCGCGCGCTGGGCCGCCCACGCCGCACCGCTGCTCCTCCGCGGCCTGCGAGCCGAGATGCTCGCCGCCGCCGAGCGGGTAGGGGAGTCGCTCCTCGCGGGGCCCGTCGAGCCGCTCGTGCTCGCCCATCGCGACCTGCACGACAAGCAGCTGCTGGTCGCGGAGGGCGGGCTCGCCCTGCTCGACCTCGACACCGCCGCGCGGGCCGAGGCGGCGCTCGACCTCGGCAACCTGCGGGCGCACCTGCGGCTGCGCACCGCGCAGGGCCTGCTGCCCGCAGATCTCGCGGCCCGGGCCACCGCGGTCGTCGACCGCGCTGCCGAGCACGCGGGCGCCTCGCCCGGGCGCCTCGCCGCCTCCGAGACCGCGGCCCGGTTCCGGCTCGGCTGCCTTTACCTCTTCCGCCCGGCCTGGCGTGCGCCGGCCGCCCGGTCCCTCGCCCGCCTCTCAGGAAGGATCCTCGCCGCATGAGAAAATCACCAGGAAACCCGTTCCGCCGCCCCGATCCCGACACGACCGGTCAGGAGACGCCGATGCCCCGCCGTGGTCCCGTCCTGCTCGCCGCCGCAGCGGCCCTCTGCCTGGCCGCGATCGCCGGGGGAGTCGTCACCGTCGCGAGCGCGCTGCAGCAGCCTCCGCAGGTCACCGAGATCGGCTCGACGCCCGTCGTCGGACCGAGCCGGGCCCCCGGTGCCGGCGAGACTTCGGACGCCGACCCGTCGAGCAACGATCCGGCCGGCGCCGATCCCGCCGCGACCGATCCCGCCGCCGTGGACCCCGCCGCCACGACCGCGCCCGCGGCCCCGGCCGCACCGGCCCCGCAGAGCCCGCCCGCCGAGCAGGGCGCCGGCACCGCCCCCGTCCCGGTCGTGCCGGTCCCGGCGCCCGTGCCGGCCGACGGGGACGACGACGGCGACGACGAGGACGCCGACGACCCGGACGACGACGTCGACGACGACACGGACGACTGACGACGGCGCGGGTCCGGAGCCGCTCGACCTGCGCCGACTCGGCGCGTCGCCGCCTCAGCCCACCATCCGGTAGCCCATGCCGCGCACCGTCTCGATCCGCTCGGCCCCGATCTTGCCGCGCAGGTACCGCACGTAGACGTCGACGACGTTCGAGCCCGGATCGAAGTCGAACCCCCAGACCCGGCTCAGCAGCTGCTCGCGGCTGAGCACCTGCTCCGGGTGGCGGAGGAACTCCTCCGCCAGCGCGAACTCGCGCGCCGAGAGGTCGAGCGTGCTGCCCTCGACCGTCGCCCGCCGCGAGCGCAGATCGAGGGTGACGCCGCCGTGCACGAGGACGCCGTCGTCCTCGGCAGAGCCCGAGCCGGCGGCCGCCGCATCGCGCAGCCGCACCCGGATCCGCGCGAGCAGCTCGTCGAAGCGGAACGGCTTCGCGAGGTAGTCGTTCGCACCCAGGTCGAGCCCCTCGACCGTGTCGGCGACGGAGCTGCGCGCCGTCAGCATGATCACCGGCAGCGTCGCCCCCTCCGCCCGCAGCGCGCGCAGCACCGCGAAGCCGTCCATGCCGGGCAGGCCGACGTCCAGCAGCACGAGGTCGAACCCGCCGCTGCGCAGGTAGGCGAGCGCGTCGTCCCCGCGGGCCGCCAGCGTCGTCGTGTAGCCGGCCGAGCGCAGGCCCTTCTCGACGAAGGCGGCGATCCGCTCCTCGTCCTCGGCGATGAGGATGGTGCTCACTGTGCTCGTCCTCTCGGGGGAACGTCGGTCGATTCGTCGTCGGCGGGGGAGCGCCGCTCGAGGGGGAGCGAGAGCGCGAAGCGGGTGCCGCGCCCGGGGACGGAGTCGAGCTCGACCCGGCCGCCGTGCGCGCGGGCGATCGCCGAGACGATCGCGAGGCCGAGTCCGGAGCCGCGGATGCCTCGCCCGTCGTCGACGCGGCCGAAGCGCTCGAAGATCCGCTCGCGCGCCGCGGCGGGGATCCCGGGCCCCTCGTCGGTGACGAACAGCTCGACCCGGTCGCCGCGCCGCTCGCTGCCGAGCACGACGGTCGAGCCCTCGGGGCTGTACTTCGCCGCGTTGTCGGCCAGCTGCAGCCACGCCTGGGTGAGGCGCGCGGGATCCGCGTCCACCCGCACCTCGGCCACGGGCCCCGCCCGCCACTCGCGCCCGGGGATCACCGCGACCTTCGCCAGCACTTGCCGGGTGAGCTCGCCGACCTCGACCGGCTGCAGTGCCACGCGGTCCTCGCGCTCGGCCTCCGACAGCTCGGCGATGTCCTCCAGCAGGTGCCCCATCCGATCGAGCTCATCGAGCGCGATCACGCGGGTCGCCTCGACGTCGCTGGGATCCCGGGCGTCGACCAGCTCGAGGTGGCCCCGGACGATCGTGATCGGCGTGCCCAGCTCGTGCCGCACGTCCGCCAGCAGCCGCCGCTGCGCGTCGAACGACCCCTCGAGTCGCGCGATCATGTCGTTCACGGTGCGGGCGAGATCCGAGACGTCGTCGTCCCCGCCGACCGGGATCCGCTCGCCGAGGTCGGTCGCCGTGATCCGGGAGGCGGTGCGCCGCAGCTCGCGGATCGGGGAGAGCAGGCGGCCCGCGACGAACCAGCCGACGAGTCCCGTCGCCGCGAGTGCCACGACGGCGATCACGGCGTAGCTCCGCGAGACGTCGGCGAGGTCGGAGAGCCGGGCGTCGGTGTCGACGGCCGTCACGAACACGCCGGCCGAGTCGGAGCCCTCGACGCGCAGCGGCACCGCGGCGTAGCGGAGCGTCCCGTCCTCCGTCTCGCCCCAGCCGAGCACCGTCGCGCCCGCCGCCGTCTCGCCCGAGACGCGCGCGAGGAAGTCGGGGTCGTCGTCGAGCAGGAAGCTCAGGGCGTACGGCTGCGGCTCCCAGCGGGCGACGCCGTCGACCAGGCCCACGGTGCTCCCGTCCAGCCGCGGCAGGACCTGCCCGAGGACGGTGCGCAGCAGGGCGTCGATGTCGGTGAAGCCGGAGCCGTCCGTGGGAGCCGCGGTGAGCGGCGACTCGTCCGGCTCGGTCAGCGCTGCCTCGGCCGGCGACTCGACGATGGTGCGCACGCTCTCGACCTGCTGGCGCAGCTCCTCGTCGATCGAGGCGAGGATGCGGTCGCGCTGCAGCAGGAAGGACGCCCCGCCCGAGACCAGCAGCCCGAGCGCGGTGACGACCAGGATCGCCGCGAGGATCCGGAACCGCACGGAGCGCAGGCGGCGCACCGGGGCGGTCGCGGGCGTCGGAGTCATGCGGGCTCCCGGGGGCGTGGCCGTTCGCGGGCGGGCGGGCAGGAGCCCAGGGGCCCCGCGCTCATCCTCGCAGCAGTCCGGGTCGGTTCCTGAGCAGGCGCTCAGGACGACCCTGGGTGCCATCAGCGCGATCCGGCCGGTTAAAGACCTCGACGCCCTGCGGCAGCGGCAGGGCCGGCTGCTCTGACAGGGCGTCGAGCTCTTCTTGACCGACAGCATGCGCCTCTCCGCGGCCGTCCGCAAGAGGGCGTCGCCGTTCGCCCACGGCGAGGCGCGAGAAGCCCCGTCGCGCCGGTCGGCGCCCGCGCGGTCGTTAGACTGGACCGCCTGTTTTCGACGGTCCCCGGAGCGCATCCGCCTCCCGCCCGAGACCGCGGAGCCGGCAGGGAAGGGCGCACGATGACGGACAGCGACACGATCCTCGAGTCCGAGCTCTCGCGCGAGCGCGCGTACGTGGCGGGCCTCTACGCCCGCCTCGACGAGCTGGTCGCGCAGGCCAGGGAGGCGCTCGACTCGGTCCGGATCGAGAGCGTCGGCGGCAACCACCAGAGCCGGTCCGAGCGCGACGCCTTCGCGCGCCTCTACGAGGACCGCATCCGCTCGCTCTCCGGTGCCGACGACCGCCTCGCCTTCGGCCGGCTCACCCTCGCCGACGCCGAGACCGAGCACCGCTACATCGGCCGCATCGGCCTCCGCGACGACGAGCAGGACACCCTGCTGCTCGACTGGCGGGCGCCCCAGTCGGCCGCCTTCTACCAGGCCACCGCCGCCCGCCCGATGGGCACCCGCGCCCGCCGGCACCTGACCCTCCGCGGCCGCGAGGTCATCCGCTTCGAGGACGAGGTCTTCGACGAGGAGCTGCTGCGCGAGGGCACGGCGCTCCAGGGCGAGGGCGCGCTGATGGCGGCCCTCGGCGCCCAGCGCACCGGTCGGATGCACGACATCGTCGCGACCATCCAGGGCGAGCAGGACCGCATCATCCGCTCGGAGCTGCGCGGCGTGCTCGTCGTGCAGGGCGGTCCGGGCACCGGCAAGACCGCGGTGGCGCTGCATCGCGCCGCCTACCTCCTCTACTCGCACCGCGACCGCATCGCCTCCTCCGGGGTGCTCGTCGTCGGGCCGTCGCGCTCGTTCCTGCGCTACATCGAGGCGGTGCTGCCCTCGCTCGGCGAGACCGGCGTCGTGCTCTCCACCCTCGGTCAGCTCTACCCGGGTCTCGACCTCGTCGAGGAGGACCGCCCCGCGGTCGCCCGGGTCAAGGGCTCCTCGCGGATGGCCGAGCTGCTCAAGCGCGCCGTCCGCTCGCGCCAGGCCGTCCCGGCCGAGACGCTGGTCCTCGACGTCAACGGCGAGAAGCTGCGGCTCGAGCCGCACGAGGTGGAGCGTGCGATCACCCGCGCCCGCGACTCCCGCAAGCCGCACAACGAGGCCCGCGTCACCTTCGTCAAGGCGATGATCACGCAGCTCACCCGCCAGCTCGCGGATCAGCTGCGCAGCCACGGCAACACGGTCGACGAGGCCGACGAGGCGGTCCTCCGCGAGGACGTCCGCACCGCCTACGACGTCCGCGTCGCCCTCAACACCGCGTGGATCCCGCTCACCCCGGAGAAGCTGCTGCAGGACCTCTACGCGCGGCCGAACTGGTTCGCCTCGCTCACGCCGCGCTGGACTCCGGAGCAGCGCGCCCTGCTCCGCCGCGACCGCGACGCCGCCTTCACCGTCTCCGACGTGCCGCTGCTCGACGAGGCGGCCGAGCTCCTCGGCGCCTACGACGACCACGCCGACGCGCAGAAGAAGGCCGAGAAGGAGCAGCGCCGCCGCGACGTCGAGAACGCCGAGGCCGCGATCCGCAACATGGGCGTCGACGGGCTCGTGAACGCCAAGGACCTCGCGGCTGGCTTCGCCGAACGCACCAGCGTCGGCACCACCGCCGAGCGCGCGGCGGCCGACCGCTCCTGGACCTACGGCCACGTCGTGGTCGACGAGGCGCAGGAGCTCTCGCCGATGCAGTGGCGGGTGCTGCTGCGGCGCTGCCCGATGCGCTCCTTCACCATCGTCGGCGACGTCGCCCAGGCGTCCGGCGCCTCCGCCGCCTCCAGCTGGGACGCCGCCCTCCGCGACACCTTCGGCCGCCAGGGCCGCGAGGGCGAGGCCGCGCCGTGGCGCCTCGAGGAGCTGACCGTCAACTACCGCACGCCCGCGCAGATCGTCGCCTACGCCGAGCGCACCGCGCGCGAGAACGGACTCGAGATCACCCCGGGCGAGGCGGTGCGCTCCACGGAGTGGCCGGTCCGCACCGTGCGCGACCGCGGCGACGCCGTGCTCGCCGACCGGGTGCTCGCCGTCGTCCTGGAGGACCGCGCGATCGGGGACGGCACGCTCGCCGTGATCGCGCCCGACGACGAGCTCGACGCCATCACCGCGCGGCTGGAGCAGGAGCTCGGCCGCGAGGTCGGCCGCGGCTCCCGGGGACTCGACCGGCCGGTCGCCGTGCTCTCGACGGCCGACGCGAAGGGGCTCGAGTTCGACTCCGTCGTCATCGCCCGGCCGCGGCTGATCGCGGCGGAGGAGCGGGGCGCTGCCTCGCTCTACGTCGCGATGACCCGGCCGACGCAGCGCCTGACCCTGGTGGAGTGAGCCGGATGCGGTCGGGGGAGCGGCCGGATCGAGCGCTCAGGGCGTCCCTCCTAGGATGGAGAGCATGAGCAGCGAGAACCTGACCAAGCCCGAGCTCGACGCCCCCGACGGCCCGGCCCCCGACACCCTCGTCGTCGAGGACCTCGTCATCGGCGACGGCGCCGAGGCCCAGCCCGGCTCCACCGTCGACGTGCACTACCTCGGCGTCGAGTACGACACCGGCGAGGAGTTCGACTCCTCCTGGAGCCGCAACCAGTCGATCAACTTCCCCCTCAACAACCTCATCCGCGCCTGGCAGCAGGGCATCCCCGGCATGAAGGTCGGCGGCCGTCGCAAGCTGATCTGCCCGCCCGCCCTCGCCTACGGCCCCGCCGGTGGCGGCCACCCCCTCTCCGGCAAGACCCTCATCTTCGTGATCGACCTCCTCGGCACCAAGTAGCCCGCACTCGGCCCGAGCTGGTCGAGCAGCCCCGAAGGGGCGTCTCGATTCATGCTGGTCGAGTAGCCCCGAGGGGGCGTCTCGATTCATGCTGGTCGAGTAGCCCCGAGGGGGCGTCTCGATTCATGCTGGTCGAGTAGCCCCAGAGGGGCGTATCGAGACCCACCCCGCAAGCCCTGAAGGCGCAGCCCCCGATCACCGGGGCCTGCGCCTTCGTCGTTCCCCGCCGCCACCTCTCAGCGCGGCTGCGCCTTCTTCACCCGGTCCACCAGCTCGCGCCAGGCCCCGTCGAGCTCCGTCTCGCCGAGCCGCACCGTGTGCGTCTGCACCCGGATCTCGTAGACGAACCGGTCGGGCCGCCCGCCGGCGACCGCCGCGGCACGAGGCCGATCGTCCCAGTCCAGCGAGCCGAGCAGGTCGTGCCAGGCGCGCTCGTCCGGCTGCGCGTCCACATCGATCCGCCAGACCCGGCGGAGCCCGGCGAAGCCGCCACTGCGCGACACGATCACATCCATGGCCGCGATCGTACGCGCCTGCCCCTGACCATGCTGATCGAGCAGCGGGCGCCCCTGCTGATCGACCAGCCCGCCCGGCGGGCGTCCCCTGCTGATCGAGCAGCCCGCGCAACGGCCGTCCCCTGCTGATCGAGCAGCCCGCGCAACGGCCGCCCCTTGCTGATCGAGTAGCCCGCGCAGCGGGCGTATCGAGATCCACCATCACCGAGAGGCGAGTCTGCAGACCCTGCTGCTGACGACGGTGGGTCTCGATACGCCCCTGCGGGGCTACTCGACCAGCATGAAGCGCGGGCAGCAGGAGGGCCCACCCCGCGGGTCAGCCGGCGAGCGCGACCCCCACCGTCGTCCAGCCGGTGCGGACCGCCGCCTCGACCTCGGAGCCGGCGCCGAAGCGCTCGGCCGCGGCCGCCACGGTGAGGGCCGCGAAGCCCTCGAAGTCCGCTGTCGCCGTGAGCACGCCGCCGGTCAGCACGTCGTACCAGACCCGCCCTGCGCGCTCCCACGAGGGACCGCCGAGCTCGATCGCCGCGACCGCGAACGCGCGGTTGGGGATGCCGGAGTTGATGTGCACGCCGCCGTTGTCGTCCTCGGTGTCGACGTAGTCGGCCATCGAGCCGGGCTGCGGGTCCTTGCCGAGCACGTCGTCGTCGTAGGCGGTGCCCGGCGCGATCATCGAGCGCAGCGCGGTGCCCTGCACCTCGTCGGTGAAGAGGCCCTCGCCGATCAGCCAGCTCGCGTCCGCCGCGCCCTGCCCGGCGCCGAACTGCTCGAGCATCGCGCCGAAGACGTCCGAGATCGACTCGTTCAACGCTCCGGACTGCCCCCGGTAGACGAGGTTCGCGGTGTACTCCGTGATCCCGTGCGCCAGCTCGTGGCCGATCACGCTCTGCGAGACCGTGAAGCGGCGGAAGACCTGCCCGTCGCCGTCGCCGAAGACCATGCGCGAGCCGTCCCAGAAGGCGTTGTCGTAGTCCTCGCCGAAGTGCACCGTGGCGTCCAGCGGCAGCCAGGCGTCGTCGATCGAGTCGCGGCCGAAGGCCTGCTGCAGGAAGTCGGACATCGCCCCGAGGCCGTCGTACGCCTCGTCCGCCGCGGCGTCGCCGGTGGAGGGAGCGCCCTCGGTGCGCACGACGGTGCCGGGGAGGGTCTCGGTCGACTGCGCGTCCGAGATGGTCCGCTGGAGGGCGGCGACCCGCTCCGCGCGGGGGACCGGCGACGCGGTGGCGGTCGAGCGACCGGGGGAGGGCTCGCCCGGCCGGACGCGACGGAAGGGCACGTCCTGCTCGAGCGAGCGGCTGGCCGCCCGCGCGGCCCGGGCGAACGCCGGGTCGTCGAGTCGGGCGATGCGGACGAGGAGATACGGCGGCACGACTGTTCTGCTCATGGCCCGATCCTCGCACCCACCCCCGACACGGTCGCGGGCTCGCCGCTCGCGGCCCGATGCGGTAGCGGGGGTCGCGCGCTAGCCTGGCGAGCGACGAGCGGCATCCACGGACCGGGGCGCACCCGAGGACTCGAAGGCGGACATGGGCATCATCACGCGGGGCTTCTTCGGCAAGCGCGAGCAGAACCCGGACATCCCGCCGGGCCAGTACCTGGAGAAGGGCTTCCCCGTCCTCTCGATCGGGCCGACCCCGAACATCCACGAGTGGGCCTTCTCGATCGACGCCGGCCCCGCCGGGGTACGACGCTGGACGGCGGACGAGTTCGCCGCGCTGCCCCGCGAGGACATCCACACCGACCTCCACTGCGTCACCCGCTGGTCCAAGCTCGCCACGAACTGGCGCGGCGTCTCGGTCGACCTCCTGCTCGACGGCATCGAGAGCGACGCCGGCTTCGTGATGGCACAGAGCTACGGCGGCTACACGACCAACCTGCCGCTCTCCGAGATCCGCGACGGCAAGGCCTGGATCGCGACCGAGTTCGAGGGCGCGCCGCTCGCGGCCGAGCACGGCGGACCCGCGCGGCTGCTCGTGCCGCACCTCTACCTCTGGAAGAGCGCGAAGTGGGTCCGCAGCCTCCGCCTGATGCCCGGCGACGAGCCCGGCTTCTGGGAGCAGAACGGCTACCACATGCACGGCGATCCCTGGAAGGAGGAGCGCTACTGGTGATCTGGACGGAGGCGGTGACCGAGTCGGTCCTGCCGCTCACTCCGACCTCGCGCCTCATCGCGCTCCGCGTCCCCGGCTGGCCCGGGCACCTCGCCGGGCAGCACCTCGACGTCCGGCTCACCGCGCCCGACGGCTACCAGGCCAGCCGCTCCTACTCGATCGGCGCGCCCGCCGACGGCGACCGCGTCGAGCTGGCCGTCGAGCGCCTCGACGACGGCGAGGTCTCGCCGTACCTGGTCGAGGGACTGGAGGCGGGCGACCGCCTCGAGGTGCGCGGCCCGATCGGCGGCTGGTTCGTCTGGCGCGCCGAGCAGACCGAGCCGGTGCAGCTGATCGCCGGCGGCAGCGGGCTGGTCCCGCTGATGGCGATGGCCCGCGAGCACGGCCGCGTTGGCAGCGCCGCCCCGATGCGCCTGCTCTACTCCGTGCGCTCGAGCGTCTTCGCCTACTACCGCGACGACCTGCGCGCGCTCGGCGAGCTGTCCCGCGATCGCGGCGGCGTCGAGACCGAGCTGATCTACACGCGCGTCGCCCCGCCCGGCTCCGCCCGCCCCGCCGGCCGCCTCACCCCCGAGCTGCTGGCCGCGACAGCGATCCCCGCCTCCGAGGAGCCGACGGTCTACGTCTGCGGCCCCACCGCCTTCGTCGAGGCCGTCGCCACGGCCCTGGTCGCCCAGGGCCACGACCCCGCCCGGGTCCGCACCGAGCGCTTCGGCGGCCCCTAGGCTCTGCCCCCCTCCGCGAGATGCCACTTGTGCACGCGACACGCCGCGAAAGGCGCGCACAAGTGGCATCTCGCGGAGGGGGATCGGCGCGCGCGCCCGGAGCTACGGGCGCGCGGAGGTGCGGAGCGGTCTCGCGCGCCATCGAAGGGTGATTCCGCGTCGAGGACCGCCCCATCGGACTGACCGGACGGTTAAGGAGTGCGACGACGTCCGCCGAGCCCACTCTTATGTGAGGAATCCTCCTGACGCGTGCCGACGGAGTCGAGCTTTCGTTACGTTCGTGGAGCGATGTGAGGAAGCGTCGCTTATTCCAGAAGGAGCACCCATGAAACGTCGAACAGTACTCGCCGCTCTCGGAGCGACCGTCGTCAGCGCATCCGTCGTCTCGGCCGTCCCCGCCTCCGCCGCCGACCACGTCGGAGAGGTCGCCGCTCCGGCCGATCTCCGCAACGGCGATCAGATCGTCTCGCGGAACGGCCGCACTCGTCTGGTGATGCAGCCGGACGGCAACGCCGTCATCTATGCCAAGGACGATTCAGCGCTGTGGAAGAGCGACACGGACGGCAACAGCGGAGCGAGGCTGGCGATCCAGGCCGACGGCGGGCTGGTCATCTACCGGGCGACCGACAACAGCGTCGTCAAGGTCCTGCGGGCGGGCGGATCCGGCGCTGCGTCGCGCAGGCTCGTCATGCAGAACGACGGCAATCTCGTGCTGCTGTCGACGTCCGACTCGGCCCTCTGGTTCAGCGGAACCGAGACGAAGCCGATCTTCTACACGGATTCCATTCCGGTCGGGTCCGAGATGGCGTACGGCGATACGCTCCGATCCCCTTCGGGGCAGTTCCGACTCGTCATGCAGGGCGACGGCAATCTGGCCGTCTACACGCCCGGCAATCAGATCGTCTTCCAGTCGTACACGAGCGGCGCGGACTGCCGATTCGTCCCGCAGGCGGACGGCAATCTCGTCATCTATCGGGGATCCGGTCCTTCCATCTGGCAGACGTATTCCACGGGAACGGCGGCGAAGCTCTCGCTGCAGGACGACGGGAACATCGTCCTCTACCGTTCTGACGGCACTGCGGGATATCGCTCGAACACCTTCTCTGCGGCTCTCATCGCCGGAGAGGCTCTCCAGCCCGGACATCACCTGTCCAACAACGGCTACAAGGCGATCATGCAGGCCGACGGCAATTTCGTGATCTACGACCGGTCCAACGCTGTGCAGTGGCAGACCCGCACGTCGGTCCCCGGCTCCGTCGCGTCGATGCAGAGCGATGGCAACTTCGTCATTCAGAACGGCGCCAATGTGCGGTGGCAGGCGTCGACCGCAGGCCGTCAGGGCAAGAGGGTCGTTCTCGAGACGGACGGCCGACTGCTGATGACCCGCGACGACGGAGTGAGCGTCTGGAACAACGTGACCGGAACGGCCGTGCCCGCGACGTGGCAGCTCCCGTTCGAGGGCACGTGGCGAGTGACGACGGAGTTCCAGGTCAAGGACAGCGCCCACCCCAACGGCCACCGAGGTCTCGACTGGGGGCTGCCGCAGAACTGGCCGCAGCGCGCCATGAGCGACGGCACGGTGGTCCTCGCCACCACGTCCGACCCCACGTACGGACACAGGGTCGACATCCGGCACGCGGACGGGGTCGTCTCACTGCTCGGCCACCTGATCGCCGGATCGCCGATCGTCTCGGTCGGCGATCGGGTCACGAAGGGGCAGGTCGTCGGCTACACGGGGAACACCGGCGTCAGCTTCGGCAACCACTGCCACCTGACGATCACGCAGAACGGGAACCTCCTCGACCCGCGCATCTTCTTCGAGTCCCGCGGCATCGCCGTCGACTAGCGCTGACCTCCCGCGAGATGCCACTTATGAGCGCGACACGCCGTGAAAGGCGTGCACAAGTGGCATCTCGCGGGAGGGGAGGGGGGCGGGCGGCTACTCGAAGCTGACGGTGCGGTTCTCGCCGATGTCGGGCTGGCCGCCGGTGACGGCCGCCTTGGCGACCTTGAAGAGGACGACGGGGGCGGGGGAGTCGGTCACCCAGAGCTCGACGGTCTCGGCCGAGACGCGCAGCAGCGCGACGCTCGGGTCGTCCTTGCCGTCCGGGAACCAGGCCGAGATCGAGGGCGACCACAGCTCGTCCACCTTGGCGGGGTCGTGCACGACGGTCGCCGAGCCGGCCACCGACAGGTAGCCCTTCTTCGACTCGAACGCGACGTTGACGCTCGGGTTGGCGCGGATGTCGTCGACCTTCGCCGACGGGTCCTGGGTGAAGAACCAGAGGTCGCCGTCGAAGTCGATGTCCTGCGCGGCGAGCGGCCGGCTGACGAGCTGCCCGGTCTCGTTGACGGTGGTGAGGAGTCCGATCTTCGCGCTCTTCACGATCTCGGTGATCTGAGCGCGGTCGTCGTCCGTGGCGGGGGTGATGGAGGTGTCGGTCATGGCCCCGACGCTACGCGGAAGCACGGACGCCGCAAGGGGTGGCGAGCGCGTCGACGGCCTGGCTAGCGTCGAGGGATGGACACCACCACGTACACGGCCATGCTCGACAGCGGCGCGGAGCAGGAGAGCATCCGCCTCGAACTCATCGACGGCTCCCCGCAGCGCTCCCTCACCCGCGTCGCCGACATCGACGGCGAGGAGGTCGAGGTCGTCTGGGAGCTGGACGGCGAGATCGACGGCTTCCACGTCTACCGCCCCGTCCGCGTCGAGGGACGCGACGACGACAGCGGCGAGGTCTCGGACGACCTCACCGACGGCAACGCCGCCGGCGCCTACGCCGGCGAGTGACCCCGCGACCGCGCCGCTCGCTCCACGGGCGGCGGCGCGGTCACCCCACCACGTGCCTCAGGCCACCGGATGCAGCGCGTCGTAGCGCCGGAAGCCCGGGCTGAGCCGCAGCACCGCCGCCAGGATCAGGACGATCGCCAGCCCGCCGGCCAGCGGCGGCAGCCAGAGCAGCGCGAGCGAGGCCAGCAGCCCCGTGTAGAGGTCGCCGACCCGCGGCCCGCCCGTGACCACCACGATGAAGACGCCCTGCAGCCGCCCGCGCATGTTGTCGGGCACCGCCGTCTGCAGCATCGTCTGCCGGAAGATCGAGCTGACGTTGTCGGCCGCGCCGGCCCCGGCGAGCGCGACCGAGGCCGCCGCGATCAGGCCGAGGTTCGGCTCTGCGGCGTCGTGCGCCGTCAGCTCCGCCACCAGCAGGACCGCGCCGAAGCCGACGATCAGCGCGCCGTACGCCTGGATCGACCGGCCGATCGCGAGCCCCTGGCTCCGCACCCCGGTCAGCCGCCCGGAGAAGACGCTGCTGAGCAGCGCCCCGACCGCGTACGCCGCGGTGAGGATCCCGACCGTCACCGCCCCGCCGCCGAGCAGCAGCGCGGCCGCCGCCGGGAAGACCACGCGCGGCTGCCCGAAGGTCATCGCCACGATGTCGACCAGGAACGACAGCCGGATGTTCGGCGCCCCGCGGAGGAAGCGCAGTCCGTAGCGCAGCGACTCCAGGCCCGGCCGCTGCCGCTCGCCCTCCGGCACCAGCGCGGGCAGCCCGGCGATGCCGAGGAAGGCCGCGAGGAAGAGCACCACGTCGATCGTGTAGGTCACCGCGAAGCCGGAGGAGGCGACCAGCACGCCCGCGAGGGCCGGCCCGACCGTCACCTCGACTCCGCCGGCGATCCCGCCGAGCGCCGCTGCGGCCGGCACCAGCTCGAGCCGGAGCAGCCGCGGCGCAACGGTCATCCGGGTCGCGCCGATGATGGTCGTCGCCACGGCGTTGACCGCCGTCAGCGCGTAGAGCGTGAGCGGCGTCTCGGTGCCGAGCCAGGCCAGCGCCGCGATCCCCGCGGTCGAGCCCCAGGCGACGATGGCGGAGAGCAGCAGTACCAGCCGGCGGTCGAAGGCGTCGGCGAGCATCCCGCCGTAGAGTCCGGCGATGACCGTCGGCACCAGCGCCACCACGCCGACCATCGCGACGGCGAGCGTCGATCCGGTCAGCGCGTAGATGTGCAGGCCCACGGCGACGATCGTCATCTGCCCGCCGATGCCGGAGATCACGTTGCCCGCCCAGAGTCGGGCGAAGGCGGGGGACTCGCGGAGGGGGGAGAGGTCGACGACGTGGCTGCGTCGCGGTGCGGAGGGAGGCTGGCTCACTCGCTCCATTCTCGTCCCTCCGCGGTCGTCCCGCCCCGGACGCGGGCGCACGGGGCCGTGCAGGCGGAGACCGTAGGGTAGGGGGATGAGCACGTCATCCGACGGCGCGCCCCGACGCCCGCGCAGCACCGCGTCGCGCGTCGCCGGAGCCGCCCCCGCGCGCCGCGCCGCCGCCCCCGCTCCGCGCTCCCGGACCCGCCCCGCGCGCTCGAGCGCCGCCGCCTCCGGAGGCCGTCTCGCCGCGCTCCGCCGCCGCTACGGCGCCGCGACGGCGTCGATCCTCCTCGCGATCGTCGTCGTCCCTATCGCCTTCTTCGTCTGGTACGCGATCATCTCCCTCGGCGCCTTCCCGGGCGACCAGGCCGTCAGCGATCTGCTCGTCGGCGTCCTCTACACCGCGATCATCCACGCGCTCCTGCTCACCGGCGTGCTGCTCGGCGTCTCCTCGATCCGCGCGCGGCGCCGCGAGGGCCGGCCGCCGATCGCCGGCTGGATCGGCGTGGTGCTGAACGTGCTCGTCGTCATCGGCTGGGAGCTGCTCGTCTCGCCGTGGCTCGTCGAGCTCTGGAACCGGGCCGTCGGCGCCTGATCCGCCGGCGCCCGTCCGTGGGCGCCCGATCCCGCCGCCCACCGGACCTCGCGCTCTGGTAGGCTCCTCAGGTTGCCGTCCAACGGCCGCGGATCAAGAGAGCCCACGCATCAGGCGCCGGGCACCGCGCAACGAGAGAGAGGGGATCCCATTCATGGCACTCGAAGCAGACGTCAAGAAGGCGATCATCGAAGAGTACGCGACCCACCCCGGTGACACCGGATCCCCCGAGGTGCAGGTGGCCGTCCTGACCAAGCGGATCAAGGACCTCACCGAGCACCTCAAGGAGCACAAGCACGACCACCACTCGCGTCGTGGTCTGCTGCTGCTCGTGGGTCAGCGCCGTCGACTCCTCGGCTACCTGTCGGACGTGGACATCAGCCGCTACCGCTCGCTGATCGAGCGTCTCGGCCTCCGTCGATAGTCCTCCTCGCTCCTCCCCTCATCGGGTCGAGCGCGGAGTCTCGATGACACCGCGATCTTCTTCAGAACGGGCCGCTCTCCTCCGGGAGGGCGGCCCGTTCCGCGTTTCCTGAGTGGCACCCCCGGAGCCCCTGCTCAGTCCAGGCGCTCCGGCCGGTCCACCCCGCCCCAGGAGAAGCCGTCCGCCGCCGCGAACCAGTCGTCCGCCGACCGGGCGAGTGCGGCGTCCGCCTCGGGTCGTCCGGGCAGCGCCAGAGCCTCGGCGAGACCGGGGAGGCTCCACTGGTCGTCGAGGGCCTTCGCCTGCGCTCGCTGCCAGGCGTCGGCGCAGGCGGGCTCGCCGGCGGCCCGGGTGATCGAGTCGGCGCCGGGGGCGGCGCCGTCCCGCACCAGCGCGAGCGCGCAGGTCAGCGCGGCCGTGCGCACGACGCTCCGCGGCGCCCGCGGCGGCTCGGTGGCACGGACCTGATCCTGCGCGCCGACGACCGCGGTCAGCGCGAGGAACAGCCGCGTCGCCTCCTCGTCGGGCCGCGGTGCCAGCCGGCCCGGGCCCGCGGAGATCGCGGCGGACGCACCCGGAGGGAGCACCAGGCCGCGGCCGATCCGAGCGGAGTACGCGCTCAGCAGTCCGGTGACCCCGGCGTCGCGGCTCGGATCGTTCTGACCGACCACGCCGCGCACCCCGGGATCGCTCAGCACCCAGACGACGGGGGTGTCGTTGTGGATCGTCAGACTGCGGTGGTCGGCGTCGATGCAGGCCAGCAGATGCCCGGCCAGCGCCTCACCCTCGCGGTCGAGCACGGAGGAGGCGGCGAGCAGCTCGCGCGGTTCGTCGCACGGCCCGGTCGTCCCGCCCGCAGCGGAGGGCAGACCGGCGAGGGGAGCGAGGGCGGCGAGGGCGAGCGCGAGCACCGCGATCGCGGCGGCGGAGGCGGCGGTCGCCCCGAGGAGCCGCCCGGGGGAGTCGCTGCGCACGGCGGCGACGGAGCGATCCGGCCGCACTCCCTGGCGCCGCACTTCACCCCGCCGCACTCGATCGAGCGCGGACGCCACCGTGCCTCGACGCACCATGCGGGACTCCCTCTGCTCGGAGGCTAGACCCGGAACAGGCGTCTGACCAGGGGCGGAGCGAGGCGCGCGGAACCGCGGCCGGAATTCCTTCGAGAAATCTCCGGAACGGTGCATCCGCGGAGGCCGCTCGGACGGAAGTAGTGGTGAAGGCCCTTCTCGAGAACCCACCGACCCGCCCGCGGGTCCCATCGTGAAAGAGGAACACCGTGACCACCTCCCGCCTCACCCACCGCCTGCTCGCCGGAGCCTGCCTCGGCACCCTCGCCGTCGCCGGCCTCGCCGCCGCCCCCGCCAGCGCCGCCGACGCCGACTCGGCCGACCTCTACGTGCTGCACGCGGTGCCCGACACCCCGGTCGACGTGTACGTCAACGGAGCACTGACGCTCGACGACTTCACGCCCGGCTCGCTGGCCGGCCCGCTCGACCTGCCGACCGGCACCTACACCGTCGCGATCACCGCCGCGGACGCCGCCGACGCGAGCGCCCCCGTCATCGGCCCCGTCGACCTCGCGCTCGAGGCCGGCAAGAGCTACACCGTCGCTGCGCACCTCAAGCCCGACAACACCCCCACCGCCACGCTGTTCCCGAACGACATCTCCGCCACTGCAGCCGGGGAGGGACGCCTCACGGTCCGCCACATCGCCGCGGCCCCCGCCGTGGACATCCTCGCCGGCGGCTCGCCGGTGCTGACGAACGTGACCAACCCGAACGAGGGCATCCTCAACCTCGCTCCGGCCACGATCTCGACCGTCGTCGCCGCGACCGGGACCACGACCCCGGTCATCGGCCCGGCCGACGTCCAGGTCCAGGAGGGCGTCAACACGATCGTCTACGCCTGGGGCAGCCTGGAGAAGGGCAACCTCGCCCTCGCGACGCAGACCATCGGCGGACTGCACTCCTCGCCGTCGGGTGTCCCCGCCGGTGAGGCCGGCCTCGCCGCCGACAACCGCACCGACGCGGCCGCGGGCTGGTGGGGCGCTGCCGCGCTCGCCTCGCTCGCGCTGATCGGCGCCGCGCTGGTGGGCCGCCGCAAGGCCGTCGCCGGTCGCTGACCGACGGTGAGCACCGCCGGTCGCTGACCGGCGACGAAGACCGCCGGTCGCGAACCGGCACCGAAGACCGCCGGCCCGGCGTGCCCCGCACTCCGGGCCGGCCGCCGACCACGAGGAAGGAGGACGTGATGAGCAGGACCCCCCGTCTGCCGCGCGTCCTCCTCGTGGTCGGCTCGATCGTGGTCGGCGTCGGCCTCGGCGGCTGCTCGGCACAGGCGGTCGGGGTCGTGCCCGCCCCTGACGCGAGCCCGCCGGTCCAGACGTCGACGCCGGCCGCGATCCCCTCCAGCACTCCCACCGCCCCCGCCGTGCCGGACGTCCCCGTCGCCGACGCGCGACTCGGGGCAACGCCTACGCCGGTCGTGCTCGCGCCGACCCGGCTGGTCGTCGACGGCCTGCCGATCGACATGCCGGTGCAGCCGGTCGAAGTCGCCGACGACGGCACCATGGAGCTGGTGCCCGACACCGACGTCGCCGGTTGGTACCGCTTCGGCCGCGGACTCGATGCCGCCGAGGGCACCACCGTGATCGCCGCGCACGTCGACTCGCTCACCTACGGGCTCGGCCCGTTCGCCGAGCTGAAGAAGGCCCAGCCCGGTCAGCGGATCGGGCTGACCGGTGAGGACGGCGTCCAGCGCGTCTACACCGTCGACACGGTCGAGACGACCGAGAAGACCGCGGTCGACCTCTCCAGCGTCTTCGTCCAGGACGGCCCCGCCCGGCTGGTCCTGATCACCTGCGGCGGCGACTTCGACTACGACACCCGGCACTACCTCAGCAACGTGGTCGTCACCGCGACCCCCTCGACCTGACCGCCCGACGATGACCGTGCTCGACCACCCCTGTGCTCCCGGTGAGAGCGCGCCGTAGCATGAGCATCGCCGCAGCACCCCGCGCCGTCGAGCCACCGGCTCCTCCGCCCCGGTGCCGCCCCCAGTCCAGGAGGACCCCCCTGAGCGACGCCCAGACCCGCGAGCCCGACGACGAGGCCGCCGACGAGCGCGCCCTCGTCCAGCGCCTCGGCCTGCGCTTCGCGGCGGGGGAGGAGTCGGCGCTCGCCGAGGCCTACTCCCGCTGGTCGCCGCTCGTCTTCACCCTCGCGCTGCGCTCGCTCGGCGACCGCGGTGATGCGGAGGACGTGGTCCAGCGCGTGTTCGTCTCGGCCTGGACGGGGCGCGGCAGCTTCGACCCCGGCCGGGCCGCCCTCGGCGCCTGGCTGGTCGGCATCTCGCGCAAGCGCATCGCCGACGCCCACGAGAACCGGTCGCGCGAGCGCCGGCTCACCGCCGCGCTGGTCGCGGTCGCCCCGATCGACGAGGGCGAGGCGCCGGTCGATCTCGAGGAGCGGGTCCTGGTGGCGGACGAGCTCGCCCGCCTCGATCCGGTCCCGCGGCGGGTGATGAGCCTCGCCTTCTACGACGACCTGACGCACACCGAGATCGCCGAGCGCACCGGGCTCCCGCTCGGCACCGTCAAGAGCCACATCCGCCGCAGTCTCGACAGACTCCGCTCCCGATTGGAGGTGAGCAGCCCATGACGCACCTCGATCCCGACGAGCTCGCCCTCCTCGCCCTCGGCGAGGACTCCTCCGCCGACGCCGCCGCCCACCTCGAGGCGTGCCCCGAGTGCGCCCAGCAGCTGGTCGAACTCGGCCACGCCGCCGGTCTCGGCAGGCAGAGCCGCTCGCTGGTGCTCGAGACCCCGCCGGCCGAGGTCTGGGACCGCATCCGCGGGGAGCTGGGGCTGGGGACGACTCCGGAGGCCCCGATCGCTCCGGTGACCGCGCTTCCTGTCGGCCGCCACACGCCGTCGCGACGCCGACCGCGCTCCCGCCGACTGCTTCCGGCGGCGCTCGCCGCCCTCGCGGCCCTCGCGATCGGCGTCGTCGGCGGCTTCTGGCTGCAGGCGTCGCGGAGCACCGACGCGGTCGTCGTGGCACGCGCCGACCTCGCCGCCTTCCCCGACTGGCAGGGCGCGAGCGGCAGCGCCGAGCTCGAGGACGCCGACGGCGAGCGGCAGCTCGTCGTGCACCTCGACGCGGAGGGCGCGGCCGACTCCTACCGCGAGGTCTGGCTGATCGCCGCCGACGCCACCGGACTGGTGGGGCTCGGCGTGCTGGACGGCACAGACGGCCGCTTCACGGTCCCCGCCGACATCGACCTCGCCGAGTACTCGCTCGTCGACATCTCCGAGGAGCCCGACGACGGCGACCCGCAGCACTCCGGCGACTCGATCGTCCGCGGACCGCTGCGGGAGAGCGGACCGCAGGCGGGCGACTGAGCGCCGGGCGAGAGCTGAGGGCCCGCGGGCGCCCTCCTCAGACCGGCTCCGCCCGCTCGGCCAGCAGCGCGACGAGCGCCTGCACGGCGGCCGAGGGGCGCGGCGGGCTGCAGACCGAGACCTCCCAGACCAGCCCGGGCCAGTCCAGATCGATCGCGGTCACCCCGGCCAGCGGGCTGATGCCCGAGCGCGGGACCACCGCCGGCCCGAGGCCGGCCTGGACGAAGCGCGGGATCGCGGGCAGATCGGCGACCTCGGTCGCGACCCGCCGCGTCGCTCCGGCCGCGCGGAAGGCCCGGTCCACGCTGACGCGGTTGCCGAAGCCGGCCGGGGTGTCGATGAAGGCGACCCCGTCGAGGTCCGCGGGGGAGGGCCGCACCAGCCGCGCCAGCGGGTGCTCGCTCTCGACCAGCAGAACGTAGCCGTCCCGGACGACGGTCGTCACGGCGAGATCGTCCAGCTCGGTCACCGGCAGCGCGAGCAGCGCCACGTCGAGCCGGCCGCGGCGGAGGTCCTCCGCCAGCCCCGTCGATCCGCTCGGCGAGGTGCGCAGCAGCAGGTCGACCAGCGGGTGCCGGCGCCGGAACGCGCCGAGGGCGCCCGGCAGATCGAGGATGTCGAGCGCGGAGAAGGTGCCGACCCGGACGCGGCCGCGCAGCCCCGCCGCGTCCTCCGCCGCGAGCGAGCGCATCCGGTCGACGCTGTCGATCGCCGCACGGGCCGAGGGCAGCAGCGCCTCGCCGACGGTGGTGAGCGCGACGCGGCGGGTCGACCGGGTGAACAGCGGCGCCCCGAGGTCCTGCTCCAGCGAGCGGATCGTCGCGGACAGCGTGGACTGCACCACGTAGAGGCGGGCCGCGGCGCGGGTGAAGCTGAGCTCCTCCGCGACGGCGACGAAGGCGGCGAGCTGACGATCGTCCATCCGTGAATCATGCAGCATCCTCGATCAATGCGTCCAGGATCCTCCGTTGGACGTGGACGATCGGGGGGAGCACTCTGGGCGCATGCCGACCACCGGAATCCCCGCCGAGCGCACCCCCGCCCGCACGCCGTCCTCCTCGCGCCGCCCAGGGTCGCGCCGCCCCGAGCTCGGGCACCACCTCGGGTTCTGGGTGATCGCGCTCGCCTTCCTCTCGGTGATGGCCTTCTCGACCGTGCCGACCCCGCTCTACGCGATCTACCAGCAGCGCGACGGCTTCCCCGCCTTCGTCGTGACGGTGATCTTCGCGGCCTACGCCGTCGGAGTGGTGGCCAGCCTCTTCCTCGCCGGTCACGTCAGCGACTGGCTCGGCCGGCGTCGCATCCTGCTCGCCGCGATCCTCGTCGAGGTGCTCGCGAGCATCGTCTTCCTGCTCTGGCCGGACGTGCCGGGCCTGATCGTCGCCCGCCTGCTCACCGGCATCGGCGTCGGCGCGCTCACGGCGACCGCCACCGCGCACCTCTCCGAGCTCCGCGCGATCGCCCGGCCGGAGGAGGGCCCCGGCGCCTCGCGCGCCGTCTCCACCCTCGTCAACGTCGGCGGCCTGGCGCTCGGCCCGCTGATCGGCGGAATCCTGGCCGTGACTGTCGACCGGCCGCTCGTCGTGCCCTACGAGGTCTTCCTCGTGCTGCTCGTCGTGCTCGGCATCGCGGTCGCCCTCGTCCCCGAGACCGTCGAGCGCCGGGAGGAGCTGCCCGCCTACCGGCCGCAGCGGCTCGCCGTGCCCGCGGCCTCGCGCGGCACCTTCCTGTCAGCCGCTGTCGGCGCGTTCGCCGGCTTCGCCGTCTTCGGCCTCTTCACCTCGCTCGCGCCGACCTTCCTGGCCGGCCGCTTCGGCGAGACCTCGCACCTGGTGGCCGGCGTCGTCTCGTTCGGCGTCTTCGCCGCCGGCGCCGTCGCCCAGCTGACCGCCGCGCGACTGCCCGTCCGCCGCGCGCTGATCCTCTCGGCCGTCGCCCTCACCGTCGGGCTCGCCCTCGTCGCCGCGGGCGCCGTCGCCGTGGTGCTGCCCGCCTTCATCGGCGGCGGCGTGATCGCGGGCGCCGGCGTCGGGCTGATCTTCCGCCTGGCCCTCGGCGTCGCGGGCTCGCTCGCCTCCGACGAGACCCGCGGCGAGGTGCTCGCCGGGATGTTCCTCGCCTCCTACATCGGGCTGGCGGTCCCGGTGCTCCTGATCGGCGCTGCGCTGGCCGTCCTCCCCGCCGTGCCGGTGCTGGTCGGCTTCGTCGCGATCGTGCTCGCGCTGGTGCTGGTGGCGATCGCGCGGATGCTGCGCTCGGCGGCCTGAGCGCGGCGGCCGGGCGGCGGCGGCCGGGCGGGGCGCGCGCCGCGACACGGGTGGCCCCGGCGCTCCATGATGGAGTCATGAAGCTCTTCTCGTTCGGCCGCTCCGACTCCGATCCCCTGCCCGCCGGCGACCGCGGTTCGGGCAAGCTCGACGACTACGACTACGAGCTGCGGCCCAAGTCCAAGCGCGGCGACACCCTCCTCGGCGTCGCCGACTCCCTCCCGCACCAGGACGAGCTGGCCCGCGTGCACGCCCTCGGCGAGGAGGAGATCACGGCGGTCATCCCGCGCCGCACGATCGAGGAGGAGCGCACCGACGCGCCGATGCCGGTCCGCCTCTTCGCGAATCACCGGCCGAGCGACCTCGTCGGCTACGTCCCCCGCGGGCTCGAGAACGTCGTCGAGGCCGCGCTCGCCCGGCTCACCGAGGCCGGCAAGCAGCCGCGCATCCCCGCCCGGATCGTGAAGTCCAAGGGCGGCCTGCGCGTCCAGCTGCTGATGCACGAGACCCGTGGCTGACGGCGCGGGGCCGCAGGGTCCGTCGTCACCGGCCGAGTTCTGGGGGAGCCCCGCCCCCGTCGGTCCGCCGCCCGGCTGGTATCCGGATCCGGGCATGGCCGGCACGCAGCGCTACTGGGACGGCCGGGCCTGGACCGGCCACCTCGCGCCGCTGGCGCCCGCGGCACCCGCCGTCGGCAACGCCGCTGCGACCGCGTCGCTCGTGCTCGGGATCCTCGGCGTGCTCCTCACCCCGATCCCGCTGTTCATCGGCCTCCTGCTCGGCGGTCCGCTCGACGTGCTCGCCGTCGTCTTCGGTGTCGTCGGCCTCGTCAAGGGCGGCGCGCGGCGGGGAGCAGGCGTCACCCGGGCCGTCGTCGGCCTCGTGCTCGGCGCGCTGATGCTCGCGGCGATCACCGTCGGGGCCGGCACGATCTGGTAGTCGCCCGGCAGCGCTCCCGGCCCGGAGCCGCGCGGCGGATCCGCGGTTCCTGGTCGATCGGGGCCCGCACTGATAGCATGAACCGGTTCCGAATCCGGGAGCGACCGCCGGTCGTCATCGGGTTCGAACCACGGAGCAGGCCGGCAGGAAGCTGGTCCTCGGTGGTGGAGTCCCGGTTCGCGACATCAGGCAGTGCAACAGCAGACTGGCCGATGTCGGGCAGACCCGGAGCCCTTCTACTGGTGGCCAGCACGAACGCCCTCCACACGACGGCACGGCGCGAAGCCCTGCCGTGGGATCGCGTGCGATTCCTGACCGTCATGCCGCTCCGACGAACGCCGGCGCCCAGAGGGGTGCCGCTGCAGACGTTAAGGAGACAGACCTCTTGGAAGGTCCTGAAATCACATTCGCCGAAGCCGTTCTCGACAACGGCTCGTACGGCACCCGCACCGTCCGCTTCGAGACCGGCCGCCTCGCGCAGCAGGCTCAGGGCGCGGTCGCCGCGTACCTCGACGAGGACACCATGCTCCTCTCCGCCACCTCGGCGTCGAAGAACCCGAAGGACAACTTCGACTTCTTCCCGCTGACCGTCGACGTCGAGGAGCGCTCCTACGCCGCCGGCAAGATCCCCGGCTCGTTCTTCCGCCGCGAGGGCCGCCCCTCCACCGAGGCGATCCTGGTCTGCCGTCTGATCGACCGGCCGCTGCGCCCCTCGTTCGTCGAGGGCCTGCGCAACGAGGTCCAGATCGTCATCACGGTCCTCAGCATCGCGCCCGACGAGTTCTACGACGCCCTCGCGATCAACGCCGCGAGCGCCTCGACCCAGATCTCCGGCCTGCCCTTCTCGGGCCCCGTCGCCGGTGTGCGCCTCGCGCTCATGTCCGACGGCTCCGGCGCCGACCAGTGGGTCGCCTTCCCCAAGGCCTCGCAGCTCGAGAACGCCGTCTTCGACCTCACCGTCGCGGGCCGCGTCGTCACCAACGAGGACGGCTCCTCGGACGTCGCCATCATGATGGTCGAGGCCGAGGCCACCGACGTCTCGTGGAACCTCATCAAGGCGGGCGCCACCAAGCCCGACGAGGCCGTCGTCGCCCAGGGCCTCGAGGCCGCCAAGCCCTTCCTCCGCGCGCTCGTCGAGGCGCAGTCGAAGCTGGCCGCCGAGACCGCGAAGCCGGTCAAGGACTACCCGGTCTTCCTGCCCTACGCGCAGGAGACCTACGACAACGTCGCCGAGCTCAGCTACGACGAGCTCGTCCGCGTCTACCAGATCGCCGACAAGGTCGAGCGTCAGGACGCCGACGACGCCCTCAAGGCGAAGGTCAAGGAGCAGATCGCCGAGCGCATCGCGTCCGGTCAGCTCTCCGCCGAGGCCTACTCGCAGGTCGGCGCCGCGTACAAGTCCGTCACGAAGGTGGTCGTCCGCGGCCGCATCCTCCGCGACGGCGTCCGCATCGACGGCCGCGGCCTGGCCGACATCCGTCCGCTCGACGCCGAGGTGCAGGTCATCCCGCGCGTCCACGGCTCGGCGATCTTCCAGCGCGGCGAGACCCAGATCCTGGGCGTCACCACGCTGAACATGCTCAAGATGGAGCAGCAGATCGACTCGCTGTCGCCCGTCACGAAGAAGCGCTACCTGCACCACTACAACTTCCCGCCCTACTCGACCGGTGAGACCGGCCGCGTCGGGTCGCCGAAGCGTCGCGAGATCGGGCACGGCTTCCTCGCCGAGCGCGCCCTCGTGCCGGTGCTGCCGAGCCGCGAGGAGTTCCCCTACGCGATCCGCCAGGTGTCCGAGGCGCTCAGCTCCAACGGCTCCACCTCGATGGGCTCCGTCTGCGCGTCGACCCTGTCGCTCCTCAACGCCGGTGTGCCGCTGCGCGCCCCGGTCGCGGGCATCGCGATGGGCCTCGTCTCCGACGTGGTCGACGGTCACACCCGCTACGCGGCGCTGACCGACATCCTGGGCGCCGAGGACGCGCTCGGCGACATGGACTTCAAGGTCGCCGGCACCTCCGAGTACGTCACGGCCATCCAGCTCGACACGAAGCTCGACGGCATCCCGTCGTCGGTCCTCGACGCCGCGCTCAAGCAGGCCAAGGACGCCCGCACCACGATCCTCGCGGTGCTCACGGCGGCCATCGACCAGCCCGACGAGATGGCCCCGACCGCGCCCCGCGTGATCTCGGTCCAGATCCCCGTCGACAAGATCGGCGAGCTGATCGGCCCCAAGGGCAAGACGATCAACGCGATCCAGGACGAGACCGGCGCCGACATCTCCATCGAGGAGGACGGCACCGTCTACATCGGCGCCGTCGACGGACCGTCGGCCGAGGCCGCTCGCGCCCAGGTCAACGCCATCGCGAACCCGACCAACCCCGAGGTCGGCGAGCAGTTCCTCGGAACCGTCGTCAAGATCGCGACCTTCGGCGCGTTCGTCTCGCTCCTCCCCGGCAAGGACGGACTGCTGCACATCAGCGAGGTCCGCAAGCTCGCCGGTGGCAAGCGCGTCGAGAACGTCGAGGACGTCCTCGGAGTCGGCCAGAAGCTGCTCGTCTCGATCACCAAGATCGACGACCGCGGCAAGCTGTCCCTCGCGCCCGTCGTGGCCGAGGACGCCGAGGCGCCCGTCGAGGTCCCCGCCGAGAGCTGATCCCTCCCGCACGACCGACGCCCGTCCCACTCCGGTGGGGCGGGCGTCCGTCGTTCCCCGGGGGTGATGGCGGTCTGATCGGCGTCGGGCCGTCCGTCGTTCCTGGGGTACGGTGGCGGGACCGTGCCGTCGCACCGCCCCGACCGGAGGACCCCGTGACCGACTCGACGCCCCCGGCCCTCGCGCCGGAGACGCCCCTTCCGCCCCGCCTCCTCGGAGCCACCGGTCTGCCCGTGCACCCGGTCGCCCTCGACGGCTCCGTCTTCGGCTGGGCCGCGAGCATCGACGAGACCACCGAGGTGCTCGACGCGTTCGCGCAGCTCGGCGGCACGCTGATCTCGACCGCCGACCACTACGCCACCGGGCGCAGCGAGTACATGATCGGCCGCTGGCTCGAGCAGAGCACCCGGCGCGACGAGCTCCTCGTCGCCACCAAGGTCGGCCGTCACCCCGACGCCCCGGGCCTCGCGGCCGAGGACGTCCGGATCGCGATCGAGGGCTGCCTCGAGCGGCTCGGCACCCGGATCGACCTGCTCTCCTTCGACAGCGAGGACCCCGAGGTCCCGATCGCCGAGAGCCTCGCCGCCGTCGCCCCGTTCATCGAGAACGGCTCGGTCGGCGCCCTCGGCGCCGCCCACTTCAGCGGCGCCGCCCTGGCCGAGGCGGAGGAGGCGGCCCGCGAGCTCGGCCTGCCCGCCTTCACCGCGGTGATCGCCGAGTACAACCTGATGGAGCGCAAGCACTACGAGGCGGACGTCGCCCCCGAGGTGCTCCGCCAGGGCCTCGGCACCCTCGCCCGCCTGCCGCTCGCGAGCGGCTATCTCACCGGCCGGCTGCGGCACCGCTCCGACGAGCCCGAGTCGGTCATGTTCGAGGCCGCGCTCGACTACGTCGGCCGGCACGGCAACAAGGTGCTCGCGGCGCTCGAGGAGGTCGCGGAGGCGCACGGCAGCAACCCCGGCACCGCCGCGCTCGCCTGGGTGCTCGCGCACCAAGAGGTCTCGGCCGTGATCGTGCGCGCCCGCGGCGCCGAAGAGCTGGCATCGATCTTCGGCGCGGCGACGCTGCCGATCACCCGCAGCGAGATCGCCCAGCTCGACCGCGCGTCCGCCTGAGCGGCGCCTCGCCGCACTCGCCTCTGGACCGCGCCCCCGCTCGAGCAGGGGCGCGGCCCGGTGTCAGCGCCGCAGGATCCGCGCCTCCCACGGCCCGAGCGTCGACCCCGACGCTCCCGCGACGTTGCCGAGCACCGTCTCGGCGCCGACCCACTCCTCGAGCAGCGCGACCTCGAGTGGCTCGCCCGAGACGTTGCCGACCACGAGCAGCTCGCTCGCCCCGGTACGGGTGAACGCGAAGAGCGTCGGATGCTCGGCCTCGAGCAGGGCGAAGCGGCCCAGCTGCACCGTCTCGTCCTCGTGGCGCAGTGCGATCAGCGCGCGGTAGTACTCGAACACCGAGCGCTCCGAGGCCCGGTCGGCCGCGACGTTGACCTCGACGTGATTCGGATTGACCGGGATCCACGGCTCGCCGGTCGTGAAGCCGGCCTGCGGCCCGCCGTCCCACTGCACCGGCGTCCGCGCGTTGTCGCGGCTCTGCGCGCGCAGCCCCGCGAGCACCTGCTCCGGGTCCTCGCCGCGCTCCTCGACCGCCTCGGCGTAGTAGTTCAGCGACTCGACGTCGCGGAAGTCCTCGATGCCGGCGAACGGCACGTTGGTCATGCCGATCTCGTCGCCCTGGTAGATGTACGGCGTGCCCCGCTGCAGGTGCAGGAGCGTCGCCCAGAGCGTCGCCGACTCGTAGCGCCGGGCGCCGTCGTCGCCGAAGCGGGACACCAGCCGGGGCTGGTCGTGGTTGCCGAGGTAGAGGCTGTTCCAGCCGCGCTCGGCGAGCCCGTCCTGCCAGCGGGCGAGGTTGGCCTTCAGGGCGACGAGGTCGAGCGGGACCGGGTGGAACTTGTCGACGCCGTGGTCGATCCCGACGTGCTCGAACTGGAAGACCATGTCGAGCTCGCGCCGCTCCGGATCGGTGACGAGCACCGCCTCCTCGAGTGTGACGCCCGGCATCTCGCCGACCGTCATCAGCGCGGCGTCGCGCCCGGCGAACACCGCCTCGTTCATCTCGCGGAGGTACTCGTGCAGCCGGGGACCGACCCCGCCGACGATCCCGGAGCCGCCGCCCGGCCCGTCGATCTCGTCGACGTTCTTCGAGACGAGGTTGATGACGTCCATCCGGAAGCCGTCGACGCCGCGGTCGAGCCACCAGTTCATCATCGCGTGCACGGCCTGCCGGACCTCCGGGTTCTCCCAGTTGAGGTCGGGCTGCTGCACCGCGAAGAGGTGCAGGAAGTACTCGTCCGTCGCCGGGTCGAGCGTCCAGGCCGGCCCGGAGAAGTAGGAGCGCCAGCCGTTGGGCTCGGCGACGTCGAGGCCCGCCTCCGTGGTCGCCTCGAGCTCGGCGCCTGGCGCGAGAGCCGCGGACTCCTGCCCGGCTCCCTCGCGCCCGCGGCGCCACCAGTACCAGTCCCGCTTCGCGTCCTCCTGCGAGGAGCGCGACTGCACGAACCAGGCGTGCTCGTCGCTGGTGTGGTTCACCACGAGGTCCATCACCAGCTTGATCCCGCGCTCGTGCGCCTCGGCGAGCAGCAGATCGAACTCCTCGAGCGAGCCGAACAGCGGATCGATGTCCTGGTAGTCCGAGATGTCGTAGCCGTTGTCGTGCTGGGGCGACGGGTACACCGGCGACAGCCAGACGACGTCCACGCCGAGGTCGGCGAGGTGGTCGAGGTGCGCGCGGATGCCGCCGAGATCGCCGAACCCGTCGCCGTTCGAGTCGGCGAACGAGCGGGGGTAGATCTGGTAGACGACCGCGCTCGTCCACCAGGGGGTCGCGGGGGTCGGGGTGAGGGGCTCCATGGCCCGAATCTAGCCGCCACCACCGACGCCCGAGGAGTCGCCGCACCGGCGCGGACGACCCGCGCGAGGCCGCCGGGGAACTCCGTGTAACGATCTGGTGAAGCGTTCCTGAGCGCCCCGCGGGGCGCCGACCGGGCTCGGATACTCTCGGTGCTGGCGGACCCGGACCGCCGCGGGGGAGTGGGCGAGTGGTGAGGGTGAAGGCCGTGTCGGCCGCGCGGAGTGCGCGCGGCACCGCCCTCCATCCGCCGCTGGCGGACACCCGTCCCGTCGTCGCTCCCGCGTCGCTCCAGCGCACTCTCGGCGACACCACCGCGACCCTGTTCCCGCTCGTCCTCGACGCCGCCGCGCTCGCGCGCCACGACCTCGGCGGGCCGGAGGTGCTCGAGCGCTTCGCCGCCTGGGGCGGCGACGGCGTCGTCGTCGCCGACACCGCCGTCCCCACCGCCGCGGAGGACCGGATCGGCGGCTGGCTGGCCGGCCACCGCGACCGCGACCGGTTCCGGCTGCTCGGCCGCTTCGGCGCCTCCCCCTTCGAGGCCGCCACCCCGCGCGCCCTGATGACCCGGGTCGAGGAGTCGCTGCGGCGCCTCGGCGCCGAGCGCCTCGACGTCCTCGCGGTCCGCCCCGACGGCGCCGGCCGCCTCGACGAGCTGCTCAGCACGGTCGAGGTGCTGATCGCGCGCGGTCTCGTCCGCACCGCCGTCGCCTCGGGCTTCGCCGCCGAGGAGCTCTTCGAGGCGCGTGTGCTCGCCGGTCACGGCCACCCGCGGTTCGCCGGCGTCGAGCTGCCCTACAGCCTCCTCGACGACGCCCGGGCGGAGGGGGACCTCGGCCTGGTCGCGGCCGGCCAGGGCCTCTCGCTGCTCTGCACGGCACCGCTCGCGCACGGCTTCCTCGACGGCGTCGCCCGCGGTCGCCGGCAGCTCGGCCGGCTCCCCGACGGCGCCCTCGCCACCGCGCACGTGGGGCGGCGCGGACGACGCGTGCTGGTCGCCCTGGACGCCATCGGCGCCGAGCTCTCGGCCGCCCCGGCCGCCGTCGCGCTGGCCTGGCTGCTCTCCCGGCCGGGAGTGACCGCGGCCGCCGTCGCCCCGCGCTCGCCGGCCGAGGTCGACGCCCTGGTGCGGGCCGTCTCGCTCGAGCTCGACGCCGGCCACCTGGCCGCCCTGGAGCGGGCCCGCCGCTGACGGGTCGCGCAGGGATCACCCGGTGCGGGTGGCCTAGGCTGTGCCGGATGAACCACGGCGTCGCACTCCCTCTCGAACAGCCGGAGACGACCATCGGAGCCGCCGGCGGCTCGCTGGTCCGCCGGACCGTCCTCTCCAGCGGTGTCCGCATCCTCAGCGAGTCGATGCCCGGGGCGCGCAGCGCGACGATCGGCTTCTGGGTCGCGGCCGGCTCGCGCGACGAGGCGCCGGCCCTGCCCGCGGTCGACGGCCGGCCCGCCGTGCCGTCGAACTTCGGCTCCACGCACTTCCTCGAGCACCTGCTCTTCAAGGGCACGGGCACCCGGTCGGCGCTCGACATCGCCGTCGCGTTCGACTCCGTCGGCGGCGAGCACAACGCGCTGACCGCCAAGGAGTACACCTGCTACTACGCCAAGGTGCAGGACCGCGACCTGCCGATGGCGGTCGAGGTCATCGGCGACATGGTCACCTCGAGCCTGCTCGACCCGGGCGAGTTCGAGACCGAGCGCGGGGTCATCCTCGAGGAGCTCGCGATGGCCGACGACGACCCGGCCGACGTCGCCTCCGAGCGGCTCTTCGAGGCCGTCTTCGGCGACCACCCGCTCGGTCGCCCGATCGGCGGCACCCCCGCGATCATTGGCGAGGCCACGCGCGACGCCGTCTGGGCGCACTACCGCGCCGCCTACCGCCCGCGCGACCTCGTCGTCACGGTCGCGGGAGCGGTCGACCACGAGGTGCTCGTCGCCCAGCTCGAGCGCGTCCTCGCCGCCGACGGCTGGGACCTCAGCACGCCGTCCGCTCCGGTCGAGCGCCGTGTCGGCGGTTCGGCCGCGTTCACCCGCGGCACGCCGCTCTCGATCGTGCACCGCCCGACCGAGCAGGCCAACCTGCTGATCGGCTTCCCGGGCCTCGCCGCCGCGGACGACCGGCGCATGACGATGGGCGTGCTGAACTCGATCCTCGGCGGCGGCATGTCCTCGCGCCTCTTCCAGGAGGTGCGCGAGAAGCGCGGCCTCGCGTACTCCGTCTACTCCTTCGCCCCGTCCTACTCCGACGCGGGCCTCTTCGGCCTCTACGCGGCCTGCACGCCGTCGAAGGCAGGCACCGTCGCCGAGCTGCTGCTGACCGAGTTCACCCGGCTCGCCGAGCACGGCGTCACCGCCGATGAGCTCGCCCGCGCCCGCGGCCAGCTCTCCGGCGCGGCGGCGCTCGCCCTCGAGGACTCGGACACCCGGATGTCCCGCCTCGGCCGCTCCGAGCTGACCTTCGGCGAGTTCGTCGACCTCGACGAGAGCCTGCGCCGACTCGCGCTCGTCGGCGCGGAGGACGTCCAGGCACTCGCGGCAGACTTGGCCAGGGGGCCGTCGTCGATCTCGGCCGTCGGGGCGGTCGAGGAGTCGACCTTCGCCGGCATCGCCGAGATCGAGACCACTCCCGCGGCCTGATCCGCTCCACGAACGCCCGCTGACCGCGCACCGTCGCGCCGCACCAGGGAGGACCTCCGTGTCCCACTACATCTACCTCGTCCGCCACGGCGAGCAGCAGGATGCCGAGCACGGCATGCCCGACGGCCCGCTCTCGGCCCGGGGCGAGCGCCAGGCCCGGCTCATCGCCGAGCGGCTCGGCGGCGTCCCCTTCACCGGGGCCTGGCACTCGCCGCTGCGCCGAGCGGAGGAGACCGCCGCGCGGTTCCGGGCGGTGCTGCCCGGGCTGTCGATCGAGCCGTCCTCGCTGCTCTTCGACTGCATCCCCTCCGGGCCGACGCCCGACATGCCGCGCGCCTTCGAGCCGTTCTTCGGCAGCGTCACCCCGGCCGAGATCGACGCCGGGCACGCGCAGATGCAGGACGCCGTGGCCGAGTTCCTCGCCCCCTCGCGCGAGGACCGCCACGACCTTCTGATCACCCACAACTTCGTCATCGGCTGGTTCGTCCGCCACGTCTTCGACGCGCCGGACTGGCGCTGGCTGGGCGTCAACCAGGCCAACTGCGGCCTCACGATCATCCGCGTCCGCTCGCGCAAGCCGCCGGTCCTCGTCGTCCACAACGACCTGGCCCACCTCCCCGTCGAGCTGCGCACCGGCCTCCCCGAGGCCCAGTCCTACTGACCCCGCCGTCCGGCAGGGAAGCTGCGCGCCATATGTTGATCGAGTAGCCCGCGCAGCGGGCGTATCGAGATCCACCAGCGTCGGAACAGAGGTCTGCAGACCCGCCGTGCCGGCGACGGTCGGTCTCGATACGCCCCTCCGGGGCTACTCGACCAGCAGGGAAAGAAACCCCTCCGGGACTGCCCGACCTGCATTGGTCACGCTGCATGCTGATCGAGTAGCCCGCGCAGCGGGCGTATCGAGATCCGCCAGCGTCAGAACAGAAGTCTGCAGACCCGCCGTGCCGGCGACGGTGGGTCTCGATACGCCCCTCCGGGGCTGCTCGACCAGCAGGGAAAGAGGCCCCTCCGGGACTGCCTGACCAGCAGGGGCCGCGCTGCATGCTGATCGAGTAGCCCGCGCAGCGGGCGTATCGAGATCCGCCCCGCCCGCGATCGTTAGGCTGGCACGGTGACCACCTCCGTCGCCGTCGTCGGTGCAACCGGCAAACTCGGCTCCCTCACCTGCTCGCTCCTCGAGGCCTCGGAGGAGTTCGACCTCGTCGCCCGGCTCGGCTCGCGCAGCGACCCGCGCGAGATGCTCGCGGCGGACGTCGTCGTCGACATGACGCTCCCCGCGGTCAGCCAGCAGATCGTCGACCTCGCCGTCGCCAACGGCAGGAAGGTACTCGTCGGCACCTCGGGCTGGACCGGCGACCGCATCGCGGCGCTCCGCCGCAGCGTCGACGCCCAGCCCGGCGCGGGCGTCGTGATCATCCCGAACTTCTCGCTCGGCTCCGTCCTCGCCACCGCGCTGTCCACCGTCGCGGCGCGCTTCTTCGACGCGGTCGAGATCGTCGAGACCCACGGCGCCCGCAAGGTCGACTCGCCCTCCGGCACCGCCGTGCGCACCGCCGAGCTGCTGCTCCGCGCGCGCGCCGAGCTCGGCCCCGTCCAGGCCCCGCACACCGACCAGCGCGCCCGCGGTCAGCAGGTGGCGAGCATCCCGGTGCACAGCCTGCGGCTGCCCGGCGTGGAGGCGCGCCAGGAGGTCGTCTTCGGCGGCACGGGCGAGACGGTCACGATCCGCCACGACACGACGTCGTCCGCCTCCTACGAGGCGGGCATCCTCCGCGCCCTCGACGCCGTCCGCAGCACCACCGGAGTCGTCGTCGGCCTCGACGCGCTGATCGACCTCCGCGCGGCCTTCGACGCCGCACCCCTGGCCGAGCAGGTCCGCGACGAGCCGGCGATCAGCGACGACGCCCCCTCGGGCCAGGCCGCGGCCGCGACGAGCACCCCGTGAGGACCCGCATCGGCGTCGGCCTGATGGCGGTCCTCCTCGCCCTCTACCTCTTCGTCTGCCTGCAGTACTCGTTCGTCGCCTTCGCCGCGGGCACCGCCCCCGGCATCGTCATGGGCGTCGGTCTGCTCGTCCTGGGCGGAGTCGGCGTCTGGGGACTCGTCCGCGAGGTCTCCTTCGGCGTGCGCGCCGAGAAGCTGGCCCGCCGCCTCGAGTCGGAGGACGCCCTGCCGTCCGAGGTCCTCGAGTCGAGCGCGACCGGCCGACTCGACCGCGAGGAGGCCGACGCGCTCTTCCCGCGCTACGCGGCCGAGGTCGACGAGCACCCCGAGAGCTGGCGCGCCTGGTACCGGCTCGGCCTCGCCTACGACGCCAGCGGCGACCGCAAGCGCGCCCGCGGGGCGATCCGGCGCTCGATCGCGCTGGAGCACGAGCAGCCCGCCTGATCGGCGGCGCTCAGTCCGCCAGCACCGCCTGCAGCGCCTCGGCCACCGTGCGGTGCCGGAAGACGAAGCCGTCGTCGAGCAGCCGCTGCGGCACCAGCCGCTGGCTCGAGAGCAGCAGCTCGTGCCCCGCGTCGCGCAGTGCGAGCTCGATGATCTTCTCCGGCACCGGCAGCTTGAACGGCCGGTGCAGCAGCTCGGCCAGGGTGCTCATGACCTCGTTCGCCGTCGCGGCCTCGGGCCCGGCGAGGTTGACCGGGCCGGACAGCGACGAGGTCAGCAGGTGCCGGATGGCGGCGGCCTCGTCGTAGTGGCTGATCCACGGCCAGTACTGCTGTCCGCCGCCCAGCGGGCCGCTCAGTCCCAGCTTCGTCAGCGGCAGCAGCGGCTTCAGCGCACCGCCGTTCCCGAGCACGAGCCCGGTGCGCACCGTCACGACGCGCGCGGTCTCGGGAGCGAGCAGGGCGGCCTGCTCCCAGCGCTCGACGACGTCGGCGAGGAACCCCTCGCCGCGCGCGGACTCCTCGGTCAGCTCCTCGCCCGGCCGGTCGCCGTAGAAGCCGACCGCCGAGGCGTTCAGCAGGATCGACGGGGGAGTGGAGGCCATCCGCATCGCGTCGGTGATGGTCTGGGTGGCCTGCACCCGCGAGTCGAGGATCTCCCGCTTGTAGGAGGAGGTCCACGGCAGGCGGCTGATCGAGGCGCCCGAGAGGTTGATCACGGCGTCGACGCGGTCGAGCACGCTGAAGTCGAGCATGTGCGAGGCGGGCGCCCAGTGGAACTCGTCCGGGCTGGTCGGGGCGTGCCGGACCAGGCGGAAGATCTGGTGCCCGTCCCCGCGCAGCTGGCGCACGAGCTCCGAGCCGATCATCCCGCTCGCGCCCGAGATCAGCACCCGCAGGGGACCGGCGGGGGTGCTCTCCTGCTGTTCACGCGGGGCGGTCTCCGGGCTCGACGCGTCGTCGGGCAGCACGGCCGGCCGCGGTGCGGCGGTGCGGGTGGAGCGCCGGGGGGAGTCGCCGGCGGTGCCGGTCCCGTCCTGGTCCGAGTGCCGTGCGGTCGAATCGCTCATGGTGCCTCCCGAGGCCCGTCGCGGGCCGCCCGCGAAGCGGGATTCAGCCTAGGGCCTCAGGCCCGGGAGCCGGCCGTGCGGCCGAGGACCCCGGCGCGCACCAGGAGGAGGTAGAGCTCGCAGCCCAGGCAGAGGCCGAAGGCCGCGTTGAGGAAGGCGGCGAGGAAGGCGATCGCCGCGGCGAGGGGGACCGCGCCGGGCACTCCGGCGAGGTGCAGGACGACGCCCGCGGCGGTGACGAGCAGTCCGATCAGCTGGGCGAAGCGGGGCGGGCGGGCGTCCTCCCACTCCGACGGCGGCGCGAGGCGGGGCCGGATGAGGCGGCGGAAGACGACCGCCCAGGGCCCCGAGCCGACACCGCGGGCGGCCGACCAGGCGAACAGCGCCGTGAGGAGCGCGAGCAGCAGGAATCCGGGCTGGACGAGTCGGGCGGCGGAGTCCGCCGGCACCGGCGCCGCGAGGCCGAGCCCCACGGTCGCGAGCAGCAGCACGGCGGTGACGGAGGCGGCGAAGCGCGGTCCGCGCGGATCGACGGAGCCGGCGGGCGGGGTGGTGGTCATGCTGTCTCCAGTCGGTCGAGCTCGGCGAGGACGACGGCGCGGGCCGGAGCGCCGGCGATGCGGCTGCGAGCCACGCCGTCGGCGTCGAGCACCAGCAGGGTCGGGGTCTGCAGGATGCGGAAGCGGTCGGCCAGGTCGGCGCGGCGGGTCAGGTCGACGTCGAGGTGCACGACGCCGTCGCGACCGCCGGAGACGTCGGCGAGCATCCGGTGCACCGCCGGGCAGCGCGCGCAGTAGTCGGTGGAGAACTGGACGATCGTCGCTCGCCGGCCGAGGACCGCGCCGTCGATCAGCGCGGCCGGGTCGATCCGCTCGGCGGAGGCGGCGGGCCGCGCGCGGACACGCCCGGCAGCGCGCCGGCGCAGCAGCCCGAGAGCGGTCCCGAGCGCGACGAGTCCCAGCAGGGCGGCCGCGATCTGGAGAGGGTTCACGCGATCACGGTAGGCGCCGAGTGCCGTCGCGGCCCGTTCATTGCGAACTGCGTCAGGGTCTATCGTCGAAGCCGTGACCGAGCAGAGCGAACCCGACAGCCCCGTTTTCCGCTCCGATGTCGTGGTCGAGCTCGTCCGCTCCAGTGCCCACGACTCCGACGTGCTCTTCGCCGCCCGCGTCTCGACGCAGGGCGAGAAGACCCTCGCCGGCGCCCTCGACGAGGAGTCGGCCGACAGCGAGCTGCAGGGCAAGCGCGACCGCGGCCTGATCAACTACCTGATGCGCGACCGCCACGGCTCGCCCTTCGAGCACAACTCGATGACCTTCTACGTGCAGGCGCCGATCTTCGTCTTCCGCGAGTTCATGCGGCACCGCATCGCCTCCTACAACGAGGAATCGGGCCGCTACCGCGAGCTCCGCCCGGTCTTCTACGTGCCCGGCCCGCAGCGCAACCTCGTCCAGGTCGGCAAGCCCGGCGCCTACTCCTTCGAGCCCGGCACCCCCGAGCAGACCGAGCTCGTCGTCGCCGAGACCCGCCGCGCCAGCACCCAGGCCTTCGAGGCCTACCAGCGGATGCTCGGCGAGGGCGTCGCCCGCGAGGTCGCCCGCATCGTCCTGCCGCTGAACATCTACTCCTCGATGTACGTGACGCTGAACGCCCGCTCGCTGATGAACTTCCTCTCCCTGCGCACCAAGCGCGAGGATTCGACGTTCCCCTCCTTCCCGCAGCGCGAGATCGAGATGGCCGCCGAGCAGATGGAGCAGCACTTCGAGCAGCTCATGCCCCTCACCGCCGCCGCCTTCACCGCGAACGGCCGCGTCGCCCCGTAGCCCCGCATCCACGCTGGTCGCGTAGCCCCGGGGGGCTGGCGATCCCTGCTGGTCGGCTAGCCCCGAAGGGCCGGCGACTCATGCTGGTCGAGTAGCCCCGGAGGGGCGTATCGAGACCCACCGTCGTCAGCACGGAGGGTCTGCAGACCCGCGTCCGGACGCAGGTGGATCTCGATACGCCCGCTGCGCGGCCTACTCGATCAGCAAGAACGACGAGAGTTTCAACTCGCCCCTCCCTGCTGGTCGAGTACCTCGACGGGCCGGCGATCCATGCTGGTCGAGTAGCCCCGGGGGCCGGCGACTCATGCTGGTCGAGTAGCCCCGGAGGGGCGTATCGAGACCCGCCGTCGTCAGCAGGACGGCTCCGAGCTCCTCGATCAGCCGGGGAGTGCGCCGCCCGCTCCAGCCGCCGACCGCCGACCCGATACCCTGGGCTCGTGTCAACTCCGGAGAATCCTTTCGGCCAGGTCCTGGTCGCCCTGGTCACCCCGTTCACCGCCGACGGCGAGGTCGACTGGCCCGGCGTCGAGAAGCACATCGACGACTGCATCGCGAAGGGCGCGGACGGCATCGTCGTCACCGGCACCACCGGCGAGACCAGCACCCTCACCGACCCGGAGAAGATCCGGCTCGTCGAGGTCGGCAAGTCCGTCGCCGCGGGTCGCGCCAAGATCATCACCGGCGGCGGCTCGAACGAGACCGCGCACGCGATGCAGCTCGCCCGCCAGAGCGAGAAGGCCGGCGCCGACGGCAACATGATCGTCACGCCGTACTACAACAAGCCCACCCAGGCCGGCATCCTCACGCACTTCCGGATGATCGCCGACGTGACCGATCTCCCGGTCATCCTCTACGACATCCCCGGCCGCACCGGCGTGCCCATCCGCTATGAGACGATCCTCCGCGCGGCCAAGCACCCCAACATCCTCGCCGTGAAGGACGCCAAGGGCGATCTCTCCGAGGTCAGCCGCGTCCTCAACCAGACCGACCTGATGTACTTCTGCGGCGACGACGCCAACGTCCTGCCCGAGCTGGCCATCGGCGCCACCGGCCTGATCGGCGTCACCGCCAACATCGCCGCCTCGCCGTACCGCACCATCGTGGACGCCGTGAACTCCGGCGACCTCAGGGCCGCCACCCTCGCGCACCAGCAGCTCGAGCCGCTCGTGCGCGCGGTGATGACCCACGTCCCCGGCACCGTCGCGGCGAAGTACATCCTGCACGGCCTCGGCCGCATCTCCTCGCCCCGAGTGCGCCTGCCGCTGGTCGGCCCCGAGGAGTCCGAGGCCGCGCTGATCGAGGACGAGCTCGGCCTCGTCCGCGACATCCCCGGCGTCGACTTCCGCAACTTCCGGCCCGACCGCAACGCGGCCGCGGGCGGCGCGCTGCCGAAGGTCGCCGGCACCACACGCTGACGCCGCACGAGCGGCACGGACGACTCCCGACCGAGGAAGAGGAGGGCGCATGCCCAGTCCCGTGATCACTCCCGCCGCGCTCGAGGCCGGCACGCTGAGGATCGTCCCGCTCGGCGGCCTCGGCGAGATCGGCCGCAACATGACGATCTTCGAGATCGACGGCAAGATCCTCGTGGTCGACTGCGGCGTGCTCTTCCCGGAGGAGAACCAGCCGGGCGTCGACCTGATCCTCCCCGACTTCACCCCGATCAAGGACCGCCTCGACGACATCGTCGGCGTCGTGCTGACCCACGGTCACGAGGACCACATCGGCGCCGTCCCCTACCTCCTGAAGCTCAAGCGGGACATCCCGCTGATCGGCTCGACCCTGACGCTCGCGCTGGTCGAGGCGAAGCTGAAGGAGCACCGGATCAAGCCGTACACGCTGACGGTGAAGGAGGGCGACGTCGAGAACCTCGGCCCGTTCGAGCTCGAGTTCGTGGCCGTCAACCACTCCATCCCGGACGCCCTCGCCGTCGCGATCATCACGGATGCGGGCTCGGTGCTGCACACCGGCGACTTCAAGATGGACCAGCTCCCGCTCGACGGCCGCATCACCGACCTCCGCGCCTTCGCCCGCCTCGGCGAGGAGGGCATCGACCTCTTCATGGTCGACTCGACCAACGCGGATGTGCCCGGCTTCACGCCGAACGAGCGCGACATCGGCCCGGTGATCGAGAGCGTGATCGCGAAGGCGACCCGCCGGGTCATCGTGGCGAGCTTCTCCAGCCACGTGCACCGCGTGCAGCAGGTGCTCGACGCCGCGCACGCGAACGGACGCCGCGTGGCGCTGCTCGGCCGCTCGATGGTCCGCAACATGGGCATCGCCGCCACCCTGGGGTACCTCAAGGTGCCGGAGGGCGTGCTGATCGACGTCAAGAAGGCCGGCGACATCCCCGAGGACAGGATCGTCTACATGTCGACCGGCTCCCAGGGCGAGCCGATGGCGGTGCTCAGCCGGATGGCGAACCTCGATCACCAGATCCAGCCCGGCGAGGGCGACACGGTCATCCTCGCGTCGAGCCTCATCCCCGGCAACGAGAACGCCGTCTACCGCGTGATCAACGGCCTGACCAAGCTCGGCGCCACCGTCGTGCACAAGGGCAATGCGAAGGTGCACGTCTCGGGTCACGCCGCCGCCGGCGAGCTGATCTACTGCTACAACATCCTCAAGCCGCTGAACGTCCTGCCGGTGCACGGCGAGTACCGCCACCTGGTCGCGAACGCGAAGCTCGCTCAGGCGACCGGCATCAAGCCGGAGAACACGATCATCGCCGAGGACGGCACGGTCCTCGACCTCCGCGACGGCGTGGTGACCGTGGCCGGCCAGCTCGACCTCGGCTTCGTCTACGTCGACGGCTCGTCCGTCGGCGAGATCACCGACGCCGACCTCAAGGACCGCCGCATCCTCAGCGAGGAGGGCTTCATCTCGATCATCGTCGTGGTGGAGGCGGGCACCGGCCGGATCGTCGTCGGTCCCGAGATCCACGCCAAGGGCTTCGCGGAGGACGACAGCGTCTTCGACGACGTGAAGCCTCGGATCGCGAAGGCCCTCGAGGAGGCGGTGCAGAGCGGAGTGAGCGATCAGCACGCGCTCTCGCAGAGCATCCGCCGGGTGGTGGGCCGCTGGGTCAACACCACCTACCGCCGGCGCCCGATGATCGTGCCCCTCGTCATCGAGGCGTGACCCGCCGGGCGGAGCGCCCCCGACGCTCCGGTCCCGCCCCACCGCCCGCTCGCGGGCGCCCCCGTCCGCACCGCATGCCAGACCCGATCCCCCACGGAGACCGCGCATGGAGCACTCGATCCGCCCCGCCCGCCGCGAGGACGCCCCCTTCCTCGCCGACATGCTCGTCGACGCGGCGAACTGGAACTGGACGACCGCCCGCACCCGCATCGACGTCCTCGAGGAGGAGCCGACCCGGCGCTACGTCGCCGGCTGGCCCCGCCCCGGCGACCTCGGCTCCGTCGCCGAGACCGTCGACGGCGAGCGGATCGGCGCCTGCTGGTTCCGGCTCTTCAGCGCGACGACGCCGGGCCGCGGGTTCGTCGCCCCGGGAGTCCCGGAGTTGACCCTCGGGGTGCGCCCGGTCTGGCGCGCGCAGGGGATCGGCCGCGGGCTGCTCCGCGCCGCCCTGGACCAGGCGCGCGCCGCCGGCTACGCCCGGATCTCGCTCAACGTCTCGACGGACAACTTCGCTCGCCGGCTCTACCGGAGCGAGGGCTTCAGCGCGGTGGCCGATCGCGGCGACGCGGAGACGATGGTCGCGACCCTGCGCTGAGCGGAGCCGGCACCGGCCGGGCGTGAGGCGGCCGCGGGCGCAGCCCTCCCGGCGCGGGTCCGCAGCGATGACGGAGGCGGCGGGTACGGTGGCCCTATGGCGACGACTCCGAAGACGACCCCCCGCGCGAAGGCGAGTGCGCCCGCGCGCTCGAGCACTCCGCGCTCCGGCCGCGGCTCCGGGCGGGGATCGTCCGAGAAGAGCACGGTCGCGTTCAGCTCGGCCCCGCGCACCAACCCCCTCGTCACGGTCTGGATGGCGCTCGCCCACCTGGCCGGCGGCGCCGCCCGCGCACTCGGGCCCGAGCGCCTCGCCAAGGAGGAGCGCCGCGACGGCGTCCCCTTCCTGCTCCTGCTGCTCGCGGTCCTGGGCGCGGTGGTGGAGTGGTTCCTCGCGACCGATCCGGTCGCGCTCGTGCTCGACGCCTGGAGCTTCGGCGGCCTGTTCGGCCGCGTCGCCTACGTCCTGCCCGTGGTGCTGCTGCTCTTCTCGCTCTGGCTGTTCCGGCACCCGCGCTCCGTCGACGACAACGGCCGGATCGGCGTGGGCCTCGCCGTCCTGCTGATCTCCTCCGCCGGTCTCTGCCACGCGCACCTCGGCGCGCCGCAGCCGGGCTCGGGCATCGAGCAGATGGCCGCCGCCGGCGGTGTCCTCGGCTGGCTCGTCGGCGCGCCCCTCGTGGCGATCGCGACCGTGCCCGGCGCCACGGTGCTCCTCTCGCTCGTCGTCCTGCTCTCCCTCTTCATCATCACCAAGACCCCGCCGAACCGGATCGCCGCCCGCTCGCGCGAGCTCTACGGCTACCTCTTCGGCGCCCCCGTCCTCGACGACGAGGAGCGCGCGCGCCTCAAGGCCGAGAGGGCCGCGAGCAAGGCGGCCGCGAAGGCCGAGAGCGAGAAGGCCGAGGACGAGCAGGAGGAGGGCGGCGAGCTGCCCTGGTGGCGCCGCACCGACTCCGGCCGCGAGGACGAGCCGACCGTCCAGGCCGAGCTGCCGATCGACGCGCTCGGCGACGAGGACGAGGCGCCCAAGGGCCGCAAGGGCCGCGGCCGTGCGAAGGGCTTCGACACCGCGCTCGAGGAGCCGGCGTCCGCCGACCGCGACGAGCCGGCCGACCCGCCGACCCGCTCCTACGCGACCGAGGTGATCTCCGAGGCCGAGTCGGCCGAGGCCGCCCTCGCCCGCCACGATCAGACCGCGACCACGCGCATCCCGCTGGGCGTGGTCGACGACGACGCCACCGGCGTCATCGCGCTCGACGACCTCGACGTCGCCCCCGCCGTCCCGCTGCCGCCCGTGATCGAGACCGGCCCGATCGCCCCGGTCGTCGCCGACTCCACCGCCGGCTTCGACTCCTCCTTCGAGGAGGAGACCCCCTACCGCCTGCCGTCCGCCTCCGCGCTCTCCACCGGCACGCCGTCGAAGGCCCGCTCGGCTGCGAACGACGAGATGGTCCGCGCGCTGACCGAGGTGCTGCAGCAGTTCAACGTCGATGCGACGGTCACCGGCTTCTCCCGCGGTCCGACGGTCACGCGCTACGAGATCGAGCTCGGCCCGGGCGTCAAGGTCGAGCGCGTCACGGCGCTGAGCAAGAACCTCTCCTACGCGGTCGCCAGCAACGAGGTGCGGATCCTCTCGCCCATCCCGGGCAAGAGCGCGATCGGCGTCGAGATCCCCAACACCGACCGCGAGATCGTCTCGCTCGGCGACGTCCTGCGCTCCGCCGCCTCGACGACGTCGACCCACCCGATGACGATCGGCGTCGGCAAGGACGTCGAGGGCGGCTACGTGGTGGCCAATCTCGCGAAGATGCCGCACCTCCTCGTCGCCGGCTCCACCGGCTCCGGCAAGTCCAGCTTCGTGAACTCGATGATCACGAGCCTGCTGATGCGCGCCAGCCCGCAGGACGTCCGCATGGTCCTGATCGACCCCAAGCGCGTCGAGCTGACGATCTACGGCGGCGTGCCGCACCTGATCACCCCCATCATCACGAACCCCAAGAAGGCCGCCGAGGCGCTCCAGTGGGTCGTGAAGGAGATGGACATGCGCTACGACGACCTCGCGTCGTTCGGCTACCGGCACATCGACGACTTCAACGCGGCGGTGCGCAGCGGCGAGATCAAGCTGCCCGCGGGCAGCAACCGCGTCCTCCGGCCCTACCCCTACCTCCTGGTGGTCGTCGACGAGCTCGCGGACCTGATGATGGTCGCCCCGCGCGACGTCGAGGACTCGATCGTCCGCATCACCCAGCTGGCGCGCGCCTCCGGCATCCACCTCGTGCTCGCCACCCAGCGGCCGAGCGTCGACGTCGTCACCGGCCTGATCAAGGCCAACGTGCCGAGCCGCCTCGCCTTCGCCGTGACGAGCGTCACGGACTCGCGGGTCATCCTCGACCAGCCGGGCGCCGACAAGCTCATCGGCCAGGGCGACGGCCTGTTCCTGCCGATGGGCACGAACAAGCCGATGCGCGTCCAGGGCGCGTGGGTGCGCGAGGAGGAGATCGCCCGGGTCGTCGAGCACGTCACCCGCCAGGCGCAGCCCGAGTACCGCCAGGACATCACGGTGCAGGCCCAGCGGAAGGAGATCGACTCCGACATCGGCGACGACCTCGAACTGCTGATGGCCGCGGCGGAGCTCGTGGTCAGCACGCAGTTCGGCTCGACCTCGATGCTGCAGCGCAAGCTCCGCGTCGGCTTCGCAAAGGCCGGCCGCCTGATGGACCTGCTCGAGTCGCGCGAGGTCGTCGGCCCCTCCGAGGGCTCGAAGGCGCGCGACGTGCTGGTGACCGCCGAGCAGCTGCCGGGCGTGCTCTCGCGGATGCGCGGCGAGGAGCCCGGCGAGCACGCCGCGGCGCCGTCGCCGGCCGCGCCCGACGCCTACGCGGACCCGCTGGCCGAGCCCTCGGGCCCGGTCGCGACCGACTACCACGACGACGACGAGGGCTCCGGCGACGACGCCTGGGCGCTCACCGGGCGCGACTGAGCGATGATCTCGCCGAGCACGCGCGTCCCGCCGAATCGACCGACCACGAGGAACGGCGGACTCCGATGACCAGCCCCACCGCGCACGCCGACGCCGCCCCGAGCAACTGGAACCTGCCCAACGCGATCACCGTGGTGCGCATCCTGCTCGCCCCGGTGTTCTTCTGGCTGCTCCTGGCCGACAATGGCGAGGACGGCGGCGTGCGCATCGCAGCCGCGCTGCTCTTCATCGTCGCGATCGCGACCGACGGGATCGACGGTCACATCGCGCGCAGCCGCGGGCTGGTCACGGACCTCGGCAAGCTGCTCGACCCGATCGCGGACAAGGTCCTCACCGGCGCCGCGCTGGTCGGCCTCTCGATCCTCGCCGAGCTGCCCTGGTGGGTGACGATCGTCATCCTGGTCCGCGAGATCGGCATCACCGTCTTCCGGATGGCCGTCCTCTCCGACCGCGTGATCCCCGCCTCCCGCGGCGGCAAGCTGAAGACGATCGTGCAGTCCGTCGCGATCTCCCTCGCGCTCCTGCCGCTCTGGACGTTCCTCGGCGAGTGGGTGCACTGGCTGAACGGCATCACGATGACGGCCGCGGTCGTCCTCACCGTCGTGACCGGCATCGACTACCTCGCCGACGCGGCGCGCCAGAGTCGCGCGGCCCGCGGGCGCCGATGAGCGCCGAGGAGCTGCTGTCGGAGCTCCGGCGGCGCGGGCTCGCGCTGGCGGTCGCCGAGTCGCTGACCGGCGGGGCGCTGAGCTCCGCGCTGGTCGAGGTCCCCGGCGCCTCCGCCGTCTACCGCGGGGGAGTGGTCTCCTACGCGACCGACCTCAAGCACCGCCTGCTCGGCGTCGACGCGGAGCTGCTCGACCGGGAGGGACCCGTGCACCCCGTCGTGGCCGTCCGGATGGCGCGGGGCGTCGCCGAGCGGCTCGGGGAGGCCGGTGCGCGGACGCTCGGGATCGCGACGACGGGCGTCGCCGGCCCGGAGCCGCAGGGCGGGGCCGCCGTCGGCACCGTCTTCGTCGCCGCCGTCCTCGACGACGTGGAGCTGGTGCGCGAGCACCGCTTCGACGGCGGACGGCCCGAGATCCGCGCCGCGTCCGTCGCGGCGGCACTCGCTCTGGCGCAGGAGCTCGTCGCCTCGCTCCGTTGACGGCGGAAGCCCAGGAACCGGTGCGGAATCGTGGAATGCGCAGAGTTTCGGCCGGGTTACATCTGACGTCGCTCACACGCAAAGTCCAGTCATCCGGTATTAGAGTCGACTCACACGAGCCGGGTAGTGAACAGCTATCCGGCTCTCTCGTACACATCCCCTTCGAACCCGATGCTCCGGCATCTCTCGAATCGGTGCGCGAGAAGCGGTTGACGTGGAGAAGGAGGGTCCAGTGGTTCTAGTTCGTCAGGAGATCGGCGATGTCCTCAGGGACTTTCGCCTGCAGAAAGGTCGCACCCTGCGCCAGGTGGCGAGCAAGGCGAGTGTCGCTCTCGGCTACCTCAGCGAGGTCGAGCGCGGTCAGAAGGAGGCGTCGTCCGAGATCCTCGCCTCGGTGGCCGATGCGCTCGACACCCCGATCTCGGTGATCATGCGCGAGGTCGGCGACCGACTCGCGGTCATCGAGGGGATCGACACGATCCCCGACACCATCCCGGCCGACATGGTCGCCGGATTCGACGCGGACCTCGTCTCGCAGTAGCGGGCCCGTCCCTCTTCCCACCCACCGCACCGCACCTCGCGAAGGGCGCCCGAGCTCCGGCTCCGGCGCCCTTCGTCGTTCCCGCCGCCGGCCCGCTCACGCCCGCTCGGCTCCCACCCCGGCGCGGGTTGTTACCGTGGACGTATGCGCCTGAGCGAGTTCCAGCAGCTGGTCGACGACGAGTTCGGCGACGCCTACGCCCGCGTGCTCGTCTCCGACCTCGTCCTGACGGAGCTCGGCGGGCGGACGGCGCAGAAGGCGCTGCGCGACGGGGCGGAGCCCCGCGAGGTCTGGATCGCACTCTGCCGCGCGAACGACGTCCCCGAGGGCCGCTGGCACGGGGTCGACCCGGCGAAGCGCCGGCGCTGACCGCGGCGCGGGTCGTCCGCCCGCCGCGCTCCCGAAGTCGTGTTCGACACGCCGGGCGCGCCACCCTCGAATCCTTGTTCGAACGGGTCTAAGCTCCTCACCAGAAGCAGGATCGCCTCCGTCTCCACAGAAGCGGTCCGGCTCGGCACCGATGTCGGTGGTCGGGCCTACCGTCGACATCAGTCATTCGGACTGCTTCACCGCCTTGTCGCAACCGGCCGGGACCGCATTCAGGGCACTCGCCCGCGAACGGTCCCGGTACGACACGACAGCCTGTAGGCGATACCACCACGACACGAGAGCGAGACGGCCATGCCCAGTTCCTCAGACCGCGAGAAGTCCCTCGAGACCGCACTCGCCCAGATCGACCGCCAGTTCGGCAAGGGCGCCGTCATGCGCCTCGGCAGCGACGACCGCGCCCCCGTCGAGGTGATCCAGACCGGTTCGATCGCGCTCGACGTCGCGCTCGGGATCGGCGGACTCCCGCGCGGCCGCATCGTCGAGATCTACGGCCCCGAGTCCTCGGGAAAGACGACGCTCACCCTGCACGCCATCGCCAATGCCCAGCGCAACGGCGGCATCGCGGCCTTCATCGACGCGGAGCACGCGCTCGACCCCGAGTACGCGAAGAAGCTCGGCGTCGACATCGACTCGCTCCTCGTCTCGCAGCCCGACACGGGTGAGCAGGCGCTCGAGATCGCCGACATGCTCGTGCGCTCCGGCTCCATCGACCTCATCGTCATCGACTCCGTGGCGGCCCTCGTGCCCCGCGCCGAGATCGAGGGCGAGATGGGCGACTCGCACGTCGGCCTCCAGGCCCGCCTGATGTCGCAGGCCCTGCGCAAGCTGACCGGTGGGCTCAACACCACGAACACCACGATGATCTTCATCAACCAGCTCCGCGAGAAGATCGGCGTCTTCTTCGGCAGCCCCGAGACCACCGCGGGCGGCAAGGCGCTGAAGTTCTACGCCTCGGTCCGCCTCGACATCCGCCGCATCGAGACCCTGAAGGACGGCACCGACGCGGTCGGCAACCGCACCCGCGTCAAGGTCGTCAAGAACAAGATGGCGCCGCCGTTCAAGCAGGCCGAGTTCGACATCCTCTACGGCATCGGCATCTCCCGCGAGGGCAGCCTGATCGACTTCGGTGTCGAGCACGAGATCGTCCGCAAGTCGGGCGCCTGGTACACCTACGACGGCGACCAGCTCGGCCAGGGCAAGGAGAAGGCGCGCCAGTTCCTCATCGACAACCCCGACATCGCGGCCGAGATCGAGAAGCGCATCCTGATCAAGCTCGGCGTCGTGGCCGACCCGAACGCGGTGGTCGAGGCCGCTCCGGTCGCGATCGAGACGAAGCAGCCGGTCCGCGAGACCAAGCCGCCCGTCCGCAAGGGCGCGTAGCCCGTGGGGGAGAAGGCTGCGGAGGGGGCACAGGGTCGGCCCGTGGCCTTCCTTCCCTGGGTGAAGGACGACGGGGCGACCGCCGAGGCGGCCGAGCCAGCCGTGGATGCGATCGCCGAGCTGTCGGCGCATGTCGCGCGCCGGGACGCCGCGCCCTCGGCGGCTCCGGCGCGGTCAGTCGACTCCGCGGCGGTGCGCGATTCCGTCGAGGACGACGCGGCCGTGGAGGACTCCTTCGCGGAGGACCTGCCCGAGGAGCCCGACCCGGAGCAGATCGCGGACCGCATCGTCCGCGGGCTCTCGCGCAAGAGCCTCTCGGTCGCCGAGGTCGAGGCGCGCCTCTACACCGAGGGCGTCGCCGAGAAGGACGCGATCGACATCCTCGAGCGCTTCGCCCGCTTCGGCTATCTCGACGACTACAAGATGGCGGAGTCGCTGGTCCTCCAGCTGCGCGAGCGCAAGAAGCTCGGGCGCTCGTCGATCATGCAGGAGCTGCGCGCTCGCAAGCTCGACCCCGACGCGATCGCGACCGCGCTCGATGAGTTCGACGGCGACGACGAGTACCGCACGGCGATGGAGCTCGCGCGCAAGCGCCTGCCGAGCCTTCGCTCGCTGTCCGACGAGGTGGCGGAGCGCCGCCTCACCGGCTTCCTGGCACGCCGCGGCTACGCCGGCGCGCTCGTCCAGCGGGTCGTCCGCGAGACGGTGCGCAAGCCCGGCTCGAGCGTCCGCTTCCGCTGAGCCGACCCGCTGCCCGGTCGCCGAGAGGCGACCGGAGCGGCGCGTAGAATCGCACACCATGAGCACGCTCGGTCCGGTCACCTCCCCTCTCGTCGACGCGCGGCCGAGGACCTACGAGGTCCGCACCTTCGGTTGCCAGATGAACGTCCACGACTCCGAGCGGCTCAGCGGCTCGCTCGAGGCGGCCGGCTACGTCTCGGCCGACGGTGCCGAGGCCGACATCGTCGTCATCAACACCTGCGCCGTCCGCGAGAACGCGGACAACAAGCTCTACGGCAATCTCGGCCACCTCGCCTCGGTCAAGCGTCGGCACGAGGGCATGCAGATCGCCGTCGGCGGCTGCCTCGCGCAGAAGGACAAGAACGTCATCCTCGAGAAGGCGCCGTGGGTCGACGTCGTCTTCGGCACGCACAACATGGGCGCGCTGCCGAGCCTGCTCGAGCGGGCCCGGCACAACGACGAGGCGCAGCTCGAGATCCTCGAATCGCTCGACGTCTTCCCCTCCACGTTGCCGACCAAGCGCGACTCGACCTACAGCGGCTGGGTGTCGATCTCGGTCGGCTGCAACAACACCTGCACCTTCTGCATCGTCCCCGCCCTGCGCGGCAAGGAGAAGGACCGCCGTCCCGGCGACGTGCTCGCCGAGATCCAGACGCTCGTCGACGACGGCGCGATCGAGGTCACCCTCCTCGGCCAGAACGTGAACTCCTACGGCGTCGAGTTCGGCGACCGGCAGGCCTTCTCGAAGCTCCTCCGCGCCGCCGGCACGATCGAGGGCCTCGAGCGGATCCGCTTCACCAGCCCGCACCCGGCGGCCTTCACCGACGACGTCATCGACGCGATGGCCGAGACTCCGGCGGTCATGCCGCAGCTGCACATGCCGCTGCAGTCCGGCTCGGATCGCATCCTCAAGGCGATGCGGCGCTCGTACCGCTCCGAGCGGTTCCTCGGCATCCTCGACCGCGTGCGCGACCGGATCCCGCACGCCGCGATCAGCACCGACATCATCGTCGGCTTCCCCGGCGAGACCGAGGCCGACTTCCAGGAGACCCTGCGCGTGGTCGAGGCCGCCCGCTTCGCCTCCGCCTTCACCTTCCAGTACTCCATCCGGCCGGGAACGCCGGCGGCGACGCTGCCCGACCAGATCCCGAAGGCCGTCGTCCAGGAGCGCTTCGAGCGCCTGGCCGCTCTGCAGGACTCGATCAGCGAGAGCGAGAACCGCGCCGTCGTCGGCCGCCGGGTCGAGGTGCTCGTCGCGACCGGCGAGGGGCGCCGCGACAGCGAGACGCACCGCCTCAGCGGCCGCGCCGAGGACAGCCGGCTCGTGCACTTCGACGTCCCGGCCGGCTCCGAGCAGCCGCGCCCGGGCGACGTCGTCAGCGTCGAGGTCACCCGCGCCGCTCCGTTCTACCTGATCGCGGGCTCGATCGACGGTGCTCCGCTGCAGGTCCGCCGCACCCGGGCCGGCGACGCCTGGGACCGCGCGCAGACGGAGTCCTGCGGTGTCCCCGCCGCACCGGGCGCCACCGGCGCGCCGAAGGTCTCGCTCGGCCTTCCCTCGCTCCGCCTCCGCCCGCTCACGCCGGCGGCGCCCGCGACGCTGACCACTCCGATCTACGACGCCCTCGATGGCGAGCGCTGAGCGGGCGGCGCCCGCCCTCCTCACCGTCGTCGGCGCCACGGGCACCGGCAAGTCGGACTTCTCGCTCGCTCTCGCCGGCGCGATCCGCGCATCGGGCGGCGCGGCCGAGGTCGTCAACGCCGACGCCATGCAGCTCTACCGCGGCATGGACATCGGGACCGCGAAGCTCCCGCCGGAGGAGCGCCGGGGTGTACCCCACCACCTGCTCGACGTCCTCGACGTCACCGAGGACGCCTCCGTCGCCCGGTACCAGGTTGAGGCACGCACCGTGGTCGACGACGTCCTGGCGCGCGGTGCGACCCCGATCCTCGTCGGCGGCTCCGGTCTCTACGTCTCGAGCGTGATCTTCGAGTTCTCCTTCGCCGGTACCGACCCCGCCGTCCGCCGCTCCCTGGAGGAGACGGCCGAGCGCGAGGGCTCCGCGGTGCTCTTCGAGCGACTCCGGGCCGTCGACGCCGAGGTGGCCGCGCGGATCGGCCCGCACAACGTCCGCCGGATCGTGCGCGCCCTCGAGATCACCGAGCTCACCGGGTCGCCGAACAGCGCGCTGATGTCCGACACCCCCGTCCCGTGGCGGCCGAGCACGGTCCTGGCGCTGTCCGCGCCGCGCGACGTCCTCGTCGGGCGACTCGACCGCCGCGTCGAGCGGATGTGGGCGGGCGGCATGCTCGACGAGGTCGAGCGCCTCGTGCCGCTCGGCATCGAGCAGGGCGTCACCGCGAGCCGGGCCATCGGCTACGCCCAGGCGCTCGCGCAGCGCTCGGGCGAGCTGACCCAGGAGGAGGCGATCGCCTCCACCCAGGCGCTCACCCGACGCTACGCACGGCGGCAGAACAGCTGGTTCCGCCGCTATCAGGCGGCGCACTGGCTGCCCTTCGACGCTCCGGACCTACTCGAGCAGGCGCTCGGCCTCGCCCAGGTCGGCGCTCCAGCGCCTCGCTAGGCTGTCCGCCATGACGATCGAGCTGCACTTCACCAAGGGCCAGGGCACCGGCAACGACTTCGTGCTCTTCAGTGACCCGGACGGTGAGGTCGACCTCTCGCCCGCGCAGATCGCGACGATCTGCGACCGCCACTTCGGCGTCGGCGCGGACGGCATCATCCGCGCGGTCCGCTCCCGCTCCCTCGCCGACGGCGCGGCCGCCCTCGAGCAGGAGCCGGAGGCGGAGTGGTTCATGGACTACCGCAACGCCGACGGCTCGATCGCGGAGATGTGCGGCAACGGCATCCGCGTCTACGCGGCGTTCCTGCTCGCCGGCGGTCTGGCGACCCTGGAGCAGGGCGACACCCTCCCCATCGGCACGCGCGCCGGGGTCCGCGACGTCACCCGCAGCGGTGCCGGCTTCCAGGTCGACCTCGGCCGCTGGGAGCTCGCGGGGGGTGAGCCGCTCGTGCGTGCCAAGGAGCTCAAGGTGCCGCGCCCCGGCCTCGGCCTCGACCTCGGCAACCCGCACATCGTGGTGGCGCTGAGCAACGACGAGGAGCTCGACGCCGCCGATCTCAGCTACATCCCGCAGATCGAGCCCGAGCCGGCCGACGGGGCGAACGTCGAGTTCGTCGTGCCGGGCGAGCCGCTGGTGCACGACGGCATCGGCCGGATCCGGATGCGCGTGCACGAGCGCGGCAGCGGCGAGACGCTGAGCTGCGGCACGGGTGCGGCCGCGGCGGCACTGGCGGTCCGCTACTGGGCGGGTGCGCGCGCACCGCAGTCCTGGCGCGTCGAGGTCCCGGGTGGCACGCTCGGCGTGACAATGTTCCCCACCGAGGAGGGCGAGCACGTCGGCCTCTCCGGCCCGGCCGACCTCGTCTACACCGGCACGATCCGGATCGACTAGGCCGGGCTCGCCGGCGCTCCGGCGGTCAGACCGTCCGCGTGGTGCGGATCACCCGGAAGCCCTTGGCCGAGGAGATCCGGTCGACCTCGAGCCGGCCCTCGAACGTCTCGGTCAGCCAGGTCAGCAGCGAGTCGGCACCGAGGTTGCGCTGCACGACGAGCCACGCCTCCGCGTCCGGCTCGAGCCGGGGGAGCCAGCGCTCGAGCAGCGCATGCAGCTCGGCCTTGCCGACCCGGATCGGCGGGTTCGACCAGACCGCCGCGAAGCGGACGTCGTCGGGAACATCCTCGGGCAGCACCGCGTTGACATTGGAGACACCGAGTTCTGCGCAGTTGCGGCGGACGAGCTCGAGCGCCCGCTGGTTGACGTCGACCGCCCAGACCCGGGCGTCGGGGGAGCCGAGCGCCAGGGCGAGCGAGATCGGACCCCAGCCGCAGCCGAGATCCAGGAGGTCCCCGCTCGCGGGGGCGTCGGGGACCGCGTCCAGCAGGACCCGGGTGCCGAGATCGACGTGGCCGGGGCTGAACACCCCGCCGGCGGTCGTGACCTCGAGGTCGCGGCCGGCGATCCGCGCGCTGATCCTGCGGGGTCGGAGGTCGCCGTCCGGAGTGCTGGTGAAGTAGTGCTCGGCGGCCATGAGAAGTGAACTTATCAACAGCTGAGGAGTTAGTGTTATCCGGATGACGGAAGACCTGAACGAGACCGACACGACCGAGGCCGTGGACGTCGTCTCGCGGGTCCTGGCGAACGCGCAGTCGCGCTCGTCGGGATATTCGCGGTTCGTCGCGGGCGGAGCCCAGGCGCTGCAGAGCGACGGGCAGGACGTCCAGCGCGACGGCGAGCAGAGCAGCGACGGCGACCAGTTCGACCGGGCCGATCGGCAGGCGCTGCGGCGCGTGGCCGGTCTGTCCACCGAGCTCGAGGACGTCACGGAGGTCGAGTACCGCCAGCTGCGGCTGGAGAACGTGGTGCTGATCGGCGTGTACTCGCAGGGCTCGATCGAGGACGCGGAGAACTCCCTGCACGAGCTCGCCGCCCTGGCCGAGACGGCGGGAGCGACCGTGCTCGACGGCCTGCTGCAGCGCCGCCCGAACCCCGACCCGAGCACCTACCTGGGCAAGGGCAAGGCCGAGGAGCTGGCCGGCCTGGTCGCCGCGCTCGGCGCGGACACGGTCGTGGCCGACACCGAGCTCGCTCCGAGCCAGCGCCGCTCGCTGGAGGACGTGGTGAAGGTCAAGGTCATCGACCGCACGGCCGTCATCCTCGACATCTTCAGCCAGCACGCCACGAGCCGCGAGGGTAAGGCGCAGGTCGAGCTCGCTCAGCTCGAGTACCTGCTGCCGCGCCTGCGCGGCTGGGGCGAGTCGATGTCCCGCCAGGCCGGTGGCCAGGTCGGCGCCGGCGCCGGCATGGGCTCGCGTGGTCCGGGTGAGACGAAGATCGAGCTCGACCGCCGCCGCATCCACACCCGCATGGCGCGCCTGCGCAAGCAGATCACCGCGATGAAGCCCGCTCGGGAGGCGAAGCGCGCCAACCGCAAGCGCAACGCCGTGCCGTCGGTCGCCATCGCCGGCTACACCAACGCCGGCAAGTCCAGCCTGCTCAACCGGATGACGCACGCGGGCGTGCTCGTCGAGAACTCGCTCTTCGCGACCCTCGACGCGACGATCCGCAAGTCCGAGACCCCGGACGGGCGCGGCTACACGCTCGCCGACACCGTCGGCTTCGTGCGCGCCCTGCCGCACCAGCTGGTCGAGGCGTTCCGCTCGACGCTGGAGGAGGTCGCCGACTCGGACATCATCGTCCACGTCGTCGACGCCTCGCACCCGGACCCCGCGGGGCAGATCGCGACCGTTCGCGACGTCATCGGCGAGGTGGGCGCCCGCGGGATCCCCGAGATCATCGCGTTCAACAAGTCCGATCTCGTCGACGAGGGGCAGCGGCTCGTGCTGCGCGGTCTCGCTCCGGGCGCCGTCTTCGTGTCGGCGCGCACCGGCGAGGGGATGGACGAGCTCCAGGCGAAGATCGCCGAGATCCTCCCGGAGCCGCAGATCGAGATCGACCTGCTCGTGCCCTACGACCGCGGCGACGTGGTCTCCTCGCTGCACCGCAACGGCCGGATCCTCTCGACGCAGTACGTCGAGGGCGGCACGCACGTCCACGCGCTCGTGCACGAGGATCTCGCCGGCTCGCTGGGCGAGTTCGCGGCCCCCGTCGCCGCCGTCGAGGCGTAGCGGCGGAGCCGGCGACCGCACTCGAAGCGCCCGCGACCACGGATCAGCTCCGCGGTCGCGGGCGCTTCGTCGTCGGCGCTGCGCGAGCTGGTGGCCGGCATCCGTGGAACGCAGGAGGGGCGGACGGCTCGATGCCGTCCGCCCCTCCTGCGCGTGCGCGCCGCCTCAGACCGAGCGGAGCACCGCGACGATCTTGCCCAGCACCTCGGCCTCATCGCCGAGGATCGGCTCGAAGTTGGAGTTGCGGGGGAGCAGCCAGGTGTGGCCGTCGCGCTGGCGGAGGACCTTGACGGTCGCCTCGCCGTCGAGCATCGCTGCGACGATCTCGCCGTTCTCCGCGGTGCGCTGCGAGCGGACGACGACCCAGTCGCCGTCGCAGATGGCCGCGTCGATCATCGACTCGCCGACCACCTTGAGCATGAACAGCTCGCCCTTGCCGACCAGCTGGCGGGGGAGCGGGAAGACCTCGTCGATCTGCTGGTCCGCCATGATCGGCACTCCAGCCGCGATCCGCCCGACGAGCGGCACCATCGCCGCGTCGGCGACCGTCGCCGTCGACTCGAACGAGCCGTCGTCCTCGGTGGAGCTCGGCACGTCGATGAGGATCTCGAGCGCGCGGGGGCGGTTGGGGTCGCGGCGCAGGTAGCCGCTCAACTCGAGCTGGTTGAGCTGGTGCGTGACGCTGGAGAGCGAGGCGAGGCCGACGGCGTCGCCGATCTCGCGCATGCTCGGCGGATAGCCGCGGCTGGACACCGAGCGCTGGATGGCGTCGAGGATCGCGAGCTGCTTCGCGCTGAGGTTCTTCCGGCGGCGGCCGGCCGCGGGCTTCGCCGCCGCCTTCGCCTTCGGCGCCGGAGTCGTCGTCCTGGCCGGCTTCGCTCCGGCCGTCTGCGCGTCGCTCACGATCGTCCCTCTCTCGGTGCGCACGCCGCGTGCGCGCCCTCTCCGCCCGAGCCGAGCACCGATGTCGGTGGTCGCTGCTGTACTGACTGCGGACTCTCGAAACTGTATCCGGCGGGGGTCCGCGTTCGAAACATTCGTTCGAGTGTGTCGCGCGATCCAGCAACGGATGCGACGCGACGGGGTCTTGCCCGACGCGGTATTCGAAGATATATTCGGAACAGAGGTTCGGACCGGGTCCTCCCGGCCGAGGCCCCGGCCCGAACCCCTGCTGAAAGGAGCGATCACCATGACCGCACAGTTCTCCACCCTCGCGCAGCACCAGACCTCCGCACAGCACGTAACCGGTGCAGAGGGGTCCGTTACGCGCACCCGCCTGCGTCTGACCCGTCGTGGTCGCGCCGTGCTCGCGACCCTGGGCGCTCTGCCGCTCGTCGCCGGAGCCTTCGTCTTCGGCCTCAACGGCGGTGGAGCCGTCGCCTCGGGTGAGAGCGCCGACGTCGAGTTCCAGTACGTCACCGTCCGCGCGGGCGAGTCCCTCTGGTCCCTCGCGGAGGAGATCGCACCGGACTCCGACCCGCGCGACGTCGTCTACGACATCCAGTCGCTCAACCAGCTGGCGAACGCCGGCCTCGAGCCCGGGCAGCGCCTCGCCATCCCCGCGCAGTACGACATCGCGGGCTGATCGGAGCCGTCGGGGCCCCGGTACCATTCCGGGGTGACGACTCTCGACGATCTCCCCCTCCGCGACGACCTGCGCGGTCAGCAGCCCTACGGCGCTCCGCAGGCCGTCGTCCCCGTGGCTCTCAACGTCAACGAGAACACCCACCCCGTGCCCGACGACGTCATCGCCGACATCGTTGAGCGGGTGTCCGTCGCCCTCCGGACGGTGAACCGCTACCCCGACCGCGAGTTCCGCGAGCTGCGCGACTCCTTGGCCGGCTACCTCGGCCACGGCCTGACCGCCGACTCGATCTGGGCCGCGAACGGCTCGAACGAGGTTCTCCAGCACGTCTTGCAGGCCTTCGGCGGTCCCGGCCGCTCTCTGCTGGGCTTCTCGCCGACGTACTCGATGTACTCGATCCTCGCCTCCGGCAGCGGCACCCGCTACATCGGCGTCGACCGCGAGGCCGACTTCCGCGTTTCCGGCTCGTACGCCGCCGACGCGGTGCGCCGGGAGCGCCCGGACATCGTCTTCCTCTGCGCCCCGAACAACCCCACCGGCACCCCGCTCGACCTCGAGACGATCGCCGCCGTCTACGACGCGACCGACGGCATCGTCGTCGTCGATGAGGCCTACGCCGAGTTCGCCGGCCGGGACGCGCCCACCGCTCTCAGTCTGCTCGAGGGCCGCCCGCGCCTGCTGGTCTCGCGGACGATGAGCAAGGCCTTCGCCTTCGCGGGCGTCCGGCTCGGCTACCTCGCCGCCGACCCCGCAGTGGTGGACGCCCTCCGCCTGGTCCGCCTCCCGTACCACCTCTCCGCGCTGACGCAGGCCGCCGCGACGGCCGCGCTCGCCCACGCCGACGAGATGCTCGCGATGGTCGGCGAGATCATCGTCCAGCGCGACCGGATGATCGACGGCCTGCGCGCCCTCGGCTACACGCCGCACGAGACGGGCAGCAACTTCGTGCTCTTCGGCGGTGTCGCCGACCCCGGTGCGATGTTCGAGGCACTCCTGGCCCGCGGCATCCTGATCCGCGACGTCGGCATCCCGAACCACCTGCGGGTGAGCGCGGGCACCGAGGCCGAGACCACCGCCTTCCTCGAGGCGGTCGCCGCGCTGCCGGCGCCGGCGGCGGATCCCGCGGTCGCGCTCGCCCGCGAGTAGCCGCCCGGAGGGTCGGCGGCGCCCCGAATAGACTGGAGGCATGACCTCCTCGAGCGCCGATCCCGGGCGCACCGCCACCCTCCGTCGTGCCACCAGCGAGTCGAGCATCGAGCTGTCGATCGACCTCGACGGCACCGGTGTCGCGGACCTCTCCACCGGCGTGCCCTTCTTCGACCACCTGCTGACGGCGTTCGCGAAGCACTCGCTGACCGACCTGACCGTCCGCGCCACCGGCGACATCGAGATCGACATCCACCACACCGCCGAGGACATCGGCATCGTCCTCGGCACCGCGATCAAGCAGGCGCTCGGCGACAAGGCCGGCATCTCCCGCTTCGGCGACGCCCTCGTGCCGCTCGACGAGGCGCTCGTCCAGGCCGTGGTCGACATCTCGGGCCGCCCCTACCTCGTGCACACCGGCGAGCCGGAGGGCTTCGCGCTGCACCTGATCGGCGGCCACTTCACCGGATCGATGGTCCGCCACGTCTTCGAGGCGATCGCCTTCAACGCCGGCCTGACCGTGCACATCACCGTGCTCGGCGGGCGCGACCCGCACCACATCGCGGAGGCCGAGTTCAAGGCGTTCGCGCGCGCGTTCCGCCAGGCCAAGGCCTTCGACCCGCTCGTCGCCGGCGTGCCGTCGACGAAGGGCTCGCTGTGAGCGGCGCCCGGCCGTCCGTCGTCGTCTACGACTACGGGTCTGGCAACGTCCACTCGGCCGTCAAGGCGCTCGAGCTCGCCGGTGCCGACGTCGAGCTGACCTCCGACCGCACCCGCGCCCTCGAGGCCGACGGCCTGCTCGTCCCGGGTGTCGGCGCGTTCAGCGCGGTGATGTCGGCGCTGACGGCGGCGCGCGGCGGCGAGATCATCGAGAAGCGCCTCGCCGGCGGTCGCCCGGTGCTCGGCATCTGCGTGGGGATGCAGGTGCTCTTCGAGCGCGGCGTCGAGCGCGGCGTCGAGAGCGAGGGCCTGGGGGAGTGGCCGGGGACGGTCGACCTGCTGCCCGCCGAGGTGGTGCCGCACATGGGCTGGAACACCGTCGAGGTGCCCACCGGCTCGCGCTTGTTCGACGGCATCGAGGACGAGCGCTTCTACTTCGTGCACTCGTACGGCGCCCGGGAGTGGACGCTGGACGTCATGCCGCCGTTCCCGCGCCCCGCCGTCACCTGGGCCGACCACGGCGGCCCCTTCATCGCCGCGGTGGAGAACGGCCCGCTCTCGGCGACCCAGTTCCACCCCGAGAAGTCCGGCGCCGCGGGTCTGCGCCTGCTCTCGAATTGGCTGGGCGGGCTCCGCACGAACTAGGATCGGCCGGTGGTCGGCGGCGCCTAGGCGCCGAGGCCGCACCAGCTCCGAGACTGAGGATGACGATGAGCGAGTTCACCAAGGCCCCGGGCCTGGTCCTTCTCCCCGCGATCGACGTGGCCGGCGGCAAGGCCGTCCGCCTGACGCAGGGTGAGGCGGGCACCGAGACGAACTACGGCGACCCGATCGACGCGGCCGGCGACTGGGCTGACCAGGGTGCGGAGTGGATCCACCTCGTCGACCTCGACGCCGCCTTCGGCCGCGGCGACAACCACGGCATCATGAAGAAGGTCATCCGCCAGGTGAAGGGCGTCAACGTCGAGCTCTCCGGCGGCATCCGCGACGACCGCAGCCTCGAGTCCGCGCTCAACGCCGGCGCGAAGCGCATCAACCTCGGGACCGCCGCCCTGGAGAACCCGGAGTGGGCCGCCAGCGTCATCGCGCAGTACGGCGACCAGATCGCCGTCGGGCTCGATGTGCGCGGCACCACCCTCGCGGCCCGCGGCTGGACGAAGGAGGGCGGCGACCTCTGGCAGGTCCTCGAGCGCCTCGAGGAGGCCGGCTGCACCCGCTACGTCGTCACCGACGTCACCAAGGACGGCACTCTCAAGGGCCCGAATCTCGAGCTGCTCGAGCAGGTGATGGCCCGCACGCACCGCCCCGTCATCGCCTCGGGCGGCATCTCGAACCTCGACGACATCGCGGCGCTCCGCGGCCTCGTCCCGCAGGGCCTCGAGGGCGCGATCGTCGGTAAAGCGCTGTACGCCGGGGCCTTCACGCTCGCCGAGGCGCTCGACGTCGCCTCCGAGTGACCGGCACGCCCTCGGGCGAGGGCCGCGCGCTCCCCGCGCACCTGACCGACTCGGCCGGGACCCCGTGGGCCGGCCGGCACTTCGAGCAGAGCGCCTCGACCGATGACGACGGCAGTGCGCCCGAGGTCCTCGTCCGAGCGCTGCGCGCGTTCGGCGCCGGCGCGGCGGGTCCGGAGGCGGTGGTCGACGCGCTGCGCGACTCGCGCCTGCTCATCCCCCTGGTCGCGAAGCTCGGCGAGGAGGCCGAGGGTGTTGCCGGCCTCCGCGCCGACAAGTCGCAGGAGCTGTCGATCGTGACGGTCGCGGGGCCGGACGGCCGGACGGTGCTCCCGGTCTTCAGCGACGTCGAGGCGATGCGCCGCTGGGACCGGCTCGCGCGTCCCGTCCCCGTCGACGGCCGGCGCGCGGCGCTGGCCGCGGTGGCGGAGGAGACCGAGCTGATGGTCCTCGACCCCGCCTCGCCGCACGAGTTCGCCGTCCGCCGACCCGCGCTCTGGTCGATCGCCGAGGGGTCGCCGTGGCGGCCGAGCCCGGCCGACCCGGAGGTCCTCGACGCCCTGCGCGCGAGCGCCGCCGCGGAGGAGGCCGTCGTTTCGCTGGGCGTGCGTCCGGGTGACCCCGATCAGCGGCTCAGCGGACCGGAGCTCGTCATCGTGCTGGAGCTGCGGCCCGGGCTCGACCGCGCGGCACTCGGAGCGCTGGTCTCGCGATTGGGCGAGCGCTGGGCCGCCGACGAGACCGTGGCCGCCCGGGTCGACTCGATGACCCTCCAGCTGGCGTCCGCTCCTCCGAGCTGACGCGGATGCCGCGGCTCAGGTGACCGGGCCGGTCCACTTCTCGCCCGGGCCCTTGCCGATCGGGTCGGCGATCGGCGAGGCCTCGCGGAAGGCGAGCTGCAGCGTCCGGAGCCCGTCGCGCAGGCTGCGAGCGTGCATGTCGCTGATGTCCGGGGCGCCGGCGGTGACCAGGCCGGCCAGGGCGTTGATCAGCTTGCGCGCCTCGTCGAGGTCGACCTGGGCGCCCGGCTCGTCGGCGAGACCGCACTTCACGGCGGCCGCGCTCATCAGGTGCACCGCCGCGGTGGTGATGATCTCGACCGCCGGCACCTCGGCGATGTCGCGGGCCGCCTCCACATCGGAGGAGTCGTCGCCGAAGCGTCGGGCGTAGTCGTCGTCGTGCTGAGCCATGGGTCCCTCGTTCGATGCGTCCGGCGCTCGCGAGCGCCCCGAGGCGGTGCTCGAGTGGGCGCTCACGGGGGAGGGGGAGTGGCGGGCACCGCCCTCTGCCCTTCCGGCCGGAAGTCTGCTATGGTGATGCGGGCTCCGAGGCATGTCCTCGGTTCGAAAGTGGAGATTCTCCCACCCGCGCTTGACCGCTTCACTAGGTTACCGGGTCAGAAGCACTCCGCCTCCGGCAACGGGGGCAGGGCTGCGGTCCTCGAGACACGTCTCGGGGAGCGCGTCGTAGGGTGCAGCGCAGCGCAGTAGACGCGCTTCGCACAGGGAAATCACCTCTCTCGGGATGCGCCGGACGAAGAATCCGGCCGCAGAGCAGCAACTCACCGAGATCAGAGGAGAAACGCAATCAGCGATCCCCGTACCAACGACCGAATCCGCGTCCCCGAGGTCCGCCTCGTGGGTCCCGCCGGAGAACAGGTCGGCGTCGTGAAAATCGAGGTCGCCCTGCGACTCGCGCAGGACGCAGACCTGGATCTGGTCGAGGTTGCTCCCAACTCCAAGCCTCCCGTCGCCAAGATCATGGACTACGGGAAGTTCAAGTACGAGCAGGCCCAGAAGCTCAAGGAAGCCCGTCGCAACCAGGCGAACACGATCCTCAAGGAGGTCCGTTTCCGCCTGAAGATCGACAAGCACGACTACGAGACCAAGCGCAAGCGCGCCGAGGGCTTCCTGAAGGCCGGCGACAAGGTCAAGGCCATGATCCTGTTCCGCGGTCGCGAGCAGTCCCGCCCCGAGATGGGCGTGCGGCTCCTGCAGCGCTTCGCGGAGGACGTGTCCGAGTTCGGCCAGGTCGAGTCCACCCCGACCATCGACGGTCGCAACATGGTGATGGTCATCGGCCCGCTGAAGAACAAGTCCGAGGCGAAGGCCGAGGCGAACGCCGTCCGCGCCGCTCGTCGCGAGGCCAACACCCCCGAAGAGGAATCGGCCGAGGCCGAATCCGTCTGATACTTCGCCGCCCCGTCCTCGGGGCCGGTGGACGCCCCGCTCGCGGGGCACCAGTTTCGCCCGCCGAGTGCGCGTGCGACGTCGACAAGGAGAGAACATGCCCAAGATGAAGACCCACTCGGGTGCCAAGAAGCGTTTCAAGGTCACGGGCTCCGGCAAGCTCATGAAGCAGCAGGCCGGTATGCGTCACAACCTGGAGTCGAAGTCCAGCGTCCGCACCCGTCGCCTGAACCAGGACCAGGTCCTCGCCCCGCAGGACGCCAAGGTCGCCAAGAAGCTTCTCGGCCTGTAGTCGACCACCACGGCAGTCCGCTGCCGTCGTAGTCCTCGACAACCGACCCGGATCGTAAGGAAGAAAGAGAAATGGCAAGAGTCAAGAGGGCGGTCAACGCCCACAAGAAGCGTCGCGTCATCCTCGAGCGCGCCAAGGGCTACCGCGGCCAGCGCTCGCGTCTGTACCGCAAGGCCAAGGAGCAGGTCACCCACTCCCTCGTCTACTCGTACCGCGACCGCCGCGCCAAGAAGGGCGAGTTCCGCCGCCTCTGGATCCAGCGCATCAACGCCGCGTCCCGTGCGAACGGTCTGACCTACAACCGCTTCATCCAGGGCCTCGCCCTGGCCGGCATCCAGGTCGACCGCCGCATCCTCGCTGACCTCGCGATCACCGAGCCCGCGACCTTCACCGCCCTCGTGGCGAGCGCGAAGGCCGCCCTGCCCGCTGACACCTCGGCCCCGAAGGCCGCGTAGTCCGCAGCACGTCTCCGGAGGGGGTCACGACGAGAGTCGTGGCCCCCTTCGTCGTTTCCGCAGGACCCGGTTCTCGCAGGACCTCGTTCCCCCGGGTCGGCCTTCCCGGCGGGCGACGTGTCGACCGGGCCCCGCGGTGGCGCGCCGATAGGCTCGCCGCATGCTCGACAATCCCCGTTCTCCCCGTGTCCGCTCCGTCGCCAAGCTCACCCGGCGCCCGGCACGGCAGGAGTCGGGGCTCTTCCTCCTCGAGGGCCCGCAGGCGATGTCCGAGGCGCTGCGCTACCGGCCCGAGCTGCTGATGGAGTCGTTCGCCACTCCGACCGCGCTCGAGCGCCACCCCGAGATCGTCGCCGCGGCCGAGGAGGCCGAGGTCGAGATCGAGTACGTGACCGAGGACGTCCTCGACTCGATGGCCGACACCGTCACCCCCCAGGGCTTCGTCGCGGTCTGCCGGCAGTTCCCCACCTCGCTCAAGGACATCGTCGCGTCCGAGCCGCGCCTCGTCGCCGTGCTGGAGGAGGTCCGCGACCCGGGCAACCTCGGCACGATCATCCGCGCGGCCGACGCCGCGGGCGCCGACGCCGTCGTGCTGACCGGCCGCTCCGTCGACCTCTACAACCCGAAGGTCGTCCGCTCGACGACGGGCTCGCTGTTCCACCTCCCCGTCGCGGTCGGCGCCGAGCTGCCCGACGTGCTGCAGCGGCTGCGCGCCGCGGGGCTCCGCGCGGTCGCGGCCGACGTCAAGGGCGAGGGCCTGCTCGACGTGCGCGCCCGCGGCGACCTCGCGCAGCCGACGGTCTGGGTGTTCGGCAACGAGGCGCGCGGCCTCGAGGACGAGTCGCTCGAGCTGATGGACGGCGTCGTCGCGGTGCCGATCTACGGCGCCGCCGAGTCGCTCAACCTCGCGACCGCCGCCTCGGTCTGCCTCTACGAGAGCGCCTTCGCCCTCCGCTCCTGACATGCCGCTTCCCGAGCAGTTCTGAGACGTTTCGCGCCAGGACTGAGAGAAGACCACCTCGGCATGGTATGAGGCTGGGAGCGAGCCTCGGTTGTTGCGCTCTGGTTAAGAATCCGCTCATGATTTGACCCGCCCATGCCCGTGTGATTCTCTGACGGAATGGAAGCACCCTCCCAGGCCGGGCGATCGTCCGCTGCCGCCCGCGAGCCCCTCGTCGTCCTCGACGGGGTCCAGAAGCACTACGGCGAGTTCCAGGCGCTGAAGGACATCGACCTCACGATCAACCGCGGCGAGGTGGTCGTCGTGCTCGGTCCGTCCGGGTCGGGCAAGTCGACGCTGTGCCGCACGATCAACCGCCTCGAGACCATCTCCGGCGGCACGATCTCGATCGACGGCCAGACGCTGCCCGAGGAGGGCAAGGGGCTCGCCGCCCTGCGCGCCGACGTCGGCATGGTCTTCCAGTCCTTCAACCTCTTCGCGCACAAGACGATCCTCGAGAACGTCACGCTCGGGCCGATCAAGGTCCGCAAGCTCTCGCGCAAGGCCGCCGAGGCGGAGGCGCAGGCGCTGCTCGACCGCGTCGGCGTCGGCCACCAGGCCGGCAAGACGCCCGCCCAGCTCTCCGGCGGTCAGCAGCAGCGCGTGGCGATCGCTCGCGCGCTCGCGATGAAGCCGAAGGTGATGCTCTTCGACGAGCCGACCTCGGCGCTCGACCCCGAGATGATCAACGAGGTCCTCGACGTGATGGTCGGCCTCGCCGAGGAGGGGATGACGATGATCGTCGTCACCCATGAGATGGGCTTCGCCCGCAAGGCCGCGCATCGCGTCGTCTTCATGTCCGACGGCGAGATCCTCGAGGACACCGACCCCGAGTCGTTCTTCACCGCCCCGCGGACGGACCGCGCCAAGGACTTCCTCTCGAAGCTGATCACCCACTAGTTCTCCGGCGCCGCGGGTGGACCCCACCTCGGCCGCCGTTCGACAGGTCGACGCCCGAACCCCGGGAGCGACCGCACTCGCCCGCTCCAGCGGGCCACACCCCAGGAAGGACGATCATGCGCACCAAGCTCATGTTCATGACCGCGGGACTCGCCGCAGCGGCCCTCACCCTCGCCGGCTGCGCCGGTGACTCCGGGACCGGCGCCGGATCCGGCTCCGAGGGCAGCGGAGCGGCCTACGAGGTCGCCACCGACGTCACCCTCGAGGGCAGCCCGACATTCGACGCCATGACGGAGGCCGGCACGGTCACCATCGGCGTCAAGGAAGACCAGCCCGGTCTGGGCTACCTCGACGCCGCGACCGGGGAGCGCTCCGGCTTCGACATCGAGATCGCGAAGTGGGTCGCGGCGTCGCTCGGCTTCGCCGAGGACAAGATCGAGTTCCAGCCGATCCCCTCGGCAAACCGCGAGGCGTCGATCGTGAACGGCGACATCGACTACTACGTCGGCACCTACTCGATCACCGACAAGCGCAAGGAGCAGGTCGGCTTCGCCGGACCGTACTTCGAGACCGGGCAGCAGCTGCTCGTCGCCGCGGACAACGACACCATCACGGGTCCGGACGACCTCTCGGCCGACACGACCGTGTGCTCCGCGACCGGCTCCACCCCGATCCAGAACATCCGCACCAACTACCCCGAGGTCCCGACCGAGGAGTTCGACACCTACTCGCAGTGCGTCGATGCCCTGGCCGACGGCCAGGTCGACGCGGTCACCACCGACGGCGCGATCCTGATCGGCTACGCCGCTCAGCGCCCGGACGACCTGAAGGTCGTCGGCGAGCCCTTCAGCACCGAGCTCTACGGCATCGGCCTCGCGAAGGACGACACCGCGCTGCGCGGCTTCATCAACGAGATGCTGACCGACGGCGGTGACACCTGGAGCGCGATCTACGACGAGACCCTCGGCCAGTCCGGCACCACGGTCGAGCAGCCCGCGGTCGACGCCTACTAGGCCGACACCCCTGAGGAGTCCCGGGGCGGCGCGTCGCGCATCGCCCCGGGGCCTCCTCTGCCCCGCGCCGCACCGGCGACCGCTCCCACCTCCCCGATGAAAGGGCACGCAGCATGGATGTTCTCTTGAACAACCTCGACGTGTTCGTCCCCGCGTTCGGCAACACCCTGCTGCTGTTCGTCGTGTCGCTCGTCTTCGCCCTCCTCCTCGGCACCGTGGTCGGAGCGATGCGCGTCTCGCCCGTTCCGATCGCGCGAGCGGTCGGCACCGTCTACGTCAACACCATCCGGAACACGCCGCTGACGCTGCTGATGTTCTTCTTCGCCTTCGGCTACCCCAAGCTCGACCTGCCGGACGTCGAGTACACGAACCTCGCGATCGCCGCCCTGAGCATCTACACCGCGACCTACGTCGCCGAGGTGCTCCGCTCCGGGATCAACACCGTGCCGATCGGCCAGGCCGAGGCGGCTCGCGCGATCGGCCTCGACTTCGGCCTCACGATGACCCAGGTGGTGCTGCCGCAGGCATTCCGCTCGGTCATCCCGCCGCTGATGAGCGTGCTGATCGCCCTCCTCAAGAACACCACCGTCGCCGCAGGCTTCTCGGTCGCCGAGGCCGGCACGATCGTCCGCGTGCTCAACGAGCGCGGCGAGAACAGCCTCATCGTCGTGCTCTGGGTCGCCCTGGTCTTCGTGGTCCTCGTCACGGCGCTCTCCCTCCTCCAACGTCAGCTCGAGAAGAAGTGGAGGGTCGCCCGATGAGCTCCGTCCTCTTCGACAACCCCGGACCCCGCGCTGTCGCTCGCAACCGCGTCATCGGCGCCGTCGTCGTCCTCGTCCTCGTGGCGCTGCTGGCTTTCGTGCTCTGGCGCTTCGCCGAGTCCGGGCAGTTCTCCGCGGCCAAGTGGCGGGCGTTCGGCTACCCGCTGGTCTGGCAGAGCATCGGCGCCGCGCTCGGGCAGACGCTCGCCGCCTTCGCCACCGCCGGCGTCGCGAGCATCGTGCTCGGCCTGCTGCTGGCGATCGGCCGACTCTCGGACCGCCGCTGGATCAACATCCCGGTCACGCTCTTCATCGAGCTGTTCCGCGCGATCCCGGTCCTCATCCTGATGATGCTGATGTACTACGGGCTCCCGTTCGTCGGGCTCAAGCTCACGCCGTACCTCGCCGTGGTCATCGCGCTGACGCTCTACAACGGCTCCGTCTTCTCGGAGATCTTCCGCGCCGGCATCGAGTCGCTGCCGCGCGGCCAGAAGGAGGCGGGCTACGCGATCGGCCTGCGCAAGGCGGGCGTCATGCGCCTGATCCTCTTCCCGCAGGCGATCCGCTCGATGCTGCCCGTGATCATCGCCCAGCTCGTCGTCGCCCTCAAGGACACGGCGCTCGGCTCGATCATCACCTACAACGAGCTGCTCTACTACGCCCGCTACCTCGGCAACCAGCCGAGCCTGGACAGCCCGATCATCCCCGCCGCCATCGTGGTCGGCGCCATCTACATCGGCATCTGCCTGATCCTCTCCGGCATCGCCAAGTGGGTCGAGATCCGCACCAAGACCGGCGGCCGCAAGGGCACCGGCCACCCCGCGGCTCGCGCGACCACCGACACCGCACTGATCGCCGCCCAGGACTGAACCGTTTGGTCGGGATCGCCTTCGGCGATCCCGACCGCGGTCGGCTTCCGAACGGGTCGCGTTCCGCAGAGCGCCCCGCGAGCGGCTAGCGCGAATCGCTGGCACGCGATTCACACGTTCGCCTTGCGGGCGGGCGTCGATCTGCAGGCTTCCTGTCCGGACTCCGCGGTCCCTCTCCATGCTGGTCGAGTAGCCCCGGAGGGGCGTATCGAGACCCACCGCTCCGCAGGCGGACTGGCGGGCGTCGATTCTGGCGCTGGTGGATCTCGATACGCCCGCTCCGCGGACTACTCGATCAGCATGCATAAGCCGGTCGTCCGATTCGGTGGGCATCGACCCTTGCTGGTCGAGTAGCCGCGCAGCGGCGTATCGAGCGGCGAAGCCGCTTCGCGTCTCGGTGGTCAGGGAAAGGACGCGGCTGCGCCGCGTCATGCTGGTCGAGTAGCCCCGCAGGGGCGTATCGAGACCCGCCGTCATCAGCAGGGCGGTTCTGCAGACTTCTGTTCTGACGCTGGTGGATCTCGATACGCCCGCTGCACGGGCTACTCGATCAGCATGACTTTACCCATACGCATTTGGTGATCTCTCCTAAGAGACCCACCGTCCTCAGCAGGCTGGGTCTCCAGACTCGCGTTTCGACGGTGGTGGATCTCGATACGCCCGCTGCGCGGGCTACTCGATCAGCATGGGGCCGGCCGGATCTGCGATCGGCCGCGCCGGCGGGCGAGCGCCTCCGACCGCGCGGGCGAGCGGGCCGCGCGAGGCATCCCTACACTGGGGGATCGTGTCTGACAGCAACCCGATCACCGACGAGGCCGTCTCGGCGGCGACCGCGGAGGCGCTCACCGCGATCCGCGCGGCCGCCGATTCCGCCGCTCTGAAGGCGGCTCGCACCGCCCACCTCGGCGAGGGCTCGGCCCTCGCCCGACTGAACGCGCTGATGCGCTCCGTGCCCCCGGAGTTCAAGGCGGCGTCCGGCAAGCTCGTGGGCGGCGCCCGCAAGCAGGTCGGCGACGCGTACGCCGAGCGGGAGGCGGAGCTGGTCGAGGCCGAGCAGGCCGCGGCGCTCGACGCCGAGCGCGTCGACGTCACCGCCGGCGCCAGCTTCGTGCGCCAGGGCGCCCGCCACCCCCTCTCGCTCCTGCAGGAGTCGATCGCCGACGTCTTCGTCGGCATGGGCTGGGAGATCGCGGAGGGGCCGGAGCTCGAGAACGAGTGGTTCAACTTCGACGCCCTCAACTTCGACGAGGACCACCCGGCCCGCGCGATGCAGGACACCTTCTTCGTCGACCCGGTCGAGTCGCACCTCGTGCTGCGCACCCACACGTCACCGGTGCAGATCCGCTCGATGCTCGAGCGCACCCCGCCGATCTACGTGATCGCGCCCGGCCGCGTCTACCGGACCGACGAGCTCGACGCCACGCACACCCCCGTCTTCACGCAGTTCGAGGGCCTCGCCGTCGACCGCGGCCTGACGATGGCGCACCTGCGCGGCACGCTCGAGCACGTCGCGCGCCTCCTGTTCGGCGACGAGGCGAAGATCCGCCTGCGCCCCAACTACTTCCCCTTCACCGAGCCGAGCGCCGAGCTCGACATCTGGCACCCCACCTTCGTCGGCGGTGCCCGCTGGATCGAGTGGGGCGGCTGCGGGATGGTGAACCCGAACGTCCTGCGCTCGGTCGGCATCGACCCGGACGAGTACTCCGGCTTCGCCTTCGGGATGGGGATCGAGCGGACCCTGATGTTCCGCAACGACGTGAAGGACATGCGCGACATGGTCGAGGGCGACGTCCGCTTCAGCAAGCAGTACGGGATGGTGATCTGATGCGCATCCCGCTGAGCTGGCTGGGCGAGTACGTCGACCTCGAGCAGGGCGTCACGACCGAGGCCGTTCACGCGGCCCTGGTCTCGGTCGGCCTGGAGGAGGAGGACGTCCACCGCTTCGAGGTGTCCGGCCCCGTCGTCGTGGGCGAGGTCCTCGACCTCGTCCCCGAGCCGCAGAAGAACGGCAAGACCATCAACTGGTGCACCGTCCGCGTCGCTCCCGAGGGGGAGCGCGCGGCGGACGGCGGCGACGACGTCCGCGGCATCGTCTGCGGCGCGCACAACTTCGCCGCCGGCGACAAGGTCGTGGTCTCGCTCCCGGGCGCGGTGCTGCCCGGGCCGTTCCCGATCTCGGCGAGGAAGACCTACGGGCACGTCTCGGACGGGATGATCGCGTCCACCCGCGAGCTCGGCCTCGGCGACGACCACGAGGGCATCCTCCGGCTGGCGAGCCTCGGCATCGATCCCGAGGTCGGCACCGACGCGATCGCGCTCCTCGGGCTCGACGACGCCGCGGTCGAGGTCAATGTGACCCCGGATCGCGGCTACGCCTTCTCGATCCGCGGCATCGCCCGCGAGTACGCCCACGCGACCGGCGCCGCGTTCCGCGACCCCGCGCTGGCGATCAGCGCGCCCGAGCGGCTCGACTCCGCCCCCGTCTTCCCCGTCGCGGTCGAGGACGAGGCGCCGATCCGCGGCCGCGTCGGCTCGTCCGTGTTCGTCACCCGGGTGGTCCGCGGCATCGACCCGTCGCTGCCGACTCCGCCGTGGATGATCGCGCGACTGCGACTGGCCGGCGTGCGCTCGATCTCGCTGGTCGTCGACATCACCAACTACGTCATGTTCGAGCTCGGGCAGCCGCTGCACGGCTACGACCTCGAGCGCCTGGAGGGCGGCATCGTCGTCCGCCGCGCCCGCGCCGGCGAGACGCTCGAGACGCTCGACGGACAGACCCGCCGCCTGCACCACGAGGACCTCCTCATCACGGACGACGGCGGGCCGATCGGGCTCGCCGGCGTGATGGGCGGCGCCCGCACCGAGATCACCGACACGACCGCCGACGTCCTGATCGAGGCCGCGAACTTCGACCCGGTCTCGATCGCGCGGACGGCGCGCCGGCACAAGCTGCCGAGCGAGGCGTCGCGCCGCTTCGAGCGCGGCGTGGACCCGCTGGTCGCGCCGGTCGCCGCCGCGCGCGCGGTGCAGCTGCTGGTCGAGCTCGCGGGCGGCACCGCCGACGAGCTCGGCTCGGTGCTCGCCGATTCCGGCGCGGCGACCGCGATCGAGCTGCCCGACGGCTACATCTCCGGCCTGATCGGGCTCGAGTACACGCCCGAGGAGATCCGCGGCGCCCTGGTCGAGATCGGCGCGAGCGTCGAGGTCGGGGGAGCGGGCCTGCTCGTCACTCCGCCGAGCTGGCGGCCCGACCTGACCGACCGCTCCACCCTCGCGGAGGAGGTCGCCCGGATCACCGGCTACGACCGCATCCCGTCGATCCTCCCCGTGGCGCCTCCCGGCCGCGGCCTCACGCCCGGGCAGCGCCTGCGCCGCACGGTCGCGCAGTCGCTCGCGGCCGCCGGGCTCACCGAGGTGCTGTCCTACCCGTTCCTCTCCCGCTCGATCAACGACCGCTTCGGCTCCGTCGACGGCGAGCCGGTGCAGCAGGTCTCGCTGGCCAACCCCCTGGACGCGACGGCGGGACAGCTGCGGCTCTCCCTCCTCCCCGGACTCGTGCAGGTCACGGCCCGCAACCGCTCGCGCGGTCTCGTCGACCTGGCCGTCTACGAGATGGGCTCGGTCTTCCTGCCGCAGAGCGGCGCTCCGTTCGGCTCCGAGGGGCTGCCCCTCGCCGGCGCGCGTCCGTCCGCGGAGATCGAGGCGGCGCTGAACGCGGGGATCCCGCGGCAGCCGCTGCACGTGGCCGCGCTGCTGACGGGCTCGGCGCTCGAGCGTCAGCCGGGAGTGGCCGCGCGCGACTTCGACTGGCGCGACGCGCTCGACGTCGTGCGCGACGTCGCGGCCGCCACGGGCGTGGAGCTGCAGATCCGTCAGGGCTCGCACGCCGCCCTGCACCCTGGACGCACGGCCGAGGTGCTGCTCGACGGCGCCGTGGTCGGCTTCGCGGGCGAGCTGCTGCCGTCGCTCGCCGACGACCTCGACCTGCCGCACCGCGTGGCCGTGGTCGAGCTCGACCTCGATCCGCTGATCGCGCGGGCCGGTCGCCTGGTGGTCGCACGCCCGGTCGGAGCGCTCCCCGCGGCGACCCAGGACCTCTCGCTGGTCGTCCCCGTGGCCGTCCCGGCGGCCGTCCTGCAGGCCGCCGTCGCCGAGGGCGCCGGCGAGCTGCTCGAGGCGATCCGCCTGGTCGACGACTACCGCGGCGCGGGCGTCCCCGAGGGATCCAAGTCGCTGACGTTCGCGCTGCGCTTCCGCGCCGCTGACCGCACCCTGACCGCCGCCGAGGCCAGCGCGGCGAAGGAGAGCGGCACCGCGGTCGCGGCCGAGCGCTTCGGCGCGTCCCCGCGCGAGTGAGCGGACGGCCGCTGGCTCCGGTCGGCGGCCGTGCGCCTCGGCGGGGCGAGGGCGCGTCCCGCCAGCGACTAGGCTCTCGGGCATGACTTTTTCCGTGGCGGTGGCCGGAGCGAGCGGGTACGCGGGCGGCGAGCTCCTGCGTCTGCTCGCCGATCACCCCGAGTTCGAGGTGCGCACGGTCACGGCGCACTCGAACGCCGGCCAGCCTCTCGCCGCGGTGCAGCCGCACCTGCGCTCGCTGCGCCACCTCGAGCTCGTCGACACGACGACCGAGAATCTGGCCGGCCACGACGTCGTCTTCCTCGCCCTGCCGCACGGCAAATCCGGCGAGATCACCGCGACGCTCCCCGACGACGTCCTCGTCGTCGACTGCGGCGCCGACCACCGGCTGACCGACGAGCAGGACTGGGCCGACTACTACGGCGGCGACTTCGCCGGCGCCTGGCCCTACGGCCTGCCCGAGCTGATGCTGCCCGGGTCCGGCCGGCAGCGCGACGTGCTGGCGGGAGTCCGCCGCATCGCCGTGCCCGGCTGCAACGTCACCGCCATCACGCTCGGCCTCGCGCCGGGTCTGCACGCGGGAGTGATCGAGGCCGCCGACCTGGTCTCGGTGCTCGCGGTCGGCCCGTCCGGCGCCGGCAAGAGCCTGCGCACCGATCTTCTGGCGAGCGAGCTGCTCGGCTCGGCGCACGCCTACGGCATCGGCGGCGGGCACCGGCACAACCCGGAGATCCGGCAGAACCTCGCGCTTGCCGGCGCCGGTCCCGTCTCGATCTCCTTCACCCCGATCCTGGTGCCGATGTCGCGCGGCATCCTCGCGACGTCCACCGCGCGCCTCGCGCCGGGCGTCTCCGCACGGGACGTGCGCGAGGCCTGGGAGTCGGCCTACGCCGACGAGCCCTTCGTCCAGCTGCTGCCCGAGGGGACCTTCCCGCGGACCGCCGACACCGTCGGCGCCAACACCGCGCTGATCGGCCTCGCCGTGGACGAGCGCGCCGGCCGTGTCGTGGTGGTCACCGCCCTCGACAACCTGGTCAAGGGCACCGCCGGCGCCGCGATCCAGTCGACCAACATCGCCCTGGGCCTCCCCGAGACCCTCGGCCTGAGCACGAACGGAGTCGCGCCGTGAGCATCACCGCCGCCGCAGGATTCGCCGCGGCCGGTGTCGTCGCCGGCCTCAAGTCGACCGGCGCCCGCGACCTCGCCCTCGTGCACAACCTCGGCCCGCTGCAGAACGCGGCCACGGTCTTCACCAGCAACCGCTGCAAAGCGAACCCCGTGCTCTGGAGCGAGCAGGTGATGCGCGACGGCGTCGTCTCGGCCATCGTGCTCAACTCCGGCGGGGCCAACTGCTACACCGGCGCCGCGGGCTTCCAGGTCACGCACGGCACGGCCGAGGCCGTCGGCGAGAGCCTCGGTGTCTCGGCCGGCGACGTGCTGGTCTGCTCCACCGGCCTCATCGGCGACCAGCTCGACCTCGGCAAGCTGACGGCCGGGGTCACCGAGGCGTCGGCGGCGCTCCCCGGCGCGACCGGCCCCGAGGCCGGCGAGGCAGCCGCCCGCGCGATCATGACGACCGACACCGTGCCGAAGCAGGCGAGCGTCCGCTCCGAGCAGGGCTGGACCGTCGGCGGCATGGCCAAGGGCGCCGGGATGCTCGCGCCCGGGCTCGCGACGATGCTCGTGGTGATCACGACCGACGCGGTCCTCGACTCGGCCGAGCTCGACAGCGCACTGCGCGCGGCGACCAGGGTCACGTTCGACCGCCTCGACTCCGACGGCTGCATGTCGACGAACGACACCGTCGCGCTGCTCGCCAGCGGTGCGAGCGGAGTGACTCCCGAGCACGCCGACTTCACCGCCGCGCTCACCGACGTCTGCCGCGACCTCACCCTCCAGCTCCAGGCCGACGCCGAGGGCGCTGCGCACGACGTGGCGATCCGCGTGCTGAACGCGGCGACCGAGGACGAGGCCGTCGTCGTCGCCCGGGCGGTCTCGCGCAGCAACCTCTTCAAGGCCGCGATCTTCGGCAACGATCCGAACTGGGGCCGGGTGCTGGCCGCGGTCGGGACCACCGATGCGCAGTTCGACCCCTACGGCATCGACGTGGCGATGAACGGGGTGCAGGTCTGCCGGGCCGGTGAGCCCGACGAGAGCCGCGACCTGGTCGACCTCGCGCCGCGTGCGGTCTCCGTGGACATCGACCTGCACGCCGGCGACGCCACCGCGACGATCTGGACCAACGACCTCACCCACGACTACGTCCACGAGAACTCGGCGTACTCCAGCTGATGGACGCCGAGACCATCATGGGCGCGGAGAACGCTGCGGACGCCGAGACCCCCACCGAGGCCGAGACCCTCGCGCTGCGCGACGCCGTGGCCGTCAAGGCAGGCACCCTGATCGAGTCGCTGCCCTGGCTGCAGCGGTTCCACGGCAGGACGATGGTGATCAAGTTCGGCGGCAACGCCATGGTGTCGGAGGAGCTGCAGCGCGCCTTCGCGCAGGACATCGTCTACCTCCACTACGCGGGCATCCGCCCGGTCGTCGTGCACGGCGGCGGCCCGCAGATCTCGGCGATGCTCGACCGGCTCGGCATCGCCAGCGAGTTCCGCGGCGGCTACCGGGTGACCAGTCCCGAGGCGATGGACGTCGTGCGGATGGTGCTCACCGGCAGCATCAGCCGCGACATCGTCCGGCGGATCAACGAGTACGGGCCCCTCGCCGCCGGCATCTCCGGTGAGGACGCGGGCCTGTTCGTCGGACGTCGGCGCGGCGTCGTCCTCGACGGGGTCGAGCACGACCTCGGCCTGGTCGGCGACGTCATCTCCGTCGATCCCGCGGCCGTTCTCGCTCAGCTCGACGCCGGCCGGATCCCGGTGGTCTCCTCGATCGCGCCCGACTCGGACGACCCGACCCGGTCGCTGAACGTCAACGCCGATGCCGCCGCGGCCGCGCTCGCGGTCGCCGTCGGCGCCGAGAAGCTCGTCATCCTGACCGACGTCCCCGGTCTCTACGCCGACTGGCCGGACCGCGACTCCCTCGTCTCGCACATCGCCTCCGACGAGCTCGCGGCGCTGCTGCCCTCGCTCGAGTCGGGGATGATCCCCAAGATGACGGCCTGCCTCGACGCCGTCCGCGGGGGAGTGCCGAAGGCCGCGATCATCGACGGCCGCGTCCCGCACTCGATGCTGCTCGAGGTCTTCACCTCCGAGGGCGTCGGCACCGAGGTCGTCGCCTCGGCCGACCCCCGCGACCGGGAGCGAACGTCGGGCCGCTGACCACCAGCGGCCCCGGCTCCGAGCGCCGCCCCGACGGGGTGCGCGCACCGACGGCCCTCCCGGCCGGACCGCTTCTGCTCGAAAGGCTCGACATGTCCACCGACACCGTTTCCGGCGCCCCCGCGCCCGATGTGCCCGCCTCCGACCGCACCGCCGAGGCGCGCGACCGCTACGCCGCCGCGATGATGCAGACCTTCGCCGCTCCGCTCGCCGTCCTCGAGCGCGGCGAGGGCTGCCGGGTCTGGGACGTCGACGGCCGCGAGTACCTCGACTTCCTCGGCGGGATCGCGGTGAACTCGCTCGGCCACGCGCACCCGGTCTTCGTCGAGGCCGTGAGCCGCCAGGCCGGCGCGCTCGCGCACGTCTCCAACTACTTCGCCACCGCACCGCAGATCCGGCTGGCCGAGAAGCTCCGCGAGCTCACCGGCGCGGGCGAGGCGGGCCGCGTCTACTTCGCGAACTCCGGCACCGAGGCGAACGAGGCGGCCTTCAAGCTCGCCCGCCTGCACGCGGCCGGCGGCCGGCACCGGATCCTGGCGCTGCAGAACGCCTTCCACGGCCGCACGATGGGCGCCCTCGCGATGACCGGCAAGGCCGCGATGCGCGCGCCGTTCGAGCCGATGCCCGGCGGTGTCGAGCACATCGAGGCGACGATCGAGGCCCTCGAGGCCGCGCTCGACGCCTCGGTCGCCGCGCTGATCGTCGAGCCGATCCAGGGTGAGGCGGGGGTGATCCCGCTGCCGGACGGCTTCCTCGAGCGGGCCCGCGAGCTCACCCGCGAGCGCGGTGCCCTGCTGATCGTCGACGAGATCCAGACCGGCATCGGCCGCACCGGCAGCTGGTTCGCCTACCAGCGCGCCGGGATCCTGCCCGACGCGATCACCCTGGCCAAGGGTCTCGGCGGCGGCTTCCCCGTCGGCGCCCTGGTCACCTTCGGCGCCGCCTCCCAGCTGCTGCAGAAGGGCCACCACGGCAGCACCTTCGGCGGCAACCCGCTCGCGACCGCGGTCGCCGGAGCGGTGATCGGCGAGATCGAGCGCGCCGACCTGCTCCGGAACGCCCGGGAGCGCGGCTCGCAGATCACCGAGGGAGTGCTCGGACTCGGCTCGCCGCTGATCGCCGGCGTGCGCGGGGCGGGTCTCCTGCTCGGCATCGCGCTGAGCGAGCCCGTCGCCGCCGAGCTGGCCGCCGCCGCGCTGGCGGAGGGACTCATCGTCAACGCGCCGAACGAGTCCAGCATCCGGATCGCGCCGCCCCTCATCATCACCGCCGCCGACGTCGACGAGTTCGTCGCCCGGTTCGGCCGCGCGGTGCAGGCGCTCGACGCCTGAACGACCCGACCTCCTCCTCCGATCGAAAGCGAACCGCAGCCGTGACCCGCCACTTCCTCCGCGACGACGACATCACCCCCGCCGAGCAGGCCGAGATCCTCGACCTCGCCCTCGAGCTCAAGCGCGACCGCTTCTCGCGCACTCCGCTCGCCGGCCCGCAGACCGTCGCGGTCATCTTCGACAAGTCCTCCACCCGCACCCGGGTGTCCTTCGCCGTCGGCATCGCCGACCTCGGCGGCAGCCCCCTGATCATCTCGACCGCGAGCAGCCAGCTCGGCGGGAAGGAGACCGCGTCCGACACCGCGCGCGTCCTCGAGCGCCAGGTCGCGGCCATCGTCTGGCGCACCTACGCGCAGTCCGGGCTCGAGCAGATGGCGGCGGGCACCCGCGTCCCTGTCGTCAACGCGCTCTCGGACGAGTTCCACCCGTGCCAGCTGCTCGCCGACCTGCTGACGATCCGGGAGCACCGCGGTCGCCTCGCCGGCCTCACGCTGACCTTCTTCGGCGACGGCGCGAGCAACATGGCGCACTCGTACCTGCTGGCCGGCGCGACCGCGGGGATGCACGTCCGGATCGTCTCACCCGCGGACTACGCCCCCGCTCCGGCCGTGCTCGCGGACGCCCAGCGGATCGCGGCGACCACGGGCGGCTCGGCCACCACCACGACCGACCCGGCCGAGGGCGCCGCCGGCTCGGACATCGTGATCACCGACACCTGGGTGTCGATGGGCAAGGAGGAGGAGAAGGCCGCGCGGGTCGCCACCTTCCGCGACTACCGGGTCGACTCCGACACGATGGCGGCCGCCGCCTCCGACGCGCTCTTCCTGCACTGCCTCCCCGCCGACCGCGGCTACGAGGTGACCGCCGACGTGATCGACGGTCCGCAGAGCGTGATTTGGGACGAGGCGGAGAACCGCCTGCACGCCCAGAAGGCCCTGCTGGTCTGGCTCCTCGAGCGCGCCGGCACCGCCGACGCCGCTCAGTAGACTCGACAGCCGACCCCGAGGAGAACCATGACGGAACGACCCTCCGCCCGCGCGGGCGAGGCCGGCGCGCTCTGGGGAGGCCGGTTCGCCGGCGGCCCGTCGCCCGAGCTGGCGGCGCTCTCGAAGTCGACGCACTTCGACTGGCAGCTCGCCGAGTACGACATCGCCGGCTCGCGCGCCCATGCCCGTGCCCTCGCGACCGCGGGCTACCTCGACGACGCCGAGCTGACCGCGATGCTCGACGCGCTCGAGCGCCTGCGCTCGGCGGTGGTCGAGGGCCGCTTCACCGCGGACGACGCCGACGAGGACGTGCACGGCGCTCTCGAGCGCGGCCTGATGCTCGAGGCGGGCCCGGAGCTCGGCGGCAAGCTGCGCGCCGGGCGCTCGCGCAACGACCAGATCGCGACCTTCGTGCGGATGTACCTCCGCGACCACGCCGCCGTCATCGCCGAGCTGGTGGTGCAGCTGATCGACGCGATCGCGGCGCAGGCCTCGGCGCACCCGGCGGCGATCATGCCCGGCCGCACCCACCTGCAGCACGCGCAGCCGGTGCTGCTCGCGCACCACCTGCTCGCGCACGCCTGGGCGCTGCTGCGCGATCTCGAGCGGCTGCGCGACTGGGCGGTCCGCGCCGACGTCTCGCCGTACGGCTCGGGCGCCCTCGCCGGCTCGACCCTCGGGCTCGACGCCGAGGCGGTCGCCCGCGAGCTCGGCTTCGCCGCGAGCGTGCCCAACTCGATCGACGGCACCGCCAGCCGCGACCTCGTCGCCGAGTTCGCCTTCGTCAGCGCGATGATCGGCATCGACGTCTCGCGCATCGCGGAGGAGATCATCCTCTGGAACACGCGCGAGTTCGCCTTCGTCACCCTCGACGACGGCTACTCGACCGGATCGTCGATCATGCCGCAGAAGAAGAACCCCGACATCGCCGAGCTCGCGCGCGGCAAGGCGGGTCGCCTGCTCGGCAACCTGACGGGCCTGCTCGCGACGCTGAAGGCGCTCCCGCTCGCGTACAACCGCGACCTGCAGGAGGACAAGGAGCCGGTCTTCGACTCGGTGACCACGCTCGAGGTGCTGCTCCCCGCATTCAGCGGGATGATCGCCACGCTGACCTTCCACACCGAGCGGATGGCGGAGCTCGCCCCGCAGGGCTTCTCGCTGGCGACGGACGTCGCCGAGTGGCTGGTGAAGAAGCACGTGCCGTTCCGCGACGCGCACGAGATCACCGGAGAGCTGGTCAAGCTCGCCGAGACGCGCGGCCTCGGCCTCGAGGACCTCGACGACGAGGCGCTGCGCTCGGTATCGCCGCTGCTGACGCCCGACGTCCGCTCGGTGCTCAGCATCGCGGGCTCGGTCGCCAGCCGCGACGGCGTCGGTGGCACCGCACCCGACCGCGTGGCGGAGCAGCTCGCGCAGCTGACCGAGCGCGTGCGGGTCGTCCGGTCCGCCCTCCGAGGGGACGCGTCGTGACGCTCCAGGGTCCGCCCGGCGATGACAGTCGTCCGCCGCTGCCGCCGTGGCAGCAGCGGACGCTGGTCGTCGTCGCGGGCGTCGTGATCGTCGCGGTGATCATCGTGACGATCGTGTCGGGGCAGAGCTTCTTCTAGGGATGCCTGGCCCGGTGGACCTCTCGCGCTCGGCTCTCGAGGTCGCGCCGGATCTCCTCGGAGCCGTGCTGCTGCACCGCACCGAGGAGGGCGTCGTCGGCGTCCGGCTCACCGAGGTCGAGGCGTACCTCGGACTCGGCGAGGACCCGGGTTCGCACGCGCACCGGCGCCGGTCGCCGCGGAACGCGCCGATGTTCGGGGAGCCGGGGACGGTCTACGCATTCTTCAGCTACGGGATGCACACCTGCGTCAACCTGGTCTGCTCGCCGGCGGGCACGGCCTCCGCGGTGCTGCTGCGCGCCGGCGAGGTGGTCGTGGGGGAGGAGCTGGCCCTGCGGCGCCGAGGTCCGGTGCGCTCCCGCGACCTCGCCCGCGGTCCGGCGCGTCTCGCCAAGGCGCTCGGGGTGACCCTCGCGGAGTCGGGTGATCCGATGTCGGCGGCGTTCGAGTTGCTGCCGCGCGAGGCGCCGGTGCCGATCGAGTCGTCCGTGCGCACCGGGGTCTCCGGCGAGGGCGGGGGCGACGCGTTCCCCTGGCGGTTCTCGATCTCCGGCGACCCGACCGTCTCGCCGTACCGGCGTGCAGTGGTCCGTCGTCGACCGGAGTCGGGCGGCGGTCAGCCCGCCAGGTAGAGCCGCGCGAGGATCCCGAGCGCTGCGGACCAGGCGAGGCTGGCGAGCGTGCCGATGATGAAGCGCTCGCGTGCCTCCGGGGACGCCAGCTCGCTGAAGCGGCCGACGCCCTTGACGGCGACGATCACGGCGACGCCCTCCGGCAGACCGCTGAGCAGGGCGCCCGCTGTGGCGATCCGCTCGAGCACACCGATGGTGGTGCCGCCGCGCAGCACCTCGATCGGCTGGCCGATCGCGGACGGAGCGACCCCAGGGGTCCCGGGACGCTGAGCGGCGGCGATCATGATGCCGCCGTGCGCGCCGCTGCGGGAGTCGGTGGTCGCGAGGTCCAGGGTGAGCAGCACGACCGGCCCGCCGCCGAGGACCGCGAGCGCGAAGGCGAGCACCACGACGGCGAGAGCGAGCGCCGGGGGAGCGGAGGCACCGGCCACGCCGGTCAGCAGGAAGGCGGCGGCCGCGGCGCCGATGCTGATCCAGCCGAGCGAAGGGCGGCGCAGGCGCACCGCGAGGACGGCGCCCGCGACTCCGGCCAGGAGCACCAGGAGCACGCCGGTCCAGGAGGCGGACTGGGCGGCGACGGCGAAGGTCTCGGGCAGTGCGGTGCGGAGTGCCGTCATCGGGGTGTCCTCTCGGAAGCGGAAGCGGAAGGGGCGCTGGTCTCAGTGGAGCCCTGCGCCGACGGGTCGGCACTCGCCGCCCCGTCGGGGTCGAGCGTACGGTCGACCACCGTCAGCAGCCGGGCGAGGGCGTCCCGTGCCGGTCCGTCGGCGCGCGCGCTCGCGGTCCGCACCCGGAGGCTGACCGCCTGGGGGGAGACGGCGAGACGCTCGGCCGCCTCCTTCTGCGAGAGCCCCGCGTCCAGGAGGTCGACGATCTCCCAGCCGGCCGGGGTCCGCGAGTCCCGGAGGTGGAGCAGCGGATCGAACAGAGCCTGGGCGTCGCCGACCGAGGGGAAGGCGTCCTCGGGGGAGTCCGCGCCGGCGTGGCCCGCGCCGGGGGCGTCGGGGTCGAGGGAGAAGCGGGTCGCCCGTCCCTTCGCCGCCTCGACCGCGCGACGCGCCGCGAAGTACGCCGCGCCGCGGGCGGCACGGGTGGTCCGGGGCAGCGGCCGCTCGATCGCGCCGATGCCGAGGCCGATGCTCCAGTGCCCGGAGCGGTGGAGCGCGAGGACCACGGACACGACGGCCTCGGCGCGGTCGAGCACGAACTGGAACTCGTCGCCCGCGGTGCGCTCGGGAGGGAGCACGAAGGAAGACGCCTCCGATTCGAGCAGAGCGGCGATCGCCTGCTCGACCCGGTCGTCGTCGTGACGACTGTCGCGCTGATCGGCGGTGATGACGAACACGATGACCTCCTCGATCAAGTATCAGAGCTTGATGCCGCCAGATCAAGCTTCCGGACTTGATCCCGCGCCGGACGTGCCGCCGGCCTCGCGCTACCCTGGACGGGTGACCGATCAGGACTCCCGCGGATCCGCGACCACCCCGTCGCTCGATCCCTCGTTCGAGAACGTCTGGGACGAGCTCGTCTGGCGTGGCGCGATCCACGTGTCGACCGACGCGGCAGCGCTGCGCGAGCTCCTCGCCGGAGACCCGATCACCTACTACTGCGGCTTCGACCCGACCGCGCCGAGCCTGCACTTGGGCAACCTGGTGCAGTTGATCGTGCTCCGTCGGCTCCAGCTCGCGGGGCACCGGCCCCTCGGTCTCGTCGGCGGATCCACCGGACTCATCGGGGACCCCCGGCCGACGGCCGAGCGGACGCTCAACTCCCGCGAGACGGTGGTCGAGTGGGTGTCCCGCCTGCAGGCGCAGGTGTGGCGATTCCTCTCGACCGAGGGGGAGAACCCGCTGCGGCTGGTGAACAACCTCGACTGGACGGCGCCGCTGTCGGCGATCGACTTCCTCCGCGAGATCGGCAAGCACTTCCGGGTGGGCACGATGCTCAAGAAGGACGCGGTCAGCGCGCGCCTGAACTCCGACGCGGGGATCAGCTACACCGAGTTCAGCTACCAGATCCTGCAGGGGCTGGACTACCTGGAGCTCTACCGCCAGTACGGCTGCGTCCTGCAGACGGGTGGCAGCGACCAGTGGGGCAACCTCACCAGCGGGACCGATCTGATCCACCGGACGGAGGGGGTCTCGGTGCACGCCATCGGGACGCCGCTGGTGATGAACTCCGACGGGACGAAGTTCGGCAAGAGCGAGGGCAACGCCGTCTGGCTCGACCCGTCGCTCACCAGCCCGTACGCGTTCTACCAGTTCTGGCTCAACACGGACGACCGCGACGTGGCGGCCCGGCTGAAGACCTTCACCTACCTGTCGCGCACCGAGATCGAGCGGCTCGAGCAGGCGAGTGTGGAAGCACCGTTCAAGCGGGAGGCGCAGCGCGCGCTCGCGAGCGAGGTCACCACTCTCGTGCACGGGGAGGCGGTGACGGCCTCGGTGATCGCGGCCTCCTCGGCGCTCTTCGGTCGCGGTTCGCTGGAGGGCATCGACGCGGGGATCCTGCGGGGAGCGCTTCAGGCGGTGACGACGGTCGAGGCGACCGCGTCGACTCCGGTGGTGCAGGCCTTCGTGGAGGCCGGACTCGTCGCGAGTCTCGGCGAGGCCCGCCGGGCGATCGGCCAGGGCGGTCTCTCGGTGAACAACACCGCAGTGTCGGACGACGCCGCCGTGCTCGGCGACCTCCCGCTGATCGACGGGATCGCCGTGCTGCGCCGCGGCAAGAAGAGCTTCGCCGGCGCCTTCGTCTCCTGACGGGAGCCCGATCCGCCCCGCGAGGAGCCCGGATCGCGACACGCCCGGGCGACGAGCGATTTGCAGGGCCGCGAAACCTCGACGTAATGTAACTCCTCGTCAGCCCAAAGGAGCGGACAGCGAGAGTCGGATGCAGAGCATCGTGACCCGCCGGCCCCCCTCAAGCGATGACCATCCCCTCGCTCTCAAGCCTGTTAGAGATTCGTCTCTTGATGGCGGCGGATCGCGAGCGTAAGATGCAAAGCCTCCGAGGGACCCAGGTCCTCGGCTTCGGTGCACGGCCTCGGCTGCGCACGATGACGGCGAGACGATCTCCGGATCCGACGCCGAGCACCACGAAGACGCCGACTTGACACGGCCCGCGGATGTGCTAAGTTAGTCGAGTTGCCACGGAGGCGATCGGGACTTCGGTTCTGATAAGCCTACCCGGTCTCGGCGACACGAACAAATCGAACGGTCCGCCTGATTCAGGCCGGCTCTCGGTATAACTTCTTCGATCACTTCCGTTGTGAAGCACCTTTTGTGGTGTGGAGGCGGGATGTGTCCGATTCTTGAGAACTCAACAGCGTGCACTA
>NZ_JABMLE010000001.1 GCF_013205025.1 Rathayibacter sp. VKM Ac-2857 | reverse complement strand
GCGAACTCCTCCGGGACCGTCAGAGCCGTGCGGTACGCGAGGTGCATCGCCTCGGCACGCGTGAGGAGGAACTTCGCCGACGTGAAGCCGAGGTCGGCGGCGACGCTCAGCACCGCGCCGACGGCGGCGACCGCGCCGGGCCGTCCCTCCGTCGTCTCTGCTTCGCCGTTCTCATCCATACGCGTATTGAACCAGGGACCACCGACACCCGAGCGGCCGTCGACCGGAACCCTCGGACAACTCCGCGACATCGGATCCGTGGAGGAGAGTGCTACTCCCGCCGCTACTCCCGCCGCCACTCCTCGAGGAACTCGGCGGTCGTCTTCGTCTCGAGCTCCAGCTCGATCTGCCCGAGCAGGACGTAGGGGTCGCCGATGTCGGCGGGCGTGCGGATGATCTCCGCGCCGGTGTCGAGGCGGGTGATGACGAGGTCGTGCGTCGTCAGCACCGCACCGCCGAGCAGGGCGTCGATCGTCATCCGGAGCCAGGTCAACGACCGGGGTCGCAGCTCTGCGCGCAGATGCTCCGCCGCGACCTCGCGCTCGCCGTCGCCGTCCTGCTCGTCGTCCGCACTCACGCCGTCACTGTAGCGACCGCCCCGCACGCGCCCGCCCCGACCGCACCGCCCTCAGTGCCGCACCTGGAACCAGCGGATCAGCTCGCGCAGCGCCGGCAGCGTCGCGCTCGCGTCGACGTCGGTGTCGATGTCCTCGAAGGTGCTGCGGTAGCCGGGCAGCTCGGTCGTCATCGAGTCGGTGATCGCCTCGTACGCCATCGTCCAGGAGGGGAACAGCCGCTGCGCCGGCGCCTCCTCGAGCAGCACGCGCAGCCCGGCGTGCCGGGGGTCGTCGGCGATGATCGCCATCCGCTCCCGCAGCGTCGCGCTCGGTCCCTCGAGCAGCTGCAGGAACCGCCCGTCGCGGAACAGCAGGATCCCGGTCAGGCCGAGGCGCTCGTTGTTCGAGCGGCACTGCTCGAGCAGCGCAGGCAGGTCCGCCTCCTCGAGGCCGGCGGCGGTGTGGCTCGCGTAGACGATGGAGCGGAGGTCGTCGTCCTGGGACGGGCGAGCGGCGGAGTCGGACATGCGGCCATCCCACCAGGCGCGCCGCGGTACGGCAGCCCCCTGCCGGGATCCGAACGGCCCTGCTATACGACGCGCCAGGAGGCCTCACAGCAGATCCGCCCCGCCCGTCCGCCGCACCGTCCTGCGGGCGAGGGTCCAGCCGAGCAGACCCAGCCCGAACCACGCCCCGCCGAGCACGAGGACGGCCGCGGTCCGCAGCGCGAGCGCACCGGTGACCCCCTCGCCGAGCAGCGTCCGCAGGGCGTCGGAGGCGTAGCCCAGCGGCAGCACCCGGGCGACGGCCCCGACGACCGGCGGCAGCTCGGCGACCGGCGCCACGACTCCGCCGAGGACGGTCAGGACCGCCGCTAACGGACCGACCCAGGCCAGCCCGTCGCGCGAGCGGAGGCCGAGCACCCCGACCGCGAACCCTCAGCCGCCGCCGGCCAGGGCCGCGCAGCCCGCGAGCGCGATCGTGCCCGCGGCGACCTGCCACGAGACGCCCTGCCCGAACAGCAGGAGGGCCCAGACCAGGGAGACGAGACCTGCGGCGAAACCGACGACCGCCGCTGCGAGCACGACCCCGCTCCAGAGCAGGACCGCCGGTCGGGCGCTGAGGAGGACGCTCCCGAGCACCGCGTCGTACCGCATCCGGATGAGCGACACGGTCACGGCGTCGACGGCGGTCAGGGTGGCGAGCAGGAGGCTCGCGCCCGCGCCGACCACGAGCGATGTCGACCCGCGCGACCCCGCCACCGCCGCGAAGTACAGCACCTGCAGGACCGGCCCGAGCACGACCGCGACCAGGAGCGTCCGCCGCGTCCGCGTGGCGTCGAAGGTCCGCAGCGCGACCACGATAGACGCGGCCACCAGCCCACTCACGACAGCGCCAGCGTCCCGGCGAGCCGCGCCCGCCGGACGGCGACCCGGAGGATCCCGCGAGCGATCAGCACCGCGAGCAGCGACGCGATCAGCCCCTGCGCGCACCAGAGCCCGACCTCGCCGCCGGACTCGGCGCCCGACACACCGGCGTTCAGGACCTCCACCGCCCCCGACAGTGGATCAACGACCCCGAGCAGCTGCAGCGGCACCGGCAGCTGCCCGCGGTCGATCACGGCGCCGGAGAGGAGGAGGACGGGAGCGACGAGGACCGGCTCGTAGACCGTCGCGTGCGGCGTCAGCACGAAGAGCCCGGACAGCAGGAGCGCCGTCGTCCCGCACGCGGTGAGGAGCAGGACGAGGCCGAGCGCCACGAGAGCAGGGGAGTGCGGGAAGGCCCCGCTGCCGAGAACCCAGGTGCCCACGACCGCGGCCGGGATCGACAGCAGCCCGACGCCGGTGCAGGCGAGCGAGATCGGCGCGAGCGCACCGCCCAGCGGCCGAGGGGTCAGCGCGATCTGCTCCAGCGTCCCCTGCGACCGCTGGTAGCCGAGGATCCCGACCGCCGCCGCGGTCACCGTCCACACGCCGACGACGGCGCCGTCGACTCCCAGCGTCGGCCCGCCCCGCCCCGCCTGCGCCCGCAGGACGACGAAGACGACGGGCGCGATCAGCGCGGCCTGAACGAAGTACGCGTTGCGGAGCAGCAGCCGCAGGTGGAACGCGCCCTCCCGCAGCCCCGCCATCACTCCCAGCTCCCTCGGCACCGGTCGACGAGGGCGAGGTAGCCCTCCTCGAGGGTCGCCGGCCGGGTGATCCAGGTCCCGGCCGGGACGTCCGAGACGACGGCCGCCAGCGTGTGGAGGTCGGGCCGCGAGGAGTCCCAGCCGACGACCACGACGGGCCGGCCCGCGATGCTGTCGGAGCGGACCGAGCGGACGCCGTCGAGCGCGACGATCGCGGCGGCGAGCTCCGCGGTGAGCGCCGGAGCGGCGAAGGTCGTCACCTCGCCGAGCCCGCCCGCCGCGGCGATGTCCTGCGGTCGCCCCTCCGCGCGGATCCGGCCGTCGAGGAGGACGAGGCTCCGGTCCGACAGCTCCTCCGCCTCGTGCAGGGAGTGGGTGGTCAGGACGACGCCGCGCCCGTCCCGGCGCAGCTCGCGGATCAGCGCGCGGAGCGCGAGCGCCGCCTCCGGATCCAGCCCGACCGTCGGCTCGTCGAGCAGGAGCAGCGGCGGCTCCGCCAGCAGACCGCGGGCGAGGTGCAGCCGCTGGCGCATCCCGCGGGAGAACTCCTCGACGCGGTCGTTCCGCCGGGCGGTGAGGTCGACCGCGTCGAGCACCTCGAGAATGCGGCCGTCCGTTCGCCGCCGCGGCACGCCCGCGAGCGAGGCGAAGTACCGGAGGTTCTCGAGCGCGGTCGCGCGCAGGAAGAAGCCGCGCTCGCCACCGAGGACGAGCCCGACCCAGCGCCTCGCCTCGTCCGGCCTCGCGACGGCGTCGATCCCGGCGACCCGGATCGCACCGCTCGTCGGGGTCAGCAGCGTCGCGATCATCCGCGCGAGCGTCGTCTTGCCGGCGCCGTTCGGCCCGAGCAGCGCGACGACCTCGCCCGCCGCGACCCGCAGGCTCACGTCGCGGACGGCCCAGGGCGCGTCCGGCCCGGTGCCGAAGCGACGCGAGACCTCCGCGACGTCGAGCAGCGGCGCACTCGGATCCGCCGCCGTGGTCACCCTCATCGTCCGCCCTTCGCCGCGGACCAGGGTTCCCCGTCCTCGTGCCGCGAGCACCATCCGTGGCGCTCGCTGCGGGAGCTGGCGGAGGGCGTGGTCGATCGGCTCCGCCGCGTCTTCGAGCCCGCTCAGCCCGCACGCCGAAACCTCACCGAAAGGTAATTGTTCACGGTAACATCGCGCCTGGTGGCGGTTCGGACTCCCCTTCCGGCCGCCGCCAGTACCGATCTCAACGACGAGAGGCCCCACCAATGACGACGAAACGACGGATCCCGATCGCGACCGCGGCGGTGATGGCGCTGACGGCGGGACTGCTCGCGGTCGGCCCGACCGCGCAGGCCGCACCGGCCACCTCCCTCGACGGCGCGAAGGTGCTCGAGCTGCCCTTCGACGGCAGCATCAGCGACACCAGCGGTCGCGGCAACACGGTCGGGATGCAGAAGGGCACCGCCGCGTACGGCACCGGCCTCGCCGGCCAGGCCTTCGAGTTCACCGGCAGCAACGCCGTCTCGCTCGGCACCGACGCCCGCCTCCAGCCCGCCGACCTCACCGTCTCGTTCTGGTACAAGCCCACCGCCGCGATGACGGGCGAGCAGGTCTTCACCTGGAACAAGACCGCCTACAACTCCGACGGCTGGTACCTCACCTCCGAGAGCGACGCCACGCCGCTCGCGCTCTCGATCGGCCCCTCGAGCGGACAGCCCTACAAGGTCGCGATCGACACCGCCCGCGCCGGCTTCTTCCCGACGAACGAGTGGACCCACGTCGTCGCGACCTACGACAAGGCCACCAAGCAGGTCGCCTTCTACCGCAACGGCGTCAAGCAGCCCACCGTCACCAAGTACGAGGCGACCGGAGCGGCCACCGGCGTGCTCGGCTCCGAGAGCACCTCGACCAAGACGATCGGCTTCAACGGACCGCAGTACAACGGCGCGCACCTGCGCGGACTCCTGGACGACTACGTCCTCTACGGCAAGGTCGCCACGACCACCGACGTCGTCGCGCTGACGAAGGCGCACAACGCGTCCTTCGATCCGGCCGCCGTCGCGAAGGCCGACCTCGACGCCGTCACCCTGCCCGCGAGCACGAGCACCGGCTTCTCCGTGCCGACCCGCGGAGCGAAGGGCTCCGACCTCAGCTGGACCTCCTCCGACGAGTCCGCGATCGCGATCTCCGGCGGCACCGCCACGGTCACCCCGCCCACCGGCGCCGCGAAGACCGTCACCCTCACCGGCTCCTCGACCTACGGCGGCAGCACCGCCGTCACCCGCACCTTCACCGTCCAGGTGCAGCCGAAGGGCGTGAAGAGCTCGAGCTACCTGCAGGAGGCAGGCCTCTCGGACGTCACCGTGCAGGACCCGTACCTCGACAACGGCGAGCAGCAGACCGTCGAGTACCTGCTCAGCCTCGACCCGGAGATGTTCCTGCACTCCTTCTACACGCAGGCCGGGCTCACCCCGACCACGGCCGGCGGCTACGGCGGCTGGGAGCGCGAGAGCGGCACCCGGTTCCAGGGCCACTTCTTCGGCCACTACATCTCGGGCCTCTCGCAGGCCTACGCGAGCGAGCAGGACCCGACCACGAAGGCCGCGCTGCTCGCGAAGCTGACCGCCTCCGTCGACGGCCTGAAGAAGGTCCAGGACGCCTATGCGCTCAAGGACCCGGCCAACGCCGGCTACGTCTCGCCGTTCCCGGTGAGCTACCTGCCCTCCGGCGCCGACGGTCTGCTCGTGCCGTTCTACAACCTGCACAAGGTGCTCGCGGGCCTGCTCGACGCGCACCAGTACGCACCGAGTGCCGTGTCCGCGGAGGCGCTCGTCGTCGCCGACGGCTTCGGCTCCTGGATCACCACCTGGGCCGGCCGCCAGGCGAACCCGGCACAGCTGCTCAACACCGAGTACGGCGGGATGAACGAGGCGCTCTACCGCCTCTACGAGACCACGCAGAAGCCGGCGCACAAGCGCGCGGCCGAGTACTTCGACGAGACCGCGCTCTTCCGCAAGCTCGCGAACAACGAGGACGTCCTCAACGGCCTGCACGCGAACACGACGATCCCCAAGCTGATCGGCGCCCTCAAGCGCTACACCCTCTTCACCGACGACCCCGCGCTGTACGCGACGCTCACCGCCACCGAGAAGGCGGACCTCGACATGTACCGCCGGGCCGCCGAGAACTTCTGGCGGATGGTGGACGAGAGCCACAGCTACGCGAACGGCGGCAACAGCCAGTCCGAGCACTTCCACGGCGCGGACACCCTCTACCAGTACGCGACCAACGGGCAGACCACCGGCTACGGCGAGAACTCCACCTCCGAGGGCTGCAACATCTACAACATGCTCAAGCTCACCCGGGCGCTGTTCCAGGTGACGAAGGACGTGAAGTACGCCGACTTCTACGAGAACGCGTTCATCAACGGAGTGCTCTCGGTGCAGAACCCGGAGACGGGCATGGTCACCTACTTCCAGCCGCAGACCGCGGGCTACGCCAAGGTCTTCGGCGAGGAGCACGACGAGTTCTGGTGCGACCACGGCACCGGCGTCGAGAGCTTCACCAAGCTCGGCGACTCGATCTACTTCGAGGGGCCGAAGACGGTCTACGTGAACCAGTTCCGCTCGTCGGTGCTGAGCTCGGGCGGCAGCAATCTGAAGGTGACGCAGACGGCCGACATCCCGAACACCGACACCGCGCGCTTCACGATCGCGGCGCTCGGAGCGGGAGCGGTCGCCGAGGGCATCACGCTGCGCCTGCGCATCCCGGCCTGGGTCGACGGCGCGCCGACGCTCACAGTGAACGGCGCCGTCCGCGACGTCGCCGCGCTGACCGAGGGCGGCTACGCGGTCGTCCCGGTGGCGGCGGGCGACACCCTCACCTGGAAGCTGCCGGCGGCGGTCGCCGCGGTGGCGAACACCGAGAACGCGAACTGGACGGCCTTCACCTACGGCCCTGTTCTGCTCGCGACCGAGCTGAACCGGAACAACGTCGACGCCTCGTACCCCGCGGGGGTGCTCGTGCAGATGAGCGTCGCCGATAAGTCGGTCAACTCGAACGTGGTCGTCGCGAACGCGGCCGCGTGGAAGTCCTCGGTGAAGCAGAACCTGCTCCGCCTGCCCAACGGCGCGAACGGCAACGGGACGACGACGATGCGCTTCGGCATGACGAACGTCGACGCCGCCTCCGAAGCGCGGATCTTCCAGCCGTACTACAGCCTCTACAACGCGCGCTACGCGACCTACATGACGCTCATCGCCCCCGACTCCGCGGAGGCGCAGGCGCTGATCCTCAAGCAGAAGCAGCAGCTGCGGGTGGACGAGACGACGATCGACTCGCTGACCTCGTTCGACAACAACAACAGCGAGGCCGACAAGAACTACAAGTACAACCGCTCGGCGGTCGGCACCTGGCGCGGCGAGGGCTACCGCGACGGCGAGCGGTCGGCGGACGCGTACTTCCAGTACGACATGATCGTCGACCCGGCGCTGCCGAAGAACTACCTCGGCGTCCGCTACTACGGCGGCGACGCGGGGCGCACCTTCGACGTGTACCTCAACGACGTGAAGCTCAAGACCGAGGTGGTCTCGGGCGCCGCGGGCGCGCTGAACTGGTACGTGCAGTACGACGAGATCCCTCGCGCCGTGCTCGACGGCATCGCGGCGAAGGACAGCTACAAGCGCAACCAGTCCGGCGCGTACGTCCTCGACGCCCAGGGGAACAAGGTGCCGAAGGTGACGGTGCGCTTCCAGGGCACCGGGACCGCGAGCAACGTCGGCGGCGTCTTCGGCGTCTACACGACGGAGTCGACCGGGTTCGCGACGAACGCGGAGCTGACGAAGCTGACCTCGTCCGTGGGCACGTTCTCGCCGGCGCTCGCCGCCGGAGTGCGCGACCTGACGCTGACCGTGCCGGTTGCGACGACGAGCGTCGCGCTCGACCTCGACCCGGCCGTGGCCAGCGGACTGGTGAAGGTGGACGGCGTTCTGATCGACGACACCGTCGCCCGGACCGTCACCCTCGCGGCCTCGGGGACCACGAACGTCGTGATCACCTCCTCCGCGCAGGACCACACGACGCTCGCGACCTACCGGCTCGCGATCGTGCGCGCCGCTCCCGCCGCCGTGATCGACCTGACGGTCTCGGCCACGACGCGCTGCGTCGCCGGCAAGGTCGTCCTGACGACGACGGCCCGCAACGACTCGAAGACCGCGGCGTCGATCTCGATCGCCACGCCGTACGCCACGAAGTCCTACCCGGGCATCGCGGCGGGCAAGAGCGCGACGCAGGCCGACACGACCCGCGCCGTCTCGATCCCGGCCGGCACCGCGACCGTCACCGCGACGGCCACGATCGACGGCGCGGCGGTGACGACGACGAAGGCGGCCCCCTACTCCGCCCGCACCTGCGGCTGACCCCGCACTGACTCCCTCCGCGAGATGCCACTTGTGCACGCTTTTCACGGCGTGTCGTGCCCATAAGTGGCATCTCGCGGGGGCTGACGCGCCCATCGACAGCGGCCACCCGGGGACCCTCCCGGGCGGCCGCTCCGTCCTTCCTCCCTCCGCGAGATGCCACTTATGAGCACTTTTCACGGCGTGTCGCGCTCATAAGTGGCATCTCGCGGAGGGCGGAGGGACTCGCAGCGTTACCGATTCGTTACCTGACTCGACCAAACCAGCACCACACTGCGAATGGGCAGGTCAAGGGCGGAGCATGACTCCCATGGAACAGACAGGGAAGAACCCGCGCGTGCCGAAGCTGCGGTTCATCGCGCTCTCGGCCGTGGCCGGCATCGTCGTCGCGGGCGTGCTGCTCGCTATCGCCGAGCTCGTCGCGCTCGTGGTCGCGAAGAACGCCAGCCCCGTGCTCGCCCTCGGCGCGTTCGTGGTCGACATCGTGCCGCGCCCGCTCAAGGAGTTCGCGATCGAGACGTTCGGCGCGAACGACAAGATCTTCCTGCTCGCGAGCATCGGCGTCGCCGTGCTGGTCGCCGCCGCCCTCGCCGGCGTGCTGCAGCTGATCCGCCCGCCGCTCGGCCAGATCCTGCTCGTGATCGCCGGCGGCCTCTCGATCGCCGCGATCGTCACCCGCACCGGCGCGACCCCGCTCTCCGCGGTGCCCACCCTGGTCGGCCTCGTCGTCGCGATGATCGTGATGCACCTGACCGTCTCGCGTCTGCGCCGCTGGCGCGCCGCCTCCGCCGCCGAGAAGACCGGAGCCGCCCCCGCCGCCCGGCCGGTCGGCATCGAGCGCCGCGGCTTCTTCCGCGTGACGCTGATCGCCGCCGTCGGCGCCGCCGTGATCGGCGCCGGGTCGCGCGCCATCAATGCCGCCACCTCGTCCCTCGCCAGCGTGCGCGACGCCCTCCGCCTGCCCAGCCCGCGCAGCACCGTGTCGGTGCCGGCCGGCGCCGACCTCGGGATCGACGGCCTCACCCCGCTCTACACGCCCAACGCCGACTTCTACCGCGTCGACACCGCGCTGACCGTGCCCTCGATCGACCCCTCCACCTGGTCGCTGAAGATCTCGGGGATGGTCGACCAGGAGGTCACGATGTCGCTGCAGGACATCTTCGACATGGGCCTGGACGAGTACGGCATCACCATGACCTGCGTCTCGTACCAGGTCGGCGGCGACCTCGTCGGCAACGCCAAGTGGCTCGGCGTCCCGCTCCGCGACGTGCTCAAGAAGGCCGGCGTGCAGAGCGGCGCCGACATGCTGCTCTCCACGAGCGTCGACGGCTACACCGCCAGCACCCCGCTCTCCGCGGTCACCGACGAGAACCTCGACGCGATCCTCGCCGTGGGAATGAACGGCGAGGCGCTGCCCTTCGAGCACGGCTTCCCGGTGCGGATGGTCGTCCCCGGCCTCTACGGCTACGTCTCGGCCACCAAGTGGCTGACCGAGCTGAAGGTCACCACCTTCGCCGCTGACGAGGCATACTGGACCCCGCGCGGCTACGACGCCGAGGCCCCGATCAAGATGTCCTCGCGGATCGACACCCCGCGGATCGACGCCGCGATCCCCGCCGGCGCGACCAAGATCGCCGGAGTCGCCTGGGCGCAGACCACCGGCGTCGCCAAGGTCGAGGTCAGCATCGACGACGGCGACTGGCAGGAGGCCACCCTCTCGACCGCGGTCAACCTCGACACCTGGGTGCAGTGGTACGTCGACTGGGAGGCCGAGACCGGCGCCCACTACGTCGCCGTCCGCGCCACCGACGCCAACGGCATGCTCCAGATCGAGGACCGCGCGGGCGTCGCCCCCAACGGCTCCTCCGGCTGGCAGCGCACCCTCGTCCGCGTGAGCTGACGCCCGGATCTCGATACGCGCTCTGCGAGCGCTACTCGATCAGCATGAATCGGGGCCGTCAGCTGGAACGCGGCACGGCCTGCCGCATGCTGGTCGAGTAGCCGCGTAGCGGCGTATCGAGACCCACCGTCTCCAGCAGTACGGCGGTCCTGCTGCCACCATCGAGCCATGGACGAGACCGCCGCCGTCGCGCGCGCCGAGCAGCTGTGGCGGAACGGCCGCCGGGCCCAGGCGCTCGAGCTGCTGAAGCTCCGGGTCCGCCGCGCTCCGGACGAGTCGGCGGCGCGACTCGCGCTCGCCGGTCTCTACCGCGAGCTCGGCGCTCCGGACCAGGCGGGACGGTGGGGGATCGTCTTCGCTGACTGGACGACTCCGCTCGAGCGGGACCGCCTCGCGCGTCTCCTCGGGGCATCGGGAGTGCGCGTCGCGGACGTCCCGGAGTTCCTCGCCCTGCCGAGTCACAGCTTCCCGGACCGGTACGCCGAGGTGCTCGAGGAGGCCGAGCGGTATCGGGAGCGGTACCGGGTCACGTCGTTCAGTCGGGACTTCAGGCCTCCCGCGGAGAACTGGCAAGCGGTCGGTGCCTTCGGCACCTGGGGTGTCGCCCTCGCGGGCGGCCTCGTCGTCGTGCTGGTCGTCTGGGCGGGCGCGGTCCTGGGTGCCTCGATGGTCGGCTTCGCCCGCTGGAGCAGCCTCGTCCTCGCCGCCGTCCTCGCAGTGGGGTGCGCTCTGGCGGGCTGGGACGCCCTGCGCGACCGGCGGCGCACGGTGGGCGCCGCCTGGCTGGCAGGCGCCCTCCTGCTCAGCGTGGGCGTCGCCCTCGCCACGTCGGTCGGAGTCGCGAACGGCGGCGTGCTCCGGCTGGCGTGGGAGGGCTGAGGCACGGTGGATCTCGATACGCGCTCTGCGAGCGCTACTCGATCAGCATGGCCGGCCCATGCTGGTCGAGTAGCCGCGCAGCGGCGTATCGAGACCGACGTGCGAGCGGTGGGTGGATCTCGATACGCGCTCTGCGAGCGCTACTCGATCACCATGATCGCGCGAACGGACCCGCGATGGGCTTCGAGCGCTGAGCAGCGCCCCGCACGGGTCCGCTCGAAGGCACTGCTGCGGGCGAGTGGACCCGCAGAGGGCTCTGCACCTCTGCTGCACCCCGCCCCGCGTCCAGTCGTCCCTCGCCCGCGCCACGCCCTCGGCCGCGCGATCAGCAGGATCCCGAATGCTGGTCGAGGAGCCGCGCAGCGGCGTATCGCGACCCGCCGGCTCAGGGGCGGAAGGTGGCCGCGTGGTGCTCGGGGGCGAGGTGCGGGCCGGTGCCGAGCATGCGCTCGCGGAAGGTGGCGCCGGTGGGCTCGGGGTCGAGGCGGCCGCGGCGGCGCAGCTCGGGCTGGACGAGCTCGATGAAGTCGCGCATCGAGGCGAGGCCGAAGACGGCCTCGAGCATGATGCCGTCGAGGTCGGTCTCGTCCATCATCCGCTCGAGCTCGTCGGCGACCTCGACCGGGTCGCCGGTGACCGCGAAGCCGCGGGTGCCCTTGCCCTTCAGCTCGTCGAGGATCTCGCGCACAGTCGGCGCGGTGCCGTCCGGGCGGGTGAGGAAGCGCTCGATGTTGCTGGTGCCCATCTGGCCCGCCTGGTCGTCGAGCACCAGCTGCTCGGCGAGCGTCCGGTCGAGATCGTAGGCCAGCAGATCCACGCCCGTGTTGCCGGCGTAGTAGTGCGCGGCCAGCTCGTCCGTCTGCAGGGCGTCGAACTCGGCGCGCAGCTGCGCGGCCTCCGCCGAGGTCGGCGCGACGACGATCGTGACGCCAACCATCACCTTGATCGACGCGGGATCGCGGCCGTTCTCCGCGGCCCGGCGACGGATGTCCACGATGTCCGCCGCGACCTTGCCGTAGGTCGAGCCCTGCACGAACACGCACTCCGCGTTCTTCGCGGCGAAGGCGCGGCCCACCGGCGAGGTCCCGGCCTGGAAGAGCAGGGGCGAGCGCTGCGGCGACGGCGGCAGCGTGTGGTAGCCGTGCGAGCGGTAGAACTCGCCCTCGTAGGCGACCGGGCGGATCCTCTCCGGATCGGCGAAGACGTTGCGCTCGTGGTCGAGCACGATGACGTCGTCGTCGTTGCCGCCCTCCCAGAAGGAGAAGGCGACGTCGACGTACTCCTGCGCGGCGCGGTAGCGCTCGTCGTGCGGGACCATCGCGGACTGGCCGAGCATCGCGGCCATCGTGTTCTGCGAGGCGCCGGTGACGATGTTCCAGCCGATGCGGCCGCGGGTGACGTGGTCGAGGGTGGAGAACTTGCGGACCGCGTGCAGCGGGTGGTCGGCGCCGGTGGTGCTGGTGACCACGAAGTTCAGGCGCTCGGTGCCGACCGCGAGCGCGGGGATGAGGTAGGCGCCGTCGAGCGCGAAGGTCATGCCGGCCTCGACGAGGACGTCCGAGAGCTCGCCGCGGCGCGAGGAGTAGCCGAAGGAGCCGCCCGCGAAGAAGAGGAAGTCGAAGCCGGCGTCGTCGAGGAGGCGGGCCATCCGCTGCCAGTAGTCGATGTCGCGGAAGTCGCCGTCGCGGCTGCGCGGATGCGACCAGCTGATGGTGCCGCCGACGTGCGGGGTGCCCGCTTCGAAGACCCCGAGGACGATCCGCTTCTGCATGTTCTCCCGCGTTCCGGCCGGCGTCCGCCGGCACTGCTCCGGGAACCCTAGCGAGCGCGCGTTTCGGGGCTGTTGCGGGGGAGGGTGTGTGGGGGGGGTGGGTCTCGATACGCCCGCTGCGCGGGCTACTCGACCGACAAGATGCGCGCGGCCGGCATGAGTCGCGGGCTGCTCGGCCAGCAGGTGCGCGCATCATGCTGGTCGAGTAGCCGCGCAGCGGCGTATCGAGACCCACCCGTCCTCAGCAGGGCGGGTCTGCGGACTCCCGTGCTGGCGGTGGTGGGTCTCGATACGCCCGCTGCGCGGGCTACTCGACCAGCAGGGATGCGTATCGAGACCCGGCGTCAGCCGCCGACGCCCGTCAGGCCGAAGCGGAACTCGAGGCGGCCGTCGAGCGGCCGGACCTCGTACTCGGGGTGCGGGCGCGCGCCCCAGGAGTCGTCGCCGGCGACGCCGCGGCGGCGCAGCGCCGGGCGCAGCACGGTGCGCTGCACCGGCGGCAGCTCGTTCGGGTGCTGCGCGTTCTCGATCTCGTACGGCGTCCACGGCAGGGCCGAGAACTCCATCCCGCCGGCGCAGTCGAGCCGCAGGCCGAAGCCCGCGTCGTCGATCACCTCGGCCCAGCGCACTCCCGTGCGGCTGCCCGACTCCTGCGGCTTCAGGTACGGCGTCAGCTCGCGCGCGACGTCGCTCTCCCAGACGTCGAGGCGCGCGCCGAGCCGGCGGTCGGAGTAGCACTCGTCCGGTCCGTCGCCGTACCAGCGCAGCCGGTGCGCATCGGCGCCGGTGGTCAGCTGCATCCCGAACTCGGGCAGATCGGGCAGTCCGTCCGGCACCGTCATCGCGACGGTCACCTCGATCCGCCCGTCACCCGTCACGCGGAAGTCGACGTCGCAGACCGCGCGCGGAGTGGTCGGCAGCTCGTAGCGGAAGCCGACGGTCACCGCGTGCTCGTCGACGGACACCCGCGCCGTCCGCAGCGCCTCGCCCGCGGCCCGCGCGTAGCGGCTCGCCAGCAGCCACTGCCCGTCCTCGAAGGGACCGCCCCAACCGCGCTCGTTCGAGGTCGGCGCGTGCCAGAAGGACGGCGTCGGGATCGAGGTGAGCAGCTCCCGCCCGCCCTCGGGCCCGCCGCCCCAGCGGTACGACATCAGCCCGCCGTGCAGCCGGGAGAAGAGGACGCTGAAGTGCTCGCCCACGACGCCCACGTTGTGGGTGCCGTCGATGAGCTCGGGCCGCGGCGCGTGCTCCGGCCGCGCATGCCCCGCGACCTCGAAGACGTGCTGCCCGCGCGCGACGACGTGCCCCGCCGCCGCCCATCGCGTGTCCTCGCGCAGCCGCAGCTCGACGTCGAGCGTGTACTCGCCCGGCAGCTCCGGCAGCGGCACCGGCTGCGGATAGGTCGAGGACCCTCCCGCGGCGACATCGGTGGCGAGCTCCCGCTCCGCCAGCACCCGTCCCTCCCGCCGCAGCACGACGACCGCCTCGTACGCGGAGGACGCGGTGGCCAGCAGCCGGTTCCCGATCATGATCTCCGCGGCAGAGACGTCGACGCGGAACGGCTGGTAGAGGTGCGCGACCTCCTGCAGCTTCGGCGTCGGCGTGCGGTCGGCGAAGAGGATGCCGTTGCCGCTGAAGTCGCCGTCGTGCGGCGACTCCCCGCTGTCGCCGCCGTAGCCGAGGAACGGCACCCCGTGCCGGTCGGTCATCGCGACGGCCTGGTCCGCGAAGTCCCAGATGAAGCCGCCCTGGAACAGCGGCTCCCGCTCGGCGAGATCGAGGTAGCGGTCGACCGCGCCGAAGGAGTTGCCCATCGCGTGCGCGTACTCGCAGAGCAGGAACGGCTTGTCGCGGTGCTCCGCGAGGTACTGCTCGATCTCGGCCGCCGGCGTGTACATCTGGCTGACGACGTCGGTCGTCTCGGGGTAGCGCGAGTCCCAGTGCACCCCCTCGTAGTGCACCGGCCGGTCGTCGACCGCGCGGAACCAGTCGGCGAGATCGCGGAGGACGGTGCCGCCGAACGACTCGTTGCCGAGCGACCACATCACCACGCTCGGGTGGTTCTTGTCGCGCTCGAGCAGGCTCCGCGCCCGGTCGTGCAGCGCGGGCGCCCAGCGGCCGTCGTCGCCGGGCACCGACTCGGCGAGAGGTGCGTCGAGGTAGCGGACGCGATCCCACAGCCCGTGCGTCTCGAGGTTCATCTCGTCGATCACGAGGAAGCCGTACTCGTCGGCGAGGTCGTAGAAGTAGGAGTTGTTCGGGTAGTGGCTGGTGCGGATCGCGTTCACGCCCACCCGCTTGAGGATCCGGAGGTCCTCCTCCGTCTGCGCCCGGTCGACGACGCGCCCCTGGAGGCCGAACTCGTGACGGTTGACGCCGCGGAAGACGACCCGCCGCCCGTTGAGGCTGAGCACGCCGTCCTCGATCGCGAAGCGGCGGAGCCCGACGGTCTGCGGGATCACCTCGGTCACGGCGCCCTCCGCGTCTCGCACGCGCACCGTCAGGCGGTGCAGGTGCGGGTCCTCGGGGCTCCACAGCCGCGGCTCCGCGAGCCGGACGCGGTGCACGCCGTCCGGATCGAGCCGCAGCGGGCCGACCCCGTCGAGCTCGACCGTCGCCGAGCCCGCGCCGTCGAGCCGCAGCTCGACCGCGATGCCGGCACCGTCGTCGTCGACCGTCGTCCGCACGCGGAGGTCCTCGACGTGCGCGCGCGGGCGGCGCAGCAGCACGACGTCGCGGAAGATCCCGGAGAAGCGGAAGAAGTCCTGGTCCTCGAGCCACGAGCCTGCGCTCCACTTGACCACCTGCGCGGCGAGCAGGTTCTCGCCGGGCAGCAGCGCCTCGGTCAGGTCGAACTCGGCGGGCGAGAAGCTGTCGGCCGAGAAGCCGAGGTAGACGCCGTTCAGCCAGAGCGCGATCGTGCTCTCGGCGCCGCGCACGTCGAGCGCGATCCGCTCGCCGGGCGCGAGCGGCGCGTCCAGCTCGAAGGTCGTCCGGTAGGAGGCCGTCGGGTTGAACCGCTCGGGAGTCTGCCCGGGCAGGATGCTCTCGCGCCCGTCCCAGGGGTACTGCGTGTTCACGTACTGCGGGCGGTCGTGGCCGTGCAGCTGGAGGTGCGCGGGCACGGGGATCAGCTCCCAGTCGCCCGCGTCGAACTCGGGCCGCTCGAACCCGGCCGGCGCGTCCGCGGGCCGGGGCGCGCAGTGGATCCGCCACAGCCCGTTCAGCGACTGCTCGAACGAGCTGACGCCCGTCGCGGCCTCGTCCGAGGAGCGGAACCAGCGGTGGTCGGAGTGCGCCGGCCGCCGGTTCTCGGCGAAGAAGCCGGGGTCGGACAGCCGGGCGAGGTCGAACCCGGCGGCGGGCGCCGCCTCGCCCGGGAGCTCCGCGAGGCTCACTTGATCGCCCCGGTGATGCCCTCGGCGAAGGAGCGCTGCAGGACCATGAAGACGATGACGGTGGGCACCGAGGCGAGGAAGACGGCCAGCATCAGCACGCCGTAGTCGACGACGTAGCCCGCGCTGAGGTTCGAGATCAGCATCGGCATGGTCTGGAAGTCGTTGTTCACCAGGATGACCTTGGGCCAGAGGAAGTTGTTCCAGGCGGTCATGAAGGTGATGACGGCGGCCGCGGCATAGGTCGAGCGCATCGACGGGAGGTAGATGCGGGCGAAGATCCCGAGCTCGCTGACCCCGTCGATCCGGGCGGCCTCGATGATCTCGTAGGGGAACGAGCGCGAGGCCTGCCGGAACAGCAGGATCAGGAACGGGGTCGAGATCGCCGGGATGATGACCGCGCCGAGGGAGTTGATCATCCCGACCCCGGCGAAGACCTGGAAGAGAGGGATCATCGTCGCCGCGAACGGGATCATGATCGCGATCAGCAGGACCGCCATCACGAGGTCCTTGGCCCGCGAGTGGAAGACCTCGAACCCGTAGCCGGCGATCGAGCAGACGATCAGCGCGAGCACCGTGGTGCCCACCGCGACGGTCGCCGAGTTCCACATCGCCGAGCCGACGTCCTGCAGATCGAGCAGTCCGGCGAGGTTGTCGAAGAGCGCCAGGCCCGGGATCATCCGCGAGTCGAGGACGTCCTGGCTGGTGTTGGTCGCCGAGACGGCCATGAAGTAGAGCGGGAAGATCGAGAAGAGCGCGAAGACCGAGAGGAAGAGGTACTTCGGCAGGCCGCGCAGCCGCGAGGACAGGGGCGCCGTGCGGACGGGCACGGTGGTGCTCGGAGCGACGGACTCGACGTCCTCGATCGCGGGCAGAGTGCTGACGCGCTCAATCACGCTTGTCACCGACTTTCAGCTGAACGAACGCGAGGACCGCGACGAGGATGAGGATCACGTAGGAGAGGGCGGAGGCGTAGCCGAAGTTCGGGTTCTTCAGGAACGAGACCTCGTAGAGGTAGTGCGACATCGACATGGTCGTGTAGGCCGGACCGCCTCTGGTCAAGGCCCACGACTCGTCGAAGAGCTGCAGTGTCCCGTTCGTCGACATGATCGCGGTGAGCAGGATGATCGGCTTCAGCTGCGGGATCGTGACGTGCCAGAAGGTCTGCAGCGCGCTCGCGCCGTCCATCCGCGCGGCCTCGATGCTCGAGTAGTCGACGTTCTGCAGCGCCGCCAGGTAGAAGACCATGTTGTAGCCGGTCCAGCGCCAGAGCAGTCCGAGGATGATGACGAAGCGCCCGGTGTCCGGATTGCCGAGCCAGTTGATCGGCGAGTCCATCAGGCCGATGCCCATCAGCACGTCGTTGACGAAGCCGTCGTTGGCGAAGATCGTGCGGAAGACCAGCGAGTAGGCGACGAGCGAGACGGCGCACGGCAGGAAGATCGCGGTGCGCCAGAAGGTCTTGAACTTGAGGTTCCGGCTGTTGAGCACATTGGCCAGCACGAGCGCCATGATCAGCATCACCGGCACCTGGATGATCAGGTAGATGAAGGTGTTCTGCAGCGTCAGCCGGAAGATCTCGTCCTGCAGCAGGCGCTCGTAGTTCAGCCAGAACGGCTGCGCGTAGCTGAGGTTCGCCCCGCGGCCGGTCTGCAGCGAGAGCAGGAAGGCCTGGATCATCGGCAGGAAGCTCACCAGGAAGATGAGCACCGCCGCCGGCAGGAGGAAGGCCCAGCCGGTGAGGCTGCGCCGGCGCTCCCCGGTCATGCGGATCGGGCGGCTGCGGAGGTCGCGCTGCGGTCGGGGTGGGACGCGCAGGCGCGGGCGCGGAGGGGCGGAGGTCGACACGGGCGGGCTCGCATTCTCGGAGGGAGAGGGACGGGGAGGGACGGGCCGGGGAGGAGGAGTCCTCCCCGGCCCGAGGTGCGAGCCGGCTCGCGGTGACGTCGGGTCTCGGCGACGCCGGCTCGCGGTGAGCCCTAGCTCATGGCGAACTCGACGTTCTTCTGCGCCTCCTCCAGCGCCGAGGCGGGGTCCGCACCGCCGATGATCTGCGTGATCGCGGCGCTCACGGCGTCGCGGCCCTCGTAGTAGTAGGCGCCGGTGTTGTTGCTCGGCACCTCGGCGCCGAACTCGGCGACCTCGGCGAAGATCGGCTGGCCGGCGAAGAACTCGTTCGGCTGCTCGTAGGCGGTCGAGGAGCCGGCGGGCAGCCAGTTCGCGACGGCGCCGGACTTCGGCAGGATCGTGTCGTAGAGCTCGGTCGAGCCGGCGAAGGTCGACGCGAGGAAGTCGGCCGCGAGGTCGACGTCGGCGTTCGCGCTGATCGCCCAGGACGATCCGCCGCTGGCCGTGTAGTTGGTCGCGCCGGAGATGCCGTCGAGCGAGGGGACGTTCGTGATCGCCCAGTCACCGGCCTGGTCCTCGGCGGTCTGGATGGAGCCGACGATCCAGATGCCCTGGATGGTGCCGCCGACGGAGCCGTTCACGAAGGTGCCGAGGTACTCGTCCCACGAGTTGACCTCGACGAAGACGCCGGAGTCGACGAGCTGCTTGTAGACGTCGATCGCGGCGAGCAGCGCGTCGTTGTCGGTGATGGTGGGGTTGCCCTCGTCGTCGAAGAGGCTGGCTCCGGCGCTCTGCAGCATCATCATGATCATGTCCGAGGAGCCGGCCTGGCCCGAGAGCAGCGGCGATCCGGTCTTCGCAAGGACGTCCTTGCCCTTGGTGAGGAACTCCTCCCAGGTGATGTCGGTGAAGTCGTCGATCGTGTAGCCGGCCGCCTCGAGGACGTCGGTGCGCAGCGCGGTGACCGCGGTTCCGGAGTCGAACGGCACGCCGTAGTGCACGTCGTCGACGGTGGAGTAGGCGGCGACGGCCTCGGGGAACTCCGAGAAGTCGACGGCGTCCTCGGGCAGCTCGCTGAAGATCTCCGGGTAGTTGACGAGGTTCTTCTGGAACGCGTTGTTCTGCATCAGGAAGACGTCGGGCAGCTCGCCGTACTGCTGCGACTGCGCCAGCGTGGTCAGCTTGGGCTGCAGGTCGTCCCAGGGGGTCTCGATGATGTCGAGCTTGAAGTCCGGGTGGTCCTTCTGGTAGATCTTCTCGGCCTCCTCGAGGGCCGCGATGTTGAACACCGGGTCCCAGGCCCAGACGCTGAGCGTCTCGTCGCCGTCGCCTCCGCCGGCGTCGTTCCCGCCGCCACCGCCGCCGCCGGCCGCGCAGGCGCTCAGCGCGAGGACGAGGGGCAGGGAGACGGCCACGACGGTCGTGAACTTCTTGGAGCTTCTTCGCACGGATTCGTTCCTTCTGTGTGGGTGGGGGTGCTGTGTGGGAAGTGCAGTGGTGCTGCGGAATGCAGTGGTGCTGCGGAAGGGAAAGAGGAGGGGGCGCTCGGGCTCAGCCGAGCGGCTGCCAGGGCCCGTACGGGTCGCCCGGGGCCTGGTTGCGCGTCCACCACTTCGCGCGGTAGCGCTGGCCCTGGTGGACGACGACGTCGCCGGTGTCGAAGATGCGCGAGGCCGTCCAGACCGCGGTGCCGTCCGGCGCGGTCGAGAGCTGCTGCCACGGGCCGTTCGGGTCGCCGGGGGTCTGGTTGCTGGTCCACCACGAGGCCCGCCAGAGCGAGCCCTGGAAGAGGACCGTGTCGCTTTGCCGGTAGACGGACCCCGCGGACCAGGAGGCCGCGGCCTGGCGGCGCAGGGCCAGTGCGTCGACTGTCAGGCTCCCGCCGCCGGGGCCGCTCGCGAGGATCGCGACCGTGGTGGTGCCGGCCGGCAGCGAGAACTCCGCCGAGCGCACGTCGGCCCAGCCGCTGGTCGCGGGGATCTCGGTGCGGTGCTCGACGCCGTCCGCACCGGTCACCACGATCCGCGCGGAGTCCAGTCCGCCCGGCCGGTCCGCGCGGAGCGACAGGGTGTAGACGCCCGCGGGGACGTCGTTCTGCTGCTGCACGCCGCCCGAGAAGGCCTGCGCCGCACCGAGCCGGAGCGCGAAGCGCGAGCCGTCGGCGCCGGGCGAGGGGTTCGAGACGAAGCCGGTGGTCGTCGAGGAGGCGTCGGTGGTCTGCGTCCAGCCGGTGACCGTGGTCACCGGGATCCGGTCGGCGGCGAAGTCCGGGTTGAGGATCCAGTTGTTGCCGGCGCCCACCTGCCACTCGCCGGAGCGGGCGTTCAGGTCCCACTCGCTCAGAGAGTTGAAGCGCACGTCCGCGCCGGTCCCGCTGAGCGGCAGCCACTGGTTGTAGCCGAGGCCGTTCCAGGCGAAGTCGGCCCAGCGGTCGCCGGCGTAGATCACGGTGTCCTGCTCGGTGCCCTGCACCGTCAGGAAGAAGCCGCTCTGGGTGACGTGGCTGTAGTCCTTCTCGGTGCCGGGGAGCACGTACATGCTCGAGTAGGGCCCCTGGATCCGGCCCTCGAGCGAGCGCACGAGGTAGGTCTGCGAGGTGTTCCAGCCGTGCAGGTCCGAACTCGCGACGTAGTACTGGCCGTCGAGCTTGAACATCGCGTTGCCCTCGCGGCCGGCGCCGCGGTAGACCTCGACGGCCGTCTCGACCGAGAGCGAGTCGGTGTCGCTGATCCGGCCGACGTAGGTGCGGCTGCGGCCGTCGCGGTAGGAGAAGACGAGGTAGTCCGCGCCGTCGTCGTCGGTGAAGACGGTCTGGTCGCCGGTGCCCTGCTCCCAGCCGGGCTTGCTCGGGTTCCGGTAGACGCCGGGGATGTGGGTCTGCAGGTTCGCGTACTCGAAGTCGGCGACGGGAGAGTCCCCGCTGAGGAAGAGGACTCCGGCGTTGGTGACGCGGGCCGGGTCGGGGCTCTCGAACTGGGTGAGGAGGACGTACTTCCCGGTCTGCTCGTTGTAGGCGACGCCGAGCCGGCCGATCCAGACCGCGTCGGCGAGGGTGTCCATGTCCGAGAAGTAGGTGCCGGTGACGTCCTTCGAGGCCGGGATGTGCAGCGCGGTGTCCTTCGTGGCGACGTCGTTCTCGAACGTCCAGTTCACGAGGTCCTCGGAGGAGTACGCGGTGACTGCGACGAAGTCGCCCTCGCCGGCCCGGGTGTAGGTGCGGGTCGGGGAGTCATAGTAGAGCTGCGAGCCGGTGTACTCGACGCCGTACCAGTAGTAGCGGTCGCCGAAGCGGAAGATCCCGCCGCCCTGGGAGAAGATCGGATCGCCCGCGGTGTCGAGCCAGAACCGGTTGTTCTCGACGGTCTGGAGGGTGCCGTCGGCGAGCGGGACGAGAGCGGCGGCCGTGGTCTGCAGGCCGTTCTTCGCGGCGACGACGGCCGCGGCGCTCGCTGCGGAGTCGTCGAGGACCTCGCCCGCGCTGACGGTCGCCGCGGCGAACGGTGCCCAGGACGCGGCGGTGTAGGCGGAGGGGACGCGAGTGCGGTACTCGTCGAGCCGCTCGCGCAGCCCGGAGATCCGGACGAGGCCGGTCTCGGCCGTCTCGAGGGCGCTGCGGGCGGCCAGCAGGGCGGCGTCGGTCGAGCCGGCGTCGTCGCGGGCGGCGGTCGCGGTCGCGACGGCGGCCGAGAAGGGGGCCCAGGAGGAGGCGGTGAAGTCGGGAGCGCCGAGGGCGCCCACCCGGTCGAGCGCGGCGGCGAGGCGGGCGCGCTCGTCGACGAGCACGGTGCTGGTGAACTCGGCGGACGCGTGGTTGATGAAGCCGACCGTGACGACCCGGAGGACGTGGTCGCCGGGGGCGAGTCCGGTGAAGCTCGCGATCGGGACCGTCGTGGTCGACCGGGCGCCGCGGTAGTCGGCCGAGCCGATCTTCACGCCGTCGACGAAGACGTCGGCGGTGCCGTTCGTGGTGGCCTTCCGGCCCGAGAGTGCGACCGTCTCGCCGGTGAAGGCGATCTCGAAGGCCGCGCCGTCGGAGGCCCAGGTGTGGGTGCTGCTCTTCGACCAGGCGCCCTCGTAGAAGGTGGCGTCTGGCGTGCCGCGGACGGTCGTTGTCGCGGTGAAGGCGACCGTCGTCGTCCGGGTCTCGGCTGCCTCGGCGGTCTGCCCGGCGAGGGGCGACTGGCCGGCGAGCACGAGCAGCCCGGCGAGCAGAGCAGCGATCAGGGCGGGGAGCCGCCTCGTCGTCGTTCGCGTCATGAAGTGCCTCCGTCATCGCAGGTCCACCGTGGTACAGCGCTGTACCACGAACGCGAATCTAGCCTGGAGGATCCTGTGAGGGCAAGGAGACTTTTCGCTGATCAGCGTGTCGTGCCGCGGGCGACGACCTGCGACCGGGCGAAGAGCGTTGTCGCGGGAGCGTCGACGCGGTCGATCCGCGCGACCAGCCGCTCGAGCGCCGTGCGGGCGATCCACTCGATCCGCGAGTCCATCGAGGTGAGCGGTGGAGAGAGGAACGCCGACTCCTCGACGTCGTCGAAGCCGATCACCTGCACCTCGTCGGGGATGCGCCGGCCGCCCTCGCGCAGCGCCGAGATCGCTCCGGTGGCCAGGACGTCGTTGAAGCAGACCAGGCCGTCGAACGGCACTCCGGCCTCGACGAGGCGGCGGGCGACCCGGAAGCCGGAGCCGATCGTCCAGTCGTAGCCGGTGACGCCGACCAGCCGCGGGTCGAGCGTCCGGCCCGCGGCGGCGAGCTCCTCGAAGACGCCGCGCAGCCGCAGCTCCGCGTTGCCCTCGCGAGCGGAGCCGATCAGCCCGGCGTCGAAGGGGGCGTGCGCGCCCACGACGGCGAGGGTCGTGCTGCCCCGCTCGAGGAGGTGGGCCGTGGCGGCGCGCGCGTCGGCGACGTCGTCGGTCGTCACCCGGTCGACCAGCTCGTAGGTGTCCCGGGTGCCCAGGCAGACCAGGGGGTACTCGACGTCGAGTGCGGAGCGGTCGAGCGTCTCGTGCTCGGACAGCGAGAGCAGCAGTCCGTCGGTGAGCTGCGCGTTGAAGCGCTGGAGCAGCCGGCGCGAGCCGTCGCCGCCGTCGTCGGGGTAGGTCGTCACGGAGACCGCGAGGTCCATGTCGCGGGCGGTCTCGATGACGGCCTCGGCCAGCTCGGCGAGATAGGCCGCCTTGAGGGTCGGCACCGCGAGGGTCACCGCATCGGTCCGGCCTCGGGTGAGGTTCCGGGCCGCGACGTTCACCGTGTAGCCGAGCTCCTCGACCGCCGCCCGGACGCGCTCCCGGGTGCTCTCGGCCATCCGGCCCGTGCCGTTGACCGCGTTCGACGCCGTCTTCAGCGAGACGCCGGCGCGCTCGGCGACGGACTCGAGCGTCGCCTTCCTGCGCGGTGGTGCCATGTCGAGCGCCTTCCGTCGTCCCGGGGTGGTCGGCCTCCCGGCCACCCCATGGATACACCACGGCTCGGACCTCGTCCTGCGCGAGCGCCGAGGTCAACCCTCCCCGGCGCTCGGAGCGCGCCGACGCAGAGCGGCGGATACTGGAGGGCACCCGATAGCAGACAGATGTCGGACTGCGCGGAGCGCGGCCCGGCGAAGGAGGAACCGTGAAGGCACTGCGCTACACCACCGTCGGACAGGCCCCCGAGGTCGTCGAGATCGAGAAGCCCGTGCCCGGCCCTGGCGAGATCCTGCTGCGGGTGACCGCGGCCGGCGTCTGCCACTCCGACGACTACGTGATGAGCCTCCCCGAGGAGGACTACCTCGCCCAGCAGTACCCGCTGCCGCTGACGCTCGGCCATGAGGGCGCCGGCGTGATCGAGGAGTTCGGCCCGGGCGTCGAGACCGGCCTGCAGATCGGCGAGGCCGTCGCCGTCTACGGACCGTGGGGCTGCGGCCACTGCCTCAACTGCTCGCGCGGCGCGGAGAACTACTGCACTAACGCCGCCGCCGAGGGCATCCGCCCGCCCGGCCTCGGCAGCCAGGGCTCGATGGCGGAGTACATGATCGTCGACGACGTCCGCCACCTGATCCCGATCGGCGACCTCGACCCGGTGAAGAACGTCTCGCTCACCGACGCCGGCCTCACGCCGTACCACGCGATCAAGCGCAGCCTCCCGAAGCTCGGCGCGGGCACCTACGCCGTCGTCATCGGCTCGGGCGGGCTCGGCCACGTCGGCATCCAGATCCTCAAGGCGCTCTCGGGAGCGACGGTGATCGTGCTCGACATCAGCGAGGAGAAGCTCGAGCTGGCGAAGCACGTCGGAGCGGACGTCACGCTGATCAGCGACGCCTCCGCGGCCGAGAAGATCCGCGAGATCACCGGCGGGCTCGGCGCGGACGCCGTCTTCGACTTCGTCGGCGCCGGCCCGACCATCGCCACCGCCACCGCGGTCGCCGCCGTCGAGTCGGACGTGACCATCGTCGGCATCGGCGGCGGTCAGGCGACCGTCGGCTTCGGCACCATCGCCTACGACGCGGCCCTGCGCATCCCCTACTGGGGCTCCCGCAGCGAGCTGATCGAGGTCTTCGAGCTCGCCAAGGCCGGCCGGATCGACGTCGAGGTGCAGCAGTACGCCCTCGCCGACGCGCCCCGCGCCTACGCCGACCTGCACGCCGGCACGGTCCGTGGCCGCGCCGTCATCGTCCCGTAGCCCTTCCTCGCGGAGCGGTGGATCTCGATACGCCCGCTGCGCGGGCTACTCGATCAGCATGAAGCGGTCGCCCCTGCGAGGCCCGCGCGGTCAGCGGCGGCACATGCCGGTCGAGTAGCCGCGGAGCGGCGCATCGAGACCCACGTCCTGCAGAAGTGCTGATGTCGATCCGCCCTCTCCGAGGCCCACGCTGGTCGAGTAGCCCGCAGGGCGTATCGAGGCCCGCCCACCGCCCGCCCGTCTAGCCTTCGAGGATGCGCTCCCGGCTCCTGCACGCCCGCGAATCGTTCTGGTTCCTGCCCACCCTCTTCGGGATCCTCGCGATCGCCCTGGCCTTCGGCCTCATCGAGCTCGACCGGCTGCTGATCCGGGCCGGCATCCAGGACCTGCCCCTCGTCGAGGACCTCTCCGCGACCGGCGGCCGGGCGATCCTCTCCGCGATCGGCGGCACGATGCTCGGGGTCGCCGCGACCTCGTTCTCGATCACGATCTCCGTCCTCGCGACCACGTCCTCCGCCTACGGGCCGCGCCTGGTCCGCAACTTCATGGCCGACCGCGGCAACCAGGTCGTCCTGGCGGTGCTGACCTCGACGTTCCTCTACTCGCTGATCGTGCTGCGCTCGGTGCACACCGAGGAGGACGCGACCCTCGCCTTCGTGCCGGTCGTCGCGGTCGGCTTCGCGGTGGTGCTGGCGGTCGGCGACGTCGCGGTGCTCGTCTACTTCATCCACCACATCGCGCTGTCGGTGCAGGTGACCACGCTGCAGAAGCGCGTGCTCGGCGAGCTCGAGGACGTCATCGCGGAGCTGTCGGGCGAGGGGGAGCGGGACCCGCGCGAGGAGCCCTTCCCCGCCGGCGGCGTCGTGCTCGCCGCCCCGCGCGCGGGCTACGTCGAGCAGCTCGAGATCGAGCGCCTGGTCGCGCTCGGCGCCCGCCACGACGCGGTGCTGCGGGTGCTCGCCCAGCCCGGCGATCACGTGCTGGCCGGCGATCCCGTGCTCGAGCTCGTCGGCGGGGGTGACCTCGAGGAGGCGGCGCTCGCCGCGGTCGTGATCGCCGACGCGCGCACCCCGCACCAGGACCTCCGCTACGCCGTGCAGCAGGTCGTCGAGATCGGCGTCCGCGGCCTCGCGACCGGCACGAACGACCCGTACACCGCCGTCAGCGCTCTCGACGCCCTGACCGGCGCGCTCGTGGAGCTCTGCGGCAGCGACGGCCCGCGCACCCGCTTCCGCGACGTCGACGGCGTCGCCCGGCTGTGGTGCAGCTGGCCGACCGCCGCCGACCTGCTCGCCGAGGTCTACCTCGCGCTCCGCGCCTACGCGCTGGACCAGCCGCTCGTCGTCCGCGCCGGCCTCCGCCTGGCGCAGCGCCTCGAGCCCGTCGCCCGCGGAGCCGCGCGCACCGAGCTCCACCGCCAGCTCGAGGCGTTCGCCGCGGCCTACGACGCCGCCGACCGCGACGCGCTCGAGGCCCCCGTCGTCCGCCGCGACCTGGCCGAGCTGCTCGCCCGCCTCTCCGCCGCGGACCGCGCGCGCGACTGAGGGACACCTGCTGACTCGATCAGCATGAATCGATTCGCAGCGACGGCTGCAGTCATGCTGGTCGAGTAGCCCCGCAGGGGCGTATCGAGACCCGGCGTCCTCAAGAGGGCAGGTCTGCAGACCCTGGTTCTGACGGTGGTGGATCTCGATACGCCCTCTGCGAGGGCTACTCGATCAGCATGAGGCAGGCGGCTCTTCCCCTGCTGGTCGAGTAGCCGCGCAGCGGCGTATCGAGACCCCGCGGTCAGCGCAGCGGTGCCGTCGACGAGCGCAGCACCAGGCGGGCGGTGACCGCCGTCCGCTCCTGGCGCTCGCCGGTGCGGATGCGCGCGGCCAGCATCTGCAGGGCCTTCTCGCCCAGCAGCTGGTGGTCCAGGTGCATCGTCGTCAGCGGGGGCGAGTAGTACGCGGAGTCCGGCATGTCGTCGACGCCGACGATCGAGTAGTCGCCGGGCGCCGTCCGGCCGCGCTCGGCCATCGCGCGGAGGAAGCCGAGCGCGATCTGGTCGTTGGCGGCCGAGACCGCGGTGAACGACTCCGGATCGACGGACCGGCCCTGCGCGGCGCCCGACTCCGCGTCCCACTCGGCACAGCGCAGCACCTCGAGCGGGGCGACCCCCGCCTCCGTCAGCGCCGCCCGGTAGCCGCGCTCGCGGTCGACGGCCTCGTTGCGGTCGCCGGGCCCGGCGAGGTGCAGGATCCGCCGGTGCCCGAGCTCGAGCAGGTGCCGGGTGCCGAGATAGCCGGCGCCGTAGGAGTCCGCGTAGGTGGAGTCGCCGGCCGGGCCGCCGCGCTCCGACCGCGTCACGACCGGCACGGAGGCGGCGATGTACTCGACCAGCTCGTCGAGCCCGCCGTAGGGCGTGCCGACGATGATCCCGTCGACCTGGAACGAGAGCAGCTTGTCGACCGCGTGCCGCATCTCCTCGCGCGCCCCGGGGGCGTCCGGCCCGACCTCGAGCAGTGCCGTGATCAGCGAGAGCCCCTCGGCGCGCGCCGCCCGGCTCACCCCGGTCAGCAGCTCGGAGTGCCCGTAGTTCAGCGGCCCCATCGCGAGGAAGCCGACCGTGTCGGTCCGCTGCACCCGCAGGTTCCTGGCGACGCGGTTGTGCCGGTAGCCGAGCTCGGCGATCGCCGCCTCGATGCGCACGCGCGTCGCCGGAGCGACGTAGCCACCGGTGAAGAAGCGGGAGACGGTCTGCGCCGAGACCTCGGCGTGCCGCCCGACGTCGGCCATGCTCGGCCGTGCGCGGGGCGGGGACGTGCTCGACATCGAGGCTCCCTCCCTGGCGGCGACCCGCTCACTCTACTGAGCCGATTCCGGCCGCTCCGCGTTACCCGATCGTGACCTATCAACCGGTTGCGCGCATTGTCGCGCGAATGTGTTATCGATAACGTATCCCTCATCCACCGCCGCTGGAGCTCCAGTCCCGGCCCCGTTCGGCGGATCCGACGTCGATGTCGCGCTGCTGCGATGTCGAGCAGCGAAAGGACGCGAAGATGCGTGCTCTGACCCGTTCCAGTGCTCTGACCCGATCCGTCGCCCTCGCCACGGGCGCCCTCCTCCTCGCCGGCCTGGCCGGCTGCTCCGCGAGCGGCGGTGACTCCGGCGGCAAGACCGAGATCACCTGGTTCAAGCTCACCGAGTCGGCCGACTCCGCGAACGCGACGATCAACGAGATCGTCAGCGATTTCGAGGAGGCGAACCCCGACATCACCGTCAAGGTCGAGCAGCGGGCGGTGGACGCGCACAAGGACGCGCTCCGCACCACGCTGGGCACGAGCGGCGCCCCCGACCTCTTCTTCTCCTGGGCCGGCCCCGGTCTCGGCGGCGAGTTCATCGACGCCGGCGCGAGCCTGGACCTGAAGGAGTACTACGACGAGTACGGCTGGGCCGACCGCTTCTCCGACACCACGATGTCCACCGTCACCCAGTACGGCGGCTACGACGGCGTCCCCTACACCCAGCGCACCGAGGCGGTCTTCTACAACAAGGACCTCTTCGAGCAGGCCGGCATCGACGCCGCGCCCACTTCCTACGACGAGCTGGTCGAGGACGCCGGGAAGCTGAAGGACGCGGGCATCACCCCGTTCGAGTTCGGCGGCACCGTCAACTGGCACGTGATGCGCCTGCTCGACAGCCTGCTCGAGACCGAGTGCGGCGCCGACGGCTACCAGGCCCTCGTCACCGGCGAGGCGAGCTGGGCCGACGAGTCCTGCGTCACCGACACCTTCACCGAGTTCGCCACCTGGACGAAGGACTACGTCAACAGCGGCTTCATCTCGATCAACAACGACGAGTCGAGCTCGCTCTTCTTCGGCGGCAAGGCGGCCATGGCGATCGAGGGCGACTGGTTCAACCAGCAGATCCGCGACGCCGGGATGTCCGAGGACTCGGTCGGCATCTTCGCCTTCCCCACGGGCACCGACCGCATCTACGGCTTCAACGAGAACAACTACATCTCCGCGAACTCCGAGCACCCCGACGAGGCCGCGAAGTTCCTCGACTACCTGACCTCGCCCGAGGCGCAGGCGAAGTTCATCGCCACCTTCGGCAGCCGCTCGGTCAACGTCGACGTCGCCCCCGAGGACCAGAGCGCCTTCGACGCCCTCTGGAACCCGATCACCGAGGCGGCGACCGGCGTCTACATGAACAACGACCAGAACCTCTCGCAGTCGCAGACCACGGAGTACTGGCGCATCCAGAACCTGGTCGCGACCGGCGAGCTCGACCCGGCCGACGCCGGCGCCGAGTTCCAGACGTTCATCGACCAGCAGTGACGCCGCGGGCGGAGGGGGCCGCGCCTCCTCCGCCCCGCGCCCCCGTGCCCGAGCATCCCCGTGTCCGAGACGTCCGAGAGGTCCGACATGACGACATCCACCCCCGCCCGCCCGCGGCGGGCCGCCCCGGAGCAGCCGCGGCCCAAGCACCCGCGCCGCCGGGCCCTCGCCCGCTTCGGCGGCACCGGCTTCCTCGCCGCCCTGCCGTTCCTGGCGCCGGCGCTGGCCGCCTACCTCGTCTTCGTGGTCGGCCCCTCGCTCGAGTCGGTGCGGCTCAGCTTCTTCGAGTGGTCCGGGTTCCAGGGCGCTCCGCAGGTCTTCGTCGGCCTGCAGAACTACGTGCGCATCTTCACCCAGGACCCGGTGTTCTGGACCGCGTTCTCGAACACCCTGATCTGGGTGGTGCTCTCGCTGTTCATCCCCGTCGGCCTGGGCCTCGTGATGGCGCTGGCGCTCAACCGCCCGCTGTTCGGGCGCAACGCCTTCCGCTCGCTCTTCTACATCCCGGGCGTGCTCGCCCCGATCGCCATCGCGAACATGTGGCGCTGGATGTACAACCCCAACTACGGCGTCGGCGTGAACCTCGCCCAGCTGTTCGACCTGCCGTGGCTGGCCGAGGTGCAGTGGCTCGGGGACAAGAACCTCGCGCTCTACTCGATCTTCGCGGCCTTCGTCTGGCAGATCGCGGGCACGAACATGGTGCTCTTCCTCGCCGGCCTGCAGAGCGTCTCGCCCGACCATGTCGAGGCGGCGCGGCTCGACGGCGCGAACGCCTGGCAGGTGTTCCGCAACGTGACGATCCCGGCGCTGCGGCCGACCACGGTCATCGTCGTGGTCCTCACGATCATCAACTCGATCAAGGTGTTCGACCTGATCGTCGGCATGACCGGCGGCGGCCCCGCGCAGCAGACGCAGGTGCTCGCGCTGTGGTCGTTCCAGCAGTCCTTCAACAACCACGAGTACGGCCAGGGCAACGCGATCGCCACGGTCCTGCTCGTGATCACCCTCGTCATCGTCGTCCCGTACATGGTGTGGACGGCTCGTCAGGAGAAGAACTCATGAGCGTCACGAGCATCCCGACCAGCGCGCCCGGCCTGGTCGCGCCGGTCAAGCGCACCCGCCGCCCGGTCGGCGGCCGCGACTACATCCGGATCGGCCTGTGGATCGCGCTGGTCTTCGCCGTCCTGATCTGGGCGGTCCCGCTGATCTTCATGGTCTTCACGTCGCTCAAGAGCGAGGCCGACATCTTCAGCACGCCGGCCTTCGTGCCGCCGTGGTCGCCCGACTTCGGCAACTACGTCGAGGCCCTCGACCGCGGCAACCTGCTCACCGCGGGCGGCAACAGCCTGATCATCGCGCTGTTCAAGGTGCCGATCGGCCTGTTCATCTCGGCGGCCGCCGCCTTCGCGCTGGCCCGGATGCGGTTCCGCCGGCAGCGCCTGCTGATGGGCGTGATCGCGCTCGGCGCGATGGTGCCCATCCAGGTCGCGATCGCCCCGCTGTTCCAGGTGATCAACGGGCTGGGGCTGCTGAGCAGCAACTTCGGCATCATCCTGCCGTACATCGCTTTCGGCCTGCCCTACCAGACCTTCATCCTCTACGGCTTCTTCCGGCAGATCCCGGAGGAGATCGACGAGAGCGCGCGGATCGACGGCGCCGGCAACTGGCGGCTGTTCCTGACGATCATCCTGCCGCTGGCCCGCCCGGCCCTCGCCGCGCTGTTCATCCTCGACTTCGTCTCCACCTGGAACGAGTACTCCATCGCGCTCGCCCTGCTGCAGAGCCAGGACTCGTGGACGATCCCGCTCGCGCTGCAGGGCTTCCAGTCGCAGTTCACCAGCTCGTACGGGCCGCTGAACGCCTTCACCATCATGTCCGTCTTCCCCGTGCTGATCGTCTACCTGATGTTCCAGCGCTACTTCGTCGAGGGCGCCTTCGCCGGCGCCGTGAAGGGCTGACCGTGCCGCACACCACCGACACCGCCGAGCGGTTCTCGCGCGAGACGCGCCTGTACGAGGTCCTCCGCGACCCGCGGGGGCACGCGATCGTCGAGCGCCGCCTCCCCGGGCTGGTGCACTCCTCGATCCTGCACACGCTGCACGGCTACCCGATCGGGCTCGTCGTCGACACGGAGGAGTCGCTCGACGCGGCCGAGCGCGAGGCGCTGCTCGCCGAGGTCGCCGCGATCCCGACCGAGGAGCCCGCCCCGGTCCGCGAGCAGGAGCGGTACGTCGAGCCGTCCGGCGACTACGAGGGCGCGGACGTCCCGCTCGCCTCGGCCGGCGTGTCCGCACCGGCCACCGCCTCCGTCTTCGGACGCTTCGAGATCGAGCTGCGCGGGCCCGCGCACGGCAACCCGTTCGTCGACGTCGCGCTCTCGGCGATCGTCGACGGGCCCGACGGCTCGGTGCGCGTGCCCGGCTTCTACGACGGGGACGGCGTGTACCGGCTGCGCTGGATGCCCGAGGCGACCGGCGAGTACGCCTGGACCACCTCGAGCAGTGCCCGCTCGCTCGACGGCGTCACCGGCTCCGTCTCGGTGACGGCGGCGGTGGAGGGGCGGCACGGCCCGGTCCGGGTGGCCGACACCTTCCACTTCGCGCACGCCGACGGCACCCGGCACCGCCCGCTGGGCACCACCTCCTACGCCTGGACGCACCAGGGCGACGAGCTGGAGGAGCGGACGCTCGCCTCGCTCGCCACCGCCCCCTTCACGAAGATGCGGATGTGCGTCTTCCCGAAGTCGTACCTCTTCAACGAGAACGAGCCGGAGCTCTACCCGTTCGAGGGCTCGCCGGCGGCGGGGTTCGACTGGCAGCGCTTCGATCCGGAGTTCTGGGCGCACCTCGAGCGGCGGATCGAGGAGCTCGGCGAGCTCGGCATCGAGGCCGACCTGATCCTCTTCCACGCCTACGACCGCTGGGGTTTCTCGACGATGGACGCCGTCGCCGACGACCGCTACGTGCGCTACGCCGTGGCGCGGCTCGCCTCGTTCGCGAACGTCTGGTGGTCGCTCGCGAACGAGTACGACCTGCTGTTCGAGAAGACGGAGGAGGACTGGGAGCGCTTCGCCCGGATCGTGGGGGAGGACGACCCGTCGCAGCACCTGCTGTCGATCCACAACTGCCGCGAGTTCTACGACCACTCCCGCCCGTGGATCACGCACGCCAGCATCCAGCGCCAGGACGTCTACAAGACGGCCGAGATGACGACGGAGTGGCGGCGCTGGGGCAAGCCGGTGGTGATCGACGAGTGCGCCTACGAGGGCGACATCGACCAGGGCTGGGGCAACATCACCGGCGAGGAGCTGGTGCGGCGGTTCTGGGAGGGCGCGCTGCGCGGCGGCTACGTCGGGCACGGCGAGACCTATGTGCACCCGGACGACGTGCTCTGGTGGTCGAAGGGCGGCGAGCTGCGGGGGACGAGCCCCGCGCGCATCGCGTTCCTGGAGTCGGTGCTGGCCGAGGGGCCCGCTCGCGGCCTCGAGCCGATCCCGCTCGACTGGGACGTGCCGCGCGCCGGCGTCGAGGGCGAGTACTACCTCTACTACTTCGGCTTCGACCGCCCCACCTACCGCCGCTTCCTGCTCGAGCCCGACGTCTCGTACACGGTCGACGTCCTCGACACCTGGGCCATGACGGTCGAGCGGCTGCCCGGCACCTACTCGGGCCGCTTCCGCATCGACCTGCCGGGCCGCGAGTACATCGCGGTCCGCCTGCAGCGCACGGACTGACGCCTCCCTGCTGATCGAGCCATGCTGATCGAGCAGCCCGCGGAGCGGGCGCTTGCATGTTGATCGAGTAGCCCGCGAAGCGGGCGTATCGAGATCCACCCTGCTCACGACGGTGGGTCTCGATACGCCCCTGCGGGGCTACTCGACCAGCATGATGCGCGGATCCCCATGTGTCCTGCTGGTCCCCTCCATGCTGATCGAGCAGCCCGCGGAGTGGGCGCTTGCATGTTGATCGAGTAGCCCGCGGAGCGGGCGTATCGAGATCCATCGTGTTCGAGACGGCGGGTCTCGATGCGCCCCGCGGAGCAGCCGCCGCAGGCCGCCCATCGAGACCCCCGCCGCACGATCTCCGCCGATCCGACCGGTGCGCGTCAGAAAGGAGACACCCGGCCGCTCCCTCTGCAACGCTGTGGGCGCTCCGCCCCGAGCCCGAACCGCGTCCCTCAAGGAGCATCCATGTCCTCTCGTCCCCGCGTCGCGCGCACCGGCGGCCGTTCCTCCGCGACCGGCCTCGCCGCCGCCGGCGTCACTCTGATCCTCGTCACGGCCGGCACCGCGTCGACCGCCGCCCACGCCGCCGAGCCCGCCACCCCCGCGCCGCCGGCGGTCGTGTCCGCCCCGGCGGCCGAGCATCCCGAGCTCACCGTCACCGTCCGCGCCGAGCTCGTCCTGGAGGCGGGCCGGCCGGTCACCGTCGGCACGCCGATCCGGATCACCTCCGTCCTCGCGAACACCGGCGACGTCCCGCTCACGGTCTCGCTCGCCGGGTTCGGCCGGCAGGACGCCCGTATCGAGACGGGGGGCGAGTACCGGCTCGTCGACGAGAACCGGACGGTCACCGCGGACGACCTCGAGGCGGGCTGGATCCGCGATTCCGGTGTGTTCACGGCGACCACTCCCTCCGGCGCGACGCTGACCTCGCCGCCGGTCGACTGCAAGCTCCTGCTGCGCGCCCCGGCCGACGAGCGCCACGAGCTGTAGCGGACGGGCGCGGGAGACGCTCCGCGGACGGTCACTTTATCGAGGAGTCGAATCAATTCGACTAGGCTCGACGGCATGACCGAGAACACAGGCACGACCGAGATCCCGGGGGAGCTGCGCGTCGGCGTCGTCGGCCTCGGCTTCGCCGGCACCACCCACCTCGACGCCTTCCAGGCCCTCCCCGGTGCGCGCGTCGTCGCGCTCGCCGGCCAGGAGGAGGAGCGCCTGCGCGAGCTCGGCGCCAGCCGCGGCGTCCCCGACCTCTACGCCGACTGGGAGGAGCTCGTCGCCCGCGACGACCTCGACGTCGTCTCGATCGGCGTGCCCAACCACCTGCACCACCCGATCGCCGTCGCAGCGCTCGCCTCCGGCAAGCACGTCTTCTGCGAGAAGCCGCTCGCGACCACCGCCGAGCTCGCGGCCGAGATGGTCGAGGCCGCCCGCGCGAACGACCGCGTCCTCGAGATCGCCTACAACCACCGCCGCCGCGCCGACGTCGCCTACCTGCGCAGCTACCTCGACGACGCTCCGCTCGGCGAGATCTACCACGCTCGCGCGAGCTGGCAGCGGCGCACCGGCATCCCCGGCATCGGCTCCTGGTTCACCAGCAAGGAGCTCGCCGGCGGCGGTCCGCTGATCGACCTCGGCTCGCACGTCCTCGACATCGCGCTGCACCTGCTCGGCGAGCCCCGGGTGACCAGCGTCTCCGCCGTCGCGTACGGCGAGATCGGCCGCTCCGGCCGCGGCGGACGCCCGCACGGCGTCGCCGCCACCGGCACGCACGCCTTCGAGGTCGAGGACTTCTCCAGCGCGCTTCTCCGCCTCGACAACGGCCGCAGCCTGCAGCTCGACGCCTCCTGGGCCAGCTACTCCAAGGTGCACGAGGATATCGAGGTCGAGCTGCTCGGCTCGGCCGGCGGTGCCCGCCTGCACGTCGCCGACTACGCGACGGAGGGGACGCTCACGTTCTACTCCGAGGTCGCCGGCGCCCCCACCGTCTCGCGCCCCGACGTGCCGGTGCCCGCCGGGCACCACCGCTCGGTGATCGCCGAGTTCCTGGCCGCGATCGCCTCCGGCGCCGACGCTCCCGCCGACGGCCCCCGCTACGCCGGCCACTACGGCGACTACGCGCTGCACCGCAGCCGGGTGGTCGACGCGATCTACCGCTCCGCCGCCGAGAAGAAGGAGGTCGCGGTCGCATGAGCGCACCCCTCGAGGTCCTGGTCTGGAACGAGTTCCGCCACGAGACGCGCGGCGACGAGACCGTGATGCGGCACTACCCCGACGGCATCCACCGCGTGATCGCCGACGGCCTGACCGAGTCGCTCGGCGACGCGGTCTCGGTGCGCACCGCGACCCTCCCCGAGCCCGAGCACGGGCTGACCGAGGAGGCGCTGGCGAAGACCGACGTGCTGCTCTGGTGGGCGCACATCGCGCACCCGGAGGTGTCGGACGAGGTCGTGCAGCGGGTGCTGCGGCACGTGCAGGAGGGGATGGGCATCCTGATCCTGCACTCCGGGCACTACTCGAAGATCTTCCAGGCGCTGATGGGCACGACCTGCTCGCTCAAGTGGCGGAACGACCACGACCGCGAGCTGGTCTGGACGATCGCACCGACGCACCCGATCGCGGAGGGCGTGCCGAGCCCGATCGTCATCCCCGAGCAGGAGATGTACGGCGAGTACTTCGACATCCCGGTGCCGGAGGAGACGGTGTTCCTCTCGACGTTCTCGGGCGGCGAGGTGTTCCGCTCCGGAGTGACCTACACCCGGGGCCTCGGCAAGGTGTTCTACTTCTCGCCCGGCGACCAGGACTACCCGGTCTACCACCACCCCGACATCAAGCGGGTGCTGGCCAACGCCGTGCAGTGGGCGCGCCCCAAGCGCGAGCGCACGCCGCTGACGGCCGACCACCACCCCCGAGGCTGGTTCGAGTCCTGACCCCTCCCGCACCGAGCATGCTGATCGAGTAGCCCGCGGAGCGGTCCCTTCATGCTGATCGAGTAGCCCTCGCAGAGGGCGTATCGAGATCCACCACCGCAGACACAGTCTCGATACGCCGCTGCGCGGCTACTCGACCAGCAGGAACAGCGCGGCTACTCCACCGGCGAAGAGAGCGCGGCTACTCGACCAGCATGCTCACCTCGCCCGGCGGGCGTGCCAGGCGCGGAGGGCCGCGACGCCGAGGGCGGCGACCACGAGGGCGGTCCCGGGCGTGCGGAGTGACACGGCCGGGAGCATCAGCGCGCTGGTGAACACGGCCTGCGCGTAGTCGAGCATCTCGAGCGGATGGCGGACCAGCACCCGCGTGTTGGTGGCGGCGGAGACAGCGGTGACCAGCACCGGTCCGGCCCAGAGCACAGCGAGACTCGCGACCCAGGCGATCACCCGGCCGACGGAGAGGACCCCGCACCAGGCGAGGGCGAGACCGGCCAGGATCCCCGGCAGCCACTGCACCGCGTTCAGCAGCGCGAGGCCGGGCGCCGACCCGTCCGCGCTGAGCGGAGCGACGACCCGGGTCAGCCAGCCGCCGGCCGCGACCACGGCCAGCGCGATCGCGAACGCCGCCCCTGCCCGCGGCGCCCGCGCGATGAGCACCAGGAGCAGCGCGCCGACGAGGATCGCGGCACCCGCGCCGCCCACGAGCACCCCCAGGTAGAGCCCTGACGCAGGGCCCTCGCGCAGCCCCCCGGACACGGTCACCGCCGACTGCACCAGCGCGACCGCCTGCACGCCGACCACCCCGAGCACGGCGCCGAGCGGGCCGATGCCGCGCGAGCGTCCGACGCGCGCCGCGAGCCCGGCCAGCGCCGACCCGGTCACGATCACGGAGACGATCTCCGTCACGCTCGACGGGGCGAGCGGCAGCAGCGCGAGCGGCATCTCCTCGGGCAGCACCTCGACCGCCCACAGGTTCTGCACCGGCAGCCGCAGCCCGGTCAGCAGCCACGGCAGCAGCCCGAGCAGACCGGCTGCGACGCCGACTCCGAGACTCGGCAGCAGGCGCGATCGGCGGTCGACGGGCGCTGCGGAGGAGGTCATCCGACCATCCTCGCGCGAGTGCTGTCCCGCGAGGGCGGATCGTGCGACTGTGGAGCTCCCCTGGCGTCCCACGCCGGAGCACCCCCCCCGCATCCGCGCCCCACACGAGAGGAGGGCCGCCGTGGCCCTCGACCAGACCGTCCGCTCCTCCGCGGCCGAGCTCGACCGCCTCGACCCGCTCGCCGGCTACCGCTCGCGCTTCGTCGGCGCGGACGACCCGGCGCTGCCCGCCTACGTCGACGGCAACTCGCTCGGCCGCCCGCTGAAGGTCCTGACGAAGCGCTACGCCGCGTTCGTCGAGCAGGAGTGGGGGAACCGCCTCATCCGCGGCTGGGACGACAGCTGGTTCCAGCTCCCGCTGACGCTCGGCGACCGCCTCGGCCGCTCCGTGCTGGGCGCCGCTCCCGGCCAGGTCGTCGTCGGCGACTCCACCACGGTCTCGCTCTACAAGCTGATCCGCACCGCGCTGACCGCCCGGCCCGACCGCTCCGAGATCGTCATCGACCGCGGCAACTTCCCGACCGACCGCTTCGTGGTCGAGGGCATCGCCGCCGAGACCGGCGCGAGCATCCGCTGGATCGAGACCGAGTCGGGCTCCGGAGTCACGCCCGAGGACGTCCGCGCCGTCGTCGGCGCCGACACGGCCGTGGTCGTGCTGAGCCAGGTCGCCTACCGCTCCGGCTACGCCGCCGACGTCCCGGCGATCACCGACATCGTGCACGAGCACGGTGCGCTGGTGCTCTGGGACGTCTGCCACTCCGTCGGCGTGCTGCCGATCGAGCTCGACGCCTGGGGCGTGGATCTCGCCACGGGCTGCACCTACAAGTACCTCAACGGCGGGCCGGGCGCGCCCGCCTTCCTCTACGTGCGCCGCGAGCTGATCGCCGGCGCCGCCCAGCCGATCCAGGGCTGGATGGGCGTCAAGGACTCGTTCCGGATGGGGGACGCCTACGACCCCGCCGATGGCATCCGGCGCTTCCTCAGCGGGACGCCGCCGATCGTCGGGATGCTCGCGATGCAGGCGATGCTCGACCTGATCGAGGAGGCGGGCCTGCCCGCGATCCACACGAAGTCGATCGCGCTGACCGCCTTCGCCGTCGAGCTGTTCGACGAGCACCTCGCCCCGCTCGGCGTCGAGCTGTCGACCACCCGCGAGCCCGCGCGCCGCGGCGGTCACATCACCGTCGACCACCCGGACTTCGCCGCGATGGTGCCCGTGCTCTGGGAGCGCGGGATCATCCCGGACTTCCGCACGCCCAGCGGCATCCGCCTCGGCCTCTCGCCGCTCTCCACCTCCTTCGCGGAGGTCGAGACCGTGGTGCTGGCGGTGCGCGACCTGCTCGTCGAGGGGGCGCGCGAGTCCCGAGAGGTGCACGGGGGAGCGTGAGCGGGGTCCTCGACCTCGCCGCGCGCGAGGCCGACCGGGTGCTCCGCTACGGCGAGGCGCCGGAGCAGATCGCGGAGCTCTACCGCGGCTCGGGGCGGGATCTCGTGCTGTTCGTGCACGGCGGCTTCTGGCGCGCGCGCTGGGACCGGAGCCACGCGCGTCCGCTGGCCGCCGCGCTCGCCGACGCCGGCTGGTCGGTGCTGCTGCTCGAGTACCGGCGTGTCGGCGACGAGGGCGGAGGACGGCCGGGCACCTTCGACGACGTCCTCGCGGCGATCGCGGCGCTCCCGCGGCTGATCCCGGCGGAGGAGCGCCCGCGCACCGTGCTCGTCGGCCACTCGGCCGGCGGCCATCTCGCGCTGTGGTCGCAGGCCGCGCACCCGTCGCCGCACGTCGACGCCGTCGTGTCGCTCGCCGGAGTCGTCGACCTGCGCGCCGCCGCGGACGAGCGGCTGGGCGACGGCGCCGTCGCGGAGCTGCTGGGCCCGGACGGCCCGCTCGGCGACCTCGACCCCGCGCAGCTCCCCGCCCCGCCGATGCCGACCGCGCTGCTGCACGGCGACCGCGACGCCGAGGTCCCGGTCGACTACAGCCGCCGCTACTGCGCCACGCACCCGTCCGCACGCCTCGTCGAACTCCCGGAGGCGGACCACTACGCCCCGATCGACCCCCGGACCCCGGCGTTCGCCGCCCTCCTGGCCGTCCTCGAGGACGTCCCCGCGCGCAACTGAGGCTGGATCCGCCGAATCGACCTGTTCTCCCGCGGATCGGGCCTCCCGGCCTCAGTCGTGCACCCGTTCGCGGCGTGAGCGACTCCCCGGGTGGACGCCGCGCGCTCTGAGACTTCTCGGTCCGGGGCCGAGCAGGCGGGAGCAGCCGTCCCGCGCCATCTCCTGCACGGCTCTTCTTCCGATGAGCCTGGACGGGTCTACTTCTCGGCGGGCGTCATCGGTCTGCTCAGCGAGACGATCGCGGATGACGGCGGGAACGGCGACGGAGAGATGACGATGACCAGACACGTCCTTGCAGCGACCGCCGAGCGGGACGGACGCTGGTGGCTCATCACGATCCCCGAACTCGACACCGTGGGGCAGGCGCGGACTGTCGACCAGGTGGACGCCGTCGCCCGCGAGGTCGCCGCGCTCTTCCTGAACGTCCCGGAGGAGGACGTGAGCGTCACGGTGACTCTGCATGCGACTCCCGCCGCCGAGTCGGCATAGAGCGAAGACGGTGGGGACGGCTTCGGGACTCAGTGAGGGGCAGAGCCCTGTTGTTGGTCGAGTAGCCCCGCAGGGGCGGATCGAGACCCGCCCACCGTCAGCACGGCGGGTCTGCAGACTCGTCTTCCGGCGGTGGTGGATCTCGATACGCCCACTGCGCGGGCTACTCGATCAGCATGAACTCTGCTTCGCGTCTCGGCGCTGGGGGACGCCGTCATGCTGGTCGAGTAGCCCCGCAGGGGCGTATCGAGACCGCCCACCGTCAGCACGGCGGGTCTGCAGACTCGTCCTGGTGTCGCTGATGGATCTCGAGACGCCCGCTGCGCGGGCTACTCGATCAGCATGTTCTTCGCTTCGCGTCCGGGTGCTGGGGGACGCCGTCATGCTGGTCGAGTAGCCCCGCAGGGGCGTATCGAGACCCGCCCACCGTCAGCACGGCGGGTCTGCAGACTCGTCCTGATGGCGGTGGTGGATCTCGATACGCCCGCCGCGCGGGCTACTCGATCAGCAGGGACGGCTCCGCACGAAGGCGGTGAGCGATCCGCGCCGCTACAGGGCCGGCGGGTAGAGGAAGAGGGGGACCTGCGCCGTGGGGAAGGTGCGGGTGACGTAGCTGTGGCGGCCGCCGTAGTTGTACTCCTCGAGGAGGACGGTGCCGTCGCCGTTGACCTGCTGCACGTAGGAGACGTGGTTGTAGGTCCACCAGGCGACGCAGCCGACGATCGGCACGGCGCTGGTGGCCCAGCCCTTGGCGGCCCAGTTGTCCGGCCACTCCCAGGCGCTGCCGCCCATCGGGGTGATGTTGCCCCAGGTGTACTTCCACGGCGCGGCGGTCGCGCCGGCGTCGCGGTTGAGGCGCCAGGCCACGAAGTCGACGCACTCGCGGTAGTAGTAGCCGAGCGGGGAGAGCCCGCCGCCGTTGTCGTCGATCGTCTCGTAGGGCCACGGGTAGTCGTCGCCGACGGCGCGGGTCTGCACGGTGCTGAAGCCGCCGCCGTTCGCGTTCTGCAGCACGGCGGCCTGGCGGCTGGCCTCGTCGAGTTGCGCCTGCGTCGGCGCGGCGAACGCGTCGCGGACGGCGGTCTGGCCGGCCGCCTCCGAGGAGACGGTGAGGTTCTGCAGGCCGACCCGGTTCGCGGCGGTGCCGCCCGCGGTGGCCGCGGTGCTGCGGGCGCCGTACGCGGGGAGCGCGGCGGTGGCGAAGAGGCCGCCGACGATCGAGAAGGTGGCGAAGCCGAGGGTGCGGCGGCTGAGCGAGCCGGTGCGGGCGGGCTGCGGTGCGGCCGGCGTGCGCGGGGTCGCGGCAGTGCGCGGGGCGGCCGCGGCTGTGCGCGGGGCGGTCGCAGCGCGAGGAGCGATCACGGCACGAGGAGCCGTGACGGGCTCCGCCACGTCGGTGGTCCGTGCGGCGGCGGCGGCCTCAGCAGCGCGGGCCTCTCGGCGGGTGAGGTGCACGGGCGCGGAGGGAGAGGTGTCGTGACACTCCTGCGGATCGGGAATGCCAGTGGTCGACACGCGTGCGCTCTCCTCGGGTGGGCGGACTGGGGGTGGTGCAGGGGGTGCTGCGGGGCCGGTGAACGGCCGTGGTGGGCGCCGGCAGGGCCCGGCGACTCGTCACTCTAGCCCGGGCCCGCCCGGTAACGGAATGATCACGGGCGAACTCGTCGCGCAGCATCGCCTCGCGGCCGTGCCCCGGTGGGAGGATGGAAGGACCAGGGAAGGAGCCGTCCATGACCGAATCCACCCCCTCCGGACCCGTGCTCGTCGGCGTCGTCGACGGGCAGCGTCCCGAGGTCGTCCGCACCGCCGCGCAGCTCGCCTCCGGGCTCGGCGCCCCGCTGCTGCTGCTCACCGTCGTCGCCGATCCGTACCTCGTCGGCGAGTACGTCGACCCGATGACCGGCGGCATACCCGTCGGCCTGGTGCCCCGCTCCGGCGGCGCCGACGCCGGCCCGACCGAGCCGCCCGGGCTCCGCGAGTCGCTCACCGAGCTCCTCGCCGGCACGGGCGTCGACTGGACGCTGCGCACCGCTCAGGGCGAGCCGGCTCTCGCCCTGACCGACCTCGCGGAGCAGGTCGACGCGCGGATGATCGTGGTCGGCACCCGCGACCCCGGCGTGCTCGCGGGCATCGCCGAGTTCCTCAGCGGCAGCGTCGCGGTGCACCTCGCGCACCGCCAGCAGCGCCCCGTGCTCGTCGTGCCCCGCGCGGACGGGGGCACCCGCCGCCGCGTGCCGTGGGACACGGGGGAGTGACCCGGCCGCTGGACACCGCGCCGCCGCAGGCCCGGCCGCTGCACCTGCGGCCGAGCGCGATCCTTTTGGTCGCCGCCGGAGGCACGGTCGGCACCGCCGCCCGCTCCGCGACCGTGCTCGCCCTGCCCCCGCTCGGCACCGTCCCGGTGGCGACGATCGCCGTCAACCTCGTCGGCGCCTTCCTGCTCGGCCTCCTGCTCGCCGGGCTCGCCCGCCGCGGGCCCGACACCGGCGGGCGGCGCACCCTCCGCCTGCTGCTCGGCACCGGGGTGCTCGGCGGCTTCACGACCTACAGCACCTTCTCCCTCGACACGGTGGCCCTCCTCGAGGCCGGCCGCTGGGCCGAGGTCCTCCTCTCCACGGGCGTCACGCTCGTGCTCGGCACCCTCGCGGCGGTGCTCGGCGTCGTGCTCGCGAGTCGGCGTGCCGCGTTGACGCCGTGACGCCGCCGCTCCTCCTCCTCTGCGTGTCCCTCGCCGGCGGCGTCGGCGCCGCGGCCCGCCTCGTCCTCGACGGAGTGGCGCGCTCGCTCGTCCCGGTGCGCTGGCCCGTGGGGACGCTCCTCATCAACGTCTCCGGCTCGCTGCTGCTCGGCGTCGTCACCGGCCTGGCCCTCTCCGGCACTCTGGACGAGTCCTGGCGGCTCGTGCTCGGCACCGGCGTCCTGGGCGGCTTCACCACCTTCAGCACGGCGAGCGTCGAGGCCGCGCGGATGCTGCTCGAGCGGCGCTGGGCCGCCGGCCTCGGCTACGGCCTCGGGATGTGGGCGGCGGCGCTCGCCGCAGCCTTCGCCGGGCTGGCGCTGACGGGAGTGACCCTCCCGCCGGGTTGAGACCGGATGTCTCCAGGACCGCCCTGAAACGCGTTCGGGGCACGGAGCCATGCCCCCCTTTGTCGGGGTCCGCGGGCTCCTGAGCACGATCTCCGCCGATCGTGTGTCCGGCGCCGGGTCAAGATATGCGGTGTGACGTTCGGGGGCGGTCTGCGGGAGCTGAGGCTCGCCGTCGTCGACGATCAGCCGCTCTACCGGCAGATGCTCGCCTCGCTGCTGCGCGCGGTGCCCGGGGTCCGGAGCGTCGTCGAGGCCTCCTCCGCCGCGGAGGCGCGCGAGCGGCTGCGGCCCGCCGAGCTCGACGTCGCGATCATCGACATCGAGCTGGGCGACGGCGACGGCATCGAGCTCGGCCGCGAGCTGCGCACCGGCGATCCCGAGCTGGCCGTCGTGCTGCTGTCGGCCGTCGACTCGATGCACCGCTTCCTCCGGCTCGGCCGCGCCGAGGTGCGCGGCTGGAGTTACCTCTCGAAGAGCTCGTCCCTCTCGTCCCCCGCCCTGATGACCGCGATCCGCGCGACCCTCGACGGCCGGACCGTGCTCGACCCCGCCCTGGTCTCCGCGCGCACCGCCCGCCGGAGCTCACCCGTCGACGCCCTCAGTCGCCGCCAGTACGAGGTGCTGAGCGCGCTCGCCTCCGGTCTCACCAACGCGGCGATCGCGGGGCGGCTCGGCATCGCGGTCCGCTCGGTCGACAACCACGTGAACGCCCTCTACGCGGCGCTCGGCCTGCGCTCCGACGGCTCGCGCAACCCGCGCGTGGAGGCGACCCTGCTGTTCCTGGAGCACACCCGGTGACGCTCCCGGACGACTCCCGGCCGCGGCGCGCGGACGAGGCGGAGGACAACCGGATCCTCCGCGGGACCGTCGCGATCCTCGGCGGCGTGCTGGCCGTGCTCGCCGCGCTGCAGGCGGTCTTCGCGCTCGGCATGCTGTCGCAGACCGTCCGCGGGGTCGCCGGCGGCCCGGTCGTCGACGTCGTCGTGCGCGTGGTCGTCAACATCGCCTCGATCGGGCTCGCGGTCGCGCTCGTCACCCTCCTCCGCCCCGAGCGCCACCCCCGGGTCCGGCGGCTGCTGGTCAGGGCGGGGATCGCGGTCGCCGCCGCCCTCACCCGGGTCGGGCTGCAGCTGATCGCCGGGGTCTACCTGCCGACCGCGCTCGACGCCCTGGTGGTCGAGCTGGTGGTGGGCGCGGTGGTCGTCGGCCTGATCGTCTCGTTCGGGTTCCTGCTCGTCCAGGCCACCCGCGGGGTGCGCGAGAAGGAGCGGGAGCGCGCCCGGGTGCTGCTGCAGGCCGTCGACGCCGTGCAGGCGCTCCAGCAGGAGGAGCTGCGGGTGCGCCGCGAGGTCGCGCAGGGCCTGCACGGGCGGCTGCAGAACACGCTGGTGGTGCTGGCCGCGGAGCTGCGCGGGCTGGCCGAGGCGTCGTCGTCCTCCGATGCCGCCGACGAGCGCCTGCTCGGCATCGCGGCGCGGCTCGACGAGCTGCGCGAGCAGGAGGTCCGCGCGGTCAGCGGGGCGCTCTACCCGGTCGACATCGAGCACGGGCTGGTCGCCGCCGCCCGCGACCTGATCTCGCGACTGCCACCGGAGATCGCGGTCGACCTCGCCGTCGACGAGGACTATCCCGGTCTCGAGGAGCACGGCGTCCCGCTCGAGCAGCGCGTGCTGCTGGTGCGCCTGATCGAGGAGGCGCTGACCAACGCGCTCAAGCACGGCGGCGCCCGCGCGGTGCGGCTGCACCTCGATGTGGCGCGCGGCGAGGCGGAGCACGCGGTGGTCGTCGGTCTCGACGACGACGGCGGCGGTCTCGCGGCAACGCCGGTGCTCTCGGGGCTCGAGCGCCTCTCGCGCCAGTTCGCGGTCTACGGAGGCTCGATCGAGCTGGCCCCGTCGGCCGCCCTCGGCGGCGCGCGCCTGGCCGGCCGCCTGCCGCTGCGCCCGCCCGCCTGACACCGCGGAGGGGAGGCGGGACCTGCCCGCCTCCCCTCCGCCTTCACGCGCTCGCCGTCAGCTCTGCGGCGGCGTGTAGAACTGGAGGTCGTTGCCCTCGGAGTCCTGGAAGGGCAGGATGCGGCCCCACTCGTGGTCGCTGATCTCGCCCTCGATCGACGCGCCGCGCGCCTTCAGCCGCTCCAGCTCGTCCTCGATGCTGCCGTCCGGCTGGAACGAGATGACCGCTCCGCCGCTCTCGGCGACGGAGGCCGACTCGCGGGCGTTGAGCCCGATCATCAGGCCGCCCGCGTCGAGCTCCGACCAGTCGCTCGAGGTGCTCGTCACGTCGAGGCCGAGGGTGTCGCGGTAGAACGCGACCGCCCGCTCCATGTCCTCGACCGGCACCCATACCGTCGCTACTCCCACTGCCGCCATGATCCGGTCTCCTTCGATCGATGTTGCCGTCCTCCGACGCTAGGGCGGCGGCCGGGGTCCGCGCGGGCGTCCTCACCGTTCGTCCAGGCGGCGGCTCGGGAACCGACAGCGGGCGATGCGGACATCCCCAGCAACGTGGGCGGGGAAGGGGTTGCTTCCGGCGCTCGATACGCTGGCGGGAGACCGCGGTCGATCGCGTCGGTGCCCGCCGCGCCGCTCGCAGGCCGCTCGAAGGGATCCCCGTGACGCTGCCGACCGAGCCCCGACCGACTGCGACCGATCGCCTCCGGGTGGTCGCCGCCACGCCGATCAGCGAGGAGCTGATCGCGCGGGTGGTCGAGCTCGAGCCGCGGATCGACTTCGTCGCCGACCAGTCGCTGCTGCCGCCGATGCGGCACCCGGGGGACCACCCCGGCGACCCGGCCTTCGAGCGCACCACGGAGCAGCAGGCGGAGTTCGAGGAGCTGGTCGACTCGGCCGAGGTGCTCTACGGCGTGCCGGACGAGACGCCGTCGGAGCTGGCCCGCACGGTCGCCGCGAACCCGGCGCTGCGCTGGGTGCAGACGATGCCCGCGGGCGGCGGCGCACAGGTGAAGAAGGCGGGTCTGAGCGAGGAGCAGCTGGCGCGGGTCGCGTTCTCGACCTCGGCGGGCGTGCACTCCGATCCGCTGGCCGAGTTCTCGCTCTTCGGGCTGCTGGCCGGCGCGAAGACGCTGCCGAGGCTGCAGGCGCTGCAGGGCCGGCGGGAGTGGGGCTCGCGCTGGACGATGAGCCTGCTCTCGGAGCAGACGATCCTGATCGTCGGGCTCGGCACGATCGGGCGCGCGACCGCGCAGAAGCTCGCGGCCCTGGGCGCGCGGGTGATCGGCACCAGCCGGCACGCCGACGCCGTGGAGCACGTCGACGAGATCGTCCAGCCGTCGGCGATCGCCGAGGTGGCCGGGCGGATCGACGGAGTGGTCGTCACGCTGCCCGGCACGGAGCAGACCGAGAAGCTGGTCGGCGCGGACTTCTTCGCCGCGCTGCGCCCGGGGGCGACGCTCGTCAGCGTCGGCCGCGGCACCGTCATCGACGAGGAGGCGCTGCTCGCCGCGCTCGAGGACGGCCGGGTCGGCTTCGCCGCCCTCGACGTCGTCGCGGAGGAGCCGCTCGCCCAGGACAGCCCGCTCTGGAGCCACCCGAGCGTGTTGCTCAGCCCGCACACGGCCGCGCTGAACGCGGCCGAGGACCGCCTGATCGCCGAGCTCTTCGCGCGCAACGCGACCCGGTTCCTCGACGGCGAGGAGCTGATCAACCGGGTCGACACGGTCGAGTTCTACTGACGCGGGGGCCTGCGCGGCCCTCCGAGACCCCTCCACAGCCGCCGATCCGGCGCGAATGCCCGCTCAGAGGCCGGATCTGCGCTCTCGCGCGCCTCCGACGGCCTACCGTTGCACTATGGCGTCCACCGATACACCCGAACCCGCCCCCCAGGCCGACGGCGCGACCGCGCCCGCCGCCGACAGCACCGCCCCGGCCGCGCCGGCAGACGAGACCGCCCCCTCGCTGGTCTTCTCGGACCTGGGTCTCAGCGACCCCGTCCTCAAGGCCCTCAAGGAGGTCGGCTACGAGACGCCCTCCGCGATCCAGGCGGCGACGATCCCCTCCCTCCTGTCCGGCCGCGACGTCCTCGGCGTCGCGCAGACCGGCACCGGCAAGACCGCGGCGTTCGCGCTGCCGATCCTCTCCCGCCTCGACGTCTCGCAGAAGACCCCGCAGGCGCTCGTCCTCGCGCCCACGCGCGAGCTGGCGCTGCAGGTCTGCGAGGCGTTCGAGCGCTACGCGTCCGGCCTGCGCGGCGTGCACGTCCTCCCCGTCTACGGCGGTCAGGGCTACGGCACCCAGCTGTCCGCGCTGCGTCGCGGCGTCCACGTCGTCGTCGGCACCCCCGGCCGCATCATGGACCACCTCGAGAAGGGCACGCTCGACCTCACGCACCTGAAGTACCTGGTGCTCGACGAGGCCGACGAGATGCTCAAGATGGGCTTCGCCGAGGACGTCGAGACGATCCTCGCCGACACCCCGGTCGAGAAGCAGATCGCGCTGTTCTCGGCGACCATGCCGTCGCAGATCCGACGCATCTCGCAGAAGTACCTGAAGGACCCGGAGGAGATCACGGTCAAGGCGAAGACCACGACCTCCGCCAACACCACCCAGCGCTACCTGATGGTCTCGTACCCGCAGAAGGTCGATGCGCTGACCCGCATCCTCGAGGTCGAGAACTTCGAGGGCATGATCGTCTTCGTCCGCACCAAGAGCGAGACCGAGACGCTCGCCGAGAAGCTGCGCGCCCGCGGCTACACGGCCGCCGCGATCAGCGGCGACGTCGCCCAGGCCCAGCGCGAGCGCACCGTCGAGCAGCTGAAGTCGGGCAAGCTCGACATCCTCGTCGCCACGGACGTCGCGGCCCGCGGTCTCGACGTCGACCGGATCAGCCACGTCGTCAACTACGACATCCCGATCGACACCGAGTCCTACGTGCACCGCATCGGCCGCACCGGCCGGGCCGGCCGCAGCGGTGCCGCGATCAGCTTCGTGACTCCGCGCGAGCGCCGCCTCCTCTCCGCCATCGAGAAGGCGACCCGCCAGCCGCTGACCGAGATGCGCCTGCCCAGCGTCGAGGACGTCAATGTCACCCGCCTCTCGCGCTTCGACGACGCCATCACCACGGCGCTCGCTGACCGCGAGCGGCTCGACCGGTTCCGCGACATCATCGGCCACTACGTCGAGCACCACGACGTCGTCGAGTCCGACGTCGCCGCCGCGCTGGCGATCGTCGCCCAGGGCGACGAGCCGCTGCTGCTCTCGCCGGACGACCCCCGCTTCCGCCGCGAGGACAGCCGGGGCGACCGCCCCGAGCGCTCCGACCGGTCCTCGTACGACAACGACCGCGAGCGTCCCGAGCGTCGTCAGCGCTCGTCGAACACCAACCTCGCGTCGTACCGGATCGAGGTGGGCCGCCGTCAGCGCGTCGAGCCCCGCCAGATCGTCGGCGCGCTCGCGAACGAGGGCGGGCTGAACCGCGGCGACTTCGGGCACATCGACATCCGCCCGGACTTCTCGATCGTGGAGCTGCCGGCCGACCTGCCCCAGGACGTGCTCGATCGCCTCGCCGGCACCCGCATCAGCGGCCAGCTGATCGAGCTCAAGCCCGACCGCCGCCCGAGCCGCGCCGGCGCCGACCGCGGCGGCCGTCCCTCGGGCCCGTCCCGCTCCACCGACCGCCCGGAGCGCAAGCCCCGCTACTGAGCTCTGCTCCCTCCTCCTCCGCGAGATGCCACTTGTGCACGCCTTTCACGGCGTGTCGCGTACACAAGTGGCATCTCGCGGAGGTGTTTAACCCTCGTCAGAGGATGTCGGCGTCGGCCAGGGCCTCGGGGCGCAGGAGTGCGCGCGCGCCGAGGATCTCGACGCCGATCAGGTGCCCGGCGGCGTCGAAGTCGAGGATGATCTCGCCGAACCCGTGCGGGTCGGCGATGTCACAGATCTGCTCGACGGACTCCCCGGCTCGGGGTTCGCGCCCGACGGGAAGGTAGGCGGCGTTCGCTTGCGGGTCGTATCGGATCCTCATGACACCCACCGTGCTGACTCCTCCCGCGAGATGCCACTTGGGTACGCGTTTCGCGGCGTGTCGTGTACGCAAGTGGCATCTCGCGGCGGGGGGGCAGGGGGTCAGCGGCGGAGGACTCGGCGGGCGAGGACGTTGCCGAGCAGCTGGACGAGCTGGACGATCACGATGATGACGAGCACCGCGGCCCAAGTGACGACGGGCTCGAACTGGCGGTAGCCGTACTGGATCGCGAAGGTGCCGAGGCCGCCGGCGCCGATGTAGCCGGCGACGGCCGACATGTCGATGATCGCGACGAAGACGAAGGTGTAGCCGAGGATCAGCGGACCGAGCGCCTCCGGCAGCAGCACGGTGCGGACGATCCGGAAGCGGCTCGCGCCGACGGAGCGGGCGGCCTCAATCACGCCGGGCTGCACGGTCAGCAGGTTCTGCTCGACGATGCGCCCGATGCCGAAGGCCGCGGCGAGCGAGAGCGTGAAGATGATCGCGTCGGTGCCGATGCCCGTGCCGACCACCAGGCGGGCGAGCGGCTGGGCCGCGGCGATGAAGATGATGAACGGGATCGGCCGGAAGACGTTGACGATCACGTTCAGCAGGCCGAAGACGAACCGGTTGGCGTAGAGCGCGCCACCGCGGGTGACGGCGAGTCCGAGCCCGATCAGCAGGCCGCCGAGCCCGCCGAAGAGCAGGCTGAAGGCCACGATGTAGAGGGTCTCGCCGGTCGCCTCGGCGAGCTGGGGCAGCAGCGGGATGAGCTCGTTCATCGGGGCACCTCCGTGAGGGCGACGCGGGCGCCGAGGCGGGCCAGCAGCGGTTCGACCACGTCGTCGGACGCGTCGAGGGCGACGGTGAGGTGGCCGAAGGCGCGACCTCGCACGTCGGTGATGCCGCCGTAGACGAGCTCGAGCGGCACGCCGGCCTGCGCGATCTCGGCGAAGACCTCGCCCTGCGAGGCGGAGCCGTCGGAGAAGGACAGCGTGACGAGGCGGCCGGGGTGGCGCTCGCGCAGCACCAACGCCTCCTCCCGCGAGGGCACCGTGCGCACGACCGTGGAGACGAAGCGGCGGGTGACCGCCTCCCGCGGGGCCGAGAAGACGTCGAAGACGAGGCCGCGCTCGACGATGCGGCCCGCCTCCATCACGGCGACCTTCGTCGCGAGCTGCTGGACGACGTCCATCTCGTGCGTGATGACGACGATGGTGACGCCGAGCTCCTCGTTGATCCGGCGCAGGAGCGCGAGCACCTCGCCCGTGGTGTCCGGGTCGAGGGCGCTGGTGGCCTCGTCGGCGAGCAGGATGCGGGGCGAGGCGGCGAGGGCGCGGGCGATGCCGACGCGCTGCTTCTGGCCGCCGGAGAGCTGCTCGGGGTGGCTGCGGGCCTTGTCCGAGAGGCCGACGAAGCGGAGCATCTCGTCGACTCGGCTGCGCAGCTCGGCGCGCGGCGTGCCGGCGACCTGCAGCGGGTAGGCGACGTTCTGCTCGACGGTCTTGGAGCCGAAGAGGTTGAACTGCTGGAAGATCATGCCGATCCCGAGCCGCAGCCGGCGCAGCTCGCGCTCGGGCAGGCCGACGATCTCGTGTCCGTCGATCTCGATGCTGCCGCCGGTGGCGGGCTCGAGGGCGTTGATCAGGCGCGCGAGCGTGCTCTTGCCGGCTCCGGAGTAGCCGATCACGCCGTAGACGTCGCCGGCCTCGATGTCGAGGCTGACGCCGTCCACGGCGGTCAGGGCGGAAGCGCCGCGCGCGAGCGGCGGGTAGACCTTGCTCACGTCGGCGAGGCGGATGAGCGGCACGGCGCTTCCTTCACTGCTGGTCGGGGCACTGCTGGTTCGGGCACTGCTGGGGTCGGGCACTGCTGGGGTCGGGCACTGCCGGGCCGCGGGGTCGCGGCGGGGGAGGGGCGGCTCAGCCCTGGGCGGAGGCGTCGGCCTCGACCGTGGCGAGGGTCGACTGCAGCTCGGCGGCGGGGGTCGTCGCGAAGACGGCGGTGCCGCCCGACTGCTCGGAGACGCCGTCGAGCACGTCCTGCGAGGTCTGGTAGACGTCGACGAGCTTGAGGTAGGTCTCGTTCTCGGCGTCGTCCGCGCGGGCGGCGAACACGTTGACGTAGGGCACCGCACTCGGGTCGCTCGGGTCGTCCTGCGCGAGGGCGTCGGTGGCCTCGAGGCCCGCGCCCGCGAGGTAGTCGTTGTTGACGACCGCGGCGGCGACGTCCGGGAGCGAGGTCGGCACGAGCGCCGCGTCGAGCGCGGTGACGGTGACCTTCGAGGCGTCGGTGTCGATGTCGTCGAGGCCGGAGAAGGCGGTGCCGCCGTCCGTCAGCTCGATCAGGCCGGCCGACTGGAGGACGAGGAGCGCGCGGGCCTGGTTGGTCACGTCGTTCGGGACGGCGACGCTCTCGCCTTCGGGGATGTCCTCGACGCTGTCGTACTGGGTCGAGTAGAGGCCGAGCGGGTAGATCGCGGTCGCGCCGATCGGCACGAGGTCGGCGTCGGCCGAGGTGTTGTACTGCGCCAGGTAGACCAGGTGCTGAAACTGGTTGAGGTCGATCTCGCCCTCGGTCAGCGCGGGGTTGAGCTGGTTGTAGTCGGTGAAGTCGACGATCTCGACGTCGATGCCCGCGTCCTCCGCGGCCTGCTCGTAGGTCGCCCAGTAGGGGTCGCCCGCGCCGACCACGCCGATGCGGACGGTGTCGTCGCCCGCGCCCGCGGCCGAGGAGCAGCCGGCGAGGAGGAGGGCGGAGGCGGCGATCGCGGTGGTCGCGAGGAGTGTGCGGCGCAGGGACATGCGGTGGATCCTTCCGTGGAGAGGATCCGGGCGGCGTCCACGCTCGGCGGTGCTGGTCACCGCCGGCGCTGCGACCGGCCTCCGGTCGCACGACGCCGCGACTGCGCGGATCCCGGGGACCACGGTACGCAAGGCGTCGCCGGGCACGCGAAACACGGCCGTAACACGGCGACTTCCGCGGGGGAGGGAGCGGGGGAGAAGGGTCAGCCCGCGAGGGCCTGGTCGTCCGACTCGGCCGCCAGCGCCTCGTGCTTGGCGAGGCGCGCGGCGATCGCGTCGCGCTCGGCCCGGAGGGAGGCGATGGTCGGCTGGTCCAGACGAGGGTCGGCCAGGTCGGCGAACGGGCTCGAGGTGCCGGTGCGGGCCGAGACGAGCGCCGAGTAGGCCTTCGTCGCGGCGCGGAGCTCGGACGCGGCGCGCGCGACCTTGCTCGGCTTCGACGACTTGTCGCCGACGAGTCCGGCGTGCTTGTCGAGGGCTGCTACCAGGGCGCGATGCGCCGCGTCAATCTTCTTGCTCATCCCCGAAGTATGGCGCAGGATCGCCTCACGAGGCGAAGCCCCCGGGGCGCCCCCGCCGACCGCTCCCGCGAGATGCCACTTGTGCACGGGTTCCGCGGCGTGTCGTGCTCACAAGTGGCATCTCGCGGAGCGCGACGGGGCGCGCGGGCGTCAGGGGGTCGGGGTGAGGGTCCAGGCGCCGTCGGTGCGGATCGCGACGACGCCGGGCAGGGTGGCGTCGACGACGCGGGCGAAGGCGGTGGTGTCGCCGAAGGTCTGCCGGGTGCCGTCGGTGCCGAGGACGCGGCCGGAGAGCGAGTCCTCGCTGCTCGCCGGTCCGTAGGCGACGTCGAGGCTGTCGACGTGGTCCGAGAAGGCGAGCACCGCCGATCCACTGCCCGACTGCTCGCCGGAGACCTCGGGCAGGTCGTTCCAGCTCCGCAGGGTGAGCGTCCAGTGACCGACGGTCTGCACGAGGAGCGACTGGTCGACGGGGTCGGTCGCGACGGTCTCGAGGAGCCAGGCCGACTCCGTCCCCGCCGCGGCCTCGCCGACGGGAGTGCTGCGCCCGGGCGCCGACACGGTGACGGTCCCGGAGCAGGCCGAGCAGTCGAGCGCGACGACGACCGCGAAGTCGCCCTGCCGCTGGTAGGCGACGTCGACGGTCCCCGCGGCGGAGACGCTCGCCGAGGTGCCGTCCGCGACGCCGCCGGCGCCGACCGCGGCCGGCCCGGACTCCGCCTCGACGCAGCCGCCCAGCAGCAACGCGACGACCGCGACGGCCACCGCAGAACTCCCTCGCCGGCGCATCGCCCCAGCCTGGCACTCCGTGCTGCGCCGGGGACGCTGCACTCTCGGAACCGTTCGCCACTCGACGCGCTCATCGCGCCGGAGAAAGAAGAGCGCGGAGGATCACTCAATTTCCCAGCAGGCTGCTGGGAAATCTGCTCCGCGGCGACGGGCGCGGTGCCGGCCGGCGTCAGACCGGGCCGGTGCCGCGCTGGACGGGGGTGGACTCCGAGCGGTTCGCGGCGCTCGTCGAGACGGCGGCGAGGACGCGCTGGACCTCGAGGGCGTCGGCGAAGGTGGGGGTGGCGGGGGTGCCGGCGGCGATGGCCTCGACGAGATCGACGACCTGGTGGGTGAAGAGGTGCTCGTAGCCGATGCCGTGGCCGGTGGGCCACCAGGCCGCCATGTAGCGGTGCGACGGCTCGGTGACCTGGATGGTGCGGAAGCCCTGGGCGTCCTCGGGGTCGCGGGCGTCGTAGTACTCGAGCTCGTTCATCCGCTCGAAGTCGAAGGCGATGCTGCCGGTCTCGCCGTTGATCTCGATGCGGTTGGCGTTCTTGCGGCCGGTGGCGACGCGGGTCGCCTCGAACACGCCGAGGGCGCCGCCCTCGAAGGAGGCGGTGAAGGCGGCGGCGTCGTCGACGGTCACGGGGCCGCGCGCGGCGCCCTCCTCCGCGCGGCCGCCGAGGCCCGACTGCGTGGCGAGCACGGGGCGCTCGGTGGTGAAGGTGCGCAGCACGGCCGAGACGGAGGTGATCGGCGTGCCGGTCAGCCACTGCGCGCTGTCGATGATGTGCGCGCCGATGTCGCCGAGCGCGCCCGAGCCGGCCTTCGCGGCGTCGAGGCGCCAGGTCAGCGGGGCCTCGGAGTCGCTGAGCCAGTCCTGCAGGTACTGGGCCCGGACGTGGCGGATCGCGCCGAGCCGGCCCTCGTCGACGAAGCGCTTGGCCAGCGCCAGCGCGGGGGTGCGGCGGTAGCTGAAGCCGCACATCGCGACGCGGCCCGAGGCGGCCGCCGCGGCGACCATCCGCTCGGCCTCCTCGACGGAGTTGGCCAGCGGCTTCTCGCAGAGCACGTGCTTGCCGGCCTCGAGGGCGGCGATCGCGATCTCGGCGTGGGTGTCGCCGGGGGTGCAGATGTCGACGAGGTCGATGTCGTCGCGGGCGATCACCGCGCGCCAGTCCGTCGACGACTCGCTCCAGCCGAGGGTCTCGGCGCGCTCGGCGGTCCGCTGCGGGTCGGTGCCCACCAGCACGGCCAGCTCGGGCCGCAGCGGCAGCGGGAAGAAGCGGGGGGCGGTGCGCCAGGCGTGCGAGTGGGTGCGGCCCATGAAGGCGGTCCCCACCATCGCGACGCGCAGGGCTCGGTCGTTCGACATCGTCGTCCTTTCGTCGGCGGGTCGACCCTCCCACGCCCGCGCTCGACTTGGCCAGCTCTTTCTACGGAGTGGGAGGCGGCCGCGACGCCGAGCGCAGGTGCGAAGGTCACGATCGGGTTGCACCCGCACGCCGATTCATAGGCTCGGAGAGCGCTCCATCACGAGACGTCGTGTCCAGAACCGTCCCGCGACACGCCGCCAGATGTCGCGTAAACCCGCGGATCCCCGGTCTGACGCGGATGACGGAAGCGTTTCGACGCGCTGGACGATTGCCCGGATCTCCTTCGAAACGACTCAGAACTTTTGGTTGACCCGCGACTTAAGTCGCTGTAGCTTCCTACGCATGGTCACCGCAGACCCCGGCAGCATCGCCGCTCAGCCTCTTTCCCGCACTCAGGACACCGCGTCAGAACTGCTTCTGCAGATGCGCGGCATCGTCAAGATCTTCCCCGGAGCACGAGCCCTCGACGGCGTCGACCTCGACGTCCGCCCCGGCGAGGTGCACTGCCTCCTCGGCCAGAACGGGGCCGGCAAGTCCACGCTCATCAAGACGCTCGCCGGCGCCCACCAGCCCACCGAGGGCGAGATCCTCGTGGACGGGAAGGTCGTCACGATCCCGTCGCCGACGGCCGCCCTCGCGCTCGGCATCGCCACGATGTACCAGGAGCTGGACGTCGTCGACGGCCTCTCGGTCGCCGAGAACATCTACCTCGGCCACGAGCTCTCCCGCGGCGGCTTCACCGCCCGCTCGAAGGCCGCGAAGATCACCCGCGAGCTGATGCAGCGCCTCGGCCACCCCGAGATCGCCCCGCACCGCGAGGTCGGCAGCCTCTCCGCCGCCGGCAAGCAGATCGTGCAGATGGCGCGGGCCCTCTCGCACGACGCGCGGGTCATCATCATGGACGAGCCCTCCGCGGTGCTCGACTCGGAGGAGGTGGAGAACCTCTTCCACGTGGTCCGCCAGCTCACCGCCGACGGCGTCGCCATCGTCTACATCTCGCACCGCCTGGAGGAGATCCGCGCCATCGGCGATCGGATCACCGTCATCAAGGACGGCGCGACGGTCGCGAAGAACCTCGCGGTCGCCGACACTCCGACCTCGAAGCTGATCACGCTGATGACCGGCCGCGCCGTCGAGTACGTCTTCCCGGACCGCCCCGAGGTGGCGACCGAGGCCGAGACGCTGCTGAAGGTGGAGAACCTGGGGCTGCGCGGCTCGTTCGCCGACGTCTCGCTCGAGATCCGCGCCGGCGAGGTCGTCGGCCTCGCGGGGCTCGTCGGCTCCGGCCGCTCCGAGATCCTGGAGACCATCTACGGGGCGCGCCGCGCCAGCACCGGCACGGTCAGCGTGGCGGGCAAGCGCCTGCGGGCCGGCTCGGTCACCGCCGCGGTCGACGCCGGCATCGGCCTCTGCCCGGAGGAGCGCAAGAGCCAGGGCCTGCTCCTGGACGAGCCGGTCTACCGCAACATCACCCTCTCGACCTTCGATCGCTTCGCCAAGCGCGGCTTCCTCGACGAGCGCTCCGAGCGCGCGGCGGCGGCCGACCAGGCGGTGGCGCTCGACCTCCGCCCGCACGGCGTCGACCGCGACGCCCGCACGCTCTCCGGCGGCAACCAGCAGAAGGCGCTCCTCGCGCGCTGGCTGGTGCGCGGCTGCCGCGTGCTGCTGCTCGACGAGCCGACCCGCGGGGTCGACGTCGGAGCGCGGGCCGAGATCTACACCCTGATCCGGGACCTCGCGACCAACGGCGCCGCCGTGCTCGTGGTCTCCAGCGAGATCGGCGAGGTCCTCGGGCTCTCGGACCGAGTGCTCGTGATCTCCGACGGCGCCGTGGTCCACGAGGGCCCCGCCGATTCGATCGACGAGCACCGCGTGCTCGATCTCGTCATGGAAGGAAGTGCAGCGTGAGCGGACAGCTCGACACCGCGTCACCGTCGATCGGCGGTCCGCAGGAGGACGCCGGACGTCACGCCTCGGCCGCGACGGGAGGGCCGAGCGGCGGGACGCCGAAGGACGCGCGCTCCGGGCTCCGCGGGATCATGGGCGGCTCGCTCGGCCGGAACGTGGGCCTGGTGCTCGCGCTGGTCATCCTCTGCATCGTCGGGTTCGCCACCGCGGGGGAGCGGTTCGCCAGCGTCGACAACGTGCTGACGATCCTCCGCCTGGCCGCCGTGATCGGCGTGCTCAGCATCGGCATGACCTTCGTCATCACCTCGGGCGGCATCGACCTCTCGGTCGGCTCGGTGATGGGGCTCGCGACGGTCTGGGCGAGCACCGTCTCCACCCAGTACTACGCGGCCAACACCTCCTGGCTGGTCATCGTGCTCACCGCGGTGCTGGTGGGCCTGGTCTGCGGACTGATCAACGGGGCGCTGATCGCCTACGGCCGCGTGGTCGCCTTCATGGCGACGCTGGCGATGCTCGTCGCCGCCCGCGGTTTCGCGGAGCTGATCTCGAACCGGCAGACGCAGATCGTCACGGTCACCCCGTTCCTCGACTTCTTCCGCGCCGACGTGCTCGGAATCCCCGTACTCGTGCTGATCTTCGTGGTCGTCGCGGTGGCCGGCTGGATCCTGCTCAACCGCACCACCTTCGGCCGCCGCACCATCGCGGTCGGCGGCAACCCGGAGGCGGCCCGCCTCGCCGGCATCAAGGTCCGCCGGCACACCATGTACGTCTACGGCCTCGCCGGGCTCACCGCCGGCATCGCCGCGGTGATGATGCTCGCCCGCACCACGGCCGGCACCTCGACCCACGGCCAGCTGTACGAGCTCGACGCCATCGCGGCGGTCGTGGTCGGCGGCACCCTGCTCGCCGGCGGCCGCGGCACCATCGTCGGCACCGTGTTCGGCGTCCTGATCTTCACGACCCTCACCAACGTCTTCACGCAGAACAACATGTCGACCTCGGCCCAGGCCGTCGCGAAGGGCGCGATCATCGTCGCCGCCGTCCTGCTGCAGCAGCGCTTCGCCGCCCGCGGCAAGTCCTGACCCCCGGGGCCCTCGGCCCCGCCACTCACTTTTCCTCGCGCCTTCCAGCACCCACCTCGACCGTCCTGGTCACCCTCCGCAGGCACCGCTGTGCCCTGCGGCCCCTCATGGATCCATCGAAGGAGATCACTTCCATGTCCGTTCGCCACCCCTCCGGCTCCCGCCTGGACCGCACCACCCGACTCGGCCGCACTGCCCGCCTGGGCACCGCCGGCTTCGCCTTCGGCGCCGTCGCGCTGATGCTCACCGGCTGCATCTCCAACGCCCCCGTCGAGACCGGGAACGCCGCCGGTGGCGGGACCGCCGCCGCCGTCGCCGCCTCCGACAACGACGCCTCGGGCGACAACGTCGTGATCGGCTTCACCGCTCCCGCCGCCGACCACGGCTGGATGGGCGCGGTCAGCCGCGCCGCGCTCGCCGAGGCCGAGAAGTACGACGACGTCGAGCTCCGCACCGCGGAGGGCACCAACGACGTCAACCTGCAGATCAGCCAGGTCGAGACCTTCATCAACGACGGCGTCGACGCGATCGTGCTGCTGCCGATCGACGGCGCGGCGCTGACCGAGGTCGCGACGCAGGCGATGGAGGCGGGCATCACCGTCATCAACGTCGACCGCGAGTTCTCCAGCCCCTTCGCCGCCCGCTCGACGGTGCTCGGCGACAACTACGGCATGGGCGTCAGCGCCGGCACCTACCTCTGCGAGCAGCTCGGCGACAACCCGGACGCCGTCGTCGCCGAGATCGCCGGCATCGACTCCCTGCCGCTGACGCAGGACCGCAGCCAGGGCTTCGCCGACGCGCTCGAGGGCTGCGGACTCGACGTGGACAACCGCGTCGCCGCCGACTTCACCGTGCAGGGCGGCGAGCAGGCCGCGGCCAACCTCCTCCAGGCCGCGCCGCAGATCGACGCGATCTGGAACCACGACGACGACCAGGGCGTCGGCGTCCTCGCGGCGATCGACAGCGCTGGCCGTGACGAGTTCATCCTCGTCGGCGGCGCCGGCTCGGCGAACGTGATGCGCGCGATCGAGGCCGACGACTCGGTCGTCAAGGCCACGGTCGTCTACCCCTCGACCCAGGCCGCGGACGGCATCAAGCTCGCCCGCCTCGTCGAGCAGAACAAGTCGATGAGCGACACCACGTCGCTCGGCGTCCCGCGCCAGATCCAGCTCTTCGCGCCGGTCGTCACCAAGGACAACGTCGCCGAGTACCTGCCCTCGGCCTTCGAGTCCTGAGCCACTGACCTGATCGACCCGACAGACCCGCCGGCGCGGGGGAGACCTCGCGCCGGCCCCGGACCAGCCGGAACCGCCTCTCCTTAATAAGAGGTACGACCGGCGCCACGACAGCATCCCGCGAGAGGAGGCGACGACGAAGACATCGGCCCACGGGCCGACCAGGGGAGACCGGATCCGCACGTCGTGCGGACAGAGACGGATCCGGCCTCTGCGATGAACACCTCGTTGAAGGAATCACATCACGCATGAATGGTAAGCGATCCACGAAGAGAAGCATCAGGTCTCTCTTCGCCCTCGGCATCGCCGGGATGGTGACGGTCTCCGGACTCACCGCTCTCGGCCTGCCCGCCTCGGCCCACGACGGAGTGGACCACGGCTCGGAGCCGGGCGCGGAGTCCGCGCTCGACTGGAGCAACTACGAGAAGGTGCTGCTGACGAAGAACGTCGGCGAACCGATCGACCTCGCCGTCCTTCCGGACAAGTCGGTCCTCCACACGGCACGGAACGGCGAGATCCGCCACACCGATCCGAAGACCGGCACCACGCGCGTCGTGGCCACGATCCCCGTCTACCAGAACTCGGAGGACGGACTGCAGTCGGTGGGCATCGACCCCGACTTCGCCGAGAACCAGTGGGTCTACCTGGTCTACGCGCCTCTCAGCGGCACGCCGACCGGTGCGGCCCCCAACATGCTCCCCGCGGGCGAGGACGAGAGCTACTGGGATCAGTGGAAGGGCGTCAACCGCCTCTCCCGGTTCAAGTGGACCGGCTCGGGACTCGACCTGGCGAGCGAGCAGAAGATCATCGAGGTCGAGGCGCAGCGCGGGCAGTGCTGCCACGTGGGCGCCGACTTCGACTGGGACGCGGACGGCAACCTGTACCTCTCGACCGGCGACAACACGCCGGCGAGTGCTCCGGGTGCCGCGGGCTTCGCGCCGAACAACGACGCACCCGGGATGAACCCCGGCTTCGACTCGCGTCGCGGTGCCGGCAACACGAACGACCTCCGCGGCAAGATCCTCCGGATCGCGGTGCAGGAGGACGGCTCGTACACGATCCCCGAGGGCAACCTGTTCCCCGAGGGCACCGAGAAGACCCGTCCCGAGATCTTCGTGATGGGCGTGCGCAACCCGTTCAAGATCGACGTGGACGCCGAGACGAACACCCTCTCCTGGGGCGACTACGGTCCCGACGCGACGAAGGCCGCTGCGGCCGACGGCGTGCGCGGGCCGATGGGTCTCGTGGAGTGGAACGCGACCGGTCTCGACCAGCCGCAGAACTCGGGCTGGCCGTACGTGCACGGCCCGAATCTGCCCTACAACGAGTGGAACTTCGAGACGTCGACGCCCCGCGGCTTCTTCGACCCGCAGAACCTGAAGAACAACTCGCGCTGGAACACCGGCCTCGTGGACATCCCGGCGGCCACGCCGGCGACCGTCTACTACGGCGACAACCCGGGCGACCAGCCGTTCGACGAGCTCGTGAACTTCGGCACCGGCACCGGCCAGGGTCCGATGGGCGGACCGGTGTACCACTTCGACGAGGAGAACCCCTCGACGTCGAAGTTCCCGGCGTACTGGAACGACAAGACCTTCTTCGGCGAGTTCTCGCAGGACTACATCGCGGCGTTCACGCTCGATGAGGACCGCGCGGTCACGCACATCGAGGACTTCCTGCCCAACGCGGCGCTGACCCAGGCCGCACAGCCGATCCACGACAACCCGATGGACATCGAGTTCGGCCCCGACGGGTCGATGTACGTGCTCGAGTACGGCGACGGCTTCTTCCGCGCCAACCCCGATGCCGGCCTGTACCGGATCGACTACGCCGAGGGCAACAAGGCCCCCCAGGCGCGCTTCACCGCGACGCCGCTGTCCGCCTCCGGGACGCCGCTCGAGGTGACGTTCGACGCCACGGGATCCTCCGACCCCGAGGGCGACGCGCTCACCTACGACTGGGACTTCGACGGCAACGGCACCTTCGACGCCACGGGCGTCACCGTGAAGAACACCTACACCGAGCTCGGCCAGTTCACGGCCCGCCTGCGCGTCACCGACGCCAAGGGCAAGTTCAGCCTCACCTCGCGGGTGATCTCGGTGGGCAACCAGGCGCCGCAGATCGAGATCGCGACGCCGGGCAACGGCTCGTTCTTCGAGTGGGGCGACGCGATCCCCTACCGGGTGACCGGCCGTGACGCGGAGGACGGCGACCAGATCGTCGGCAGCCGCGTGGCGTGGACCTACGGTCTCGGCCACGACGAGCACGCCCATCCCGAGGTCACCGGCACCGGTGCCACGGGAGCGTTCCCGACGTCCGCCGACTCGCCCGAGCACGGCCCCGGCGCGCTGCTCTACGGCACCGTCGTCGTGACCTACACGGACGCCGGCTACAACGGACTGCCCCCGGCCGCGGCCGAGGCGACGCTGCGGCTGAACCCGAAGACGCAGGAGGCGGAGCACGCCGCCCGCGAGGGCGTCCTGCCCTACGCGGACACCACCGCCAGCGGCGGCAACGCGGTCAGCGGACTCGGTGCGGGATCCTTCCTGCGCTGGGACCCGGTGAACCTCGCGAACCTGACCGGAGTCGTGGTCCGCGCCACCGGCGAGGGCACCGTCGACCTCCGCTGGAACGCCGCCGACGCGGCGCCCTTCGGAACGGCGACCATCCCCGCCGGCGCCGGCTGGCAGGACGTCCTCGTGCCGTTCTCCGGCCAGCCCACCGGCACCGGCTCGCTCTACGTGACCTCGCCCTCCGGCCTGTCGCTCGACTCCCTCACCTTCCAGGGTGCGGGTGCCGGTGACAAGACCGCGCCGACCGTCAGCGCGACGCTCGACCCCGCAGCGCCCACCGGCGTCGGCGGCGTCTACAACCGCGCGGTGAACCTCAACCTGGCGGCGACCGACAACGGCGCGCTCGCCAGCGTGCAGTACTCGGTCGACAACGGGACGACGTGGACCACGGTCCGCGCCGCGAACGGCGCCTACTCGGTGCCCTTCACCACCAACGGCGTCCGCACCGTGCAGTACCGCGCCACCGACACCGGCGGCAACGTCTCCGCGGTCGGCTCGGTCTCGTTCACGATCGACCTCGCCGCGGGGAACGCGCCGACCGTCGACTCGACCACGACCGTGGCGCTCGGCGCCCCTCGCGTGACCTTCGGCGCTCCCGGATCGGCGACGGTCACCGTCTCCGGTCAGGGCGGCACCCCCGGCGGCGAGGTCGTCCTCTACGAGGGCGACACCGAGATCGGCCGCAGCGCCCTCGAGGGCGGGAAGGCGACCATCGCCCTGCCGCAGACCCTCGGGGCGGGAACGCACACCTTCCGCGCGGCCTACGGAGCGGACGGCACCTTCAAGGCGTCGGCCGGCACCGCCCGCCTGATCGTGTCGAAGGCCGACTCCGTGCTCACCGCGACCGTCTCGCCGAACCCGGTCAAGCCGGGCGCCAGCGCGCAGGTCTCGGTCGAGGCGAAGACGTCGACCGGCGTCGCCGGGACCGGCCAGGTCACCGTGATGGTGAAGAGGAACCTCTCCACCGTCGCGATGCTCACCGGCACCCTCGACGAGAACGGGAAGGTCGTCGTGACCCTGCCGAAGCTCGCCGCGGGCAGCTACAAGCTGACCGTCACCCACACCGCCACGGCGAACACCAACGCCGCGTCCAGCCTGCTGAACCTCACCGTCCAGCAGTAGCCGCGGCGGGACCGGCCGGCTCGCGCCGAGAGCCCGGGCCGGCCGGTCCCCCCCCCCCTGATCCATCTGCATGTTCCGTTTCGAAGGAGAGACAATGCACCACCACCACGGATCCATCACGGCGAAGCCGATGAGCCGACGCGCGCTGATGACGGCGCTCGCCGCCTCGACGGTCGCCGTCGGAGTCGGGGCCGGCGCGCTCGCGTCGCCCGCCCTCGCCGCTCCCGCCCCCTCGTCCGGCGCCACCCGGCTCGTCCCGATCAACCGGATCGGGATCCAGCTCTACAGCGTCCGCGACAAGGTCTCGTCGATCGGCTTCCGGGCCGTCTTCGAGGAGCTGGGCCGCATCGGCTACAGCGAGATCGAGTTCGCCGGCTACACCCAGGGCAACGTCGGCGCGATCACCCCCCAGGAGATCCGCCAGCTGCTCGACGACAACGGCCTGCGGGCCGTCGGCTCGCACGTCGGCACCAACCTGCTCCGCTCGGAGCTGGGGAGGCAGATCGAGATCGCGCAGATCCTCGGCACCCCGCACCTCGGCACCGGCAACGCGCCGACCAACGTCAACACGGTCGCGGGCTACCGCGCCGCCGCCGACGAGTGGAACGCCTGGGGCCAGCAGGTCTCGGCCGCGGGCATGAAGCTCTACCAGCACAACCACGCGGGCGAGTTCGCCTTCGGCTCGGACGACCCGACGACGCGCCTCTACGACGTGTTCTACGACAACACCGACCCGAAGCACGTGTTCCTCGAGATGGACGTCTACTGGGCCTACGTGGGCAAGAAGCTCTACCCGGGCTTCGAGCCGCTCGACTACATCAAGCGCAACCCGCGCCGCTACCCGATCCTGCACCTCAAGGACGGCAAGACGAACAACGCCAACACCAACGGCTACGACATCATCGAGTTCGGCGCGGGCGACCTGCCGTACCAGGCGTTCCTGTCGGAGCTGCGCGACCGCGGCCAGCGCTACGGAGTCTGGGAGCAGGACACCGCGCCCACCCAGGCCGTCGCGCCCAACCCGGTGAACTCGCTCGGCAACGCCGAGCGCAGCTACAACGCCATCGAGGCGCTCCGTGGCTGAGTCCTCGCGCCGCGCCGGCGCCTTCCTTCCCCGCACCACCACGCGCACCGGCGCACCGAGGAGAACCCCCATGAAGTGGAAGACGCCCACGGCGGTCCTCGCGGCCGCCTCCCTCGCGATGGTCGCCGCGCCGTCCGCCTTCGCGGCGACGACCGACTGCACGACCGAGCTCGGCAACACGACGATCGCGGGCGACCTGAACGTCGCCGCCGGCGAGACCTGCGTGCTGGGCAACGTCGTCGTGCAGGGCTCGATCACCGTCGGCGACGACGCCTGGCTCGACGCCACCTCGGCGACGATCGAGGGCGACGTCATCGGCACGGACGCGTACGGCATCTCGATCGACGGCACCAGCGTCGGGGGCGACGTCGTGTCGTTCTCCGAGGGCTCGCGCGCCGGCTTCCTCTACCTCCGCGACCTCACCGTCGCGGGCATGGTCGAGGCGGGCGGCATCGACGTCGAGTTCAGCGACGTCTCGGTCGACGGCTCGGTCAGCACCGACGCGGCGAACTACGTCGACGTGGCGCGCACCAGCGTCGGCGGCGACGCGACCTTCGCCGGCAGCGACTTCGGCGTGAGCGTCGGCGGCGCGATCGTCGGCGGCTCGCTCACGGTCAGCGGATCCTCGCGCGGCGTGCTCCTCGGCGCGAACGAGGACGGCTCCGCGGCCGCGCTCGGCAACACCGTCGGCGGGAATCTGGTGCTCTCGGGCAACTCCGGCAACGTCCAGCTCGCGGGCTCGACGGTCGGCGGGCGGATCACGCTGGCCGAGAACGCTCCGGCGGTCAACTTCGGCGCGGGCAACACCGCCGCCGGGGTCGACGGGGACTTCACCGGCACGGCCGCCGGCGCTGCGGCGCAGGGCGACCAGGCCGTCGCGGTCATCGTGCCCGAGGCCCGCGAGGGCGAGCTCACCTGGAGCCTCGAGGGCACCAGCAACCTGGTGAACCTCGGTGTCGCGGAGGAGAAGGGCGACCACTTCGCCGCCTCGGGCGAGCTCGTGCCGGTCCGCGTGACCGACTCGCGCCTGGCCGCGCCGGCCTGGTCGGTCTCGGCTCAGATCAGCGAGTTCCGCGCCGGAACGCAGACGGTCTCGGGCAAGTACCTCGGCTGGACCCCGGAGGTCCTGGAGAACGAGGGCGGTGCCGTCGCCGGCGCCCCCGTCGTCTCCGGGTTCGTCTCGGGTGAGGGCCTCGCCACCGCTCGCGTCCTCGGCTCCGCCGCGGCCGGGCACCCGACCGGATCCTCGGTCCTCGGCGCCGACCTCGACCTGCAGCTCCCGCTGTCGGTCGGAACCGGCACCTACACGGCGACGCTGACGCTCACGGCGCTCGGCTAGCCACCCTGGCGACCGGCCTCCTCACGGCGGCCGGTCGCCTCCTCCCTCCCTCTCTCCTCCCCTCCGCGAGATGCCACTTATGACCGCTTTTCACGGCGTGTCGCGTGCACAAGTGGCATCTCGCGGGGGGACCCCACCCGCCCGAAAGGCTGGACGATGATGTTCCGCTCCACACTCCGCTCGCTCGGTGTCCTGCTCGTCGTCGGGCTCGGGGCCGCTGCGCTGCCGGCGCAGGCCCTCGCGGAGACGGCGACCTCGGCCGTGACCTGGGGGGTGCGGCCCGCCGACACCGAGCAGGGCAGCGACCGGCCGAACTACGCCTACGCGCTCGAGCCGGGCGGGCAGCTGAGCGACGCGCTGATCGTCTCCAACTACGACGACGAGGACCAGACCTTCCGCGTCTACGGCTCCGACGGCTTCCTCACGGAGGCGGGGCAGCTCGATCTCCTGCCGGCCGCCGAGCCGTCCACCCAGCTGGGCAGCTGGATCTCCTTCGAGGCCCCGGACGTCGTCGTCCCCGCGGGCGAGAGCGTGCAGATCCCGTTCCAGCTCGAGGTGCCGGCCGACGCCGTGCCGGGCGACTACGCCGCCGGGGTCGTCTCGTCGATCCTCGTCCAGGGCGAGACCGGGGTCTCGGTCGACCGCCGCCTCGGCTCGCGGATGTACCTCCGCGTCGGCGGCGACCTCGCCCCGCGCCTCTCGGTCGACGGCCTCGCCGTCTCGTACCAGGGCGAGTGGAACCCCTTCGCTCCCGGCACGACCACCATCGACTACACGGTCACCAACGCGGGCAACACCCGCCTCGCCCCGGGCGCCGAGCTCGCGGTCTCCGGTCTCTTCGGCCTCGGCAGCGTCGCCGCGACCGATCCGGAGCCGCTGCCCGAGCTGCTCCCGGGCAGCTCGACCAGCCGGAGCGTCACCGTCGCCGGGGTATGGCCGCTCTTCGTCGCGACCGCCCGGATCGCGCTGACCGGCACCGTCGTCACCGCCGACTTCGCGGGCCAGGCCGCCGACCCGGCCGCCGTGCCCGAGGTCGCCGCCGTCTCGTCCGAGGCCTCGACCGCGGCCGTGCCGTGGAGCGCTCTGGTGCTGCTGGCGCTGCTCGCCGGGCTGATCGTGCTGGCGGTCGTGCGCCGCCGCCGCCGCGCCGCGGGCGAGCAGAGGCGGATCGACGCCGCGGTCGCCGCCGCGGTGGCCGGCGCCTCTGCCACTCCGCGAGATGCCACTTCTGACGAGGATTCACGGCGTGTCGAGCTCACAAGTGGCATCTCGCGGGAGACGACCGACCCTGCAGCGTCCGACCCGGCAGCGTCCGACCCGTCCGCCTCCGACCGTGCGGGGGTGCGCTCCTGACCTCCGTCGTCGCCGGGGCGTCAGCGCTCGGCGAGGCTCTGCGCGCGGAGCTGCTCGAGGAACGCGTCGACGTTGCTCGGGCCGAGGAGGTGCTGCCGCAGCATCAGCGCGGCGCCGCGCACGCCGCCGCTGCCGCCGAGCTCGGCGGTCACGACGTGCAGGCGCTGGGTCGCCAGCGGCAGGGAGCGCCGGTCGACGACCTCGCGCACCCCGGCCAGGATCTCCGGGGCGGCGAGTGCGATGCTGCCGCCGAGCACGATCACCGACGGGTTCAGCAGACTCACGCAGGTGGCGAGGACCTCGCCGATCTGCAGGCCAGCGATGCGCGCCGCCTCGATCGCCTCGGGGTCGCGGTCGCGCAGCAGCGCCAGCAGATCGCGGACCGAGTGCACGTCGCGGCCCGCCTCGGCGAGCGCGCGCACCAGCGCCCCGCCGCTCGCGAGCGCCTCGAGGTCGCCGTCGCGGCCGTCCGCCGCCTCCGGGGCGGTGCGCGGCATCTGGACGTGACCGAGGTCGCCGGCCGCGCCGAGCGCACCGCGCTGCAGGACCCCGCCCGAGACGATGCCCGAGCCGATGCCGGTGCTGATCTTCACGAAGATCAGGTCCTGCGCGTGCGGGAAGCGCGAGGCGCGCTCGCCCAGGGCCAGCAGGTTCACGTCGTTGTCGACGAGCACCGTCGTGTCGACGCGGCGCCGGATGTAGCTCGGGATGTCGAAGCCGTCCCAGCCGGGCATGATCGGCGGGCGCACCGGGCGGCCGCTCGCGTGCTCGACCGGCCCCGGGACGCCGAGCCCGAAGCCGGCCAGCGCCTCGGGCGCCAGGTGGGCGTCGGCGAGGATCTCGTCGCAGACGTCGAGCGCGTGGTCGAGCACCCGGATCGGGCCCTGCGCGATGTCGAGCTCCTCGCGCCGCTCGACGACGATGCGGCCGTCGAAGTCGGTCAGCGCGATCGTCGAGTGCGTCGCGCCGAGGTCGATGGTCAGGAACGCGCGGACCGACGGGTCGAAGACCAGCCGTGCCGACGGGCGGCCGCCGGTCGACGGCGCGCGGTCGAGGTGCGTGATCAGGCCGAGCTCGAAGAACAGGTCGAGCCGCGTCATCACCGCCGTGCGAGCGAGTCCCGTCTCCTCGACCAGCTCCGCGCGGGTCCGCGGACGGCCGTCGGCGAAGAGCCGCAGCAGGTCGCCGGTCTGCGAGCCGGCCCGCACGCCCACGCTCAGCGCCCGCCCGCTCGGATGTCGCAGGCGACTGCTCGGGAGGACGGGTCGCGGCTCGGCACACCTGAGGAAAGCAGTCGCCGCGAGGTGACGCAATCTCGACGCGCGAGGAGACCCCGAATGACGTCCCCCCGAATGACGCATCCACGAACGACCCCCACAGACAGGAGAGAACGATGACCTCGTCCACCACCACCGGCACCACCGGCACCACCCCCACCGCCGACCGCGCCCCGCAGCAGGAGCGCATCGGCCTCTGGCTGATCGGAGCCCGGGGCAGCGTCGCCACCACGGCCGCCGTCGGCCTGCACGCCATCGCCTCGGGAGCGGCGCCCAGCAACGGCTGCGCCACCGCGACCCCCGCCTTCGAGGACGTGCCGCTCGCCGGCTTCGACGCGATCGTGATCGGCGGGCACGACGTCTCGTCGACCCCGCTGCTCGAGAAGGCGATGGGCCTGGCGGCCGGCGGGATGTTCCCGACCTCCGTCGTCGCCGAGGTCGCCGACCGGCTCGACGCGACCGACGGCGAGATCCGCCGCTCCTTCGGCGTCGAGGGCGGCTCGCAGCAGGACGAGATCGACCGCCAGGCGGCCGACATCGTCGAGTTCCGCGAGCGGCACGCGCTCGCCCGGGTCGTCGTGATCGACGTCGCCTCGACCGAGGTTCTGCCGAAGGACCGCCCCGAGTTCCACGACCTGGCCGCCCTGCGCGCCGCGCTCGCCCGGCCCGGCGAGACGGTCCTGCCGCCGAGCTCGATCAGCGCGCTCGCCGCGGTGACCGCAGGCTCGCCCTACGTCTGCTTCACCCCCTCCACCGCGCTGGCGCTGCCCGCGCTCGAGGAGTGGGCCGCGGAGGCGGGCGTCCCGATCGCGGGACAGGACGGCAAGACCGGCGAGACCCTGCTCCGCAGCGTGCTCGCGCCGATGTTCACGGCGCGCGGGATGCGCGTGCTGTCCTGGGCGGGCGCGAACCTGCTCGGCGGCGGCGACGGGCAGACCCTCGCCGACCCGGAGGCCGTCCGCTCGAAGCTGGTCTCGAAGAACCGCGGACTGCGAAGCCTGCTCGGCGACGAGGTCGTCACTCCGCTGCACATCGACAACGTGCCGGACCTCGGCGACGTGAAGACGGCGTGGGACCACGTGCACGCGGAGGGGTTCCTCGGCTCGCGGATCACCGTGCAGACCATCTGGTCGGCGTACGACTCGGCACTCGCCGCGCCGCTGATCCTGGACCTGGCGCGACTGATGTCGCTCGCCGACGCGGCCGGTGTCTCGGGCCCGGTCGCCGAGCTGGGCTTCTTCTTCAAGGACCCATGGGGGAGCGACGTGCACGGCTTCGCGGAGCAGACCGCCGAGCTGGTCGCCTGGTCGGCGCGCACCGGGGCGGCCGTCGCCCAGCGCTCGCTCGTGGCGGGCGGACCGATCCGCCATGGCTGAGCTGCGCGACTGGCTCGAGCTCGTGCGCGCCAAGGCGGCGCTCTCGGTGCTCGGCGACACGGTGGCCGGAGCGGCGTGGGCGGGCCGGGCGCCCGGCCCGCGCACCGTCGCGCTGCCGCTGGCGTCCGCGCTCCTCTACTCCGCGGGCATGGCGCTGAACGACTACGCCGACGCCGAGCTCGATGCGGTGGAGCGGCCGGAGCGGCCGATCCCGTCGGGGCGGATCCGGCGCGGAGCGGCGCTCGGGCTGGCCGCCGGGCTGACCGGCGCGGGGATCGCGGTCGCGGCACTGGTCGACGGGCGTCGCTCGCTCCTGCTGAGCGTGCCGCTCGCGGCGAGCATCTGGTCGTACGACCTGCTGGCCAAGCCGACTCCGCTCGGGCCGGTCGTGATGGCGGCCTGCCGCGGGCTCGACGTGCTGCTCGGCGCGGGAGCGTCCGGCGTGCGCGCGGCGGCGCCGGCCTCGGCAGCGGTCGCGGCGCACACCCTCGGCGTGACCGTGCTCTCGCGCGGTGAGGTGCACGGCACCCGCCCGGTGATCGCGGGTGCGGCGGCGACCGGCACGGCCGCGCTCGCCCTCGCCCTGGGCGTCGGGGCGGTCCGCGCGAAGGGCGGGCCGGCGATCGGGGCGGTCGTCGGAGTCGCGATCGCCCGCTGGATCGCGCTCGTGCTGATGCCGCAGCTGCGGGCGGTGCGGACGCCCGATGCGGCCTCGGCCCGGACGGCCACCCGCTCGGGCATCGCGGGGATGGTCCCGCTGCAGGCGGCGCTCGCCGGGCTGCGGCGGCCCGAGCTCGGCGCGGCCCTGCTGGGGCTCGACGCGCTCGGGGCCGTCGTGCTGCGGCGCCCGAGGGTCTCGGCGGACATCACATGAGCGACCTGCACACGACTGCTGGCCCCGTCCTCAGCGTCGGCCCCGTCCTGGGCTACGGCACCAACGGCTTCGCCGACCACACCCTCGACGACGCCCTGACCGTGCTGCACGCCGCCGGCTACCGGGCGGTGGCGCTGACCCTCGGGAACCCGCACCTCGATCCGTTCGCCGACGACATCCGCGAGCGCAGCCTCGCCCTGCGCAGGCGGCTCGACGAGCTGGGCTTCCGCGTGGTGATCGAGACCGGCGCCCGCTACCTCCTCGACCCGTTCGCGAAGCACCGGCCGACCCTGGTCGACGAGGAGGCCGGCCCGCGGCTGGCCTTCCTGCACCGCGCGATCGAGATCGCCGCGCTGCTCGGCGCCGACGCCGTCTCGCTCTGGTCGGGCGTGCTGCCCGAGGGGATGGAGCGCGCCCGCGGCTGGCGGCTCCTGGTCGAGCGGATGCGCGGCGTCGTCACCGAGGCGGAGCGCTACGGCGTGCGGCTCGGCTTCGAGCCGGAGCCCGGCATGCTCGTCGAGACCGTCGCGGACGCGCTGCTGCTGCGGCGCGAGCTCGGCGACCCGGAGTCGTTCGGCCTCACCGTCGACCTCGGCCACTGCGTGGTCGTCGAGCCGGACGGCGTCGTCGGCGCCCTCCGCAGTGCCGCCGGCCTGCTGGTGAACGTGCAGGTCGACGACATGCGGCCCGAGCGGCACGAGCACCTCGAGCTCGGCGCCGGCGTGCTCGATCTCGCGGCCGCCTTCGCGACGCTCGAGGAGATCGGCTACCGCGGGGTCGCCGCGGTGGAGCTGCCACGGCACTCGCACGACGCGCCGCGCCTGGCCGTCGCGAGTCTCGCGGCGATGCGGGCGGCGATCGGAGCAGCCGGCGGGCGGGCGGAGTCGCCGCAGCACCCGTGGACCGCCGGCGCCTGCGCCGTCCTGCGCGAGCAGCCGCGGCGGATCGAGCGCTACTTCCCGGCCGCCGGGCGGGAGGCCGGTCGCGCGCCGCTCCGCCCCGACGCGGATCCGCAGGGACTCGTGCACGGCACCGAGGACGACGCGGCGCGCTCGGCGCTGATCGCGGCCGCGGCCTCCGCGCTCGACGACGAGGACCTCGCCGCGCTGCTCCTCCGCCTCTACCGCGGCGGCGACGACGCCGAGCGCCGCGGCGTGCTGGTCGGGCTGCACGCGCTCACCGCCGCCGGCCGCGCGGGGGAGCCGGTCGCCGCGGCCGGTCGCGAGCTGATCGCGGACGCGTTGCGCGCCAACGACACCCGCCTCGTCGCGGCGGCGATGGGCCGCTTCGCCGAGGAGCACCTCGACGCGCACGCCTGGCGGCACGGCGTGCTCAAGCTCGTCTTCTGCGGGATCCCGCTCGCGGCCGTCTCCGGTCTCGAGCGGCGGAGCGACCCCGAGCTCGCCGCGATGGCCGGCCGCTTCGCCGACGAGCGCCGCGCCGCCGGCCGCGGGGTGCCGGACGACCTGGCGGTGCTCCTGCCGAGCTGAGGGACCCCGGCGCGTCCCTCGACACGACCGCCGGCCCCGCACACCATCACGACCCCTCACGAGAAAGGCGCGACGATGCGCATCTTCGACCCGCACATCCACATGACCTCCCGCACCACCGACGACTACCAGGCGATGCACGACGCCGGGGTCCGCGCCGTGGTCGAGCCGTCGTTCTGGCTCGGCCAGCCGCGCACCAGCGTCGGCTCCTTCACCGACTACTTCGACGCCCTGATCGGCTGGGAGCGCTTCCGCGCCGCGCAGTACGGCATCCGGCACCACTGCACCATCGGCCTCAACCCCAAGGAGGCCAACGACCCGCGCTGCCGCGAGGTGCTGCCCGAGCTCGACCGCTACCTCGCCAAGGACGGCGTCGTCGCGGTCGGCGAGACCGGCTACGACTCGCTGACCGCGGAGGAGGACGCCGTCTTCCGCCACCAGCTCGAGCTCGCAAAGGACCACGGCCTGCCCGTGCTCGTGCACACCCCGCACCGCGACAAGGCGGCCGGCACGCAGCAGACGCTCGACGTCGTCGCCGAGTCCGGGATCGACGCCGGCCTCGTCGTCGTCGACCACCTCAACGAGACGACCGTCGACCTCGTCCTCGGCTCCGGCTGCTGGCTGGGCTTCTCGATCTACCCGGACACGAAGATGGACGAGACCCGCCTGGTGACCCTCGTCGAGCGGATCGGCCTGGACCGCGTGCTGGTCAACTCCGCCGCCGACTGGGGCCGCTCCGATCCACTGACCACCGCGAAGACCGGGCACCTGCTGCTCGTCGCCGGCTTCAGCGCCGCCGAGGTCGACCGGCTGCTCTGGCAGAATCCGATCGACTTCTACGGGCAGAGCGGACGGCTGAACCTCGACCCGATCCCGGGCTTCGACGCGGTCGATGCGATGGGGCGCAGCTTCGAGGGCAACTCGATCCTTCGGGGCGCGCCGCGCGTGGCGGAGGTCGTCTGATGCACCTCTCCTACTGCACCAACGTCCACCCGGCCGAGGACCTCGACGGCGTCGTGCGCCAACTCGACGTCTACGCCGGGCCCGCCCGCGTCGCCGCGGGGCTCGAGACCGTGGGAGTGGGGCTGTGGATCCCGCGCGATCTCGCCGCCCGGCTGGTCGCCAGCCGCGAGGACCGCGCCGTGCTGCGCGCCGCGCTCGAGCGCAACGGCCTCGAGGTGCGGACGCTGAACGCGTTCCCCTACGCCGCCTTCCACGCCGAGGTGGTGAAGCTCGACGTCTACCGGCCCGACTGGACCACGCCCGAGCGCCTCGCCTACACGATCGACTGCGCGCGGATCCTCGCCGATCTGCTGCCCGCCGGCGCCGACGGCAGCATCTCGACGCTGCCGCTGGGCTGGCGCGAGGGCTGGGGCGCGGAGCAGGACGCGGCGGCCGTCCGGCAGCTCGCGCGGCTGGTCGACGAGCTGCGCGAACTGCGGCGCTCGACCGGGCACGCGATCCGCCTGGCGATCGAGCCCGAGCCGGGCTGCATCCTGGACACGGTCGACGACGTCGTCGCCTGGCTGCACCCGCGGATCGGCCTGGTCGACCCCGCCTACGTCGGCGTCTGCCTCGACACCTGCCACCTCGCGGTGTCGTTCGCCGACCCCGCCGCGGCCGTCCGGCGGATCCGCGACGCGGGACTGCGCGTGGTGAAGGTGCAGGCCTCGGCCGCGCTGCACGTCGAGGACCCGGCGGACCCGGCCGCCCGCGCCGCCGTCGGGGCGTTCGTGGAGAAGCGCTACCTGCACCAGACCCGCGAGAACGGGGCTGGCGGAGTGCTCCGCGTCGACGATCTGCCCGAGGCGCTCGACACGCTGCCCGGTGCCGGGCCGTGGCGTGTGCACTTCCACGTGCCGCTGCACCACCGGCCGGCCGCGCCGCTGTCGGCGACCACCGCGGTGCTGGCCGAGGCGGTCTCTGCGGTCGACGCGGCCTGGCCGTACGACGAGATCCACCTCGATGTGGAGACCTACACCTGGGCGGTGCTCGCGGACGCGCCGAGCGATCTGTCGGTCGGCATCGGCGCCGAGCTGGCCTGGGCGGCGGAGCACCTGCTGACGCCGCAGGCACGTGCCGCGGTGCTGGAGCAGGGTGCCGCGCCGGTCCCGGTCGCTGCCCTTCTCGCCGAGGAGGTCGCGCTGTGACGCCGGTGCTGCTGCTCGACGTGGTCGGCCTCACCGCGACGGCGCTCGCCGACATGCCACGGCTGTCCCGGCTCGCCCGGGCCGGCGGGCAGCTGCCGCTGGACACGATCCTGCCGGCCGTCACCTGCAGCGTGCAGTCGTCGATGCTCACCGGCACGATGCCCGCGCAGCACGGGATCGTCGGCAACGGCTGGTACTTCCGCGACCTCGGCGAGGTGCACCTCTGGCGCCAGCACAACCGCCTGGTGACGGGGGAGAAGGTCTGGGAGACGGCCCGCCGACTGTCCGACGGCGAGCCCTACCGCGCCGCCAACATCGGCTGGTGGTACGCGATGGGAGCGACGACCGACGTCACCGTGACGCCGCGGCCGATCTACCACGCCGACGGCCGCAAGTCGCCGGACGCCTACGTCCGCCCGCCGGCGCTGCACGACGAGCTGGTCGGGAAGCTGGGCGCCTTCCCGCTGTTCCAGTACTGGGGGCCGACCGCGTCGCTGCGCTCCACGCAGTGGATGGTGGACGCGACCCGGCACGTGCTCGCGGGCGACGGCTCCGGCCCGCCGCAGCTGACCACGGCGTACCTGCCGCACCTCGACTACGACCTGCAGCGCTTCGGGCCGGACTCGCCCGAGGCGCGGCGGGCGGCGTCGGAGCTGGATGTGGTGCTCGCGCCGCTGCTCGACGACGCGGAGGCGCTCGGCGCGTCGGTCGTCGTGGTGGCGGAGTACGGGATCGCGGCGGCGGACACCCCCGTGGACGTCAACCGGGCGCTGCGGCGCGCGGGCCTGCTCGAGGTCTACGTGCAGGACGGCCGCGAGCAGCTGGACCCGTGGACCTCGCGCGCCTTCGCGGTCGCGGACCACCAGATCGCGCACGTCTACGTGCCGGACGCCGCGGACCTGCCGCGGGTGCGCGCGCTGCTCGAGGCGCTGGACGGGGTGGACGAGGTGCTCGACCGCGAGGCGCAGGCGCGGTACGGCCTCGACCACGAGCGCTCGGGCGAGCTGGTGCTGGTGGCGCGGCCGGGTGCGTGGTTCACCTACTACTACTGGCTCGACGACGATCGCGCGCCGGACTTCGCGCGCGGCGTCGACATCCACCGCAAGCCCGGCTACGACCCCGCCGAGCTGTTCTTCGACCCGGTCGACCGGCTGGTGAAGGCGAAGGCCGCCGGCAACCTCGCGAAGAAGGCCCTGGGCCTCCGCTACGCGATGAACCTCGTGCCGCTGGACGCGTCGCTGGTGCGCGGCACCCACGGTCGCCTGCCGGTGTCGGCGGCGGACACCCCGCTGGTTCTGACCTCGGACGCGGACCTGCTGCCGACCGGCGCCGCGTCACTGCCGGTGACGGCGGTGCGCGACCTGGTGCTGGCGGCGCACGGCCCGGCGCTGGCGCGCGCGGTGGCGTCGGCCCGGGCCTGACGCGGGGCCGCGCTCGAGGCGGCTCCGAGTGGACGCGCGACGGAGTGCTCATTCCCCTCAGAACCGGGTGGGCCGCCGGCCCGTGACGGTGTCGGCGCGCGCGGCGACGACGTCGGGCAGCCGGGAGTGGCTCCGGATCCAGGCGGCGAGGTCGTCGTCGATGTACTGCGCCAGCTCGCACAGGTACCGGTGGTCGACCATCAGGTCCCGAGCGTGCACCGGCTCGTGGTGTGCGGCTCGATTGCGCAGCAGTCGCAGTCTCTCCAGGCGTGCGTGCAGGTCGCCTCGACGACCGGTGAAGGAGGGGAACGCGTGCATGAGTGCGGGCTCCCAGAGCGCGCGGTGGTAGCGGTTCACCAGCAACCCCTCCCAGAACGACGCTCTCAGCTCGGCGACGACATGGCCGGCCGACCACTGTCCCGAGCCGCGACGCCGGTCGAGGAAGTGGATCGCGTCGCGGACCTGATCGCTTTCGTTCGCCCGCAGCGGTGGGACGTCCCACCACGACTGCCGGCCACAGTGCGCCGTGAGTGCGCGGTGCATCGCGTTCCGGACACCGACGTCGAGGGCGGAACTCGCTCCGAGGATCGCAGCGCTCGCCTCGATGTTCCAGCTGTAGAGCCGGAGCGCGGCGGCCAGGTCGCCGGTGGAGGCGAGGTACGGGCCCAGGCGATCGCTCCCGATGACGGTGGAGAGGTTCGGCAGAGTCGCCGGGTCGACGGGCGTCAACCGGCGTCCGGAGCCGGAGCGGATCTCGGGATCCTGGTACGGTTCTCCACGTATGCCCCGGACGGGACGCGAGAGCGTCGGCGCGCCGGGGCGATCACCGTTAACGGGGTGCGAGCGCTGCGCGTGCGATGACCGAGGGGCATCCGCCGATCCTCGAGGGCTGAGTTCGTCTCCTCAAGAAGATGGCGCTTCCAGGGTCGTTCGGCGGGTGGCGGTCAGTCGGCTCCGTCGAGGTCCGCGAGGTCGAGGACGAAGCGGTAGCGGACGTCGTTCGCCGCGAGACGCTCCAGTGCGGTGCTCACCTGCGCGGAGGGCAGCACCTCGACGTCCGCCGTGATGCCGTGCTCGCCGCAGAAGGCGAGCAGTTCGCGCGTGCTGCGGGTGCCGCCGCTGCCGCCGGAGGTGAGGCTCTTGCGGCCGATCAGCAGGTCGGTCACGTCCACGGTGACCGGCGCGAGCATCCCGAGGACGCTCAGTGCGCCGTCGAGCGCGAGGACGTGCAGGTACGGCGCCAGATCGTGCGGGGCCGAGACCGTGTCGAGGACGAGGTCGAAGCATCCGCGCTGCGCGGCCATCGCCTCCTCGTCGCGGGAGACGACGACCCGGGAGGCACCCAGCGCGAGGGCGTCGGCGGTCTTCGCCGCGGAGGTGGTGAAGACGGTCACCTCGGCGCCGAGCGCGCGGGCCAGCTTCACAGCGAGGTGGCCGAGACCGCCCAGGCCGACGACGCCGACGCGCGAGCCGCGGCCGACGGAGTGCGCGCGCAGCGGCTCCCAGACGGTGACGCCCGCGCAGAGCAGGGGAGCGACGGCCGCCGGGTCGAGGCCGGCGGGCAGCGGGTAGGCGAAGCGGTCGCGGACCACATACTCGCGCGAGAACGCGCCGAGGGTGGTGCTGCCGTCCTGCCGGTCCGTGCCGCCGTAGGTGAGGGTCGGGAACTCGCGGCAGAAGTTCTCCTGCTCCGCGAGGCACATGTCGCAGGCGCCGCAGGAGTCGACGATGTTCCCGATCGCGACCGGGTCGCCGACCGAGAAGGCCGTGACGGCGGAGCCGACCGAGAGCACCGTGCCGACGAATTCGTGACCCGGGACGAGCGATCCGGTGTCGGCGGCGTCGGCGGCGTGCGTCCGGAGGGCGTGCAGATCGCTGTGGCAGACGCCGCAGTAGTCGACACGGACGGCGAGGTCGTCGGGGCGGAGCGCGCGCCGCTCGATGACGGCGGGGGCGAGGCCGCCCTCGGCGGTGGCCGCGTAGGCGGGTGTGCTGGTCATGGCGCGCTCTTCTCTACTAACCGGTTTGTTTTATTAACGCTAACACTCGTGGGCGTCGGAGAACAGACCGGTCGGTAGTCTCGAGGGATGGGGACGACACCGGCCACCGGCAAGGGCGAGGCGACGCGCGCGCGGATCATGGCGGCGGCGACGGCGGAGTTCGCCCGCTACGGGATCGCCGGCGCGCGCGTGGACCGGATCGCGGCCGAGGCCCGCAGCAACAAGGCGCAGCTGTACTCCTACTTCACCAGCAAGGAGCTGCTCTTCGACGCGGTCTTCGAGGCGTCGCTCGACCGGATCGTCGACGTCGTGCCGATCGACCCCTCCGACCTCGGTGACTGGGCGGTGCGGCTCTACGACGAGTACCTGCGCCGCCCCGACCTCATCCGCCTCGCGACCTGGGCGCGCCTCGAGCGCCGCCCGGCCGGGCATCTCGTCGCCGACGACGAGGCGCGCGTGCGCGAGGAGGGCAAGCTCGAGGCGATCCGCTCGGCGCAGGCCGATGGCACGATCGGCGTCGCGGCCGACCCGTTCGACGTGATGGCGCTCGTCATCGCGATGTCGATGGCCTGGTCGCCGGTGAGCAACGTCTACGCCGCCACGGCCGAGGAGGCGGCGTCGGAGCACGACCGCCGGCGGGCGCTGCTGCGCCAGGCGGTCGGCCGCGCGTTCCCGCCGGCCTGAGCGGGGCGTCAGGCCGTGGCGACGCGCGCGGTGCCGGTGCGACGGGTGGCGGTGACGCGGAGCAGGAGCGTCGCGACGAGCACGACGGCACCGGCGATCAGCGCGGCGGTGCCGGCGGGCACCGAGACGAGCTCGCCGGAGAAGCGGCCGACCGCGACCCAGACCAGGCCCCAGCAGAGCGAGAGCATCGGCGCGATCCGGCCGCGGCCGGTGACGGCGATCAGCAGTCCGACCGCCGCGGCGACGAGCAGGACGACGACCGCCCAGGGTGCGGCGCCGGGTCCGTCGGCGCTGCCGATGCCCGCGCCGACGAGGCCGGCTGTGACGTTGGCGACGGTCGCGACGCAGACCCAGCCGAGGTAGAGGCCGAAGGTGCCGTCGGTGAGGACCGCGTCGACGACGCCGCCGGTGCGGGTGCTGCGCAGGAGCACGAAGATCCGAGCGAGCACGGCGAGGAGCAGGGCGATCACCACGACGCTGAGCGCGAGCAGTCCGGCCTGGACGACCAGGATCCACGCGGCGTTCAGCAGCAGGCTCGCGGCGGCCCAGTAGCCGAGGCGGCGGTGGCGGGTGCGGGTGGCCTGCGACGGGAGGAACTGCCAGACCGCGTGGCCGAGGAGTCCGGCGTAGATGACGCTCCAGATCGCGAACGCGGGTCCGTCGGGCGCGACCGGCGTCGAGGAGGCGGACAGCGCGCCGCCGGCGGCGTCCTGGATCTGCGTGCCGCCCGCTGCTCCCGAGCCGATGAACGAGCCGACCACCGCGAGCACGGCGCTGACGGCGACGGTCGTCTGCCGGAGGCGATCCGCGCGGGTGGGGGGTGTCGTGGCGGTCATGTCGCTCCTCGATTAGTCAGCTGGCTGAGTAATGAGCGTAGCGTGCCGGGCGGTGCCGGTGCACGCGGCGCTGTGCGGCTGGTCACGGCGGGCCTCGATACGCGCTGCGCGCTACTCGACCAGCATGTCCTGTGGCGCACGCCGATGTGTCAGCGCACGCTTCATGCTGATCGAGTAGCCCGCGGAGCGGGCGTATCGAGATCCGCCCACCGTCAGAACGGCGGCGGTGCATCGTCGAAGCGGGGTCTCGGCGGTGGCCGCCCGGGAAGCGGTGGCGGCCGGTTGCCGATCCGCCGCCCGGTCGGCGTCGTCCAGACGATCGCGCCGTGGTCGCCCTTGGCGTAGGTCCACTGGTCGCCGTGCCGGAGGTGGTGGTGGCTGGTGCAGAGCGAGACCAGGTTCTCGAGCGAGGTCTCCCCGCCGTTGCGCCACTCGATCGTGTGGTCGGCCTCGCTGGTCGACGCGCTGCGGGTGCAGCCGGGGAAGCGGCAGGTCTGGTCCCGCAGCTGCAGGTGCAGGCGCATCTGCGGCGGCGGGACGCGCCAGGTCCGGCCGACCGAGACGACGGCTCCGGTGTCGGTGTCCGTGAGCACCCGGGTGAAGGACGCAGCGGTCCGGATCAGCTCGCGGGCGATCTCGGCGGAGACGGGTCCGTAGCCGTCGAGGTCTGCCGGAGCGTCGTCGAGACCGACGGCGGTGGAGGCGGCCAGCGTGAGTCGCACCTCGGCGCGGACGCCGGGGACGAAGGTCGGGTCGGGGCGGCGCTCGGCGTCGGGAGTCGTGCCGGCGATGTCGCCGTCGCAGAGGATGTCGACCGCGGCGTCGGCGCTCAGCTGCTGGAGAGGGCGCGGGTCACCCTGGTCTCGGAGCGATCGGGCGATGCGGCGAAGCCGGTCGTACGCGCCGGAGACGACCGGCGCAGGAGCGTAGACGCAGAGTGTCGCCATCCCGTCGACGTCCGGGGTGACCCAGACGGCGCGGTCCTCTTTCGCGCGGGTGTGGCGCTCGGCGAGGGGCTGCTCGTGCAGCTCCTCGCGCCAGCGGCTGAGGGCGCGGCGCAGCTGCGTGGTCGTCATCATGAGGGCGGCGTCGGCGGCGCGCTCGTCGAGGGCGGCGCGGGAGCTTTCAGGGAGGCTGTTCGCGGTGGCGCAGATCGCCTCGCCGACCTCCCAGAGGATCCGCGCGTCGCGGAGCAGGGCGCGGGTGAGGGGGAGGTGCTCCATCAGCGTCTGCGCGGTCTCGAGGCGGCGGGAGACGTCCCGCTCGGACAGGCCGAACGCCACCGCGAGCTCGGCGCGGAGGGAGCGCTCGACGAGGTCGCGGGTCTGACTGCGGGACGCGCCGCGGGCGAACGCCTCGGGGACGGTGAGTGCGAGTCGGTAGCCGCGGTGCAGGCGTTCCGCCGCCCTCAGGCGTGTCGGCGAGGTGGCGCGCTCGTCGGCTGCGGCGCCGTCGAAGCAGTCGCGCACCTCCGCCAGTGTCGCTGCCGTCTCGTCCTCTGTCATACGCGTATTCAAGCAGGGACCACCGACATCGGAGCGGGGATGCGGGCTGATCGGGGAGAGATCGGTGGGATCAGGGGTTGGGGAGGAGGCTCGCTCCCGGATGCTCGGCGGTGGTGGGTCTCGATACGCCCTTCGGGCTACTCGACCAGCATGCAAGGGCCGCCGGGGGCGGCTGCTCGACCAGCATGCGAGGGTCGCCGGGGGCGGCTGCTCGACCAGCATGCGAGGGTCGCCGGGGGCGGCTGCTCGACCAGCATGCGAGGGTCGCCGGGGGCGGCTGCTCGACCAGCATGGGCACGCACCACCGCCGACGCGCGGTGCACGCCGCTCATGCTGATCGAGTAGCCCGCCCAGCGGGCGTATCGAGCGGAGGGGGCGCCTCCGGCGCCAGCGCAGGGCGGGGAAGAGACCGACGTCCTTGCGGTGGTGGGTCTCGATACGCCCCTGCGGGGCTACTCGACCAGCATGTTCTGCGGGCGTCTCTTCCAAGTAGATCCACCCCGTGAGAACAGGAGTCTGCAGACCTGCCCCGCGGACGACGCCGGGTCTCGACACGCCCCTGCGGGGCTGCTCGACCAGCAGGGAGGGCGGCCGCCGGGTCTCGCTCACTGCCGAGCCCCTAGCGTTGCCGTATGCCCCTCCGCCCGACCCGCCCCCGCCCGTGAGCGCGCTCGTCGAGCGGCTCGAGCGCCGGCAGGTCGCCGTCCACCTCGGTGCGATCGTCGCCGGCGCCGCGCTCGGCCTGCTGCTGCCCGCCGCGCGGCAGCTGGAGGGCGCGATCGAGCCGGTGCTCGGGCTGCTGCTGTTCGCGACGTTCCTCGGCGTCCCGTTCGCGGCGCTCGTCCGCTCGCTGCGCGACGTCCGCTTCCTCGCCGCGGTGGGCTTGCTGAACTTCGTCGTCGTGCCGGTCGTCGCGTTCGGCCTGTCGCGCTTCGTCGCGGAGAGTCCGGCGCTCCTCTTCGGCGTGCTGCTGGTGCTGCTGACGCCCTGCGTCGACTACGTGATCGTCTTCGCCGGTCTCGCGGGCGGCGCGTCCGACCGGCTGCTCGCCGCGGCGCCGCTGCTGATGCTCGCTCAGCTCCTGCTCCTGCCTCTCTACCTGCTGCTCGTCCTCGGCCCGGAGGGCGTGGCCGTCGTCGAGATCGCCCCGTTCGCGCGGGCGTTCCTGCTGCTGATCGTGCTGCCGCTCGCCGCCGCCGCGCTCGTGCAGGCGCTCGGCCGCCGGCACCGGGCGGGGCGGGTCGTCGAGTCGACGATGCTCGGCCTGATGGTCCCGCTGATGGCGGCGACCCTGCTCGTCGTCGTCGCCTCGCAGATCGGGGCCGTCGGTGCCGCCGCCGGGAGGCTGCTCGTCCTCGTCCCCCTTTACACCGTGTTCCTCGCGGTGATGGTCGCAGCCGGACTCGTCGTCGCCCGGCTCTTCCGGCTGGACGTCCCCGTGTCGCGCGCGCTCGTGTTCAGCGGCGCGACGCGCAACTCCCTCGTGGTGCTGCCCCTCGCGCTCGCGCTGCCCGCACCGCTGGCGCTCGCCCCCGTCGTCGTCGTGACGCAGACCCTGGTCGAGCTGGTCGGCATGGTCGTGCTGGTGCGGCTGGTCCCGCGACTCGTCCCTCACCCCTCCACCCGCGACGCACCCGCCCCCGAGTAGGGCCCGGCGCCCGGATCCGCTTCCCCGGCGGTGCCGCCCCGATCTACGCTCGGCCCTGACCCCCCCCCGCCGAGAGGACCCCGCCGTGCCCGACCCGACCGCTCCCCCTGCGCCGATCGCGCGCCGCACCCTCGTCGGAGCGGCCTGGGCCGCTCCCGTGATCGCGCTCGCCGTCTCCGCACCGTCCGCCGCGGCGAGCGGCACGCTCCCTCCGCTCGGTGCTCGCGCCGAGGGCCCCGCCGAGGACGCCGCGTCGGCCTCGACGGCGTATCGCGTCTACGCGACCAACACCGGCTCCACCCTGCTCGAGGGCGGGTCCGTGATCGCCGTCCTCCAGGATCCGGGCAACGGCTACTCGTTCGCCGGCTTCAACGGACAGCAGTGGAGCTACGCCGACGGGTTCCCGGAGGGACGCGTCGCCCTCCGCTACGACCCGGCGCTCGCAGCGGGCGAGGAGTCCGGCATCCTGCTGCTGCTGATCGCCAGCGACGACCGCACCCAGAGTCCGGTCCCCGTGGCGGACCTGGTCCTCTCCGCGCCGGGCTTCGACGTCGCGGTGCTGTCGCTGACGGTCCCGTACTGATCCGCCGCCGCACGTCCGCCGCCGCACGTCCGCCCCCGGAGCGACGATTGCCATCGATTGCACAAGATTAGGAATTCCTAATTCGGGGCTATCATTCCCTACATGCAGCCCGACCAGAACCCCTACAGCCCGGGGTCGGGCCGTCGTCCGCCCGAACTCGTCGGCCGCGGCGGTGAGCTGGAAGCCTTCGAGACGCTCCGTGCGCGCGTCGGCCACGGGCTCGGAGATCGGGGCATCGTCCTCACCGGGCTCCGCGGGGTCGGCAAGACAGTGCTCCTCAACGAGATGCACCGACTCGCGGAGCAGTCCGAGTGGCTGACGGTCCGCATCGAGGCCCGGCGGGACGAGGCGGGAGTGCATGCGGTACGACGAGCGCTGGCTCGCGGGCTGGTGATGTCCGCCCGGAAGCTCTCCCGCACGAAGCTGTCGTCGCTGATGCGCGAGGCGCTCGGCACGATCTCCTCGTTCAACGCGAAGGTCGGCGCGACAGGTATCGAGCTGGGCGTCTCCCTGAGCCAGGGCCGTGCCGATTCCGGCGACGCCGAGGTCGACCTCCTCGAACTCGTCGAGGACGTCTCGACCGCGCTCGGCGAGCAGCGACGTGCCTTCGCGGTGTTCATCGACGAGATGCAGGATCTCGATCCCGAGACGATGGGTGCTCTCCTCGCGGCCCAGCACGCAGCGAACCAGAGGGAGTGGCCCTTCTACGTCATCGCCGCCGGCCTCCCGGACCTGCCGCGCGTCCTCACCGAGACGCGGTCGTACGCCGAGCGGCTCTTCAACTACCGGCGGATCGGCACGCTCGCTCCGATCGATGCGGCGCACGCGCTCCGCGAACCCGCCGAGCGTCTCGGCGCCGAGTACGCGGCGGACGCCTTGGCGACGCTCCTCGAGGCCGCGGGCGGCTACCCGTACTTCCTCCAGGAGTACGGGCAGGCGGCGTGGAATCTCGCCTCGGACCGCCTGATCGACCGGTCCGACGCGATCGCCGCCGTCCAGTACGGCACGGAGCAGCTCGACGCCGGATTCTTCCGCTCCCGGTGGCAGCGAGCGACCCGATCGGAGCGGCGGATGCTGCTCGCCATGGCCGTCGACGGAGAGGGCCCGTGCTCGACGGCGCTCGTCGCCCAGCGGATGGGCGTGCAGACCAGCAGCGTCGGGCCCTATCGGGCCGCTCTGATCAGCAAGGGTCTGATCTACTCGCCCGAGCACGGACAGATCGCGTTCACCGTCCCCGGCATGGCGGGCTACGTCGAACGGCACCGCGAGGAGCTCGACGACGGCCGCACTACCGGGAACTGACGCGCCGGAGTCGCCGCTCGAAGCTCCGCTTCCCGTCAGTCGCCCGTGCAGTCAGTCGCCCGTGCAGAACAGCCGGTCGGACCTGACCGACGCCGTGCTCTTCGCTCCGGTGCCGACGGAGCCCTCGGGGAGGGTCGTCGTCGCGTTCAGGGTGAAGGCGCTGGTGATCGAGAGGGTGGTGCGCAGGCCGAGGGTGGAGCCCGCGGGCAGCGGAGCTGTGAGGGTGACCAGGCGGGTGGTGCTGCTCGGAGAAGTGATCGTCGCGATGCTCGGGGTGGCCGTGAACACGCCGATGTTCGCGACGAGGCTGCCGACGATCAGGATCGTGGTCTCGACCGGCAGGTCGGCGGAGCCGGCGGTGAGCGTGAAGCCGGGGCCGAGAATCCCGGGACTGCCGCAGCTGCCGTTCAGGACGAAGGCTCCCACGTCGAGGCCGGACGCGGCGGCCGCGGGGGTGCCGACGACGACGGCCACGACGGGCACGGTCCAGGCGGCGGCGGTGGTGAGCGCCCGGCGGGAGACGCCGCGAGGGGCGGGGCGGCCGGCGGGGCGGCCGGCGGGGCGGCCGGCGGGGGTGCGGACGTCGTTCATGGCGGCCTCTCGTGCGGCGGGGGAGGGGCTCCCGGGGGAGAGGTGCCCACGAGGGATCCTGGCAGGCGACACGCCCCGCCGCGCAGTGCCGGTGCGCCCCCCGAGTGGGGCGGCCACGACTCCGATCCGGATCAGCACGGCTCGGTCGTCGCGGACTCCGCGCCGAGGAGGACGCGGAACATCCGGTCCAGCGGCTCGCGGAGGTCCTCGTCGGCGGCGGAGGCGATCGGCTCCACGGCGGCGGAGGTGCGCATCACGGTGACGCCCATCATCGTGGCGATGGCGAGCTGGGCTCGGACCAGCACCGGGGCGGTCCGCGGGTCGTCCGGGCGCCAGCCCGCCGCGACGGCGAGCCGGCGGGTGAACTCCTCGAGGGTCTCCCGGCGGATCCGGTCCGCGTTCGCGTCGCCGGAGGAGCGCAGCAGGAGGAGGAGCTGCAGCGGGTCGTCGTTGTTCGGCGCGCGGAGGACGTGGCCGATCAGCCGCTGGACGATCGCGTCGAGATCCGCGGGTCCGCCCGGGGTCTCGGACTCCAGCTCGTCCGAGGTGCGGCGCATGCAGGCCTCGAAGAGACCGTCCTTCGAGACGAAGTAGCGGTTGATCAGGGCCACGTTCACTCCGGCGTCGGCCGCGATGTGCCGCACCGTCGTCGCGCGGTAGCCGTCGGTCGCGAATCGCCGCCGTGCCGCTCGGATCAGCGCGCGCTTCGTCGCCTCCGCGTCCCGGCCCGGGCGGACGAGCTCGTCGTCGGCGTCGCGACCGGCGACCGCTGTCCCGGCGACCGCCGCCCCCGAGACCGCTGCGCCGGTGTCCTCGCTGTCAGTGCTCATGTCCCACTCCCGTCGACCAACCTAGCCGAGGACAAGTAAACACGTGTTGACAGACGTGCCCCGCTCGCTACACTCGACAAGTCAGCATCTGTTTACAAGACTTTGACCAGCCGAGGAGACGCATGTCCACCACCAGCCAGCCCGCCGCGACGGGCTCGGTGCCGACCGGAGTCCCGCCCGAGAGCGCTGCGCCGCAGCGGAAGCCGCGCGGCACCGCGATCGTGCTCTACCTCTCGCTCGGCGGTCTCTCGTTCGCCGTCCTGCAGTCGCTGGTCGCGCCCGCCCTGGGCACGATCGGGCAGGACCTCGGCGTGGCCACGAGCGACGCGAGCTGGGTGCTGACGGCCTATCTGCTCTCCGCCTCGGTGCTCACGCCGATCCTCGGTCGCCTCGGCGACATGGTCGGCAAGCGCAAGGTCCTGATCGTGGTGCTGTCGCTGCTGCTGGTCGGCACGGTCGTCGCCGCGATCGCGCCGAACCTCGGCATCCTCATCGTCGGACGCGTCCTGCAGGGCGCGGCCGGTGCGGTGATGCCGCTGTCGATCGGCATCGTCCGCGACGAGCTGCCCCGGGAGCGCGTCAGCGTCACCATCGGGCTGCTGTCCGCCATCTTCGGCATCGGCGCCGGAGTCGGCATCGTCGCCGCCGGCCCGATCGTCGAGGCGCTCTCCTGGCACTGGCTGTTCTGGCTGCCCGCCGTGCTGGTCGCCGTCGCCCTCCTCGGAGCGATCTTCGGGATGCCGGAGTCGCCCGTGCGCACGCCGGGCAAGCTCGACCTCGTCGGCACGGCGATCCTCTCGATCGGCCTCGTCGCGCTCCTGCTCGCCATCAGCGAGGGCCAGAACTGGGGCTGGGGCGACGCGAAGACGATCGGCCTGCTCGTGCTCGGTGCGGTCGCCCTCGTCGCTTTCGTGCTGGTCGAGCTGCGCGTCTCCGAGCCGCTGATCGACGTCCGCCTCTTCCGGCACCGCGGGGTGTGGACCGCGCACATCGTCGCGCTCGCCTTCGGCTTCGCGATGTTCGGCACCTTCATCCTCGTGCCGACGCTGCTGCAGCTGCCCACGGTGCTGGGCTACGGCTTCGGCAAGTCGGTCAGCGAGGCGGGCCTGTTCCTGCTGCCGACGGTCGTCGCCATGGTCGTCTCCGGCGTCGTCGCGGGGGCGATGATCCGCCGCGTCGGACCGAAGATCCCGATGATCACCGGCGGCGTCGCCGTCGCGATCGCGTTCGTCCTCCCCGCGCTCGGACACGGCGAGGAGTGGCAGATCCTCGTCTCCGGCGTGCTCACCGGCATCGGCATCGGCATGGCCCTCGCGGCCACCTCGAACGCGATCGTCGAGAGCGTCCCCGCCGCCCAGACCGGCGAGGCCATCAGCGCGAACACCGTCCTGCGCACCATCGGCAGCAGCATCGGCACCGCGGTCATCGCCGCGCTGATCTCCTCCAGCGTCACTCCGCAGGGCGCCCCGACGGACGAGGCGTTCACCGTCGGCTTCTGGGCGTCGGCCGGAGTCGGAGCGCTCGCGATCGTCGCCGCGCTACTCGCGCCGTCCCTGCGCGCGCGACGCCGCGACGCCGCGGCCGCCGGCGTCGACGACATCGAGGAGCTCGGGACCGCTTCCTGACCGCGCCGCGGTCGCTCGGCGCGTCCGCCGGTGCTCGCCCGGGACGCCGGCGGCTGTCGCTGCCGTCCGGGATCTGCGAGGCTGCCCGGATGGCATCGGAGCAGAGCGGCCCGCCGGTCTTCGCCGACCCGCGACGACTCGGCGCGGTCGTCGGCCTGGCCGGCGCCGTCGTCTTCGCGTTCTCGTACTCGCCCGCGGCGCCCGTCGCGATCGTCGCGCGGGTCCTGGTCGCCGCGACGGTCGCCGCCGCGCTCTGGTTCCTCTTCGTCCGTCCGCGCCCGCTCGGGCCCTTCGCGCCGCCGAGGCCCGCGCGGCTCGCCGTCTACGGCGCCTGCGTCGTCGCCGAGTTCGCGCTGATCGCCGTCGGCAGCCTCGCGCTCGAGGCGGCGGGCCGCGGCGAGCTGCGCCCGGCGCTCATCGCGCTCGTGGTCGGGCTGCACTTCCTCCCGTTCGCGTGGGCGTTCTCCGAGCGGATGTTCGCGCTGCTCGGCGGCGCGCTGGTCGTGCTCGGCGGCCTCGGCCTGCTCGTCGGCAGCGGCCCGGCGGCCGTGCTGGCGGCGGTGGCGTCCGGAGTCGCGATGGCGCTGCTCCTGCTCGCCTACGCCCTCGGCGGCTTCGCGCCGAAGAGTCGAGCGCCGAGGAGTCGAGCGCCGAGGAGTCGAGCGCCGAGGAGCTGAGCGCGCCCGTTCCTCGCTGTCTGAGATCCTTCTCATAGACTCGACCGCAGTGCCGGATGAACGTCTCGCTCCTCCGGTCCGTACCCCCTGTGACGGGCCGCCCGGCCGGTCGGGACAGGAGGCGCCGATGGCACTCGCGGCGATGACTCTGCCGGCGACGATGCTGTCGGCGACCACCAGGCCGGCGACCACTACGCGACGAGGGGACCGCACCGCGATGACGCAGCCCGACTCCCCGTCGGCCCCGAGGGCCCGAGCCGTCGGCGACCTCGACCTGGTCGCCGCGTTCGACGAGCACGGGTCCGCCCTGCTGGGCTTCGCCGTCAACGCGCTGCGCGACCGCGGTCTCGCCGAGGACTGCGTCCAGGAGACCTTCCTCCGGGCCTGGCGCTCGCGCGAGCGCTACGCCGCGGAGCGCGCGAGTCCGCGCACCTGGCTGTTCGCGATCGCCCGCAACGTGATCGTCGACGCGCACCGCTCCGTGCAGCGGCTGCCGCGGATCGTGCCGGCCGAGGTGCTCGACGACGTCCCCGGCGACGACGTCGATCCGCTCGAGCCGCTGATGATGGTCGAGGCGCTCGCCCGGCTCTCGCCCGAGCACCGGCAGGTGGTCGTGGCGATCCACCTCCGCGGCGAGAGCTACGCCGAGGTCTCCGCGGCGACCGGAGTCGCGGTCGCGACGCTCCGGACCCGCACGTTCTACGCTCTCAAGGCGCTCCGCACCCATCTCGCGGGGCCCGACTCGACTCCGGAGGACCGATCGTGACCAGCACTGGCGGACCCGGCGACGGTGGACCCGGCGACGGTGGACCCGGCGACGGCGGGCCGGACGTGGGCGGGCGCCGCGAGGAGCTGATCGCCGCGGCCCTCGCCGGCGAGCTGTCGGCCGAGGAGGCCGCCGAGCTCGACCGGCTGCGGGCGGACGACCCGAGCGTCGACGAGGAGCTGACCTCCTTCGGCGCCGTGCTGTCCGGACTGGGCGGCGTCGGCCGCTGGGAGGAGCCGGAGCCCTCGGCGGACCTGCGCGCGCGGGTGGCGGCGCTCGCCGGCCCGGCGCTGACGGCGGTCCCGAGTGCCCAGGGGGAGGAGGTCCGGCATGCGTCGGCTCGGCCCGCGCGCGGTCGCCGGATCGCGCTCGCGGTGACGGCGGCCGCCGCCTGCGTGGCGCTCGGGGCGTTCGGCGGTCTCGCCCTGCAGGCGCTCGGCGACCGACCGCCCGCGGGCGGACCGGGCACGCTCGGCGCGGTCGAGCCGATCGCGTTCGCCGAGGACTCGGCCCTCGAGATCGACGCCGAGCTCGTCGCGCACACCTGGGGCACCGAGACGATCCTGCGCGGCAGCGGCTTCGCCGTCGGCGAGAGCTACGAGGTCGTCCTCGTCACCGAGACCGGCGTCCGCCTGCCCTCCGGCTCGTTCCTGGGGAGCGAGGCCTCACTCGACTGCGCGATGAACGCGGCCGTGCTGCGCGCCTCCGTCGCCTCGATCGAGATCACCGACGAGAGCGGCGGAGCCGTCGCGGTCGCCGAGCTGCCGGTCGTCGAGAGCTGACGAGCGTCGGCGATCGGCCGGGCCGCTCAGCGCCGCGGCGCCGGCACGAGCCGGGTCAGCCGGCCGATCAGCCACTCCAGCGGTCCGATACCGATGAAGCGCCACCACAGCACCGCGACCGCCCAGACTCCCAGCACCAGGAGGAGGGCGGCGCCGGGAGTGTCGACGAGGTAGCCGAGGCCCTGGGCCGCGAAGGCGGCGACGACCGCCACCTGCAGCACGTACACCGAGAGCGCGAGCGAGCCGACCGCGCGGAACGGCGTGAGCACCGCTGCGATCACCGTGCTCGCCGGTCGCCGCCGGACCGTCGCGAGCAGCACCACGGCGACGTACGCGGCGAGCACCAGCCCGAGGTCGTGCAGCGTGTCCGGGTAGCTGCCCGACACGGAGTCCAGGCCGATCAGCCGCTCGAGCGCCGGCCGCACCGGGTACGCGAGCACGGCGACGACGCCCAGCACGGCGAGCAGTCGGTCGCGCCGGAAGCCGTGCCGCAGCAGCAGCGCGCCGAGGAGGAAGAAGGGGAGCAGATTCGTCAGCCGGTAGTGCGGATCGACGAAGCTCCACTGCAGCAGGAAGCCGACGGGCGTCCGGGCGTAGAGCACCGTCGGGTCCGCGCCGGCCGCGACCGCCGCGTTCAGCGGGGCGCCCGCCACCAGCACCACGGCGGCGGCGGCCGCGACCAGGCGGCTGCGCAGGAGCAGGATCGGCGTCCCGAGCGCGAGCGTGAGCCCGAGGTGCGGCAGCACGATCGCGATCCAGCTGCCCCAGCCGCCCAGCCAGACGCCGAGCGCGACGAGCACCGCCCCGCGGATCAGGTTCTGCACGACGACGCGCCCGCCGGAGGCGCCGGGCCGCGCGAGCACCAGCGCGGCGGACATCCCCATCACCAGCGCGAACAGGGGCGACGCGAGGTCGTTGACGTTCGCCGCCGCGAACCCGATCGCTCCGCCGCGCAGGCTCGGCACGAGCGGCAGTGCGTGCGCGATCAGCATCGCCACGATCGCGACCCCGCGCAGGACGTCGGGCACGAGCACCCGGTCCGGCTGCAGCCGCGGGGCGGTCGGGGCGGCGCGCGAGACGGTCGTGGTCGCATCCATGGGGGAGAGGCTACGGCGTGGCCACCCGCGCCCGTGCGCCGTCGCGCGCCCGGTCGCCCCCACCTCGCGCCACGCGACGCTCGCGGTGCGTCCCTGGCTCGGCCCGCAGCGCCTCGGGCTCGCGAAACGCGGTCCGGCTCGTCGAATTCGGCGGGTTCCGCGTGCCGGAGGTGTTCTCGCGTGCCGGAGTCACCTGTCGGCCGAGCGCGTCCGCTCCCCTCGCACCTCCGGCACGTGAATCGCGGCTCGGCTCGTCGGATCCGGCAGTTCTCGCGTGCCGGAGACGGTTCGGCATGCCGGAGGTGCCCCGGCGAGCCGGCACTGCGGCGGGGTGATGAGGTTCCTGCGAGCCCGGGCCGATCGCGCGCGCCGGGCGGGCGCGGGCGGCATGCTGGAGGGATGACCGACGCCACCACGCCCGCAGCGCCGTCCGAGCGCCGCGCCCGCCCGCCCCGCCCGCAGCTCGTCCTGACCGTCCTGCGCACCGAGCGGCTCACCGAGCACTTCGTGCGCGTGCACCTGGGCGGCGAGGGCTTCGACGCCTTCGTCGAGGCCGCGGATCCCGAGCGCCTGGCCGCGACCGACCGCTACGTCAAGCTGCTGCTCGCCCCGCCCGGCGTCGCGCTCGAGCCGCCGCACGACCTCGACGCCCTGCGCGCACGTCTCGCCCCCGAGGAGCTCCCGGTGCGCCGCACCTACACGATCCGCTCCGTCGACCTCGAGGCCCGCAGCCTCGCGATCGACTTCGTCCTGCACGGCGACGAGGGGGTCGCCGGCCCCTGGGCCGCCGCCGCGCGCCCCGGCGACCGGCTCGAGATGTCGGCGCCCGGCGGCGCCTGGGCGCCCAGCGCCGACGCCGAGAACCTCTTGCTCGGCGACGAGTCGGCGCTGCCGGCGATCGCGGCCGCACTGGAGTCGATGCCCGCCGGCGCCCGCGGCACCGCCCTGATCGAGGTGCACGGAGCCGAGGACGAGCTGCCGCTGACCGTCCCCGCGGGCGTCGAGGTGCGCTGGCTGCACCGCGGCGACGAGGAGGCCGGGCACGCCCTGACGGCCGCGGTGGGCGAGCTGCCTCGCCCGAACGATGCCGTCGAGGTCTTCGCCCACGGCGAGCGGACCGCGATGAAGCGGCTCCGCGCGATCCTCCAGGACGACTGGGGCGTCGAGCGCGTGGCGCTCTCGCTCTCGGCGTACTGGGCGCTCGGCCGCGCCGAGGACCGCTTCCAGGCCGAGAAGCGCGAGCCGGTCGGCGCGATCTTCGCCGACTGACCGCGACTCCGTCACCCGCGGGCGACGAAGGGCCCCTGCGCGGCACAGGGGCCCTTCGTCGTACAGGCCCGTCGTCGTTCGGGCCCTTCGTCGTTCAGGCGGTGATCACTCCGGGCGTCAGACCCGCTTCAGGATGATCGGAGCGCTCGTCGTGGCGTTGCCCGCCGCGTCGACGGCCTTCGCCGTCACCGAGTAGCTGCCCTTGGGGAACACCGCGGTGTTCACCGTGAGGTACCAGTTGCCGTCCGACGCCTGCACGGCGTCGCCCAGCTTGGTGGTGCCGACCCAGTAGGTCACTCCGGTCACGGCGGTGTCGTCCGCGGCGGTCGCCATCAGGCTGACGACTCCGGTGACCGACGAGCCGGAGCCCGGCGAGACGATCGCGATGGTCGGCGCCGTGCGGTCGACCGGCGCCGGCGTGGCCGTCGGGGTCGGAGTCGCGGTGGGCGTCGGCGTGGCGGTGGCGGTCGGGGTGGCCGTGGGCGTCGCGGTCGGCGTGGCCGTCGGGGTCGCGGTGGGCGTCGGCGTCGCGGTGGGCGTGGCGGTCGGCGTCGCGGTCGGCGACGGAGCGGTCACCGCGCCGAACTGGTCGGCGCCGGCGGTGCGGGAGCCCATCGTCTGGCCGTCGATGTCGGTGCGGGCCGACGTGGTCGACCCCCAGCCGGCGATCTGGGTCCCGGTCGCGGACAGCACGTGCAGGTCGCCGGTGGCCACCGAGGCGAGCGCCGGAGCGCCCTGGACGTTGCCCTGCTGGTTCAGCAGCGACGGCGTCTTGCAGAGCTTGGTGTTCCAGTTCTCGACGATCGTGTTCGTCATCGGGCTGGTGCAGGAGGAGAGGTAGCTGACGATGTTGCGGTCGAAGACCGTGTTCTTCGCCCCGCCGACCCGCAGCGCGCCCGACTCGAAGGTGTTGTTGCGGATGTAGATGCCGTCGGCCGAGGCCTCGCGGAAGTCCGCCGACGAGCCGCCGCGGCAGTCCGCGGTGATCACGATGCAGCCGGAGACGAAGTTCGACTCGACGGTGATGTCGGTCATGCCGTCGCCGCCGCCGGGGGAGAAGATGATGCCCGCGTTGTAGCAGTTCATCAGCGTGTTCCCGCGGAGGGTGACGTGGTTGCTCTCGAACACCTGGATGCAGTCGGCGTGCAGGCCGTTGTCGGTGTTCTGGTCGAAGTTCCGGACCAGGTTGTTCTCGATCAGCCCGTTGTCGGTGCCGCCGACCTGGATGCCGTCGATCGACGAGCCGTTCTCGAAGAGCGAGTCGCGGACCACGACGTTCGCGCTGCGCACGAAGATGCCGGCGCCGTCGATGTGCATCCGGTTGACCGTGATGCCCGAGCCGTAGGTGTAGAAGGTGCTCTTCGAGAAGATGTCGTTCCACACCGTGTTCGGCGTGTAGACCTTCGTCGAGCCGAGCACGGGCGAGGCGCCCGGGGCCGGCTGGACGACGACGGGAGCGGCGACGGTCGCCTTCCCGCCCTTGAGGTTCGTCGTCGGGTAGGTGCCGGAGGTGAGCAGGACGGTGTCACCGGCGGCCGCGTTCTGGACGGCGGTGGTCAGGGCGCAGGGAGCGGCTGCGGAGCAGACCGTTCCCGTGCCGTTGGGCGAGGCGTAGCGGTTCGCCGCCGCGAAGCTGGGCGCGGCCGCGAAGAACGCGGCGATCACGACCAGCAGAGCGGCGAGAGTCGCGCTGAGCGTTCGAGTCATGGGCGTGGTGTCCAATCGGGGAAGGTGTGAGCGGGGACTCGGGGCTGGGAGAGGAGAGGAGAGAAGACGAGGGGAGGCCGCGCCGGGCCTCGGCGGTGCGCGCCGGGCGAACGGGGGACGACTCCGTACACTGGGCGCGGCGGGAGCGTCCCCGGCGGCCGGGCAGCACGGATGCCTCCGCCGCCGAGCTCTCGCCCAGACGGACGGACGCGGCGACGGGCCGCCTCCGCCATCGATGAGCACGGCTCCGCGACGGGGCCGGGAACGGAATCGTTGTGAGCGGAGTAGGTTCGCGAGTCCGGACGGTGCTGGGCGGGCTGCGCAAGCGCACCGCCCCGCTGCTGAAGAGCCCGGCGGTGCTCTCGCTCGGAGCGCGCGGCGTCTTCCTCGACGCCCCGCGACTGCGCAGCGCCCGACGCTCCGGTGGTGCCGGTGATGCCGGTGGTGCCGGTGGTGCCGGTGGTGCTCAGGGTCGCGCGATCCTCATCGCACCCCCCGGCGCCGGCAACATCGGCGACGCCGCCCTGGTCGGCGCGTTCCTGGAGAACGTGGCCGGGCCGATCACGGTGATCACCCGCTACAAGGGCGACTTCCGCATCCCGGCCGAGCAGGCCGACCGCGTCGAGATCGTCTCGCTGGGCACCCTGCTCTACGGCGGACTGCCGAGCTTCGTCCGCGACCTGCGCCGCTTCCGGGCCATGCTGCCCGGCGCCGCGTCGGTCTCGATCGTCGGCGCCGACATCATGGACGGCGCCTACAACTTCCGCGCCTCGACGAGCCGCGCGCTCGTCGCCCGCAGCGCCGCGTCGGCCGGAGTGGACACCCGCGTGCTCGGCTTCAGCTGGAACGGCAAGGCGCACCCCGGTGCCCTCGCGCAGCTCCGCGACGCGGACCGCGCCGGCACGACCCTCTTCCTCCGCGACCCGCTCTCGGTCGAGCGCGCCCGCCGCGACGGCCTCGACGCGAAGGCCTCGGCGGACATCGTCTTCTCGGCGCGCTCCGTCGACCAGGGCCGCGCGAGCACCGAGCTCGCCGCACTGGACACGACCGGCGGCATCGCGATCGTCAACGTCTCGGGCCTGATCGACACCGACCAGACCGGCGCCTACGTGGAGATCATCGGCGGTCTGCGCGCCCGCGGCCTCGCCGTCGTGCTGCTCCCGCACGTGATCAAGCACGGGCCGGACGACCTCGCGGCCTGCCGCAAGGTCTACGCGGCCCTGCCGGACACGGCCGGCGTCGCCTTCGTCGAGGACGTCCTCACTCCGGCGGAGGTGCGCGGCTTCACCGAGCGCGCCACCGTCACCGTCACCGGCCGGATGCACCTGGCGATCATGTCCCTGATGAAGGGCGTCCCCGCGATCACGCTGGCCACCCAGGGCAAGGTCGAGGGCCTGATGGCGATGTTCGAGCTGCCCTACCTCTGCGTGGAGCCGGGTGCCGGTCTCGCCGGCCGCGTGGGCGACGCCCTCGAGCGCGTCCTCTCCGACCGCGAGAGCGTCTCGGCCGCCGTCCTCGCGAAGCTGCCCGCCGTGCAGGAGCTCAGCGCCGCGAACTTCGCCGGCCTGCCGCGCGCCTGACGGGCACGCAGCGGCGGTCGCGGGGGTCGTCGGCACGGGCGTCCTTCCGGGCGTCGAGGTCGGAGGAGCGGCTCCCGTCAAGACCGCGGCACTGCGGGGAGGGGAGTCGCTCAGAAGTCGGCCGGGAGACTCCGGCGCTTCTGCTGCGACCCTAGGCGGGGCGTTCGAACGTCCGTTCGCAATGAACCTTCCTCCGGTGGGGGGTTCCCGTTCAGGGGGCGCGCTCCGACTCGACGCGCCGCCGGTCCGTCCGATCCCGCCCCGGACGGGTGACGCGGGCCTCGGGTGCCGCTCCGAGCGCGAAGACATGTTCGGCTCGCGGAACCGACGCGCGCCGGAGGTGGCTGCGGGCGGCGGGGCGGGCGAGTTCGGCTCGCGGAAGTGCGTCCGGCTCGCGGAACCGCGCACGTTCTGCGTGCCGGAGCCGGTTCCACGAGCCGGAGATGCATGCCGTCGGTCCCGTCGCCGTCAGCCCGAGTGCCGTCAGCCCGAGTGCCGTCAGCCCGAGTGCCGTCAGACCGCGTGCCGTCAGACCAGGCGCCGGCCGCTGAAGCGGTCGATCGGGGCGTCGCGGCGCATCGCGCGCTCGTACATCCGGTGGAACGGCTCGGTCAGCACTCCGTTGGAGCGGTCGAGCGCGTCCTGCCACGCGACGATCTCGCCGAGCTGCGCCGCCAGGTCGGCCCGCAGCGCCGCCTCGTCCACCGTCGTCGACTCGCCGCCCGCGACGACGATCCGCCCGGCCACGATCACGGTGTCGATCGACGAGCCGTTCTCGGAGTAGACCAGCTGGTTCTCCAGGCGCTGGCGCGGCGTGAAGGCCAGGGTCTCCAGGTCGAACAGCACGAGGTCGGCCTGCTTGCCCACCTCGATGCTCCCGGTGACGTCGCCGAGCACGGCGCTCCGCGCGCCGCCGATCGTGCCCGCGGTCAGCACCTCCGCGACCGTCGGCCAGGACGCGAGGTCCGGATCGGTGACCTTGTGCAGCAGCGCCGCCGCCTTGATCACGTCGAGCATCCGCGGGGAGTCGCTGCTGGAGCAGCCGTCGGTGCCGAGCCCGAGGTTGACGCCCGCGTCGTGCAGCGCGCGCCACGGGGCGATGCCCGAGCCGAGCTTGAGGTTCGAGATCGGGTTGTGCGAGACGGAGGTGCCGGCCGCCGCGATCGCCGCCATGTCGGAGTCGGTCAGCCAGATCCCGTGCGCGAACGTCGTGTTGGGGGAGAGCGCGCCGATCCCGGCCATGTACTCGACCAGCGTCGAGCCGTGGAACTCCTCGCCGGTCACCAGCTGCGTCTTGGTCTCGAGGACGTGGATGTGGCACTCCGCGTCGTGCTCGAGCGCCAGCTCCGTCGCCCCGACGAGCAGGTCGGCGCCCACGCGCTGCGGAGCCGAGGGCGCGACCATGTAGCGCAGCCGTCCGCCGCCGCGCCCGTGCTGGGTGGCGAAGGCGGTGCGGCTGAAGTCGAGGTAGCCCTCGGTGGTCGGCCGGGCCGCCCCGCGGACCGAGTCGAGCAGCTCGGCCGGCAGGTACTCCTCGAGGAACGGCATGGTCTCGAAGAACGGCTTGCTGATCACGTGCCCGGAGATGTTCGCGCGGATCCCGATCTCCTCGTAGGCGTCGAACACCGCCGCCAGCTGCGCCGCGTCCTGGTCCGGGTTCTCGAGCACGTCGTCGACGAGCGTCGTGACGCCCGCCTTCAGCGACTCGAGCGCGAACAGCGACGAGCGCAGCCGGATCAGATCCGGGGCGACGCGGCTGTCGCCGAGGATCGGGTACGACAGCAGCATCCACAGCTCGAGCGGCAGGTTGTCGTAGCGCCCCTTGTAGAGGTACTCCCACGAGTGGGTGTGCGCGTTGACGAAGCCCGGCGTCACGAGGCGGTCGCGCCCGTCGAGGACCTCGTCGCCCGGCTCGGGCACGAGCCCCGGGCCGATCGCCGTGATCACGTCGTCGACGATCCGGATGCTCGCCGTGATCGGGACGGCGCCCGAGACGGGATCCATGGTGATGACGGCGGCGTCGGTGATGAGGAGGGGCATGGCGGTTCCGTTCGTGGTGCGGTGGTGCGGGAGCTGAGGAGCGAGGAGAGCAGAGGAGAGAGGAGAGGAGAGGAGAGGAGCGGAGTGACGGGCCCGGCTACCCGAGGACGGGCTCGGCCTCGCGCGCCGCCGGCTCGAGGGCCTCGCGCTTCCGCACCCAGGACGCGGCGTCGCCGCGACCGAGCAGCAGGTAGGCGAGCCCCGCCGAGACTCCGCCGGCGAGCCAGGAGACGTCGACGCCGCCGAGCGCGGTCGCGGCCGGCCCCTGCAGCGCGGGCACGGAGCCGTTCATGAACAGCCAGGTCAGCGTCGCGCCGATCGCGAACGAGAGCAGCGCGCGCCAGCGGACGTCCGGCAGCAGCGGTGAGCCGACCGGCGCGAAGAGGTGCCCGAACGAGCGCACCCGCGGCTCGAACACCGTGTAGTGCACCAGCACGATCGCGCCCCACGGAGCGACCCAGCCGACCAGGCCGACCAGCCAGGCGTCCAGCGTCGTCGCCAGATCGTCCTGGAAGACGAAGAAGACGGACGCGGCGAAGGCGAGCACGCCGACGATCAGGCTGAGGGTCCGGCGGCCGAGGCGGATGTCGAGCGCCTGGGTCGCCATCCCGAACGAGTAGATGTTGAGCACGTTGGTCGCGATCGGCCCGTGCACCACGAGCAGCAGCACCGGGATCGCGAGGGCGCCGAAGTTCTCCACGATCAGCTGACCGGGGTCGACCGAGCCGTTCTTCGTGGCGAGCGTCGCGCCGAGGACGCCCAGCCAGACGACGGGGACGAACTGGCCGAGCACGCTGGCGAAGTAGAGCTTCCTGCGCGAGGCGCGGGGGCTGACGAAGCGGGAGTAGTCGCCCGCGTAGGCGAGCCAGGTGAGGCCCCAGCCGATCCCGATCGCGGTCATCACGATCGACATGGCCGCGATCCGGTCGCCGCCGGTGAGGGCGCCCTCGGCCGGGCCGGCGTAGGACCAGTCGATGTCGAGGAAGAACCAGGCGACGATCGACATCACCGCGAGCACCAGCAGGGTCGGCGGCACCGTCCAGCGCTCGAAGGCGGCGATGGCCTTGTAGCCGAGGAACGAGATCGCGACCTGGATCGCCATGATCACCGCGGCGACCGCGACCTTCCAGCCGATGTTGGCCGCCTCCGGATCGACGAGGCCGACGGAGCCGAGCAGTGCGATCACCAGGTCGAGCACGATCCAGGTGTTGATCGCGCACCAGCCGATCACCACCACGGCCTGGATCACGGCGGGCGCGTAGTTGCCGCGACGGCCGAAGACCGCGCGGCCCACGAGCATCCCGGTCGCGCCGGTGCGCTGCCCGAGCAGCACGAAGAAGCCGAAGACGGCCATTCCGACGACGTTGCCGAGCACGAGGACGGTGATCGTGTCCCAGAGGCCGAGGCCCATGTTCACGCCGAGCGCGCCGAGGACCCAGTTGATCGGGGCGATGTTCGCGCCCGCCCAGATCCAGAACTGGCCGTCGAGCCGCGCGTTGCGGCGGCTGTCGGGGAGCGGTGTCAGCGCGTCCTCGGTGTCGGTCGTGCCGTGCAGGGTGTCGGAGCTCATGGGTGGATCCTCTCGAAGCGTGAGGTGGAGCGGGGAGTCGGAGCGGGGAACGGTGGACAGCGCTGCGGACGAGCGGCTGTGGAGGAGTGCGTCGGGTCGGGCTCCACCCTCCCGGCGGGCGGTTTCGGCGGCCGCCTCGCCGTGTAAATTCGCGGTGACGCGAGAGGACGTTCTGCATGGTGATCCCGCTGTCCGAGGCGCTCCTCGACCCGCTGCTCGCGGCCGCAGGACCGGTCGTGGTCGCCGGCGGTCCGGCCGCCGGGAGGGTGCCGATCCGCTGGGCCCACGCGAGCGAGCAGCTCGACGTCGCACCGCTGCTCCTGGGCGGCGAGCTGCTGCTGATGGAGGGGGTGAACCTCGCCGCGGACCAGGACCCGCAGGAGTGCCGCCGCTACGTGGAATCCCTGGTCGCGGCGGGAGTCGGCGCCCTGGCGGTCGAGCTGTCGGAGCGCCTGCCGAGCGTGCCGGCTCCACTCGTCGCGGCCGCCGACGAGCACGGCCTCGCGGTGCTCGCCCTGCCCCGGCGCGTGCCGTTCGTGCAGGTCTGCGAGAGCATCAACACCCGGCTCACCGAGCAGAAGTTCCGGAGCTTGCGGGTGGCGGACAGATTGTCCGGACTTCTCGGCGAGGCGGCGGCCGCGGACGCCGGGATCGACGAACTGCTGCGGGTCGTCGCGAGCGCGACCGGCGCCTCCGCCGCGCTCGTCTCGCCGGCCGGCGAGGAGATCGTGCGCGCCCACCCCGGCCGCGGTGTCGACACGTCGCGCACCGCCGGCGCCTCCTCCGGAGTGCTGCGCGCCGGCGACTCCCTGCTGGGCACCCTCTACCTCCGCGCCCACGACGAGGCCGACCTGCACGCGGTCGCCGTCGCGCTCGACCGCGCGCCGGACGTGCTGGCGATCGCCCTGCTCCGGCGTCGGCCCCCGACCGCGCGCGAGCGGCTCACCGCGCAGCTCTTCGCGGTCGCCACGGCGCAGGCCCGGCGGCCGGAGGAGAGCGCGGAGCTGCAGATCGACGCGCTCCTCGGCCGGCTCGGGATCGGCGGGCGGGAGTGCTTCCTCGGCGTCTGGGCGGACGTCGGCGAGGACGAGCGCACCCTCCGCGCGGTCCGGTCTGCGCTCGGGGTGGTCGGAGCGGAGCCGATGCTCTGCGTCGCGGGCAGCGAGCTGCTCGCACTGCTGGCCTTCCCGGACGTCGCCGCGCGGGAGCGGGCGAGGGCACTGCTCCTCGGTGAGTGGCCGCCGGCTGCCGGGGTGGCCGCGCTGGTCTGCGTCGGCAGCGGTGCCGACGACGGCGCGCGGGTGCCGCGCGAGCTCGCGGAGGTGCGCGGCGTGCGGGAGTGGACCCGCGCCGAGAGCGGCGTCGTCGACGCGCGGCTGCACCGGCTCGAGCGCTTCGCCAGCACGCTCCGCGACGACGCCGAGGCCGACGCCCTCGTCGAGGAGGTGCTCGGCCCGCTGCGCCGCGGCCGGCCGGAGCTGCTCGCGACCCTCGAGGCGTTCGCGTCGCACTGGGGGAGCAAGACCGCCACCGCGGCCGCCCTCGGCATCGGTCGGCAGACCCTCTACGACCGCCTGGCCCGCATCGAGTCCCTGATCGGCCCGCTCGACGCCTCCCCGGCCCGCACCCGCGTCCTGCTCACCGCCGTCTCCCTGCACCGCGCCCGCGCCGCCCTGCCGCCCGCCGCCCCGCGCTCGACCCGCCCGTTCCCGCCGCCGCCGGAGCGCTGACGCGTTGCGGGCGTCCGCCGCGGCGCCTTCTGAGACGCTGAACAGCACGAGAAGGAGGGCTGCGGGACGATGCACACCAGCTCCGTGGATCCGCGGGACGTCGACGCCGAGGTGACGACGCCCGTCTACCGCGTGTATTTCGCCGAGACGGAGACGATGGTCGACGAGATCCGGATCACCGGCGCGCGGGACGTCCTCGAGGTCATCGGCTGGGCGGAGAGCGACGCTCGCGGAGTCCCGTTCACGGTGTACTGCGAGCACCCCAGCGCCTTCAACCCGGGGAGGGTGACGCTGGAGCTGCTCCTGTCGCGCTGAGCGAGGTGCTGCTGGGCGAGGTCTCAGCGCGGCGGCAGCGCGGCGCCGGCGACGGCCGAGCTGCCGAGGTCGCTCTGGGGGAGGGGCTCGTCGGAGGCGAGGGCGTCGGTCCAGGTCGCGGTGTCGGCGACGGCCGCGAAGTTCGAGTTCAGCAGGGCGAGCAGCGTCGTGTGAACGGTCTCGGCGTCGACGGAGCCCGCCGCGTTCGAGATCGCGATGGCGCCGGTCGCGTCGGAGAGCACCTCGGCCTTCAGCCCGTGCGTCTCGGCTTCGGCCGCCGAGGCGAGGATGCAGTTGTTGGTCATGTAGCCGACCAGGGTGATCGTGTCGACGTCGTGCTCGCGCAGCCAGGCGAGCAGGTCGGTGCCGGCGAAGACCGTGCCGAACCGCTTGGTGATCGACTTCCAGTCTTCGGTCCGGCGGCCTTCGATCTCGGGGTGCAGCGCGAAGCCGGGGGTGCCCGGTGCGAAGACGGGTGCCCCCTCGCCGCTGCTGTGCTGGACGGCGGCGATCGGCAGACCGGCGGCGGTGGCGGAGTCGAGCGCCGCGGCGATCGCAGGCAGGGACGACGCGTGCGGCGGGTAGCGGATCTCGAGCGGCCCGGCGAAGTACTCCTGCTGGACGTCGACGAGGATCAGGGCGCGGCGGGGTGCGGTCATGGTGTGTCTCCTTGATCGGGGTGGTGCTGACCAGCCTGCCGTCTTCGGGGAGTCGACGGACTCGCGGATCGACGGGAGCGGCGGTCAGGTCGTCGCGAGGGCGATCCCGAGGAGGAGGAGCGAGCCGGCGGAGGCGAGCACGCGCGCGGTGTTCGCGCGGATCCAGGCGCGCTCGAACCCGCGCCGCGCGTCGGGGAGCGAGCCGTCGGCGGACCGGTCCAGTCGCAGGTTGAGCGGGATGCTGCGCCCGAAGGTGACGACGTACTGGAGCACCGCGAGGGCGAGGGCCCCGCGACCGCGGCGGTCGTCGCGGCACCGGCGCCGCCGGCGAGGGCTGCGACCAGCGCGGCGGCGGAGGCGAGACCGCTGCCGACGAACGACACGGCGAACAGCGGGTTCTGCACGGCGGCGTTGATCGAGGTCATCGCGCTGACGAACGCGCGGTCGTCCGTCCGGGCCAGGCCCGGCATCACCGCGCAGGCGAAGGCGTAGAAGAAGCCCGCCGCCAGGCCGTTGGTGACGAGCGCGGCGAGCAGGAGGGGCACGAGGAGGGCGTCGGGCACGGCTGCCTTTCCAGAGGGTGGCGCAGGTGGACGGTGTGCGGCGGACGGGGGATCGGTCCGTGCGAGCGCGTGCTCACGTGAGGAAGATATGGCGAGCAGCGGCGGTCCGCTCGGCGTGCACTGCGTCCATGCTCGCCGACCAGCCCGCCCAGCGGGGCACCAATGCTGATCGAGTAGCTCGCTTCGCGGGCGTATCGAGCGGAGGGGGTGCCTTCGGCGCCGGCGCAGGGCGGGGAAGAGGGCAACGTTCCTGCGGTGGTGGGTCTCTTAGGAAAGATCACCTCATCCATATGGGGAAAGTCATGCTGATCGAGTAGCCCGCGCAGTGGGCGTATCGAGATCCCCCACCGTCAGGACGCTGAGTCTGCAGACCCGTCCTGCTGGTGACGGTGGGTCTCGATACGCCCCTGCGGGGCTACTCGACCAGCATGACGCGGCGCAGCCGCGTCCTTTCCCCCGCCACCGAGTCGCGAAGCGGCTTCGCCGCTCGATACGCCCCTGCGGGGCTACTCGAACAGCATGTTCTGCGGGCGTCTCTTCCAAGTAGATCCACCACCGTCAGAACGGTGCGGGGGTGTCGTCGAAGCGCGGTCCCGGCGGCGGGTCGGGTGGGCGGCCGGGCAGGGGTGGCGGGCGGTTGCTGATCCGTCGGCCGGTCGGGCTCGTCCACTCGATGGTCCCGTGGTCGTCGATCCGGTCGTAGCTCCACTGCTCTCCGTGCCGGACGTGGTGGTGGGAAGTGCAGAGCATGACGAGGTTCTCGAGAGAGGTCTCGCCGCCGTTGCGCCACTCGATGGTGTGGTCGGCCTCGGCCCTCGATGCAGTCCGGGTGCAGCCGGGGAAGCGGCAGGTCTGGTCCCGGAGCTGCAGGTGCAGGCGCATCTGCGGCGGCGGGACGCGCCAGGTGCGGCCGACCGAGTTGACGGCGCCGGTGTCCGGGTCGACGAGGACTCGGGTGAAGGATGCGGCGGTGCGGATCAGTTCGCGGGCGTTCTCCGCGGGGACCGGGCCGTAGCCGTCGAGGTCCGCGGGCGCGTCGTCGAGACCGACGGCGGTGGAGGCTGCGAGGGTGAGTCGCACCTCGGCGCGGACGCCGGGGACGAAGGTCGGGTCGGGTCGATGCTCGGCGTTGGGCGTGGTGCCGGCGATGTCTCCGTCGCAGAGCAGGTCGATCGCGGCGTCGGCGCTGAGCTGCTGGAGAGTGCGGGGGGCGCCTTCGTCGCGGAGGGTGCGGGCGATGCGACGCAGGCGGTCGTAGGCGCTGGAGACGGCAGGCGCCGACCCGTACACGCAGAGCGTCGCCATCCCATCGACGTCCGGGGTCACCCACACGGCGCGGTCCTGACGGGCTCGGGCGTGGCGCTGGGCGAGGGGATCCTCGTGCAGCTCCTCGCGCCAGCGGCCGAGGGCTCGGCGCAGCTGCGTGGTGGTCATCGTGAGGGCGGCGTCGGCGGCGCGCTCGTCGAGCGCCGCGCGGGACGCTTCGGGGAGGCTGCCGGCGGTTCTGCAGATCGCCTCGCCGACCTTCCAGAGGATCCGACCGTCGCGGAGCAGGGCGCGGGTGAGCGGCAGGTGCTCCATCAGGAGCTGCGCGGTCTCGAGACGGCGGGAGACCTCTTGCTCCGACTCACCGTACGCCACCGCCAGCTCGGCGCGGAGGGAGCGCTCGACCAGGTCGCGGGTCTCGCTGCGGGTCGCGCCGCGGGCGAACGACTCGGGGACGGTGAGCGCTTTTCGGTAGCCGCGGTGCATCCGTTCCGCGGCCCGAAGGCGCGTCGGGGACGCGGCGCGCTCGGCGGCGGCGGAGTCGTCGAAGCAGTCGCGCACCTCCGCGAGTGCCGCTGCATCCTCATCATCTGACATACGCGTATTGAATCAGGGACCACCGACACCGGAGTGGGATCGCGGGCCGATCGGGGAGAGTGGGGTCAAATACGGGGTTGGGGAGGAGGCTTGCTGCCGGATGTCTCGGCGGTGGTGGGTCTCGATACGCCCTTCGGGCTACTCGACCAGCATGGACCGCCCCCCGACCGGGGTTGGTGCTCGATATGCCCTTCGGCCACTCGGCCCGCGTGCAAGTACCGCCAAAGGGCTGCTGCTCGACCAGCGTGCGGGGCCGCCTGGGGCGGCTGCTCGAGGGGCGGGCGGCCTCATGCTGATCGAGTAGCCCGCGGAGCGGGCGTATCGAGATCCACCACCGTCAGAACAGAAGTCTGCAGACCCGCCCTGCTGATGACGGCGGGTCTCGATACGCCCCTGCGGGGCTACTCGACCAACATGTTGCGGCGCAGCCGCGTCCTCTCCCTCACCACCGAGACGCGAAGCGGCTTCCCCGCTCGATACGCCCCTGCGGGGCTACTCGACGAGCATGAAGGGCCGCCGCCGTGTCCTCCGCCTCAACATCGAGACGCGAAGCGACGGCGCCGCTCGATACGCGACCGGCGCCCGGCGCTACTCCGTCTCGGTGCGGGTCTCCGTCTCGTCGGAGGAGGTGATCTCGGTGTCGGTCTCGTCGGCGCGGTCGCGGAGCGCGTCGGCCATGGCGCCCGCGCCCTCGTCGCCGTGGTCGTGGTCGACCTGCTCGATCAGGCCGCTCAGCTTGTCGTCGTTGCTCGCGTCCTCGGCGCCGTCCATGACGGGGCCGTTCTGCTCTGTGTCGCTCATGACTGCCTCTCCGCGCCGCCGGGGGTCGACCGCGCGACTCCGACGCTACGGACCGCGCCGCCGCCGCACCCGCCCTTGACGCGGCGACCGCGCCGTGGGAACGCGAACGGCCCGGCTCCTTCCGAGGAGGGAGCCGGGCCGTTCAGGCGGGACGGATCAGGGGGAGCGGATCAGTTCTTGATCACCAGCGTGATAGAGGCGCTGGACCCCACGTTGCCCGCGGCGTCCGTGGCCTTGGCGACCACGACGTAGGTCGCGTTCGGCCAGTTCTTGCTGTTCGCGGTCAGCGACCAGGTGCCGTCGGCCTGCTTGACGCCGTCGCCGAGCTTGGTCGAGCCGGACCAGAAGGCGACGCTGGTGACTGCGACGTTGTCGCTCGCGTTCGCGACGAGGGTCACGGTGCCGGTCACGGTCGTCTGGCTGGCGGGCGAGACGATCTTGGCCTGCGGCTTTACCGTGTCGGCGCCGGAGGTCGGCGTCGGGGTGGCGGTGGGAGTCGCGGTCGGCTTCGGGGTCGCGGTCGCGGTGGGCGTCGCGGTCGGGGTCGGCGTCGCGGTCGGAGTGGCCGTCGGCTTCGGGGTCGCGGTCGCCGTGGGCGTCGCGGTCGGAGTCGGCGTGGCGGTGGGCGTCGCGGTCGCGGTCGGCGTCGCGGTGGGGGTCGGCGTCGGGGTGACGACCGTCCCGACCGGGATCGTGCTCACGCCGTAGCCGTAGTAGCGGCCGGAGACGGGGCTGGTCGGGTCGCCGACGAAGGTGCGCCCGCGGTCGAGCGTGGCCGACTTGGCCTGGGCGATCACCTGGGCGATGACCTGCGCGGGGCTCTTGCCCACGCAGGATCCGCCGGCCGCGAGGCAGTCGAGGACGACACCGGAGGCGGCGGCCGTCGACATGCTGGTGCCGGTCTGGATGTACGCGTAGGTGTTGCCCTTCTTGGTGGTGTAGGGGCAGGTGCCGGGCGCGGCGATGGTGTGACCGGCGTCGGCGGCCGACGCGAAGTTGCTGTTCAGCGTGTAGTTGTCGTCCTTGGTGGTCACGTTCGAGCACGGGACGGCCGCGAGCGAGCCCGGCTTGCCGTCGTAGTTCGCGAAGTTCGTGACGGCGAGGACCTCGTCGTAGGCGGCCGGGATGTACTTCGACAGGTCCGCAGCGGAGTTGCCGGCGGCCGAGACCACGGTCACGCCCTTCGCGACGAGGTCGCAGACCGCCTGGTGGATGGTGTCGCCGTTGGTGCGTCCGCAGTTGTTGTCGTCGACGCCGTTCGTGGCGAGCGACATGTTGACGACCTTGATGTTGTAGGTCGCGGCGTTCTGCGACACCCAGTCGAGCGCGCACATCAGGGTCGAGATGCTGCCCTTGTTGTTGGCGTCGAGCGCGCGGACCGAGTAGATCGGCGCACCCGGGGCGATGCCGACGGTGCCGGAGCCGTTGTCGAGCGCGGTCATGTAGCCGGAGACGCCGGTGCCGTGGCCGTTGGCGTCCTCGGCGGTGCCGGAGCCGAAGCAGTTGACCTGCTTGGCCAGGTTGTAGTCGGGGTGCGCGCTCACGCCGGAGTCGATGACCGCGACGGCGGGCCCGGTCCAGTTGGTGACGCCGTCGCCGGCGGTGACCGGGGCCTTGTCGGCCTCCGCGGTCAGGACGTGGGAGGGCATGGTCTGCGCCTGGCCCTCGACCACCTGGTCGGCGGGCGAGAGGCCGAGGACACGGCTGTCCGCTGCGAGGATCGCGTGCTGACGGGCGGTCAGGGTCGCGGTGAAGCCGGAGACGCCTCCACCGTAGGACGCGTCGAGCGAGAGGCCGAGGGCGCTCGCGAGCGTCGTCGAGACCGCCTTCGAGTCGACGGTGACGACGTAGCGGCCGGCGCCGGTCTGCGTGGCACCGGTCTGCGTGGTGCCGGTCCGGGCGGCATCGGCGGCCTGCGCGGGAAGCGCGGCGGCGCCGACGAGACCGGCGGTGACGACGGCTGCGGTGGCGGTCGCGGCCAGGAAGCGGCGGAGACGACCGGCGGGGCGGCGCGACGAGGTGGAGCGAGGGATCACGAAGGTCCTGAGTTTCTGTGCGGCGGGCGGGGCGGGGTGACCGTGCGGGCTCGGCGGGCAGGGGTGACCGACGACCACCGGATGCTGCGGGCGACCGGCGGAGGAGTGCAAGGGGGATCAGGAGCCAAAGCTAGCCGCCCCAGGTTTCCGGCGCACTACTCTTCGAGATTTTTCAGCGGGCGGATTCTGGGGGCGGGGGTGTTGATCATGGCGGATCTCGATACGCCCGCTGCGCGGGCTACTCGATCAGCATGGGTCGCCCACAGGGCGGGCTTCCGATCAGCATGGGTCGCCCACAGGGCGGGCTGCTGGCGGAACATGCTGGTCGAGTAGCCCCGGAGGGGCGTATCGAGACCCGCCTTCGCAGGCGCGGCTGCTGATGGGGGTGGATCTCGATACGCCCGCTGCGCGGGCTACTCGATCAGCATGGGCGCAGGTCAGCGCGGGCGCGGGGCCCGCAGCACGTCGCGGTAGACCGCGATCGTGGCGCGGGCGATCGCGTCCCACTCCAGTGCGGAGAGGTCGGCCGAGGCGTCGTCCGCGACGGTGCGCTCGTCGAGCCAGGCGAGGGCGCCGTCGAGCGCCGCGGTGTCGAAGGCGCCGTCGTAGAGCCGCACCCAGTCCGGGCCGACCAGCGCGGCCAGCTCGTGCATCGCGCCGAGGTCGGGCACCAGCACGGGCCGGTCGGCCGAGACCGCGAGGATCGCCGAGCCGGAGTTCTGGATCGCCGAGTAGGGCAGCACGACCAGGTCGCTCGCGCGCAGCCAGAGCGCCATCCGCTCGTCGCTGAGGAAGGACAGCTCGAGCCGGATGCGCTCGTCACCCGCCGCCGCCTCCTCGATCACGCCGCGCAGCGGTCCTCGAGCCGGATTGCCGGCGATCGCGAGCAGCGTGCCGTCGTCCTCGCGGTCGCGGAAGCGCTCGATCAGGGTCGGCACGTTCTTGTACGGCCGGATCTGGCCGACCGACACGACGAGCCGCGCGTCCGGGTCCAGACCGAGCTCGGCGCGCGCCTCGGCGCGACTCGCCGAGAAGTCGTAGTCCTGCCGGTAGTGCCCGTGCGGAGTCACGAACGCGGGCACCGCCGCGAGCTCGGGGTAGGAGCGCCGCATCGCGGTCACACCCTCCTCCGAGAGGCAGACGATCGCGTCGAGGTTCTCGGTCAGCAGCCGGCGGTACCAGTTGCGCAGGAACGGGGTGCCGCGCTCCTCGTGCGAGGTGACGTTGTGCGCGGTCCAGATCAGCCGGGTGCCGCGCAGGCGCGCGACGCGGAGGAACGCGAAGAAGAAGACCAGCCGCGCGACGATCCGGTAGCGGCGGACGCCGCTGAGGAAGGTCAGATCCGGCCAGTGCAGGTGCACGACGTCGACCTTCGCGAGCAGCAGGCGCGCCCAGGAGAGGTCGCGCACGAGCACGCCCTCCGCGGTCATCGCCGTGTAGAGCCGCGCGTTGTACGGGTTCGCGTAGCGGGTGCGGAAGGCCGGCTCGGCCTCGACGCGCAGGCGGCGGCTCCGGGCGTCCTCGCCGGAGAGCAGTCCGCGCAGGCGCGTGCGCAGGCGGCCGCGCAGGGTGCGGGTCCCGCCCGCGATCATCGGGCGACCTCCGCCGCGCCGGTGCCGGGCACCCGGCCGAAGAGCGTGCGCTCGGCCTCCGGGTAGCCCACGCGCCAGTCGGCCCGGCGCTGCCAGACCTCGGTCCAGGCGCGGCGCTTACGGCGGGTCGCGGTCTCGAGCACCGTGCGCACGAGCGCACCGGCCTGGAGCAGCGCGATGCCGATCCGGGCCGGCAGCGGCTTCCAGGCCAGGCGGATCATCGTGGCCTTGCCCGCCATCACCATGCACATCTTGCGGCCGGAGTTGCCGGCGGTCGCCGCGTCGCGGGTGGAGGCGCCGACGTCGTGCACGATCACGGCGGTCGGCACGATCACCGGGCGCAGTCCCGCGCGGCGGGCGCGGATCGAGAACTCGGCGTCCTCGCCGTAGAGGAAGAAGCGCTCGTCGAGCCGGCCGACCCGCTCGTACTCCTCGCGCGGCATCAGCAGCAGGCAGCCGGTGATGATCGGCACCTCGCGCACGCTGTCGCGCTGCCAGCGGCCGAGCGACTCCGGGTCGAGCAGCGGATTGCCGCGGAACGCGGTGGAGAGCATCGTCGCGTAGGTCAGCAGCGACCACAGGCTCGGCGCGCCCCAGCAGGACGAGGGGTCGACCGAGCCGTCGGGCCGGAGGGTGCGCCCGCCGTAGACGCCGTAGCGCGGGTTCGCGACGGCGAACTCCAGCAGCGCGCGGAACGAGCCCTCGAGCACGAGCGTGTCGGGGTTCAGCAGCAGCACGAAGCGCTCGGTCGCCGCCGCGACGCCGCGGTTCACGCCGCGGGCGAAGCCGAGGTTGTCGCCCGCCTCGATCACGGTCGCCTCGGGGTGCGCGGCGCGGATCGCCTCCGCGCTGCCGTCCTCGGAGCCGTTGTCGACCACGATCACGTGCGGGGGCGTCGGCGCGTCGCCGAGCGGGATCGACGCGAGGCAGGCCAGCGTCTTCTCTCGGGTGTTGTAGCTGACGACGACGATCGCCAGGCTGGTGTCCACGGCCTCAGGCACGATCGGCCTCCGGTCGCTGCCCGATCACCTTGGCGGGCACGCCGCCGGCGATGCAGTTCGCGGGCAGGTCCTTGGTGACCACGGCCCCCGCGCCGACGATCGCGCCGTCGCCGATGGTGACGCCCGCGACGACGACCACGTTCGCGCCGAGCCAGACGTCCCGGCCGATCACGATGTCCTTCTCGATCTTCGGCTGGTCCATCACGGGCGTGCCCTGGACGATGCCGTAGTTCGAGGCGGTGATCGTGACGTTCGGCGCCAGCAGGCACTTCGCGCCGAGGGTGATCCGTCCGGTGCTGTTGCCGGCCCAGAGCAGCGAGTTCTCGCCGATGTGGGTGCCGGCGCCGAGCGTGATCCGCTCCGCGTTCCGGAACGACACGTTCGGCGCGAACGAGACGTCGGCGCCGCGGGTGAGGCGCGGCACCTGGTCCGCGTGGCTGTACGCGTGGAAGTGCAGCAGGCGCACGGCCTGCAGGTAGGTGCGCACCTTGGTGAGGGTGCGCAGCGGTCCGCCGCCCTGGCTCATCGGCCGGCTCCGTTCGGTTCGTGGTCGTCCGGCGATCCGGCGGGGGTCTGCTCGGCGAGCGGATCGATCACCGGCGCGCCGATCTCGGTCAGCGAGGCGGCGATGGAGTCGATGAACAGGTCGGCGTCGAGGTCCGACCGCACCGAGATCGCGATGTCGAGCCGCTTGGTGAACGAGCTCGCGAAGACCGCGGCCTCGTCGTCCGGCTCGGTCACGGGCCAGAGGGTCATCGAGGCCAGCTCGGCGGTGCCGAACCAGCGCGGGCGCAGGAAGACGGGGAGGTAGGACGCGTAGCCCTGCCAGTCCTTCCGGCCGCGGGTGATCCCGCTCTCGCCGGTCTCGACGGCGAGCTGCACCTGCTCGCGCACGCTCGCCACCGTCTCGGCGAGCCCGAGCGACACCGGGACGGCCACCCGCACCATCGACACGTGGTTGCGCTTGACCTCGTTCTTGTCGCGGCGCGGCGACACGGGCACGAGCGTCGCGATCTCCTCGCGCTCGGGGTGCAGGGCGGCGAAGGCGTGCAGGGCGAGGGCGACGGTCAGGTCGGCGACCGAGCCGCCGGCCGCGCGGGCCGCCGCCTTCGCGGTCTTGAGGTCGGCGGTGAGGATCGCGGCGTCGCGCGGCTTGATGCTGCGCTCGAGCAGTCCCGAGCGGCGGATCCACCAGTCGCGGGCGGCGCGGATGTTGCGGCCGCCGACGCGGGTGATCCGCTTCTTCAGCGGCTTGCGCTTCCACTCGGTCCACTCGTCTGCGAGCGAGGCGTGGGTCGAGGCGATCTGGCGGCGCGCGGCGAGCGTCAGCGAGAGCGGGCCGCGCGGCGGTCGCGGGTCGTCGGGGAAGCGCATCGGCGCGCGGCTGTACGGCGCGAACTCGATCGGCTCGCCCGACGAGAAGGCCTGGATCAGCACGAGGCCGAACATGCCGTCGCCGAGCGCGTGGTGGATCCGCACCGCGAAGCCCAGCTGACCGGTCGAGAGCTCGACCACGAGGATGTCCCAGAGCGGGCCCTTCGGGTCCATCGGCCCGTTGAAGGCGCCGGTGAGCAGCTCGACGTGGCGCGGGTCCCACTCGACGACGCCCGGGTGGAAGCGCACGTGGTCGCGGACGTCGATCTCGTCGACCGACACCCACGAGGGCGTGAACAGGCCGAGCGGCGCGCGCGCGAGCCGCTGCCGCACCGCGGGGGAGGTGCGGATGAACGCCTCCCAGGCGGAGTAGACGAGGTCGCGGTCGAGCGAGCCGTCCGCGCGGCGGAACGGCGCATCGTCGACGATCATCGAGCCGGTCGGCCGGGCGACCTCGTAGACGACGGCGTTCGAGACGAACTTCTCGTCGAGGGTGCGCAGCGGCTCGGCGTGCGGTCGCCCGGTGCGGCGAGGGTGTCGGGTCATGGCGGTGCTCCCTGGTCGGAGGCGGCGGAGGGGAGCGGTCAGCTCGGGGTGCCGGCGGGCGCCGGCGAGGCGGGCTGCGTGCCGGCGGGCGTGGTGTCCGCGGGCGTCGTGTCCGTGGGCAGGCGGATCGGCGTCGGCGGGTACTCGTCGACGAAGGTCGAGCCGGAGAGGCGGAGGTGGCGCGAGCGCAGGTAGCCGCGGAGGATCCCCTCGACCATCGCGAGCTCGTCCTTCGCGCCGCGGCCCCGACGCTTGGCCGAGCGCACCAGGCGCCGGCCGCTGCGGACGGCGAGGGTCGCTGTCAGCCGCGCGCCGACCTTGGGCGACAGGCGCCACCACTTGCCGACGAGCGCGCCGAGCCCGAGCCCGTAGCCGCGCATCAGGCGGCGGTAGGCCACGGGGTTGCGGGTGTTGACGTGCAGCACGACGCTGTCGGGGACGAAGACGGCGGTGCCGCCCGCGGCGAGCGCGCGGCAGAAGATGTCGAGGTCCTCGGCGCCGGCGAGGTAGCGGCCGGCTCCGAGGGTGTCGTCGAAGCCGCCGAGGGTCTGCAGCACGTCGCGGCGGAACGCCATCACCGCGCCGTGGCCCGCGTCGAGACCGCGGACGGCGGAGCGGTAGACGATGCGGTCGGTGGGCGGCACGTCGGTGTCGACGAGGGTGTGGTCGAGCATCCGCCCGGTCGCCACGGTGACCCGCTCCTCCTCGAACGCGCGCAGCAGCGCCTCGATCCAGCCGGGCGTCGGCGAGCAGTCGTCGTCCGTGTAGACCACGATCGGCCGGTCGCTCGAGTCCAGCCCGAGGTTCCGCGCGATCGAGAGGCCCTTGGTGTCGGTGCGCACGTAGCGCACACCCGCGGCGAGGGCGACCTCGCGCGTGCGGGAGTCGGTCGACGCGGAGTCGACGACGATCACCTCGACCGCGGGGTCGGTGCCGGCCGCGACCGCCGCGAGGGCCTCCCGCAGCATGTCGGGACGCTCGCGGGTGCAGAGGACGATCGAGACGTCACTGGGGCTGAGGACTGAGGGGTTCACGGCTGGTCGTTCCTCGGCTGGTCGGAGCGGTCGTCGGAGTCGGCGGCTGAACCCGCACCTGCTGAGCCCGTGCCGGCTGAGCCCGTGCCCGCTGAGCCCGTGCCCGCCAGGTCCTCGCGCACGAGCGCCATCGCGGCGCGGTACGCGGCGACGAGGTCGACGCTCGCGCGCTCCCAGGTCAGGTTGTCGCGGTTGTCGAGGGCGGCCCGGCGCATCCGCGCGAGCAGGGCGCGGTCGGAGGAGACCAGGTCGATCTGCGCGGTGAGCGTCTCGACGTCGCGCGGCTCGTGCACGAGCCCCTGCACGCCGTCCTCGAGGTTGGCCCCCGCGGCGGAGGAGACCAGCGGCACGCAGCCGGCGGCCTGCGCCTCCGAGGTGACCAGGGCGCTGCCCTCCTCGATGGTCGGCAGGATCAGCACGTCGGCGTTCGCGAAGACCTCGGCGACGTCGGCCGTGAAGCCGCGCAGCTCGACGCTCGGCTGCTCGAGCAGCCCGGCGAGGCGCTCCTGGTAGCCCGGGGTGAAGTCGCCGTAGACCAGGAAGCGGCCGGTGCTGCTCGCCTTCGACTGCTGCCAGGCCTGCAGCGCGTAGAGCAGGCCCTTGCGCGGCTCGATCCGGCCGACGAAGACCGCGGTGAAGACGTGGTCGGCCGCGTCGCGCGGGTCGGGATCGAAGCTGCGGGTCGTGTCGACCAGGGCGCCGTAGCGGTGGCGGAGGAGCTTCCGCGGCGAGAAGCCCTTCTCGAGGAAGGTCTGCTCGACCGACGCGGACGGCACCAGGATCGCGGTCGCGGCGGCCCACTCGCGCTCCTCGCGGCGCAGCCGCACCGCGTTGTAGGTGTGCGGCGAGCCGACCGGCGGCGTGATGCCGAGCCGCTCGTACTCCTCCGCGACGACCTCGAAGGCGTGCGCGGTGTGGGTGTTCGGAGCCTCGCGCACGGCGGGCACGCCCTGGCGGGCGGCCTCGTCGAAGGTGCGGGCCGAGCCCCAGGGCCAGCCGTGCACGACGTCGTAGTCGCCCTCGGCGAGGATCCGCGCGGTGACGCGGTCGTGGTGGGCGATGGAGCGGCTGCGGCCGAAGAGGCGGTGCGGGAGGCGGACGCCGCCGACCGTGAGGGTCGTCACGGCGCGGGCGACCGGGCCGAGCGGCTCGGTGATCGAGGCGGCGACGACGGTCACGCGGTGGCCCGCGGCGACCAGCGAGCGCACCTGGTGCAGCGCGGTCCAGCCGATACCCGGCGAGCCGATGCCGTGCGGGAACGAGTAGAGGATCGACAGCGGAGCGTCCGCGGGCGCGCCCGACGGGACGGCCGTCAGAGGACGGGCGTCGTGGTCGCGATCGAGGTCGCGTTCAGTGCTGTCGGTGCGGTCGGGTGGGTCTGCGGCAGTGGTGGAGCACTGGTGCTCATCATCCATGCGTCTCCTGTCGTGAGGGCGGCGCGCTCAGGAATGAACACTAGCCACCATCCTCGACCTCCTGAGAGGAACGCAAGTCCACTCCCGGCTCGGCGAGTCGTCGGTCCCGCAGACTTAACACAGCCGCAATACTTCCGGCATCCGCATGCCGTGGGTTATGGTCACAATGAGTGTGTCGGGGCACCGCACTCGTGGGGTCCCGGTTCTGTGCTCGTTCCGGCCCCTTCGCGGCATGCCCGAAGACCGGTGGAGCACAGCGCAGAACCACTCCGTACCGCCCGCCCTCCGCACCTGGCTCCGTCGTCATCCTCGACAGCCGCAAACCCCGTTCCGCCATCACCGCCGTGATGGACGGAGGCGTTGCTCCAACGATTGCAGCAGCAGTGCAACCTCCGAGCACGCGGCGCGTCGCCCCGAGGTCCTACACCTCGCCGTCTGGAAGTCGAGACCGAGATGTCCGTTCCCCTTTACCTTCGAGTGCTCTGGAGCTACAAATGGCTCCTCGCGGTCGGCCTCGTGGTCGCCGTGCTGGCCGCCATGGTCGCCGGCTACACCCTCAAGGACGGTGAGGTCGTCTCCCGTGCGGAGTCGGCGTACCGCTCCGACACCACGATCCTGCTCGGCGGCGGCTCGCGGAACCCCCTCCAGGCGGTCGAGCCCGGCCAGGCCCTCACCGAGGGCACGTCCGAGGCCCAGCAGAACGACCTGACGAACACCGCGGTCATCTACGCCTACCTCGTCAGCGGCTCCGAGATCCGCACCCAGGTCGAGGCCGCCATCGGCGGGTTCTCGCCCACCGAGGCCCTGAGCGCCGTGCGCCGCACCACCCAGCCGGCCGGCACCGAGCAGAACCCGGGCCGCTTCAGCCTCCCGATCCTCTCGATCGTCGGCGAGTCGACCGACCCGGCCCGCGCCGTCCTGATCTCGCAGACCGCGACCCAGATCTTCCAGACCTACATCACCTCGCAGCAGGAGGCCCAGGGCGTCGCCCCCGAGCTCCGCGTCACCCTCCAGGTCACCGACCAGGGTGCGGCCGTCGAGCAGGAGGGGTCGAACCCGATCATCCCGATCGCGATCACCGGTCTCGGCGTCTTCCTCGCCTTCATCGCCCTCGCCTTCATCCTCTACAACGTCCGCATCTCGCGGGAGCGCGTCACCGCCAACCGCGGCAACCAGCGCCGCGGCGAGTCCTTCCGCCGCGGCCCGGCCCTGACCGGCTCCGCCGCGGAGAACGGCCAGCGCCCCGCCGCGATCGGCACCGCCCCCGAGAACCCCGCCGGGCCGGGTGAGCTGGCCTCCTCCGGGAAGCGCAGCGCCACCTGAGCCGGTCGCAGCAGATGAGCACGCCGACGCTGAAGGGGACCCCGCTCGGGGTCCCCGGGAACGACGACCCGTACGCGGGTGAGATCCTCGTCCGCCGGACCTTCACGGTCCGCGCGGTCCTGTCGACCGTCCTGCTCGCGGCCGTCGCCGTGGCAGCGGTCTACTACCTCAATCCGCTGTACGCGGGGGCGATCCTTTTCGGGATCTCGTTCCTGTACCTGACGCGCAAGCTCGTCTTCAACTGGACCGGGGCGTTCATCGTCCTGCTCGCCGTCATCATGTTCATCCCGGTGCGCTACTACGCGCTGCCGATCCCGCTCGGCTTCGCGCTGGAGCCGTACCGGCTCGTCATCGTGATGATGGTCGTCGCGGCGATCGTCGCGCTGATGATCGACCCGACCTTCGTCTGGCGCCCCGCCGCGTTCGGCTGGCCGCTGGGCATCTGGGTGGCCTCGAGCCTGCTCTCGATCGCCGCGAACGTGCAGTTCATCTCCGAGGGCGGCCTCGGCAGCGGTGTCCTCGGCGCGATCGTCAACGATCTGCTGATGCTCTCGGTCTACTTCGTCGCCCGGCTCGTGATGCGCAACGAGAAGCTCGTCGAGGCCTTCCTGACCTTCCTGGTCTGGTCGGCCGTCGTCGTCGCCTTCTTCGCGGTCCTCGAGCGCGCGACGCAGCAGAACGTCTTCACCATGCTCGACAAGTTCCTGCCGCTCGAGCGCCTCGGCGCCGAGCAGGAGGCCTACCGCGCCGGCGGCTACCGCTCGTTCGGCTCGTCGCAGCACCCGATCGCGCTGGCCGTCATGTTCACCATGATGATCCCGATCGCGATCTACCTCTCGAAGTACGCGCGCTGGCCCTTCAACGAGATCAACCGCCGGATCATCTACTACGGCACGATCCTCGCCCTGCTGCTCGGCGTGGTCACCGCGGTGTCGCGCACGGCGATCGTCACGCTCGGCGTGATGTTCCTGCTCACGGTCATCCTGCGCCCGAAGATCGGCGGCTACCTGCTCCTGGGCATGGTCCCGGTGCTCGGCCTCGGCTTCGTCTTCATCCCGAAGATCCTCACGGACATGATCGGGTCGTTCCTCGACCCCGACGCGCTCATCGCCTCGCAGTACACCTCCGCGGGCATGGCGGGCGCCGGGCGCCTGGCCGACCTCGAGCCGGCCATGGCGATCGTGCGCGAGCACCCCTTCTTCGGAACGGGAGTCGGCAGCCGCATCGTGGTGGGCGAGGACAAGAACGCGTTCATCCTCGACAACCAGTGGCTGGGCACGCTGCTCGACGGCGGCGCCGTGGGCGTCATCGGCCTGGCCGTGCTGTTCCTCGTCCCGATCGTGATGCTGCTGCGCTACTCGTTCAAGAGCACCACCACGCCGCAGTACGCGAGCCTCGCGTTCGCGATCGCGGTCCTGCTGCTCGGCTACACGGTCGCCGCGTACTTCTACGACGCCTTCGGTTTCTTCCAGTCCTTCATGCTGTTCTGGATCCTCCTGGCCGTCGGTGCCTGGGTGCTCACGGAGGCGCCACGGAAGTCGACCCGCCGGCGCCTGTCGCCGGAGGAGGCGGGGCACGTCTCCGCCTTCACCCGCGGGGGCCCCCACCTCCCGGGCAGCCAGCCCGCCCTCGGCTCGCACGTCGGCGCTCACGTCGTCCGCAAGCCGGCTCCGATCGAGTCGTGAGCGCGCGCGTCAGCGTCGTCATCCCCGCGCACGACGAGGGGGCGGTGATCGCCCGGCTCCTCGGCGCCCTGGTGGCCGGGGACCCGGAGGGCCGGCTCGAGATCGTGGTCGGTGCGAACGGCTGCACCGACGACACCGCCGCGGTGGCGCGGGCCGTCGATCCTCGGATCCTGGTGGCGGAGACGCCCCGGGCCTCGAAGATCGCCGGCCTGAACGCGGCCGACGAGCTCGCGACGGTCCTCCCGAGGATCTACGTGGACGCGGACGTGTCGGTCTCGGCCGAGACGCTCCTGGCGGTCGGCGACGAGCTGGCCCGCCCCGGCGGCCCGCTCGCGGCGGCGCCGGAGTTCCGCGTCGACACCCGGGGGGCCTCCTGGCCCGTCCGGGCGCACTACTCGATCTGGGAGCTCTCCGACTACCGGGCCCCCGGCCTGGTGGGCTCCGGGATCTACGGCCTGTCGGCCGAGGGGCGGAGCCGCTTCGGCGCCTTCCCCGAGATCATCGCCGACGACCGCTTCGTCCAGCAGCTCTTCACCCCCGAGGAGCGGCTGACGCTCCCCGGCCGGTCCTTCTCCGTGAAGGCGCCGCGCCGGATGCGCAACCAGATCAAGCGCACGGTCCGCATCGCGATCGGCAACGCCCAGCTCGCGGCCTCCGGTCTCGTGCCGGACCAGGCCGGGACCGCCGGCGGCGGCCCGCTCGCTCTGCTGAAGCGCGTCCTGCGCCGGCCCTCCCTGTGGCCGGCCTTCCCGATCTACTGCTACGGCTATCTGCGACCCCGCCTCGAGGCGCGGTCGATCATCGCTCGAGGAGGCGTACCCGAATGGAACCGCGACGAGACGACGCGCGCGTGACGGGGTCGACCCCCGCGGGCGGCTCCTCCGCCCGCCACGGCACCACGGCGAGCGACGCCCAGATCGAGGCGGCGATCGACGACACCGCGCACACCACCGAGACGCTGGCGACCGACGCGATCGCGCAGTCGCCGACCGTGGGGGACGGGCCGAACCTGCCGCCGAAGTCCGACCTCGGGCACAAGGCGAGCCGCGGAGTCATCCAGACCCTGGGCGGCCTGTGGGGCAAGACCGCGATCCAGCTGATCTCCACGATCGTGCTGGCGCGCCTGCTCTCGCCGAGCGACTTCGGCCTGCTCGCGGCCGTCACGGCGATCGTCGGTGTCGCGGACCTGGTCCGCGACTTCGGTCTGACCGGCGCGATCATCCAGGCCAAGAAGATGAGCGAGACCGTCTGGCGGTCCGTGCTCTGGCTGTCGGTCGCGCTCGGCGTGGTCGGCACGATCGTGATCGGCGCCTCCGCCTGGCTCATCGCCGGCATCTACAACGAGCAGGCGCTGGTCGTCCTGACGCTCGCCGTCGCCCCGACGCTCTTCATCAACAGCCTCTGCATGCCGCTCCAGGCGCGCGTGCAGAAGGAGATGAAGTTCGGCCTGATGGCGCAGATCGACGTGGTGTCGATGCTCGTCGGCGTGATCGGCTCGATCATCGCCGCCTTCCTCGGCTGGGGCGTCTGGTCGCTCGTCGTGCTGCAGGGCGGTGCGCTGATCTACCGGTTCATCGCGCTCTGGGTCGCGGCGCGCCCCACCTTCGGCCGCCCGCAGATCTCGCGCGAGGTCATCCCGCTGGTCACCACCGGCGGCAGCATCTTCGGCGTCCAGCTGCTCAACTACTTCGCCCGCAACGTCGACAACGTGCTCATCGGCGCGCAGCTCGGCACGGGCGTGCTCGGTCAGTACACCCGCGCCTACTCGCTCTTCCTGCTCCCGCTGCAGCAGCTGAACGGACCGCTCGGCCGCGTCGCGCTGCCCGTGCTCTCCTCGCTCCAGGACGACGGCGAGCGCTACCGCCGCTACGTCCGCGGCGCGCTGCTCGTGATCGGCTACCTCACGCTGCCGACCTTCGGCGTCCTCGCGGCACTGGCCGGACCGCTCGTCGAGCTGCTGCTCGGCCCGCAGTGGTCGTCCTCCGCGACGATCCTGTCGCTGCTGTCCATCGCGGGCATCGCGCAGGGCATCGGCAACGTGCAGGGCTGGATCTACATCTCGCTCGGCCGCGTGCACCGCCAGCTCGTCTACTACGTGGTCACCCGCCCGCTCGTCATCGGCTCGTTCTTCGTGGGCCTGTGGTGGAACGGCGTCGAGGGCCTCGCGCTCCTCTACGGCCTCACCACCCTGGCGCTGCTGGTGCCCGGCTTCTGGCTGGCGATCCGCGGCACCTTCGTCCGCGGCTCCGACGTGATCGTGCCCGTCCTGCGCCCCGCGCTCGTCGTGCCGTTCATGTTCGGCGCGGCCTGGGCCGTCGGCGCGTACACCGATCTGCCCGCGATCGTGCACCTGCTCGTCGGCGGACTCGCCTCGCTGGTGCCGCTGGCGCTCGCGATGGCGATCCCGGCCTACCGCCGCGACATGAACCAGATCCTCGCGTTCGTGAAGCAGGTCCGGAAGCCCAAGCCCAAGGGCCCGGCGACGCCCGCCGCGCCCGCGTCGCAGACCACCCCGGCCGCCGAGGGAGGCACCGCATGATCCGCTCCACACGCTCCCGTCGTGCCGGCGTCCTCGCCGTCGTGGCCGTCGCCGCCGCGCTGCTGGCCGGCTGCACCTCCGCCCCGGCGCCCGCCGAGACGACCGAGCCCGCCGCGTCGGGCGAGCTGCCCTTCGCGGCCGGCTCGATCGCCGCGATGGGCGACTCGATCTCGGTCGGCGTCGCCGCCTGCGGGCAGAACAAGCCCTGCCCGAGCGCGTCCTGGACCACCGGCGAGGACGAGACGGTCGACTCGATCGCCCGCCGCGCCGGCGAGTCGGTCGGCGCCGTGCCCGAGATCGAGAACGTCGCCTCCAAGGGCGCGACCTCGGCCGAGCTGCCGCGCCAGGCCGAGAAGGCGGTCGCCGCCGCCCCGGATCTCGTCACGATCCTGATCGGCGCGAACGACGTCTGCCGGAAGAACAGCGCCGACATCACCACGCCGGACGCCTTCCGCAGCAACGTGACGACCGCCCTCACGACGCTCTCCACCGGCGCTCCCGAGGCGACGATCTTCGTCTCCTCCGTGCCGAACCTGCTCGACTTCTTCGAGACCGAGCGCGGCGACTCCGAGGCCGTCTCGCGCTGGGCCGGCAGCTCCAACTGCAACTCGCTCCTCTACGAGCCCACCTCGGACGACGCGGAGGCGCAGGCCCGCCGCGACAACGTCTCGACGACGATCGACGCCTACAACGACGTCCTCGCCGACGTCTGCGGCGCGACCGCGAACTGCGTCTACGACCAGGGCGCCCTGCACGACTTCGACGTCACCTCGGACGACATCTCCGACGTCGACCACTTCCACCCGTCGCTGGCGGGGCAGGCGAAGCTCGCGGACATCGCCTGGACGGCGCTGCTCGCCAACGCCTCCTGAGGCGCTGAGCGGGCCGCCAGAGGGCGGCTGCGGGACGAACGCGAGGGCGGGGGAGCTGCGGCTCCTCCGCCCTTCTGCGTGCGCAGCGCCGGGTGGTGCGCAGCGCCAGGTGCGTGCGTGCGCGGGGCGTGCTGACGTGGGCCCGCTGCGAGCCGGAGGTGGTTCAGCGAGCCGGAGGTGGTTCAGCGTGCCGGAGGCGGGCCGGCGAGGTCGAGGGCGCAGCGGCCCTCGGGTCAGACGGCCTCGAAGCGGGTGTCGCCGCGCTCGGCGCGCCAGGAGGGGACGGCGGACGAGGCGCGGCGGCGCGAGCGCGCGCGGGACGGGCTGAAGCGGAACGACGGCACGGTCGGAGCCAGCGCGGCGGTGCGGCTCGCGGCGCGCAGCAGCAGCTCCTCGGTCAGCTCGTCCGGCGCGGCGGCGATGGCCAGCCCGCGCTGGTCGAGCTCGCGGGCGATCTGGATCTGGTGGTCGTCGATGTGCTCGCCGCGCGCGACGAGGCGCGGGACCAGGATCGGGACCTTGCCGTTCTCGATGGCCGTGATGGCGGCCCCGGTGCCCGCGTGGGCGATGACGACGTCCGCCTCCTTCACGGCCTCCTGCAGCTCGTGGTGCGGGACGCTCGCGCGCCCCTCGATGCCGTAGGGCGAGACGTCGGCGAGGCCGGTCTGCCAGAGCACCTCGGCGCCCTTCAGCAGCGGAACGGACGCGGCGATCAGCCTGTCGAAGGGGTAGAGGTCCTGGGTGCCGACGGAGATCACCGCGCGGCGGATCGCGGAGACGGGCTTGTCGGGGCCTGTCGTGTAGGCGTCGAAGATCGAGCCGCCGAAGAGCCAGCGCTCGTCCGCCCAGACCGGGTACTGCGTGTAGGTGTTGACGCCGGGCAGGCGCGCCATGATCTTGCCGGTGATCGAGGGGCCGTCGGCGCGCGCGGCGCTCTCGACGTAGTGGCACTCGATGCCGCGCAGCGACGCCTCGGGCATGAACGACACGGCCGGGCTCGAGCCGGTGCTGAAGACGGCGGAGTAGTCGCCCTTGGCCAGCAGGCGGTGCGCGATCAGCGCGTTCTGCACGATCGGCCGGGCGTCGCGCGGGGCGGCGAAGCGGCTGTAGGTGACCCTGCGGCCCTCGAGGAGGGAGCGGCTGAGGCCGTTGTCGAAGGTGACCCAGTGCTGGTCGGCGGGATCGATCCCGAAGCGGGAGGACAGCGTGAACAGCTGCTTCAGATGCCCTCCACCGGAGCAGACGAACAGGAACTGTGACATGGCGACCCTTCTCGCGTCCGGGGGGAGCTCTGGAGCTCGTCCTCCGGCGGAAGCTGACTGAGGCGGTGGTGCAGGGCTGAATGATGCGGGGGCGGCGTGGAGCCGGGCGGGAGCCCCGCTCCGTGCAGGAGCGGCCCCGTGGGGGAGATCCGGCGGCGTCGTGACCGCGCCCTCCCGGAGTGCGTCAGGACGTGGAGGCGTCCCGGGCATCGGCGGGTCGACGCTCAGGGAGGCGAACGCGGGGTGGGGCGGGGAGCCTGCGCTGCATCGTGGTCCTGGTCGGTCGGGTGGTGCTCGGGCGGGTGGATCGTGACGTCGGGTGCGACGCGGTGCCGGCACGGCGGGATCCGCTCCTGCGCCCGGGCGACTGCTCGCCGTCCGAGGACGTGGGCACAGCGGAACGGGCCGCGGTGCCACCCCCACGATAGTGAGGCACCCGGTCCCTGGCTACTCGGGAGACGGACCCGGTAAGGGGGATTGACCTAGCCCGCCCGCAGCGCCGACGGGGCGGAGCCGCCCGAGCGGGCGCGGCCGCCGTTCCGGTCGAGCAGGATGTCGAGCACCGTCTCGTGCCGGGCGGCCCAGGAGTTCGCGTGGATCCAGCCGAGGCGCTCGTCCTCGGTGGCAGGGCCGTCGGCGAGCGCGTCGTCGACGACCGCGGCGAACTCCGCCATGGTCGGGACGATGCGGATCCGGTCGCTGATGCCGTGGATCGGTGGCAGATCGACCGAGATCACCGGGCAGCCGCTCGCCACGTACTCGTAGAGCTTGAGCGGGCTCATCGCCTCGGTCAGCGGGGTGCGGCGGTGCGCGAGGAGGCAGAGCTCGACGTTGCGCATCGTCGCCACCAGCTCGCGGCGGCCGACGGAGTGGTGCAGGTGCACGTTCGCGAACGGGGCGAGCGGAGCCAGGTAGCCGGGGTCGGGCTGCGGGCCCATCAGCACGATCTGCAGCTCGGGGTGCGCGGTCGCGACCGCGACGATCCCCTCGACGTCGAGCCGGTCGTCCAGCGTGCCGACGTGCAGGGCGCGCGGGCCGGGGATGCGGCTGAGCCACTCGGGAGCGTCGGGCACGGGGCCGGTCCACTCCTCGGGCGTCACGCCGTTCGGGACGACGGCGTGCGGTCCGGTCGGCGCGATGCGGTCGATGATCTCCTGCGAGACGGCGGTCACCGAGCGGCCGCTGGTGGCGACCCGGCGGTAGGCCTCCTGGAACGCGGGCCAGTGGCCCTTCCAGCGGGTCGACGTCGTCCAGTCGTCGCGGGCGAAGAACATCACGTGCTCGGCCCACTCGAACGGCGAGAAGCCGGCGACGACGGGACTGGTCGTGACGACGACGGGGCGCACGAGCTCCATCTCGTCGGCCAGCTTCGCGATCCCCTGGTCGTAGGCGCGGTACTCCTTCTCGAGACCGGCGATGTCGGTCGGGTCGGAGCGGCGCAGGCGCAGCGGGGTGTGCAGGACGCGCTGCGGCGTCGACGGGAACTCGACCTCGCGGCCCAGCGCCCCGCGGACGAGCGTCGTCGGCAGGAAGCGGTACGGGTTGGCCACGATCAGGCGGCCGACCTGCGGGCTCTCCATCAGCGAGTGCAGGATGCGGTCCGGCGGGCGCATCATGCCGCGGCGGGCCGCGTCCGTGTAGGTCTCGTAGGAGAAGGTGAAGACGACGTCGCGGACGACTCCGTCCGCCGTCGGCTCGCTCGCGGAGGGCTCGGGCGCTGTCGATTCGGGCACGGTGTTCCTCACGCGAAGGTCCTGATGACGCGCGCGGGCACGCCGACGGCGACGGAGTAGTCGGGGACGTCCTCGCGGACGACGGCGTTCGCGCCGATCACGGCACCGCGGCCGACCGTCACGCCGGGCATGATCACGGCGTTCTCGCCGAGCCAGGCGCCGCGGCCGATGCGGACCGGGGCGATCCGGTCGACGCCCTGGTCGCGGATGAACCGCGTCGGGTCCTTGAAGCCGTGCGAGTGGTCCGAGATGTAGACGCCGCGGGCGATGCCGACGCCCTCCTCGATGATCACGCTCTGCACGGCGCTGATGGCCGTCATGTTCATCCGCACGCGGTCGCCGATGATCAGGGCGGGCGTGGGCGCGTCGTCGGCCGGGACCATCAGCATGCAGTTCGCGCTGATCAGCACGTTCTCGCCGATGGAGATCCGCTTGCCCTGCCCGGGTCCGATCCGGAAGGGCAGGCAGATCCGGGAACCCGCGCCGAAGCGGTGGAAACCGCCGGCGACCAGCTTGCTGAAGGCCAGATCGCGTGCTCGCTGCGCGAGGATCGCGAGATCCAGTCCGTTCAAGGCATCAACTCCAGGGATGTACGGCGGGCCGGACGGCGGGGGTGTGGACGTCCTGAGCCTGGGGGGGGTGTGGTGGTCGCGCCCGGGGGTGAGGCGCGCGGGATGGGACCACGATAGCGAGAGCCTCCTGTGCGCCACGAGTCCGTGCGGATCGGAACCGCGGTGTTTACCGCGCGGAAACACGCTGTGCGCTCGGCGCGCGTGCTTCGGAGCGCGCTCAGAACGGGGGTGCTCACCTGCACGGTGGCCGAGCATCCGGTACCGGGGCCGCCCTCCGGTGCCGGGAGCGTCCGCGGGAGCGTAAAATCGCAGGGTCCGCGGAGGCGGCCGCCCGTCGCCGGGCCGGCGCGTCCTCCGGATCGTGCGGGACACCGCACCGACGGACCCGGCGACGCCGCTCGGTCCCCGCCCTCGCGCGACCCCGACCCGCCCGCACCACCAGAGAGGCTCGACCGTGGCCGAAGCCGACACCGCCAGCCGACTGTGGACCCTGCACCTCGCCCGAGCCGCCGTCGCGGCCGTCGCCGGGGTGGTGATCACCTTCTCGCCCGACCACGGACCCGCCTTCGGCTTCGCCGTCTTCGCCGGGTTCGCGATCCTCAGCGGGGCCGTCGCGCTCGTGATCGGCCTGCGCACCCTCGCCGGGCGCGGCCGCACGCTCGCCCTCGCCTCCGCCGGGGTCACCCTCGCCGCCGGGGTGCTCGCGCTCGTCGCGCTGCCGGTCGCGGCGCTGCTGCCCTTCATCGCGCTGGTCGCCGGCTGGGCGCTCGTCTCCGGCTCCCTCGAGTTCTCCAGCGGCCGCCGCGGCACCGGCCTCGCCGCTCGCGACGCCGTGATCGTCGGCCTCGGCACGGCGCTCCTCGGAGCGGTCTTCGCCCTCCTGCCGCCGCACCCCGTCGTCTCGGTCGGGCTCCTCGGCGCCTACGCCGTGATGCTCGCCGTCTTCCTCGCGATCGCCGCGTTCTCGCTCAAGTGGGCCGCCGGCGCCGATGCCGCCGCACCCTCCACCCCCACCACCGGAGGAGACCGATGACCGCCCCCGACCCCGCCTCCTCCGAGCCGTCGCCCTCCGACGACGACTTCGCGCCGCGCACCTTCCGCCCCACCCGCAAGGACCGCCTGCGCCCGCTCGAGCTGATCGGCCTCTCCGCCGTGATGGCCGCCTTCGTCGGCCTCGTCGTCCTGATGTCGACCCGCGAGTTCGTCGTCGCCCTCATCGGCTTCGGCGTCGCGTTCATCGTCGTGCTCGTCGCCATCGCGATGTTCTCGCTGACCTTCAAGCCGGACGAGGCCGAGATCGCCGACCTCGACGAGCAGGACGGTGCTCACTAGGTCGGTGCGACTGCGTCGCTCCTCCCCGCGGTCGGCTTCCTGAGGCGGTCGAGTTCCGCAGAGCGTCTTGCGTCCGCTGCGCGGAATCGCTTGGCACGCGATTCCGCGGTGCGCACGCACCTGCGGTGGAGCACTGCGGCCGGGTCCGCGCCCATGCTGGTCGAGTAGCCCCGCAGGGGTGTATCGAGACCCACCGTCGCCAGCCGAGTGGCGGCCCGCGCGCCGGGCGCTCTACCGGGAGACGTCGTCGCGGTCGATCTCGCCGAGCGCGTAGGCCAGGCTGCGCGCGTAGATCTCCTCGAGGCGGGACGCGACGATGCGGTACTGCACCGAGCGGCCGCGGCGCTGCTCGCGCGGGAGGTTGCCGAGGACCACTCCGGCGTCCTCCAGCTCGATGAGGTGCCGGTAGAGGCTCGTCGTCGTGGCGCGGCCGGTCGGCAGCTCCGGACCGATCGCCTCCACGAGCTCGCCGAAGAGCAGACCCTGCTCGGGACGCGCCGCCCGGGACAGCGATCTCAGGATCCCCCGGTTGATCTCACTGCCGACCACCCGGACGGCCAGGTCGGCCTCCTCCGGGGTCGCTCGGCTCCTCGTGGACGACGCAGACGATGGCATGCCCCCATCCTCCCGCACGGGTCCGCCGAACGATACCGCAGGCGCGTATTGCCATACCGCCGTGAGTACCGATGATTCGCGCCACGCGTGTGATGATTCCACTGAATGGTTACCTTGGTGTCCGTCGGCAAGCCTCTCGCTCGTCGGCACGCGACCGCATCGGCGGTCTCGTGGGGCGTGTGCCTCGACGGACGAAGAGGAGAGAACCGCATGAATCGAGTGCGACGGGCTGGGGAGCCCTCCCGAGACGGCGCGGATGCGCCCCGGGTCCGGAAGCGGCTGCTGATGTCGCCTCCCGCGGCACATCGCGGCCGGATGCGGCCGGGGCGACGGCTGACCGCCGCCGTGCTGGCCGCGGGGCTGGTCGGGGGCGCGGGCACGTCGCTGGCGGTGACCTCGTCGTTCCTCGCGCCGCTGTCCGCGTCGGCGGCCACGCACGGCGCAGGATTCGACCTGGGGCAGGGCTTCCTCGGCGCGTATCGCCACCCGGACGGGACACTGGCGTACTGCCTGCAGATCAAGGCGTCGATCCCGTACAGCCCGACGTCCGGTCCGTCGTTGAACAGCGACTGGAACTCCCTGTCCCCGGATCAGCTCGCGCGGCTCAGCTACGTCATGGACGTCCACGGGAACACGGAGGACGCGAACACCGCGGCGGCCGTCGCGCTGTACGTGTGGGACGTGGCGGACAACGCGGCCTACAACGGCAACGGCATGCCGGGCGATGTCTACTACAGCGCTCGCGCCGGCGGGAATCGTGACGCGGTGCTCGGGCTGCTGACGCAGTACCGGGCGGAGGCGGCCGGAGTGACGGCGGTGCAGCCGGGACGGACGGCCGGGTCGGCGTCGCTGAGCCTCGACATGGACACGAGCGCCGGCAAGGGGAGGGTCACCTCCCTGACCGACCCGCCCGGCCAATCGGGGACGGTGCGTCTGACGAACGCGGTGTTCGACGACACCGGGTCGGGGGAGTCGCCGATGAAGGGCGGGGAGTCGCGGACGTTCCGCGTCGCCCCGAGCACCGGCGCGACCGTCACCGTCGAGGCGCGCTCGGACGAGATCCGGGTGCCGGGCGCCTCCGGCTACGTCGGGAACATCACGACCTGGGCTCCGGGCGTGACCTCCGAGCAGTGGACGGCGTCGAAGGGGCAGAAGATCGACGGCTCGTTCACGATCGCCGCCGCCACGGCGGCGTCCGCGCCGATCCCGAACCTGTTCTCGCCGATCGGATCGACGCAGGTCTCGACGCGGCGCGTGGAGGCCGGGACGCAGGCGACCGACACGGTGACGGCGGGAGTCGCGCCAGGGTCGGGGGAGTGGCGCGCCCTCGACGGTGCGCCGGTCCCCGTGGTCTACCGGGGCACGCTCCACGGCCCGTACGACGAGCAGCCGGCGCCGTCCGGCACCGTGCCGGCCGACGCGCCCGTCGCCGGGAGCGTCGAGCTGACGGCGACCGGCCCGGGAACGTACACGTCCCCGGGGATCACGGTCCCCTCGGCCGGGTTCTACACGTGGGTCTGGCGGGTCGAGGAGGCGTCGCAGCCGGATCGCGTGAAGCCGTTCCTCCCCGACGGCTACGCCTGGGCGGACGGCTTCGGCCTGGTCGCGGAGACGCACCTCTCGCCGACGATCGTCGCCGCCGCGACTCAGGTCACGGACGAGGAGATCCCGGTCACCGCGACCTCCACGGACACTCTCACGGTGCAGGACACCGGGGCGTGGCTGAAGAAGGACGGGACGAGCGTCCCCGTCACCTTCACGGGGACCGCCTACTGGGTCCCCGGCACGGGAGCGGTCCCGGCGACGAGACCTGAGAGCGCGACGGTCCTGACGACCTCGAGCATCGTCGCCACCGGACCCGGGACGTACACGTCCGACCCTGCGACCGCGCCGGCGGACTCCGCCGGCCACATCGTCTGGGTGTGGTCCACCACCGAGACGCTGTTCACCACGGGCTGGGCGGACGGCTGGAACACGAGGGGCGAGGTCGTGCGCGTCACGACTCCCCAGGTGCGCACGAAGGCGACTCCCTCCGTGCCGCTCTCGGACACCGCGAAGGACGAGGCGGTCGTCGACGGCGAGGTGCCGGAGGGTGCCGTGATCACCTTCGAGGCGTACCGGCAGACGGGGGACAGGGCCTCCTGCACCGTCGATTCCCGCGTGTACGACGGCTCGACGTCGCCCGTCCCGGTCGCCGCGGGGAGGAACGAGAAGAAGTCGTACTGGTCCAGCGAGGTCCGCTTCACCGAGCCCGGGACCTATCACTGGGTGGAGACGCTGCGCACGAAGGGCGGGAAGGTCCTCCACCGCGGGCAGTGCGGAGTGCCGGGGGAGACCACGAGGGTGACCGTGCCCGAGGTGTCGTCGAAGGCTCAGGCCGACAGTGCGCTCCACGAGGGGGCGACCGACGACGCGATCGTCACCGGGGTCACTCCGAAGGGCGCCTACCTCACGTGGAAGGCCTACCGGGCCGCTCCCGGCACCGGCCCCTCCGCCGCGGTCGGGCAGCCGGTCTGCGACGCGTCGACACTGGCGGCCGATACCGCCGACCGTCCGGTCGTCGTCGAGAAGGCCGGCACGTACACCTCGCCCGCGATCGTGTTCACCGCCCCCGGCGCCGTCCACTGGGTGGAGGAGCTGCACTCCTACGACGGCAGGATCCTCACCCGGGGCGAGTGCGGAGCGCCCGGCGAGACGACCACGGTGCACACCCCCGACGTGCACACGAAGGCCACCGCGGCGGTGCAGGTGGGCGACTCGGTGCGGGACGAGGCCGTCGTGAACGGCTACGTCCCGGCGGGCGCGGTGATCACGTTCGAGGCGTTCAGGAGGAGCGGCGACCAGGCCGTGTGCACGGCGTCGAACCGCGTCTACGACGGCTCGGACGGTCCGGTCGCCACGACCGCCGGTCTGAACGAGAACGTCTCGTACTGGTCCGCAGAGACACGGTTCGCCGAGCCCGGCAGCTACTACTGGGTCGAGACGCTCGCCACGAAGGACGGGACGGTCCTCCATCGCGGGGAGTGCGGCGCGCCGGGGGAGACGACCGTCGTCTCGCCGAAGCCGGTCGTCCCGACGGTCAGCACGACGCTGGCCGACACCGGCGGTGATCCCGGCCCGTGGATCGGCGGCGGCCTGACCGCCCTCGTCCTCGGTCTCGGCAGCGCCCTGCTCGCCCGGCGTCGCCGCCCCTCGCCGCAGGAGTAGCCCCGCAGGCCCTGCACGCTGGTCCGGTAGCCCCGCAGGCCCTGCATGCTGGTCGAGTAGCCCCGCAGGGGCGTATCGAGACCCGCCGTCCCCGACAGGGCGGTCTGCAGACTCGTCTTCTGACGCGAGTGGATCTCGATACGCCCGCTCAGCGGGCTACTCGATCAGCATGATTCGCGAGCGGACCCGAATCGGGCCCCGCACGTCCGACGGGCCCCGTGACGCGTCCAGTCGCCCGCCCCTGCCTGCTGGTCGAGCAGCCAGAAGGGGCGTATCGAGCCTCTGCTGGTCGAGTAGCCCCGCAGGGGCGTATCGAGACCCGCCGGCGTCAGCAGGGCGGGTCTGCAGACTCGACTTCTGACGCTGGTGGAACTCGATAAGCCCGCTGCGCGGGCTACTCGATCAGCATGGCCTTCCCCATACGTACTAGGTGATCTTTCTGAGGAGACCCGCCGCCGTCAGCAGGACAGGTCTGCAGGCTCGTCCGCCGCCGGCTCCTCGATCAGCACGCAAGCCGCGGCGTCGGTGGTCGGGGTTAGCGTGCGGGGGTGGCGGAGGCGATCGGGCGGTGGTGGGAGCGGCGACGGTTCTCGCGAGGGGTCGACGTCCCGTATCCGGTGGGGACGTACCGGGAGGCCTGGGCGTCGTTCCCGGTTCTCGTGCTGCAGTACCGGCCCGAGTACAACGGCGGGATCGTGCTCAGCCAGATCCCGCCCGCGGCCGACGTCTACCTGTGCTGGCTGTGCGACGCGGGGCACGTCTTCGTCGCGACACCCGAGGAGCAGCGGCACCGGCCGGGGCGGGAGCGGCGGCGGTCGTCCTGGTGCCCGGACTGCGCGGCGCTCGCGAAGCCGCGGACGCCGCGGCCTGCGATCGAGCCGGTGCGCGAACGTCCGCCGGCCCCGGCGGCCGAGCTCGCTCCTGAGCGCCCGCCCCGTCCCGCACGCACGCCGCCGCAGCCGCGCACACCGCGGATCTGCACCAAGACCCCGCTGCTCCCACCCGGCGAGCCGTTCGTGAGCGCCTGCGCGCCTCCGCCCGCGTCGGCGGTCGAGGCGCGGCTGCGGGCGCTGCTCGCCGAGCGGCTCGAGTTCGAACCGGGCTTCACCGCGGTCCGGCTGAGCCGGCCGTTCTTCGAGCACCTGGAGGCGTGGCCCGACATCGTGCTGAGCGAGCTGCGGGTCGCGATCGAGTACGACTCCACCGGGCGGCACGGGCTCGAGCACGTGGGACACCGCGAGGAGGCGGACCGGCGGAAGGACCGCGCGCTGCGGTCGGTCGGCTGGGAGGTGGTCCGTGTGCGGACCGGTCGTCTCCCTCCGCTCGGGCCGAACGACGTTCTCGCGTCGGGCGTCTCGGCGGGACTCGTCGACCGGCTGCTCGATCAGCTGCGCGAGATCCGCGGGCCGCTGCTCGTCGACGCCTGGGCGCGCTGAGTCCGCTCTCCCGCGATCACCGCGTCACGACGTCCGCAGGGCGAGTGCCTCGCTGCACCAGCGCCGGTGCAGGGCCCACGGGTCGGGCTCGCCCGCGCGCACCGTCTCGATGTGCCGGTCGAGGGCGGGACTGCGGGTGAACCACTCGGTCCGCTCCAGCCGCTCGGCGGCGAACTGCCCGTGGCGGTGCTGCTCGAGCGGCCGCCCGCTGCGCTCGAAGGCCAGCAGCTCCTCGTGCCGCAGCCGGTGCAGGCGCTGCCGGGGGTTGCCGCTGGTGCCGATCTTGATCCGCCCGGCGAAGCGGATGTAGTAGACGACGTCGACCCGTGGGGGCGGCAGCTCGCCGTCGGGTGCGTCGCCGAACCGCCACTCGCAGGCGGCGCAGAGCCGGCCCGACGGATACCGGACTCCCAGCCGCGAGCCGCAGACGAGGCACGGCGAGGGGAGGGCGTCGACGACGCCGTCCTCGCGCGCCACCCAGTCGTGCGCGAGCCCGAGGTGCGCGCTGCAGAGCGCGATCGGCGCGCCCGGCTCGGCGGCCGAGCGGCAGCCGTCGAGCGCGCAGACCGGGGCGGGGACTGCGGCGGAGGACATGCTCCGACCGTACGCACGACCCCCGACATCCGCGCCGGGGGGCGTGTCCGCTCGGTTCAATGTCGGGTCGGCTCAGTGTCCGCTCGGCTCCGTGGCGGCTCCGCTCGGTCGCGGCTCAGCTCAGCCGGTCGACCAGCTCGGACGCCAGCCCGGTGTAGCCGGCGGGGGTCAGCGCGAGCAGCCGGGCCTTCGCCGCCTCGCCGATGTCGAGGCCGTCGACGAAGACCGCAAGGTCCTCGGCGCCGAGGCGCTTGCCGCGGGTCAGGTCCTTCAGCATCGCGTAGGGGTCGGTGATCGAGGAGCGGCCGGCGACGACCTCGGCGCGGATGACCGTCTGGATCGCCTCCGCGAGCACCTCCCAGTTGGTGTCGAGGTCGGCGGCGAGGGCGCGCGGGTCCAGGTCGATCTCGAGCAGACCGCGCGCGATGTTGTCCAGCGCGAGCAGGGAGTGGCCGAAGGCGACGCCGATGTTGCGCTGGGTCGTCGAGTCGGTGAGGTCGCGCTGCAGCCGCGAGGTGACCAGGGTCTGCGCGAGCGAGTCGAGCAGGGCGCTGGAGAGCTCGAGGTTGGCCTCCGCGTTCTCGAACCGAATCGGATTGATCTTGTGCGGCATCGTCGACGAGCCGGTCGCGCCGGCCTGCGGGATCTGACGGAAGTAGCCGAGCGAGATGTAGGTCCACACGTCGGTGCAGATGTTGTGCAGGATGCGGTTCGCGTGCGCGGCCTTGCCGTAGAGCTCGGCCTGCCAGTCGTGCGACTCGATCTGGGTGGTCAGCGGGTTGAAGACGAGGCCGAGGGAGCCGACGAACTCCGCCGAGAGGGCGGCCCAGTCGGTGTCGGGGTCGGCGGCGAGGTGCGCGGCGAAGGTGCCGGTCGCGCCGCTGAACTTGCCGAGGTACTCGGTCGCCTCGATCTGCGCGACGACCCGCTCGAGCCGGAACGCGTAGACCGCGAACTCCTTGCCCATCGTGGTGGGCGTCGCGGGCTGGCCGTGGGTGCGGCTGAGCATCGACTCGTCGCGGTAGCGGACGGCGAGCTCGCGCAGGGACGCGACGACCGAGCGCAGCTTCGGCAGCCAGACGTCCTCGACCGCACGGCGGACGACGAGCGCGTAGGAGAGGTTGTTGATGTCCTCGCTGGTCGCGGCGAAGTGGGTGAGCTCGGCGATGCGGTCCAGGCCCAGCTCGGCGAGCCACTGGCGCACGAGGTACTCGACGGCCTTCACGTCGTGGCGGGTGACGGCCTCGAGCTCGGCGAGGCGATCGATCTCGGGCTGCCCGAAGTCGCGGGCGCGGCGGCGGAGCTCCTCGGCGGCGGCGGCCTCGACCGGCTCGGAGCCGAAGAGGCGGCGATCGGTGAGGGCGAGCAGCCACTCCACCTCGACGTGCACGCGGGCGCGGTTCAGCCCGGCCTCCGACAGGTGCTCGCCGAGCGGGGAGACGGCGGCGCTGTAGCGGCCGTCGAGCGGGCTGAGCGGCTGGGGAGGGAGCGAGGTCATGCGGTGGTGCCTTCCGGTTCTCGGTGGTCCCGCGCGGTCTGGAGGCTCGAGCGCGAGTCGGTGCGGACCGTGCGGTTGCCGCGCAGTCCCGGTTCGATCTGGGCGAAGAGCGCCCGGCACGCGCGCTCGATGAGCGCGAGCACCGAGTCGAACGCCGCCGCATCGGAATAGTAGGGGTCGGGGACGTCGCCCTGCGGGGAGAGGCCCGGCTCGAAGGCGAGCAGGCGCCGGATCTTCTGCCGGTCGACGTCGGTGCGGGCCCAGGAGCGCAGCGCCCGCTCGTGGCCGTGGTCGAGTGCGACGACGAGGTCGAACTCCTCGAAGAGCGCCGGGTCGAAGAGGCGCGCGCGGTGCGGGGCGCCGTCGAGTCCGCGGCGCTCGAGCGCGTCGAGGGCGCGGCGGTCGGCGTGCTCGCCGAGGTGCCACTCGCCGGTGCCCGCCGAGGTGATCTCGATGACCGAGCCGAGGCCGGCCTGCTCGGCGAGGGAGCGCAGCACCACCTCCGCCATCGGCGATCGGCAGATGTTGCCGGTGCAGACGAAGCACACGGCGAACGCCGACGGCGCGGAGGAGGGGGTCACCCGCCCATCATGGCGCACCGCGGGTCCTCCCCAGCCGGTCGATTCCCGACCTCTCCACCGATCCGGCGGAGGCCCGCCCGCCGCCGTCCGCGGTGCTCGAGGCTGGCCGCGGGCGACGAGAGGAAGGGAGGTGGCGGATGGGCGTCGAGGTGAGTGCGGTGGGTGCGGCGGGTGCGGCCGCGCCGTGGCCGAGGGCGGAGACGGCGGCGCTCGCCGAGCGGATCGGGGTGCTGCGCGGGGAGGCGGGCGGCATCCTCCCCGACGCCGACTGGGAGGGGCCGGCGGCGCGGCGCTACGCCGACCGGGCGGCCGCGCTGCTCGCCGGGCTCGCGACGGCGGAGGGGGCGGCGCAGGGGCTCGCGGCGGGGGCGGGCGGATGAGGGCGCCCACGCCGGTGCGGGTCGAGACGGAGGAGCTCGAGGAGCGCCGCAGGGTGCTCGGGTGGCTCGCGGCGGAGCTGGGGGAGTGCGCAGCCCTCGGCGACGGGCTCGTCCCGGCGGTGCTGGTCGCGGCGCCGGGGCGGGCGGGCGAGCCGACCGTGCTGGCCGACCGGCTCCGCGCCCTCGAGGCCGACGCGGTGGCGCTCCGCGACGCGCTCGGGGCGGCTGGGGCGGGGTACGAGCGGGCGGAGGAGGCCGCGGCGCCCGACGTCCTGTCGGTCCTCGGTCCCGAGGGGGCCGTCGGCGTCTTCGAACGCCGGGCGGGCGAGTCCCTCGCGCGGCGGCTCCCCGGCGCGGTGGAGGACGCGGCGGTGCTGGTCCGGGCGGTCGCCGACGCCGCGTTCGGCTCGGTCTCGGCGGCGGCGCGGGCTCTCAGGGGGGACGAGAGCGCCCGGGCCGACCTGGCGGAGGAGGGGGAGGACCTGGTCCGCGCCCTTCTCGGGGACCCGCTGGTGATCGAGGGGATGCGCGGGCTGATCTCCTGGATCGGCCTCGGCACCGAGATCGGGGTGCTGCTGCTCCCGCCGCCGCTCGCCGAGGCGGTGGGGCGGCCGCCGTCCGAGCAGGTGATCGGCAGCGGGGTGCAGTCGGCGGCGGGGGCGCTCGTCGTCCTCGGGACGCTGTTCGGCGTGCTGCCGGCGCCGGGGGAGCGGGAGCTGCGGGTGGAGCGGGTGGCGCCGCCGGTCGACCCGGTCGCCGCGCCGTCGGGCTGGGGCGAGCTCGCCGCGCGGATCCCGCCGAGCGATCCCGACGGCCCGCAGGTGGTGATCGAGCGCTACGGCGAGGAGTGGCTGGTCACCGTCACTGGCACGACCGACTGGAGCGCCGATCCGGAGCAGGCGTTCGGGGCCGTCTCCAACCTGCAGGTCATGGGCGGGCAGCGGGCGGCCTCGGTCGAGGGCGTGCTCGCGGCGATGGCGGCGGCGGGGGTCCCGCCCGGCGCGCCCGTGACGATGGCCGCTCACTCGCAGGGCGGGCTGGTCGCGCTCCGGGTGGCGCAGTCCGGGCGCTACGACGTGCACGACGTCGTCACCTTCGGCAGTCCGGCGCGCGGACTCGACCTGCCGGACGGGACGCACTCGCTCTCGATCGAGCACTCCGACGATCTCGTGCCGGCGCTCGGCGGCTTCGGCAGGACGGCGGCGGAGGAGCCGGGGGTCGTCGTGGTCGAGCGCGACTCGCCGGAGGGCACACCGCGGGACAGCCCCGTCCCCGCGCACGCCCTCGACGCCTACGTCGCCACCGGGCGCGCCCTCGACGCGGCGGCCGATCCGCGGCTCGCGGCGGCGGGGGCGGCGCTCTTCCCGCTCTGGCGGGGAGCGCCGGACGCGCGGGTCGCGGCCCGGCTGACGACCGTGCCGGTCAGTCCCTGCGGCGATCGCGGGCGAACGGGCGGAGCAGCAGCCCGATGAACCCGTTCACGATCGCGAGCACGAGGGCGCCGAGGACGCCCCACCAGAAGCCGTCCACGACCAGGCCGAAGCCGAAGGGGCCGCTGATCCAGGCCGTCAGCAGCAGGAGCAGGCCGTTCACCAGGAAGGAGACGAGACCCAGCGTCAGCACGTACAGCGGGAAGGCCACCACGCGGACGAACCCGCCGACCACGGAGTTGACCACGCCGAAGATCACGGCGACCAGGAGGTACGTGAGCACCGCGGCGGTCGGTCCCTCCTCGTACGGATCGACGCGGACGCCCGAGACGACGAGCGTGGTCAACCAGAGGGCGAGGGCGTTGGTGGCCAGGCCGAGGAGGAGTCTGCGCATGCCTCCACTCTGTCGCCTCGGTCTCCGGCGCAGCGCGCGGCCCCGCGGCCCGCCCGGCCGCCGCCCGAATAGCATGGGCCGGTGACCGACCAGCAGGAGCCACCCGTCCGCCTCCGCCCCGAGATCCTCGCTCTGCCGGCCTACCGCCAGGGCCGCGCGGCCTCCGCCGACGCGTTCAAGCTCTCCTCCAACGAGAACCCGTTCGACCCGCTGCCCTCCGTGCTCGAGCGGGTGCAGGCGATCACCGACTTCAACCGCTACCCGGACGCCGCGGCCACGGCGCTGCGGACGGCGCTCGCCGCGAGCTACGGGGTCGGGATCGACGAGGTCATCGTCGGAGCGGGCTCCGTCGCCGTCATCGCCCAGCTGATCACCGCCGCCGCGGGCCCGGGCGACGAGGTCGTGCACGCCTGGCGCTCCTTCGAGGCGTACCCCTCCCTCATCACCACCGCCGGGGCGACCGGCATCCGCGTGCCGCTGCGCCCCGACGACACGCACGACCTCGACGCGATGGCGCAGGCGATCACCGAGCGCACCCGACTGGTGATCGTCTGCAGCCCGAACAACCCCACCGGGACCGTCGCCACCGCGGACGACGTCGCCGCCTTCCTCGAGCGGGTGCCGGCCGACGTCCTCGTCCTGCTCGACGAGGCCTACGCCGAGTTCGTCGGCGACGAGCGCGCGGTCGACGGTGCGACCCTCCTCGGCCGCCACCCCAACCTCGTCGTCGCCCGCACCTTCTCCAAGGCGTACGGGCTCGCGGGCCTGCGCGTCGGCTACGCGATCGGCCACCCGCGGATCCTCGACGCGGCCCGCTCGACCGCCATCCCGCTCTCGGTCACCCGCTTCGCGGAGACCGCGGCGGTCGCCTCGCTCGAGCACCGCGAGGAGCTGCTCGAGCGCGTCGGCCGCATCGCGCAGCTGCGCGACCACCTCTGGCAGGCGCTGCTCGACCAGGGCTGGACCATCCCGAAGTCCGAGGCGAACTTCCTCTGGTTCGACACCCGCGAGGAGACGGAAGCGGCCGCGGCGGTCTTCGAGCGGGCCGGCGTGGTCGTCCGCGCCTTCCCGCCCGAGGGCATCCGGGTGTCCGTCGGCGAGGCGAGTTCTGTCGACAAGCTCCTCACTGCGGCGGCGGAGATTGTGGGGACCCTCCCGAAGGGGCATCCCGCGAGGCGGATAGGTTAGTCGGGTGGCAGCCACCAGCGAGACGCCGACGGTCCAGTTCCTCACCGCGGACGGCCGGTTCGCGCCGACCCCCGCGGCCGAGCAGTACGCCCCCCTCCTCGACGGGATCGACGAGGCGCAGCACCGCTCCTTCTACCGCGAGATGGCGGTCGTGCGCCGGTTCGACATCGAGGCGGCGAATCTGCAGCGGCAGGGCCAGCTCGGTCTCTGGGTGCCCAGCCACGGGCAGGAGGCGGCGCAGGTCGGCTCCGCGTTCGCGCTGCGCCCGCAGGACCACGTCTTCCCCTCCTACCGCGAGCACGTCGTCGCCAAGGTCCGCGGCGTCGACCTGCTCCGCGTCCTCGCGCTCCTGCGCGGCGTGACGCACGGCGGCTGGGACCCGGCCGACCCCGCGCACGGCAACTTCCACCTCTACACCCTTGTCCTCGGCTCGCAGGCGCTGCACGCGACCGGCTACGCGATGGGCCTCACCTTCGACGGCGCCACCGGCACGGGCGACCCCGAGAAGGACGCGGCGGTCATCGTCTACTTCGGCGACGGCGCCTCCAGCCAGGGCGACGTCAGCGAGGCGATGGTCTTCGCCGCGAGCTACCAGACGCCCGAGGTGTTCTTCCTGCAGAACAACCACTACGCGATCTCGGTGCCCGTCGCCACGCAGTCGCGCAGCCCGCTCTACCTGCGCTCCTCCGGCTTCGGCATCCCCGGCGTGCAGATCGACGGCAACGACGTGCTCGCGAGCTACGCCGTCACCGCGAAGCACCTCGCCGACGCCCGCTCCGGCGGCGGACCCCAGTTCATCGAGGCGCTGACCTACCGCATCGGCGCGCACACCTCGAGCGACGACCCCACGAAGTACCGGACCGACGACGAGCTCGCCTCGTGGGTCGCGAAGGACCCGATCACCCGCTTCGCCGCGTACCTGCGCGGCCTCGGCGCCCCGCAGTCGTTCTTCGACGAGGTCGACGAGGAGGCGAAGGACTTCGCCGCCGACATCCGGCAGCGCCTGCTCGCGCTCGAGGCGCCGCCCGTCGACGTGATGTTCGACCACGTGTACTCGGAGCCGCACCAGCCGGTGGCGGAGCAGAAGGCGTGGCTCCAGGGCTACGAGGAATCGCTGGGAGGCGACCCGCGATGACGATCGACACGAGCACCACCGTCCAGCCGCCGCTGAGCGACACGCAGCTGGAGTCCATGTCGATGGCGAAGGCGCTCAACGCCGGGCTCCGTCGCGCGATGACCGAGAACGACCGCGTCCTGCTGATGGGCGAGGACATCGGCCCCCTCGGCGGTGTCTTCCGCATCACCGAGGGCCTGCACGCCGAGTTCGGGCCGCAGCGCGTGCTCGACACCCCGCTCGCCGAGTCCGGCATCGTCGGCACGGCGATCGGCCTGGCGATGCGCGGCTTCCGCCCCGTCTGCGAGATCCAGTTCGACGGCTTCATCTACCCGGCCTTCGACCAGATCACCTCGCAGCTCGCGAAGATGACCAACCGGCACGAGGGCGCGCTCACCATGCCCGTCGTCATCCGGGTGCCCTACGGCGGGCACATCGGAGCGGTCGAGCACCACCAGGAGAGCAACGAGGCCTACTTCGCGCACACCGCGGGCCTCCGCGCGGTCAGCCCGTCGACCCCGAACGACGCCTACTGGATGATCCAGGAGGCCATCGCCTCGGACGACCCGGTGATGTTCTTCGAGCCCAAGAGCCGCTACTGGCCCAAGGGCGACGTCGACCTCCGCGCCTCCGCCGCTCCGCTGCACGCGACCCGCGTCGTGCGCCAGGGCGACGAGGTCACCGTCGTGGGCTGGGGGCCGATGGTCTCCGTGCTGCTCCAGGCCGCCGAGCTCGCCGGCGAAGAGGGGACGAGCGTCGAGGTCGTCGACCTGCGCTCGCTCTCGCCGATCGACTGGGAGCCGCTGCTCGCGTCGGTCCGCAAGACCGGCCGGCTCGTGGTCGCCCAGGAGGCGTCCGCGAACGTGAGCCTCGGCTCCGAGATCGCCGCGACCGTCACCGAGAAGGCGTTCTACTCGCTCGAGGCGCCGGTGCTCCGGGTCGCGGGCTTCGACACGCCCTTCCCGCCCGCCAAGGTCGAGAAGCTCTTCCTCCCCGACGTCGACCGCGTGCTCGAGGCCGTCGACCGCTCGCTCGCGTACTGAGCAGTCCCCGCCCCACCGCGCCTCGACGCGCCCCCTTCCTCATGAACGACCGGCACAGCCAGGAGTCCCGACGATGACAGAGCACTTCCTCCTCCCCGACGTCGGCGAGGGCCTCACCGAGGCCGAGATCGTCTCCTGGCGGGTCAAGGTCGGCGACGAGGTGACCGTCAACCAGGTCCTCGTCGAGATCGAGACCGCCAAGTCGCTCGTCGAGCTGCCCTCGCCGTTCAGCGGCACCGTCGTCGACGTCCTCGTCGACGAGGGCCAGACGGTCGACGTCGGCACGCCGATCATCACCGTCCAGGGTGCCGGCTCGGCCGGATCCGAGATTCCGGCGATGCCCGCGCAGCCGGCGACCACCGCGCCGCCCGCCCCCTCCACGACCGAGCCCGGCGAGGGCTCGGGCGCCGCGCTCGTCGGCTACGGCACCGCCGGGGGCCACGTCGCCACCCGTCGTCGCCGCCCCGCCGCGGGTGCCGCTCCGGAGAAGCCGGCCCGCCCGGCCGCGCCGCCGCGCCCAACCTCGGTCCCCGCCTCCTCGGCGCTGCCGGTCATCGCGAAGCCGCCGATCCGCAAGCTCGCGAAGGACCTCGACGTCGACCTGCTCGAGGTGCAGGCCACCGGCCTCGCCGGCGAGGTCACCCGCGACGACGTCATCCGCCACGCCTCCCAGGCCAGCGTCTTCCGCAACATCCAGACCCCCGCCTGGGGCGACTCCCGCGAGGACCGCATCCCGGTCCGCGGCGTCCGCAAGGCGATCGCGTCAGCCATGTCGCGCAGCGCCTTCACCGCGCCGCACGTCAGCGTCTTCGTCGACGTCGACGCGACCCGCACGATGGAGTTCGTCAAGCGCCTGAAGAACTCGCCCGACTTCGCCGGCGTCAAGGTCTCGCCGCTGCTGATCATGGCCAAGGCCATCATCTGGGCGGTGCGGAGGAACCCCACCGTCAACTCCGCCTGGACCGACACCGACATCCTCGTCCGCCACTACGTGAACCTCGGCATCGCGGCGGCCACCCCGCGCGGCCTGCTCGTCCCCAACGTCAAGGACGCCCAGTCGATGAGCCTCCTCGAGCTCGCCCAGGCCCTCGAGAAGCTCACCCTCGACGCCCGCGACGGCAAGACCTCCGCCGCCGACATGCAGAACGGCACCATCACCATCACGAACATCGGCGTGTTCGGCATGGACACCGGCACCCCGATCCTCAACCCCGGCGAGGTCGCGATCATCGCCCTCGGCACGATCAAGCAGAAGCCCTGGGTCGTCGACGGCGAGGTCCGCCCCCGCTTCGTCACCACCGTCGGCGGCTCCTTCGACCACCGCGTCGTCGACGGCGACGTCGTCAGCCGCTTCGTCGCCGACGTCGCGAGCGTGCTGGAGGAGCCGGCGCTGCTGCTCGATTAGAGCGGATTCCTCCTTCGTCGTCATCCGCTCCGCGGTCGGCTGGGGAGGGTGGGAGCGTTCCATAGAGCGTGTCGCGTACCAGTACGACGAATCGCTGGCACGCGATTCGCCGGTGACCTCGGCCTTGCGCGGGGAGTGGCGGGCTCGGACTTGTGGGCTCCGCTTCGCGGTCGCGGTTTCCGCGGGGCGGCCATCCATGCCGGTCGAGTAGCCGCGGAGCGCCCTTTCATGCTGGTCGAGCCCGGAGCGGCCTTTCCATGCTGGTCGAGTAGCCGCGGAGCGGCGTATCGAGACCCACGTGCTCCGTGCGGGCGGATCTCGATACGCGCCCTGCGGGCGCTACTCGATCAGCATGCAGGGGCGTGCTCGTTCTTGTGGGCTGCGCTTCGCGGTCGCGGTCTTCGCGGAGCGGCCCTTTCATGCTGGTCGAGTAGCCGCGCAGCGGCGTATCGAGACCCACCTGGCAAGGGACGGCGGTCGCAAGCCGACGCGGTGCAGGCCGCCGGTCAGCGCGGGGTCGGGTCGAAGGAGTGCAGGGCGAGGGCGGTGCTCAGGAGGGTGCTCGCGGCGGCGCCGCGGACGCTGGTGCCTGGGAGTCGAGGGGCGGGCTGGTCACGGCGGCGCCGAGGCGGCCGGGGGCGGAGAGGACGATGGCGCCGGAGACGCTGGACTTGGCGGGGATGCCGACGGCGCGCATCCAGCGGCCGGAGCCGTCGTAGACGCCGCAGGTGGCCATCACGGAGACGACGTCCCGGGCGACGCGGACCGGCACCACGCGCTCGCCGGTCACCGGGTTCACGCCGCCGAGGGCGAGGGTCGCGCCCATCACCGCGAGCGCCTCGGCGTCGACGAGGACGGCGCAGGCGCGGGCGTAGGCGGCGACCGCGTCGTCGGCGCCGAGCCGAAGCGTGCCCTCCGCGCGCATGAGGTGGGCGAGGGCGTGGTTGCGGTCGCCGAGCAGGTGCTCGTTGGAGGCGACGCTCTCGTCGACGTCGAGCTGTCGGCCGGCGAAGGCCGAGAGGCCGCGGAGGATGCGGGCGCTCCGGCCGTCCGCGTCGCCGCCGTCGACGAGGGCGGCGGTCAGCAGGGCGCCCGCGTTGACCATCGGGTTCGGCGGTCGGCCGGTGCCGCTCTCGAGCTTCAGGGCGTCGAAGGCTTCGCCGGTCGGCTCGATGCCGACGCGGTCGAGTGCGTCGCCGTCAGTGTCGAGGAGCGCGAGCGCGAAGAGGAACGGCTTCACCGCCGACTGGATGCTGAACGGCACGTCGGCCTGCGCACTCGAGCGCACGGTGCCGTCCGGCAGTGCGAGCGCGATCGCGCACAGCCCCGGATCGGCCGCGGCCAGCTCCGGGATGCTGTCGTCCACCTCCCCGCCGCGTTCCTCCAGAACGCGCCCCCGCAGCTCGTCGAGGTCGAAGTCCTGAGGAGAAGCCATCCCCCCACCCTGCCACCCCGCGCGCCCGCCCTGCTCCCTCCCGCGAGATGCCACTTGTGCACGCGACACGCCGAGAGAAGCGTGCACAAGTGGCATCTCGCGGAGGGGGAGGGGTGCGCGGGTCAGCCGAGGATGCGGCGGACGGCCTCGCGGACGACGGCGTCGTCGGCCGGCTCCTCGTCGAGGGCGCGGTGGATGGTGAGGCCCTCCATCAGGGCGTCGAGCATGCGGGCGGTCGTCGGGTCGACGTGCCGCTCGAGGGCGGCGCGGGAGCGGGCCATCCAGCTGTGCGTGATGCTGCGGTACTCGGGGCGCCGGGCGGCGAGGGTGTAGAGCTCGTGGGTGATCACGAGCTCGCGGCGGCTGCCGAAGATGTCCTGCAGGACGACGTCGACGACGGCCTCGCGCGCCTCGTCGGGGGTGCGGGCCTCGGTCATCCGCCGCAGGGTCTGCTCGGCGACGGAGTCGGCGAAGCGGGTGAACGCCTCGTGCAGCAGCTCGTCCATCCCGGCGAAGTGGTAGCTCATCGAGCCCAGCGGCACGTCGGCGGCGGCGGCCACGCGGCGGTGCGAGGTGCCGGCGACGCCCTGCTCCGCGATCACGTCGAGGCAGGCGTCGATGATGCGGTCGCGGCGGTGCGGGTCGGTGCGGCGCGGGCTTCGCGCGGCGGAAGCGGGCTCGCTCACTCCGTGACGCTCCGGATCACGCGCGCCGGGTTGCCCACCGCGACCACGCCGGCCGGGATGTCGCGGGTGACCACGGCGCCCGCTCCGATCACGCTGTCGTCGCCGATGCTCACGCCGGGGCAGACGATGACCCCGCCGCCGAGCCAGACGTTGTCGCCGATCGTGATCGGCAGCGCGGCCTCGAGCTTGGCGCGGCGCGGGCCGGGCTCGACGGGGTGCGTCGGCGTCAGCAGCTGCACGTTCGGGCCGATCTGGCAGTCGGCGCCGATGGTGATCGCCGCGACGTCGAGCGCGGTGAGGTGGTAGTTGACGAACGTGCGCGGTCCGATCGTGATGTTCTCGCCGTAGTCGACGAACAGCGGCGGCTTCACGAAGGCGTCCTCGCCGAGCGAGCCGAGCAGCTCCTCCAGCAGCGGGCGCGCGGCCGCCTCGTCGGCGATCGCGGCGCGGTGGTAGGCGTCGGCGAGCCGCACCGCGCGCTGGGCGAGCCGGATGCTCTCGGGGTCGTCGGCGATGTAGAGGTCACCCGCGAGCATCCGCTCGCGGTTGCTGCGGTCGTCGCCGGCGAAGTGGTCGGCGACGTGGTCGGTGCTGTCCATGTGCACGATCGTACACAGCACGTGTACGGTCGTACGCATGTCCACCGCCCTCGCGCCGCCGTCTCCCGAGTCGAGACGCGCCCGCACCGCCGTCGCCGCGCTCTTCCTCACCAACGGTGCGCTCTTCGCCAACCTCGTGCCGCGCTTCCCCGAGATCAAGGCCGACCTGGCGCTCGACAACGCGGCCTACGGAGTCTCGATCGCCGCGTTCCCGGCCGGGGCGATCGTCGCCGGGCTCGCCGCGGCCGTCGTGATCCGCCGCCTCGGCAGCGGCCGGGCCGCCGTGCTGGGCACGATCCTCACCGCGGTCGGGACGGTGCTCGCCGGATTCTCGCCGTCGCTGCTGGTCTTCGCCGGCGCGCTCGCCTTCGCGGGCGCGACCGACGCCATCACCGACGTGGCGCAGAACACCCACGGCCTGCGGGTGCAGCGCCGCTACGGCCGCTCGATCATCAACTCCTTCCACGCGATCTGGTCGATCGGCGCGGTCCTCGGCGGCTCGATGGCGGCCGGGGCGATCGCGCTCGGCCTGCCCCGCGCGGTGCACCTGAGCATCTCGGGGGTGCTCTTCGCGGCCGTCTCGCTGACCGCGCTGCGCTTCCTCCTGCCGGGGCGCGACGACGAGACCACCGCCGAGTCGGCGGGCGCCGCGACGGCGATGCGGGTGCGGATCCGTCCGCGAGTGGTGCTGCTGCTCGCGGCCCTGGTCGCGGTGGCGATCGCGGGGACGCTCGTCGAGGACGCGGCGTCGACCTGGGCGGCGGTCTACCTCGGCGGCTCGCTCGGGGCGACGGCGGCCGTGGCGGCGTACGGGTTCGTTGCGCTGGTCGGCGCGCAGTTCGTCGGGCGGATCATCGGCGACCGGCTGGTCGACCGCTTCGGCCAGCGCACCGTGGTGCGGGTCGGCGGACTGATCGCGGCGCTCGGGATGGGCGCGGCGCTGGCGTTCCCGTCCGTTCCGGGCACGATCCTCGGCTTCGCGGCCGCCGGCTTCGGGCTCGCGACGACGGTCCCCGCGGCGATGCACGAGGCCGACGAGATCCGCGGGCTGCGCGCAGGCACCGGAGTGAAGATCGTCTCGTGGCTGATGCGGCTCGGCTTCCTGCTGTCGCCGCCGATCGTCGGGCTCGTGGCCGACGGCGCGGGACTGCGTGCGGGGCTCCTGGTGGTGCCGATCGCCGGAGTCGTCGCGGTGCTGCTCGCGGGGGTCCTCAGCCGGCGGCGCACGACGGGAGTCGCGTCGTGACCGGGCTCGAGGGAGTGACCGGGCTCGAGGCGGTGCTCTGGGACATGGACGGCACGATCGTCGACTCGGAGCCCGCGTGGGTGCGGGCGCAGGAGGTGCTCGCCGCGCGCTTCGGCCGCGAGTGGACGCACGCCGATGCGCTGGCGCTGATCGGGAGCACGATGGAGCAGACGGTGCGGGCGCTGCAGGCCGCCGGCGTCGCGCTGCCGGACGCGGAGGTGGAGGAGGCGCTCGAGCGCGACGTGCTCGCGGAGATGCGGCGGGGGCTGGTGTGGCGGCCGGGCGCGCGCGAGCTGCTGCGCGACGTTCACCGGGCGGGGGTGCGGCAGGCGATCGTGACGACGTCCTCGCGCGTGATGGCGCAGGTGGTCGTCGACGCGCTCGCGGCGGAGGTGCCGCTGGCGGCGCTCGTCACCGGCGACGACGTGTCGCGGGGCAAGCCGGATCCGGAGCCGTACCTGCTGGCCGCCGCGACGCTGGGCGTCGACATCGCGCGCTGCGTCGCGATCGAGGACTCGCCGACCGGGCTCGCGGCGGCCGTCGCGTCCGGGGCGTGCGCGATCGGAGTGCCGCACGACGCGGAGCTCGCGCCCGGCGCGGACCGCACGCTGTGGCCGACGCTCGCGGGGCGCGGAGTCGCGGACCTCGAGGCGCTGCTGCGCTGAGGTGCTCGCGGTGGGGGATCTCGATACGCCCGCTGCCCGGGCTACTCGATCAGCATGGAGCGGCCCGGCTGCGCGGGCTACTCGTCAGCATGAAAGCGGGCGTGCCTCGCGAGAGGTGCGGCGCATGATGCTGGTCGAGTAGCCGCGGAGCGGCGTAACGAGCGGCGAAGCCGCTTCGCGACTCGGTGGTCAGGGAAAGGACGCGGCTGCGCCGCGTCATGCTGGTCGAGTAGCCCCGCAGGGGCGTATCGAGACCCCCCCGTCACCAGCAGGACGGGTCTGCAGACTCAACGTCCTGACGGTGGTGGATCTCGATACGCCCGCTGCGCGGGCTACTCGATCAGCATGGGGAGCGCAGCTCTCCTCATCATGCTGGTCGAGTAGCCGCGGAGCGGCGTATCGAGACCCCGCGCCGCTACGCCGTCAGGGCGACCGCCGTCCAGGAGACCGGGGGGAGCGTCAGCGTCAGCACGCCGTCCGCCAGCACGGCGTCGACGGGCTTGAGGCCGACGCGGTTCTGGTCGTCCTTGGTGTTCTTGGCGTAGACGTCCTCGTCGAAGATCCCGACCGCCTCGGCGACGGTCGAGACGCCGAGGCCGCTGACGTCGACGGTCACCTCGAGGGCCTCGGTCGTCGAGCGGTTGACGAGGAAGATCGCCGCGCGGCCGTCGTCGAGGGTCGCGACGGAGTCGACGAGCGGCGCGTCGCCGTGGCGGGCGGTCGAGTACGACCCGACCTCGATCCGCGGCTTGAGCACCGAGCCCGAGGCGAGGCGCGCAGTGGTCGAGAACGGGAAGAACGTGGTCTGGCGCCACGCCGCTCCGCCGGGCTCGGTCATGATCGGCGCGATCACGTTGACCAGCTGCGCGAGCGACGCCGAGGTGACGCGGTCGGAGTTCTTCAGCAGCGTGATCATCAGGTTGCCGAGCACGACGGCGTCGGCCACGGAGTAGACGTCCTCCAGCAGGCGCGGAGCGTAGGCCCACTCGCGGGTGCTCTGGTCGCCCTCGGCGTCGGCCTTCTCCTTCTCGGTCCACTCCTGGAGGTACCAGACGTTCCACTCGTCGAAGGAGAGCTTGATGTCCTTGGTCTTGCGGAGCTTGTGCTTGACGTGGTCGACGGTCGCCGAGACGGTCGCGATGAAGAACTCCATCTCGACGGAGGAGGCGAGGAACGAGCCGAGGTCGCCGTCGTACTCCTGGTAGTAGGCGTGGCAGGAGACGTACTCGACGTCGTCGTAGGCGTGCTCGAGGACGACGCGCTCCCACTCGCCGAAGGTCGGCATCGACGAGCCGGAGGAGCCGCAGATCACGAGCTCGAGCGAGGGGTCGGCGATCTTGAGCGCCTTGGCGGTGCGGGAGGCGAGCTTGCCGTAGTCGTCGGCGTTCATGTGGCCGACCTGCCAGGGGCCGTCCATCTCGTTGCCGAGGCACCACATGCGGATGTCGTGCGGCTCCGGGGAGCCGTTGGCGATGCGCTGGTCGGCGAGGAACGTGCCGGCCTTGCCGTTCGCGTACTCGAGGACGTCGAGCGCCTCGAGGACGCCGCGGGTACCGAGGTTGACGGCGTACATGATCTCGCTGCCGGTCAGCTTCGCCCACTTGGCGAAGTCGTCCAGGCCGACCTCGTTGGTCTCGAGGGAGTGCCAGGCCAGGTCGCGGCGGCGCGGGCGGTCCTCGCGCGGGCCGACGCCGTCCTCCCAGCGGTAGCCCGAGACGAAGTTGCCGCCGGGGTAGCGGACGGTGGTCGAGCCGAGCTCCTTGACCAGCTCGACGACGTCCAGGCGGAAGCCGTCCTCGTTCGCGGTCGGGTGGCCGGGCTCGTAGATCCCGTCGTAGACGCAGCGGCCGAGGTGCTCGACGAACGAGCCGAACAGCCGCGGATTCACGGGGGCGACGACCGCGGCCGGGTCGAGGAAGACCCGAGCGGTCGCGGCAGTGGAGGTGGCGGAGGCGGTCGCGGAGGCGTCGGTCATGCGGGGCCCTTCCCAGGCGTCGGCGGGCTCCGGTCCGGGCCGGAGAGGGCGATCGTCGGCGATCGCCGCCCGTCGTTTCTAACGTTGTAGAAACGATGGTGCTGGCGGGAGCCGCGAGTGTCAAGACCGCTGCTCCCCGCCGCCGTCCAGTCGTCCTGTGCTCCACTGGGCGGGTGAACGCCTCCGACGCCTGCTCCGCGCTCGCCGACCGCGTCGACGCCCTCGCCGCGACCTCGCCGCGACCGCGGGCCCTCCTCGCCCGGGTCGCCCGCGAGGTCGCCGGCATCCGCCCGTGGCCGCTCGGGCTCCTCGACCTCGCCTCCGGCGGCAGCAACCGGATCCGCGGCCGCGGCTTCGCGCAGCCCTACGACGACGGCACCCGCGGCCAGGCCCGGCACTTCGCGGGCGTGGCCGGCGCGACGCTGCACCTCGGCGGCCCGCTCGCGCACCTGCTGATGCGCACGGCCGGCGGCGACCACCGCGGCACCGCGGACGACCGCCTCACCGGGCGCGCGGTCGAGTGGAGCCGGCTGCTGCGCCGCGGCGAGCTGCCGGTGGCGGAGGCCGGCGACTGGATCCGCCGCGAGATCTGCGCCTGCTGACCCGGTGCCTGCCGAGCCGGCGCCCCCGGGCACGGGGCCTGCTGACCCGGGGCCCGCTGACGCAGAGCCTCAGCCCGCCGTCGACTCCCGCGCGATCAGCGCGAACGCCGCCTCGCGCAGCTCCGGCGGCCCGGTCCGCGTCCCGTCGATCCTGGCTTGCAGCAGCTCGACCGCCGTCCGGGCGATCTCGTCGCGACCCGAGTCGATGCTGCTGAGGCTCGGCGACGCGTAGCGCGCCTCGTCGATGTCGTCGAAGCCGATCACCGCGACGTCCTGCGGCACGCGCACGCCGGCGTCCTGCAGCGCCCGCAGCGCGCCGAGGGCGAGGGTGTCGTTGAGCGCGAAGACCGCGTCGAAGGCGAGGCCGGAGTCGAGCAGGCGCCGCATCGCCTCCGCACCGCCCGAGCGCCGCCAGGGCCCGGCGCCGCCGGTCAGCCGGGCGTCGAAGGGGATCCCCGCGTCGGCGAGCGCCGCGCGGTAGCCCTCGAGCCGCAGCGACGCCGAGCTGACGCCGCCGCCGTCGTACGCGCCGAGCGCGAGGATGCGCCGCCGGCCGGCCGCGATCAGGTGCGCGGTCGCGGCGCGGGCGGCGGCGACGTTCTGCATTGTGACGTGGTCGACCCGGCCGGTGAAGATCCGCTCGCCGAGCAGCACGAGCGGGGAGTCGACGGCGAGCGCGTCCTCGTCGCCCTCGCCGAGGCCGAGCGGGCTGAAGAGCAGGCCGTCGGTGAGCCGGCGCCGCGCCCCGGTGAGCACGCTGCGCTCGCGGTCGGCGTCGCCGCCGGTCTGCTCGATCAGGACCGTCAGCCCGAGCGGATCGGCCGCGCGCATCACGCTGTCGGCGAGCTCGGCGAAGTAGGGGAGGCTCAGCTCGGGAAGCGCCAGGCCGATCACGCCGGTGCGGCCGCGGCGCAGGCTCCGCGCGGCCAGGTTCGGCCGGTAGCCGAGCGCGGTGATCGCCGCCTGCACGCGCTCCCGAGTGGCCGGCCGCACGTACGGGTAGTCGTTGATGACGTTCGAGACCGTCTTGATCGAGACGTCGGCGGCGCGGGCGACGTCGTGCAGCGTGACCGCCATGTCCCCTCCTCCGCTCGCTGCGCTCACCGTACAACGGGGCCGGGATCGCCCCCCGTGCCAGGCTGATGCGGACGAGAGGGGACGCGATGGACGCGCGCGAGCACGAGGTCCGCCGGCGGATGGACGCCCACGAGCTGTACGTCGACGCCGGCGAGGGCCTCGACGCGCTCGAGGAGGAGCGGATCCGCGGCAAGGAGCTCGCGCACGCGTACAACGCCACCGGCCCGCGCGAGGTCGACGAGCGCCGGCGCCTGCTGCACGAGCTGTTCGAGGCGGTCGGCGAGGGCGCCTGGGTCGAGCCGCCGCTGCACGTCGCCTACGGCAGCCGGGTCCGCCTCGGCGCGGACGTCTACGTGAACTTCGGGCTGACGCTCGTCGACGACGTCGAGGTGGTCATCGGCGACCGGGTGATGATCGCGCCGAACGTCACCATCAGCACCACCGGGCACCCCGTGCATCCGGAGCTGCGGCGCGACGGCACGCAGTTCTCGGCGCCGGTCGTGATCGAGGACGACGTCTGGATCGGCGCGGGCGCGATCCTGCTGCCGGGCGTGGTGATCGGCGCGGGCTCCGTGGTGGCCGCGGGCGCGGTCGTCACGGCGAGCGTGCCGCCGCTGGTCGTCGCGGGCGGCGTGCCGGCGCGGGTGCTGCGGCCGATCGGCGAGGCGGACCGCTCCTGGGAGTACCGGGCCCCGCGCACGCTCGACTGAGCCCGGGACGCCGACTGAGCCCGGGACGCCGACTGAGCCCGGGACGCCGGCTGAACTCGAGACGCCGGCTGAGCCCGGGACACAGGCCGGGCGGCGAGAGCGTCGGACCCGGCCGGTAGGCTCCGCGGGTGACACGCACCCGACTGGTCCTGCTCGACGTCGACGGCACGCTCCTGGACGAGGGCGTCGTCGCTCCGTCGGTGCGCGAGGCCGTCTCCGGCGCCCGGAGCAACGGCCACCTCGTCCTCGTCGCGACCGGCCGCTCGCGCCCCGAGATCCCGCAGCAGGTCCTCGACCTCGGCTTCGACGGGGTCGTCTCCGCGGCCGGCGGCTTCGTCGAGCTCGACGGCGTCCTGCTCGAGTCGCGCACGATGGCGCCCGAGGACGTCGAGGCGATCGCCGGCTTCTTCGAGGCGCACCGGATCGCCTACTCGCTGCAGTCGTTCGACGACGTCTACACGAGCGGAGGCGTCGGCGGCGGCTACGGCACCGTCCCGACCGAGGGCATCGCCAAGGCGACCTTCTTCGGCGAGGACGGCAGCGCCTTCGCCCTCGTCCGCGAGGGCCTCGGCGAGCGCTTCCACGTGATCACCGGGACGATCCCGTCTCTCGGCGACGCCGGCGGCGAGGTCAGCGTCCGCGGCGTGGACAAGGGCAGCGCGCTCGTGCGCCTGGCCGAGCGGCTCGGCCACCCGCTGGCCGACACGATCGCGATCGGCGACAGCTCGAACGACGTCGAGATGCTGGCGGCCGCGGGCCTCGGCATCGCGATGGGCAACGCCTCAGCCGCGGCCCTCGCCGCCGCCGACGAGGTCACGACCTCCGTCGGCGAGGACGGCGTCCTGGCGGCCTTCCGGCGGCACGGCCTGATCTGACCCCGGCCGTGCCGCGGCCGATCAGGTGTACCAGCTCGGCTCCGGCACCTCGTCGAGCAGCGTGTAGACGCCGACCTCGCGGCGCTTGTACGGCAGCGGGTCGTGCAGCGAGTGCGTCCGCAGATTGCGCCAGTAGAGGTCGAGGCCGACCGAGCTCGAGGAGGCGCGGGCGCCGGTCAGCTCGAAGACGCGGGTGGCCGCGGCGAGGCCGTCCTCGACGATCCGCGCCTTCGCGGCCGCGATCCGCACGGCGATCTCGCCGCGGCGGCGCGGGGTCAGCTCCTCGCGCGGCGCGTGCAGCGCGGTCGAGAGGGCGGCGCCGGTCGCGTCGATCAGCGCCTCGTCCGCCCACAGGCGCGACTGCAGATCGCCGTAGCCCTCGAGGATGTACCACTCCTCGTTCGCCCGGGCCTTGTCGTCGCCGCCGTACGGCCACGCCCGCGTCGACTCGCGGGTGTACTGCGCGGCCCGCTCGAGTGCGCCCTGCGCGATGCCGAGGTAGAACTCGGCGAACACCTGCTGGATGGTCGGCACGTTGAGGGTGTTGTAGACCAGCGGCTGGAACACCCGGTCGACGAAGCCCGCCGCCGCGGCCCACGGCACGCGCACCCCGCGGATCTCGACCGAGCCCGACTCGGTGAGGCGCTGCCCGAGGCTGTTCCAGTCGCGGCCGAAGACGATGCCGTCCTGGGCGGTCGGCACGATCGCGAAGACGTGCGTGTCCGTCCCCTCGAGGACGCCCTCGAGCACGGTCAGGTCGCTGACGACTCCGCCGGTCGAGAACGACTTGCGACCGGTGAAGACCAGCTCGTCGCCCTCCTCGCGGATCGTGAGATCGGAGTCGCGCGGATTGACCGCGCCGCCGTAGAGGAGGTTCCCCTCGGTCGCCTGCCGCTCGACCGCCGCGATCTGCTCGGGCGTGCCGACCAGCCGCGCCGCCCAGGCCCAGAGGTAGTGGTAGCCGAGCAGCTGGCCGATCGAGCCGTCGGCGCGGGCGATCGTGCGGATCACGCGGAGCGCGACGGTCCACTCCTGACCGCCGCCGCCGTGCTCGACGGGGCCGAGCAGGGTCACCAGGCCGGCGCTCTTGAGCAGCGCGACCTCGGCGAAGGGTGCCGCGCCCGCGCGGTCCCGCTCGAGGGCGTCGACGGCGAGGACGGCGGCGGCCTCCTCGGCGCGGGCGATCCACTCGGCGGGAGTGGCGGGTCGCGGGGTGCTCGACCAGCGGTCGGCCAGTGGCGGCCGGTCGGTCGCGGACGGCCGATCGGTGGAGGACGGGCTGTCGAGGGTCGGGGACGGTGCGGTGGTGCTCACGGTGGTTCCTCTCCGGATGCGGCGATCGCGGACGGTGCGGCGATCGCGGGGTGGTGCGGCGACTGTGGCAGCCGGGAGCGGCCGCCCGCGGAATGCGACGACCCGTGACCGCTCGTGACGCCGGACGACGCGACGACGACGACGGGTCGCGGACTGACTTTGACAATCGTTATCAATAGTCGCTACCGTGTGAGCACCCGACCACCCGGCTCCAGCCCGGCTCCTCCAGACTCAGATCGGCTCACCCGTGAAGACCCGCTCCCTCGCCCTCGTCGCGCTGCTCGGCAGCACCGCGCTCGCCCTCTCGGCGTGCTCCGGCACGGCCTCCTCGACCGGCGCCTCCGCCGACAGCGGGAAGGTCGCCGTCGTCGCGTCGACCGACGTCTACGGCGATCTGGTCCGCAGCATCGGCGGCGACCTGGTCGACGTCACGAGCATCATCGACAGCCCGGACAAGGACCCGCACGAGTACGAGGCGACCGCCCGCGACCAGCTCGCCCTCTCGAACGCGGCGCTCGTGATCGAGAACGGCGGCGGCTACGACGCGTTCGTCGACACCATGATCGACGCCTCCGGCTCCACCGCCCCCGTGATCACCGCCACCGTCGTCGCCGGGCTCGAGGAGGAGCACGACCACGAGGACGAAGCCGCCGACGCCGATCACGACGAGGCCGGCCACGAGCACGCCGACTACAACGAGCACGTCTGGTACGACCTGTCCGCCGTCCGCGAGATGGTCACCACGATCGCCGACGAGTTGTCCACGATCGACGCGGACAACGCGTCCACCTACGCCGCCAACGCCGAGACCCTCGGCGGCTCCCTCGACGCCCTGATCGACCGCGAGGCCGAGCTCAAGGGCACCCTGGGCGGCCGCTCCATCGCCATCACCGAGCCCGTCCCGCTCTACCTGACCGACGCGCTCGGGCTCGTGAACGCGACTCCGGAGGCGTTCAGCGAGGCGGTCGAGGAGGGCACCGACGTCCCCGCGACCACGCTGCAGGAGACGCTCGCCCTCTTCTCCGACGGCACCGTCGACGCGCTCGTGTTCAACGAGCAGACCGAGAGCTCGCAGACCCAGGCCGTGCTCGACGCGGCGGAGTCGGCCGGCATCGCGACCGTCGGCGTCACCGAGACGCTGCCCGAGGGCGACGATTACGTGACCTGGATGACCGCCAACCTCGACGCCCTCGAGGGAGCCCTCTCGTCGTGACGCCACCCTCCTCGACCCCACCCGGTCCGTCGTCAGCGCCCGCCTCCTCGGAGGCGGGCCTTTCGGCGTCCGTGCTGCAGCTGCGCGGCGCCGGTCTGCGCTTCGGCGACCGCGAGCTCTGGGGCGGCGTCGACCTCGACGTGCGGGCCGGCGAGTTCGTCGCGGTGCTCGGCGCGAACGGCTCCGGCAAGACCAGCCTGCTCCGCGCCGTCCTCGGCCAGCAGCCGCTCAGCAGCGGCGAGCTGCGCGTCCTCGGCGAGCCCGTGCACCGGGGCAACCGCCGCATCGGCTACATCCCGCAGCAGAAGCTCGCCGACGAGGGCACCCCGCTGCGCGCCCGCGACCTGATCGGCCTCGGCATCGACGGCCACCGCTTCGGCCTGCCGCTGCCCTCGCGCTCCCGTTGCGCCCAGGTCGACGCCCTGCTCGCCTCCGTCGGCGCCACCGACTACGCCGACGCGCCGATCGGCAGCCTCTCCGGCGGCGAGCAGCAGCGCGTCCGGGTCGGCCAGGCGCTGGCCGGCGACCCGGCCCTGCTGCTCTGCGACGAGCCGCTGATCGCCCTCGACCTCGCGCACCAGCGCGCGGTGAGCGAGCTGATCGACCGGCACCGCCGCGAGCGGAACCTCGGCGTGCTCTTCGTCACCCACGACGTGAATCCGGTGCTCGGGATGGTCGACCGGGTGCTCTACCTGGCCGGCGGCCGCTTCCGGATCGGCACCCCCGACGAGGTGCTGCGCTCCGAGGTGCTCAGCGAGCTGTACGACGCGCCGGTCGACGTGATCCGCGCGCGCGGCCGCGTCATCGTGGTCGGCGCCCCCGACCACTCGCACGTGCACGAGCACGAGGAGGAGCGCGCATGAGCGACGACGTCTGGTCGCAGATCTTCGACTTCTCCGACTACGGCGCGCTGCTCGCGCTGCTGCTGAACTCCGTGATCGCGGGCGCCGTCCTCGGCGTCGTCGGCGGGCTGATCGGCGTCTTCGTGATGTCGCGCGACATGGCCTTCGCCGTGCACGGGATCAGCGAGCTGTCCTTCGCAGGCGCCTCGGCCGGCCTGCTGCTGGGCGTCGGCGTGGTGCAGGGCTCGATCGTCGGCTCGCTCGTCGCGGCGCTGCTGATCGGGCTGCTCGGTTCGCGCGCCCGCGACCGCAACTCGATCATCGCCGTGCTGATGCCGTTCGGCCTCGGCCTCGGGATCCTCTGCCTCGCGCTGTATCCCGGCCGGAGCGCCAACAAGTTCGGCCTGCTCACCGGCCAGATCGTCGCGGTAGACGACCCGCAGCTGGGCTGGCTGATCGCCATCTCGGTCGTCGTCGTGATCGGGCTCGCGCTGATCTGGCGCCCGCTGACCTTCGCGAGCGTCGACGCCGACGTGGCGGCCGCGCGCGGCATCCCGACCCGGGCGCTCTCGATCGTCTTCATGCTGCTGCTCGGCCTCGCCGTGGCGGTGTCGGTGCAGATCGTCGGGTCGCTGCTGGTGCTCGCGATCCTGGTCACCCCGGCGGCCGCGGCGCTGCGGATCTCGGCGTCGCCGGTGCTCGTGCCGCTGCTCAGCGTGCTCTTCGCGGTCGGCGCGCTGGTGGGCGGGATCCTGCTCGCGCTCGGCGGCTCCGTGCCGATCAGCCCCTACGTGACGACGATCTCGTTCGCGATCTACGTCGTCTGCCGGATCATCGGCCGCAAGGGCGTGCGGCGCTCGCGCCGGCGCTCGCCGGTCGCGGTCGGGGCGGGGGTATAGCGTGGCGCGGGTCGTGAAACGAGAGGGCGGACCGGTGGTCAAGCGGAACACGTGGCAGCGCGAGGCGGTGCGCGAGGCGCTCACCCAGCGCGAGGACTTCGTCAGCGCGCAGGGGCTGCACAGCGCGCTGCACGCCTCCGGCTGGCCGATCGGCCTGGCGACGGTCTACCGCGCCCTGTCCGACCTCGCGGTCGAGGGCGAGGCCGACTCGCTGCAGTCGCCGGACGGCGAGAGCCTCTACCGCGCCTGCACTCCGGGCACGCACCACCACCACCTGATCTGCCGGCGCTGCGGGCTGACCGTCGAGATCGCGGCGGACGCGGTCGAGACCTGGGCGCGCACCGTCGCGGCGCAGAACGGCTTCACGGATGCGCACCACGTCGTGGATGTCTTCGGGCTGTGCGCGGAGTGCACGCGGGCGGTCGCGGCGGCGGAGTGACGGCCGCCTCGAGTCTCGCGGCTCAGGCCGGCAGGAAGATCCCGGCCGCCCGGTCCTTGACGACCGCGCCGGCCGGCAGCACCCGCCCGCTCATCGCGAGGTAGACGCCCGGCGGCAGCAGCTGCACCGCCGCGACGGCCGCGCCGAGGTTGAAGGCGGCGTCGCTGTCGCGCATCCGCGCGGGCTGCATCGCGCCGGTCAGCACCACGACCCGGTCGCGGACGGCGCCGAGCGCCTCGGCCGTGAGCGTCATCGTGTCGGTGCCGTGGGTGAGGACGATGCGGTCCTCCTCGGCAGAGAGCACGCGCTCGCGGATCAGCGCGCGGTCGGCGTCGTCGAGGTCGAGGCTGTCCTTGCGCAGGACCTCCTCGACGCGGAACTCGAGCGTCGAGAGCACGGGCTCGAGCAGGCGCGGGATCGTCGGCGCACCGATCTCGAGCTCGCCCGCGAGCGAGTACTCCTTGTCGATGGTTCCGCCGGTGGTGAGGACGAGGATGCGGTCTGACACCCGATCAGACTAGGCCGGGCCTCCGACACGGCACATCCGTGCGGTTCGGGCGCTGCCGGGCACTCCGGCTCGCTCGATCGGGAACGATGGAGGCATGGCCTCCTCCACCCCGTCTCTGATCCGCACCGGCGCCAAGGTCCTCCTCGGCTCCGCCCTCGTCTTCGCCGGCGTCAGCCATCTGACGCGCGCGCGCGAGGAGTTCCAGGCGCAGGTGCCGGCGTGGGTGCCGCTGGACAAGGACACGGTCGTGCTCGCCTCGGGCGTCGTCGAGATCGGCCTCGGGGCGTCGCTGGTGCTCGCGCGCCGCCGGGCGCCGCTGGTCGGCGCGGCCGCCGCCGCCTTCTTCACCGCGATCTTCCCCGGCAACGTCTCGCAGTACGTCACGAAGACCAGCGCGTTCGGCCTCGACACCGATCGCAAGCGCGCGGTCCGGCTGGTCTTCCAGCCGCTGCTGGTGGCCTGGGCGCTATGGTCGACGCGCCGTCCGCAGCGCTGAGCCCGCAGAACGTCGGCTGACAGCACGACTCATCGCCGATGGCCGATGACGAGGCCTCTCAGCTGATGTTCTGCGCGCCGTCCTGCTCCAGCAGCGGCGCCAGCAGCTCCTCGATCGCCCGCCGGGCCCCGGCCGCGTCGCCGGCGGCGATCGAGTCGACCAGCAGGGCGTGCTCGCGGGCGTGCCGGTCCTCCTCGCCGACGACGTCGTCCTGCAGCACCGTCTCGAACAGCCCGGTGAGCCCGTCGTAGAGCTCGAGGAAGAGCGCGTTGTGCGTGGCCGCGACGACCGCGCGGTGCAGCGCGGTGTCGGTCGCGGTCCGCTCGGCGAGGTCCCCGCCCGCCCAGGAGCGGCTGCGCGCGGCGAGCAGGGCCCGCAGCGTCTCGACGTCCTCCGCGGTCCGCCGCTCGGCCGCCAGCGCCGCGGTCGCCCCGTCGATGGCGAAGCGCAGCTCCAGGCCGTCGCGCCGCTCGGCGCTCGGCAGCCGTCTCCGGAGCGACGTGGTGAGCTGCGAGCGCGCGATCACGAAGGTGCCGCGCCCCTGCTCCCGCCGCACGAGTCCCGACTGCACGAGCGTCTGCACCGCCTCGCGGACGGAGTTGCGCCCCGCGCCGGTCCAGCGCACCAGCTCCGCCTCGACCGGGATCCGCGCGCCGACGGCCCAGCGGCCGGAGCGGATCTCCTCGTGGAAGAGCGCGGTGACGTGGTCGATGACGCTCTCGCGGCGGAACGGCTCCGGGGCGCGCGGATCGACCGCGCCTGGCTCCGGCGCGCTAGGCTCGGCGGGATTCATCCCATCATCCTACCTAGGCAGGCCGCCATGACGTCCACCGTCGTCACCCCGCAGAGGACCGCGCTCCTCGCACTCGCCGCGATCGTGATGACGGCGCTCAACCTCCGCACCGCCGTCACCGGCTTCAGCCCGCTGCTCGAGACGATCGGCGCCGACCTCGGTTTCGGCCCCTCGCTCTACGGCGCCTTCGGCACGATCGTCACCGCGTCCTTCGCTGTCTTCGGAGTGGTCGCCGCCGGGGCCGCGCGCCGCTTCGGCCTCGAGCGCACCCTCGCCGCGGCGACGCTGGTGACCACCGCGGGGCTGGTGCTCCGCGCGCTCAGCCCGAGCCCGCTCGCGCTGGTGCTGTCCTCGGTCGTCGCGTTCGCCGGGGTCGGGACCTCGAACGTCCTGATCGTGCCGATCGTGAAGCGCTACTTCGCCGACCGGCTGAAGGCGATCAGCTCGCTCTACCTCGCGCTGCTCCAGGCCGGTCAGTTCGTCGCTCCGCTCGTGGCGGTCCCGCTCGCCTCCGCCGTCGACTGGCGCTTCGCCGTCGGCGTCTGGGCGGCGCTGACCGCGGTCGCCTGCCTGCTCTGGGCGGCGCTCGCGCGGCAGGGCGGAGCGGGTGCCGCCGCGGCCGCCGCGCCCACCCCGCTCGTCGGCGCCTGGCGCACCCGCCTGCTCTGGGCGATGGTCCTGATGCTCGGGACGACCGCGCTGAACACCTACGCGATCATCACCTGGCTGCCGACGATCCTCGTCGACGCGGGCGCCGACCCGGCCCAGGGCGGCGCCCTGCTCGCCCTCTTCTCGATCTTCGGGCTCGGCGCGGCCTTCGTCGTCCCACCGCTGACCCTCGGGATGCGGAACCCGTCGATCGTGGTGGTGGTCTGCGTCGCGCTGCTCGCCGTCGGCTACGTCGGCCTGCTCGTCGCGCCGCTGGCCGGAGCGGTCGTCTGGGTGGTCTGCCTCGGCCTCGGCGTCAGCACCTTCCCGATGACCCTCACCCTCGTCAACGCGCGCACCCGCAGCACGGCCGGCTCCTCGGTGCTCTCGGGAGCGACGCAGGGCCTCGGCTACGCGCTCGCCTGCGCCGGGCCGCTGCTGATCGGGCTGATCTACGAGGCGCAGGGCAGCTGGACCGGCTCCTACGTCTTCCTGCTGGCGAGCCTCGTCGTGCTGCTGGTCAGCGGGATCGCGGCGAGCCGGCCGCGGTTCCTCGAGGACGAGACGTCGGCGCGCTGAGCTCCGCCGGCTCCAGCTCCGCCGACTCCAGCGCCGCGAGCTGCAGTGCCGCGACCACCCGGCTCAGCCCGAAGCGCCAGGCGCTCTCGACGTCGCCGCCCAGGGTGAACGCCCCGTTGATCTCCATGCCGACGAAGCCGGTCGCCCAGGCAGTCAGGGTGCGCGCGGCCTCGAGCGCGTGCTCCTCGCCCGCGAGCCCGGCGGCGACGCGGAGGACGGAGGCGCTCGCCGCGTCGCGGAACTCCTGCCGGGCCACCGGGGTCCCGGGCGCCGGCGCCATCACCAGGAGGAAGGCGGCGGGCCGCTCGCGACCGAACGCGCGGAGGGCGTCGGCGAGCTCCTCGGCGTCCTCGAGCGGCTCGACCCGCGCGGCGACCTCGCCCAGCGCCGCCTCCGCGACGAGGCGGAGCAGGGTGTCGCGGCCCTCGACGCGCTTGTAGAGGGAGGGGGCGCGCACGCCGACGCGCAGCGCGACGGCCTGCATCGTCACGCCGGCGAGCCCCTCCTCCTCGAGGATCTCGGCGGCGGCGCGGACGATCGCGTCGAGGGAGGTGCGCTCGGGAGTGGGCATGCCCTCCACTATAGCTATTGACAGTAGCCATGATGGCTAGCTACCGTAGCCATCATGGAACTCGCCCCCCACCTCCGCCGCATCGGCTCGGACATCGTCGCCGCCTACCTCGTCCACACGCCCGAGGGCGTGACCCTCATCGACGCCGGTCTGCCCCGGCTCTGGCCCGAGCTGCTCGCCGAGCTGACGGCGATCGGCTGTTCCGTTGACGACATCAGGGGAGTCGTGCTCACCCACGGCGACTCCGACCACATCGGCTTCGCCGAGCGGCTCCGGCGCGAGCACGGCGTGCCGGTGTTCGTGCACGAGGCCGACGCCGAGCGTGCGAAGGGCGGGAAGAAGCCCGCCAACGGCAAGCAGTCGATGAAGCTCGGCGCGCTCGTCGGCTTCCTCGGCTACTTCCTGCGGAAGGGCGGCGCGCGCGTGCCTCCGCTGACCGAGGTCGTGACGGTGCGGGACGGCGAGACGCTCGACCTCCCGGGTGCTCCGCGGATCATCGGGCTGCCCGGCCACTCCGCCGGCAGCATCGCGGTGCACGTGCCGCTCGCCGACGCCGTGTTCGTCGGCGACGGCCTCACCACCCGGCACGTGCTGACGGGCGCGACCGGGCCGGCGCCGGCGCCGTTCACCGACGAGCCGGAGCAGGCGCTCGCCTCGCTGCAGCGCCTGCTGCCGACCGGCGCCACCTGGGTGCTGCCCGGCCACGGCGCGCCCTGGGGCGGGGGAGTGGCGGCCGCGGTCGCGGCGGCGACCCGCGCCTAGCGGCCCCGCAGGGGCGTATCGAGCGGCGGAGCCGCTTCGCGTCCCGGTGATGAGGGCGAGGACGCGTGACGTCCCGTTTCATGCTGGTCGAGTAGCCCCGCAGGGGCGTATCGAGACCCTCCGTCGTCAGCAGGGCGGGTCTGCAGACTCGGCTTCTGACGCTGGTGGATCTCGATACGCCCGCTGCGCGGCCTACTCGATCAGCATGCATTGCGCGCACGGACAAGACCGGCATGCCCCCGTTCCATGCTGGTCGAGTAGCCCCGGAGGGGCGTATCGAGACCCTCCGTCCTCAGCAGGGCAAGTCTGCAGACCCGAGTTCTGACGCTGGTGGATCTCGATATGCCCGCTGCGCGGGCTACTCGATCAACATGGATTCCGCGCACGGACAAGAGGGGCATGCCCTCTGCTTCATGCTGGTCGAGTAGCCCCGGAGGGGCGTATCGAAACCCACCGTCCCCAACAGAGTGGGTCTGCAGACCCGAGTTCTGGCGCTGGTGGATCTCGATACGCCCGCTCGGCGGGCTACTCGATCAGCATGAGGTGCGTCGCCGAGGCGTCCTCGAAACGTCGAGGCGTCCCACTGCTCCTGGACGTCTCGACCGTCCAAGGACGCCTCGGCGGGCGGGTCCGCGGCCCCGCATGCTGGTCGAGTAGCCCCGCAGGGGCGTACCGAGACCCGCCTGCCGCAAGGACGTCGGTCTCTTCCTCCTCCACTCGCTACGACGCCGGGACCAGGTTCCAGCGCGCCGTCAGCAGCTCGACGCCCTTGTCGAACGTCGTCGACCAGGCCGTCGCGTCGTGCGCGCTGTCCGGCACCTCGAGGTAGGTGGTGTCCATCCCGGCGGCCTGCGCGGCGGCGTGCAGGGTCTGCACTCCGGCGAGGAACGAGGTGTCGTTCGCGCCGACGCCGAAGACGGCGAACGAGTCCTTGTAGGGGGCGTTCTTCGCGAGGATCGCCGCGGGCTTGGCCGCCTCGTAGGCCGCCGCGTCGCCGCCGAAGCCCTTCTGGATCGTCGTGGCGTCGTCGCCGAGTGTCGGCGCGAGCTCGCCGGACGCGTCGACGATGTTGCCGAAGAGCTGCGGGTAGCCGGCGCCGAGCTGGATCGCACAGGTGCCGCCCTGGGAGAGGCCGCCGATCGCCCAGTGCTGCGCGTCGCCGAGCACGGGCAGGTTCGCGCGGATCCAGTTCGGCACGTCGACGGTCAGGTAGGTCGCGGAGTTCCCGAGCGGCGAGTCGATGCACATCGGGTTCGCCGTCGGGTCGCCGAGCTGGTCGGGCGAGACCACGATCGGGGCGAGCCCGGCGTGCGCGGCCGCGTAGGTGTCCAGCGTCTGCTGCAGGTGCTCGACCGCGAGCGGGTCGGACGGCGACCCGGGCTGGCCGGACAGCATCACCATCACCGGGAGCAGCGGCGGGTCCTCGGTCAGCGCGGCGGGCGGGAGGTAGACGACGGCGTCCCGGGCGGGGAAGCCCGACTGCGTGGCGGGGATCGCCACGTTGGTGACGCTGCCCGCGGTCGGCATCCCCGCCGGGGCGGTCCAGGTGTCGAGCGAGGCGTGCTCGCCGGCGGGTGTCGCGATCGGGTCGGCCACCGTCGGGTAGGCGCTGATGCCCAGCAGGCTGCGGACGGTGGGGTATTGGCCGAAGTCGATGTTGACGGTCATCGCAGCGGTCGCGACGACGAGGACGCCGACGAGCGCCGAGGCCAGCACCCGCCGGCCGCGCCGGCGGACGAGGGCGTGCACCAGGACGATCAGCGCCACGGCGAGTCCGCCCAGGCCGAGCCCGATCCACACCCGCGTGACGGGGGTGAAGTCGACGCCGAAGAGTCCACCGGTGCCGCCGAGCAGGCCGCCGAGAGCCCAGCCGACGACCAGGCCCAGGAGCAGGACGATCGCCGCCAGGAGCAGGCGGCGGCGGCGCCCGCGGCGGGCCGAGCGCGCGAAGGCGAGGACCAGCAGGAGCAGGGCGAGACCCGAGACCGCGTACACCGCGATCACCACCGGCCCGGAGACGAGGCTGAGCCCGAGGAGTGTGTTCATGGGTCGATCCGGTCGTCGAGGGCGGGGTCGCGGGGGGAGCGGCGGCGGTCAGTCTGGCCCTGCCGTCTGGATGCCGTCTGGACGGTCGCTGGACCGATCGAGAGGGTCGGAAGCTCCTCCCCAGGGGCGTCCTGCCGCGATGCTCCCACCGATGAGGCGCAACCCCGCGCGGCGCGCCTGCCGCGCGGCCTACCGTGGAACGACGCACGCCGCCGCCCTCACGAAGGAGCTCGACCATGACGCAGAACCCTCGCACCCCCGCCGCCGGAGCCCGCGCATGAGCCGCGGCGTCGCCGTCGTCACCGGCGGCACCGCCGGTCTCGGCCGCGCCACCGTCCGCGAGCTGGCCTCGCGCGGCTGGGACGTCGCCGTGCTCGCCCGCGGCGAGGACGGACTCGCCGCGACCCTCGCCGAGATCGAGCAGGCCGGCCGCCGCGGTCTGGCGGTCCCGACCGACGTCGCCGACCGCGAGGCCGTCGAGGCGGCCGCCGACCGCGTCGAGGCCGAGCTCGGGCCGATCGAGCTGTGGGTCAACGACGCGATGGTCGGCGTCTTCGGCGAGTTCCTCTCGACCGACCCGGCCGACTTCGAGCGCGCCGTCGCGGTCAACTTCTTCGGCTTCGTCAACGGCACCCGCGCGGCGCTCTCGCGGATGACCCCGCGCGGCCGCGGCCACGTCATCCAGGTCGGCTCGGCGCTGGCGCACCGGGGCATCCCGCTCCAGGCCGCGTACTGCGCCTCGAAGTTCGGCGCGCGCGGCTTCACCGAGGCGGTCACCGCCGAGCTGCTGCACTCCAAGAGCAAGATCCGGCTCTCCGAAGTGGACATGCCGGCGCTCAACACGATCCAGTTCAACTGGGTGAAGTCGCAGCTGCCGCACCACCCGCAGCCGGTGCCGCCGATCTACGAGCCGGAGGTGGGCGCGATCGCGATCGCCGACGTCGCCGACAAGCCGCGCCGGCGCACCTGGGTCGGCGAGCCGACGGCGGGCACCATCCTCGGCGACCGCTTCGCCGGCGCCTTCATGGACTGGTACCTGGCCCGCAGCGCCTTCGACGGCCAGCAGGCACCGGACAAGAAGGAGCCGATGCTCCCGAACAACGTCTATGAGCCGGTCCCCGGCGACCACGGCGCCCGCGGCCTGTTCAGCGACCGCGCGCACACGATGACGCCGCAGATCTGGATGATCCGGCACCGTGCCGCGAGCTACGCCGGTGCGGCCGTGCTCGGCGCGGCCGGCCTGGTCGGCGCGGTCGCAGCCCTGCGGAGGAAGTGACGTGGTCGACGCGGTCGTCGTCGGCTCCGGCCCCAACGGGCTCTCTGCCGCGGTCACCCTCGCCCGCGCCGGGCTCTCGGTCGCGGTCTACGAGCGCAACGAGACCCTCGGTGGCGGTGCCCGGACGGCCGAGCTGACGCTGCCCGGGTTCCACCACGACATCGGCTCGGCGGTGCACCCGATGGCGCTCGCCTCCGGCTTCTTCCGGCGGTTCCAGCTCGACCGGCGGATCGACCTCCGGCTGCCCGAGATCTCCTACGCGCACCCGCTCGACGGCGGCCGCTCGGGCATCGCCTACCGCGACCTCGAGCGGACGGCGGACGCGCTCGGGCGCGACGGCGCGGCCTGGCGCGCGCTGATGGGTCCGCTCGCCGAGCGCGCCGACCGTGTCGCCGGCTTCACCAACGACGCCCTGCTGAAGATCCCGACCGACCCGTCGGTGCTGCTCCGCTTCGGGCTGCGCGTGCTCGAGCAGGGCTCGCCGCTCTGGAACGCGCGCTTCCGGGAGGAGGTGGCACCGGCCATGTTCGCCGGAGTCGCCGCGCACGCGATCCGGCCGATGCCGAGCCTGTCCACGGCCGCCGCGGCCCTGGCGCTCGGCTCCTACGCGCACGCGCGCGGCTGGCCGGTGCCGGTCGGCGGCAGTCAGGCGATCGTCGACGCGATGGCCGACGACCTGCGCGCCCACGGCGGCACCATCGAGACCGGCGTCGAGATCACCTCGCTGTCGCAGCTGCCGAGCGCGCGCGCGGTGCTGCTCGACCTCACACCGCGGGCGCTGCTCGCGCTCGCTGGCGACCGCCTGCCCGCCCCCTACGCCTCGGCGCTCCGGCTCTTCCGCTACGGCAACGGCGTCGCCAAGGTCGACTTCGCGCTCGACGGCCCAGTGCCGTGGACCGATCCGGAGCTCGCCGGAGCCGGGACGCTGCACGTCGGCGGCACCCGCGCCGAGATCGCGGCGGCCGAGCGCGACGTCGTCCGCGGCCGGCACAGCGAGAACCCGTACGTCCTGGTGGCGCAGCCCTCCGTCCTCGACTCCACCCGCGCGCCGGAGGGCAAGCAGGTCCTCTGGGCGTACACGCACGTCCCGCGCGACTCGCCGGCGCACCAGCGCGAGGCGATCACCGCGCAGATCGAGCGCTTCGCCCCGGGCTTCCGCGACCGCGTCCTCGCCGCGTCCTCGATGACGGCGCGCGACATGCAGGCCTGGAACCCGAACTACATCGGCGGCGACATCGCGGCCGGAGCGGCGAGCGTCGCGCAGCTGCTCTCGCGCCCGATCCCGTCGTCCGATCCGTGGCGGACCCCCGCGAAGGGGCTCTACCTCTGCTCGTCCTCGACGCCGCCCGGCCCGGGCGTGCACGGGATGGCCGGCTGGCACGCCGCCCGCAGCGCGCTCCGGCACGAGTTCGGTATCCGCCGGACGCCCGACCTGTCCCCGTCGCCCGAGCAGACCCGCTCGTCCGATCTGGCACCCTGAGGGTCGGGCGGCACGACCCGCCCGACCCCGCCCTCACGACAAGGAGCCCGCGATGTCCCGCAACACCCGCGTCTTCCACTGCCCGCCCGAGTCCGTCTTCGCCGTCTTCACGTCGGGCTGGCTCTTCCCCTCCTGGGTCGTCGGCTCGTCCCGGATGCGCCGGGTCGACCGCGACTGGCCGCACGTCGGCTCGCAGCTGCACCACTCCTTCGGCGTCTGGCCGCTGGTGATCGACGACGAGACGACGGTGCTCGAGTGGGACCCGTCGCGCCGCTTCATCATCCAGGCGGCCGGCTGGCCGATGGGCGAGGCCCGCGTCCGCCTCGAGGTCGAGCCGCACCGTGACGGCTGCAAGGTCCGCATCCACGAGACGGCGGTGAAGGGGCCGGGGACGCTGATCCCGAAGCCGCTGCTGCACGGGTTCCTCTGGGTGCGCAACATCGAGACCCTGCGCCGGCTCGCGCACATGGCCGAGGCGGGCGCCAACGGCCGCACCCTGCAGCCCGCGGCACTGGCGTCGCCGAAGGACCGCGCGGGAGTCGACTCCCCGAAGCACGTCCTGCCGCGGCTGCTCGGCACCGTCGCGTCGGTCGCCGTCGGCTCCCTCGCGCTGCGCGCCGCCCTCGCCCTGCTGCGCCGAGCGCGGAGCTAGGGGTCGGGGCGGCTCCGGGGAGCCGCCCGCCCCGGTCGCTCAGACGATGCGCTCGATGAGCCGCACGTGGTGGACGGCCACGCGGGTCGGCTCGCCGGCGAAGGCGGCCTCGCGCTCGGGGGAAGCGAGATAGACGCGCTCGATCTCGGCGAACGCCTCCGCGTCGCCGGGGGTGCTGACGGCCCAGACGAACTCGTTCACCTCGCGGTCGGCGTAGGCGAACTCGATCGTGAAGCCGTGCGCGGTGCGGGCGGCGATGATCTTCGCCCGGTACCAGACCAGGAAGTCGTCCATCACCCCGTCGACGAGCTCGTAGCGGCGGAGCTGGACGGTGCGGTTCTCGGAGGCGCTCATGCCCTCGACGGTACCGGGCCGAGTCGTGCCGAGCCGCGCGCTACGCTCGCCCTTGTCGTTCCGGCGCCCGCCCGCCGCATCCCACCCGCAGGAGGCCGCCCTGGATCCCCGCCGTCAGCGCGCCATCGCCCTCCTCGTCGCGGGCTGCTTCTTCATGGAGAACCTGGACGCGACGATCGTCACCACCGCGGCGCCCGCGATCGGCGCCGACCTCGGCGTCGACTCCGCCGCCGTCGCGATCACCGTCACCGCGTTCCTGCTCACCGTCGCGGTGCTGATCCCCGCCTCCGGCTGGCTGAGCGAGCGGTTCGGCGTGCGCCGGGTCTTCACGATCGCGATCGCGGTCTTCACCCTCGCGTCGCTGCTCTGCGCGCTCAGCCCGACCCTGCCGCTGCTCGTGGCGGCCCGGGTGCTGCAGGGCGTCGGCGGCGCGCTGATGGTGCCGGTCGGACGGCTCGCCGTGCTGCGCGTCACGCCGCGGGAGGGGATCATCCGCGCCATCGCGATCCTGGTCTGGCCGGGGCTGGTCGCGCCGATCCTCGCGCCGTTCCTCGGCGGGCTGCTGACGACCTACGCCTCCTGGCACTGGATCTTCCTGATCAACCTGCCGCTGGGCGTCGTCGCCTTCGTGATCGCGCGGCGGATCATCCCGGCCGGCGTCGAGGCCTCGCCGCCTCCGCTGGACGTCGTCGGCCTGCTGCTGGTCGCGGTCTGCCTCGGCGCGCTGGTCGGTGCGACCGGATTCGTGACCGGCACCGGCTCGGACACCGTCGCGCTCGGCCTGGGTGTGGCAGGCGCGCTCGTCACGGCCGTCGCGGTGCGGCATCTGCGCCGCACGCCGCATCCGCTGGTCCCGCTGGACGCCTTCCGCTTCTCGACCTTCCGGGTCGCGAACGCGAGCGGCTCGCTCTACCGGGCGACGATCAACGCGGTGCCGTTCCTGCTGCCGCTGCTCTTCCAGGACGCGTTCGGCTGGAACGCGGTGCAGGCCGGCTCGATCGTGCTCGCGCTCTTCGTCGGCAACCTGGCGATCAAGCCGGCGACGACCTGGCTGCTGCGCACGGTCGGCTTCCGCGGGGTGCTCGTCGCGGCGAACGTCGTCGGCATCGCCTGCATGGTGGCGATGGCGTTCCTCGATCCCGGCGTCCCGATCCCGCTGATCGTGGCGCTGCTGGTGCTCAGCGGTGTCGCGCGCTCGGCCGGCTTCACCGCCTACAACACGGTCACCTTCGCCGAGGTGCCGGCCGAGGGCATGTCCGGCGCGAACACCCTCAGCGCGACCACCCAGCAGATCGCGGCGGGCTTCGGCGTGGCCGCGGGCGGCATTGCGCTCGCCGCCGGCTCCGCGTTCGGCCCGGGTCTCGTCCCCTACCGCTTCGCCTTCCTGACGCTGGCCGTGCTGACCCTCGTCCCCCTCGTCGCGGCCGCCCGCCTGCACCGCGACTCCGGGAGCACCCTCACGCGCTGACCCTCCCCGCGAGATGCCACTTGTGCGCTCGTTCCGCGGCGTGTCGCGCTCATAAGTGGCATCTCGCGGAGGGGATCAGAGGTGCAGAGGGGTCAGAGGGTGAGAGTCAGGCCGTCGAGGATGTCGTGGGCGGTGGTCGTGACCGTCGTCACGGCGGGGGAGGCCTCCTGGACGGCGCGGAGGACCTCCGACCAGACGGCGGCGCCGGCGCCGAGGACGTCCTCGCGGCCGGGGCGGACGTAGGGGAGCGCGGCCGTCTCGGCGGGGGAGAGCGCCGCGAGCTCGTCGCAGGCGGCGAGGACGTCGCGGATCGGCAGGGTCGCCTCGAGGGCGTCGCGGTCGTAGGCCTCGAGGCGCAGCACGTGCGCGGTGACCGTCAGGACGGTGGCAGCGACGCCGACGACACTGCGCGCGGCCGAGAGGTCGACGGAGGAGGCGGCCAGGGCACGGCGGACGTCGGCGCGGATCGCGGCCCGCTGCTCCTCGGTCGGTGCGCCGCCCCCGGAACGGTGGCGCTCGGTGAGCCGGACGCTGCCGACGTCCATCGAGTGCGCCTGCTCGGGGCCCATGTCGCCGACGACCAATTCCGTCGAACCGCCGCCGAGGTCGACGACGAGGACGGGCCGGGCCGCGTCGACGGCCGAGAGCGCGCCGCGGAAGGAGAGGGCCGCCTCCTCCTCGCCGCTGATCGTCTCGGGACGCACGCCGATGATCCGCTCCACCGCGCCGAGGAAGTCCTCGCGGTCGGCCGCATCGCGGGTGGCGGAGGTGGCGACGAAGCGCACGCGCTCAGCCCCGGCCTCACGGACCAGCCCCGCGTACTCGCGGGTCACGGCGAGCGTGCGCTCGAGCGCCTCCGGGTCGAAGCGGCCGGTGCGGTCCACGCCGTGCCCGAGCCGGACGAGCTCGGTGCGGCGGAGGACGTCGACGAGGCGGCCGTCCTCGACGTCGGCGATCAGGAGGCGGAGGGAGTTGGTGCCGCAGTCGAAGGCGGCCACGCGGGTGGCGGTCATGCCGACAGTCTGCCCGGCGGTCCCGCCGCTCGATCGGCCGAGCGGAGCACGATCGGCCGAGCGGAGCACGATCGGCCGAGCGGAGCCGCCGCACGAACCGCCAGGCGGCCCCGCCGCTAGATTGGCAGGGACGAGCCGAAGGAGCCCCCGTGCACGAACACCACGTCCGCGTCCACCGCAGCGACGAGGACCTCCCGCGCCACGGGCAGCTCGCCCACGCCCTGGCCGAGGTCGCCGCCGATCCCGTCGAGGTCGACGCCGAAGTCGCGGAGATGGTCGTCAACCGCGTCATCGACAACGCCGCCGTCGCCGCCGCGTCGCTCGTGCGCCGCCCCGTCGTCGCCGCGCGCTCGCAGGCGCTCGCCCACCCCGCCTCCATCGGCGGCGAGGGCGCCACCGTGTTCGGCGTCGACCCGGGCCGCCGTGTCTCGCCCGAGTGGGCCGCCTGGGCGAACGGCGTCGCGGTCCGCGAGCTCGACTACCACGACACCTTCCTCGCGGCCGAGTACTCGCACCCCGGCGACAACATCCCGCCGCTGGTCGCCGTCGCCCAGCACGCGGGCATCGACGGAGCCCGGCTGCTCCGCGGCATCGTCACCGGCTACGAGGTCCAGGTCGACCTCGTCCGCGCGATCAGCCTGCACCGGCACAAGATCGACCACGTCGCGCACCTCGGCCCCTCGGCCGCGGCCGGGCTCGGCACGATGCTCGGCCTCGACGTCGCCGTGATCGAGCAGGCGATCGCCCAGGCGCTGCACACCACCACCGCGACCCGGCAGTCGCGCAAGGGCGAGATCTCGAGCTGGAAGGCGTACGCCCCGGCCTTCGCCGGCAAGATGGCGATCGAGGCCGTCGACCGGGCGATGCGCGGCGAGACCAGCCCGTCGCCGATCTACGAGGGCGAGGACGGCGTGATCGCCTGGCTGCTCGACGGCCCCGACGCGTCCTACGACGTGCCGCTGCCGGACGCCGGCGAGGCCAAGCGCGCGATCCTCGACACGTACACGAAGGAGCACTCGGCCGAGTACCAGGCGCAGGCGCTGATCGACCTGGCCCGCCGCCTGCACCACGCGCACCCCGAGGCCGCCGATCCCGAGCGCGTCGAGCGGATCGTCATCCACACCTCGCACCACACCCACTACGTCATCGGCTCCGGCGCGAACGACCCGCAGAAGTACGACCCGACGGCGTCGCGCGAGACGCTCGACCACTCCGTGCCCTACATCTTCACGGTCGCGCTGCAGGACGGCGCCTGGCACCACGAGCGCAGCTACGCCCCCGAGCGCGCCGCCCGCCCCGACACCGTCGCGCTCTGGCAGCGCACGACGACGGAGGAGGACGCGGAGTGGACCCGCCGCTACCACTCCGTCGACCCGGCGGAGAAGGCGTTCGGCGCGCGCGTCGAGATCCTGCTCACCGACGGCAGCACGATCGTGGACGAGATCGCGGTGGCGGACGCGCACCCGCTCGGCGCGCACCCGTTCACCCGCGAGCAGTACGTCGCGAAGTTCCGCACCCTCGCCGCCGACGTGCTCGAGGAGGCGGAGGTCGAGCGCTTCCTCGACCTCGCACAGCGCCTGCCGGAGCTGACGGCGGACGAGGTCGCGCGCCTGACGATCGTCGCGGCCCCGGGCGTCCTCGCCTCGGTGGAGTCGCCGCGCGGGCTGTTCTAGCGGGCGGCGGATCTCGATACGCCCGCTGCGCGGGCGAGGTGCGTCGCCGAGGCGTCCTCGAACCGTCGAGGCGTCCCACTGCTCCTGGACGTCTCGACCGTCCGAGGACGCCTCGGCGGGCGGGTCCGCGGCCCCGCATGCTGGTCGAGTAGCCCCGGAGGGGCGTATCGAGACCCGGCGTCGTCAGCGGGGCGGGTCTGCAGACTCGCGTTCTGACGGTGGTGGATCTCGATACGCCCGCTGCGCGGGCTACTCGATCAGCATGAGGGGCCGCGCTCGTCGAGAGACGCTGCCGCACGCGCTCATGCTGGTCGAGTAGCCCCGGAGGGGCGTATCGAGACCCGGCGTCGTCAGCAGGGCTGGTCTGCAGACTCGCGTTCTGGCGGTGGTGGATCTCGATACGCCCGCTGCGCGGGCTACTCGATCAGCATGAGGGGCCGCGCTCGTCGAGAGACGCTGCCGCACGCGCTCATGCGGAGGGGCGTATCGAGACCCGGCGTCGTCAGCGGGGCGGGTCTGCAGACTCGCGTTCTGACGGTGGTGGATCTCGATACGGCCGCTGCGCGGGCTACTCGATCAGCATGAAGGCCAGCAGACCGCGCTGGCCGGTCAGCATGAAGGGCAGCGGACCGCGGTGGTCGGTCAGCTGGGATGCCAGCACCGCGCTGGTCGGTCCACGGTCGCGCGTCAGTCGAGCTGCTCGGCGATCCAGTCCTGCAGCTCCTCGATGAAGCGGGTGCGCGAGAAGACCTCGGTGCGGGCGCGGAAGCAGGCCGGGTCGAGGTCGGTGGCGCGCTGCAGCAGGTCGTTCCAGTCGGCGTCGCCCTCGAGATCGCCGGTCACGCCGCCGCCGGCCAGCGCGACGCTCTCGCGGACGCCGCCGATGTGGGTGCCGATGACCGGGGTGCCGCAGGCCATCGCCTCGACGGGCATGATGCCGAAGTCCTCGACGGCCGGGAACACGTAGACGATCGCCTGCGCGTAGAGCGCCCGGATCAGCTCGTCCGAGGGCGAGATCACGAACGTCACGTCGGCGGCGATCTCGGCGGCGTAGGCGCGCAGCCGCGCCTCCCACGGCCCGTGGCCGGCGATGACGACGGGGAGCCCGGTCCGGACGCCCGCGTCCATGACCTTCTCCAGGCGCTTGTACGGCACGAAGCGGGACGCGCCGAGGATGTACGGCCGGGAGAGCGAGTCGAGGATCCGCAGCTCGTCGTCGCTGAGCGGGGCCCGCCAGTCGGTGATCGCCTGGAGGACCTCGGTGTTCACCGGCGGGTAGATGACGCGCGACGGCTGGTGCCAGGCCTCGGCGACCCGCTCCCCGGTGAAGCGGCTGTTGACCGCGATCGAGGTCGCCTCCGCGGCGCGGTAGCGGTCGATCGGCTTCAGCAGCATGCTGGCGGCGCGGGCCGACCGGCTGCTGCCGCGGCCGTCGCGGTCGGGCTCCCAGATGTAGCGGGCCGGGGTGTGCGCGTAGACGAACTTCTTGGTCGGCGCGATCGTGCGCACGTGGTGGGCGAAGAGGTGGGAGCTGACCAGCACCCACTCGTGCGCCGCGCCGATCGGCAGGCGCCAGGTCGGCAGCATCGCCGGCAGCGCCAGGATCTTGTGGCGGCGCAGCGGCGTCCGCGCGAGCCAGGACTCGGTGACGGGACGGCCGACCACCTCGTCCGCGTCGCTCCAGAGCACGCGGACGTCGGCGTCGGTGAAGGCCTCGGTCATCGCCTCGAGGACCCGCTCGGCGCCGCCGCGGCGCTCGACCCACTCGTGCACGATCAGGCCGGGACCGGTCGCCGCGCTCGGTCGCTGCCGATCGGTCACTTCGATGAAGGCAGTGATGATGGGCCCCGTTCCAGCGCGGATGAATGCTGATCTCACTTCAGCCCGGTGCCCCCGTCACAGGGGTCACGATGCCTTGGAGGCTAATCGCCGGATATCGCCCCGGAAGAATAACTCCGAGGAGCCGTCGCAGAATGACGGGGGGCATTCCGGATTCTCGGTGAGCAGTGAAAGATAAGCCCTCGAAAGGTGTCGAGAATCGCCGGGACCGCGTCGGCTATCGCCCTTTCGGTGGGCCGGGATCACCTGCCGGGCGGGGTCAGCGGGCGAGCGTCCGGCCGGCCGTCTGCCGGTTCCACTGGTCGCGCACGGCCTCGCCGATCGTCCTCGACGCCGTCCAGTGCAGCTCGCGGGCGGCCTTGCCCGGGTCGGCCCAGCTCGCGGCCACGTCGCCGGGCCGGCGGGCGGCGATGCGCCGCCGGACGGGGGCGCCGCTCTCGGCCTCGAAGGCGTCGATCAGTTCCAGGACGCTGGTGGGCGTGCCCGTGCCGAGGTTGTAGACCGCGTGCCCGGCCGGCGCGTGCTCGAGGGCCGCGACGTGCCCGGCGGCGAGATCGGCGACGTGGATGTAGTCGCGCAGACCCGAGCCGTCCGGGGTCTCGTAGTCGTCGCCGAGCACGTCGACCGCGAGCGCCGGGTCGGCCGCCGCGCGCGAGACCAGCGGCATCAGGCCGCTCGCCGCGCCGTCCGGATCCTCGCCGAGCAGCCCGGACGGGTGCGCCCCGACGGGGTTGAAGTAGCGCAGGCTGACGGCGCGCAGACCCGGATCGGCGCGGGCGACGTCCGCGAGGATCTCCTCGATCACGCGCTTGGTCTTGCCGTAGGGGTTGGCCAGGTCGAGCCCCGTCGGGGCGTCCTCCGCGAGGGGCATCGGCCCGTCGCCGCGGTAGACCGCGGCCGAGCTGGAGAAGACGATCGTGCGGATGCCGGCGGCCGCCGCGACCGAGAAGGCAGCCATCGCCAGCCCCAGATTGACGGCGTAGTACTCCAGCGGCCGGGCGACCGACTCGCCCACCGCCTTGAGCCCGGCGAGCAGCACCACGGCGTCGACCGGGCCGTGCTCGCGGACGAAGCGGGCGACCCGCCCCTCGTCCCGGGCGTCGGCGACGAGCAGCGGGACGCTCGCTCCGGTCAGCCGCTCGACTGCCGCGACGGTGCCGGCGCTCGAGTGCGAGAGGTCGTCGACGACGAGGACCTCGTGTCCGCTCTCCAGGAGCGCGACGGCGGTGTGGCTGCCGATGTAGCCCGCCCCGCCGATGAGAAGCACTCGCATGCGCGCCACCTAAGCACGTCGCACGCGAGCCCGCTCGCTGCGCGGATCAGCGCGGATCGGCGCGCGACGCCGCGCGCTGGTAGCCGGCGATCGCCGCCGATTCGACCGCGAGCGCGACCAGCTTCCGGCCGAGCGCCCGCGGAACGGCGGGCAGGACGGCGTCGACGCCGGCGGCGAGGCGGGCGAGCCGCCGCTCCGTCTCGACGCGGGCGAGCGCGCGGACCGCCGCGTCCCAGACGCCCGCGGGTGCGGCGGCGGCGCGCACCTCCTCCGGGTGCAGGCGCTCGAAGGTGCGCCGGGCCGCGCCGGAGAGGAACGCGCGCCGGCTGCGGATCGCGGTGCTCGTCGAGGCACCGTGATGCAGGGCCTCGGCGCCCGGCTCGAGCCGCACGGGCAGGCCGAGCCGGTGCAGGCGGTAGCCCCAGTCGACGTCCTCCCAGCCGTACTCGCGGTACTCGGTGCCGTAGCCGCCGACCCGGTCGAAGACGGCGCGGGTCACTGAGACGTTGCCGCCCCAGAGCCGCCAGGTGGATGCCGGGGGAGCGGCGACCGCGTGAGCGCGGAAGCGGGCGTCGGCGTCGCGGCCGTAGGCGCGGGCGTAGGCCGAGTCGGGGTAGGCGTTCGGGCAGAGGCCGACGACGCCGACCGGGCCGCCCGCGTGCGCGGCGACGTGCGCGGCGGCCCAGCCCGGCGCCGGCTCGAGGTCGTCGTCGCAGCGGATCAGCACCGCGCCGGTCGCCGCCGCGAAGCCGGCGTTGAGGGCGGCCGAGCGCCCGCGGTTCTCCGGGAGCACGACCCGGCGGACGGGGAAGCCGTCGAGCACGCGCTCGCTGCCGTCGACGACCCCGTCGAGGACGACGACGACCTCGAGCTCGGCGTGCGACTGCGCGGCGAGGGCGGTGAGCAGCCGGGGCAGCCGCTCGGCGCCCGCGTAGCTGGGGACGATCACGCTCGCCCTCACCGCCCGGCCTCGACCGCTCCGTCGTCCTCCGGGCCGTCGGTCGCCGGGCCGTCGCCCTCGCCCGCCACGCCCTCGCCCGCCACGCCCTCGCCCACCACGCCCTCGACCAGCAGCAGCTGCTCCATCTCGGTCAGCATCGCGGCGAGGTCGTCCTCGATCTCGCCAGCGGCGGCGGTGTGCAGCTCGGCGAGCCGGCCGGCGAGGGCGGCGAAGTCCTGCGGGTCCCCGCTCAGCACCCGCCAGGTCTCCGCGACGCTCGCCCGCATCGCCGCGGGACTGCCGAGCGGCGATCTGCCGAGGGGGAGCACCAGGATGCGCTCGCCGTCGTCGACGAAGGCGGTGTCGGGATGCCGGCGCCAGCGGCGCGCGCGGGGATCGGCTCGCAGCATCCGCTTCCCCTCTTTCCCGCAGCCGATATCGGAAGGCGACTCGGAGAGACGATTCTCTCCGATCCTCCGTCACCGCGCATCAGCGCCAGGAGGAGTAGAAATCCGCCAGAGCCTCTCTCCCCGGAATTCCTTCGCTACATTCGCCACCGACGCCACCACGAGGGTGATCTGTCGAGCATCCCGGGAAAGGGCCGCACATGACGGAGTCTCATCCGCTCGAATCCTCCGGGATCAGCGAGAAGAAGACCAGGAAGCCCGGGAGCAACGGCCTCGGAGTCACCCGGCGCACGGTCGTCGCGGGTGCCGCCTGGTCGGTGCCGGCGATCATGGTCGCGCAGTCCGCCTCGGCGGCCTCGGTCAGCTGCTACCCCGTCGGGACGCTGTTCCAGGCGCAGGCGCGCGGCATCCTGCTGAGCGGATTCCTCGGCGGGGTGAACCTCGACGGCGTCGTCGCGCTGCAGGGCGAGCGCGCGCTCGTGCCCGACCAGAGCACGCCCACCTCGACGCGGTTCGGGACGACGACCGTCACGGTGCTGAACACGCTGCAGATCAGCGCGACCGGCCTGACCGGAGCCCTCTCGACGCTGCTCTCGGTCGCCGCGCCCGGCGACGTCGGCGTCCTCGATCAGTACGCCTTCGCGAACATCGACGGCAACAGCCGCGGAGCGGCGGGAGCGGTCGACAACCAGGGGCAGCTCGAGCTCAACCCGGCGTCGGCGACGTTCCCCGACTTCGCCACCATCGACCTGCGGAGGATCCTCACCGGCATCGGCGGCACGCTCGCCTCCGGCCTCGTCGGTCAGGTCACCGACCTCCGGCTGCAGATCGGCGCCGTCACCGGCCGCGCCGCGATCCAGTCGGCCTGCGTGCCGAGCACGCTCAACATCCAGCGCGACTACCAGGTCACGCGGCTGAACCTGGTGCTGGCCTCCCCGCTGCTCGGCCAGATCGTGTCCCTCGTCACCGGCGTGCTGAACACCGTCGACGCGCTCCCCGGGGTCGGAGTGAACGCCACCGCGATCTTCGCCGGCAACATCCCCGGCGGAGCCCAGCCGATCCAGGCGCAGCTCGGCGTCACGCCGGCCACGATCACGATCGACCTGCTGTCGCTGCTGGGCCCGGCGCCGGGCCAGCCCGGCAACACCCCGTTCGGCACCTACTCGGCCTACTTCAACAGCCTGCCGCCGAACTCCACCCTGTTCGTCGACAACAACCTCGCGCTTCCGGCCGCCGCGATCAACACCTTCACGACGTCGCTGATCAGCACGCTCAGCGACCGGCTGCAGGACAACATCACGGTCGGCGGCACGCCGCTCCGGACCGCGACGGGTGCTCTCGTCGCGACGATCAACGGCCTCCTCAACACGCTGCTGAACGTGACGCTGACCCCGGTGGTCGCCCTGCTCCAGACGGCCCTCCTGACCCCGCTGTTCACCGCGCTCACGACGCTGATCAACATCGACGTGAACGCGCAGAACCGCTCGACGAACCCGCCCGGCCCGGCCGCGTGGGACAGCCTGCCGGCCCGGCGGTTCGACGTCGCCGCGCTCTACATCCGGGCGCTCGGAGTGGTGAATCTGCTCGACCTGTTCCTCGCTCGAGGCTCGGTCGGCGAGAACACCCCGCAGCCCTGAGTCCTCGGGTTCCGGGCATTAGCTCGGAGCCCGTCCAGTCCTGATCGGGTGGTTCTGATCGGGTGGTGCCGGTCGGGCGGCACGATGCGGGCGGCGCGTCCTCCGGGGGGAGGGGGCGCCGCCCGGTCTCATCCCCGGGCCGGGACCCGAGCGACGAGTCCGCGCTCGACCAGCTCGGCGAGCACCGCCCCGACGACCTCGCCCGCGTCGCCGCCGGGGGGCGCGCCGTGCTCGGCGACGACGGCCGCCGTCAGCTCCCCGAAGCTCGCCGGCCGCGCCAGGGTGCGCCAGAGCACCGGAGCGATCCCGGTCAGCGACTCGATGAGGCTCCCGCGCAGGCAGGAGACGACGCCGTCGCGCTCGATCCACTCCGTGCCGTCGTCGCGACGGTAGGCGCCGGGAGCGCTCGCGGCCGAGGCGACGCTCTCGGGCTCCGTCTCTGCGACGGCCGCCGGCTCGCGGACGCCGTCCAGCAGCGGAAGCACCGACTCCGCCTCGCGGTAGCGGAGCCGCCGCACGCCGCCGATCGCGTCGACCAGCGCGGCGAGGTGGTGCAGCGCCGACGGCAGCTCGGCGAACCAGCTCAGCTCGGGCAGGAGCGCCCGCAGCGCCTCGTCGAAGCCGACCTCCTCGAGCACGGGCACATCGGGGCCGTCGGCGTCGCGGGCGAGCAGCCAGAGCCCGGCGAGCCGCAGCGGCGCGGCCGGAAGCGGGAGCATCCCGGATGCGGCGGGGGAGCGGTGCCGCTTCCAGCCGGAGGTGCCGCCGTGCAGGGCGATCGGCTTCCGGAACGGCAGGACGGTCCCGTCGCGGCGGACGGCGACCGTCTCGTCGGTCAGATAGCCGAAGCGGCGGCCGGCCAGGCTGATCAGCGTCGACTTGCCCGCGCCGGGCCGGCCGGTGAAGGCGACGACCCGCCCGTCGGGGAGGGCGAGGGCGGACGCGTGGATGCTGAGCAGCCGCCCACGGCAGGCGTCGACGGCGGCGACGGTGAGCGCCGCGCCGAGGTGCTCGGCGAGCGCCTCCTCCGTCGGCTGCGCGATCACGCCCGCGACGCCCTCTGGCTCGGTGAGCGAGACGCGGTGCGCCGAGCCCGGGCGTTCCGCGACGTCGGTCACGTCACTCCACGACTCCTGGAACCGCGCGATCACGGCGTCGGGGACGGTGTCGTCGAAGCTCAGGCGCACGCCGAGACCGAAGGGCGCGATCGTGAGGTCCCGGGTCATGCGGGGGTCCGATCCGCGCCGTGGTCGGCCTGCCGGAGGAGCCGCCAGGCCTCGGGGGCGGTGCGGACGCCGCGGCGGAAGCGCCGCCACCAGCCCGCGACGGCGTCGCGTCGTCGCGGTCCGATGCTCGGGTCGGCGGCGCGCAGGGCGGAGCCGGAGGGGAAGAGGGCGCGGCGCAGCAGTGCGGGCCTGCGCGCGGCCGGGGCGGCGCGCAGGGCCTCGACCCAGCCGGCCGCCGCGTGCCGCGAGAGCGCCCCGAGCCGCCAGGCGCGCAGCTGATCCGCCGGGGCCTCGCCCGCCCGAGCCGGGATGCCGAGCGCGTGCAGGAACGGCGCGGCGGTCGGCACGGCGCCGAGCGACTCCGCCGCGTCGCGCAGCGGGGCGTGCAGGGCGGGGCGCGCGGCGACCGCCTCGACGAGCAGCTCGTAGTCGGAGGGCCCGGTCCGCCGCGGATCGGTGATCTGCCAGGCGTCGCGGAGCGAGTGCAGCGCCAGGACCAGGGCCATGTCGGCGACACCGACCGCCGCCACCGGGCGGCCCGCGATCTCGACGGTGCGCCGGCGGCTCCAGAGGCTCTCGAACGCGTCCGCCGGGGCCGCGAGGAAGCCCGGCCAGCGCCAGTGCACGTCGATGTCGACCGGCCAGTCCGCGTGCCGGTAGCTGCGGGAGTGCTTCTGGGCGAGCGTCGGCCCGTCGGGCCACGGACGCTCGGTCCAGCCGTCGCCGGCGAGCAGTGCGACCAGCCGTGGGGCGTCCTCCGGCGGCACGAGCACGTCCACGTCGCCCGAGGCGCGGGGCGGTCGCAGCCCGTCCGCGTCGGCGATCGGGCCCTTGAGCACGAGGGCGCGCAGCCCGGCCGCCTCGGCCCGCCGGTGCACGAACGCCGTCAGCAGCGGGACCGCCTCCTCGGCGAAGAGAACGGTCACGAGCTCCATCCGGCCAGTATCCCAGTCGCCCTCGCCGCGCGTCGCGCCGTCCTACCGTGGGGAGCAGTCCGCACCGGGAGTGGTCGCGGATCGAGCGGGGAGTGGCGGATGACGGAGGCTCGCGAGCACGTCGGCGGGGGGCTGTGGGGCGAGGGAGTGGTCCTCGCCACCAACAACGGCGACATCGGCGGCGGCGAGGTGATGCTGCTGAGCATCGCCGCGGCCCTCGAGGAGCTGGGCGTCGCGGTGACCGTCGTCGGGCCGTCGGAGCCGGGCCGCCTCGTCGCCGCGGCCCGCGCGGCCGGCCACCCGGTCGTCGAGCTCGAGGCCTCGGGCCGGCGCGCGTGGATGCGGGCGCTGCGGCGCTGGGACGCGACCGAGCGCCGGGGCGTGCTCTGGTGCAACGGACTGGTACCGGCGGCGGCGACGGCCGGGCGTCCGCGCCGGATCGTGCACCTGCACCAGCGACCGTCCGGCCTGCAGCGCGCGCTCGTGCCGGTCGCGCGGGCGGGGGCGCTCGCGACGCTGGTGCCGTCGCAGTACCTGGCGGATCTCGTCCGCGGCGCCACCGTGCTGCCGAACTGGTGCGCGCCCGTCGTGCCGGCGGAGCGGCACGAGCGCGGTGGCGGCCCGGTCGTGCTCGGCTTCCTCGGTCGTCCGTCCGTCGCCAAGGGCGTCCGGGTGCTCGCCGCGGCGCTCGCGCGGCTCGACGCGGCCGAGCCCGGGGCGTACCGCCTGCTCGTCGCCGGTGAGCCGCGCTTCGTCTCGGAGCGGGCGCGCCGCGAGGTCGAGGCGGCGCTCGGCCCCGTCGCCGCGCTGGTGGAGAGGCCGGGCTGGCTGACTCCGGCGGACTTCTTCTCCCGGGTCGATCTCGTCGTGGTGCCCTCGATCGAGCCGGAGTCCTTCGGCCTGGTGGCGGCGGAGGCGATGTCGGCTCGGATACCGGTGCTGGTGAGTGACGCCGGTGCGCTTCCCGGCGTCGTCGGTCCGTCGATCAGCGCCATCTCTCCGGCGGGAGACGCCGAGGCATTGGCCGCTGCTATCGCTCTCGCTCTCACTACTTCGGCGAGAGGAGAGGGAGAGGACGAGACTGCGGAGAAGTGGCGGAGATGGAGCGAGCACTTCTCGCCCGCCGCAGGCGCTCATCGAATAGAACTGCTTCTGCGATCTCTCGAGGAGAAGGAGTCGGAATGATCGATCACACGATATCCGCTCGACATGCGTCCGCTGAGGGAACCGATATCCGGCCGCTCCGGATCCTCGGGCTCTTCCTCAAGCACTCGACGATTCTCGCGCGACCCGGCGAGCCCTATCTCCGCGGACGACTTCCCTATCGCGCGGATCTCCTCCGGGACGCCGGCACCCGGCTGCTCGCGAGAGGCCACGCGGTGCATCCCGCCCATGTGAAGCTCCGCGATGTGCTGGAGCACCGCTCGGGCCTGGCGATCGACACCCAGCTCCGCTCGCTGCGCGCCGTGGCCACCGCCGACGTGGTGCTCGCCGTGCTGGAGCCGGAGGCCGAGCTCCCCGCGCTGCTGCGCCGCGCCGGGATCCCGCCGTACGCGCGGACGCCGCTCGTCGTGCTCTCCTGCTGGTGGGCGGAGGAGCTGCTGACCGGCACTCCCGAGCGGCGCCGCCGGGTGCTCCGGGTGCTCGAGGGCGTCGACCGGATCCTCGTCCTGAGTGCGAACCAGCGCGAGGTCTTCGCCCGGCACGGGGTGGACGAGCGGAAGGTGGTCCCCGTCGGCTTCGGGGTCGATGCGGACTACTACACGCCCGGTCCGGGGCGGCCGAAGCGCTTCGAGGTGCTCGCCGCCGGCGTCGACCGCGGGCGCGACTTCGGCACCCTCGTCGCCGCGGCCGCCCTCCTGCCGCACCGGCGCGTCGATCTCTTCACCACGCCCGGGCGCCTGGCCAGCGAGCGGCTGCCGCCGAACGTCGTGCTGCACGATCCCGTCCCGGTCGGCGAGCACCGCGAGAATCTGCGCGACGCCGAGCTCGTGGTCGTCCCCACCCACGAGCTCGCCTACCCGACCGGCCAGAGCGTGCTGCTCGAGGCCGCCGGCTGCGGGACCGCCGCGGCGGTGACGAGGAGCGCCGCGATGGCGGGCTACCTCGAGGACGGCGTCACGGCGTTCGGCCTGCCGATGCACGATCCGGCGGGGGTCGCGGCGGCCGTCGAGGCGGCGCTCTGCGATCCCGCGCGCCGCGCCGAGGTCGCGCGGGCGGGGCGCGCCCGGGTGCTCGCCGACGCGAACGCCGTGCGGATGTGGGCCGATGTCCGGGCCGTGCTCCGCGAGGTCGCGGGGCGCTAGCTGCGGGGGCGCTCGGTCAGCGGGATCTCGGTCCCGGGGAGCGCTGTCCCGGGGAACTCGGCACCGGGGAGGGCGTCCGCGTCCTCCTCCGGCCGCCGCTCCGCCAGCAGCGCCAGCCCGGCGCCGACGACGACGAACGACATCGGCGCGAAGAACACCTCGCCGAGCTGCGTCGCGCAGAGCAGCACCACCACCGTCGCCGCGCCGACCGCGTGGCGCGCGAACGTCTCGGGTCGCCGCGGCAGCAGCCCGAACCCCGCCACCGCGTAGATCGCGAGGACCCCGACGAGCAGCACGACGCCGCCCTCGGCGAGCAGCGCGAGGTAGGAGTTGTGGAAGAACCAGGCGATGCCGTCGACGTCGGCCGTCGCCGTCCCGAGCCCGCCGCCGCTCCACGGCGCGAGCGCGACGCGGTCGAAGGAGGCCTGCAGGATCCTCTCGCGGAGCGCGTCGGAGCCGGCCCGCTCGACGCCGTAGACGCCCGCGGTGGACAGGTTCGCCTCGGCCCAGACGAAGAGCGCGGCGATGCCGGCGCCGGTGAGCGCCCGGAAGGCGAGCCCCAGCCGCGGGGTCACCACGAGCCAGAGGATTCCGCAGGCGTAGGCGGCCATCGAGGTGCGCGAGTCGGTGGCGACGACCGCGAGCCCGCCGGCGACGAGCACCGCGATCCGGAGCCACCGGCGCTGGAGGGTCGCCGCGACGAGCAGGGCGGCAATGCCGTAGTAGAGCCCGGCGACGTTCTTGTCCTGCAGGTAGCCGGTGAGGGCGCCCTGGTAGGCGTCCGGGGCGAGGCCGGCGGCGAAGAGCGCGGCGTTCAGGGTCAGTGCCACGCCGATGCCCTTGATCGCGGAGGCGACGTCGATCCGGCCGCTGGCGAGGAAGGCGGCCATCAGCATCAGCAGGCCGATGTTGCCCGCTCGCCGCTCGAGATCGAGTCCGTTCACCGCCGAGACCACCACGGCGAAGCCGAGGAGGCCGAGGCAGAGGAAGGGATACCAGCCGACGGCGCGGAGAGAGCGGGGAGGACGGCGGAAGAGGCTGATCAGAAGAAGTCCGATGACGGCGGACTGGGCGGCCGGAAAGGATCCGGGAAGGAAAGGGACGGAGAGTCGATAGATGATCAGACCCATCAGCGCCGCATCGATGATCCGCGCCGAGTGTGCTATCGGGAACACCGCTCCGAGATCCGGGCGCCGCGAGACCCGGAGGCCGATTCCGCCCCCGGAGAGGTCCGCGCTGTCCACGTGGTGGGTCATGCCGGAATCCTCGCAGAACATCACTTCCCGCGGAGGAATTCCCTTTGCGCGGCAGAGGGCCGGTCAGGCTAGCCTGACGCGAAAAGCTCAGGATCGTCGAGTGTCCCTGCTCGGACAGAACCGCTGCTCTGATCGCACGAAAGGCGCACAGTGACTGTCGTCGATTTCATCGCCTTCCTCCGGCGGAACTGGAAGATCCTCGTCATCGCCGTTCTCGTCGGCGTGAGCGCGATGGCGGCCTTCTCCGCCGTGTCGCCGAAGGTCTACGACTCCAGCTCGGCCGGCTTCGTCATCGCGGCGACCGACGGCAGCTCGGCCGACGCGATCAGCGGAGCGCAGACCGCGGTCACCCGGGCCAACGCGTACCTGCCGCTCATCTCCAGCAGCGCGGTCTACGAGCGGATCGAGTCCGATCCCGAGGCGAACCCCGGCGGCGAGCCGCTGAACGGCCGGCTGACCGCGGCCGTCGCCCCGGGCAGCACCCTGATCGAGGTGACCGCCTCGGCGGCGACGCCCGAGAACGCGGCGGCCCTCGCCAACGGCGCCCTGGCGGCGCTCGCCGACGTGATCGCGGACATCGAGACGCAGTCGACCGCCGACCGCACCCCCCAGATCACGGTGGTGCCGCTGGAGAACGCCGAGCCGGCCTCGGCGCCCACGAGCCCGAACTGGCTGCGCAACCTGCTGCTCGGCGCCGCGGGCGGTCTCGTGCTCGGCTTCGTCCTCGCGATCCTCCGCCGCGCCCTCGACATCCGGGTGCGCACCGTCGACGACCTCACGCAGCTCTTCGGCGTCGGCGTCCTCGGCCGCATCCCGAAGACGGGCCGGGCCAGGGCCGGCCGCCGCGGCGACGCCCGGGCGGTCGACGGGATCACCGCCGAGGCCTTCCGCGCACTCCGCACCGGTCTGCGCTTCTCGAGCGTCGACGACGAGACCCGCAGCGTCGTGATCACCAGCGCGAACCAGGCCGAGGGCAAGTCGACGATCGCGTCCGGCCTCGCCCGGGTGATGGCCGACTCCGGGCAGCGCACCCTGCTGATCGACGCCGACCTGCGCCGCCCGACCGTCGCGAAGCTGCTCGGGATCGACGGCGCCGTCGGCCTCAGCGAGGTGCTCAGCCACCAGATCCCGGTCGAGGACGCGATCCGCCCGACCGCCACAGAGGGGCTGTTCGCGCTGCCGGCGGGGCACATCCCGCCGAATCCGTCCGAGATGCTCGGCTCCTCGGCGATGCGCGCGCTGATCGAGCGGCTGGCGCAGGACTACTTCGTGATCGTCGACGCGCCGCCGATCCTGCCGGTCACCGACGCGTCGATCGTCGCGACGGTCGTCGACGGCATCGTCTTCGTCGTCGCCTCCAACCGCACCCGCCGCCCCGAGGTCACCGCCGCCCGGCGGATCGTGCAGCAGGTGCGCGGCCGGGTGCTCGGCACCGTGCTGAACATGGTCTCGGCGCAGGACGGCGACGCCGGGTACTCCTACTACTACGACCGCAAGAACCCGTACTACGCGGAGCCGGACGCCGGCCGCTCGCGGGGTCGGTCGTCCGGCCGCCGGGCCGCGGGGGAGGAGCCCGCCCGCTCCCTCCCGGCGGTCCGGCCCATCGAACCGGAGCGCGCTGCCGAGCCCGAGCGGGCCGCGGAGCCCGCGCGCGCCGTCGAGCCCGCGCGCTCCACCGAGCACGTCGTTCGTGCCGCGGCGAAGGCGGAGGTCCCGTCGTCGTTCCGGCGGCCGGCTCGATGAGCGCGCAGCTGCTCCTGCTCTGCCACGCGAACGTCGCCCGCTCGCCGTCGGCCGAGCGCCTGGCGGCCGAGCTGCTGGGCGGCTCCGGCGACTGGCGGGTCTCGAGCGCCGGGACGCACGCCTCCGTCGGCCGCGCTCTGGACCCCGACCTGGGCGACGCGCTGCGCGCCCGCGGCCTCTCCGTCGCCTCGCACCGCGCCCGCCAGGTCGACGGCCGGCTGCTGCAGGACGCCGATCTGGTCCTGGTCTTCGAGTCGGGGCAGCGCGACTGGGTCGCCCAGCACTTCGCCTCGGCGGCGCGGCGCACCGCGACCATCCGCCGCGCGGCGCGGCTGGCGCGGGCGGCCCCGGGAGCGGACCTGCGCGAGCTGATCGCGCGCGACACCGCCCCGTACGGCGCGGAGGACGACTTCGCCGATCCGCACGGGCGCGGTGCCGCCGTCGCGGCGAGCGCCGTGGACGACATCGACGCGCTCCTGCGCACGATCCTGCCGGCCCTGGGCGCGCTGCCCGCCGGCTGGGATCCGCCCCGCCCGGCGGTGCTGCCGACCCGCCGCTCGCTGCGCCGCGCGCGCGAGAGCCGGGCGGTCGCGTCGTGACCGGCCGGGAGCGGCCGGGGCTCGGCGTCAGCGTCGTCGTCCCGCACTACGGCGATCCGGGCCCCGCGCTCGCCCTGCTCGAGCAGCTGCGCGGCCAGGTCGGCGCCCCGGAGCACGAGATCGTCGTCGTCGACGACGCCTCGCCCGTGCCGTTCCCCGCCGGTGACGGCGTCGCGCTCGTCCGCCGCGCGCGCAACGGCGGCTTCGGCGCCGCCGTGAACAGCGGCGCGGCCGAGGCGGCGCACCCGCTGCTCCTGGTGCTGAACAGCGATCTCGAGATCGGCGAGACCTTCCTCCGCGACCTCGTCGCCGCGGGGACCCCGTGGCTGCCCGCCGTCGTCGCGCCCGCGCTCCGGGACGGCGCCGGGCGGGCGCAGTGGGTCGGCCGGCGCTTCCCGCGGCTCGGCCACTACGTGGTGGAGTGGCTCACCCCGCTGGCGCGCTGGCGACCGCAGCTGCGCGCGGCGGTCGGTCTCGACACCCGCTGCGTCGAGGGCGCCGTGCTGCCGGTCGACTGGGTGGTCGGCGCGGCGATGCTGCTGCCGACGGCCGAGTTCCGCGCGATCGGCGGCTTCGACGAGTCGTTCCACATGAACTGCGAGGAGGTCGACCTGCAGCGCCGGCTGCGGGCGCGCGGCGTGCCGTCGGTGTTCGCCGGCGACGTCGTCGCGGTGCACACCGGCGGCGGCTCCTCCGATCCCGCCCGGCGGCTGGTCTGGCTGGTCGCCGCGCGGCTGCGCTACGCCCGAAAGTGGCGCTCGCACCCCGGTCTGCTGGCGGCGTCGCTGCGCGCGGCGTCGGTGGTCAACCTCGGCGCCAACGCCCTCCGCGCGCTCGCGGGGCGCGGCGTCCGACCGCTCGCCGTCTTCCGCGGCGAGCTGCGCCTGATCGCCGCGGCCGAGACGGCGGCGACGTGAGCCGGCCCGTGCTGGTCGTCAGCCCCGTCTTCCACGACTACTGGCGCGCGATCGAGGCCGCGCTCGTCGAGCTCGGCGAGGACGTCGTCGTGCACCGCTACGACGACACGGCGGGCGTCGTGCGGCTGCGCGACGCGGTGGCGCACCGCTTCCCGCGATCCCGGCTGCGCCGGTGGTCGCGGCGCTCCGAGACCGATCGGGCGATCCGGGCGCTGCGCGAGACGTCTCCGCGCGCCGTGCTGGTCGTCAAGGGCGACTCCCTCGGCGACGAGTGGTGGGCCGCGCTGGCGGGCGCCGGGGCGCCGGTCGTGCTCTGGCTCTACGACGAGCTGGGCAACATGACCTTCGATCTCGAGCGGCTCCGCGCGCTCGCCTCCGCCCGGGTCTCGATCGCGAGCTACTCGCCGCGCGACGTCGAGGCGCTCCGGGCCGCGGGGATCGCCGCGACGCACCTCCCCGACGCGTTCGACTCCCTCCTGGCCTGGACGCCGCGCCCGTCCGCGGCCGTGACCTTCATCGGAGCGCGCTACCCCGAGCGCGAGCGGGTGCTGCGCGAGCTGGCGGCCGGCGGCGTCGACGTCGAGGTCTTCGGCCGGCAGTGGTCGCGGCACCCGCGGGACGTCGTGCGCACCGGGCGCCTGCGCGGCGCGGGGCTGCGCGCGCACGGCGACGTCCCGCGCTCGGCCTACTACGGCGCGATGGCCGGCTCGATCGCCACGCTCGCGATCCACGGGACCGGGCACGGCGGGCTGTCGATGCGGGCGTTCGAGGCGCCGGGAGTCGGCGCGCTCGCCCTCCTCGACCGCCCCGACATCGCCGACCACTACGAGGTGGGCCGCGAGGTGCTGGTCTTCGACGGCCGCGAGCAGCTGGTCGAGCACGTCCGGCACGCACAGGCCGACCCGGTCTGGGCGCACCGCGTGCGCGATGCGGCGGCCGCGCGGACCCGGGCGGAGCACACCTTCGTGCACCGGATGCGGGCGGTGAGGGCGCTGTGGGGCTGAGGCACGCGACCGATCTGGAGGGCTGGCGCCGCTGGCAGCGCGGCCGCGACCCGCTGCGTGCGGTGCGGTCCCGTCTGCGACCGTCGGCACCGGCGCCGCTCGTGCTGCACCTGCGCGGCGCGGAGCCGTCGATCCTGCTCGCGGTCGAGGCGGCGACGGCCAGCGCGGTCGCGGCGACCGCCGCCTCGCTCGCGCACCTGGACGGGCTGCCCGTCGCCGTCCTGGCGCCCGGGGACGTGACCGCTCTGCTCCCCGGCGAGTGGACCGTCCGGCCCGTGCCCGACGGCTCGCCCGCGCCGGCCGAGCTGCGGGGCCTGCGCGCCGTCGTCGCGACCGGCCACTACCTCCGCTCCGGCGCGACCGCGCACCGCTGGGCCGGGCCGCTCGGCGCCCGCGTCCTCGTGGTGCAGCACGGACTCCTGACCCCGTTCGCCCCGCCGCTGCCGCCGGAGTCGACGCTGCTCGCCTTCTCGGCCGCGGACGCCGACTTCTGGCGCTCGGGGCGGAGCGACGTCACGACCGCCGTCGTCGGCAGCCAGCTGCTCTGGTCGGCGGCGCAGCGCCCGCGCGCGGCCCTGACCGAGGAGCGCCCGCTCTTCCTCGGCCAGCTGCACGGCGCCGAGCTCCCGCGCCGGATCGCCGCCGCCACCGCCGGCCGGTTCTGCCGCGACACCGGCGCCGACTACCGCCCGCACCCGGCCGAGGTCGACCGCCGCTCGCGCTGGCAGCACGCGGCCTGGCGCCGCAGCGGCATCCGCGTGCTCGCCGGCGGCGACCTGGCCGCGCAGCACCGGCCGATCGCCTCGGTGTTCTCGACCGGCGTGCTCGAGGCCGCGGCGGCGGGGACGCCCGCCTGGGTGACCTGCGTCGATCCGCCCGCCTGGGTGCGCGAGTTCTGGGGCCGCTACGGACTGTCCGTCTGGGGCGAGGGGCCGCCGACCCCGGCGCCGCCCGCGCCGGCGCTCGAGCCCGCTGCCGCGGTCGCCGCCGCGGCGCTCGCGATCACCGAGGGAGGAGTGCGATGAGCATCCTGTGCGTCATCCCCGTGCGCGGCGGCTCGAAGGGCCTGCCGCGCAAGAACGCGCGCGTCGTCGCGGGCACGCCGCTCGTGGTCTGGAGCATCGAGCAGGCGCTGGCCGCCGGTCTCGACGTGCTGGTCTCCACCGACGACGCCGAGCTCGCCGCACTCGCCGCGGACGCCGGAGCCGACGTGCCGTTCCTCCGCCCCGCCGAGCTCGCCCGCGACGAGACGGCGACCGAGCCGGTCGTGCTGCACGCCATCGCGCACCGCGTCGCTCTCGGGCGCCGGCCGGACGCGGTGCTGCTGCTCCAGGCGACCTCGCCGATCCGCCTCCCCGGCACGATCGACCGCGCCGTCGAGCAGTTCGCGAGCACCGGAGTCGACTCGCTCGTCGGCGTCGTCGCGCAGACCCCGTTCCTCTGGCGCTCGAGGGGCGAGGAGAGCGCGCTCGCGCACTACGACGTCACCGCACGGCCGCGCCGGCAGGAGCTGACCCCGCCCGAGTTCTTCTACCGCGAGACCGGCTCGCTCTACCTCACCCGGACCGAGGTCTACGAGCGGGAGCGGAACCGCATCGGCGGCCGGGTCGGGCTGTTCGTGATGGACGAGGTCGAGGGCGGCGACATCGACGGCGAGCACGACCTCGTCGTCGCCGAGCACCTGCTCGCCGACCTGAGACGGCGGGGGCGAGCATGATCGTCGACCGCCACCTGGCGCCCTACATCGTCTTCGCCGAGGACCCGGTGCTGACCGCCCTGGCCAAGATCAACGCGAACAAGCAGCGCATCGTCTTCTGCGTCGACGGCCACGGCGTGCTGCGCGGCTCGCTGTCGGACGGCGACTTCCGCCGCTGGATCATCGCGAACCCGACGGCGTCGCTCGACGTCGCGGTCCTCGCCGTGGCGAACACGGCGGTGCTGACGGCGTCCGTGGACGACCCGGCGCAGGCCGTCGCCGCGCTGCTCGGCGCGGACGGGATCAGCCACGTGCCGCTCGTCGACGAGCGCGGCCACCTCGTCGCGATCGCGATCGAGGGCGCCACCGCGCTGCAGATCGGCCGGCACCCGGTCGGCGAGGGGCATCCGGCCTTCGTGATCGCCGAGGTCGGCAACAACCACAACGGCTCGATCGACCTCGCCAAGCGCCTCGTCGACCTCGCCCTCGAGGCGGGCGCCGACGCGGTCAAGTTCCAGCTGCGCGACCTCGACTCGCTCTACCGCCAGGGCGGCAGCGCCACGGCGGGGGAGGACCTCGGAGCGCAGTACACGATCGACCTGCTGCGCCGGTTCGCGCTGCCCGCCGAGGCGCTCTTCGAGGTGTTCGACCACGCGGGCGACGCCGGGATCGACGTGCTCTGCACCCCGTGGGACTCGCCGAGCGTGCAGGCCCTCGTCGACTACGGCGTCCCCGGGCTCAAGATCGCCTCCGCCGACCTGACCAACCACGCCCTCCTCGCCGACGCCGGCACCCGCGGCCTGCCGCTGCTGCTGAGCACCGGGATGTCGCGCGAGAGCGAGATCCTCGAGTCGGTGTCGCTGCTGCGCTCGCTGGGCACCTCCTACGCGCTGCTGCACACCCAGTCCACCTATCCCGCGCCCTACCGCGACCTCAACCTCGCCTACCTGGAGCGGCTCGCCGAGATCGGCGGCGGCGTGATCGGCTACTCCGGGCACGAGCGCGGCTGGCACGTGCCGGTCGCCGCCGTCGCCCGAGGCGCGCGGATCATCGAGAAGCACTTCACCGTGGACCGGGCGATGGAGGGCAACGACCACTCGGTGTCGCTGCTGCCGGACGAGTTCGGCCGGATGGTCGCCGAGATCCGCGACATCGAGTCGGCCCTCGGCACGGCCGAGCCGCGCGGGGTCTCCACCGGGGAGTCGATGAACCGGGTCTCGCTCGCGAAGTCGCTCGTCGCCGCGCGGGAGCTGTGCAGCGGCGAGGTGGTCGGCGCGGCGGACGTGGCGGTCCGCAGCCCCGGGCGCGGCCTGCAGCCCAACGCGCTGCCGCGGCTGCTCGGCCGCACGCTGCACCGCGACGTCGCCGAGGGCGGCTTCTTCTTCGACGGCGACCTGCGCGCGAGCACCCCGGCCGGCCGGCCGTTCCGGTTCCGGCGGCCGTGGGGGCTGCCGGTCCGCTACCACGACCACGCCGAGCTGCTCGGCGCGTCGAACCCCGACTTCCTCGAGTTCCACTTCTCCTACCGCGACCTCGAGATCGACGTCGACGACGTCTTCACCGCGCGTCAGGAGCGGGGCTTCACCACCCACCTGCCGGACCTCTTCTCCGGCGACTTCCTGGTCGATCTCGCCTCCTTCGACCGCGACGTCTGGGAGCGCTCGATCGCCGAGGTGCAGCGGACCGTCGGGGTCACCCGGTCGCTCTCGCGCTGGTTCCGGCAGGACGAGGACCCGATGATGGTCGTCACGATGGGCGGCTTCACCCGCCACGCGCACGTGGACCCCTCCCGCCGCCCCGCGATGTACGCGCGCGTCGCGGAGGCGCTCGACCGGATCGACGCGAGCGGCGTGCGGCTGCTGGCGCAGACCCTGCCGCCCTACCCCTGGCTGATGGGCGGCCAGCAGTTCCACAACCTCTTCGTCGACCCGGAGGACACGGCCGCCTTCGCCCGCGAGACCGGCACCGCCCTCTGCCTGGACGCCTCGCACACCAAGCTCGCCACCACCTTCCTCGGCACCGCGTTCTCGGCGGCGGTCGAGCTGCTGGCGCCGCTCAGCGCGCACCTGCACCTCGTCGACGCGACCGGGATCGACGGCGAGGGCGTGCAGATCGGCGAGGGCGAGATCGACTGGCCGGTGTTCGCCGCGGCGCTGGACGCCCTGGCGCCGGGCGTGCCGTTCATCCCCGAGATCTGGCAGGGCCACGTCGACAGCGGCGAGGGCTTCTGGACAGCCCTCGAGCGGCTGGAGGAGTGGCTGTGAGCGCGGGCGAGAGTGCGGCTGCGGGCGGCGCCGCGCCGATCGCGCTCTGGCTGGTGCCCGTCGCCGACGACGGCGGGGTCGCCCGGCACGTCGTCGACGTCGCGCGGCAGGGCATCCCCGGCCACCGCGTCGTCGTGCTCTGCCCCGAGGGCGCCCTGGCGCGCCGGCTGCGCGCCCAGGGCTCGGCGGTGACGACCGGCCGCTTCGGCACGGCCGCCGGCCTCGCCGCCTCCGTCCGCACGCTCGCCGCCACGGCCGGAGCCCTCCGGCCCGCGATCGTGCACTCGCACCTCGCCCACGCCGACCTCGTGAGCGCCGCGACCCCGCTGCCCCGCGGCGTCCGGCGGCTGACCACCGAGCACGGCATCGCCGGCCCCGACGCCGTCTACCACCGCTCGGGTGCGCAGGCCCGGGCGATGGCGCTCGCCCACCGCGCCCGGCTGCACCGGTTCGACGGGGCGATCGCCGTCTCGCAGGCCACCCGGCGCGCGATGCGGGAGAAGTGGCACGCGGTGCTGCCCATCGACGTCGTGCTCAACGGCGTGGACGGCCCCGCTGTGGACGCCCCCGCCGCCGCTCGCCGCCCCCGCCCCGCCGGCGCGCTCCGCGTCGTCTCGCTCTCCCGCCTCTCGCCCGAGAAGCGGATCGACGCCCTGCTCGAGGCCTTCGCCGTCCTGCACCGCCGGGTGCCCGGCGCGACGCTGACCGTCGCGGGGGAGGGACCGCTCGACGGCGCCCTCCGCGCCCGGGCGAGCGCCCTCGGCCTCGGCGACGCGGTCGCCTTCCCCGGCTTCGTCGACTCCGCCCGGATGCTCGCCGAGGCGGACGTCGTGGCCCAGCTCTCGGTCTGGGAGAACTGCTCGTACACCCTCCTCGACGCCGTCGCCCGCGGCCTGGGCGTGGTCGCCACCGCGGTCGGCGGCAACCCCGAGATCCTCGCGCCCCGCTCGCTCGTCGACGCGGACGACCCCGCGGCCGTGGCGCGGGCGCTCGAGCGCCAGGCGGAGGAGCCGGCCGCCGCCGCCGCGCCGCGCTCCGTCGCGCGGATGTGCGCCGACATCGCCGGGGTCTACGCCGACGTCCACACCCGGAGCGCGGCATGAGGGGCTCGATCCGGCAGGGACTCGGCACCCTGCTCGCCCTCGCCGGCGCGGCGTCGCCCGGCTGGCTCGTCGTCGCGGTGGCCGGCTCGATCGTGCTGGCCGTCCTCGACACCCTCGGCGTCGCCGCGATGGTGCCGCTGATGGCGCTGCTCACCGGAGCGGACACCGGCGCCGGCTCGGTGACGAGCACGATCGCGGGCCTGGTCGGCACCTCCGACGTCGCGACCCTCGTCCCGCTCGTCGCCGGCTTCGTCGCCGCGGTGTTCGTGCTGAAGAGCATCGGCACGATCGTCTTCCGCTGGTGGCTGCTCGGCCGCACCACCCGGATCGCGGCCGACGCGTCGACCGAGCTGCTGCGGCGGTACGTGCTCGCCCCCTTCGCCGTGCACCGCACGCGGCGGCTGTCGGAGGTCTACCGCAACATCAACGACTCGACCGCGCAGGCGTCCGGAGTGCTGCTCGGCGTGCTCGGCCTCGCCTCCGACCTGCTGGTGCTCGTCGCGCTGGTCGTGGTCCTCCTCCTCGCCTCGCCCGGGGCGACCCTGTTCGCGGCCGTCTTCTTCGCGCTGCTGCTCGGCGGCACGCAGCGCCTGCTCCGCCGTCGGCAGGGCCGGATCGGCGAGGAGACCGCCGAGGCCTCGCTGCAGACCTGGCAGTTCCTCCTCCCGTCGCTCGACGGCTTCCGCGAGGCGCGGCTCTCCTCCAGCGCCTCGAGCCTCGTCGCCGGATTCCAGGCCGCGAAGCGGCGCGGAGCCCAGGCGTCCCGGATGCTCTCGCTGGTCTCGGAGCTGCCGAAGTACCTCCTCGAGATCGGGTTCGTCGTCGCGATCATCGGCGTCTCCGGCATCCTCGTGGCGACCGGCTCGTCCGCCGAGGCGCTCTCGGTGCTGGGCGTGTTCGCCGCCGCGTCGCTCCGCGCCCTGCCCACCCTCAACCGGATCTCCGCCACCTTCGCGATCGTCCGCAGCGGCCAGGCGAGTCTGCGCATCGTCGACGACGCGGCCCGCGAGCTCGGCGCGCACGGCTCGCACGACGAGACGCCCGGCCCCGACGGGCGCTTCGCCGGTGACATCGAGCTCGAGCAGGTCGTCTACCGCTACCCCGACGCCTCCCGCGACGTGCTCCGCGGCGTGACCCTGCGCCTCGCCGAGAACGCCACCACGGCCTTCGTCGGCTCGAGCGGCGCGGGCAAGAGCACGCTCCTCGATCTCGTGCTCGGCCTGCTCGAGCCCACCGCCGGCCGCGTGCTCTGCGGCGGGCGGCCGATCCAGGAGGATCTCGCGGGCTGGTACGCGGGGCTCGGCGTCGTGCCGCAGGACGTCTTCCTGCTCGACGACTCCTTCGCGGCGAACATCGCCTTCGGGGTGCCCCGCGACGGGGTCGATCCCGAGCGGATCCGCGAGGTGGTCCGCATCGCCCAGCTCGAGGACTTCGTCGAGCAGCTGCCGCTCGGCCTCGACACCCGCGTCGGCGAGCGCGGAGTCCGGCTCTCGGGCGGGCAGCGGCAGCGGATCGGCCTGGCGCGCGCCCTCTACCGCCGGCCGTCGGTCCTCGTCCTCGACGAGGCGACCTCGGCGCTGGACAACCGGACCGAGCACGAGATCTCGACCGCCATCGCCGGCCTGCACGGCAGCATGACGGTGCTGATCGTCGCGCACCGCCTCTCGACCGTGCGCGGCGCCGACCGGCTGCTCTTCCTCGAGGACGGGCGGATCGAGGGCGAGGGCACCTTCGAGGAGGTGCGCGCCGCGCATCCCGGCTTCGCGCAGCTGGTGGCGCTGGGCGAGCTCTCGTGAGGCCGCGGCTGGGCGATCTGCGGGCGGCGGTCCTCGAGCCGCTCCGCCGGCGGGGCGCGACGGTGCTGATCCCGCAGGACGCGTTCGGCGTCGGCAACCTCCTCTACTTCTGGCTGCAGGCCGCCATGCGCCGCGAGCGCGGGGAGCCGACGGTGGTGCGCGGCACGGCGCGGTCGGCGGAGTGGGCGGAGCTGTTCCCTCGCACCCGGGAGCTGGTCGTCGCGCCCGGCGACGTGTCCTTCCTCCAGCCGCGCGAGGCCGGCGGCACGCACCAGCGCTTCGGAGTCGACTTCGGGGCCGCGCAGCTGGACGCCTTCCTCGACTCGCACCTGCTCGCCGGCCCCTTCGGGGAGCTCGTCGCGGCGGCGCGGCCGTCGGCCGATCTGACGATCAACATCCGGCGGGGCGACTACTACAGCGTCCCGGAGTTCCGCGGCCGCTACTCCTTCGACGTCGTCGAGTACGTGCGCGCGGCGCTCGCGCAGGCGCGGGAGTCGGCCGAGGTGCGCAGCGTGCTCCTCGTCTCGGACGACCTCGACTGGTGCCGGCTCAAGCTCGGGCCGCTCCTGACCGGCCTCGACGTGCGCTGCCCCGAGCCGGGCACCCCCGTGCCGCGGCAGCTCGCCCTGCTGGCGGCCTCGCGCCGCCTCGTGCTGACGAACTCGACGTTCTCGTACTGGGGCGGCTACCTCGGCCGCCACCGCCACGGCGACGCCGAGGTGATCGCGCCGTGGTTCCACAGCCGGGCCTGGAACGGCGGAGCGGCGACCCAGCTCGACCCGCGCTGGAGCGTGATCCGCGACCTCCCCGGCGGCTGGGACGCCTGACCCCCTCCCGCCCCCTCCGCGAGATGCCACTTGTGCACGCTTTTCACGGCGTGTCGCGTGCACAAGTGGCATCTCGCGGGAGGGAGGGGGTCAGCGCGCCGTCAGCCGCTTCAGCCGCATCGCCGGGCGCTCGATCAGCAGCCAGCTGGCCCAGGCGAACGGCAGCGTCGCCGCGATCGAGAGCAGCACGTACGCCCCGAGCGGCACGTCCGCGTCGACCAGCGCGAGCGCGAGCAGCTGCTGCACCGGGAACGCGTAGATGTACATCCCGTAGGAGACGTCGTGGGTCGCCCCGAGGCGCCGCAGGGGGAGGCGCGCGCCGAGGGCCAGCATCAGGTAGGCGAGCGGCAGCCCCGCCAGCACCCGGTACAGCCCGCTGGCCACCACCAGCGCGAAGAGGGCGACCGCGAGGAGCGCGAGCGGCAGCGTCAGCGGGATCCGGTCGCGGAAGAGGTGCACGATCGCCCCCGCCAGGAAGTACGCGACGAGCGTCACCGTCTGGTTGAGGGCCGCGGGGAAGGGCACGAGATCGGTGGCCAGCACCCCGGCGACCAGGGTCAGCCCCGCGAAGCCGACGACCACCAGCGGCGCGACCCACCGCCGCGGCACCACCGAGATCAGCACTCCGATCACGAGGTAGCTGACGAACTCGAAGAAGAGGCTCCAGAGCGAGCCGTTCCAGGCCCCCGGGTACGGCACGGAGCCGAGCATTCCGGCGATCCCGTACTCGCGGATGTAGAGGAGCAGGTTCCCGAGCACGAACCGCGCGCCGCCCGCCGCGCTCCACGGGCCGGCGCCGAGCAGCAGCGAGGCGAGCGGCGCGATCGCGAACCCGACGACGAGCAACGAGACGAGGAAGGCCGGGTAGATGCGCAGGAACCGCCGCCAGAGGTAGTCGCCGAGCGAGCGCGAGCGGAGCCGGCTCGCGGTGATCAGGTAGCCGGACGTGACGAAGAAGCCGCCCACCGCCCAGTCGCCCAGATCGGAGTGGCCCAGCCCGGAGCCGCCGCTGCCCCCGGCGCCCGGCGCGTCGCCGTAGCCGCCCAGCGGGAACGAGTGCGACACGATCACCAGCACCGCGAGCCCCAGCCGCAGCGCGTTGATGCTGTTGCTCTGCGGATCGAGCGCGGCCCCGATGCTCAGCCACCGGGTGCTGACCGCGGCCGAGGGCGCCTGCTCCTGCCGCGTCATGCGCACAGCCTGGCGCCCCCCGCCCCCGCCGTCGACCGTCCCCCCGCACCCTGTCGCGAACGGGCGGACCGGACGTCCGGCGGCGCGAGGCGACGCGCGGCGCCATGCCGTCTACCCAGGTAGACGCTTGCTCGGCCACCTTCCTAGACTTATCCTGTGGTGAACGGGACGCGGTCGGCAGCTGATGTGCTCAAGGCGATCCGCAGGAACGCCCGCCGCCGCGGCTGGTCTGTGGTCCAGTTGCCGCGGCGGGGCAAGGGATCGCACTCGATCTGGGTCGTCCTCGATCCCGAGGGCGTCGAGATCGGGCGGGTCGGCCTGACCGGTCACTCGGGCCAGATGTCGCAGACCGTCACGCGCTCGAACGAGAGCGCGCTCGAGCACCTCTTCGGAAAGGGCTGGTTGGACTGATGAACCGCTATCACGTCGTCGTCACGCGCGAGAAGCCGTTCTGGGTGGCGGTCGTGCAGGGGCTCCCCGGAGGAGCCACCGAGTCGCGCTCCCTCGCTCTGCTCGACGGTGAGGTCCGGGATCTCGTCTCGGGGCTGACCGACGTCGATGAGGACACCGTCGAGCTGACCTGGGACTACGGCGCCGCCTTCCCGGAGGACGTGGCGGCCGTCCTGGGGCAGGTGCGGGCGGCGAGGGAGGATCTGGAGCGCAGCCGCGACGAGTACGAGCGCCTGCAGCACGACGCAGTCGCCGGAGTCCGGGGTGAGGGGGTCTCGATGCGGGACGCCGCCGTCCTCCTGAACCTCTCCCACCAGCGCATCTCCCAGATCGCCTCCTGACCCGCCCCCTCCCTCTCCGCGAGATGCCACTTGTGCACGCGACACGCCGTGAAAAGCGTGCACAAGTGGCATCTCGCGGGAGGGGAGAGGGTCAGAGCAGGGCGTCCGTCAGGTGGTCCGGGGTGCCGAAGCGGTGGGCCGTGATCGAGACGGCCTGCTCGCGGAGGAACGGGAGCAGCTCCAGGCGGCCGGACTCGGTGGCCTCGTTCGCGTAGACGGCGAGGTCGGGGCGGCCGCCGGTGACGGACGTCACGGAGGAGGCGTCGGCGCCCAGCAGGCGCACCCGGCCGGCGCCGTGCTCGCGGACGCGTGCCGCGAAGGCCGCCTCGTCCTCGACGGCGACCGCAGTCGCTCCCGCGGCGATGGCCGACACGAGCTGCGGAGGCAGCGCCGTCGCGCTCGAGACCGCTACCCGCGCGCCCGCGGTCGCCGCGGCCACGACCACCTGCACCAGCGAGCCCACCGGCACGCCCTCCGCCAGGCGGATCAGCACCGGGGCGTCGTACGGCAGGTGCCGGAACACGTTCCGCTCGGCGGCCAGCGCGGTGACGTCGCGGGCGGCGCCGGCGGAGTGGGCGAGCGCAGCGCTGCGAGCCGTCCGCTCCACGGCGTCCGCCTCCGCAGCGGGCAGCTCCGCGCGGGCGGCGGCCACGAGCCGACCGACGCGCGGGTCGTCGACCGCGGTGGTGGCGGCCGACGGCGCCGAGGTCCACGACCCCAGCCCGAGCAGGTAGTCCGGCCCGCCGGCCTTCGTCCCCGGTCCGACCGCCGACTTCTTCCAGCCGCCGAACGGCTGGCGCTCGACGATCGCCCCGGTGATGCCGCGGTTGACGTAGAGGTTGCCGGCCTGGATCCCGTCCAGCCAGGTGCCGATCTCGGCGGTGTCGAGCGCGTGCAGGCCCGAGGTGAGGCCGTAGTCGACCTCGTTGACGAGCGCGATCGCGTCCTCGAGCGTCGCCGCGGTCATGATCCCGAGGATCGGGCCGAAGTACTCGGTGCGGTGGTACTCGGAGCCGCGGCGCACGCCGTCGCGGACGCCCGGGCTCCACAGCATGCCGGTGTCGTCGAGCGCGCGCGGCTGCAGCAGCCAGCTCTCGCCCTCGCCTAGGGTCGTGAGCCCGCGCAGCAGCTTGCCCGCGGCGGGCTCGATCACCGGCCCCATCCGGGTCGCCGGATCGGTCGGCAGGCCGACGGTGAGCGAGTCGACCGCGTCGAGCAGCTGCGCGCGGAAGCGCTTGGAGCGCGCGACCGAGCCGACCAGCACGACGAGCGAGGCGGCCGAGCACTTCTGGCCGGCGTGGCCGAAGGCGCTCGAGACGACGTCCTTCACCGCGAGGTCGAGGTCGGCGGAGGGGGTGACGATGATCGCGTTCTTGCCGCTGGTCTCCGCGAGCAGCGGCAGATCGTGCCGGAAGGAGCGGAACAGCTCGGCGGTCTCGTAGGCGCCGGTGAGGATCACCCGGTCGACGGAGGGGTGGGCGACGAGGTCCGCGCCGAGCTCCTCCTCGGGCAGGCGGAGCAGCAGCAGCGCCTCGCGCGGCACGCCGGCGGCCCAGAGCGCCTCGGCCAGCACGGCGCCGCAACGCGCGGTCGGCCCGGCGGGCTTCAGCACCGCGGCCGAGCCGGCGGCCAGCGCGGCGAGCGCACCGCCCGCGGGGATCGCGACCGGGAAGTTCCACGGCGGAGCGACGAGCGTCAGCTGCGCGGGGTGGAAGACCGCCCCGTCGACCGAGTCCAGCTCGCGGGCCCGCTCGGCGTAGTAGTGCGCGAAGTCGATCGCCTCGGAGACCTCGGGGTCACCCTGGTCGATCGTCTTGCCGGCCTCGGCGGCCATCACCTCGAGCAGCTCGCCGCGGCGGGCCTCGAGCTCGTCGCCGGCGCGGTGCAGGATGCGCGCCCGCTCGTCGGCGGGCAGGGCGCCCCACGCGGAGCCGGCGGCGCGGGTCGCGGCGAGGGCCGCCTCCAGCTCGTCGCGGGTGCTGATCGTCGCGGCCTCGATCGCGTCGACCCCGGCGCGGGAGCCGGGCACGCGGGCGAGGATCTCCTGCGCCCAGGCGCGGTTCGCCGCGACGGAGGGATCGGTGTCCGGAGTGCTGCGGAAGTCGCCGAAGCCGGGGCGGCCCGAGGCGGCGAAGCGGTCGGCGACCCGGTGCGCGGGCGGCACCGCGCCGTCGAGCGCGCTGACGGAGGCGCGGAAGCGGGCCTCCTCGCGGGCGAACAGCGCGGGCTGCGCCTCGAGCTCGAACACGGCCGACATGAAGTTGTCGCTCGACGCGCCCTCCTCGAGCCGGCGGATCAGGTAGGCGATCGCGACGTCGAACTCCCCGGGCGAGACGACCGGCGTGTAGAGCAGCAGCGAGCCGACCGTGCGGCGCACCGCCTCCGCCTGGCCCTGCGCCATGCCGAGGAGCATCTCGTACTCGATCCCCTCGCGGACGCCGCGCTCGCCGGCCAGCAGCCAGGAGTAGGCGACGTCGAAGAGGTTGTGCCCGGCGACGCCGACCCGCACGTTCCGGATCCGGTCGGGGTGCAGCGCGTAGTCGATCACGCGCTTGTAGTTGGTGTCCGAGTCCTGCTTCGTCGACCAGGTCGCCAGCGGCCAGCCGTGCACCGACGCCTCGACCTGCTCCATCGGCAGGTTCGCGCCCTTGACCAGTCGCACCTTGATGCCGGCGCCGCCGCGGGCCCGGCGCGCGGCGCTCCACTCCTGCAGCCGGATCATCGCGGAGAGCGCGTCGGGCAGGTAGGCCTGCAGCACGATGCCCGCCTCGAGACCGAGGAACTCGGGCCGGTCGAGCAGGCGGGTGAAGACCGCGATGGTGAGGTCGAGGTCCTTGTACTCCTCCATGTCGAGGTTCACGAACTTCTGCGGCGTCGCGGCGGCGGCGCGGGTGAAGAGCGGCGCGAGCTCCTCGACGATGTCGTCGACCGCGGCGTCGAACGCCCACGGGTTGTGCGGGGCGACGGTGGAGGAGACCTTGATCGAGACGTAGTCGACGTCGTCGCGGGCGAGCAGGCGGTGCGTGCCCTCCAGGCGGCGCTGCGCCTCCTTCCGCCCGAGGACCGCCTCGCCGAGCAGGTTCATGTTGAGCCGGACGCCGTCGCGGCGGATCTTCGCGATCGCCGGGCCGAGGCGCGAGTCGGTCGCGTCGATGATGAGGTGGCCGACCATCTGCCGCAGCACCCGGCGGGCGATCGGCACGACCACGTCCGGCAGCAGCGGGGCCATCGCGCCGCCGAGGGCGACCGCGCCGCGCATCGGGGCGGGCAGGAAGCGCGGGACGCCACCGGCGATCGAGCGCAGCGCCGCGGCGGCGACCTTGGTGTCCTCGGGCCGGACCACGCCGTCGACGAAGCCGACGGTGAAGTCGAGGCCGGTCGGGTCCTTCAGCACGCCGGCGAGCTGGGCGCCGGACGCGTCCACCGGGACGTCGGCGGCGTCGCGCAGCCACTGGCGCACCAGCGCGACGCTGGCGTCGACGAGGCCGGGGTCGACGCTGTCCGCGGCGGGACCGGCGGGTCCGGCGGCGTCGTCGGAGGAGGGGCCGGTGGAGCGGGCAGGCGCTGCGAGATCCGTCATGCCCCCAGTATTCGACGGGGTACCGTTGAGCAGAAGCGACCGTTCCTTACCGGTACCGGTCACTCCTGCTTACTGTTCCTCCGTACCGAATCGAGGTCGCCCGTGCTCGACGTCCGCCGCCTGGTGCTGCTGCGCGAGGTCGCCATCCGCGGCACCCTGGCCGCCGCCGCGGAGGCCCTCGCCTACAGTCCCTCCGCGGTCTCGCAGCAGCTGAGCGTGCTCGAGCGCGAGACCGGCGTCGAGCTGCTGCGCAAGGTCGGGCGGCGGGTGCAGCTCACCCCGCAGGCCGAGATCCTGGTCGCGGCCGCCGGTGAGGTGCTGGCGCTGCTCGAGCGGGCGGAGGCGGCGCTCGCCGCGTCGGGGGAGTCGGTCACCGGGCGGGTGCGGGTCGCGGTCTTCCAGTCGGCGGCGCTCGCGCTGATGCCCGGCGCGCTGCGCTCGATCGCCGAGCGCGCACCCGAGGTGCGGGTGGAGATGGTGCAGCGCGAGCCGGAGGGGGCGCTGCACGAGACCTCCTGGGCGCGCGAGTTCGACCTGGTCGTCGCCGAGCAGTACCCCGGCCACTCCGTGTCCTGGCTGCCGGGCCTGGTGCGCAGCGACCTCACGACCGACGCGATCCGCCTCGCGGTGGGCCGCGACTCCGCGATCCGCGACCTGCGGGGCGCCCGCGACGCCGCCTGGGTGATGGAGCCGCGCGGTACCGCCAGCCGCCACTTCGCCGAGCAGACCTGCCGCGTCGCGGGCTTCGAGCCCGACGTGCGCTTCGAGACCGCGGATCTCCAGGCGCAGATCCGCCTCGCCGCCTCGGGCAACGCGGTCGCGCTGATGCCCGACCTGGTCTGGGCCGGCGGCGAGGCCGACTGCCGACTGCTCGAGCTGCCCGGCCGCCCCCGCCGCACCATCTTCACCGCCCAGCGCGAGGCCCAGCTCGCCTCGCCCGCCGTCCGCGTCTTCCGCGAGTGCCTCGCCGAGATCGCCGCGACCTACGCCTGACCCGCGCGTCCCCCTCCCCTCCGCGAGATGCCACTTGTGCACGCCTTCCTCGGCGTGTCGCGCGCACAAGTGGCATCTCGCGGAGGGCGACAGGGCGTGCGGTCGTCACCAACGGGGGGCGTGCGTCGGAGGGCAGGGGTGCGCTTAGCTGGCGATCGTCGCGGATGACAGCGTTACCACGCCCCCGCGACTCCGTCTTCTGATCGCCATCGAAAGGACCCTGCATGTCCCAGCCCTCCTCCGGCACGCCCGGACCCTCCCGCCGCACCGTGACCACCGCGGCGGCGTGGAGCGCTCCCGTCGCCGCCGCAGTGATCTCCGCGCCCCTCGCCGCCGCCTCCACCGCCGTTCCGTGCTACAGCGCCGTCAACTTCCGCCGGACCAGTAACACCGGCGGCAGCACCGCCGTGCTCCAGGCGGTCTCACCCTCCGGCGCAGTGTCGACCGTCCGGATCACGTCGGTGCTCGCGCCCGGCACCACGACCGAGACCCAGGGCACGAGCTACAACCTGACCCAGGCGGGGATGGGATGGGGAGGGCGCACGACCGACGGTGCCGCGGCCGAGGAGTCCTACTCGTACTGGGGCGCGAAGGCGCTCGTCCTGAATCAGCGCCGCGCAGGTCCGATCACCGAGCTCCCCAGCCCGGGATCCGATGCCCAGACCCTGACCTTCCAGTTCTTCGACCCGCAGGGGCGCGTCTTCGATCCGATCGGCTTCGAGCTCGAGATCGTCGACCTCACCTCCCAGGAGCGTCGAGTGTGGACGCCGACCCACTGGGACACGGTGGGCTTCAGCGTCGCGCCGACCTCGATCGCGAAGGACGGCCTGGTCGACGGTGTCGGTGCAGGCACGATCGCCGACCCGTACCGGCGCGCGACGGGCGAGGCGCCGACCACCTCGTTCTCCAAGACCGACATCTTCTCCTTCGACGCCTTCCCCTCCGGGAGCACGCTCACGTACACCCAGCACGAGGGCAGGCAGGGCTGGCACGCGATCTTCCTCACCGGCCTCAGGTTCCGCGCCGACGACTGCTGACCCTCCGCGAGATGCCACTTGTGCACGCTTTCCACGGCGTGTCGCGCTCACAAGTGGCATCTCGCGGCGCGCGATGGGACCGTGAGCGACATGGGTGCGGACGAGGTGCGGCTGGTCGAGACGACGGCCGACGACGCAGTGTCGGGGCGGCTGTTCGCCGTGCAGGAGGCGGAGATCATGCGGCGCTACGGCGGCGACGACCCGGGGCCGAGGCCGCCCGCGGACGCGCCGACGCTGCTGCTCCACATCGGGGTGGACGTCGTCGGCTGCGTCGCGCTCGCCGCCGAGGGCGAGGTCGGCGAGATCAAGCGGATGTTCGTGACCGAGGCGGCGCGCGGCCGCGGTCACAGCCGCGTCCTCCTCGCGGGAGTCGAGGAGCTCGCCGTCCGCCACGGCGTGACGCTGCTCCGCCTCGTCACCGGCATCGAGCAGCCCGAGGCGATGGCGCTCTACAGCAGCTCGGGCTACGAGCTCATCCCCGGCTTCGGCTACTGGGGCGACGAGCCGGCGACCCGCTGCTACGCGAAGCGTCTCGATCCGACGGTGCCCTCCGGCTGAGCCCTTTCGATCCCTAGCGCCCGCGCGACTGCGGTCGTGGCGACGTCCTGCGCCGCACCGCAGCGGGACGCAGAGATGAGGGATGCTTGGTTTCGCCGCGGCCTCGCGACGGCTTCCTCTCAAGACAGGACGTGACCGATGCCCGTGCCTCCTCCCGCCTTCTCCGGACCCTCCCGTCGTGCGGTGGCCGCGAGCGCAGCCTGGAGCGTCCCCGTCGTCGCTGCGGCCGTGGCGGCTCCGCTCGCCTCCGCATCGCCCGTCTTCTGCCGCAGTGCGACGATGTTCACGAGGTCCACGGTCGCGAGCAACCCCACCGTGCTCTCGGCGGTTTCGACCACCGGAGTCCCCTCGACCGTCCGGATCACGTCCGTTCTCGCGCCCGGCACGACGACCGAGACCGAGGGGCAGAGCTTCAACCTGACTCGGGACACCGTCGTCTGGTCCGGTTTCGCCGAGCGCCGATCGTCGTACGAGGCGCAGGGACGCGGCGGCTGGGTGCCCGGGTCGCTCGTCCTGAATCAACGCCGCGCGGGGTCGACGGCGGGGACTCCGACGGCTGGCTCGCCCGCGCAGACGCTCATGGTGGAGTTCTTCGACAAGGACGGACGGCCGTTCGCTCCTGTCGGCGCCGAACTCACGTTCTCCCACATCGACTCGAGAGCCGCACCCTCGGCGCCGTGGTTCGTGAGCTCGTGGGACACCGTCGGATTCAGCACGCCGCCCGTTTCGATCTCGTCGAGAGGAGGTTCCGCCGGTACGGGCGCGGGAACCGTCGCCGACCCCTTCCGCCGAGCGACAGGAGACGAGCCCGCCGGCGGAGAGCCCCTCTTCGACACCTTCGCCTTCGACGTCCTCCCCTCCGGAAGCACTTTCGTCTGCGGTCAGCACGAGGGCCGGCAGGGCTGGCAGTCTCTCGCGCTGAGCGCGCTCAGCTTCCGCTCCACCGACTGCTGACCCGGCCGACGACAGTCGCTCAGAGCTTGGCGAGCTTCGCGCGGGCGATCAGGAAGCCGCCGTACATCACGAGGCCGGCGCCGATGACGGTGAGCGCGATGGTCCCGTAGGGCGGGACGTCGAGGAAGCGCAGGGCGCCGTCGAGGCCGGTCGCCCGCCGGGCGTCGCCGGTGATCGCGGCGACGACGAAGAGGCCGCCGGCGATGCCGAGGGCGATGCCCTTCGAGACGTAGCCGGCCGCGCCGAGGATCAGCACGGCCGTGCCGCGCCGCCCTGCGGGGATCCGCACGAGCTTGCGGAAGCCGCGGCGCACGCCGATGGCGACGAAGCCGATCCCGCTGCCGAGGACGATCCCGCCGACCAGCGTCAGCACGATCGCTCCCGCCGGCCGAGCCAGCAGGTCGGTGCTGATCGCGCGGATGGTGGCGGAGGAGCTCGTCGACCCGCCGAGCGCGAAGACCAGCGTCGTCCCGGCCAGCGCGAGCGCCGCGAAGCCCTTGCCCGACTCCACGATCCGCCGCCCGAGGCGCTTCGCGCGGCTCGGATCGCTCGAGCGGCTCTGGAAGGAGAGCTGCCAGAGCCCGAGCGCGACGAGCGCGACCAGCGCCGCCCAGACGACGACGAGTCCGGCCGGCGTCTCGGCCAGGCGCGCGATCGCGCCGGAGGGATCCGCCTCCTGCGTCGTCTCGTCCCCGAACGCGACCCGCAGCGAGAGTCCGCCGATCAGCAGATGCACCACGCCGTTGACGGCGAAGCCGAGGCGCGCGAGGCGCCGGAATCGCCGCGTCCGGACCCCCGAGCGCGGCGTCGGCACGCTCACTGTGGACACCGGACCAGCCTCTCACGCGTCCACCCCTGTCCCGCGGCGCCCCGGCGGCGGTGGAATGGAGTCCTGCCCGCGCCGATCCCACCGATCGCGCCTGCCGCGGGCGCCCTCGAGGAAGAAGGACCGCATGACCACCTGGCTCATCACCGGCTGCTCCACCGGACTCGGCCGCGCGCTCGCGACCGCCGTCCTCGCCCACGGCGACCGCGCCGTCGTCACCGCGCGCGACGTCGACTCCGTCCGCGACATCGCCGAGGCGCACCCCGACTCCGCGCTCGCCCTGGCCCTCGACGTGACCGACGACGCGCAGGTCGCCGCCGCGGTCGACGCCGCCGAGGAGCGCTTCGGCGGGATCGACGTGCTCGTCAACAACGCGGGCTACGGCTACCGCGCGGCGGTGGAGGAGGGTGAGGAGGCCGCGGTGCAGCAGCTCTTCGACACCCAGCTCTTCGGCACCGTCCGCACGATCAAGGCGGTCCTGCCCGGGATGCGCGAGCGCCGCTCCGGCACGATCGTCAACCTGTCCTCGATCGGCGCGCGCATCTCGCCGGAGGGCTCGGGCTACTACGCCGCGGTGAAGGCCGCGATCGAGGCGCTCACCGAGTCGCTGCGCAAGGAGGTCGCGCCGCTGGGCATCCGGGCGTTCTCGGTCGAGCCGGGCGGCTTCCGCACCGACTTCGCCGGCCGCTCGCTCACCCAGTCGTCGCAGCCGATCGCGGACTACGCCGAGACGGCGGGCAAGCGCCGCAAGGAGCACGACACCGTGCACGGCACCCAGAAGGGCGACCCGGCGAAGGCGGCGACCGCGCTGATCGAGGCCGTGGAGTCGGCCGCCCCTCCGTCGATCCTGCTGCTCGGCAACGACGCGTCGGACGCCTTCCGCGCAGTGCTCGACTCCCTCCGCTCCGACGTCGACGCGTGGGAGCCTCTCAGTCGCGGCACGGACTTCGCCGACGGGGAGTGAGGGCCGGGGCGCCGGTGGGCTCGAGCCGGCGTCCCGCTGCTGAGCACCGCCTAGGGAGCAGCGGCGAACCGACGTCCCGCGCCAGACGTGAGGAGGATTCGTCTTTGTGGGATGTCGAACCTACGCTGCCGTGTCGGGCAGTCGGTCCTCGCCTGTCCACTCCTCCTCTGGAACGGATCCGCCATGTCCCCTCTCTCGTCCGACCCGACTCACTCCTCCGGTCCCACCCGTCGCTCCGTCACGGCGGGCGCGCTCTGGAGCATCCCCGTGATCAGCGCGGCGGTCGGGGCTCCCCTCGCCGCCGCGTCGATGACTCCGGCCACCGACCCGCTGCCCTGCACGAGCGTGACGATGTTCACGCAGTCGAGCGTGTCGCTGAATCCGCTGACCCTCACCGCGACCTCGCCCACCGGAACGACGTCCACGGTCCGGATCACCTCGGTCCTGGCGCCGGACACCACGACCACGCCCACGGTCGACGGCACGAACTACAACCTGACCCAGGACGGCACGGTGTGGTACGCCGGTGGATCCTCGGACTTCGCCAACGAGGCGCCGTCGCGCATCTTCGAACCCGGGGTGCTCCTCCTGAACCAGCGCCGCGCCGGGCAGGCGTCGTCGTCGGACGTGAGGGTCCCGGAGGTGCCGACGCCGGGGCCCGATGCGCAGACGCTGATCTTCGAGTTCTTCGATGCGGCCGGGAAGCCGTTCGACCCGGTGGACGTGCAGCTCACCTTCCTCGACATCAGCTCGAGCGCGCACAGCGAGACGCTCTACTGGGCCACGAAGTGGTGGTCGACCGTCGGCTTCAGCGTCGCGCCCACCTCGATCTCCTCGCGGGGCGGAGACGCGGGAGTCGGCGCCGGGACGATCGCCGACCCCTTCCGACGCGCCACCGAGTTCGAGCCGAATCTCACGCGCGGGCCCCGCTACGACACCTTCACGTTCCGCTCCTTCCCCTCGGGCAGCTCGCTCGTCTACAGCCAGCACGGCGGCTACCAGGGCTGGCACAGCAGCGCGATCACGGGGCTCGGCTTCGGCTCCCGCGACTGCTGAGCGCGATCGCCGCCGCCACGTCGGCGGAGGCGCACCACGCGATCGCGAGGCGCCACAGCGGCCGGCCGCTCGACGGGCACGGCCGCCGCTCTGCTCGTGCCTGCGGGCTTCCTGCTGATCGAGCAGCCCGCGGAGCGGGCGCATCGAGATCCCGCGCCGGTGCCCGCGCCCCTCAGACGCCCCAGTTGACGAACGGCGCGAGCAGGCGCGAGACGGTGACCTCGTCCTCGGCGATCGCGCCCACCGTGTTGGTCAGCTCGTGGCCCTCGAGGGTGCCGACGGGGGTCGTGTCGAAGAGGAAGGTGCCGAGGGAGCCGCCGTTCGCGCTGTCCGGGTGCTCGGCCACCACCTCGGCGGTCGCGTCACCCACTGCGACTCCGCCCAGGGTGCTGATGGCGACATCACCGACCGTGGCGGCGGTGGCCTCGAGGAGGAAGTCCGGCTCGGGGTAGGTGAGCTCCGGTCCGCCCGCGTCGTAGACGTCGGTGTCCTTGAGGACGAAGCCCGGCCAGCTGTAGGCGCGGCTGCGGTAGCCCTCGTAGGGGACGTCGTCCGACTCGGCGGGCTCGCTGCCGAACGCGTCGGTCAGCGCGGCGACGACGCCCGTGCCGTTGCGGTACTCCCAGGTGCCCAGCTGAGCGCCCTCCGCGTCCACCAGCGAGAACGAGGTCGGCCCGATCAGCAGGCTCGCGGCGACAGCGGGCGCGGGCGTGGGTGTCGGCGTCGGCGTCGGAGTCGGCGTCGGAGTCGCGGTGACCGTAGCGGTAGCGGTAGCGGTAGCGGTAGCGGTGGCTGTCGCCGTCTCGGCGGGCTGCGCGATGGGATCGCCGGCGGGAACGCACCCGCTCAGCCCGGCGACCACGCCGACGACGAGAACAGCGCGCAGGAGCGTGCGAGACGGAACGAGCATGGTGGCGGAACCCCCGGAGAGCGGACGACGGGAGCACGATCCGTCCCCCTCCGCCATCCTCCGATGCGACGGGCCTCGCCGGGTACGCGATCCGATAACGATCCGCAGCCGGCGATCCGTGCCGTCGCGGAGGTCGGTCGCGGGGATCAGCCGCGGAGGGTGTGCGCCGCCTTCTCGAGGTCGTCCGCGCGGCGAGCCGGCTGGTCCGCGGCGTCCTCCTCGAGCCGCTCGAACTCGACGCGCTGGATGCGGTTCACCGCGACGACGCTGTACTGCCCGTGACCGCGGACGACGGGCAGGAACTGCCGCGTCTCGAGATCGTGGGCGAGCCGATGGCGGTCGCCGTGGAACGTGCAGAGGTGCGGCGTCTGCTCGGGGTCGTCGACCAGGTAGAGCACCAGCCGGAGTGCGGGCATCGTTCCCTCTCGCAAGACGTGTGATGGAGCCTGTGCCCAGCGTGACAGGAGCAGTGACACAGAACGAGTCGTTCCCAGCTGATCACTGACCCCCCTTCTGCGGGATCGGGCGAGTGCCCTCGTCGTCACCGACGGGGCGCCTCGTCACTTCGTGCCCCCGGAACGACGAGTGCCACGGATGCGGCCGCCACCCGTGCGGGGCGAGAGGATCGGCGGCGTCCACCGCCGTCGCCACCACCTCTGAGGAGTCCCGTGCCCACTCGACCGCACCGTCCCACTCGACACGATCGACCCGCCCGCCCGAGGATCGCGAGTGCTGCCGCCTCCGCCGTCCTGCTGGCCGGGCTGCTCGGCTCCGCCGCGACGGACGCGCACGCGAGCGAGGCGGCGCCCGCGGCGTCGGCCACCCCCGCGGCCTCCGCCACCCCCGCGGCCCAGGCCGCGCTCGCCGAGGAGAACCCGAAGATCTCCGGCACGATCACCGGCGAGTTCGAGACGGGCACCGGGAAGCCCGTCGGGCTGGGCTCGACGGTGCACTGGACCGCGCGCCTCACCAACAGCGGTGACGTGCCGCTGCGCGGGGTGCATCTCGGCGACCTCCTCGGAGGGGCGGATCTGCCCGTCGGCGGGACGGTGACCCTGACGACGCAGACCACCGTCGGCGAGGACGACCTGCAGACCGGGGCCGTCATCGTTCTCATCGAGGCGTCGGGGACCACCCCGCAGGGCGTCACCGTCTCCAAGTCCCTGAACGGCGGACTCACCCTCCCGGGCGAGCATCCGCACCTGTCCGGCGAGCTGACCGGGGTCTTCGAGCAGGTGCCGGTGGTGCCCGGGACGATCGTGACCTGGACGGTGCCCGTGACCAACACCGGCGACGTGCCCCTGCGCTTCGTGCACCTGGGTGATCTGCTGGGCGGCGCCGACCTCGCCGTCGGGCAGACGACGGTGATGAGCGTGCAGAGCACGGTCACCCAGGAGGACCTGAACCGGGGCTCCGCCGGCCTCGCGACCGAGGTCTCCGGCCTCAGCCCGAAGGACTTCCGCGTGGTCCACCGTCTCTCGGACACCCTCCCGATCCCGAAGACGCCGGTGGTGCCGGCCGTCCCGCTGACGCCGGCCACGACCGTCCGTCCGGCCGTCCCGCTGGAGCCGTCCACGACCGTGCAGCCGGCCGTGCCGCTCGAGCCCGCGTCGACCGTGCAGCCGGCCGTCCCGGTGCAGCCGTCCTCGACGGTCGTTCCGGCGAAGGCCGTGAACCGCACGGCAGCGCTCGCGGAGACGGGCTCGCCCGCCGGCGCCGTTCTCCCGATCTCCGGCGTCCTGCTCCTGGCCGGCGCGACGCTCCTCCTCACCGCCCGCCGCCGCCGCACCGCGTAGGCCACCCCTCCGCGAGATGCCACTTGTGCACGCGACACGCCGATGGCGGCGCGCACAAGTGGCATCTCGCGCGAGGGAGGCGTCAGTCGAGGTCGAGGCTCCCGAAGTACGCGGCGAGGAAGACGCCCATCGCCGTCGCGCCGAGGACCGCGCCGCGACCCTCGCCTCTCGACCTGCGGCGCGGCAGGGCGGCCAGCCCGGCGGCCAGATTGCCCGCACTCCACACCGCGTTCGCGAGCGGCGACGACAGCCCGCGCCCCGGCGGCGTGGCGAACGGCGAGGGGAATCTCCGCCCCTGCAGCGCCGCGACGCCGTGCGGCACCGCGTTGATGAGCAGCACCCCGGCGAGAGCGCTCCTGGCGATCCGGCCGGCGCGAACGGAACTCGTCATGACGCTTCCTCCTTCAGACGTGGATCCCCGAAGCCTCCCTCGCCCCCTCCCGCGAGATGCCACTTGTGCACGCGACACGCCGTGAAAAGCGTGCACAAGTGGCATCTCGCGGCACGGCGTCAGGCCGGCGCGTGCACCAGCGCCGAGATGCGGCGCTTGCACTCGTTGAACTCCGGCGCCGTCACGTCGCGCTCGCCGGGCAGGTCGACCGTCACGATCTCGCTGATGTGCCCGGGCACCCCGTGCGAGGCGCCGCCGGTCATCACCACGACGCGGTCGGCGAGGTAGACCGCCTCCTCGATCGAGTGCGTCACGAACAGCACGGTCGTACCCGTCTCGCGGTGGATCCGCTTGAGCTCGACCTGCAGATCGGAGCGGGTGAGCGCGTCGAGCGCACCGAACGGCTCGTCCATCAGCAGCACAGACGGCTCGTTCGCGAGCACCCGCGCGATCGCGACGCGCTGCTGCATGCCGCCGGACAGCTCGCCCGGGAAGCGGTCGGCGAATCGGGTCAGCCCCACCGCCTCGATGAAGCGGTCGGTCACCTCCGCCGCGGCCGCCTTGGCCAGCTTCTTGCGCCGCGGCCCATAGGCCACGTTCTCGCGCACGCTCAGCCAGGGGAAGAGCCCGTAGTCCTGGAAGACCACGCCGCGATCAGGCCCGGGCGCGGAGACGGCCCGGCCGCCGACCTCGACGACGCCCTCCGTCGCCTCCTCGAACCCGGCGAGGATGCGCAGCAGCGTCGACTTGCCGCAGCCGCTCGCGCCGACCACGGCGACGAACTCGCCCGAGCGGATGTCGAGCGAGACGTCGGCCATGGCGAGCACGCCGCCGCCGGCGGTGTCGTAGCGCTTCACCAGGTCGAGTACGTGGACGTCCGCGGTGCGAGCGGGGGCGGCGGAGGGGGCGGAGTGCGTCATCGGGTCCTCACTTGACGAGCGGCCGGCGGCCGAAGAGCACGCGGAACAGGAGCAGGAGCAGCCTGTCGGAGGCGAAGCCCGCGATCGCGATGCAGATCATCCCGACCACGATCAGGTCGGTGCGCACCACGTCGCGCGCCAGGAAGATCGTCGAGCCGAGGCCCGTGCTCACCCCGGTCGTCTCGCTGAGCACCAGCACGACCCAGGCGAGGCCGAGGCCGATGCGCATGCCGTTGACGATCGCGGCGGCGGAGGCGGGCAGGACGACCCGCACGAGCACGCCTCCTCGCGACGTGCCGAGCATCCGCGCCGCCTCGATCAGCCGCGGCGGCACCTGGCGCGCGCCGCTGATCGTGCCGAGCACGATCGGGAAGAACGCCGAGAGCGTGATCAGGAAGATCGACGCCTGGTCGCCGTAGCCGATCAGCAGCGCCACCAGCGGCACCCACGCCGTCGCCGGAACCGGCCGGAACAAGTTGATGAACGGATCGAACAGCGAGTTGATCGCGTAGTAGCGGCCCATCAGCACGCCGAGCGGCACCGCGAGCACCGTGGCGAGCGCGAAGCCGCCGAAGACGCGGCCGGCGCTCGCCGCCAGGTCGGTCCAGAGCAGCCCGCTGAACGCGTCGTTCCGCAGCCCCGCGACGGCGTAGTCGATCAGCGAGACCAGCACGTCGCCCGGGTAGGGCAGGAAGGCCATCCGGATGCCGAACGGCAGCTCCCACTCGCCCGCCCGCCCGAACTGCCAGAGCAGCAGGAACAGGATCGGGACGGGCAGGCCGAGCAGGAAGGGCGTCCAGCCGCTGCGCCCGGGGCGGCGCCGGCGCTTGACGGTCGCGAGCCGCTCGGTGGCGGTCGCCGCCTCCGCGGGGCGGGTCGTGGTGGTCATCGGGCGACCGCTCAGGCCGCGGGCGCGAACGTCGTGTCGACGACGTCCTCGATCGCGGGCGCCGAGTCGATGAAGCCGAGCTCCTGCATCTGCGTCGCGAGCGCGCCGAGCTGGCCCTGGTACTCCTCGCTGAGGTCGGAGCGGAGCCAGAAGTTCTCCAGCGCCGACTCGAGCACCTCCTGGTCGCCGCCGAACTCGGCGATCATGTCGGGCAGCCACTCGTCCACGTTGTCGGCCATGTACTCGGTCGTCGCGGCGTGCGTGTCGACGACCTTCTGCACGACCTCCGGCTGCTCCTCGATCATCGCGCCGGTGGTGACCAGGCCGATGTTGACCCGGCCGATCGGCGTCGCGTAGGGGTCGGCGATCTCGGTGCCGCCGGCGGCCTCCGCGATCGAGACGCCGATCTCCACGCCGAAGAACGCGTCGATCGAGCCGCTGGTGTACGCGGACGCCATCTCGGGCACCGGGATCGTGATCAGCTCGAGGTCGTCGTCGGTGAGCTCGGCCTGGTCGAGGTAGTAGCGAAGCGCGACCTCCTGGGCGCTGCCCTGGATGTAGCCGACCTTCTTGCCGGCCAGGTCCTCGACGGAGGAGATGCCCTCGCCGCCGAGGAAGCCCGAGCCGCCGTCCGCGGCGGACGCGACGATCTTCAGGTCCCGGTCCTGCGCGATCGAGGCGATGGTCGGGGTGACGCCCGAGATCGCGAAGTCGATCGTCCCGGCGACCAGGGCGTCGCTGAGCGCGGGCGTGGTGTCGAGGGTGATCACCTCGAACTCGACGCCCTCCTCCGCGAACTGCTCGTAGAGGAACGGCTGGTAGAAGTGCGGCTGGCCGCGCAGGGTGCCGACGGTGACGGTGACGGTCTCGCCGCCGCCGTCCGAGGCGGCGTCGCTCGCTCCGGAGCACGCGACGAGCGGGAGGGCGACGGCGAGCGCCGCGCCGAGGGCGAGGGCGCGGCGGGCAGCGCGGGTGGACGACCGGGAGAAGGGCATGCGGGCTCCATCGGGTGAGGGGTGTCCCCCCACTCAACCCCGCCCATATGCTGTGCGGTTTCTGAGGCGTTTCCGATGTGTTAAGTCCCCTGATCCCCCTCGCGAGATGCCACTTGAGTACGCGACACGCCGACGAAAGCGTGCACAAGTGGCATCTCGCGGGAGGGAGGAGGCCCGCCTACGCCGCGAGGAAGCGGTCCGCCGTGCGGAGCGCGAGCGCCATCGTCGCGAGCGCCGGGTTGGCGATCACGGCGCTCGGGAAGACCGAGTTGTCGCAGACGAACAGGTTCGGCACGTCGAAGCTGCGGCCGTCGCCGTCGACGACCGCGTCGTCCGGGTCGGTGCCCATCCGGCAGGTGCCGAGCGTGTGCGCCGTGCGGGCGATCACCCGGGTGCTGCGCGCGCCCGCCGCCTCGACGATCGCGGTCATCGTCCGGATCGCGTGCTGGTCGATCGCCTCCTCGTTCGAGCCCGGCGAGAAGGTGATGCGCGCCTTCGGCACCCCGTGCTCGTCGAGCTCGTCGGTCAGCACGAGCCGGTTGTCGTCCGAGGGCAGGCACTCCGCGTTGATGCCGACGCCCGCCAGGAAGCGGTAGTCGTCCAGCGCCGCCATCAGCGATGGCCCCCACAGCCCGGCGCCGCGGACGAACGAGGTCGCCTGGGTGAGCGGCATGGTGCCGAGACTCTGGATCAGGTAGCCGCCGGCGAAGTCCGCGTCGGCCGGACGCACGGTGTCCTCGGTGATCACGGAGGAGGGGTAGCCGCGGTAGCCGCGCATCTCCTCGTCGAAGGTGCCCCAGACCTGGGTCGCGCCGTGCGCGAGGAAGTTGCGCCCGACGAGCCCGCTGCTGTTCGCGACGCCGGTGTGCAGGAGCAGCCGCGGCGTCTCCACGCCGCCCGCGCAGAGGAAGAGGGCGGAGCAGCGCTGCCGGCGCTCGACCCCCTCCGAGGTGTAGACGACGGCGCTGACCCGGCCGGCCGCGTCCAGCTCGATGCCGTGCACGAAGGACTCGGCGCGGATCTCCGCCCCGTCGCGCACCGCGAGCGGCAGATAGGACGTGTCCATGCTCCCCTTGGCGCCGGTGCGGCAGCCCTGGTGGCACTGGCCGCAGTTGCGGCAGGAGGCGCGCTCGCCGTGCGCCTCCTGGTCCCGCCCCGCGCTGAGGACGGCGGCGGGGGCGTCGGTGGCGCGGATCCCGAGGGCCGCGCAGCCGCGCAGCATCATCTCGGCGGAGGCGTTGCGGTCCACCGGCGCCTGCAGGTAGCGGCGCGAGGGGTCCCACGGGTAGTCGGCCGGCCCGGAGACGCCGATCGTGGCCTCCGCGCGCTCCAGGTAGGGGAGCAGCTCGGCGTGCGTCACGGGCCAGTCGCGGCCGAGGCCCGACTCGGTCCGCAGCAGCAGGTCGCGCGGGTCGGGGCGCGGGGTGAACGCGCCCCAGTGCAGGGTGGAGCCGCCGACGCCGCGGCCGCTGTTGTTCGGTCCGAACGCGGTGGGGGTGCTGCCGCCGCTGAGGCGCTCCTCCATCCAGTTGATCTCGGTCGCCTCGGTCTCGTCGGCGGTGAAGGTCAGCGGATCGAAGTGCGGTCCGGCCTCCAGCGCGACGACCCGCAGGCCCCGCGCGGCGAGGGTCGCGAGGATCGGGGCGCCGCCGGCGCCGGTGCCGATCACGACGGCGTCGACGACCTCGTCGGGGGAGTAGCGGCGCATGGTCGCGGTGTTCATCGGTGGCTCCTCGTGCTCTGCTGCGAAGTGAGGGGCTCCCAGGTGTCGTGCTCGCCGGCGGCGAGGGCGGTGAAGCCGAGGAGGGGGAGGACGTCGCCGCCGGTCGCGAAGCCGTCGAAGCCGATGCGGGCGAGGCTCGCGGGGTGCGCGAGCCACACCCGGACCAGGTCGTTGCGGCAGTCCTCGAACCAGGCCTTCGCCTGCTCCGCGCTGAACGCGCCGAGCGGCTCCGTGCCCAGCGCCTCCAGTCGCGCGTCCTGCTCCTCGGGGGAGAGGCCGTCGACTCCGGCGAGCGCGTCGAGGCCGAGGCGGTAGGCCTCGGGGTCGCTCGGCAGGTCGGCGTTGCGCCAGCCGTCGCCGCGGCCGGCCGCGAGCTGGGCGTCGACGCGGGCGGCGAGGTCGATCCGGCCGGGGGCGGCGCTGTCGCCGCTGTCCTGCGGAACCACCCGGTCCGCGACGGCGCGCAGCGTCGTCAGCTGGGCGGGAGTGAGCGCCTTCGGCGCGTACGCCGGGTCGTCCGCGAGCAGGCGCTCGGCGAAGAGTGCGCGGATCCGGGAGGTGGTGCGGCTGGAGCGGATCGACTCCGCGGCGTCGGCGGGCACGGCCGGTCCGGTGCCGGCCTCGTCGCTCCAGAAGGCGCGGATCGCCACGGCGACCTCGACCGGCCGCTCGATCGGCAGCAGGTGCCCGGCGCCGGGCAGCTCGATCAGGCGGGCGCGCGGGTAGGTCCGGGCGTTGGTCGCGCGCTGGCCGTCGGCGCCGAGGTCGCCGTCCGCGCCGCCCGCGATCAGCAGGGCGGGCAGGACGCCGAGGGCATCGGCGAGGTCCGTGCGGTCCTCGCGGCTGCCGGTCTCCAGCCAGTCGCGCCAGGCGGCGGGAGAGGAGTGGAGCAGGTCGGCGAGCGCCTGCCGCTCCAGGGCGGCGGGCAGGGCGCCGCCGATGTTCTGCTCGAGGAAGGTACGCGCGTGCTCCTCGTCGAGGGGGCCGTCGGCGACCCAGCCGAGCATCTCGCTCCGCTTCTCCTCGGGCATCGGCTCGGGTGAGAGCGGCGAGCCGGCCAGCAGCACGACCCCCGCGAGCCCGAAGAGTCCGGAGCGGCCGGACAGCGTGCGCGCGGCCACCAGAGAGGCGACCTTCCCGCCCATGCTGTGCCCGACGAGCAGCCAGCGCGTCGCGCCGTGCTCGCGGATCGTGCGGATCACTGCGGTCGTCATCGCCTCGAGGGAGATGTCGGCGGCGTCGCGCGCGTCGCCGAAGCCGGGCAGATCGATCGCCACCACCTCCGCCGAATCGGCGAGCTCGCGGGCGAGCGGATCGAAGAGGCGGCCGCTGAGGCCGAGCCCGTGCAGGGCGAAGATCGTCGGCCGGCTCGCGGTCGTGGGCATGCAGGTCCTGTCGCATCGGGGGAGGCGCCCGAGCGGCTGCGTCCGGCCTCCATGCGACCACAGCGCGGAAACCCGCGTTGCCACTTGCGGGCGACCCGCGTTCGTGCCTCCGACGTGGCGCGGAACGACGCGAAATACGCGATCGTTGATATGCTCGCCGCATGCGCACGGAAACCGGAGACCTGCTGATCGAAGCGCGATCGCGGGCCGGACTGCATCAGAGCGAGGTGGCGGAGCGAGCCGGAGTCGCCCAGAGCATGATCAGCGCCTACGAGAGAGGCGCGCGCGAGCCGACCCTCCCGACGCTTCGTCGCCTCCTCTCCGCTGCAGGCTTCACCCTCGACCTCTCGCTCGAGCGGAGCGCCGCACCGGCTGCGGCGCTCTCGGGGCCTGTCGGGCGGCAGGTCCTGCGCCACCGTGCCGAGCTCCGCCGGGCGCTGCGCCGTCGCGGCGTCGCCGATGCGCGGATCTTCGGATCCGCTGCCCGCGGAGACGACCGCCCGGACAGTGACCTCGATCTCCTCGTGACGATCCCAGCCGGTCTCGGCGTCCTCGGTCTGGCAGCCCTCGAGCGCGAGCTCAGCGAGATCCTCGGCGCTCCCGTCGACCTCGTCCCCGAGCAGGGGCTCAAGGAGCATGTGCGCCGCGCCATCGAGACGGACCTGACGCCGCTGTGAGCAGAGAGCCGCGCCATCGTCTGGCCGACATCGCTGCCGCTGCCGCGGCGATCCGAGCGCACCTCGACCGCGGTGGACTCGATGACGGTCTGGTGTTCGATGCCGTGAGGATGCGCCTCGTCGAGATCGGCGAGGCCGTCAAAGATCTTCCGCAGAGTCTCCTCGAGACGGAACCGGAGGTGCCCTGGCGAGATGTCGCCGGGATGCGCGACAGATTCGCGCACCGCTACTTCGACACCACGCACGCCATTCTTGCGGCGACGGTGACCACGGAACTGCCCGCGCTCGAGGCCGCGGTCCGGCGCCTGCGCGAGCGCGCATCCGAGGACTGACGGCTGCTCGAGCTCACGCGCCCTCACCCAGCGGGAACACCAGCAGCGTCGACGTGGCCGTCGCGACCAGGCGTCCCTGCGCGTCCGTCACCCTCGCCTCGGCGAACGCCACGCGGCGGCCGGGCTTCACGACCGTGCCGACCGCGAGCAGCTCGCCGCTGTCCTGGTGCAGGCCGCGGAGGTAGCTGACGGTGAGGTCGAGCGAGGTGTAGCCGACGCCGGCCGGCAGCGTCGACTGCACGGCGCAGCCCGCCGCCGAGTCGAGCACCGTGCAGACGAAGCCGCCGTGCACCCGCCCGATCGGGTTGTAGTGCGACTCGTCGGGCGAGCAGCGGAACTCCACCCGGCCCTCGTCCACCGCGCCGAGGTCCATGTTCATCAGCGTGATGATCGGCGGCGGCGGGATCGTCCCGTCCTTCATCGCACGCAGGTAGTCCAGCCCGCTCATCCGCATCGCCGCGGCCGCCCCCGCCATCGGATCGTGCCAGGTCACCGTCTTGCTGCGCAGCTCGTCCATGCCCACTCCCTCGTGAAGACTCCGGCGGCGGCCACCGGCCGCGCTCGCACCCTACGCGCGTCGGCCCTCCGCGCGTCGGCGCAGCGTCTCGAGGAGGGCGGCCGGGGTCTCGGGATCGCTGAGGCTGATCGCGAACTCGCTGCCGCGGGTGGTCGTCACGACGAGCCCCGGGCCGGCGCGGAGGATGAGGGCCGAGCGCCCGGGGGACATCCGGTAGCCCCAGCCGCCCCACTCCGACGGCCGCAGCGCGGCGGTGCTCACCGAGGCCATCGACGCCAGCGGGATCCGCCGCAGCGGGATCCCGAGCGCTTTCGACACCACGCGCAGCCCGCGGCGGTCGGCCGTGACGCGCAGCCGGGTGAAGCCGAGCATCACGACGGCGCTCGCCCCGAGCACGATCGCCATCGCGATCGCCGGTCCCGTGTCGCCGGTGGCGACCAGCCCCGGGACCGCGGCCGCGGCGATGAGCAGCAGCACCACTCCCGTGATCGCGAACACCCGCCCGGTGACGGTGTGCGACCAGGCGCCGGTCTCCTCGCGGCCGAGCGGCAGCCGGTCGACGGCGACCCGCGGCGCGTGCCGGGTGGGCGGGGCGATCAGCGCCGGCACCACCGCGAACAGCCCGCCCCCGAGGAGCGCGAGCAGCCAGGCACCGAGCACGGCACCCTCCGCCGACCCCGCGGCGAGCGTCGTCCCGACCGACGTCGCCCAGGCGCCGGCACCGAGACCGGCGACCAGCCCGAGTCCGCCGAGCAGGAGGCGCGGGGCGCGGCCGAGTGCCGCGGCGACGAGTCCGGCGACGGCGGGTACCCCCGCCAACAGCAGTGCCAGCCGGAGGAGGACCGCGACGGGCTGCGCCTCGTCGGCGGCGCCGGTGCTCGACCAGTGCGAGGCGAGCACGGGCGGGAGCCGGTCGCCGAGGACGGCTTGCGACACGAGGATCGCCGAGGCGGGGAGCAGCAGCGACGCGGCGGCGACGAGCGTGCGCGGGCTGCGGTCGGTGGAGGTGGAGCCGGAGGTGGTCACAGTGCGGTCCTCTCGAGAAGGCGGATGACGTCCGCGCGGCTGATGCCGCTGCGGCGGGCCTCGGCGACGAGCTGCTCGACGAGGGCGGTGACGCGCACGAGGCCGGGTCCGGCCGACTCCGCGACCCAGGCGCCCCGCCCCCGCCGCATCTGCAGGAGGCCGTCGTCGCGGAGCGCGCCGTACGCGCGCAGCACGGTGTGCATGTTGATGCCGAGGGAGTCGGCGAGCTCGCGCGCCGGAGGCAGGCGGTCGCCCGCCGAGAGCTCGCCCGACGCCACTGCGGCGCGCACCTGCGACTCGAGCTGGTCGGCCAGCGAGCGGGGCGAGGAGTGATCGACGCGCAGGAACATGTTCGCCATGTTAGTAGAACAATGCACGTTCGAACCAGAGCGCTAGCGTGAGGAGCACAGCCCGCGAGAGGGGAACCCGATGACAGCTCCGTCCACCGTCCCTGCGTCTGCCGCCTCGCGCGCGGCCACGCTGCGGCTCGCCGGCCTCTTCGTGGCGGCGGCGGGCCTGCTCGACGTCGTGTTCCTGTTCGCCCCGGTCGGCTCCGGATCCTCGCTCGCGGCGCGCGCCGTCGTGCTCCTGGGGGCGGGCCTGCTCGCGGCCGCCGCGTCGGTCCTCGCACGCGGGGCCGACTCGAAGGGCGGGCTGGTCGGTCCGACCGGCGCGACCGCGCTCATCGTCTTCGCGGTGCTGATCGTGCTGCGGCCGATCGTGTCCTGGTCCTCGCCGAGCACGACGGGCTCGACGTCCACGCCCGAGATGATCGCCGCCTCGACGCTCGTGCTCACCCTGGCCGTGCTCACCCTGGCCGCCGGAGTGGTGGGGCTCGTCGCGCTCGGGCGCTCCCGCACCGTCCCGCGGCGGGTGGTGGTGATCCCCGCGGTCGCCGTGGCCGTGAACGCCGCCGGAGGATTCGCCACGACCGTCCCGCTGCTGGTCACCGCGACACCGTCGCAGGGGCTGCTGATCGGGATCTCGATCGTCGCCTCGATCGCCGGGTCGCTCGTGATCCTCGCCACCGGAGTCTTCTGGCTGCTCGCCGCCCGCTCGATGGTCCGCGCGGGCTGACCGGCGCCTCCGCTCAGACCGACGGCGCTCAGGACGACGGCGCTCAGGACGACGGCGCTCAGACCGACGGCGCTCAGGACGACGGCGCTCAGGACGACGGCGCTCAGGACGACGGCGCTCAGGACGACAGCGCTCAGGACGACAGCGCGAGCGACACCGCCAGCACCACCATCACGACCGCGACCGCCCCGTCGAGCACCCGCCAGGCCGTGCGGCTGCGGAACAGCGGCCGTAGGGCCCGCGCCCCGAAGCCCAGCGCCGTGAACCACAGCACGCTGCCCACCGCCGCGCCCGCACCGAACCACCAGCGCTCGTCGCCGTGCGTGTTCGCGACGGAGCCGAGCAGCACCACCGTGTCGAGGTAGACGTGCGGATTCAGGAGCGTCAGCGCCAGGCAGGTGCCGATGGCCGTGCGCAGCGACGTGGAGGCGCCGGCCGGGTCGCCCTCGAGCGTGCCCGGGCGCAGCGCCCGCCGCGCGGCGAGGAACGCATACGCGAGGAGGAAGGCGATCCCGCCCCAGCGGATCGCGACCAGCAGCCACGGTGCCGACTCGAGCACGGCGCCGATCCCGGCGATGCCGAGGACGATCAGGGCCGCGTCCGCCAGCGCGCAGATCGCGACGACGGCGAGCACGTGCTCGCGGCGCAGCCCCTGCCGCAGCACGAAGGCGTTCTGCGCGCCGATGGCGATGATGAGCGAGAGGCCGAAGCCGAGGCCGGACAGGGTGGCGAGGAAGGGGGACACGGCTCCGACGCTAGAGCGCGCCCGCCCTGTAGACCAGCTCATGCTTCTTCAGTACCGTAAGCAGAACTGATGTGAGGAGCGCGATGCTGACCGACGATCTCGACCTCGCCCGCCTCCGCGCCCTCGCCGCCGCCGTCCGCTTCGGCTCCTTCGACGCCGCCGCGCGCGAGCTGCACGTCACGCCCTCGGCGCTCAGCCAGCGGATCAAGGCGCTCGAGTCGGCCGCCGGCCGGGTGCTGCTGGTCCGCTCGCGGCCCGTCGTCGCGACCGAGGCGGGCGCCGGCCTCCTCCGCCTCGCCCGCCAGATCGAGCTGCTCACCGAGGACGCCGTCCGCGCACTCGACGGCGGCCGGCGCGAGGGCCGCGGACCGGTCACCGTGCCGATGGCCGTCAACGCCGACTCGCTCGCGACGTGGGTCCTGCCCGCGCTCGCAACCGTCCCGGACGTGGTCGTCGAGCTGCACCGCGAGGATCAGGAGCACACCACCGCGTTCCTCCGCGACGGCACCGTGCTCGCCGCGGTCACGGCCGAGGCGGAGGCGGTGCTCGGCTGCACCGTCGCTCCGCTCGGCGTGATGCGCTACCGGGCGATGGCCGCCCCCGCCTTCGCCGACCGCTGGTTCCCGGACGGGCCGGGGGCCGCGGCGCTCGCCGTCGCGCCCGTCGTCGTCTTCGACGAGAAGGACCGCCTGCAGACCCGCTTCCTCGCCGCGGCCGGGGTGGAGGCCCGCCCGCCGCAGCACCGCGTGCCCGGCTCGGCCGACTTCGAGCAGGCCGTGCGCCTCGGCCTCGGCTGGGGCATGCTGCCCGAGCTGCAGGCCCCCGTCGGCGCCGCGGGCCTCGTCCCCCTCGGCGGCGCCCCCGTCGACGTCCCCCTCTACTGGCAGCAGTGGTCCCTCCACACCCCGAGCCTCGACGCCGTCGCCGCCGCGATCGCCGCCGCCGCCCACGCGACCCTGCGGCGCTGACCCCCGCCGCGAGATGCCACTTGTGAGCGCGACACGCCGTGAAAAGCGTGCACAAGTGGCATCTCGCGGCGAGCGTCAGACGGCGAAGACGTCGCGGAGGGTCACCGTCTCGAGGGAGCGGGCGCGGAGGATGTCGACCAGCTGCGCGTAGACCGTCGTCACCGGGTCGAAGTTGGCGTGCCCGATCACGATGCGCTGCGGCCGGAACCACTCGTCCGCGAAGCCGAGCAGCTGCTCCGGCGTGATCCGCCCCGAGTCGGAGAGCGAGCCGTACCAGAGCGTCGTCGCCGTGTAGCCGACGGCCGCCGCGGCCGCCCGGCTGCGCGCGTCGGTGTAGCCGAACGGCGGCCGGTAGAAGGGAGCGGCCTCCACCCCGTAGGTCGCGCGGATGAACTCGCCGTTGCGGCCGAGCTCCTCCTGGATCCCGTCGTCCGAGAGCGAGGTGAGATCCGCGTGCGACCAGGTGTGGTTCGCGAGCTGCACCTGCCCGCTCGCGACCAGCGGTGCGAGCGCCGGCGCGTTCGCGGTCCAGGAGTCGTACTTGCCGTTGAGGAAGAAGGTGAGGCGGGTCCCGGTGTCCTTGGCGAACTGCGCGTAGGCGGCGACCACGTCGGAGTCGGCGCCGTCGTCGACCGTCCACGCCATCAGGTTCCCGTCGCCGGGCAGCTCGGTGATCGTGCCCTCCGGCAGGGGGAAGCGCGCGCGGACCGGCACGGGGGTCGCCGTCGCCGTCGGCACGGGGCGCGGCGGGGGAGTGGGGGTGGGAGTGGGCGTCGAGGTCGCGGCCACCGGCGTCGCGGTCGGCGTGAGTCGCGCGGTGCTCGTGCACCCGGCCAGGCCGACGGCGGCGGAGGCGATCCCCAGCAGCAGCGCACGGCGCCGCAGTGCATCCGGCTTCGAGCCGTTCATGGTCCCCCCACGTGGCGGACCGGACCCCCCGGAGCACCGGGAGCGACGGTAGCACCGGCGAGCCTTGCAGGGCGCGCGCGTGTCGCCTAAGCTACTCGGGTTGCGTGCATCTGCACGCTCTTGCGCGCTGCCCTCCGGGCGGGACCCCGGTCCCCCTCGACAGGCGGGCGGTGCGCCGACAAGTGACCTTGGGTGGGTCGGGCGAGGCCTCGTGCCGCGCGTGGCCCACGGTACCCACACATGGAGGAAACCATGGCAGCAGTCTGCCAGGTGACCGGAGCCGTCCCCGGCTTCGGACACGCCATCTCGCACTCGCACCGGCGCACCAAGCGCCGCTTCGACCCGAACGTGCAGAAGAAGACGTACTACGTCCCGTCCCTGCGCCGTAACGTCACGCTGACGCTGTCGGCCAAGGGCATCAAGGTCATCGACGCCCGTGGCATCGAGTCCGTCGTGAAGGATGTTCTCGCTCGAGGGGTGAAGATCTAATGGCCAAGCAGCAGGACGTCCGTCCGATCATCAAGCTCCGCTCGACGGCGGGAACCGGTTACACCTACGTGACCAAGAAGAACCGCCGCAACGACCCCGACCGTCTCGTGCTCAAGAAGTACGACCCCGTAGTGCGCAAGCACGTCGACTTCCGCGAGGAGCGCTAAGTATGGCTAAGAAGAGCAAGATCGCCCGCAATGAGCAGCGCAAGGTGGTCGTCGAGCGCTACGCCGCCAAGCGCCTCGAGCTGAAGAAGGCCCTCGTCGACCCCGCCGGGACCGACGAGTCCCGCGAGGCCGCCCGCACGGGCCTCCAGAAGCTCCCCCGCAACGCCTCGCCGGTCCGCGTCCGCGGCCGCGACGCCGTCGACGGCCGCCCCCGCGGCAACCTGTCGAAGTTCGGCATCTCGCGTGTCCGCTTCCGCGACATGGCCCACCGCGGCGAGCTGCCCGGCATCACCAAGTCGAGCTGGTAATCGGCGCCCGCATTTCTGCGTGAACACCGGAAGGCCCCACGATCTCGCGATCGCGGGGCCTTTCGGCGTTCACGGGTCGGGGCGTCCCTGCCGCCCCTCCCGCAGTCGGCCCGTCGGGATGGTTGAGTCCCGCAGAGCGTCCTGCGTTCGCTGCGGAGAATCGCTTGGCACGCGATTCTCCGATTCGCTCGCGCGCTCCGCTTGCGACGCTTGTTCCGGACGGTGATCCGTCGCGAACGGCTCCTTCTTCCGCTGTCAGGCAGCCGTCCGTGACGGATGGGCGATGCCTCGCAGACGTCGGCGGAGCCCCTGCATGCTGATCGAGTAGGCCGCGGAGCGGGCGTATCGAGCGCTTCCGGTGACGGTGGGTCTCGATACGCCCCTGGCGGGGCTACTCGACCAGCAGGGGAGGCCGCGCTCACGCCGGTGGTCCCGGCCCTGCATGCTGGGACCAGCACGGGAGGCCGCGCTCACGCCGACGGGGCCCCTGCATGCTGATCGAGTAGCCCGCGGAGCGGGCGTATCGAGATCCACCATGACCGGGCGTGGGGCCTGCAGACCGCCCTCTCGGTGACGGTGGGTCTCGATACGCCCCTGGCGGGGCTACTCGACCAGCATGGTCGGGGCCGCACTGCGACCATGATCCCCAGCATGCTGATCGAGTAGGCCGCGGAGCGGGCGTATCGAGATCCGGCCGCCGGGCGCCGCGTAAAATGGGGGGCATGACAAGCAGCCTTCCGACCGTCGCCGAGATCGCGGCGCTCATCGACCACGCGATCCTGAAGCCCGAGCTGACCCGGGCCGAGGTCGACGCGCAGCTCGACGAGGCCCGCGCGGCCGGCGTCTTCAGCGTCTGCGTCCGCCCCTCCGACATCGCGCACGCGGTCCGTCGGCTCGAGGGCTCCGGCGTCCTCGTCGGCACGGTCATCGGCTTCCCGCACGGCACGACCTCGACCGCGGCGAAGGTCGCGGAGTCGACGCAGGCCCTCGCCGACGGCGCGGTCGAGCTCGACATGGTCGTCAACATCGGGCGCCTGCGCAGCAACCTCCTCGACGACGTCGAGGCCGACATCCGCGCGGTCGTCGACGCGGCCGAGGGCCACGTCGTCAAGGTGATCCTCGAGACCAGCTACCTCGACGACGAGCAGATCGTCGCCGGCAGCGAGGCCGCCGAGCGCGCGGGCGCCGACTTCGTCAAGACCGCGACCGGCTTCGGCGGCGGCGGCGCGAACGAGCACGACCTGCGCCTGATGCGCGGCGCCGTCTCGGACGCCGTCCAGGTCAAGGCCTCGGGAGGCGTCCGCGACCTCGACACGCTCCTGGCCTTCCGCGAGCTCGGCGTCACCCGCTTCGGCACGAGCGGCTCGGCCGTCATCCTCGGCGACCTCACCGCGCGCCAGGCGGGCGATTCCTCCGCCGCCCGCGTCGACACCGCCTCGTACTGAGCACCGTGCGCGGGGGAGGGGTGTCCGGTCGTCGCGCCGCGGCGGAGGGCCGCTCCCTCGACGACATCGCGAAGGCGCTGAAGGAGCGGGTCTACGCCGCTTTCACCGGCCTCGCCGTCGTGATGATCTACGCCGTCGACGACCAGCCCGACTCCGCGCACGCCCTCCGCAGCCTCGTCATCGCGATCATCGGCATCTCGGCCGCGGGCTTCGTCGCCGACGTGATCGCGCACCAGGTCGCCCACGCGGCGACCCCGACGGCGGCCGAGGCGCGCACGATGCTCCGCATCTCGGGTGGCGCGCTCGCCTCCGCCTCGCTCCCCGTCCTGGTGCTGGCCGCCTCGGCGCTCGGCTGGATCGACGACGTGGTCGCGCTGCGGATCGGCGTCGGCGTCTATGTCGCGACCCTCGCCGGCATCGCCCTCATCGCGGTGGTCCGGGCCGGCCTCGGGCTCGGTCAGAGCATCATCGGCCTGCTCGGGCTCGTCGGACTGGGAGCCGCCGTCGTCGGCGTGCTCGCCCTGTCGCACTGAGGGGCGGACGATCGTGACCGGAGCCCGCACCCGCGTCGAGCTCGGCCGCCAGGAGGACCTCGGCGCCGACTGCGCGAACTGCTTCGGCCTCTGCTGCGTCGCCCTCGCCTTCACCCGCTCCGCCGACTTCCCGGTCGACAAGCCGGCGGGGGAGCCGTGCGCGAACCTCGACACCGAGGACGCCTGCACGATCCACCGCAGGCTCCGCCCGGAGGGCTTCGTCGGCTGCACCGTCTTCGACTGCTTCGGTGCGGGTCAGAAGGTGTTCAGGCGGACGTTCGGCGGTGTCTCCTGGCGCGACGACGCCGAGGTGCGCGCGCGGATGTTCGCGGTCTTCCCGCTGATGCGCCGCCTGCACGAGCTGCTCTGGTACCTCGACGTCGCGCTCGCCCTGCCGGGGGCGGACGCCGCCCTGCGCGACGCGCTGCGCGCCCGCTTCGACGCCGTGCACACCCTGACGCTCGCGGACGCGGACGCGATCCTCGCGGCCGACGTCGACGCCGAGTACGGCGCCGCCCGTCCGCTGCTGATCGCGGCCAGCGCGGCCGCCCGTGCGGACGGTCCGCGCCGGAGGAAGCACGGCCGGGTCCGCCTGGCACCGGGCGTCGATCTCGTGGCGGCGACGCTCGCCGGAGCGGATCTGCGCGGCGCCGATCTGCGCGGGGCGCTGCTGATCGCGGCCGATCTCCACGGAGCGGACCTGCGGGGCTGCGACGTGCTGGGCGCGGATCTGCGGGACGCCGATGTGCGGGGCGCGGACCTCTCCGAGGCCGTCTTCCTGACGCAGGCCCAGGTCACCAGCACCCGCGGGGACGCGGCGACCCTGCTGCCGCCGCACTTCGAGCGGCCGTCGCACTGGGCGACGGCGACGCGCTAGCGCTCGAGGGTGCCCGCCGAGGGCCCGTCGTCGTCGAGGCCGAGGCCGCCGAGGACCTCGCGGTGGACCAGGTGCGACCCGTTCCAGTTCTCGATCACGCACTGCGGGAACGCCTCGTGGTCGAGGGCGTCGAGCCAGCTCGCAGCCGCCTCGCGGGCCCAGGTGTCGGAGGAGTAGACGCCGAGGATCTCGGTCTCGTCCGCGAACGGCCCGGTGGTCGAGAGCACGTAGTGACCGACGCTCATGGCTGCTCCTTCGTGGTCGCGCAGTGGCACGCGATGATCAGCCTGTCACAAACACGCTCTTGCGCGTGGCGGGGGTTCGTGGTTACGACATGCTGTCGCGAAGTCGCGCGTTAAGCGCGGCGAGGGCTGCGGCGATCTCGGTCCGGTCGGCTCCGGGCAGGACGGCACCGCCCTGCGCGAGGCTGTGCCTCAGCGCGTCGAGCTCGGCGACGCCGAGGCGGCCGGCGGAGGTGAGCACCTCGAGGGTGGTGAGGATGCCGACGAGGGCGACGGCGTCGTCCACATCGAGGGGGCGGGCGCAGCTGTTCTCCATGCGCTTCTCCTGGTGTTAGGTGCCGCGTGGGGGGCGCGGGCGTTCGGGGCGGGTGGGGCGGGGTGTCGGCGGCACTGCGACGCCCCGCGGCCGGATCGACCGCGGGGCGTCACAGGTGCTGGGGTGATCAGGCGACGCGCGGCTCGGCCTCGGGGGCGTCGTCCTCGGGGATGTACACGTCCTGCACGGTGACGTTGATCTCGGCGACGTCCATGCCCACGATCTCGCGGATCGCACGGCCGACGGCGGCGCGCACGCCCTCCGCGACGTCCTGGAGCGCGGCCGGGTACTCGGCGACGATCGTGACGTCGGCGGCGACCTGGCGCTCGCCGACCTCGACCTTGACGCCCTGGGCGCGGTCGTCGTTGCCGAGCGCGCCGCGGATGGCGCCGAGGGCGCGGGCGGCGCCGTTGCCGAGGGCGTGCACACCGGGCACCTCGCGGGCCGCGATGCCCGCGACCTTCGCGATGACGCCGTCGTCGATGACGGTGCGCCCGGTTCCGGTCGCCGTCGTCGTGGTGGTCGCGTTGCTCTCGGCCATGATCTCCTCTTTCGTCTCGGGGCCCGGTCGGTCGATCGGGCTGTTCAGAGGTAGGACGGAGCGCGCACGGTGATCGTCACGGTGCCGTCCCGGCTGCCCAGGCGACTGCCAGGGTCGCCCCTCTGTGCCGACGATTCAGCGCGCCGTCTGCTGCCCGAGGAACGCGAGGGTCCGCTCCAGCGCCTCGCGCGCCTCCGGCAGCTCGAGGTGGAACTGGTACTCGTGCCCCAGCTCGGTGTCGTGCCCGTCGCCCCAGAGCAGCGCGGTGACCGGCACGCCGAGCGAGCGCAGCTGGGCCGCGAACGGCCGCGACTGCTGCGCGGTGAGCGGGTCGGCGTTGCCTCCGCTGAGGAAGGCCGGCGGGAAGCGCGGCGTCACGTGCTCGATCGTCGACATCCACCGCGCGGCGTCCGAGGTCCACCAGGCCCGCCGGCCGGTGTAGGCCCAGAGGGCGGCGCGCAGACCGCGGCCCGCGAGTCCGGTCGCCCCGGCGAGAGCGGAGAGGTCGAAGATCCCGCAGTGCAGGATCACCGCGCGCACGGCGTCGACGGGCAGCGTCGTCGTGAGCCCGGCCGCGCGGGCGTAGGAGGGGTTGGTGATCGCGGTGGCGAGCTGGCTGGCGAGCTGCGCGCCGGCGGAGTCGCCCGCCAGGACGAGGCGGTCGCGGGCGATCCCGAGTCGGCCGGCGCTGCGGCGGAGGTGCTCCAGCGCGGCGAGCAGCTGCCGCGGCGCGGTCGGGTGCACGGCCTCCGGGCCGCGGCTGTAGTCGAGTGAGACGGCGGTGTAGCCGGCGCCCGCGAGCAGGCGGAGGTAGGGGTCCACGTCGCGCCGGTGGCCCGAGACCCAGCCGCCGCCGTGGATCCAGACCACGGTCGGGCGCGAGCCGGCCACCGCGGAGCGGAAGACGTCGGCCGTGGTGGCGGGCGCCCCGGGGCGCGCCGGGATCGGCTCCGCGACCCGGCTGATCCCCTCGGGCGCGAACGGGAGCATGGCCGCGGCCGTCCGCCGCGCCTCGCGCTCGAAGACCGTCCGCACGGCCAGAGCGGCCGGCCAGGACGCGGCCCGGATCGGCGTCGCGCGCACGGTGCCCCCTCCTCGCGTCGATCGCGCCACCCCCACCGGCGGCGCTCCCCGAAGGGTACGCACCGCATGTTTCCGCCGTGCGACGACGCGGGTGGCAGGCTGGGGGCGTGACGGACGACGTGAGCGCGACGGCCCCCGGGGCGACACCCGGGGCGACACCCGGGGCGACTCCTGTGGCGACCCCGGCCGAGGCCGTCCGCCCGAGGGCCCTGCGCCCGAAGGCGATGCTCGTGCTGGCCCTGATCGGCGCGGTCGGCGGAGTGCTCTCGGGCGCGTTCGGCGTCGGCGGCGGCATCGTGATGGTGCCGATGCTGATCGCCTGGGCCGGGATGGACCAGCGCCGCGCCTCCGCGACCTCGCTGCTCGCGATCGCGCCGACCGCGGTGGCCGGTGCTTTCGGCTACGCGCTCGGCGGTCAGGTCGCCTGGCTCCCCGCCGCCGTGATCGCCGCGGCGGCGATGATCGGCGCGATCGCCGGCTCCTGGCTGCTCGCGCGCCTGCCGCTCGGCGTGCTCCGCTGGCTGTTCGTCGCCCTGCTGGTGGCGGCGGCGGTGCGGATGGCCGTGTTCGGCTCGAACGAGACCGGCGACGTCGCCGAGGGCTGGGGCGTCTGGCCCGGCTTCGGCGGGCTGGGTCTCGCGATGGGCGTCGCCTCGGGGCTGTTCGGGATCGGCGGCGGGGCGATCGCCGTGCCCGTCCTCGTCGGGGCCTTCGGGCTCGCCGACCTGCTCGCCAAGGGCACCTCGCTCGCCGCGATGATCCCGACGGCGATCAGCGGCTCGATCGCGAACGCGCGCCGCGGGCTGCTCGATGTCCGGGCCGGGCTCGTGGTCGGCCTCTGCGCGACGGGGTTCTCCTTCGCCGGGGTGGCGCTGTCGTTCCTGCTGCCCGCGCGGATCTCGGGCGTGCTGTTCGCCGCGCTGCTGCTCCTGGCGGCGCTCCAGCTCGCGCTGAAGGGGCGGCGGAAGCGGTCCTGATCCGGGGCTCGATCTCGTCCGCTCTTGACACCCGCCGCTTGTAAGTGTTTGATCAGTCACATGCCGACCACGACCCCCCGCTCCACCGCAGAAGCCCAGCGCGAGCGGATCACCGCGGCCGCCGTGCACGTCTTCGCCCGCACCGGCTACTCCGCGACTCCGATCACCGAGGTCGCGGCCGAGGCGGGGGTCTCGCCCGCCTACGTCTTCCGGCTCTTCCCCGGCAAGCTCGGCGTCTTCGTCGCCGCGGTCGACCGCTGCTACGAGCTGGTGGCGTCGACGCTCGCCGCGGCGGGGGAGGGGTCGCCGTCGTCGAATCCCGCCGATCGGCTCGAGGCGATGACCCTCGCCTACATCGATCTGATCGCCGACCGCGACCTGATCATGCTGCAGTCGCAGGCGCAGAGCGCGAGCGGGGTACCCGAGATCCGGGAGGCCGTGCGCCGCGGGATCTCCTCGGTCGTCCGGACCGTGAGCGTCGTCTCGGGCGCCGACGGCCCGGCCGTCCAGCGCTTCATCGCCTACGGCCAGCTCTGCCACCTGATCGTGCAGACCGACCTCGGCGGCGTCGACTCCGAGTGGGCGCGCATCGTCTCGACGGGCATCCGGCACCACGACTGAGCCGGCGCGCATGCCGATCGGCCCATGCCGGTCGAGTAGCCCCGCCTGCATGGTGGTCGACTCATGTTGGTCGAGTAGCCCCGCAGGGGCGTATCGAGACCCATCGTCATCAGCAGGGCGGGTCTGCAGACTCGTCCTCTGACGGTGGTGGATCTCGATACGCCCGCTGTGCGGGCTACTCGATCAGCATGGAGGGGCCCCCCACACCGCATGACCGACTTCTTCATTTCCACAGAAGTGACTGTCCAGTCACACACTCACCCCTAGGAGCACCCCATGACCACCGCCCTCCCGCGCACCACCACCCGCGTCGTCCTCCCCGGGCTCGTCGAGCCGTCCGGGCTCCTCCTCGAGCAGGCCGCCGTCGAGCCGCCCGCGGTCGGCGAGCTGCTCGTCGCCGTCGAGGCCACCGGCATCTCGTTCGCCGAGCAGTCCATGCGCCGCGGCCGCTACTTCGCCCAGCCCGCGTTCCCCTTCACTCCCGGCTACGACCTGGTCGGCCGGGTGCTCGCGGTCGGCCCCGGCGGCGACGCGTCCCTCGAGGGCCGCCGCGTCGCCGCCCTCACCAAGACCGGCGGCTGGACCGGGCACGCCCGCGTCGCCGCGCGCGACTGCGTCCTCGTCCCCGAGGGCGTCGCGCCGGAGGACGCCGAGGCCGTGGTGGTGAACGGAGTGACGGCCTGGCAGATGCTGCACCGCTCGGCCCGGCTCTCCCGCGGCGACACGATCCTCCTCTTCGGGGCGAACGGCGGCGTCGGCGGACTCGTGCACCGGCTCGCCTCGCTCGAGGGCATCCGGGTGATCGGCGCCGCCTCGCCGCGGCACCACGACGCCCTTCGCGCGGCCGGCGTCGAGCCGGTCGACTACGCCGATCCGGCGCTCGCCGCCCGCGTCCGCGAGCTCGCGCCCGGCGGCGTGCAGGCCGTCTTCGACAACATCGGCGGGGAGACCACCCGCCTGGCCTGGTCGCTGCTCGCTCCCGGCGGCACCCTCGTCGCCTATGCGATCGTCAGCGCGAGCACGGGGAGCATCTGGCCGCCGTTCCTGAAGCAGCTCGCCCGGATCCAGGCGTACCAGCTGGCGCCGAACCGGAAGCGCGCCGTCTTCTACGACCTCTGGGCCGGCCACTCGCGGCGGCCCGCGCGGTTCCGCGCGCGGCTCGAGGAGGACCTGGGCCGCGTGCTCGCGCTGCTCGCGGACGGCTCGCTCACGGCCAACATCGCGGCGCGCTTCCCGCTCACCGAGATCGTGGCGGCGATGGAGCTCGCCGAATCGCGGACGCTCGACGGCAAGGTGATCCTGCTGCCCTGATCGCGGCGGCCGGGGAGCGGAGCCTCGAGAGCATGGAAAACTGGGAGGTGATGTCCTCCCGAGCCGCATGAGCGCCGCCACCTACCTGACCGCCTCGATCCCGCTGCGCCTCGCGAGCGCGGGCATGGTCGTCGCCCTGCCCGTCCTCGCCGTCGAGCGCCTCGACGACGTCGCCCTCGGCGGGCTGCTGACCGGTGCCGCGCTGTTCCCGAGTGTGATCGCGGCTCCGCTCGTCGGCACGGTGCTCGATCGGGTGCGCGCCCCGCGCCGGCTGCTGGTCGGCGCGGCGCTCGCCACCGCCGCCTCCTTCGCGCTCGCGTCCTTCCTCGGCGACGTGCCGACGGTGCTGATCGCGCTGCTGCTGGTGATCGCGGGCCTGGCGACTCCGGTCTACATGGGCGGCATGTCGAGCTTCGTGACCAGCGCGATCGCCGACCCGCGCCGCGCCTACGCCCAGGACTCGCTCTCCTACACGGTCGCCTCGATCGGTGGCCCTGCGATCGCCGGGCTCGTGATCGCCGTCGCCTCCGCCCGTTTCGCGATGCTCGCGATGGCCGCCCTCGCGCTCGTGGGCGTCCTCGGCTCGCTCGCCCTGCGGATGGAGGCGCGGCCGACCCCCACCGTCGGCGTCCGGCGCACCATCGCCGCCGGCGTCACGCATCTCATCCGGCACCGGCCGATCGCGATCGTCACCCTCTCCGGGACGATCAGCCAGATCGGCGGCGGCGCGGCCGGAGTCGCCGCGATCGGCCTGTCGCTGGAGCGGGTGGGCAGCACCGCGGCTGCGGCCGGGCTGCTCACCGCGTTCGCCGTCGGCGGCCTGCTCGGCGCGATCGCGGTCGCCGTCCGGCGCTGGACGCACCGTCCGCCGGCCTGGGTGATGGGTGCGGGCTTCGCCGCGACCGGCGTCGCCCTGCTCGCCGCCGCACCCGACCTCGGGATCGTCGTGGCGCTCGTCGCGTTCGCCGTCGCCGGAGTCTTCACCGCACCCGCGAACGCCGCGATGCTCCTGCTGCGCGATCAGGAGAGCCCGGCCGCCGTCCGCTCCCAGGTCTTCACCATCGGAGCGGGCCTGCGCGCCGCCGCCGCCGCGGTCGGCGCCGCCCTGGCCGGAGCCGCGTCCGCTCTCGACGCCGGCTGGCTCATCCTCGGCATCGCCGCCGTCTGGATCGCCTCGGGCCTGCTCCTCACCCTCTTCCCCCGACCCCCGGCCACGCGCACGCCCTGATCCCCGCCGCGAGATGCCACTTGGGTACGCGACACGCCGTGAAGAGCGTGCACAAGTGGCATCTCGCGGGGAGGGTCAGGCGGCGGCGCCCGCCAGGCTGCCGGTGCTCGGACCCGCGGGGTCGGTGATCAGGCAGTTGATGACGCGGTCGCCGCCGTCCCAGCTCTCCTGCGTGGGGTAGTAGTAGCTGAAGTCGTACTGCGACTCCTCGTAGCTGAGGCCGACGAAGCCCTCGAACGCGGCCTGGCACTCGGAGTCGGCCTGTGCGGTGGTCTCCGTCTCGCCGGGGTACTCGTCCGCCTCGGCCATCGTGATGTTCTGGAAGACCTCGTAGCTGTGCGCCTCGGAGCACGGCACGGTCGGGACGTCGGTGACCTCGGTCGCGGTCTCGCTCAGCTCGTCGTTCAGGCAGTCGCCGACGCGGAGCTGGAAGACGTCGGTCGTGCCGCCGTCGACGATCTCGCCGGAGGTGTCGTCGCGCGTCTCACCGCCCATCATGCTGTTGATCCCCGAGCAGCCGGCGAGGCCGAGGGCGAGGGCCGCGGCGGCGGCGAGGACGAGGGCGGAACGGCGGCGGTTCATCGGAGGCTCCAGACGGCGGCGGTGACGGTGTCGGGTCCAGGGTAGGGGCGGCGGGGGCCGCCCGGGCACCCCCTCTGCGGTGCGGCCGCCGCCGCTCCCGCCCACCGCTCCGAACCGCTACTCCGATCGCCGCGGCCCGGCAAGGCCCCGCGAGGGGCAGGCGAAGTCCAGCCGAGTGGAGTCGAATGGGGTCATGGCTCAGAAGACCGTCGCAGACCAGCTCATCGCCCAGCTCATCGACGCCGGGGTCTCCCGGATCTACGGCATCGTCGGCGACTCGCTCAATCCGATCGTCGACGCGGTGCGCCGCAGCGGCGGCTCCGCGAAGGGCGGGATCGACTGGATCCACGTCCGCAACGAGGAGGCGGCGGCCTTCGCGGCCGGCGCGGAGGCGCAGATCACCGGGAAGCTGGCGGTCTGCGCCGGGAGCTGCGGCCCCGGCAACCTGCACCTGATCAACGGCCTGTACGACGCGCATCGCTCGGGCGCCCCCGTGCTCGCCATCGCGAGCCACATCCCGAGCGGCGAGATCGGCTCCGGCTACTTCCAGGAGACGCACCCCGACCGGCTCTTCGTCGAGTGCTCGAACTACCGCGAGCTGGTCTCGACGGCGGCCCAGGCCCCTCGGGTCGTGAATGCGGCGATGCGCAGTGCCGTGGCGCTCCGCGGCGTGGCCGTGGTGACCCTCCCGGGCGACGTCGCCGAGTTCGAGGCGGTCGGCGAGTTCCCGTCCTTCGTGCTGCCGGAGCAGCCGACCCTGATTCCCGCCGCGTCCGACGTCCGCGCACTCGCGCAGGCCATCGACGACGCGAAGACCGTCGCGATCTTCGCCGGCGCCGGCGTGCGGCACGCGCACGACGAGGTCGTCGCGTTCGCGGAGCTGGTCGGCGCGCCGATCGGGCACAGCCTGCGCGGCAAGGAGTGGATCCAGTACGACAACCCCTACGACGTCGGCATGACCGGGCTGCTCGGCTACGGCGCCGCCCACGCGGGCATGCACGACGCCGATCTGCTGATCCTGCTCGGCACCGACTTCCCCTACGAGCAGTTCCTGCCGGACGCCACGAAGGTGGTCATCGCGCAGGTCGACACCGACGCGTCCAAGCTCGGTCGCCGGGTGAGCGTCGCGCACCCCGTGCACGGCGACGTCGCGGCGACCCTCGACGCGCTGACCCCGCTGGTGAAGCGCAAGGACCACCGCTTCCTCGACAAGCTCCTGAAGAAGCACGAGAAGCTCGTCACGGGCGTGGTCGGCAAGTACACCGAGGTCGCCACGAAGCAGCCGATCCATCCGGAGCTGGTCGCGTCGACGCTCGACGAGCTGCTCGCCGACGACGCGATCGTCACCGCCGACACCGGCATGGGCAACGTCTGGCAGGCCCGCTACGTCACGCCGAACGGGCGCCGCCGGCTGCTCGGCTCGTACTCGCACGGCTCGATGGCGAACGCGCTGCCGCAGGCCGTCGGCGCCCAGCTCGCGCAGCCCGGCCGCCAGGTCGTCTCGCTGAGCGGCGACGGCGGGCTCTCGATGCTGATGGGCGAGCTCGTGACGGTCGCCGCGTACAAGCTGCCGGTGACCATCGTCGTCTTCAACAACTCGACGCTCGGGCTGGTGAAGGTGGAGATGCTCGTCGACGGCTTCCCGGACTTCGCGGTGGACGTGCCGATGGTCGACTACGCGCAGGTCGCGACGGCGGTCGGCATCCGGGGGATCCGGGTCGAGGATCCGCGCGAGGTCGAGGCGGCACTCCGCGACGCGCTCGCCGACCCGGGGCCCGTCCTCGTCGACGTGGTGACGGATCCGCTCGCGCTCTCGCTGCCGCCGACGGTCACCGGTGCCCAGGTGAAGGGCTTCGCGCTCGCGATGTCGAAGATGGTGATGAACGGTGGCGCGGGCGAGGCGATCGCGCTGGCCCGCTCCAACGTGAAGCACGCGCTGCCGTGATCGACGCTCCCGCGATCGACCGCGCCGCGCTCGCGACCGGCACCTGGTTCGTGCGCGGCTCGAGCCTGCCGTTGTGGCGGGGGCGCGAGGGGGTCGCGATCACCTACGCGCCCCTGCCCGGCGGCGAGGTCGGCGACGTGGTCAGCTGGTGCGGCCGCCGCTCGACGCGCTACGTGGTCGGGATCGACGCCCCCGACCCCGCGGATCCCGACGGCTTCCGCTGGCGGGGCGTCGAGCCGCTGACGCTGCTGGCCCGCAGCCGCTGGTCGTTCGTCGCCGCCGACGCCGAGGCCGGCTGGGCGCTGACCCGCTTCGCCCGCACGCCGTTCACCCCGGCGGGCGTCGACGTGTACGTCCGCGAGGCGCGCCCGGCCGCCGGTGTCCTGGCCGCCGCCCTCGCGGCCTGCGCCGCGGACCCGCGCACGGCGCCGCTGCGCCCCCGGATGTTCGAGGTCGCGCCCTGACGATTCGGGCTCGGACGGTGGTGGATCTCGATACGCCCGCTGCGCGGCCTACTCGATCAGCATGATCGGCGCCGGACAGACGCCTCATGTTGGTCGAGTAGCCCCGCAGGGGCGTATCGAGACCCGCCCGTCGACGATCAAGGCCTGGACGGTGGTGGATCTCGATACGCCCGCTCCGCGGGCTACTCGATCGCCATGGAGCCGCTCCGACGGAGCCGCCGCTGGCCTAGCATGCTGGTCGAGTAGCCCCGGAGGGGCGTATCGAGACTCGCGCGCTCAGAGGCTCTCGCCGATGGCGATCGACTGGGCCTCGACGGCCTCCGGCTCCTGGCCGTGCGCGTCTGCGCGCGCCAGCGTCCGCCGCCCGAGGAACACGATGAGCGACGCGACGAGCACCGCTCCCGCCGCCGCGTACATCGGGAAGGCCGGCGAGATCGCCGCGGCCAGCGCCGACGCGGCGGGCGGGGCGATCGCTCCGCCGAGGAAGCGCACGCCCGAGTAGGCGGACGAGGCGACGGAGCGCGGCAGGTCGGTCGCCTCCATCACGCACTCGGTCAGCACGGTGTTGACGACGCCCAGCAGCAGGCCGCCGACGATGATGCAGACGATCAGGCCGACCCGCGAGGAGATCAGCAGGCCGCCGGCGACCAGGTCGAGCGCCAGCAGCACCAGCACCGAGCGCAGCACGACGGTGCGCGGCAGCCGCGCGGTCAGCAGCGGAGCGACGAAGACCGAGGTGATCGCGACGCCGAGGCCCCAGCCGAAGAAGGTGAAGCCGAGCCCCATCTCGTCGAGGCCGAGCGGGTACGGCGTGTAGGCCAGCAGCACGAAGAAGCCGATGTTGTAGAACAGCGCCGCACCGGCGAGCGTGCGGATCGCCGGGACCGCGAGCGCCTTGAACGGCGCGGAGAGCGGCGTCGGAGTCGGCCGCGGGCCGTCCTCGCGCAGCAGCGTTGCGATGGCGATGAAGCCGACGGCCATCAGCACGGCCGTTCCGAAGAACGGTCCGCGCCAGGAGACGGACCCGAGCAAGCCGCCGAGCAGCGGGCCGATCGCGATGCCGACGCCGAGCGCGGCCTCGTAGAGCACGATCGCGGCGGAGGATCCTCCGCTGGCCGCGCCGACGATCGTCGAGAGCGCGGTCGAGATGAAGAGCGCGTTGCCGAATCCCCAGCCGGCGCGGAAGCCGATGACGCCCTCGACGCTGCCGGCCGTGCCGGCGAGCGCGGCGAAGACGACGATCAGCACCAGGCCGATCATCAGCGTCTTCTTCGCGCCGATGCGGCTGGAGAGCCAGCTGGTGAAGAACATCACGACGCCGGTGATCACGAGGTAGCTGGTGAACAGCAGCGAGGTCTCGGTCGGCGTCGCCTCGAGGCTCTCGGCGATCGCCGGGAGGATCGGGTCGACGAGGCCGATGCCCATGAAGGCGATGACGGCGGCGAAGGCGACGGCCCAGACGGCGAGCGGCTGCCGGAGGATCGAGCCGCCCGCGGCGGGGAAGTGGGGAGTGGACACGGAGGGGCCTTTCGGAAGAGGGGTCGTGCGGGGAGGGGGAGTCAGGAGGCCGGGCGGTCGGCGACGCGCAGGACGCGCGCCTCGACGAGGGCCGCGGCGCGCTCGAGGGCGCGGCGGTCCTCGTCGTCGAGGTCCTCGAACAGCGGGGCGAGGGCGGCGTCGAGGCGGAGGCGGTGCTCGGCGAGCGCCGCGGATCCCGCCTCGGTGCCCTCGATCAGCCAGGCGCGGCCGTCGCTCTCGTCGTGCACGCGGCGGATCCAGCCGGCCACGTCGAGGCGCGCGATGATGCCGGTCATCGTCGGCTGAGTGACCCGGACGCGCTCGGCGAGCTCGCCCAGTCGGACCGGGGAGGCGGTGCGCAGCTCGGCGAGCGTCGACCAGACGGCGCCGGACTGCGCGCCGAGCCCGGTCGCGCCGCTGGAGCGACCGGCGTACCGCGCGAGCGCGGTGGCGGCGGAGGCGAGGCGGACGGGGGCAGACGGTTCGAGCACGTGCTTAAACATAGCACGCCTATGTATTGACGGAAAGATCGATCCGTCCGGTCCCGCACTGCCCTTCTCCACCGTTGCTGTGCCAGAATTGTTCGCAATCCCTCGTCAGAAGCGGGGATCACCGACGGAAAGAGTTGTCATGCACAGCGTGGTGGAGTCCAGTGCGACCGCCCTCGAATCCGATCTCGACTGCGACGTGGTCGTGATCGGCGCCGGCGCCACCGGCCTGACCGCGGCCCTCCGGCTGCAGGAGCAGGGCCGCCGCGTCGTCGTCCTCGAGGCGCGCGAGCGCGTCGGCGGCCGCCTCGAGACGCGCGTGGTCGAGGGCCAGATGCTCGAGCTCGGCGGCCAGTGGGTCTCGCCGGATCAGACCGCGCTGCTCGAGACGCTCGACGAGCTGGGTCTGGACACTTACTCCCGCTACCGCGAGGGCGAGAGCGTCTACATCGGCGTCGACGGAGACGCCCGCCGCTTCACCGGCGACGTCTTCCCCGGCGGCGAGCACACCGAGGCCGAGATCGAGCGCCTGATCGCGGTGCTCGACCGCCTCGTCGCCGAGACCGACCCGTCCGCCCCGTGGTCGCACCCGCTCGCGCACGACTACGACCGGATCAGCTTCAGCGCCTGGCTCGAGGGCGAGAGCGACGACGCGGAGGCGCGCGCCAACATCGCGCTCTTCATCGCCGACGCCATGCTCACCAAGCCCGCGCACTCCTTCTCGCTGCTGCAGGCGCTGCTGATGGCGGCCAGCGCGGGCAGCTTCAGCAACCTCGTCGACGCCGACTTCATCCTCGACAAGCGGGTCCTCGGCGGGCTGCAGCAGGTCCCGGAGCGGCTCGCCGAGCGCCTCGGCGCCGAGCGCGTCCTGCTCGGCCGGCCGGTCCGCTCCGTCGAGTACGGCGACGGCGGCGTCACGGTGTGCGCCGAGGGCGTCACCGTGCGCGCCCGCCACGCGATCGTCGCCGTGCCGCCGAACCTCGTCAACCGGATCACCTTCGATCCGCCGCTGCCGCGCCTGCGCCAGCAGGCGCTCCAGCACCAGTCCCTCGGCCTCGTGATCAAGGTGCACGCGACCTACGCGACCCCGTTCTGGCGCGCCGACGGCCTCTCCGGCACCGCGTTCAGCCCGCACGCCCTCGTGCACGAGGCCTACGACAACTCCAACGCGGGGGAGGAGCGCGGCACCCTCGTCGGCTTCGTCTCGGACGAGAAGGCCGACCGCGTCCTCGCCCTGCCCGAGGCCGAGCGGAAGGCCGCGATCCTCGACTCCCTCGCCGCCTACTACGGCCCCGCCGCGCTCGATCCCGTCGTCTACTACGAGAGCGACTGGGCGTCGGAGGAGTGGACGCAGGGCGCCTACGCCGCGAGCTTCGACCTCGGCGGACTGACCCGCTACGGCGCGCTGCAGCTCGAGCCGGTGGGGCCGCTCCGCTTCGGCTCGAGCGACCTCGCGGCCGAGGGCTACCAGCACGTCGACGGCGCGATCCGCGTCGGGCGGCGCCTGGCGCAGGAGATCCTGGCCGAGGACGCCGCCGACGCTGACACACAGCACGACACCGCCGACGCGACCGCGCCGGCCCACGACCGTGAAGGAGCACTCCCCGCATGAGCAGCAGCAGCTACGCCGTCATCGACCCGGCCTCGGGCGAGACGCTGAGCGAGTACCCCGGCATCACCGACGCCGAGCTCTCCGAGGCGATCGCCTCGGCCCATGACGCGTACTCCACCTGGTCGCGCACCGTCCCGGTCGCCACCCGCGCGGCCCTGATCGCCCGCGTCGCCGACCTGCACGTCGAGCGCGCCGACGCCCTCGCCGAGATCATCGTCCGCGAGATGGGCAAGCCGCTCGACCAGGCGCAGGGCGAGGTCGGCTTCGCGGCCGACATCTACCGCTACTACGCCGAGAACGGCGAGGAGTTCCTCAAGGACGAGCCGATCGCGCTCTCCGACGGCACCGGCTCGGCGTTCGTCCGCCGCTCGGGCCTGGGCGTGCTGCTGGGCATCATGCCCTGGAACTTCCCCTACTACCAGGTCGCCCGCTTCGCCGGCCCGAACGTGGTGAACGGCAACACGATCCTGCTCAAGCACGCGCCGCAGTGCCCGGAGTCGGCCGCCGCGATCGCGGACATCTTCCGCACCGCCGCCGAGGAGCTCGGCGCCCCCGCCGGCGTCTACGTGAACCTCTACGCGAGCAATGACCAGGCCGCGACCGTCATCGCCGACCCGCGGGTGCAGGGCGTCTCCGTCACCGGCTCCGAGCGCGCGGGAGCGGCCGTCGCCGAGATCGCCGGCCGCAACCTCAAGAAGGTCGTGCTCGAGCTGGGCGGCTCGGACCCGTTCGTGCTGCTCTCCACCGACGACCTCGACAAGGCCGTCGAGGACGCGGTCGCCGCCCGCCTCGACAACAACGGCCAGTCCTGCAACGCCGCCAAGCGCTTCATCGTGATCGACGCGCTCTACGACGCCTTCGCGGAGAAGTTCACCGCGGCCTTCACCGCCGCGCAGCCCGCGGATCCCAACGCCTCGGGGACCCTGCTCGGCCCGCTCTCCTCCGCCGCCGCGACCGAGCGCCTCGAGCAGCAGCTCGCCGTCGCCCGCGAGCAGGGCGCGACCGTCCGCGCGAGCGGCGAGGTGACCGGCAACTTCTTCCCGCCCGCCGTCCTCGAGGACGTCACGCCCGAGATGAACGCCTACCGCGAGGAGTTCTTCGGCCCCGTCGCCGCGCTCTACCGCGTGCACGACGAGGACGAGGCGATCGCTCTCGCCAATGACACCCCCTACGGCCTGGGCTCGTACCTCTACACGACCGACTCGGAGCAGGCCCTCCGCCTGGCCGACCGCATCGACGCCGGCATGGTCTGGATCAACCTCGTCCTCGGCGACGCGGCCGAGCTCCCCTTCGGCGGCGTCAAGCGCTCCGGCACCGGCCGCGAGATGGGCCGCAGCGCCCTCGAGGAGTTCGTCAACAAGAAGCTGATCCGCATCGCCTAGGTCGTCGCCCGGCGGGGCCGTGCCAGCGCGACGGAGGGCCTGCCTTCCAGGCGATCCCTCATCGACAGTCCAAGTCGGGAAGCGCGGTCGGCTCGACGCCCAGCACGTCCAGAACCCGTCGCGCGGTCGAGGGGGTCGACATCGGCAGTCCGCGTTCGAGGCGTCGCACGTCGGAGACGGCCACCCCCGCGGCGTGTGCCAGCTCGTCGGTGGAGAGGCCCTGGATGCGTCGCTCCGAGCCGACGACGGTCGCCAGTACGTCCGGGCGCCGGAGGTACTCCCGTCGCGGTCGGTGCAGAGCCTCTCGGACGTAGGCGGGGTCGCCGTGGAGCGCGTGCTGCACGAGGTTCGTGCCGAAGTCGACGAGCCCGGACTCCACAGTCCCGCCCCACCAGTCCGCCAGCAGCCCGGCGGTCGGGCGACGCGCGAAGCAGGCGGATGCGCGCGGCGGTCCTGGCGCGCTCCTGTCCCTCGAGGCCCGACAGGGTCCGCTCGTGCAGGGCGTGGGCCAGCAGCCGCCGCGACCTGGCGGAGAGCGGCCGGCGCGAGCGCATCTCGGGCACCTCCACGATCTCCCAGCGGCGACCGACCTTCCTGGCCTCGATCCGGCCCGCGGCGATCAGCGCCCGCACTCGGCGCGGAGTCACACCGAGCTGCTCGGCGACCTGGTTGACGTCCATCGCACCTCTCTACAGCGCGGCGACGAGTCGATCGCGAGGGCGACGCGATCTGGCGCAGGATCACTGCCTCGCTGAGATCGCCCGTGATACTCGTCCGGTCACGTCGAGCAGGTGCTCGCGGAGACCGTGAAGGGGAAGGGGAGCGACGATGACCGACGCGGAGCGCTGCACCTACCGGGTCCAGTGGTCGCAGGAGGACGAGCAGTTCCTCGGCACCGTGGCGGAGTTCCCCTCGCTCTCCTGGGCGGCGAACTCGTCGTCGGAGGCGTTCGCGGGGATCCGGAGCGTCGTCGTCGAGGTCCTCGCCGACCTGGCCGGCACCGGCGAGGGCTCGAAGCTCGTCGGGCCAGAAGGCGGGTAAGCTCGCCCGTCATGCGCGTCTTCGGCTGTCCGCACTGCGAGGCGCGGGTGGAGTTCGAGGACGCGCGGTGCCTGCGCTGCGGCACGGCGCTCGCGTACGACGTCGACGCGGACGAGCTCGTCGAGGCGGAGGGGCGCGCGCTCTGCGTGTACCGCGGCACGATCGACTGCACCTGGCTGGCGGCGGAGGGCACGGGTGGCGCCTGCGCCTCGTGTGCCCTGACCAGCGCCCGGCCGCCGGTGTATGACGCGGCGACGCTGAGCCAGCTGACCGTCGCCGAGTTCGCCAAGCGGCGGCTGCTGCGGCAGCTGCGGCATCTCGACCTCCCGGTCCAGGGATCCCGCCGTCTCTCCTTCGAGCTGCTCTCCTCCGCGCAGGGCTCCGTCACGACCGGGCACGCCGACGGCGTGATCACCGTCGACCTCGCCGAGGGGAACGACGCGCACCGCGAGGCGCTCAAGGCGCGCCTCGGCGAGCCGTACCGGACGATGCTCGGCCACTTCCGGCACGAGACCGGCCACTACTACTGGCAGCTGCTCGTCGACGGCACGACGCTCCTGCCCGCGTTCCGTGCGCTGTTCGGCGACGAGCGGGCCGATTACGGCGCCGCGCTCGACGCGCACTACGGCGGCGCCTCGACCGAGGACTGGGCGCGCGATCACATCTCGCAGTACGCCACGACGCATCCGTGGGAGGACTTCGCGGAGACCTTCGCGCACTACCTGCACATCGCCGACGCGCTCGAGACGACCGCGACGGTCGGCCTGACCGTCGCCGGGCCCTGGGGCCGACTCCCCGAATCGCTCGTCGGCGGCGTGCAGGCGACCGGCGCTGAGCGCGTGTCCGGCCTCGAGATGCCCGAGATCCTCGCCCGCTGGCACGGCTTCTCGCTCGCCCTCAACAGCGTGAACCGCTCGATGGGCAAGGACGACCTCTACCCGTTCGTCATCACGCCCGCGATCGCCGAGAAGCTCGCCTGGGTGCACGAGCTGGTGCGACGCGGCGCCTAGGAACTACGCCTCACCGTCGAGCGGCCGGCGCGGCGCCCTCGCCGCCCACGCCTCGCGCAGCAGCTCACCGAGCTCGTCCACGGCGATGCACTCCAGCCGCACGAGCACGCTCGGATGCCCGTCGTAGTGGCTCGTCGTGAAGTACGTCTCCGGGTCGGTCTTCAGCAGCGCCTCGCGCTCGCCCAGATCGGCCCGCCAGACGAGCAGGACACCCGGCCGCTGGTGCAGGCGGGCGAACATCCTCGGGCCGGCGTAGAAGGCCGGGGTGCCGTAGGCGGTCCGCTCCTCGGTGCCGGGGAGCAGGAGCGCCAGTCGGCGCACGTCGTTGTCGTCGCTCATGCTCCCCAGTGTGCGCCGCTACTTCTTCTTGAGCGAGGACTCCTTGTGGGCGGCCTTCGCGTCGGTCTTGTCGCTCTGCACGATCCAGTAGGGCTCGTCGTCCGAGGCGTTGAACTTCTGCCCCTCGAAGTGGAACTCCTTCGTCTTCTTCTCGACCAGCTCGCCGTGGGTCTCGCCCTGCGAGGTGTTCCAGCTGATCTTGTCGCCCTTCTTCACGAGGCGCTTCCTCTCTCTCGTGCCGCACCGGGGGTCCGGGGCAGCGTGATGGTGGTGGTGACGTCGACGATCGCCGGAGTGGCCGGTGCCGACGAGAAGCCGAAGCGGACCGGCGGCGACAGCGGCCCGAGCGCGCCGAGGTCCTCGCCGTCGAGCGACGCGGTGACCCCGAGGATCGAGCGGATCGCACGGACCCCGTAGTACTCCCGCTTGCCGTGGCCGGCCGAGCCCGCGGTGCTCACGCCGCGCACCAGCACGGAGGCGACCGGCGAGATCGCGGTCAGCCACGCGGGGTGCTCGGCGAGCGGCCGCGGCACGATGCGCAGCAGGCGGCCCAGCGGGGTGAGCCGGCCGAGCCGCAGCGACAGATCCAGTGGGCCGGCCGTGGCGTCGATCCCGCCGGCGACGCGACGCCAGGCGACCGGCGCGAGTCGCACCTCGTCGAACGCGTACGTCGACCCGATGAACTCCGCCACCTCGTCGGTCGGCGCGATCAGGATCCGGTGCCCGTCCGCCCGCTCGACCATGGCGTCGGCGAACGCGCCGAACGGCGTGCTCTCCCACAGGCCGAGCACGATCCGGGTGCCGGAGGCCGTGCCGAACCCCGCGATGCGCCCGCTGAAGCGCAGGCGCCGCGAGGTCCGGCCCGGCCCGGCCATCAGGCGGCGGCGGAGCGCAGCAGCGTGAAGGACGCGTCGCGCACGATCAGCGTGGTGACCTCGCCCTCGACGACCTGCTCCGGGTCGCTCGAGCAGGCGAGCACCCACTCCGCACCGGGCGCGTCCGGCACGGTGAACTCGACGCCGTTCTCGGCCGAGTTCAGCAGCAGCGCGAAGCTGTCGCTGCCCTCCGCGCGGAAGACGAACGTGATCGTGCGGGCGTCCGGGTTGTCCCAGTCGTCGTCGGCGAAACCGGCCGCGTCGGAGCGCAGGATGTCGACCGTCTCGGGGCCGTCGCCGGGGGCGCGGCGGAACCACTTCGGGCGCAGGGCCGGCTCGGCCTTCCGCAGCGCGATCAGCTCACGGGTGAAGGCGAGCAGGTTGAGGTCCGCGTTCTCCCAGTCGAACCAGGAGATCTCGTCGTCCTGGCAGTAGGCGTTGTTGTTGCCGCCCTGGGTGCGCGCGATCTCGTCGCCGCCGAGGATCATCGGCACGCCGGCCGAGAGCAGCAGCGTCGCGAGGAAGTTGCGGCGCATCCGGGACCGGCGCTCGTTGACGGCGCCGTTGTCGGTCGGGCCCTCCGCGCCGTTGTTGGAGGAGCGGTTGTCGCTCTCGCCGTCGTTGTTGTCCTCGCCGTTGGCCGCGTTGTGCTTGCGCGAGTAGGCGGTGAGGTCGGCGAGGGTGAAGCCGTCGTGCGCGGTGACGAAGTTGACGCTCGAGACGGGGGAGCGCTTGTCGGCCTCGTAGACGTCCGGCGAGCCGAGGATCCGCTGCGCGGTGGTGCCGAGCACCGAGTCGGCGCCGTGCCAGAAGTCGCGGACGTCGTCGCGGAACTTCCCGTTCCACTCCGACCAGTCGGCGGGGAAGCCGCCCACCTGGTAGCCGGCGGTGTCCCACGGCTCGGCGATCATCTTGACGGGCGCGAGCACCGGGTCCTGCGCGATCAGGTCGAGGAAGGCGCTGTGCACCTCGGCCTCGCCTGTCTGGCGGGTGAGCGTGGTGGCGAGGTCGAAGCGGAAGCCGTCGACGTGCATCTCGGTGACCCAGTAGCGCAGCGAGTCCATGATCAGACCGAGCGCCGCGGGGTGCGCGACGTTGAGGCTGTTACCGGTGCCGGTGGTGTCGAAGTAGTTGGCGCGGTCGTCCTCGACGAGGCGGTAGTAGGAGCCGTTGTCGATGCCCTTGAAGGAGAGGGTCGGGCCCTTGTCGTTGCCCTCGGCGGTGTGGTTGTAGACGACGTCGAGGATGACCTCGAGGCCGGCCTCGTGGAACGCCTTGACCATGGCCTTGAACTCGTCGACCTGCGAGCCGTCGTCGCCGGCGTGCGAGTACTCGTTGTGCGGTGCGAAGAAGCCGAGCGAGTTGTAGCCCCAGTAGTTGCGCAGGCCCTTCTCGACGAGGTGCGAGTCCTGCACGAACTGGTGCACCGGCAGCAGCTCGACCGAGGTCACGCCGAGGTCGGTGAAGTGCTTGATCGACGCGGGGTGGCCGAGGCCGCGGTAGGTGCCGCGGATCTCCTCGGGCACGTCGGGGTGCAGCTGGGTGAAGCCCTTCACGTGCACCTCGTAGACGACGGTCTCGTCCAGCGGGATGCGCGGGGCCTCGTCGCCGGTCCAGTCGAAGGAGTCGGGGTCGGTCACGACGCAGCGCGGCACGGCGGCCGCGTCGTCGGCGTCGTTCCGGGTGTCGGCGTCCTCGTAGAACTGGCCGAAGACGTCCTCGCTCCAGTCGTAGCCGCCCTCGATCGCGGTGGCGTGCGGGTCGAGCAGGAGCTTCGCGGCGTTGTGGCGGAGGCCGTTGGCGGGGTCCCAGGGGCCGTCGACGCGAAGGCCGTAGCGGGTGCCGACGCGCATGCCGGGGACGATGCCGTGGAAGACGTGTCCGGTGCGCTCGGAGAGGGTGATGCGGGTCTCGGCTCCGGACTCGTCGAAGAGGCAGACCTCGACGCTGTCCGCGGTCTCGGAGTAGACGGCGACGTTCGCGCCGGCGTCGCCGCGGAGGGAGACGCCGAGGGGGTAGGGGAAGGAGCGGGGAGATGCGGGCATGCGACCATCCTGACGAACGCTCCCTGAGCGGTTCTCGCCCTTGTCCGGCGGGGCACGGGCCGGTACTGTTCCGGACCCTCCTCCACGCGCCACCCTGGCGCGAGCGGCCCGCCGAGGCATATAGTCAGCTGGCTTACTAATGGAGCTCCGGACCGGATCCGGGGCGGAGGAGGACGGCATCATGGCTCTCGCAGCAGCACGGCGCCGGTGGATCGGACTGGTCGTGATCAGCCTCGGTGTGGCGACGATCATCGTCGACTCGACGATCGTGAACGTGGCGATCCCGTCGATCGTCGCCGACCTCGGCATCACCTCGACCCAGGTGCAGTGGGTGCAGGAGTCCTACACGCTCGTCTTCGCCGCGCTCCTGCTCGCCTTCGGCACGCTCGCCGACCGCTGGGGCCGGCGCCGGATGCTCGTCGTCGGCATCGCGCTGTTCGCGCTGTCCTCGGTGGCAGCGTCGCTCGCGGCGACCGGCGACCTGCTGATCCTGTCGCGGGTGGTGCAGGGCGTGGGCGGCGCGATGGTGCTGCCGTCGACGCTCTCGCTGATCAACGCCACCTTCCGCGGCAAGGAGCGCGCGATCGCCTTCGCCGTCTGGGGCTCGACGATCGGCGGCATGACCGCCGTCGGCCCGCTGCTGGGCGGCTGGCTCACCACCGACTTCTCCTGGCGCTGGGCCTTCGGGATCAACATCCCCCTCGGGATCGTCATCGTCGTCGGCGCGCTGCTCTTCGTCGACGAGTCGAAGCAGCCGGACGCGGGCCGCGTCGACCTGGTCGGCGCGCTGCTCTCGGTCGTCGCCTCCGCCGGCCTGGTCTTCGGCCTGATCGAGGGCCGGAGCCTCGGCTGGTGGCTGCCCTCGCCGGTGCCGGTCGCCTTCGTGGTCGCCGTCCTCGCGACCATCGCCTTCGTGCTCTGGGCGCGGGCCCGCGAGCGCGCCGGGCGCTCGGCGATGCTCTCGCTCCGGCTCTTCCGGCTGGCCTCGTTCCGCAACGGCAGCATCGCCGCGATGATCGTCTCGCTCGGCGAGTTCGGCATCATCCTGGCCCTGCCGATCTGGCTGCAGAACGTGCTCGGCTACACGGCCGTGCAGACCGGGCTGGTGCTGATCGCCCTCGCGCTCGGCTCGTTCGTCGCCTCCGGCTTCGCGGGCGCGTTCGGCAACCGCGTCTCGGCCGTGCTGATCGTCCGGGTCGGGCTCGCGGCCGAGATCGTGGGCGTCGTCGGCATCGGCGCCGTCGTCTCCGACACGACGCCGTGGTGGGCGCTCGTGCCCTTCCTCGCCGTCTACGGCTCCGGCGTCGGCCTCGCCACCGCGCAGCTGACCGGGGTCGTGCTGCGCGACGTGCCGGTCGAGCTCAGCGGGCAGGGCTCCGGCACCCAGTCGACGGCCCGGCAGATCGGCTCGGCGCTCGGCATCGCGGTGCTCGGCACGATCCTCTACACCTCGACCGCGGGTGTCCTCGCCTCGTCGCTGGAGGACCAGGGGCTGCCGGCCGCGCAGGTCAGCAGCACGGTGGACGCCGTCGTCGACTCCTCGGGAGCGGCCATCGCCGGTCTCGCGGCCGACCCCGGCACCGCGGACGTCGCGCGGGCCGCGGGGGAGGCGCTCTCGGACGGCACGCGCTTCGCCGCCTTCGCCGCGGGTGCGTTCCTGGCCGTCGGCTTCGCGGCGACCCTCTCCCTCGGCGGCGCGGCGCCGCGCGAGGAGGAGGGCGAGTCCGCCGCCCCGGTCGGCTCGGGTCCGGTCAGCTCAGCGGAGCCGCGTCGTCGGCGGTGAAGACGATCTTGCCGATCGTCCGATCGGTGCCCTGAGCGCGCCGCGCCAGCACGGCGACGATCTCGTCGAGCGGATGCACGGCGCCGGCCGCGGGGACGAGCTCGCCCGAGACGGCGAGCGAGACCGCGCGGCCGATCCGCTCGGCGCTCGCCGTGACGATCAGGTTGCTCACCTTCGGGCGGCCGCGCCGGACGAGGCTCGCCGCCTGGGCGCCGAGGTCCGGGCCGCTCGGCACGAGGGTGGCGTAGCGGCCGCCGTCGGCCAGCAGGATCGCGGCGTCCCGCGCCGGCAGGTGTCCGGAGACGTCGAGCACCGCGTCGAAGCGGCCGCCGAGCACGCCGAGGTCGAGCAGGCGGTAGTCGTGCGGCTCGGCGCCGAGCCCGCGCAGGGTGTCGGCGGACGCGGCGGAGCCGGTCGCGGCGACGGTGCAGCCCGCGCGGAGGAGCAGCTGCACGACGAGGTTCCCGATCGCTCCGGAGCCGCCGCCCACCAGCACCTCTTCGCCGGCCCGGACCCGCAGGGCGTCGACCACGCCGATCGCGGTGCCGCCGGACATCGCCAGCGTCACCCCCTGCACGTCGTCGAGGGAGTCGGGCAGCGGCACCAGCGAGCGGCCGCGGACGATCGCGGCGTCGGCGAAGGCGTCGCCGTCGCGGGTCATGCCCACCACCCGGTCGCCGATCGAGACGGAGTGGTCGCCCGGGCCGAGCGCCTCGACCGTGCCGGCGATGTCGAGCCCGAAGCCGTAGGGGCGCTTCCGGCCGACCGTCATGATCCGGGCGGCGCCGGAGAGGATCTTCTCGTCGGTCGCGTTGATGCTCGCGGCGCGCGTGCGCACCAGCACCTCGCCGCGTCCGGGCATCGGCACGGGGGCCTCCCGCCAGGAGAGCACGTCCGGTCCGCCGAACCGCTCGTAACCCAGTCGTCGCACTTCCCGCTCCCGTCGTCGTGCCGCCGAGGCGGTCGTCCCCCGAGCCTAGGCGCTGGCCGCCCGGTGCTACCGTGGCGGCCATGAGCGCAGACGAGAGCCCCGAGTTCGCCGGATTCACCAGCGGAGGCTCGGCGAACGTCGAGCAGCCGGACGACGTCCAGCCCGCCGACGCCGAGAACGAGGAGAGCACCACTCCCGACGAGAGCGCCGACCCCGACCACCCCTACGACTCGATGGCCGAGAGCGGCACCGAGAACGCCCCGGAGGACGAGGTCGGCTCCCGCGAGGACGAGGAGGGGCTGCTCGCCCCCGGCAGCACGGCCGAGGGCGCGGGCACCTCGCTCGGGGCCGTCCCGGTCGAGGCGCGGCGCGAGGCCGAGCCGCTCGGCGCGCACGACGGCGAGGCCGGCTCGGGCCAGCTCGCCGACGAGCGCTGGCGCCACAACGGCGTCGATCCGCTCGGCTGAGCCCGTCCGCGGCGCGGCCCGGCGTCCAGGAACTACTCCGGTTGCTCGGAGGAGCCCCCCTGGCGGGCCCCGTACGGTTCCGGAGGACGCGGCACGCCGGCCGCGCGGACGGGGAGTCTCATGTCGTTGCTGTTCAACCGCGCGCGGGAGCTCCGCTGGACCCCGGACGAGCGGCAGGCCCTCGCGGAGGCCGTGGCCGAGGATCGTGCCCAGCTCTGGCGCAGCGTCGGCGAGCTGGACCGCACGGTCGTCGTCTCGACGGAGGACCCGGGGGTGCGCGGCGGCGCCCGCTGGCCGACCGATCACCGCGCGTTCCTCCGCGTCGAGCGCGGCGCCTCCGTGGTGCTCGCCACCGACGGCCTCAGCGATCCCTTCGACCGCCTCGCGCGACCCGGCACCGGCCTCGGTCTCGAGCTGTGCCTCGAGACCTCGGCGCTCCGGGGCATCCCCGCGGCCGACCTCTGGAACCACTGGCAGTTCCGCGTCCTCTACGAGGCGGCCCGTCTCGCGGCGCTGCAGGGCGTCTGCTGCCGCACGGGCGTCGACACCGCGACCCTGCACGGCGCGGCCGCTCCGCCGGCCTGGACCGACGAGCACGGCTCGGTCGGCGTGCTGCTGGGGCTCCGCGGCGGCGGCCTGCCCGAGCGCCTCGAGCTGGCGACCGGCGACGTCGAGCTGGTGACCCTCACTCCGCTCTGGCCGGAGGAGTACGCCTGGGCGTCCGTCGACGCCACCGCCCGCGAGGAGATCGCGGCACGCCTGCGCGCCCTGCCGCACGACGAGCTCGTGCACACCGCCCGCCCCCGCGTCGTCTGAGCCGCGTGCGTCGGCATCCCGCAGACATGCTGGTCGAGTAGCCCCGGAGGGGCGTATCGAGACCCGCCGTCCTCAGCGGGGTGGGTCGTCCGGCGGTGGTGGATCTCGATACGCGCCCTGCGGGCGCTACTCGATCAGCATGGTGGGCGTGTCGGCCGACTTGCCGGGCGAGTAGCCGCTAGCGGCAAGCATGCTGGTCGAGTAGCCCCGGAGGGGCGTATCGAGACCCGGGGGTCAGGCGTGCTCGTCGGGCTCCGCGGCCAGGACCATCTCGCCGGTGGCGTTGGCGTGGGCGATCAGCTCGTCGATCCAGGTGCGGTTGAGGGCCGGGCGCCGGCCGCCGTGGAAGCGGAAGTGCAGCGGCGTCGTCGGGTGGATCCAGACGGAGCTGCGGCCGTAGCCGCTCGACTCCGGCTCGGTCCAGGAGAGGCTGAACGACTCGTTCCGCCGCATCTTCGCGAACATCGCCACCTTCAGGTGGGCGAGCAGTCGATCGTCGAAGTCGATCTCGAGTGACTGCGGCCCGTAGATCAGTCGTCCCATGCTCGCGAGGATACCGCCGCGGCGCGGCCCCGGGCAGGTCGGACCGGGAACGACGAACGCCCCGCCCACCGGATCCGAGGATCGCGGGGGACGGGGCGTTCAGAGGTCGCTGCGGCCCGGAGGCCGTGTGACGCAGGAGTCGGTGATTACTCGCCGACGCCGCGGATGTTCGCGGCCTGCGGGCCCTTGCGGCCCTGCTCGACGTCGTACTCGACGTGCTGGTTCTCGACGAGCTCGCGGTAGCCCTCCTTGGCGATGGCGGAGAAGTGCGCGAACACGTCGGCGCCTCCGTCGTCGGGAGCGATGAAGCCGAAGCCCTTTTCGGAGTTGAACCACTTAACGGTGCCAGTAGGCATTTCTTTTCCTTACGTGATGGTGACGCCCGCGTGAGCGGCCGTCGTTAGATTTCGCACAGCTGTGCGGTACCCGATCCGCTCGGCCGCTGCGGGTGAAACACGCGTCGGCCGGATGGTCCGGGTCGTCTGGGGGCGGAGAGCGCGGCTCCTCGTGGGGAGTGCGTCTGCGCGGGGGAGAACGTCCCGCTCACCGAGAGTGTCGGAGAAGCGGGGGTCGAACGAGGAACGGCGCGGCTTCCGCGGCGTCCTGTGAAGGGCGGTACCCGCGGGTGAGGCGGGCGTTCGAACCGGGAGATCGAGGGCGATGCACTCGATCCGTGCGGTCTCTATCAGGGGCTGAGTCTCTTCGTCGTGGTGCGACTTCTCAGCCGTGGAATTCGGGCGATCGCCCAGGAGATGACCCCACTCTACGGGAGACGGGCGCCCGAGCGCGACCGCGGAGTGCAGAACGGCTCCGCGCGCGTCCGTCCGCTGTGCCACGATGCAACTCCGGGTGCGGCTCGCGCACCCCCTGCCGGCGAGGTGTCGATGCTGCTCCCGAGTGCCGAGACCCCCGGTGCCGAGACCCCGGGTGCCGAGACCTCGAGTGCCGCGACCGCCGCGATCGCGACCGCCGACGCGCTCGAGCTCCGGCGCGAGCAGAGCGAGGTCGGGCTCGCGTGCGCGCGCCGGGCCGGGGGCGTCTTCGCGGGCGCGTCCGCGCTCCACCTGGCTCTGCTCGCGCCCGGCGAGCTGCTCGCCGTGCTGCCGAGCGCCCTCCTGCTCGTCGTCAGCGCCGCGATCCAGCTCTCCTCGCGCCGGGCCGGCCCCGCCGGGGCGCGGGCGGTGCTGGCCGGTCTCGTGCTCGGCTTCGCCGCGCTCGCCGCGTTCCTCGGCCCGGGCGTCCAGGACGGCGACCGCACCGTGCTCAGCTGCGTGACGATGCTCGCCTCGATGGCCCTCCCCGCCGGGCTGCTCGCGATCGGCTCGTCCCCGCGGCTCGGTGCGGCGGCCGTGCTCGCCGGCCTCCCGGCGCTGGCCCTCGCGACGGCGGCCACCTGGGGGTCGGGCCGCGCGCTGTTCGTCGGCCTCTCGGTCGTCGTCTGCTGGATCATCGCCGTCATCGGCGCCCGCTGGCTCGCCTCCAGCGTCGAGCGCGCGCACGCCGGCACCGCGCGCCTCCTCACCGCGCACGCGGCCGAGCGCCGCTCCAGCGAGAGCGAGGCGCAGCGCCGCCGCGAGGCGCGGCTGATGCACGACACGATCCTCGCCACCCTCACCCTCCTCGCCCACCGCGGCGAGGGCGTCCCCGCGTCGACGCTGCGGGCCCAGGCCGAGGCGGACCTCGCCCTCCTCCGCCGGCTCGACCGCGCCGAGCCGGAGCCGGCTCCGACGGCGGTCGAGGAGGGGAGCCCGGTGCCCGCCGTGCTCGCCGAGGTCGGCCGCCGGGCGCAGACGCTCGGCGTGGAGGTGCGCTGGCACGCGGGCGCCGACGACTCCGGCACCGAGGTCCCCCTCCGCGCACCGGCGCTCGACGCCCTCGCGCGGGCGGCGGGGGAGTGCCTCGAGAACGTGCGCCGCCACTCCGGCACCGCCACCGCGCACGTCACGCTCGACCAGGGGCCGGACTCGGTCCGGGTGACCGTCTCGGACGCCGGTCGCGGCTTCGACCCCTCGGCGGTGCCCGCGGCGCGGCTCGGGCTCGCGCAGTCGGTCGTCGGGCGGATCGAGGCGGTCGGCGGGACGGTCCGGGTGTTCTCCGCGGTCGGCGCCGGCACGACCGTCCTGATGAGCGTGCCGCGATGACCGCCCCGGCGGAGGCCGCCGACCGCTCCGGCGAGGGCACGCTCGTCGAGCTGGTCCGGGCGGCGGGGCAGGGCCCGCGGACGCTCGACTCGGTCCGCCAGCGGATCACCCGCACGAACCGCCTCACCGCGAGCTATCTCAGCGTCGGCTTCCTCTCGATCTCCGTGGCGCTGGTGGTCCGCGGACTCGCCTCCTTCCTCTGGGCGCTGAACGACCGGTCGGCGACCTGGCTCTCCGGCCTCTCCTGGGTCCTGGTGCTCGGCGCGCTCGCGGTGGGGATCGTCGTCGTGGTGACCCGGCGCGGCGAGCTGCCCCGCCGGCTGTTCGCCGGGGTCGTCGTCGTCGACGCCGTGGCGCTGGTGCTGGAGTTCGCCGACTACGCGCTGCCGGCGCCGGCGCCGCTCTACTACCCGACGGTCTGCATCGGAGTGGGCGCGACGGTGATCGCGCTCCTGGGCTTCCAGCCGCCCGCGCGGAGCACCGGCGCGATCGCCGGGCTCGTCGCGCTCAGCCTGCTCGGGCTGCTGGGCCACGCGCTGCTCGCCGACGACGGAACGAGCATCGCCGTGGGGAACGTCCTGCTGTCGACCGCGCCGGTGGCGGTCTACGCGGCCCTGCTCACCGCACTCGACCGCCACGTGCACCGCGGGCTCGACCGCACGCTGGCCGACAGCGTGGTGGACGGACCGGGCACGGGTCCGGGCAGCCTCGCCGCCGCGGAGCTCGCCCGCGTCGACGCGGAGATCGCGGAGCTGCTCGAGGAGGTCGTCGCCCGCGACACCGTCCCCGACGCCGATCTCGGCGAGCGCGCCCGGCTGCTCGGCGACCGGCTGCGGGAGGTGCTGGCGCGCAGCCACGACCGCACCTGGCTGCAGATCGCAGTGGAGGAGTCGGCGCTGCTGGCCGGGTCGGTCCTCGTCCGCGACCCGCGCGGGGTGGCCGCCGCGCTCGCTCCGCCCGACCGCTCGCGCCTGCTCTCGGTCCTCTGGCTGCTGACGACGCAGGCGGGCGCCGGTCGCCCGCCGATCGAGCTGCTGCTCGCGCAGAGCGAGGACGCGGCGGCACCCGTGCGGATCGTCCTCCGCGCGCCGGGTCTGCGCCCGCGCGACCTCGATCCCTCGGTGTGGGGGATCCTCGGCGAGATCGGCGCGCATCGGGCCTCGCCGGAGGGGACGGGCACGACGATCGAGCTGGACCACCGCCCGCCGGGGAGGCCGGCATGAGTGCGCCCGATCCCGTGACGGCGAGCGGGGCCCCCGGGATCGCCCTCGCCATCCTCGACGACCACCCGATCCTGCTCAGCGCCCTCACCGAGTGGATCAACCGCTCCGGCTCCGACATCCGCGTCGTCGCGACCGCCCCGAGCTGGACCGCGCTGCTGGCGCACCCGCGCTTCCCGACCGACGTCGTGCTGCTGGACATCGACCTCGGCGACGACCTCGACCTCGCGATGAAGATCCGCACCATCACCGCCTCGGGAGCGGCGACGATCATCATCAGCACGCACTCGCAGCCGGAGACCGTCGCGGGGGCCTTGGAGGCGGGAGCACGCGGCTATCTAGTGAAGAGCGAGCGGACCGAGGTCATCCTCGAGGCGATCCGCACCGCGGCGCGCGGCGAGTGCTTCCTCACCCCGCAGACCCGGGCGCTGCTCGGCGGCGGCGGCGCGGGACCGCTGACGGCCCGCGAGCGCCGGATCGTCGGCCTCTTCGTCGAGGGCCTCTCGCTCAAGCAGGTCGCGACCGAGCTCGGGATCACCCAGGACGCGGCGCGCAGCTCGCTCCGCAACGCCCGGGCGAAGTACCGCGCCGAGGGCGTCGGCGTGAGCACGAAGATCGCGCTGCGGCGCCAGGCGCTGCGCGACGGGATCATCGGGCGCACGCCCTAGGGGTGCGGCCCGACGGTCCCGTCGTGGCGATCCGAGCGGGTCAGACGCTCTCGTCGCGCTTCTGCCGGGCCGGCTCGGCCGGGCGGTCGGGGCCGTTCCAGACCGAGACGATGCCCCAGGCGACCGCGGCGATCGGCACGGCGAGGACGGCGCCGACGATGCCGGCGAGCACGGTGCCGATGGTCAGCGCGATCAGCACGATCAGCGGGTGCAGCTTGAGCGAGCGGGCCATCACGACCGGCTGGAGGAAGTTGCCCTCGAGCTGGTTGACCGCGATGACGACGATGATCACGATCAGCGCGGCCACAGGGCCGTTCGCCACCAGCGCGACGAGGGCGGCGAGGATGCCGGCGGCCGTCGCTCCGACGATCGGGATGAAGGCGGTGAGGAAGACGATCACCGCGAGCGGGAGGGCCAGCGGCACCTGCAGGATCGCCAGGGCGACGCCGATGCCGATCGCGTCGACCGCAGCGACGGTCGCCGTGCCGCGGATGTAGCCGCCGAGGACGTCGACCGTCTTGCCGCCGACGCGCTTGGCGCGGTCGTAGCTCGAGCCGGTGAAGGGGCGGAGCAGGAACTCCCAGATCTTCGGGCCGTCCTTCATGAAGAAGAAGAGGACGACGATCATCAGCACCAGGCCGGTGACGAAGTTGGCGGCGGCGGCCGCGCCGGCGAGGGCGCCGGAGCCGAAGGAGCTCGAGGTGAGGAAGTCGACCACCGTCTGGCGGGCGTCCTCGATCTGCTGCTCGTCGATCTGGAACGGCAGGTGCTGCACGTAGTCCTGCAGCGAGGCGATGCCGTCGGAGGCGCTGCTGACCAGCTCGTCCCACTGGTTGCGGACGGCGACGGTGATCAGCCAGCCGATGGCGCCGAGGATCGCGAGGAGGCCGATCAGGGCGATCCAGGTCGCCAGGATCGAGGGCACGCCCTTGCGGCGCATCCAGGCGAGGACCGGGTGGATGGCCGAGGCGAGGATGATCGCGATCAGCACCGGGATGATCACCAGCGTGAGCTGGGTCATCGCCAGGACGAGGACCGCGGCGAGTCCCAGGACGATGAGCGCCTGGAGGCAGCGGAAGGCGAAGCGCCCGAGTCCGTCGCTCCAGACCGTCGGCCGCCGCTCGGCGGGGGGAGCGGCCGGGGGAGTGGCCGGGGGGTCGGTGCGGTCGAAGAAGCCCATGGGGGGAACGGTACTGGAGCGACGGAGCCCGGTTCTCCCGCTTGACGGGCGCGGAGACGCCCCGGTGGCGGGTCGGACCCGCGACGGCCGGATCGCGCGCGGGATGCGGAATCCGTTGCGTCCGGCACGGATCACTGAGCAGAATCACCTGCTCGACGCCGGATCGGCGCCTCCGGGAACGGTATCCATTGCTTTCACGACGGAATCCGCACTAGGGTCGCCGTGTCCATGCAAGCGCATGGGGTGCGTGACCCGAACTCGCGCCGCACCAGCGCTCGCCGGTGCCCGCCGCCTTCCGATCAGGCGGCGGGTCCCCGCTCATCCGTCGCGACGCCCTGTCAGGCGGCCGGTCAGCGCTCGTTCGTCCCGACCGCCCTGTCAGGCGGCCGGCACCCGGACGGTCAGTCCGCCCGGCTCGATCCAGGTGCGGAACGCCGAGGTGGTCCCGAACGGGTCGCCGTCCAGCTCGATCTCCTGCGGCTTCTCCAGGCGCACGACGAGCTCGCGGCCCTTGACGTAGCGCAGCGCCGAGACCTCCTTGGTCAGGCCCATCAGCTTCTTGCCGACGGCACCGCTGCGGCGCAGCACGCCGTTCTCCCAGACCACCTTGAAGATGATCTGCGCCCAGCCGAAGAAGCCCTCGGGGCGCAGCAGCACGATGTCGAACTCGCCGTCGTCGACCGCGGCGTCCGGCAGCAGCAGGATGTTCGCCGGCAGGGCGCCGCAGTTGCCCACGATGATCGTGTGCGCGCGCACCTTGCGGTTCTTCGCGCCGTCGAGGGAGTAGCGGAACTCGAGCTGGTTCTTGTCCAGCAGGGCCTTGCGCAGTGCGTCGACGTAGGCGAGCCAGCCCGCGCGCTTCTTCAGGTCGTCGTCGGTGTTCGCGAGCATCTTCGCGTCGATGCCCAGGCCCGCCATCACGACGTAGGCCTTGCGGTCGCGGCCCTCGGCGGTCTCGATGTCGATCATGCCGATGTCGATCGGGCGGTCCTGGCCCGAGAAGGCGACGGTCAGCGCGTTGTCGACGTCGTCGAGGGTGAGGTTCAGATTGCGGGCGAGCAGGTTGCCGGTGCCCGAGGGCAGCAGCGCGAGCGAGGACTTCGAGCCCAGCAGCGCCTCCGCCACGACCCGGACCGTGCCGTCGCCGCCGGCGGCGATCACCGTGTCGACGCCCGCCTCGAGCGCCTCCCTGGTCTGGCCGGCTCCCGGGTCCTCGACGGAGGTCTCGAACCAGAGGGTCTCGTCCCAGCCGGCGGCCTCCTGGGCGCGGGCGACGGCGGCCTGCACGGCCTCGAGGTCGACCTTGACGGGGTTGTAGACGATCGCGGCGCGCTTGAGCTCAGACATCGGCGCCGTCCTCGTCCAGCCCGTCCTCGGCGAGCTCCTCGCCGTCGGCGTCGACGCGGCCCGGGCGCACGGCGGCGTCGTCGCGGATGTCGATGCGGGTGTCGCCCGCGGGGGTGGTCGTCACGTCGATGCGCGGGGCCGCGTCGGCCTCCGTCGCCTTCGGTGCGCTGGTCAGCTGGTCTCGGCGATCATCCGCCTTCTGGTCGCTCATGCCTGGACGGTAGCAGCGCGCTCCCGAGCACCGCTCGGGGTTGCGTCGGCCTCCGCGGTCGCTTTCAGCGCGGGGTCGAGCGGGCGGCCTGCAGGCCCCAGAGCACCAGCGGGATCTGCAGCGGCAGGCGCAGCAGCGTGATCGCGCGGGTCCGCGGGCGGCGGGCGTCGAGCGCCATCTGCACGTTGGCAGGGAAGACCCCGGCCATCAGGGCGGCGGAGGCGACTCCGCCGGCGGCGCGGGTCGGCGGCCAGAGCGTCGCGGCGGCGCAGGCGAGCTCGGCGACCCCCGAGACGAGCACCCAGCCGCGGACCGGGCCGGGCATCGCGCGCGGGACGGCGCGCTCGAACACGGCGGGGCGCGCGAGGTGGATCACTCCGGAGACCGCCATCGCGCCGACGAGCGCGAGCGGTCCGGCGCCGAGGCCGACACCGCTCCGGCGGCGGCTGCGGCGGCTCATCGTCCCTCCGCGCCGCGCTCGAGCGGAGCGACGTGGTCGAGAATCCGGCGCCACTCGCGCACCAGCGCCAGCCGGCCCGTGCCGTCGACGGTCGCGGAGCGCGCGTCGGCGAGCCGCGAGCGGAACCAGCGCGCGTCCTCCGAGCCGGCGACCGGATCCGCGTCGCCGTTCACGATCAGCACCTCGGCGGTGACCCGGTCGAGCTCGTCGGCCCAGGAGCCGTCGCGGAGCGCGACGAGATCGGTCGCGGCGCCGCCGGGGCCCTGGCGCCAGCCCTCGCCGAGCATCCGCTCGAGCCGGTTGCGGAGGCCGCCGTGGCTCGCGAGCACCGGGTCGTCGGGGTCGACGCCGAGGGACTCGAGTCCGGGCGCGTCCTCGGGGAGCGTGGCGGCGATCCCCGCGGCGTCCTCGCCGGGCAGGGTCTGGCGCCGCTCCCACGCCGTCGTGGCGTGCACGAGCGCGCCGGCCTGCGGGGGAGCGGGGGTGCCGACGATCGCGATGCGGTCGACGAGGTCCGGGTGCCGCGCGGCGAGCGAGAGCGCGAAGACGCCTCCGGAGCCCCAGCCGACCACGCCGACGCTGCCGAAGCGGGCGCCGTCGACGTCGCGGGCGGTGCGCTCGGAGCGGCGCAGGTACTCGGCGAGGTCGTCGGCGCGGTCCTGCACGCGGCCGTGCCTCGCGTCGACGGGGTCGGAGGCGCCGTAGCCGGGGCGGTCGAGGATCAGCAGGTGCAGCCCCCAGGGGCCGGTGACCAGGGGGTCGGGATCGAAGCCGCCCGCGCCCGGAGTGGGGTGGCAGAACACGACCAGCCGGTCGGCGATCGGGTCGCCGGCGGCGGAGACGCCGATCCCGCGTCCGGACCGCAGCTCGAATCGGTGGTTCGCCATGTCTCCTCCAGAGTGCCGCCGTCGGTCGGCGGAGCGCCCCCAGTCAACCGGACGGGCGGGGTGCGCCGCTGGGGATTGTGCGGAGGCGTCGGCGCATCGTGCCCCCGTCCGGCCCCTCGCCGCCACCCCCTGGTGCGCTGCGGCCGGCGCGGAGGAGAGTGGGCGTTCCGGCAGAGCGCCGGGCGAAGGGAGAGCGGCGATGAGCAGCGACAGCAGCAACGGCACCGAGGACGAGAAGGCCGAGAAGACCGAGGACCTCCCCGACGGCACCGGCACCGACACCTCCAGCGGCGGCGGCGACACGGACACCGTCTCGGGCGGCGAGCCGGACGACGAGTAGTCGCCGCGGCACGCCCGGCGACGAGAAGAGGGGCGCCACCGGTGATGCCGGTGACGCCCCTCTTCTCGTTCTCCGCGGTCAGACGACGGGGCCGTTGCCCTCGCTGGTGCGGCGGGTGACCTGCTCACCGCTGGCGGGGTCGACCGCCGAGCGGGTGGTCGAGACGGCCTGGCGGCGCCGCGTCATCAGGACGAGGCCGAGGACGAGGCCCACGGCTCCGGCGGCCATCAGGATGTAGCCGACCAGCTTGAGGTCGACTCCGGCCACCTGGACGTCCACGGCGAACGCGAGGATCGCGCCGACGACGAGGAGGAAGATCCCTGCTCCGATGCTCATACGTGCTCCTTCTGCGTGCGCCGGCGTGCGCGGGAGGCGCGGGGGCACCGGCGTGCGACGCCCCACCGTAGTGCCGAGGCGCCCCGCGGCCGAAGCCCTATCCGCCGCGGGCGGCCGGGGTGTAGGCGGGACGTCCATGCTGATCGAGTAGCCCGCGGAGCGGGCGTATCGATCGGGGAGGACCGGCGGTGGTGACGTCCCATGCTGATCGAGTAGCCCGCGGAGCGGGCGTATCGAGATCCACCACCGTCAGATCCTGAGTCTGCCGACCCGCCCTGCTGATGACGGCGGGTCTCCTGGGAAAGATCACCTCATCCGTATGGGAAAGTCATGCTGATCGAGTAGCCCGCGGAGCGGGCGTATCGAGATCCACCACCGTCAGGACGCTGAGTCTGCAGACCCGTCCTGCTGGCGACGGCGGGTCTCGATACGCCCCTGCGGGGCTACTCGACCAACATGACGCGGCGCAGCCGCGTCCTTTCCCTCACCACCGAGACGCGAAGCGGCTTCGCCGCTCGATACGCCTCTGCGGGGCTACTCGACCAGCATGAAGGGCTGCTGCCGCGTCCCCAGCAAAACACCAACGGCCTGTTGGCGACTCAGAGCCTCGGACGGCCGCGCCTCCGCGAACCGCCGCCGCCGAAGGCCTACCTATGGGAAAACCATGCTGATCGAGTAGCCCGCGGAGCGGGCGTATCGAGATCCACCACCGTCAGGACGCGAGTCCGCAGACCCGCCCTGCTGGTGGTGGCGGGTCTCGATACGCCCCTGCGGGGCTACTCGACCAACATGACGCGGCGGCGCCGCGTCCTTTCCCACACCACCGAGACGCGAAGCGGCTTCGCCGCTCGATACGCCCCTGCGGGGCTACTCGACCAGCATGCAGGGCACGCTCGGCGGTCCGGCGACCGGCAGGACGGGCTCGCTCAGCGGTCCGCGATGCGGAGCATCACGCGGGTGCGGTCGCCGCGGGAGACGATCCGCTCGATCACCATGAAGACGCGGTACTCGAGGCGGTACTTGCGGAGGAAGACGCGGCCGAGGCGCTCGACGGTGTCGGCGTCGGAGACGATGTGCGCCTCCGCCTCGAGGACGCTGGCGCCGTCGGCGACGCGGCCGCGGCGGTCGCAGGGGACGAGGGTCACCCGCGGGTCGTTGTGCAGGCGCTTGACCTTGCCGCTCTTGCGGGGAGTCGTGACGATCAGGTCCGCTCCGTCGCGGGCGATCCACACCGGCGTCGACACTCCGACGCCCGTCTTCCGGAAGGTCGTGAGCGAGACGAACGAGTCGTCGGAGAGGGCCGCGAGAGCGGGCGAGAGGGTCATCCTCGAAGAGTAGGGGTGCGCGGGAGCGACTCCGCAAGCCTCCCTGGCAGCTCCGATCACCGCCGTAGGGTGGAGGCATGACCGACCCGTCCCCCCTGATCGGTCCGATCCCGGCGCCCGAGCTCCACGTCATGACGTACAACATCCGCCGCCGCATGCCCCGCCTGACCGCCCGCGCGGTCGACCAGTGGGAGCGCCGGAAGCCCCTGGTGCGCCGGCTGCTGCAGGAGGAGAGCCCGTCGATCCTCGCGGTGCAGGAGGCGCTGCCCGATCAGGCGCAGTGGGTGCACGAGTCGCTCGGCCCCTCGTTCGAGGGCATGGGCTTCGGCCGCGACGCCGACCGCGGCGGTGAGCGGGTGATGCTCTTCGTCGACCGGAGCCGCTTCGCGGTGCGCGACTGGTCGCAGATCGCGCTGTCCGCCACTCCGGACGTCGCCGGCTCGCGCAGCTGGGGCAACCGGATCCCGCGCACCGCGGTGATCGCGGAGCTGACCGACCACGCGACGAACCGCGAGCTCACCGTCGTCGCGACGCACTTCGACCACCTCTCCCGCCGCTCGCGGCTGCGCTCGGCCGAGCTGGTCGCCGAGCGGATCACCGACCTGGGTCGGCCCGCGATCGTGATGGGCGACACCAACACCGACGTCGGCACGGCCCCCTACCGGGCGCTGCTCGACGAGGGCGGGCTCGCCGACTCCTGGGTCGTCGCCGGCACGCACCTCACGCCGCACTGGGGCACCTACTCCAACTACCGCGCGCCGAAGCCGGGGCGCCGCATCGACTGGCTCACGGTCAGCGCCGGAGCGTTCGAGGTCGTCTCGGCGGCGATCAACACCGCGCGCTACGGCACAGCGCCGGGCTCGGACCACGAGGCGGTCCAGGCCGTGCTCCGCTTCACGAACCCGTGAGCCGGAGCAGCGTGACTCCGCCCGCCGTGAACCCGCGCGCCGTGACCCCGTCCGTCCTGATCGCGACGTTCCTCGAGCCGCCGCGCACCCGCGGCGAGTGGTTCGCCGACGCCGTCCGTGCGCTCGGCGCCGTGAGCATCGTCGCGGCGGTGCTCGGCTGGGACCTGGTCGACGTCGCCGTGCTCGCGCTCGCCTCGATCGGCCTCGTGCTGCCGCGGTTCCTCGGCATCCGGCCGGCGCTGGACGCCGCGTTCGGGCTGGCGCTGCTGATCGCCTCCTGGAGCAGCGTGCTCGGGCTCTACCAGGCGTGGGCGTCGTGGGACCTCGTCGTGCACTTCGTGCTGAACGGGCTGGTCGCGGCCGTCGCCTACATCGTCGCCGCCCACGCGGGAGTGGTGCCGGCGATCGCGGGCGACCGCGGCCCGCTCGCGCCGGCGATCGTGCTCAGCGCGTGCTTCGGCCTCTCGATGGGCGTGGTCTGGGAGTGGGGCGAGTGGGCCGGGCACCGCTTCGTCGACTCGTCGATCTTCGTCGGCTACGAGGACACCCTGGGCGACCTCGCCGCCGGGGCCGCGGGCTCGATCGCGGCCGGCGCGCTGATGCGCTTCTGGTCGGCGAAGAGCCGCGTCGTCGGCGGCTGACACTCGCCGGCCGGTGCTCCTCAGGACACGGCGCGCAGCGCCTCGAGGACGACCGCCCGCGCGGGGTTCCCGCGGCTCGAGCGGCGCCAGGCGGCGCTGACGACTCGCGTCGACACCGGGTCGATCGCGGGGACGGCGACCACCGCCTCCGGGAGCGGCTCGCGGCCCAGCCTCGGGACCAGCGCGACCGCGGCGCCCGCCTCGACCAGGGCGATGTGGGTGCTGAAGTCCTCGTCGTAGTAGGCGATGTCGGGTTGCCGGCCGGTGCCGGCGAAGGTGCGCAGCAGCCAGGCGTGGCAGATCGCGCCGACCGGGATGCTCACCCAGGTGTCGTCCGCGAGGCGGCTCGGCGCGATCTCGGCGCTGCCGGCGAGCGGGTGCGCGCGGTTCAGGAGGACGTCGGCGCGGTCCTCGAGCAGGGTCTCGGACTCGATCGTGTCCGGCGGGAGGTCGAGGGCCAGGCCCGGCCAGTCGTGCAGGATCGCCAGGTCGGCGGCGCCGCGCTCGAGGCGCCGGGACGCCTCCCACGGGTCGAGCTCGTCCAGGGTGAGCCGCAGCCGGGGCGCCCGCTCGCGGAGGAGGGCCAGGGCGGGGACGAGCAGGCCGCGCATCGCGGTCGAGAACGCGACGACCCGCAGAGTTCCTGTCACCTCCTTCGCGGGGACCGTGCCGAGGTGGCCGAGGGCCTCCAGCTCGGCGAGGAGGCGCTCGCCGCGCTCAGCGAGGGTGCGGCCGTGCGCGGTGAGCAGCACCCCGCGCCCGGAGCGCTCGGCGACGGCGCCGCCGGACTGGCGCTCGAGGCGCTTGAGCTGCTGCGAGACGGCGGACGGGGTGTAGCCGAGCGCGTCGGCCGCGGCGGCGACGGTGCCGCAGTCGCGGACGGCGATCAGGGCGCGGAGGGCGGACGGCTCGATCATGCGGGGCTCTCGATCATGCGGGGGCTCGCGATGCCTGCAGCGCTTCCGACCATGCAGCGACGCTACCGGGTCGGCGGTGCGGACCGGCGCTGGTGCTGCCGGGTCATCCGCGCTTGTCTGGGGGCATGACCCGCCGGCACAGCCTCCTCGCCCTCCTCGTCGTGCTGCTCTGGGGGCTGAACTTCGTCGTGATCGACGTGGGGCTCGCGGACGTGCCGCCGCTGCTGTTCCTGGCGATGCGGTTCACGGTGGTCGCCGTGCCGGCCGTGTTCTTCGTGCCGCGGCCGAAGGCGCCGCTGCGGACGGCCGCGACGATCGGCGCCTTCATGAGCCTGGGCCAGTTCGCGCTGCTCTACCTGGCGCTCGCGCTGGGGATGCCCGCGGGGCTCGCCTCGCTGGTGGTGCAGGCGCAGATCGTGCTGACGGTGCTGATCGCGGCCGTGCTGCTGAAGGAGCGGCCGACGCGGCGGCAGAGCGTCGGCCTGGTCGTCGGCGTCGCGGGGCTCGTGATCGTCGCCCTCTCGCACGGGGCCGTCGCGCCGTGGCTGCCGTTCGTGGTCTGCCTCGGCGGCGCGCTGTCCTGGGCGATCGGCAACGTGCTGACCCGGCGGGCGAAGGGCGCCTCGGGGCTGTCGCTGGTGGTCTGGTCGGCGCTGGTCGTGCCGATCCCGGCGCTGCTGCTCTCGCTGCTCGTCGACGGCGGGCCCGCCATCGCGGACGCGCTCCAGGGGCTCTCGCTCGCGGCGGTGCTCAGCACCCTCTACACGGCGGTCTTCGCGTCGCTGATCGGCTACGGCATCTGGAACTCGCTGCTGGCCCGCTACCCGGCCGCGTCGGTCGTGCCGTTCACGCTGCTCGTGCCGGTGGTCGGCGTGCTCTCGGCGTGGGTGCTGCTGGGCGAGGTGCCGTCGGTCGGCGTGCTGATCGGCGGCGCGGTGATGGTCGCGGGACTCGCGGTCGCGACGATCCGGCGCGGCCGGCGCGATCCCGTCCTCGCCGCCGTCGGTGGTCCGGCGTAGTGTCGCCCGCATGTGCGGACGCTTCGCGATGGATTCCGAGACCGACGCCCTGATCGCCGAGTTCGTGGCGGCGGGCGGCCGGGCGGCCGACTGGGCGCCCGACTTCAGCGTCGCGCCGACCGATGCCGCGCCGATCGTGCGCGAGCACCGGCACGAGGAGGCGCTGGAGCGCGAGATCGAGCTCGCCTCGTGGGGCTTCCGGCCTTCGTGGGCGAAGGGGAAGGGGCCGTCGCCGATCAACGCGCGGCTCGAGACGGTCGCCTCGAACGGGCTGTTCCGCGGGGCCTTCGCCAAGCAGCGCGCGATCGTGCCGATGCGCGGCTACTACGAGTGGGAGGCGCGCGCCGACGGCAAGCAGCCGTGGTTCCTGCACGGCGAGGAGCCGATCCTCGCCGCGGCGGGCCTCTACGCGGCGCGCAAGGAGGGCGACGAGTGGCGGATCTCGTTCACGATCATCACCCGCGAGGCGCGGGACGCCTCCGGCGAGGTGCACGACCGGATGCCCGTCTTCCTCACCCCGGTCGTCCGTGACGCCTGGCTGAGCCCGGAGCCGCTCGCCTCGAGCGAGGAGATGCTCGCGACCCTCGACCGCGCGTCGGTGGCGGTCGCGTCGACCATCACGGCCTACCCGGTCGACCGCCGCGTCAACAACGCGCGGACGGTCGACCGCCACGACCCGGGCCTGCTCGACCCGGTCGCGTAGGACGCGGTCTGCGACCGCGGCGCGGCCCATGCTGATCGAGTAGCTCGCGGAGCGGCCCATGCTGATCGAGTAGCCCGCGAAGCGGGCGTATCGAGATCCACTCGCGTCTGAAGACGAGTCCGCAGACCGCCCTTCCGGTGACGGCAGGTCTCGATACGCCCCTGCGGGGCTACTCGACCAGCATGGCCGGGCGCCGCGCGTCCTCTGCGACGCGCGGAGCGCTACTTGGTTCCGGCGTGGCCCGGGAACGGCTTGCCGTTCAGGCTGACCTCGTCGGGGTCGACCTCGACGGTGCCGACGTCGTCCGCGCCGCCGGTGCCGGGGACGGAGACGACCTCGGCCGAGCCGGAGACCTCCGTCCGGCTGGTGGTGGGGTCCTGGTTCTGGCGGACCTCGGTCTCGCGCTCGCTGCCGGGGGACTCGGCGCGGTCCTTCTCGATCGTCTCGCTCTCGTTCGCTGTGGCCGGAGCCGCGCCGTCCGTCGCGCCGATCGTCGATCCCTGGTCGTGCTCGTCCATGTGCCTCTGCCTTTCGTCGGGACCAGCCACGCTACGCGCGGGCCCACCGGCGGGCACCCGCTTGACAGCTCCGCGGCCCCGAGTCGAGCCCTGCGGCTCGGAAGACGGACGTACTACCCTGGGGAGACGGTCGCACCGGGGGGCGCGGCGTTGCCGCAGCATCCGCCCGAGGAGGAACCGTGTCATCCCACCGAACGGGCGAGAACCGCGTCGTCGGCACGACGATCGGGCGCCGCTACACGATCGAGGAGCTGATCGGCCGGGGCGGGATGGCCACGGTCTACCGGGCGCGCGACGAGATCCTCGGCCGCTCGGTGGCGCTGAAGATGTTCGCGCCGGGCATCGACGACGCGCAGGACCTGCAGCGCAAGTCGTCCGAGATCCGGCTGCTCGCGGCCCTCAACCACCCCGCGCTGGTCACCCTCTACGACGCCGACGACGGCGGCGACGACACCGGCGGCCAGGCCTACATGGTGATGGAGCTCGCCGAGGGGCCGAGCCTCGCGGAGCGCCTCGCCACCGGGCCCGTCGCGCCCAACGACGTCGCGTCGATGGCCGCCGATCTCGGCGAGGCCCTGCACACCGTGCACGCGGCCGGAGTCGTGCACCGCGACGTGAAGCCCTCGAACGTGCTGCTCGTGCCGAGCCCGCTGACCAGCCGCGAGTTCCGGCCCAAGCTCGCCGACTTCGGCATCGCCTACCTGATCGACGCCACCCGCATCACCTCGCCGGGCACGCTGATCGGCACCGCCGCCTACCTCAGCCCCGAGCAGGCGAACGGGCACGTGCTGACCTCGGCGAGCGACGTCTACTCCCTCGGCCTGGTGCTGCTCGAGTCGCTGACCGGTCGGCGCCCCTTCACCGGGTCGGCGATCGAGGTCACCCTCGCCCGGCTGCTGCGCGACCCCGAGGTGTCGGACTCGCTCGGCGGCGGCTGGTCGGCGCTGCTGAACGCGATGACGCGGCGCGAGCCGGCCGAGCGGCCCACGGCGATCGAGGTCGCGGAGTCGGCGCGCGCGCTGATCGACCCGCGCCGCGACGGACCGCCGACGGCCATCGTCGTCCCCGACGTGCCCGGGCGGGAGCCGGCCGGACCGCCGCCGACCGAGCGGATGCCCGCGACCGAGCGCTTCACCCCGACCGCCGCCGCGACCGAGCTGCTGGACGCGACCTCGGTGCTGCCCGTGGGCGCGACCGAGCTGCTGCCGGGGACGGCGCCCGCCACGGCGACGACGACCCGGGTCGCGCCGAGCGCTCCGGTTACTCCGCCCGCGGCCGTCGCCCGCCGACGCAGCGGGCCGAGCCCGTGGCTGATCGTCGTGGTGCTCGCGCTGGTCGCCGTCGCGGTCGGCCTCGTGATCGTCCTGTTCGACGGTCCGCAGTCGCCGCTGCCCGCCGTCGACGGGGAGCTCGGAGAGCACCTGCGTCAGCTGCGCGAGAGCATCCGCTCATGAGGGGGCTGAGTCGACAGGGCCTGATTCGACAGGGCCTTCGCCTACGGGCCGGGGGTGCGGTGCTCGCCGCCGTCCTCGTGCTGTCGGGCTGCTCCGCCGCGGATCCGTCGATCGACGACGGCACCGCGCAGGCCCTCGACGACGCGGTCGTGGCGGTCGCCGAGAAGGCATCGGCCGACGACTGGGCGGGTGCGCTGACCGAGCTCGACGCGCTCCAGGCGACGCTCGATGCGGCGATCGCCGGCGGCACCGTGCAGGCCGAGCGGGCGACCGCGATCCGGACCCAGGCGGATCTCGTGCGCGCCGACCTCGCCGCGCTGATCGACGCGGTGCCCGCGCCCGAGGAGTCGACCGCGCCCGAGCCGGAGGAGACCACTCCCGTCGAGGAGGAGCCGCCGGCCGAGGAGACCCCGGAGGAGGAGACGCCGGCGCCGGTGGAGACTCCCGAGGAGGAGCCGGCGCCGAGCCCCGAGGAGACCGAGCCGACCGAGCCCGTCGAGCCGACCGAGCCGCCCGAGGAGGAGTCGCCCGCGCCCGCCGCGACGACACCCGCGGTCGGTGCTCCGGCCGTGCAGGCCCCCGCGACGCAGGCGCCGGTCGAGGAGCCGGTCGAGGGCCCGGGGAACTCCGGCGGGAACGGCGGCGGGAACGGCGACGGCCGCAGCCCCGAGAGCGGCCAGAACCCCGGCAACGGGAACGGCCCGGGGAAGAGCTAGCCGCCCGTCCGCTCGCGGGTCCTACTCCTCCGTGCGGACGACCGCGTAGGACGCGTCGAGGTCGACGTCCACGTCGGTGCCGTCGGCGCGGGTGACCTCGACGTCGAAGGCGTGGTCGGCGTCGTCGCTGCGCTCGGCCTCGGTGACGGTCCCGCCGCCGACCGCCGCGATCGCGGCCTCGCTCGCGCGGGCCAGCTCGTCGCCGACGAGGTCGTCGGGGTCGACGGCCGCGGTGCCGCCGGTGCTGCTGTCGTCGGTGGCGCCGGTCGTGCCGCCGTCCATGCTGCCGCCCGTGCCGTCGCCGCCGCGCACAGCGTCGTCGTCGGGGTCGACGATCAGCACGCCGAAGGAGTCGTCGAGGCGCACGTCGTACTCGAGGCCGTCGTCGCCGCGCAGCTCGAGCTCGTAGCCCGGCGTGCCGTCGTCGTCGCGCTCGGCCGAGGTGACGGTCCCGCCGCCGATCTCGGCGATCGCGACCTCGCTCGCGCGGTCGAGGTCCGCTCCGGTCAGCGCGTCCGAGCGCTCGAAGCCGTCGGTCGCGGCGAAGGCGATGCCCGTGCCGGCCCCGACGAGCACGATCGCGCCCACGACTCCGACGATGATCCTGGTCTTCTTCTGCATGATCCGCTCCGTCTCCGGCGCCGCTGATCGACGCCGGAGCCACTGTCCCGCGGCGCCGCTGAAGCCAGCCTGAAGTGGCCGCCGCCGCGAGCGGTCAGCCCAGCGGCACCCGCAGCGTCAGCCGCGCGCCGCCCCACGGCGACTCCTCGATCGCGACGCTCCCGCCGTGCGCCGCCGCGATCTCGGCGACGATCGCGAGCCCGAGCCCCGAGCCGCCGGCGTCGCGGGCGCGCCCCTCGTCCAGCCGGACGAAGCGCTCGAGCACCCGCTCGCGCTCGGCCGGCGGGATGCCCGGGCCGTCGTCGTCGACGACGAGCACCGCCGTCGCGCCCTCGCCGCGGGTCGCGATCGCCAGTCGCGAGGCGCGGTGCCGCACCGCGTTGTCGACGAGGTTCCGCAGCGCCCGCCCGAGCAGCGCCTCGTCCGCCACCGCCTGCACCGGCGAGACCCCCGAGGCGTCCACGGCGATCCCGGAGTCGCGCAGCCGCCGCACCTCGCGCAGCGCCAGGTCGTCGAGGTCGACCGGGGCCGCGAGCACCGCCAGCCGCGCCTCGTCGGCGCGCGCCAGCAGCAGCAGGCCCTCGATCAGGCCGCCCATCCGCACCGACTCCTCGGCGACCGTCGTCGCCAGCCGCGCCGCGTCGAGCCGGTCGGGGTGCGCGAGCGCGACCTCCGCGCTCTGCCGCAGGGCCGCGACCGGCGAGCGAAGCTCGTGCGAGGCGTCCGAGACGAACCGGCGCTGCCGCTCCTGGCCGTCCTCGAGCCGGCCGAGCATCCGGTTGAGCGTCTGCGCGAGCCTGTCGATCTCGTCGCCCGAGCCGGGCTCCGCGACGCGGCGGTCGAGCGCCGCGGCGGTGACGGCGTCCGCCTCCGCGCGCATCCGGTCCACCGGGCGGAGGGCGCGTCCGACGACGATCCAGCAGACGATCGCGACGAACGCGACCAGCAGCGGGACGGCCACCGCGAGCAGGCCCGCGGTCGTCGCGAGCGCCTCCGCTCGGCCCTCGTCGGGCACGCCCACGACGACGAGCGAGCCGTCGTCGAGTTCTTGCGTCGCGACGACCAGCGGATCCTCGTCCGCCGGCGTGGTCGTGAACGGCTCGTCGCGCTCCTCGGTCGCCAGCGCGGGCAGGTCGTCCGCGTCCTCGCCCGCGGCGACCACGCGCCCGCCGACGATCAGCTGGACCACGCCCTCCGAGGCCCGCACCGCGTCCGCGCCGCCGCGCTCGACCAGCGTGGCGACCCGCTCCGCCTCGGTCTCGGCGGCCGTCGCGGCGCTGCCCGCGAGCACGGAGGAGAGCACCAGCAGGAAGCCGGCCGCGCCGAGCACCGCCGCGAGGGCGACCACGGCGGTCGCCGCGAGCGTGATCCGGGAGCGCAGGGAGCGCCGCGGCCGGCTCGGTGCGCCCGTCACGGCAGCACCGAGTAGCCCGCGCCGCGCTGGGTGCGGATCGTCTCGCGGCCGAACGGCCGGTCGATCTTGTTGCGGAGCGTCCGGATGTAGACCTCGACGATGTTGGGATCGCCGTCGAAGTCGAAGTCCCAGACGGCGCCGAGGATGTCGCGCTTGGGGACGACGTCGCCCGCGCGCGAGACGAGGTACTCCAGCACGCTGAACTCGCGGGCCGTCAGCGGGATCGTGACCCCGCCGCGCTCCACCCAGCGGGCGGCCGGATCGAGCACGAGGTCGCCGACGGTCAGCACCGTCGGCCGCTCGGCGGCGCCGCGGCGGATCAGCGCCCGCAGCCGCGCCACGAGCACCGGGAAGGAGAACGGCTTGGTCAGGTAGTCGTCCGCGCCGGTGTCGAGCGCCTCGACCTGGTCGAGGTCGCCGTCCTTCGCGGTGAGCATCAGGATCGGCGTCCAGTCCTCCGCGGCGCGCAGGCGCTCGCAGACGCGGAAGCCGCTGATGTCGGGGAGCATCAGGTCGAGCACGATCGCCGCGTACTCCGCCTCCTGCGCGAGCCAGAGCGCGTCGGTGCCGTTCGTCGCGGTGTCGACCGCGAAGCCCTCGCCCTGGAGGCCCGCCTCGAGCGCGCCGAGCAGGTTGATCTCGTCGTCGACGATGAGGATGCGGATGGGGGCCTCCCGGTCTCGGCACGGACGCCCAGGTTAACCCGGGCGTTCCCCGCGTGCGCTAAGACGGTCCGGTGACCGCCGACGCCTCCCTCGCCCGCCGCCTGGGCTTCCGCGACGCCGTCGTCATCGGGCTCGGCTCGATGCTCGGCGCCGGGCTCTTCTCCGCCTTCGCTCCCGCCGCGGCGGCGGCCGGGCCCTGGCTGCTGCTCGGCCTGGCGCTCGCCGCGCTGGTCGCCTGGGCGAACGCCTCCTCCACGGCGCAGCTGGCCGCGCAGTACCCGCGCTCCGGCGGCGCCTACCTCTACGGCCGGGAGCGGCTCGGCGAGTGGCCCGGCTTCCTGGCCGGCTGGAGCTTCGTCGTCGGCAAGACGGCGAGCTGCGCGGCGATGGCGCTGACCGTCGCCGCCTACGCCGCTCCCGCGGGCTGGGAGCGGCCGGTCGCGGTCGCCGCGGTCGTGGCGCTCGTCGCGGTGAACGTGCTCGGGGTGACCCGCACGGCCCTCGCGACCCGGATCCTGCTCTCGATCGTCCTCGTGGTGCTCATCGTCGCGCTGGCCGCGGCGGCCGCGTCCGGGCCGGCAGTCGTCTCCGCGACCGACCGCCCCTTCGACGCCTACGGCGTGCTGCAGTCGGCCGGCCTGCTGTTCTTCGCCTTCGCCGGCTACGCCCGCCTCGCGACGATGGGGGAGGAGGTGCGCGACCCCGCCCGCACCATCCCGCGCGCGATCCTCGGCGCCCTCGTGCTCGCGGTCCTGCTCTACACCGTCGTCGGCGCCGGGCTGCTCGCGGCGCTCGGACCCGAGCGGCTCGCCGCCTCGACGCAGCCCCTCGTCGACGCGGCCGCCGCCTGGCCGTGGACCGCGGTGCCGATCCGCGTGGGCGCGGCGGCGGCGAGCCTCGGCGCGCTGCTCGCGCTGATTGCGGGCATCGGCCGCACGAGCCTGGCGATGGCGCGGAACGGCGATCTGCCGCGGGCGCTCGCCGTGATCGACCCGGTCCGCAGCGTCCCGCGCCGCGCCGAGATCGCCGTCGGCCTGATCGTCGTCCTCCTGGTGCTCGTCGCCGACCTGCGCTCGGCGATCGGCTTCTCCTCGTTCGGCGTGCTGCTCTACTACCTGGTCGCGAACGTCGCGGCGCTGACCCAGGACGCCCAGCACCGCCGCTCTCCACGCCCGCTGGCGGTCGTCGGCGTCGCCGGCTGCCTCCTCCTCGTGGCGACCCTCCCGCCCGCCTCGATCGCGGGCGGCGTCACGGTGCTCGCCGTCGGCGCCGCCTACCGGGTGATCGCTCAGTCGCGGGTGCGGCGGAGCAGCCAGACGAAGTAGGGCGCGCCGACCAGCGCGATCATCAGCCCGGCCGGCAGCTGCGACGGCGCGATCAGCGTGCGGCCGAGGGTGTCGGCGACGAGCACGAGCAGGCCGCCGAGCAGCATCGCGACCGGGACGATGCGGCCGTGCCGCGCGCCGACCAGCGTCCGGGCCAGGTGCGGCGCGACCAGCCCGACGAAGCCGACCGTGCCGACGGCGACGACCGCCAGCGAGGCGAGCACGGCGGCCAGCGCGAGCACGCCCAGCCGGGTGCGCTCGGGCCGGATGCCGAGGATCCGCGGGGTGTCCTCGTCGATGGCCAGCAGGTCGAGGCGGCGGCGCAGGCCGAGGAGCAGCGGCAGCAGCACGAGGATCCCGATCGCGACCGGCAGCACGTCGGGCAGCGAGCGGCCGTAGGTCGTGCCGGAGAGCCAGGTGAGGATCCGCGGGGTCTGCCACGGGTCGGAGCTCAGCAGCAGGAAGGCGGTCACCGCGCTCAGGGCGTAGCCCGCGCCGATGCCGACGAGCACGAAGCGGTCGGGCTGCAGGCCGCCGCGCCAGGCGAGCAGGGCGATCACCCCGAAGGTCGCCAGCCCGGCGGCGACCGCCATCGCGATCAGCACGGGGCGCCCGCCGCCGCCGAGCCCGGTGGTGACGACGATCACGGCCCCGAGACCGGCGCCGGCGGTGATGCCCAGCAGTCCCGGCTCGGCCAGCGGATTGCGGACGGTGCCCTGCACGGCGGTGCCCGCGAGCGCGAGCGCCGCGCCGGCGAGCACGGCCGCGGCGATGCGCGGCGCCCGCTCGTCGAGGGCGCGGGCGACGAGATCCGGTGCCGCGCTCTGCAGCCAGAGGGCGACGTCGCCCAGGCGCAGCTGCAGACTGCCCGCGAGCAGCCCGAGCACGATCGTGCCGGCGAGCAGGACGACGAGCACCGCGAGCACGATCCGGAAGCGCCGGACCGTCCGCAGCGAGGAGCGCACCGCCCGCGCCGTCCGCGCGGAGCCGGCGTCGCGCATCCGCAGGGCGAGCACCACGATGACCACCCCGCCGAGCACCGCGGTCGGGATGCCCGTCGGGATCGCCGTGGCTCCCTCCGGGCTGAGGATCGCGCGCAGCAGCGCGTCGGCGAGCACGATCAGCGCGGCGCCGATCAGCCCCGACGCGGGCACCAGGAAGACGTGCCGGCGCAGCGCCGGCACCCGTGCCGCCAGCAGCCGGGTGAGAACGGGGGCGCCGAGCCCGACGAAGGCGATCGGCCCGGCCAGGGTGACCGAGGTGCTGGTGAGCAGCACCGCGCAGAGCACGGCCAGCGCGCGGGTCGAGCGGACCGGGACGCCGAGGGTCGCGGCGCCGTCCTCGCCGAGCCCGAGCACGTCGAGGCGGCGCGAGAGCAGCAGGGCCAGCCCGAGGACGACGACGATCAGCGGCGCGGCGCGCGCGGACGCGTCGATGTTGAGCTGCCCGAGCGAGCCGCTGCCCCAGGCGAACAGCCCGGTGGTGTTCTCCCGGAAGAGGATCAGCAGCATCGCCGTGCCGGAGTCGAGCGCCATCGCGATGGCCGAGCCGGCCAGGATCAGCCGGGTGCTCGAGGTCCCCGCGGCGCGCCCGGTGAGCGCGAGCACGACGGCCGCGGCCGCGAGCCCGCCGAGGAAGGCGACTCCGCTGGACGCCCAGAGCGGCACGGACACCGAGAAGGCGGCCACCGCGGTCAGGGCGAAGTAGGCGCCCGCGGTCACCGCGAGCGTGTCCGGCGAGGCGAGCGCGTTGCGCGAGATCGACTGCAGCAGCGCGCCTGCCGCCCCGAGCGCGATCCCGACGGCGATGCCCGCGGACAGGCGTGGCAGCCGCGAGCCGGCGAAGATGTCGGCGGCCGAGACTCCGCCGACCGACACCTCCTCGCCGAGCAGGGCGCGCAGCAGCCCGTTCGCGCCGATGCCCGAGGTGCCCTGGGTCAGGTGCCAGAGGCCGACGAGCACGACCATGACCGCGAGGGCCGCGAGCACGCCGACGCCGACGAGCGCCGTCCGGACGTCCGCACGGCGCGGGTCGGCGCGGCGCGGGTCGGCGCGGCGCGGGTCGGCGCGGCGCGGGTCGGAACGGCGCTCGTCGGCGGCCGGCGTCGTGGTCACTCGCCGACGATGACGTCCACGAAGGCGTCGATGGCCTGCTCGCCGGACTTCGGTCCGCCGGCGCCCCAGACGCCGGGCGGGAACTCGAACGCGCGGCCCTGCTGCACCGCGGGGAGCGCGGCCCAGACCGGGCTCTTGGCGAGCTCGGTCACGTAGCTGTCGGGGGTGCCGTCGTTGGAGTAGATCAGGTTCGCCTCGCCGACCGCGGTCAGTCCCTCGATGTCGGTCTGCGCGAGACCGTAGGCGGGGTCGACGCCGCCGCTGCCGTAGGAGTCGTTGATCTCGTCGGTCCAGGCGCCCTCGAGGCCGAGCTCCTCGCCGAGCTCGGTGAACAGCGCGCCCTTCCCGTAGGGGCGGATGACGACGTTGCCGCTCTCGATCCAGCCGTCGAAGAAGACGAACTCCGGCGTCGCGAGGGCGGCCTCGGCGACCTCGGTCTTGGCGTCGGCCAGGTGCTGGTCGAACTCGGCGAGCACCGCGTCGGCGCGCTCGGTCCGCCCGGTGGCCTCGCCGAGGAGAGAGAACACCTCCTTCATGTTGTCGATCTGGCCGCTCGCGTCCGCGCCGATGGTGGCGAGCACGGGCACGTCGCGCTCCTCGAGCTGGGCGAGCAGGTCGTCGTCCGCGCTGTAGGCCTCGATGACGATCAGGTCGGGGTCGAGCCCGTAGAGGGTGTCGAGGTCCGGCTCGCCGCGCTCGCCCACGTCCGCGGTGCTCGCGGGCAGGGTCTCGGCGCTGACGTAGGTGGTGTAGTCCTCGGTCGAGGCGGCGCCGACCGGGGCGACGCAGAGGGTGAGCAGGTCCTCGGTCTGCTGCCACTCCAGCACGACGATCCGCTCGGCGGGCGCGTCGAGCTCGACCGTGCGGCCGAGGCTGTCGGTGAGCGAGACGGCGCCGGTGGCGGTCTGCGTGTCGTCGGCGGCGCACTCGGCGGAGTCGACGGTGCCGGCGGCGTCGGCGGTCTCGACGGCGGTGGTGCCGCAGCCGGTCAGCAGGAGCACGCCGGCGGCGGTCGCGGCGAGGGCCGCGGTGAGGAGGGGGGCGCGGGTCATTCTTCGGTGTCCTCTCGGGAACGGGCAGGGGTCTGGTCGTGCAGGCGGACGGTGTGCTGAGAGACGCTGCGCTGGGAGACGTTGCGCTGGGAGACGCCGTGCCGGCTGACGGGGTCGATGCGCAGGTGTCCGGTCCGCTCGTCCACGGCGACCTCGACCCGCAGGCCGTAGGCCGCCTCGATGTGCTCGGCGGTGAGCACGGCGACGGGGTCGCCCTCGGCGAGGATCCGCCCGTCGCTGAGCAGCAGCAGGCGGTCGGCGACGCGCGCCGCGTGATCGAGGTCGTGCAGGACGACGCCGACCGCGGCTCCGTGCACCTCGGCGAGATCGCGGATCAGATCGAGCGTCTCCACCTGGTAGCGGAGGTCGAGGTGGTTGGTCGGCTCGTCCAGCAGCACCACGCCGGTCTGCTGGGCGAGACAGGACGCGAGCCAGACCCGCTGCAGCTCGCCGCCGCTGAGCTCGCCGGCCGCCCGCTCCGCCATCGACAGCACGCCGGTGGTGGCCATCGCCCGCTCGACCGCGTCGCGATCCGCCGGCGACGGACCGGCGAAGGCCCGGCGGTGCGGATGACGGCCGAAGGCGACGACCTCACGGACGCTGAGCCCCTGCGGCGCGGTGCGGCTCTGTGCGAAGAGGGTCACCTCGCGGGCGAAGTCGCGGCTGCTCAGCGCGCTCGCGGGGCGATCGCCGTCGAGGGTGACTACTCCGCCGCTCGGGGCGTGCAGCCGTGCCAGGGCCCGCAGCAGCGTCGACTTGCCCGAGCCGTTCGGCCCGACGAGCGCCGTCACCCGGCCGGGCTCGAGCTCCACCGAGACGCCGTCGACGACGGTGCGCCGGCCGAAGCCGAGCACGAGCTCGGTGCCGGCGAGGCGCGAGGGCGCGCGCGCCGGCTCGGGGGAGTGAGGCATGGGGACTGGCGGATTCCTTCGTTGGAGGGGGAAGCGGGAGGGGATCCGCTGAGTAAGGGTTGGCTTACCTTCCTGAGGCTAGGCGGCGGCCGGACCGTCCGCAATCGACTGCCGAGGACACCCGATAGAGCGTTCCGGCCACTGGGGCCACCTCTCCGAGGCACGGGACGGCGCCGCTCGGAGCGGCAGCTCGGACAGGGGTGGATCTCCTGGAAGAGACGCCCGCCGCATGCTGGTCGAGTAGCCCCGGAGGGGCGTATCGAGACCCGACGCGGTCGGACGCCCGGCCTCAGCCCGCGGCCGATGCCGCCGCGGCGCGCTGGTCCTGCGCGAACGCACCCGGAGTGGTCCCCATCACCCGCTTGAACGCCGCGATGAACGTGCTCGGGTGCGTGTGGCCCATCAGCTCCGAGACGTCCTGCACGCTCCGCCCCTCGGCGAGGAGCGCCAGCGCTCGGTGCGCACGCAGCGCCTGCCGCCACTGCAGGAAGGACAGCCCGGTCTGCGCACGGAGGACCCGGGACAGGGTCCGCTCGCCGACGCCGAGGTGCCCGGCCCAGTCGGCGAGGGTCCGCCGGTCGGTCGGGTCGTCGAGGAGGGCCGCGACCAGGGGCGCGAGGCGCTCGCCCTGCGGGACCGTGACGGAGTACTGCTCGCTCGACGGCGCGATCACGTCGAAGACCACCGCCTCCGCCCGCAGCCGCGCCGCCGCCTCGAGGTCGGTCCGCGCGAGCCGGGTGAGCAGCGCGGCGAGCACCGGCGTCACCTCGACGAGGACCGGCGCCGTGATCGGCACCGGCGACCGCTCCGGATCGAACAGCGCGTCGCAGAGGGCGGTCCGCGCGGTCGTCCGCCCCGCGTGCTCCGTCCCGGCCGGGATCCAGACGCCGAAGCCGTCCGGCACGGTCAGGATCCGGTGCTCCAGCCGGACCGTCATGGTGCCGCCGCGGACCCAGACCAGCTCGTGCAGCGCGTGCCGGTGCGGCGCGAACTCGTGCGGCGCCTCCAGCAGGACGCTGCCCGCCGCGATCGCGAACGGCTCGGCGATGCGCGAGGGCGCTCCGGTGTCGGCGACGACGACGGTGCTCGGCTCGCGCCGCCAGGTGCCCCGTGCGCTGTCCTCGTCCATGCCCACGATCTTAGGAAGCGCCCGCGCCGGGGCAGACTGTCCCGGTGACAGCAGCGCAGAATCCGACAGCAGCGCAGAACCCGACAGCAGCGCAGGCCCCCACAGCAGCGCAGGCCTTCCGCGACCGTCTCGTCGAGCACATCGACGCCGTCGGCTTCGGCGCGCACGGCCTGCACGTGCTGATCGGCGACGACACGGCCGAGCACCGCTGGACGCCGGACGTCCGCGAGGACGTCCACTCCGTCGCCAAGGGCGTCTGCGTGCTGGCCGCCGGGCTGGCCGTCGACGAGGGTCTGATCTCGCTCGACGAGCCGCTGGGACCGCTGGCCGCGGACGTCCCCGCGGATCTCGGCGAGGGAGTCGCCGACCTCACGCTGCGCCGGCTCCTCAGCATGACCAGCGGCATCGACCTGCCCTGGTCGCCCACGCTGATGACCGACTGGCCCGACCTCGCGGTCGAATTCCTGCGCCGCCCCTCCCGCGGACCCGTCTTCCAGTACTCCAACGCCAGCAGCTACACCGCGATGCGACTCCTGGAGACGCGGGTCGGCGACGTGGGCGACTACGTCGACCGCAGGCTCCTGCGGCCGCTCGCCATCGAGGGGGCGGAGTGGCAGCGCTGCCCGAACGGCCGCATCGTTGCGGGCAGCGGGCTGGCGCTTCGCACGGAGGAGACGGCCCGGATCGGGCGCCTGATCCGCGATCGCGGGGTCTGGCGCGGCGAGCGGCTCCTGGCTCCCGAGTGGAGCGACCTGATGCACTCCGCGTGGGTCGCCGCGGGCACCGGCCCGGGCTACCAGCGCTACGCCCTCGCCGGCTGGGACGGCCCGGGCGCCTGCTGGCGCCTGCACGGCGCCTACGGGCAGCTGCTCGTCTTCGCCGACGACGCGGTCGTGACGATCAGCGCCGACGACCATCCGGGCGCCGATGCGATCGCCGCGTTCGTCGCGGCGGAGCGGGCGACCGTTCAGGACTGACGGCCGGCCCGCTCCCGCGCCGCCTACTCGTCGCGGTCGGTGTACTCGCCCTCGCCGACGGAGTCGGGCCCGGAGCCCTCGGTGTCGACGTAGCTGCCCTTCTCGGTGGTCGACTCCTGGTGCGAGGAGGTGTCGACGTAGCTGCCCTCCTCCTCGCCGTCGGTGTGCGAGACGCCGTCGGTCTCGGTGTACTCGCCCTCGTCCGAGGTGTCGGTGCTGTGTCCGTCGGTGCCGGCGCCGCCCGCGTCGCCGTCCGCGAGGTGGCGGCCGCGTCGGGTCGTCTCCTCGGTCGTGCCGCCGCTCTCGGTGGTCGTGGTGGTCTCGAACTCGTCGTCGTGTGCCATGGCGGGGCTCCTCGCCTCATCGCGTCGGGTGGATGCAGTCGACGATCCTGCACCGCGTCCGCCGGTGCAAGGTGTCGCGGCTGCACATCCGCGCACCTTGACACCTGCGCACCCCGATGCTCCGGGCGCCGAGCGCAACTCCTGTCGCGATGTCCCCACCGCCGCCTAGCCTCCGAGCATGACTGCACGGACTGCACGGACCCGCTGGGGCGTCATCGGCCAGCTCGGCCCCCTCTTCGACGACGGCGGCCCGATGCTGCTCGTCGAGGCCCGCTCGGCGTTCGGGCGGCGGCCGATGCACCGCGCGAAGGCGCAGCTGCTGCTCTCGGCGCTGCGCCACCGCGGCCGCGAGCTCGGCGACCGCGTCGAGTACGTCCGCGCCGAGACCTTCGCCGAGGGGCTCGCGGGCCGCGACGATCTCGAGGTGATCGACCCGCCGACCCGGGGTGGCCGCCGCCTCGCCCGCCGGCTCGGCATGAGCGTCCTGCCCAGCCGCGGCTTCGTCACGGAGGAGGAGGACTTCCGCGAGTGGGCGCTGGCGAAGTCCGGCAAGCGCCTCCTGCTCGAGGACTTCTACCGCTGGAGCCGCGAGCGCACCGGCGTGCTGATGCGCGGCGACCAGCCGGAGGGCGGCCGCTGGAACTACGACCACGACAACCGCAACCCGCCGCCCAAGGGCGCCTCGCGCCTGGGGCTGCCCGATCCGTGGTGGCCGGAGGAGGACGACATCGACGAGGAGGTGCGCGCCGATCTCGCCCGCTGGGAGCGCGAGGGCGCGATCCGGCTCGTCGGCGAGGACGGCCCGCGCCGGTTCGCGGCGACCCCCGCGGAGGCGGAGGCGGCGCTCGCCGACTTCGTCTCGTCCCGCCTGGGCGACTTCGGCACCTACGAGGACGCGATGCTCTCCGGCGACTGGACGATGGCGCACTCGCTGCTGAGCGCTCCGCTCAACCTCGGTCTGCTCGATCCGCGGGCCGTGATCGACGCCGCCGCGGCCGAGCACGCCTCGGGTGGCGCCCCGCTCGCGAGCGTCGAGGGCTTCGTCCGGCAGATCCTCGGCTGGCGCGACTACGTCTGGCACCTCTACTGGCACCTCGGGCCGGACTACCGCGAGCGCAGCAACGCGCTCGGCGCGAAGGCCCCGCTGCCGCAGCAGCTGCTCGACCTCGATCCGGCCGGCATCGAGGCGAACTGCCTGCACGAGACCCTCGACGACGTGCGCCGGCACGGCTGGGCGCACCACATCCAGCGGCTGATGGTGCTCGGCAACTGGGGCCTGCAGCGCGGCTGGGACCCGGCCGAGCTCAACGACTGGTTCGTCGACGTCTTCGTCGACGGCACGGAGTGGGTGATGCCCGCGAACGTGATCGGCATGTCCCAGCACGCGGACGGCGGCGTCGTCGCGACCAAGCCGTACTCCTCCGGCGGCGCCTACATCAACAAGATGTCGGACTACTGCGGCGGCTGCCGCTTCAACCCGAAGGTGCGCCTGGGCGAGAACGCCTGCCCCGTCACCGCCGGCTACTGGGCCTTCCTCGACCGCACCGAGCCCGTCCTCCGCGGCAACCACCGGATGGCGCAGCCCCTCGCGGGCCTCCGCGCCCTCTCCGACCGCGCCGCCGTCGTCGACCAGGAGCGCCGCCGCGAGAGCTACTGACCCGCTGCCGATCGAGCGGAGGGGGACGCCTTGGCGCCGGCGCCGGGCGGGGACGAGGCCGACGTCCATGCGGTGGTGGGTCTCGATACGCCCCTGCGGGGCTACTCGACCAGCATGCCTGCGGGCGGCTCTTCCCAGTAGATCCACCGTCCGCAGGGGCAGGGTCTCGATACGCGCTGCGCGCTACTCGACCAGCATGGGGCGATGCATGTCGACGCGCTGCACGCGCTGCACCCACTGCATGCTGATCGAGTAGCCCGCGCAGCGGGCCTTGCATGCTGATCGAGTAGCCCGCGGAGCGGGCGTATCGAGATCCACCACCGTCAGAACGGCACGGGAGCATCGTCGAAGCGAGGTCCCGGTGGCGGGTCGGGCGGCCGCCCGGGCAGGGGTGGCGGGCGGTTGCTGATCCGCCGGCCGGTCGGGCTCGTCCACTCGAGCGTCCCGTGGTCGTCGATCCGCTTGTAGCTCCACTGCTCTCCGTGCCGGACGTGGTGGTGGGACGTGCAGAGGCTGACGAGGTTCTCGAGGGACGTCTCGCCGCCGTTGCGCCACTCGAGACTGTGGTCGGCCTCGGCCGTCGATGCGGTGCGGGTGCAGCCGGGGAACCGGCAGGTCTGGTCCCGGAGCTGGAGGTGGAGGCGCATCTGCGGTGGTGGCACGCGCCAGGTGCGGCCGACGGAGGTGACGGCGCCGGTGTCCGGATCGGTGAGCACCCGCGTGAAGGAGGCTCCCGTTCGGATGAGCTCGCGGGCGACGTCCGCGGGAACCGGTCCGTAGCCGTCGAGGTCCGCAGGAGCGTCGTCGAGGCCGACGGCCGTGGACGCGGCGAGGGTGAGGCGGACCTCCGCACGGACGCCGGGGACGAAGGTCGGGTCGGGCCGGTGCTCGGCATTCGGTGTCGTGCCGGCGATGTCCCCGTCGCAGAGCAGGTCGATCGCCGCGTCCGCGCTCAGCTGCTGCAGGGTGCGCGGATCGCCTTCGTCGCGGAGAGTGCGGGCGATGCGGCGGAGCCGGTCATAGGCGCCCGTCACGGCCGGTGCGGGAGCGAGCATGCACAGCGTCGCCATCCCATCGACGTCCGGGGTGACCCACACCGCGCGGTCCTCCTTCGCGCGCGCGTGCCGCTCGGCGAGGGGCTGCTCGTGCAGCTCCTCGCGCCAGCGGCTGAGGGCGCGGCGCAGCTGTGTCGTCGTCATCGTGAGTGCGGCGTCGGCGGCGCGCTCGTCGAGTGCGGAGCGGGAGGTCTCGGGGAGGCTGCTCGCGGTCTTGCAGATCGCCTCGCCCGTCTCCCACAGGATCCGGCCGTCGCGGAGCAGCGCACGGGTGAGGGGAAGGTGCTCCATCAGCATCTGCGCGGTCTCGAGACGGCGGGAGACGTCCCGCTCAGAGAGGCCGAACGCCACCGCCAGCTCGGCGCGGAGGGAGCGCTCGACGAGGTCGCGGGTCTCGCTGCGGGTCGTGCCGCGGGCGAACGCCTCGGGGACGGTGAGCGCGATCCGGTAGCCGCGGTGCATCCGTTCGGCCGCCCTCAGGCGCGTCGGGGAGGCGGCGCGCTCGGCTGCGGCGGAGTCGTCGAAGCAGTCGCGCACCTCCGCGAGTGCTGCCGCATTCTCATCTTCTGACATACGCGTATTGAATCAGGGACCACCGACATCGGAGCGGGGGCAGGGGCCGATCGGGGACAGTGCTGTCGGATCGGGCGCTGGGGAGGAGGCTCGCTTCCGGATGTCTCGGCGAGGGTGGGTCTCGATACGCCCTCCGGGCTACTCGACCAGCATGGAAGAGTCGCCCGACGCGGCTGCTCCGTCGGCGGAGGAGCGGCGACATCCTTGCTGGTCGAGTAGCGCGCGCAGCGCGCGTATCGAGACCCACCCGCGTCAGAAGGACGAGTCTGCAGACCAGCCTTGCCGATGACGGTGGGTCTCGATTCGCCCCTGCGGGGCTACTCGACCAGCATGTGCAGGGGCGTCTCTTCCCAGTGGATCCACCGTCGTCGGAACGCCCCGGAAGCGACCGTCCCGACCTCCGCCTACGCCGCGCGGTACACCGACACCGTCACCGCGACGGTGACCGCAGTCGTCGCCGAGCGTCCCGCCAGCAGCGCGTCGACCGCCGCCGCATCGACGTGGTGGGCGCTCGGCCCCATCAGCACCTCGGCGCGCAGCTCCCCGGGCGTCATGGCGACCGCGTAATCCAGCTCCTCGCGCGCCACCCGCTGGAAGCCCTGCAGCTGCTCGTCGAGCCGCTCCGCCTTCCCGGCGTCGATCCCGAGCATCCCGAACACCGGCCGGATCTCGCCGAGGTGCCGCTCGCGCGGCGTCACCACGATCGCGACCCCGCCTGTCCGCAGCACCCGCTGCATCTCCGGCGCGTTCCGGGGCGCGAACACCGTCAGCAGCGCGTCGGCGCACCCGTCGGCGAGCGGCAGCGGCTGCCACAGGTCCGCCGTCGCGATCGCGGCGCGCGGATGCGCCCGCGCCGCCCGCCGCGCCGCCGCCGCCGACAGGTCGAGCCCCAGCCCGCTCGCCTCCGGCCGCGCCTCGAGCGCCGCCGCGAGGTACGCGCCGGTCCCGCAGCCGAGGTCGACGACCAGTCGCGCGTCCGCCGGCACCGCTGCGGCGACTGCGTCCTGGATCGGCCGGTAGTGCCCGGAGCCCAGCAGCTCCTCGCGCGCCTGCACCATCGCCGCAGTGTCGCCCGAGGTCGCGTGCCGGCCGCGCAGCAGCGAGACGTAGCCCTGCCGCGCCAGGTCGGCGCTGTGCCCCAGAGGGCAGCGCAGCAGGGTCGGCCGCGGCAGCGCGTCGGGCGTCAGCCCCGCCCCGCAGACCGGGCAGGCGAGCGCGGGCAGGACCACCGACCCGGGGATCCCCGCCGGGTCGAAGGGGTGCCGGCTCACGCGGAGCGCCCCGGATCGCGAGGCACGGAGTCGAGCCGCTCCGGATCGTGCCGCATCGCCGTGATCGCCGAGTTCAGCGTCGCGATCACCGGCACCGCGAACAGCGCGCCGGCCAGCCCCGCCACCTCGAGCCCGGTCGCGACGCCCAGCACGACGGCCAGCGGATGCACCTTGACCGCCGAGCCGAGGATCAGCGGCTGCAGCACGTGCCCCTCGAGCAGGTGCACGACGACGACCACGCCGATCATCACCAGCGCGGCCACCGGTCCGCTGAACAGCAGCGCGACGACCGCGGCGAGCGCCCCCGTCACGATCGCGCCGAGGAACGGCACGAAGGAGCCGAGGAACACCACGATCGCGATCGGCACGACCAGGGGCAGCTGCAGCGCGAGCGCGCCGATTCCGATGCCGACGGCGTTGATCCCGGCGACCCCCAGCTGCGCCCGGACGAACTGACTGAGCGTCCGCCAACCGGCAGCAGCCCCGGTGTCGAGCGGCAGTCGCGCGGCGCGCGGCATCAGGCGGAGGAACCAGGTCCAGATCCGCCGGCCGTCCAGCAGCAGGAAGATCAGCGAGAACAGCGTGAGCAGCGTGCCGGCGAAGACCTCGGCGACCTGCGAGCCGACGGCGAGGGCTCCGGAGGCGATGGTCGACGCCTGGGTGTCGGCCCAGTCGATCGCCGTCTGCGCCCAGTCGCCGAGCTGCACGTCGCTGAAGCCGAGCGGCGGGCCCTGCAGCCACGCCTCCACGTCGTCGACCGCGTCGAGTGCCCGTTGCCCGACGCCGCCGAAGCCGGCCCGCGACTGCACGACGACGAGTCCGACCAGCCCGACCAGCGCGAGCAGGAGCGCAAGGATCGAGACCAGCACCGCGAGCGGCCGCGGCAGCCGCCAGCGCTCGAGCCGATCGCGGAGCGGTGTGAGCAGCGCCGTGACCAGGAGCGCGATCAGCACCGGCACCACGACGACCGGCACCAGCGCGACGAGCTTCACGACCAGCCAGAGCAGCGCGGCGACGGCCAGCACCCGCCAGCCCCAGGCCGCGGCGATCCGCATGCCGGGAGAGACGTCGTGCGGCTCGTCGGCCGCGGGGTCCGGGGGAGTCGCGGCCGGAGGGGTCGCCGCTGCGTCGCGTCCCCCGTCGCGCGGTCGGCGTGCTCGCATGTCCCCTCCGATTTCCCTCGCAGTGTACGACCGCGGCGGACGACCTGCCCGGGAGCGATGCGCCGGAACGACGGATCCGGTTGCGAAGTGAACGCAGAACTGACGTAATGGAGGCACTATGGCCCTCACGAGCACGGTTTTCGAACGATCCGCCCCCGACTCCGCCGTCGTCGACGCCGCCCTGGCCGGCACCCGACGCGGTGTGTTCTGGCTCGAGGACCCCGACGCGCCGCGCCCCGCCCTCGCCGGCGCCGTCCGAGCCGACCTCGTGGTCGTCGGCGGCGGCTACACCGGCCTGTGGAGCGCCCTGCGCGCGAAGGAGCGCGACCCCGGCCGCCGGGTGGTGCTGCTCGAGGCCCGCTCGCTCGGCTGGGCCGCTTCCGGTCGCAACGGCGGCTTCGTCGAGTCGAGCCTCACCCACGGCCGCGAGAACGGCCTCGCGCGCTGGCCCGCCGAGGCCGCCCGGCTCGAGGAGCTGGGTGTGCGGAACCTCGACGACATCCAGGCGACCGTCGCCCGCTACGGCATGGACTGCGACTTCGAGCGCACCGGCTCGCTCGCGGTGGCGGTGGAGGAGTACCAGGTCGGCCCGCTCGCGGACGGCGACGGCGTCGCGGGCGGCCGCTTCCTCGACACCGCCGAGGTGCGTGCCCTGGTCGACTCGCCGACCTTCCTGGCCGGCCTCGCCGCCCCCGCCGAGCAGTGCGCCCTGGTGCACCCCGGCAAGCTCGTCCGCGAGCTCGCGCGGGTGGCCGAGGAGCTCGGCGTCGAGATCCACGAGGACAGCCGCGTGCTCGGCCTCGAGCGCGACGGCGCCGGCGTGCTCGTCCGCACCGCGCACGGCTCCGTGGCGGCGTCCCAGGCGATCCTCGGCACCAGCGCCTTCCCCTCGCTCCTCGCCCGCACCCGCCTGATGACCGTCCCGGTCTACGACCACGTCCTGATGACCGAGCCGCTCGACGCCGACCAGCTGGCCTCGATCGGCTGGACCGGGCGCGAGGGCCTCAGCGACGTCGCCAACCAGTTCCACTACTACCGCCGCACCGCCGACGACCGGATCCTCTGGGGCGGTTACGACGCCGTCTACCACCCGGGCGGCCGGATCCGCTCCGCCTACGAGGAGCGCCCGGAGACCGATCGCGCGCTCGCCGCGCACTTCCTGACCACCTTCCCGCAGCTCGAGGGCCTGCGCTTCAGCCACCGCTGGGCCGGAGTGATCGACACCAGCACCCGCTTCGCCGCCTTCTACGGCACCGCGCTCGCCGGCCGCGTCGCCTACGCCGCGGGCTACACGGGGCTCGGTGTCGGCACGACCGCCTTCGCGGCCGACGTGCTCCTCGACCTCCTCGCCGGCGAGCCGACCGAGCGGACCGAGCTGGAGATGGTGCGCAAGCGCCCGCTGCCGTTCCCGCCCGAGCCGTTCGCGACGGCGGGCATCCAGGCGACGCGCTGGTCGCTCGACCGCGCCGACCACGACGGCGGCCGGCGGAACCCGCTGCTGCGGACCCTCGACGCGCTCGGGCTGGGCTTCGACTCGTGACAGGCGTCGACTCGTGATCCGCTCCGACTCCTGACGGCGCCGCCCGCCCGGTAGCGTGCTCTGCGGGGGCACCGCCGGGTGCGGGAGGGACACGGATGCTCGCATCAGCGCTCGAGGTCCTGCTCGCGGTCGCGGGCGCGGCCGCCGGAGCCGTCCTCGTCGTCAGCGGCGTGCTGAAGCTCGGGCGGACGGAGCGGTTCCGCGCCAGCCTCGCCGCGCTCGGTCTGCCCGCCCGTCTCTCCGCGGGCCCGCTCTTCGCCCGCGCCTTCCCCGTCGTCGAGATCGCGCTCGGCCTGGCGATCCTGCTCGCCCCGTCGCCGCTGCACCGCGGCGCGCTGCTCGGCGCGGTCGCGGTCGACGTGGTCTTCCTCGCCGTCGCGATCCGCGCGGTCCGCGCCCCCGAGCCGGTCGAGTGCGAGTGCTTCGGCGGCCTCGGCGACGCGCGGATGACCGGCCGCACGGTCGCGCGGAACGCCGTCCTGCTCGCACTCGCGCTCGCCGGGCTCGTCGGGGCCACCGCGCCGGCGGAGCTGCTCGTCCCGGGGATCCCGGCCCTGCTCGCCGTGCTGCTCGCTGTCGCGCTCGTCCCCGTCCGCGACCGGCTGGCCGCGCGTGCACCAGCGCCCGCCGCCGCACCCACCCCGGCCGACTCCGACGACCTCGCCTTCCTCACCGCCGCCGGCGAGCCGATCGCCCTCGCCGAGTGGGCCGATCCGCCCACGCACCTGGTCTTCTTCTCGCCGTCCTGCATCTCCTGCCACGAGCTGGTCGAGCGCTTCCGCTGGTGGCCGAACGGCCTGCGCGAGGGCGAGGAGCTGATGCCCGTCTTCCTCGGCGCGCCCGCCGACTTCGCCGAGCACGAGGTGTTCGCGCCGCTCGTCGAGCACGCGCTCTACGACCCCGACCGGTCGATCGCCGCCGCCCTCGGCCGCGGTGCCACCCCGGGCCACGTGCTGCTGGACCCCGCGCACCCCCTCGGCGACGGCTGGTCCAGCGGCTGGTTCGAGATCGAGAAGCGGGTGCTCCGGCCCGGTTTCTTCGAGGACGTCCGCCGCGGCGCGATCGGCCCGGCCCCCGACACCGCCGGACGCGGATGACCGCGCTCCTGGTGGTGCTGGTCCTCGCGCTGGTCGTGATCGCCGCCGCCGCCGTCGTCGGCCCGCGCCTGGGCGTCGCCTCGCCGCTGGTCCTGGTCGCGATCGGCGTTGCCGCGAGTTTCCTCCCCGTGGTCGGTGCGATCGAGATCGAGCCGGAGTGGATCCTCGCCGGGGTCCTCCCGCCGCTGCTCTACTCGTCCGCCGTGTCGATGCCGGCGATGAACTTCCGCCGCGAGTTCGGCGCGATCAGCGGCCTCTCGGTCCTGCTGGTCGTCGGCACCTCGCTGGTGCTCGGCCTGTTCTTCCTGCTGGTCCTGCCCGATCTCGGCTTCGCCTGGGGCGTGGCCCTCGGCGCGATCGTCAGCCCCACGGACGCGGTGGCGACCTCGATCGTCAAGGGCACCTCCGTCTCGCGGCGGGTGGTCGCGATGCTCGACGGCGAGAGCCTGCTCAACGACGCGACGGCCCTGGTGCTGCTGCGGACGGCCATCGCGGCCGCCGCGGCGAGCTTCTCCTTCTGGGGTGCGCTCGGCTCGTTCGGCTACTCCGTGCTGATCGCCGCGGTCGTCGGCGGTCTCGTCGGCTGGCTGAACCTCGCCGTGCGCCGCCGGGTGAAGGATCCGACGGTCAACACGATCCTGTCCTTCACCGTGCCCTTCCTCGCCTCCGTCCCGGCCGAGCTCCTCGGCGCCTCGGGCCTGGTCGCCGCCGTCGTCGCCGGCGTCGTCACGGGGATCCGGGCGCCGCGCGAGCTCTCCCCGCAGAACCGCCTGTCCGACTCGCAGAACTGGCGCACGATCGAGCTGGTGCTCGAGGGCGCGGTCTTCCTCACGATGGGCCTGCAGGTCCGGGCGATCGTGACCAGCGTCGAGGAGGACCACGCCGGCGTCGGCCCGGCCGTGCTGATCGCAGCGGGCGCGCTCCTGCTGACGGTGCTGGTGCGCGCGGCCTATGTCGCCCCGCTGCTCGGCGTGCTGAAGAGCCGCGGCCGGCTCCGCGAGCGGATGCGCCCGCGCGTCGAGGGCCTGCAGGAGCAGATGGGCACCGAGGAGGGCCGAGAGGAGAGCCTGAAGCGGATCAGCCGCGGGCGCCGGACGCCGACCGCCCGCGACCTCGAGCGCTTCGGCACCCGGCTGACCCGCATGCTCGCCGACATGGAGTACTTCGTCCGCGCGCCGCTCGGCTGGCGCGAGGGCACCGCCGTGGTCTGGGCCGGGATGCGCGGCGCCGTCACGGTCGCCGCCGCGCAGACGCTGCCCGAGGACACCCCGCAGCGCTCGGTCCTCGTGCTGATCGCCTTCGCGGTGGCCGCGCTGTCGCTGCTGCTGCAGGGCGGCACGGTCGGGCCGCTGCTGCGGGCGATCGCGCCGGACGTCGACGAGGCGGCCGAGGAGAAGGCCCGGGAGGAGGAGCGCACCCGCGTCTTCGCCCTCCTGCGGACCAGCGCCGAGGCCGTCCAGGAGCCGCCGCCCGCCCCGGACGCCCCGAGGACCGAGGCGTTCCTCCAGGCCCAGCGCCACCGGCTGGCCGTGATCGCGGCCCAGCGCGCCGACCTCCTCGACGCCCGCGACAACGGCACCTTCGACGCCGACGTGCTCGCCTCGGTGCTCGCCGCCCTCGACGCCTCCCAGATCGACCTCGAGATCCGGGCGCGCACCGCCCGCTGATCCACCGTCCTCCGCGCCGCTCGCGGGCGACCCGGTAGCCGCCCGAAACATGAGGGTCGTACGGTGAGCGCATGCGCGCAGAACTGACCCTCGGTGCGGAGGAGGAGCTCCACCTCATCGATCTCGAGTCGAGGCAGCTCTCCCCCCACGCCCCCCAGGTGCTCGCCCGGCTGCCGAAGGAGAGCTTCTCGGCCGAGCTGCAGCGGACCACGGTCGAGACGAACACCGCGGTGGTCGACTCCCTCGACGGGCTGCGGGAGCAGCTGATCTCGCTCCGGCGCGCGGTCATCGACGCCGCGGCGCCCGACGGCATCGGCATCGCCGCCGTCGGCACCGCGCCCCGCTCCGAGCAGACCGACTTCGAGCTCACCAGCACCGGCCGCTACGGCCGCATGCAGGAGCAGTACCGGATGCTCGTGGACGAGCAGCTGATCTGCGGCACCCAGATCCACGTCGGCGTCTCCGACCGCGAGCTCGCCGTGCAGATCGCGCAGCGGATCGCGCGCGACCTGCCGGTCCTGCTCTCCGCCAGCGCGAGCAGCCCCTACTGGAACGGCCAGGACACCGGCTACGCCAGCATCCGCACGATCATCTGGCAGCGCTGGCCCAGCGCCGGCGCGACCGGACCGCTGGAGTCCGCGGCCGAGTACGACCGCCTGCTCGACGACCTGATCGCCACCGGCGTCATCGCCGACTCGAAGATGGCCTACTTCGACGTCCGGCCCTCCTCCCACGCGCCGACCCTCGAGCTGCGGGTCTGCGACGCGATGCCGATCGTCGACGACGCGGTGCTGATCGCCGGGCTCTTCCGCGGCCTGGTCCGCAGCGCCGAGCTCGACATCGAGGCGGGCCGCCCGTTCCGGCACACCCCGCCGCCGATCCAGCGCGCCGCCACCTGGCAGGCCGCCCGCGGCGGTCTCTCCGGTCCGCTGCTCGACCACACCGAGCACCCCCGGCCGGTCCCCGCCGCCGAGGCGCTGCGCAGCCTGATCGCCCGCCTCCAGCCCGCGCTGGACGAGCTCGGCGACCTGGAGCAGGTGCGCGCGCTCGCCGAGGCGCTGATCGCGCGCGGCAACTCCGCCGACCGCCAGCGCGCCGTCCTCGCCGAGCGCGGGACCCTGGACGCCGTGGTCGACGCCGTCGTCGCCGAGACGCACGGCCCCGCGAGCGGACCGATCCTGCCCGCCCCGAGCCTGCGCTCCTACCGCGTGCGCGCCGGCGACGAGGCCGTGGCCACCGGCGGCCGCGCCAGGAGCGCCTACCAGCCGATCCTCGAGCACTTCCGCGGCCTCGGCCCCGAGCGGCTCGAGACCCTGCACGAGTCGCGCGACCGGCTCGTCGAGCAGGCCGGGCTCACCTTCCGCGTGGGCGAGGAGGACCGGCCGTTCCCGGTCGACCTCGTCCCGCGGGTGCTCCAGGCCCACGAGTGGAGCGAGCTCGCCGCCGGGCTCGAGCAGCGCGCCCGCGCCCTCGAGTGCTTCCTGCAGGACGTCTACGGCGAGGGCCGGGCGGTGCGGGCCGGCGTGGTCCGCGACCTGCGCGGTGCGCCGGGCTGGAGCGAGGACGCCGCGAGGCTGCCCGCCGGCACCGTGCGCGGCGCCGTGATGGGCTTCGACCTGGTCCGCAACGAGTTCGGCGGCTGGCGGGTGCTGGAGGACAACCTCCGCAACCCCAGCGGCCTGGCCTACGCGCTGGGCATCCGCGCGCTGCTCGACGACGTGCTGCCCGACCTGCCGCGGCCCGCGGGCCTCCTCGACGCGTCGACGGCGCTCGCCGGACTGCGCGCCACGCTCGCGCACGGCGCGAAGGGTGCCGACCCCGTGCTCGGCCTGCTCTCCAGCGGGGCGACCAGCTCGGCCTGGTTCGAGCACCGCCGCCTCGCCGAGGGCGCCGGGCTCCTGCTGCTCGAGGCGGCCGACCTCGCGGTCGAGGGCGGCCGCGTGCTGGCCGGCGGCACGGTCGTCGACGCGCTCTACCTGCGGCTCGACGTCGAGCTCGCCGACCTCGTCGCGGGCGACCGGGCGATCGGCCGCGAGATCCTCGAGGTCGCGGCGGCCGGCGACGTGTACCTGGCGAACGCGCCCGGCAACGGCGTCGCGGACGACAAGGCCCTCTACTGCGCGGTCCCCGAGCTGATCGGCTACTACCTCGACGAGCGCCCGCTGCTCGAGTCGGTGCCGACCTACCGCCCCGAGGACGAGGCCGAGCGCCGGATCGTGCTCGAGCGGGTCGGCGAGCTGGTCACCAAGCCGGTCGACGGCTACGGCGGCCGGGGAGTGATGATCGGCCCGTCGTCCCCCGCGGCGCGCGTCGCCGAGCGGCGCGCCGAGATAGCGGCGGACCCGGGCGCCTGGGTCGCCCAGGAGGTCGTCCGCCTCTCCTCGCTCCCCGCCTTCTCGGGCACCGACCTGCAGCCGCGGCACGTCGACCTCCGCGCCTTCGTCTTCGTCACCGGCACCGGACCCGGCGACGTCCGCCTCGCCGACCTCGCGCTCACCCGCGTCGCGGCCGAGGGCAGCATGATCGTCAACTCCTCGCGCGGCGGTGGCGCGAAGGACACCTGGATCGTCGGAGGCTGAGATGTGCGGCATCGCGGGCGAGATCCGGTTCGACGGCGCGCGCGCCGACGTCGCTGCCGTCGACCGGATGACCGGCTGCCTCGTGCACCGCGGCCCGGACGGCGACGGCCTCTGGGCGGCGGGCCGCGTGGCGCTCGGGCACCGGCGGCTGGCGATCATCGACCTCTCGGCGGCCGGCGCGCAGCCGATGGTCGACGCCGCGCTCGGCCTGACGATCGTCTTCAACGGCTGCATCTACAACCATCGGCAGCTGCGGGCCGAGCTGGAGGCGAAGGGGCACCGCTTCTTCTCCCACTCCGACACGGAGGTGATCGGCAAGGCCTACGCCCAGTGGGGCGAGGACTGCGTCGATCACCTCCTCGGGATGTTCGCCTTCGCGATCGTCGAGCGCGAGTCCGGGCGCGTGGTGCTGGCGCGCGACCGCCTCGGCATCAAGCCGCTCTACCTCGACGAGACCCGCGAGCGGATCCGCTTCGCCTCGACGGTCCAGTCGCTGCTCGCGGCCGGCGGCGTGGACACCTCGATCGACCGCACGGCGCTGATGCTCTACCTGAGCTTCCACTCGGTCGTGCCCGCGCCGCGCACGATCCTCGCCGGCATCACCAAGCTGCCGCCGGCGACCGTGCGCGTGATCGAGCCCGACGGCAGCAGCCGCGAGCGCGTCTACTGGGAGCCGGTCTTCGCCCGCGATCCCGACCGTGCCGACTGGAGCGAGCGCGACTGGCAGGAGGCGCTGCTCGCGTCGTTCCGCACCGCCGTCTCGCGCCGGATGGTCGCGGACGTGCCGGTCGGCGTGCTGCTCTCCGGCGGCATCGACTCCAGCCTGATCGTGGCGCTGCTCGCCGAGGCGGGCCAGACCGGGCTGCAGACCTTCTCGATCGGCTTCGACGCGGCGGGCGGCGAGTCGGGCGACGAGTTCGAGTACTCGACCCTGGTCGCCGAGCGCTTCGGCACCGACCACCACCGTCTCCCGATCGACTCCGCGCGGCTGCTGCCCGGGATCGACGCCGCGGTCGGCGCGATGAGCGAGCCGATGGTCTCGCACGACGCCGTCGCCTTCCACCTGCTCAGCGAGGACGTCTCGCAGCACGTGAAGGTCGTGCAGTCGGGCCAGGGCGCCGACGAGGTGCTCGGCGGCTACGACTGGTACCCGCCGCTGGCGCGGGTGCCGCGCGAGCGCGCCGTCGAGGCCTACGCGGACGTCTTCGTCGATCGCCCCTTCGCCGCGCTGCAGGCGCTGCTGGCGCCCGCCTGGCGCGGGGACCCCGACGCCGCCACCGCCTTCCTCGCCGAGCGCTTCGCCCGCCCCGGCGCCGACACCGCCGTGGACGCGGCGCTGCGCAACGACACCGCGGTCATGCTCGTCGACGACCCGGTGAAGCGGGTCGACAACATGACCATGGCCTGGGGTCTGGAGGCGCGGGTGCCGTTCCTCGACCACGAGTTCGTCGAGCTGGTCGGCACGATCCCGCCGGAGCTCAAGCTCGCCGACGGCGGCAAGGGGATCCTCAAGCGCGCCGTGCGCGGCATCGTGCCGGACGAGGTGATCGACCGCACCAAGGGCTCCTTCCCGGTGCCCGCGATCCGCCAGCTCGAGGGGCCCTACCTCGAGCGGGTGCGGGCGGCGCTGACCGACCCGGCCGCGCGGCGCCGGGGGATCTTCGATCCCGCGACAGTGGACGCGCTCCTGGCCGACCCGAACGCGACCCGCACCCGCCTGGGCTCGAACGAGCTCTGGCAGCTCGCCCTGCTCGAGATGTGGCTCCAGGAGCACGGCGTCGGCTGAGCGGTGCCGGAGGATGGAGGCATGACGTCTCCTCTCGCCGCCCCGTCGCTCGCACACCCGCCGGCCGCCGCCGAGGAGCTCGCGCTCGGGCTCGTGCACGCCTGGGGCAGCTGGGGTCCGACGATGACCCCGGACGCCGCCCGCGTCGCCTTCCTCAGCGATCGCGGCGGAGCACCGGAGGTCTGGGTGCAGGACGTCGTCGTCGGCGCGGAGCCGCCCGAGGCGCGCCGCATCGCCCTCACCGAGGACCCGGTGCTCGAGGTCTCCTGGTCCGCCGACTCCGCCTGGCTGGCCTGCCTCGTCGCCACCGACGGCGGCGTGCGCACGCAGGTCTGGGTGGTCCGCCCCGACGGCTCCGACGCCCGCCGCATCGCCGGCTCCCGCGACGCGCACGCCGAGCTCGGACCGTGGACGCGCAGCGGCCACCACGTCGTCGTCACGATCCCGTCGGCCGAGCCGGAGCAGCCGACCCGCTCGTTCCTCGTCGACCCGGTGACGGGGGAGCGGAAGCCGCTCGTCGACGGCGACCTCATCTCGGTGCTCGACCTCTCGGTCGAGGAGCGCCTCGTCGTGATCCGCGACGGCCAGCGCGGCCAGCAGTACTGCGTGGTCGTCGACCGGCTGACGAACGAGAACCACGCCCTGCTGCCCGACTCGGGCACCGGATCCACGGACGTCGCGCTGCTGCGCCCCTCGCCGCTGCACGACACCGAGAGCCCGATGGTCGCCTACCTCGCGACCGACGTCGACCTGCCGCGGCGCCAGCTGGTCGCGATGCCGCTCGGCCCGGACGGCTGGCGCGGCCGGATCCGCCGCCTCGCCGCCCGCGACGACGCCGAGCTCGAGGGCCTGGACGCCGACGACGCCGGCCGGATGCTGATGCTGGTCTGGAACGTCGCCGGCTCCAGCGAGATCGAGCTGCTCGACACCACCACGGGCGAGCGGGTCCCGGTCGCGGGGCTCCCGGGGCTGGTGGCGACGACGCCGGTGCTCTCCCGCGACGGCGGTGCCGTGATCCTCGGCGTGGAGGGCCCGGAGCGCCCGCGCGAGCTGTGGCGGCTCGACACCGCGACCCACGAGTGGTCCCGGATCACCGCGGTGCCGGAGCTGGCGGCGCCGCCGCTGATCGTGCCGACGCTCGAGCGCTTCGCGGGCCGCGACGGCCTCGCGCTCTCCGGCTGGCTGTACCGCGCGCCCGGGTCGACCGGGCCGGGCGCGGCGATGCTCAGCCTGCACGGCGGCCCCGAGTCGCAGGAGCGCCCCACCTTCTCGGCGCAGCACCAGGCGGTCGCCGCCGCGGGGATCACCGTCTTCGCGCCGAACGTGCGCGGCTCGTCCGGCTTCGGCCGCGACTTCGTGCACGCCGACGACGTCGAGAAGCGCCGCGGCGCCTTCGACGACGTCCTCGCCGCCGCCGCGCACCTCGTCGACGCCGGGTTCGCCGACCCGGCGCGGATCGCCGTCACCGGCCGCTCCTACGGCGGCTACCTCACCCTCGCGTCGCTGGCCTTCTCGCCCGGCGTCTTCGCCGCCGGCGTCGACATCTGCGGCATGTCGCACCTGCAGACCTTCTACCGCGATACCGAGCCCTGGATCGCCTCGGCCGCCATGACCAAGTACGGCCACCCCGAGCACGACGCGGAGCTGCTGGAGGAGCTGTCGCCGCTGAACGCCGCCGCCGCCATCGATGTGCCGCTGCTCGTCGTGCACGGCGAGCTCGACACCAACGTGCCGCTCGGCGAGGCCCGGCAGATCGTCGCGGCGCTCGAGGAGCTCGGCCGCCCGGTCCGCTTCCTGCAGCTCGACGGCGAGGGCCACGAGTACCGCCGCGCCGACTCGAAGGAGACGCTGCTGCGCGAGCTCCTGCACTTCCTCACCGAGGCCCTCGGCGCCCCCTGACCAGCACGTCCTGGCGGTGAGCAAGAGGACGCGGCGGCACCCCCTTCATGTTGGTCGAGTAGCCCCGCAAGGGCGTATCGAGACCCACCGTCCCCAGCACGGCGGGTCTGCAGACTCGTCCTTCTGGTGCTGGTGGATCTCGATACGCCCGCTCCGCGGGCTACTCGATCAGCGTGGATCGCTGAGCAGCGCGTCTCGAGCGGCGCCCCCTTCATGCTGGTCGAGCAGCCCCGCAGGGGCCCCTCATGCTGGTCGAGTAGACCCGCAGGGTCCCTTCATGCTGGTCGAGTAGCCCCGCAGGGTCCCTTCATGCTGGTCGAGTAGCCCCGCAGGGTCCCTTCATGCTGGTCGAGTAGCCCCGCAGGGGCGTATCGAGACCCGCCGATCAGCGCGTCTCGAACTCCTGGCGGAGCGTCCCGTGGATCGGGTGCGCCGGGTCGTCGCCGACGGCGCGCGCCGGGTCGTCGATCTCCACGGCGCGCCCCGGCGCGGGAGCCGCGTCACCGCCGATCATCTCGGTGCTGCCGTCGAGCAGCTCCTCGGCGATCCGGCTCGAGAGCCCGCTGCGCTCGCCCGGCCCGGGATCGGTGAGCGGGTCGACCGGCGCGGCCAGCGCCGCCTCGAGGCCGGTCGGCTCGGCGCCGGCCTCCGGCCCGTGCTCGATCCGCCGCACGTCGTCGTGCTGTGACCGTGACCCGTCTGGCATGGTCGCTCCTCGTCCGTCTCGAGCGGCCGGGGCAGTGCGCTCCCGCCGCTGACCCGAGCGTAGATCACGGGCTCCCCGATCACCCGCTCAGTCGAGCAGCAGCCAGGAGTGCGCCTCGACGCGCACGCCGCGGACGCTCGCGGCCTCTTCGCCGAGGTTCAGCGCGAGCCGCGCGCTCTCGCCGCTCGGCCCCTCGGCCACCAGCAGCACGGCGGTGTTCGACAGGTCGACGCTCGTGGTCCGCGCGGCGACGAGCCACGGGTGCCGGCGGCGGAACGCGATGACCTCCTGGTGCACGCGGTAGGCGTCGTTCCGCGGCCACTCGCTCGGATCGGCCGGGAACTCGGGACGGATCGCGTCGTCGCCGCCGGCCCGCTCCTCCTTCACGCCCTCGAGGCCGCGCTCGTCGCCGGAGTAGATGCTCGGCACGCCGCCGACGAAGCCGAGGATCGCGACCGCGTGCCCGTGGTGGCGCGGGTCGGTGATCGCGCTGGCGAGCCGGGTCACGTCGTGGTTGCCGACGAAGGTCAGCGGCACGAACGTCTCGAGGAACTCGGCGTGCCGCTGCAGCGTCCAGTCCAGCTCGAAGAGGTTGCCCTCCTCGATCGAGCTGCGCACCGACTTCCACAGCTCGTACTGGGTGACCGAGTCGAGCCCGGACTCCCGCACATAGCCGGCGTAGTCGCCGTGGATGACCTCGCCGACGAACCACGCCTCGGGGAAGCGCTCGCGCACCGGATCGATCGCGGCGCGCCAGGAGGAGGGGTCCACCGCGTAGGCGGCGTCGAGGCGCCAGCCGTCGATCCCGCGCTCGAGCCAGTGGCCCATCACCGCGGAGACGTGCGCCGCCACCTCGGGGTTCGCGGTGTCGAGCTCGACGAGCGCCTCGTGCCCCTCGAAGACGTCGACCGGCAGGCCGTCGACCTCGCGCGCCGCGCCCGTCCGCCGGAAGCGCGCGGCGGCGGGGGAGCCCTCGCCCGCCGCGACGGCCTCGCGCCACCACGGGTGCTCGCGGCCGACGTGGTTGAAGACGCCGTCGAAGACCAGGCGGATGCCGCGCTCGCGGCAGGCCGCGATCAGCTCGTCGAGGTCGCGCTCGTCGCCCAGCCGCGGATCGACGCGGAAGTGGTCGACCGTGTCGTAGCCGTGGGTCATCGAGGCGAAGACCGGCCCGAGCAGCAGGCCGTTGCAGCCCAGTGCCAGCAGGTCGTCGAGCCAGGGCAGCAACCGGCGGAGGCGGTGCTGCGGCTCGTCGCCGGGCTGCGGTCCGTCGGCCGAGGTCGCCTCGGCCCCCAGGAACGCGAGCGGGTGGATCTGCCACCAGATCGCCGTCGAGATCCAGCCGTCCGTCGTCGTCTCCGCCACCGCGGCCGCCTCTCCCGGCGGGCTCGGGTGCACGCCGTCGGCGAGTGTAGCGACGGCCCCTGACACCGGCTCCCAGCCGCTCCCGGAGCCCCCGCGGGCTGCCGATCGGCGTGATTCCGCGGATTCCGCCGCGCGAATCGCCGCCGATCCGGGATCGGGCTGGTAGGTTACGGACGGTCCGACCGGTCGACGGGGTCCGTCCCCGGCCGGCGGACGACACACAACCACCAGCTGTTCTCAACAGCGCGAACGTCCTGGGAGGACACTCCAATGGCTGACAAGTCGCTCAACCGCACCGAGCTCGTCGCGAAGATCGCCGCCGACTCCGGCCAGAGCCAGGCCGCCGTCAACGGCGTCCTCGACTCGCTCTTCTCGACCCTCGCCGACTCCGTCTCCAACGACGTGAAGGTCACCATCCCCGGCTGGATCGCCGTCGAGCGCACGTCCCGCGCCGCGCGCACCGGCCGCAACCCGCAGACCGGCGAGACCATCCAGATCGCGGCCGGCCACTCGGTCAAGGTCTCGGCCGGCACCAAGCTCAAGGCCGCTGCCAAGTAGTCACGGCCCGCGTCGCCACGGCGCAGCAGTTCCACACGAAGACCCCGGCCCTCCGCCGGGGTCTTCGTCGTCCTGCCGCCCCTCAGCCGCGAGAACGTAGGCTTGCCGGGTGAATCGAACCGTCCGGATCGCGGGCCCGGCGCTCCTGCTCGTGGTCGCCGCGCTCGTCGCGCTCCTGGCGGCGCTCGCCTTCGGCGGCGGTTCGGCCGCACCGCTCCTGAACGACCCGGGGCCCGTCGTCCGCTTAGGCCTCCCGGTCGCCAAGCTCGCGGTCAACCTCGGCGCCGCCGGCATGATCGGCGCCCTCGTCCTCACGCTGTTCGCGCTGAGCCCGCGCGCCGTCGCTGCCCGGAAGGGCGCCCCCACCGACGCGGAGCCGCGCACCGAGTACACGATCGCCCTCGACGTGGCCGCCGCGAGCGCCGCGTTCTTCGCCGCCGCTTCCGCGCTGACCGGCTTCTTCACCTTCCTCAACGTCACCCAGACGCCGCTGAGCTTCGACCGCGACTTCGGCACCAAGCTCAGCTACTTCATCGGCAGCATCCCGGTCGGCCAGGCCTGGCTGATCACCACGCTCCTCGCCGCCGTCGTCACCGTCCTCTGCTTCGCGGTGCGCAACCAGACCGCGCTCGTCTTCGTCACGGCGATCGCGCTCCTGACGCTGCTGCCGATGGCGCAGCAGGGCCACGCGGCCGGAGCGAGCGGCCACGACGCCGCGGTCACCGCCCTCGGCCTGCACCTGGTCTTCGCCGCGATCTGGCTCGGCGGTCTCGTCACGATCATCGTGCTCCGGCCGCTGCTCGGCGGCGCGCGCCTGCTGCCCGTGATCGGGCGCTACTCGAGCCTCGCCCTCGTCAGCTTCATCGTCGTCGCCGCCTCGGGCTACATCAGCGCCGAGCTGCGGCTCGCCACCCTCGGCAACCTGCTCACCGGCTACGGGGTCCTCGTGCTGGTCAAGGTCGCGGCCCTGACCGCGCTCGGGGTCTTCGGGCTCGTCCAGCGCCGGTTCCTGATCGCGCGGATGCGCAGCGCCGGCGGAGCGGGCGGTCGCAGCTTCTGGTGGCTCGTCGCCGCGGAGGTCGCCTTCATGGGCATCGCCTCCGGCGTCGCCGCCGCCCTCGCCCGCACCGCGACGCCGGTCGACCAGGTCGCCGCGACGGAGCTGACGAACCCGACCCCCGCGGAGCTGCTCACCGGCGAGCCCCTGCCGCCGGCGCCGTCCGCCCTGAACTTCCTCACCCTCTGGAACGTCGACCTCGTCTGGCTGCTGGTCTGCGGCTTCGGCATCGCCTTCTACGTCGCCGGCGTCGTGCGCCTGCACCGCCGCGGCGACCGCTGGCCCGTGCACCGCACCGTGCTCTGGATCGCGGGCATGCTGCTGCTGGCGTACATCACCAACGGCGGCGTCAACGCCTACGAGAAGTACCTGTTCAGCGCGCACATGCTCGCGCACATGGTCCTCACCATGGCGGTGCCGGTGCTGCTCGTGCCGGCCGCGCCGGTGACGCTGATCGCGCGCGCCGCGGCCCGGCGCACGGACGGCTCCCGCGGCGGCCGCGAGTGGGTCCTGCTCGCCGTGCACTCGCGCTTCGCGACCGCGATCTCGCACCCGATCGTCGCGGCGCTGCTGTTCGTCGGCTCGCTCTGGGGCTTCTACTACTCCCCGCTGTTCCGCTGGGCGACGACCGACCACATCGGCCACGAGTGGATGATCGTGCACTTCCTGATCACGGGCTACCTCTTCGTGAGCGTCCTGATCGGCGTCGACCCGAGCGTGCACCGGGTGCCCTACCCGATGCGCCTGCTGCTGCTGCTGGGCACCATGGCGTTCCACGCCTTCTTCGGCCTGGCGCTGATGACGGGGGAGGGGCTCCTCCTCGCCGACTGGTACGGCGCGATGGGCTGGGGCACGGACGCCCTCGTCGACCAGCAGGCGGCCGGCGGCATCGCCTGGAGCATCGGCGAGATCCCGACGCTCGCGCTCGCGATCATCGTCGCGGTGATGTGGAGCCGCTCCGACGCGCGCGACTCCAAGCGGCTCGACCGCCAGGCCGACCGCACCGGCGAGGCCGAGCTCACCGCCTACAACGACCGCCTCGCGGCCCTGCAGAAGCGCGGCTGAACCGAGCCCTCCCCGTCCGGCCGGACGTCCCGCGACAGCCCCGAGCGGGCTCCGCGGGCCCTTCCTAGGCTGTCCGCTGCCGCCCTGACCTCGCCCGCTCCCTGCGGGCTCGAGGCGGTGCGCTGCGAGAAGGGGAACGCATGATCGAGGCACGAGGCCTGACCAAGAGGTACGGAGCGAAGACCGCCGTCGACGGGATCGACTTCACCGTGGCGCCGGGGAGGGTCACCGGATTCCTGGGGCCGAACGGCGCCGGCAAGTCGACGACGATGCGGATGATCGTCGGCCTGGACCGGCCCTCCGCCGGCTCGGTGCTGGTGAACGGCCGCCCCTATCGCGAGCACGCGGCACCGCTCGCCGAGGTCGGCGCCCTGCTCGACGCGAAGGCGACGCACCGGGGCCGGTCGCTCCGCGACCACCTGCGCGTGATCGCCGCGACCCACCGCCTCCCGCGCTCCCGAGTGGAGGAGGTGATCGAGGTCGTCGGTCTCGCGAGCGTCGCCCGCAAGCGCGTCGGCGGCTTCTCGCTCGGCATGGGCCAGCGGGTGGGCATCGCGACCGCGCTGCTCGGCGACCCGCGGACCCTCCTGCTCGACGAGCCGGTCAACGGCCTCGACCCGGAGGGCGTCCGCTGGGTCCGCGACTTCGTCCGCGCCAAGGCGGCGGAGGGCTGCTGCGTGCTGCTCTCCTCGCACCTGATGAGCGAGATGGCGCAGACCGCCGACCACATCATCGTCCTCGGCCGGGGCCGGATCCTCGCCGATGCGCCCCTGGACGACTTCCTCGCGGAGGCGCGCCCGCGCGTGCGGATCGAGAGCCCGGACTCGGTGCGCTTCGCGGAGCTCCTCGCCGTCCGCGGCGCGGCGGTCGCCGTCGTCGCGGGCGGGCTCGAGGTCGAGGGCCTCGAGGCCCCGGCGATCGGCGCTCTCGCCGCCGAGTCGGGGGTCGTCCTGCACGCGCTCACCGCCCTGACCCGCTCGCTCGAGGAGGCGTACGTCGCGATGACCGCCGACTCCGTCGAGTACTCCGCCGCCCAGCCCCTCGGAACCCCGCCCCTCGGAACCCCGCCCCTCGGAACCCCGCCCCTCGGAACCCCGCCCCTCGAAGGAGCCTCCCGATGACCGCCACCGCCCAGGGCCCCGCCCGCGCCTCCGCTCCGCCCGTCCGGCTGCGGCTGGACGGCGTCGTCCTCTCCGAGCTGCTCAAGCTCGCCACCGTCCGCTCGACCTGGTGGTCGGTCGTCGTCTCGGTCCTCCTCGCGCTCGCACTGGCGCTGGCCCTCGGCGCCGTCGTCGTGCCGCCGGAGGCGGGCTCCGTCTCCGCGTTCGTCGCGGGCGGCTCGACCCTGCACCTGCAGTTCGTCGGCCTGGTCATCGCCGTCCTCGGCGCCCTGTCGCTCGGTGGCGAGTACTCGACCGGGATGATCCGCTCGACCTACACCGCCGTGCCGCGCCGGATCCCGTCGCTCGTCGCCCGCGGAGGGGTCGTGGCCGCGGCGTCCTTCGCGGTGGGGGTGCTCACCTGCGTGGGCTCCTTCGCGGTCATCGCCGCGATGCTCGCGGGGAAGGGCGCTCAGGCGTCACTGCTCGACGACGGGGTGCTCGGCAGCCTGCTCGGCGGGGGACTCTCGCTGGCGGTCATCGGCGCGTTCTCGGTCGGTGTCGCGGCGCTGCTGCGCAGCACGGCCGCCGCGATCGGCGTCTCGGTCGGCGTGCTCTTCGTGCTGCCGCTGCTCGCCACCATCGCCGGCGGGCTGCTGCAGGCCCAGTGGATCGCCGACGTCAGCCCGTACCTGCTCTCGAACCTCGGGCTGGCGCTGTCGAGCGTCCCGAGCGAGGGCTCCGGCGTGGAGCAGATCGGCACGACCTCGGCCCTGCTCGCCAGCGCCGCCTGGGTCCTCGCGGTCTGGGTCCCCGCCCTGACGGTCACCCGCGTCCGCGACGTCTGACCGCCCGACGACGGGGTGCGCGGGTCGGCTGGGTACAGTGGAGCGGTGACCCAGCCGACCCTCTCCGATGAGCAGCAGCGGGTGTTCGACCTGATCGAGAACACCCGCGAGCACCTCTTCGTCACGGGCCGCGCCGGCACCGGCAAGTCGACCCTGCTCAACCACCTGAGCTGGAACACCGACAAGCAGATCGTCATCTGCGCGCCGACCGGAGTCGCCGCCCTCAACGTCGGCGGGCAGACCATCCACTCGCTCTTCCGGCTCCCGATCGGCGTCATCGCCGACTCGGACCTCGATCAGCCGCCCGAGCTGCGCAAGCTCCTCAACACCATCGACACCCTCGTCATCGACGAGATCTCGATGGTCAACGCCGATCTCCTCGACGGCATCGACCGCAGCCTCCGCCAGGCCCGTCAGCGCCGCTCGGAGCCGTTCGGCGGCGTCCAGGTCGTCCTCTTCGGCGACCCGTTCCAGCTCGCCCCCGTCCCGGGCGACCCGGAGGAGCGCGCCTACTTCGCCGATCGCTACCGCTCGCTCTGGTTCTTCGACGCGCTGGTCTGGCAGGAGGCGCCGCTGCGGATCATCGAGCTCGGGAAGATCCACCGTCAGAGCGACGAGCGCTTCAAGTGGATGCTCAACGCGGTGCGCTTCGGCATGGTGACCAAGGAGATCGCCGACGTCCTGAACGCCGCCGGCGCGCGCACGCCGCCCGGGAACGACGCGATCACCCTCGCGACCCGCAACGACACCGTCAACCGGATCAACCAGACTGCCCTGGCGCGCCTCAAGGGCCCGGTGAAGACCGCCTCGGCCGAGATCAGCGGCGACTTCGGCGGTCGCGCCTACCCGGCCGATCAGAACCTCGAGCTCAAGATCGGCGCGCACGTGATGTTCCTGCGCAACGACGCCGAGCAGCGCTGGGTCAACGGCACCATCGGCCGCGTCACGAAGGTCGCCGGCACGGTCTGGGTCGAGGTGGACGGCGAGGTGCACGAGGTCGAGCCCGCCACCTGGGAGCGCTACCGCTACTCCTACTCCGCCGCGACCAAGAAGCTGACCCGCGAGATCGTCGCCGAGTTCGCGCAGTTCCCGCTGCGCCTGGCCTGGGCGGTCACGATCCACAAGTCGCAGGGCAAGACCTACGACGCCGCCGTGGTCGACCTCGGGTCGCGCGCGTTCGCGCCCGGTCAGACCTACGTCGCGCTCAGCCGCATCACGAGCCTCGAGGGGCTCTACCTCACCCGTCCGCTGCGGCCGAGCGACATCATCGTCGACAAGGACGTGCTGCGCTTCATGTCCGAGCGCCGGGCCGAGCCGGCCGCGGTCGCCGAGGCGGGCTCCGCCTCCTCGTGACCGGTCGGGCGACCCGTCCGGCGAGACCTCAGGCCGCGGCGCGCGAGCGGGCGAGGTCGCGGAAGAGCTCGGTGGTGAGCCGGTACGCCTCCGCCACCTCGGCGATCACGCGGTCGCGCTCGTCGTCGTCCCAGCCGGCGGCGTCGAGCTGCTCGCGGTAGACCGCGCGGAAGGCGGACGGCGTCGCGATCTCGCCGTAGAGGTAGAAGCCCACGCCGTTGGTCTCGAAGCCGAAGCGCCGCTGCAGCAGGGTCCGGACGATCGCGCAGCCGGACAGGTCGCCGAGGTAGCGCGTGTAGTGGTGCGCGACGAAGCCGCCGCTCCAGCCGCGCGCGACGGTGCGGATCCGCTGCACGTAGGCCGCGGTCGAGGGGAGCGGGCTGATCCTCGAGCGCCAGTCCTCGCCGACCAGGAAGCGCAGGTCCGCGGCGATCGCCGGGAGGCGGGTGAGCTTGGGCGAGATGAAGGGCGCGGCGACCGGATCGCCCGCCATCTCCTCGGCGACGGCCTCGAGCGCCTCGTAGACGAAGTAGTGCTGCGCGATCATCGCGACGTAGTCGTCCCGGCTGCCGGACCCCGTCATCAGCGCGGTCATGAAGGCCGAGACCTCGTCGTCGGCGCCGGACTGGCCCAGGCGCGTGCGGAGGGCCTGCGAGAACGGGATGACGTTCGAGACGTTCGGCACGGCGGCCTCCTTCGGCGTCTTAGGTTGCCCTTACCTTAGCTCGAAGGCACCGTGGTCGCCAGGGCGGGTCTCAGTGCGAGTGCCCGCCGTCGGTGACCGTCGTCATCATGCCGCCCATGTCGTGCGTGCCCTCGGACGACGCGGAGAGGGCCGGTGTCGCGAGGGCGGAGACGAGCAGCGCGCCCGCGAAGAGGCCGAGCACGGCGCGCGGGGCGGACACGGGGCGCTCGACGGTGCGCTGCGAGCGCAGGGTCGCGGCGACGACGGCGGCCGCGACGAGCTGCAGCGCGCCCGCCGCGAGGGCCGGCAGGGGATCGCGCAGCAGACCGGCGGCGATCGCGAGGACGAAGCCGGCGACGGTGATCCCGGTGACGGCGAGCGCGATCCGCGGGACGACGATCCGACCGCGGGCGAGCACGACGACGCCCCAGATCAGCTCGGCGACGCCCAGGGCCGCGATCGGCAGGGTCGCCGCATCGAGCTGCCCGGCGGCGAGGGAGAGGTGCACGAGACCGGCGCCGAGTCCTGCGAAGGCGGCGTTGCCGCGGGCGACGGTGCTCATTCCAGGTCTCCGATCGTGGTGCGGACTTCAGAGGGGCCTCTGAGGAAGGGGAAGAGGCCCCGGATCGACACACCGCATCGTGTCGTCCGGGGCCGTTCGGTCCGTCCGCCGCGGAAAACGGCGGGCCCGCGGCGGACGGAGTCTGTGGGGGAGCGGACGGATCCGCTCCGGGTCAGGCGGTCGCGGTGCGCGCCCGGGCGCCCTTGTCGGCGGTGAGCCCGACTCCGAGGAGGACGAGCGCGCTGGCGAGGTGCAGGAAGTGGTCGGCCGTGTTCAGCGCGAGCACGTTCAGCGCAGTGTTGACCAGGAAGAAGCCGACGACGCCGAGGGCGAGGTAGACCGCGCCGACCGTCGTGTTGACCGTCTTGGCCGCCGACGTGGTGGAGAGACCGGCGATCAGCAGCGCCCCGCCGATCAGCAGGTGCGCGATGTTGTGCAGCGGATTGACCTCGAAGATCCCGAGCAGCAGTCCGCCCTCGGTGGCGAGGAACTGGACGCCGCCGGTGACGACGAAGCCGAGCAGTCCGACGACGACGTAGACCGCGCCGAAGAGCGTGGCGAGCAGTCGATTCGGTGATGTGCGCATGATTCCTCTTCTCCTTCCGGGCAACGCCTCCGCGTCGCTTGTCCCTTCTTCGTAGCAGCCGCTCAGACGGTTTGGAAAAGGGGTGGCCGGATTCTGATCCGCGTGGTCGCGGGTCACGGTCGGGACACGAAGCCCGCGCGCACGGCCCCCGCCCCGTGCTGCGCGAGACCGCGCCCGTACAGTGGAGGAGTTCCAGCAGGCGTCTTCGGGGGGAGTCGAACGGCATGATCGGTGGCCGCAGGCCGACCCGGGTCGGAGCTCTCGTCGTGCCCGCCCTGCTCCTCGCCCTCACCGGCTGCACCGGAGGCACCGACTCCGTCGTCCCCGACGCGCCGCCCGGTCCCGTGCCCGACGCCCTGGCCGTCGCCCTGTCCGGATTCCTCGTCGAGGCGCAGGGCGCCGCGGGAGCGACCGGCGCCGTCGCCGGCGTCTGGTCGCCCTGGGCCGGCGGCTGGGAGACGGCGGTCGGCTCGATCGGTGACGCCGAGGCCACCCCGGTGACCACCGAGACGCACGTGCGGCTCGGCACCGGCGGCACGGAGGCGATGACCTGCGACGTCGTCGTCGCGCTCGCGGAGAAGGGGGCCCTCGACCTCGACGCCGACGTGGGCGACGTGCTCACCTCCCTCCCCGGCATCGAGGGGATGACCCTCCGGCAGCTCTGCTCGCACACCTCCGGCCTCGCCGACTTCCGCTCGATCCTCTGGCCGACCGTGGTGCAGAACCCCGCTCGCGAGTGGCCCACCCTCGAGCTGATCTCGGCCGCGCAGGTGAGCGCGCCGATCGCCGAGCCGGGCGCCTCCTGGTCCGAGTCCTCGACCGGGCCGCTCCTCGCCGGCGTGGTGGCGACGCAGGCCACCGGGCGCAGCATGCAGTCGCTCTACGACGAGTACGTCGTGCCCCGCTACGGGCTGAGCAGCACCCGCCTCCCGGGCGACTCGGAGCTCGAGCTGCCCGCCCCGGCGATGCTCGGCTTCTCCGCCGCCCTCGATCCGCGCTCGGGCGCCGTCCAGTGCGAGGTCCGCCGCGACCTGTCCGCGGCGTCGTCCTCCTCGCTCGGCGCGGCCGGCGGGGCGGTCACCGACCTCGACGACCTGCGCCGCCTCGCGCAGGGGCTCGCGGCCGAGCCCGCGGGGGACGCGATGTGGGCCGATCCCGTCCCGCAGGGCCAGGGGCGCGCCGAGTGGCTGCTCGCCGGTCTGGGCGGGCACGAGGCCGGACCGCTGCGCGGCTTCTCGGGCATCGCGCCCGGCTTCCTCACCGCCGCCTACTCCGATCCGGAGTCGGGGCTCACGGTCGCGGTCGCGTTCAACAGCTCGACCGCCGGCGAGGGCTTCGCCGCCTCGACCGCCCGCGGCCTCGCGGCGATCGCGGTCGAGCAGGGCGCGGCCACCGGCGCCACCGGCCTGCCGCAGCTGCCGTGGACCTTCGACGGCGAGCGCGGCGCGGTCCAGGGCGCGCAGCCCCGCTGCTGAGCCGTCCTACCCTGGTCCCATGCCCATCACACCCGATACCAAGGACTGGACCTGGGTGCTCGAGCGCCCCTGCCTCGAGTGCGGCTTCGACGCCTCGCTCGTGGAGTCCGACGCCGTCCCCGCGCTGATCCGCCAGAACGCCGCCGCCTGGCCCTACGTCCTCGAGCGCGACGACGCCGCGGGCCGCCCCGACGACGAGACCTGGTCGCCGCTGGAGTACGCCGCGCACGTGCGCGACGTGCACCGCATCTACCGGCTGCGCCTCGGCCTGATGCTCAAGGGCGACGACCCGCTCTTCCCCAACTGGGACCAGGACGTGGCGGCCACGGAGGAGCGCTACGACCAGCAGGACCCCGCGGTCGTCGGCCGCGAGCTCGTCGAGGAGGCGGCCCGCATCAGCGACGTCTTCGAGGGCGTCACCGGGCGGCAGTGGCAGCGCCCGGGACGCCGCAGCGACGGCGCCTCCTTCACCGTCGAGACGATCGCGAAGTACTACCTGCACGACGTGCAGCACCACCTGCACGACGTCGAGGGCTGAGCGCTGGGTCCGGGCTGACCGCCCGGCCCGGGGTCAGCAGTCGATCAGCTGCGGGTTGAGGAACGACAGGGTCCGCGCGTAGGCGAGGGCCGCGGCGGCCGGGCTCACCGACTCCCGCAGGGTGGCGTTCGCGAAGTGCCGCCCGGTGTCCGGGTAGGTGTGCGCGGTGACGGGTGTGCCCGCCTCCTTCAGCCGGCCGACGAACGACTCCGGGTCGTCGCCCTCGGGCCACTCGTCGCTCTGCGCGTAGTGCAGCAGGGTCGGGCAGGGGACCAGCGCGTGCTCCTCCCGGCCGAGGGTGGCGTAGTAGGCGACGACCGCGTCGACGAGTCCGGTCGCGGCGACGAGCAGCGCCAGCCGCCCGCCGAAGCCGAAGCCGATGACGGCGGTGCGCGCCGCGCCGGCGGCCGTCCCGGTGCGCACGGCGTCGGCGACGGAGGCGAGTGCGCGGTCCTGCGCGGCCATGGCGGCGAGGTCGCGCGCGTCCTCCGGAGCGAGCGTCGCCCAGCCGTCGTAGAGGTCGGGGACGACCACGTGGTAGCCGTGCTTCGAGACGGCCTCGGCGAACGGCTCCAGCCAGGGCAGCCGGCCGAACACGTCGTGCAGGATCACGACGACCGGTCGGCCGGGGTGCCCGTACTCGAGGGCGATGCCCGGAGACGGGATCTGCACGAGCTCGCTCACCTCTCCACCCTGCACCGTCCGGCACCCGGATCCGCGGGTTCGCGCCGATCCGCGCGGCGTGTCGCCGCGCCGGCTCACCTCCCGACGGTGAAGCCCTGCTCCGCGCCGTACTCCTCCAGCTCCGCCTCCCAGTCGAGCAGCCCCTCCTGCAGGGTCGTCTCGCCGGTGTAGGCGGCGCCGACGGAGTCGTTGAAGACCCCGGCGGCGTAGACCTGGTAGGGCAGGAACCGGACGTCGTCGGGGGCGTTCTCCGAGGCGGCGGCGTACTCCCGGCGGACCGCCTGCCCACCGAAGTACGCATCCGGCTCGTCGAGGAACCCGGGCGCCTCGGTCGCCGCGCGATGGGCCGGCCACAGCCCGGAGTCCCGGAGGACGTCGACGCCGTCGCCCGCGGTGGCGAAGGTGAGGAAGTCGACGGCGAGCTCCTTGCTGCCGCTGCTCTCGAGCACCGAGAAGCCGCCGCCGCCGTGCTCGGCGGCCACGCTCTCGCCCGGCTCCCACTGCGGCAGCGGCGCCACGCGCCACTCGCCGGCGGAGTCGGGGGCGCTCTGGGTCAGGGCGGACGCCATCCAGCTGCCGGCCGGCAGCGTCGCGATCCGGTCCGCCGCGAGCATCCTCCGCCACTCGTCGCTCCAGTCGGCGACCGGCGCGAGCAGGCCGCCGTCGAGGAGCCGCTGCCAGTTCTCCGCGTACCTCGCGGTGCCGGGGTCGGCGAGATCGATCGCGATCTCGGAGCCGCTCGCCGAGAACGGCCGGCCACCGGCCTGCTGGATCAGGCTCGTGGCGAGTCCGGCGTTGCCGACGTCGTTGAGGATGTAGACCTCCGGATCCGCCGCATGCAGCTGCTCGGCGGCGCTCGCGTACTCCGTCCAGGTGGTGGGCGCCGGCACGCCGAGCCGCTCGAAGAGGGCCTGGTTGTAGAACAGCACCATCGGCCCGGAGGCCCATGGCAGCCCGTAGACGGTCCCGTCGACCTGGGACGCCGCCCACGGGCCGGGAGCGAACTCCTCGGAGAGCGCGTCCGCGCCGAGCGGTCCGAGGTCGGCCAGAGCGCCGGACAGGGCGAACTGGGGGAGGGCGGTGGCGTCGAGGAAGGCGACGTCCGGGACGCCCGATCCGGCCGCGATCACGTTCTGCAGGGCGGTGTACTGCTCGTCGCCCGTGCCGACGTCCACCACCTCGATCTCGACCCCGGGATGCTCCGCCTCGTAGAGCTCGGCGACCTCCGGCAGCTGCGCGTCCCAGCTCCAGACGAGCAGGGAGTCGTCCTCGGGTGGCGCGCCGACGGCGCAGCCGCCGAGCGCGACAGTGAGGGCGGAGACGGCGAGTGCCGCCCCGGCGCGAGAGGGGCTCCTGTGAGACATCGTCGTCCTCCGGTCGGTCGTGGCGCCGTCCCGGAAGGGGGAGGCCGCCGTCGATCCTACGGAACGGAGCGCGGAGATGGTTGCCTTACCATCCCTTCATGTCCGCAGACGACGTCCACGACCCGATTCCTCCGCCCGACTTCCTCGACGAGTTCCTGGCCGAGCTGCGGCGCAAGAGAAGCCACTATGGGGACATGACCGACGTTCCGCGCCGCCCTTCGCTGGCCGACGTGGCGCGCCTCGCGGGCGTCGCGCCCGTCACCGCCTCCCGCGTCGCGAACGGTCAGACCAACGTGGTGCCGGCGACGCGGCAGGTTGTCCTGGAGGCGATGCGCACCCTCGGCTACCGGCCCAACAGTGCCGCGCGCGCGCTGAAGAGCGGATCGTTCCGCACCCTCGGCGTCGCCGTCTTCAGCCTGGACACCCTCGGCATGATGCGGACCGTGGACTCGATCGCCTCGGCGGCGGCCGAGGCCGGCTACGCCATCACGCTCGTCCCGGTCTCCGCGCCCAGCCAGACCGGGCTCAACGGCGCCTTCACCCGGTTCGGCGAGCTGGCGGTGGACGGCCTCATCGTCGTCGTCGAGACCTACCTGCGCGACACGGCGCAGCTGACCCTCCCCGAGATCCCCCGCGTGCTCGTCAATGCGGCCGCCGGAGCGCACGGGCCTGTAGTCGACGCCGATCAGGCGGGCGGCGTGCGCGCCGCCGTGCAGCACCTGCTCGAGCTCGGGCACCGCACGGTGCACCACATCGCCGGACCCCGCGGCTCCTTCGCGTCCGAGCGCCGCGAGGCGGCCTGGCGGGAGGCGCTCGTCGAGGCCGGCGCGCCCGTGCCGCCCGCCCGCTACAGCAACTGGCGCTCCGACGGCGGGTACCTGCACGGCGCCGCCCTGGCCGAGAGCGGGGACTGCACGGCGGTGCTCGTCTCCAGCGACGAGGCCGCGCTGGGCGTCTACCGCGCGTTCGCGGAGCACGGGCTGCGGATCCCCGAGGACGTCAGCGTGGTGGGCTTCAACGACATCCCGGAGGCGCAGGACTTCTCGCCGCCGCTGACGACGATCCGGCAGGACTACCGGGCGGTCGGAGTGAAGTGCGTCGAGCTGCTGCTCGAGCAGCTGGCGAACGGGGTCAGTGACGAGCCCGTCGTCGAGCTGGTGCCGACCTCGCTGATCGTCCGGGCGAGCACCGCGCCGCCCCGGACGCGCTAGGCCGAGGCCCGTGGCCGACCTCGCGCGGGTGATCGCCGAGCTGGAGCGGACCTGGCCGGAGAACCGGGCGGTGAACCTCGTCTTCCACGGCCACAGCGTTCCCGCGGGCTACGGCGTGACGCCCCTGATCGACCGGCGCGCGTCCTACCCGCACGTCGTCGCCGGCCGGCTCGCCGAGCGTCACCCGCACGCCGTGATCAACGCGATCGTCACGGCGATCGGCGGTGAGCACTCCGAGTCGGGCGCCGACCGGATGAGCGACGTCCTCGGCCATCGACCCGATGTCGTGCTGATCGACTACGCGCTGAATGACCGGTCGATCGGTCTCGACCGGGCGCGCCGCGCCTGGGAGTCGATGATCGACCGGGTGCTCGAGGCGGGCGTCGTCCCGGTGCTGGTCACGCCCTCGCCGGACCTGACCGCCGACCCGATCGATCCCGACGACGACCTGGTCCGGCACGCCGAGCAGATCCGCGGTCTCGCGGAGCGCGACGGCGTGCTGCTGGCGGACCCGTTCCGCGTCTTCCTCGGCCGGCACGGGCGCGGCGAGCCCCTGGCCGGGCTCATGGCGCAGGCGAACCACCCGAACGGGCGCGGCCACGCGGTCATCGCGGCGGAGATCCTCGGGCTGTTCGCGGAGGCGGAGCAGCAGGAGAGGGAGGGGAGTCGGAGCGAGTGACGGGAATCGAACCCGCGCCATCTGCTTGGGAAGCAGAAGTTCTACCATTGAACTACACTCGCGCGGCGCCGCTCGGGCGCACCGCCCCATGGTAGCAAGCCCCGCGCCCTAAGCTCGCCTCGTGCTGCTCTCCGATCGCGACATCAAGCTCGAACTCTCCTCCGGCCGCGTCGGGCTCTCGCCGCACGACGCGGCGATGATCCAGCCCTCGTCGGTCGACGTGCGGCTCGACCGCTTCTTCCGGCTGTTCGACAACCACCGCTACCCCTACATCGACCCGGCCGAGGACCAGCCCGAGCTGACGCGCCTGGTCGAGACCCCGGCGGGCGAGGCGTTCATCCTGCACCCCGGCGAGTTCGTGCTCGGCTCGACCTACGAGGAGGTCTCGCTCCCCGACGACATCGCCGCGCGGCTCGAGGGGAAGAGCTCGCTGGGGCGGCTGGGACTGCTGACCCACTCGACGGCGGGCTTCATCGATCCGGGCTTCACCGGTCACGTCACGCTCGAGCTGAGCAACGTCGCGACGCTGCCGATCATGCTCTGGCCCGGGATGAAGATCGGCCAGATGTGCTTCTTCCGCCTGAGCTCGCCCGCCGAGCAGCCCTACGGCTCGGCCGCCTACCTCTCGCGTTACCAGGGCCAGCGCGGCCCCACCGCCTCGCGCTCGTCCCTCAACTTCCACCGCACCGACGTCTACGGCGACTGACCCCCTCCGCGAGATGCCACTTGTGCACGCTTTCCACGGCGTGTCGTGTGCACAAGTGGCATCTCGCGGGAGGCGTCAGCCCGTCAGCCGAGGAGGCGGGGGAGCTGCAGGACGAGCCACGGGGAGAAGGCCCAGGGGGTCGCGCGCACGGCGGCGAGGGTCGCCTCGGGGTCGACCCACTCGACGTCCATAACCTCGTCGGCGCGCGGGCTCAGGGCGTCGCGGCTCGAGACGGTCGCGGTGTAGACGGGGCAGATCTCGTTCTCGACGATCCCGGAGGCGTCCACCGCGCGGTAGCGGAAGTCCGGCAGCGCCAGCTCGAGCGACTCGAGCCGGGCACCGAGCTCGCGCTCGGCGCGGCGCACGACCGCGTCCTCGATCCGCTCGCCGGGAGCGGGGTGCCCGCAGAACGAGTTGGTCCACACGCCGGGCCAGGTGCGCTTGCCCAGCGCGCGGCGGGTGACCAGCAGCGCGCCGTCGGGGGCGAAGACGTGGCAGGAGAAGGCCAGGTGCAGGGGGGTCGCCGTGTCGTGCACGGTCGCCTTGTCGGCCACGCCGACGGCGGTCCCGGACTCGTCGAGCAGGACCACCTCCTCGAGGAGATCCAGCTGCTCGAGCTCGTCGGTGCGCACGGCGATTCCTTCCGAAGTCATGACCGTAAGTCAAGCACGACGCCGGAACTCAGCCGGCTTATTGCTAGAGAAGCGAGTTTGTTAGCCTCGACCCCGTGGATACGCGCGACCCCGTGGTTCTCTCCCGAAGGCGGCAGGAGCACGTCGATGCTGTCCTCGACCGGTTCTTCTCGCTCGCGCGCTCGCGGGCGACGCGGCTCGGACCCCGGTACCTCACCCTCTGGCAGACCATCGAGGCGAACACCCGCGGCGGCAAGCGCTTCCGCCCGCTGATGGTGATCTCGGCCTACGAGGCGCACGGCGGCCAGGACCCGGAGGCGTCCGCCCACCTCGGCGCGGCCTTCGAGCTGCTGCACACGGCGCTGATCGTGCACGACGACGTGATCGACCGCGACTTCGTTCGACGCGGCGGCCCGAACGTCTCCGGCAGCTACCGCGACGAGGCGACGACCGCCGGGTTGTCGATCCCGATCGCCGAGCACCGCGGCACCTCCGTCGCCGTCATCGCGGGCGACCTCGCCCTCACCGGCGCGCACCGCCTGGTCGAGGGCGTCGGCGCCTCCGACGGCGTCCGCGCCCGGCTGCTCACCCTGCTCGACGAGGCCGTCTTCGCCTCCGCCGCGGGCGAGCTGGCCGACGTCGACTTCTCGCTGATGCCCGGCATGCCCTCCGTCGACGAGGTGCTCGAGATGGAGCGCCTGAAGACGGCGGTCTACTCGTTCGAGGCGCCGCTGCAGGCCGGCGCGATCCTGGCCGGTGCCGACGACGCGGCGGTCGAGGCCCTCGGCGAGTTCGGCCGCGGGATCGGCATCGCGTACCAGATCGTCGACGACCTCCTCGGCGTCTTCGGCTCGGAGGGCCAGACCGGCAAGACCACGCTGGGCGATCTCCGCGAGGGCAAGCGCACCGTGCTCATCGCGCACGCCGCGGGGACCGACCGCTGGCGCGAGATCGAGGGGCTGATCGGCGACGAGCACCTCGACCCCGACACGGCGGAGCGGGTGCGCTGCATCCTCGAGGAGTGCGGCTCGCGCGGCTACGCGGAGGCGCTCGCGAGCGACTTCGCCAACCGCGCCTGGGACGCGCTGCACACGCCCGCGGTGACGGAGGCGTTCCGCACCGAGATGCGGCCGCTCGTCTCGAGCGTCCTCGGGCGCACCCGATGACCGCCGGCCCCGCCGCGGCCCGCCACGCGCGGATCGCGGCCCCGATGCCGGTCGCCGCCCGCTCGCGCCGTACGGTGGCACGATGAGCCGGCAGAGCGAACTGTACGACCGCGTCGCCCACGAGGCGTCCGCGCAGGTGATCCGGCGCTACTCCACCTCCTTCGGCCTGGCGACCCGCCTGCTCGGCGCCGGCGTGCGCGAGCGTGTCGAGGACGTCTACGCGCTGGTGCGCGTCGCCGACGAGATCGTGGACGGGGTCGCCGAGGAGGCGCACCTCGACCGCGCCGCCGTCGAGGAGTCGCTCGACGCCTTCGAGGCCGAGACCGAGCGCGCGCTCGCGAGCGGCTACAGCGCGAACCTCGTGATCCACGCCTTCGCCCGCACCGCGCGGGCGACCGGCTTCGGCACCGAGCTCACCGCACCGTTCTTCGCCTCGATGCGCGCGGACCTCCGCGAGACGGTGCACACTCCCGAGTCGTTCGAGAGCTACGTCTACGGCTCCGCCGAGGTCGTCGGGCTGATGTGCCTGCACGTCTTCCTCGCCGCGCCGGACGCCGGCCTGGTCTCGCCCGCCGCGCGCGAGCGCCTCGTCGCGGGCGCCCGGCGCCTGGGCTCCGCGTTCCAGAAGGTCAACTTCCTCCGCGACCTCGCCGCCGACGTCGACGGCCTCGGCCGCAGCTACTTCCCCGGCGTCGACCCCCGGGCGTTCTCCGAGACCGACAAGGCGGCCCTCCTCGCCGACCTCGACGACGACCTCGCGGCCGCCGGTGCGATCGTGCCCGAGCTGCCGCGCTCGAGCCGCCGCGCCGTGCTGCTCGCGCACTCCCTCTTCGCCGCGCTCGCCGACCGGATCCGCGCCACTCCCGCCGAGGAGCTCCTGCGTGCCCGGGTCAGCGTGCCGACCGCGACGAAGGCGGCGCTCGCCGCCCGGGCCGCCGTCTCGACGATCGGCCCGCGCCTGGGTACCGGCCCGGCCCGCGCCTCCCGCTCGGCCAGCGGTCCGCACCGCGCCGTCGTGATCGGCGGCGGCATCGGCGGTCTCGCCTCCGCCGGCCTGCTCGCCCGCGACGGCTGGGACGTCACGCTGCTCGAGCAGCGCGAGGTCGTCGGCGGCCGCGCCGGCTCCTGGGAGCGCGACGGCTTCCGCTTCGACACCGGTCCCTCCTGGTACCTGATGCCCGAGGTGTTCGACCACTTCTTCCGCCTGATGGGGACGAGCGCCGCCGAGCGCCTCGACCTGAAGCGCCTCGACCCGGGCTACCGGGTCTACAGCCAGGGCGTCGCCGAGCCGATCGACGTGCTCGCCGACCTCGAGTCGAACCTCGCCCTGTTCGAGAGCATCGAGCCCGGCGCCGGCGCCCGGATGCGGGTCTACCTCGAGTCGGCGCGCGACACCTACGAGGTGGCCAAGCGCCGCTTCCTCTACACGAGCTTCGCGTCGTTCCTGCCGCTGCTGCGCGGCGACGTGCTCCGCCGCACCGGCCGGCTCGGCCGCCTCCTGCTCACCCCGCTCGACACGTTCGCGGCGACCGCGGTGACCGACAACCGGCTGCGGCAGATCCTCGGCTACCCGGCGGTCTTCCTCGGCTCCTCGCCGTTCGCGGCGCCGAGCATGTACCACCTGATGAGCCACCTCGACCTGGCCGACGGCGTGCTCTACCCGATGGGCGGCTTCACCCGACTGATCGCGGCCGTCGCCGAGGTGGCGGAGGAGGCCGGCGTCACCGTCCGCACCTCCTCGCCCGCGACCCGCGTCCTCACGGCGCGCGCGCCGCGCGGCAGCCGGCGCGGCGCCGAGGTCGTCGGCGTCGAGTACGAGGGCCCGGACGGCACGCGACAGCTCCCCGCCGAGCTCGTCGTCAACGCCTCCGACCTGTTCACCACCGAGCAGTCGCTGCTGCCCGACGAGCTGCGCAGCTACCCGCCCGAGTACTGGGAGAACCGCGAGCCCGGCCCGAGCGCCGTGCTGGTGCTCCTCGGCGTCCGCGGCGCGCTGCCGCAGCTCGAGCACCACACGCTGCTGTTCACGAGCGACTGGCGCGAGAACTTCGGCCGGATCTTCGGCGAGAACCCCTCCGTCCCGGATCCCGCCTCGATCTACGTCTGCCGCCCGAGCGCGACCGACCCCGACGTCGCTCCCGAGGGGCACGAGAACATCTTCGTCCTCGTGCCGATCCCGGCCGACACCTCGATCGGCCACGGCGGGATCGACGGGGCCGGCGACGCGCGGGTCGAGGCGATCGCCGACGCGGCGATCCGCCAGATCGCGACCTGGACCGGCGCCGAGGACCTCGCCGAGCGGATCGTCGTCCGGCGCACCATCGGCCCGGCCGACTTCGAGAGCGACCTCGGGGCCTGGCGCGGCTCGATGCTCGGGCCGGCGCACATCCTCTCGCAGAGCGCGTTCTTCCGCTCCGGCAACGCCAGCGCGCACGTGGACGGGCTGCTCTTCGCGGGCAGCTCGACGATCCCGGGCATCGGCCTGCCGATGTGCGTGATCAGCGCCGAGGTGATGCTCAAGCGCGTCCGCGGCGACGTGTCGACGGAGCCGCTGCCGGTGCGCGACGCCCCGTCGGCTCCCGTCGCGCCGAGCGTGGCGCCCGTCGTCGCCCAGCCCGTCGCCGCGGGGGAGTAGCGCGTGGGGGTCCTCTATCTGCTCGCGCTCGTCGTCTCGATCACCGGGATGGTCGTGCTCGACAGGCGCTTCGGCCTGTTCTTCTGGGCGGACGCCCGCCGCGCGGCGATCGTGCTGCCGGCCGGCGTGCTGTTCTTCCTGCTCTGGGATCTCGCCGGGATCGGCCTCGGCGTCTTCTTCCGCGGCGAGACCCCGTACATGACCGGGCTGCAGATCGCGCCGGAGCTGCCGATTGAGGAGGTCCTCTTCCTCACGCTGCTCTGCTACCTGACGATGGACGTCCACGGCTTCCTGACGAAGCGAGCGGAGGCCCGCGCGTGACCTACCTGCTCCTGAACGCGGTCTTCCTCGCGGTCGTGGCCGTGCTGCTCGTGGTGGCCTTCCGGCGCGGCCGGCTCCGGCTGCCCGCCCTGCTCGGCACCCTCGCGGTGCTGCTCGTGACGACCGCCGTCTTCGACAACATCATGATCGGCGTCGGGCTGCTCGTCGCCTACGACGACGACCTCATCTCGGGGATCCGGATCGGCGTCGCGCCGATCGAGGACTTCGCCTACGCGATCGCGGCCGCGCTGGCCCTGCCCGCGCTGTGGACCCTCCTGCCCGCCCGCCGCCGGAGCGCCGCATGAACCGGCTGCGCGCGCTGTTCGTCTCGAGCCGCCCGCTGAGCTGGGTCAACACCGCGTACCCGTTCGCCGCGGCCTACCTGCTGACCACCCGCGAGATCGACCTCGCCTTCGTGCTCGGCACCCTCTACTTCCTGATCCCCTACAACCTCGCGATGTACGGGATCAACGACGTCTTCGACTACGAGTCCGACCTGCGGAACCCGCGCAAGGGCGGGGTCGAGGGCGCGGTCCTCGATCGGAGCGAGCACCGCGCGACGCTGATCGCGGCGGTGGCGACGAACGTCCCGTTCCTGATCGCGCTCGTGCTGCTCGGCTCGCCGCTGTCCTGGCTGGTGCTGGCGATCAGCGTTTTCGCCGTCATCGCGTACAGCGCGCCCGGGCTGCGCTTCAAGGAGCGGCCGTTCGTCGACTCGCTCACCTCGGCGACGCACTTCGTCAGCCCCGCGGTCTACGGCATCGCGCTCGCGGGCACCGTGCTGACCCCGGGTCTCTGGGCCCTGCTGATCGCGTTCTTCCTCTGGGGGATCGCGAGCCACGCCTTCGGGGCGGTGCAGGACATCCTGGCCGACCGGGCCGGCGGCATCGGCTCGATCGCGACCGTCATCGGCGCGAAGGCGACCACGCGGTTCGCGATCGCCGCCTATGTCGCGAGCGGCCTGCTGCTGCTGCTGCTGCCCTGGCCGGGGACCCTCGCCGCGCTGCTGGCGATCCCGTACGCGGTGAGCATCTGGCCGTACCGCTCGCTGACCGACGAGCAGGCCGAGCGCGCGAACGCCGGCTGGAAGCGGTTCCTCGCGCTGAACTTCCTCACCGGGTTCCTGGTGACGCTGCTGCTGATCGTGTTCTGGCTCGCGACCTGATCGAGGCGTACGACCTGATCGAAGCCGGCCTGATCAGTCGCGCTGCGCGGCCGCGGCCGCCGGCGTCTTGACCGGCAGCAGCAGGGCGAGACCCGCGGCCAGCACCACGACGAGCCCGAGGATGCCCCAGTACTGCACGTCGGCGTCGCCGGAGACCCCCGCGGCGATCGAGACCGCGGCGGCGAAGGCGGCGGGCGCGAGGAACGACGCCGCGCGACCGGTCGTGGCGTAGAGGCCGAAGATCTCGCCCTCGCGGCCCTCCGGGATCAGGCGGGAGAGGTAGCTGCGGCTCGCCGACTGCGCGGGGCCGACGAAGAGGCAGAGCAGCAGGCCGAAGACCCAGAACGCGGTCGGGCCGGCGTCGTGCAGGACGAAGACGGCGCCGCCGCAGACGATCAGCCCGATCAGCGAGGCGACGATGACGGACTTGGGGCCGAGCCGGTCGTCGAGCGCGCCGACCGCGATGGTGGCGACTCCGGCGACGATGTTCGCCGCGATCGCGAAGAGGATGACCTGGCCCGGGGTGAAGCCGAAGGTGCCCTGCGCGAGGACGCCGCCGAAGGTGAAGACGCCGGTCAGCCCGTCGCGGAAGACGGCGCTCGCGAGCAGGAAGGCGAGCGTGGTCGGGCTCTCGCGGCGGAGCGCCCCGATCTGGCGGAAGAGCGCGCGGTAGGACTCGACCACGCTCACCCGCTCGACGCCGCCGGCCTGCCCCGGGAGCTCCGGCACCGCGAACAGCACCGGCAGCGCGAAGACCGCGAACCAGATCCCGGCGAGCAGGATCGAGACGCGGACGTCCAGGCCGTCCTCGCCGGTGACGCCGAAGAGCCCGACCCCGGGGGAGATGAAGCCGAAGTAGAGGACGAGCAGCAGCGCGATGCCGCCGACGTAGCCCATGCCCCAGCCGAAGCCCGACACGCGCCCGACGCTCGCCCGGGAGGAGACCTGGCTGAGCATCGCGTTGTAGTTGACGCTCGCGAATTCGAAGAAGACCGTGCCGACGGCGAGGAGCCCCAGCCCGAGCCAGAGGAAGGCCGGGTCGGGGCGGACGAAGAACATCAGCAGGATGCAGACGACGACCACCGCGGAGTGCAGGCCGAGCCAGCGGCGCCGGCGCCCGCCCAGGTCGGCGCGGCGCCCGGTGACGGGGGCGATCAGCGCGACGACCACTCCGGCACCCGCGAGGGTCCAGCCGAGCGCCGCCGAGACGCCGCTCGGCGTGCCGAAGAGGCCGTCGGTGGTGAGGTAGACGGTGAAGACGAACGTCGTGACGACGGCGTTGAAGGCGGCGCTGCCCCAGTCCCACAGCCCCCAGGCGAGGACGGGCCAGCGGCCGGTGCGGGGGCGGATGCTGGCGCTCGCGGTCATGCACTCACCGTAGGGGGCCCGGGAGACCGGCGGGTAGCGTGGCGCTTTCCGCAGCCTGAGAGTTGAGCCGGGTCGACTCAGGTCTGCCGTCCTCGACTTGACTCCCCGCAGCCGATGCGTAAACTTGAGCCTGCGGGACTCAACTCCCCGCAGACGACTTTCCCGCAGAAGATCCACCAGTGAGGGGCGGCCCGACGGCCGCTCGCGAAGGAGAAACACGCATATGTCCCGTGCCGTAGGCATCGACCTGGGAACCACCAACTCGGTCGTGGCCGTCCTCGAAGGTGGCGAGCCCACCGTCATCGCCAACGCCGAGGGCTTCCGCACCACCCCGTCCGTCGTCGCGTTCACCAAGGACGGCGAGGTGCTCGTCGGCGAGACCGCCAAGCGCCAGGCCGTGACGAACGTCGACCGCACCCTCGCCTCCGTCAAGCGCCACATGGGCACCGACTGGACGTTCGCCGTCGAGGAGAAGAAGTACACGCCGCAGGAGATCTCGGCGCGCATCCTCGGCAAGCTTAAGCGCGACGCCGAGCAGTACCTGGGCGAGAAGGTGACCGACGCGGTCATCACCGTCCCGGCCTACTTCAACGACGCCGAGCGTCAGGCCACGAAGGACGCCGGCGAGATCGCCGGCCTCAACGTGCTCCGCATCATCAACGAGCCGACCGCCGCGGCGCTCGCCTACGGCCTCGACAAGGGCAAGGAGGACGAGCTCATCCTCGTCTTCGACCTCGGTGGCGGCACCTTCGACGTCTCCCTCCTCGAGGTGGGCAAGGACGACGACTTCTCCACCATCCAGGTCCGCGCGACCTCGGGCGACAACCGCCTCGGCGGCGACGACTGGGACCAGCGCGTCGTCGACTACCTGGTCAAGCGCTTCAAGGACTCGACCGGCGTCGACGTCTCGAAGGACAAGATCGCGCGCCAGCGCCTCAAGGAGGCGGCGGAGCAGGCCAAGAAGGAGCTCTCCTCGAGTACCTCGACCAGCATCCAGCTGCCCTACCTCTCGCTCACCGAGAACGGCCCCGCGAACCTCGACGAGACGCTCACCCGCGCCAAGTTCGAGGAGCTCACGAACGACCTGATCGAGCGCACCCGCAAGCCGTTCACCGACGTCATCGCGGAGGCCGGTGTCAAGGTCGACGACATCGCGCACGTCGTCCTCGTCGGCGGCTCGACCCGCATGCCCGCCGTGGCCGAGCTCGTCAAGAAGCTCACCGGCGGCAAGGAGCCCAACAAGGGCGTCAACCCGGACGAGGTCGTCGCCGTCGGCGCCGCCCTGCAGGCCGGCGTCCTCAAGGGCGAGCGCAAGGACGTCCTGCTCATCGACGTCACCCCGCTCTCGCTCGGCATCGAGACCAAGGGAGGGATCATGACCAAGCTCATCGAGCGCAACACGGCCATCCCGACCAAGCGGTCCGAGACCTTCACCACGGCCGACGACAACCAGCCGTCCGTCGCGATCCAGGTGTTCCAGGGCGAGCGCGAGTTCACCCGTGACAACAAGAACCTGGGCACCTTCGAGCTGACCGGCATCGCGCCGGCGCCGCGCGGCATCCCTCAGGTCGAGGTCACCTTCGACATCGACGCCAACGGCATCGTGCACGTGTCCGCCAAGGACAAGGGCACCGGCAAGGAGCAGTCGATGACGATCACCGGCGGCTCGTCGCTGCCCAAGGACGACATCGACCGCATGGTGCGCGAGGCCGAGGAGCACGCCTCCGAGGACAAGGCCCGCCGCGAGGCCGCCGAGGTCCGCAACAACGCCGAGACCCTCGCCTACTCGATCGACAAGCTGATCAAGGAGAACGAGGACAAGCTGCCCGAGGACGTCAAGACCGAGGTCCAGGGCGACGTCGACGCGCTGAAGACCGCGCTCGCCGGCGACGACGACGCGGCCGTCAAGACCGCGTTCGACGCCCTCAACGCCTCGCAGACCAAGATCGGCCAGGCCATCTACTCGCAGGACCAGGCCGCGCAGAGCGCTCCGCAGGACGCGCCGGCCGAGGACGAGAAGAAGGACGACGAGGACATCGTCGACGCCGAGGTCATCGACGAGGACGAGCCGAAGGACACGAAGTAGCGATGGGGAAGCACAACCAGGAGCCGGACAACGGCGTGCCCGAGGACGAGCCGGCCGGCGTCTCCGAGACCAGCGGTGCCGAGGCGGCCGAGTCCGCCCAGGACACCGAGGGCCTGATCGAGGCTGAGGGTCCCGACGTCGAGACGACGCTCTCCGACGCCGACCTCTCGTTCCTCTCCGGTCAGTCCGACGCCGAGACGCTCGCGGCCGAGCACCTCGCCGACCTCCAGCGGGTCACCGCGGAGTACGCGAACTACCGCAAGCGCACCGAGTCGAACCGCCAGGTCGACAAGGAGCGGGCGATCGGCGACGCGGTGAAGGTCATCCTCCCCGTGCTCGACGACATCGACCGCGCCGAGAAGCACGGCGATCTCGCCGAGGGCGGTCCCTTCACCGCCATCGCGCAGAAGCTGCGCGGCGGCATCGAGAAGCTCGGGCTGGTGAAGACGGGCGCCGTGGGCGATCTGTTCGACCCGAACATCCACGAGGCGATCTTCCAGCAGCCCACTCCCGGCGCCGAGACCTCCACGGTCGCGGACGTCGTCGAGTCGGGCTACTACCTCGGCGGATCGCTGCTGCGCGCCGCCAAGGTGGTCGTCGCGGTCCCCGCCGACTGACCCACCTCCCGCAGCACCGCGGAGCCTCCGCTCCCGAGCAGGGGCCGTCCCGATCACGGGCGGCCCCTGCCGGGCGCTGAGCGGCACCGCACGACGACAGTCGCATCACGACACAGGAAGAGGCGCATGGCCAGCCAGGATTGGTTCGACAAGGACTTCTACAAGGTCCTCGGTGTCTCGAAGGACGTCTCCGCGGCGGACCTCAAGAAGACCTACCGCAAGCTCGCTCGGCAGTTCCACCCCGACTCCAACCCGGGGGACGCGAAGGCCGAGGCGCGTTTCAAGGAGATCAGCGAGGCGTACACCGTCCTCTCCGACGCCGAGCACCGCAAGGAGTACGACCAGATCCGCGCGATGGGCTCCGGCGCCCGCTTCACCGCCGGCGGCCAGCCCGGCGGCTTCGACGACGTGTTCGGCAACGTCTTCAACCAGGGCGGCGGCGGCCGCACCTCGTACAGCACCCAGCAGGGTCCGCCCGCCGGCTTCGAGGACATCCTCGGCGGCATGTTCGGCAGCGCGGGCGGCGGCCGCTTCGGCCAGCCCAGCGGCGGCTACCGCGGCTTCGGCGGCCCGCAGAAGGGCGCCGACGTCACCGCCAGCACCACCATCGACTTCCGCACCGCCACCCAGGGCGACACCGTGCAGCTGCAGACCGGCGAGGGCCGCGCGCTCTCCGTCCGGATCCCCGCCGGCGTCGCCGACCAGCAGAAGATCCGCGTCCGCGGCAAGGGCCGCCCGAGCCCCGACGGCGGCGAGCCCGGCGACCTCGTGCTCACCGTCGCCGTGCGCAAGCACCCCGTCTTCGAGCGCGACGGACTGAACCTGCGCGTCACCGTCCCCGTCACCTTCGTCGAGGCCGTCTTCGGCGCGACGATCGAGGTGCCGACCCTCGGCGGCGACCCGGTCAAGCTGCGCGTCGCCCCCGGCACCCCGAGCGGCCGCGTGCTGCGCGTAAAGGGCCGCGGGGTCGCGACTGGCAAGGGCACGGGCGACCTGCTCGCCGAGATCCAGGTCGCGGTGCCCGACCACCTGTCCGGCGCGGCGCGCGACGCGCTCGAGGCCTACGCGGCCGCCGAGCCGTCGGACAACCCGCGCGACGACATCCTGGAGAAGGCCCGCTACTAGCGGTCCGGGCCGTGCGGTCCGGCCGGAGAGGAGGAGACGTGGACGAGAGCACCCCGGTGTTCGCGATCGCGGTCGCCGCCGACCTGGCCGGCATGCACCCGCAGACGCTGCGCCAGTACGACCGGCTCGGCCTGGTGCGCCCCACGCGCACGGCCGGCAAGTCGCGGCGGTACTCGATGCGCGACGTCGTGCAGCTGCGCGAGGTCGCCCGGCTCTCCTCCGAGGGCGTCTCGCTCGAGGGCATCGCCCGCATCCTCCAGCTCGAGAACCAGGTGCTCTCGCTGTCGCAGCGGGTGCGCGAGCTCGAGTCCGCGCTGGCCGACGAGCTGCTCAACCGCCCGGGCCGCCGGGTCTTCGCCGCGGGCCTCGAGGGCGACGTCGTCACGCTCCGGCACGGCACGCGCGCTCAGCGGCGGACCGAGCTCGTCGTCTGGCGTCCGCTGCCGCGCGGTGGCGACGGGGGCGACGCCACCCCCTGAGCACGGCTAGCCTGACGGAGTGCCCGGAACGGACCGGGCCGCGGAGAGGGCGCCATGACTCAGGACGACCGCGACGACGACGCCGCGACACCGGATGACGAGACTCCGGAGTACAGCCGTGAGGACTACGCGATCCACGCCACCCGGAGCGAGCTGCCGCTGTTCGCGGACGCCGTCGCCGACCGGCACGACGACTCCGACTGGCTCTCCTCGCTCTCGGGCGTCCTCGGGCGCACCGGGAAGGACACCGCGGCCGCCGCGGCGCAGGCGGCCCTCGAGCGCCGCGCGAGAAAGCCCGACGGCGCCTGACCTGCCCGGCTGAGCACGGCGGGTCTCGATACGCCCCTGCGGGGCTACTCGACCAGCATGAAGGAGCGCGGCGCGAGCTGTCCCTCTAGGAGACACCGCCCTGCTCGCGCGGGCGCGTCCACATGCTGATCGAGTAGCCCGCGGAGCGGGTGTATCGAGATCCACCACCCTCCGAACGCGAGTCTGCAGACCCGCTCTGCTGGTGGTGGTGGGTCTCGATACGCCCCTGCGGGGCTACTCGACCAGCATGACCTGCATGCTGATCGAGTAGCCCGCGGAGCGGGTGTATCGAGATCCACCACCCTCCGAACGCGAGTCTGCAGACCCGCTCTGCTGGTGGTGGTGGGTCTCGATACGCCCCTGCGGGGCTACTCGACCAGCATGACCTGCATGCTGATCGAATAGCCCGCGGAGCGGGCGTATCGAGATCCACCACCGTCAGACGCCGAGTCGGCAGACCCGCCCTGCTGGTGACGGCGGGTCTCGATACGCCTTCGCGGGGCTACTCGACCAGCAGGGGAAGGCGAGGCCGGCTCTACTTGCGGGCCGGGACGCGCAGCGCCGCCGGGGTGCCGAGGCGGCCACCGCTGAGGCGCTGCAGGATCTCGGTGCCGAAGGGCACGGCGCCGACGAGACGGCGCGCATCGACGTCCTCCTCGTCGGAGTAGCCCACCAGCACGTAGACGCCGATCACGACGATCGCGGCGATGGTCGCGACGCGGACCGGGATCTGGTCGACCGCGCCGCCTCCGCCGTCGACCGGCTCGGCGAGCGTGACGCACATCAGGAAGACCGTGGCGTAGACCGCCAGGTGCCGGTGGGTGCTCCGCCAGGGGCGCGAGAGCGCGGCGATCGGCAGGATCCAGAGCGCGTACCAGGGGTGGATCGCGGTCGACGCGGTGACGAAGGCCAGCAGCGCGCCGGTCAGGCGGGCGAGCGGATCGATGGCCCGCCGCGACAGCATCAGCGCCCCGGCGATCACGCCGGCGCCGAGGAGGGCGAGCATCTTCACCACGGCGATCGCGGCCGCCGGATCGTGGCCGGTCATCTGCACCGCGGTCGAGACCACGACGGTGACCGCGGACATCGGCGCGTACCAGTGCAGGATCGAGCCGGGGACGATCATCGCGCCGATCCACCCGACGCCCACTCCCGCGGCGAGGCCGATCGCGACGACGACAGCGAGCGCGCCCGCTCCGCTCCAGGCCCAGGCCCGGATCCGCTCGCGCAGACTCGCGTCGTGCCGGAGCCAGAGCAGCGCGAGCACCGGCAGCGCGATGACGGCGACCGGCTTGACCGCGATCGCGGCGCCCATCAGCAGCACCGCCGCGACCCGGCGGTCGGTGTGGCCGTAGTAGAGCGAGGCGAGGATCAGCGCGATCATCACCGAGTCGTTGTGCCCGGCGACGACGAAGAGGACGAGGGTCAGCGGATTGGCGACGAGGGTCCACGCGGTCAGCGGGACCGACAGGCCGCGCAGCCGCGCGAGCCGGAGCGCGTAGACGGCGCTGACCGCGACTCCGGCGACGGAGAGCGCGCGGAGCATCGCGATCGAGAGCTCGGGGAAGGTCCAGCCGGCGACGTGCACGGCGGTCTGCTCCGCGAGCAGGTAGAGCGGCCCGTAGGGCGTGGGAGTGTCGGCCCAGCGCGGATCGACGCCGAGCGCGTACCAGCCGGGCAGGGTGGCCACGCCGCTCGAGTAGGGGTTCACCCCGGCCGACATCAGACGGCCCTGCGCGACGTAGGAGAACATGTCGCGGCTGAACAGCGGCACCGCGAGCAGCAGCGGAGCGGTCCAGGCGAGCGCGGCGACGAGGATCGCGCGGACCGATCCGGGGCGGTCGTCGAGCGCGACCGCGCGCAGGCGCAGCCAGGCGACGAGCAGCAGGATCCCGCCGCCGACCACGGCGACGACGCCGAGCTCGGTCGCGCCGGTGGAGGCGCGGAGGGCCGCGATCAGCGGCCAGGCGCGGATCGGCGAGTCGGTCGGCAGATAGCCGACGGAGAGCGAGCCGGCGAGGATCGCGAGCGAGCCGATCAGCCCGACCACGAGGGGTGCGGCCGTGGACAGCAGCGGCGCGCGCACGCGCCCGTTCTGCGTCCGGACCTCGTCCGGTCGTCGCGTCGTCCCCCGAGTCACCATCCCGACCACGTTAGGCGACCTGCATCCGAGAGCGATGGACAGGCGGTGAACGGTTGACCAGCGGACGCTCAGCCGTTAGCGGCGTCCGGTGCGGCCTCGGCGAAGCGCAGCTGGTTGCCGAACGGATCGATCAGATCGAGCGCGAAGCCGAACGGCGACCGCGTGATCCGCGGGTTCAGGTACGGGTACTCCTTCGAGTCGAGCTCGGCGTGCAGCTCGCGCACCCCGCGCAGGGCCACGTGCACCGCGGATCCGGGGCTCCCGTCGCGGTGGTGCTCGCTCAGGTGCAGCCGCAGGCCGGACCGCGAGACCTGCAGGTAGAGCGGCGCGTCGCGGGCGGCGCGGTGCTCCCAGTCGACGGTGAAGCCGAGGTAGTCGACGTAGAACTCGCCCGCCTTCGCGACGGAGAAGATCCTCAGGATCGGCACCGCGGCCTCCAGCCGCACCGCTTCCAGGCGCGGAACGTCGCCTCCGTTCGTCTGGTCTCTGGCGCGTCGTCTCGTCTCCACGCCACGAGGCTAGCCGCCTGCGCGGTCCCGCCCGCACGCGGCGCCGGTCGACGAGTCGAGTCGACGAGGCCCCGCTCAGTCGATGAGGTCCAGGGCGCGCAGCCGGGCGAGCGTGTCGACCCCGGCGGGCGGGCAGCGGTGCGCGTCGGCACCGGTGATCCAGTGCAGCGCGTCGATCTCACCGCTGGCGCGCGGCTCCTCGGAGAGCTCCGCGGCGAAGACGGTCATGTGCACCTCGCGGCCCTCCGGCTCGCCGTGCGCCTGCGTGCGGACGGTGAAGAGCTCGCGCAGCGCCGTCGGCGCGGTGCCGAGCTCCTCCTCCGTCTCGCGCGCCGCCGCCTCGGCGCTCGTCTCGCCCGGGTCGACCTTGCCGCCGGGGAGGTAGACGACGTCGCGCCCGCGCGCCGTCACCATCAGCACGCGGCGCTCGCGCAGGACGGCGACCGCGGAGACGACGAGGGGAGGGAGGCTGCTCATCCCGCCATCATGCCCGCGGACCCACCCCGCCCGCGGTCGGCCACCGGGCCCGCGGCTACCATGGACGCACACCAGAAGGACGCGCGCAGCCGGCGCGCGCCAGGGCCCCGTGCGCCCGAACAGCTAGGAGCTCCCCGTGGCAGAACCCACCACCCTCGACAAGGTCGTCACCCTCGCCCAGCACCGGGGGTTCGTCTTCCCCTCGGGCGAGATCTACGGCGGCACCCGCTCCGCCTGGGACTACGGCCCCCTCGGCGTCGAGCTCAAGGAGAACATCAAGCGCCAGTGGTGGAAGGCGTTCGTGCAGGGCCGCGGCGACGTCGTCGGCCTCGACTCGGCCGTGATTCTGCCGACCGCGATCTGGAGCGCCTCCGGGCACGTCGGCGTCTTCTCCGACCCGCTGACCGAGTCGCTGATCACGCACAAGCGCTACCGCGCCGACCACCTCTTCGAGAAGTACGAGGAGGTCAACGGGCACGCGCCCGAGAACGGCCTCGCCGACATCCCGGACCCGGAGCACCCCGACAAGATCGGCCAGTGGACCGAGATCAAGCAGTTCTCCGGCCTGATGAAGACCTACCTCGGCGTCGTCGACGACGAGTCCGGGCTGCACTACCTCCGCCCCGAGACCGCGCAGGGCATCTTCACCAACTTCGCCAACGTGCTGCAGAGCGCGCGGAAGAAGCCGCCGTTCGGCATCGGCCAGATCGGCAAGGCGTTCCGCAACGAGATCACCCCCGGCAACTTCATCTTCCGCACCCGCGAGTTCGAGCAGATGGAGCTCGAGTTCTTCGTCGAGCCCGGCACGGACGAGGAGTGGCAGGAGACCTGGATGCAGCTCGCCTGGGACTGGTTCGTCGACCTCGGGATCTCGCCGGAGAACATCCGCCAGTTCGAGCACCCGAAGGACAAGCTCTCCCACTACTCCAAGCGCACCGTCGACATCGAGTACCGCTTCAGCTTCGCCTCGGGCGAGTGGGGCGAGCTGATGGGGGTCGCGAACCGCACCGACTTCGACCTCAAGACGCACATGGAGCACTCCGGCAAGGACCTCTCCTTCTTCGACCAGACGAAGAACGAGCGGTTCGTGCCCTTCGTGATCGAGCCGTCCTTCGGCCTGACCCGCGCGCTGATGGCGTTCCTCGTCGACGCCTACGAGGAGCAGGAGCTGCCGCCGAACGCCAAGGGCAAGGTCGAGACGCGCACCGTGCTGCACCTCGACCCGCGCCTCGCGCCGGTGAAGGTCGCGGTGCTGCCGCTCTCGCGCAACGAGGCGCTCTCGCCGCTCGCCCGCCAGGTCGCCGACCGGCTCCGCGCGCTCTGGAACGTCGACTTCGACGACTCCGGCGCGATCGGCCGCCGCTACCGCCGCCAGGACGAGATCGGCACGCCCTACTGCGTGACCATCGACTTCGACTCGCTCGAGGACGACGCCGTGACGGTCCGCGACCGCGACACGATGAAGCAGGAGCGCATCCCGCTCGACCAGCTGGAGACGCACCTCTTCACGGGCCTGCGCGGCGCCTGACCCCTCCCGGATCTCGCAGCCCCGCGGGGGCGTCTCGAGACCCGCCGTCGTTCGGTGGGTGGATCTCGATACGCCCTCTGCGAGGGCTACTCGATCAGCATGAAGGGCCAGCCCTCCGTGGGAAGAGCAGCCAGCGAATCATGCTGGTCGAGTAGGCCCGCAGTGCCGTATCGAGACCCACCGTCGTCAGCAGGGCGGGTCTGCACACTCAGGTTCTGACGGTGGTGGATCTCGATACGCCCGCTTCGCGGGCTACTCGATCAGCGAAGGATCATGTCGCGCTCGCGGGCGAGCAGGGCGTAGACGAGGGTCGAGGTCCACTCGCCCTTGCAGTACTCGTCGTCGAGGTGGTGCGCCTCGAGGCGCAGGCCGAGACGCTCGCAGAGCCGGGCGGAGGCGGTGTTGCGCGCGTCGAGCTGCGCGACGACGCGGTGCGCGCCGAGGCGGTCGAACGACAGGTCGATCAGGGCGCGGGCGGCCTCGGTCGCGAAGCCCTGCCCCTGCGCCTCCGGGTGCAGGATCCAGCCGATCTCGACGCCCGCCTGCTCGACGGAGGTCGCGATCAAGGTCAGGTCGCCGACGACGCGGCCGGCGAACGGCCCCGAGCGCGGCACGATCGCGAGCACGACGACGTCGCCGTCGGCGGTGAGCCGGTCGGACGGCAGCCGGACAGCGAGGTGCGCCCGCGACTCCTCGGGCGTCCGCACGGGCCAGCGGAGGTAGCGCACCGCCTCCGCATCGCCCTGGTAGCGGGCGTGGTCCTCGGCGTCGTCCGGAGAGAGCGGACGCAGCACGAGCCGCTCCGTCTCGATCGGCTCCGCGTCGAACGGGAGCCGGAGCGGCGTCACGCTGAGGCCGCGGACTCGCCGCCGGCCTCGAGCGGGCGGGCCACGGTGCGCTCGGCCGGCACCTCGATGCCGAAGAGCGCCTCGAGGCCGGTGAGGTACGCCTCCTGCTCGCCGGCGCGGGCGTAGTCGCGCGCGCGGACGCTCGGGGTGTGCAGCAGCACGCCGGCCAGGTGCCGCAGCGCCTGCTCGGTGCGGCCGTCCTCGTCGCCTCGGGAGCGGGCGCGCTCGATCTCGGCGTCGAGCGCGTCGAAGACGTGGGCGCGGAGGGCGACCACGGCGGGGGTGAGGCTCTTCTCGTCGGCGACGTCGGAGAACTTGCGGACCGCCTTGTCGACCAGGGCGCGCGCCTGCGTCGACGCGTCGAGCACGTCGAGCGGGGCGTGCAGGCTGATCGTCTCGAGGTCGAGCAGCTCGACGCCGGTCACGGTGGTGACGTCGGCGGCGACGTTGCGGGGGAGGCCGAGGTCGATCACCAGCTGGCGCTCGCGGGAGAAGCCGCGCAGGCGTCCCTCCGCGAGGATCGCCGCATCGAGGACGGGCTCCTGGGTGGTGGTGCAGGTGATGACCACGTCGGCGGACACGGCCTCGGTCGCCAGGTCGGCGCCGTCGATCGGACGGAGCGCGCGTCGGGTCGCGAAGCCCTCGGCGCGGCCGGAGGGGGAGTGCACGGCGATCTCGAGGACGCCGCGGTCGCGCAGTGCCGCGACGGTCGCGCGGGCGTAGCTGCCGGTGCCGATCAGCAGCACCCGGGCGGCGCGCCAGTCGGTGATGCGGCTGGAGGCGAGGTCGAGGGCGAGGCGGACGATCGAGCGGCCGGCGCTGCCGAGGCCGGTGCGGTTCTTGATCCCGCGCGAGGTCTGCGAGGCGCGCTGGAAGAGGCGCTCGAGCTCGGAGGAGGTGGTGCCGAGGCGGCGGGCCTCCTCGAGCGAGCGGCGGACCTGGCCGGCGATCTCGCCCTCGCCGACGACGACGGACTCGAGCCCGCTGGAGACGGCGAAGAGGTGCTCGGCGACGCGGTCGCCCGAGACGACCGTGACCGAGCTGCGCAGCTCCTCCTGCTCGACGCCGGTCGCGGCGCTCACCGCGGCGGTGGCGGCCTCGACGGTCACGGCCTGCGCGGCGGTGAGCGGCTCGTCGATGTCGAGGTAGGCCTCGAAGCGGTTGCAGGTCGCGACGACCACGGCCCCCGAGACGAAGTCGATGCCGTCCGAGAGGGCGGCCGCGACGGCGGAGGAGTCGACGGAGAGCTTCTCGAGGAGATCGAAGCTGGCGTTCTTGTGCGACGCCGTCAGACACAGAAGCACCAGGGCAGTCTACCCGCGGCGTCCGGAGGTCTGCCGCGGTCTCCGGGAAGACTGCACGGATGCGCTCGGATCAGCGGGGCCTGGAATAATGCCGCGGTGACCTCCCCCATCGCCGGCCTGCTCGATCCGCTGCACCCGCTCGCCTCCGGGCGCACGGCCGACTCCGCTCTGCTGCGGGCCTACCGCTCCGACCGGCCGGAGTCGACGCCCGTCTGGTTCATGCGCCAGGCCGGTCGCAGCCTGCCCGAGTACCGGGCGCTGCGCACGGACACCCAGATGCTCGACGCCTGCCTCGACCCGGCGCTCGCGAGCGAGATCACCCTGCAGCCGATCCGCCGGCACGGCGTGGACGCGGCGATCTTCTTCAGCGACATCGTCATCCCGCTGCGCCTCGCGGGCGTCGCGGTGGACATCGTCCCCGGGCGCGGACCGGTGCTGGAGAAGGCGGTGCGCACCGCCGCCGACGTCGACGAGCTGGTCGCGCTCGACCCGGCGCTGCTCGACGAGACGCTCGAGCCGATCCGCGAGGGCGTGCGCCGCACGGTCGAGGGTCTGCGGGAGATCGGCGCGGGCGACACCCCGCTGATCGGCTTCGCCGGCGCCCCCTTCACCCTCGCGGCCTACCTCGTCGAGGGCGGGCCGTCCAAGGACCACATCCGCGCCCGCACCCTGATGCACGCCGACCCCGAGGCCTGGGCCCGGTTGATGGAGTGGACCGCCGAGGTGACCGGCCGCTTCCTCCGCGCGCAGGTGCAGGCCGGCGCGAGCGCCGCGCAGCTCTTCGACTCCTGGGCGGGCGCCCTCTCGCTCGCCGACTACTCGGCGCACGTCGCCCCCGCCTCCTCGAGCGCGCTCACCCACGTGCGCGACCTGGCCTACGACCACGGCGAGATCCGCCGCAACGTGCCGATCGTGCACTTCGGCGTCGGCACCGGCGAGCTGCTCGGCGCGATGCACGGCATCGGCGCGGACGTCGTCGGCGTCGACTACCGGATCCCGCTCGACGAGGCGAACCACCGGCTCGGCGGCTTCGTCCCGGTGCAGGGCAACGTCGACCCGGCGCTGCTCTCCGCCCCGTGGGAGGTGCTGGCCGCGCACGTCGACGACGTCCTCCGCCGCGGCACCAGCGCTCCCGCGCACGTGCTCAACCTCGGCCACGGCGTGCCGCCCGAGACCGACCCCGACGTGCTGACGCGCCTGGTCGCGCACGTGCACGCCTGGCGGCCATGACCGAGGGGAACAGCACCGAGGGGCACGGCAGCGAGGCCGCCGCCGACTACGACGTCGCGGTCGTCGGCGGGGGAGTGGCGGGACTCGCCGCCGCCGCCGAGTGCCTGCGGATCGGCCTGCGCGTGGTGGTGCTCGAGGCGGGCGACGCGGTCGGCGGCTCGGTCGCGCCGCTCGAGATCGCCGGAGCCGTGCTGGACGCCGGCGCCGAGAGCTTCGCCACCCGCGGCGGTCACGTCGAGAAGGCGCTCGCCGCGCTCACCCTCGACGGCCGGCCGCTCGCCGAGTCGATCGTCGAGCCGCGCACCGGCGGATCGTGGCTGCACCTCGCGGGCGGCCGCTCCGTCCCCTCGCCGCGCGCCGGCATCCTCGGCATCCCCGGCACCCCGCTCGCGCCCGACGTCGTCCGCGCCATCGGCCGCCGGGGCGCCGCGCGCGCTTGGCTCGACGCCGTCATGCCGGTGCTGCGGATCGGCCGCGCCCACTCCCTCGCCGAGCTCGTGCGCACCCGGATGGGACAGCGGGTCCTCGACGACCTCGTCGCTCCCGTCGTCTCGGGCGTCTACTCCAGCCGCCCCGAGGACATCGACGTCGACGCGGCGGCGCCCGGGCTGAACGGGGCGATCACCCGGGCCGGCTCGCTCGCGGGGGCCGTCGCAGCCCTCCGCGCGAACCTGCCCGCGGGCGTGGCCGTCCGCGGGATCGACGGCGGCATGCACCGCCTGGTCGCGGCGCTCGTCGAGCGGATCGACTACCTCTCGGGCGAGATCCGCACAGGCACCGCCGTGGCCCGGCTCGAGGGCGACGGCGAGCCGTTCCTGCTCACCCTCGACGACGGCGCCGTGCTCACCGCGCGGTCGGTCATCGTCTCGACCCCGGAGCGCGACGCGCGCGAGCTGCTCGCCGGGATCGTGCCCGCGGTGCGCGACGAGGCGGCGGAGGTGCTGCACGACTCCGTCGAGCTGGTCACCCTCGTCGTCGACGACCCCCGCCTCGACGCCGCACCCCGCGGCTCCGGAGTGCTCGTCGCGCCGACCGCCCGGGACGTCACGGCGAAGGCGCTCACCCACGCGACCGCGAAGTGGGCCTGGCTGGCGGCCGGTCTGCCCGCGGGCCGGCACGTCCTCCGCCTCTCCTACGGGCGCCCGGGCGAGCACCCGCCGCTCGAGGGTGCGAGCGACGTCGAGGCGGCCGCGACCGCCCTGCGCGACGCGTCGATCCTGCTCGGGATCGAGCTCGACCCCGCGAGCCTCGTCGACTCCGCTCGGGTGCGCTGGGCGAACGTCCGCCCGGCCGCGGCACTCGGCCGGCGCGCGCACCTGGAGGCGTTCCGCGAGGCGCTCGCCCCGGTCGACGGGATCGCCGTGACCGGCACCTGGCTCGCGGGGACCGGGCTGGCCTCCGTGCTCCCGCACGCCGCCGAGACCGCCGCTCTTATCCGGCGCCGACTGGTGCGTCAAGGCGTCGGCATACCGCGCGAAGAATATGACGGCGACGGCTACTCTGGGTCGGAGGCTCCCGCATGACTGCGGCGTGCCCCGACACGAGTGGTCATCGACCGCGTGAACGAGCCGCGAGAGCGGCCCAGGACGAGGAGTAGGCGTGAAGGGCAAGATTCTTTTCGTGGCAGGAGCCGCAGCCGGCTACGTGCTGGGAGCGCGTGCCGGTCGCAAGCGGTACGAGCAGATCGCCTCGGCGGCGAACAAGTTCTGGCAGACGCAGCCCGTGCAGGACGTCGCGGGCGCCGTCGGCGGAGCCGCCAAGACGCAGCTCAGCACCGTCTCGGACAAGGCCTACGAGCTGGTCCGGAACGTCGTGGTGAAGGCCGTCTCCGGCGGCAAGAAGGCGCAGGGCGCCTCCCCGGCCGAGGCGACCGCCGCGGCCCGCTCGGCCGCGTCGAAGGTCGACGAGGCCGCCGCCGCGGCCGGCTCCGGAGGATCGACGTCGTCGTCCTCCACCAGCAAGGCGTAGTCCTCATCCCTCCGGGCCGTCCGTTCGGCCGAGGCCCGGCACGACCACCCTCCGAGGAGCCCCCGTGGTGAACGAACGCAATCCGAAGAACGCCCGGTCGCTGGGCGAGCTGGTCAGCGACCTCCCCGGTCTCGTGATCGAGCTCGTGAAGGCCGAGATCGCGTCCCTCAAGAACGAGCTGTCCGGCAAGGCGAAGAGCGCCGGACTCGCGGTCGCGCTGTTCGCGGTCGCGGCCTTCTTCCTCCTCACCGCGTGGGCGACCCTCGTCACCTTCGCGATCATCGGCATCGCCTCCTGGCTCCCCGCCTGGCTGTCGGCGCTGATCGTGACCGTGTTCTTCCTGCTCGTGGCGGTCGTGCTGATCCTGGTCGGCGTGAAGTCGATCAAGAAGGCCGTCCCGCCCGTTCCGCAGGACTCGATCGAGAGCATCAAGAAGGACGTCCAGGCGTTCAAGGGAGTCGGCAGCTATGACCACTGATCGCGCTGTATCCAGCACCACGCCCCGCTTCGTCGACCCGGCGGAGCTCCAGCCGAGCCAGCTGAAGGCCGACATCGAGCGTGCGCGCACCGAGCTCGCCGCGACGCTCGACGCGATCGAGTACAAGGTGAACGTCCCGCGCAAGGTGCGGAACGTGCAGCGGACGCTCGAGCGCAAGGTGTCCGTCGTGCGCAAGCACCACCCCGAGGCGCTGATCGCCGGGGCCGCCGGTGCGGCCGCCGCGGTGGGCCTCGTCGTCTGGGGCATCGTCCGCGCGGTCGTCGAGGACTGACCCCACCCGCCTCACCTCCTGCGCCGAGGGGTCCGGATCGCTAGCGCTCCGGACCCCTCGGCGCCAGAGCCCCTCCCGCTTTTGTGCATCCGCACGAGCGGAGGGATGATGGATCAATGACCGATCAGACCGCCGACACGGCGGGTCCCGTTCAGTCCGCCCCCGACACGAGCGCCGCTCCGGCGCCGCAGCCCCCCGCCGATCAGGATCACTCCGATCAGGCCCTGGGATACACGCTCTGGGCGGTTCTCCGCAGGGATCCCGCACGCCCGTTCACCCTCTCCGCCGACGAGGCCGCCCAGGCGGCCGCCGGCTACGAGGACACCGTCGCGCGGCTCGCGGGCGAGGGCGTCACGGTGCGCGGCACCTACGACGTCTCGGCCCTGCGCGCTGACGCCGACATCATGCTCTGGCTCACCGGAGCCGCGCCCGAGGAGCTGCAGCGCGCCTACCGCGAGCTGCGCCGCACCGAGCTGCTCTGCGCGCTGCTGCCCACCTGGAACGCGATGGGCGTGCACCGCGACGCCGAGTTCAGCGCGAACCACCTCCCCGCCTACATGCGCGGCAAGGCGCCGGCCCGCTGGCTGACGGTCTACCCGTTCGTCCGCTCCTACGAGTGGTACATCCTCCCCGAGGAGGAGCGCCGCACCATGCTCGCCCAGCACGGCCGTCAGGGCTCGCGCTTCCGCTCCGTGCTGACCAACACGGTCGCCTCGTTCTCGCTCGGCGACTACGAGTGGATCCTCGCGCTCGAGGACGAGGAGCTCGTCAACCTGGTCGACCTCATGCGCGATCTGCGGGCCACCGAGGCCCGCCGCCACGTGCGCGAGGAAGTCCCCTTCTACACCGGTCGGCGCATCGAGGCCGACCAGATCGCCGAGGTCCTCCGATGAGCAACACGGTCCCCGCCCCCGAGGCGCGCGACTTCGCCGAGCCGGTCCCCGAGGTGACCGACGGCGTCCTCGTCCGCGGCGCGACGCCCGCCGCGGCGTCCGGCCCCGAGCACGTCACCGAGCCGGTCGCCTACGACGCGATCCTGCTCGCCGGCTTCGGCGGGCCCGAGGGGCAGGACGACGTCATCCCGTTCCTGCGCAACGTCACCCGCGGCCGCGGCATCCCGGAGGAGCGCCTCGAGGAGGTCGCCCACCACTACCGCCACTTCGGCGGCGTCAGCCCGATCAACGCCCAGAACCGCGCGCTCAAGGCCGCCCTGGAGGCCGAGCTCGCGAACCGCGGTATCGACCTCCCGGTGCTCTGGGGCAACCGCAACTGGGCGCCCTACATGAGCGAGGCGGTGACGGAGGCGAAGGAGCGCGGCTTCTCGAACCTGATCGCCATCGCGACCAGCGCCTACTCGTCCTTCTCCTCCTGCCGGCAGTACCGCGAGGACTTCGCGGCCGCGCTCGACGCGACCGGCCTCGAGGGCGAGCTGCGGATCGACAAGGTCCGCCAGTTCTTCGACCACCCCGGCTTCGTGATGCCGTTCGTGAAGGCCGTCCACGACGGGCTCGACGAGCTGCGCTCGCGCCTGCCCGGGCTCGACGCGACCACCGAGGTCGAGGTGCTCTTCGCGACGCACTCGATCCCCTCCACCGACGCCGCGCGCAGCGGCCCGCACGAGCGGCACGAGGACGGCACCGTCGTCGACGTGCACCACTTCGGCGACGGCGGCGCCTACGAGGCGCAGCACCTCGCCGTCGCGGAGGTCGTGATGGCGGCCGCCGGCGCGGAGGACGTGCCGTGGCAGCTCGTCTACCAGTCGCGCTCCGGGCCGCCCACGCAGCCCTGGCTCGAGCCCGACATCAACGACGCGATCGCCGAGCTGCCCGCCAAGGGCCGCAAGGCGCTCGTGATCGTGCCGCTCGGCTTCGTCTCGGACCACATGGAGGTCATGTGGGACCTCGACAACGAGGCGCTCGAGACCTCCGAGGAGCACGGCCTCGTCGCCGTCCGCGTCGCGACACCGGGCACCGACCCGGTCTACGTCTCCGGACTCGTCGACCTCGTCCTGGAGCGGGTCAACGGCACGCCGGTCGAGGACCGTCCGTCGATGACGGCGCTCGGCCCCTGGTACGACGTCTGCCGCCCCGGCTGCTGCGAGAACGTGCGCGCGGGCTTCAAGCCGGCGCTCGCGGGGATCGCACCGTGACGGGAAGCGCTCAGTCGTGAGCATCCGAGTCGGCACCCGCGCGAGCGCGCTCGCGGTGGCGCAGACCCGGATGACGGCGGACCTGATGGCGCGGGCCGCCGGCGTGCCGGTCGAGCTGGTGCGCATCGAGTCCGACGGCGACCGGATGCGCGGCTCGCTCGCGTCCCTCGGCGGCACCGGGGTCTTCGTGAGCGCGCTGCGCGACGCGCTGCTGGCCGGCCGCTGCGACGCGATCGTGCACTCGCTGAAGGACCTGCCGACGGCACCGGTCGAGGGCCTCGTCCTCGGCGCGGTGCCCGAGCGCGAGGATCCGCGCGACGCGCTCTGCGCCCGCGACGGGGCGACCCTCGCGACGCTGCCCCGCGGTGCGCGGGTCGGCACGGGGTCGCCCCGGCGGAGGGCCGCGCTGCTCGCCGCGCGTCCCGACCTCGAGATCGTCGACATCCGCGGGAACATCGACACCCGGCTCGGCCGCGTGACGGCCGGCAGCTCGGCGCCGCTGGACGCGATCGTGCTCGCCCTGTCGGGGCTGCGGCGGCTCGGGCGGACCGACGCGGTCACCGAGGTCCTCGACTTCGGCGTCTCGCCGCACGCGCCCGGTCAGGGTGCATTGGCGATCGAGGTCCGCGACGAGGAGCCCTCCGACGAGCTGCGAGCGGCGCTCGCGGCCGTCGAGCACACGGCCACCCGTGCGGCGATCACTGCCGAGCGCGCGCTGCTGGCCGTGCTCGAGGCGGGCTGCGCGGCGCCGATCGGCGCGACCGCGGCGGTCGACGGCGACCGCGTCGTGGCCCGTGGCGTGGTCTTCGCGGTCGACGGCTCGGCGTCCCTCTCTCGGGAGGTGGCGGAGCCGGTCGATAACGGTTCGGTCGACGGACCTCGACACCTGGCGGTTTCGCAGTATGGTGGTCGCGAACTGCCCGTCGTCGAAGCCGCGTTCCGTTGCGGCTCTCTGCTCGCTGACGCGCTTCTCGGTGCGGGTGCCGCCCAACTCGCACCTCTGGGAGCCCCTTCGTGATCGTGCCCGCCGCCTACTCCCAGTGGGAGAAGCCGTTGCAGGGCTGGCGTGTCCTCGTCCCCCGCGGAGGTCCGTGGGGAGACGGCGTCGCCGGTGCCCTCCGTGCGAAGGGCGCGTCGCCCGTCGTCGCCCCGATGATCAACTTCGCGCCGACCGACGACTTCCCGGCGCTGGAGCAGGCTCTGGCCGACCTCGAGGCCGGTGCCTTCGACTGGATGACGGTGACGAGCGCGACCACGGTCGACGTGCTGTCGCTCCTGCGCACGACCGTGCCCGCGGGCACGAAGGTCGCCGCCGTCGGCGAGACCACGGCCGCGGCGCTCGTGGCGGCCGGCTACTCCGTCGACCTCGTGCCCTCCGAGGACAACTCCGCGAAGGGCCTGCTCGCCGAGTGGGAGCAGGCGACCGGTGGGCAGCACCCGCTCCGCGTGCTGACGCTGCGCTCCGAGATCGCCAAGCCGCTGCTGACCGAGGGCCTCAAGCGCATCGGCCACGACGTGCGCTCGGTGGTCGCTTACCGCACCGTCGGCGTGCAGGTGGAGGACCGCGTCGTCGCCGACGTCGCGAGCGGCGCCGTCCACGCCATCCTGATCACCTCGGGGAGCGTGGCCGAGCAGGTGCAGAAGCAGCTCGGCCCGGTGCCCGAGTCGACCCTCGTCGCCGCCATCGGCCCGCAGACCGCCAAGGACGCGCGCGCCTTCGGCCTGCGCGTCGACGTCGTCGCCGACGAGCGCTCCGCCTCCTCCCTCATCGAGGCCGTCGCCGGCGTCGCCGCGGAGCGCGCGCCCCGCTGACCTCCGCTCTTCGCGCACAACATCAGCTGAGACGGGTGGGCCTCCGCTGACAGAGGAGGGACCCCCTTCTCAGCTGATGTTGTGCGGCCGTCCCTCGTCGAGGTGGACGCTCACAGGGTTTCGAGTGCCCGGCGCCTGCGCTGCGCAGCAGTCCACATGTGCTCGTTCCGGCGGATCATCTCGAAGAGGGCTGCTTCGGTGCGAGGCCAGTCGTCCATGATCTGGTGGTTGTCGAGCCGGATGCAGAGGTACTCCTGGCGAGCGAGCTCGAGGTCGCGCCGCCGGTCCTCGTGGAACTGCTCGATGCTGGAGTGGTAGCGGTAGCCGTCGGTCTCGAGGATCATCCGCTCGCCGATCACCTCGTCCACCCGGCCGACATGCGGGATGAAGACCTGCGGGCGGACCGGCACGTTGCGGCGGCGCATGCTCAGGCGGGTCTTCGTCTCGAGGCCGGACTGACTGCGGCCGTCGACACGGGCGAAGACCTCCCGCTTCCCCGCCGGAGCGAGCGCGCGGAGCGTCGGCAGGTCGTCCTCGGCGAGCAGGCCCAGGTTGAGAGCCGAGTCGATCGTGACGACGGCGTCGTCCTCACCGATGCAGGTGATGAGATTCAGGATCGCGGCACCGATCCCGTCCTGAGAGAACGAGCGCCGACCCTGACCTGGCCATCGCCGCCAGTGTCCGACCGCCCCCGGACGCAGGGAATGGACGAAGGAGTCGCCGAGCGCGATGTGCAGGCCCGGTCGCTCGGTGGTCCAGAGCCCGAGAGCGTGCAGGAGAGAGACGCACGTGAGGACTCCGCCCGCGCGCACGGCGGCGAGTTCGGCCTCGGGCGCTCCGGCCATCGCGTACCAGCCGCGCCGCACGCGGACGATCTCGCCCGTCGACAGAGCGCGCTCGACCGCAGACCGGTCTACGCCGGCGGCGCGAAAGGCGCTCGCGGGAGCGAATCCGCCGCTCGAGGCGAGGAGAGAGTCGACTCCGTTCATGGAGTCGACGGTGGCGGAACGCCGCCTCGGTGCGGGCGCTCGTCGGTGATCTGTGCAGGAAGGACCACGAGACGATCCTGGGGAGGAGTCGATGTTCCGCGGTCAGGGGGCGCGACGCGAGCCCGGCCTAGGCTGGAGGCATGACCGCGATCCGCCCGCGGCGCCTCCGCACGACCCCGGCCCTGCGCCGGCTCGTGCGGGAGACGCGCGTCCACCCCGCCCAGCTCGTCCTCCCGCTCTTCGTCGCCGAGGGGATCACGGAACCTCAGCCGATCGGCTCGATGCCGGGGGTGTCGCACCAGTCGCTCGACAGCGTGCGGCGGGCGGTGACCGAGGCGGCCGAGGCCGGGCTCGGCGGCGTCATGCTCTTCGGCGTGCCGACCACGCGCGACGCGGTGGGCTCCGGAGCCACCGATCCGGACGGCGTGCTCAACGCCGCCACGCGGGTCGTCGTCGAGGAGGTCGGCGACGCGCTCGTCGTGCAGACCGACCTGTGCCTCGACGAGTTCACCGATCACGGCCACTGCGGCGTGCTCGACGAGCGCGGCCGGGTCGACAACGACGCGACGCTGCTCCGCTACGAGCAGATGGCGCTCGCGCAGGCCGAGGCCGGCTCGCACCTGCTCGGGCTGTCCGGGATGATGGACGGCCAGGTCGGGGCGATCCGCGCGGCCCTCGACGGCGCCGGGCACCTCGACACCGCGATCCTCGCCTACTCCGCGAAGTACGCCTCCAGCTTCTACGGCCCCTTCCGCGAGGCCGTCCAGTCCACCCTCGAGGGCGACCGCCGCACCTACCAGCAGGACCCGGCGAACCGCCGCGAAGGGCTGCGCGAGGCGACGCTCGACCTCGCCGAGGGCGCGGACGTCGTGATGGTGAAGCCCGCGATGTCCTACCTCGACGTGCTCTCCGACGTCGCCGCGATCTCGGACGTGCCGGTCTGGGCTTACCAGGTGTCCGGCGAGTACGCGATGATCGAGGCCGCCGCCGCGAACGGCTGGATCCACCGCGAGGCCGCGATCGTGGAGTCGGTCACCGGCATCGTCCGCGCCGGGGCCGACGCCGTGCTCACCTACTGGGCGGTCGAGCTCGCGAACGATCTGCTGAAGTAGGCACATCCTCCGTGAAGGGTCCGCGCCGTATCGTGGTCGGGTGACTCCCACCGCGAACGACACCCTGTACGAGCGTGCCCGGCACGCGATCCCCGGAGGCGTCAACTCGCCGGTCAGGGCCTTCCGCTCGGTCGGCGGCACCCCGAGGTTCATGGTGTCGGCGACCGGCCCGTACATCACCGACGCGGACGGCCGCGAGTACGTCGACCTCGTCTGCTCCTGGGGCCCGGCCGTGCTCGGCCACGCGCACCCCGAGGTCGTCGCCGCGGTGCAGGAGGCGGCGGCGCGCGGTCTCTCCTTCGGCGCGTCCACCCCGGCCGAGACCGAGCTGGCCGAGCTGGTGGAGGCGCGGATCACGGCCGGCGGGGTCTCGCCGGTCGAGAAGCTCCGCCTGGTGTCCACGGGCACCGAGGCGACGATGACCGCGATCCGCCTGGCCCGCGGGGTCACCGGCCGCGACCTGCTGATCAAGTTCTCCGGTCACTACCACGGCCACTCCGACGGCCTGCTCGCCGACGCCGGCTCCGGCCTCGCGACGCTCGCCCTGCCCGCCTCGGCCGGCGTCACCGCGGCCACCGCGGCGCAGACGATCGTGCTGCCCTACAACGACCTCGACGCAGTGCGCGCCGTCCTCGCCGAGCGCGGCTCCGAGATCGCCGCCGTGATCACCGAGGCGGCCGCTGCGAACATGGGGGTCGTCCCGCCCGCGCCGGGCTTCAATGCGGCGCTCGCCGAGCTCGTGCACGCCAACGGCTCGCTGCTGATCATGGACGAGGTGCTGACCGGCTTCCGCGTCAGCGCCGGCGGCTGGTGGGGGCTCGAGAACGCCGGCGCCGGTGCCGATGGTGCCGAGGCGCCCTACGTCGCCGACCTCTACACCTTCGGCAAGGTCATCGGCGGCGGCATGCCGGTCGCGGCGCTCGGCGGCCGCGCGGACGTGATGGACCACCTGGCCCCGCTCGGGCCGGTGTATCAGGCGGGCACTCTTTCGGGGAATCCGGTCGCCGTGGCCGCGGGCATCCGCACCCTGCAGCTCGCCGACGACGCCGTCTACGCCGCGCTCGACAGCACGTCCCTGACGCTGCAGCGCGAGGTCTCCGCCGCGCTCTCGGCCGAGGGCGTCGTGCACACGGTGCAGAGCGCGGGCAGCCTCTTCAGCTTCATGTTCACCGACATCGGCGGACCGGTCCGCGACTACGCGCAGGTCCAGGCCCAGGAGTCGTTCCGCTACCCGGCTTTCTTCCACGCGATGCTCGACGCGGGCGTCTCGCTGCCGCCGTCGGTGTTCGAGGCGTGGTTCGTCTCGGCCGCGCACGACGATGCGGCGATCGGCCGGATCGTCGACGCGCTGCCGGCCGCCGCGAAGGCCGCGGCGGCAGCGCGCCCGCAGGAGTAGACGGTCGTGCCGGGGTCAGCCCCGGCGCGACACCGACTTCGGCAGGACGAAGACCAGTGCGAAGGCCGCGATCGCCATCAGCGCGCTGACCAGCATGGCCGGGGCCGCGGCGTCGAGGAAGCCCGAGGCGACGGTGTCCGGACCGGTGATCACCAGGCCGCCGAAGAGGATGCTGCCGATCGCGGCGATGCCGACCGCGGAGCCGATCCGCTGGATCGCCGAGATGACACCGCTCGCCGCGCCCGCGTCCTGCGGGTCGACCGTCGAGACGATGAACTGCACGTTCGGCGCGATGAAGAAGCCGTTGCCGACGCCCGCGATGAACAGCGGCGCGAGCAGCTGCCAGTTGGTGATCGAGTCCGGCGTCGCGGTCAGCAGCACCAGCCACACCCAGATCAGGCCGACGGCGAGCAGTCCGCTGCCGAGCACGAGGACGTTGCGGCCGAGCTTCGCGGTGAGGCGGTTGCTCTGCGAGGAGCTGACGATGCTGCCGATCGCGAACGGGATCGAGACCAGGCCCGACTCCAGCGCGGTGTGGCCGAGGCCGGACTGCCAGAGCAGCGAGATGGTGAAGAAGATGCTCGTGAAGGCCGCGAAGTAGACCAGCGCCAGGATCACGCCGCCGGTGAAGGCGGGGTGGCGGAACAGGGTCGGCGGCACGAGCGGCGCGCGGCCGCGGCGGGTGTACGCGACCTCCCAGGCGCCGAACGCGGCGAGGAGGATGACGCCGCCGGCGATCGAGAGGAAGGTCCAGAGCGGCCAGCCCTCGTCCTCGCCCTGGATCAGCGGCACGAGCAGGGCGACGAGGCCGCCCGAGACCAGGATCAGGCCGAGCCAGTCGACGCCGCCGCTCGGGGCGCGGTCCGCGGCGCCGAGCTCGCGGCGGGTCGGCAGCAGCATCGCGGCGGCGATCAGGGTCGCGACGCCGATCGGCAGGTTGACCCAGAAGACCAGGCGCCAGCCGTTCTCGTCGCCGAAGGCCTGGATGATCAGGCCGCCGATGATCGGGCCCAGCGCCGACGAGACGCCGAGGACGGCGCCCATCACGGCGAACGCCTTGCCGCGGGCGGGGCCGCGGAAGAGGATCTGGATGTAGGCGTTGACCGCGGGGACGAAGATTCCGCCCGCGAGGCCCTGCACGACGCGCGCGATGACGAGCTGGACGTCGTCGGCCGCCAGGCCGCAGGCGAAGCTCGCGACGGTGAACAGTGCGACGCCGCTGACGAAGACCCACTTGTGCCCGAAGCGGTCGCCGAGGCGGCCGGCCGGGATCAGCGCGAGGCCGAACGCGAGTGCGTAGCCCGAGATGATCCAGGAGAGTGTGGACTCGGAGGCGTCCAGAGTCGTGCGGATCGTCGGCAGCGCGACGTTGACGATGGTGGTGTCGAGCAGGGCGATGAACATGCCCGCCAGGAGGACCACGAGGGAGCGCCAGGCGCGCCGGTCGGGGGCCGGAGGGGCGCCGGTCACGCGGTCGGACGACGTCTCGGTCATGCGGAGGAGGCCTTTCGAGAGGCGGGAGAAGGGGGGAGGGGGAGCGGGACCACCCATCGGGGGTACGACCGCATGTGAACTCTCGCAGGAGCACCCGGGTTTCTGCACGTCTCGGCCTGTGGGGGCCTTCAGGTGAGAGCGCGGACAGGGCCGTCAGCGGCGGCGGGACTCGGCGGCGCGGGCGCAGGCGATGCAAAGGTCGGCGGTGGGGCGGGCCTCGAGGCGGGCGGCGCCGGTCGGCACCGGACGAGGAGTAGGCGCGCGTGCACTTCCAAGTCCTTCTCCTTGGACGGGACCCCGCTTTCATGCTGGTCGAGTAGCCCCGAAGGGGCGTATCGAGACCCACCGTCCTCAGCAGGGCGGGTCTGCAGACTCGGCTTCTGACGGCGGCGGATCTCGATACGCCCGCTGCGCGGGCTACTCGATCAGCAGGGATGAGCTCAGACCGACAGGTGATCCGTCCTCAGAGACCGCACTGCGCAGGCGCCGACTCCGATCGGCGTCGCGGGAGTGTCAGCGGCGGCGGGACTCGGCGGCGCGGGCGCAGGCGATGCAGAGGTCGGCGGTGGGGCGGGCCTCGAGGCGGGCGGCGCCGATCGGGAGGCCGCAGCGGGCGCAGTCGCCGTAGTCGCCGGCGGCCAGGCGCGCGCGGGCGGCGGCGAGGTCGCGCTCGGTGCGGGCGAGGGCGTCGCGCACCCCGGCCATCCGCGACCACTCGGCGGAGAGCGGAGTGCCCTCCGGATCGTGCTCGTCGTCGGCGGTGCCGTCGGCGCGGTCGAGGAGGAGCTCGCGGAGGGACTCGTCGAGTGCCGCCGCCTCGCGTCGAGCCTCGGCCTGCCGCTCGGCGAGGCGCGCGTCGAGGAGGCGCTGCTCGTCCGGATCCCTCGCCATCCCTCCATGCTGCCACTGCGACCCCCGGGCGCCGAGTGCGACGGTCGGGGCAGACTAGGGGCATGCCCGTCGTGACCGTGCTCCCCGACCGCCTCGAACTCCGCCTGACCCGTGCCGAACGGCTGCTCGCCCTGCACCGCGGCGACGTCGTCGTCGAGCGCGCCAGCATCCGCTCGGCGACCGTCACCGAGGATCCGTGGATCTGGGTGCGCGGGATCCGGGCGCCGGGGACCGCGGTGCCGCTCACGATCGCGGCGGGGACCTGGAAGTTCCACGGCGGCAAGGACTTCCTGCTGATCAAGCGCACGGCCGCGGCGGTCGTGATCGATCTGGTCGGCGAGGAGTACTCGCGCCTGATCGTCAGCACGAAGCACGCGCCGGAGCTGATCGCGGCGCTGCAGCTGGGCACCGCGACCTCCGCGATCCCGGTGATCGAGACGGACGACCTCGTCGTCGTGCCCGCCGTCGCCGAGCAGGCCGCCGAGCGCCTGGCCGCGGCGCAGGCGGAGGAGACGAAGCAGGCGGAGACGACGCCCGCGGAGGAGAAGCCGGCCGAGAAGGAGCCCGCCGCGAAGAAGCCCGCGGCGAAGAAGGCGCCCGCGAAGAAGCCGGCGCCCGAGAAGCCGATCGCCGAGAAGCCCGGCACCGAGGCGCCTGCGGCCGAGGAGCCCGCCACCAAGAAGCCCGCCGCCGAGAAGCCCGCAGCGAAGAAGCCCACCCCGAAGAAGCCCGCCGCGAAGCCGCGCCCCGACTCCTCCGTCGGCCACGCCTCCGCCGAGCCCAGCGGTGCGACCGAGGCCGCCGAGTAGGAGCGTCAGCCCCGGACGTCGACCAGCGTGCGCCCGTGCGCGCGCCCGGCGAGCAGGTCGGCCGCGGCGTCCAGCGAGCCCTCCAGAGGCACCGTCGAGGTCAGCCCGTCGAGCAGCTCCAGGTCGAGGTCGTGCGCGAGCCGGCGCCAGGCCTCCTCGCGGAGCTTCCGCGGCGCCTCCACCGAGTTGATGCCCGCGAGCGTCACGCCGCGCAGGATGAACGGCATCACCGTCGCGGGCAGGTCGCCGCCCTGCGCGAGGCCGCAGGCGGCCACAGTGCCGCCCCAGCGGGTCTGCGCGAGGGCGTTGGCCAGGGTGTGCGAGCCGGCCGAGTCGACCGCGCCTGCCCAGCGCTCGGACTGCAGCGGCTTGCCCTTCTCGGACAGCTCGGCCCGGTCGAGGACCTCCGTCGCGCCGAGGCGGCGGAGGAGGTCGCCGTGCTCGTCCGCGCGGCCGGTCGCGGCGACGACCTCGTGGCCGAGCGCGGACAGCACCGCTACGGCGATCGAGCCGACGCCGCCCGAAGCGCCGGTGACCAGCACCGGTCCGTCGCCCGGTCGCACGCCGTGGCGCTCGAGCGCGAGGACGGCGAGCATCGCGGTGAAGCCCGCGGTGCCGATCGCGCCGGCCCGGGCGGAGGAGATCGCGCCGGGGATGCGCAGCAGCGAGGCGGAGTCGACCCGCGCCCGCTCGGTGAGTCCGCCGTCGAAGCGCTCGCCGAGGCCGGCGCCGTTGAGCACGACCCGGTCGCCGGAGTCGAAGCGCTCGGCCGCGGCCCCGTCGGCGTACTCGACCGTGCCGACGACGTCGATGCCCGCGATCAGCGGGGTGCGGCGCACCACCCCCGGTCGCCCGGCGAGGGCGAGGGCGTCCTTGTAGTTCACGCTCGAGTACTCGACGGCGAGGGTCACATCGCCGTGCGACCGGTCGGGGTCGTCCCGCTCGGTCAGTCGTGCGCGATTCGGGGTCTCGGTGTCGGAGGAGGACTGCTGCTCGACGACGACGGCTCGGAACATGAGCCCACGCTACGCCCGAGCGCGCGAGGCGCGCCCGAGCGCGGCGTCAGTTCAGCGGACGGGTGCCCTCGGGCAGCGCGCCACCGGCGTAGAGGGCGGTCGCCGTGTCCTGCAGGGCGGTCAGCGCGACGCGCTGCGTCCACGGGCCGTAGGAGACGCGGGCGAGGCCGAGCTCCTCGAGGCGCGCGGGCGACTGCGAGCCGGGGACGCCGATCACGCTGACCCGCTGACGGCCGAGCGCGGCGACGAGCGCCTCGAGCTCGGCGTCCTGCAGCAGGCCCGGGACGAAGAAGCAGGTCGCTCCGGCGTCGAGGTAGGCGCGTCCGCGCTCGATCGCGTCGGCCAGCACCTCGCCGCGGTCGCGGTCGCCCGCGCGGAGGAAGACGTCGGTGCGGGCGTTCAGGGCGAAGGGCACGGCCTCCTCCTCGGCCGCGGCGACCGCCTTCTCCACCGAGCGCAGCGCCTCGGCGAGCGGCTTCGCCTGGTCCTCGAGGTTGGCGCCGACGACGCCGACCTCGATGGCGCGGCGGATCGTCTCGCCGGCGTCGCCGTAGCCGGCCTCGAGGTCGGCGGAGACGGGGACGTCGACCGCGGCGACGATCCGCTCGATCATGCTCAGGTGCAGGTCGAGCGGGATCCGCTCGCCGTCCTCGTAGCCGAAGGTCGCGGCGATCGAGTGGCTCGCGGTCGCGAGCGCCCGGGTCTCGGGAAGGGCGGTGATCGTGGTGGCCGAGATCACGTCCCAGACGTTCACCACGCTCAGCAGCTCGGGGGCGGTGTGGAGGTCGACGAGGGTGCGGCCGCGCGCTTCGATGCTCATCCCTCGACCGTAGACCCCGCCCGGGAGTCGGCGCGGTGCGCCGCGCACTCCGCGCCGCCGCAGCCCTCGCAGACGACGAGCTGCGCGCGGCAGGCGGGATCGGTGCAGTTGCGCATCCGGCTGGTCGGCTCGGCGCAGACGGTGCAGCGGCCGAGCACCTCCGCGTCGGGCGAGAAGGTCAGCGAGCCGCGGCCGTCGAAGACGTAGAGCGCCCCGCGCCAGAGCCCCGTGTCGCGACGGGCCTCCTGGTAGCGGACGACGCCGCCGTCGAGCTGGTACACCTCGCCGAAGCCGCGGGCGAGCATCAGGCTCGAGAGCACCTCGCAGCGGATGCCGCCGGTGCAGTAGGTGACGACCGGCCGGCCCTTGAGGTGGTCGTAGGCGCCGGAGTCGAGCTGCTCGACGAACTCGCGGGTGCTCGCCACTCCCGGGACGACTGCGCCGTCGAAGCGGCCGATCTCGGCCTCGAAGGCGTTGCGGCCGTCGAAGAACACCACGTCCTCGCGCTCGGCCACCAGGGCGTCGAGCTCGTCGGGGGCGAGCCGGGTGCCGGTGCCGACGACGCCGGACTCGTCCACCCGCAGCTCCTCGGGCGCGCCGAACGACACGATCTCCTCGCGCACCTTCACCGAGAGGCCGGGGAAGTCGACGCTGCGGCCCTCGTCGTCCAGGCCCGTGCCGTCGCTCCACTTCACCTCGAGACCGCGGAAGGCGGAGTGCTCGCGGGTGCGGCGGACCCAGCGCTTGAGCGCGCCCATCTCGCCGCCGAGAGTGCCGTTGACGCCGTCCTTCGAGAGCAGGACCCGGCCGCGCAGGCCGAGGTGCTCGGCGAGCTCGCGCTGCCACAGCCGGACGGATTCGGGGTCGGCGAGCGGCACGAAGCGGTAGAACAGCAGGATCTTCGGCAGCACCGGGTCATCCTACGAGGGCGGGACCGGGGCGGACGAAACGCTCCGGCAACGCGGGTGTGACAGCATCTCCCGGTGACCGACGCCCCTCTCCCTGTGCCGCACAGCCGCTTCGAGGACGTCTTCGGGCTCGTGACGGGGGCGTTCGTCGTGTCGCTGGGCCTGTTCCTGCTCCGCTCGAGCGAGGCGGTGACCGGCGGGACCGCGGGGCTCGCGCTGCTGCTGGGCTACGTCGCGCCGATCCCGTTCGGTGTGATCCTGGTCGTCGTCAACCTGCCGTTCCTGGCGCTCTCGCTCTGGAAGAAGGGCTGGCGTTTCACCCTCCGGACGATGTCCTCGATCGTGCTGGTGTCGGTGCTCGCCGGGCTGCACCCGCTCGCGTTCGGCACGATCCGGATCGACCCGGTCTACGGGGTGCTCACCGGGGACGTGCTCGCGGGCATCGGCCTGCTGATCCTGTTCCGGCACGGCTCGAGCCTCGGCGGCTTCAGCATCCTGGCCCTCCTCGCGCAGGAGCGGCTCGGCTGGCGGGCGGGCTACGTGATGATGGCGCTCGACGCCTGCGTGGTCGTCGCGGCGCTGCTCGTGGTGCCGCCGCTGAACGTGCTGATCTCGGCCGCGGGCGTCGTGGTGCTGAACCTCGTGCTCGCCTTCAACCACCGGCCGGGGCGCTACCTCGGTTCCTGAGTGCCGCGGCGTGAGCGCCGCAAGCCCTCGACCTGCGGCCGCCGGTTCCTAGGCTGGAGGGGAGGCGCGCGACTGCCGCGCCCGAACGGAGAACCGGATGTCCGACTGGAACTACGACCCCTACGCCCGCCTCGGCGAGGTGCCGACCTTCACCCTCGAGAGCGACGACATCAGCGACGGCGCCGCGCTGGCCCCCCGCCACTACGGCGAGGGCTCGGGCGGCGAGGACGTCTCGCCGCAGCTGCGCTGGTCGGGAGCGCCCGCCGAGACCAAGAGCTTCGCGGTGACCGTGTTCGACCCCGACGCGCCGACCGGCTCGGGCTTCTGGCACTGGGCGGTCTACAACCTGCCCGCCGACACCACCGAGCTGCCGACCGGCGCCGGGGCGGCCGGATTCGAGCTGCTGCCCGCGGGCGCGCAGACGCTGCCGAACGAGATGCGGCTGCGCCAGTTCATCGGAGCGGCGCCGCCGGACCGCGAGCACCGCTACTTCTTCGTCGTGCACGCCCTCGACGTCGAGGAGCTCGAGCTCGACCCGGAGTCGACCCCGGCGATCCTCGGCTTCAACGTGCACTTCCACACGCTCGCGCGCGCGGTGCTGGTGGCGACGGCGACGCCGGACGGCGCGAAGGGCTGACGACGGCGGGTCTCGATACGCCGCTCCGCGGCTACTCGACCAGCATGCTTGCTTGCTGATCGAGTAGCCCGCGGAGCGGGCGTATCGAGATCCCGCGCTACCCGAAGAGGGTGCGCGCCTCCTCGTAGCGGGAGTCGGGCACCGTCTTCAGGGTGCCGAGGGCCTCGGCGAAGTCGACGTGGTAGATGTCGGTGCCGCGGAGGGCGACCATGCGGCCCCAATGCTCGGCGACGACGGAGTCGGCGGCGGCCATGCCGAGGCGGGTGGCGAGAACGCGGTCGAAGGCGCTGGGGGTGCCGCCGCGCTGGATGTGGCCGAGGGTGGTGGCGCGGGTCTCGATGCCGGTGCGGTCCTCGATCATCGGGGCGAGCATCTCGCCGATGCCGCCCAAGCGCGGGCGGCCGAAGGCGTCGAGGCCGCGCTCGGAGTGCGCGTCGTCCATCGAGTCGAGCGAGAAGCCCTCGGCGACGACGACGAGCGGGGCGCGGCCGCGGTCCTGGGCGCTCTGCACCCATTCGACGATCTGCTCGATCGAGGTCTTCTTCTCGGGGATGAGGATGACGTGCGCGCCGGCCGCCATGCCCGAGTGCAGCGCGATCCAGCCGACGTGGCGGCCCATGACCTCGGCGACCATGCAGCGGCCGTGCGAGTCGCCGGTGGTGCGCAGGCGGTCCATCGCGTCGGTGGCGATGCCGACGGCGGTGTCGAAGCCGAAGGTGTAGTCGGTCGCGCCGAGGTCGTTGTCGATGGTCTTCGGGACGCCGACGATCTTGAGGCCGGCGTCGGTGAGGCGCTTCGCCGCGGCCAGGGTGCCCTCGCCGCCGATCGCGATGATCGAGTCGATGCCGTTGCGGTCCATCATCTCGGCGATCTTCTCGGGGCCGCCGTTGTCGCCCTCGAAGGGGTTCGTCCGGCTCGTGCCGAGGATCGTGCCGCCCTGCTTGGCGATGCCCTGGATCTCGGGCCGCCCGAGGGGGAGGAGGTCGCCGTCGACCACTCCGCGCCACCCGTTGCGGAAGCCCACGAATTCTTGGTCGTACACCTTGATGCCCTTGTACACGGCACCGCGGATGACGGCGTTCAGCCCGGGGCAGTCGCCCCCGGAGGTCAGGATCCCGATCTTCACCCGCTCAGAGTAGAGGACGCGGGGGAGCGCTCGAGGCACCCGTTCGGGCAGGTCCGCTCGCGGGTGCCTCCGAGCGGGAACGACGAAGGGCCCCTCCTCGCCGCCTCGAGGAAGGGCCCTTCATCGTCGTGGGGTCAGACGCCGCCGTTGGAGGCGGTGTTCACCACACCGTTGACGCCGTCGGGGAAGAACCCGCCCTTGACGACCGGGCCGGGGTTCAGGTACACGATGTTGAGGACCTGGCCGGGGCTGCGGCTGAACGCGATGCCGTTGGCGTCGGTGGGCTGGATGTTGGCCGCGCCGCCGACCTTGACACCCTGGTCGAGGTCCGTGGGACCGTCGAGGCTGTCGCGGGCGTCGGACAGCTTGCCCGCCTGCACGTCGAGTCCGGCGCCGTAGATCGCCGAGCGGATGGCACCGGCGTGGTACGCCTCCACCGCGAGGATGCCGGCGGCCGCCTCCAGGTAGAGCTTCGACTGGATGAGGGGGGCAGCGCCCTTGTAGGCGGTGACTCCGACGTCCTCGAAGACGAAGGCGCCGAGCAGGAAGTTCTGCTCGTTGAGGAACGGGTCGAACGAGCCGCCCTTGGGGATGAGACCGGCCGCTTCGGCCGCGGCGTTGAAGCTGGCCGTGAGGTTGATCGTCGGGCGGGAGACGGCGGCGGCGCCGAGCTGGCCGCGGAGGAACTTGACGTGCGCCTTCTCGTCGTTGGCGACCTCGCGGGCGAAGGACTTCAGCCACGGGGTCTTGAACGGGACGGCACGGCCGCCGGTGACGCCGCCGAGCGAGCCGGTGCCGGTGGTGTCGCTGCCGGCCAGGCCCTGGCCGGTGACGGCGCGGAGGTAGAACTCGGCCTCGAGGTACTCGAGGTTGAGCGCGAAGTTGAGGACGGCGGCGTCGCCGGGGCCCTCAGCGGCGACCTCTTCGGCCGAGGCGGCGGGGGCGGAGGCCAGGGCCGCCGCTCCGATGCCGAGTCCGGCGACGCCGGTGGCCTCGAAGAAGCGGCGACGGTCGAGAGCCGTCTCCGAGCTCCTGACGATCGCGTTGCGGATGAATGTGGTGTCGAACATGTGCGCATCTCCAGTGATAGGCGGTTGGCCGGGCTGACGGACTGTGCCGCGACAGCGCGAAACTACGCCCGGGATCGGGGCGCTGCCTAGCGGAATCGGGGGATTCAGATTGCGCATGTGTTCTTCCGGGTTGAACCAATCCGGGCGGTCCGCCGCTCCGAACACGTCGTGGATGGGGGTTCTGCGGGAGCCCTTATCAGGCGCGGATCACCCGGTCCCGGCGGGTGTCGGCGGGCGCGGCTACCATCGCAGCGTGTCGACCGCCCTCCCCGCTCCCGTGCCGTTCCTGGCCACGGTCTACGCGCCGGCCGTGCCGGTGAGCCTCGCGCTCACCCTCCGCACGCTGCTGCGCGGCTCGGGTGACCCCACGATGCTGATCGACGCGACCGGATTCTGGCGCGCCTTCCGCACGCCGCTCGGGCCCGGGACGCTCCATCTGCGCCAGGCGGCCGACGGCGCCGTGCACGCGCGCGCCTGGGGCGAGGGCGCCGAGTGGCTGATCGACCACGTGCCCGAGCTGCTCGGCCACGGCGACGACTGGAGCGCGCTCGACCTGTCCTCGCACGGCCCGCTGGCCGAGGTTCTGCGCCGCTCGGCCGGGCTGCGGCTGACCCGGGCGAACCTCGTCTTCGAGATGCTGGCGCCCTCGATCCTGGAGCAGAAGGTCACCAGCACGGAGGCGTGGCGGGCCTACCGGGCGCTGGTCCGACTGCACGGCGAGCCGGCTCCCGGGCCGGTGGCGCTGCACGTGGCGCCGTCGGCCGAGCAGTGGCGCCGGGTGCCGTCCTGGGACTGGCACCGGGCGGGCGTCGACCCGCGGCGCTCGCGCACCGTGCTCACGGCGGCGCTGGTGGCGAAGGGGCTCGAGCGCACGCTGGCCCTCGGCCGTGGCGGCGAGGTCGTGGCCGCACGGCTGCAGTCGGTGCCCGGCATCGGGCCGTGGACGGCCTCGGAGGTGATGATGCGCGCCCACGGCGACCCGGACGCGGTGAGCGTGGGCGACTACCACCTGGCCGCCGCGGTCGGCTTCGCGCTGACCGGGCGCCTGGGCGTCGACGACGACGGGATGCTCGAGCTGCTCGAGCCGTGGCGCGGTCACCGGCAGCGGATCATCCGCCTGATCGGCACGAGCGGCGCGCGCAAGCCGCGGCACGGCCCGCGGATGACGATCCAGGACCACCGCTTCCACTGACGGCGGCCGGGTCGTCAGGCGCCGAGCGCCTCCAGCACCGCCATCGCCGCGTTGTGGCCGCCGATCCCGGAGACCCCGCCGCCCCGTCGCGCGCCGGCGCCGCAGAGCAGCACCCGCGGGTGCTCGGTGGCGACTCCCCAGCGCTGAGCCGGGGTGTCCAGCGGCTCGTCGTCCTCCGCGAACGGCCAGGAGAGCGGCCCGTGGAAGATGTGGCCGCCGGGCAGGCCGAGGCTCTCCTCCAGGTCGCGGGTCGTGCGCGTCTCGACGCAGGGGTTCCCGTCGGCGTCCAGGAGCAGCAGCTCGCGGATCGGCTCGGCGAGCACGGAGTCGATCGAGTCGAGGATCGCGGTCTCGAGCTGCTCCCGCGTCGGGGCGTCGTCGCCGGTCAGCAGCCGGTCGGGGACGTGCAGGGCGAAGACGGTCAGAGTGTGCGCGCCGCTCGCGGCGAGCTCCGGCGAGAGGATCGTCGGGTCGGTCAGCGAGTGGCAGTAGATCTCGCAGGGGATCGGCGAGGGGACGCGCCCCTGCTCGGCCGCGCGGTGGGCGTCGTCGAGCTGCCGATAGCCCTCGTTGACGTGGAAGGTGCCGCCGAAGGCCGCCTCCGGGGCGACGCTCTCGTCGCGGAGGCGCGGCAGGCGGCGCAGCACCAGGTTGACCTTCACCTGGGCGCCCTCCGGACGCGGGACTCCCGGGCGCACGGCGTCCTCGCCGCCGCCCAGCAGCCGGTCGAGGACGAACGGGGCGACGTTCGAGAGCACGAACCGCGCCCGCACGCGGCGGGTCCGCGGTCCGCGACGGTAGACGACGTCGCCCGAGGGGTCGACGCTCGTCACCTCGGCGCCGGTCAGGATCCGCGCGCCGGCGTTCCGGGCCGCGCGCTCCAGCGCTCCCGAGACGCTGCCCATCCCGCCCACCGGTACGTCCCAGTCGCCGGTGCCGCCGCCGATCACGTGGTAGAGCAGGCAGCGGTTCTGCGCGAGGTCGGCCTCTGCGGCGCCGGCGAAGGTGCCGATCAGCGCGTCGGTGAGCAGGACGCCGCGCGCCGTGTCGCCGGCGATGTTCCGCTCGATCACCTCGCTGATCGGCCGCTCGATCATCGCTCGCCAGATCGCGTCCTCGCCGACCAGCCGCCGCGCCTCCTCGCGGCGCAGCAGCGGCTGGGTGAGCGTCGGCCAGAGCGCTCGCGCCAGCCGGGAGGTGTGCCGGGAGAAGTCGGCGAACGTCTCGGCGTCCTCCGGCGTGCCCATCCGCGCGAAGGAGGCGGCGGTCGCGGCCGCGTCGCCGGTGTCGACGAGCAGGCCGCGACTCGGGTCGGCGGGATCGGGCGTGTAGGAGGAGTAGCGCCGCCGCACGAGCGGCACGTCGACCCGCAGATCGGCGAGGATCGACGGGGGCAGGAGGCTGACGAGGTAGGAGTAGCGGCTGAGCCGCGCCTCGACGCCGCGGAACGGGTACTCCGAGACGGTCGCACCGCCCGCGCGCGCACCGCGCTCGAGGACGAGGACGTCGAGTCCGGCCTGCGCGAGGTAGGCCGCCGCGACCAGGCCGTTGTGACCGGCACCGACGATCACGACGTCCACCGAGGGATCGACCGCGGCGGGGGTGTCGGAGCGCAGCGGGCCGGGCGCGATGCCGCTGCGCTCGGAGACGTCTCGGGGGCGGTGCCTGTCGCGTCGGGCCATGGTCCCCAGTCTGGCGTCAGCCCTCGTCGCTGCGCAGCGCCTCGGTGACGAACTCGCGCAGGGAGAAGAGGATCTCCTCGCTGGAGCGGCCGCTCGACTCGACGAGGCGGCCGGTGAGCCAGGTGAGGCAGATGACCGCGGCGCCCGCGACGTCGGAGGAGGTGGGCACGACGACGCCGTCCTCGTCCAGCACGCCGTTCTCGATCGGGCTGAGCGCGCGCTCGAGCACCGCCCGGTTGACGGTGCCGGTCGCCTCGCCGTCGTAGGAGGCGGAGCTGTCGATCAGCGCCTGCGCGGGTATCATCGCGGCGCGGGGGATGGGCAGCGGATCCATCGGGGTCTCCGATCGGGAGCGGGACTGTCGGGTGCGCCCCATGGTGCTCCTCCGCCGGGCTCGCGTCCATCGCCCCTGCACGGGTGTCGTCCACAGCCGCAGTTCCCTGTCGAGTGTCCACAGACGGGGCGACACGACCCGCCGTCGCGCCGCCTCGGGCATAGCCTCGGGGGATGGAGAAGTCGACGCCCTCAGCCGTGCCCGGGAACGACCCGGAGCAGGACGAGACGAGCGACGCGCGCGACGAGAAGATCGACCGGCACGCCCTGAGCGACACCGGCCAGTACCAGACCGGCGTGGCGCTGCGGCTGCCCCGGCAGAAGCCCGAGTTCGACGCCGAGGGACCGGTCCTCGCCCGCGTCGAGGCGCTGGTGCGCCGCTGGCTGGTGCGCAGCCGCGCTTTCCCGGTCGACCCGGCGGCGCAGCGCCTCGCCGGCGTGCTGCAGGATCCGAACGGCCTCGACTTCACGGTCGGCTTCGTCGACGGGGTCGCCCGCCCGGAGGACCCGGTGGTCGCGGCCGAGAACCTCGCGGCGCTGACCGCGAAGACCCCGGCGTTCCTCCCCTCCTACCTGCGCGCCGCGGTCGCGACAGGCGGCGCCGTCGGCCCGGTGCTGCCGTGGATCGTCGTCCCGGCGGCGCGCCAGGTGCTGCGCCGGATGGTCGGCCACCTCGTCGTGGACGCCTCGGACGCCCGGCTCGGCTCGGCGATCCGCCGGCTGCGCGAGGGCGGCGACCGCCTCAACCTCAACCTGCTCGGCGAGGCCGTGCTCGGCGAGCGCGAGGCCGACCGGCGGCTCGCGGGCACCGTGCGGCTCCTCGAGCGCCCCGATGTCGACTACGTGAGCATCAAGGTCTCGAGCATCGCCAGCCAGCTCTCGATGTGGGCGTTCGACGAGGCCGTCGATCGCGTCGTGGAGCGGCTCACTCCGCTCTACCAGCTGGCCGCGGCGAGCCCGGAGCCGAAGTTCATCAACCTCGACATGGAGGAGTACAGGGACCTCGATCTCACGGTCGCGGTGTTCCGCCGGCTCCTCGAGCAGCCGGGGATGCAGCAGCTCGAGGCCGGCATCGTGCTGCAGGCCTACCTGCCCGACGCCCTCGGCGTGCTGATGTCGCTGACGGAGTGGGCGACCGAGCGCCGGCGGCTCGGCGGGGCGCCGATCAAGGTCCGCGTCGTCAAGGGCGCGAACCTCGCGATGGAGCGGGTGGACGCGGCGATCCACGACTGGCCGCTCGCGACGGTCGGCAGCAAGGCCGAGGCCGACACCAACTACAAGCGGCTGCTGGACTACGCGCTGCGCCCCGAGCGCACGGACGCGGTCCGGATCGGCGTGGCCGGCCACAACCTCTTCGACATCGCCTGGGCGTGGATCACCGCGAACGAGCGCGGCGTCGCCGACGCGGTCGACTTCGAGATGCTGCTCGGGATGGCGACCGGGCAGGCGCGCGCCGTCCGCGAGGACGTGGGCCGGCTCCTGCTCTACACGCCGGTCGTGCACCCGCACGAGTTCGACGTCGCGATCTCGTACCTGATCCGCCGCCTGGAGGAGAACTCCAGCCCCGAGAACTTCCTCTCGGCCGTCTTCGAGCTGGAGGACGAGAGCGTGCTGCAGCGCGAGCTCGGCCGGTTCCGCGCGTCGCTCGAGGCGCTCGACGACACGGTGCCGACCCCGAACCGCACCCAGGACCGCCTGCGCGAGTGGGCGTCGGGCTCCGGCGTGCGCCTGGTGCGGGAGCACGCCGGCGCGGGCGCCCGCGTGCAGGACCCGGCCGCCGAGGGCCTCACCGAGGCGGTGCTGGGGCTGCGCCGCGGCTCCGGCGCGACGGCGGCGACCAGCGCGTTCCGCAACGAGCCCGACACCGACCCGGCGCTGCCGGGCAACCGCCGATGGGCACGGCTGATCACCGACCGCATCGAGACATCGACCATCGGCACTTTCGCGGCCGACCGCGCCCGCATCACCGACGCCGGCGAGCTGCAGGAGCTGCTGCGCCGCGTCGCCCTCCGAGCGGAGCGCTGGGGCGAGCGCCTCGGCTACGACCGCGCCGCGATCCTCGACCGGGCGGGCCTCGCGCTCGCCGCCAACCGCGACCGGCTGATCGAGGTGATGGCCTCGGAGACCGGCAAGACGGTCGCCGAGGCCGACCCCGAGGTGTCCGAGGCGATCGACTTCGCCCACTACTACGCCACCCGCGCCCGCGAGCTGGACGCCGTCGGCGGCGCCACCTTCGTGCCCGAGCGGGTGACCGTGGTCGCGCCGCCGTGGAACTTCCCCGTCGCGATCCCGGCCGGGTCGATCCTCGCGGCGCTCGCCGCGGGCTCCGGAGTCGTCGTCAAGCCGGCGCCGCAGGCCCGCCGCTCGGCCGCGGTGCTCGTCGAGGCGCTCTGGGACGCGGGGATCCCGCAGGACCTCGTCGCCCTCGTCGACCTCGACGAGGAGACGCTCGGCCGCGCCCTGATCACCGATCCGCTGGTCGACCGGGTGCTGCTCACCGGCTCCTACGAGACCGCGAAGCTCTTCCGCTCCTGGCGACCCGACCTGCCGCTGCTCGCCGAGACCAGCGGCAAGAACGCGATCGTCGTCACCCCGCACGCGGACTACGACCTCGCCGTCGCCGACATCGTGCGAAGCGCCTTCGGGCACGCCGGTCAGAAGTGCTCGGCCGCCTCGCTCGTGATCCTCGTCGGCTCGGTCGCCCGCTCGAAGCGGTTCCGCGCGCAGCTGGTCGACGCCGTGACCTCCCTCCGGGTCGGCTGGCCGAGCGACCCGGCCGCCGCGATGGGGCCGCTGATCGAGAAGCCGACCGGCAAGCTCGCGCACGCGCTGACCACCCTCGGTGCGGGGGAGTCCTGGCTCGTCGAGCCGAAGCGCCTCGACGACACCGGGCGGCTGTGGTCGCCGGGCGTGCGCGAGGGCGTGACCGAGGACAGCTACGCCCACCTCACCGAGTTCTTCGGCCCGGTGCTGGGAATCATGCACGCCGCGACCCTCGAGGACGCGATCCGCCTGCAGAACGCCACCGACTACGGCCTCACCGCCGGGCTGCACTCGCTGCACTCGGACGAGCTCGCCCTGTGGCTCGACTCGGTCGAGGCCGGCAACCTCTACGTGAACCGCGGCATCACCGGGGCGATCGTGCGCCGTCAGCCCTTCGGCGGCTGGAAGCGCTCGTCGGTCGGCGGCGGGGCGAAGGCCGGCGGCCCGAACCACCTGGTCGGCCTCGGCTCGTGGAAGCCCTCGCCGGCCCGCCCGTCGACGACCCTGCACCTCCGGGGCCTCGACGACCGCGCCCGGCAGTTCATCGAGGCCGCGCAGTCCTCGCTCCAGTTCGAGCAGTTCGACCTGCTGCGCCGCTCGGCGCTCTCGGACCAGCTCGCCTGGGCGACCGAGTTCGGCGTCGTCACCGACATCTCGAAGGTCGGCGTCGAGCGCAACCTGTTCCGCTACCTCCGCGTGCCGGTCGCCGTGCGCCTCGCCGACGGCGGCGACCTCGGCGAGCTCCTCCGCGTCATCGCCGCCGCACTGCTCGTGCGGGCGCGCCTGGACGTGTCGACGTCGATCCCGCTGCCGCCCAAGGTCGCCGGGATGCTCGCCGGCGACGAGCTGCTCGAGATGGCCGGCCTGGCGCCGAAGGTGGTCGTCGAGTCGGACGCGCAGTGGCTCGCCCGTGCCGCGGCCGGCCGGATCACCGCGTCGCGCATCCGCATCGTCGGCGACATCGTCTCGGACCGGGTGGACGCCTTCGGCGGACCGCAGGGCGGCACCGCGCCCTCCCTCGGCCCGGACGCCTCCGCCGAGGCGCTGCAGGTCGCCCGCGACTCCACCCGCTCCTTCACCGACGTGGTCAGCGGGATGACCCGCGGCAGCACCGGCAAGCCCGTCCCGCTCGTGCGCGCGGACGGCTCGCGGGTGCCGCTGGCGACGGCGCTCGCCGAGGCGCTCGGCGGCTCGCCGGACGTCGCGATCTACGCCGACCCCGTCACTCCGGCCGGCCGCGTGGAGCTGCTGCCCTTCCTCCGCGAGCAGTCGATCTCGATCACGAACCACCGCTTCGGAGCGCCGATCGACCTGTCCGACGACGTGCTGTGATGTTTTCCGAGCCGCCCCCTGTGCGGCTCGGCGCGGTCGGCTCGCGAGGGGGGCGCGTTCCAGGGAGCGGGGTGCGTTCGGCTTCGTGGATTCGCTGGCACGCGAATCCGCGGGTCGCCTCGTGAGTGAAAGGGGATTCGGAGGCTGCACGTCACATGGTCCTGTCGCCCTGCTTACTTGTCGCGGCAACAAAGCGGTAGGGTGGAGGGATGGACGCTGAGGGGACGGATGCGGCGGGCACACGCTGGCTCACGCAGGAGCAGCTGTCCGCGTGGCTGCGGTTCGTCGCGGTGGTCGAGCTGCTGCCCGGTGCGCTCGACACCCAGCTGCAGCGCGACGCGGGGCTGACGCACTTCGAGTACATGACCCTCGCGATGCTCTCGGAGGCGCCCGAGCGGGCCCTGCGCATGACGACGCTCGCCGCCCGCACGAACGCCACGCTCCCGCGGCTCTCGCACGTCGTCACCCGGCTCGTCGCCCGCGGCTATCTCGAGCGCCGGCCGTGCCCCACCGACGGGCGCGCGACGAACGCCGTGCTGACCGACGCCGGCCTGCAGAAGATCGTCGACACGGCCCCGGGTCACGTCGCGACGGTGCTCGCCGACGTCATCGACCCGCTCGACGCGGAGCAGATCCCGCAGCTCGCCGACATCATGACGCGGATGCTGACCCGCCTCGATCCCGAGGGCCGGATGACCGTCGACGCCGTCCGCTCCGCCCTCGGCGATCCCGGGCAGCAGGACCGCGACGACCCGGCCGACCGCGACTGCTGAGCCCCTGGCGGGCCTCCCCGCCGCGTGCCATCCTCGTCCCGTGCGCTACACGACGACGCTCTTCCAGATCGGCAACAACACCGGCATCGAGGTGCCGCCCGAGGTGCTCGACGCCCTCGGCGGCGGCAAGCGGCCGGCGGTGAGCGTCGTCGTCAACGGCTACGCCTTCCGGGGTACCGTCGGTGCGATGGGCGGCCGCGCGCTGATCTCCTTCTCGTCCGACAAGCGCGCCGCGACCGGTCTGGCCGGCGGGGACGCGATCGAGGTCGACCTCGTGCTCGACACCGCCCCGCGCACGGTCGCCGTGCCGGAGGACCTCGCCGCCGCGCTCGACGCGGCCGGGGCCACTGCTGCTTTCGACGCCCTCTCGCCGAGCGCGCGGAAGGCCCACGTCACCGCCGTCGAGGGCGCGAAGGCCGCCGAGACGCGCGCGCGCCGAGTCGCCGCGGTCGTCGCGAAGCTCGGCGCCTGAGGCCGGTGGATCTCGATACGCCCGCTGCGCGGGCTACTCGATCAGCATGAGTGCCGCTGCGCGGGCTGACCGATCAGCATGATCCTGACGTGCGGGAGGACATGCTGGTCGAGTAGCCCCGCAGGGGCGTATCGAGACCCGCCGTCCTCAGCAGAGCGGGCTGCAGACTCGACTTCTGACGCTGGTGGATCTCGATACGCCCGCTGCGCGGGCTACTCGATCAGCGTGGTTCTGCGAGTGGACGCGCGATGGGCTTCGTGCCCCGGGCAGAGCCCTGCCCGCGTCCAGTCGAGAGCGCGGGTGCGGGCGAGTGGACCCGGACGGGTTCCCGCAGATGTGCCGGACCCCCTTTCCTGTCCATTCGCCAGTCCCTGCATGCTGGTCGAGTAGCCCCGGAGGGGCGTATCGAGACCCGCCGTCCTCAGCGGGGCGGGTCTGCAGACTCGAGTTCTGGGGGGCGTGGATCTCGATACGCACGCTGCGCGGGCTACTCGATCAGCATGAGTGCCGCTGGGCGCGCTACTCGATCAGCACGAGTGCCGCTGGGCGGGCTCCTTCAGCACGACGGCGGAGGGGCGGGGCGTCCGCCCCCGGAGTAGTCACAGCGGCTGACGCGCGGTCCGCCGCGCGGTCGATAGGCTGCCGATCGGCGCGCCACGGGGGAGTGCCGCAGGGCGCACGAGCGCCGGAGTCGGGGGACAGACATGGGTGCGGTTCGACGATGGGTGTTCCCGATCCTCTGGCTGGTGGTCATCGGCGCCGTCGCGGTCGCGCTGGTCAAGATCGCGTTCTTCCCGGACGGGTCCGCCGAGGCCGATCCGACCGTCCCCACCGGTGAGCTGACCGAGCCGACCGTCGTGGTCGGCCGCGGCACCGTCACCAACGACCTCACGCTGCAGGGCACGGTCGCCGCCGACCCGGCAGTGCCGGTCAAGGCGACCGCCGTCGGCACCGTCGACGACGTCTACATCACCCAGGGCGCCACCGTCGCCTCCGGTGACCTGATCTACGACATCCGCGTCGAGACCGTGCGCGAGCCGGTCGAGACCACCGGCGCCGACGGACTCGTCACCGTCACCCAGCCGCCGCCCTCCGTCCGCTTCGAGCGCGTCTACGCGCCGGCGGCCGGCGTGCTCAGCGCCCTCGGCGTCATCCACGACCAGGCCGTCGCGGTCGGCGAGGTCACCGGCCAGGTCGCCCCGCCGACCTACGCCGTCACCGGCTCGATCGACGCCGAGCAGCTGTACCGGATCCAGAACCGCCCCACCGAGGCGCAGATCGCGGTCACCGGAGGCCCCGCCGCCTTCACCTGCACCGGGCTCACCATCACCACGCCGCTCGCCGGTGAGGGCGAGACGCCGACGGGCGAGACCGGTGGCACGGGTACGACCGGCGGCTCCGGCACCAGCTTCCGCTGCCAGGTCCCGGGCGAGGTGACCGTGTTCCCCGGCCTCGCCGCCACCGTCACCCTCGCGGGCGGCCTCGCCGAGAACGTGCTCGTCGTGCCGACCACCGCGGTCGAGGGCACCGCGGAGTCGGGCGTCGTCTACCGCCTCGCCGAGGACGGCTCGACCGAGGAGGTCCCCGTGACCCTCGGCCTCACCGACGGGATCAGCATCGAGGTCACCGGCGGCGTGGACGAGGGCGCCGAGATCCTGCAGTTCGTCCCCGGCGCCGCCGCCGGCGAGGGCGAGCAGCTCGAGGGGAACTGCGTGCAGAACGCCGACGGCTCGGTCTACTGCTCGTGACGGACGAGCTCGTGACGGACGGGAAGCGCACGATCCTGCGGCTCGAGGGGATCCGCAAGGTCGTCCCCCTGCCCGACGCACCTCCGCTGACCATCCTCGACGGCGTGGATCTCGAGGTCGGCGAGGGCGACCACGTCTCGGTCGTCGGGCGCAGCGGCTCCGGCAAGTCGACGCTCCTGAACATCCTCGGCCTGATCGACGAGCCGACCGAGGGGCGGATGCTGCTCGAGGGGAAGCCCACCGAGACGCTCTCCTCGCGGGCCCGCGCGCGGATCCGCGGCGGCAGCATCGGCTTCATCTTCCAGCAGTTCAATCTGCTCGAGGGCCGCACGGCCCGCGAGAACGTGATGACGCCGCTGCTCTATGCCACCGGCAGCGAGTTCTGGCGCCGCGCGGCGCTGGCCGCCGAGATGCTGGAGCGGGTCGGGCTCGGGCACCGGGTCGACTCGATGCCCGGCCGGATGTCCGGCGGCGAGCAGCAGCGGATCGCGATCGCGCGCGCCCTGGTGCGCCGGCCGCGGCTGATCCTCGCCGACGAGCCGACCGGCGCCCTCGACACCGACACCGGGGAGAGCGTGATGAGCCTGCTCGACGAGATCGCCCAGGAGTCCGGCTCGGCCCTGGTCACGATCACCCACGACCCGGCCATCGCGGCGCGAGCCGAGCGGCACTACCGGCTCGACCACGGGCGGCTCAGTGCCGCGACAGCTGCGACCGCCGCTCCCTCGAGCAGCTCGGGGCGGCACTGATGGGCGGCCTCACCGGCGTCGTCGGCGCGATCGTGGAGGCGTGGACCGAGCTGCGGATCCACCGCGGCCGGGTGCTGCTCTCGCTGATCGGCGTGGCGGTGGCCGTCGCCGCCCTCACCGGCGTCGTCGCCGCGGGCGGGATCGCGCGCCAGGCGAACATCGAGGTGTCGGAGCGCAGCAGCGGCCGGCCCGCCAGCCTCTACCTCAGCGCCTACACGACCGGCCCCGAGGGCGTCGTCGACCCGGTCGTGATGCAGGACGCCTGGGAGAAGGTCCTCGAGCGCTACCGCATCGACTACGCCAGCCGCACGACGTACGGCGGCACCCGCGTCCAGTTCACGGACGGCGCGGTCGACGTGGGGATCACCGCCGTCGACCAGCCGTACGCCGAGATGCACCGGGTGGAGCTGGCGAGCGGCGCCTGGTTCGCCGAGGGCGACGAGCGGCGCCTCGCTCCCGCGCTCGTGATCAACGAGGTCTTCTGGGACCGCCTCGGGCGCCCGGATCTGCGCACGCACCCGACGGCGACGCTCCTCGGCGGGGAGCACGACACGACCGCGGTCGTGATCGGGGTGACACCGTCGAACCAGTACGACACCTCTCCGAGCGCGATGATGCTCGTCGACGCCTACTCGGCGATCGCGCCCGAGGCCGATCCCGCGTTCGGCGGTGCGCAGCTCCCGAACTACGAGATGTGGGTGCCGCTGGAGCTCGCCGACCCGCTGATCGAGGCCGTCAAGCGCGACGTCTCCGCGGCGCTCGGCCCGGGCTTCGAGGCCGACGTCTACCGCCAGGACTACCTCAGCTACGACTCCGACCCGTTCGCGGTGCTGACCTGGGTGATCGGCGGTGTCGCCGGCCTGGTGCTGGCGCTCGGCGCGCTCGGGCTGCTGAACATCGCCCTGGTCACCGTGCGGCAGCGGATCCGCGAGATCGGCATCCGGCGCAGCTTCGGCGCCTCCTCGGGGCGGATCTTCTTCTCGATCATGATGGAGAGCGTCGTCGCGACGGTCGTCGCGGGAGTGGTCGGCGTGACGATCGCGGTGATCCTGGTGACGAATCCGTGGACCGTCGCGTTCGTCCAGGAGAACGGGATCAGCGACATCCCGCCGTTCCCGGTCGAGGCGGCGCTGCTGGGGCTCGGGGCGGCGACACTCGTGGGCGCGCTCGCCGGGCTCGTGCCGGCGATCGTCGCGGTGCGGGTGAAGGTGATCGACGCGATCCGGTACTGAGTGCGTCAGGCCAGGGTGAGCACGACCTCGTCGCCGTCGACCTCGACGCTCGCGTCGGAGTAGTGCGGGATCCGCGGGAGACCGCGGGTGGTCTCGGACTCGTGCGCTCCGACGACGATGACGCGCATGCCGGCGGCGAGGCCGGCGAGGATCCCGGCCTCGGCGTCCTCGAAGACGATCGCGTCGGCCGGGTCGACGCCGAGGAGGCCGGCGGCGGCGAGGTAGCCGTCGGGGGCGGGCTTGCCGTGCACGACGTCGTCGGCGGTGACGACGGCCGCGGGGGAGGGGACGCCCGCCGCGGCGAGGCGGCCGGCGGCCAGCGCCGGGCTGGCCGAGGTGACCAGAGCGACGCGGTGGGCGGGGAGTGCCGCGAGGAAGGCGACGGCGCCGGGGATCTCGACGGTGCCCTCCGTGTGCTCGAGCTCGTAGGCGTTCAACTCGCCGACGATGCCGGCCACGTCGCTGCCCGCCGGGGCGAAGCGGCGCACGCTGTCCTCCGCGCGGACCCCGTGCACGGCGCCCAGGACCATGTCGGGGTCGAGCTCGAAGCGCTCGGCGAAGGAGCGCCAGATCGTCTCGACGATCGCGGTCGAGTCGACGAGGGTGCCGTCCATGTCGAAGAGCAGGGCGCGGGCGCGGAGAGTGTGCGGCATCCCTCCATCCTGGCGGAGGCCCGCGCACGGCGTCCGCTCAGGCGCGGGAGAGCTCGCGGCAAGGCCGCGCCCAGGTGCGGCCGGGGATCGCGGCGATACGCTCGTCTCTGATGGCGGGCAGAGCGCCCGAAGGGGAGCGGAGGACGCGATGACGGACGACCAGGGCGGCAACGAGCACGGCGGCGACGACCGGAACGGCGAGCAGGAGCGGGGCACGTCCTCGGGTCCGCGCGCGGGCTGGTACCCGGACCCCGCCGGATCGCCGCGTCAGCGCTGGTGGGACGGCCAGGGCTGGACGGACTCGCTGCGCGACGCCCCTGCCGCGGCTCCCGCCGCCCCGACCCCGCCCGCCGCGCAGAGCGCGCCGCAGCCTCCCGCCGCGCCGCAGCCGCCGATCGTCCCGCCCGTGCCGGGCCCCGCCTACGGCGAGACCTCGAGCGGCCAGGCGACGAGCTACGGCCAGGCCGCGTCCGGGCAGTCCGCTCCCGAGCGCGAGATCCCGCAGCAGCCTCGGTACGGCGAGCAGACGTCGCAGCAGCCGTCCGCGCAGCAGCCGCAGTACAGCCAGCAGCCCCAGTACGGCCAGCAGCCCCCGTACGGCCAGCAGCCCCCGCAGGAGTACAGCCAGCAGTACCCGCAGCAGTACGGCCAGCAGCCCGGCCAGCAGCCCGCGTACGCCGGCCGCCCGGCGCCGCAGCCGCGCGACTCGAGCATCGTCACCAGCACCCCGTGGATCTGGGTGGTCGTGCTGCTGCCGCTGCTGTCCGCGCTGTCGATCTTCCTGCTCCCGCCGGACGCGATCGCCGCATCGGCCGTCTCCTCGACCTACGGCCCGCGCGCCACGATGGGCATGTCGACCGCCTACCTCGTCGGCCTCGGCGCCGTGCAGGTCGTCGGCTTCCTGATCTACGCGGCCGAGGTCGTCTTCGCGTTCCTCGACTACCGGCAGCTGAAGAAGGCCGGCGTGCAGCGCCCGTTCCACTGGGCCTGGGCGTTCCTCGCCGCTCCCTACGTCTACGTGATCGGGCGCAGCGTCGTCGTGAAGCGCGTGACCGGCGGCGGCCTGCTCCCGCTGTGGATCTTCCTCGGCGTCGTGGTGGTGTCCTTCATCATCGCGATCGGCTGGACCGCCACCCTGTTCTCGGAGATGATGCAGACGTTCCCGTCCGCGGGACTCTGACCCGCCGAGCGCCCCGCGCCGACCGAGGGAGCCCCACTGTGATCAACGGCGACGTGTCGTTCTGGTGGGCCTCCCTCGGTCGTTCCACGCCCCGTCCGGCGCTTCCCGGTCCGCTCGACGTCGACGTCTGCATCGTCGGCGCCGGCTACACCGGCCTGTGGACGGCGTACTCGCTCGCGAAGGCCGACCCGTCGCTGCGGATCGCGATCCTCGAGCAGCGCTTCGCCGGCTTCGGCGCCTCGGGCCGCAACGGCGGCTGGCTGACGAACGAGATCACCGGCGGCGTCGCCTCCTACGCCCGCTCGCACGGGGCCGAGGCGGTCGATCGCTTCCAGCTCGCAATGAATCAGACGGTCGACGAGGTGATCGCGGTCGCCGCGGCCGAGGGGATCGACGCGGACGTCGTCAAGGGCGGCGAATTCCAGGTGGCGCGCGGCGAGGCGCAGCGGGCCCGGCTCCTGGCCACCGCGGCGGCGGCCCGCTCCCGCGCGCACACCGACGTCGAGCTGCTCGACGCGCGGGAGACCGCGGCGCGGATCGCGGTCGACGGCGCCTCGGCCGGTCTCTGGCACCCGCACTGCGCGCGGCTGCACCCGGCGAAGCTCGCCGCCGGACTCGCCCGCGTCGTCGAGGCGCTCGGCGTGCGGATCTTCGAGGACACGCGGGTCGACGAGATCCGGCCCGGTGCGGCAGTCACGGCCCGCGGGGTCGTCCGCGCACCGATCGTGCTGCGCGCGACCGAGGGCTTCACCGCCGCGCTCGCCGGGCACCACCGGGAGTGGCTGCCGATGAACTCGTCGCTGATCGCGACCGAGCAGCTCGGCCCCGAGGTCTGGGACGAGATCGGCTGGGCGGGCCGCGAGACGCTCGGCGACGCGGCGCACGCCTACATGTACGCGCAGCGCACGGCCGACGACCGGATCGCGATCGGCGGGCGGGGCGTGCCCTATCGCTTCGGCTCCCGGATCGACCGCGACGGGGCGACCGACCCGCGCACGGTCGGCCGGCTGCGCGAGATCCTCGAGCGGTTCTTCCCGGTGCTGCGCGGCGTCGGCATCGAGCACGTCTGGTCGGGCGTGCTCGGCGTGCCCCGCGACTGGCACGCGACCGTCGGACTCGACCGCGCCACGGGCCTGGGCTGGGCGGGCGGCTTCGTCGGCACCGGGGTCACGGCGACCAATCTCGCCGGGCGCACGCTGCGCGACCTCGTGCTCGGCGAGAGCACGCCGCTCACCGAGCTGCCGTGGGTGGGTCACCGGGTGCGGCCGTGGGAGCCGGAACCGCTGCGCTGGCTCGCCGTCACCTCGCTCTACCGCGCCTACGGCCTGGCCGACGCGGCCGAGGCGCGGGGCCGGGCGACGACGTCACCGCTCGCGAGTCTCGCCGACGTGGTCGCGGGCCGATCGCACTGAGGCAGGAGTGCGCCCGCTACGCCTCGCCGCGCTGGATCAGGCGGGAGAGCACGATCGCGGAGCGGGTGTGGTCGACGTTCGGCGCGATGCGGACCTTCTCGAGGGCGAGCTCGAGGCTCGGGATGTCGCGCGAGCGGATGTGCACGATGGCGTCGGCCGAGCCGGTGACCGTGCCGGCGTCGACGACCTCGGGGACGGCCGAGAGGATGCGGCGCAGCTCGTCGGGCGCGACGGTGCCGCGGCAGAACAGCTCGACGTAGGCCTCGGTCGCCATGCCGTCGACGGCGGGGTCGACCTTGATCGTGAAGCCGCGGATGACGCCGTCGGCCACCAGCCGGTCGACGCGGCGCTTCACGGCCGACGCGGACAGCCCCACGACACCGCCGATGTCGCCGTAGCCCGCCCGGGCGTTCTGGCGCAGCAGATCGAGGATCTTCCGATCGATGTTGTCCATGCGTCGAGCCTAGGGGCGGGGTCGGAGCCGCGCCGGGCACCCGCGCGATCCCGGCGGGTCTGTGCCTGATCGCGGGGGTCTCGATACGCGCTGCGCGCTACTCGACCAGCAGGTCCACGGGCGTCTCTTCCAAGTAGATCCGCCAGCGTCAGCAGGACGAGTCTGCAGACCTGCCCTGCTGATGACGCCGGGTCTCGATACGCCCCTGCGGGGCTGCTCGACCAGCATGCAGGCGCATGTCTCTTCCGAGTGGATCCGCGGTGGTCAGGAAGGGACGCCTCCTGAGGTACCGGCGTTGCATGCTGATCGAGTAGCCCGCGGAGCGGGCGTATCGAGATCCACCACCGTCAGAACGGCGGCGGTTCGTCGACGAAGCACGGTCGCCGGGGCGGGTCCGGCGGCCGCCCCGGCAGCGGGGGTGGCCGGTTGCCGACGCGCCGCCCGGTCGGCGTCGTCCACACGATCGCCCCGCCGTCGCCCTTCGTATACGTCCACCGGTCGCCGTGCCGGAGGTGGTGGTGGCTGGTGCAGAGGCTGACCAGGTTCTCGAGCGAGGTCTCGCCGCCGTTGCGCCACTCGATCGTGTGATCCGCCTCACTGCGCGCCGCGGTGCGCAGGCAGCCGGCGAAGCGGCAGGTCTGATCCCGCAGCTGCAGATGCAGGCGCATCCGCGACGGTGGAAGACGCTGGGTCCGACCGACGGACACGACAGCACCGGTGTCCCGTTCAGTGAGCACGCGAGTGAACGACGCCGCAGTCCGGATCAGCTCCCGCGCCACTTCGGCGGGGACGGGGCCGTACCCGTCCAGCTCAGCGGGCTCGTCATCGAGATCGACGGCCGTGGACGCGGCGAGTGTCAGCCGTACCTCGGCGCGCACCCCCGGAACGTACGACGGGTCCGGCCGATCTTCCGGGTCGGGGGTCGTGCCGAAGACGTCGCCGTCGCAGAGCAGATCCACGGCGACGTCGGCGCGCAGCTGCGAGAGCGTGCGCACATCCCCGGCATCGCGCAGAGAACGGGCCATCCGGTCGGCACGCTCGTACGCGCCCATCACCGCAGGCGCTGGCCCGTACACGCACAGCGTCGCCATCCCGTCCACATCCGGAGTCACCCACACGGCGCGATCCGCTCGCGCGCGGGCGTGCCGCTGCGCGAGAGATTCCTGGTGCAGCTCCTCCCGCCACCGGCGCAGGGCGCGGCGCAGTTGCGTGAGCGTCATCGCCGGCGCTGCCTCCGCGACGCGCTCGTCCAGCCCGGCGCGGGACCCCTCGGGCAGGGAGCTCGCGGTCGCGCAGATCGCCTCTCCTTCCTCCCAGTGCAGGCGCGCCTGCGCGAGGAGGGCGCGGGTGAGCGGGAGGTGCTCCATCAGCAGCTGCGCGTTCTCGAGACGGCGGGCGATCATCTGCTCCGGCAGGCCCTCCGCGACGGCGAGTTCGGCGCGGATCGAGCGCTCGACGAGGTCACGGGTCTCGCTGCGGGTCGCACCTCGCGCGAATGCGTTCGGGTGGGCGAGGGCGGTGCGGTGGAAATCGTAGAGGTCTTCGGCCTCGGTGAGGCGTCGCTGAGCGGCAGCGCGGGCGTTCGTGGCGGCGCGGTCGCTGAGTGCGCGCAGGTGCGCGAGCACCTCTTCCGTCGATCCGAAATCCGTCATACGAGTATTGAATCAGGGACCACCGACACCAGTGCGCGGTTGCGAGTGGCTCGGGGAAAGTGCGGTCGGATCGGGGGTTGTGGAGGAGGCTCGCTGCCGGATGTCCGGTGATGGTGGGTCTCGATACGCCGCCAAGGCGGCTACTCGACCAGCATGCAGGGCGGCTGCTCGACCAGCATGAAGGGGGCACCTCGGGAGAGGTTCAGCGCTCCGTGCTGATCGAGTAGCCCGCGGAGCGGGCGTATCGAGATCCACGAGCGTCAGAAGGACGAGTCTGCAGACCCGCGCTGCTGAGGACGGCGGGTCTCCTAGGAAAGATCACCTAATTCGTATGGGGAAAGTCATGCTGATCGAGTAGCCCGCGGAGCGGGCGTATCGAGATCCCCCACCGTCAGGACGCTGAGTCTGCAGGCCCGTCCTGCTGGTGACGGCGGGTCTCGATACGCCCCTGCGGGGCTACTCGACCAGCATGCTCGCGGCGCGGCCGGGTCCTCTTCCTCACCACCGAGACGCGCTGCGCGCTGCTCGGCCGGCAGGAGGCGCGGGGGAGGGAAGGGTAGCCTGCCTTCTGCCGAGCGAGGAGAGGGAGGCGCCACATGCCCGCCTTCCTGGACGAGCTGGGGTTCGTGGAGCTGCTGGGGGCGCTGTTCCTCATCGTGCTGGTGCGGGCGCAGGCGACGTACTGGCTCGCGCGGGCGGTCGTGACCGGGGCGGCCTCGCGGCGCTGGGGGCGGTGGCTGGAGTCGCCGGCGCTGAAGCGCGCGTCGGCACTGCTCGCGCGCTACGGGGCGCCCGCGGTCACCGTGAGCTTCCTCACCGTGGGGCTCCAGACCATGATCAACGCGGCAGCCGGGGCGGCGCGGATGCGCTTCGGCGTCCACCTCCTCGCGATGCTGCCGGGCTGCGCGGCCTGGGCGCTGATCTACGCGACGGTCGGCTTCGCCGTGCTCTGGGCGGTGATCGGCGCCGCCGCCGGCTCGCCGCTCGGCATCGCGCTCCTCGTCGCACTCGCGGCCGCGGTGTCAGCGGCGATCGTGCTCCTCCGACGGCGCGGCATCGCCCGCTGACAGCCTCACGGAAGCGCCTCGGCACAGCACTGGCCAAAACACCTCGCTCGGCTATATAGTTGCACTCGGTCAATAGTTGACCGCCGTCAACTAGTACCGCCGCATCGCCACCGGTGCCGCACCGTGAACAAGGAGCCGTATGTCCCGCGCAGAGCGCACGCGCACTCGAGAAGAGCGCACCACCCCCACCGGCCCCGACGGGGCCATGTCGCACCGCCAGGTGCTCGAATCCCTCAGCGGACTGCTGCTGGGCATGTTCGTCTCGATCCTCGCGGGCACGGTCGTGTCGACCTCGCTGCCGCTGATCATCTCCGACCTCGAGGGCGACCAGAACGCCTACACCTGGGTCGTCACCGCGACGCTGCTCGCGACCACCGTCTCCACCCCGCTCTGGGGCAAGTTCGCCGACCTCTTCAACCGCAAGCTGCTCATCCAGCTCGCGCTCGCGATCTTCGTGATCGGCTCGGCCGCGGCCGGCTTCTCGCAGGACACGAACATGCTGATCGTGTTCCGCGTCTTCCAGGGCCTCGGCGCCGGTGGACTCGCCGCGCTGAGCCAGATCATCATGGCCGACATCATCAGCCCGCGTGAGCGCGGCAAGTACGCCGGCCTCTTCGGCGGCGTGATGGCCATCGGCACCGTCGGCGGACCGCTGCTCGGCGGCGTCGTCACCGACGCGTTCGGCTGGCGCTGGAACTTCTTCATCGCGCTGCCCGTCGCGATCGTCGCGATCATCCTGCTCCAGGTGACGCTGCGCCTCCCCGCGCATCCCAAGCGCACGGTCAAGATCGACTACCTCGGCGCGGTCCTCATCGCCGGCGGCGTCTCGCTGCTGCTGATCTGGGTGTCGCTGGCCGGCAAGAACTTCGACTGGGCCTCCTGGGAGACCGCGGTCATGGTCGGCGGCTCCGTCGTGCTGCTGGTCGCCGCGGTGATCACCGAGCTCACCGTCGCCGAGCCGATCATCCCGATGGGGATGTTCAAGAACCGCACCTTCAGCCTCGCCGTCGTGGCGAGCATCTCGGTCGGCGTCTCGATGTTCGGCGTCGCGGTGTTCCTCGCGCAGTACATGCAGCTCTCGCGCGGTGCCACGCCGACCCAGTCCGGTCTGCTGACGATCCCGATGATGGCCGGACTGCTGATCGCGTCCACCATCTTCGGCGGGATCATCTCGCGCACCGGCAAGTGGAAGGCGATCATGGTCACCGGCGGCGTGCTCGCCGTGGTCGGTACCTTCCTCCTCAGCACGCTCCGCTACGACACGAACCTCGTCCTGGTGGGCGTCTTCATGGCGATCCTCGGCGCGGGCCTGGGCATGCTGATGCAGAACCTGGTGCTCGTCGTGCAGAACTCGATCGACGTCAAGAACCTCGGCGTCGCGACCAGCGCGGTCACCTTCTTCCGCAGCCTCGGCGGCACCGTGGGCGTCTCGGTGCTGGGCTCGATGCTCGGCACGGTGATCGCCGACCACATCAAGACCGGCATCGCCGGCCTCGCGCCGGCCGACCAGGCGATCGCCGCCCAGGCGCTCGGCAGCGGCACGATCCCGCAGGTCAACACGCTCCCGGACGCCGTGCGCGTCGTGGTCGAGAGCGCCTACGGCATCGGCGTCGGCGACGTCTTCCTCTACAGCATCCCGCTCGCGGTCATCACGCTGATCGCGGTCCTGCTGCTGCCGAACGCGCCGCTCGGGACGATGAACGCCGTGCAGCGCAAGTCGGAGCCCTCGGGCGTCGTCGCCGGCGCGGAGGACGCGCTGATCGCGGCCTCGGACGGCCAGGCCGCCCTGCGCCCGGTGGGTCAGACCACTCGAAGCGACGACGCCGTGCACGCGGACGACGAGGTGCACGGCCGCCACGCCGCGCCCGTCGCCCACGCCCGGCACGCCGCGACGGCCGCAACAACCACCGGCGCGATCGACGTGGCCGAGCGCCCCTGATGCCCGCCGCACCGGCCGTGCCGACCGCCTCGACGGCGAGCGCGCTGCTCCAGGTCGAGGAGCAGATCACCGCGCTCGCCGTGCAGGTCCGGACGGCCGTGCGCGACGCGGCGGCGAGCATCGACCCGGGGCTGCCGCCGTTCGGGCTGCGGCTGCTCCGGATGCTGGAGCGCTGCGGTCCCGTGCACTCCAGCGTCGCGGCCGAGCGGCTCGGAGTCGACCGCAGTGTGATCAGCCGGCAGATCCGCCAGCTCTGCGCGCTCGAGCTGGTCGGGACCGCCCCGGACCCGGCCGACGGCCGCGCCCGCTTCCTCACGCTCACCGAGCACGGCCGCGAGCGGATGGGCGACCTGGGCGGTCAGCAGCGCCAGCGGATGCAGGAGGCGCTGAGCAGCTGGCCCGAGGCCGACCTGCTCGCCTTCGCCGGCTACCTCGAGCGGCTCACGACGGCGGACTGACCGCAGTCGGCCCGTCGGCGGGCGACCCCACCAGGGTCGCCACGTGCACGACGAAGGCGCGGCGGCGCTCGCGGGTGCCGCCGTCGCCGCGCAGGGCGAACGGCGTCAGGTGCCAGATCTCGCAGAGCCCGAGCAGGGCGATGAAGAGGTCCTCCGCCGACCAGCTCGCGTCGACGATCCCGGCCCGCTGCCACTCGAGCACGCGGGCCTCCGGGGCGGGGCGGCTGCCGAGGCGCTCGCCCGCCTCCTCCCAGACGCCGCCGCCCTCCAGTCGCGCCCAGGTGAGCAGGCGGAGGAACTCGGGGCGGTCCCAGACGTGGTCGAACATCCGGCCGGCGAGGTCCGGCAGATCGGCCGCCTCGGCGAGCAGCGTCTCGTCGAGGGCCTGCAGTGCCTCGACGATCGTGGCGACGAACAGGCCGCGCTTGCCGCCGAAGTAGGCGTAGAGCCGCTCCTTGTTGAGGCCCGCGGAGGCGGCGACCCGGTCGACGCGGGCGCCGGCGAAGCCGTGCTCGGCGAACTCGGCCGTCGCGGCGCGGAGGATGCGCTCGCGGGCGGGGACCACCGCATCCGTCTCGAGATCTTTCGCAGCCACGCTTACCTCCTCGGCGCTCGAACTGTACACTCGTCGATGCCCAACCAACCAGTTGGGGTGGTCTAGCCTCACTGCCGCGGCTCGGATCCGGACCCGCCGGTCCCGCTCCCTCCGCTTCGAAAGGCTCAGCAATGCCCGCGCCCTCCTCCTCCCGCCGCTGGTGGGTCCTCGTGATCCTCGCGATGACCCAGCTCGTCGTCGTCCTCGACGGCACGATCGTCACCATCGCCCTCCCCGCCGCGCAGGCCGACCTCGGCCTCACCGACGTCGAGCGCCAGTGGGTCGTCACCGCCTACGCGCTCGCCTTCGGCGCCCTCCTCCTGCTCGGCGGCCGCATCGCCGACTACACCGGCCGCAAGCGCACCTACCTGATCGGCATGGTCGGCTTCGGCGCGGCCTCGGCCTGGGGCGGCGTCGCCTCCTCCGGCACCGAGCTGATCGCCGCCCGCGGTCTGCAGGGCGCCTTCGCCGCGCTGCTCGCCCCGGCCGCCCTCGCGCTGCTCACCGTGTCCTTCCCCGGCGGGCGCGAGCGCAACACCGCCTTCGCCGTCTTCGGCGCGGTCGCCGGAGCGGGTGCCGCGGTCGGCCTCGTCCTCGGCGGTCTGCTCACCGAGTTCGCCGACTGGCGCTGGTGCCTCCTGGTCAACGTCCCCGTCGTGCTGGTCGGCGTCGTCGCCGGCGCGCTGCTGGTGACCGAGAGCCGTGCCGAGGGCCGCAACCGCTTCGACATCGCCGGCACGATCACCGTCGCGCTCGGCCTCGCGAGCCTCGTCTACGGCTTCACGCTCGCCGAGCAGGGCTGGCTCCGCGTCGACACCCTCGGCTTCCTGCTCGCCGGCGTCCTGCTGCTCGCGGTCTTCGTCCGCATCCAGGCCCGCTCCGACCACCCCCTCCTCCCGCTGCGCATCGTCACCGACCGGATCCGCGGCGGCGCGTTCCTGATCCAGGCGATCGTCGGCAGCGTCATGATCGGCTCGACCCTCTACCTGACGCTGCACCTGCAGCTCGTGCTCGGCCTCGCGCCGCTCGAGGCCGGTCTCGCCAATCTGCCGATGACCGTCACGATCATGATCGTCGCGGGCATCGCCACCAAGCTGCTGCCGACCGTCGGCCCGCGCCTGCTGATGATCGTCGGCCCGCTGATCGCGGCCGCCGGCCTGCTCTACCTGAGCCGCATCACCGCGGACGGCTCCTACCTCGTGCAGGTGCTGCCCGGCCTGATCCTGCTCGGCGTCGGCATGGCGATGATCTTCGTGCCGGTGCAGAACGTGGCGCTGACCGGGATCGCCGGCCACGACGCCGGTGCCGCCGGCGCGACCGCCAACGCCGCGATGCAGATCGGCGGCTCGATCGGCCTCTCCGTCTTCACCACCATCTACGCGGGAGTGGCGGGGGAGCAGTCCTCGCCGGTCGCCTTCGTCGACGGCTACTCCGCGGTGTTCGTCGCGGCGGCCGTCGGCCTGGTGCTCGCCGCGGTCATCGCGTTCACGATGATCCGGATCAAGAAGGAGCAGTTCCTCGCGCAGGCTCCGCGGGAGGCCGTCGCGCACCTCGGCTGAGCCTCTCGGCTGATTAGGCTGGTGAGGACATGCGCGCCCTCACCGACCAGCAGATCCGCGACTCCTTCGTGAACGCCTCACGCAAGGAGGTCGCGGATCTCTCGCTCCCCGCCGGCTTCGACGACCTCGACTGGGAGTCGTTCGACCATCTCGGCTGGCGCGACAAGAAGATCGGCCGCCGCGCCTACGTCGTCGTGCCGCTCGAGGACCGGCTGGTGGGCGTGGTTCTCCGCCAGGCCGACGCGAACACGCGCTCGCGGGCGCAGTGCTCGTGGTGCCGCGACATCCGGCTGCCCAACGACGTGGTCTTCTTCGGCGCGAAGAAGGCCGGCCCGGCCGGGCGCGCGGGTGACACCCTCGGCACGCTGGTCTGCGCGGACTTCCAGTGCTCGGCCAACGTCCGCACCCGGCCCTCGGTCGCCTACGTCGGCTTCGACGTCGAGGCGGCCAAGGCCGAGCGGATCGCGACCCTGCGCACGAAGACGGCCGGCTTCGTCCGCGAGGTGCTCGGCGAGAGCTGAGCGGCGCGCCCTCAGCGCCGCGTCGACGCGCGGACGTGCATCCGCTCGCCCTGGCGACCGAACAGGCTGAGGAACTCGACCTGCTGCTCGTCGGCCCGGCCGAACCAGTGCGGCACCCGGGTGTCGAACTCGGCGGCCTCGCCCGCGGGCAGGACGATGTCGTGCTCGCCGAGGCGCAGCCGGAGTCGCCCGCTCAGCACGTAGAGCCACTCGAAGCCCTCGTGGGTGCGCTGCTGCTCCGGCGCGGGGATCGGTCCGGCGGGGATCGTGGTCTTGAAGGCCTGCAGGGCGCCCGCGTCGCGGCTGAGCGGCTGGATCCGCATCCCGTGCCGGGTGAACGGCCGGCCGTGCACGCGCGGGTCCTCGGGCGCGGCGCCGACCAGCTCGTCGAGGGGCGTGCCGAGCGCCCGGGCGATCGGGAGCAGCAGCTCGAGCGTGGCGCGCCGGCCGCCGCTCTCCAGACGCGAGAGCGTGCTCGCGGAGATGCCGGTCTCGGCGGCGAGCGAGGCGATCGTGCGGTCGCGGCGCAGGCGGAGGCGCTTGAGGCGCGGTCCGACGGCGGCGACGATCTCGTCGTCGGAGGGAGTGTCGTGCTCGGAGTGCTCGGGCATGCCCCGATCCTGGCACGCGGGCCGCGCGGTCGTGCCGGAACGGCACGGATCCTGGACCGACTGCAGCCGCCACCCGATGCTCGACACATGACCCCTTCCGACCTCCCCGACGTCCTCATCGCCGGCGCCTCCTTCGCCGGCCTCGCCGCCGCCACCGCCCTCGGCCGCAGCCTCCGCGACGTGCTCGTCGTCGACGGCGGGCCGCCCCGCAACGCGCCCTCGCCCGGCGCCCACAACGTGCTCACCCGCGACGGCACCGCCCCCGTCGAGCTCGCCCGCCTCGCCCGGATCGAGGCCGAGGGCTACGGCGCGCGCGTCGTCCCGGGTCGGATCGTGAGCGCCTCGGGCGCCGACGGCGGCGTCACGGCCACCCTCGCCGACGGCGGTGTCACGGCCACCCTCGCCGACGGCACCGTGCTCCGCGCCCGCCGCCTGCTGCTCGCCAGCGGCTCCACCGACCGCCTGCCGGAGATCCCGGGGCTCGCCGAGCGCTGGGGCCGCGACGTGCTGCACTGCCCGTACTGCCACGGCTTCGAGGTGCGCGGGCGCCGGATCGCGGTGCTCGGCAGCGGCTTCTCGGGCCACCAGGCGCAGATGTTCCGCCAGCTGAGCGACCGGGTGTCGATCCTCACGAACGGCGTCTTCGCGCCCGGGGAAGAGGAGGCCGAGGGCCTCGCTGCCCGCGGCATCGAGCTGATCGACGGGGCCGTCAGCGAGGTCCTCGTCGAGGACGACCGCCTGGTCGGCGTCGTCGTCGACGGCCGCCGGCTCGAGCTCGACGCGCTGGTCGTCGGTCCGCGCGTCCAGGGCAACCTGCCCGACGGCCTCGGCCTCGAGCTCGTCGACCACCCCTCCGGCGCCGCCCGGCACCTCACCGTCGACCCGATGGGCCGCACCACCGCGCCGCGGGTCTTCGCCGCCGGCTCGCTGGTCGAGCCGATGTCGCAGGTGATGGCGGCCGCCGCCGACGGCCTGCGCGTCGCGGCCGCGATCAACTACGACCTGATCGAGGAGGAGATCGCCGCGGCGGTGCGCGCCACGAGGGGCTGACCGGCGCTCGGGGTCGTCGCCCGGTGAATACTGGACGGATGATCCCCCCGCGCCCGCTCGAGCAGTCCTCCAAGCTCCGCAACGTCCTCTACGAGATCCGCGGCAAGGCGCTCGTGGAGGCGTCGCGGCTGGAGAGCGAGGGGCACCGGATCCTCAAGCTGAACACCGGCAACCCGGCCGGCTTCGACTTCGAGGCGCCGCACCAGATCGTGCGCGACATGATCGCCGCTATGCCCAGCGCGCACGGCTACAGCGACAGCCGCGGGATCCTCTCGGCCCGCCTCGCGGTGACCTACCGCTACGAGGAGGTCCCCGGCTTCCCGCCGGTGGACCCGGAGTGGGTGTTCCTCGGCAACGGGGTGTCCGAGCTGATCACGATGACGCTGCAGGCGCTGCTCGACGACGGCGACGAGGTGCTGATCCCGGCGCCCGACTACCCGCTCTGGACGGCGATGACCAGCCTCGCGGGCGGCACCGCGGTGCACTACCGCTGCGCGGAGGACGACGGCTGGCAGCCCGACCTCGAGGACATCCGCTCGAAGATCACGGCGCGCACGAAGGCGATCGTCGTGATCAACCCGAACAACCCCACCGGCGCCGTCTACACCCGCGAGGTCCTCGAGGGGATCGTCGCGCTCGCCGAGGAGCACTCGCTGCTGCTGCTCGCCGACGAGATCTACGACCGGATCCTCTACGACGACGCCCAGCACATCCCGCTGGCGTCGCTCGCGCCGGACCAGCTCTGCCTCACCTTCAACGGGCTGTCCAAGACCTACCGCGTCGCGGGCTACCGCTCCGGCTGGCTCGCGATCACCGGGCCGCGCGAGCACGCGGCGGGGTTCCTCGAGGGGATCACCCTGCTCGCCTCGACCCGGCTCTGCCCGAACGTGCCCGGGCAGTACGCGGTGCAGGCGGCGCTCTCGGGCGTGCAGTCGATCGAGGCGCTGATCGCGCCGGGCGGGCGGCTGCGGCGTCAGCGCGACGCCGCGTGGAAGGGGCTGCAGGCGATTCCCGGCGTCTCCTGCGAGCTGCCGATGGGCGCGCTCTACGCGTTCCCGCGGCTCGATCCGGAGGTGCACGAGATCCGCGACGACGGACGGCTCGTCTACGACCTGCTGCTCGCGGAGCACATCCTGCTGGTGCCCGGCACCGGCTTCAACTGGCCGACGCCCGATCACCTGCGCATCGTGACGCTGCCGGAGGAGCGGGTCATCTCGGAGGCGATCGAGCGGCTGGGGAATTTCCTCTCGTCGTACGTGCAGTAGGCCGCCCGCCGCTCAGACCCTGCGGTACTCCAGCTCCGGCCGCCCCGGCGAGCCGTAGCGCGGGGCGCGCTCGGCGACGCCCGAGTCGGCGAGGTGCTCGAGGTAGCGCCGCGCGGTGACCCGCGAGACGTCGAGGCGGGCGGCGAGCTCGCCCGCGGAGAGGCCGACCGGGCCCAGCAGCGCGGTGACCGCGTCGAGCGTCTCCGCCGAGAGCCCCTTGGCCAGGCCCGGCGCGTTGGACGTCCGCAGCGCCGCGAAGGCGCCGTCGACCTCGTGCTGGCTGGCGACGTCGGCGCCGTGCATCCGCTCGCGGTACTGGCGGTAGCTGGCGAGCTTCGCCGCGAAGACGCTGAAGACGAACGGCTTGATCAGGTACTGCACGATCCCGGCGGCGACGGAGGCGCGCACCACCGCCGCGTCGCGCACGGCGGTGATCGCGATCACGTCGACGTCCAGACCCGCGGTGCGCACGGCGCGGCAGAGGTCGAGGCCGCCCATGTCGGGCAGGTTCATGTCGAGGAGGATCAGCGCGATCGCGGGGTCGGCGCGCAGGGCGCGGATCGCCTCCGCCCCGCTGCCGGCGACCGCGGCGACCTCGAAGCCCTCGACGCGCCGGACGTAGTCGGCGTGCGCGCTCGCGGTCAGCGGCTCGTCCTCGACGACGAGGACGCGGATCGGCGCGGCGGTCACCGGGTCGCCCCGGCCGGGTCCCGCAGCGGCAGCTGCACCGTGAACACCGCGCCGACGTGCCGCGACACCTCGATGCTCCCGCCGAGCCGCTGCACCACCTGCTGCACCAGCGCGAGGCCGATGCCGCGGCCGAACGCGTCCGACTCCTTCGTCGAGTAGCCGCGGGCGAAGACGTCGGCGGCCTCCGCGACGCCGGGCCCGCTGTCGGACACCTGCAGCACCAGCTCCGCGACCTCAGCACCCGACGCCTCGGCGAGGCCGAGGTAGACCTCGACCCACGGCTCGCGGTCGGCGGTGGAGGAGGCGGCCGCGTCGAGCGCGTTGTCGATCAGGTTGCCGAGCACGGTCACCAGGTCGCCGGGCTCGAAGCCCTGGGCGCCTGGCTCGAGGTGCGTCTCGAGGTGCAGCTCGACCCCGCGCTCGCGGGCCTGGGCGGCCTTGCCGAGCAGCAGCGCGGCGATCACCGGCTCCTGCACCGAGCCGAGCACCCGGTCGGCGAGCCGCTGGCTGAGGTTCAGCTCGCCGGCCGCGAAGGCGAGCGCCTCCTCCGGCCGGCCCAGCTCGATCAGCGAGGCGATGGTGTGCAGGCGGTTCGAGAACTCGTGGGTCTGCGAGCGCAGCGCGTCCGAGAGCGTGCGCATCGACTCCAGCTCGCCGGAGACCCGCTGCAGCTCGGTGCGGTCGCGGAGCGTCGTCACCGTGCCGAGCGGTCGCGCGCCGGGGGAGGCGGCCGGCCGCTCGTTGACGACGAGGATCCGCTCGTGCGCCACGACCAGGCGGTCGGCGACCGGCTCGTCGGCGAGCAGCACCACGCGCAGGGCGTCGGGGAGCTCGAGCTCGTCGACGGGCACCGGGATCGACACGCCCTCGAGCCCGAGCAGCTCGAGCGCGTGGTCGTTCGCGAGCACCAGGCGGCCGCGGTCGTCGACGAGGAGCAGCCCCTCGCGCACCGAGTGCAGCACCGACTCGTAGTAGGCGAAGACCTGGCTCATCTGCTCCGGCCCGCGACCGCCCGTGACCCGGCGGAGGTAGCGGGCGAGCAGCCAGGAGCCGATGCCGCCGAGGGCCACCGCGCCGAGCACGCCGCCGGCCACGACCTGCAGGCGGGGCAGGAAGGAGGCGTCCACCCGGCTCAGCGTCACGCCTGCCGAGACCAGCGCGACGACGGTGCCGTCGGCGCTCTCGATCGGCGCGACGGCGCGCACCGAGGGGCCGAGGGTGCCGGTGTAGGTCTCGGTGAAGGTGCGGCCCTCGAGCGCCGGCGCGATGGTGCCGATGAACGGCAGGCCGATCTGCGCGCGGTCGCGGTGGGTGTAGCGGGTTCGGTCGGGGTTCATGATCGTGAGGAAGTCGACGCCGGTGTCGGCCATGATCTCCTCCGCGTAAGGCTGGAGCGAGGCCGACGGGTCCGCGCCCTCCGCCGCGTCGAGGACGAACGGGTTGTCGGCGACGGTGCGCGCGACCACCAGGCTCCGCGCGGCCGCGTCGTCGCCGGCGCGCCCGCGGGCGTCGAAGGCGAGGACCAGCACCGCGATCGCGCCGATCACGAGGATGCAGATCAGCTGGGCGGCGAACAGCCGGGCGGCGATGCTGCCGCGGGGGCTCGTTCCGGGCATCCGACCTCCTCGTCCGTGCGCGTTCGTGAACAGTATGAACGCAACCTCCGGCGGGCGGCCCGCGGGGTCGAGCATCGTCGTACCCCCTCCCAGCTCGATGAAGAGACAGGACACGCTCATGGCGAAGACCGACCGGCTCGACCCCCCGGCCACCCCCGTGAAGACCCGCCGGCGGATCGACCGCAACCACTGGCTCTACATCGCCGTGATCATCGCGGTCGTCGCCGGCGTGATCGTCGGCCTCGTCGCCCCCGCGTTCGCCGCGACGCTCGAGCCCGTCGGCAAGGCGTTCGTCGGACTGATCAAGATGATGATCGCGCCGATCATCTTCTGCACCATCGTGATCGGCATCGGCTCGATCGCCAAGGCCGCGACGGTCGGCAAGGTCGGCGGTCTCGCGCTCGGCTACTTCATCGTGATGTCGACCTTCGCGCTGGCCATCGGCCTGGTCGTCGGCAACATCCTGCACCCGGGTGAGGGCCTCGACATCTCGAGCGCCACCTACGACACCACCGACCTCAAGGCGGAGTCGACCAGCGACTTCATCCTCGGGATCATCCCGGTCTCGCTGTTCTCCTCGCTCGTGGACGGCAGCATCCTGCAGACGCTCTTCGTCGCCCTCCTGGTCGGCTTCGCGCTGCAGAAGATGGGCGCCAAGGGCCAGCCGATCCTCGGCGCGATCAAGCAGCTGCAGGTCCTCGTCTTCCGCATCCTCTCGATGGTGCTCTGGGTCGCCCCGATCGGCGCCTTCGGCGCGATCGCCGCGGTCGTCGGCAAGACCGGCTGGGGCGCGGTCGTCGCCCTCGCCACCCTGATGATCGGCTTCTACCTCACCTGCGCGATCTTCGTGGTCGTCATCCTCGGCCTGCTGCTGCGCCTGGTCACCGGGGTCAGCATCTTCTCGCTGATGAAGTACCTGGCCCGCGAGTACCTGCTCATCGTCGGCACCTCCTCCTCCGAGGCCGCTCTGCCCCGCCTGATCGCGAAGATGGAGCACCTGGGCGTCTCCAAGCCCGTCGTCGGCATCACCGTCCCGACCGGCTACTCCTTCAACCTCGACGGCACCGCGATCTACCTCACGATGGCCTCGCTCTTCATCGCCTCGGCGACCGGCGCTCCGATGTCGATCCCGGAGCAGATCGGGCTGCTGCTCTTCATGATGGTCGCCTCCAAGGGCGCCGCGGGCGTCACCGGCGCCGGCCTCGCCACCCTGGCCGGCGGCCTGCAGTCCTTCCGCCCCGACCTGGTCAACGGCGTCGGCGTCATCGTCGGCATCGACCGCTTCATGTCGGAGGCCCGCGCGGTCACCAACTTCACCGGCAACGCGGTCGCGACCCTCCTCGTCGGCACCTGGACCAAGCAGATCGACATGGTGCAGGTCCGCGAGGTGCTCGGCGGCCGCGCCCCCTTCGACGAGGCCACCCTCGGCGCGGACGAGCACGAGGCCCCCGCCTCGGGCACGTCGATCACCGAGGGCATCGCCTCGATCCAGGACTCGGACGAGGCGGAGCGCACCCGCGCGGAGCTGAGCGCGAAGCGCTAGCCGGCGCCGCATGCTGGTCGAGTAGCCCCGCAGGGGCGTATCGAGACCCACCGTCTGCACCACGGTGGATCTCGATACGCCCGCTTCGCGGGCTACTCGATCAGCATGAAGGGGCCCGCTGCGCGGGCGGCTCAGCATGAAGGGGCCCGCCCCGCGGGCGGCTCAGCACGAAGGGGGACCCGCAGCGCGGGCTCCTCCCTCAGCGGAGGTCTGCTGTCCCATGTTGGTCGAGTAGCCGCGCAGCGGCGTATCGAGACCGGCCGTCCTCAGCAGGGCGGTCTGCAGACTCGTCCTGCTCGCGGTGGTGGATCTCGATACGCCCGCTGCGCGGGCTACTCGATCAGCATGAAAGGGGCCCGCTTCGCGGTCTACTCGATCGGCATGGTGTGGCTCAGTGCCTGCGCACGCCCAGCAGCGGCAGGGTCACCGCGCAGAGCGGGCCGATCAGCAGGGCGAAGGCGAGGGTGCCGAGGCCGACGTCGCCGCCGAGAGCCCAGCCGATCAGGAGCACGGTGAGCTCGACGCCGCCGCGGGCCGCCCAGATCGGCACGCCGAAGCGCGCATGGAGTCCGGTCATCAGCCCGTCGCGCGGGCCGGGGCCGAGGCGGGCGCCGATGTAGATCCCGCTCGCGACGGCCAGCAGCAGCAGGCCGCCCGCGAACAGCAGCGCCTTCCCCCACCACTCGGCGGGCACCGGCAGCAGGTGGATCCCGACGTCGATCATCGTGCCGACCACCAGCACGTTCAGCACGGTGCCGAGCCCCGGCCGCTGCCGCAGCGGGATCCAGAGCAGCAGGACGAGCAGTCCGATCACGTTGGTGAGCAGTCCGATCCCCAGTCCGGTCTGGCGCGAGACCCCCATCGCGAAGACGGTCCACGGGTCCACACCGATCGACGCGCGGATCATCATCGCGTCGGCGAAGCCGTACAGCACGAGCCCGACCAGCAGCCGCGGCACGGGTCGCAGCCGCCACTGGCTCACCGGGGGAGCGGGGACGGCGAGGGGCGCGGTGATCGTCATGTCGAGCATCCCATCGCAGGAGTGGCCTTTTCCGCGCGGTCCAATCCGGCTATCTTGGACGCATGGCTGATGTCCACTTCGGCGTACGCGCCCTGCAGAACCTCCTCGGCGACTGGCGCGAGCAGCGCGGCACCCGCCCCGCGTACCTCGCCCTCGCCGACCGCATCCGCCTGCTCAGCATCGACGGCCGCATCCCGACGGACAGCCGGCTCCCCGCCGAGCGCGAGCTGTCGGCGAGGCTCGGCGTGAGCCGCACCACCGTCGCCGCCGCCTACCGCGAGCTGCGCGACAGCGGCTACCTGGTCAGCGTCCGCGGCTCCGGCAGCGCGACCCGCCTCCCGGGCGCCGCGGTGCACGCCGTGCCGACCCTCGCCCCGGACTTCGTCGACTTCACCAAGGCGGCGCTGCCCGCCGTGCCCGAGCTCGCCGAGGCCTACGCCCGCGCCGCGCGCCTCGCGCCGGAGTACTTCGAGGACGGCTCCTACGACACCGTCGGCCTGCCGCTGCTGCGCCGTGCGATCGCCGAGCGCTACACCCGCCGCGGCCTCCGCACGGAGCCCGGCCAGATCATGGTGACGATCGGGGCGCAGCACGCGATCGCGCTCGTCGCCCGCACCCTGCTGGCCCGCGGCGACCGCGCCCTGATCGAGGCGCCGACCTACCCGCACGCCTACGAGGCGCTCCGGCTCGCCGGCGCCCGGCTGGTGCCGGTCAACGTGGACGGCGCCGACGGCTGGGACGGCGAGGGCCTGATCGCGGCGATCCGCGGCACGAGCCCGACCCTCGCCTACCTGATGCCCGACTTCCACAACCCGACCGGCCGCTCGATGGCGGTCGATCTGCGCGAGCGGGCCATCGCCGCCGCGGCGCGCCAGGGCACGCTGATCATCGCCGACGAGACCACCGCCGAGCTCGACATCGACCGGCGGATGTCGCCCCTCCCGTTCGCCTCCTACGGCCCCGAGGGCACGGTGATCTCGATCGGCTCGGTCGGCAAGACGCTCTGGGGCGGCATCCGCATCGGCTGGATCCGCGCCGAGCGGAGCGTCATCCGCAAGCTCGTCGCCGCGCGCTCGGCCGGCGACCTCGGCAGCCCGATCGTCGAGCAGCTCCTGGTCGCCGACATGCTCGGCCGGATGGACGGCGTGCTGAAGCTGCGCCGCGAGCAGCTGCGCGCCGGCCGCGACCACCTCGAGGCGGCGCTCGCCCGCGCGATCCCGGAGTGGAGCGTGCCGCGGGTCTCCGGCGGCCTCTCCACCTGGGTCGGCCTCGGCCGCCCCGCGAGCTCGCAGCTGGCGCTCGCCGCCCGCACCTCGGGCCTGCTGATCACCGCCGGCCCGCGCTTCGGGATCGACGGCGCCTTCGAGCGCTTCCTGCGCATCCCGATCGGCTACTCACCGGAGATCACCGACCGGGCCGTGGAGGCGCTCGCCGTCGCCTGGAGCCAGGTCGCGCGCCACCCGGCGGCCGACACCGGCTACCTCGCCGACGTCGTCTGATCCTCCAGGTCCGCCCGGAGGGGGACGAATACTCAGCCAGCTGATGGAAGACTCACGGCGTGCATCTCCTCGCGGTCCTCAGCATGAAGAACCGGGCGCTCATCGCGCTCGTCACCGTCGTCATCGCCGTCTTCGGCGGCGTCGCCCTCACCGGTCTGAAGCAGGAGCTCGCGCCGTCGATCTCCTTCCCGCAGCTGGCGGTGATCTCGAGCTACCCGGGCGCCGCTCCGGAGGTGGTGAACGACGACGTCTCGACGCCGATCGAGACCGCCATCCAAGGGGTGCCGGGGCTCGAGACGACCAGTGCGACCTCGTCGACGAACTCGTCGCTGATCTCCGCCTCCTTCGTCTACGGCACCGACCTGGCGACCGCCGAGCAGAAGATCCTGCAGGCGATCAACCGGATCAAGAGCACGCTCCCGGACGGCGTCGACCCGCAGGTGGTGACCGGATCGTTCGACGACCTGCCGGTGCTGCAGCTCGCCGTCTCCAGCGACGGCGACGCGAAGGCGCTCGCCGACCGGCTCCGGACGAGCGTCATCCCGGACCTGGAGAAGGTCGACGGCGTCCGCGAGGTCGCCCTGGTCGGCGAGAGCGCCCAGCGCGTCACGATCACCCCGGACGACGCGGCGCTCACCGCCGCCGGCCTGTCGATCGCGGACATCCGCACCGCACTGCAGCAGAACGGCGTGCTGGTCGCCGGCGGCGAGATCACCCAGGACGGCAGCACCTTCTCGGTGCAGTCCGGCGTCAAGCTGGACTCGACCGACGCGATCGCGGCGCTGCCGCTGATCCCGTCCGCGAGCGCCTCCGCGGCCGCCCTCGCTCCCACCGCGCCCACGACCGCCCCCACCCTCGGCTCCGTCGCCACCGTCGCCGTCACCGACGCTCCGATCACCTCGATCTCGCGGGTCAACGGCCAGCCGGCGCTGACCCTCTCGATCACCAAGCTCCCCGCGGCGAACACCGTCGACGTCTCGACCGGCGTCACCGCGCTGCTCCCGGACCTGGAGGCGTCGCTCGGCGAGAACGCGACCTTCACCTCGGTCTTCGACCAGGCCCCCTACATCCAGGACTCGATCGAGTCGCTCGCGCAGGAGGGGGCGCTCGGCCTCGTCTTCGCGGTGCTCGTGATCCTGCTGTTCCTGCTCTCCGTGCGCTCGACGCTGGTCACGGCGATCTCGATCCCGACCTCGGTGCTGATCACCTTCATCGGGCTGCAGACCGCGGGCTACACGCTGAACATCCTCACCCTCGGCGCCCTGACGATCGCGATCGGCCGCGTGGTGGACGACTCCATCGTCGTGATCGAGAACATCAAGCGGCACCTCGACGCGGGGGAGGAGCGCGCGGCGACGATCGCGGTCGCGGTGCGCGAGGTCGCAGGCGCGATCACCGCCTCGACGATCACCACGGTCGCGGTGTTCCTGCCGATCTCGTTCGTCGGCGGCACGACCGGCGAGCTGTTCCGGCCGTTCGCGCTGACGGTGTCGATCGCGCTGCTCGCGTCGCTGCTCGTCGCGCTGACGATCGTGCCGGTGCTGGCCTACTGGTTCCTCCGGCCCTCGAAGCGCGCCGGCGTGCGCGAGGCGGCGCAGGCGGCCCTCGCCGAGGAGCGCGGCGCGGCCGGTGAGACTGTGACCCCCGAGCCCGAGCACGCCCGCCACAGCGCCCGCGCGACGCCCCGCCGCGCCGCCGGCCTGCAGCGGGTCTACGGCCCCGTGATCGCCTGGACCCTCAAGCACTCGGTCGCGACCGTCCTGCTCGCGCTGCTCGTGCTCGTCGGCACCGGTGCGCTCTACCCGCTGATGAAGACGAACTTCCTCGGGGCGAGCGGCCAGAACACCTTCACCGTCACCCAGACCGTTCCCGACGGCCAGAGCCTGGACGCGCAGGACGCGACCGCGCAGCAGGCCAGCGCGGCGATCCTCGAGGTCGGCGGTGTCGAGACCGTGCAGCTCTCGATCGGCTCAGCGAGCGGCGGGCTGCAGAGCGCGTTCGGCGGCGGGGGCGGCGGCACCTCGATCCGCTACTCCGTCACCACCGACGAGTCGGCCGACCAGGAGACCGTGCAGGCCGACGTCCGCACGGCCCTCGGCTCGATCGCCGAGGCGGACGACATCAGCGTCGCCGCGTCCTCCGGCTTCGGCGCCTCCTCGAACATCGAGGTCGACCTCTCGACCGCCTCGCAGAGCGATCTGCAGAGCGCGAACGACGCGCTGCTCACGGCGCTGCGCGGCACCGACGGGATCAGCCAGGCCGAGAGCAACCTCTCCTCCTCGCTGCCCTACATCGCGGTGCGGGTCGACCGCGCCGCCGCCGCCGACGCCGGACTCACCGAGGTCGCGGTCGGCACGCTCGTCAGCCAGGCGCTGCAGCCGACGCAGACGGGCAGCGTCGTGATCGACGACCGCACCCTCTCCGTCTACCTCGCCGACGCGCAGCCGCCGGCCACGCTCGACGAGCTGTCGGCCCTCGAGATCCCGACGCGCACCGGCGCGGTCCCGCTGTCCTCGCTCGCCGTCGTCGAGCGGACCGACGGGCCCGCGAGCATCACCACCGAGCGCGGGCAGCGCACCGCCACGATCACGGTGACGCCGGAGGGCGACGACCTCGCCTCGGCGAACCTCGCGGTGCAGAGCGCGATCGACGACACGGAGCTGCCGGCCGGCGTCTCCGCCTCGCTCGGCGGCGTCACGGCCGACCAGAGCGACGCGTTCTCGCAGCTCGGGATCGCGCTGCTGGTGGCGATCCTGATCGTCTACGTCGTGATGGTCGCGACGTTCCGCTCGCTCCTGCAGCCGCTGCTGCTGCTGGTGTCGGTGCCGTTCGCGGCGACCGGCGCGATCCTGCTGCAGGTGCTGACCGGCGTGCCGCTGGGCGTGCCCTCGCTGATCGGCGTGCTGATGCTGATCGGCATCGTGGTCACCAACGCGATCGTGCTGATCGACCTGGTGAACCAGTACCGCGAGCGGGGGATGCCCGTGCGCGAGGCGCTGCTGCACGGCACCGAGCGGCGGCTCCGGCCGATCCTGATGACGGCGCTCGCGACGATCTTCGCGCTGCTGCCGATGGCGCTCGGGATCACCGGCCACGGCGGCTTCATCTCGCAGCCGCTCGCGATCGTCGTGATCGGCGGTCTGGTGTCCTCGACGGTGCTCACGCTGGTGGTGCTGCCGGTCGTCTACAACCTGGTCGAGGGGTATCGTGAGCGGCGGCGTGCCGCCCGCGCCGGAGAGGCGTCGGCATGAGCGACACAGCAGAAGCGACCCAGTCGTCAGCACCCGAGACGATCGGCTCCCGCTGGCGCAGCGGCCCCGAGCGCGCCGCTGCGGCGATCGCCGAGGTCGGCCCCGAGCGCTTCGTCGCCGCCGACCACCGCCCCGGGATCATTCGACACATCGTGCTGTTCCGCTTCCGCCCGACGGCGCTCGTCGCCGAGGTGGACGGCGTGATCGCGGCGTTCCTCGCGCTCGGCGAGGAGTGCCTCCGCGACGGCCGCCCGTACATCGTCTCGATCGAGAACGGACCGCAGCTCAGCACCGAGGGCGCGGGCGAGGGCTTCGACCGCGCCTTCCTGCTGACCTTCGCGTCCGAGGGCGACCTGAACTACTACATCGGCCGCCCCGCGGTCGACGGGCCCGGACTGTTCGATCCGGCGCACGACGCCTTCAAGGGCCTCGTCGGCCCGCTGCTCGACACGGCCGGGGTGGTCGCCTTCGACTTCCGCCCGGAGCAGTAGCCCGACGTCGTGGCGACCCCCGACTTCGTCCTCCGGCTCCGCGAGCAGGTGGGCACCGAGCTGCTCTGGCTGACCGGCGTCACCGCGGTGATCGTCCGCGAGGAGCCGGTCCGCCAGGTCCTCCTGGTCCGCCGCGCGGACACCGGCGCCTGGACCGCGGTCACCGGCATCATCGACCCCGGCGAGACGGTCGCCGGCACCGCCCGGCGCGAGGCGCTGGAGGAGGCGGGCGTCGAGATCGAGGTCGAGCGCGTCGTCTGGCTGCACACCCTGCCGCCGATGAAGTACCCCAACGGCGACCGCGCGCAGTACCTCGACCACGTCCTCCGCGCCCGCTACCTCTCGGGCGAGGCGCACGTCGCCGACGACGAGTCGAGCGAGGTCGGCTGGTTCGCCCCCGACGCGCTGCCGCCGATGAGCGCCGAGCACCGCGAGCGGATCAGCCGCGCGCTGTCCGACGAGACGGCCTGCGCCTTCGACTGAGCGGCGCCTTCTCAGACGTGCTCCGACACCAGCACCGCGCTCGTGCCGGGCTCGAGGGCGTCGAAGACGTGCGGCTCGTCGCCCGGGTAGGACAGACAGTCGCCGGGCGCGAGCTCGACCGGGTCGTCGGCCGGACCGACCAGGGCGCGTCCGGTGGACAGGATCAGGTGCTCCACGGTGCCGCGGGCGTGCGGCTCCGAGTTCCGAGCCGCTCCGGGCTCGGCGGTGATGCGGTACACGTCGCGGCGGGCTCCCGGCGGGCAGGCGCTGAGCAGGGTGGCGGCGTAGTCCGCGGTCGCCGAGGCGATGCGCGGCCCCTCCCCGGCGCGGATCAGCTGCACGGAGCGCCGCGGCGGCTCGACGAGGTGCGAGAACGGCACGCCGAGCGCGCCGCCGAGCGCCCAGAGCGTCTCGAGGCTCGGGTTGCCCTCGCCGGCCTCGAGCTGCGAGAGCGTCGACTTGGCGATGCCGGCGCGGCGGGCGATCTCGGAGATGCTGAGGCCGAGCCGGCCGCGCTCGCGGCGCAGGGCGGAGGCGACCAGGTCGCGGGGTGAGTCCGACATCGTTCGCTCTCCAGATCGGTCGTTCGACTTGACGAACGACAGCCGAGCCCGCCACTCTGACGTGGTGTTCATCCTAAGCTCCGCCCGTTCGCTGCTCCGAACAGTCGGCCCTCGCGACCGGCGGGCCGTCCTCCTCGTCGCCGCCTCCGTCGCGGTCGTCGGCGTCTCCTACGGCCTCGGCGCCACCGCGGCCGGCTTCCCGCTCTGGCAGATCCTGCTGCTCGCTGTCGCGGTGTTCGGCGCCTCCGCCGAGATCCTCTTCGTCGGCGTGGTGGCAGCGGGAGGCGCTCCGCTCGCGGCGGCGCTCGCCGCGCTCCTCGTCAACGCCCGCGCGCTGCCCTACGGGATGGCCGTCGGCGGCTTCCTCCCGCGCGGACCGCTCCGGCTCCTCGGCGCGCACCTGGCCAACGACGAGACGGTCGCGCTCGCGCTCGGCGGGGCGACCGTCGAGCGCCGGCGAGCCCTGTTCTGGGTCTCGGGAGCGGCGGTGCTCGCCGCCTGGCCGCTCGGCGCGCTCGCGGGGGCACTGCTCGGTGCGGTCGTCCCCGATCCGTCGGTGCTCGGCCTCGACGCGGTCTTCCCCGCCGTCCTGCTCGCGCTGGCGCTCCCGGCCCTCCGCGACGGCCGGGCGGCCGCGGCCGCGATCGCGGGCGGAGTGCTCGCGCTCACCGCCCTCCCGCTGGTGCCGCTCGGCCTCGCGCCGGTCCTGGCGCTCGGCGGTCTGCTGATGACCGGACGCCGCTCGTGACGGTGACGCTCGGCATCGTCGTCCTCGCCGTCGGCAGCTTCGCCCTCCGCGGGGGAGGGGCGGTGCTGCGCGACCGGATCGACCTCGGCCCGTCCACTCAGCGCCTTCTCGATCGCGGCACGGTCGTACTGCTCGTCGCGGTCGCGCTGACCTCGGCGCTGGCCGACGGCGCGGACCCGGCGCCGGCGTCCCGAGCGCTGGGCGTCGCGGCCGGCGCGCTGGCGGCCCTCCTGCGCGCCCCACTGGTGGTCGTGGTCCTGGTCGCGGCCGCCACGACCGCGCTGGCCCGCGCGCTCTGATCCGCCGGTCGCTCAGACCGAGCGCGCGAAGCAGACGCCCGAGTCGTCGCCCACGTGCGCGCCGAAGCCGTCGATCTCGGTGAAGCCGAGCGCCCGGGCGGCGACGAGGGCCGCCTCCGCCTCGACCGGGATCCGGAAGCGGAGCGTGCGGATCCGCTGCACGCTCGCGTAGGAGAGCGCTGCGGCGACGAGCCGGCGGGCGACCCCGCTCCGCCGCGACTTCGGGGCCACCTCGAGCGCGAGCAGCTCGGCGAAGTCGTCGGGTCCGGGGGTCAGCGCCAGCACGCCGATCGGCTGCTGCGTCGCACCGTCGCGGGCGACGAGGAGCCGGGCGTGCGGCGGAAGCTCGACGGTGAGAAGCCCGGCGAGCTCGGCCGGACCCGGCCGCTCGAGCCGGACGACGACCCCGGTGCTCACGACGAGGGCGCCGCCGCCGGCTCGGCGGGCTCGAGCGAGAGCGTCTGCACGGCAGGGGCGTCGAGCTGCACGTGCAGGAAGTCGATGACGGTGCCGCGGAGCGAGTCGTCGAGCATCGCGATCGAGTGCCGGGTGCCGGGCACGACGACGAAGTCGACGCTCGCGCCCGCCGCGTCCAGCGCCTCGGCGAAGTCCTGCGACTGGCTCAGCGCGACGCGCTCGCCGGCCGAGTGGGCGATGAGGAAGGGCGGCTCGGAGCCGTCGACGTGCGTGATCGGCGAGGCCTCACCGGCGGCCGCGCAGTCGTCGAGGTCGGCGCAGTCGAGGTAGCCGCGGACCGCCGCGCCGACGCCGACGATCGGGTCGTCGTCGGCGAGGCCCGCCGCCGTGAGATCCGCGGGGCCGCTGAGGTCGACGACCGCGGCGAGGCGCGAGGTGCCGGCGTCGTCGGCGGTCAGCGCGTCGTCGGTGCCGAGCAGGGAGACGAGGTTGCCGCCCGCCGAGCCGCCGAACGCGGCGACGCGGGACGGATCGATGCCGAAGCGCTCGGTCTGCGCCGGCTCGAGGATCCAGTCGAGGGCGGCCGAGACGTCCTCGATCTGCGCGGGGAAGACGTCGGCCGGGGCGAGGCGGTAGTTCACCGAGACGGCGACGAAGCCCTCGGAGGCGAGCCACTGGCAGAGCGGGCGCCAGTTCGGGTCGGCCTTGTCGCCGCGGGTCCAGCTGCCGCCGTGCACGACGAGCACCGCGGGGAGGGCGGCTCCGGCCGCGGCGTCGACCGGCGAGCAGACGTCGAGCGCCTGGCCGGTCGCCTCGTCGTAGACGAGGTCGGCGGTGACGGGGACGTCGTCGTAGGCGGTGACCGCGGCGACTCCGGCCGCCTGGGCGATCGGCTGCGAGACAGGAGCACTCGAGCAGCCGGCGAGGCCTCCTGCGAGCAGTGCCAGGGTCGCCGCGACGAGGGCGATCGGTCGCGTGGGTCGGGTGGGCTCGCGCATGGGTGAGGCGAGCATAAGGGAGAAGACGGCGCCCGCCTAGAGCGACCCCGCGATCAGGGGGTGGACAGCGGGACCGGAGGCCGGTCCTCGCTCTCCTGCCGCTCCTCGGCCACCTCACTCGGCGCCTCCGCCTGCAGCCGCACGAGCACCACGCCGACCAGGATCAGCGCCCCGCCGCCGAACTGGATCGGCGCCGGCAGCTCGCCGAGCAGGGCCCAGGCGGCGACGATCGAGAACAGCACCTCGGTCAGCCCGACGAAGGAGGCGATCCGGGTGCCGAGCCGCGAGCCGCCCTCGATCCCGAGCAGGTAGGCGAGCACCGTCGACATCCCGAGGATGACCGCCGCGGGCAGGTACCACGGCACCTCGTTTCCGACGAAGACGACGTCGCCGAAGGTCGCCCGCAGCGGGACGAGCCCGGTGACGCCGAGCACGAGCAGCAGCCCAGCGCCGACCGTCATCGCGCCGGCGGTGAGCGCGATCGGCGGGAGCTCCGGGTCGATCCGGCCGGCGATCACGTAGTAGACGCAGAGGCCGAGCGACGCGGTCAGCGCCCAGGCGACGCCGACCAGCTCCGGGGTGGACTCGCCGGAGAGGTCGAGCACGAGCACCAGACCGGCCAGTGCCAGCGCCGAGCCGGCGAGAGTGAAGCGCCCGGGATGCCGGCGGGTGCGCGCCCAGGCGAAGAGGACGAGGAACACCGGAGCGAGGTACTCGATCAGGAGCGCGACGCCGACCGACATGTGCTCGATCGCACTGTAGAAGCAGAGCTGCGCGGCGATCACCGCGAAGACGCCGTAGAGCCCGACCGTGCCGAGGTTGCGGCGGAGCACGTGCCAGCGTCCGCGCAGCGACAGCACGGCCGGGATCGCGAGGATCAGCGCCGCTCCACCGGCCCGCCAGAGCACGGCGGCCGAGGGGCTCCAGCCCGCCTCGAGCAGCGGCTTCACGAAGGGGCCGCCCAGGCCGAAGGCCGCGGCGGCCGCGAGGGCCAGCACGAGGCCGGAGCCGAGCCGGCGCGGCGGTGCGGTGAGGGTCACGTCAGCCTCTTTCAGGAGTCAAAGTCGTTATGCTCGTGACAGTACTGATCGAACGTGTCAGGAGTCAACATGGTCTTCGCCTATGACGTGGAAGCGGCCCTCACCTCGACCGCCGTCCTGGTCAACACCCTCCCCGAGCTGTCGCAGTCCGGCGAGGACGAGATGGCGTCCGTCGAGCAGCTCGACGAGTTCCTGCTCGAGAACCGCTACACCGGCAGCCGCGAGCACAGCGCCGCCGAGCTGGAGGCGGTCCGGGCCGTGCGCGCTCCGCTCCGCTCGCTCTGGCGCAGTCGGGCGGAGGAGGACCTGGTCGCCGTCGTCAACGGGATGCTCGAGGACGGCCGCGCGCTCCCGCAGCTGGTGCGGCACGGCATCTTCGGCTGGCACCTGCACGCGACCCGCGACGAGAGCCCGCTCGCCACCCGCATCGTGGTGGAGGCGGCGATGGCCTTCGTCGACGTGATCCGCGGCGACGAGCGCGACCGCATCCGCATCTGCGCGGCCGACGACTGCGAGGCGGTGCTCGTCGACTTCTCCCGCAACCGCTCGAAGCGCTACTGCGACACCGGCAACTGCGGCAACCGCGCGAACGTCGCGGCGTACCGGGCGCGGCGCGCGTCGAGCTGAGCGGCCCGCCCGTCGCTGCCCTAGCCAGCGCCCGGGGTCGCGTGTAAACTCCCTGGGTCGGCTCTTGACTCCGTGCGTCGCCGCGCGGATGGGTTTGTCAGTCAAGCGGGCCGGATCTCCGACAGTCGTCGCGAGATGAATCACATGTGTGAATCGGCCCCGGTCAGCGTCTCAGAGCAGCGACTCACCCGGGTTCCCGCAGCGCCCTGTCCGTTCGCACCCCACGAGGGTGATCGATCGGCGTGTGCCTGCTCGCGCAAGACCTGAACCCAGGAAGCAGCCATGCCCAAGAACAAGAAGCCCGCCGGCGGACGCCCCGCCAAGAACTTCGAGCCCAACCGCTTCGGCGCCTCGAGCGGCAAGTCCCAGCTCGGTGGACGCCCGCGCTTCGCCGCGCCGAAGTCCGGCTCCCGCAGCGAGGGCCACCGCGGCTACCGCCCCGTCGACGAGAACGCGCCCAAGAAGGCGCGCTGGAACGCCGAGGAGCGCGCCGCCAAGCTGACGGAGCGGGGAGAGAACCGCGGAGAGTCCCGCCCGGCCCGCAGCTACGACCGCGACGACCGCCCGGCCCGCTCCTACGACCGGACCGACCGCCCCGCGCGCTCGAACGACCGCGACGCACGCCCGGCCCGTTCCTACGACCGGACCGACCGTCCGGCCCGCTCGAACGACCGCGACGACCGTCCGGCGCGTTCCTACGACCGCAGCGACCGCCCCGCGCGCAGCTTCGATCGCACGGACCGTCCGGCCCGCTCGTTCGACCGCGACGCCCGTCCGGCCCGCTCGAACGACCGCGACGACCGTCCCGCGCGTTCCTACGACCGCACCGACCGCCCCGCGCGCAGCTTCGACCGCACGGACCGCCCGGCGCGCTCCTTCGACCGCGATGCGCGCCCCGCCCGCACGAACGACCGCGACGCCCGCCCGGCCCACAGCTTCGACCGCACCGACCGCACCGACCGCCCCGCGCGCTCCTCCGACCGGACCGAGCGCCCGGCGCGCGGCTTCGACCGCGGCACCGAGCGTCCCGCCCGCGGCGGCTACGACCGCACCGACCGCGGCCCGCGCCGCGACTCCGGCTCGGACTTCTACCCCAAGCGCGACGGCCGCGCCTCGCACCAGGCCGACGACGTCGTGCTCGAGCGCCTCGAGGCGACCGCGACGCTCGCCGTCGACGTCGAGGGCGTCAGCTTCGGCGACCTCGGCCTCGGCGCGAACATCGTCCGCCAGCTGACCCAGATGGGCGCGGCCTCGCCGTTCCCGATCCAGGCCGCGACGATCCCCGAGGTCCTCGCCGGCAAGGACGTCCTCGGCCGCGGCAAGACGGGCTCGGGCAAGACGATCGCGTTCGGCGCCCCCGTCGTCGAGCGCCTGATGGAGAACGACGGAGCCAAGGGCCGCAAGCCCGGCCGTGCGCCGCGCGCCCTCATCCTCGCGCCGACCCGCGAGCTGGCGATGCAGATCGACCGCACCATCCAGCCGATCGCGCGCTCCGTGGGCCTGTTCACCGCCACGATCTTCGGCGGCGTCCCGCAGTACAAGCAGGTCGGCGCTCTCCAGCGCGGCGTGGACATCATCATCGCCACGCCGGGCCGCCTCGAGGACCTGATCGAGCAGGGTCGCCTCGACCTCTCGACCATCACCGTGACCGTCCTCGACGAGGCCGACCACATGTGCGACCTCGGCTTCCTCGAGCCGGTGCAGCGCATCCTCCGCCAGACCAAGCGCGGCGGCCAGCGCCTGCTCTTCTCGGCCACGCTCGACAAGGGCGTCGCGACGCTCGTCGACGAGTTCCTCGTCGAGCCGAGCGTGCACGAGGTCGCGGGCGAGGACCAGGCGTCCTCGAGCATCGACCACCGCGTCCTGCTGATCGAGCACCGCGACAAGGGCGCGATCATCGAGGAGCTCGCGGCCCGCGCCGGCAAGACGCTGATCTTCGCCCGCACCCGTGCGTTCGCGGAGCAGCTCGCCGAGCAGCTCGAGCACGCCGACATCCCGGCGACCAGCCTGCACGGCGACCTCAACCAGTCGCGCCGCACCCGCAACCTCGCGCTGCTGACCAGCGGCCGGGTCGACGTCCTCGTCGCGACCGACGTCGCCGCGCGCGGCATCCACGTCGACGACATCGACCTGGTCATCCAGGCCGACGCCCCCGACGAGTACAAGACCTACCTGCACCGCTCCGGCCGCACCGGCCGCGCGGGCAAGAAGGGCACGGTCGTCACGCTGATCACGCGCAACCGCCGCCACCGCATGGAGGAGCTGCTCGAGCGCGCCGAGATCCGCGCCGACATGATCCAGGCCTACCCGGGCGACCGGGTGCTGGCGGAGATCAGCACCGGCGAGTAGAGAGTCAGCCCGGAAACGCCGAAGGGCGGACACCCTGTGGGTGCCCGCCCTTCGGCGTTTCTTGCTTGTGGCTTAGGAGGCCGGGGGGGTCAGAACCGTGTCGATGAGGTACACGGTCGCGTTGGCGGTCTGGACGCCGCCGCAGATGACCGACGCGTCGTTCACCTTGATGTCGTCGCCGGAACCGGTGACGGTGACGTCGCCGCCCTGGACGGTGGCGTGCGTGCCGTCGATGTCGTCAGGGGCGATCTGGCCGGGGACGACGTGGTAGGTCAGGATCGAGGAGAGCGTGGCCGCTCCCTCGGGGGTCGCCAGCGTGGCGAGGGTGGCGGCGTCGAGCTTGGCGAACGCGTCGTCGACGGGGGCGAAGACGGTGAACTCGGCGCTGTTGAGGGTGTCGACGAGGTTGACGTCGGGGTTGAGCTGACCGGAGACCGCAGCGGTCAGGGTCTTGAGCAGCGGGTTGTTCGACGCGGCGGTGGCCACCGGGTCGAGCGCCATTCCGCCGACCGAGCCGGCGCCGTCCGGGACCTGCTCGGCGTACGCGGCGCAGCCGGAGCCGACGAGGTTGGCGGCCGGGTCCATGGTCGCCATGGGGGTGGCGGACTCGGTCATCATCGGGGTCGACATCTCGGAAGCGGTGTCGCTGGCGGCGTCGGTGGTGCCGGCGCCGGACGAGCAGGCGGTGAGGCCGAGGGCGGCGGTGCCGAGCAGGGCGAACGCGGCGAGGGTGGTGCGCTTGGTGGATCGCATGGGGATGCTCCTTCGTGATACGGCCCCCACGAGATGCGGAGGACCTGACTGTGTGTGGACCGTTTCGCGGCCGTTGAACAGTCTTCGGAGCCCTCCCCGAGGGGGTTTGGAATCGATCGGAGCAATCCGGTCACGGGTTCATAACGGCGGAGGCAGGGCGATTACCCTGGATGTCGGTCCGCGCACGCAGCGCGGCACAGGACAGCAGGAGTCGAGCGGATGCAGACGCGAGGGGCACGGACGGCGCGCGGCGTCGTCGCCGCCGTCGCCGCGACCGCGACCGCCGCCGCCTCGCACACCCTCGCCGACGCCGAGGCCCCCTCTCCGGCGATCCTCGCGCTCGCCGCCGCCTTCGCGGCCGTCGTCTGCGTCCTCCTCTCCGGCCGCACCCTGTCGCTCGCGCGCCTCGCGCTCGCGGTGCTGCTCAGCCAGCTGGCGTACCACTCCCTCTTCCTGGTGACCGGCGGTGGCGGCGACGTCAGCGTCGTGGGTGCCACCGCCGGCGGCCACTTCCACGGCGGCGGGACGGTCGAGCTGATCGCGGGGGCGTCGGGCCACGCCGCGCACACCCCCCTGATGCTCCTCTCCCACCTCGTGGCCGCCGTCGTCACCGTCGCGGCGCTCCGCCACGGCGAGCGCGCCTTCTGGACCCTCGGCACGGCCGTCCTCCGCATCGTCGTGCGCCTGGTCGCCCGGGCCTCGGCGCTGCTGGCACCGCTCGGCGCCTCGGTGTCCGTCCTCGGCTCCGTCGAGCCGAGCGCCCCCCGCGCCCTCGACGCGGTCCTGCGGGTCCTGCGGCACCGCGGCCCGCCCGCGCGCGCCCTGCTCGCCGTCTGACGCCCTCCCGCTCGAGCGGGCCGTGTCCGCCGGTGAGCCCGCGCGCACCGCGATCCCGCGCTGCGTCCTCACCCTTCTCGGTGCCGCCCTCTCGCGGCTGCGTCGACTCCCGCTAGGACTCCTCACGATCATGACCACCACCCGCACCTCCTCTTCCTCCTCCGCCTTCTCCTCCCGCGTCCGCCTCGTCGGCGGTGGTGCGCTCGTCGCCGCGGGCTCCGTCGCCCTCGCACTGGCCGCCCCCACGGCCGCGAGCGCGCACGTCACCGCCGCGGCGTCGAGCACGGCCGCCGGCTCGTACACGGTCGTCACCTTCTCGCTCGCCCACGGCTGCGAGGGCTCGCCGACGACCGGCCTCAGCATCACCATCCCCGAGGGGATCAACTCGGTCAGCCCGACCGTGAACCCCAACTGGGACGTCGTGAAGAACGAGGTCGAGATCGCCGACCCGGTGACCGACTCGCACGGCAACACCGCGACCCAGCGCGTCTCCGACGTCGTCTACACCGCCAAGACCCCGCTCGCGGACGGCTACCGCGACACCGTCTCGCTGCAGCTGCAGCTCCCGGAGGACGCGGCCGGCTCGACCCTCGAGTTCCCGGTGCTGCAGACCTGCGAGACCGGCTCGACCGCCTGGGACCAGCCGACCGTCGAGGGCGAGGCGGAGCCGGAGCTCCCCGCGCCGACCGTCGCCGTGACCGCCGCCATGGAGGGCGCCGGCCACCACGACGACGACGGCGACGGTGACGACGCGGTCGCGACGACCGCCTCCGCCACCACCGCCACAGGCCAGGGCGACGACGTGCTCGCGCGCGTCCTCGGCGTCGGCGGGCTCGTCCTCGGTGCCGTCGGCGTCGCGTTCGGGCTCGCCTCGCGCCGCCGCAGCCCGAAGGCGTCCGCGTGACGGTCGCTCACCGGAAGGGCGGACGGCTCGTCCTCGCCGCCGCCGCGATCGGGCTGATCGGCTCGGTCGCGGTGGCGGCGCCCGCCAGTGCCCACAACTACCTCGTGTCGACGACGCCGGCCGTCGACTCGACGGTGACCGAGCAGCCCGGGACCCTCGCGCTGACGACGAACGACGACCTGCTGGTCCTCGGCAACGACGGCGCCGCCGCGGCGCTGCGCGTCGTCGGGCCGGACGGCCTCTACTACGGCGACGGCTGCGTCAGCGTCGTCGGGCCGGAGGCGTCGATGCCGCTCGAGCTGGGCGCGGCCGGTGCCTACGAGGTGACCTGGCAGGTCGTCTCGACCGATGGCCACCCGGTCTCGGGCCAGTACGGCTTCGACTGGCAGCCGGGAGCGGACGTCGCCCTCGCCGAGGGTTCGGAGTCGGTCCCCGACTGCAACGGCACCGTCGCGGTGTCGGACGCCTCGGCGCCGTCCGCGGACGAGGCCGAGGCGGCCACCGGGTCCGACCTTGCGCTGCTCGGCGACGTCCTGTGGATCGGCGGCGCGCTGGTCGCCGTCGTCGCGGCGATCGGCATCACGCTGCTCGTGCTCCGGAGGCGTCCACAGAGCTGACCGGCGGGGTGGGCCTCCTGCTCTCCTCCCGGGGTCAGCGCAGGAGGCTCGCCAGCGGCCCGCTCTCGAGATCGGCGAGGATCGCCGCGGCGTCCTCGTAGACCGCGACGGCGCCGGCCTCGCGCAGCTCGTGCTCGCCGGTGCCGCCGGACTGCACCGCGACCGTCGCGAGGCCGGCCCGCTCGGCCGCGAGGACGTCCCAGGTCGCGTCGCCGATCATGATCGCGCGGTCGGTCGAGACGCCGGCCCGCTCGAGGGCGATGCCGATGAGATCGGGCGACGGCTTCGCGGTCTCGACGTCCTCGCCGCTCGTCACGGCATGCACCGTGTCGCCGAGGTCGAGGACGTCGAGAAGGACGTCCAGCTCGTTCTGCGGCGCGGACGTCGCCAGCACGATGCGGACGCCCCGCCCGGCGAGCGCTCGGATCAGCGCTTGCGCCCCCGGCAGCAGCGCGATCCGGGCGGAGGCCTCCGCGTAGTTCTTCGCGTGCAGGCCCTTCACCAGGGTCCGCGTCTCGTCGTCGGCGTCGTCGTCGAGGAGCAGGTCGAGCAGCTCCGACGAGTCGGCGCCGATCGCCCGCTGGATCCGCCAGGTCGGGACGTCGAGGTCGGCCTGCCAGAAGGCGCGCGACCAGGCCTCCACGTGCAGGAAGTTGGTGTCGGCGAGAGTGCCGTCGATGTCGAAGAGCACGGCGGTCGGAGTCGTGGGCATGTGGTTCGTCCTCTGGTGGATGCGGGAGCTGGATGCGGGAGCTGAGCGCGCGAGCCGGTTCTCACCAGGCCGAAGTGGGAACCCTACGCCTGCGGGCGGGCATCAGTAGGACCCCTTGACTCGTGATCGGCGGGTCCTGACGGACGACTCCGCGGGCGACTTCGTCGGCGATGACCTCGAGCCGGGCGACGCCCTCGAGGTCGCCGGGCAGGATCACGCGGTCGTAGCCGAGGCTGACAACGAGGTTCTCCGGTCCGAGCGCCCAGTGCAGCTCGCCGGCGCCTGCTGCGACCGGGAGGATGCTCGCCTTCCTGCCGCGCTCGACGGAACGGATGCGCACCCGCCCGCGCCAGGCGCCGTGGATCCGGACGAGCAGGGCGTGCAGAGCGGCGACGACCTCGGGCGGTGGCGTCCGAGCGCCCTGGGCGGTAGCCGCCGGCTCCCACGGCGGCGGGAGTTCGGCGTGAGCGTCGATCTCGAGGGCGACGCGGAGGGTCGCGCCGCCGGTGGAGCGGTCCCAGGACGCGAGGCGCTGCAGTCTCCGCTTCGAGGGGTCCGGCACGAGGACGCCACCCTCGCCGATCGCCGGGATGCTGCCGAGCACAATCTCGCCGACGATCCCGCGCACGACCCCGGTCACCGGGAGCGCGTCAGGCAGGGCCTGATGGTGCTCCTCCGCGTAGCGAGCCGGACCCGTCGGTCGAGCCGGGTAGGCGAGAAGCGACCAGGTGACCCGGTCCCCGACCGCGAACGGCGCGCCGCAGCAGTCCATCGCCCAGCCCTCGCGGACGACTTCGATCAGGCACGTCGATGCCGCGGTCATCAGGGGCTCCCCGCTCTCGTTCTCCATCTCCTCCGATCCTCGCACCGACACCCTCCCGGCCTCAGAACGGCGGTGGCTCGTCCTTCACGGCGTCCGGTTCCCCGACCGGCGCCGCGCGGCCTCTCGGCGGCCCGGAATGCGCCGGACGGGTGACGTGCCGCCTGCCGGTCGGGCTCGTCCAGCGCAGGACTCCGGCGGGCCGGTGCTCGACCTGCCAGCTGGTGGTGTGCCGGAGCCGGTGGTGGTGGCGGCAGAGGTGGGCGAGGTTGTCGGCGTCGGTGCGGCCGCCGTGCTGCCACTCGACGCCGTGGTCGACGTCGCCGCCGGAGGCCGCCCGCGTGCAGCCGGGGAAGCGGCAGGTCTCGTCACGGTGCAGCAGGTAGCGCCGCAGATCGGCAGGCACCCGGTAGGAGGTGCGTCCCACGGAGAGCACCGCGCCGGTCTCCGGGTGGGTGAGGATCCGCGTGAAGGAGGGCGCGTCGGCCGCGAGCCGACGAGCGGTCTCGGGGTCGATCGGCCCGTAGCCCTCGAGGGTTCCGGGCTCGTCGGAGCGGCCGAGGAGCGTGAGGACGGGGACGGTGACCGCGACCCGCGGCCGGATCCCGACCGGAACGGCGGTGCCCGTCGAGCGTCGCTCGGCGCCGTCGGTCTCGCCGTCGATCAGGAGCGCCGCTCCGACGTCGGCCCGCAGCTGCCCGATCGTCCGCTTCTCGCCGGGCAGCTCGTGCAGGGAGCGCGCCGCGCGATCGATGCGGTCGAAGGCGCCCTGCGCCTGGGGAGCGGAAAGGTGCAGGAGCAGGGTGGCCATGCCGTCGCTGTCGCCGTCGAGCCAGACGCCTCGCCGCGCGGCGCAGCGCCGGTGGCGCTCGCGAAGCGACTCGGGATGCAGCCGCTCGCGGAGCGCGCGGAGTCGTCGCTGCAGTTGCGGGGGAGTCCGATCGGCCGCGACCATGGCGGCCTCCTCGTCGAGGCGCCCACGCACCTCGGGCGGCAGCTCGACGGCCGCGCGGAGGATCACCCGCGCGTGCTCCGGCGAGATCCGACCCTCGCGCAGAGCGGCCAGGGTCTGCGGGAGCTCGTTGACGAGCAGCCGGCTCTCCTCGATCAACCCGGTGACGTGCGCCTCCGACATCCGCAGTGCGGTCGCGAGCTCGGCGACGAGCGCCCGCTCCGCCGCCTCCCTCCGCTCCGCTCTGCTGCGCACCAGCGGATCGATGAGCGCCTCCTGCGAGGCCGTCGCCGCGAGCCGGGCGCGCTCGACCAGCTCGGCGCGCTGAGCCTCCGCTCGCGCCCGCAGCGGATCGACCGCGCACACCGCATCGACCGCCGACCGGAGCGCCCCCTGCGAGCCCTCGCGCACCTCGCGGGGCCGTGCCCCGTCCTCGTTCTGAACCATACGAGGATGGTTCCACAGACCACCGACACTCAGCCGGCCACTAGGCCCGACCGGTGGAGAACCCCTCGAGACCGATGCTGTGGAGGAGCGACCGGTTCGCCGAGTGCTCCGGCTAGGCGTATGCGCGCACCGTCTCCCGGATGGTGTTCGCGTACTCGTAGATCTCGTCCAGCGTCGAGATCGCGTGCCGCGTCTCGGTCTTCTCCTGATCGAACGTCCCGAGGTGCTTCTGCTTGCGGTTGAAGTGCAGCCGCGCGACGGGCTTGCGGTTGTTGTCGTCGATGATGATCGCGAAGTACGACTTCGCATCGCGGGAGGCGATTCTGCTCACCTTGACCTCGCTGCAGGCGATGGCCTTCACGATCTGATAGCCCTCGAGCTCCTCGAGCGTGGTCTCGATGTCGCTCTGATCCTCGAGCTCCTCCTCGACGACGGCCTGGCTGGTCACCGCCTGCTCGGCGGCGATCATCTCCGTCCGCGGGAAGTTCGGGGCTCCCAACGCCGTCTTCAACCGCTCATTCACCTGTTCGTTGAGGAACTGCTTCGAGGCCTTCGTCACCAGTGCCGTGAACTGCTCCCGCACCTTCTGCGTGTAAGCACCGCCCTCGTAGACGCGCGTCGTGAAGAACTTCACCCACTCGTCCGAGGGAGAGGCGAACTGAGCAGCCAGCTCGCGCTTCAGCTGGCCGATGTACTTGAGTTCGCCGGCCGCGCTGATGATCGAGTCGAGGTCGAAGACCTCCTTCGTCAGCTTCACCAGCTCCGGGATCAGCGTCTCGTCGATGTCGGTCAGATCCAGGACGAGGAAGGGCTTGGCGTCCATCCGGTTCGGAGCGTCGAGGTCCGTGTAGAAGTGGTACTGCTCACCGTTGGTGAGGATCGCGATCCGGGCGTTGGTCACCGCGAAGTACCGGAAGAGCTGCGAGGCGTGCTCGATCTTGAGCGGCTCACTCGACTTCTTGCACTCGACGAGCATCTGGACATCGCCGTTGTGCACGATCGCGTAGTCGATCTTCTCGCCCTTTTTCACGCCGACATCGGCGATGAATTCGGGGACGACCTCGAGCGGGTTGAAGACGTCATAGCCGAGGATCGTGGAGATGAAAGGCATGACGAAGGCGTTCTTCGTCGCCTCCTCGGTCTGGATGATGTCGCGCTGCTGCGTGACCTTCGTCGCAAGGGCGATCAGTCGTTCGGTGAATTCCACGGGTCTCCTCGTCGAGGCGGAAAGGCTCTGTCCCGGTGAATGCTCACCGATGATCGTGCGATTCGCCACCCCCTTTTGGGGACCGCTAGTGTCACACCCTTCGCGGCACCGTGAACACCGTCTCCACGCCCGGCGAGTACAGCACCGAGTCCGGCGCCCGCGTCGCCAGCCCCGGGAAGCCCGCGACCTCGAGCAGCCCGTCGTCGAGCGCGAGCAGCTCCGCGCGCTGCAGCGGCCACGGCCGGTGCAGGTTGCGGCCGTACCAGGTGGAGCCAAGGTGGCGCTCGTGGTAGGCCCAGCGCGAGGTCAGGAAGCCGGCGAGCGGGTCCTCGGACGCGTCGGTGCCGGGGGTCGGCCGCACCACGATCCGCGAGCGCGCCGCGGGGGCGCCGATCCGCTCGGTCGTGTAGATCACCGCGCCGTGGCGGTGCTCGATCCCCATCCGCGCCCAGCGGTAGGGCAGGCCGAAGACGGCCTGCGCGACCAGCACGGGCAGCAGGTGGGACGCCTCGAGCGAGACGAAGACGACTCCGCGGCGCCCGTGCCGGTCGATCGAGTAGAGCCGCACGTTCACCTCGGGGAAGGTCCCCAGCCATGGCACGCGCGGCCCGCCGAGGAACGCCGTCCGCGACAGCCGGAACGGGATGAGGCCGACCCACGACGCGCCGTCGTGCTCGTCCGGGCGCACGCCGGGCGGCAGGTGCGGGGCGACCAGCGCCGGGTCGACGCGCCAGTGCAGGAAGGCGGCCTCGGTCCAGCGCTGGCGGAGGATGCGCGGCCCGCCGAGCGCGGGCGCGGAGCGGGTCACGGATTCGACGGAGGTCACGCGGCCATCGTGCTCCCCGCTGCTGCGAACCGGCCTGTCCGGCGCCGTATCGGCGCGCCCCGCGGCATCCGCGGCGCGATTCACCGCCCGGAGCCGGCTCCGGCGAGCTCCACGAGCGCCGAGACCGCGACCCGCACCGGCGCGGACGACGCCACCGATCCGCGCACCACCGCGTGGATCGATCGCAGCGGGCGCGGCCGCACGAGCGGCACCGCGACGAGCCCCGGCGGGAGCGCCTGCGCGGCCAGCGCCGGCAGCACCGTCAGCCCCATCCCCGCGGCGACGAAGGCGACCGCCGTGACGTGGTCGTTCGCCTGCACGTGGAAGCGGGGCGTGAAGCTCGCCGCCGCGCACGCGTCGACGAGGGTCCGGCGACACCAGCCGGTCGGCAGGTCGTTGTCGATCCAGCGGTCGCCCGCGATCTCGGCCAGCTCGATCTCGGCGCGCTCGGCGAGCGGATGCGAGCGGCTCAGCACGGCGAGATACGGGTCGTCGATGAGGTGGTGCGCCACGAACCCGGGGGAGTCGGCCGACCCGCCCGGCTCGGCGACCAGCAGCTGCACGTCGGGCCGCTCGGCCGGGTCCTCCGCCACCTCCTCGCCCAGGCGCAGATCGAGCGCCAGCTGCGGGAAGCCGGCGATCAGCCGCCGCGCCACCTCGGGCATCCAGGCGCTGCCGACGGAGGCGAAGTAGGTCATCGAGAGCCGGCCGGCCCGCCCCGCGCGCAGGTCGGCGACGACCGCCTCCGCCTCGCCGAGCCGCTCGAGCACCCGGTCGGCCTGCTCGGCGAGGGTGCGGCCCGCCGCGGTCGGCCGGACGCCTCGCCCGACCCTCTCGAGCAGGGTCAGCCCGGTCTCGCGCTGCAGCGCGGCGAGGTGCTGGCTGATCGCCGACGGCGTGTAGCCGAGCGACGACGCGGCGCCGACGATCGAGCCGGCCGCGACGACGGCGCGGAGGACGCGGAGACGCTGGACGTCGAGCATGCACCGACACTAGCGACGATGAAGCCGCACTGCACGATCCGGTAGAACCGTGGACTGGTGCTGACGCCCGCCGCCCCGCCACGATGGGTCCATGACCAGCACCGCGCCCTCCGCCACCACCGCCCCGAGCAGCCGCGACACCGTTCTGCTCTGGTCGGCGATCGCCGTGACGGTCCTGCTCTGGGCCTCGGCCTTCGTCGGGATCCGCTTCGCCGCGGACGACTTCGGCCCCGGCGCGCTGACCCTCGGCCGGATCGTCGTCGGCTCGATCGCCCTGACGGTCGTCCGCCTCGTGATCACGGCACGCCGCCACGGCGCGCGGCCGGAGCGCAGCCGGGTCCCGCGCGGCCGGATCCTCCTGCTCGTGCTCGTCTGGGGTGTCGCCTGGTTCGGCGTCTACAACCTCGCGCTCAACGCGGCCGAGCGGCACGTCGACGCCGGCACCGCGGCGCTCCTGGTCAACATCGCGCCGATGATCACCGCGGTGCTCGCAGGCCTCCTGCTCGGCGAGGGCTTCCCGCGGCGCCTGCTCGGCGGCATGGCGGTGGCGCTCGCCGGAGTCGCGGTGATCGCGTTCTCGACGTCCTCCGGGCAGTTCGACGTGATCGGCGTCGTCCTCGGCCTCGCTGCCGCGGTGCTCTACGGCGGCGCCGCGACGCTGCAGAAGCGCCTGCTCGGGCACGTCGACGCGATGACCATGACCTGGGTCGGCTGCCTGGCCGCGACCGTCGCCTGCCTGCCGTTCGCTCCGGAGCTGCTCGCCTCTCTGCAGGCCGCGCCCGCCTCCTCGATCGCCGCCGTCGTCTACCTCGGCGTCTTCCCGACGGCCGTCGCCTTCACCACCTGGGGCTACGTGCTCTCGCGCTCCAGCGCCGGGCGCACGGCGGCCACCACCTACGCGGTCCCGGCCGTCGTGGTGCTGCTGTCCTGGCTCCTGCTCGCCGAGACCCCGCCGGCCGCCGCGCTGATCGGCGGCGCGATCGCGCTGGGCGGCGTGGCGGTCGCGACCCTGCGCCGGCGGCCTGCGGGAGTCTGAGGGACTCCTCACTCCCCGGCGATATGCTTGCGGCACGTTCGTCCAGTCGGCGCCGAGCGCCGGTCACGGTGCGCGCCCGTTACGGTGAGGATCCCCGATGACCGAGGCCCTGCAGCCGCCCCAGAACGCCCTCTCGCTCACGCCGCCCGAGCCCGTCGCCGCCGTCGCGACCACCTCGGCGCCGTCGATCGCGCCGAAGGTCCCCGAGCAGGCGCTGCCGGGGCTCGAGGCGAAGGTCGACGGCTACCTCGCGTCGCTGATGTCCGCGGAGGCGCGCAGCCCCGAGTTCGCGGCGAAGGCCAACGACATCCGCACGATGGGCGACGCCGACATCCGCTCGGCGGCCGACTCCTCGAACCGCCTGCTCAAGACGCCCGTCCGGGCGCTGCAGGAGGGCGGCCTGTCCGAGGGCTCGACCATCGGCAAGACGCTGCTGGAGCTCCGGCGCACGGTCGAGGACCTCGATCCCTCCGAGGACAACATCCAGAAGAAGATCCTCGGGTTCATCCCCTTCGGCAACAAGATCACCGACTACTTCCGCCGCTACGAGAGCGCGCAGTCGCACCTCAACGCCATCATCCAGGCGCTCTACGACGGCCAGGACGAGCTGCGGAAGGACAACGCGGCGCTGAACCTGGAGAAGCAGAACCTCTGGGACACGATGACGCGCCTCAACGAGTACATCTACGTCGCCGAGCGCCTCGACGTGAAGCTGTCGGCGAAGATCGCCGAGCTCGACGCGACCGACCCGGACCGCGCCCGAGCGCTGCGCGAGGACGTCCTCTTCTACGCGCGGCAGAAGCACCAGGACCTGCTGACCCAGCTGGCCGTCTCGATCCAGGGCTATCTCGCGATCGACGTCGTGATCAAGAACAACGTCGAGCTGATCAAGGGCGTCGACCGAGCGACCACGACGACCGTCTCGGCGCTGCGCACCGCGGTCATCGTCGCGCAGGCGCTCGCCAACCAGCGCCTCGTGCTCGACCAGATCACCGCGCTCAACACGACGACCTCGAACATGATCGAGGCGACGTCGCGGATGCTCGCCGAGCAGTCCGCGAGCATCCAGTCGCAGGCGGCGTCGGCGACGGTCGGGCTCCCGCAGCTGCAGGCCGCGTTCGCGAACATCTACCAGACCATGGACTCGATCTCGGACTTCAAGATCAAGGCGCTCGACAGCATGGCGCAGACCGTCGGTGTGCTCCAGGTCGAGACCGCGAAGGCCGGCGAGTACGTCGAGCGTGCCCGCCGCAGCAACTCCGACATCGACGCGGCCTCCTCGCTCGATCTCGGCCGCTAGCCGATGGGCTGGCTCTCCCGCCTGTTCGGCGGCACCGACCCGGTGCCGGAGGAGACCGCGCCCGCACTCCCGCGCGTGCCGTCCAGCGACGACATCCTCGCGGCGCTCGACCGGGTCGCGGCGGAGACGGCGGGGAAGGTCCCGGCGATCGTCGCGGCCCGCATCCGCCGGGTCGACGAGACGGTGCGCGAGATGGTGCCGCGCCTGGACCGCCTCGGCGGGATGAGCCGGCAGGGCCACACCGTCGTCGCCACCGCCACCAGCTACCTGCCCGAGGCGGTCGAGGGCTACCTGCGCCTGCCGCGCGACTTCGCCGACCGCCGCGCCGTCTACAAGGGGAAGACCTCGCTGATGATCCTCTGCGACCAGCTCGACCTGCTCGGGGGCACCCTCGACCGGATCTCGGACGCCGTTTCGCGGCAGGACGCCTCGGCGCTGATCGCGCACGGGCAGTTCCTCGCCGAGAAGTTCACGGAGTCGTCGCTGTCGAGCGGGCTCGACGCGCCGCCTGCGTCGTCCACGCCGACCACTCCCGGCTCGCTGACCCCGCCGAGCGCCTCGTGAGCGCGCTCGCGGCGTCGCTCGACGCGCTCGTCCTGGTCGGATCCGCGGCCGGGCTCGACGGCGCCGCCGTGCGCGCCGAGGGCGGTCGGCTCGCGGCAGCGGTCGCGGAGTCGATCACCGGGGCCGGGCAGGACTGGCTCGCGGAGACCGGGACCACCGGCGGCCTCGAGGCGTTCTTCACCGCGGCGTCGAGCGCGCGTCGCTGGCGCAGCTCGCCGACGGATCTGCTCGCCGGGCTGGTCGCGGCGCGGTCGGAGCAGGCAGGGGCGTACGCGCGGGCGCTGACCGAGGTCGTGTCCGCGGCGAGTGCGCTGGGGGAGCCGGGGATCGGCGGGATCGCGGCGGCGTCGGCGACGGCGGCGGCGCAGCTGGGGGCGGTGCCGACTCCTTCGACGTCGGCACCCGCCGCTCCGCGCGACCTTCCCGCCGGAGTCCCCGGGGTCGACGAGATCCTCGCGCGGCTGCGGCGGAGCGAGCACGACGGGCCGCAGGACGAGCCGGGACCGGTCGCCGCCGCGCCGCCCGCCTCTCCCGCGCCGGAAGCCGAGCCCGAGCCGCTCGAGCCGCCCGAGGCGATCGAGGACCTGCTCGCCGAGCTCGACGCGCTGATCGGCCTCGACCGGGTGAAGAGCGAGATCAAGCGGCAGACCCAGCTGCTCCGGATCGACACCCTGCGCCAGGCTGCGGGGCTGACCACGCCGACGCTCACCCGGCACCTCGTCTTCACCGGCAATCCCGGCACCGGCAAGACCACCGTCGCCCGGCTCGTCTCGCGGATCTACCGCTCGCTCGGCATCCTCTCCAAGGGCGTGCTCGTCGAGGTCGACCGCTCGGAGCTGGTGGCCGGCTACCTCGGCCAGACCTCGATGAAGACGGCCGAGGTGATCGCCTCGGCCCGCGGCGGCGTGCTGTTCATCGACGAGGCCTACGCGCTCGCCCTCGACCAGTACGGGGCGGAGGCGGTGACCACCCTGGTCAAGGACATGGAGGACCACCGCGGCGACCTGGTCGTCATCGTCGCGGGCTACTCCGGGCCGATGCAGGGCTTCCTCGACACCAACCCCGGGCTCGCGAGCCGCTTCTCCACCACCATCGACTTCGCGGACTACAGCGACGAGGAGCTGTCCGCGATCTTCGCGCGGCTCGCCGCCGCCGCCGACTTCACGCCGACGGAGGAGGCGGTCGCCGCCTTCGCCGACGTCGCCGCGGCGCAGGAGCGCACCGAGGCGTTCGGCAACGGGCGCTGGGTGCGCAACGTGCTCGACGCGGCCATCGCGCGCCACGCCTGGCGCCTGCGCGACACCGAGGAGCCGACGCTCGACGAGCTGCGGACCCTGGAGGCGGAGGACGTGGTGGAGGCGGAGCTGCCGGAGGCGGAGCTGCCGAACCTGCAGTCCGAGACCGACGCATCGACCGAGGAGATCGCATGAGCATCGCCACTGCCGCGCCGCCGGCTCCGCCCGCACCCGCGCAGGCTGCGCCTGCCGCTCGGCGGCCGAACCTGCTCTCCCGCGCTACCTCGACCACTCCGCGCACCCTGCGGCTGCTGCTCGTGCTCACCGCGCTGGCCGCCGTGCTGTTCGGCGTCTTCGCCCAGCAGGCCGCATCGCTGCAGGCGCGTGCCGCTGAGGAGGCGCGTCAGCAGGCGGCGCAGCTCGTCGGTGTGCAGGACGTGCGGAACCTGCTCGTCGACGCCAACGCGATCGCGGCGAACACCTTCCTGGTCGGCGGTCTCGAGCCCGCGGAGCAGCGGCAGACCTACGTCGACAACCTCGCCGGCGCGTCCTCGCGGATCGCCGAGCTCGCCGCGACGCACCCCGACGACGCCGGGACCCTCGCGAAGGTCGCCACCAAGCTGACCACCTACAGCGGACTGATCGAGCAGGCCCGCGCCAACAACCGGCAGGGCTTCCCCGTCGGCTCGGCGTACCTCGACCAGGCGTCCTCGCAGCTGACCGGTGAGGAGGGGATCCTCGCCGATCTCAACGGTCTCGTCACCCGCGGCGCCGACCGCGTCGCGGCGGCCTACGACACCGTGCGGTTCAGCGTCCTGCTGCTGATCGGCTCGCTGGCGATGCTGCTCCTGCTCGTCGCGGCGCAGGTCTGGCTGGCGCGCAGGACGCACCGCTATCTCAACCGGCCGCTCGCGACCGCCACCGGACTGCTGCTGCTGGTCGGGATCGGCGGCACGATCCTGCTCGGGTCGATCGGCGGGCGCGCGGCGGCGGTGCGCGCCGATCCGTACCAGGCGACGCTCGTCGTCTCGCAGGCGCTCACCGCGGCGAGCGACGCGAAGTCGCTGGAGAGCTTCACGCTGATCAAGCGCGGCTCCGGAGCGGCGCTCGAGACGGAGTTCCAGGCGGCGGCGAAGGATGCGGGGGACCGGCTGCAGGCCGGTGTCGAGGACGGCATCGTCGACGGGGCATTGCTGACGGAGCTGAACGCGTGGCTGGACCTGCACGGGGCGATCCGCGAGCAGGACGACGGCGGGAACTGGGACGAGGCGGTGAGGCTCGCCACCGCCACCGGAGACGGCACCGCCAACGCCGCCTTCACCGCTTTCGCGAACGACGCGCGCACGGCGATCGTGGACGACGCGGACGCGACCCGCACCGAGCTCGACGACGGGAGCACGACCGCCTCGATCGCCTCCTGGATCCTGCTCGCCGCCGGCCTGGTGGGCGCCCTGCTCGCCTGGCGCGGCGTCTCGCAGCGACTGGAGGAGTACCGATGACCCGCCTCAGCACCCTGCGCACGGGCGCCGTCGCGCTCCTGCTCGGCACCGTGCTCGCCGTCTCCGGCTGCACCACCGGCGCCGACGACCTCGGTGCCATCACCGAGGCGACCACGCCGACCCCCACGGCGTCCGCGTCGTCCAGCGCCGCTCCCGCGACCGCGGAGTGCTCGCCGTCGGCCGTCACGTCCTACGCGCCGACCGGCGTCACCGACAGCACCCGGCTCGCGGCGATCCGGGAAAACGGGCAGCTGCGCGTCGGCGTCTCGGCCGACACCCTGCTGATGAGCTCGCGGAACCCGCTGACCGGCGCGATCGAGGGCTTCGACATCGACATCGCCCGCGAGATCGCCCGCGCGATCCTCGGGAACCCCGACGCGATCGAGTTCGTCGTGATCACCTCGGCCCAGCGTCTGCCCGCCCTCAGCGGCGACGCCGCGACTCCGCAGGTCGACCTGGTCGCGCGGACGCTCACGATGACCTGCGACCGCTGGGACAGCATCGCCTTCTCCTCCGAGTACTACGCCGCGGGGCTCAAGGTGCTCGTCTCCGAGAGCAACACGGCGGCGAGCATCGCCGAGCTCGCCGGGCAGAAGGTCTGTGCGCCGCGGAGCACCACCACGCTCAGCCGGCTCGAGAGCGACTACCCCGATGTGGAGGCGGTCGCCGCCGACACGCACACCCAGTGCCTCGCGCAGTTCCAGGAGGGATCCGTCGACGCGATCGCGGGCGACGACACGATCCTCGCGGGCTTCGTCGCGCAGGATCCCTACGCCAAGGTGATCGGCGACCCGCTCAGCGAGGAGCCGTACGGCCTCGGGATGCCCGCCGGCGACACCGACTACGTGCGCTTCGTCAACGCCGCGCTGGAGAGCATCCGCGCGGACGGCCGCTGGCAGAGCATCTACGAGCGCTGGCTCGGCGAGCTCGGCGCGGCCTCGCCGCCCGCCGCCGTGTACGGGCGCTGATGGCGGCCGGGACGAGCGCGCAGGGAGTCTCGGGGGCGGGTGTCTCGGAGGGGACGCCCGTCGCTCCGGGGCGCCTGGGCGAGGCGATCCCGCAGCGCGAGCTCTTCGACTACCTCGCGCAGCTCGGCCGCTGGCTGGAGCGGACGACCCGCGAGCTCTCGCGGCTCGACGCCGCCGCGCTCGCCTCGCCGCAGGCCGACAGCTACACCGCCGACGTCGTCCTCGCGCAGTCGCTGCGCGAGTCCGTCACCCGTCGTCTCGCCGAGCTCGAGCTCGTCTGGGACTCCGGCCGCGTGGACGCCGTCGCGCGCGAGCGGATGTCGCAGCTGATCTGGGGGCGCCTCGACTCCTCCGGCTCGGGCGGCAGCGCCGCCGTCTCGCTCGTCGAGGCCGTCCGGCTCTGCGACGCCGTGATCGGCCAGCTGAAGTCGCGCCTGGAGCTCGACCCGAGCGGCACCGACGTCGCCGGCCGGATCGTCGGGGTGCGCGCCGAGATCGAGCGCTGCCGCGACCTCACCCGCGATGCGCGCGGCACCGTCGATCAAGCCGCCGCCCAGCGCGTCGCGGTGCTCCGCTCGCGACTCGACGCCCTCGCCGAGAAGGCCGGCCGCGGCGCCGACGTCTCCGGTCCGCTCGGCCAGCTGGAGAGCGACTCCGCCCGGCTCGAGCGCGACCTGATCATCGCCGCCTCCGAGCGCCGCGGCCTCGAGCACGACCGGGTCCGCGCCCGCGAGCTGGCCGCCGCCGCCGAGCTGCGCGAGGCGCCGCTGCGCGAGCTGGTCGCCCGCTGCCGCCGCGAGATCGCGGATCCGCCCCGCCTCGCCGTGCCTGACGTCTCGCGCCTCGGCGAGCCGCCGAGCGGTCGAGAGGCGCTCGACGCGCACCTGGCCCGCCTCACCGCCGTCGGCCGGGCGTTCGACGCCGTCGAGGCCGCCTACACCTCGCCGCTGCGCGAGCGGGCCGCCCTCGGCTTCCGGCTGCGGGCCCTGCGCGAGCGCGCCGCCGCCAACGGCCGGGCCGCGTCGCCCGTCGGAGTCGCGGCCGACGCCGAGGTCCGCGCCGCGCTCGACGCGGTGCCCTGCTCGGTGCCGCTCGCCCGCCACCTGGTGGAGCAGTACGACGTGGTCACCCGCGACCTGCCCACCGCCCCGTCTCCCTCGCACCACCGGAAGGCCAGCTCATGAACGGCGACCCCTGCACCTCGACCCCGGGCTGCACCGGCGTCATCGAGGACGGCTACTGCAACGTCTGCGGGCTGCCGGCGGAGGCGCCGGCCGTCGCGGTGTCCGCTCCCACCGCGCGCCGCCCCGCTCCCGCGGCCGGCCCCGCGCCGGCCACCGCCTCCGCCGCCTTCGGCACCGGCTTCGCCGAGGGCGCGCCGAACGCGCAGGCCCCGGTCGGATCCAGCACCGAGGAGGCGGCGACCGCCCGCAGCGGCCGCACCTCCTCCGCCCGCCTGGCGACCGCCGCGCTCGGCTCGGCCCGCACCGCGCAGACCGGCTCGAAGACCACCCGCCGCGTCGGCACCACTTCGACCCGCCTGCGCGGCCCGCGGCTCGGCGCCGGACTGACGACCGTCCCCTCCCGTCCCGCCGCCGATCCGATGGCCGCGCTGATGAAGGAGGCGGTGCTCCCCGAGCGCAAGCGCTTCTGCTCGAACTGCGGCACCGCGGTCGGCCGAGGCCGCGACGGCAAGGCCGGCCGCACCGAGGGCTTCTGCCCCAACTGCCGCACCCCGTTCAGCTTCACACCGCAGCTCGCGAAGGGCGACGTCGTCGGCGGCCAGTACGAGGTCGTCGGCTGCCTCGCCTACGGCGGGCTCGGCTGGATCTACCTCGCCCGCGACCGCAACGTCTCCGGCCGCTGGGTCGTGCTCAAGGGCCTGCTCAACTCCGGCGACCCGGACGCCTACGCCGCGGCGGTCACCGAGCGGCAGTACCTCGCCGAGGTCGAGCACCCGCTCATCGTCGAGATCTACAACTTCGTCCTGCACGAGGGCGCCGGCTACATCGTGATGGAGTACGTCGGCGGGCCCAGCCTCAAGCAGATCCTGAAGGAGCGCCGCGACGCGAACGGCGGGTCCGCGGACCCGCTGCCGGTGGACCAGGCGCTCGCCTTCGTGCTCGAGGTGATGCCCGCCTTCGCCTACCTGCACGACCACGGACTGCTCTACTGCGACTTCAAGCCGGACAACATGATCCAGGTCGGCGACCAGGTCAAGCTGATCGACCTCGGCGGGGTGCGCCGGGCCGACGACGAGGAGTCGGCGATCTACGGCACCGTCGGCTACCAGGCGCCCGAGGTGCCCGAGCTGGGGCCGTCGATCGCCTCCGACGTCTACACGATCGGGCGGACCATCGCCTCGCTCGTCCTCGACTTCCGCGGCAACCAGACGACCTACGTCGCCTCGCTGCCGCCGGTGTCCGAGACGCCGCTGTTCCAGAAGTACGACTCGTTCTACCGCCTGGTCGCGAAGGCCTGCGCGCCCGACCCGCAGGACCGGTTCGCGACCGTCGACGAGATGCGCGGGCAGCTGCTCGGCGTGCTGCGCGAGGTCGTCGCGACCGACCGCGGACCGGGGCACCCCGCGCTGCACTCGACCGAGTCGGCGCTGTTCGAGGCGCCCGTCGCCGACGTGGTCGACCGGCCGCTGCCCTGGGACGCGCTGCCCGTGCTCAAGACCGACGAGTCGGATGCGGCGCGCGCCTGGCTCGCGGGCGTCAACGTCGCCGACCCGATCGTCCGGCTGCGCGCGCTCGCACTCGCGCCGACCGTCACCGTCGAGGTGCGGCTCGCCCGCGCCCGCGCGGCGATCGAGGCCGAGCGCTGGGAGGACGTCGCCCGCGCGACCGGCGAGATCCTCACCGAGGACCCGTGGGAGTGGCGCGCGGTCTGGATGAGCGGGCTGGCCCAGCTCGCCCGCCACGACGACATCGGCGCCCGCGCCTCGTTCAACACCGTCTACGGCCAGGTGCCGGGCGAACTCGCGCCCAAGCTCGCGCTCGCTGCCGCCTGCGAGTCGAGCGGCGAGCCCGAGGTGGCGGAGTCGCTCTACGTGATCTGCGCCCGCGCCGACGCGAACTACACCGCGCCGGCCGCCTTCGGCCTCGCCCGGGTCCGGCAGCACCGGGCCGACCTCGACGGCGCGCTCGACGCGCTCGACATCGTCACGCCGACCCGCTCCTCCTACGTCGACGCGCGCCGCCGCCGCGCCGAGCTGCTGGCCGGCTCCGGGCGCGGACTTCCGGCGCTCTCCGCGGCGCTCGCCAGCGTCGACACGGTGGCGATCGACGCGCGCACCCGGCTCGAGCTGACGACGGGGGTGCTGGAGTCGGCGCTCGAGCTGGTCCGGCGCGACGGGCCCGCCGAGGGCGCGACGATCGGCGGGATCGACGCCACCGAGCCCGCCCTCCGCGACGGTCTCGAGACCTCCTACCGCTCGCTCGCGGCCGCCACCCGCGAGAAGCAGGAGCGCCTGCGCCTCGTCGACCGGGCGAACGCCGTGCGCCGCTGGACGCTGACGTGAGCGACGCGAGCCCCGCGCTGTCCACGCCCTGCCCGAACTGCGGCGAGCCGGTCTCGACCGGCGACGCCTTCTGCGAGGCCTGCGGGACGACGCTGATCGTTCCAGCCGCGGCGGCCGCGCCGCCCACCGCCGGCTCGGAGGGGCGGACGGCCTGCCTGCACTGCGGGGGAGCGATCGCCGACGACGGCTACTGCGAGCAGTGCGGTCAGCGCGCGCCGACCGAGCGCGAGCACTGGGCGGAGGCGCCGCACCCGCTGGTCGGCGGCGTCTGCGACCGCGGGATCCGGCACGCCGCCAACGAGGACGCGATGGCGATCGGCGCGACCGCCGGCGAGGACGGCGGGCTGCGGACCGCGCTGCTGGTGGTCTGCGACGGCGTCTCCTCGACCCCCGACTCCGACGCCGCCTCCCTCGCCGCGGCCCGCGCCGCGCTGAGCGCGCTGCGCAGCGAGGTCGGCGGCGAGGTGCACGGCGCCGAGCGCTGGGGCGCGCTGCTGCAGATGGCGGTCGCGCGCGCCTCCGGAGCGATCGACGCCGCGGTGCCCGAGAAGCGCGACAACCCGCCCTCCTGCACCTTCACCGCGGCGATCCTCGACGGCGCGCTCCTGGTCACCGGCAACGTCGGCGACAGCCGCAGCTACTGGATCCCCGACGCGGGGTCCGCGCGGCAGCTCACCGTCGACGACTCCTGGGCGCAGGAGCAGATCGCCTCGGGCTTGCCCCGCGCCGAGGCCGAGTCCGCGCCCGACGCGCACGCGATCACCAAGTGGCTGGGCGCCGACGCGCACGACGAGTCGCCGACCCTCGCCTCCACCGTGCTCGACGAGCCGGGCTGGGTGCTCGTCTGCTCCGACGGCCTCTGGAACTACGCCTCGCCCGCCGACGACCTCGCGGCCGTGCTGCACGACGCCGTCGCCCGCGTCGGCGACGATCCGGTCGCGCTGGCGGAGGCGCTCGTCGCCTGGGCCAACGAGCGCGGCGGCCAGGACAACATCACGGCGGCCCTGGCGCGCTTCGCGCCGGCGGCGGCGGCTGCGCCGCCCCCTTCCCTGCTGATCGAGTAGGCCGCGCCTGCGGCGCCCCATGTTGATCGAGTAGGCCGCGCAGCGGCCGTATCGAGATCCACCGTTCTGCAGAGGGCCGGGTCTCGATACGCCGCTGCGCGGCTACTCGACCAGCATGTGCGCGCATCCTGGGGATGACGGAGGCAGCGCCGCCCCCTTTCATGCTGATCGAGTAGGCCGCGGAGCGGCCGTATCGAGATCCAGCCGTGGTGCCGCTCCGTCCATCCGACCTCCCGGTGCCTGGACACATCCGCCCCCCGCGTCGGCGCCGTCGCCGCCTACCCTCGACCCCATGAGCATCGCCGAGTCGCCCGCCACCTCGCTGTCCACCGTCGGCCACTGGATCGACGGCGCCCCCTCGCCCTCGTCGTCCGGCCGCACCGCGCCCGTGTACGACCCGGCGCTCGGCGTCGCGACCAAGGAGGTCGCGCTGGCCGACGCCGCCGAGATCGATGCGGCCGTCGCCTCCGCCAAGGCCGCGTTCCCCGCCTGGCGCGACACCTCGCTCGCCAAGCGCCAGCAGATCGTGTTCAAGTTCCGCGAGCTGCTCGAGGCGAAGAAGGGCGAGCTCGCCGAGATCATCACCTCGGAGCACGGCAAGGTCCTCTCCGATGCGATGGGCGAGATCACCCGCGGCCAGGAGGTCGTCGAGTTCGCGACCGGCCTCGCGCACCACCTCAAGGGCGAGTACTCGGAGCAGGTCTCCACCGGCGTCGACGTGTACTCCATCAAGCAGCCGCTCGGAGTCGTGGGCATCATCAGCCCGTTCAACTTCCCCGCGATGGTGCCGATGTGGTTCTTCCCCATCGCGATCGCCGCCGGCAACACCGTGGTCGTGAAGCCGTCCGAGAAGGACCCGTCGTCGGCGATCTGGCTCGGCGCGCTCTGGAAGGAGGCCGGTCTCCCCGACGGCGTCTTCACCGTCCTGAACGGCGACAAGGTCGCGGTCGACGGGCTCCTCGAGCACCCCGACGTGAAGTCGATCTCCTTCGTCGGCTCCACCCCGATCGCGCAGTACGTCTACGAGACCGGCACCCGCAACGGCAAGCGCGTCCAGGCGCTGGGCGGGGCGAAGAACCACATGCTGGTGCTCCCCGACGCGGATCTCGACCTCGTCGCGGACTCCGCGATCAACGCGGGCTTCGGCTCCGCGGGAGAGCGCTGCATGGCGATCTCGGTCGTCGTGGCTGTCGAGCCCGTCGCCGACGAGCTGATCGCGAAGATCCAGGAGCGGGCAGCGACCCTGCGCATCGGCGACGGGCGCCGCGGCTGCGACATGGGCCCGCTGGTCACCGAGGCGCACCGCGACAAGGTCGCCTCCTACATCGCGATCGCGGAGGAGGACGGCGCGAAGGTCGTCGTCGACGGCCGCGGCATCGAGGTCGACGGCGACGAGAACGGCTTCTGGCTCGGCCCGACGCTGCTCGACGACGTCCCGATCACCTCGAAGGCCTACACCGAGGAGATCTTCGGACCGGTCCTCTCCATCGTCCGCGTGCAGTCCTACGAGGAGGGCGTCGCGCTGATCAACAACGGCGCCTTCGGCAACGGGACCGCGATCTTCACCAACGACGGCGGGGCGGCCCGCCGCTTCCAGAACGAGGTCGAGGTCGGGATGATCGGCATCAACGTGCCGATCCCCGTGCCGGTCGCGACGTTCTCCTTCGGCGGCTGGAAGTCGTCGCTCTTCGGCGACACGAAGGCCCACGGCGCGGAGGGCGTGCGGTTCTTCACCCAGCAGAAGGCGATCACGTCACGCTGGCTCGACCCGTCGCACGGCGGCATCAACCTGGGCTTCCCTCAAAACTGAGGTATGCCACCAGGAGGGGTTGATCTCGATACGGCCGCTCCGCGTCCTACTCGATCAGCATGAGGCGCCGGCCGGCCCGTTCGCCGGCCGGCCTGCCTGCCGAGCGGCTGCCGTTGCATGCTGGTCGAGTAGCCGCGCAGCGGCGTATCGAGACCCGCCCACCGCAGGCACGGTGGACACCGCTCCGCCCTCACAGCAGGCTCAGCGCCAGCCACAGCTCCGTCCGCGCATCCACGTCGTCCAGGTCCACGCCCAGCGCACGCTCGACCGCCGTGACGCGGTTGCGCAGCGTGTGCCGGTGCACGCCGAGCTCGCGGGCGGCCGGCTCCCAGGCGCCGTTGCAGCGGAGCCAGACGCGGGCGCTCTCGAGCAGCACGCCGCCCTCGGGGGTGAGCAGCGGCGCGAGCAGCCGCCGCGCGAGCGGCTCGGCGCCGGCCGCGGTGAGCAGGCCGCGCATCCCCTGCGCCGACACGTCCTCGAAGCGGAGCAGCGGATGCTCCGCCGTCGCCCGGTCGGCCGCGCGCCGCGCCTCCACCAGCCCTCGGTCCAATTCGGCCCAGGCGATCGGCGCCGAGGCCCCTGCCTGCGCACCGTGCCGCTCGAGCACTCCCGCGATCAGCTCCAGATCCTCGGCGCCCGTGATCACCACGAGCGCGCCGTCGCGCTCGGCGAAGAACAGCCGCGCCCCGTTCTCCTCAGCGAACACCTCCAGCTCGTCGAGCAGCGAGTCGCCGCGCACCGGCTCGCTCAGCACGCTCACCCGGACCGGCTCGGCGGGCAGCGTCCCCCAGAGCTGCCGCGCCGTGCGGGCCGCGACGTCGAAGGCGCCGGCGGCCAGCAGCTCGAGCAGCCCCGAGCGCAGCTGCCGCCGCGAGGTGTCGAGGGCGCGCCGCTGCTCCAGCGCGATGCTCGCGAGCCCGATCACGCTGGCGACCAGGTCGTTGCCGGCCGGATCCAGGGGAGTGCCGGTGCCGACCGCGAGCACCCCGCGCAGGTGGTCGCGCTGCCCGAGCGTCTGCAGGGTGACGCCGCCCCCATCGTCGAGCCGGAGCCCCGCGCGGCTGCCCCGCGCGAGCGCCTGGCGCACGGCCGCCGCGACCGAGCGCTCCGCCGCCTCCGGCACGTCGAGCCGCGTCGGCAGGTGCACCCGCTGCCCGACCGCGTCGTAGAGCGCGACCCAGCAGTCCAGCTGGCGCTCGAGCTCCGAGAGGATCGCCGCGAGGCCGTCGGGGCGGAGGGCCGCCCGCGCGACTCGGCGCTGCGCCTCCAGCGACCACTCCAGGCGCTCGCGCTGCTCGCGCGAGATGACGTCCGCGACGAAGCGGATGATCCCCATGAACGGCGTGAGGTCGGCGACCTCGAGCAGCGGCAGCCCCTGCCGAGCGCACGCCGCCACGAGGAGGGCGGGCACCTCGTCGTGCACGATGCCGGTCGCGAAGCCCAGCGCCCGGATGCCGCGGCCGCGCAGGCGCGCGACGTACGCCTCGGAGAAGTCGGCGCCCTGCGTCCCGGGAGCCTGCTCGAAGTGCACCCCGTCGGTGAGCAGCAGCTGCCCGGACTCGAGCCACGGCGTCGGATCGACGAGGTCGGAGGAGTGCGCCCAGACCAGCGGAGCGTCGAGTGCCGCCTCGTCGTGCACGCCCGCGAGGACGTGCAGGCTGAAGGCCGGCTCGGCGAGCAGATCGCGGACGGTCGCGGGCACAGGCGGCTCCCTCGAGATTCGACGTTCTGTCCATCGTAGGGCGGATGCTTCGACAAAGCGGGGCGCCCGCGACGGGTCGCCGCGCGGCACGATGGAGGCATGACGCTCTCGGACACGACACCCTCGGACACGACTCCCACCGGCAGCACCAACGCCTCCGTCACCGCCGCCGACCGCTCGCGGGTCTTCCACTCCTGGTCCGCGCAGGGCGCGCTCAACCCGCTGCCGATCGCCGGCGGCCTCGGCGCCGAGGTCTGGGACGTCGACGGCACCCGCTACCTCGACTTCTCCAGCCAGCTCGTCAACGTCAACATCGGCTACCAGCACCCCAAGGTCGTCGCCGCGATCCAAGCGCAGGCGGCGGTCCTCACCACCGTCGGCCCGGCCTTCGCGAACGAGACCCGGGCGGAGGCGGCGCGCCTGATCACCGAGCGCGCGCCCGAGGGCTTCGAGAAGGTCTTCTTCACCAACGGCGGCGCGGACGCCAACGAGAACGCGATCCGGATGGCACGGCTCTACACCGGCCGCGACAAGATCGTCTCCTTCTACCGCTCGTACCACGGCAACACCGGCGCCGCGATCGTCTCCACCGGCGACTGGCGCCGCATCCCGAACGAGTACGCGCGCGGTCACGTGCACGCCTTCGGCCCCTACCTCTACCGCTCCGAGTTCTGGGCCGAGACGCCCGAGCAGGAGTGCGAGCGCGCGCTGCACCACCTCGAGCGCGTCGTGCAGGCCGAGGGCCCCGAGTCGATCGCGGCGCTGCTGCTCGAGACGATCCCCGGCACGGCCGGCATCCTCACGCCGCCGCCCGGCTACCTCGCCGGCGTGCGGGCGCTCGCCGACCGCTACGGCATCCTGCTGATCCTCGACGAGGTGATGGCCGGCTTCGGCCGCACCGGCGAGTGGTTCGCGTTCGACGCCTTCGACGTCCGGCCCGACCTGATCACCTTCGCCAAGGGCGTCAACTCCGGCTACGTGCCGATCGGAGGCGTCCTCATCGACGACCCGATCGCGCACCACTTCGACGAGCGCGTCTTCCCCGGCGGGCTGACCTACTCCGGTCACCCGCTCGCCGCTGCGAGCGTCGTCGCGACCCTCGAGGCCATGGCGGAGGAGGGCATCGTCGACAACGCGAAGACCATCGGCTCCGAGCACCTCGCCCCCGGCCTGGCCGCCCTCGAGGCGAAGCACGACGTGATCGGCGAGGTCCGCGGCTCCGGCGTCTTCTGGGCGCTCGAGCTCGTGACCGACCGCGGCACCCGCGAGCCGCTGCCGGCCGCCGCCGTCGGCCGCCTGAAGGCCGACCTGCTCTCCCGGGGCCTCCTGCCCTTCACCGCCGACAACCGCATCCACGTCGTCCCGCCCGCCGTGGTCACCCCCGCCGAGGTCGCCCGCGGCCTCGCGATCCTCGACGACGCCCTGACGTCCTTCAGCGGCTGACGCCGCCGGGTCTCGATACGCCGCTCCGCGGCTACTCGACCAGCATGCTGTGGCCGTGCTGATCAAGAGCGTCGGCTCGACATGTTGATCGAGTAGCCCGCGGCGCGGGCGTATCGAGATCCACGCCGTCAGAAGCCGGGTCTGCAGTCCACCCCTGCTGACGCCGCCGGGTCTCGATACGCCGCTCCGCGGCTACTCGACCAGCATGCTGTGGTCGTGCTGATCAAGAGCGTCGGCTGGACATGTTGATCGAGTAGCCCGCGGCGCGGGCGTATCGAGATCCACGCCCTCAGAAGCCGGGTGTGCAGGCCACCCCTGCTGACGACGCCGGGTCTCGATACGCCGCTCCGTGGCTACTCGACCAGCATGCTGCGATCCGTCGCCGAACCAACCGGCCCCTTCTGAGCCGTATCCGGGAATCCGCGTCCCAGCGGATTCCCGTCGGCGCACGCACCGGGGCTCTGCGAAACGCACTCCGCGCACTGCCGACCGCCGGACGCCGCCCCGCGGCGTCCTAGGAAACGGAGTGCAGCGCGAACGCCGTGATGAACCCGAGGACCGCGTACAGCCCGGTCAGCACATCGTCCCGGTCGAACGCCTCCGGGATCATCGTGTTCGAGATCATCGCGAGGATCGCGCCGGCCGCGACCGTCGTCACGAACGCCACGACCGCTCCCGGCGCGCTCGCGAAGACGAGGAAGCCGACGAGCGCGGCGATCGCGGAGAGCGCGGCGATGCCGCCCCAGACGGTGAAGACGTAGCGCGCGGAGCGGCCGTCGGCCTTCATGCCGACCGTGGAGGAGAGGCCCTCGGGCAGGTTCGAGATCGCGACCGCCGCCACGATCGGCACGCTGATCGCCGCTCCCGCGCCGCCCTGCGCCACCGAGAGGCCGAGCACGATCGACTCGGGGATTCCGTCGATCAGCGCGCCCGCAGCGATCGCGGTGCCACCACCCGCCGAGCCGGAACCCTTCGCGCTCTTGCGATTCCCGGCGCCGGCCCGGGTGAGCAGTGCGTCCGCTCCGACGAAGACCACGGCTCCGGCGAGCGTGCCGAGGATCGTCGGCAGGAGTCCGCCGTCGTCGGCCGCCTCCTGCACCAGCTCGTAGGCGAGCGCCGAGATGAGCACCCCGGCGCCGAACGCGGAGATCGCCGCGGTCAGCTTGGGCGGGACGCGGACGAACCAGGCGAGCGCCGCTCCGACGAGGAGGGTCGCTCCGCCGATGGCGCCGCTGAGCAGCGCGAGGGACCAGGGAGGCACGGCGCCCAGCCTGTCAGGCGGAGGGCCGTGCGGCATCGGGGTTGACGGACCTCGGGCACGCGCGGCTGAGCGCGATCATGCTGGTCGAGTAGCCCCGGAGGGGCGTATCGAGACCCACCGTCGCCAGCAGGGCGGGTCTGCAGACTCGTGTTCTGACGGTGATGGATCTCGATACGCCGCGCTTCGCGGGCTACTCGATCAGCATGGATGCCTTCAGCACCGCTCCGAGACGTACCCGTCGTCCTCCGGCGTCAGCAGGTCGCGGTCGCGCAGCAGCACGCCGATCCCGTCGCCGCGCGCGCACGCCCGCGCGAAGACCTCGTCCGCGTCGTCGACGTCCGTGTACTCCACCTCGTAGACCCGCTCGCCGTAGACGTCGGTGTAGGCGTCGCACTCCGTGAACACCTCGCACTCCTCCGTGATCGCGAAGTCGAAGCCGAGCCCGCGCATCTCCTCCGCGCGCTCGGCCGCGTTCTTCTGCCCGATCGCGAGCCCGGCCCGGTGCGCCGCCTCGACGAGGTCCCGCGCGAAGGCGGCGGTGTCGGAGTCCGTGAGCAGCCCCTCCGAGCGGGTGGCGGAGTCGAGGTTGTCGGCCTCGACGGCGTCGAAGCCGCTCTCGGCGCAGCCCTCGAGCCACGGCCCGACCACGCCGATCAGCGCCTCCCGCTTCGCCGCCGTCGACACGTCGAGGAGCGTCTCGTCCGGCCAGTCCGGGTCGGTGACCGGCTCCCCGTCCACGTCCCGCAGCAGCAGCTCGGGGCGCGCCGCCCACTCCGCCTCCTCGCCGGGCTGCGTCTGGAAGGCGTTGACGTAGCAGACCGAGTACACGCCCGGCGCGGGCGCGGCCTCGCGATCGCGGACGACGAGCTCGACGCCGTCGGCCGGCGGGTAGCTCCCGCCGAGCTGGTAGTCGAAGCCCGCGCCGGCCGGGGGAGGGGCCGGCTGCCCGACGGTTGCTGCGCATCCGGCGAGGAGGAGGGCCGTCGCGGCCAGGCAGCACAATAAACTGGCCGAATGGCGGAGTTCAGCGCGAGTGTCTTTCAGAACGAGTTCCTCTCGGACGGCGCGACGGATGTGCACGCGATCGTGACGGTGACCGCCTCGGCCACCGGCGCGGCCGGCAGCGACGGAGCGGCCGCCGAGATCATCATCGTCGACTGCTCGGGGTCGATGACCGGTGAGAACATGACCGCGGCCAAGCGCGCCGCCGCCGTGGCGGTCGACCAGATCCTCGACGGCACCTTCTTCGCCGTCGTCGCCGGCTCCGAGCGCGCCGACCGCGCCTTCCCGTACCCCAACGCCTCGGTGTCGATGGTGCGGATGGAGCCGGGCGCCCGCGCCGCCGCGAAGGAGGCCATCGGCTTCCTCCAGGCCGACGGCGGCACCGCGATGGGAACCTGGCTGACCCTCGCGCGTCAGCTCTTCTCCAGCGTCCCCGAGGCGAAGCAGCGGCACGCGATCCTGCTCACCGACGGCAAGAACGAGCACGAGTCGCGGATGCAGCTCGACGCGGCGATCCGCGCGGCCGGCGGCGTCTTCCAGTGCGACGTCCGCGGCGTCGGCTCCCGCTGGGTCGTCGAGGAGGCGCGCACCATCGCCAGCGCGCTGCTCGGCACCGTGGGCCTGATCGCGAACCCGGCCGACATGGCCGCCGACTTCGAGCAGCTGATCCAGGCGTCGATGGGCCGCGGTGTCGCCGACGGCGAGCTGCGCGTGTGGACCCCGCAGGGGTCGCAGCTCCTCTTCGTCCGCCAGGTCGCGCCGAACCTCGAGGACCTCAGCTCGCGCCGCACCTCGGTGAACCCGCTGACCGGCAGCTACCCGACCGGCGCCTGGGGCGACGAGTCGCGCGAGTACCACGTGGCCGTCCGCGTCGCCTCGAAGCCGGTCGGCGCCGAGCAGCTCGCCGCCCGCGTGCAGCTCAGCGTCCGCGACGAGGTCGTCGCCTCCGCGCTGGTGAAGGCCCGCTGGACCGACGACTCCGCGCTCACCGCCCGGATCGACCCGGCCGTCGCGCACTACACCGGCCAGACCGAGCTCGCCTCGGCCATCCAGGACGGCCTCGCCGCGAAGGCGGTCGGCGACGACGCCACCGCGACCGTCAAGCTCGGCCGCGCCGTGCAGCTCGCCGCCGCCACCGGCAACGACGAGGCGACCGCGAAGCTGCGCAAGGTCGTCGAGATCGACAACCCAAACGAGGGGACGGTGCGGCTGAAGCGCGGTGTCGCCCGCCTGGACGAGATGGCGCTCGACACCGCGTCGACGAAGACCACCCGGGTGCGCAAGTGAGCTACCGCTGCCCCGAGGGGCACACCTCCGAGTCCGGCGACTACTGCGACGTCTGCGGTGCGCCGATCGCGCCCGCCGCGCCGTCCGCCCCCGCGCCCCGCGCCGCCGACCCGACCACGGCGATCCCGACCGGTCCCGCCGTCTGCCCGAACTGCTCGTACCCCAACGAGGCGGGCGCGCTGTTCTGCGAGAACTGCGGCTACGACTTCACCACCGGCTCGCTGCCCGAGGCCGACCCGTTCACCGAGTCCGGCGCCGTCCGCGCGCCCGGCGAGGTCGGCGGCTCCGCCACGCCGGCCGGCGACCCTGCCGCTCACCTGGGCGAGGCGCCCGCACCGACCGCGCCCAGTGCCCCGCCCGCGCTCGTTCGGGAGGAGGAGGCGGGGTTCGACGTGCCCGTCGCCACCGCGCCGCCCGCCGCGCCCGCCACCGAGGTGATCAGCGAGGTCACCGGGAGCACGCCGACGGCCGCGCCCGCCGTGCCCGCGGCCCCGGAGGAGGACGACCCCTGGATCGCCGAGATCTGGGTCGACCCCGACTGGTACGCCGAGCAGCGCGCCGAGGACCCGATGCCCTCCGCCGGCCCGCCGACGATCGTCGTGCTCCGCGAGCGCTCGCTGCTCGTCGGCCGGCCGTCCGCCTCGCGCGGCATCTCGCCGCAGATCGACTGCGGCACCGACTCCGGCGTCTCCCGCCGCCACTGCCAGCTCAACACCGACGGCTACCGCTGGTGGGTCGAGGACCTGCAGTCGGCCAACGGCACCTACCTCGCCGCGGCCGGCGCCCCGCTCCCGCAGACCCCGATCCCCACCGGCCAGCGCCGCGAGATCGAGGAGGGCGACCGCGTCTACGTCGGCGCCTGGACCCGCATCGTCCTCCGCAAGGCCCTCCCGGGCGAGGCCTGACCGGCCGCTTGCATGCTGATCGAGTAGCCCGCGGAGCGGGCGTATCGAGATCCACCGTCCCCGAGAGCTGAGCCGTCGGGCCTGGGTTCTGGAGGGGATGGGTCTCGATACGCCGCTGCGCGGCTACTCGACCAGCATGAGGGGAGCGCACGCCGCCGTCCGCGCAGCCGTCCTCGGTGTGTGCAGCCCCTTCATGCTGATCGAGTAGCCCGCGGAGCGGGCGTATCGAGATCCGCCGTCACCGAGAGCTCAGCCGCCGGCCTCGCGTTCCGGAGTGCGCGGGTCTCGATACGCCGCTGCGCGCCTGCTCGACCAGCAGGTGTCACCGGGCGCGCAGCGCGAGCGCCGGGTCCTGGCGGCTCGCCGTCCAGGCGGGGATCGTCGACGCGGCGAGTCCCGTCAGGAGTCCGACGCCGAGTCCCGCCGCCGGCAGCCAGGGTTCGAGGACCGGAGTCCAGCCCTGGAGCCCGGCGATGAGGAGCGTCGAGGCACTCGCGACGGCCACGCCCACCGCTCCGCCGAGCAGGCCGATGAGGAGGCCCTCGGCGAGGAAGAGGCGTCCGACCGCGGTCCTGCTGGCGCCGACGGCCCGGCGTAGTGCGATCTCGTGTGCCCTGGCCTGCACGGAGAGGTGCAGGGTCGTCGCGGCACTGATGGTGGCGAGGACGAGCAGGATGAGGGAGATCAGTGCGATCAGGGCGCCGAGGTCGCTGCCGATGCCCGTCCGGAGATCGCGGAGGTCGGCGACGGTCTCGACGCCGAACCGCCCGGGGTTCGCGGGATCGAGCCGAAGGGGGACCGCCTCCGCGACGGCGGCGGGGTACCCGGGCTCGGTGCGGATCAGGAGCGCCGTCGTCACGTCCGCCGAGCCCTGGAGGACATCGGACGACACGATCACCGAGTCGGTGAGGTCGGCCTGCCGAGGCCCGGCGTCGAGGACGCCGACGACGTCGACCGTGCGGCCGTTCACCCAGAGCCGGCAGCCGGGGCCCGGAGGTGGGAGCTCGAGCGTCGCCGCCGCGTCATGGCCGACGATCGCGATCCCGCGCAGCGCCCGGTCGTCGAGGAGTCCGAAGGTGTCCGGACCCACGGGCGATGCGCCCGTGAGCCGCAGGTACTCCGAGGACGCCGACATCAGCCTCAGCGGCGAACCCCTCTCCGGCTCGGAGGGCGAGAGGCGCTGGATCGAGGCGGAGCCTCCCGACGCCACGGACGCGGAGCCGACTCCGGCGACCCGCGGTAGAGACGACGCCGAAGCGATCCACTCGGAGAGGCGACGGTCGTCGTCGCGCAGGAGTCCCGTGCCGCCGGGGACCGAGACGCGCACCTCGTCGAGGGCGGCCGCGCTCAGTCGGTCCGCGACGCTGCCGGAGGCGCTCTCGCTGACCCCGATCGAGGCGACCAGACCGCCGATCCCCAGCGCGAAGGCGAGCAGCAGGAACAGGGTGCGCGCCAGTCGGGTGGTGACGACGTCGACGGCGTCGCCGAGGTCGTCGGCGAGCGCCGTGATCCAGCGGTGAGGACTCCCGCGCGACGGATCCGCCTCCTCGGCACCCTCCTCCTCGGCACCCTCCTCCGCGGCGGCTCTCTGCGCTCCTGCTCGCGGCGAAGTCGCCGTCGACGGTTCGACGGTGCCGTCGACGATGCGGATCGTGCGATCCGCGGCCGCCGCGATCGTCTCGTCGTGGGTGATCAGCACGACGGTGACTCCGCCGGCGTGGAGGTCGCGAAGGGAGTCGAGCACCGCCGACCCGTTGGCCCGGTCGAGATTGCCGGTCGGCTCGTCGGCGAGGACGATCCGCGGCCGGGTGGCGATGGCGCGCGCGAGGGCGAGACGCTGCTGCTCACCGCCGGAGAGGACCCGTCCGGCGGCGTGTGCCCTCGCCTCCACGCCGAGCCGGGCGAGGGCGTCCAGCGCCCGCGTGCCGCGCTCCGCGAGCGGGACGCGCTGCGTGCGGAGTCCGAGCGCCGCGTTGTGCAGCGCGGAGACGTCCCCGAGGACGAACGACTGCTGGAAGACGAATCCGAAGACCCGGGACCTGAGTCGGTCGCGCTCGCGCTCGTGCAGGGAGGCGACCTCCGTCCCGAAGACGCGGTAGCTGCCCGCCGTCGGAGTGTCGAGCAGGCCGAGGACGTTCAGCAGCGTGCTCTTCCCCGAGCCCGACGGACCGACGATCGCGACGAACTCCCCCTGCCGCACGGTGATGCCGATGTCCCGGATGCCGGTCGCGGGGTCGGCGCCGAAGATCCGGGTGATCCCGGTCAGCTCGAGGGCGGCCGGCGCGGGAGGCGTGCCGACGGTCACTGCAGGATCACCTCGCTCCCGGGTGCGAGGACGTCGCCGGCGATCGCGGTCCAGCCGTTCCCCGAGTAGTCGACGGTGACGGGCACGCGCCGGGGCTCCGGGTGCTCTGCTCCTGCCTCGGCGTCGGCCGGCACGAGGACGAAGGTCCCCTCGGCGTCCTGCCGGAGGGCGACCGTCGGCACCGCGAGGGACTCCTCGTGCTCGGCCTCCGGAAGGACGGTGACGCTCAGTCCCGGCGAGAGGCCGGCGAAGGCGGGATCGGCCGAGGTGACCGTGACGTCCCGGCCCGGTGCCTTGCCGTCCGAGGCCTCGACGAACTCCCCGATCGCCGTGATCGTGCCCGCGAGCTGCCGGGTGTCGGCCTGCACGCTCACCTCCTGCCCGTCGGTCAGCGTCGCAGCGCTCACCGCGTCGGCCCGGAACGAGACGGTGTTCGGAGAGGTGCGGACCGTGACCAGCGGCGCCTCGCTCGTGACCGTCGCGCCGAGCGGGAGAGCGCCGGTGACCGTCGCCTCGGCCGACGCCAGCGCGACGAAGCTCGCGAAGGGGATGAGCGGACCCGGGGGCCGGACGACGCGGGGCTGCTGTATTTCGGGCGCCGGGGAGGAGATGGGCTCCGACGGGTCAGGATCGGTCGGCGACGACTCCATCGTCTCGGGGGAGGGGGCGGTCGGCGCGGGGAAGCCGTTGTCGACGAACAGCTCCGTCACGGCGGCGGTGGTCCGCCAGTCCACCCAGCCCGTCACCTCGACGTCCGCCCCGGTCTCGCGGAGCGCGCGCTGGAGGGAGGAGACGTCGTCGCCCTCGTCCTCGGTGCGCAGATCGCGGTAGAGCGCCAGCGGGCCTGGCACGGCGAAGACGGGGCGGCCCGAGACGGCGCCGACGAGGCTCCCCGGTCGGACCACGTCGCCGACGTCGACGGTCCGTCTGGTGACGACGGCCGGGACTCCCGAGGGGATCGTGCTGAGCGTCTGCTCGCTCCCGGCGACGACGCTGCCCGCGAACGCCGTGCGGGAGTCGACGACTCGTCTCTCCACCGGCGCGGTGACCCGGATCGTCTGCCGCACCTGCTCCCCGGGTCCGTGGTCCGGAGCCTGCACCAGGAGCCCGGTCAGGAAGGAGGCCGTGATCGAGCCGAGCAGGACCAGGGCCGCGACGACCGCCCGCAGGGGGTGCTCGATGCGCCGGAGCCGCGTGCTGCTCGGCACTGCACCCCCGCCGTCACCCATGCGCGGCGATGTACGCGCGTGCGGCCTCGAGGAGCTGCTGCTTGCGCTCCTTCTCCTCGTTCAACGCCGCCTGATTCGCGTCGATCAGCGGCTGCTGATACGCCGCTTCGAGGTCGGCGAGCGTCTGGGTCAGCCGGCTCTCGGTGTTGCACCGGGCCTCGATCGAGGCGAGGCGGATCCCTTCCTCGCTGCTGCCCCGTCCGTCCGTCTCCGGCAGGGCGTTCGCCTGCTTCGAGCGGTAGTGCTCCCCGGACTCGGGGGTGAGCCCGGCGTCCTTCAGGCACTGCTCCCACGGCTCGCGGGCGCGCTGCCAGCGTTCGTCCTTCTGCGCTCTCGTCAGCGCCTCGCTCTCCAGGCGGGAGGCGAGACTGTTCAAGTACTCGTCCTGCCGCGGGTTGACGGTAGCCATCGCCGTCCTCACGGAGTCGTCGTCTTCGTAGCAGGCGTCGCGTGCCCCGGCCCAGTGCATCCCGCCGACCGCGCGTGCCTGCTCCAGCGCGACGTCCAGTGGGGAGTCCGCGGAGCCGAATCCGTAGCGCGCCGCGCGCAGCTCGTGCCACATCCCGAAGGTCCGGTCGTCGAGGTCGGTCGTCGGGTCGGCCGGAGTGCGAGCGACGGAGGAGGTGAAGCCCTTCTTCTTCATGCACTCTCCGACCACGGCTTCCGCCGCCGTATCGAAGACCTGCTCGTCGGCGTGCCGCCCGTAGAAGGCGTACTCGTTCAGCGGCATGACGATCTCCCCGCTGACCGAGTCCAGGTAGGCGTGCGCCGAGTCATCGGGTTCGACTCCACCGGCAGTGCAGCCACTCAGAACTGCTAGAGAGGCGAAGGCGCCCAGGGCGCCCCGGAGGATTCGTCCGCCGGGGCGCCGTCGTCGACCGCTCATCAGTCGTAGCTCTGGATCCGGTCGTTCCAGGTCTCCAGCCAGTTCAGGCCTGACGTGAGACTCGACAGGGCTGACACATCTCCCTGCAGACGGATCGAACGCCCCTCATACCCGCGGTTCTCGTAGAAGGTCTTTCGTTCCGGCGTCTTCAACGAAGACGCCTTCCGATTGACTGAGCCGAGGCCGTCCTTCTGACCCCATGTCGCCTGGTAGACGTAGCCGCGGAAGTCGGCGTCCTCGTAGACCTGGAAGGCCGCCGCGGTTGGCGCGCCTGCGAAGGCGAGTGCCGCGGTGACCGACCCTGAGGCGAGAATCGCCCCGTACTTCTTCTTCATGTTCTATCTCCGTTGATCGAATCGTGACCCTGCAGTCATCGGGCTCGCAGGGCCCGACGGGACGTCACGGTACGTGAGGCTTCGTCGACTCACAAGGTCGTGTCGTCTCCAGCGTGCTCGTTGGCGCTCAGCGCGGCCCGTGGGCCAGGCGCCTCGAGATCGTCTCTCTCGCGCACGGTGGGTGGGCTTGCGTGCTCGGGGCGCATGGGTCTCGATACGCCGCTACGCGGCTACTCGACCACCATGAGAGGCGGCCGTTGCGCGGCTGCTCGACCAAGATGAAAGGCGGCCGCTGCGCGGCCGCTCGACGAGCGGGCTGTCGGCTCAGCGGCCGGCGAGGAGTCCGAGCATCCAGGAGAGGGCGGCGACGGCGCCGACGCCGACGACGCTCGAGCCGATGATGACGGCGCGGCGCAGGCGCACGCGGCTGCCGTCAGGAGCAGAGGCGGCCTCGCCGGCAGAGGACGCGGTCATCCCCGCGCGCAGCCGGTGGGCGACCTGGTCGGCGGTGGGCCGCTTCGCCGGGTCGCGCTCGGTCATCGAGGTGAGCAGCGCGCGCCAGGGCGCGGGCAGCGTCGCCGGGACGACGGGGGAGCGGTTGAGGCGCGCGATCGCCGCCTCGAGGACGGTGCCGGAGTACTCGCGGTGCCCGGTGATCGCCTCCAGCAGCACGAGGCCGAGCGAGAAGACGTCGCTGGCACCGCTGATCGGCTCGCCGGCGACCTGCTCGGGGCTGACGAAGCTGGCGGTGCCGATCACGATGCCGTCGCTGGTGAGGCGCGAGCCGTCCATGAAGTGCGCGACGCCGAAGTCGGTGAGCTTGGCGGTGCGGGTGTAGCCGCTGGAGGCGACCTCGCTGACCAGGATGTTCGCGGGCTTCACGTCGCGGTGGACGACGCCGCGCTCGTGCAGGTAGGCGAGCGCCTCGGCGAGCTGCGTGCCGATCGCGGCGACCTCGTCCGGCGCCATCGGGCCCGGCTCGAGCCGCGCCTCGAGGGTCGGGTCGGCGACCAGCTCCATCACGACGTAGCGGCGCACCTCACCGCCGAAGTTGTGCAGTCCGGCGTCGAAGAGGTTGACGATCCCGGGGTGCGCGAAGGAGCTCAGCATCCGCACCTCGCGCTCCTGGCGGGCGACGTCCTCGGGGTTGGAGGCCTCGGCGCGGAAGACCTTCACGGCCACTTCGCGCTGCACGGTCTCGTCGCGAGCGCGGTACACCGAGCCCATCCCGCCGGAGCCGATGCGCTCGATCAGGTAGTAGCGACCGGCGACCCGCTGCTGGGCGGCATTGGCGGCGATGGTGCTCACGACGACCCCGCCTTCTGCTGGAGCGATGTGCTCCGCGGCGCTCCGGACGAGCGCCTGGGTAGACGGTACCGCGGTGCCGCGACAACGGGGAGCGCAATAGCCGGGATTGACATACGGCCGTGATAGAAGCAGTCGATCCGCCCCCGAGCGTCCGTGCTCAGCGCAGTCCGCTGCGGGAGAAGCCCTGCACGAAGTAGCGCTGGAAGATCAGGAACAGCACGACCATGGGCAGCACGTTCACCAGCGCGAAGGCCATCGTTCCGCCGTAGTCGCTGCCGAACTGCCCCTGCAGGTAGAGCAGCCCGATCGGGAGGGTGAAGAGGACGTTCTCCTTGAGGGCGATCAGCGGCCAGGCGAAGTCGTTCCAGGAGCCGAGGAGCGACATGAAGAACAGCACGGCGATCAGCGGCTTCGAGAGCGGGAGCACGATCCGGGTGAAGACGCGGAAGTGACCGGCCCCGTCGATCCGGGCCGCCTCGATCAGATCGCGCGGGATGGCGAGGATGAACTGGCGCGCCAGGAAGAGCCCGAAGGCCGAGGCCGCGGTCGGCAGGATCACCGCCCAGTAGCTGCCGTAGAGGCCGAGATCGGTCACGAGCCGGAAGAGCGACACCATGATCACCTGCACGGGCAGCGTCAGCGTCGACAGCGCCAGCAGGAAGAGCACGCCGGAACCGCGGAAGCGCAGCTGCGCGAAGGCGTAGCCGCCGAGCAGGTTGATCGCCACGGTGATCAGTGCGGTGGTGAGGCTGATCGCGAGCGAGTTGCCGAACCAGGTCGCGACCGGGAACGAGTCGAAGACGCGCTCGAAGTTGGCCAGCGTGAACTCGCGCGGCCACAGCCGCAGCGTGCCGCCGAGCAGTTCGGCGCGCGAGGAGAACGCGACGACGAGCATCCAGTAGAGGGGGAAGAGGATGACGAGCGAGACGAGGATCGCCAGGACGAGCCGGAGCGCGGTCGTCGAGTGGGAGACGCGGTTCATTCGACGAGGTCCCTCGAGCGGTTCGTCCGCCACTGCACGGCGGTGAAGATCATCGTCAGGATCAGCAGGACGATGCCGATCGCCGCCGCGTAGCCCTGATCGCGGGTGACGAAGCCGGTGTCGTAGGCGTAGGTCACCAGCACCGAGGTCGCGTTCTGCGGCCCGCCGCCGGTGAGGACGAAGACGATGTCGAAGACCTGGAACGAGTAGATGACGTTGAGGATCAGCAGGAAGAACGTCGATGGGCCGACCAGCGGCACCGTCACGTGCCGGAACTGCTGCCAGCCGTTCGCGCCGTCGAGCCGCGCCGCCTCGTAGAGCGCAGGGTTCACGCCCTGCAGCCCCGCAAGGTAGATCAGCATGTTGAAGCCGGTCCGCCACCAGAGCGTCACCAGGATCACGGAGGCGAAGGCCGCTGCGCCGCCGGACTGCCAGGCGATGCGCGGCAGTCCGATCGTCTGCAGCAGGCCGTCGAGCACTCCGCTGTTCTCGTCGAAGATCAGCACGCCCATCAGCGCCGTCGCGACGCCTGAGACCGCCATCGGCAGGATCAGGATCGAGCGGAAGACGGGCCGGGCCGGCAGCACCGAGTTCAGCAGCACCGCGGCGCCCAGCCCGAGCGCCATCGACAGCGGCGTGACGATCAGCGTGAACAGCGCGGTGTTGAGGGTCGAGCGCCAGAACAGCGGGTCGCTGAGCAGCCGGCCGTAGTTGTCCAGGCCGATGAAGACGCCGTCGCCGAAGCCGTTGGTGCGCTGGAAGCTGAGCAGGAACGCGCCGACCAGCGGGACGAAGACGAACAGCGCCAGCATCAGCAGGTTCGGCGCGAGGAACCCGTAGGCGGCGAGGGTCTCGCGGGCAGCGGGCGCCCGGGAGGCGCGGCGCGGTCGCGCCGTCACCTCCTCGGGCGCGGGGAGGGTGCGGGTCACCGGATCCTGCCGCTCACTGCACGGCGGTGGCGATGCCGGAGGTGAGCTTCGCGATCGTGTCCTCGGTGCTCTGGCCGCCGACGAACGCCTGCTCGAGCTGGTCCTTCAGCACCGCGATGATCGCCGCCATGTCCGGCGAGGCGACCTGCGCCGCGTCCTCCGCCTGAACGGTGCCCGCCTGGCCGAGGAAGACCTCGGCGAGCTCCGGGCGCACCTCGAACTCGATGCCCGACTCGGTCAGGTCGCGGCGGGTGGGCAGCAGCGAGGCGCCGGCGCAGAAGTCGCGCATCGACTCCTCCTCGGTCACGAAGGCGAGGAACGCCGCCGCGAGCTCGGGGTTCGCGGTCGCCTTGGTCGCGACGAGGGCGTTGCCGCCGAAGTCGCCGCCGCCGCGCACGTTCCGCGGCGAGTAGGTCGCGCCCCACTCGAAGTCGAGCGTCGACTCCGCGTCCGGGATGAGGAACGCCCCGCCGAAGGTCATCGCGGTCGTCTGCGAGTACCAGAGGTCGCTCGCGTAGGTCGTCGCCTGGATCGAGCTGCTCGGCGGCACCAGGCCGTCGGTGAAGAAGCTGCGGCTGAAGTCGATCGCCGCGCGACCCGCATCCGAGTCGATGGCGGGAGCGGAGAGGTCCTCGGTGAGGAAGCGGCCGTCGGCCTGGAAGAGCAGGCTCAGCCAGCGGGTGACGCCGTTGCCCTGCCAGTTGTAGGCGAAGGGGTAGCGCTCGGCGGGGAGCGAGGCGCGCAGCATCCGGCCGACCTCGGTGAACTCCTCCCAGGTCCAGGCCTCCTCCGGCGAGGCCGGGAAGTCGGTGATGCCCGCGGTGGCGAGCGCCTCCGTGTTGTAGAGGATCAGCGAGGTGTCCGTGTGGTGCGGCACGCCGAACGGGCTGCCATTGCTCTGCACCGCGGCCCAGGCCGGATCGGTGAAGCGCTCGGCGACGTCCGCCTCCAGGTGCGGGGTGAGGTCGAGCAGCTGGTCGCGGCCGGCGTAGCTGCCGAAGGTGTAGTACGGCACGCGGAAGACGTCCGGCGGATTGCCCGCCTGCAGCTGCGCGTCGATGTTGGTGAACATCTGCTCGTACGGCACCGAGTTCAGCGCCACGGTCGAGCCGGGGTTCGCCTCCTGGAAGCGGTCGATCGCGCGCTGGAAGCCGGCCAGCTCGGCGTCCGTGCCCCAGGTCGTGAAGGTCAGCGTGCCGCTGTCGGCGCTCGCCGCGGGGCGCGCTGGTGCGAAGCCGCAGCCGGCCAGCACGGGGACCGAGGCGGCGACGCCCAGGGCGCTGAGGAAGCGACGCCGATCCAGCGTCACCCGATCGAAGGCGCCCCTGCCCAGCGACGTCGTGTCCAGAGCCATCATGGCCTCCCCTCGGGGGCCACCGGCGGGCCCTCCGAGGGGAGGCTAGCTGCGGGCATCGGCGTGCGCCGCTACTGGACGGATCCGCGCTCCTGTGAGAGAAGCGGTGCTCAGCTCCGGCGGCCGAGCATCCCCTCGAACGAGCCGTCGAGCGCCCACGGGTCCGCGGGGGCGCGGGAGGTGCGCGCCGCCTCGGTCGCGAGCTCGCGGCCCGCCCGCTCGATCCGTGAGGGCAGCGCACGGCCGTCCTCGGTCGCTCCGCCCCAGTCCTCGGTCGCGGCGAAGACCGTCGTCGACAGGGGAGCGGCGTGCAGGTAGGTGAAGAGCGGGCGCATCGCATAGTCGACGGCGAGCGAGTGGCGGGGAGAGCCGCCGGTCGCCGCGAGCAGCACGGGCAGCCCGCGCAGCGCCTCGGTGTCGAGCACGTCGACGAACGACTTGAAGAGCCCGCTGTAGCTGGTGGTGAAGATCGGCGTCACGGCGATCAAGCCGTCCGCGCCGGCCACCGCGTCGAGCGCGGTCTGCAGCGCCGGGCTGGCGAAGCCGGTGAGCAGGTTGTTCGTCACGTCGTGCGCGAGGTCGCGCAGCTCGACGACGCTGCGCTCGACGGCGAAGCCCTGCTCGGTGAGCGAGGCCTCGGCCGCGTCGGCCAGGCGGTCGGCGAGCAGGCGGGTGGAGGACGGCGTGCTGAGGCCGGCCGAGAGGACGGTGATCCTGCGGGTGTCCATGGGCGGGGCCTCCTAGGCGCTGACGGGGACGGGGCTGACGGGGGCGGGCTGCTCGGCGCGGGCGGCGACGAGCGAGGAGTGGGTGGGCGCGTCCGGCACGTGCGCCGGGCGGCCCTCGGCGAATCCGGCGCGCAGGGCGGGCAGGATCTCGCCGAGCATGTCCATCTGCTCGAGGACGGTCTTCAGCGGCAGGCCGGCGTGGTCCATCAGGAACAGCTGGCGCTGGTAGTCGCCGACGTACTCGCGGAAGCCGAGGGTGCGGTCGATGATCTCCTGCGGCGAGCCGACGGTGAGCGGGGTCTGCTCGGTGAAGTCCTCGAGAGAGGGGCCGTGGCCGTAGACCGGGGCGTTGTCGAAGTAGGGGCGGAACTGCGAGACCGCGTCCTGCGAGTTCTTCGCGAGGAAGATCTGGCCGCCGAGTCCGACGATCGCCTGGTCGGCGCTGCCGTGGCCGTAGTGCTCGAAGCGCGAGCGGTAGAGCTGCACCATCTTCGCGGTGTGCGAGGCGGGCCAGAAGATGTGGTTCGCGAAGAAGCCGTCGCCGTAGTACGCGGCCTGCTCGGCGATCTGCGGCGAGCGGATCGAGCCGTGCCAGACGAACGGGGCGACGCCATCGAGCGGGCGCGGCGTCGACTGGAAGCCCTGGAGGGGCGTGCGGAACTGGCCCTCCCAGTCGACGAAGTCCTCGGTCCACAGGCGGTGCAGCAGGTCGTAGTTCTCGATGGTGAGCTCGATGCCGCGGCGGATGTCCTTGCCGAACCACGGGTAGACCGGGCCGGTGTTGCCGCGGCCGAGCATCAGGTCGACCCGGCCGCCGGCGAGGTGCTGGAGCATCGCGTAGTCCTCGGCGAGCTTCACCGGGTCGTTCGTGGTGATCAGGGCCATCGCGGTGCTGAGCTGGAGCCGCTCGGTCTTCGCGGCGATGTAGGCGAGGGTCGTCGTGGGGGAGGAGGACCAGAAGGGCGGGTTGTGGTGCTCGCCGAGCGCGAAGACGTCGAGGCCGATCTCCTCCGCCTTCTGGGCGATCGCGAGGGTGGCCGCGATCTTCTCGGACTCGGTCGGGGTGCGGCCGGTCGTGGGGTCGGTCGTGATGTCGCTGACCGTGAAGATGCCGAACTGCATCGGGCGCTCCTTACTCTCCGTGGCCCCGTCCTGGCGAGACCTGATCCATGCATTTGCATGTACATCCTCATCCAACCACGTGCGGCCGGGGATATTCCCGCGGATTCAGCCATAGGGGAGCGGGAGGCTTTTTGAACGGTAGAGGTGCCAGCCAGAGCTAGTCTGTAACTCACAGAGTTCAGGAGTCTTCGCATGGTCGCACGACGGTCGCCTCGCCGCTCCCTTCAGCTGGCCGAGATCGGCGCCAACATCCGGCGCTGGCGAGCCGTGAACGGGATGACCGCGTCCTCGCTCGCCGAGCGGGCGGGCGTCACCCGCGAGACGCTGCGCCGCTTGGAGGCGGGGGACGGCTCGGCCCGCCTCGACTCCGTCGTCGCGGTCCTCGGGGCGCTCGGCATCGCGGACTCCCTCGTCCAGGCGACCGATCCCTACCGCAGCGAGACGGCCCGGGCCCGCATCGACGCGATCCTCGGCGCCGGCGGCTCGCTGTGACCGCCGGGCCGGTCGAGGTCCACCTCGACGACGAGTCGCGGGGACTCGTGCGGGTCGGCACCCTCCACCCGTCGTTCGCGGGGCGCGTCCTCGCCTCGTCGTCCTTCCAGTACGACGCCGACTACCTGTCCTCACCCGACGCCTTCGCGATCTCGCCCGATCTGCCCCTCGTCAGCGGCAGGATCTGGACGCCCGAGTCGCACGCGCTCCCCGGCGCGTTCGAGGACGCGTCCCCGGACGAGTGGGGCCGGCGCCTGATCGAGGCGAACCACGCCACTCGCCGAAAACGGGATCCGAGTGCCCCCGCGCTGCAGGGCTCGTGGGACCACCTGCTGGGCGTCTCCGACGCCGGCCGGATGGGCGCGCTCCGCTTCCGGCTGCCCGGCGCGGAGGAGTGGTCCTCCTCGGACACCGGGGTGGCGAACGTCCACGAGATCGAGCGGATCCTCCGCGTGGCGGCGCGCTACGAGGCGGACGACGCCTCCGAGGAGGACGTCGCCTACCTCTCCGGGATCGCGACGTCGCCGGGCGGGGCTCGACCGAAGGCGAACGTCCTCCGCGCCGACGGCCGCCTCGCTCTCGCGAAGCTCCCGCACTCGAAGGACGAGGGGCTCGACGTCGAGCGCTGGGAGGCGGTCGTGCTCGTCCTGGCCGAGCGGATCGGTCTCCGGACTCCTACGTGGACGCTGCTGCGCGCCTCGGCGGAGAAGAGCGTGCTGCTGCTCGACCGGTTCGACCGCACCGCCGCGGGCGGTCGTCGCGCCTACCTGTCCGCTGCTTCGGCACTGGGGATCGGTGCGAACGACCTCGGCCGCTACTCCTACGAGCAGTTCTCGGACGTGCTGGCGGACCTCAGCGCCGATCCGCGCGCGGATCTGCGGGAGCTGTTCACCCGGATCGCCCTGACGGTCCTCGTGAACAACGTCGACGACCACTGGCGCAACCACGGCTTCCTCCGGCAGGACGGAGGCTGGCGTCTCGCCCCGCTGTTCGACGTGAACGCGAGCACGAGCACCGGAGTCGTGCACTCGCGGCCGATCAGCGACCGCGACGACCCCCGCCACCGCGACCTCGGTGAGCTCCTGGCCACGGCCGACGCCTACCGGCTCACCCGCCCCGACGCCGCGCGGATCGTGCGGGAGACCGCCGCGCAGGTTCAGGCCTGGGAGGGGGTCGCCCTCGAGCTCGGCCTCCCCGACGGGGAGCGGCGGAGGATGGCCCGCGCCTTCGACGCCGACCGGATCTCGCAGGCCCTCACCCTCGAGTGACCGGGGGCCTCCTCGCCCTCCGGCCGCCCGAAACATCCCCGCAATCTGCCCCGCACTAGAGTCGTGCCATGGGTGACCTCTTCGACGGATACGGGTCCCAGAAGGTCGAGCGGCCCCGCACGGGCGCCTCACCCTGGGACGAGATGTTCGCCGATGTCGCGGCGACGAGCGGCCCCGCCGGCGTCCGCGACTCGTACCGCGACATCTACTCCTCGCTCGCGCGGATGACGCAGGAGGAGCTGCGCGGTCGCACCGATGCGCTCGCCTCCTCCTACCTCGCGCAGGGCGTGACGTTCGACTTCGCGGGCGAGGAGCGGCCCTTCCCGCTCGACGCCGTCCCGCGCGTGATCGAGAGCGCCGAGTGGAACGAGGTGCAGAGCGGCATCAAGCAGCGCGTCCGCGCGCTCGAGGCCTTCCTCGCCGACGTCTACGGCCCGCAGAACGCGGTGAAGGACGGCGTGATCCCCGCCGCACTGCTCTCCAGCTCCAGCCACTTCCACCGCCAGGCCGCCGGGATCGAGCCGGCCAACGGCGTGCGGATCCAGGTGTCCGGCATCGACCTGATCCGCGACGAGGTCGGTGACTGGCGGGTCCTCGAGGACAACGTCCGCGTGCCCTCCGGCGTCTCCTACGTCATCTCGAACCGCCGGGTGATGGCCCAGACGCTGCCCGAGCTGTTCGTCTCGATGCGCGTGCGGCCGGTCGGCGACTACCCCAACCGGCTCCTCCAGGCCCTGCGCGCCTCCGCCCCCGAGGGCGTCGACGACCCCACCGTCGTCGTGCTCACCCCCGGCGTCTACAACTCGGCCTACTTCGAGCACACCCTGCTCGCGCGCCTGATGGGCGTCGAGCTGGTCGAGGGCCGCGACCTCTTCTGCACCGGCGGCAAGGTGTTCATGCGCACCACCTCCGGGCCCACCCGCGTGGACGTGATCTACCGCCGCGTCGACGACGAGTTCCTCGATCCGCTGCAGTTCCGCGCCGACTCGATGCTCGGCTCGCCCGGTCTGATGCTCGCGGCCCGCCTGGGCAACGTCACGATCGCGAACGCGGTCGGCAACGGCGTCGCCGACGACAAGCTCGTCTACACCTACCTGCCCGACCTGATCCGCTACTACCTCTCGGAGGAGCCGGTGATCAAGAACGTCGACACCTGGCGCCTGGAGGATCCGGGTGCGCTCGAGGAGGTGCTCGACCGCCTCGACGAGCTCGTCGTGAAGCCGGTCGACGGCTCCGGCGGCAAGGGCCTCGTGGTCGGGCCGGCCGCCTCGGCGAAGGAGCTGGCCGAGCTGCGCTCGCGGCTCCAGGCCGACCCGCGCGGCTGGATCGCCCAGCCGGTGGTGCAGCTCTCGACCATCCCGACCCTGGTCGACGACGGGATGCGGGCGCGGCACGCGGATCTCCGCCCCTTCGCGGTCAACGACGGCAAGGACATCTGGGTCCTGCCCGGCGGTCTCACCCGCGTGGCGCTGCCCGAGGGCCAGCTGGTCGTCAACTCGTCGCAGGGCGGCGGCTCGAAGGACACCTGGGTCGTCGGCCTGGAGGGCGCGCCGCTCACCGAGCCGGACGCCCACGACATCTCCGGACTCGTCGAGGACCAGGCCGCGGTGACCAGCTCGATCCCGATCGTCTACCCGCTGAACCACACGCCCGACCAGTCGCCGCAGGACGCGGCCAACCACGACCAGGACCAGCAGCAGCAGCAGCAGACGCTCGCCGCGGGGGAGGACGCCTGATGCTCTCCCGGATCGCCGAGTCGCTGTTCTGGATCGGCCGCTACATCGAGCGGTCCGACGGCACCGCCCGCATCCTCGACGTCCACCTGCAGCTCCTGCTCGAGGACCCGTGGATCGACGAGGACACCGCCTGCCGCTCCCTGCTGTCGGTGATGGGCTCCACCGCCCCCGACGACATGGCGGAGGTCACCCGCGCCGATGTGCTGACCATCCTCGCGATCGACCGCACGAACCCCGCCTCCATCGCCTACTCGCTCGGCGCCGCCCGCGAGAACGCCCGGCGCGCGCGGGAGATCGTCTCGACCGAGCTGTGGGAGTGCCTCAACACCACGCGCACCCGGATGCCCCGCCGGGTCACGGGGGAGCGGGTGTCGGAGTTCTTCGGCTGGGTGCGCGAGCGCTCGGCGCTCGCCGTCGGCATCATCGAGTCGGCCACCTCGCGCGACGAGGCCTGGCAGTTCTTCACGCTCGGCCGCTCGATCGAGCGCGCCGACATGACGGCCCGGCTGCTGGCGACCCGGTCGCTGACCGAGGCGAGCGGCCCGTCCTGGACGACGATCCTGCGCTCCTGCGGGGCGTACGAGGCGTACCTCCGCACCTACCGCGGCGTGCCGAGCGCGCGCAACGCGGCGGAGTTCCTCCTGCTCGACCGCCTCTTCCCGCGCTCGATCCTCTTCTCGGTCTCGCGCGCCGAGATGTGCATGCGCGACATCGAGCCGCGCACCGGCCGCGTCGGCCACACCGGCGACGCCCAGCGGGTGCTCGGCCAGATCCGCAGCGAGCTGGAGTACCGGCCGATCGCCGAGATCCTCGAGGACCTCCCGCGGCACATGGACAGCGTGCAGGAGGCGACCTCGTCGGCCTCCGAGGCGATCCGCCAGCGCTACTTCCCCACCAACGTCATGCCGAGCTGGATCGGGGAGGCGCTGTGAGCAGGCTGCGCATCACGCACACGACAGGGTTCACCTACCGGGGCGACGTCGTCGCGTCCTACAACGAGGCGAGGATGCTCCCGGCGTCCTCGGACGGGCAGCTGGTGCTCTCGTCCAACCTGGTCATCCGCCCGGTCACCTCGGCGCACACCTACACCGACTACTGGGGCACCCGGGTCTCGTCCTTCGACGTGCTCGACCCGCACCAGGAGCTCTCGCTCACCGCGACCTCGCTCGTCGAGATCCGCCCGAAGGCGCACCCCGACCACCCGGTCGGCTGGGAGCAGCTCGCGGACCAGGTCGAGACGCTCACCGAGTACGTGGAGCAGCTCAAGCAGACCAACCGCACCGCTCCGCCCGAGGACCTCGTCGAGCTGGCCCGCCGGCTGGCCGACGCGGCGGAGGGCCCGTGCGACGCGGCCCTGTCGATCGCCGAGACGATCGGCCGCGAGATGACCTACCGCCAGGGCGTCACCGGCGTGCACTCGACGGCGACCGAGTCGTGGACCGCCCGCGAGGGCGTCTGCCAGGACATCACCCACATCGTCCTGGGCGCGCTGCGCTCGACCGGCATCCCGGCGCGCTACGTCTCCGGCTACCTGCACCCCAAGCCGAACGCGGCGATCGGCGAGACCGTCGTCGGCGAGTCGCACGCCTGGGTCGAGTGGTTCTGCGGCGGCGCCTGGCGCGGCTACGACCCGACCAACCTGATCGACATCGGCGACCGGCACGTGATCGTCGGCCGCGGCCGCGACTACAACGACATCGCCCCGCTCCGCGGCGTCTACGCCGGGCCGCACTCCTCGAAGCTGTTCGTCCGGGTGGAGATCACGCGCGAGGCGTGAGGGCGGCGATGTTCTGCGTCGTGATCGCCTGCGGCGCGACTCGGCTCAGCTCGCCCTCCGACGAGTGCCGCGTGCACGGATGACGTGATTCGCGCCAGAACGGCCTGCATGAACTGACGTTCGCGCGATGTGATGGCAAACGTCACAGACGGGTGGTATCGTTGCGGCCGGTAGCAGGGGATGAAAGAGTTCCTCGGAGCGCCAATTCGAGAAGCCCACGCCATGTGCGTGGGCTTCTGCGTTAACGCCAGGATGGTCGCATGCTTTTGGCGTACATCGATGAGATAGGCGAGACCGGCGCGTTCGTGTCGAAGGCAGACGCGCGTTTTCGTACGAGTCCGGCCTTCGGATATGCCGGCTTCGTCGTGCCTGATCGGAACGCCCGCCGCTTCGGTCAGCTGTTCGATCGGGAGAAGCGAATCATCTTCGCGCCGGAGATCGCTGACGCGGAGCATCCGGGGCGATGGGAGAAGAAGGGGTCCGTGATCTTCCACTCCTTCACCGCACAGCACTACCCCGATCAGATCCGCGTCTTCGCCGGTCTGGTGCGGATTCTGCGGGAGAAGCTCGGCGGCACGCTGTTCTACTACGCCGACGAGAAACCGATCGGCACTCCTAAGCAGACCCGGCTCGACAAGGACGAGCGAGAGGCCCTTGCGATGAGGGAGGCACTGAATCGCCTCTGCACCTTCGCTGAGCGGAAGAACGAGCAACTCCTCGTGATGATCGACCAGATCAACGAGAAGGATCGAGCGAAGCGGCTTCCTCGCATGTACAGCCACATACTGGGGCGCGCCGGCGATCATGCGGAGATGAGAAGAATCGTGGAGCCACCGATGCACGTGGACAGTCTGCTCAGCGCGAACATCCAATTCGCCGACTGGGTGGCGGCATCGGTCACTCGTGGTATCGAGCGCCAGCTACTAGTGACGGAGGTGGATCGGAACGAGTGGGTTCCGAGAATCCTGTCGCAACCACTCCGGCGCGCATTCACCAGAGAGTCGAAACTTCACCTTCACAACAGATCCCACCTTGATATCCATGGTGCGGCAGCGTTCTCGGCCGTACGACCGCTCGCTGGAAGGGACAATGCTCGCCGGATAGGGGACTCCGTTTCGCCGGAGCAGTACCGGCTGATCAAGGAAGCGGCGGAGCGCGCCGCCCAGCGCAGGAGTTCGTAAGCGCGATCCGCACTCCGTGGAGGAGCTGGGTCGCTCGGAGATCACGCGCGAGGCGTGAGGGCGGGGGTCGTCACGAGGGCGACCTCCTCCTGGGCGGCGGGCTCGCCGGCACGGGCGCGGCGGCGGGTGCGCAGGTACCAGCCGAGGCCGACGCCGGCGGCCAGAGCGCCGGAGGCGGCGCCGACCAGCATCGCCCAGCGCGGGCCGTAGGCGTTGGCGACCCAGCCGATCAGCGGGGCGCCGATCGGGGTGCCGCCCATGAAGATGGCCATGTAGAGCGCCATCACTCGACCGCGCATCTCCGGGGTGGTGGAGAGCTGCACGTAGCCGTTCGCCGAGGTCATCAGCGTCTGCGCGGCGATGCCGACGAAGGGCAGCAGGAGCGCGAAGGCCCAGACGGTCGGCATGAGGCCGGCGAGGGCGAGGGCGATACCGAAGGCCGCGGCCGCGCCCACGATCAGGCGCAACCGGGGGCGGTCGCGCCGGGCGGAGAGCAGGGCGCCGACGACCGAGCCGACGGCGATGGCGGAGGAGAGCAGGCCGAACTCGCTCGCGCCCATGTCGAACTCGACCGTCGCCATCGTCGAGGCGAAGATCGGGAAGTTGAGGCCGAAGGTGCCGATCAGGAAGACGATCGAGAGCACCACGAGGATGTCCGGCCGCCGCGACACGTAGCGGAAGCCCTCGAGCAGGGCGCCCGGTCCGCGGGTCGCGCGGGGGGCGGAGCGCAGCTGCTCCCGGTGCAGGAAGCGCAGCGAGACGAGCACGGCGACGAAGCTCGCGGCGTTGAGAAGGAAGACCCAGCCGGAGCCGACGGCCGCGATCAGCACGCCCGCGAGGGCCGGGCCGATCATCCGCGCGGAGTTGAAGGAGGCCGAGTTGAGCGAAACGGCGTTGGAGAGGTCGCGCTCCTCGACGAGGGCCGAGACGAAGGTCTGGCGGACCGGCGCGTCGATCGCGGCGGCGAAGCCCAGGAGCAGCGCGAAGACGTAGACCATCCAGAGCTGGACGATCCCGGTCACGACGATCAGGCCGAGCGCGAGGCCGAGGACGGCCATCGCGGCCTGCGTCGCCATCAGGAGCTTCCGGCGGTCGAAGCGGTCGGCGATGAAGCCGGAGAAGGGCACCATCAGCAGCTGCGGACCGAACTGCAGCGCCATGGTCACGCCGAGCGCGGTCGCGTCGTGGTCGGTCAGATCGTTGATGACGATCCAGTCCTGGGCCGTGCGCTGCATCCAGGTGCCGATGTTGGAGACCATCGCACCGGCGAACCAGATCCGGTAGTTGGGGACCGCGAGGGAGCGGAACATCGCGCTCATCGGTCGGCCACCTCGCGAAGGAGCGCGGCGGCGTCGTGCAGCAGCCGGCGCTGGGCGGGATCGAGCTCGCGGAGGCGGGCGATGAGCCAGGCGTCACGGCTGCGCCGGACGTCGAGGACCAGCTCGGAGCCGCGCGCGGTCGCGCGGATGCGGGTGACGCGGCCGTCGGTCGGGTCGGGGAGGCGCTCCACGAGTCCGTCGTCGGCGAGGCAGCCGACGGTGCGGGTCATCGACGGCGGCCGGACGCGCTCCGCCTCGGCGAGCTCGCCGAGGGTGCGCGGGCCCTCGCGGTGCAGGAGGGCGAGGACGCCGAACTGCGCGTCGCTCAGCTCGTGCTCCGCCTTCTCCTGGCGCAGGCGGCGGCCGAGCCGGCCGACCGCGACGCGCGTCTCGCCGGCGAGGGCGGGGAGATCGATGTCGGCGGAAGTCACATAGTTAGCCTAACAAAAGATCCATGTTGATCGAGTAGCCCGCGCAGCGGGCGTATCGAGATCCACCACTGTCAGAACGCGAGTCTGCAGACCCGCCGTGCTGGCGACGGTGGGTCTCGATACGCCCCTTCGGGGCTACTCGACCAGCATGTTCGAGGGCAGCCATGAAGGATCGTGCTGGTCGAGCAGCCCGCGCAGCGGGCGTATCGAGACCCGGCGCCGGCGCGCCGGCACCTGCAGTGACCCCCGTTGTGGCCGCGCCGTCTGCGACAGCTAGGCGGGCCGGGCGGCGCTCAGTACGGTCGGAGGAAGACCAGGCCGGGGACAACTCGCGTACGGTGACCTGGTCCGATCGGCCGCCCGACCCGAAAGGGCGGCTCCCGCGCCCCCGGCCTGGCCTCCGACGTCCGTCGTTCCGCGACGGACCCGGCGCCTCAGGTCCGACGGGCGGTGCGCACCGCGCCGACGCTCGCCGCGACGACCAGGGCGATGCCGAGCGCCTCGACGACGGTCAGCCGCTGGCCCAGCACCAGGAACCCCGAGAGCGCCGCGGCGCCGGGCGCCAGCGCCATCAGGATCGAGAAGGTCGACGAGCGCAGCCGTCTCAGCGCGAGCAGCTCCAGCCCGTACGGCAGCGCCGAGGACAGCACGGCGACCGCGAGCCCGAGCAGCAGCACCGGCGGCAGCACGAGCGCGGGCCCGGCCGTGGCGATGCCGAACGGCAGCGAGACGATCGCTCCGGCGGTCAGTGCGAGTGCCAGCCCGTCCAGCCGCGGGAAGCGCCCGCCGGTGCGCCCGGCGAAGACGATGTAGGTGGCCCACAGCGCGGCGGCGCCGAGCGCGAACGCGACGCCGACGGGGTCGAGCGAGGAGAAGCCGCCCTGCGAGAGCACGACGACGCCGCCGAGGGCGAGGGCCGCCCAGAGCAGGCTGACGAGACTCCGCCCGGCGATCACCGACAGCACCAGCGGACCGAGCACCTCGAGCGTCACTGCCGCTCCCTGCGGGATCCGGGCGATCGCCTCGTAGTAGCAGGCGTTCATCCCACCGAGGGCGAGGCCGTACGCGCCGACGGTCGCCCAGTCCGAGCGCGAGTAGCCGCGGATCCGCGGTCGGCAGACGATCAGCAGCACCAGCGCCGAGAAGACCAGGCGCAGCGTCACCGTGCCGATCGGGCCGGCGGCGGGGAAGAGCAGGACGGCGAAGGACGCGCCGAGCTGCACGCTCGCGATCGAGCCGAGCACGAGTCCGATCGACCCCGCGCTCACCCGGGCGGGCGGAACGGCGTTCAGCTCGAGCGCCGCTGCTTCTGCACGGGCGGGACGTTGTAGCCGAGCAGGCCGACCCCGGTCTCGTCCCAGAGCAGGGTCGTCAGCGAGACGTTGTCGACCGAGGGGAAGGTGTGCCGGTAGGTCTCGGGGTTTATGCCGAGGTAGGCGCAGAGCAGCAGGCGGATGAGGGTGCCGTGCGCGACGACGAGCACGCGTCCGTCGGGGTGCTCGCGGTGGATGCGGGCGAGCGCCGTGTTGGCGCGGGCGACGGCGTCGAGCCCCGACTCGCCCCCGGGCATCGGCTGGATGGCGGGAGCGGCCACCCAGGCGCGGTACTCGTCGGGGAAGCGCTTCTCCATCTCGGCGTTGGTCAGCCCTTCGCCCTGGCCGAAGTCGACCTCGACGAGCGCGGGGTCGAGCTGCACCTCGAGGTGGGCGGCCCGGGCGGCGGGCACCGCGGTCCGCACGGCGCGGACGAGGGTGGAGGAGTACACCGCGTCGAGCTCGGCGTCGACGGCCCAGGAGGCGAGCGTCGCCGCCTGGTCCTGGCCGAGCGGGGTCAGCGCGATGTCGGAGGAGCCCGCGTAGCGGTTCTCGGCGTGCCAGACGGTCTCTCCGTGCCGGGCGAGGATCAGGGTCGTCACTCGACGAGTTTACCGAGGCAGCCCCGGGGAGCCCGACCGGTCATGCCGCGCGCACGTCGTAGTGGGCGTCGACCAGCACAGGGAGGTGGTCGGAGACGCCCTGCGGCAGGGTCGAGACCCGCTCGATGCGGACGGCGTCGCTGATCGCGAAGTCGAAGTGGCCGCTGAAGTAGCGGTAGCGCGCGTAGGTCGGAGAATCGCTCCGCGACACCAGGTAGCCGTTCTGCGTCATCCTGCGGTCGAGCCCGCGGAAGAACCAGGGGTAGTTGTAGTCGCCGACCATCAGCGACGGGGTCTCCGGGGCGTACTCGCGGAGACGGTCCAGCGCCTCGCCGATCTGCTTGCGGCGCAGCGCGTTGCCGGCCGAGAGCGGGGCGGCGTGGAAGGAGGAGACGGCGATCGATCCGCCCTCGCGGTCCTCGAGCCGGACGGCGAGCAGCCGCTCATGAGCGGGGGACATCACGCGGTCGTGCATCGACTTGCTGAGCTCGAAGGCGGCGCTGCCGAGCAGCTCGAAGCGGGCGTGCGAGTAGTAGACGGCGAGGCCGAGGCGGTTGCGCGCGGTCACCGAGGCGAGCCGCAGATCGCCGAGCTCCTGGGGGAGCTTCGTGGTGTCGCACTCCTGGAGGCAGAGGACGTCGACGTCGTGACGGGCGGCGAGGGGGGCGATCTCGCCGTGCGCGCGGTGCTCCCGGAGGTTGTAGGAGATCACCCGGAGGGCGCGTTCGTTCGGCTGCATTGCGCCAGTGTAGGGCCGTCGAGCAGGGCCTCCGGCGACGTTCCGGCGAACACGGAGGGACGGCGGAGGGCCCCCGCGCTTCCCGGCCGGCGCAGTGCCGGAGGGGAGGCGCGAGGGCCCTGGAAGGGTGGCGCTCAGTGCCCGGCGGTGCCGGAGGCGTCGGTGCCGTCGGCGGTCTCCGCGTCGGTGCCGTGCACGCCGTCGGTGGGTCCCCAGTCGGGCAGGGGCGGGTTCTGCTCCTCGCCCGCGGCGTCGACGCCGTCGGGTCCGTCGGGGGACGGGCTGCCCACCTCGTCGAGTCCTGCGGCGTTGCCGGTGCCGGCGGTGCCGGAGGTCTCCGCGGGGTCGACGGAGGTCTGTTCGATGTCGTTCTCGGAGCTGCTCATGGGGCAACGCTAGGACGCCGCCGACCCGCCGGGAACCCCTTGCGTTCGGGCTCCCTCCCACTGACGGGGGACAGGCTCCGCGCGCTGGCGCCCGACCGGGCGTCTCGCGACGATCGAGCCGGACCACCCGTCACCGTCGCCGGTGTGGCGCCGCATCCCGCGCTCCTCGACCGGAAGGCCACGCCCGTGACCCACCACTCCTCGCCCCGCTCCGACTCCGACCGCATGGTCACCCGCCGCTCCGTCACCGCCGCCGCCGCGTGGACCGTGCCGGTCGTCGCCGTGGCCGTCGCCACCCCGTCCGCCGCGGCGTCGAACGTCGACCTCGGCGCCTACGTCCTCCGGGGCACCTGCGGCGTCCTGGGCGTCATCGGCCCCGGCTTCACGCTGACCGCCGGACCGACGGAGCCGCTTCCGATCGGCACGATCGTCACCGTCGTCGGCTCCGGCGTCGCGAACATCGGCGTCTTCTCGGTCTCGGGGGGAACGGCGGACGTCGCCGTGCTGAGCAGCACGTCTCGGCAGATCACCCTGACGGCGGCTCTGCCGGCCGGGGCGACCATCACGTTCCGCACGACGCTCTCGATCTCGGTCGCGTTCGGGCTCAACGCCGTCTCGACCCTGCCCGCCGGCTACACGGGCACCGGCTCGAAGACCGCGGCGAACGTGTCGAGCACGCTCATCCTCTGCTCCGCGAACTGACCCGCTGAACGACGAAGGCCCTCCCGCTCCGGATCGGAGGGGAGGGCCTTCGTCGTGCCCCGGGGCTCGGGGCGTGCCCTCTGGGGCTCAGCGCCCGTAGGCGCCGGCGGCGGGGCAGTCGAACGGGTCGCCGCCGGCCGAGAGGCCCACGCGGTTGAGATAGCGGACGACGATGCCGTACGACTCGAGGAGCGAGGTCTCGGTGTAGGGGATCTGGTGGGTCGCGCAGTACTCCTTGGCGATGACCTGGGCCTCGCGCAGGGCGGGGCGGGGCATGTTCGGGAAGAGGTGGTGCTCGACCTGGTAGTTCAGGCCGCCCATGAAGTAGTCGTTGAACCAGTTGCCGCGGATGCTGCGCGAGGTGAGGACCTGGCGGCGCAGGAAGTCGACGCGCGCCTCCTTCGGCAGGATCGGCATGCCCTTGTGGTTCGGGGCGAACGAGGCGCCCATGTAGAGGCCGAAGACGCCCATCTGCACGCCGACGAAGGCGAAGGCCATCCCGAGCGGCAGCGCCCAGAAGACGACGGCGAGGTAGAGGCCGACGCGGGCGACGAGCATCGAGATCTCGACCCAGCGCTTGTCGACCTTGCCCTTGCCGAACACGGTGCGGAAGCCGTGCAGGTGCAGGTTGATGCCCTCGAGCAGCAGGAGCGGGAAGAAGGCGTAGCCCTGGCGGCGGGTGAGCCAGGCGTAGGCGCCGCGCGAGCGGGCCGCGTCCTCCGGGGTGAACGACACGACGTCGCGGACGATGTCCGGGTCCTTGCCGAGCACGTTCGGGTTGGCGTGGTGGCGGCTGTGCTTGTTCATCCACCAGGAGTAGCTGATGCCGACGACGAGGTTCGCGAGCGTGCGCCCGGCGACGTCGTTGGCCTTGCCGGACTCGAACACCTGACGGTGCGAGGCCTCGTGGGCGAGGAAGGCGAACTGGGTGAGCACGATGCCCAGGGCCGCCGCGAGCAGCAGCTGGAACCAGGAGTCGCCCAGCAGGACGAAGCCGGTGACGATGCCGCCGAGGGCGAGCGTCAGCACGGAGAAGAGGATGTAGTAGAAGCCGCGGCGGCGGCGGAGGAGCCCGGCGTCGCGCACGGTGCTCAGGAGACCGGAGTACTCCGTCGTGGGGTTGGTGTTGCCCTCGCCGCGGGGGCGGGTGCGGATCACGCGGGGGGAGGCCTGGACCCGGGGGGTGGCCTCGACCCGGGGGGCGGAGGGGGTGTTTCCGTCGGACAGTGCGGTGGGGGTGCTCATCGGCGCCTCGCTCGTTCGGGGTGGCCGTCCTCGTCGACGGCCGCTCGGTGAGCGATCCCCGGGAGGTCCGGGTCCGCTCATGGTGTTCACCGCGTCGGTAGGGGCCGGACGAGGCTGCGGCCAACCGGGTTCCGGGGCGACCGAGGTCAACACTATGGGGTGCCGCGCGGCCCCGCATCAGGGCGATTGCCAGTCTTCGAGAGGCATGCCGACAGGGGCATGCGATGAGGAGATCTCCGGGCCGACCAGGGGATCATCGGCCCGGAGCTCCCCGCGCGGTCAGGAGCCGATCGAGTCCTGCGGGCGGCCCGACTTGAGCGCGGCCAGGCGCGCCTCGACCTCGGTCATCTCGCCGAGGTCCTCGAGCGATTCGAACTGCGCGTCCAGGCTCGAGGAGGCGAGTTCCTCGGCGCCGCGCACGCGCGCCTCCTCGCGACGGATCTTCTGCTCGAAGCGGCTGACCTCGCTGGTCGGGTCCATGATGTCGATGCTCTTGATCGCGTCCTGGACCTGCGACTGCGCCTCGACGGTCTTCGAGCGCGCGATCAGCTCGTCGCGCTTGGACGAGAGCTGGTTGAGCTTCTCGCGCATCTGGTTGAGGCCCGACTTCAGCTTGTCGACGACCTCGGTCTGCGAGGCGATGGTCGGCTCGGCGTCCTTCGCCTCCTTCTCTGACTGGATCTGGCGGGTCAGGGCGACCTTGGCGAGCGCGTCGAACTTGTCGGCGTCGCCGACGTTGCCGGAGGTGCGGAGCTCGTCGGCCTTGCGGCTCGCGGCGAGCGCCTTGCCGCCCCACTCGTCGGCGTTCTGGACGTCCTCGCGGTAGTCGTCCTCGAGCAGGCGCAGGTTGCCGATGGTCTGCGCGATGGCGGCCTCGGCGTCGCGGATGCTGTCGGTGTAGTCGCGCACCATCTGGTCGAGCATCTTCTGCGGGTCCTCGGCCTGATCGAGGAGCGCGTTGATGTTGGCCTTCGCGAGCTGCGCGATGCGGCCGAAGATCGACTGTTTCTGGGCCATGCTGTCTCTCCTTGGGTGAGGTGCTTGCGGGCGGGGGCCGAGCGGATGCGGGCCCGGGGTCTGTGGTCGGGGTCTTCGGATCGTGCGGGTGGTGCGGAGATGGTCAGAAGCGTCCGCCGCCGCCGCGTCGGCCGCCGCCGCCACCGCCGCCGAAACCGCCGCCGGAGGAGCGACGGGAGCCGCCGCCGCCGAAGCCGCCTCCGCCCCCGAATCCGCCGCCTCCGAATCCGCCGGAGCGGTAGCCGGAGCGTCGTCCTCCGCCGCCGCCGAGGAGCGACTCGACGAGGATGCCGCCGAGGAAGGCGCCGGTCGTGTTGCCGCCGTAGCCGCCGCCTCCGCCGATCCCGGGGGCCGAGTAGGCGCTCGCGTCGGAGCGGGCGGCCTGCAGTGCCTGCTGCGCGAGGGCGGAGGCGCGCTGCGCGGAGGCGAGCGCCTCGGCCGGGTCGGTGGCCGCGATCTGCGCGGCGTACTCCGCCGAGCGGGCGGCCTCGGCGACGCGGGTGCGCGCCTGGGAGCCCACGGCTCCGCGCCGGGCGGCGATGAAGTCCTCGGCGGCGGAGACACGGCTGCGAGCGGCGCCGATCTCGGCGGAGACGGCGGCGCGCTGGCGCTCGCGCTGGGCCTGGGCGTCGCGGTAGCCGCCGACCGCGGCGTCGATGGTGGCGTCGGCCGCGGTCAATCGCTCCAGGAGCGCGAGCGGGTCGCGGGGGCTCGCGGTGGCGTCCCGCTCGACGGTGTCGAGGGCGGCTTCCGTCGTGGACACCGCGGACTGCACGTTGGCGACGAGGGGGGCGCTCGCGGCGTCGGCGGAGTCGCCCGCCGCCACGATCGCGCGGCCCTGGGCGACGTCGGCGCGGATCTCGGCGACGCGCCCCGCGAGGGTGCGCTCCGCCTCCTGCAGATCGGTGGAGCGGGTGGCGACGGCGTCGAGGAGGCCCGAGGCCTGCTCGGCCGCCTGCTGGCCGGCGCGCAGGAGCACGGCGGCGCGGCCCGAGTCGCCGGCGGTGAGGGCCGCCTGCGCCTCGGTCACCTGGTCGGCCGCGAAGCGGAGGCGGTCCTCCGCCTGGTCGGCGTCGTCCTCCACGTCGTCGATCGCCGTGGGGGCGTAGCGGGTGGACAGATCGGCGAGCAGGGCCCGGGTGGGGGAGAGGCGGGCCCGGACCTCCGCGGTGCGCGCGGTCAGGCGGGCGGCCACCTCCGGAGCGTTCTTCTCCAGGGCGCGGAGCTCCTCGAAGGCCTCCGCCTTCTCGTCGAGCACCTGCTCGGCGTCGGCGCAGAGCTGGAGGATCCGGCCGTAGCCGTCGCGGCGCTCCTGGTCGGTCTCCGGCTCCGCGTCGTCGAGTCGCTGCTGCAGGGCGAACGCCTCGCCGAGGAGGCGCTTGGCGGTCATGAGCGCCTCGCGGAACGGGCCGGTCGCGTCCGAGCCGAACTGCGCCTCCGCGAAGCCGACCTCCTGCTCGCTGGTGCGGACGGCGTCGTCGGCGTGGACGAGGGCGGAGCCGGCGCGGGTGGCGAGCTCGTCGATCGACGCCTCGACCGCCTCGGCGGCCTTTCGGCGGCGCGCGCGGCGGACGAGGAGCCAGACGATCACGCCGACGACGACCAGCGCTGCCAGCACGGCGAGGACGACCAGGAGGCCGGAGCCGAGCGCCTGGCCCGCGCTCGGCGCGTCGAGGCGGGTGCCGATGCCCTGGGCGGCGGCGACCGCGGCGCCCGCCCAGTCGCCGTCGACCAGCTGCGGCTCGATGTCGTCGGTCTCCAGCGCGGAGACCTGCCCGGCGTCGAGGGCGAAGCCGTTGTCGACGGACACCTGGTACTGCCGGGACTCGACCGCCACGGCGAGGAGGACGTCGTTCGTGCCGAGTCCGTTGAGCTCCGCGGTCGCGTCCGACCAGCGCTCGTCGCCGGTGGTCCCGGTGAAGGTGTCGACGTAGGCGACGAAGAGCTGGACGCTGTGGTCCTGGTAGAGCCGGGCGGAGGCGGCCTCGATGTCGCCGATCTCCGCGGAGCTGAGGACTCCGGCCGAGTCGAGGACGACGGAGGAGCCGAGCGTCGCGGGAGGCTCGGCGGCTGCGGTGGCGGCCGGCACGAGCGCGAGAGCGGCGGCGGCGAGCACGGCGAGGAGCGCTGCGATCGGCGATCGGCGGGCGCCCCGGCGGACCGCGGCCCTCGTCGGGGATGATTCGTTCGGCATCGCGCACTCCCTCGTCGTTCGCCTCCCGAGTGTAGACAGCCCGGGTGTCACCCGAGCGAGGGCTGTCCTCGAGGGGAAAGACGATGGTCGCGGAACGGGGTCCACCTGCTGATCGAGTAGCCCGCTCCGCGGGCGTATCGAGCGGAGGGGGCGCCTCCGGCGCCACCGCGGGGCGGGGAAGAGACCGACGTCCTTGGGGTGGGTGGGTCTCGATACGCCCCTTCGGGGCTACTCGACCAGCATGTTCTGCGGGCGTCTCTTCCAAGTAGATCCACCGTCGTCCGCAGACGAGTCTGCAGACCCGCCCTTGCTGGTGACGGAGGGTCTCGATACGCCCCTGCGGGGCTACTCGACCAGCATGCTGCGGGCGTCTCTTCCAAGTAGATCCACCAGCGTCAGAGGGCGAGTCTGCAGACCGCCCTGTCGGTGACGGCGGGTCTCGATACGCCGCTCCGCGGCTACTCGACCAGCATGTTCCGCGCGACGCTCCTCTCGACCTGAGGGCGGTGGCCGCCCGGCGCATCGCGGGTGGGAGAACGCCGGGAGGCGGAATGCGCGCGGCGCGGGCGCCGTTGCCTCCGGGGTGCGTCCCGGGAACGGTGACGCGCCCTCCCCCCGCTCTCCGATCGAAAGGCGATCCGTGGATCCCTTCTCCCCCCTCACCGCCGGCGACCTCGACCTGCCGAACCGCCTCGTCATGGCGCCGATGACGCGCCTGCGGGCCGACGAGCAGGGCGTCCCCGGCGCCCTCATCGCCGAGCACTACGCCCAGCGCGCCTCGCTCGGCCTGATCATCAGCGAGGGCGTCTTCCCCAGCGCCGAGTCGAAGGCGTACCCGGGCCAGCCCGGCATCGTCACCGCCGAGCAGGCCGAGGGCTGGAAGGGCGTCGCCGACGCCGTGCACGCCGCCGGAGGCCGCATCGTCATGCAGGTCATGAACGGCGGACGCGTGACGCACACCGACGTCACCGGCACCGACCGCATCGTCGCGCCGAGCGCCGTCGCCATCGACGGCGAGGTCCGCGTCCCGAGCGGCGAGAAGAAGCCGTTCCCGGTGCCGCACGCGCTGACCACCGAGGAGCTCGCCACGGTCCGCGACGAGTTCGTCGCCGGTGCCCGCCGCGCCGTCGACGCCGGCTTCGACGGGGTCGAGGTGCACGGAGCCAACGGCTACCTGCTGCACGAGTTCCTCTCGCCGGTCTCGAACGTCCGCACCGACGCCTACGGCGGAAGCCCCGCCGCCCGCGCCGCGTTCGTGATCGAGGTGACCCGGGCGGTCGCCGAGGAGATCGGCGCCGGCCGCGTCGGCATCCGCCTCTCGCCCGCGCACAACATCCAGGACGTCGTCGAGACCGACGAGGCCGACGTGCGCGCCACCTACGAGGCGGTCGTCGACGGCCTCGCGCCGCTGGGCCTCGCCTACCTCAGCGTCCTGCACGCCGAGCCCGCCGGCGAGCTGGTCCAGGACCTGCGCACCCGCTTCGGCGGCGTCTTCGTCGCCAACAGCGGCTTCGGCAGCCCGACCTCCCGCGAGGAGGCGACCGCACTGATCACCGAGGGCCACGCCGACGCCGTCGCGGTGGGCCGCCCCGTCATGGCCAACCCCGACCTCGTCGAGCGCTGGCAGGGCGGGCACCCCGAGAACGAGCTCGTCCAGGAGACCGTCTACGGCGGCGGCGCCGAGGGCTACACCGACTACGAGCGCCTCTCGGCGTAGTCGCCCGCAAACGCAAGAAGGCCCGCTCCCTCAACGGGGGAGCGGGCCTTCTGCGTTCTGCGACCGGTCAGTCGAGGTCGAGGCCGCCCTTGAGCTCCTGCTCGACCTGCTCGACGGCCTGCGGGTCGCCGTGGTCGACGTCCGACTCGTCGGCGGCGTCGCCGCGGCGGCCCTCGCCGACGGCGCGGATCGAGGCGAGGTCGTCGGCGAGCGCCGGGTCCTCGGTGCGGCCGGCCGTGTCGTCGTCGGTGCTCACGACTCGATCTCCCCCGCGGAGACGGCCTCGGCGTACTTGCGGAGGTCCGGGCCGGGCTCGAAGTCGATGAACTGATCTTTCAGCCGTGCGTTCAGCTCTGCGAAGACGTCCTCCCAGGGCTCACCCTCCTTGGTCTTCGCGAGGTCGAGCACCGCCTCCCGGAGGACCCTGTCCGAGTCCTCGAGGATCTTGTCGCGGGCTTCGTCGTTCCAGCGGATGTCCTGTGCGTCCATGCCTCGACCGTAGGCGGGCGGCCCGCCCTGACGCAGGGACTTGCGGACCGCGCGGGCGAGGCGTAGGCGCGCTGCCGATCCGTCGGGAACGGTCGTCTCACCCGCAGGGAGGGAGCCGTTCGCGACGGATCGACAGTGCCTCAGGACAGGTGCGGGACGACGTCGCGCTCGAAGAGCTCGAGGCCGGAGCGGTCGTAGGCGGCGTCGGGGAAGTACGTGATCGCGTAGTCCATGCCGCGCTCGCGCATGTCGCCGAGGCGGTCGACGATCTGCGCGGGGGTGCCGACCGCGAGCGCGTCGGGGCTGCGGTACTCGGCGACGAACGCCGCCGCCGCCTCGGCGCCGAGGGCGGGGGTGACGCGCTGCTCCAGGCGCTGGAGGCCCTTCTCGACCTCCGCCTCGGTCTCGGCGATCATCACGTTGTAGTTGGAGCTCCGGGTGATCGCGGAGTAGTCGGTGCCGAGCCGCTCGCAGTGGCCGCGGAGGACCGCGCTCTTGTGCTCGAACGCCTCGGGAGCGCCCGCGAAGTTGGTGTACTGCGCGTACTGCGCCGCGATGCGCAGCGTCACCTTCTCGCCGCCGCCGGCCACCCACAGCGGGATCCCGCCGTCCTGCAGGGGGAGCGGGCGGTTCACCGCGCCGTCCACCTGGTAGTACCGGCCGTCGAGGGTCGAGACGCCCTCGGTCCAGGCCTGCCGCATGATCTGGACGCCCTCGTCGAGGCGGCCGAGGCGCTCGGCGATCGGCGGGAAGCCGTAGCCGTAGGCGCGCCACTCGTGCTCGTACCAGCCGCCGCCGATGCCCATCTCGACGCGGCCGCCGGAGACGATGTCGACGGTGGTGGCGATCTTGGCGAGGTGCGCGGGGTTGCGGTAGCTCATGCAGGTGCACATCTGGCCGAGCCGCACCCGCGACGTGGCGGCGGCGAACGCGGCCATCAGCGTCCAGGCCTCGTGGGTCGCCTCCTCCGTCACCACCGGGACGGTGTGGAAGTGGTCGTAGACCCACACCGACTCCCACGGGCCGGCGTCGGCGTGCTGGGCGAGGTCGCGCATGGTGCGCCACTGGTCGGCGGGATCGATGCCGACGAGGTCGTGGCGCCAGCCCTGGGGGATGAAGAGTCCGAATCGCATGCCGCCGACCCTAGGGTGGCGCGCCGCCCGGGTCGAGGGGGTGGCGGCGGCCGCGTACGCTTCCGACCGATGCTGACGTTCACCGAGGACCTCGCCCTCCCGGTCATCCTGCTGATGATCCTGGCCGCGTTCGCCGCGGGCTGGATCGACGCGGTGGTGGGCGGCGGCGGCCTGCTCCAACTCCCCGCCCTGCTGCTCGTGCCGGGCATCTCGCCCGTGCAGGCGCTCGCGACCAACAAGCTCGCCTCGATCTTCGGGACGACGACGAGCGCGATCACCTTCTACCGGCGGGCGAGGCCGGACCTGCGGACGGCGCTGCCGATGGCGGCGGTGGCGCTGGCCGGCAGCTACGGGGGAGCGAATCTCGCGGGGCTGCTGCCCGCCTCGGTGTTCAAGCCGATCATCGTCGTCGCGCTGATCGTCGTGGCCGTGGTGACGATCGCGCGGCCGGCCATGGGCAGCGTCACCGCGCTCAAGCACGCCGGGCGGCGGCACCTGGTGACCGCGGGGGTGCTCGGGCTCGTCATCGGCTTCTACGACGGGCTGATCGGGCCGGGGACGGGGACGTTCCTGATCATCGCGCTGATCACGGCGCTGGGCTACGACTTCCTGCTCGCGAGCGCGAAGGCGAAGATCGTCAACGTCGCGACGAATCTCGGTGCGCTGCTGTACTTCGTGCCGGGCGGCCACGTGATCTGGGTGCTCGGGCTGTTCATGGGGCTCGCGAACGTGGCGGGCGCCTACCTCGGCTCGAGGATGGCGGTCGCGAAGGGCAGCCGGTTCATCCGGATCGCGTTCCTCGTGGTGGTCGGGGCGCTGATCGTGAAGCTCGGCTTCGACGTGTGGACGGAGAACCTGGCGCCGCTGCTGGGCTGACGCCAGGTCCCCGGATCAGCCGAACGGGATCGCGCCGACCAGCACGCCGACCGCGAGCATCACCAGCGACACGATCACCGCGCGCCAGAGGACCTTGCGGTGGTGGTCGCCGAGGTTGACCGCGGCGAGCGAGACCAGCAGCAGGATCGCCGGCACCAGCGGGCTCTGCAGGTGGACGGGCTGGCCGGTGATCGACGCGCGGGCCATCTCGACCGGGTCGATGCCGTACTGCGCGGCGCTCTCGGAGAGCACCGGGAGGATGCCGTAGTAGAACGCGTCGTTCGACATGAAGAACGTCATCGGGATGCTCAGCACGCCCGTGATCACGGCGAGGAACGGGCCGAGCGCGGGCGGGATCACGTCGACGACCCACTCGGCCATCGCGTCGACCATGCCGGTGCCGTTGAGGACGCCGATCAGCACGCCGGCCGCGAGGACCATCGAGACGACGCCGACGATGCTCGGCGCGTGCTTGACGATCTCGGACGCCTGGTCCTTCATCTTCGGGAAGTTGATCAGCAGCGCGACCGCGGAGCCGACCATGAAGACGTAGGGCAGCGGCAGGATGTCGGCGACGAGGAGGGTCATCACGGCGAGGGTGAGCACGAGGTTGACCCAGATCAGCTTCGGGCGGAGCGTCTCGCGCTCGGGGTCGAGCATCGTGTCGGCCATCGCGGTGTCGGCGTCGTCGGCCTGGACGCGGGCGGCGACGGCGACCTGGGCGCCGCGCAGCGACTCCGGGCCGCGGAGGAAGGAGAAGCGCTCGCGGGCGACGGTGCGGATGCCGCCGGTGAGGGCGGCGAGGCCGCCGGTGCGGGCTCCGGAGCGGGCCGACGAGCCGCGGCCGGCGTTGACGAGCTCCTGCTCGAGCATCGGCTCGGCCAGGGCGAGCGAGCCGAGGCGGCGGCGCTCGCCGAGCCCGAGGAACCAGGCGAAGACGAGCGTGACGGCGAGGCCGACCGCGAGCGAGGGCAGCATCGGCACGAAGATCTCGCTCGGCGAGACCTGCAGCGCCGCGGCGGCGCGCACCGTGGGGCCGCCCCAGGGGACGATGTTGAGCGTGCCGTTGGCGAGGCCGGCGACGCAGGTGAGGACGACCGGGTTCATCCCGAGGCGGAGGTAGATCGGCAGCATCGCGGCCGTGGTCACGATGAAGGTGGTCGAGCCGTCGCCGTCGAGCGAGACCGCGCCGGCCAGCAGCGCGGTGCCGAGGACGACCTTGGCCGGGTCGTCGCCGAGCGCGCGGACGATGAAGCGGATCAGCGGGTCGAAGAGGCCGACGTCGATCATGATGCCGAAGTACATGATCGCGAACATCAGCAGGGCGGCGGTGGGGGCGAGGCTGCCGATCGCCTCGAGCACCATGTCGCCGATGCCGAGACCGGCGCCGGCGAAGAGCCCGAAGATCGTCGGGACGACGATCAGGGCGACCATGGGCGTGAGCCGCTTGGTCATGATCAGGGCCATGAAGGCCAGGATCATCGTGAATCCGAGTACTACCAACACTGCTGACTCCTTCGTCGTCGTGCGTCCGGGATCCCGCGGCGGGCTCTCCAGGTCGTGGACACACTAGGCAGCCCCGGCCGCCCGGCCCGGGTATCGCTCATTAGCGCGCGATCTGCGCATAGTGTGGGTTCTGCGCATTCTGCGCAGCGCGACCGGTCCGGTCGACTCGATCAGCACCCGGCGAGGAGGCCCGATGCGCTTCGCGACCCATGTGCTCGTGCTGCAGCTCGCGACCGTCACCGCGGCCGTCCTGGTCTGCGCGGGCCTCGTCACCGCGCTCAGCGTGCAGCAGCTGCAGGGCGAGGCCGAGGAGACGGCGCTCGCCATCGCCCGCACCGTCGCCGAGGACGCCGACGTGCGCGACGCCGTCGCCGCGTCCTCCGCCGACCCGGCCGTGCCGTCGCGCGCCGAGCTGGAGGGCGGGACGCTGGAGACCGCCGCCGAGGCCGTGGAGGAGCGCACCGGCGCGCTCTTCGTGGTGATCACCGACGACCGCGGGATCCGGCTGGCCCACCCCGACCCCGAGCGGCTCGGCGAGGTGGTCTCGACGAGTGCGGAGGAGGCGCTCGCCGGCCGGGAGTCGGTGTCCTGGGGCACCGGCACGCTCGGGGAGTCCGCGCGGGCGAAGGTACCGGTCTACGGGCCGGACGGCGCGCGCGTGGTGGGCGAGGTGAGCATCGGCTTCGCCCGCTCCAGCGTCTTCGACGATCTGCCGACCGCGCTGCTGGGGGTGCTCGCGGCGGCGCTCGCCGGGCTGGTGCTCGCGGCCGTCGCCTCGGTCTTCATCCGGCGCCGGCTGCTGCGGCTCACCCTCGGGCTCGCCCCGGAGGAGCTCACCGCGCTGGTGCAGGACCAGGCCGCCGTGCTCGACGGGGTCGACGAGGGGGTGCTCGCCCTGGACCGCGACGGGAGGGTCGGCGTCTGCAACGCGCGCGCCGCCGCGATCCTCGGCTCGGAGGATCCCACCGGGCGCGCGCTGCACGGCCGAGCGCTCGCCGACCTCGGGCTGCCGCAGCCGCTCGCCGACGCGATCTCGGCGGCCCTCGCCTCGAGCGAGCCCGCCCGAAGCGCCGGCGAGGAGGGCTTCGTCGTGCGCTCGCGCATCGTCTACGTCGACATCCGCCGGGTCACCCGCGGCGACCGCGATCTCGGCGTCGTGGTGGTGCTGCGCGACCGGACGGCGCTCGCCGCGCTCAGCCGGCGCCTCGACGCGGTCGGCGCGATGACCAACGCGCTGCGGGTGCAGCGGCACGAGTTTGCCAACCGGCTGCACGTGGTGGCCGGGCTGCTCGACGCGGGCCGGACGGGGTCGGCGCGCGAGTACCTCGACGAGGTGCTGACCCGCGGGCCGCTGAAGTACCCGGTGCAGCACGCCGACCGGCTGCAGGAGCCCTATCTCCAGGCGCTGGTCGGTGCGAAGGGGATCGAGGCGGCCGAGCGCGGCGTGCTGCTGACCCTCGGCGAGGAGACGCTGGTGCGCGGGACGGTGATCGAGCCGGAGGACGTCGCGACGGTGGTCGGCAATCTCGTCGACAACGCGGTGCGCGCGGCCGTCGAGGGGAGCCGGGACGTGCGGTTCGTCGAGGTCGAGCTGCTCGACGACGGCGGCACGCTGTTCGTGACCGTGGCCGACTCGGGGGACGGCGTCGCGGATCCGGAGTCGCTCTTCGCGCGCGGACCGGGCGCCGTGGACGAGGACGACGATCGCGTGCACGGCCGCGGCTTCGGGCTGCCGCTCTGCCGCGAGGTCGCGGCGCGGCGCGGCGGCGAGGTGTGGCTGGCGGACGCCGGTGGCGAGTCCTCCGGGGCGGTGCTCTGCGCGCGGCTGCCGGGCGCGGTGCTGCCGCCGGAGGACGAGCTGCCTGACGAGTCGCCGCTCGAGGAGGAGGACCGATGACCCCGGATCAGCAGGAGCGCACCGTGCTCGTCGTCGACGACGACTTCCGGGTGGCGCAGCTGCACGCCGACCTGGTCGACACCCGCCAGGGCCTGCGGGCGCTGCCGCCGGTGCACACCGCCCGGGCGGCGCGGGCGGCGGTGCTCGAGCACGCGCCGGACCTGCTGCTGCTCGACGTGCACCTGCCGGACCAGAGCGGGATCGCGCTGCTGCGCGAGCTGGAGACGGACGCGTTCGTGGTGAGCGCCGCCTCGGACGGCGCGACGGTGCGGAAGGCCCTGCATGCCGGGGCTCTCGGCTACCTGATCAAGCCGTTCGACGCGCGGCTGCTCGGTGAGCGCCTCGACGCGTACGTGCGCTTCCGCAACGTGCTGCGCGAGGACCGGGTCGCCGATCAGGAGGCGGTGGAGCGGGCGCTGCGCATCCTGCATTCGGGCGACGCGGCGGCCACGCAGCCGTCGCGCTCGGCGACGGAGCAGCTCGTGCTGGCGCGGCTGTCCGAGTCGGGCGCCGAGCTCTCGGCCCTCGAGGTCTCGGAGCGGGCGGGCATCTCGCGTGCGACGGCGCAGCGCTACCTCTCGGGCCTCGCCGGCCGCGGCCTGGTGGAGATGACCCTGAGCTACGGCACCACCGGCCGCCCGGAGCACAGGTACCGAGCGAAGTAGCGGCACAACGAAGGCTGGGACGCACGATCCGGGTGATTCCTCGCCGGATCGGCGTCCCAGCCTTCGTTGTGCGGGTCAGTGCCCCGTTTCGACGTCCGCCCCGGCCTTCGCGGCCACGCGCTTGCGCTCCGCGGCCTCGGCGGCCATGCGGCGGCCCTTCGGGCTGAGCAGCGAGGCGATGACCGTGACGGCCAGCACTCCGATGATCACGGTGAGCGAGAGGCCGGTGCCGATCTCGAAGACCTCGACGTGCTCGCCGCCGTTGATGAACGGCAGGTTGTTCTCGTGCAGCGCGTGCAGGATCAGCTTCACGCCGATGAAGGCGAGGATCGCGGCGAGGCCGTAGCTGAGGTAGACGAGGCGGTCGAGCAGGCCGTCGATGAGGAAGTACAGCTGGCGCAGGCCCAGCAGCGAGAACGCCGTGGCGGTGAAGACCAGGAAGACGTCGCTGGTGAGGCCGAAGATCGCGGGGACGCTGTCGAGGGCGAACAGGATGTCGGTGCCGCCGATCGCCGCCATCACCAGGATCATCGGCGTGAGGACCTTCTTGCCGTCGATGTGCGTGTAGAACTTGTCGCCGTCGTACTGGTCGCTCGTCTTGAAGACGCGCTTGGCGAGGCGGACCATCACGTTGTCGCCCGCGTGCTCGTCGCCCGGCTTGACCAGGTTGAACGCGGTCAGCAGCAGGATCAGGCCGAAGAGGTAGAAGATCCAGGCGAAGGAGTTGATCAGCGCGGCGCCGAGGAAGATGAAGCCGGTGCGGGCGATCAGCGCGAAGACGATGCCGAAGAGCAGCACCTTCTGCTGGTCGGCGCGCGGCACCTTGAAGCTCGCCATGATGATGAGGAAGACGAAGAGGTTGTCGACCGACAGCGCCTTCTCGGTGATGTAGCCGGCGAAGTACTCGGAGCCGGGGGTCGGTCCGCCGAAGACGAGGACGCCGACGCCGAAGAGCACGGCGATGCCGACGTAGAGGGCCGACCAGAGCGCCGACTCCTTGAGGGTCGGCTCGTGCGCCTTGCGCACGTGGAAGAAGAAGTCGAAGAGCAGGAGCAGGACGATGAAGACGATCGTCAGGGTCCAGATCAGGGGCGACACGGTCATGTGGGGGCTGGCCTCGCTCGAGATGGGGGATGGGGACGGACGTGGGGGCTCCGCACGGCGCTAGAACGCTAGCGATCCCGCGGGGGGGCGGGACCGCTGTCCGACGGATCGTGAGTATCTTCTCAGTTCGCGCGCGCTTCTTCGCGCTCCGCGGCCCGAGGGCCACACTGGTCTCATGCCCGGCACCGCGGTCGACAGGACCTTCCAGGACGCCTACGGCGTGACGATCCACTGGCGCTGGTGGGCGCATCCCCGTCCGAAGGCGGTGGTGCAGATCGCGCACGGCGTCGGCGAGCACTCCGGCCGCTACGTCGAGCTCGCCGAGGCGCTGGTCGCGGCGGGCTACGCGGTCGCCGCCGACGACCACCGCGGGCACGGGCGCACCGGCCTCGAGCAGCACGGCGGCGACGTCGCCGAGCTCGGCCGGCTCGGCCCGGGCGGCCTGCGCGCGGCGGAGGAGGCGATCAACCGGCTCACCCGCGAGCTCGCGGGGGAGAACTGCGGCGTCCCGATCGTCCTGCTCGGCCACTCCTGGGGCTCGCTGATGGCGCAGCGGATCGTCGACCACCGGTCCGCCGACTACGCGGCCCTGATCCTCAGCGGCACGGCCTACCGGCTGCCCGGCTACATGAACGCGGGCGACCTGGCGCGCCGGCACCGGGTGGCGGGCGGGCTCGGGCTCGAGTGGCTCTCGCGCGACCCGGAGGTCTGGCAGCTCTTCCACGACGACCCGCTGACCTTCACCACTCCGCTCGCGAAGCGGATCGGGCTGCGCGAGACACTCCGGCTGATCGGCCGGCCCGCCCGACGGCCCGAGCACCCGCTGCCGCTGCTGCTCGTGGTCGGCGCCGACGACACGCTCGGCGGCGAGCGCTCGGTGCGGGCGCTGGCGCAGGCGTACCGGCGTCGCGCGGGCTACACCGACGTCAGCGTGCGGGTGTACCCGGAGGCGCGGCACGAGCTGTTCCAGGAGCTCAACCGCGTCGAGGTCACGGCCGACCTGGTCGACTGGCTCGACCAGCGGTTCGTCGCCGCCGGGGAGGACGTCGCTCCTCCGGCCTAGGCTGACGTCATGCATGGCGAGTACAAGGTCCCCGGTGGAAAGCTCGTGGTCGTCGACCTCGACGTCGTCGACGGGAGGTTCGCCGACTTCCGGCTCGCGGGCGACTTCTTCCTCGAGCCCGACACGGCGCTCGACGACATCGACCGCGCGGTGGTCGGGCTGCCGGCCGAGACCGACGCGAAGACGATCGCCGCGGCGATCCGGCAGGCGCTGCCGGCCGACGCGGTGCTGCTCGGCTTCACGCCCGAGGCCGTCGCGGTCGCGATCCGGCGCTCGCTGCAGAAGGCGACCAGCTGGCGCGACTACGACTGGCGGATCGTGCACGCGAAGGCCGTCTCGCCGTCGATGCACCTCGCGCTCGACGAGGTGCTGACCGCCGCCGTGGGCGAGGGGCGCCGCGAGCCGACGCTGCGGATCTGGGAGTGGGACCAGCCCGCCGTGGTGATCGGCAGCTTCCAGTCGCTGCGCAACGAGGTCGACCTCGACAACGCGGCGAAGTACGGCGTCGAGGTCGTCCGCCGCATCTCCGGCGGCGGCGCGATGTTCATGGAGGCGGGCAGCGTCGTCACCTACTCGCTCTACGTCCCCGGCGACCTCGTGCAGGGCCTCACCTTCGCCGACTCCTACGCCTTCCTCGACGAGTGGGCCGTCAGCGCGCTGCAGTCGCTCGGCATCGACGCGGTCTACCAGCCGCTCAACGACATCACCTCGCCCTCCGGCAAGATCGGCGGAGCGGCGCAGAAGCGGCTCGGCTCCGGCGCCGTCCTGCACCACGTGACCATGAGCTACGACATCGACGCCGAGAAGATGGTGCAGGTGCTGCGGATCGGGCGCGAGAAGCTCTCCGACAAGGGCATCGCGTCCGCGGTCAAGCGCGTCGATCCGCTGCGCAGCCAGACCGGGCTCAGCCGCGCCGAGATCATCGAGCGGATGAAGGCGACGTTCGTCCAGCTGCACGGCGGCACTCCGGGCGACCTGACGGCCGAGGAGTACGCGGAGGCCGAGGAGCTCGTGGCGTCGAAGTACTCGACGCCGGAGTGGCTGCGCCGGGTGCCGTGAGGCGGGGCGCCCTCCGGGACGCCGGCGCCGGCTCCGCTCCGCTCAGCTCGCGAGGAGCTCCTGGTAGTCCGGGTGCTCGGCGATGAAGTCGGCGACGAGCGGGCAGAGCGGGACGACGTGCGCACCGCGGTCGTGCGCGTCGTCGAGGGCCGCCTCGACCAGACGGTCGCCGAGGCCCTCGTGCCGGTGCTCCGGCGCGATCTCGGTGTGCAGGAAGACCACGTCCGCGCCGCGGACCGCGTAGTCGGCGAGGCCGACGTTCTCGCCGTCGACCCACAGCGTGTACTGGGACCGGTCCTCGTCGTGGCGCACCTCGGAGATCATCGCGTCACTCTACGCCGGGGCCCGCGGCGGCCCGGGCACGCGCTCCCCGGGGCGTGTCGGAGGGGTCGACGCCGTGTCGGAGGGGTCGGCGCCCCCGTGACACCATTGCGGAGTGCCCAGGACGATCCAGATCGCGGACGGCGTCCCGGAGACCCGGAGCGCGGTGATCCATGCCGAGAACCTCGAGGTCCTGCCGCTGCTCGCGGACGGGTCCTTCACGGTCGTGTACCTCGATCCGCCGTTCAACACCGGCCGCGCGCAGGTGCGGACCTCGACCACCTCCGTCCGCTCGGCGACCGGCACCATCTCCGGCTTCAAGGGCCGCAGCTACGAGCGGATCCGCGGCGACCTCCTCCGCTACGACGACCGGTTCGACGACTACTGGTCCTTCCTCGAGCCGCGCCTCGCCGAGGCCTGGCGCCTGCTCGCCGACGACGGCACCCTCTACCTGCACCTCGACTACCGCGAGGCGCACTACGCCAAGGTGCTGCTGGACGCTCTGTTCGGCCGCGAGTGCTTCCTCAACGAGATCATCTGGGCCTACGACTACGGCGCCAAGGCCACCAAGCGCTGGCCGACCAAGCACGACACGATCCTCGTCTACGTCAAGGACCCGCGCGGCTACCACTTCGACTCCGCCGCCGTCGACCGCGAGCCGTACATGGCGCCCGGCCTCGTCACCCCCGAGAAGGCCGAGCGCGGCAAGCGCCCCACCGACGTCTGGTGGCACACCATCGTCTCGCCCACCGGCCGCGAGAAGACCGGCTACCCCACCCAGAAGCCCGAGGGCGTGCTCCGTCGCATCGTCCAGGCCTCCAGTCGCGAGGGCGACGCCGTCCTCGACTTCTTCGCCGGCTCCGGCACCACCGGCGCCGTCGCCCACGCCCTCGGCCGCCGCTTCGTCCTCGTCGACGAGCACGCCGACGCCATCGCCGTGATGCGCCGACGCTTCGCGGCCCACGACCCGGAGCCGCTGTACCTCTGACGCCCCGCCCCCGCCGCCCCCTCTCCAGAAGTTGTCGTACTCGCGCACCCGCGACGACAACTTCTGCGGACGTGATGGCCACCTCGTCGGCGTGCGGATCCGCTCTCCAGAAGTTGTCGTAGAGGAGCGCCGAGTACGACAACTTTTGAGGAGAGGCCGGGGGCGGTAGTCCTCCACAGGGACGGTCGGAGGGAGTTGTCCGTCGGTCGGAGGGAACGGAGCCACGGCGTCGGCTCGGGTGCAGCACGATCGGCGCATGACGGACATCGATCTCGGAGCGTTCACCCGCCGTGCAGCCCTGCGCGAAGGCGCGACGGACGGCGAGCTGCGGTCGCCGCGACTGGCCAGCCCGTTCCACGGAGTGAGGACACGCGTCATGCCGGTGACGCACGTCGAACGTGCTCTGGCCTACCGGCCACGGCTGCGTCCGGGGCAGTTCTTCTCGCATCTGACGGCGGCCGAGCTCTGGTCGGTGCCGCTTCCCTTCCGGCGGCCGGAGGACGATCCGATCCACGTCGCAACGTTCTCCCCGCGGCGACCGCCGCGGACTCGGGGCGTCGTCGGGCACGTCCTTCTGCCGCAGAACGTCGCCGTGTCCAAGAGGCTCGGACTGCCGGTCGCCGATGCGGCGTCGACGTGGGTCTCGCTCGCGATGCTCCTTCCCGACCGCGACCTCCTGGCGGCCGCCGATCACCTCCTCCTCGTGCCTCGCTACCCGGACGAGGTCGATCCGCGTCCGTACGCGGGACTCTCCGACCTGCAGGATCGAGTGAACGGGTACCACGGGCCCGGACGAAGACGGCTCGAGAGCGTGCTGCGGCTCGTCTCGACCGCGGCCGCCTCCTGCAGGGAGACGGCACTCCGATCGCTGGTTCGCGAGGCAGGACTCCCCGCCCCGGAGGTCAACGCCGAGATCACGGTCGGCGGCCGGCTCATCGCGATCGGCGACCTCGTCTTCCGCCGGTGGAAGGTGCTCGCGGAGTACGACGGCCGCCAGCACCAGACGAGCGATGCGCAGTACGCGCGCGATCGCGAGCGCTCCCTGGCGCTCCAGCTGGCGGGTTGGATCCAGGTCGTGGTCCGCGCGGATGGGCTCGGCCGAGAGCGAGCCCGCACGATCTTCGAGATCCGGGCCGCCCTGATGGCGCACGGCTGGCGGCCGTGACCCGCCCTGCCTTCACCGAGAGCTCACTCACTCCGCCGGGTCCTCGAAAGTTGTCGTACTCGGCTATCGAGTACGACAACTTTTGGAGAGTGGCGAAGGGGAGGGGAGGGGAGGGCCCGAGGTCAGGAGCTCGCGCGGACGATCAGCTCGGTGGGCATCAGGGTGCGGTGCTCGACGTCGGCGCCCTCGATGCGGGCGGTCAGGAGCTCGGCCATGCGGGCGCCGAGCTCGACGGGGACCTGGCGGACGGTGCTCAGTGCGGGGACGGCGGAGCGGGCGAAGATGTCGTCGTCGAAGCCGACGACGGCGACGTCTTCGGGGACGCGGCGGCCGGCCTCGCGCAGCGCGGCGTAGGCGCCGACGGCCATCTGGTCATTCGCGGCGAAGAGGCCGTCGATCACGGGGTCGCGCTCGAGGAGGCGGCGCATCGCCTCCGTCCCGCTCTCGGGCGAGAAGTCGCCCCACTCGACGAGCGAGTCGTCGAGCCCCGCGTCGGTCAGGGCGCTGCGCCAGCCGATCAGGCGGTCGACGCCCGGCGGCATGTCGGCCGGGCCGGCGATGGTCGCGATGCGGCGGCGGCCGCCCGCGATCAGGTGCGCGGTCGCGACGGCGGCCCCGTCGGCGTTGTCGACGTCGACGAAGTAGGAGTCGCGCTCGTCCGGCGAGAGCGGCCGGCCGCCGAAGACGATCGGCAGCGAGTTCGAGAGCGCTGCGTAGGAGTGGTCGCCGGAGTGGTGCGAGACGACCAGGGCGCCGTCGACGTTGCCGCCGAGCAGGTAGCGACGGGTCTTCTCGCCGCTGGTCTCCGAGGCGATCAGCATCGAGAGCGTGTAGTCGGTGTCGGCGAGGCGCATCGCGGCGCCCTGCACGATGGCGGCGAAGAACGGGTCGGCGAAGACGCGCGCGGTCGACTCCGGCACGATCAGCGCGATCGACTGGGTGCGGCGGGAGGCGAGCATCCGCGCGGCCCGATTGGGCACGTAGTCGAGCTCGGCGATGGCCTTCTGCACGGCGGTGACGATCTCGGCGGCCACCTGCGGCGCGTTGTTGACCACCCGCGAGACGGTGGCGCGCGAGACGCCGGCCCGCGCGGCGACTGCCTCGAGCGTCGGCGAGCGCCCGCCTCCCCTGATGCCCTCGGACACGGTCTAGTCCAGCGCCTCGGCCGCGGCGCCGCCGAGGAGCCGCGAGTAGACGAGTCCCGAGTCCTTGATCAGCCGCTCCTGGCTGGAGTAGTCGACCCGGACGATGCCGAAGCGCTTCTCGTAGCCCCAGGCCCACTCGTAGTTGTCGAGCAGCGACCAGACGAAGTAGCCGCGGACGTCGGCGCCCTGGTCGATCGCGTCGGCGACCTTCTCGGCGTGGTCGAGCACGTACTGCGTGCGGTCGACGTCGTGCACGCGGCCGTCCTCGACGACGTCGTCGTACGCGGCGCCGTTCTCGGTGACGTAGAGCGGCGGCAGGTTCTCGTACTCCAGGCCCAGCCGGGTGAGCAGGTAGCGCAGCCCGTCGGGGTGCACCTCCCAGTCCATGGCGGTGCGCGGGAGCCCGCGGGAGGGGAAGGTGATCGACTCCGAGCCGACCCACGGCGAGCCGACCTCGCGCTCGGTCGCCTGGGCGAAGTCCTCGGCGTCGGCCGGCAGAGGATGACCGGAGACGTTGTCGTCGTGGTAGTGGTTCACACCGAGGAAGTCGAGCGGCTGCGCGATCGTCGCCAGGTCGCCGTCCTGGATCAGCTCGTCCAGGCCCAGGCCCGCGACGTCCTCGAGGAGGTCCTCGGGATACTCGCCGAGCAGCAGCGGGTCGAGGAAGATGCGGTTCTGCAGTGCGTCGAAGCGGCGCGCGGCATCGAGGTCGACTTCGTCCTCCGGGTCGTCGGGGACGGCGTTGGAGAGGTTGAGCGTGATGCCGAGGTTCTGTGCGCCGAGGTCGCGCAGGGCCGAGACGGCGAGGCCGTGCGCGAGGTGGGTGTGGTGCACGGAGGCCAGCGCGGCCTGCTGCGAGATCACGCCCGGCGCGTGGATCCCGGCGCCGTAGGAGAGCAGCGTCGAGCAGAACGGCTCGTTGAAGGTGGTCCAGTGCGCCACCCGGTCGCCCAGGCGCGCGTGCACGGCCTCCGCGTAGTCCCGGAAGCGCTCGGCGGTGTCGCGGTTCGTCCAGCCGCCCGTCTCCTCCAGGGCCTGCGGGAGGTCCCAGTGGTAGAGCGTCAGCCAGGGCAGGACGCCCGCGCCGAGCAGCTCGTCGACGAGGCGGGAGTAGAAGTCGAGCCCCTCGGTGTTGACGGCGCGGTCGCCGGGCTTCACCCGCGACCAGCTGACCGAGAAGCGGTAGGAGTCGAGGCCGAGGCGCTTCATCAGCTGCACGTCGGCGGGCATGCGGTGGTAGTGGTCGACGGCGACCTCGGGGGTGTCGCCGTTCGCGACGGCACCGGGGACGCGCGAGAAGGCGTCCCAGATGCTGTCCTCCTTGCCGCCCTCGTGGCCGGCGCCCTCGATCTGCGCGGCGGCGGTGGCGGAGCCCCAGAGGAATCCGGCGGGCCAGTCGCGCGCGGCGAGGCGCTCGGCCCGGGCGATCTGCTCCGGCAGGGTCGAGGCGGGGGAGGGGGGAACGGTCACTGCGGACTCCTTCGGCGGCTGTCCCGTCATCCTACGACCATCCCGGTGGAGCGCTCTCTCACCGCGCTGGCGGGGTGGGCGGCAGGGCGGTCGGCGGGCTCGACGGCGCTCGAGGCGGAGGGGCGCCCCCGGGAACGCCGACGGCCCGGCACGCCGAGGCGTCCGGGCCGTCAGGGGTCGGAAGGAGCCGACCGGAGTGCGCGCTCAGCCGCGCCGGTCGCCGTCCTCCGCGCGCCGGGGCGCCGTGGCGACGGAGTCGGTCCGCACGTCGGGCTCGATGCTCCCGGCGGCGAGGTCGGCGCCGGCGCGGGCGGCCATCTGCGGGTCGGTGCGGCGCAGCTCGGCCGCGGCGTCCTCGTTCGCGAGGTCGTGCGCCTCCTGCATCGCCGACTTCGCCCGCAGCGGCGGGGTCTTCAGGAACCAGGAGAGCACGAAGGCGAGCAGCACCACGCCGAGCGCGACCTGGAAGACCGTGACCGTCGCGTCGTTGAAGCCGGTGAGGAACGGCGCCGAGAGCGCGTCGTTCGCCGTGTTCAGGAACGAGGTGTCGCCGTCGAGCGCGGAGCCGATCGCCGCGGTGTCCTGCGACTGCAGCAGCTTGAGGATGCCCGCGTTGGCCGGGTCGGCCGCGATCGTCGGGTCCGAGGCGGCGGCCTGCAGGTTCGCGGCGATCGTCGGGTTCTTGAACGCCGCGGCGATCGTCTCCGGGATGCGGCTGAACAGCACCGAGAAGATGACCGCGGTGCCCAGCGTGCCGCCGATCTGGCGGAAGAACGTCGAGGCGCTGGTCGCGACGCCCATGTTCGCCGTGTCGACCGAGTTCTGCGAGGCGAGGGTCAGCGTCTGCATCATCTGGCCCAGGCCCAGGCCGAGCAGCAGCATGCCGCCCATCACGAAGATCACCGGCTTGTCGATCGAGACGAAGGACAGGTAGAAGAACGCGGCCGACATCAGGAAGGTGCCGAGGATGGGGAACGCGCGGTAGCGGCCGGTGCGCGAGATGATCTGGCCCGAGACGATCGAGGCGATCATCAGGCCGAGGATCATCGGCAGCATCAGGAAGCCGGACTCGGTCGGCGTGGCGCCGTTGACGAGCTGCAGGTAGAGCGGGAGCGCCATCATGCCGCCGAACATGCCGAAGCCGACGAGCACGCCCAGCACGGTCGCCATCGAGAAGGTCGGCGAGCGGAAGAGCTTGAGCGGGATCAGCGCGTCGTCGCCCATCATCCGCTCGGCCGCGATGAAGCCGACGATGCCGAGCACGCCGACGACGTAGCAGACCCAGGCGATCGGCGAGCCCCAGCCCCACTCGCGGCCCTGCTCGGCGACGAGCAGGAGCGGGACGGCGGCGACGATGACGAGCGCGGCGCCCCACCAGTCGATCCGGACGGAGCGGCGGGCGGCGGGCTTGGGCAGGTGCAGGAAACGCACCACGATGAACAGCGCCACGGCGCCGATCGGCAGGTTGATCAGGAAGACCCAGCGCCAGCCGGTGATGAAGAGGATCTCGGGGGTGCCTGCGAGGAGGCCGCCGATCAGCGGGCCGACGACGCTGGAGATGCCGAAGACGGCGAGGAAGTAGCCCTGGTACTTGGCGCGCTCGCGCGGCGGCAGGATGTCGCCCATCACGGTGAGCGCGAGCGACATCAGTCCGCCGGCGCCGAGGCCCTGCACCGCGCGGAAGCCGGCGAGGCCGAGCATCGAGGTCGCGAAGCCGGCCAGGAGCGAGCCGATCAGGAACAGGACGATCGCGATCAGGTAGAGCGGGCGGCGGCCGAAGATGTCGGAGAGCTTGCCGTAGATCGGCGTCGCGATCGTCGAGACGATCAGGTACGCGGTGGTGACCCAGGCCTGCTGCGAGAGGCCGTCGAGGTCGTCGGCGATCGTGCGCATCGAGGTGCCGACGATGGTCTGGTCGAGCGACGACAGGAACATGCCCGCCATCAGGCCGAAGATCACGAAGAGGATCTGGCGGTGCGTCATGATCGCGCCCGACGGGCTGGCGGCGGTCGCGGGTGGGCGGGCGGAATCGGTCACGGTGGTCCCCTTGTCTGGCGGGCGCTGCCAGGGCACGGCGGACCGCCGCAAACGTTGCGTGCTGCGCAAAGTTACACCGCGTGCGGAGTCTCCTCCAGCGGTTCGGGCGAGCCTGTGGAGGATCTCAGAGGGGGCCGCCGGATCCGCGGTTCTGGACCGTCGATCCGGGTCCGGAGCGGCCCCTGCTCAGCTGTGCGCCGGGACGGTCGCCTCGGCCCAGCCGGCCTCGCGCAGCGCCGCCCGCGCCTCGGCCCGCGCCGAGTACGGCGTCCGCACGCCCTCGATGTCGCGGTAGTTCTGGTGCCCGGGCCCGGCCCAGAGGATCGAGTCGCCCTCCTGCGCCAGGGACACCGCGACGCGGATCGCGCGCTTGGGGTCGTCCACCTCGTGGATCTCGCCGTCCGGCCGCGCCGCGCGCGCCGCCGCCATCAGCGTGCTGCGGATGGACGCCGGATCCTCGAAGCGCGGGTGGTGGTCGGTGATCACGAGCACGTCGCTGCCCGAGACCGCCGCCTCGGCCATCGCGGGCCGCTTGAGGGCGTCGCGGTCGCCGTCGGCGCCGAAGACCATGATCACGCGGCCCGAGGTGACCTCGCGCACCGCCTCGAGCGTGCGGGTGAAGGCGTCGGCGCTGTGGCCGAAGTCGACGTAGACCGTGGGGCCGTGCTCGCCCGAGACGCGCTCGGTGCGGCCGGGGAGGGAGACGTCGAGCCCTCCGTCGCGGTGCAGGGCCGCGCGGATCTCGCCGATCGGCCGGCCCGCCTCGATCAGCATCACGATCGCGAGGGCGGCGTTGGCCGCCATGTGCGCGCCGATGATCGGGACGGAGGTGGTGATCGCGCGGTTCTCCCGGTTCTGCACGCGGAAGTGGGTGCGGCCGAACTCCTGCTCGAGGATGCTCACCCGCCAGTCGGCGTCGACGTCGGGGAGAGAGGTGATCGTCGTGACGGGGACGCCCGCCTCGTTCACCAGGCGGAGCCCGGCGGGAGAGTCGAGCGAGACGACCGCGCGGCGCGACCGGTCCGGCTGGAACAGCTGCGCCTTCTCGGCGAAGTAGGTGTCCATGTCGCCGTAGTCGTCGAGGTGGTCGTGGCTGAGGTTCGTGAACGCGGCGACGTCGAACACGACGCCGTCGACGCGGTGCCGGGTGAGCGCCTGCGCGCTGACCTCGATCGCGGCGGCGCCGACCCCCGCCTCCTGCATGCGCGCGATGAGGGCGTGCAGCTCGGTGGCCTCGGGAGTGGTGAGCCCGCTCGTCACGGAGGTGTCGCCGATGTGGCGCTCGGCGGTGGAGCTGAGGCCGGGCACGACGCCGAGCTGGCGGAGCATCCCCTCGAGCATGTGCACCGTCGAGGTCTTGCCGTTGGTGCCGGTGACGCCGAGCAGCAGGGGAGCGCGCTCGGTCGTCGCGTAGACGGCGGCGGCGACGGCGCCGAGGCGGGCGCGCGGGTCGTCGACGACGAGCACGGGCAGGCCGGTCGCGCGCGAGGCGGACTCGCCGGCCGGATCGGTGAGGACGCCGACGGCACCGCGCTCGGCGGCCTCCGCGACGAAGTCGGAGCCGTGGCGGTTGACGCCGGCGAGGGCGACGAAGAGATCGCCCGGCTCGACGTCGGAGGCGGTCAGGGTGATCCCGCTCACCTCGGCGGACGGGAGGTCGTCGTCGGGCAGCTCGATCGCGCGAGCGAGAGCGGGGAGGGGGACTGCTCGGACGTGCAGGGGGCGCAGCATGGGGTCCTCTCGTCATCGGGACCGGTGGGCGGCTCATCCGAGGGGGCGGATGCGCGCGGTCGCCGAGGCTGTCACTCAAGCTAGGGGGTCTGCTTATGTGAATCCTTTGAGGATATTCGACACCCGCATGGAGGAGCACTGCTGAACGGATACACCCCTCAGTGCTTGACATCCCTCGAGGGGGGCGAGATCGGGCTCCCGCGTAGGCTCGGAGCATGACCTCGGACGAGAACCCGACCCCGGAGGGGCGCCCCCTCCGGCGCCGAGCACTGGTGATCGGCGGAGTCGCCGTGGCCGCCGGAGTGGCGGCCGTCGGCGTGAACGTGGCGCTCGGCGCCGGCCGCGCGAACGCTCCGGCCGCGTCCGGGACTCCGAGTGCCGGCCCGAGCGCCACCCCGAGTGCATCGGCCACCGCAAGTGCCGTGCCGGTCGAGACTCCGCCCGAGACGCCCACGCCGACGCCGACCGCGACGCCCGGGATCGACCTCTCGGCGCACTCGAACGACGACCCGGCCAGCATCTGGGTGGTCGTCAACAAGCTCCGCACCCTGAACCCGGTGGACTACGTCCCGGCCGACCTGGTCTACCCGGACGTCCCGTACGTCAACCGCCAGCCGATGCGCCAGGCGACCGCGGACGCGCTGGTGCCGATGTTCGCAGCGGCATCGAGCGAGGCCGGCCTGACGCTCGCGGTGCAGAGCGCGTACCGCTCCTACGACACCCAGGTCAGCGTCTACGCCGGCTGGGTGTCCTCGCGCGGCCAGGCCGGAGCCGACGCGACCAGCGCCCGCCCGGGGCACAGCGAGCACCAGACCGGCTGGGCCGTAGACGTCGTCGGCTCCTCGGGGACCTGCGCCCTCGAGATCTGCTGGGGCGACACCCCCGAGGGCCAGTGGGTCGGCGCGAACGCGCATCGCTTCGGCTTCCTCGTCCGCTACAAGCCGGACACCACGCCGATCACCGGCTACGAGTCGGAGCCGTACCACCTCCGCTACATCGGAGTGGAGCTCGCGCAGCACCTGCACGACGCCGGCATCCCCACGCTCGAGCGCCTGTTCGGGCTGCCGGACGCGCCCGACTACGCGCCGGGCACGGTCTCGTAGCGGCGTCTCCAGACGGCTGCTCGGCGTGCTTGCGAGCACCCCTTCGCGCCCTCTGGCGTGCCCTGTCGGGCGTCCGGCGCCACGCCTTTCCGGTTCCGTCCTGCGTGCCTACGCTCGAACAGAAAGCGAGCCCTGCTCGCTTTCGATCGAGAGGAGGACTCCCAGGTGCGTCGCGCGACCGAAGACAGGCTTCAGCGGCGGCTCGACGCGGCCGAGGCCGCCATCGCAGCGCATGTGCTCTCGTCGGACTGGTACAAGCGCATCGAGGCGATCACCCGCGAAGGCGCAGGTGACGAGGAGCGGGTCAGCGCCCGCCTCGCGGAGGAGGGGCTGCCCGAGCTGCACAGGCTCGGGCTGTTCTACCTGCGGAGCTGGCCGAGCTGGTGGTGGCTGCACAACCGGCGGCGTGCCGCCCGGCTCGGGATCGAGCGGCATCGGGGACGGGTCCTTCGCACGCGGGAGAAGCTGCAGCGCGAGCTGGAGGTGATCGACGCCGCGATCGCCGGACATCCGTTCTCCTCCGACGTGCTCGTTCGCCTCCAGTCGGTCTTCGCCGAGAGCGACGGCAGTGGGAAGGACGGGCAGCGGATCAACGCGCGCCTGGCGGAGGAGGGTCTGCCGACCATCCCGGGAATCTGGATCTTCTACGCCCGGAACTTCTCCAGCTGGGGGTGGTTGCACAATCGGCGGTGTGCGGCCGTTCGGAGGATCGAGCGGCTCGACGGCTGAAGGCGTGTCCGTTCAAAAATCCGAATGTGTCCGGAATCCGGTGCACAAGGGCTTGCGGAGACGGCCGCGATCAGAAGCGGACGTGACAGACGGGCGTTGTTACCGTACCGTTACTCGGAGTGCTTTCGGAGGTCACCCCAATGGGTCTCCGACTCCCGCGTGGTGACATGGCCGCTTCCCCCTGATCTTCCGCACGCCCCCGCCCCCGTGCGCACCGACCCGTGAGTTCCCCTGTGCCCCACAGTTCCACCCGTTCCACCGTGCCCGCCGCCGCTGAGGTCGCCCCCGCCGACGCTCCGCTCGCACCGCCGCTGACCCGCCGAGAGGCGCGCGAGCGCGAGGGCCGCGTCCGCGCGACCCCGCCCGTCGTCACGCCGGCCGCTGCCGCCGTCGAGCTCCCCGCCCCCGCTGCCCCGGCCCCCGTGGTCCTCGCCCCCGCCGTGCTCGCGCCGGCCGCCGAGGGCATCCGCCTCTCCGCCGCCGCCCCGCTGCACCCCGCAGGCGGCGACGGCTTCCCGTCCCGCCGCGACCGTCGCGCCGCCGAGGGGCACCGCCAGCGCACCGAGCCCGCCCGTCGCGGCTCCTCCTTCTTCCGCCCCTCGCGCCGGCACCTCGTGCTGGCGATGTCGGGCGGGCTCGTCCTCGTCGCCGCCGCGACCGGGGTGAGCCTCACCGTCGGCGCCTCGGCCGACGCCGAGTCGGCGACCGCCGCCAGCGCCGTGCCGACCGCGACGGCCGCGCCCGTCACCGTCCTGCCCGCGACCACCGCCGACGCCCGCGTGGTGCTCAGCAGCGTCTCGACCACCTCCGGCACCGTCGCCGGCGGCACGAGCGTCACCATCGCCGGCTCGAACCTCGACTCGGTCGCGACGGTCCGCTTCGGCGACGCCGAGGGAAGCGTCACCGTGGACAACCCCGACCAGATCACCGTGACCGCGCCGCCCGCGGACGGCGAGACCGAGGGCGTCGTCCCCGTCGCCTTCTTCGACGCCGGAGGAGCGCCGATCACCTTCGACGCCGTCACCGACTCGGTCGCCGCCGCGACCGTCGACGGCACCCCGGTCGAGACGGTGCAGCCCGCCGTGGACACCACGACTCCGGCCGGGGAGCCGCTGACCGCGACCACGGACGCGAGCACGGACGCGAGCACGGACGCGAGCACCGACGCGACCGCCGCCACTCCGACCGCGACACCGACCGCCACCGCGGCCGACGCGCAGCCTGCCGAGCTCGTCGCCCCCGCCGCGACCGCCTCGCCCAGCCCGGCCGCGACCGGCGTGCTCGCGACCACCAAGGTCGTCGCCTCCGCGATCACCTTCGCCTACACGCCCGACCCGGCGATCGAGGCCGCGAAGGCCGCCGCCGCGCTCGAGGCCAGCCGCCTCGCCTCGCAGCTCGACTACCTGCAGACCTACTGGTCCGACTACAACTCCGCGCAGTACGGCGTCATCGGCGGCAACGACTGCGTCAACTTCACCTCGCAGTCGCTGATCGCGCGCGGCTGGGAGATGGACGGCGAGTGGAGCTACTCGCGGACCGGCGGCTACAGCTCGGCCTGGGCCTCCTCGACCGCGTTCAACTCCTACCTGGCGGCGCACCCGGAGCGGGCGACGCCCCTCACGAACGCGCAGCGCTCGGAGGTCAAGCCGGGCGACGTCGTGCAGTTCGACTGGGACGGCTCGGGCGACTGGGACCACACCGGCGTCGTCACGAGCGTGAAGGGCGACACGATCCTCTACTCCTCGCACACCGCCGACAACCTCGACCAGAGCATCGACTCGGCCTCGGCCGCGCGCATCATGTTCTGGAGCGTCTGACCCGGAGCCCGGAAGCCCCGAAGCAGGCCCGGCACACGCAGAAGAGGCCGCCGTCGCATCAGCGACAGGCGGCCTCTTCGTCGTTCGGGAGAAGCGTCAGTTCTTGAAGACGTCCTTGACGTCCTCGCCGACCTTCTTGGTCTGGGCCTTGGCCTGGTCGGCCTGGCCCTCGGCCTCGAGCTTCTCGTTGTCGGTCAGCTTGCCGGCCGCTTCCTTCGCCTTGCCGAGCAGGTTCTCGGCAGCGTTGCGGATCTTGTCGTCAGCACCCATGAGGGGCTCCTTCCGTTCGATTCGGTTCGTCCTCCGGCGACGGCCGCCGGAGGAAGTGGTGGGAGAGCGCGGGCGCTCGCGGGTCAGGCGACCCGGTCCTCCTTGGAGAACCCGGCCCGGGCACTCGAGGCGACCTCGAGCACGACGGGGAGTCGCGCGCCGAGCAGCTGATCGAGGGCGAGGACCTCCTGGTGCACCGCATCCACCACGGTGCGGGGCGAGACCCCGCCGCGGGGCAGGACCCGGACCTTGAGCGCCGTGGACGAGCCGTGGCGGTAGGCCGCGACGGTGACGTCCAGCAGGTCGGTGCGACCGGCCAGCGCGTTCTCGAGAACGTCCTCGGCGAAGCCGGTGGCGATCTCGACCTCTCCGGCGATGCCGCTCGACGAGCCCGAGTCCGTGAGGACGGTGCTCGTGCGGCCGCGGCCGTGGGCGAGGATCAGGACGAGCGCGAGGACGATGCCCAGGACGCAGATCCCGACGATCGCGTAGAGCGGCCACAGCACGGCGGCGTCGCTCCAGGCGGTGCCGTCCTCCGGGGAGATCCGGGAGACGAGGGCCGCGCCCTGGCCGTCCGCGAAGTCGGCGACCGCATCGCGGACCGGCTGCGAGACGGCGATCAGGACCAGGCCGGCGGTGACGGCGGCGAGGACGAGGCCGACCAGGAAGAGGATCAGGCGGTTCACGAACCGGTTGCTCGTGGTCATCAGATCCTCCCGGACTCGGAGATGCGGACGGTGGCGCGGGTGGCGGGCGTCGCCGCGATGCGGCTCAGCTCGTCGTCGACGGCGGACTGCACGGAGTCGCGGTCGACGGTGATCCCCGAGGAGGGGGTCACCTCGATCACGGCGGTGCGGCGGCCGATCGAGGCGCGGGTGTCCTCGCGTCGCGAGCGGGCGGCCGCGCGGGCCGAGCGGGCGAGGGAGGAGGCGATCACGCCGTCGTCGAGGACCACGGCGAGCCGGTCGTCCGCCACGGTGTGGCGAGCGCGGGCTCCCGGGGCGAGGGCGAGGACCAGCAGGATCAGCGCGAGCACCGCGGTGCCGACGGCGATGCCGATGATCGCTCCGGAGGCGAGGTCGGTCACGCCGACGATTGCTCCGAGGAGTGCGGACGGCGCGAGCAGCAGCGGAGCGGCGCCGACGATCGCGAGCACCGCCTCCGTTCCGACGTACGCGGCGATCAGGGCGATCAGCACGAGCACGACGATCTGCGCGGCCGAGCGCGAGCTGTGCGTCTCGCGCCGCAGGTAGCGGCGGTAGCGCGCATCCGGGGCCGCATCGCGCGGCGTGGCTGCGGGGCTCATGCGACTCTCCTCGGGGTTCGGTTCGGGGTGCGGGTGCCGGTCACGCGGATGTCCACGCGGCTGACGGTGCGGCCGGTGAGCGCCCCCATGCGGGAGGCGATGGTCGCCCGGTCGCGGTGGAGGCGGTCGAGCAGGCTGCCCTCCGCCGCGCCGAGGCCGTCCGTCACGACGGGGGCGGTGACGGCGAGCGCGAGGCCGCCGCTGTCGTCCGACAGCCGGACGCGGATCGCGGAGACCTCGACGCCCAGCTCCTCGTGGACGATCGCGACCGCCATCCGCTCGAGGGAGCGGACGGAGATCGTGACGGTCCCCGGCTCCGCCGGAGCGGTCCGCTCGGCGGGACGCTGGTCGAGTGCGGTCATGGCGACTCCTAGCGCGAGGTGGTGCGGCCGCGGAACACGTCCACGAGGCTGCGCACGTCGAGCGAGCCGTCGAGCATCCGCGCGATCAGGACGCCGAGCGCCATGAAGACGGCGGTGAGGACGAAGCCCCAGAAGCCGAAGAGCAGGGCGGCGAAGGCGAGGATCGCGCCGACGACGAGGCCGAGCGTGGTGCTGCGGCCCGTCGAGGCGGGAGCAGGGGTGCGAGGGTCGCTCATCGGACGCGGCTCTCGGTCTCGGTGTCGCCCTTGTCCTCGCCGGGGATGTGCACGTCGACGATCGCGACGTTGATCTCGGCGACCGACATGCCGACGAGCTCGGTGATGGCCTCGGAGACCGCGGCGCGGACCTGGTCGGCGACCGACTGCATCGGCACCGGGTACTCGACGACGAGGGTGACGTCGGCGGCGACCTGGGTCTCGCCGACCTCGACGCTGACGCCCTGGGCGTGGTCGTTGCCGCCGACGGCGGACCGGATCGCGCCGAAGGCACGGGCGGCGTTGTTGCCGAGGGCGAAGACGCCGGGCACCTGGCGCGCGGCGATGCCGGCGACCTTGGCGATCACTGCGTCGTCGATGACGGTGCGGCCCTGGGCCGTGCCGGAGACCGTGCTGCCGCCGAGGCTGGTGACGGTGTCGACCGACGTCTTGTCGACGCGGGGGGCGGTGGGGGTGGCGGGGGTGCGCGTGCTGTCGCTCATGGTGACTCCTGTGCGTGTCGTCGGCCGCTCGTGGTGCGCGGCCGGGGTCGGGGAGTCCGGCGGGTTTCCCGTCGGGCTGTGCTTTCATGAGTGAGACGGAGCCCGAGGGGCGTTCGTCACGGTGCGGTTCGGAGTTTTTCCTGACAGTCACCTGATGGTCCATCCGGCTCCCGCCGGTGAGCGCTGAGGAGCGTCATGCCCGGTCTGGAGACGGCGAGCGATGCACTGCTCGCCGAGCGCTCCGCCGAGGGCGACGTCCGGGCGTTCGAGGTGCTCGTCAAGCGGCACCAGTCGATCCTCCGCGCCTACGCCTGGCGGCTGACCGGCTCGCAGGCCGACGCCTCCGACGCGGTGCAGAACGCGCTGATCACGGTCTGGGCGCAGCTCCCGCAGCTGAAGGAGCCCGCGAGCGTCCGGAGCTGGATGATGAGGATCGTCAGCCGGTCCAGCGTCGACCTCCTCCGCCAGCGCAAGCCGGTCGACGACGTCGACGCCGTCGAGCACCCGCCGGCGCGCGAGCCCGGTCCGTTCGAGTCCGTCGAGCAGAGCGACGCGATGCGCGCCCTCGCCCAGGCGCTGGCCGATCTGCCCGAGACCCAGCGGCAGTGCTGGCTGCTCCGCGAGGTCGGCGGCGAGTCGTACAGTGAGATCGCCGAGCACCTCGGCATCACCGCCACCGCCGTCCGCGGCAAGCTCGCTCGAGCACGGGAGTCGCTGGTCGTGGCGATGGAGGACTGGCGATGAGGGCCTGCGATGAAGGAGTCGGCGCGATGACGGAGCCGGCGCGATGACCCCGGACGAGACGCCCGGTCGTCCGGAGTCCGGTGAGGACTCCGTGCTGCCCCTGAGCGTGCCACTGGTCGATCCCGCCGCCGAGGCCGACTCGGACTCGGACCGCGACTCCGATCCCGACTCCGGCGACGCGATCGGCATCGACGAGCTCAGCGACTACCTCGACCGCGACCGCCTGCCCTACGACCCCGCGATCGAGGAGTCGCCGGAGCACCGCCGCACGCTGCGCGCCCTCGAGCGCGTCCGCGCCCTCTCCGGCGCGCTGATCGACGACGACGCCGCGCACCTCCCCGCGCCCACCGAGAACTGGTTCGGCTCGATCCTCACCCAGGTGCGGCGCGAGGCCCGCGCCGGCCGCGACATCCCGCTCGCGAGCACCGACCCCGACGTCGAGTTGACCATCACCGAGGGCGCGGTCCGCGGGATCGTCCGCGAGGCCGGCGACAGCGTCTCCGGAGTCCTCGTCGGCCGCTGCCGGCTGCAGGGCGACGTGGCCGATCCCGGCGCCGACATCGCGGTCGAGGTGACGATCTCGGTGTTCTGGGGCGTCCCGATCGCCGACGCGGCGCAGCAGGTGCGCGAGCGGATCCACTCCCGGCTGCTCACCCAGACCGAGCTGCGCGTCTCGACGATCGACGTGCGCGTCGAGGACGTCTACGTGCCGGGAGGGGAGGAGTCGTGAGCGAGTCCGAGTCGCGTCCCTCCGCCCCGATCGTGCTGGTGCCCGCGGTCGCTCCCGGCGAGCCCGCGCCCGGCGCGGCGGCGGTGCTCACCGCTGAGATCCGCGCCCTCGCCGGAGTGGCGATGCTCGTCCCGGCGCGCGGCCAGGTGCGCGACGTCCTCGCGCACGCCGCGGGCGCGCTGACGCCCTCCACGGTCGACGCCGCGGACGGACCGCTCGGCGCGGTCTCCGGCGGCACCTTCGCCGAGCCGGTGCTCGTGCGCGTCCTCGGTGACGAGGTGTCGGTGTCCGCGGAGGTCTGCGTCGCCGCGGAGTCCTCGGCGCCCGACGTCGCCCGCGCGGTCGGCTCCGCGGTGCGCGAGTGGTGCCGGCGCGAGCACCCCGGTCGTCGCGCGCGCGTCGCGATCCGGATCGCCTCCGTCGACTGACGCGGGGGCGCGCCGCCCCTCAGCTCGCCGCCCCTCAGCGCCGTGCGCCCTAAGCGTCGTGCTCGGCGAGGAACGACTCCGTCTCGGCCGCCGTCGGCGTCGAGACCGCCGCACCGGCCCGGGTGACCGAGATCGCCGCGGCGGCGGTCGCCCAGCGGACGAGCTCGACGAGTGCCGCCGGGTCGTCCAGCCGCTGTCCGCCACTCGCGAGCCGGGCCGCGAAGACCCCGCAGAAGGTGTCGCCGGCGCCGGTCGTGTCGACCACGGGGACGCGGAACGCCGGCGCGCGCACCGGCTCGCGGTCGCGGACGGCCACCACGACGCCGTCGGAGCCGAGGGTGACCAGCACGAGCGGGACGAGCGCGGTCAGGGCGACGGCGAGGGCCGTGTCGTCCTCGGCCGCGATGCCGCGCTCGGCGCCGAGCTCGCGCGCCTCGTGCTCGTTGACGATCAGCACGTCCAGCTCGGCGAGCAGCTCCTCGGGGAGCGGGCCGATCGGCGCCGCGTTGAGGATCGTGGTCGTCCCCGCCGCGCGGCCGGCCCGCGCCGCCGCCAGCACGGTCGGGACGGGGATCTCGAGCTGCAGCAGGAGCGCCGAGGCGCCGGCGATCAGCGCCTCCTCCTCCCCGGTGAGGTCGGTGAAGGCGGCGTTCGCCCCGGAGTCGACGACGATCGCGTTCTCGCCCGCGTCGTCCACCGTGATCTGCGCGGTGCCGGTGCGCTCGTCGCCTCGGCGGGCGTGCAGTTCGAGCGGCTCCTCCGCCAGCAGCCCCGCGAGCTCGTCGCCCGCGGCGTCGCGGCCGAGGCTCGTGACGAAGGCGCTGCCCGCGACCGTGCGGGCGGCGGCGACCGCCTGGTTGAGCCCCTTGCCGCCCGGGAAGGTGCGGGAGTCGAGGGCGAGGACCGTCTCGCCGGGCGCGGGGATGCGGGCGACCCGGTGGACGTGATCGAGGTTGGCGCTTCCGAGGACGACGAGGCTCATGCTCCGACGGTAGGGCACGCGCAAGGGGCTCCTGGCATCCTCCGGCCGCACCTACGGTGGAGCCATGGAAACTCGAATCTTCGGCCGCACCGGTGCGCCCGTCTCCGTCGTCGGCCTCGGAACCTGGCAGCTCGGTGCCGACTGGGGGGACGTCGCGGAGAGCGACGCCCTCGCCATCCTCGACGCCGCGGCGGAGGCGGGCGTCACCCTCTTCGACACCGCCGACGTCTACGGCGACGGCCGCAGCGAGCGGACGATCGGCGCCTGGCGCGCCGCCCACCCCGACGCCCAGGTCTTCGTCGCCACGAAGATGGGCCGCCGCGTGGAGCAGATCCCCGCGAACTACGTGCTGGACAACTTCCGCGCCTGGACCGACCGCTCACGCTCGAACCTCGGCGTCGACACCCTCGACCTCGTGCAGCTGCACTGCCCGCCGACCTCCGTCTACTCCGACGACGCCGTCTTCGACGCGCTGGACACCCTGGTCGACGAGGGCGCGATCGCGCACTACGGCGTCTCGGTCGAGCGCACGGAGGAGGCGCTCACCGCCATCGCGCGGCCGAACGTCGCGAGCGTGCAGATCATCCTGAACGCGTTCCGCCTCAAGCCGCTCGACGCGGTGCTGCCGGCGGCCCGCGAGGCCGGCGTCGGGATCCTGGCGCGCGTCCCGCTCGCGTCCGGCCTGCTCAGCGGCCGGTACACGACCGAGACGACCTTCGCGCCCGACGACCACCGCAACTACAACCGTGACGGCTCCGCCTTCGACGTCGGCGAGACCTTCTCGGGCGTCGACTTCGCCACCGGCGTCGAGGCCGCGCAGGAGTTCTCCCGCCTGGCCGCCGACCACGGCCTCGCCCCCGCCGCCGCCGCGCTGGCCTGGATCATCCAGCAGGACGGCGTCACCGCCGTCATCCCCGGCGCCCGCTCCGTCGAGCAGGCGAAGGCGAACGCCACCGCCGCGGACGCCGCCCCCCTCGGCCCCGCCTTCATGGAGGCCGTCAACGCCCTCTACGACACCCACTTCCGCCCCACGGTCCACCCCCGCTGGTAGCCGACACCCGCCGACTCGCCCGAGAAGGCTCGTTCTTCACTCCGAGAACGAGCCTTCTCGGGCGAGTCAGTGATGCAGCGCCGCGCGCACCTGGGCGACGACGGAGGCGAGGTCGGCGAGGTCGTCGCCGGTGAGCTCGATCACGGTCCAACCGGCCGCGCGGAGGCGGCGGGCGCGGGCGACGTCTCTCCGCCACTGGCCGGGCTCGGAGCGGTGGTAGTCGCCGTGGTACTCGATGACCACACGGGCCCGAGCGAGGCAGAGGTCGACCCGGCCGAGGAAGGCGCCGGCCTCGTCACGGATCTCGACGTTCGCCTCCAGACCCGTGATGCCCGCGAGCACCAGTGCCACGCGCACCTGCGACTCGGGTCGGGACTCGGCCCGCCCATCGAGCAGCACGAGGGCTCGACGCAGACGCGCGATCCCGCGTCGACCCGGATACCGGTCGAGCGCGGCACGCAGAGACTCCTCGGTGAGGAGACGTCGGTGGAGGAGGTCGTCGCCGACAGCCACGAGGTCCGCGAGCTCGAGGACGGCGCCGAGGTCGCACCAGGTGCGGCCCGGAGTAGTGAGAGCACCCCTCCTCCCGGTCACGACATCGACCTCGCGATCGACGGTGAGACTGCGACCCGCGAGACCACGCGCATGTGGCGCCCGAGCCGGTGCGACGACGGCGACGTCCAGGACGACCCGCTGCTCCCAGCGCCGGTCGAGCGGCGCACCCCAGAGCAGCGCCGCGGTCGGCCCGCAGACGAAGACGTGGTCGCCGAGCCGGTGCAGCACCGCCGCGCAGCGATCCGCGAGCGTGACGGCCGGAGCCGTCGATCTGATTCCGTAGGCCGGCGACGAGTACTCCGCCGACCGCATCCGCGCCCGCGACAGCCCCGCGGCGCTCCCCTCCGCCACCCTGAAGACGCCGTCCGGCTCGTCGCCACTCACCGCGCCATGGTGGCGCCTCTGGCCCTCCCGTGAGCGGAGTTGTCCACAGGCCCCACTGAGTCGCCCGAGAAGGCTCGTTCCCGGGGTGGAGAACGAGCCTTCTCGGGCGACTCGGCGGCGGTGCGGGCTAGGAGCCCAGGGCGGCGTCGACGATGGTGCGGGCCTCGGCCTGCACCTCGTGCAGGTGGTCGAGGCCGCGGAAGGACTCGGCGTAGATCTTGTAGACGTCCTCGGTGCCGGAGGGGCGCGCGGCGAACCACGCGTTCTCGGTGACGACCTTGACTCCGCCGACGGCCGCGTCGTTGCCGGGGGCCTTCGAGAGCTTCGCGACGATCTCCTCGCCGGCGAGCGTCGTCGCCGAGATCGCGTCGCCGTCGAGCTTGCCCAGCGCCGCCTTCTGCGCCTTGGTGGCGACGGCGTCGACGCGCTCGTAGACCGGGTCGCCGAACTGCTCGGTCAGCTCGCGGTACAGCGCCGACGGGCTCTTGCCCGTGACGGCGACGATCTCCGAGGCGAGCAGCGCCAGCAGGATGCCGTCCTTGTCGGTCGTCCAGACGGTCCCGTCGAAGCGGAGGAACGACGCCCCCGCCGACTCCTCGCCGCCGAAGCCGACCGAGCCGTCGACGAGCCCGGGCACGAACCACTTGAAGCCCACCGGCACCTCCCAGAGGCGGCGGCCGAGCGACTCCGCGACCCGGTCGATGATCGAGGAGGAGACCAGCGTCTTGCCGATCGCCGCGTCCTCGCGCCAGCCGGAGCGGTGGCGGTAGAGGTAGTCGATCGCGACCGCGAGGTAGTGGTTGGGGTTCATCAGGCCGCCGTCGGGCGTGACGATGCCGTGGCGGTCGGCGTCCGCGTCGTTGCCGGTGAGGATGTCGAAGTCGCCGGCGCGGGCGACGACCGAGGCCATCGCGCTGGGGGAGGACGGGTCCATCCGGATCTTCTCGTCCCAGTCGAGCGTCATGAAGCCCCAGGCGGGGTCGACCTCGCCGTTGACGACCGTCAGGTCGAGCTCGTGCATCTCGGCGATGAGCTGCCAGTAGTGCACCGAGGCGCCGCCGAGCGGGTCGGCGCCGATCTTCACGCCCGCCTTGCGGATCGCGTCGAGGTCGATGATGTTCGCCAGGTCCGCGACGTAGTGGGTGCGGTAGTCGTAGGTCTCGACGGCGCTCGGCTCGGCCGACTTCACGTCGCGGTTGCCGTCGGCGATCAGCTCGTTGGCGCGGTTCGCGATCCACGAGGTGGCGTCGGAGTCGGCGGGGCCGCCGTGCGGCGGGTTGTACTTGAAGCCGCCGTCACGGGGCGGGTTGTGCGAGGGGGTGACCACGATGCCGTCGGCCCGGTCGGTGTGCGACGGGTCGTTGTTGTAGCGGAGGATCGCGTGGCTGAGCGCCGGGGTCGGCACGAAGTCGTCGAACTCGTCGACGAGCACCCGCACCTCGTTGGCGACCAGCACCTCGAGCGCGGTCGTCAGCGCCGGTCGCGAGAGGCCGTGGGTGTCGGCGCCGATGAAGAGCGGCCCGGTGATGCCCTCGTTCGTGCGGTACTCGACGATCGCCTGCGTCACCGCCGCGATGTGGTCCTCGTTGAAGGCGGTGTCGAACGACGAGCCGCGATGCCCGGAGGTGCCGAAGACCACCTTCTGCAAGGGGTCGGACACGTCCGGCTTCTTCTCGTAGTACGCCCTCACGAGGGCCTCGACGTCGATGAGATCGGAGGCCTCTGCCGGCTTCCCTGCGCGATCGGTCATGGGGTCCATAGTGGCAGTCGCGCCGGGGCCGCGATACCGGCTGGACAGGCGCTGGCTAGGCTGTCCGCCATGCCCGACCGCGCCTCCGACGGTGTCCCCGACACCGACTCCGCCCCCCGCACGTACAGCTATCTCGGGCCCTCCGGCACGTTCACGGAGGCGGCGCTCGCGCAGGTGCCCGAGGCGCGCGGGCACGTCTGGCGGAGCGTCGGCAACGTCGGCGAGGCGCTCGACGACCTCGTCTCGGGGCGCAGCGACGGCGCGGTGATCGCGATCGAGAACTCGGTCGAGGGCGGGGTGACCGCCGCGCAGGACGCGCTGGCCAAGATCCCGGGCGTGCGGATCGTCGGCGAGTACCTCGTGCCGGTGTCGTTCATCCTGGTCGGCCGCCCGGGCGCGCGGCTCGAGGACGTGCGGATCGTCGCCGCCCACCCGGTCGCCTACGGCCAGTGCCGCGAGTGGCTCGACCGCACGATCCCGAGCCACGAGCACCTGCCCGCGTCGAGCAACGTGCAGGCCACGATCGACCTGCTCGCCGGCTCGCCCGCGCAGGCCGCCATCGCGCCGCCGGGGATCGTCCGCCACCACGGCGTCGAGGTGCTCGCGGAGCGGATCGGCGACAACCCGAACGCGGTGACCCGCTTCGTGCACGTCTCGCGCTCGCGGGTGCTGCCCGAGCCGACGGGCGCCGACAAGACCAGCCTGATCGTCGAGCTGCCCTCCGACGCCCCCGGCGCGCTGCTCGACATGCTCGAGCAGTTCGCGACCCGCGGAGTGAACCTGAGCATGATCCAGTCGCGGCCGATCGGCGACGCCCTCGGCCGCTACCGCTTCGTCATCGACCTCGACGGCCACGTGCACGACGAGCGGGTCGCCGACGCCCTGCTGGGCCTTCGTCGCTTCAGTCCGCGGGTGATCTTCCTCGGCTCGTATCCGCGTGCGGATCGCCGTCCGGTCTCGTACGTGCGACGCTACGACGACGAGGTGTTCATCGAGGCCCGCGACTGGCTGCGCGGGATCCTCGGCAGCGAACCGGAGGTCGACGATGACTGAACGAGGCGGAGCCGAGCGCGAGCGCGTCGATCCGCGGTACGACCCCGCCTTCCAGCGGGGTTTCGCCGGGGGAGTGGACCGGGTGCGCGGCGACGAGCGCGTCTTCGCCCGCCCCGGAGCGGCGCCGGAGGGGATCGCCCGCAGGCGGCCGCCGGCGCTCGCCGAGGTCGCGACCGCGGCGGACAGCCGGCGCTCGCGGAGGGCGGCCGAGGTCGTCGCGCCCGCCGGGCGGTCCGCGCGGCTGCCCTCCGATGCCGACTTCGATGCGGCCCCCGTCGCGGAGCCGTCCTCCGCCCGGGAGGAGGCGCCCGCCCGCCGCGTCGAGGCCGCCGTCGAGCCCTCGGCGCCGCTCTGGCGGAACCCCTGGCTGCTCGCCCTGCTGCTCGCGGGGCTCGCCGGCAGCGTGCTGGGCGTCGCGCTGCTCTACAGCGGCTACTCCTCGCCGCCCGCGTCTTACTACGGCGACTCCGACACCCCGTCACCGGAGTGGATCCAGCGTCAGATCACCTACTACGCCTCGATCCCGCTGCTGGGCAGCCTGCCGTTCGCGCTGCTGCTCGCCATGGGCGTCGCGGCGCTGCGCTGGCGGGCCCGGCCCTCCAAGCAGGCGCCCTCCGACGACGTCGAGACCGAGGCCGAGGCGACGACCCTCTGACGGCGAGACCTCCGGCGGAGGTGGATCTCGATACGCGCGCTGCGCGCGCTACTCGATCAGCATGAACCGAGTCCGTCGCGCGCCGTCATGCTGGTCGAGTAGCCCTGCAGGGGCGTATCGAGACCCGCTGTCGTCAGCACTTCCGACGGAAGCGGGCGCAGACCCCGCTACACCCCCGACGCGCCGAACAGCAGCCCGAGCAGGTAGGTGAGGAGCGCCGCTCCGTAGCCGATGCCGAGCTGGCGCAGGGCGCGCGCGAGGGGCGGCGCGCCCGAGAGCAGTCCGACGATCGCGCCGGTGGCCAGCAGGGCCAGGCCGACGAGGACGGACGCGAGGACCACCGCGGCCGGCCCCGACATCCCGAGCAGGTAGGGCAGCACCGGAATGATCGCGCCCGAGGCGAAGAAGCAGAAGCTCGACAGCGCCGCGCCCATGCCGGTGCCGATCGACTCGTACTCGTCGACCGACGGGTCGGCCTTCACTCCGCCGATGGTGATCGGCGAGGTCGGTGCCGCGCCACCCCGCAGTCCCGCGAAGACCCGGGCGGCGCGGGCGTCCGCGTCCTCCTGCGAGAGCCCGCGAGCGCGGTAGACGAGCGAGAGCTCGTTGGCGTCGACGTCGAGGTCGGGCACGACGTGGTTGGTGTCGAGGTCGGGGGAGGAGGCGGAGAGCAGCTCGCGCTGCGAGCGCACCGAGACGAACTCGCCGGCACCCATCGAGAGCGCGCCCGCGAGCAGTCCGGCGATGCCGGTGAAGAGGACGACCCCGGTGCCGACGCCGCTCGCGCCGACGCCGAGGACGAGGGCCAGGTTCGACACCAGGCCGTCGTTCGCGCCGAACACCGCGGCGCGGAAGGTGCCCGAGAGCCGGTTGCGGCCGCGCTCGGCGAGCCCGCGGACGACCTCGCCGTGGATCCGCTCGTCGGCGGCCATCGCCTCCGTCGCGTCGTCGTCGTCGGCGTAGGGCGAGCGGGCCTCGGCGCGCTGGATCAGCGCGAGGACGAAGACCGAGCCGAACTGCCGGGTCAGGAAGCCGAGGAGGCGCGTGCGCAGGTCGGGCCGGGGCTGCGGCTCGGCGGCCGGCCCCAGCAGCTCACGCCAGTGCTCCTCGTGCCGGCCCTCGGCGGCGGCCAGGGCGAGCAGGATCTCGCGCTCCTCGCCGGTGCGGCGCTCGGCGAGATCGCGGTAGCTCGCGGCCTCGGCCAGCTCGTCGGCGAGGTAGCGCCGCCAGCGCCGGATCTGCACGGGAGTGGGGGAGGAAGGGGTGTCTCGGGCGGTGGTCGCCATGGGATCTCCTGGGTTCGGCACCCCGGCCGACCCGCGCGAGAGGACCGGTCAGGACACGTGTCGACTGACCGAAGGTCTCGTTCGCCCGGTTCCGCGAGGATCCGGGTGGCGCGCCGGGTCCGGGACTCTCCGGACCAGCATGTCGACGCGCCTCGTCGTCCGCTCGGCGGACGGTGGGAACTACTCCCCTTCGCAGAGAACACCGTAGCCGACGCGGCGCCCGAGCGCCCCGGTGATCGCGGCGCGAGGGGCGATCACCCCGGGTAGGGTCGAGCCGCGGCGGAGCCTCCCCGGCCCGTCCCCGCGCTGCCCCGGCGCCCCTCGAAGTGGAGGCCGCCCATGTCCGGCGACAGCGCACCGACCAGCCGACTCGTCGCCGAGCTGGAGGAGCGCGCGCGCGAGGCGCTGCCCTGGTTCGTCGCCGACTACTACGGCGCCGTCGCGGGCGGGCGGGCCGAGCGCGACGCCGACCTCGCCGCGTGGGACGCCGTGCGCTTCCGGCCGGCGGCCCTGAACGGCGAGCTCGACGAGGACACCACGACCACGGTCCTCGGCACGCCGGTCCGCGGCCCGGTGCTGGTCGCGCCGATGGCGCAGCAGAACGCCGCGGATCCGCGGGGCGAGATCGCGATGGCGGAGGCGGCCGCGCGCGCGGGCACCCTCCTGGGCGTCTCGACGAACACGGCCCTGCCCTTCGCGAGCATCGCCGCCGCGGGTGCGCCGTGGTGGTTCCAGGTCTACCTGCTCGCGGACCGGGACGTGACCCACGCCCTCGTCGAGCGGGCCGCGGCGAACGGCGCCCGCGCGCTGATGCTCACGGTCGAGATGCCGGTGCTGCGCGGCGAGCGACCCGGCATCGAGCCGCTGAGCTGGCCGGAGATCCCCGGCAAGGCGCGGCTGGGCAACCTGACGGAGCAGGAGCGCTCGCTCGTCCTCGGCCGACCCGTGCCGAATCCCGGGCTCGACGACATCGGCCGCCTCCGCTCGCGGACCGGCCTGCCGGTGCTGGTGAAGGGCGTGCTGCGCGGCGAGGACGCGCGCCGGGCGGTCGACGCGGGCGCCTCCGGTGTCGTCGTCTCGACCCACGGCGGCCGGCGGATGGACGGCTCGATCACCGCGGTCGGGGCGCTCGCCGAGGTGGTCGCCGCCGTCGGCACCGACGCCGAGGTCTACGTCGACAGCGGAGTGCGCTCGGGTCGGCACGTGCTCGCCGCGCTCGCGCTGGGTGCGCGCGCGGTCTTCGTCGGGCGGCCGCTGATGTGGGCGCTCGCCGTCGGCGGTGCCGACGAGGTCGCCGCGCTGCTCGGCGTGCTCGACGCCGAGTTCCGGGTCCTGCTGCGGCAGTCGGGCGCGGCGTCGATCCGCGATCTGGCCGGCCTCGTGGCCCGATCCTGACGCCGCCGGCCCGGTCGGGGCGCCGTCCGCGGTCAGGCGGCGATCACGCCGCGATCCTGCCGCGGTTCCGGCGGCGCTCCTGCCGCTCGTGCTCCGCGTCGAGCAGCGCGCGGGTGCGCTCGGTCGCGAGGAGCTCGACGAGGGCGTCGGTCTCCTCCTCGATCCGCTCGCGCAGGTCCAGCGGCTCGCTGTTCAGGAGGCGCTTGGCCGCGGCGGACACGAGCGGCGGGCGCGCGGCGAGCGCCTGGACGCGCTCCTCGACGCGGCTCGCGAGCTCGGCGCGCGGGACGACCTCGGTGACGAGCTGCCACTCGAGCGCCTCGGCGGCCCGGACGGCGCGGCCCGAGAGGACGAAGTCGAGCGCGCGACGACGGCCGATCGTCGCGGGCAGGGTCGCCGTCACTCCGCAGTCCGGGACGAGCCCGACGTCGCCGTAGGCGCTGACGAAGGTGGCGGCCGGGGTCGCGACGACGATGTCGGCCGCGAGCGCGAAGGCGATCCCGGCCCCGGCGGTGACGCCGTCGATCGCGCAGACGACGACGGCGCGGCTCTCGCCGAGGAGGCGGAAGGCCTCGCCCGCGGTCGTGGCCAGGTCGCGGAGGTAGTGCTCGGGCCGGTCCGCGCCCATGATCGCCGAGACGTCGCCGCCCGTGCAGAAGGCTCGACCGGCGGCCTCGACGACGATGACGGAGCAGTCGGGATCGGCGTTCAGCTGGATCAGGGCGCGGACGAGCTGCAGGGCGGTGTCGAGATCGAGGGCGTTGAGTGCGTCGGGGCGGTCGAGCACCAGGCGCGCGACGGGTCCGGTGCGCTCGAGGCGCACGGTCTGGGGGCGGGTGGGCATGGCGAGGCCTCTCAGGGGCGAGGTCGGAGGAGTCGCGGACCTCGCCTTCGGGTGCAGAGGTGCCGCGGCGCCGCACGTCGGGTCGTTGGCGCAGAATGACATTCGCAGCCCTCGGTCTCCTCGGATCGGTCTGCTCGGCTGATCCTCAGGCACGCTTCGCATCCCGTCTAAACTGCTCGGGTGATTGATCCCGTACTTCTGCGCGAGCACCCGGACGTCCTCAAGCGGTCGCAGGAGGCGCGCGGCGACTCCGTCGAGCTCGTCGACGAGGCCCTCGAGTCCGACCGCGTCCGCCGGGCGGCGATCACCGAGGCCGAGCGCCTCCGCGCCGAGCAGAACGCGTTCGGCAAGACCGTCGCGAAGGCGCCGAAGGACGAGAAGGCGGCCCTGGTCGCCGAGGCGCAGCGCCTCGCCGCCGCCGCCAAGCAGGCGCAGCAGGAGGCCGCCGAGGCCGACGAGCGCTTCGGCTCGCTCGTGAAGCGGCTGGCCAACCCGATCATCGACGGCGTGCCCGCCGGCGGCGAGGACAAGTTCGAGCTCGTGCGCACGGTCGGCGAGCGCCCGGTCTTCGACTTCGCGCCCCGCGACCACCTCGAGATCGCCGAGCTGCTCGACGGCATCGACATGCAGCGCGGCGCGAAGGTCAGCGGCGCGCGCTTCTACTTCCTCAAGGGCCTCGTCGCCCGCCTCGAGATCGCGCTGATGAACCTCGGGCTGGAGCGCGCCCTCGAGGCCGGCTTCACCCCGCTGATCACCCCGACGCTCGTGCGCCCCGAGATCATGGACGGCACCGGCTTCCTCGGCGAGCACGACGACGAGGTGTACCGCCTCCGCGACGACGACCTCTACCTCACCGGCACCAGCGAGGTGGCGCTCGCCGGCTACCACGCCGACGAGATCCTGGATCTCGCGGGCGGCCCCATGCGCTACGCCGGCTGGAGTACCTGCTACCGCCGCGAGGCCGGCTCGGGCGGGCGCGACACCCGCGGCATCATCCGGGTGCACCAGTTCAACAAGCTCGAGATGTTCGTCTACACGCTGCCCGAGGACGCGGAGGCGGAGCACGCGCGCCTGCTCGCCCACCAGGAGGGCGTGCTGCAGAGCCTCGGCCTGCACTACCGCGTCATCGACGTCGCCGCGGGCGACCTCGGCCAGAGCGCCGCGCGCAAGTTCGACGTCGAGGCCTGGGTGCCCACTCAGGACGCCTACCGCGAGCTGACGTCGACCTCGAACTGCACCACGTTCCAGGCCCGCCGCCTCGACACCCGCTACCGCACCGAGTCCGGCAAGACGGCGCCCGTCGCGACCCTGAACGGCACGCTGGCGACGACCCGCTGGATCGTCGCCCTGCTCGAGACGCACCAGCAGGCCGACGGCTCGGTGCTCGTCCCCGAGGCGCTGCGCCCGCACCTGGGCGGCCTCGAGGTCCTCGAGCCGGTCCGCACCGCATGAGCGCGGGTCGCCGCCTCATCGCCCTCGACATCGACGGCACCGTCATGCACGAGGACGGCACCATCACCGACGCGGTCGTCGAGGCGATCACGCGAGTGGTCGCCCAGGGCGACGAGGTCATGCTCGCCACCGGCCGCTCGCCGTCGACCACGCTGCCCGTCGTGGCGCGCCTGGGCATCGCTCCGGAGTTCGTCATCTGCTGCAACGGCGCCGTCACCCTGCGCCGCGACGCCGAGGCCGAGGGCGGCTACCGCCCCGACGTCGTCGAGACCTTCGACCCCACCGAGGTCCTGGAGACCATCCGTCGCCACCTGCCCGACGCGCACTACGCCGTCGAGGACGCCGACGGCGCCTTCTCCTACACCGAGGCCTTCCCCGGCGGAGCGGTGATGGGCGCCGAGACGGTGCACGTGCCTTTCGAGGAGCTGCTGGGCAAGCAGTCCACCCGCGTCGTCGTCATCTCACCCGGCACCGGCATCGAGGAGTTCACCGAGCTCGTCGAGCGGATGGGCCTGCACCAGGTCAGCTACGCGATCGGCTGGACCGCCTGGCTGGACATCGCCCCCCATGGCGTCAACAAGTCGACCGCGCTCGAGCTGGTCCGCGACCGCCTCGGCATCGAGCGGAGCGACGTGGTCGCGCTCGGCGACGGCCGCAACGACATCGAGATGCTCACCTGGGCCGCCGAGCACGGCGCCGGCCTGGCGATGGGTCAGGCGCCCGCGGAGGTACTCGCAGTAGCGTCCGCGATCCTCCCCGGCGTGCACGAGGACGGCGTCGCCGTCGCCCTCGCCGACCTGCGCTGACCCGACGCGGCGGTCGCCGCGCGCCCTCGCGCGGCCGTCGGTTACCATCGACTGTCTCTCCCCGCGGGGCGAGACAGGGAGGGCTGTCCGAGCGGCCGATGGAGCCAGTCTTGAAAACTGGTGGGCAGAGATGTCTCTAGGGTTCGAATCCCTAGCCCTCCGCCACTGCGATCGAGCGGCGAAGCCGCCCCCTGGTGACGAGGACGAGCACGCGATCCTGCCGTCATGCCGGCTGAGGAGCCCGCAGGGATGCGCATGCTGGTCGACCAGCCGGCAGGGATGTGCATGCTGGTCGACTAGCCGGCAGGGATGTGCATGCTGGTCGAGTAGCCCCGCAGGGGCGTATCGAGACCCACCGTCATCAGCAGGGTGGGTCTGCAGACTCGTCCTTCTGGCATGGGTGGATCTCGATACGCCCGCTACGCGGGCTACTCGATCAGCATGGGGTCGTCCTCACGCCGTCACGGTGATCTTTCCGATGGGAGGACGCGGCGGCGTTCCCTCATGCTGGTCGAGTAGCCCCGCAGGGGCGTATCGAGACCCACCGTCATCAGCAGGGTGGGTCTGCAGACTCGTCCTCCTGACGTCGGTGGATCTACTTGGAAGAGACGCCCGCACTCATGCTGGTCGAGTAGCCCCGAAGGGGCGTATCGAGACCCACCACCCCAAGGACGTCGGTCTCTTCCCCGCCCCGCGCTGGCGCCGGAGGCGCCCCCTCCGCTCGATACGCCCGCTACGCGGGCTACTCGATCAGCATGGAGGGCCTGCTGCATGTCGCTGGCGCGCAGCGACCTCGCCGTCGGACCCGACCCTAAAGTGACGTTCTGTCGATGATCGAGCCGGGTCGACTCCGCCGAGACGGATCTCCGAGCTTCGGGCCGCCCGCCTCTCGATGGAGAAGGAGCCGTCATGCGCGAGAACGTCCCCGGGCCCCGTGCCGAGCGCCTGCGACCGGGCGTGTACGCGACGCGGGACGACAGCGGCACCACCGTGCTGGCGTGGCCCAGGTCCTTGACGCTCGGGGGCGGCGCGGCGGTCGACGAGCGACTCCGGCAGCTCGTCGACGGCTGCCGGGGCGGCGCCGACGATCCGGTCACGGTGCGACTGCGCGAGGACGGCTGGCTCGTCCAGGAGTTCGGCGACGACGACGGTCCCGGCTTCGACGTCCGTCCGCTGCGGGCCGCGGTGGAACCCTCTTCCGTGTCCGTCACCGACCTCGACCTCGACCTCTCGAGGTTCGCGGTGGTCCGCCGGGACGGCCCGGACCTGCTCGTCGAGTCGCCGCTCGCCAGTGCCGAGATCGTGCTGCACCGTCGGTCGCTCCTCGCCGAGGCGCTCTCGGGTGTCGGCGGGCTCGCCGCGGCCCTGCACCGAGAGCTCCACCGGCACGGCTTCCTCGCGGAGCCCGGCGGCCGGGAGGACGCGGAGTTCCGCTTCCGGCAGTGGGCGCCCCACGAGCTGCTCTTCTGGGATCGCAGCAGGCCGGGCTACCGCGGAGCGGAGGGAGACTTCGGCGGCACCTGGTGGGGCGGGAAGGCGGGGTTCGCTCCGGAGGGCGCCGTCCCCGCCCCCTTCGGCGGGCACCGGGTCGCGCTCCCGCCGGTCGACATCGCCGCCCTGCGCGCGAGCGACCCGCCGTACGCCGAGGTCGTCGAGCGCCGGACGTCCCTGCGCGAGCACGACGACGACGCGCCGATCGACGTCGCCGAGCTCGGGGAGCTCCTGTTCCGGACGGCCCGGGTCCGCGGGACCCGCGTCGACCACGGGACGGAGGTGGTCAGCTCGCCGCGGCCGTCCGGCGGCTCGCTCTCCGAGCTCGAGCTGTACCTGGCCGTCTCGCGCTGCGCCGGGCTCGATCCGTCCTTCTACCACTACGACGCGCACCGCCACGAGCTCGAGGAGGTCTGCGGCATCGGCCGTCCCGCGGTGCGCCGGATGCTCCGCGTCGCGAGCCGGGCCGCCGCGATCGACGCCGCCCCGCAGGTCCTGATCGTCGTCTCGGCCCGGGTCGGCCGCGTGCTGTGGAAGTACGAGCAGATGGCGTTCGAGCTCGTGATGAAGGACACCGGTGTCCTCCATCAGGCTCTCGCCGGGGCGTGCAGCGCGATGGAGCTCGCAGGATGCCCGCTCGGCACCGACGACCCCGTCGCCTTCGCCGAGGCGACCGGCCGCGACCCCCTCCTCGAGTGCAGCGTGGGCCAGTTCCTCGTCGGCTCGAGGCTCCGCAGCACCCCGGCGGTGGCGGAATGACCCTCACCGTGGACACCAGCGCCTGCGTGATCGACCACGAGGGCCGCACCTACGGCATGACCGCCGCCGGCGACATCGTCCTCACCGGCGAGATCGCGGGCTGGATGCGCGTGATCACGGCCTGGATCCTCGCCGGGGACGACGTCGAGGAGCGCGCGCGGTCGCTCGATCCCGCCCGGGCGGATCAGCTCCGGCTCGTGCGGAGCGCGATGCTCTCCCTCGGCCTGCTCCGCGAGGTGCCCGTCGCCGGTCGCGTCCGCTTCCTCGGCGAGACGGAACTGCTGGAGCGGGCAGTGGCGCTGAGCGGCCGCGAGCTCCCGGAATCCTGGCTCGCCGTCGGCCCGACAGCGGGGCGGTGGCTGATCGACGAGGTCCGCGAGCATCCGGAGAGGACCTGCGGGGCGGTGCTGCTGCGCGAGGGTGCGGCGCTCGTCGTCGGCCCGACCACCGGGTCGGAGCTGCTCCCGGTGCTGGTGGCCGTGGCGGAGCGCGTCGTCGAGGCGGGCGAGCCCGACAAGGACGTCGTGCGGCTCGCCGTCGCCCAGCTGGTCCGCCGGGCTGCGTCCGGTCGCACGGATCCGTGGCGGGCGAGGACGGTGACCGCGGTGGGATCGGTGCTCACCCGGATCAGCCCGCACCCGTGGCAGGCCGGGCAGCCGGAGGTGACCGGTCCGTTCGAGGAGCGCGCGATGACCGTCGTCGACCCCGACTTCGGGGTCCTCCGCCTGATCGAGGAGGCGGACCTGCCGCAGGTGCCGCGCCACCACTCCCGAGCGCTGGTCGCCTGCGACGCCGTCGTCGCGAGGCGCGACGCCGAGGTCGTCGGCGAGGGTGCGGATTTCGCAGCGGCGCGGGCCGACGCCGTCCGCCGGGCGCTCGCGGTCCGCGCGGAGTCGGTCCTCGATCCGCGCCGGGTGCTCGACAGTGCCGGCCGAGCGCTCGCCGCGCCGACCGCGACCCTCGAGGAGCTGCGCGAGGCCGTCCGCCGCGTGATCGCCGAGCCCGCCGCGTTCACCGTCCCGGGCCGCCGCCTCACCGACGGCTCGAGTGTCCGGGTGCCGGTCTCCCTCGTCTTCCGCTGCTCGGACACCGCACCGACCACCGGCGGCCTCGGAGTCGCCGAGACGGCGGAGGAGGCGCTGAAGCTCGCCCAGGCGACGGCTCCCGCCTCCGATCCCCGGGCCGTCGTCGTCGATCTGGACCACGACCCCGTCGTCGCGAGACTCGGGCTCGTCGTCCGCAAGGTGGTGATCCTGCCGTGACCGGGAGCGGGACCACGAACGAGACCGCGGACGCCGGCCCGGAGGACGGACTGCTCCAGCGAGCCCTGGGCGGCGTCGGCGCGGCGAGCGGCATCACCGTCCGCGCGTCCGACACCTGGCGGATCCCCGGCCCTCCCGCGGCGGACGTACCGTGGCTCCCCGCGCACGTCGAGGTGAACCGCATCGTGATCGGGCCCCTCGTGCGTCCCGGAATCCCGGGCTGCCCGCGGTGCCTGGCGCTCCGGCGGGAGCGCTTGAGTGGCGCCGAACCCTGGCGGCTGCGGCTGCGGGAGGAGTACGCGGAGCGGCTCGAGGGCCGGCGCCCCGAGGCGCTCGACGAGCTGGCGGCCGAGGTCGCGGCGATCGCGCTCGAGCGCCTCCTGGCCCGGGAGAGTGGGGACGCGGGCGCCCAGCGCCGGGTCGCGGTGGTCCGCCTCGACACGCTGGAGGTGGAGTCGCACGCCTTCCTCCCCGAGCCCCTCTGCGAGCTCTGCGGCGACCTCCCGGAGGACACCGCCGCGGCTGCCCAGCACGTCCTCACGCCGCAGCCCAAGATCGTCCCGTTCGGCGCGCGGATCCGCGACGTCGTGCGCGACTCAGACGGCCTCCGCTCGCTCTACATCGATCCGTTCTGCGGCACGATCGCCGCCACGAGCCGCGGTGACGAGGGCGGTCTGGTCATGGCTGCCGCGCCGATGCCGATGCGCCTGGACGGTCTGGTCGAGCCGGGCTACGGGCGCGGCCGCGACTACCGCTCCGCCGAGGTCACCGCGGTGCTGGAGGCGCTCGAGCGCTACGGGGGAGTCGCCCCGGGCGGTCGCCGGTCCGCGGTGCGGGGGAGCTTCCGCGAGCTCGCCGCCGACGCCGTGCATCCCGACGTCTTCGGGCGGCATCCGGACGAGTCCTACGACGATCCGGCCTTCCGGTACCGGCGGTTCGACGAGGACGTCCCGATCCAGTGGGTCTGGGCGCACTCCTTCGCCGAGGGCCGCGCGCGGCTCGTGCCGGAGGCGCTCGCGTACTACTTCTCGCAGCGACTGCGCGGGGACGACCCGGTCTCGTACTACGAGGTCTCGAACGGCTGCGCGCTGGGCTCCTCCTGGGAGGAGGCCGCCCTGCACGGCCTGCTGGAGACGGTCGAGCGCGACGCGTTCCTCTGCACCTGGTGCACCCGCAGCGCGCCCGCCGGCATCGACCTGAGCAGCTGCCGCGATCCGCTCGTCCCCGCTCAGGCGGCGGCGATCACCGCCGCGACCGGCTACGAGGTGGTCGCCTTCGACGTCACGACGGACTGGGGCGTCCCGGCGGTCTGGCTGCTGGCGACGCGACAGGGCGACTCCGGGCCGGCCGCCCTCTGCACCGCCGGGGCGGGCCTCGACCCCGAGCGCGCCCTGCTGAGCGCCTTGAACGAGCTCGGCCCGATCCTGGCGGACCTCCTCCGGCGGTATCCGGGCGAGGAGGCGCACGCCGCGGAGATGGTCCGCGATCCGTTCGCCGTGCGGACGATGCTCGACCACTCCGCGCTGTACGCGCATCCGGACGCCCGCCACCGCCTCGAGTTCCTGCGCGGCGGTCCGACGATCGGCATCGACGACGTCGGCGGAGCGGACCGCGTGCGCCCGGACGCCGCCGACCTCGCGGTCGACCTCCGCGCCGTGGTCGAGCGGATCGGCGAGGTGCTCGTCGTCGACCAGACGACTCCGGAGCACCGCGCGGGAGGATTCGCCTGCGTGAAGGTGCTCGTGCCGGGCGCCGTGCCGATGACGTTCGGCCATCGCAACCGCAGGATCGACGGGCTTCCCCGGCTCCTCGAACTGCCGCGGCGGCTCGGCCGGCTCGACCGCGACCTGCGGCCGGACGAGCTGAACCCCGACCCGCACCCGTTCCCGTGACCTCCTCGCCCGCGAACGGAGGAGGCACGCGGTCCGACCGGGCTCTCGGCAGAGGCTCGGAGGTCGCTCATCCGCGCCGACCCGAGCGCGCCGACCCGCGCCGTCGTGAGCACATCCTCGACGCGATGCGCGATCTCGTCCTCCGCTGGGGCTACCGCAAGGTCTGCATGCAGGACGTGGCCGACGCCGCCCACGTGGGCAAGGGCACGCTCTACCTGCACTGGAGCAGCAAGGACGAGCTCCTCGACGCGGTCCTCGTCCGCGACGCGGGCCGGATCGACGCCGAGCTGGGGGCGGCGCTGCTGCGCCGGCCGGAGCTGGTCGCGTTCGGCACCACGGCGGCGATGCTCTATCACGGGACCATGTCGGTGCCGCTGCTGGGCGCCTACAACCGCGGTGACACCGCGGTCCTCGGCTCCCGAGGTGCCCGGCCCGGGACCCCGGACCGACTCGGTCTCTCCCTCGTCTCCCGCCTCGCCGACCCGCGCTACCTCGGTGCGCTCAGCAGGCACCACCTCGTGATCGGCGATGCGCGATCGGAATCGGGTCGGCTGGCCGTCGGAGCGGTCGTCGGCGGCTTCGTCCTGCGGCCGGAGGGGGCCGGCGACGTCGGTCGGGCCGGTGACTGCGCCCGGCTCCTCGGCACGGTCCTGCAGCGGTCGTTCGGCCAGCCGGTCCACGACCGGCACGACGAGTACGAGGCGGCGGTCGCCGAGACGGTCTCGCCCGAGGGTCGGTGGATCGTTCCGACGCAGCCGGGGACGGCAGAAGGCTCCCGTCCTGCCTGACGCGGGACGGGAGCCTGAGTCGGCACGCGGAGGGACGCGTGCTCGCGGACCGGGCCGAGGGATCGACCGGCGCGCGCTCTGCGACGTCGTTCAGTCGTCGGGGCCGCCGCAGCAGATGTAGCAGATGCAGTTGGAGGCGGCGAGCTCGTTCATGCCGTGACCGGCGGTGAGCGACTCGACGATCCCGCCCTGGTCCGCCACCTCGAACACGGTCATCGGCAGGTCCCGGACGTCCATCAGGTGCTTCTCGTTCATGGTCTCTTCTCCTTCGCTCTGTGCGCGTCTCGCCCGGGACGACCCCCGAGGCGATGACCCGACTCTGCGCCGGTCACCGGCGCATTCCACCCTCCGATGAACGGGTGACCAGGATCCGCGCTCGGTCATCCGTCCCGACCGATCGCGACGTGATGGCGCTGCCATCCGCCAGATGGCGGGAGGACGTGCGTCGGTGACCGGATGACTCCGGCCCGGCGCATCGGCAGAGTGACCGGTGGCGCCGGCCCCTTCCCGGGACGTCGCCCCACCCGCACGTCCTGTCGAAGGAGACACGATGCATGTCCACGGACCCACCACCAGACTTCGCCGCACGGCCGTCGCACTGGCCGCTGCCGCGGTCGTGCTGCTCCCGCTGAGCGGCTGTCAGAGCGCAGCGTCGACGCCGGCGGGCGAGCGGCCCGCCGAGTGCGACGGCGTCGGCCTGACGCGCGTCGGCTACTCGCCCTACTCCAACACGGGCGGCTACTTCCCGCTGGTCGAGAAGGGGCTGGAGGGCGTCCTGTCCGACTGCGGCATCGACGTCGTCACCTCCGACCCCGACGGCGAGTCCGGCGAGCAGGTCTCGGGCATCGAGAACCTGGTCGCCGCCGGAGCGAAGGCCGTGATCGTCTGCCCGACCGATCCCAAGGCGATCTCCCCGGTGGCGCGCCGGCTCACCGCTCAGGACGTCCTCGTGATCGGCCTCGCGACCGACATCCCCGAGGCGGATGTCGTCTTCAACCTCGACGACCGCGCCTTCGGCGAGCTCGAGGGTGAGAGCGCCGGCGGCTGGCTCGCGGCGAACCGCGTGGACGAGAAGCCCACGGTCGCGATCCTGCACCAGGACTCGGGCGGCGAACCGCTGATCGCCCGGCACGAGGGCGTCATCGCGGGGCTCGACGCGGCGCTCGGCGAGGGGGAGTGGACGCTCGTCAGCGAGGTCGAGGCGTACCAGGAGGACACCGGCAATGCGCAGACCGCCACCGTGCTGCAGGCGCACCCCGATCTCGACCTGATCGTGGGGCTCAACGACTCCAGCGCTCTGGGCGCGATCTCGGCGGTCAAGGCCTCCGGGCGCACCCCCGGCGAGGACGTGGCGATCGTCACCGGCGGCGAGGACGCGCGCATCCTCCGGGGCGTCCTCTCCGGCGAGGTCGTCTCCACTGTCGGCCTCTTCCCGGTCCAGCAGGGCGAGATCATCGCGCGGACGGTGCTCGAGCTCGCCTCCGGCACGGAGGTCGAGCGCGAGCAGATCGTCCCCGCCGAGCTGGTGACGGCGGAGAACGCCCAGGCGATCCTGGACTCGCTCGAATGACGGCGTCGCTCGGCACTCCCATCCTCACCGTCCGCGGCGTGAGCAGGTCCTTCGGCGGGGTCGCGGCCCTCACCGACGTCGACCTCTCGGTGCACGCGGGACGGATCCTCGGCCTCGCCGGTGCGAACGGGGCCGGCAAGTCCACCCTCATCAACATCCTCACCGGTCAGCTGCCGCCCGACTCCGGCGAGCTGCGGGTGGACGGCGAGCCCGTCTCCTTCTCGAGCCCGCGCGAGGCGCAGCGTCACGGGATCGGCGTCGTGCGCCAGGAGCTCGATCTCGTCCCCGATCTGACCATCGCCGAGAACCTGTTGCTCGGCGACGAGCGTCCGTTCCAGCGCGCGCTGCAGCTCGATCGGCGGCGGATGCGGGAGGCCGCCCGTGCTCTGCTGCGCCGGATGGGTCTGGAGAACGACGTCGACACGCTGGTGCGCGACGTGTCGATCGGCGACCGGCAGCTGGTCGCGGCGGCGCGCGCCCTGCGCAGCGCCGGGTCCGTGCTGCTGCTCGACGAGCCGACATCCTCGCTCACTCCCTTCGAGGCGGCCCGCCTCTTCCGCGTGATGCGCTCGCTCAGCGACGAGGGCGTCGGAGTGGTGTTCATCTCGCACCGGCTCGACGAGGTCGTGCAGCTCTGCGACAGCATCGTCGTGCTGCGGGACGGCCGGGTCGCGGGCGAGTTCGCCGCCACGACGGAGGTGCTGCCGCAGGTGGTCGACGCCATGGTGCCCGGCTCCGCCGCCGTCGTCCGAGGCGATCGGGTTCCCTCGCTCGGCGAGCCCGCCTTCGTCGGCGGCGCGCTGGTGATCAAGGGCCGCCCGCCCGTCGACCTCGCGATCCGGCGCGGCGAGGTGCTCGGCGTCTTCGGCCTCGTCGGCGCCGGGAAGTCGTCGATCGGCCGATCGATCGCCGGGCTCGAGGCCCTGCAGTCCGGCTCGATGCAGCTGGCCGGCCGGCCCTACCGCCCGCGCTCCGCCGCCGCCGGCTTCGCCCGGGGCGTCGCGTACCTCTCCGAGGACCGCCGCACCGAGGGGATCCTGCCGCACCTCAGCGTCCGCCGGAACATGATCGTCCGGGCACCGAGGGACGTCGCCCGAGGGGGCGTCTTCGACCGGCGGGCGGTGACCGCCCTGGTCCGCGAGATGACGTCCCGCCTGCGGATCAAGGCGGCGAGCGACGCCCTCGACATCCGCTCGCTCTCCGGAGGCAATCAGCAGAAGGTCCTCGTCGGGCGCCTCCTCGCCGAGGACCTCACCCTGCTCGTCCTCGACGAGCCCACCCACGGCATCGACGTGCGGGCCAAGGCCGATCTCATCGACACCGTCTGGGACCTCACCGCACACGGCGTCGCCGTCCTGCTCATCAGCTCGGAGATCGCCGAGCTGCGCGCCGCCTGCGACCGGATCCTCGTCGTCCGCAACGGCGCCGTCGTCCGGGAGCTCCCGGCGACCACCGCCACCGAAGGAGAACTCATGTCCGCAGCCACAGGAGGAGCGTCATGACCCGCCTCGACACTCTCGAACCCGACGTGGCCCGCCCGCCGCGGCGCGGGCTCGACCAGGAGCGCATCGCCACGATCGTGCTGCCGGTGGCGCTGGCCGTGATGATCGTCGTCTTCGCCCTCAGCTCGACGACCTTCTTCACCCTCGACAACCTGTTCGTCGTGCTGCGGCAGTCGGCGGTGCTCGGCGTCGCGGCGATCGGCGCGACGATCATCCTGATCGCCGGTCGGCTCGACATCAGCCAGGGCGCGCTGATCGCGGCGTCCGGAATCACCTGCGTCTCGCTCCTGCAGGCCGGCCTGCCGCCGGTCCTCGCGGTCGTCGGCGCGATCGCGCTCGGGGCGCTGCTGGGTCTCGTCAACGGCGTGCTGACCGAGACCCTCCGGATCCCGGGCTTCATCTCCACGCTCGCCGTGGCGCTGGTCGTCCGCGGCGCCGCGCAGGTCTGGACCAGCGGCCAGTCGATCGCGGCGCCGGTCGTCGAGGGCTTCGATCTCCTCCTGTGGGTCGGCACCGGCTCGATCGGCCCGCTCCCGGTCGCCGTCGTGCTGGTGACCGGCCTCTACGTCGTCGCGTGGCTCGTGATGCGCACGACCACCTGGGGGCTGCGCTCGTACGCCATCGGCTCCTCCGGGCGGGCATCGAGAGTCGCGGGGCTGCGGGTGAACCTGCACGCGATGCAGGTGTTCGTGGTCGCCGGGGCGCTCTCGGCGGTGGCCGGCGTGCTCCTCGCGGGGCGGCTCGGCTCCGGCTCCGCGAACAACGGGCAGGGAGCGGAGTTCGACATCTTCGCCGCCGTCGTGCTCGGCGGGACCTCGCTCTTCGGCGGTCGCGGGAGCATTCCGCGCACGGCCCTGGGCATCGTCTTCCTGGCGACGCTGAGCAACGGCCTCGTGATCCTGAATGTATCGTCCTACTGGCAGGGCATCGCGACCGGGACCGTGCTGGTCCTCGCGCTGGCGATCGATCGGCTGCGAGCACGCGATGACGAGTGAGGCTGTGGCGCATGGAGGGTCTTCTCCGGCGGTTGTCCGAGGGTGGCGAGAGCGGCGCGGACGCGCTGCGCGTCGTCAGCTTCTTCGACAAGCTCCAGCAGTTCCGGGCCGGGATCGACGAGCTGGTGCGGTCGACGGCGATGCTGATCGGGACCGAGGCGGGATTCGCCGGGCCGGGCGGCGGCTGCGGCTTCGACAGCCTCGGGCGCGCGCGGCCGCACGATCCGCCGACCGGGGCGATCAGCACAGGGATCGGCGGGGGCACCGCGGACGCCGGCCTGGTCTGGGTGGTTCCCGCGACCAGCGACCCGGACATGGCGCAGCTGATCCTCGAGCGCATGTCCCTGACGGCGGCCACGATCCTCATCCGGCAGGCCGACGCGGCCCGGCTGGGCGACGGCGAGCCGCTGCGGATGCTGATCGAGGCGCTGCCCTCCATCACGGAGCACCGGGAGGAGGCGCTCCGTCGGCTGGGCTTCCGACCGGACTGGCGTGTGCGCGTCGTCCTCGCCCGGGGCGCGAGCGGACCGCTCTCGGATCCGCGCGGCTGGCGGGAGTGGTGCGGGCCGGAGCACCGCTGCACCGCTCCCGTCCGCTTCGGGACGGCGCACGCGGTGCTGCTGCACGGTCCCGGGACACGGCCCGCCACACTCCCCGAGGGTGCCGAGACCGTCGCCGTCGGAGCGACGGCCTCGGCGCTCTCGCCGCGGGACTCCTACCTCTCCGCGCTGCGGACGCTGCGGCTCTGCTCGCCGACGCTCGGTCCGCGCGCACTCGCGCACGACGCGCTCGGCTCGCTGCGCTGCCTCGCCCGGGTCTCCCCGGCGGAGGCCGCCGGCTCGGAGCTCGTGCAGCGGATGCAGCTCCTGGTGCGGACGCCCGTCGGTCTCGGCGAGATCCTCGCCCTGGACGCGTACTGCCGCCACGCGAACGTCCGCGCGGCGGCGACGGAGCTCCTGCTGCACCACAGCTCGCTGGGGCACCGGCTGAAGAACGTGGGCGCGAAGCTGGGGATCGACGTCTTCGACGCCGCGCAGCGCAACGACGCGTGGCTCGCGCTGCAGCTGCTGCGCATCGCCGAGGCGGAGCCGGACGAGGCGTGAGCGCCCTCGGCGCGGCAGGCGGTGGCCGCCGTGGACGCTGAGCTCGCCGCCGCCACCGAGCTGATGCTCCGGCCCGATCTGAACGACGTCGAGGGCACGCGGCGGCTGATGGGCTCGTCGACGAGGCAGCCGTCGTCCGCCGAGGTGGAGTTCGGCGGGTCGGTCGCGATCGAGTCGCGCTCGGTGCGCCTCGACGGCCACGACATCGGCCTCCGGCTCTACCGCCCGTCGGCGTCGGTCGGGTCGGCCCTGCTCTTCCTGCACGGCGGTGCCTTCGTCGCGGGGGACACCCTCTCCGAGAACGCCCGCTGCCTGCGCTACGCGGGGGACGCGGGCTGCCTCGTCGTCTCGGTCGACTACCGCCTCGCGCCGGAGCACGCCTATCCGCACGGCCTCCGCGACTGCCGGGCGGTGCTGGGCTGGATGACCGAGCGGGCGGCCGAGCTCGGGATCGATCCCGCCCGGATCGCGGTCGCCGGTGTCAGCGCCGGCGGGGCGCTCGCGGCGGGGGTGAGCCTGCTCGCCCTGGACGAGGGCGAGCGGGTGCCGCGGGCGCAGCTGCTGCTGTTCCCCGTGCTCGACGACCGGCTCCGCAGCAGGTCGATGCGGGAGTTCGACGCCACTCCCGTCTGGGACAACCGCAACGCCGAGGTCATGTGGCGCCTCTACCTCGCGGGCGCCGAGGCCGACGAGTACGCGGCACCGGCTCGCCGGGAGTCGCTGCTCGGGCTGCCCGAGACCTACCTCCTCGCCGCCGAGCTCGACCCGTTGCGCGACGAGGCGCTCCAGTTCGGGGCCCGGCTCCTCGAGCAGGGGGTGCCCGTCGATCTGCGGCTCTGGGCGGGGACCTACCACGTGTTCGATCAGCTGGTGCCGGACGCCGCGGTCTCGCGAGCCAGCCTCGAGGACCAGGTGCGGTTCCTGCGGCGGACGCTGCGGCCCTGACCTGAGCCGTTCCAGGACCGAGGTCAGGGGGTGCCGGCACTCGACCGCGCGGCGCCCGTCGCTCGCGCGGCCAGGTCCGCGAACGCGTCGCGCAGCTCGCGAGGCTCGACGGCGCTGATCGGCGCGTCGAAGCGGGCGATCGACGCGGCGAGGCCCGGCCAGGACCAGGCGCCGACACGGATCCGGCAGCTCCCGTCCGGGTCGAGGGTCAGCGTGCCGTCGCCGAGGTACGGGGCGACCTGAGCGGGGTCGGCGTCGAGAACCGCCGAGCCCCGGCACGGCCAGGTGTCCGCGCCGGTGGAGCCCTTGAACCGGGCGGCGAGGAAGGCGGCGGGATCGCCGCCCGGGACCGTGCGCGGGGTGAACGCGGCTCCGGTGTGACTGCGAGGGGTGATGCGGTCCACGCGGTAGACGCGCCAGTCGTCGCGCTCGGGGGTCCAGCCGATCAGGTACCAGCGGCCGCCGGCGAGGAGGAGGTGGTGCGGCTCGGTCGTGCGCGCCGCGGGGTCGTCGGTCGTCGCGCCCGCGGGGGAGTCGTAGTCGAACCGGAGGGTCAGCGCGTCGCGGATCGCGTCGCCGATCCGCAGCAGCACCCCGGAGTGCGCGCGCGCGTCGGTGGGGCGGGCCGCCGCGGCGGCGCTCGCCGCGAGCCCGTCGATCCGGTGCGCGAGGCGGCTCGGCAGCAGCCGGCCGATCGTCCGCAGTGCCCGTTCGGCCGCCTCGTCGAGGTCGGTGCCGAGGGCGCCCGCGGTCCGCAGCGCCAGCGCGATCACGACCGCCTGCTCGTCGTCGAAGAGCAGCGGCGGCAGCTCGGAGCCGGCGGCCAGCCGGTAGCCGCCGTCGGGCCCGCGGGTGGTCTCGATCACGTAGTCCAACTCGCGCAGCCTCTCGATGTCGCGGCGCACGGTCCGCTCGCTCACCTCGAGCCGCCCCGCCAGCACAGGTGCCGACCAGTCGCGGCGCGACTGCAGCAGCGAGAGGAGGGCGAGCAGCCGCTTCGAGGTGGAGGGCGAGGAGGAGGTGGGCACGGATCGATGATCCCGCAGGAAGCGGACGTTCCCTGACTGGTACGGCCGAGATCGTGATGTCAGCCCCGCAGGAGCGGGGGAGAACCGCGGCCCACCGCCGCGCAGCGAAGGAGCACACCATGACCGCAGCAGTCGTCGCCCACCTCAACTTCACCGGCCAGGCTCGCGCCGCCCTCGAGTACTACGCCGCTGCGTTCGGCGGCCAGGCCGTCGTCCGCACCTACGGCGACTTCGGCATGCCGGCGGGCCTGCCCGACGCCGATCGCGTCGTCCACGGCCAGGTCGTCGGCGCGGGCGGCTTCACCGTGATGGCCTACGACGTCCCGTCGAGCGACGCGGAGTTGCAGGCGGGGATCATCCGCCGCGAGAACGGCACGACGATCACCGACCGTCCCTTCTTCCTGGCGCTGCAGGCCGCGACTCTCGAGGAGGCGACCGGCCACTGGGACGCGCTCGTCGAGGGAGCGGACATCGTCGAGCCCCTCGCGGCGTCGGCGTGGTCCGCCGGTTTCGGGATGCTCGCCGACCGCTTCGGGGTCGTCTGGGCGATCAGCGTCGTCGAGCAGCAGGGCTGAGCGCGGGGCGGGCGGCCGTACGGCGCGGCCGCCCGGACCCTCCGGCGCGAATTCCGGGTGACGGATGGCTTTCCGGAGCGCTCTGGGTACTATGTCCCGACGCGGTGGGAGTCCCCTCCTCCGCGCCCGCGGGTCCCGGACCCGCCCTCAGCTCCACACCCCCAGCTCCACCAGCCCCCAGCCCTCAGACGAACGGGAGACGGATGCGCACGACGCGCCCTTCGACGGACCACTCCGCCGCGGACGAGTCGGCGCGCACGCCGCGACCCCACGTCCGCCACGGACGGCAGAAGCGCCACAGCCTGCCGCGGACCCTCGTGAAGGCCGCTGCGACGATCTCCGGAGTCGGCGTCGTCGCCTCGATCTCCATCGTCGCCATCGCCGCGACGCTGCTCGTGCAGTCCGCGCAGCCGTCCGTCAGCCTGCACCCCGTCGCGGCCGGCTCGGGAGTCACGGCGGGCTCGGTCCCCGAGATCGGCGCCCTCGAGGGCGGCTTCAACGTGCTCGTCGTGGGCAGCGATTCGCGCCAGGGTCAGGGCGACGCCTACGGCGACCCCGACCAGGAGACGAGCGTCCTCAACGACGTCAACATGCTGATGCACGTCTCGGCCGACCACAGCAACGCGACCGTCGTCAGCTTCCCCCGCGACATGTTCGTCGACATCCCGTCCTGCGTGAACGCGGTGACCGGGGAGACGATCCCCGCCCGCTACGACACCAAGATCAACGAGGCGATGGGCAAGGACGTCAGCCTCGGCTGCGTCGCCGGCGTCGCGGAGGAGCTCCTCGGCGTCCGGGTCGACTACGGCGCGGTCGTGCAGTTCAACGGGGTCATCGAGATGTCGAACGCGATCGGCGGCGTCGACGTCTGCGTCGCCACCGAGATCGCCGACCCGTACACCAACACCTACCTCGAGCCCGGCGTGCACTCGCTCGAGGGCATGGCCGCGCTGCAGTTCCTCCGCAGCCGCCACGGCATCGGCGACGGCAGCGACCTGACCCGGATCAGCAACCAGCAGGTCTTCCTCTCGTCGCTGGTCCGCCAGGTGAAGAGCGCCGACACGCTGCTCAACCCGGTCGCCCTCTACGGCCTCGCGAAGGCCGCCCTGGGCAACATGACGCTCTCGGACGAGCTCAACAACGTCAACACCCTCGTGCAGATGGGCCTGGCGCTGAAGGACGTCGACATCGCGAACGTCGTGTTCGCGCAGTACCCGACCGGCGCCGCCTCGGGCGGCGTCGTCCCCGACCGCACCGCCGGCGACGTGCTGGCCACCGCCCTGCAGACGGACCAGCCGATCGCCCTCACCGGCGGCACCGGCGCCGGCGCGACGACCACCGGCGAGCCCGAGGCCCCTGCGGCGACCGAGGCCCCGGCGGCCGGCCCCGCGACGACCGACCCGCTCGCGACGGCGGAGGCGACCCCCGGCGAGACCGCCGCTCCCGGCACCCCCGCGGCCGGCACTCCGATCGAGCTGCCGGAGTCGATCACCGGTCAGCCCGCCGATCAGCAGACCTGCTCGGTCGGGTTCTTCGGCTGACGCCGGAGGCGGATCCGATGACCGACCCCGTCGTCTCGCGCAGGACCGCCGCCCGGCACGGGCGGCTCCGGCCCCAGAGCGGACTCCGCTTCGCCGGCCGGGTCCTGGCGGCCTGCGTCGGCGTCGGGGTGCTCAGCGCGCTCTCGATCGTGGTGATCGCGCTCTCGATGATCGCGGGCAGCGCGCGCCCCTCTGTCGACCTCGGCATCGGCTCCACCGACGCCGGCTCCGCGATCCCGGAGATCGGCGCGATCGAGGGCGGCGTCAACATCCTGCTCGCGGGCAGCGACAGCGCCGAGGGCTCCGAGGAGGGCGCGTACGGCGACCGCTCCGAGAACCTCAACGACGTCACGATGCTGATGCACATCTCCGAGGACCACTCGACGGTCGAGGTGATCAGCTTCCCCCGCGACATGTACGTGCCGATCCCGTCCTGCACCGATCCGGCGACCGGTGCCGTCTCGGATCCGCTGCGCTCCGCCAAGATCAACACCTCGCTGAGCTACGGCGGCCTCGCCTGCACCGTGCAGACCGTCGAGCAGCTCACGGGCCTCGACATCCCCTACGCCGCCCTGATCCAGTTCGACGGCGTGATCGAGATGTCGAACGCGGTGGGCGGGGTCGACGTCTGCGTCGCCACCCCGATCGAGGACGAGTACACCGGCCTGAACCTCACCGCCGGCACGCACACGCTGGTCGGCGCGGAGGCGCTCGCCTTCCTGCGCACCCGGCACGGCGTCGGCGACGGCAGCGACCTGACCCGCATCTCCAGCCAGCAGGTCTACCTGTCGTCGCTGGTGCGCAAGGTGAAGGACGCGTCGACGCTGTCGAACCCGGTCGCCCTCTACGGCCTCGGCAAGGCGGCCGTCTCGAACATGCAGCTCTCCACCTCGCTCGAGAACGTCAACACGCTGGTCTCGATCGGCCTCGCGGTGAAGGACGTCGACCTCGCCAGCGTCGTCTTCGTGCAGTACCCGACCTTCATCGACGGCGACGGCGTCTACCCGAGCGAGGAGGCGGCGGCGACGCTGAACGCCGCGCTCCTCGCGGACCAGCCGATCGCCCTCACCGGCACCACCGGCGGCGGCTCGGAGTCGACCGACGGCGCGACGCCCGCCACGACCGACCCCGCGGCGACCACGAATCCGGCGGCGACCGCCGATCCGGCCGCGACGACCGACCCGGGGACTCCGGCCCCCGGCGAGACCGCGGTCGCCCTGCCGAGCGACGTCTCCGGCCAGACCGCCGACCAGCAGACCTGCACCGTCGGCCGCACCCTCGACGAGCAGTAGCGCCGCCGCGCCGGGTGTCACGCCCGGCTCCCCGGTGCGGTTATAGTGGTCGTCGTGCGTTCGCCTGGCGGGCGCTCAGGAGACGTCGCATAGTCCGGTCGAGTGCACCACCCTGCTAAGGTGGAGAACCCTTTATTGGGTTCCGTGGGTTCAAATCCCACCGTCTCCGCACTCCTCGAGAGCCCGCTTCCCCACGGGCCGACCGCCTTCTGCTCCTCCGGTGCCTGCATCGTCGAGGGCCGCAGGACTCGTCTCAGCGCGCCTGGCCCCGGACGACCGGCTAGCCTGGCGGGATGTCCAGTGCGATCCTCGAGGCCCTGTCCGCTGCTCCCGCCCGGCGGGACGTCGCGTCGATCCGCGGGGCCCTCGCCGAGGTCGCGATCGGCGACTCGGTGCGAGTGCTCGTCCGCTCGGCGCGCTACGGGCTCTACGGCATCGAGGGCGTCGTCCGGCAGGCGGTCGGCGGGGAGCTGGTCGTCGCCGACGTGTTCCTCAACACGGGGACCGAGATCCAGAGCATCGCGCTCGCGCCGGAGCCTGAGGCGGGCGCCGACGGCGACCGCTCCGTCGACGGGCTCGCGCACGGTGAGCCGGTGCGGGTGACCTTCTCGACGCCGACGATCGGCTCCTTCACCGTGACCGGGCCGCTCACCGCCGGCGGCCGCGACCCCTACCTGCTCGTCGGCAGCTGGATCGTCGCCGAGGACGCGAGCGCCGCGCGCCACGTCGATCGGATCGAGCGGCTCGGCGATGTCGCACTGCACGTCAAGCACATCCCCGGGCACCGCTCGGCCGCCGTCGAGGAGTAGCGACCGCTCGACGCGGGAGCGCCCGGCCTCAGGTCTGGCAGCGCGGGCACCAGTAGGTGACGCGCAGCTGCAGCTCGTCGTCGCCGAGCTCGCCGCGGCGGATCGCGGTGCCGCAGCGCCGGCACGGCTTGCGGTCGCGGCCATAGACCCAGAGCTGCTGGCCGGGGCGGAGATTGCCGGTGGTCGTGCGCTCGATGCGCTCGCGGTTGACGGTGATCAGCTTCTTCGCGAGCGCGATCGTGCGCACCAGGTCGCCGCTCTCGCCGACCGGGCGGGTGGGCAGCACGCCCCGCAGGAAGCAGAGCTCGGCGCGATAGACGTTGCCGAGGCCGGCCAGGATCCGCTGATCGAGCAGCGCCAGGCCGATCGGCCGCTCCGGGTCGGCGGTGAGGCGACGGAGTGCCTCGTCGGCGTCCCAGTCCGCACCGAGCAGGTCGGGACCGAGGTAGCCGACCACGTCCTCCTCGGCGGACCGCGGCACGATCTCGAGCAGGCCGAGCTCGAAGCCGACGGCCTGCCACTCGGCCGTCTCGAGGACGATCCGGGCTTGGTAGGCGGGCCGATGCCACTTCGGCCGGTCACCGGTCAGCGAGTACAGGTGCCAGCTGCCCTCCATCTTGAGGTGGGAGTGGATCAGCGCGTCGCCGATCCGCATCAGCAGGTGCTTGCCGCGCGGGACGACGGAGTCGATGGTCTCGCCGGTGAGGTCGACCGTCGCGAACTTCGGCACCCGGACGTCGCATCGGGTCAGCACCTGCCCGTCGAGGGCATCGGCGAGGTTGTGGGCGGAGCGGTAGACGGTGTCACCCTCGGGCACGGGCGCTCCTCTCGTGGCGGCCTGCGCTCACGCGCGCAGCCTCAGTCCGCGCGGGTTCGCGACGAACCCGGCGGCGGTCAGGGCGTCGCCGAACGGCGTGCCCAGGGCGAAGACGCCGTCGATCTTCTCGACGGTGAGCTTCTCCACTCCCCGGGAGCGGACCAGCTGCGCGAGCGCTCCGGCCGCGTCGGCGAGGACGGTCTCGTCGGCGGAGAAGGTGAGCGCCGTCTTCCCGCCGCGCTCGAGGTAGACAGCCAGCTCGCCGTCGACGACGGCGACCAGGGCACCGGCCTTGCGTCCCGGCCGGTGACCCTCGCCCTGCGGCCACGGCAGCGCCGCGCCGAACGGGTTCGCCGGGTCGGTCGCGGCCAGCGCGAAGACCGGTCGGGCGCGCTGCTGGGCCTCGTCCTGCGGCGCGAAGGTGCGGAGCCGATCGACGCTGCCGGCGGTGCCGAACTGCGCGGCGCCGAGCTTCTCGATGAAGTAGCCGCGGCGGGCGCGGCCCTGCTGCTCGAAGCCGCTGAGCACCTTGTAGGCGAGCGCGAAGCCGCCGAGCACCCCCTCCGCCTGGACCGAGCCGCGGGTGACGATGCCGTAGCGCTCGAGCAGCGTCTCGCCGAGGGCGTGACCGCGGATCGTCGCGTCCGACTCCGCCAGCGGCACGATCGACCAGCGGCCGCCCGCGGTGGGCGGACCGACGCGGGTCGCCATCGTGGGCCGGGCGGTCATCCGGCCGCGCGGCGCCCTGGCGCGGGCGGGAGCGCGCGGCTGCCGGTGCGCGCCGCCGGTCGAGCCGACGAGGGTGCGCAGCGGAGCGAGCGTGTCGTTCGTGAGCAGGCCGGCCCAGACCAGCTCCCACAGCGCCTCGACCAGCGTCTTGTCGTCGGTGGAGCCGACCGCGTCGGAGAGCTGGCGGAAGAAGTAGCCGCCGCCGGAGCCGAGCACGCCGACGATCTCCTGCTGCAGCTCGCCGAGCGGCACCGCCTCGGCCGCGGGGACGGGCAGCGTGAGGCCGGCGGTGTCGGCGAGGTGCAGGCTCACCCAGCCGTCGTTGCCGGGGAGGGTGCCGGCGCCGGCCCAGATGACCTCTCCGGTCGCGGTCAGCTCGTCGAGCATGGCGGGGGAGTAGTCGCGCACCCGCGCGGGGAGGACCAGCGACTCCCAGGCCGACGCGGGGATGGGCGCGCCCGCGAGCTGGTCGATGACGGAGGCGACGCCGTCGATGCCGCGCAGCGAGCCGCCGAGGTGCTGCCAGGCCGGCAGGAAGCGGCCGTAGGCGGCGGCGTCGACCGGCTCGACCTCCTTCCGCAGCGCGGCGAGCGAGCGGCTGCGCAGGCGCCGCAGCACCTCGCTGTCGCACCACTCGGAGCCGGTGCCGTTCGGGCGGAACTCGCCCTCAGAGACGCGCCGCTCGCCCGAGAGCCGGCGGAGGGTGTCGTTGACGACCGCGACGCCGAGACCGAGCCGCGCGGCGACGGCGACGGCGGTGAACGGGCCGTGGGTGCGGGCGTAGCGGGCGACGAGGTCGCCGAGCGGGTCGCGCACCGGGTCGATGAAGGCGACGGGGACGCCGATGGGCAGGGGGACGCCGAGGGCGTCGCGCAGGCGCGAGGCGTCCTCCATCGCGGCGTAGCGCTGCTCGCCCGCGAGGCCGACCGGCAGGACGCGCTTGGCCCGGACCAGCTCGGCGACGATCGCGTCGAGCGTCTCGCGCGCGATCGGCTCGGCCTTCGCGACGTCGGCCGACGTCACCGACTCGTCGACCAGCCGCTCGCCCAGCTCGTCGATCGTCAGCGGGCCGAGCAGGCGGAGCAGGTCCGCCGCGCCCTCGAGCCCGCGCAGCCGCCGCTCCGGCTCGACCCGCTGCAGCTCGCGCTCGATCTGCGCGAGCACGAGCGGATCGAGCAGCTCGCGCAGCTCGGCGCGGCCCAGCAGCTCGCCGAGGAGCGTCGCGTCGACCGAGAGCGCGGCCGCGCGGCGCTCCGCCAGCGGGCTGTCGCCCTCGTACATGAAGGCGGCGACGTAGCCGAACAGCATCGAGCGGGCGAACGGGCTCGCCGTCGGCGTCTCGACCTCGAGGATCTGCAGCTCGCGGCCGTCGAGCCGGGCGGCGAGGCGCAGCAGCGCGGGCAGGTCGTAGACGTCCTGGAGGCACTCGCGCACCGTCTCGAGGATGATCGGGAAGGTCGGGTAGGTGCGGGCCACGTCGAGCAGCTGGGCGGCGCGCTGGCGCTGCTGCCAGAGCGGCGAGCGCTTGCCCGGGTTGTAGCGGGGGAGCAGCAGCGCCCGCGCCGCGCACTCGCGGAAGCGGGCGGCGAAGAGCGCGGAGCCGCCGACCTCGCTGGTCACCAGCTGCTCGAGCTCGTCGCGGTCGAAGAGGAAGAGCTCGGCCCCGGGCGGCTCGGACTCGGTGTCGGGGATCCGCACGACGATTCCGTCGTCGCCCGCCATCGCCGCGCCGTCGACCCCGTGCCGCTCGCGGACCCGCGCGCCGATGGCGAGGGCCCAGGGGGAGTGCACCTGCATCCCGTAGGGCGAGTGCAGGACGAGCCGCCAGTCGCCGAGCTCGTCGCGGAAGCGCTCGAGGACGAGCGTGCGGTCGTCCGGGATGCGGCCGGTGGCCAGGCGCTGCTCGTCGAGGAAGGAGAGCAGGTTGTTGGTCGCGTACTCGTCCAGGCCCGCGGCGGTGCAGCGCTCGCGCGCGGTCTCGACGGCCGCGCCGCCGATCTCGCGGGTGAAGGCGCCGATCGCCTCGCCGAGCTCGGCCGGCCGGCCCTGCGAGTCGCCCTTCCAGAACGGCAGGCGCCCCGGCTCGCCGAACGCGGGCGTGACGATCACGCGGTCGTAGGTGATCTCCTGGATCCGCCAGCTGGTCGCACCGAGGGCGAAGACGTCGCCGACGCGCGACTCGTAGACCATCTCCTCGTCGAGCTCGCCGACCCGGTTGCCGGTCGAGCCGGGCTCGCCGACCATGAAGACGCCGAACAGCCCGCGGTCGGGGATCGTCCCGCCGCTGGTCACCGCGAGGCGCTGCGCTCCGGGCCGGCCGGTGAGGGTGTTCTCGTCGCGGTCCCAGACGACCCGGGGCCGCAGCTCGGCGAACTGGTCGGAGGGGTAGCGGCCGGAGAGCAGGTCGAGCGTCGCCTCGTAGGCCGAGCGCGGCAGGGCGACGAAAGGGGCGCTGCGGCGGACGGTGTCGAACCACTCGTCGACGTCGAGCGACTCCAGCGCCGTGGCGGCGACCGTCTGCTGGGCGAGGATGTCGAGCGGGTTGGCCGGCACCATGATCGCCTCGATCAGGCCGGCGCGCATCCGCTCGGTGGTGACGGCGGAGTGCAGCAGGTCGGCCCGGTGCTTGGGGTAGAACGAGCCGCGCGAGACCTCGCCCACCTGGTGGCCGGCCCGGCCGACGCGCTGGAGGGCGCTGGCGACGGAGGGCGGCGTCTCGACCTGCACGACGAGGTCGACGGCGCCCATGTCGATGCCGAGCTCGAGGCTCGAGGTGGCGACCACGCAGCGCAGGCGGCCCGACTTGAGGTCGTCCTCGATGATCGCGCGCTGCTCCTTGCTGACCGAGCCGTGGTGCGCGCGGGCGAGCAGCGGCTCGTCCTCGGGAGCGGCCTGGCCGGTCCCGCTGGTCGCTCCGGCGGCGCCCATGGTCGCGGCAGGGCTCCGGCGGGCGGAGGCGCCGACCGCCTCGCCGAGGAGCGCGCCGACCGCGACCGGCTCGCCGGCCTCGCGGGCGCGCTCGGCCTCGGCCTCGCGCCGCTCCGCGTAGATCTCGTTGAGCCGCGCCGTCAGCCGCTCGGCCAGTCGCCGCGAGTTCGCGAAGACGATCGAGGAGGTGTGCGCGAGCACCCGGTCGACGATCGACTCCTCGACGTGCGGCCAGATCGAGCCGCTCTGCGGGCCGGTGGCGCCCATGGTCGAGCCGTCCTGCGAGGCGGTGGAGCCGAGCTCCGACATGTCCTCGACGGGGACGACGACGCTGAGGTCCCACTGCTTCTCGGAGACGGGAGCCACGATCGTGACGGGGGAGCGGCCGGCCAGGAAGCGCGCGACCTCCTCGCGCGGGCGGACCGTCGCCGACAGGCCGATGCGCTGCACGGGCTTCGGCAGAAGCGCGTCGAGCCGCTCGAGCGAGACTGCGAGGTGCGCACCGCGCTTGGTGGAGGCGACGGCGTGCACCTCGTCGACGATGACGGTCTCGACGCCGCGCAGCGACTCCCGCGCGGCCGAGGTGAGCATCAGGTAGAGCGACTCGGGGGTGGTGATCAGGATGTCCGGCGGCGTCCTCTGCAGCACCCTGCGCTCGGCCGCGGGGGTGTCGCCGGAGCGGACACCCACGGTCACCGTCGACGGCGCGCTGCCGATGCCCTCGGCGCTCAACCGGAGCGCGGTCTGCGTCACGCCGACCAGCGGCGAGCGGAGGTTGCGCTCGACGTCGACGCCGAGCGCCTTCAGCGGCGAGACGTAGAGCACGCGGGTGCGGTGCTGCGGATCCTCCGGCGGCGGCCCCTGCACGAGCCGGTCGATCGCCCAGAGGAACGCCGACAGCGTCTTGCCCGAGCCGGTCGGAGCGACGACGAGGGCGTGCGCTCCGCTCGAGATCGCCGACCACGCGCCCTCCTGGGCGGCCGTTGGCGCGGGGAAGGCGCCCTCGAACCAGGCCCGGGTGGCGGGGCTGAAGCGATCGAGGACGTGCGGCATGCGTGAATCCTCCCTGCCACCACCGACATTGCCGTGCGCGCGCCCCGCGGGCGAGCCCTTGACGAGCGGCCGCGACGGCCGGTGATCGTCCTGGGGCGCCGGAGTCAGGCGAAGCCCAGCCGCACGAAGGTGCCGATGTCGGCGAGTTCCGCCTGGCTCACACCGTGCGCGACGCCCTCGTAGACCCGCGCGTCGAGCGCCGTGTGCGCCGGGAACCACTCCCCGGCCGCGGCGACCAGCTCCGGCGGGATCACCGCGTCGAGCGTGCCCCGGCCCCAGAACACCGGCGGACGCTCGGCGGCCAGCACCTCGTCGGCCGTGTCGCCGTCCGCCAGGGGCACCACGAACCCCGAGAGGGCCACCGCGAACGCGAACCGGCCGGGCGCGCGCCGCAGCAGCTGCACCGCCAGCGCCGCGCCCTGCGAGAAGCCGAGCAGCCCGACGGGCCCGTCGTGCTCGAGCGCGTCGAGCCAGTCGAGGACGCCCTGCGCCGCCGCCTCGACCGCGACCGGATCCGCGCGCGGCTGATCCGGATCCAGCGGGACCCGCAGCGGCCACCAGGCGTTCGCGCCGCCGTCCAGAGCCAGCGGCGCCCGGAGCGAGGCGAGGACCGGCTCCAGCGGCAGGTAGGCGCCGAGCGAGAACAGGTCGCCCTCGTGCGAGCCGTAGCCGTGCAGGAGCACCAGGAGGGGCCGCCCGGCCCGGTCCTTCGCGGAGGAGGACCACAGCACTGCGTTCGCGTCGATACCCATCCGACCATCATCGCCGAGCCCGCCGGATGCGAGCCGAAACCGGACTGACATGAACGTCGGGTAAGAATGGCCCTATGAGCGTGCGTACCCCTGATCCCAACTCCGGGTGGCTGTCCGACGATGAACTCGCCGAGATCCGCCGTCGGCTCCCGCTGCTGTACGTCGAGGCGGTGCCCGTGCGCGTCGACGGACTCGGCCAGGTGACCGAGGTCGGGGTGCTCCTCCGGGCGACCGCCTCGGGGCAGATCACGCGCACCATCGTCTCCGGCCGGGTGATGTACGGCGAGACCCTCCGCGACGCGCTCTTCCGCCACCTCGAGAAGGACCTCGGCCCGATGGCGTTCCCGCTGCTGCCGGCCAGCCCGCTGCCCTTCCACGTCGCCGAGTACTTCCCGATGCCCGGCATGGGCCCCTTCACCGACGACCGGCAGCACGCCGTCTCGCTCGCCTACGTCGTCCCGGTCACCGGCACCTGCGACCCCCGCCAGGACGCCCTCGAGCTGACCTGGATGACCCCCGACGAGGCCTGCTCCGACGCCGTCTCCGCCGAGATGGAGGGCGGGCGCGGCGCGTTGCTGCGCGCCGCACTCGCATCGGTGGGGAAGCTTCGGTAGGCGCGCAGCGTGCCTTCTCGCGCGCCGCGGGGCGGCGCGCCGCGGTCGGCTCTCGCAGGTGGTCGGGTTCCGTAGAGCGTCCGACGTCCGCCTAGCGGAATTCGCTGTCACGCGAATTCCGCCTGCGGCTCGAAGCGCGCTCTCGCGCCGAGAGTCGGGGCGAGTGGCTTCGCGTTCGCAGGCACGGGGAATCCGCCTCCACTGAGTCGGCGGGTGCGCCGCGGGGCGGCGCGCGACACGCTGGTCGAGTAGCGCGCAGCGCGTATCGAGCGGCGAAGCCGCTTCGCGACTCGGTGGCGGGGGAAAGGACGCGGCTGCGCCGCGTCATGCTGGTCGAGTAGCCCCGCAGGGGCGTATCGAGACCCACCGTCACCAGCAGGACGGGTCTGCAGACTCAGCGTCCCGAGGGTGGGGGATCTCGATACGCCCGCTGCGCGGGCTACTCGATCAGCATGACTTTCCCCATACGCATTAGGTGATCTTTCCTAAGAGACCCGCCGTAACCGGGCAGGCACCCTCCGCGGTTCTGTGATCTCTGAGGTCTCGGTCCGGGTAGGGCCGCGATTTCGCGCGAGCATCCCGACGAGAGGTGCGCCTCAAGCGGGCGACCTGTACACAGCTGAGGCTGGAAGGCGTTCTCGCGTCCTTTTCCGGGCGAAACGGGCGGTCCAGCCTTATTCGTGCACGCCGCTGACGGCTGAGGGAGCCTCTCTCCCCTCCAGAGACGACGAAGGCCGGGATTCCGACCCGCGACTCCGTCGCGGGAGGACTCCCGGCCTTCTTCATGTCTCTTCGTGCAGTCGTCGGCGCACGCACACGTCGTCAGACGCTGCGCCCCCGGACCAGCCGCCCCTCACGAGGCGGAGCGGCGATTCGCGTGCCAAGCGAATCGCCGTAGCCGGTGGCGAGACGCTCCATGGAACGCGACCACCCGGCCTGCCGACTGCGGCGCGCCGCCACGCGGCGCGCAAATCGGCTCAGCCCTGAGCGCGACGCGCAGGGCGGCGCTCGGCGCCGGCCGGGGCGGAGCTGCTGGAGCCCGAGCCGGTGCTGTAGTACGAGCGCGAGCCGCCCGAGGTCGTCGCGGGGGCGGCGGAGCGGCCGCGGCCGCCGCGCTGTCCGCCGCGAGCGGCGCCGTCGGAGCTTCCGCCGGTGCCGCGGCGGGGGCGGTCGGAGCCGGCACCGGCGGGAGCGGCCGAGCGCTCGCCGCGTCCGCCGCGCGGGGCGGTGGTGCCGTCGGTGCGTGCGGCGCGCTTGCGCTGCGCGTTGGCGCCCTGCGAGCGGCCGCCCTGCGACTGGCCGCGGACGGGCTCGACGACGGCGGTCGGAGTGACGTACGGGGCGACGTCGCCGACGAGCTTCGACACGGCGGCCGAGTCGGCGGTGACGAGCTGCGGGGTGACCTGGATGGCGGCCTTGCGCAGCAGGGTCTTCACGTCGCCGCGCTGGGTGGGCAGCACGACGGTGACGACGTCGCCCTCGCTGCCGGCGCGGGCGGTGCGGCCCGAGCGGTGCAGGTACGCCTTGTGCTCCATGGGCGGGTCGACGTGGATGACCAGCTCGACGTCGTCGACGTGCACGCCGCGGGCGGCGACGTCGGTGGCGACGAGCACCTTGACGGTGCCGGCGCCGAAGGCGGCGAGGTTGCGGTCGCGGGCGACCTGCGAGAGGTTGCCGTGCAGGTCGACGGCGGGGATGCCCTGGCCGGTGAGCTGCTTGGCGAGCTTCTTCGCGTGGTGCTTGGTGCGCATGAAGAGGATGCGGCGGCCGGTGCCGGACGCGAGGGTCTTCACGAGGGCGTTCTTGGCGTCGAGGCCGTCGACCTCGAAGACGTGGTGGGTCATCAGCGCGACGGGCGAGTTCGCCTCGTCGACCGAGTGCAGCACCTCGTTCTGCAGGTACTTCTTCACCAGCTTGTCCACGCCGTTGTCGAGCGTGGCCGAGAACAGCAGGCGCTGTCCGCCGCGGGGGGTCTTGTCGAGGATGCGCGTGACGACGGGCAGGAAGCCCAGGTCGGCCATGTGGTCGGCCTCGTCGAGCACGGTGATCTCGACAGCGTCGAGGTTGACGAAGCCCTGCTTCATCAGGTCCTCGAGGCGGCCGGGGCAGGCCACGACGATGTCGACGCCCTGCTTGAGCGCGGCGACCTGGCGCTGCTGCGAGACGCCGCCGAAGATCGTGGTGGTGACGATGCCGTACGCGTCGGCGAGGGGCTGCATGGCCGCGGTGATCTGCGTGGCGAGCTCGCGGGTCGGCGCGAGGATCAGGCCGAGCGGGCGGCCCGGGCGGCGGCGGCCGCCGGCGAGCGCGCCGCCGAGGCGGGCGACCATGGGAATGGCGAAGGCGAGGGTCTTGCCGGAGCCGGTCTTGCCGCGGCCGAGCACGTCGCGGCCGTTCAGGGTGTCGGGGAGGGTGTCCACCTGGATCGGGAACGGCTCGGTGATGCCGTTCGCGGTCAGGGCGGTCACGAGGGGTGCGGGGACGCCGAGAGCGGCGAAGGTGGGGATGGTCGACATGGATGGTGCCTTTCGGGGCATCATGCCGATCTGACAGCGCAGGCGGATGGCCGGGCGCGGGTGATCGGCTGTTCGGGCGAAGGTGACGGTGGTCACATCCGTTCGCCGTACGAAGCGGTGCGCGCGGCCGGGGGCCTCATGCACGTGCGCCAGATGGTCGGGATCCAGAGGGATCCGCAACGAAAAATGGGCGTTCTACGACGCGGGGGAGCGCAGTCGTCGCGCTCGCACCCTCCCACCCTAGTGGGTGCCGATCCATCCCCGCATGGTCGACTGCACGCGGGAGCCGTCGAGGTCGGCCAGCTTCAGGCCCACGAAGTCCCGCGCCCAGTCCGAGGTCTGCACCCGGAAGGGCGGCTCCGGGTCGCGCAGGGTCTGCAGGATCACCGCGGCGACGTCGGCCGGCTCCTGGGCGTGGCTGGAGGAGAACGCCGAGGCGGTGCGGTCGAGGTAGGCGCCGAGCGCGCCAGCGTAGGGGCCGGCCTCGGCCATCAGGGCGGAGGCGTCGATGCCGACGTTCTCGACGAAGCTGCTGCGGACGGCGCCCGGCTCGATCAGCGAGACGTGCACGCCGACGGCCGCGGCGACCGGCGCGAGCGCCTCGAAGAAGCCCTCGACCGCGAACTTCGCCGCGCAGTAGTCCTCGTTGAACGGCTGACCGATCGCGCCGCCGACGCTGGAGACCGTGACGATGCGTCCGCGCGAGGAGCGCAGCAGCGGCAGGGCTGCGCGGGTCACGGCGACGGTGCCGAAGAAGTTGACCTCCATCACGCGGCGGAGCTCGGCCGGATCCTCGAGCTCGGTGATGCCGACGTGGCCCGCGCCGGCGTTGTTTACCAGCACGTCGAGTCCGCCGTGGACCTCCTGGATCCGCTCGAGGCAGGCGGTCACGGAGTCGATGTCGGTGACGTCGAGCCGCTGCACGTCGAGCTCGACCCCGGCTCCGCCGATCGCCTCGCGGAGTCCGTCGGCGTGCTCCACGTCGCGGACCGTGGCGACCACCTGCCAGCCCGAGCGGGCGGCCTCGATCGCTGTCGCGCGGCCGATGCCGGTCGAGGTTCCGGTGACGAGGAGGACGGGTCGGGGCATGCTGATTCCTGCTTTCCGGCGCCGGAGCGCGCCGCCCGGAGGCTATCGGCGGAGCCTCCGAGAACGGTCAGCATCGGTGTGCGGGATCTCGATACGCCCTCTGCGAGGGCTACTCGATCAGCATGCGGACGCGGACATCCATGCCGATCGACATGCAGGGTGTCGCGATTCATGCCGATCGACATGCAGGGTGTCGCGATTCATGCCGATCGACATGCAGGGGTGGTGAGCGACTCATGCTGGTCGAGTAGCCGCGGAGCGGCGTATCGAGACCCGGCCTTCTGAGCACGGTGGATCTCGATACGCCCTCTGCGAGGGCTACTCGATCAGCATGTCGCCGCCCCGTCAGCCCTTGTAGCGCTCTCCCACCGGCACCTCGACCGGCAGGGTGTTGCCGGCCTGCGCGAGCGGGCAGGCCCAGGCCGGGTCGTACGCGCAGGAGGGGTTGTAGGCGAAGTTGAAGTCGAGCACGAGCGTCGACGGCGTCGCTCCGGTGCCGAGATCGGCGCCCTTCACGGTGTCGAGCAGGTAGCGCCCGCCGCCGTAGGTACCGCCCGGCGTGCCGGCCAGCGCGTCCTTGACGGGCACGAAGAGCCCGCCACCGTAGGAGCCGAGCTTCCAGACGTCCAGGGTCCCTGCAGAGGGGACCTCGACGGTCCCGACCAGCTCGAACGGCACGACGCCGTCCGTCCCCGTCTCCACGTCCATCCGCCGGGCCTCCTCGGCCGGGGCGACCTCGAGCTCGAACCGCCAGGCCGCGTCGTACGGCGCGATCGGCAGCGAGCGGAAGTGCGCCCGGTCGGCGGGTAGCAGCGGAGTGGCGGGGTGGCGGTCGAACAGCGCGTTGCGCGCCCGGATCCACGACGCGTGCGCGGCCAGCAGGTCGACGTTCGAGAGGCGACGGACCTCGGCGTACATCGCCTGGACGTGGCGGCGCCAGTCCGCCACCTCGATCGCGGAGGCGAGCCGGCGCCGCGGCGACACGGCGTCCTCGTCCTCGCTGCCGTCGTCCTCGCCGGACGGCCAGTTGAAGCGCAGCAGGTCCGCGCGGGACAGCTCGACGGCCTCCTCGGCCGATCCGTCGGGGCTCACGGCGCGTCCTCCCCTCGGGGGCGGGTATCGGCGCCGACGTCGTGGCGCCAGGTCGGGGCCAGGGCGCGGATGCGGATCCCGCGCCACTGCCAGAACGCCCACATCGACGGCCAGAGCGCCGGCGAGGCGAGCCCGGCGCTGAACTCCAGCCGGTCGCGGAAGAGCGTCCGCCCGTCCGGCAGCGGGGCCACGGCCATCCGGTGGTCCCACGCGGTGATCAGCCGCAGCGCGCCGGAGAGCGGAGCGCCGTTGTCGCGGAGGACACGGACGTCGGGCATCGACGGCACGCGGCGGTAGGAGAGGTCGATCTCCTGCGCCCCCATCGGCACGATCCCGAGGGCGTCCATCGCGACGTCGTGCGGCCCGAGGCCCCAGGTCGGCCGGAAGCCGCCCTCGTCCAGGGACGCGGCGGTCAGGAACGGGGACATCACCTCGCGGAACACGGCCGGACTCTGCAGGGCGCGCCAGGCGGAGTCGGGGTCGGTGTCGAGCACGTGCTTGAGCATCACCTTCACGGGGACCATCCTCCTCCGGGTTCTCCCGAGCGGGAACCGGGTGCGCGCCGAGCCCCGGGCGTGTAGGCGCTGCGGCCCCGGTACCGCGAGCAGCCGGCACCGCGAGCGCTCGGTACCGTGGAGGCGTGAACGCCGCTCTCCCCGACTCCGACCGCACCGCCGCCGACCAGGCCGCCGCCGCCCTCGACCAGGGGGCGTACCAGATCCGCTTCGACTGGGGAGCCCGCGGTCTCCGTGCCCTGGCTCCCGCGCACATCACCGTGCTGGTCGACGCGCTCCCCGGCGGAGCGGACGACGCCGTCGACCCCGACGCGATCGACGGCCACGTCGTCCGCGCCGGGCTCGCCGACCGCACCGCCGTCGCCCGCTGGATCCTCGAGCGCCAGCACGAGAACGGCGGCCGGACCAGCGTCAACGTCGTCGCCGTCGGCGAGGTCGACCCGAGCGGAGAGCCGCGCTTCGCCGTCGAGGACCAGCTGGCCGCCGGCGCGCTGATCGACGCCCTGATCGGGCTCGGCATCGACCACGTCTCGCCCGACGCCGCCGTGGCCTCCGCCTCCTACGAGGGGCTCCGCCGCGCCTGCGTCCACCTGCTGACCGCCTCCGCCACGGGTCGCCTGCTCACCGCGCGCGGCCGCGGGGCGGAGATCTCCGCCGCCGCCCGCGTGGACACGGTCGACACCGTGACGGTCCTGCGCTCCCCGCGCTGACGGACCGCGCCTGAGCGTCTCCGCAAGGGGTGCGGCCGCGCTCGACCGGTAAGGGCGGAGCGGCGTAGCGTTCCCCGGGAGCGGAGGACCGCCTCCGCCGACCGTCTCCGCGACAGGAAAGCTGGCCCGAATGAAAGCCGTCCTCAACGACGTCGTCATCGCCGACGCCCCCGACTCCGACCTCATCTCCATCGAGGGCAACTGGTACTTCCCGCCCACGAGCGTGAACAACGACTACCTGGTGCCGAGCAGCACCCAGTACACCTGCCCGTGGAAGGGCGAGGCCCAGTACTACGACGTGAAGTCCGAGGACGGGATGCTCAAGGACCGCGCCTGGTCCTACCCGACGCCCTACCCGACCGCGTTCGACCGCGTCGGCAAGGACTTCTCGGGCTACCTCGCGTTCTGGAAGGACGTCAAGGTCGTCGACTAGTCCTCGGCGCTGTCCGCGCGCTCGGCGCTCCGGCGCCGGTGCGCGCGGACCTTCGCCCGGTTCCCGCAGCGCTGCATCGAGCACCAGCGCCGCGAACCGGCCCGGGAGGTGTCGAGGTAGAGGATCCGGCAGTCCTCCGCGTCGCAGCGGCGCAGCCGCCCCGGAGTGCCGCCGCCGAGCAGGTCGACCGCCTCGCGCGCGAGGGTCGAGAGCGCCTGCCGCGCCGCCGCGTGCGAGCGGCCGGCCTGCCGCGAGCCGCCGGAGAGCGACGGAGGGACGTCCGGCATCGCGGCGAAGAGGTTGACGACGTCGACGTCCGCCGGGTCGCCCGCCGCACCCCGCTCGGCCGCCACCGCCAACCGCGAGACCGCACCGCGGAGCATCAGTGCGTCGTCGAGCCGGGCGTCGCGGGCGGCGGCGTCGACCGCGTCGAAGCGCTCGGCGAGCCACGCCGCCAGAGCCTCGTCGGAGTCGAGGCGCTCGCCGGGGATCCCTCGGAGCGGTCCGGTGCAGGCGAAGTCGAGCGCCAGGCTGCCGGAGTCGAACCACCAGCGCAGCCCGCCCGCGTCGACCAGCCACTGCCCGGTGCTCGGCACCCGGCCGCGGACGACCCGGTGCGGTGCGCCCTCGCTCACGCCGAGCGCTCGTTCACCGCGGGCCGCGCCGGCACCTCGCGGCGCCGCCACTCGATCGCGTTCGCCGGCTCGAAGCGCCGCGCGCACTTCCCGCACGCCAGCGGCCGGCTCGGCCGGCGGTGCCGGTAGAAGAGGTGCCCGCTGGGGCAGCTGCCGACCCAGGGTGCGAGCTCGTCCGCGGTCGGATTGCTGTGCGTGCGGTCGCCGGTGTAGCCGATCGCCGCGGAGATCCGGCGCCACACGGGCCCGTGCCCGGCCTTCGGGCCGGCGAGCGCGTGCGCAACCTCGTGCAGGAGCGTCTGGTGCACCTCCTCGTCGCTCCACCGGGCGGCGAGGTGCCTGGACACGGTGATGCGCCGGTCCTTCCAGTGGCAGGCGCCGCCTCGGGTGCGGGCGTGGTCGAAGGCGAAGCTCCACGAGTCGTCCAGGTGCTCGCGCAGCAGTGCGTCCGCCCAGCGGGCGACCTGGTCGAGCCCAGCCATCGATCGTGTCGGCTCCGGTGCTCAGGCCTCGTCGCCCTCGGCGCGGCGGCGGCCGCGCACGGCGCCCTCCGCCCGGGGGCCGCGGGTCGACTCGTCCTGGAACTCCGAGGCGGCGGCGACGCCGAGGCGCGCGACCTCGAGCTCCTCCTCCTCCACGCCGACGCGCTCGCCGAGCGCGGTCGCCGCGTCGAAGTCGCGAGCGGCCTGGCTGTACTCGCCGATCTCGAAGAGGGCGAGTCCGCGGTGCTTGAGTGCGAACGAGTGCTCGAGGTGCCACTCGTGGGTGCGCGCCTCCTCGACGCAGAGCGTGAGCTCCGAGAGCGCCTCGTCGGAGCGGTCGCGAAGCTGCATCAGGCGGGCGCGGCGGACGCGCGCGCTCAGCAGCTCGGCGCGGTCACCGGAGAAGCGGGTGCGGCGGACGGCCTCGGTGGCGATGTCCCACGCCTCGTCGAGGCGGCCGAGCAGGCGGAGCAGCTCGGCCTTCTCGGTGAGCGCGGCGAGGGAGCGCAGGGCGCCGATCTCCTCCAGGCGCTCCTGGGCGGCGTCGACGTCGACCTCCTCGCGGAGCGTCGAGGGGTCATGGCGGATGATGATGCTCAGGGCGGTTCTTCCTCGTGGATGCGGATCCGGATCGGCGCACGCGGCGACGAGAGGACGGAGGGGGCGCTGGCCCCCGTCCACTGTACGGGCAACCGGGCCGGGCCGTCCGGCCGGGGCGCACTCGGCCGCCCTCGGCCCCGGCGACGGTCGTCGGCCCCGGCGACCGTCTTCAGCCCCCGGCGCTCCTCAGCCCCGGCGACGCTCCTCAGCCCCGGCGGACCTGGAAGATGCTGCGCGCCGGCAGCGGCGACGGCGTGGCGGTGTCGTCGGTGACGACGGAGGCGCCGCCGAGGAAGTTCTCCAGCTCGCGCCCCTGCACCAGCTTCGCGGGCGCCGGATCGGAGGCGAGGCGGCGCGGCAGCCCGTCCACCGGCAGCGGCGAGGGCGAGGCGAGCATCACCACGTTGCCGAAGCGCTTCGCCTTCAGCATCTGCGTGTCGGTCATGATCGCCGTGTGCGCGAAGACCGCCGCGAGGGTGGCGGCCTGGGCGCGGGCGAAGGCGAGCGCCCCGCCGTCGGCGACGTTCACCGCCACGATCCCGGCGGGCGCGAGCAGCGGCGCGATCTCGCGGTAGAACTCGGCGCTCGTGACGTGCGCGGGCGTCCTGGCGCCGGAGAAGATGTCGACCACGACGACGTCGACCGTGCCGAGCAGCCCCGGCGGCAGCTTGCCGAGCACCTCGCGGGCGTCGCCCTGGCGGATCCGGATCTGCGCCCCGCGGGGCAGCGGGAGAGCCTCCCGGACGAGGTCGACCAGCGCCGCCTCGATCTCGACGACCTGCTGGCGCGAGCCGGGACGGGTCGCGGCGACGTAGCGGGGGAGGGTCAGCGCGCCGGCGCCGAGGTGCAGCGCCGTCACGGCCTCGCCCTCGGGTGCGAGCAGGTCGATCGCATGGCCGATCCGCCGCACGTACTCGAAGGAGAGGTGCGTCGGGTCGCTGAGGTCGACGTGCGACTGCGGGGTCCCGTCGACGACGAGGGTCGCCGCGTCGGCGGAGTGCCGGTCGGGCTCGATCTGCGCGAGGAACCCGCTGGCGAGCACGGCGCGGGGGTGCTCGGAGTCGTCGCCGCGTCGGCGACCGGTGCGTTCGGCCATCCGACCAGTGTGCCGTGCGGCGCACGCGAGGAGGAGACGGGGAGGAGGACCCTCGACCCGGCCGTATACCCGAGCCTTGTGCCTGGCGCAAGCACCTGCACTTGCGCGGCGTGGCGCAGTGCATCTATAGTTGTACTTTGCGCTCCCGAGTGCCGAGTCGTCATATTGCGGTCGACCAGCCATCGGAACCCGGCATCAGATGGTGGATGCCGATGCCACACTCTAGCCCCCGCCCCGAAGGCCGCGTCAAACCGGTCGCTTCGTCGCTGCGGCCGCGTCACCGCGGTCACGGCAGGGGAGCAGGACGTGTCGGCCCGCCCGGCGGGAGCCCACTCCACACATCCCACAGATTGAGACCCGCGAGGGTCTACGGAGGTTCCTTCCTTGGCTGCTGCGCCCAACGCAACCACCACCTCACCCAAGAACGGACGCGGAGCTTCGCGTCTCTCGTTCGCCAAGATCAGCGACACCCTGACGGTTCCGGATCTGCTCGCGCTGCAGACCGAGAGCTTCGACTGGCTCGTCGGCTCGGAGGCGTGGAAGACCCGCGTCGCCGAGGCGAAGGCCGTCGGCCGGGAGGATCTCCCCGCCAACTCCGGACTCGACGAGATCTTCGAGGAGATCTCCCCGATCGAGGACCTCAGCGAGACGATGCAGCTGAGCTTCACGAACCCGTACCTCGAGCCCGAGAAGTACACGATCGAGGAGTGCAAGGAGCGCGGCAAGACCTACGCCGCTCCGCTGTACGTCGAGGCCGAGTTCATGAACCACCTCACGGGTGAGATCAAGACTCAGACGGTCTTCATGGGCGACTTCCCCCTGATGACCGAGAAGGGCACGTTCATCATCAACGGCACCGAGCGTGTCGTCGTGTCCCAGCTCGTCCGCAGCCCGGGCGTCTACTTCGAGCGCCAGCAGGAGAAGACGTCCGACAAGGACATCTACTCCGCCCGCGTCATCCCCAGCCGCGGCGCCTGGCTCGAGTTCGAGATCGACAAGCGCGACCAGGTCGGCGTCCGCATCGACCGCAAGCGCAAGCAGTCGGTCACCGTCTTCCTCAAGGCCCTCGGCCTCACGAGCGAGGAGATCCTGGAGCAGTTCGCCGGCTACGAGTCGATCGAGCTGACCCTCGAGAAGGACAACATCCTCACCAAGGAGGACGCCCTCCGCGACATCTACCGCAAGCTCCGTCCGGGCGAGCAGGTCGCCGCCGAGGCCGCCCGCGCGCTGCTGGACAACTTCTACTTCAACAGCAAGCGCTACGACCTCGCCAAGGTCGGCCGGTACAAGATCAACCGCAAGCTCGGCATCGACAAGGCGCTCTCCGACTCCGTGCTCACGGTCGAGGACATCATCGCGACCATCAAGTACCTGGTCGCGCTGCACGACGGCCGCACCAACCTGCCCGGTGTGCGCGACGGTGCCGCGGTCGACCTCCGCCTCGACGTGGACGACATCGACCACTTCGGCAACCGCCGCATCCGCGCGGTCGGCGAGCTCATCCAGAACCAGGTCCGCACCGGTCTGTCCCGCATGGAGCGCGTCGTCCGCGAGCGCATGACCACGCAGGACATCGAGGCGATCACCCCGCAGACCCTGATCAACGTCCGCCCCGTGGTGGCCGCGATCAAGGAGTTCTTCGGCACCTCGCAGCTGTCGCAGTTCATGGACCAGAACAACCCGCTCGCGGGTCTGACCCACAAGCGCCGCCTGTCGGCGCTCGGCCCCGGCGGTCTCTCCCGTGAGCGCGCCGGCGTCGAGGTCCGCGACGTCCACCCGTCGCACTACGGCCGCATGTGCCCGATCGAGACCCCGGAAGGCCCGAACATCGGCCTGATCGGCTCGCTCGCGTCCTTCGCGCGCATCAACTCGTTCGGCTTCATCGAGACCCCGTACCGCAAGGTCGTCGACGGCGTCGTCACCGCGCAGATCGACTACCTCACCGCGTCCGAGGAGGACGAGTACCTGGTCGCCCAGGCGAACGCCCCCCTCACCTTCGACATGCGCTTCGCCGAGGGCAAGGTCCTGGTCCGCCCCAAGGGCGGAGAGGTCGAGCTCGTCGACGCCGAGCGCGTGCACTACATGGACGTCTCGCCGCGCCAGATGGTCTCGGTCGCGACCTCGCTGATCCCGTTCCTCGAGCACGACGACGCGAACCGCGCGCTCATGGGCGCGAACATGCAGCGTCAGGCCGTCCCGCTGCTGCGCAGCGAGTCGCCCGTCGTCGGAACCGGCATGGAGGGCTTCGCGGCCATCGACGCCGGTGACGTCATCACGGCCGACAAGGCCGGCGTGGTCCAGGAGGTCTCCGCCGACTCCGTCACCGTCCAGCTGGACGAGGGCGGCACGCAGACCTACTTCCTGCGCAAGTTCGACCGCTCGAACCAGGGCACCTCGTACAACAACCGCGTGGTCGTCTCCGCCGGTGAGCGCATCGAGGTCGGCGAGATCGTCGCCGACGGTCCCGCGACCGAGAACGGCGAGCTCGCGCTCGGCAAGAACCTGCTCGTCGCGTTCATGCCGTGGGAAGGTCATAACTTCGAGGACGCGATCATCCTCAGCCAGAACCTGGTGAAGGACGACGTCCTCTCCTCGATCCACATCGAGGAGTACGAGGTCGACGCCCGCGACACCAAGCTCGGCAAGGAGGAGATCACCCGCGACCTCCCCAACGTCAGCCCGGAGCTCCTGGCCGACCTGGACGAGCGCGGCATCATCCGCATCGGCGCCGAGGTCCGCCCCGGCGACATCCTCGTCGGCAAGGTCACGCCCAAGGGCGAGACCGAGCTCTCGGCCGAGGAGCGCCTGCTCCGCGCGATCTTCAACGAGAAGAGCCGCGAGGTCCGCGACACGTCGCTGAAGGTGCCCCACGGCGAGCAGGGCACGATCATCGGCGTCAAGGTGTTCGACGCGCAGGACGGCGACGACGAGCTCGGCTCGGGCGTCAACCAGCGCGTGGTCGTCTACATCGCCCAGAAGCGCAAGATCACCGAGGGCGACAAGCTCGCCGGCCGCCACGGCAACAAGGGCGTCATCTCGAAGATCCTGCCGGTCGAGGACATGCCGTTCCTCGCCGACGGCACCCCGGTCGACATCGTGCTCAACCCGCTCGGCGTCCCCGGCCGGATGAACTTCGGCCAGGTCCTCGAGATCCACCTCGGCTGGATCGCGAAGCAGGGCTGGAAGGTCGAGGGCAAGCCCGAGTGGGCCAAGCGCCTGCCCGAGCACGCCCGTGAGGCCGCTCCCGGCACCAAGGTCGCCACCCCGGTGTTCGACGGTGCGGCGGAGGAGGAGCTCGCAGGGCTCCTCGACTCCACCACCCCGACCCGCGACGGCGAGCGCCTGATCGGCTCGTCCGGCAAGACGCAGCTGTTCGACGGCCGCTCGGGAGAGCCCTTCCCGGACCCGGTCTCGGTCGGCTACATGTACATCCTGAAGCTGCACCACCTCGTCGACGACAAGATCCACGCGCGCTCGACGGGCCCGTACTCGATGATCACCCAGCAGCCGCTCGGTGGTAAGGCGCAGTTCGGCGGTCAGCGCTTCGGCGAGATGGAGGTGTGGGCCCTCGAGGCCTACGGCGCCGCCTACGCGCTGCAGGAGCTCCTCACCATCAAGTCGGACGACATCCTCGGCCGCGTGAAGGTGTACGAGGCCATCGTCAAGGGTGAGAACATCCAGGAGCCGGGCATCCCGGAGTCCTTCAAGGTCCTCATCAAGGAGATGCAGTCCCTGTGCCTGAACGTCGAGGTCCTCTCGGCCGACGGCACCGCGGTCAGCCTGCGCGACACGGATGACGAGGTCTACCGCGCCGCGGAGGAGCTCGGCATCAACATCTCCTCCCGGTTCGAGTCGTCCTCCGTCGACGACATCTGATCCCGCGCCAGCATCTGACGACTCCCCGTCTCTGACGAGACACCCTGTTTTCCGACAAGGAGAAAACATTGCTCGACGTAACAACTTTTGACGAGCTGCGCATCGGCCTCGCGACGGCCGATGACATCCGTCGCTGGTCGCACGGTGAAGTGAAGAAGCCCGAGACCATCAACTACCGCACCCTCAAGCCCGAGAAGGACGGTCTGTTCGGCGAGCAGATCTTCGGACCCTCGCGCGACTGGGAGTGCTCCTGCGGCAAGTACAAGCGTGTCCGCTTCAAGGGCATCGTCTGCGAGCGCTGCGGCGTCGAGGTCACCAAGTCCTCGGTCCGCCGCGAGCGGATGGGCCACATCGAGCTCGCCGCCCCCGTCACCCACATCTGGTACTTCAAGGGCGTCCCCTCGCGCCTCGGATACCTGCTGGACATGGCGCCGAAGGACCTCGAGAAGGTCATCTACTTCGCGGCGTACATGATCATCGACGTGGACGACGACGGCCGTCACGCCGACATGCCCGGCCTCGAGAACGAGCTCCGGCTCGAGATCAAGACCCTCTCGGACCAGCGCGACTCCCGCATCGCGGACCGCCTGGCGCGCCTCGAGACCGACCTCGCCGCCCTGGAGGCGGAGGGCGCGAAGAGCGACCAGAAGCGCCGCACCAAGGACGGCGCCGAGAAGGAGATGGGCCAGATCCGCAAGTCCTTCGACGAGGACATCGCGCGACTGGAGAGCGTGTGGGAGCAGTTCCGCACCCTGAAGGTCGGCGACCTCAAGCCCGAGGACGCCGTCTTCAACGAGCTCGTCGACCGCTACGGCGTCTACTTCGAGGCGTACATGGGCGCCGAGGCGATCAAGAAGCGCCTCGAGCAGTTCGACCTCCAGGCCGAGGCCGAGACGCTGCACCTGCAGATCGCTGAGGGCAAGGGTCAGAAGAAGATCCGCGCCATCAAGCGCCTGCGCGTCGTCAACTCGTTCCTCGCCACCGGCAACTCGCCGGCCGCGATGGTCCTCGACGTGGTCCCGGTCATCCCGCCGGAGCTGCGCCCGATGGTCCAGCTCGACGGTGGCCGCTTCGCCACCTCCGACCTGAACGACCTGTACCGCCGCGTCATCAACCGCAACAACCGCCTCCGCCGCCTGCTCGACCTCGGTGCCCCCGAGATCATCGTGAACAACGAGAAGCGCATGCTCCAGGAGGCGGTCGACGCCCTCTTCGACAACGGCCGCCGCGGCCGTCCCGTCACCGGCACCGGCAACCGCGCCCTCAAGTCCCTGAGCGACATGCTCAAGGGCAAGCAGGGTCGCTTCCGCCAGAACCTGCTGGGCAAGCGCGTCGACTACTCGGGCCGCTCGGTCATCATCGTCGGACCGCAGCTCAAGCTGCACCAGTGCGGTCTGCCCAAGCAGATGGCGCTCGAGCTGTTCAAGCCGTTCGTCATCAAGCGCCTGATCGACCTGTCGCACGCGCAGAACATCAAGGCCGCCAAGCGCATGGTCGAGCGCTCGCGTCCGCAGGTCTGGGACGTGCTCGAGGAGATCATCCGCGAGCGCCCCGTCCTGCTCAACCGCGCGCCCACCCTGCACCGACTCGGCATCCAGGCCTTCGAGCCCCAGCTGGTCGAGGGCAAGGCGATCCAGTTGCACCCGCTCGTCTGCGCCGCGTTCAACGCGGACTTCGACGGCGACCAGATGGCCGTCCACCTGCCCCTGTCGGTCGAGGCCCAGGCCGAGGCGCGCATCCTGATGCTCGCCTCGAACAACATCCTGAAGCCGTCCGACGGCCGTCCGGTCACCCTGCCCACGCAGGACATGATCATCGGCCTGCACCACCTGACGACCATCCGCGAGGGTGGCGCCGGTGAGGGCCGCGCGTTCTCCTCCGTCTCGGAGGCGATCCTCGCGAAGGACCAGGGCTCGCTGCACCTGAACTCGAAGGTCCGCATCCGCATGTCGGACGTGTACTTCGCTCAGGGTCAGACCCCCGAGGGCGTCGAGATCGACGACAAGGGCAAGGTCACCGCGCCCGTCCTCCTCGACACGACGCTCGGCCGCGCCCTCTTCAACGAGGCGCTGCCGGTCGACTACCCCTACTTCGAGCAGGTCGCCGACAAGACGACCATCTCCGGGATCGTCAACGACCTCGCGGAGCGCTACCCGAAGGTGGAGGTCGCCGCCTCGCTCGACCGCATCAAGGACGCCGGCTTCTACTGGGCCACCCGGTCCGGTGTCACCGTCGCCCTCTCGGACATCCTCACCCCGCCCTCGAAGCCCGTCATCATCGCGGGCTACGAGAAGAAGGCGGCCAAGGTCGAGTCCGAGTACGACAAGGGTCTGACCACTCAGGCGGAGCGCCGCCAGGAGCTCGTGAAGATCTGGACCGAGGCGACCGACGAGGTCGCCAAGGCGATGCGCGCGAACTTCCCGATCGACAACACGATCAACCGCATGGTCACCTCCGGTGCCCGTGGTAACTGGCTGCAGGTGCGCAACATCGCCGGCATGCGCGGTCTGGTGAACAACCCGAAGGGCGAGATCATCGCCCGTCCGATCATCTCCTCGTACCGCGAGGGACTGTCGGTCGCCGAGTACTTCATCGCCACGCACGGTGCCCGCAAGGGTCTGGCCGACACCGCGCTCCGCACCGCGGACTCGGGCTACCTGACGCGTCGACTCGTCGACGTCTCGCAGGACGTCATCATCCGCGAGGACGACTGCGGCACGACCAAGGGCCTCGACCTGCCGATCATGCTCCAGGACGCCACCGGCGCCTGGATCCAGGACTCGAACGTCGAGAACTCCGTCTACGCCCGCTCGCTCGCCACCGCGGCGACGAACGAGGCCGGCGAGGTCGTCGCCGAGGCCGGCGAGGACGTCGGCGACGTGCTCATCGAGAAGCTCGTCGGTGCCGAGGTGCGTCACATCAAGGTGCGCTCGGTCCTGACCTGCGAGTCGGCCGTCGGCGTCTGCGCGGCCTGCTACGGCCGCTCGCTCGCCACCGGCAAGCTCGTCGACATCGGAGAGGCCGTCGGCATCATCGCGGCCCAGTCGATCGGCGAGCCCGGCACGCAGCTCACGATGCGCACCTTCCACACCGGTGGATCGGCCTCGGCCGACGACATCACGCAGGGTCTGCCCCGCGTGCAGGAGCTCTTCGAGGCCCGCACCCCCAAGGGTGCGTCGCCGATCGCGGAGGCCGCCGGTCGCATCACGATCGAGGACACCGACCGGGCCCGACGGGTCATCCTCCAGCCGGACAACGGCGACGAGGCGGTCATCTACCCGGTGCTCAAGCGCTCGCAGCTCCTCGTCGAGGACGGCCAGTCGGTCGTGCTCGGTCAGCAGCTGCACGTGGGAACGGTCGACCCCAAGGAGGTCCTGCGCGTGCTGGGCGTCCGCGAGGTCCAGAAGCACCTCGTCGGTGGCGTCCAGGGCGTCTACCGCTCGCAGGGTGTTCCGATCCACGACAAGCACATCGAGGTCATCGTCCGGCAGATGCTCCGCAAGGTCACCGTCGTCGACCACGGCGACACCGACCTGCTGCCGGGTGAGCTCGTCGACCGCTCGCGGTACAGCGAGGTCAACCGTGCGGCTCTGACCGAGGGCAAGCGGACCGCGTCCGCCCGCCAGGAGGTCATGGGCATCACCAAGGCCTCGCTCGCGACCGAGTCGTGGCTGTCGGCCGCGTCCTTCCAGGAGACCACCCGCGTCCTGACGCAGGCGGCCATGGAGGGCAAGCGCGACCCGCTGATGGGCCTCAAGGAGAACGTGATCATCGGAAAGCTGATCCCGGCCGGAACGGGTCTGCCCCGCTACCGGAACGTGTCGGTCGAGGCGACGGAGGAGGCGAAGGCCGAGCGGTACCCCAACCGCATCTTCGCCGACGACGCCGCGTTCAGCGACGCGGACCTCTCGTTCGTCGACTTCGACTCGTTCTCGAGCGACGGCTACGAGCCCGGCAACTACAGCTGAGCACGGTCTGACTGACGAAGGGCCCCGCCGGGAGACCGGCGGGGCCCTTCGTCGTCCGCGCGCCAGGTGAGGGCACCCTCACCCTGACTGGGGGTCCGTCCATTCCCGACAGAGAGCCCGAACGGGGGCGTCGGGGTGATTGACTTCGGGGACGTTCGTCCGGTCGATCCCCTGAACCCGCTCAGCAGGGGTCGCGGCGGTGAGGAAACGTGCGGATGAGAGTCCTGATCGTCGTGCTGTCCGCCCTTCTCGTGGCGGTCGGTGCCGTCGTCGTCCCCGGCGGCAGTGCGGTGGCGGCCGTCACGGCCGCTCCGCCCGCGAGTTGCGGGATCGCCGAGCTCGCACCCGTGCTCGACGGGGACGACGTGACGACGACTCCGGCCGCGTCTCTCGTGCCGGTCCTGGTGCTGCACGGCTGGCTCGGCACCGCGACGCACGACGAGACGCGCACGGGCGCCTTCTCGCACCTGGTCGACCTGATCGCCACGAACGGTGTCGACCAGCCCGTCACCACCTCGCAGCGCTCCCTGATCGGCGCGTTCCAGGACACCGAGGGTGCCGTCGTCTACACCTTCGACTACCGCGACCTCGCGGCCCGCTGGGTGACCGACCCCGGGATCGCCGACGCCCTCGCCGCGTCGATCGCCTGCCTCACGGCGGCGACCGGCCACCGGGCCGTCGTCGTGGCGCACTCGATGGGCGGCCTCGCCGCACGGCAGGCGCTCAGCCAGAGCGTCGACGGCGTGCCCGTGGAGTCGATGGTGCGCGGGGTCGTCACCTTCGGCACGCCGAACACGGGCTCCGACCTGGCCCTCCGCCTCGGGCAGATCATCGACTCGACGGGGACGGTCAGCCCCGCCGTGGTCGGCGGGCTCGAGCCGCAGTCGCGGCTGGGCATCTCCGCGCTGCTCGCCTCCTGCGGCGAGGCCGCCTCCGAGGATGCGGCCAACGCGGGGGAGTGCACGGGGATGCCGATGATCGACGCGCTGTCCTCGCAGGCCGGGATCGCGATGCGCACCGGCTCCACCGAGCTGGCGGCGCTGCCGCCGTGGCCGGCGAGCGTGCGCGTCGTGTCGCTCGCCGGGGACATCCGGGTCACGATCGCGTCCGTCCTCGGGTCGAGCACGGGCTCGGTCTCGCTCGGCGACATCATCGTGGCGCCGCCGTCGGCCGAGTCCGGTGTCGACGAGTACGTCGTCTCGACCTGCTACTACACGATGCTGTCGATGCCCGACGTCCCGTCCGTGCTGGCGGAGCTGAGCCCGATGGCGCGGCTGGGCGATGCGCTGCGGTTCTCCGCGATGGTGGTCGCGATCGACGCGAGCCCGTGCCATCACGCCAAGCTGATGCGCAACGTCGAGCTGGCCGGGCACGCCGAGGCGGAGGTCGCCGGTGCCGTGGCCGGTGAGCTCGGCCTGCCGCGCAGCGATGACGCCCGGGCGGGGCAGCGCCTCCTCCCGCCGGCGGACGAGCCCCGTCGTCCGTTCCGCCGCTGATCGGCGAGACATGATGTCCGGAGTTTTGACGCCGGCATGACCGACCGCATACGGTCGAATCGGCCGATGGGGCGGCCGCCTGGGGGACAGGCAGCGCGGCTCGCGCGGCTTCCGAGCCGAGCGCGAGCCGCGCCCGTCCCCGCGGGCCCGGACTCGTGTGTGACCTCCCGAGTAGCCGATGTGCGCGACGACTGTCGGCGATCGTCTACGCTCGGGTTCACCGGGGACCCGAAAGCGCCCCGCTCACCCGCCTCCGGAGGCACGATGAGCAACGACACCCCGCCCGAGCCCCCGCCTCGTCCGGGCCGACTCAGCCGCGAGCAGGTCAGGACCAGGCTCCTCGACGCGGCCCTCACCGTCGTCCGGGCGGAGGGCCTGCGCGTCGGCGTCTCGCACCTGCCGCTCGAGGACGTCATCCGCTCGGCGGGAGTGCCGCGCAGCACCGTCTACCGGATCTGGCCCACCCGCCAGGCGTTCTACGACGAGCTGGTCGCGGCGATCCCCGAGCGGATCCTGACGGCCCGGCTCGATCCCACCTCGCTCACCGCGGGGGACTCCTACCTGCACCGCCGCCTCGCCGAGCAGCCGACGGCCGAGCAGATGCGCGAGATCCTCGTCGCCTCGCTCACCGTCGCGATCGAGGCCAACTACGACAACGTCTTCGCCTCGCAGCACTGGCGCAACTTCGTCGCCCTGATCGGCGCGGTCGACTCGCACTCGGAGTCGGCTCGCGCGGCGATCAGCGAGGCGCTGCACTCCCGCCAGGTGCACTTCATCGAGAACATGGCGAAGTACTACCGGCACACCCTCGCCGAGGCGGGCCTGCGCCTGCGCTCGGGGCGCGACGAGGAGTACGCCGTGCTCGCCTCCGCCATCTCCTCGTTCATCGAGGGGCTCTGCATCGCCAGGATCGCCGCTCCCGAGCTGGTGACCGGTCCGATCGATCCCGGCCGCCCCGGCTCACCATCGCTCGTCGTGGCGGGAGCGCTGATGCTGATCGACGGGTTCTGCGAGCCCGCGCCGGCCGGTGCGGCGCAGGAGGAGACCGCGCCGGCCGAGCCGGTGCAGTCCGCGGACGAGCCGGCCGGGGAAGCCGTCCGGCGCTAGCCGCCGGCGGGCGGGTCGTCCTGAGCGACCGGCACGAGCATGCCGTCCACGATCGAGCGGATGGTCCAGGCGGTGAGGGTCCACTCGACCGGCTCGCCGTCCAGTCCGGGGGCCTCGATCACGGCGTCGAGCTCGTCGTCGAGCAGTCGCCCGCGGTGCACGAGGCCGTCGGTCACGATCGCGGTCAGGTGCGCGAGCTGCAGGGTCGTGAAGCCGGGCTTGAGCGAGGAGCGGAAGCGATCGAGGACGTCCTGGTAGTAGTCCCGCATCCGCTGGGTCAGCATGGTCTCCAGCCGCAGGGCCGTCGCGCGGACCGCGTCCCGCGCCGGTCCCTCCTCCATCGAGAAGGTGCAGGCCAGCAGCGCGTTGTAGGAGGACCAGTCGACCGAGGCGCGCAGGGTCTCGACGCTCGAGTTCGCGCCGATGCGGATCATCTCCCAGGCCACCTCCCGGCGGCCGGCCGCCGTGCTGAGATGCGCGGCGGAGCGCTCGTAGACCTCGGTCATCGCCCGCGACGCGTCGGGGGCGGCGCCGTCGGCGAAGCGGTCCGCGACGAAGATCTCGCCGATCAGGTCGGCGACGAACTCCTCCCGCGTGCTCCAGATCCGGTAGACCGAGCTCCGCGGCACAGCCGCCTGCCGGATGTACTCCTCCATCGGCAGGTGGGCGAAGCCGACGGTGAGGCCGTTGACCGCGATGATCTCGCGGGCGGCGGCGAGCATCCGGGCCCGCACCTGGTCGGCGGGGATCCGGATCGAGCGGGTCGTGGTCTCGTCGGCGTCGTTCATCGCCTCGGAGACTAGCCCTCCTGGCCCGTGAGCGCGCGGCGGATCATACGCCGCGGTCGCCCCTGCGGCACCCGGTATGAGACGGAATGTCCCGACCGTCACCCGGCCGGTTCCCCTTTCGCTACCGTTCGAGCGAGGACGGACCCGACCGCCCTCGCAAGGGGTCTCCATGCCTGAATTCGAGCAGTATTCCGTGACGGTCGTCGGCGGCCTCACGATCGAGCGCGCCGCGCTCCTGGCCCTCCTCGCGGAGGTCCTTCCTCACGTCCACACGGCCGGCACCGACGCCGCGACGGCGGAGACGATCGCCGTGCTCGACCTCGACCGGGTCGCGCCCGAGGCGCTCGCGAGCACGCTCGCGGCCCTCAGCGCGAGCCACCGCGGTCTGGTGGTGCTGTCCGCCTCGGACTCGCTCGAGGCCGTGCGCGCCGTGCTCCGCCTCGAGCGCACCGCGTTCGTCTGGAAGGGCGACGAGCCGGGCGAGCTCGTCGCGGCCGTGGTGTCGGTCGCCTCCGGCCGCTCCTGGATCTCCGAGGCGGCACGGCACCGCTTCCTCGCCGCCGGAGAGCAGCGCAGGCCGGTGCTCAGCCGCCAGGAGAGCCGCGTGATGCGCTCCTACGGCTCCGGCGTGGCGGTGAAGGATGTCGCCCTCGACATGCGGATCGCGGAGCACACCGTGCGGACCTACATCAAGCGCATCAAGGCGAAGTTCCTCGAGGCGGGCATCTCCCTGGAATCACGAGTCGACTTCTACCGGCACCTCGACGGGCACGACGTCGCCCTCCGCAACAGCGGCGACCGGGTGCGGTCCGGTCTGCAGGAGTCGGGCGGCGGTGTGCGAGGCAGCATCGCCTCGTGAGGCGAGCAGGATCGCGTTGCCGCTGCCGCGCCCCTCGGCGAACGACTGCGGGCCGACCGCGGCGGTGACCGGCAGCACGTCCCGCAGCCCCTGCCGCAGGCGGCGCAGCCGGCGGTGGTCGGCGTCGTCGGCCACGTTGACCGCCAGCAGTCCGCTCCCGCCGACCAGGCCGGCGAGGCGGGCGAGCACCTCGGCCCGGTAGAAGGGCTCGGGGATCTCGTCGCCGTCGTAGACGTCGAGCACGACGAGGTCGGCCGGCGGCACGGCGAGGGGGCCGGCGGCGTCCGCGGTGATGCTGCGCAGCCGGGTCCCTGGGGGCAGCGGCGCGTGCCGGACGATGAACTCGACCAGACCCGCCGACCGCTCGACGACCGTCTGCTCGGAGCCCGGCCGGGTGGCGGCGACGTGGCGCGCGAGCGCCAGCGCCCCCGCGCCGAGGTGGAGGACCGCGACGGGGGCTCCGGCCGGTCCGAGTGCGTCGACGACGCCGCCGAGCCGGGCGAGGTACTCCAGGCCGAGCTCCTCGGGAGCGCGGAGATCGATCAGCGACTGCTCGGAGCCGTTGATGTGGAGGACGAGCGATCCCTCGCGGATCGCGTCGGGCTCGAGCGAGACCCGTGCGCCGTCGGGGAGGTGGACCGAGGGCGGCATCCGCTCACGCTAGCGCGCGGCCGAGCCTCGCGCCGGGCCCCGGCCGCGGCTACGGTTGCAGCCATGGCCGCCCTCATCCTGCTCGACGTCGACGGCGTCCTGAATCCGTCCGTCTCGAGCGATCGCGCAGCGGGAAGTCACCGGCTGATGCTCGAGCCCGAGCGCGAGGAGCTCGTCCGCCGGCTCGCCGCCGTCGGCACGATCGTCTGGGCGACCACCTGGCCGCCGAAGCTGACCTCCGTCCTCGCCGACGACCTCGGGCTGCCGGCCGGGACCGAGGCGATCGTCTTCGGCGGCGGACTCCCGCGCGATCCGCGCTTCCCCGGGCAGACCGGCAAGCTGCAGCCCGTCGCGGTCTGGCTCGAGCAGGCCCGGGAGCGGGTGGCGATCGACGCGGTCGTCTGGATCGACGACAACCTCCGCGGCGACGCCGTCGACTGGGCGCGCGAGCAGGAGACGCCCTTCCACCTGATCGTGCCCGAGGCGGCGGCCGGTCTGACGGCCGACGAGGTCGCCGGAGCGGAGTCGTTCCTCGCGTCTCTCAGCGTCCGTCCGGCGTCACACGGGGACATCCGGGAATAGCGGTCCCCCTCTCCCTGGTTGGGTGGAGGGTCGGACGCGTGCGATCGATCGCCGTCCGCTCCTCCCCACCCCACCGAACCGTGCGCGGCTCCGGCCGCGATCCGGTCGTGAGACTCCGCGATGCACCGAAGGAAAGACACCGTGACGCTCCTCCCCGCCCGCACCTCGCTGCGCGTCCTGCTCGGCACGACCGCGGCGGCCGCCGCCCTCGTCCTCGCCGGCTGCGCCCCCGCCTCCACCGACGACGTGGTCTCCGGCTCCAGCGACGACAGCACCGCCTCCACCGCGTCCGGGCTCACGCTCGCCGAGGTCGAGGAGTCCGGGAAGCTGACCATCGGCACCGAGGGCACCTACTCGCCCTTCTCGTTCCACGCCGACGGCGGCACCGGCGACCTCACCGGCTACGACGTCGAGGTCATCACCGCCGTCGCCGAGAAGCTGGGCGTCGAGCCGGAGTTCGAGGAGACCCAGTGGGACGCGATGTTCGCGGGTCTCGACGGCGGCCGCTTCGACGTCATCGCCAACCAGGTCTCGATCAACGACGAGCGCAGCGCGAAGTACGACTTCTCCGAGCCGTACTCGGTGAGCCCCGGCGTCGTCGTCGTGCCGACCGCGGACACCGCCATCACCTCGCTCGACTCGCTCTCGGGCAAGACCACCGCGCAGTCGCTCTCGAGCAACTGGTACACCCTCGCGCAGGACAGCGGCGCGACCGTCGAGGGCGTCGAGGGCTGGGCCCAGGCCGTCGCCCTCGTCGAGCAGGGCCGTGTGGACGCGACCATCAACGACCGCCTCACCTGGCTGGACTGGTCGACGACCTACCCCGACCAGGCCGCGGGCCTCAAGGTCGCCGTCACGACCGACGACAGCTCCTCGAGCGCCTTCACCTTCCCGAAGGGCTCGGACGACCTCGTCGCCGCGGTCGACGGCGCCCTCGACGAGCTGCGCGCCGACGGCACCCTCGCGTCCATCTCCGAGCGCTACTTCGGAGCCGACGTCTCCCAGTAGGAGCAGCTCCGGCGGCGGGTCTCGCTACGCCCGTGGGTTGCTGCTCGACCAGCACGAAGGACGCCCGCGGCTCCGCTCACGGCGGCCGCCTGCAGCATGCTGATCGAGTAGCCCGCGCAGCGGGCGTATCGAGATCCACCGTCACCGAGACGCGAGTCCGCAGACCACCCCCTCGGCCACGTCGGGTCTCGATACGCCCCTGCGGGGCTACTCGACCAGCATGATTCGGCCGACACCCCCGCTTCGCAAGGCCGAGCGGTCCCGAGAAATGCGTGCCAGCATTTCTCGGAAGCGGACGCGACACGCTCCACCCGCGCATCCACCTCGAAAAGCCGACCGCGGTCTTTTTCCGCATCAGCGGAAGAAGACACAGCAGCACCGCATGCGTGCCAGCATTTCTCGGAAGCGGACTGGACACGCTCCACCCACGCATCCACCTCGACAAGCCGACCGCGGTCTTCTCCCGCCCAGGCGGGAGAAGACAATGGAACTCTTCGTCAGGTCGTTCTGGCCGATCCTGTCGGGCGGCATCGTCGGCACCATCCCGCTCGCGCTGTCGAGCTTCGTGCTCGGTCTGGCGCTCGCGCTGGCCGTCGCGCTGATGCGCCTGTCGCGGGTGAAGATCCTGTCCTGGATCGCGCGCGCGTACATCTCCGTCATCCGGGGCACGCCGCTCCTGGTGCAGCTGTTCGTGATCTTCTACGGCCTGCCGAGCCTGGGCGTGAAGATCGACCCGTGGCCGAGCGCGATCATCGCCTTCGCCCTGAACGTCGGCGGCTACGCTGCCGAGGTCATCCGTGCCGCGATCCTCAGCGTGCCGAAGGGCCAGTGGGAGGCGGCGCACACCATCGGCATGGGCCGCGGACTCGCGCTGCGGCGGATCATCCTGCCGCAGGCCGCCCGCGTCTCGGTGCCGCCGCTCTCCAACACCTTCATCTCGCTGGTCAAGGACACCTCGCTCGCCTCGCTGATCCTGGTGACCGAGCTCTTCCGCCAGGCGCAGAAGATCGCCACCGCCTCGAGCGAGTTCATGCTGCTCTATCTCGAGGCCGCCCTCATCTACTGGCTCATCTGCCTCGTCCTCTCCAGCGGCCAGAGCCTCCTCGAGAAGCGATTGGACCGCTATGTCGCCCGTTGACGCCTCCTCCGATGCCCGGCCCACCGACGACGCCCGGCCCGTCCTGCGCGCGACCGGGCTGCGGAAGTCCTTCGGCGGCGTCGAGGTCCTGCGCGGCATCGACCTCGAGATCCGGCGCGGCGAGGTCATCGCGCTGATCGGCCCGTCCGGCTCGGGCAAGACCACCGTGCTGCGCTCGCTGAACAGCCTCGAGGTGCCCGACGGCGGAGTCCTCGAGCTCGCCGACGGCTCCGTGCTCGACTTCGGCGGCACGGTCGGCAAGCGGGCCCTCACGGCGCTGCGCGACCGCTCCGCAATGGTGTTCCAGCACTTCAACCTCTTCCCGCACCTCACGGTCCTGCAGAACGTGACGGAGGGCCCGTTGCGCGTCCAGCGCCGCCCGGCGTCCGAGGTGGTCCCGGAGGCGGAGGCGCTGCTCGAGCGCGTCGGTCTCGGCGGCCGCGGCGGCGCCTATCCCTTCGAGCTGTCCGGCGGGCAGCAGCAGCGCGTCGGCATCGTCCGGGCGCTGGCGCTCCGCCCCGACCTCCTGCTCTTCGACGAGCCGACCTCGGCGCTCGACCCCGAGCTGGTCGGCGACGTCCTCTCGCTGATGCGCGAGCTGGCGAGCGAGGGCTGGACGATGCTCGTCGTCACGCACGAACTCGAGTTCGCCCGGCAGGTGGCCTCCGAGGTCGTCTTCATGGCCGACGGCGTCGTCGTCGAGCGCGGCGCCCCCGCGCGGATCCTCCGCGACCCGCAGGAGCCGCGCACGCAGCAGTTCCTGCACCGCCTGCTGCACCCGCTCGAGTAGCGCGCCGTCGGGCGGAGGCGTCCCCCGTCCCGGGGAGGGCGCGGCGGTCGCTCATCCCGCGCGGACCCGTGCCTAAGCTGTCGGAGTGACGGGGAACAGCGAAGCCGAGACCACGCGGATGCCGACGACCGGCGACGGCACCGAGCCGACCCGGGAGTACGTCTGGCCCGAGCCGGAGCCGGGCGGCCGACGCCCCGCGACCGGAGCGACCGCGGTGCAGGAGCAGCAGCCCGCCTCCGCGTCCACGTCCCCGCTCGGCTCGGTCGAGCCGGAGCCCGAGCCCGCCCGCCGGAAGGGCAACCGCCTCGCCGGCCTCGCGATCGCCCTGCTCACCACCGCGGTCTTCGCCGCCCTGTACCTCGTCGCCCTCACCGCGACCCGCCTGCTGATCGACGCCGTCGAGGGCGACCCCGTGACCGTCGCGCTCGAGCAGGGACCGACCGCCGTGTTCCTCCTGCCGGTCGTCGCCTTCTTCGTCGGCCTCGCCCTGATCGTCCTCGCGGTCAACCGCGCCGGCTGGTGGGCCTACGTCCTCGGCGGCTTCTTCGTCGCCCTGCTCGCCGGTGCGGCGGCCGTGGTCGGCGCCTGGTCCGCAGTCGGCGGCTTCGCCGTGCCGCAGGACCGCGCCGCCGTGGTCGACTTCCTCCGCGACCCCGCGACGCTGATCGCCGTCGCCGCGGCCGCCGTGCTGGCCCGCGAGGTCAGCGTCTGGGGCGGGAGCCTCATCGCCGGCCGGGCCCGCGGAGTGAAGCGCCGCAACGCCGAGCGCGACGCCGCCGCGCAGTCGTGACGGCCGCCGGCCCGGGGGAGCAGGGCCGCGGCGCCGGGCTCGGCTACGGCATCGCCCTCGCCGCCTTCGCGTCCTTCCTCTACCTCGCCCTCGTGGTCTGCGCCTTCGGCGTGCTCAGCCTGCTCCTGGACCAGGACGTCGTCCCCGAGCGCGACGCCGGCCCGATCCTGGGCCCGGTCGTCGTCGCGGTGTGCGTCGTCGCCGTCCTCGTCTCGATGATCACGCTCGCCGCCCGGCCCGGCGTCACCCGCCTCCTCGCCCCGTCGCTGCTGACCGGCGTCGTCGTCTACGCGCTCTTCCTGCTGGTCGGCGGCGCGATCTACGGCCTCGGGCTGGGGGAGCCGGGCGCGATCCTCCGCTTCGTCCTCGACCACGCGGGCACGCCCTTCGCGATCGCCGCCGGCGTGCTCGCGGCCGGGGTGCAGATCCTCTTCCTCGCGATGCTCGCCCGCCGCGACGCCGGCGGGGGCACCCCGCACTGGGGCTGGGAGGGCGACGAGCGCGAGTGAGGCTCCGAGGCGCCGTTCTCTCCCAGGGCGAACGGCGTTCGGTTGACCGGCCCCGTCACTCCCCGTAATATTCTTCGGGTGTGCGCTTTGTCGTGCGCTCGTGTCGTGCCTCCGGGTCGGCGCAGTGCCGCGCTTCGCTCCACCGGGTCCGCGAGGACCCGCGGGTTCGTCCGATCGGGCGGCCCCCACGGCATACCCCTCCTCCTCCAGGTCCCGCTCGCCGGTGCCCAGAGGGAGTCGGGTCCAGATGAACTCGGCCGTCTCGGAGACGGGCAGGCCGAATGTCGACCATCGATCCGCTGTCACCGTGCAGCATTCAAGGAGCAAATCAGTGCCAACGATTCAGCAGTTGGTCCGAAAGGGACGCACGCCGAAGGTCACCAAGACCAAGGCGCCCGCCCTGAAGGCCAACCCCCAGCAGCGCGGCGTCTGCACGCGCGTCTACACGACCACGCCCAAGAAGCCGAACTCGGCCCTCCGCAAGGTGGCCCGCGTGAAGCTCTCCAACGGCACCGAGGTCACGGCCTACATCCCCGGTGAGGGCCACAACCTCCAGGAGCACTCGATGGTGCTCGTCCGCGGCGGTCGTGTGAAGGACCTCCCCGGTGTCCGCTACAAGATCGTTCGCGGCGCCCTGGACACCCAGGCCGTCAAGAACCGCAAGCAGGCTCGCAGCCGTTACGGCGCGAAGATGGAGAAGAAGTAATGCCTCGTAAGGGACCCGCTCCTAAGCGCCCCGTCGTCGCAGACCCCGTCTACGGCGCCCCGGTCGTCAGCCAGCTCGTGAACAAGATCCTCCTGGACGGCAAGAAGGGCCTCGCCGAGCGCATCGTCTACGGCGCGCTCGAGGGGGTCTCGACCAAGAACGGCCAGGACGCCGTCGTCACGCTCAAGAAGGCGCTCGACAACGTCCGTCCGACCCTCGAGGTCCGCAGCCGCCGCGTCGGCGGCTCGACCTACCAGGTCCCCGTCGAGGTCAAGCCGCACCGCGCCAACACCCTCGCCCTCCGCTGGCTCACCAGCTACGCGAAGGCCCGTCGCGAGAAGACGATGACCGAGCGTCTCATGAACGAGATCCTCGACGCGTCGAACGGTCTGGGCGCCGCTGTCAAGCGTCGCGAGGACACCCACAAGATGGCCGAGTCGAACAAGGCCTTCGCGCACTACCGCTGGTAGCGCACCCCGCGCCCGCCCTCGGCGAGCGCGACCCCCGGTCCCGCGGCGCGCGCCTCAGCGCGTGCGCCGCGGTCCCGGACCCGGCGGCGGATCCTCGGATCCGGCGTGGACGGGCGACCGCCACCATCACGATCCCAGCCGATCGGCCATGAACCCGTTGCGCTGGCTCCATCACCTATCGGAGGAACTCCGTGGCACAAGATGTGCTCACCGACCTGAACAAGGTTCGCAACATCGGCATCATGGCCCACATCGATGCCGGCAAGACCACCACCACCGAGCGCATCCTGTTCTACACGGGTATCACGCACAAGATCGGTGAGGTCCACGACGGCGCCGCCACGATGGACTGGATGGCGCAGGAGCAGGAGCGCGGCATCACGATCACGTCGGCCGCGACCACGTGCTTCTGGAACAAGAACCAGATCAACATCATCGACACCCCCGGTCACGTCGACTTCACGGTCGAGGTCGAGCGCTCGCTGCGCGTCCTCGACGGCGCCGTCGCCGTCTTCGACGGCAAGGAGGGCGTCGAGCCCCAGTCCGAGACCGTCTGGCGTCAGGCCGACAAGTACGACGTCCCGCGCATCTGCTTCGTCAACAAGATGGACAAGCTCGGCGCCGACTTCTACTTCACCGTCGACACGATCATCAACCGCCTCGGCGCCAAGCCGCTGGTCATCCAGCTGCCCATCGGCGCGGAGTCCAGCTTCGAGGGCGTCGTCGACCTGGTCGAGATGCGCGCGCTCACGTGGCGCGGCGACTCGAAGGGTGACGTCGCGCTGGGCGCGAAGTATGAGATCGAGGAGATCCCCGCGGACCTGGCCGACAAGGCCGCCGAGTACCGCGAGAAGCTGCTCGAGACCGTCGCGGAGACCTCCGACGAGCTGCTCGAGAAGTACTTCGGCGGTGAGGAGCTCACGGTCGCCGAGATCAAGGGCGCCATCCGCAAGCTGACCGTGAACTCGGACATCTACCCCGTGCTCTGCGGCTCCGCGTTCAAGAACCGCGGCGTGCAGCCGATGCTCGACGCGGTCGTCGACTACCTCCCCTCCCCGCTCGACGTCCCCGCCATCGAGGCGCACGACGTCCGCGACGAGGAGAAGGTCATCATGCGCCACGCGGACTCGACCGAGCCCTTCTCGGCGCTCGCGTTCAAGGTCGCGGTGCACCCGTTCTTCGGTCGCCTCACCTACGTCCGCGTCTACTCGGGCAAGCTCGACTCCGGCGCCCAGGTCATCAACTCGACCAAGGGCAAGAAGGAGCGCATCGGCAAGATCTTCCAGATGCACTCCAACAAGGAGAACCCGGTCGACTCGGTCACCGCCGGCCACATCTACGCCGTCATCGGCCTCAAGGACACCACCACCGGTGACACCCTGAGCGACCCGACCGCGCAGGTCGTGCTCGAGTCGATGACCTTCCCGGAGCCCGTCATCGAGGTCGCCATCGAGCCCAAGACGAAGGCCGACCAGGAGAAGCTCGGCACCGCGATCCAGAAGCTCGCGGAGGAGGACCCCACCTTCCGCACCGAGCAGAACCAGGAGACCGGTCAGACGGTCATCAAGGGAATGGGCGAGCTGCACCTCGACATCCTGGTGGACCGCATGAAGCGCGAGTTCAACGTCGAGGCCAACGTCGGCAAGCCGCAGGTGGCCTACCGCGAGACGATCCGCCGCACGGTCGAGAAGTACGACTACACCCACAAGAAGCAGACCGGTGGCTCGGGTCAGTTCGCGAAGGTCCAGATCTCGATCGAGCCGATGGAGGTCGAGGCCGACAAGACCTACGAGTTCGTCAACGGCGTGACCGGTGGTCGCGTCCCCCGCGAGTACATCCCCTCGGTCGACGCGGGCATCCGCGACGCCATGCTGGTCGGCGTCCTCGCCGGCTACCCCATGGTGGGCATCAAGGCGACCCTGACTGACGGCGCGGCGCACGACGTCGACTCCTCGGAGATGGCGTTCAAGATCGCCGGCTCCATCGCGTTCAAGGAGGCCTCGCGCAAGGCGCAGCCGGTCCTCCTCGAGCCGCTGATGGCCGTCGAGGTCCGCACGCCCGAGGAGTACATGGGCGACGTCATCGGCGACCTCAACTCGCGTCGCGGGATGATCCAGTCGATGGAGGACGCCGCGGGCGTCAAGGTCATCAAGGCCAACGTCCCGCTGTCCGAGATGTTCGGCTACATCGGCGACCTGCGCTCGAAGACCTCGGGCCGCGCGGTCTACTCGATGACGTTCGAGACCTACGCCGAGGTCCCCAAGGCCGTGGCCGAGGAGATCGTCCAGAAGAACAAGGGCGAGTAGCACCGTCCCCACCCCGCCGCGGTTCTGCGGAACCGCGGCGGGCCTGGTAGTGTCGTGCGGGTTTGCTGTCGCGTTCTGCGCGCCTCGGATCCTCATCGGATGGCCCGCGCGACCACTGCCGGTAACATATGTACACAAAACCCCCGCAAGTCCTCCTGTCCTCGTGCCGCCCCGTGCGGCGTCGGATGCGGATGCTTGCACCTAAGTCCTGAGGAGGACCCACAGTGGCTAAGGCCAAGTTCGAGCGGACCAAGCCGCACGTCAACATCGGAACCATCGGTCACGTCGACCACGGAAAGACCACGCTCACCGCGGCGATCTCGAAGGTTCTGGCGGACAAGTACCCGTCCGCGACCAACGTCCAGCGTGACTTCGCGTCGATCGACTCCGCTCCCGAGGAGCGCCAGCGCGGCATCACGATCAACATCTCGCACGTCGAGTACGAGACGCCGAAGCGCCACTACGCGCACGTCGACGCCCCCGGTCACGCCGACTACATCAAGAACATGATCACCGGCGCGGCTCAGATGGACGGCGCGATCCTCGTGGTCGCCGCCACCGACGGCCCGATGGCTCAGACCCGTGAGCACGTCCTCCTCGCCAAGCAGGTCGGCGTGCCGTACCTCCTCGTCGCCCTGAACAAGGCCGACATGGTGGACGACGAGGAGATCCTCGAGCTCGTCGAGCTCGAGGTCCGCGAGCTGCTGTCCTCGCAGGGCTTCCCCGGCGACGACGCCCCCGTGGTCCGCGTCTCCGGCCTCAAGGCCCTCGAGGGCGACGAGGCGTGGACCCAGTCCATCCTCGACCTCATGGACGCCGTCGACGCCTCCGTCCCGGACCCGATCCGCGACAAGGACAAGCCGTTCCTCATGCCGATCGAGGACGTCTTCACGATCACCGGTCGTGGAACCGTCGTCACCGGTCGCGCCGAGCGCGGCACCCTCTCGCTGAACTCCGAGGTCGAGATCGTCGGCATCCGCCCGACGCAGAAGACCACGGTCACCGGCATCGAGATGTTCCACAAGCAGCTCGACGAGGCCTGGGCCGGCGAGAACTGCGGTCTGCTCCTCCGCGGCACCAAGCGCGAGGACGTCGAGCGCGGCCAGGTCGTCGTCAAGCCGGGTTCGGTCACGCCGCACACCGACTTCGAGGGCACCGCGTACATCCTGTCCAAGGACGAGGGTGGGCGTCACAACCCGTTCTACGGGAACTACCGCCCGCAGTTCTACTTCCGCACCACCGACGTCACCGGCGTCATCACGCTGCCCGAGGGCACCGAGATGGTCATGCCCGGCGACACCACCGACATGACGGTCGCGCTGATCCAGCCGATCGCCATGGAGGAGGGCCTCGGCTTCGCCATCCGTGAGGGTGGCCGCACCGTGGGTGCCGGAACGGTCACCAAGATCGTCAAGTAGGTTCTCCTACTGATCTCTCGAGAGGGGTCGTCCGCTTCGGCGGGCGGCCCCTCTCGTCGTTCCCGCCGCGGTCCGGTCCTCCTGAGCGCAGTGCCGGGAGCTGACTAGCGTGGAGGGCATGCCCTTCGTCAAGTCGAACCCCTCCGCCCCCGCGCAGTTCTTCGAGTGGGAGGCGGCGGGACTGCGCTGGCTGGGCGAGGCGGAGCGGGCCGGGGGAGCGCGCTGCGTCGAGGTGCGGACGGTCGAGCCCGGCCGGATCGAACTCGAGGAGATCCGTCCCGCCCGCCCGACCCGCGATGCCGCCCGCCGGTTCGGGAGCGCCCTCGCGTGCACGCACGACACCGGGGCCGCGGCCTTCGGTGCGGCGCCGGCCGGCTGGTCCGGTTTCGCCTACATCGGACGCCGGTCGATGCCGTGCGCCCCGGAGGAGTCCTGGGGCCGGTTCTACGCCGAGCAGCGCGTGCGGCCCTTCCTCCGCCCGGCCGTCGAGGCGGGGAACCTGACCTCCGCCGACGCCCGCACCGTCGAGAGCGCGCTCGAGCTCGTCGCGGCGGGCGCGTTCGATGACGACGACACCCCCGCTCGCCTGCACGGCGACCTCTGGAACGGCAACGTGCTGTGGTCGGACGAGGGCGCGGTCCTCATCGACCCGGCCGCGCACGGCGGCCACCGCGAGACCGACCTCGCCATGCTCGCGCTGTTCGGGCTCCCGCATCTCGACGACGTGCTCGCGGGCTACGAGGAGATCCATGCGCTGCGCGTGGGAGCGGCGACGCGCGTGCCGCTGCACCAGCTCCACCCGCTCGCGGTGCACGCCGCCGGCCACGGTCCCTCCTACGGACGCGCCCTCGCCGAGGCGGCGGCCCGCGTCCTCGCGCTCGTGCGCTGATCGCCCGGCGGGTCCTGCACCGATCATCCAGGCGGTGTCGCCACACTGGGGCGCGCGCGGCCCTCGCCCGCACCGATGAAGGAGGAACCATGGTGGATCTCGGCAAGCTCGGACGACAGGCCGGCGAGCTGTTCAACAGCAAGAAGGTCCAGGACACGCTCCGCAGCGAGAAGGCGGAGGGAGTCTCCGACCAGGTTCTGGAGAAGACCGGCGACATCGCCAGCCGCCTCACCAAGGGCAAGTACGACGACCGCATCGAGGACCTCAAGCGCCAGGCCGACAAGCGCCTCGGCAACGAGTAGCGCAGGGCCGGGGGCGTCCGTCAACCCGCTGACGGTGCCGGAGCCCCCGCCCTATCGTCGGGTCGATGGCTGATTCGCTCACGCAACGACTCCGCAGGACCGATTCGAGCGGACGCGGCTACACCCGGGTCCGTTCCGGCACCGGCTTCAGCTACCGCGACCCCCGAGGCGCGACGGTCACCGACCCCGAGCTGCGCGACCGCTTCGACCACCTCGGCATCCCGCCGGCGTGGCAGGAGGTCTGGATCGCTCCGTATCCCAACGGGCACATCCAGGCGACGGGCGTCGACGGCGCGGGCCGACGGCAGTACATCTACCACCCCACCTGGCGCGAGCAGAAGGACCGGATCAAGTTCGATCGCGCGCTCCGGCTCGCGGAGGCGCTGCCCGCCGCACGACGGCGGGTCACCGTCGCCCTCCGCGAGGACGGGCCGACCCGCGAGCGCGCCCTCGCGACCGGGTTCCGGATGCTCGACACCGGCTCGCTCCGGGTCGGCAGCGAGCAGTACGCGAAGGAGCACGGCAGCATCGGCCTGACCACGCTGCTCTGCTCGCACGCCACGACGCACGGCGACCGCGTGGCGCTCGCCTTCCCCGGCAAGAGCCACCAGGCCTGGACGAGCGAGATCCTCGACCACGATCTCGCCCGCGTGGTCCGGGCGCTGAAGCGCCGCGGTCCGAACGCGCGGCTCCTCGCGTGGAAGGACGGCCGGCAGTGGCGCCCCGTCTCGGCCGGCGACATCAACGACTACGTGCGCGAGCGCGCCGGGGACGACTTCACGGCGAAGGACTTCCGCACCCTGCACGGCACCGTCGCCGCGGCGCTGAGCCTGGCGAGGACGGGGCCGCAGCCGACCCAGCGCCTGCGCACGAAAGCGATCTCGCAGGCGATGAAGGACGCGTCGGAGGTCCTCGGGAACACGCCGACCGTCGCCCGCGCGAGCTACGTCGACCCCCGGGTGCTCGACCACTTCCGGGCGGGCGAGACGATCGATCCGGCCCGTCCGGAGTCCGCCGAGACGACGCTGCGCGCCCTGCTCTTCGAGTGAGCCGCGGGCGTCGCCCGGGCTCCTCGACGCCCGGGATTCCGCGGGTGGACGCCGCCGCCCGTGGAGCCCGGAAGCGCGACACGCCCGGGTTGCACGGGTGCGGGATCCGTGAGAGACTCTTCTAGTTCAAAATTTCCGTCCGCGCAGCGTGCTGCGAGGGGATGGAACACTGCCAGGCAGTGCCGAGACGGCGCCCCAGCGGCTCGACCCGAGAGGGCGGCCCCGCGAGTGCGGCGTCGAGGCGGCGGGTAGCAGAACGACAACAACCGACAACTCAACGGGCTCTCCGTGCGTCGTGCGTTCTGCACGGCTCTCAGAGCGCCTGGAGCGCGGTGCTTTTGACAGAAGAACACTGGTGGACTCCTCCGGTTCTCCGGATGTTCCTTCGCGAGCGCGTCCTATGCGACACGAGTCCGGCTCCGGCCGGGGGAGTGGCGTACGACGCAACAACAAGAGAGTGAGAGATCACACATGGCGGGACAGAAGATCCGCATCCGACTGAAGTCGTACGACCACGAGGTCATCGACACGTCGGCGCGCAAGATCGTCGACACGGTGACCCGTGCCGGTGCAACGGTCGTCGGCCCCGTGCCGCTTCCGACCGAGAAGAACGTGGTCTGCGTGATCCGTTCTCCCCACAAGTACAAGGACAGCCGCGAGCACTTCGAGATGCGCACCCACAAGCGCCTCATCGACATCATCGACCCGACGCCCAAGGCCGTCGACTCGCTGATGCGCCTCGACCTCCCGGCCGACGTCAACATCGAGATCAAGCTCTAAGGAGGAGTGCCACCATGTCTGTCACTGTTTCCCCCACGCTGAAGACCAGCAAGGGCCTCCTCGGCACCAAGCTCGGAATGACCCAGGTCTGGGACGAGAACAACAAGCTCGTCCCCGTCACGGTCATCGAGATCAGCCCCAACGTCGTGACCCAGGTCCGCACGGAGGAGAAGGACGGCTACACCGCCGTCCAGCTCGCCGCCGGTGCGATCGACCCGCGCAAGGTGAACAAGCCCGCTGCCGGTCACTTCGACGCCGCGGGCGTCACCCCCCGCCGCCACCTCACCGAGGTCCGCACCTCCGACGCCGCCGACTACTCGGCCGGCCAGGAGCTGACCGTGGACGCCGTCTTCGAAGCCGGCACCAAGGTCGACGTCGTCGGCACCTCCAAGGGCAAGGGCTTCGCCGGTGTCATGAAGCGTCACAACTTCAAGGGCGTCTCGGCTTCGCACGGTTCGCACCGCAACCACCGCAAGCCCGGCTCCATCGGCGCCTCCTCGACCCCCAGCCGTGTCTTCAAGGGCATGCGCATGGCCGGTCGCATGGGTGGCGAGCGCGTCACCGTGCTCAACCTCAAGGTGCACTCCGTCGACGCCGAGAAGGGTCTGCTGCTCGTCAAGGGCGCCGTCCCCGGTGCGCGCGGTCGCCTCGTGTTCGTTCGCAACGCCGTGAAGGGAGCGTAGTTCCATGGCTACCTCTGTCGACATCATCGACGTCCAGGGCAACAAGTCGGGCGCGTTCGAGCTCCCCGCCGAGCTCTTCGACGTCCAGACCAACATCCCCCTGATCCACCAGGTCGTCGTGGCGCAGCTCGCCGCGGCGCGCCAGGGCACCCACTCCACGAAGAACCGTGGCGAGGTCTCGGGAGCCGGCCGCAAGCCGTTCAAGCAGAAGGGAACCGGTCGCGCTCGTCAGGGCTCGATCCGCGCCCCGCACATGACCGGTGGTGGCGTGGTCCACGGGCCCACCCCCCGCAGCTACGCGCAGCGCACCCCCAAGAAGATGATCGCCGCGGCCCTGCTCGGCGCTCTCTCGGACCGCGCTCGCGGTGCCCGCATCCACGTGGTCGAGTCCCTCGCCCTCGGCGACACCCCGAAGACGAAGGACGTCCTCGTCCTGCTCGACGCCCTCTCGGTGTCGCGCAACGTCCTCGTGGTCCTCGAGCGCGACGACTTCGTCGCCGAGCTCTCGCTGCGCAACGTGCCCTTCGTGCACATCCTGCCGTCCGACCAGCTCAACGCGTACGACGTGCTCGTCTCCGACGACATCGTCTTCACGAAGGCCGCACTCGACGCGTTCGTCGCCTCGAAGTCCGGCGCCAAGAAGGAAGAGGTGAACGCATGAGCCAGTCCGCCGCGTTCAACAAGGACCCCCGCGACGTCATCATCTCCCCGGTGGTGTCCGAGAAGTCCTACGGCCTGATCGACGAGGGCAAGTACACCTTCGTCGTCGACCCGCGCTCCAACAAGACCGAGATCAAGCTCGCGATCGAGAAGATCTTCGGTGTCCAGGTCGCGTCCATCAACACGCTGAACCGTCAGGGCAAGACCCGCCGCACGAAGTTCGGAGCCGGCAAGCGCAAGGACACGAAGCGCGCGATCGTCACGCTGAAGTCCGGCACCATCGACATCTTCACGAGCGTCGGCTGAGCCGAAGAAGCGTAGAGGAAACAGACAATGGCTATTCGTAAGTACAAGCCCACGACCCCCGGTCGCCGCGGCTCCAGCGTTGCCGACTTCGCCGAGATCACCCGATCGACGCCCGAGAAGTCGCTCCTTCGCCCGCTGTCCAAGACCGGTGGCCGCAACAACTCCGGCCGCATCACGACGCGTCACATCGGTGGTGGCCACAAGCGCCAGTACCGTCTGATCGACTTCCGTCGCAACGACAAGGACGGCATCAACGCCAAGGTCGCTCACATCGAGTACGACCCCAACCGCACGGCGCGCATCGCGCTGCTCCACTTCGTGGACGGCACCAAGCGCTACATCCTGGCTCCGAACAAGCTCTCGCAGGGCGACGTCGTGGAGTCGGGCTCGGGTGCCGACATCAAGCCCGGCAACAACCTGCCGCTGCGCAACATCCCGACCGGTACGGTCATCCACGCCATCGAGATCAAGCCGGGCGGCGGCGCCAAGCTCGCCCGCTCGGCCGGCACCTCGGTCCGCCTCGTCGCCAAGGACGGCCCCTACGCGCAGCTCCGTCTGCCGTCGGGCGAGATCCGCAACGTCGACGCGCGCTGCCGCGCCACGATCGGCGAGGTCGGCAACGCCGAGCAGTCGAACATCAACTGGGGCAAGGCCGGCCGCATGCGCTGGAAGGGCGTCCGCCCGACCGTCCGCGGTGTCGCGATGAACCCGGTCGACCACCCCCACGGTGGTGGAGAGGGCAAGACCTCCGGTGGACGCCACCCGGTCAGCCCCTGGGGCCAGTCCGAGGGACGCACCCGTCGCCCCAACAAGGAGAGCGACAAGCTCATCGTTCGCCGCCGCACCGCCGGTAAGAAGCGCAAGTAGGAGTTGTAGAAGATGCCTCGCAGTCTCAAGAAGGGCCCCTTCGTTGACGACCACCTGCTCCGCAAGGTGTTCACGGCCAACGAAGCCGGCAACAAGAACGTCATCAAGACCTGGTCGCGCCGTTCGATGATCATCCCGGCGATGCTGGGTCACACCATCGCGGTCCACGACGGACGCAAGCACATCCCCGTGTTCGTGACCGAGACCATGGTCGGCCACAAGCTCGGCGAGTTCGCCCCCACTCGGACCTTCCGCGGTCACGAGAAGGACGACAAGAAGGGCCGTCGCCGCTGACGCGGCGACGAGAAGGAGGAGAGAAATGGTGGAGTCGATCGCACGCGTGCGACACATCCGCGTCACCCCCCAGAAGGCTCGCCGTGTCGTGAACCTGATCCGCGGGAAGCAGGCGGAGGAGGCCCTGGCCATCCTCAAGTTCGCCCCGCAGGGTGCGTCCGAGCCCGTCTACAAGCTCGTCGCCTCGGCGATGGCCAACGCTCGCGTCAAGGCCGATGCCTCGAACGAGTACCTCGACGACCAGGACCTGTTCGTGTCCCGCGCCTTCGTCGATGAGGGAACCACCCTCAAGCGATTCCAGCCCCGTGCTCAGGGTCGTGCCTTCCGCATCAACAAGCGCACCAGCCACATCACCGTCGTGCTGGCCACTCCTGAGGAGGGGACCAAGTAATGGGTCAGAAAGTAAACCCCTACGGTTTCCGTCTGGGAATCACCACCGACCACGTGTCGCGCTGGTTCTCCGACAGCACCAAGAAGGGCCAGCGGTACAGCGACTTCCTCGCTGAGGACGTCAAGATCCGCCGGCTCCTCGCCACGCAGCTCGACCGTGCGGGCGTCGCCCGCATCGAGATCGAGCGCACCCGTGACCGCGTCCGCGTCGACATCCACACCGCCCGCCCGGGCATCGTGATCGGTCGCCGCGGCGCCGAGGCCGAGCGCATCCGCGCCGACCTCGAGAAGCTCACCGCCAAGCAGATCCAGCTGAACATCCTCGAGGTGAAGAACCCCGAGGCCGAGGCTCAGCTGGTCGCGCAGGGCATCGCCGAGCAGCTCTCCGCCCGCGTGGCCTTCCGCCGCGCCATGCGCAAGGGTCTGCAGGGCGCGCAGCGCGCCGGCGCCAAGGGCGTCCGCATCCAGGTCTCCGGCCGCCTCGGCGGCGCCGAGATGAGCCGCTCGGAGTTCTACCGCGAGGGACGCGTGCCGCTGCACACCCTCCGCGCGAACATCGACTACGGCTTCTACGAGGCGAAGACCACCTTCGGCCGCATCGGCGTGAAGGTCTGGATCTACAAGGGCGACATCACCAACAAGGAGCTCGCACGGGAGCAGGCGAACAACAAGTCGTCGCGCCCCGAGCGCAGCGACCGTCCGCGTCGCGCCCCCCGCCAGCAGAGCGAGGCGCCCGTCGCAGCAGGAGTTGAGGCATAACCATGTTGATTCCGCGTCGAGTCAAGCACCGCAAGCAGCACCACCCGGGCCGTTCCGGCCAGGCCACCGGTGGCACCAAGGTGTCGTTCGGTGAGTACGGCATCCAGGCCCTCACCCCGGCCTACGTGACCAACCGTCAGATCGAGTCCGCTCGTATCGCCATGACGCGCCACATCAAGCGCGGCGGAAAGGTGTGGATCAACATCTACCCCGACCGCCCGCTGACCAAGAAGCCCGCCGAGACCCGCATGGGTTCCGGAAAGGGCTCGCCGGAGTGGTGGGTCGCGAACGTCAAGCCGGGTCGCGTCCTCTTCGAGGTCGCCGGCGTCGACGAGCAGCTCGCTCGTGAGGCCATGACCCGTGCCATCCACAAGCTGCCCCTCAAGGCACGCATCATCAAGCGCGAGGAGGGAGACGCATAATGGCGATCGGATCCAAGGAGCTCGTTCCCACCGAGCTCGACACCTTCGAGGACGAGCGTCTCGTCACGGAGCTGAAGAAGGCCAAGGAGGAGCTGTTCAACCTCCGCTTCCAGTCGGCCACCGGCCAGCTGGACACCAACGGCCGCCTGCGTGCCGTCAAGCGCGACATCGCCCGCATCTACACGGTCATCCGTGAGCGCGAGCTGGGCATCCGCGCCACCCCCGCACCCGTCGAGGCCCCGGCCAAGGCGGAGAAGAAGCCGAAGACCAAGAAGGCCGCCAAGGCCGAGGTCGAGGCGACCGAGTCGAACGAGGAGGCCAAGTAATGGCAACCGTCACTGACAGCGCCGGCCACGAGTCGGCCGCCCACGACATCAAGGAGGCGGGCGCTCGCGGTTACCGCAAGACCCGTCGCGGCTACGTGACCAGCGACAAGATGGACAAGACCATCGTCGTCGAGGTCGAGGACCGGGTGAAGCACCCGCTGTACGGCAAGGTCATCCGCCGCACGTCCAAGGTCAAGGTCCACGACGAGCTGAACTCCGCCGGCATCGGCGACTCCGTCGTCATCAGCGAGACCCGTCCCCTCAGCGCCACCAAGCGCTGGCGCCTGGTCGAGATCCTCGAGAAGGCCAAGTAGGCCTCGGCCCGCTTGAGTTAGCAGGAGAGACACATGCTTCAGCAAGAATCCCGAGTCAAGGTCGCCGACAACACCGGCGCCAAGATGCTCCTCACCATCCGCGTGCTCGGTGGCTCCGGCCGCCGCTACGCCGGCCTCGGTGACGTCATCGTCGCGACCGTCAAGGACGCGATCCCCGGCGGAAACGTCAAGAAGGGCGATGTGGTCAAGGCCGTCATCGTCCGCACCATCAAGCAGACCCGTCGTCCCGACGGCTCGTACATCAAGTTCGACGAGAACGCCGCCGTGATCCTGAAGAACGACGGGGACCCCCGCGGCACCCGCATCTTCGGTCCGGTCGGTCGCGAGCTCCGCGACAAGAAGTTCATGAAGATCGTCTCGCTGGCACCGGAGGTTATCTAGTCATGGCCAAGATCAAGAAGGGTGACCTCGTGCAGGTCATCTCGGGCGCGACCCAGGCCCGCGGCGGAGACCGCGGCAAGCAGGGCAAGGTTCTCGAGGTCCTGGTCGAGAAGAACCGCGTCGTCGTCGAGGGTGTGAACTTCGTCAAGAAGCACAACCGCGTCGGCCAGTCGCAGCGCGGCTCGAAGGAGGGCGGCATCGAGACCATCGAGGCCCCCCTCCACATCTCGAACGTCGCGGTCGTCGACCCGAAGACCAAGAAGCCGACCCGGGTCGGCCACCGCAACGTGGCCGTCACCAAGGACGGCGTGACCAAGACGGTTCGCGTGCGCTACGCGAAGGCGTCGGGTGAGGAACTGTAATGACTGACACCACCGCAGTGGCTGCGAAGGTTCAGCCGCGGCTCAAGGCCAAGTACCAGGCCGACATCATCCCCGCTCTCAAGGAGCAGTTCGGCTTCTCGAACGTCCACCAGGTCCCCGGACTGGTCAAGGTCGTCGTGAACACCGGAGTCGGCGAGGCTGCCCGCGACGGCAAGATCATCGACGGCGCCATCAAGGACCTCACGGCGATCACGGGCCAGAAGCCCCAGGTCACGAAGGCCCGCAAGTCCATCGCGCAGTTCAAGCTGCGCGAGGGCCAGGCCATCGGCGCGCACGTCACCCTCCGCGGTGACCGCGCGTGGGAGTTCCTGGACCGCCTGCTCTCGGTGGCGCTGCCGCGCATCCGCGACTTCCGCGGTCTCTCGGACCGCCAGTTCGACGGCAACGGCAACTACACCTTCGGCATCACGGAGCAGTCGATCTTCCACGAGATCGACCAGGACCGCATCGACCGCGTCCGCGGCTTCGACGTGACCGTGGTCACCACCGCGAAGACCGACGACGAGGGTCGCGCGCTGCTCAAGCAGCTCGGCTTCCCGTTCAAGTCGGCGGACAACGCGTAGCACGACCCCCGAGGCCGGAGGGCGGATCACCCGCTCTCCGGCCTCGCTGTGCACCCGGCCGTTCCGCCGTCCGGGTGCGCACCAAGAGCTCCGGTCCTCCTCCGGAAGGATCGGCCGTCGGCCCTCGACCGCCGGCCTCCAGCCGTGTACCATGGCTCGTTGGCCTGCGCTCGCGCGGCCGCATGGGCGTCGACGTCGTCGGCGCCGTCCCACACCACAGGTCGTCACTCTTGTAAAGGGTGCCGAAACCAGGCGAGAAAGGCACCATCAGCCATGACCATGACTGATCCGGTCGCAGATCTGCTGACCAGAATCCGCAACGCGAACTCCGCGCACCACGACTCCATCGCCCTCCCCGGCTCGAAGCTCAAGGCGAACATCGCCGAGATCCTCAAGCGCGAGGGCTACATCTCCGACTGGAAGGTCGAGGAGGCGCGCGTCGGCACGACGCTCTCCATCTCCCTCAAGTACGGACCGAACCGCGAGCGCTCCATCGCCGGCATCAAGCGAGTCTCGAAGCCGGGCCTGCGCGTCTACGCGAAGTCGACCGAGATCCCCACCGTTCTCGGTGGCCTCGGCGTCGCCATCCTGTCCACGTCGAGCGGTCTGCTGACCGACCGTCAGGCCGAGAAGAAGGGCGTGGGTGGGGAGATCCTCGCCTACGTGTGGTAACCCCATGTCGCGAATCGGAAGACTCCCCATCGAGATCCCGGCGGGCGTCGACGTCTCCGTCGCCGGATCCCTCGTCACCGTCAAGGGCCCCAAGGGCGAGCTGACCGTCCCGGTCGCCAGCCCCATCCAGGTCGCCGTCGAAGGCGGCCAGGTCCTGGTCTCCCGCCCCGACGACGAGCGCGAGTCGCGCTCGCTGCACGGCCTCACCCGGACGCTCATCGCGAACGACATCATCGGTGTCACGCAGGGCTACTCCAAGGGCCTCGAGGTCGTCGGAACCGGTTACCGCGTGCTGGTGAAGGGCTCGGACATCGAGTTCGCCCTCGGCTTCTCGCACCCGGTCGTCGTCACCCCTCCCGCGGGCATCTCGTTCACGGTCGAGGGCAACAACAAGGTCACCGTGCACGGCATCTCCAAGCAGGCCGTCGGTGAAGTGGCCGCCAACATTCGTAAGATCCGCAAGCCTGAGCCCTACAAGGGCAAGGGCGTGCGCTACGCCGGCGAGGTCGTTCGCCGCAAGGCCGGAAAGAGCGGTAAGTGATCATGGGACTCGGAACCAGAGGAAAGAGCAAGTCCGCTGCGCGCGGTCGTCGCCACGACCGTCTGCGCAAGAAGGTCGTCGGCACCGCCGAGCGTCCCCGTCTCGTCGTCAACCGATCGGCCCGTCACGTCTTCGTGCAGATCGTCGACGACGCGCAGGGCCGCACCCTTGTGTCCGCGTCGACCCTCGAGGCCGACCTCCGCGTGTTCGACGGTGACAAGACCGCCAAGGCCCGCCGGGTCGGCGAGCTTCTCGCCGAGCGCGCGAAGACCGCAGGAGTCGAGGCGGTCGTCTTCGACCGCGGAGGCAACAAGTACGCCGGTCGCGTCGCCGCGATCGCCGATGGAGCACGAGAGGCAGGGCTCAACCTGTGACCGCCGCAGAGAGCAAGGAACCCGAGGTCGCCGCCGTGTCGGAGGCCCCCGTCGAGACCGCTGCGTCCACGCAGCCCCAGCAGGAGGCCCGCGAGCCCCGTCGTGGCGGCCGTGACCGCAACCAGGGTGGCCGCGACCGCGGTGGCCGCGACTCCGAGAAGAGCCAGTTCCTCGAGCGCGTCGTGACCATCAACCGCGTGTCGAAGGTCGTCAAGGGCGGTCGTCGCTTCAGCTTCACCGCGCTCGTCGTCGTCGGCGACGGCAACGGACTCGTCGGAGTCGGCTACGGCAAGGCCCGCGAGGTCCCCACCGCCATCTCCAAGGGCGTCGAGGAGGCGAAGAAGAACTTCTTCCGCGTCCCGCGCGTCGGCTCGACCATCCCGCACCCCGTCCAGGGTGAGGCCGCTGCCGGAGTCGTCCTCCTGCGTCCCGCGTCGTCGGGTACCGGTGTCATCGCCGGCGGTCCCGTCCGCGCCGTGCTCGAGTGCGCCGGCATCCACGACGTCCTGAGCAAGTCGCTCGGCTCGTCGAACACCATCAACATCGTCCACGCGACGGTGACGGCCCTGCAGCAGCTCGAGGAGCCGCGCGCCGTCGCCGCTCGTCGCGGGCTCGACTTCGACCAGGTCGCGCCGCCCCGGCTCGTCCGTGCCGAGGCCGACGCTCTCGCCGCCGCGTCCAAGTCGAAGGCAGGTGCCTGATGGCCCAGCTCAAGGTGACCCAGATCAAGTCGAAGGTCAGCGAGAAGCAGTACCAGCGCGACACGCTGCGCTCGCTCGGCCTCAGGAAGATCGGTCAGAGCGTCGTCCGCGAGGACAACTCTCAGAACCGCGGATACGTGAAGACCGTCGCCCACCTGGTGAAGGTCGAGGAGATTGACTAATGGCTGAGAAGAACCAGGCCGTCGCGGAGTCCACGACTCCCGAGCAGGCCTCGACCAAGGAGCGCGTGCTCAAGGTCCACCACCTCCGTCCCGCAGTCGGCGCCAAGAAGGCGAAGACTCGCGTCGGTCGCGGTGAGGGATCCAAGGGAAAGACCGCCGGTCGCGGCACCAAGGGCACCAAGGCCCGCTACCAGGTGCGCGTCGGCTTCGAGGGTGGGCAGATGCCGCTGCACATGCGCACCCCGAAGCTCCGCGGCTTCAAGAACCCGTTCCGCGTCGAGTACCAGGTCGTGAACCTGTCCGCTCTCGCGGAGCTCTACCCTCAGGGCGGCGACGTCACCATCAGCGACCTGGTCGCGAAGGGTGCCGTTCGCAAGAACGAGAAGGTGAAGGTTCTCGGCGACGGGGACATTGCGGTTACGCTGAACGTCGCGGTCGACAAGGTCTCCAGCTCTGCCGAGCAGAAGATCGTCGCCGCGGGCGGATCCATCAAGTAGCACCAGCAGCTTGTCGGTCGAGCTTGTCGCGTCGACTCCCCACGGGGAGCGCGCGGCAAGCTCGACCTGTATCCCGCACCCAGAACTGAGCAGGAGACCCTAGGTAGATGTTTGGCGCCGTAGCGCGGATCTTCCGCACCCCCGACCTCCGCCGCAAGATCGGCTTCACCCTCGCGATCGTGGCGATCTTCCGGCTGGGATCCTTCATCCCTGCTCCGTTCGTCGACTTCGAGGCCGTCCAGGCCTGCCTCGCCGGCAACCAGGGCACCTCCGGTCTGTACGAGCTCGTGAACCTCTTCAGCGGTGGAGCCCTGCTCCAGCTGTCGATCTTCGCGCTCGGCATCATGCCGTACATCACGGCGTCGATCATCGTGCAGCTGCTGCGCGTGGTCATCCCGCACTTCGAGACCCTCTACAAGGAGGGCCAGTCGGGCCAGGGCCGTCTGACGCAGTACACCCGCTATCTCACGATCGCGCTGGGCGTCCTGCAGTCGACCACCCTCATCACCGTCGCCCGCTCGGGCGCGCTGTTCGGCAACTCCGGTGTCCCGGAGTGCTCGGCGCTCATCATCACCGACGAGTGGTACTCCATCCTGCTCATGGTCATCACCATGACCGCGGGCACCGGCATCATCATGTGGATGGGCGAGCTCATCACCGAGCGCGGCATCGGCAACGGCATGTCGCTCCTGATCTTCACCTCGATCGCCGCCCAGTTCCCCACCTCGCTCTGGTCGATCGCGCAGTCGCGCGGCTTCGAGACCTTCCTCCTCGTCCTCGCGGTCGGGCTCGTGCTCGTCGTCGCGGTCGTCTTCGTCGAGCAGTCGCAGCGGCGGATCCCGGTGCAGTACGCCAAGCGGATGGTCGGGCGCAGAACGTACGGCGGCAACAACACCTACATCCCGATCAAGGTCAACATGGCCGGCGTCGTGCCCGTCATCTTCGCCTCGTCGCTGTTGTACCTGCCCGCGCTCATCGCGCAGTTCAACCAGCCCGCAGCCGGCCAGGAGGCGCCCTTCTGGGTGACCTGGATCACGAACTACCTCACCAAGGGCGATCACCCGCTCTACATGGCGCTGTACTTCCTGCTGATCGTCGGCTTCACCTACTTCTACGTGGCGATCACCTTCAACCCGGACGAGGTCGCCGACAACATGAAGCGCTACGGCGGCTTCATCCCCGGCATCCGCGCCGGTCGCCCGACCGCCGAGTACCTGAACTACGTCCTGACCCGCGTGACGCTGCCCGGCTCGGTCTACCTCGGTCTGATCGCGCTCGTGCCCCTCGTGGCGCTGGCGCTCGTCGGCGCGAACCAGAACTTCCCGTTCGGCGGCACGTCCATCCTGATCATCGTCGGAGTCGGACTCGAGACGGTGAAGCAGATCGACTCCCAGCTGCAGCAGCGCCACTACGAAGGGCTCCTCCGATGACCTCGACCCCGGTCGGCTTCCGTCTGCTGCTGATCGGCCCTCCGGGCGCCGGCAAGGGGACTCAGGCCGCTCGGCTCAGCGAGGTCCTGAAGGTCCCCGCGATCTCGACCGGAGACATCTTCCGCGCGAATGTCGCCAACGAGACCGAGCTCGGCCTCCAGGCCAAGTCCTACCTCGACGCCGGCCGTTACGTGCCCGACGAGCTGACCAACGCGATCGTGCACGACCGGCTGCAGGAGGCGGACGTCTCCACCGGCTTCCTCCTCGACGGCTACCCGCGCACCACGGAGCAGGTCGACGAGCTCGACCGCATCGTCGCGGCCGACGGCAACCGGCTCGACGCGGTCGTGCAGCTGACGGCCGACCCCGACGAGGTCGTCGCCCGCCTGCTCAAGCGCTCCGCGGAGCAGGGTCGCAGCGACGACACCGAGGAGGTCATCCGGCACCGGCTCGCTCTCTACGAGGAGCAGACCGCGCCGCTGATCGACATCTACGCCGCCCGCGGTCTCGTGATCGTGGTCGACGGACTCGGCCCGGTCGACGAGGTCACCGAGCGCATCGTCGTCGCGCTCGAGGGCCACCGCGTCGGTCGCCTCGTGGGCGATTCGCCGGCCGCCTGACCCGTGGCGCTGCGCTCCTCCCTCTACAAGACGCCGGCCCAGCTGCGATCAATGATCGCGCCGGGGCTGGCGACCGCCGCCTCCCTCGACGCCGTGCGCGCTGCCATCCGCCCCGGTATCAGCACGCTCGAGCTCGACGCGATCGCGGAGGCCGCGATCGTCGCGCTCGGCGGGCACTCGAACTTCCAGCTCGTGCCGGGCTACCGGCACACGATCTGCGCCTCGGTGAACGAGGAGGTCGTGCACGGCATCCCCGGCGGGCGCGTGCTCGAGCCCGGAGACATCGTCTCGATCGACAGCGGCGCCGAGATCGACGGCTGGAACGGCGACTCCGCGATGACGCTCGTGCTGCCCGACGACGAGCGACCCGACGAGGTCGTGCGCCGCGAGGCGCTGTCCCGCGTCACCGAGGGCTCGCTCTGGCGCGGCATCGCGGCTCTCGCGTCGGCCCGGCACCTCAACGAGGTGGGCGCGGCGATCGAGGAGTACATCGAGGACGAGGCCGAGGCGTCGGGCCGCGTCTACGGCATCCTCACCGACTACATCGGCCACGGCATCGGCCGCACGATGCACGAGGCGCCGCCGGTCTTCAACTACCGGGTGCGCCAGCGCGGCCCGGAGGTGAAGCCCGGCCTCGTCGTCGCCATCGAGCCCATGGTCACGGCCGGCAGCGCCGAGACCGTCGTGCGCGAGGACGACTGGACGGTCGCCACCGTCGACGGCAGCATGTCCGCGCACTGGGAGCACTCCGTCGCGGTGCACCGCGACGGCATCTGGGTGACGACGCTCGCCGACGGCGGGGCCGCGGGCCTGGCGCAGTACGGGATCGTGCCGACCCCGATCGCCTGAGACGCTCCGGTGTCCCGCCGCGCCTCGGCGAGGTCACACCGGGGGAGCGCCCGCCGCCGCGCGGACGGCGGCGACGCTCGTGGCGACGTCGGCGGCATCGGTCGACCAGTTGCTCACCGAGATCCGCAGCACGTCCCGCCCCCGCCAGTGGGAGCCCGACATCCAGACGGTCCCGTCCTCGATGAGCCGGCGGGTCACCTCCCGGGTCCGTTCGTCGGACTCGAAGGCCAGGCAGACCTGGGTGAAGACGACCTCGTTCAGCACGGTGACACCCGGGATCTCCGAGAGCCGATCCGCCAGATCCCGCGCTGTGGCGGCCAGTCCGTCGACCAGGGAGACGAGGCCGGTCCGGCCCAGCTGGCGCAGAGCCGCCCACACCGGGACGCCGCGTGCTCGGCGGGACATCTCCGGTGTCAGGTCCATGGGGTCGGGCTCGTCGCCGTCGGCGCGGATCAGGTAGGCCGTCCGGGTCCCCAGTGCCGCGCCGGCGGCCCCGCTCCGCGCCACGACGGCGACTCCGCAGTCGTACGGGACGTTGAGCGTCTTGTGCGCGTCCGTCGCCCAGGAGTCCGCCGTCTCGATCCCGCGCAGGAGCGGGCGGAGCGCGGGGCTGGCTCCCGCCCACAGACCGAAGGCGCCGTCGACGTGCACCCATGCGCCGTGCTCGTGCGCGACCGCGATCGCGTCGGCCATCGGATCGAAGGCGCCGGAGTGCAGGTTCCCCGCCTGGAGGCAGACGATCACGGGGCCGTCCGCGCGCTCCAGCGCGAGGTGGAGGGCGTCGACGAGGAGGCGGCCCTGGTCGTCGGTGTCGACGACAGCGGGTGCCCCGAGCCCCAGGTAGCGCAGGGCGAGATCGACGGAGGTGTGCCGCTCCGCTCCGGCGAGCACGGTGAGCCGCGGTGCTCCCTGCAGGCCGTGGGCGTTCACGTCCCAGCCGACCCGATCCAGTGCGAAGGCACGGGCGGCGGCCAGCCCGACGAAGTTCGCCGTCGTCGCCCCGGTGGTGAAGCCGACGTCCGCCTTCACCGGAAGCCCGAGCGCCGTGAGCAGCCACTCGCCGGCGACCTGCTCGACGGCGGCCGTCGCCGGTGAGGCGTAGCGCATGGCAGCGTTCTGATCCCAGGCGCTGACCAGCCAGTCCGCGCCGAGCGCGGCGGGCAGGGTGCCGCCGATCACCCAGCCGAAGAAGCGCCCGGAGGGCATCGCCATCAGTCCGGGCTCGGCGAGCGTCGCGAGCTCCTCCACCACGGCGGCGGGCTCGAGCGGGCTCTCCTGCCACGGCCCGCCGAACGTCTCCGCCATCTGGTCGACGGTCCTGGACGGCGGTATCGGCCGACCAGGAAGGGACTCGATCCAGCGCATCGCGGCGGCGGACGATCGGTCCAGCGCCGAACGGTAGAGCTCGGGATCGACAGACATGGGATGCTCCTTCGTCGCAGCGATCGGGGGCGCCCCCTGCCGAGTCTGACCGCCCACCTGGGCCAGGGACAGGGGCACGCGCAGATCGGGTTCCGTGGAGCGGCGGATCGGGCGCTGCACACCGTGCAGGGGCGCATCGAGACCCGGCGTTCTGGCGGTGGCGGATCTCGATACGCCCGCTGCGCGGGCTACTCGATCAACATGGGCGCGCGGGCTGATCAGCATGGGCGCGGGAGTGCGCTGCTCACGGGCGGCGCGGCCGCTCCATGCTGGTCGAGTAGCCCCGCAGGGGCGTATCGAGACCCGCCGTCGTCAGCAGGGCGGGACTGCAGACTCGACGTCTGACGGTGCGGGATCTCGATACGCCCGCTGCGCGGGCTACTCGATCAGCATGGGCGCGCGGGCTGGTCAGCATGGGCGCGGGAGTGCGCTGCTCACGGGCAGCGCGGCCGCTCCATGCTGGTCGAGTAGCCGCGGAGCGGCGTATCGAGACCCGCGTCAGCTGTCGATGACGCGGACGAGCTCCTCGATGAAGCCGCCGAAGTCCGTGGAGCGGCGGATCAGGCGCTGCACCTCGGCGCGGTCCGCGAAGACCTCGACGAACTGGTCAAAGACGGACTGGAAGCTGCTGCGCCCGGCCGAGGCGAAGGCGATCATCGCGATCACGTTCACGCGCTGCTCGCCCCAGGCCATCGGCACGTCGTTGACGACGATGGCGATCGCGGTCCGGCGCGCGCTCATCGCCATGGCGTGCGGGACGGCGAGGTTGTCGGTGAACGCGGTGGAGCTCATCCGCTCGCGCTCGATCGCCCCGTCGACGTAGTCGTCGTCGATGATGCCGCCGGCGATCATCCGCTCGCCGAGAAGCCGGATCATCGCCGGTTCGTCCCGGGCGTGCACGTTGCGGAAGAAGAGCGACTCGTCGAAGAACTGCAGCAGCTCGTCCTTGATCCGCGCGCGGCGGCGGTGCCGGCGCACGCGCGCGATCGCGCGGCGAACGGCGTCCACGTCGTGGTCGGTGAGGAACGGCTGCACCACGACGACGTCCTCGGACGCGGGCCGCTCGTCGATCGTCGTGATCACCAGGTCCGCAGTGAGGCGGTCCCAGTCGACGTCGCTCCGCGTGATCAGCGAGCGGACCTCCACCTCGGTGCCGAGCGAGCGCTCGACCCGGAGCCGCAGCATGTGCGCGAGGTCGTAGTAGTTCGGGCAGACGATGACGCAGGAGAGCCGCTCCTCGCGCCGGGACACCCGCTCGAGGAACGAGCCGACGTGCAGGGCGATGTACGCGATCTCGTCCTCGTTGACCGTGATGCCGCGGAGCCGCTGCAGCCCGCTCGCGAGGAACACCGCGATCTCGTAGGTCATCGGGAAGCTGGTCTTGATCGAGCGCGTGAGCGGGTTCCGCGAGTAGCCGCCCTCCGCCGCCCGCGCGACGAGGTTCCGCACGTGCAGCGCGAGGCGGACGATGAAGCCCTCGTCGTCCAGATCGACCAGGTAGGCGTCGTTCACGTCGGCGACGAGCTCGCGGACCACCGCGACGTCCTCGGGGTCGAGGTAGTTCTCGACGACGGTCGCGACCGGCTCGTTCTGCCCCGGCGTCGCCACCCGCGTGGTCATCAGGATCGCCAGCTGAGCCAGCTCCGCGTCGGTGAGGCGCGTGGCGAAGTGGCGCTCGACGAGCTCGGCGAGCAGCGCGGCGAGCTCGCCGTGGACGGCGGGGGAGGGGCGCGAGCCGGACGGGTCGCCGATGCCCCGCGAGACGCGGTCTACGGCGATCGCGATGTGCAGCAGCACGCTGTTCACGCCGTAGTCGTTGATGTAGTAGCCGCGGGTCTCGAGCTCGGCGAGCAGCTCGGTCTTGAACGCGCCGAGGCCGGGGGAGGCGAACTCGCGCTGCACGTCGTCGAGCGTGAAGACGCCCTGCGCGCTCTCGTCGCGGAACATCCGCGAGATCAGCCGGCGCCGCGCCTCCTCGCTGCCCTCGAGCCGCACCGCCGGGCCGCGGCGCACGAGCGCCAGGCCGGCCTCGTCCGCCAGCGCCTTCACCCGGCGCAGATCGGCGTCGATCGTCGACTCGCTGACGGAGAGCGTCTCGGCGAGCGCGGCGACGTCGAGCCCGTCGTCGGAGTCGACGAGGCGCCGGACGATGCTGTACAGCCGGTCGCGCGGGGTGTCCGGCTCGACGTCGCGGAGCAGCCGGGTCTCGAGGAACGCCGTGTACGCGTCGCGGGCGAGCCGGTAGCCGTTGGCCGACGACTCCACGGGCTCGAGCGGAGCCGCCTGGGCCTTCACCGCCGTCACGTAGCTGCGGACGCTCCGGGTGGTGACCCCGAGCCGGTCGGCCAGCTCGTGCGCGGTCACCCAGCCGTCTGCGCGGGAGAGGTACTCCAGCAGTCGTTCGCGGTTGTCAGGCATCGGTCTTCCAGTCAACCATCTCCGGGTCGGCGGGGTCGGACCCGCGCCGAAGCCGCCGGGAGCGCTCTTCCGCCCCCGCGGAAGATTGTCTGCGGGGGGCGGACGCACAGCCGCCGAGATGCTTGGATGAGGCAAGACCCGGACGCGAGGAGGCGAACGAGGTGCGCACGATCCTGATCGTCTGCGGTGCAGGCGCGTCGAGCACGTTCCTGGCCCACCGGCTGCGAGCGGGCGCGAAGCAGCGCGGCATCGATGCCGTGTTCCGATCCGAGACCCTTCCCGGTCTCGCGGACGCTCTGCCCCAGGCGGACGTCCTCCTGGTCGGGCCGCACCTCGAGCCGCAGTTCGACGAGCTCCGCCAGCGCGCGGTGCACGTCGGCGCCGCGGCAGCCCTCCTCCCGCACGACGTCTTCGGGGCGCACGGTGCCGATGCCGTGCTCGACACCCTGCCCGTCCTCTTCGCCGCTCGCGCGGTCGTCGCAGGATCGGACGGGGACGCCCCACCTCCCGCCCCGGGCCTCGCGCCCGGCGCCGGGAACCACTGACGCAGTTCCGACTGCAGGATCAAGGAGAAACGTTCATGGTCGAGCGCACCGTGCAGGTTGCATCGTCGAAGGGCCTCCACGCCCGCCCCGCCTCGCTCTTCAGCCAGGCCGCGGCGAAGTCGGGTCAGAAGGTCCTCGTGAAGAAGGGCGAGGGCACCGCAGTGAACGCGGCCTCGATCCTCGGGATCATTTCGCTCGGCATCGAGCACGGCGACTCGCTGACCCTCTCGGTCGAGGGCGACAACGAGCAGGCGATCCTCGACGAGCTCGCGGAGTTCCTCAGCACCGACCACGACGCCTAAGACCCCTCGCCCCCACCGCCCTCTCACCGCCGAGACGCACACAGGAACCGAGATCTCATGACGCTGTCCACTCCTTCGACCGCCTACGCCTCCGCGAAGCTCCAGGGCACCGGTGTCGGCCGCGGCCTGGCCCTCGGGCCGGTCCTGCGCATGCCCGATCCGCTCCCCGAGCCCGAGGACACCGCCAGCACCCGCTCCGTCGCCCAGGAGGAGGAGCGCGCCGTCGCCTCGCTGTCGGCGACCGCCGCGACCATCCGCCACCGCGGTGAGCGCGCCGGCGGCTCGGCGAAGGACGTGCTCGACGCGCAGGCGCTGATGGCGGAGGACCCCTCGCTCGCGGACGACGTGAAGGCGCGGCTCGCGACCGGCAAGACCGCTGAGCGCGCGGTGCACGAGGCGTTCGCCGGCTTCCGCGACCTGCTGGTCGCGATGGGCGGCTACATGGCCGAGCGGGCGACCGACCTGGACGACGTCTCGCAGCGGGTCGTGGCGCACCTGCGCGGCGTCCCGGCGCCCGGCGTCCCGGAGTCGGACGAGCCCTTCGTGCTCGTCGCCCGCGACCTCGCCCCGGCCGACACCGCGCTGCTCGACCTCGAGAAGGTCCTCGGCCTGATCACGAGCGACGGCGGCCCGACCTCGCACACGGCGATCCTCGCCCGCGAGAAGTCGATCACCGCCATCGTCGGCACCACCGGCGCGCTCGACCTGCGCGACGGCCAGCTCGTCATCCTCGACGCCTCCTCCGGCGTCGTGACGGTGAACCCGTCCGACGTCGAGATCGGCGACGCGAAGTCCTCGATCGCGGAGCGCGCCGAGATGCTCGCCGCCCCCGTCGTTCCCGGCGCCCTCGCCGACGGTCACGCCGTGCCGCTGCTGGCGAACCTCGGCTCCGCCGACGGCGCCGCGAACGCCGTCGAGCTCGGCGCGGAGGGCGTGGGCCTGTTCCGCACCGAGTTCCTCTTCCTCGACGCGAAGGAGGCGCCCTCGGTCGCCGAGCAGGCCGAGCAGTACACCCGTCTCCTCGCCGCCTTCCCCGGCCGCAAGGTCGTGGTGCGGGCGCTCGACGCCGGCGCCGACAAGCCGCTCGCCTTCCTGAACGACAACCACGAGGAGAACCCGGCGCTCGGCCTCCGCGGTCTCCGCGCCCTGCGCGCGAGCGAGCAGATCCTCCGCGACCAGCTCACCGCGCTCGCCCAGGCCGACTCCGCGACCGATGCCGACCTCTGGGTCATGGCGCCGATGGTCGCGACGGTCGACGAGACCCGCTACTTCACCTCCATGGCCAAGGAGCTCGGGATCCGCACCGCCGGCGTGATGGTGGAGGTCCCCTCCTCCGCCCTGCTCGCCGACCGGATCCTCGGAGTCGCCGACTTCGCCTCCATCGGCACCAACGACCTGACCCAGTACACCCTCGCCGCCGACCGGATGCTCGGCACCGTGTCGGCGTTCCAGGACCCGTGGCACCCCGCCGTCCTCCGCCTCGTCGGCGAGGTAGGCCGCGCGGGCGCCGCACTGGGCAAGCCCGTCGGCATCTGCGGCGAGGCCGCCGCGGATCCGCTGCTCGCCGTGGTCCTCGTGGGCCTCGGCGCGACGACCCTCTCGATGTCGCCGTCGGCTCTGGCCGACGTCCGCGCCGAGCTGGCCGAGCACACCCTCGAGGACGCGAAGCGCTACGCCGAGCTCGCCCTCGCGGCCGACAGCGCGGCGGACGCCCGGTCCGCCGTCACCGAGGCGATCGCCGCCTCCTGATCCCGGGGATCGCGCGGCCCGCATGCGCACGATCCTCCGCAGCACCACCCCGCACCACCCCTGCACCACCCCGTCTCGTCCCGCCCCGCGGGAGCCCGGCCCGCCTCAGGAGCGACCGGATCTCCCACCCTCAGAATCGGAGAACACACCACATGACAACGACGTCAGCGACGTCGACGCGCGGAGGTACGCGCGTCCACGTCCAGCGATTCGGCACCTTCCTCTCGGGGATGGTCATGCCGAACATCGCGGCCTTCATCGCGTGGGGTCTCATCACCTCGCTCTTCATCGCCGCGGGCTGGCTGCCCAACGGCATCCTCGGCGGCTTCGGCGACGCGGCCCAGATCGGCTGGGAGGGTGCCCGCACCCAGCTCGCCGCCGGTGAGGACGGCGCGACCTTCCAGCAGTACGTCGGTCTCGTCGCCCCGATGATCACCTACCTGCTGCCGCTGCTCATCGCGAACACCGGTGGCCGCATGGTCTACGGCCAGCGCGGTGGCGTGGTCGCCTCGATCGCCACCATGGGCGTCATCGTCGGCGCCACCATCCCGATGTTCCTCGGCGCCATGATCATCGGCCCGCTGGCCGCGTGGCTGATGAAGAAGGTCGACTCGATCTGGGACGGCAAGATCAAGCCCGGCTTCGAGATGCTGGTCAACAACTTCTCCGCCGGAATCCTCGGCATGCTGCTCTCGCTCGGCGCGTTCTTCGGAATCGCCCCGATCATCTCGTTCCTCACCAAGATCCTCGGCGACGGCGTCGACCTCCTGGTGAACGCGGGCCTGCTGCCGCTGACCTCGATCTTCATCGAGCCGGCGAAGATCCTGTTCCTCAACAACGCCATCAACCAGGGCGTCCTCACCCCGCTCGGCACCGTCATGGCGCAGGAGCAGGGCAAGTCGTACCTGTTCCTGCTCGAGGCCAACCCCGGCCCCGGCATGGGCGTGCTGCTCGCCTTCGCGATCTTCGGTGTGGGCATCGCCCGCGGCTCCGCTCCCGGCGCCGCGCTGATCCACTTCGTCGGCGGCATCCACGAGATCTACTTCCCCTACGTGCTGATGAAGCCCGCGCTCGTCGCGGCCGTCATCCTCGGCGGCATGACCGGCGTCGCGACCAACGTCGCGTTCGACTCCGGTCTCGTCGCCCCGGCGTCCCCGGGATCGATCATCGCGGTGCTCCTGCAGACCTCGCGCGACAGCTACCTCGGCGTGATCCTCTCGGTCCTGCTCTCGATGGCCGTGTCGTTCGTCGTCGCGTCGTTCATCATCCGCGGCAGCCGCAAGCGCGACCTCGACGCCATGGAGGCCGGTGACGACAAGCTCGCCGCCGCCGTCGCCGCCAACTCGTCGAACAAGGGCAAGGAGAGCGCCGTCGGCTCGCTCCTCAACGCGAGCGGCGCGTCGAACCAGGACGGCGCCTCGGCGACCGCCACCGCCACGCAGGTGCGCAACATCGTCTTCGCCTGCGACGCCGGAATGGGATCGTCCGCCATGGGCGCCTCCGTCCTGCGCAACAAGATGAAGAAGGCGGGCTTCGAGGACGTCACGGTCACCAACAAGGCGATCGCGGCCCTCGAGGACGACGTCGACCTGGTCATCACCCAGGCCGAGCTGACCGAGCGGGCGCGCCAGCGCACGCCGGGCGCGATCCACGTCTCCGTCGACAACTTCATGAACAGCCCCAAGTACGACGAGGTCGTCTCGCTCGTCGCGGAGCAGCACGGCAAGTAGTCGGGAACACCCCTGAGGGAACCCGTAGGGTGCGACGTGGCGGAGACGCTCCGCTCGCCCCTGCGGGTTCCCTCATTCGTTCACCACCCACGGAAAGGACGCACGCCATGAGCGATGTGCTCACCATCGGACAGATCAACGCCTCCGGCACCGCCACGTCGAAGGAGACCGCCATCAAGGAGGCCGCCGACATGCTGGTCGGCGTCGGCGCCGTCACGCCCGCCTACCACGAGGCGATGCTCGCCCGCGAGGCGACCGTCTCCACCTACATGGGCAACCTGCTCGCCATCCCGCACGGCACGAACGACGCGAAGGACGAGATCCGATCGTCGGCGCTGTCCTTCGTCCGCTACGCGCAGCCGATCGACTGGGACGGCAACGAGGTCCGCTTCGTCGTCGGCATCGCCGGAGTGAACAACGAGCACCTCGAGATCCTCTCCAAGATCGCGATCATCTTCTCCGAGGAGGACGAGGTGCAGAAGCTCCTCGACGCCCCCGACGCGCAGGCGCTCTACGCGCTGCTGGGCGAGGTCAACTCCTGATGCCCACCGCCGTCCACTTCGGCGCCGGCAACATCGGCCGCGGCTTCGTCGGGCTGATCCTGCACGGTGCCGGCTACGAGCTCGTCTTCGCCGACGTCAACGCGGCGCTGATCGACCAGCTCGCCGCCGCCGACAGCTACGAGGTGCACGAGGTGGGGGAGTCGTCCGCCACCCACGTCGTCGACGGCTTCCGCGCGATCAACTCGGCGAGCGACGAGGAGGCCCTCGTCCGCGAGATCGCCGCCGCCGACGTCGTCACCACCGCGGTGGGCCCGAACATCCTGCGCTTCGTCGCCCCGGTCATCGCGAAGGGCCTCGCGGCCCGAGCGGAGTCGGCGCCCCGCCTGGCCGTGATGGCCTGCGAGAACGCGATCAACGCGACCCGGCTGCTGCAGACCGAGGTCGCCGCGAGCCTCGGCGCGGACGAGTGGGAGCGCCTGCGCACCCGCGCGGTCTTCGCCGACACGGCGGTCGACCGGATCGTGCCGAACCAGGACGCCGGCCAGGGCCTCGACGTCACGGTCGAGAGCTTCTTCGAGTGGGTCGTCGACCGCACGCCGTTCGAGGGCTCCGAGCCCGAGATCCCCGGTGCGACCTGGGTCGACGACCTCGAGCCGTTCATCGAGCGCAAGCTCTTCACGGTGAACACCGGTCACGCGACGGCGGCGTACGTCGGCTTCGCGGCCGGCGCGCACAAGCTGTCGGACGCGCTCGCGCTGCCCGAGGTGCACGACGCGGTGAAGGCCGCGCTCGAGGACACCAAGACGCTCATCGTCGAGAAGCACGGCTTCAGCGACGAGGAGCAGGAGGCCTACCTCCAGAAGACGCTGAAGCGCTTCGGCAACCCGTTCCTGACCGACACGGTCGATCGGGTCGGGCGCCAGCCGCTGCGCAAGCTCTCGCGCCACGAGCGCTTCATCGGCCCGGCGGCGGAGCTCGCCGAGCTCGGCCACGTGCCGAGCGGTCTGCTCACGGCGATCGGAGCGGCCCTCCGCTTCGACGTGCCGGAGGACCCGCAGAGCGTCGAGCTGAAGGAGAAGCTGGCGGCGCTGTCGCCGGAGGAGTTCGTCACCGAGGTGACCGGACTCGGCTCGGACCACCCGCTGTACGCGCAGGTGGTCGGGGTCGTCCGCGGCTGACCCTCGCGAGTCTCCGTCCGAAGGGGCGGGATCGGGTGCTCCGGCATCCGGCCCCGCCCCTCCGCCGTTCCCGGTGCGGATCGGGCCGGAGCGGGTCGGGCTAGAACAGGCGCCAGCGGGTCAGCGGCCAGGCCACGGCGAAGACGCGCCCGACCACCCGCTCGATCGGCACCGTCTTCACGCAGGAGTCGATCGGGCCCGGCGCGCCGCGGCAGTCGCCGAGCGAGTCGTTGGAGTTCGAGCGGTGGTCGCCGAGGACGAAGAGCGTGTCCTCCGGCACCGTGTACTCCTGGAAGCAGCGGGTCGAGGCGGGCTGCGAGTCGCAGTCCTGCGTGCCGGGGGTGAACGGGAAGTCCTCGAAGACGTAGTCGCCCTCGAGCGGCTGCCCGTCGACGAGCACGTGCCCCTCGGCGTCGCAGCAGGAGACCGTCTGGCCGCCGGTGGCGATCACGCGCTTCACGAGGAACTCCTCGTGCGACGGGCCGATGCTCGTGACGTCGCCGAAGTACTTCACCGCCTCGGAGAGCGGGTTCCCCACCGCGTCGGTCGCGCCCCAGCGGGCGTCTCGGGAGAAGACGACGATCTGCTCCGACTCGGGCTCGCCCGACAGTGCCGCGGTGCGGTCGACCAGGATGCGGTCGCCGAAGAAGCCGCCGCCCTGCAGGGTGTTCTCCATCGAGCCGGTCGGCACGGTGTACACCTTCACGAAGAAGGTCTGCACGAGGGCGATGACGACGATCGCGACGAGCACGGTCACCAGCGGATGCGAGTACCAGCTCCGCCGGCCCCTCGCCGTGGTGCCGTCCGTCGTCTTCTCCGTGCGCGCCATCCGCGGTCCCTTCGACGTGGGAGAGCCTAGGCGGAGGCCGTCGTGCCCGCCGCCCGCGGCGCGCAGCGCCCCGGCCGGTGGCGACACGCCCGGGCTGGCGGAGAGGCGGGGATTCGCGTAGTATCGACCCTTGGTGTTTGCGCGTGCTCCGGCACGCCCGCGCACCGCCTTCCGGGCTCCGCCCGGGGGAGGATCGTCGCGGAAGCATTCGCACGACCAGTACACACACTACTTCCGAACGACAGTGAGGCTATGGCCAAAAAAGACGGTGTCATCGAAATCGAAGGTGCGGTTGTCGAGGCGCTCCCCAACGCGATGTTCCGCGTGGAGCTCACCAACGGACACAAGGTTCTCGCCCACATCTCGGGCAAGATGCGTCAGCACTACATCCGCATCCTCCCCGAGGACCGCGTGATCGTGGAGCTCAGCCCCTACGACCTGACCCGCGGCCGGATCGTCTACCGCTACAAGTAGACGTTCGCTCCGCTCAGTTCGCGACGTGCGTGTCCTGTAAGGAACGGCCCCGGCATCCGCCGGGAGCACGACGCCAGCGAAAACAAGGAACAGAACAATGAAGGTCAACCCCAGCGTCAAGCGCATCTGCGACCACTGCAAGATCATCCGCCGCCACGGCAACGTGATGGTCATCTGCAGCAGCAACCCCCGCCACAAGCAGCGCCAGGGCTAGTCCTCCGGGACTCCCGGCGCTCCTGCGAGGAGCGCGGGCGGGAAACCGCCCAGCAGCACGGCAACACACCACCCCGCAACGTCAGAAATCGCGCAGCGCCCCGGGTCTCCCGGGGTGAACGGCGAGGACACCTTCGGTCGGAGGCCGAGGCACCGACGTTGCTTCACACCTCCACTCACTCACAGGAGAAGCCACCATGGCACGTCTGGCAGGAGTAGACATCCCGCGCGAGAAGCGCGTGGAGGTCGCACTGACCTACATCTACGGAGTCGGCCGCACCAGCGCGCTGAAGACGCTGAGCGACACGGGGATCGACGGCAACATCCGCGTCAAGGACCTCACCGACGACCAGCTCGTCGCGCTCCGCGACTACATCGAGGGCAACTACAAGGTGGAGGGAGACCTCCGCCGCGAGGTCGCCGCCGACATCCGCCGCAAGGTCGAGATCGGGTCCTACGAGGGCATCCGCCACCGTCGCGGCCTCCCGGTCCGTGGACAGCGCACCAAGACGAACGCTCGCACCCGCAAGGGCCCGAAGCGCACCGTCGCCGGCAAGAAGAAGGCCGGCCGCAAGTAACGCGGGCGACACGGACCTAGAGGAGATAACAAGTGGCTACCCCCAAGTCGGCCGCGCGCAAGCCGCGCCGCAAGGAGAAGAAGAACATCGCTGTGGGCCAGGCCCACATCAAGTCGACGTTCAACAACACCATCGTGTCGATCACCGACCCCGCCGGGGCCGTCATCAGCTGGGCCTCGTCCGGTGGAGTCGGCTTCAAGGGCTCGCGCAAGTCGACGCCGTTCGCCGCCCAGCTCGCTGCCGAGTCGGCCGCGCGTCAGGCGCAGGAGCACGGCATGAAGAAGGTCGACGTCTTCGTGAAGGGCCCGGGCTCGGGTCGCGAGACCGCGATCCGCTCGCTCCAGGCCGCAGGCCTCGAGGTCGGCTCGATCAACGACGTCACCCCGCAGGCGCACAACGGCTGCCGCCCGCCGAAGCGCCGTCGCGTCTAACGCAGCACTCGCAGCCGTCGGCCGGCCGAGCGAAGCGCTCTTCAGCGCGGCGTGAGGCCGGCCGGCGGATCGCGCATTTCTTTCACAACTTCAGACTCGCAAACGCACGTGTCATATAGCGGACACGTGATCGAAAGGAATCAACAGTGCTTATCGCACAGCGTCCGACGCTCACCGAGGAGAACATCTCGGAGTTCCGTTCCCGCTTCGTCATCGAGCCCCTCGAGCCCGGCTTCGGCTACACGCTCGGCAACTCGCTGCGTCGCACCCTGCTGTCCTCCATCCCCGGCGCCGCTGTCACCAGCATCCGGATCGACGGAGTCCTGCACGAGTTCACGACCGTCCCGGGCGTCCGCGAGGACGTCACCGAGATCATCCTGAACATCAAGGGACTCGTCGTCTCCTCCGAGCACGACGAGCCGATCACCGCCTACCTGCGCAAGCAGGGCGCCGGCCAGGTCACCGCCGCCGACATCTCGGCTCCGGCCGGTGTCGAGATCCACAACCCGGACCTCGTCATCGCGACCCTGAACGACAAGGCGAAGTTCGAGCTCGAGCTCACCATCGAGCGCGGCCGCGGCTACGTCTCGGCGACCCAGAACCGCAGCGAGTTCTCCGAGGCCGGCCAGATCCCGGTCGACTCGATCTACTCGCCCGTGCTCAAGGTCACCTATCGCGTCGAGGCCACCCGTGCCGGCGAGCGCACCGACTTCGACCGCCTGGTCGTCGACGTCGAGTCGAAGCCGGCCATCACGCCGCGCGACGCCATCGCGTCGGCCGGTCGCACGCTGACCGAGCTGTTCGGACTCGCCCGCGAGCTGAACAACGCGGCCGAGGGCATCGAGATCGGCCCCGCGCCGGTCGACGCCGTCCTCTCGACCGAGCTGTCCATGCCCATCGAGGACCTCGACCTCTCGGTGCGCAGCTACAACTGCCTCAAGCGCGAGGGCATCAACAACGTCAACGAGCTCGTCGCCCTCTCGGAGACGCAGCTCATGAACATCCGCAACTTCGGTCAGAAGTCGGTGGATGAGGTCAAGGAGAAGCTGACGGAGCTGGGCCTGTCGCTGAAGGACTCGGTCCCCGGGTTCGACGGCGCCCACTTCTACAGCTACGACGACGAGAGCATCTAGGTCTCCCGCTCCGGCGTTCGACCTTCTGACACCCCTTTAGTACTGGAGTAAAGACATGCCCAAGCCCACGAAGGGCCCCCGCCTCGGAGGCGGTCCCGCACACGAGCGTCTGCTGCTCGCGAACCTGGCCGCGGCCCTGTTCACGCACAAGAGCATCAAGACGACCGAGACCAAGGCCAAGCGCCTGCGTCCCCTCGCCGAGCGTCTGGTGACGTTCGCGAAGCGCGGCGACCTGCACGCTCGCCGCCGCGTCCTCGCGACCATCGGCGACAAGAGCGTCGTGCACGAGCTCTTCACCGAGATCGCGCCGCTCGTCGCCGAGCGTGAGGGCGGCTACACCCGCATCACGAAGATCGGTCCCCGCAAGGGCGACAACGCGCCCATGGCCGTCATCGAGCTCGTCCTCGAGCCCGTGACGCCGAAGGTCAAGAAGTCGCGCACCGGCGCCGCTCCCGTCTCGGCTCCGGTCGAGGACGAGACCGTCGTCGAGGACGCCACCGTCGAGGAGGCGCCCGTCGCCGAGACGACCGAGGCCGACGCGACCGTCCAGGACGCGCCCGTCGAGGACGCCCCGGTCGAGACGACCGCCGAGACCAAGTAGTCCCGCGCACGTCTCGAGAGCCCTCCGCCCCTTCGGGGACGGGGGGCTCTCGTCGTCCCCGGCGGCGGTTCGCGTCGTGCTCGGTGGCGCGGAACGTCGCTTACGATGGCGGAATCGTCTCAGCGGCAGGGCGGGGCGCGACCGGCTCCCGGCGTCCGCCTCGCCGCCGCCCGGCAGGAGGTGCCCCGTGCGTCCGCACCACCCGCTGCTCCTGATCGCCGCGACGGTCCTGCTGGCCGGTTGCTCCTCGCCCGCGGTCCTCGACGTGCCGGAGTCGGCGGGCACCGCCGCTCCGACCTCGGTCGCGGCGCCCGAGGCGGTGCCGACGGCGACCGCCGCGACCGACACCCCGGCGGCGCCCGAGCTGGACTGCTCGGCCGCGCTCCCGGCCGCTGCCGTGGAGAGCGCCGTGGGGCTGCCCGCGGGGACGGCCGTGCTGCTGCAGACGGAGGACGCCTGCTCGTACGCGATCGCCGGCAACCCGTCCGCGGTCCTCGTCACCGTCGGTCCCGCTCGCCTGGCCGAGACCTTCACGGGCGCGGGCGAGGCCGTCGGCGCGGTCCCCGCTCCGCTGGGGGAGGCGGCCTACCGGCTCGAGGGCTCGCCGACGACGCCGTCCGAGCTCGCGGTGCTGGCGGGCGGCTACGAGCTCCACGTCGAGTCGTTCGTCGGGGACCAGGACGCGCTCGCGGACTGGGCGGTCGCCGTCCTCGACTCGCTCGGCGTGCGGCTCTCGGCGGGCTGATCCGGCTCGTCCGACCGCTCCGGGCGGCCGCGGCGGACGATCTAGACTCGTCGAGTGCTCCGCCGTGTCCGCCTCGATCTGGCCTACGACGGCACCCACTTCGCCGGCTGGGCCCTGCAGCCCGGTCTCCGCACGGTCCAGGGGGTCCTCGAGGACGCGCTCGGGCTCCTGCTGCGGTCCGAGGAGCGCACGGTCGTCACCGTCGCGGGCCGGACCGACGCCGGAGTGCACGCGAGCGCGCAGGTGGCGCACCTGGACCTCACTCCCGAGCAGTGGTCGCGCCTGAACGGCCGCCCGCGGGCCGGCACCGAGAAGGTCGAGCCCGAGGTCGTGCTCCAGCGCAAGCTGCAGGGGATCCTGGGCCAGTACTCCGACCTGTCGGTGCACCGGGTGTCGCGGGCGCCCGAGGGCTTCGACGCGCGCTTCTCGGCCCGCTGGCGGCGCTACGAGTACCGGCTCGCCGACCGGTCCTCGCTCCGCCGCCCTCTCGACCGCGCCTACACCACCTGGATCAACGAGGCGGTCGACGAGAGCCTGATGGCGGGTGCCGCGGAGTCGCTGCTCGGCCTGCACGACTACGCGTCGTTCTGCCGGGCGCGCGTCGGGGCCACCACCATCCGGAGCCTGCTCGACTTCACCTGGGAGCGGGACGAGGACGGCGTGCTGCACGCCCACCTGCGCGCCGACGCCTTCTGCCACAGCATGGTGCGGGCGCTCGTCGGCTCCTGCGTGGCCGTGGGGATCGGCAAGCTCGACGCGGGCGAGCTCCCGCTGCTGCGCGACGCGGCGCGGCGCACCAACGCCTTCGCGGTCATGCCGGCCCGCGGTCTCGTCCTGCGCGAGGTCGATTACCCTGAGGACTCCGAACTGGCCGAGCGGGCCGTGCTGACCCGGGTGAAGCGGACACTGCCGGCGGGGGTCGGCGAGGGGGAGGACGACGCATGATGCGCAGGGACCGTCGCACGGCCGCTCTCGCCACCGCGCTCGTCCTGCCGGCGGCACTGCTGCTCGCGAGCTGCTCGTCGTCGTCCACGATCGATGTGCCGGACGAGGCGCCGCAGGCCGCCGTCGAGTCGGCCGCGCCGAGCACCGCGCCCACCGCGGAGCCGACCGCGACCGCTCCGTCGCCGTCCGCCGCCTCGAGCATCGAGGTCCTCGACTGCGCGGCGGTGCTGCCGGTCGAGACGATCGAGGCCGTCCTCGAGCTGCCCGAGGGCTTCGTGACGCCCTCCGAGCAGGGCTCCGGCTGCACCTGGGCGATGGCGGGGAACCCGGCGGCGCTGGTGCTGCAGTCGGCGACCGGCGCGGGGACCGCCGAGTTCACCGCCCAGGAGTCGGCAGCACCCGTGCAACCGAGCGGACTCGGCGACGCCGCCTTCTTCCGCGCCGGCGATCCGGCGGCCGACCCGGCCGCGACGGTCGTGGTGCTGGCGGGGGACCGGCTGCTCTCCCTCCGCTCGTACGTCGGTGCACAGGGGCCGCTCGAGGAGCTGGCGACCGACGTCCTCACCGCGCTGGGGCAGGAGCCCTCCTGAGCCCCGCCACCCTCCGGAGGACGGGAGCGGCGACCGGCGAGCTTCCGCTCCGGGTCGGATTGCTGTAGCGTCGTCCCTTGGTGTTCTCGGCCGCGTGCCGGCACCCGAAGTTGAGCCCTCCACCGGATCGGTTCGGCCCCCTCGCGGGTCGAACGGCCACGGAGCGGGATTCACGAACTCCTCACTCCGATCAGAAAGCAGCACTCACGTGACTCGCACTTTTTCTCCGAAGCCGGCTGACGTCCAGCACGACTGGATCGTCATCGACGCGTCCGACGTCGTGCTCGGCCGTCTGGCCACCCACGCCGCTGCGCTCCTGCGCGGCAAGCACAAGCCGACGTTCGCGCCGCACATGGACATGGGCGACTTCGTCATCATCGTCAACGCCGAGAAGGTGGCCCTCACCGGCCAGAAGCTCCTCCAGAAGAAGGCGTACCGCCACTCCGGCTACCCGGGCGGCCTCACGGCCACCACGTACGCCGAGCTCCTCGAGAAGAACCCGATCCGCGCCGTCGAGAAGGCCATCCGCGGAATGCTCCCCAAGAACTCCCTCGGTCGTGCGCAGCTGCGCAAGCTGAAGGTCTACACGGGCACCGAGCACCCTCACGCGGCTCAGCAGCCCAAGGCGTACGCCTTCACCCAGGTCGCCCAGTAGGCTCCGGCCCTCCCCGACACCCCAGACTTCGAAGACAAAGGATCACCTACACCGTGGCGAAGATCGCAGACCAGATCGACGTGGCTCCCGAGAGCTACTCCACCGAAAGCCCGGCCACCGAGGCGTCCACGACGCCCCGCGCCGTCCTCAACGTCTCCGGCGCAGCCGTGGGCCGTCGCAAGCAGGCCATCGCCCGCGTGCGCCTGGTCCCGGGCTCCGGAAGCCTGACCGTGAACGCTCGCGAGTTCGCGGAGTACTTCCCGAACAAGCTGCACCAGCAGCTGATCAACGACCCGTTCAAGGTCCTCGACCTCCTCGGCTCGTACGACGTCGTCGCGAAGATCACCGGCGGCGGCCCCTCCGGCCAGGCCGGTGCGCTCCGCCTCGCGATCGCCCGTGCGCTGAACGAGATCGACCGCGAGAACAACCGCGCCATCCTCAAGAAGGCCGGCTTCCTCACCCGCGACGCTCGCGTCATCGAGCGCAAGAAGGCCGGTCTCAAGAAGGCCCGCAAGGCGTCCCAGTTCTCGAAGCGCTAGTCGCTGCGGCCCCTGCGGCCGTCGATCAGCAGCTTCAGAAGGGGACTGGCACCATGCCGCGCCTGTTCGGAACAGATGGCGTCCGTGGCCTCGCGAATCGCGATGTCACGGCCGACCTGGCCCTCGGCCTCGCTCAGGCGGCCGCCCGTGTACTCGGTGCGGCCGCCCGGGCGGAAGGCCGTCGGCCCCTCGCCGTCCTGGCCCGCGATCCTCGGATCTCGGGACAGTTCATCGGTGCCGCCGTCGCGGCCGGCCTCGCGAGCGCCGGCGTCGACGTGCTCGACGCGGGAGTGATCCCGACGCCCGCCGCCGCCTACCTCATCGCCGACGAGAGCGCCGACTTCGGCGTGATGATCTCGGCGTCGCACAACCCCGCCGCCGACAACGGCATCAAGTTCTTCGCGGCCGGTGGCCGCAAGCTCCCGGACGAGCTCGAGAACCGCATCGAGGCGGCTCTCGGCGTCCCGCCGCTCACGCCGCTCGGCCCCGACGTGGGCCGGATCCGCCGCTTCGCCGACGCCGAGGACCGCTACGTCCTCCACCTGCTCGGCTCGCTCGACAGCACCCGCCTGGACGGACTGCACGTGGTCATCGACTGCGCGCACGGCGCCGCCGCAGGGATCTCGCCCGAGGTGTTCACCGACGCCGGCGCGACCGTCACGGTGATCGGCAACGATCCGGACGGCATCAACATCAACGACGGCGTGGGCTCGACCCACCTCGACCACGTCGCCGAGGCCGTCCGCGAGGCGGGCGCCGACATCGGCATCGCGCACGACGGCGATGCGGACCGCTGCCTCGCGGTCGACGCCGAGGGGCGCGTCGTCGACGGCGACCAGATCATGGCGATCCTCGCGACCTCCATGGCGCGACGCGGCGTCCTGCGCGACAACGTGCTCGTCGCCACGGTGATGAGCAACCTCGGCCTCAAGACCGCGATGGCCGACGCCGGCATCCGCGTGATCGAGACCGGTGTGGGCGACCGCTACGTGCTCGAGGCGATGAACGACGGCGGCTACTCGCTCGGCGGCGAGCAGTCCGGCCACGTCATCATGAGCCGCTTCGCGACGACCGGCGACGGCGTCCTCACGGGTCTGCAGCTCGCGGCCGAGATGGCGCGCACGGGGAAGACCCTCGCCGAGCTGGCCTCGGTGATGCGGGTGTTCCCGCAGACGCTCGTCAACGTGCGCGGGGTCGACCGCGAGGGCGTGCACGACGACACCGTGATCGCGGCGGCCATCGCCGAGGCCGAGGCCGAGCTGGGCACCGGCGGGCGCGTCCTGCTGCGGCCCTCCGGCACCGAGCCGATGGTCCGCGTCATGGTCGAGGCCTCCACGAAGGAGACCGCCGACCGGCTGGCGGAGTCCCTCGCCGCGGTCGTGCTCGAGCAGCTTCGCGTCGCGTCCTAGCGGGCCGAGCCGCCGGCTCGGGGATCTCGATACGCCCGCTGCGCGGGCTACTCGATCAGCATGCTTCCGCCGCGCGCTGTGCGCGAGTCGACCGGGGCCGGAGGCACGGCATGGCGCAGCCTGCCCGCCCCATGCTGGTCGAGTAGCGCCGGAGGCGCGTCTCGAGACCCGCCGTCGTCAGGACGGCGGATCTCGATACGCCCGCTGTGCGGGCTACTCGATCAACATGCTTGCGCCGCGCACCGGGTGCAGGTCTGCGCCTTCCATGCTGGTCGAGTAGCGCCGGAGGCGCGTATCGAGACCCGCCGTCGTCAGTACGTGAGCCGTCGGCGATCGCGCGCTCAGATCTTGCGGAGGAGCACCGAGGAGACGGTGTGGTCGGCCTGCTTGCGCAGGACGAGGCTCGCGCGGGAGCGGGTCGGCCGCACGTTCTGCAGCAGGTTCGGCTCGTTGATCGAGGACCAGATGCTGCGGGCCTGCGCGCGCGCCTCGTCGGGAGTCAGCGAGGCGTAGCGGTGGAAGTACGAGGTCGGGCTGGCGAAGGCGCCCTGCTGCAGGGCGAGGAAGCGCTCCTCGTACCAGCGCGCGATGTCGCTCGTGCGGGCGTCGACGTAGACCGTGAAGTCGAACAGGTCGCTGACGGCGAGACCGTGCCCGGGCGCGGGCGGCTGCAGCACGTTCAGGCCCTCGACGATCAGCACGTCGGGTCGGCGGACCACGATCTCCGCGTCGTGCACGATGTCGTAGGAGAGGTGCGAGTAGAACGGCGCGCGCACCTCGGCGGCGCCGCCCTTCACCTCCGAGACGAAGCGCAGCAGCGCCCGGCGGTCGTACGACTCCGGGAAGCCCTTGCGGCTCATCAGCCCGCGCCGCTCCAGCTCGCGGTTGGGCAGGAGGAAGCCGTCGGTCGTCACCAGCTCGACGCGGGGGGTGTCGTCCCAGCGGGCGAGGAGCTCGCGGAGCAGGCGGGCGATGGTCGACTTGCCGACCGCGACCGAGCCGGCCACGCCGATCACGAACGGGGTGGGCTGCGCGCGCTCGCCGAGGAAGGTGCTCGTCGCGCGGTGCAGCTGGCGCGCGCCGCCGGCGTAGAGGGTGAGCAGCCGCGACAGCGGCAGGTAGACCTCGGCGACCTCGGTGAGGCTCAGCCGGTCGCCCAGCCCCCGCAGCTGCACGACCTCGGTCTCGCTCAGCGGCAGCTCGGTGCTGCGGGCGAGCTCGGCCCAGTCGGAGCGGACGATCTCGACGAACGGGGAGGGGTGCGCCTCGCGCCCGGGTTCGCGAGCTGACGAGGACATCTGCACGATCCTAGCGGCCGCCGCGGTCCGGCCCCGTCGCCGCGGGAGCGCCCCCGCGCGCGATTAGGATCGAGCGCATGTGTGGAATCGTTGGATACGTCGGCGCGCGCGACAGCCTGGCCGTGCTGCTCGGGGGACTGAAGCGACTGGAGTACCGCGGGTACGACTCCGCCGGTGTGGCCGTGATCGACGCGGACGGCCGGATCGACAGCCGCAAGCGCTCGGGCAAGCTCAGCGTCCTCGTCGACGACCTCGAGGCGCACCCGATCGCGCAGGGCACCACCGGCATCGGGCACACCCGCTGGGCGACACACGGCGGCCCGACCGACCGCAACGCGCACCCGCACCTCGCGGACGACGGGCGCCTCGCCGTCATCCACAACGGCATCATCGAGAACTTCCAGCCCCTCAAGGAGGAGCTGCTCGCCGAGGGCGCGGTCTTCGAGAGCGAGACCGACACCGAGGTCGCCGCGCACCTGATCGCGCGGGAGCACCGCCGCACCGGCGATCTGGTGCTCGCGTTCCAGGCCGTCGTCGCGCGCCTCGAGGGCGCCTTCACGCTGCTCGCCCTGCACCAGGACCAGCCCGGTGTCGTCGTCGGCGCGCGCCGCAACTCGCCGCTCGTGATCGGCCTCGGCGACGGCGAGAACTTCCTCGGCTCCGATGTCGCCGCCTTCGTCGAGTTCACCCGCCGCGCGGTCGCGATCGGCCAGGACCAGATCGTCACGATCACGCCCGACGCGGTCACCGTCACCGACTTCTTCGGCAACGCCGTCGAGACCGAGCCGTTCGAGATCGCCTGGGACGCCTCCGCCTCCGAGAAGGGCGGCTGGTCGAGCTTCATGGCCAAGGAGATCAGCGAGGGCCCGGAGGCCGTCGCCAAGACGCTGCTCGGCCGCATCCAGGACGGCGTGGTCGTGCTGCCCGAGCTCGCCTCTCTCGACGCGACCCTCACCGACATCGACCGGATCACCGTGATCGCCTGCGGCACCGCCGCCTACTCCGGCATGGTCGCCAAGTACGCGATCGAGAAGTGGGCGCGCGTGCCCGTCGAGGTCGAGCTGAGTCACGAGTTCCGCTACCGCGACCCGGTGCTGACCCCGCGCACCCTGGTCGTCTCGATCAGCCAGTCCGGCGAGACCATGGACACGCTGATGGCCGTGAAGTACGCCCGGGAGAAGGGCGCCAAGACGCTCTCCGTCTGCAACACCCAGGGCGCGACGATCCCGCGCGAGTCCGACGCCGTGCTCTACACCCACGCCGGCCCGGAGGTCGCGGTCGCCTCGACCAAGGCGTTCGTCGCGCAGATCGCGGCGCTCTACCTCTTCGGCCTGCACCTGGCCGCGGTGCGCGGCGCAGCCACGCCCGAGCTGATCGCCTCGCAGGCCGCGCAGCTCGCGGCGATCCCCGAGAAGCTCTCGCGCGTGCTCGACGCCTCGGAGGCGATCGCCCAGCTCGCCGGCTGGATGGCGGACACCCGCGCGGTGCTCTTCCTGGGCCGCCACGTCGGCTACCCGGTGGCGCTCGAGGGCGCGCTCAAGCTCAAGGAGCTCGCCTACATCCACGCCGAGGGCTTCGCCGCGGGCGAGCTGAAGCACGGGCCGATCGCGCTGATCGAGCCGGGTCAGGTCGTCTTCGTGATCGTGCCGAGCCCGAGCGAGTCCTACGAGCTGCAGCGCAAGGTGATCTCGAACATCCAGGAGATCAAGGCGCGCGGCGCCCGGGTGATCGCGATCGCCGAGCAGGGCGACGCGGCCGCGATCCAGATCGCCGACGAGGTCGTGCCGATCCCGCTGGCCGACCCGCTGTTCGAGCCGCTGCTCGCCGTGACGCCGCTGCAGATGTTCGCGATGGAGCTCGCCTCGGCGAAGGGCCTCGACGTCGACCAGCCGCGGAACCTCGCCAAGTCGGTCACGGTCGAGTGACCCTGCCGTGATCGTCGGGATCGGCGTGGACGTGGTGGATCTCGCGCGCTTCGAGCGGGCGATCTCCCGCACGCCCCGGCTCCGCGACCGGCTGTTCGCCGAGAGCGAACGCGACCTGCCGATCGCCTCGCTGGCCGGCCGGTTCGCGGCGAAGGAGGCGCTGATCAAGGCGCTCGGCGACTCGGCCGGTGCCCGCTGGCACGACATGGTCGTCGAGCGCGACGAGCACGGGAACCCCTCCTTCGCCCTGCACGGCGCGGCCCTCGCGGCGGCCGAGTCGCGCGGGATCGCCCGCGTGCACCTCTCGATGAGCCATGACGCCGGCGTGGCCTGCGCGTTCGTGGTGGCCGAGTCGTGATCGCGCCGGTCGCCTTCCGCGAGGCGCTGATCGATCTCGACGCCGTCGCGGCGAACACGGCGCGGCTCCGGGAGCTGACGGCCGCACCCCGGCTGATGGCGGTCGTCAAGGCGAACGCCTACGGGCACGGCGCACTCCCGGTCGCGCAGGCGGCGCTCGCCGGCGGGGCGGACGCGCTCGGGACCGCCGACCTCGAGGAGGCGGTCGCGCTCCGCGAGGCGGGGATCCTGGCGCCGGTGCTCTGCTGGCTGCACGACCCCGAGCAGGACTTCGACACCGCCCTCGAGCACGGGATCGAGGTGGCCGTCTCCTCGGTGGCGCAGCTCGACCGGCTGGCGCAGGCCGCCGAGGACCGCGGGGTGCGCGGGGCGGTGCAGCTCAAGGTCGACACCGGTCTCAGCCGGAACGGCGCCGCGGAGGCGGAGTGGGTGCCGCTCGCGCAGTCCCTCGTCCGCCACGCGGCGCGCGGCTCGCTGCAGCTCACCGGTCTGTTCTCGCACCTCTCGAACACCTCGCGCGAGGAGGACCTCGCGCAGCTCGCCCTCCTGCGCCGTGCCGAGGAGGTGCTGCGCACGCACGGGACGCCCGCGCCGCTGGTGCACCTCGCCGCGACGGCCGCCGCGCTCCGCCTGCCGGAGGCGCGCCTGGACCAGGTGCGCACCGGCATCGGCGTCTACGGGCTGTCGCCGTTCGACGACGAGACCTCCCTCGGGCTCGGCCTGGTGCCGGCGATGACTGTGCAGGGGCGGGTGGCCGGAGTGCGCCGGGTGTCCGCGGGGACCGGGGTCAGCTACGACTACGCCTACCGTGCCGCCGGGGAGACGACTCTCGCGCTGGTGCCGTTCGGCTACGCCGACGGGATCCCGCGTGCCGCCTCCGGTGTCGCCGAGGTGTCGATCGGCGGGCGCCGCCACCGCATCGCGGGGCGGGTGGCGATGGACCAGTTCGTCGTCGACGTCGGGGACGCTCCCGTCGCGGTCGGCGACCCGGTGACGCTCTGGGGCGATCCGACCACCGGCGTCCCCTCGGTCGACGAGTGGGCGCGCTGGTGCGGGACGATCAACTACGAGCTGGTCACCCGGATCGGGCACCGCGTCCCGCGCAGGACGGTCGGCGGCCCTGCGGGAGGCGCCCGTGCCTGAGCGCGGCTGGTTCGCCGACCGCACGGTCGAGATCGACGACCCGGAGGCGATGGAGGAGCTCGGCCGCTCCCTCGGCCGGGTGCTGCGCGCCGGCGACCTGCTGGTGCTGACCGGGCCGCTCGGCGCGGGCAAGACGACCTTCACCCGCGGCCTGGGCGACGGGCTGGGGGTGCGCGGGCCGGTGACCAGCCCCACCTTCGTGATCGCGCGGACGCATCCTCCGCTGCACGGCGGGCCGCCGCTGGTGCACGTGGACGCCTACCGCGTCGGCTCGGCCGTGGAGCTGGACGACCTCGACCTCGATCTCGAGCACTCGGTCGTCGTGGTGGAGTGGGGCGCCGGGCTGCTCGACGGCGTCGCGGAGTCGTGGCTCGACGTCGTCCTCGAACGCCCGACCGGCGGCTCCGACGCCGAGGACGGCGAGGAGCCGATCGAGCCGCGCACCGTGCGCTTCCGCGGCACGGGCTGGCGCTGAGCGCTCTGCTCGCGGCGGGTCTCGATACGCCGCTGCGCGGCTACTCGACCAGCATGGTCCGCCTGCTGATCGAGCAGCCCTCGGAGAGGGCGTATCGAGATCCACCGTCGTCCGGTGGGTGGGTCTCGATACGCCGCTGCGCGGCTACTCGACCAGCATGGTCCGCATGCTGATCGAGTAGCCCTCGGAGAGGGCGTATCGAGATCCCCCGTGTCAGCAGGGTGGTGCACGGCTGCTCGACCAGCAGGCGAGTGGCGCCGCAGGCTCCGCGGCCGGTGCCCCGCCGGCCGCGGGTACCCTGTCAGGGTGCTGCTCGCGATCGACACCTCCTCCGGTACCTCCGTCGCCGTCGTCGGCATCGACGGCGAGGTCCGCGCCGAGCGCACCGAGACCGACACCATGCGGCACGCCGAGGTCGTCGGCCGGCTGATCCAGGAGTCCCTCGAGGCGGCAGGCATCGGCCCCGACGCGATCGAGGCCGTCGCCGTCGGCATGGGCCCCGGCCCCTTCACCGGCCTCCGGGTCGGCATCGCCGCGGCCCGCGCCTTCGCGTTCGGCCGCGACGTGCCCACCCTCCCGGTCGTCTCGCACGACGCGGTCGCGCTCGGCGCGCTGCGCCACGGCCGCGCCGACGGGTTCCTCGTCGTCACTGACGCGCGCCGCCGCGAGCTCTACTGGAGCGCCTACGCCGGCCTGGACGAGCAGGGCCTCCCCGTCCGTACCGGCGGGCCCGGCCTCGACAAGCCGCCCGCGCTGCCCTTCCCCGAACTGCCCCGCCTCGAGGCCGAGACGGTGTCCGCGGCGGAGCTCGGCGTCGTGGCCGCGCTGACCCGCGCCGCCGGCCGCGCTCCCGCCGCGGACGAGCCGCTCTACCTCCGCTCGCCCGACGTCACGCTCTCGGCCGGTCCGAAGCGGGTCACGGCGTGAGCGCCGAGCTGCGCGACGCCACCGTCGACGACCTGGACGCGATCATGGCGATCGAGGAGTCGGAGTTCACCAGCGACGCGTGGTCGCGCACCATGATGCTCGAGGAGATCCGCAGCCGGCACACCCGCTACCTCGTCGCCGAGGACGCGGGCGAGCTGGTCGGCTACGCCGGGCTGCTCTGCCCGGTCGGCGCGCACGAGGGCGACGTGCAGACCCTCGCGGTGCTCGCCTCCGCCCGCCGCACGGGGCTCGGCCGGAGCCTCCTGCGCGCTCTCGTCGCCACCGCCGCCGAGCGCGGCGCCCGCGAGGTCTTCCTCGAGGTCCGCGCCGACAATCCGGCCGCCCAGTCGCTCTACCGCTCGGAGGGCTTCGAGGAGATCGGGGTCCGCCCCGCCTACTACCAGCCGGACGACGTCGACGCGCTCGTGATGCGCGTGCCGGTCCCCGCCCCTCGACAGGAGTCGTCATGACCGCCGGTCCGCTCGTCCTCGGCATCGAGACCAGCTGCGACGAGACCGGGATCGGCATCGTCCGCGGCACGACGCTGCTCGCCAACACCATCGCCTCGTCGATGGAGGAGCACGCCCGCTACGGCGGCGTCGTGCCCGAGGTCGCCGCCCGCGCGCACCTCGAGGCGCTCGAGCCGACGCTGCGCACGGCGCTCGCCGAGGCCGGCGTCTCGCTGCAGGAGCTGGACGCGATCGCGGTCACCAGCGGCCCCGGGCTCTCGGGCGCGCTGATGGTCGGCGTCGGCGCGGCGAAGGCGCTCGCGGTCTCGCTGGGGAAGCCGCTCTACGCGGTGAACCACCTCGTCGGGCACGTCGGCGCCGACGTCCTGCGCGCCGACGGCGGCGCCGGCAGCCCGGTCGAGGTGCCCACCATCGCGCTGCTCGTCTCGGGCGGGCACACCTCGCTCCTGCACGTGCGCGATCTCGTCTCGGACGTCGAGCTGCTCGGCGAGACGATCGACGACGCGGCCGGCGAGGCGTTCGACAAGGTCGCCCGCGTGCTCGGCCTGCCCTATCCCGGCGGCCCGCAGATCGACCGGGTCGCGGCCGACGGCGATCCACGGGCGATCCGCTTCCCCCGCGGCCTCACGCTGCCGAAGGACAAGGAGAAGCACCGCTACGACTTCTCGTTCTCGGGGCTGAAGACCGCGGTCGCCCGCTGGGTCGAGAAGCGCCAGGACGCGGGCGAGGAGGTGCCGGTCGCCGACGTCGCCGCGAGCTTCCGCGAGGCCGTCGCCGACGTCCTGCTGACCAAGGCGATCGCGGCCTGCGTCGACCGCGGGGTGCCGCGGCTGCTGCTGGGCGGGGGAGTGGTCGCCAACGCCCGTGTCCGCGAGCTGGCCGAGGAGCGCTGCGCGGCCGCGGGCGTCACGCTGCGGATCCCTGCACTCTCGCTCTGCACCGACAACGGCGCGATGATCGCGGCCCTCGGCGCCCAGCTGATCGAGGCCGGGCACGCTCCGTCGAGCCTCTCCTTCGGCGCCGACTCCACCCTGCCCGTCACCGAGATCCAGGTCCGATAGGCGTCTTACTGCAGCGTCGCACCGGGTCACAAGCGCCGCCCAGGGTTTTGACAGCCCACCGACGGCGCTGCCACGCTGAGCGCACTCACTCGTTCCTGATCAAGGGGGATCCGCCATGACCACTCCGTACACGCCCGCGTCCGACCGCTACAACATCCTGGCGATCATCGGCTTCATCGCCTCGTTCTTCGTCTCGATCGTCGGCATCGTCCTCGGCTTCATCGCTCTGTCGCAGATCAAGCGGACCGGCGAGCGCGGTCGCGGCCTCGCCATCGCCGCCGTCGTGATCGGCTTCGTCGCCATCATCGTCACCATCATCTCCGTCGTCGCCCTGTTCTCGATCGCGGGCCTGGCGAGCACGACGACGGACTACTGATCGACAGCGTCCCGCGCCCCACAGGGCGGGACGTGACGTGCTCGAGGAGGGCGACGTGAACGACGACACCACCGGCGATCCGGCAGCGGGATCGGCGGCACCGCCGCCGCGGTACGCGCCGCCCTCCGTCCCGCCGTCGCCGGAGTCCGCGCCCCCGACGGAGCGGCCGGAGGCGGCGGGAACCGGGGAATCCGGCTCCGCCGTCCCGCCGGACGGCTACGCAGACGGTGATGGCCGCCCCGGCGCCCCCGCGCCGCGCCCGCCACTGAACGGCCTCGCCGTCGCCGCCCTGATCTGCGGCATCCTCGGTCTCGCTCCCGCCGCGATCGTCCTCGGGCACGTCGGCTTCGCGCAGGCGCGACGCTCGGGGCAGCGCGGCCGCGGCCTCGCGATCGCCGGCTTCCTCCTCGGCTACCTCGCGCTCGTGCTGCTGCTCGTCGGCGCCCTGGTCTACTCGGCCTTCGTCACAGGACTCAGGACGGACGGCTACCTCCCGGCCTGAGCCGGTCGGCGGCCGCGTTCTAGACTTCGAGGCATGAGCGACAGCAGCCGGCCCGGGTCCGACGACCGACAGGGCCCTCCCGTCCCCCCTGCTCCTCCCGTGCCGCCGACGCCCCCGGCCCCGCCCGTCTACTTCGGCGGAACTCCGGCGCCCCCGGCCCCGCCCGCGTACACCGGTGGCACCCCGGCGGCCCCCGGCCAGGGCGCTCGCGACTCTGCGCCGCCCGCCTACGGGACACCGCTCCCGTCGGCCCCGACCGCCGCGCCGCCGCAGTACGCCTACGTCCCGGCGCCCACGACGGTGCCCAAGACGCTGAGCCTCACCGGCATGATCCTCGGCATCGTGGGCCTGGTGATCTCGATCTTCGGCTGGGGCTTCGGCTTCATCCTGTCGGCGCCCGCGATCGTGCTCGGCTTCCTCGGGCGCCGCCGCGAGCCGGGTGCCCGCGGACTCGCGCTGACCGCGATCATCACCGGCATCGCCGGCGTCGTGATCTCGCTGATCTACTTGGCCGTCACCATCGTGCTCCTCGTTCTCGCGCTGAACGCGGCGAGCTCCCCCGGCGGCCTCTAGGCGCAGGCGGTCGGTCTCAGGAGACGCGCTCGGACAGCAGGGCCCGGTGGCGCCCCTGGATCCTCGTGAGGATCAGGACGGCGCTGCCCCGCCCCGCGAGGCCGAGCTTCTTGCGGAAGCGCGCGGGATCGACGTCGACGCCGCGCTTCTTGATCTCCAGCACTCCGATGCCGCGAGCGCGCAGCTCGCGAGCGAGGGTGCGCTCGTCCAGCGGCAGCTCCGCGAGCACGCGGAAGCTGCGCAGGAACGGCGAGACGGCCGGCTCGTCGCCCGTGAGGTAGGCGATGCCCGGCGACAGCATGCGCGACCCGCTGGTGCGGGCCAGCTCGCCGAGCAGGCGCGCGCGGATGGCCGACCCGTCCGGCTCGTGGACGAAGGCGCCGAGGTCGCCCACCTCCTCGTCCTCGCTGTCGGCCGGCGCGGTGAGTTCGACGGCGCCCGTCGCCCCGAGCAGGAGCGCGGAGCGCCGGACACCCGGCCGCGCCAGCGCACCGAACCAGAGCCCCATCTCGACGAGCTCGCCGTCGACGGAGACCCACTGCGCCTCCGCGTCGGCGGGGATCCGCTCGCGGTCGAAGCCCGGCCCGAGCTTCACGCCGACGGGCCGCTCCTCCCCCAGCCCGAAGGCGAAGTCGAGCGACGGCGAGTAGTCGTCGGGGTCGTCGAGGCGGCGGGTCTCGCGGTGGCCGGCGGTGCGGCGGGCCGGATCGAGGTAGACGGCGTCGAAGCCGTCCAGGTCGAACGCCTCGGCGTCGCCGTGCACGGCCTGCGCCGAGGGGAACGGGGCGAGGTTGAAGCTGGCGAGGGTGGCAGTGATCTCGTCCGCGTCGACGGCCGTGACCTCGAGGTCGATGGCCGCCATCGCCAGAGCGTCGCCGCCGATGCCGCTGCCGAGGTCGGCGATGCGGGTCAGGCCGGCCGAGGAGTAGCGGCCGGCGTGCAGTGCCGCGACCCGGAGCCGGGTGGCCTGCTCGAGCCCGGCGTCGGTGAAGAGCATCGACCGGGCGAACTCGCCGAACTTCCCGGTCGCCTTCGCCCGCAGCCGCGCCTGGGTCAGCACGGCGGACACCAGGCCGGGGGAGTGGCCGGCGGAGCGGAGCGTCGCGACGGCGCGCACCAGGTCGTCCGCCCGGTAGCCGTCGAGCGAGTCGAGGAGCCGGAGGCCCTCGGGGGAGAGGAGCTCGACCAGCTCGGCGCGTTGCATCCGGCCATGCTAGGCCACCGCCTCCGACCGTCACGGCGCGCCTGCCTGGCACTCTGATTGCACGAGTGCCAGCGGAGCCTCTACAGTGGAGCTAGCACTCTCGGAGCGTGTCTGCCAACGGCGGCGCTCCGCCCCCGTCGTCGTCAAGAAAGAGGTCAACCGTGTCGGTGTCCATCAAGCCGCTCGAAGATCGCATCGTCATCAAGCAGGTCGAGGCCGAGCAGGTCACTGCTTCCGGTCTCGTCATCCCCGACACCGCCAAGGAGAAGCCCCAGGAGGGCGAAGTCGTCGCCGTCGGCCCCGGCCGCATCGACGACAACGGCAACCGCGTCCCGCTCGACGTGGCCGTCGGTGACAAGGTCATCTACTCCAAGTACGGCGGAACCGAGGTCAAGTTCGGTGGAGACGACCTCCTGGTCCTCTCCGCTCGCGACGTCCTCGCGGTCGTCGTCCGCTAGAGACGGATCCTGAAGGGCCCGGCGACGCGAGTCGCCGGGCCCTTCGTCGTCCAGCGCGGTGGGCCCGGCGGTGGGAGTCGCCGGCCCTTCGTCGTGCGCCCGGTCCTCTTCGCGACCGGTGGCCTGATCCTGACGTCCGGTGACCGTTCCGGGCGGTCGGCGGGTCCGCGTCCTGCGTAGCATCGGTCGGGTGCCCGCCTCCCGCCTCCCCGCCGACTCCGCGTCGCCCACGACGAGCGACGCCGCGGCCGGCGAGGGCGTCGAGGCGCTCCCGGTGAAGGGCGCCGGTGGCGCGCTGTCGTCGACCGGCCTGTGGTTCGGCTTCTCGGCGTACCTGCTCTGGGGCGCGATGCCGCTCTACTTCCTCGCGATGGCGCCCGCCTCCCCGTTCGAGATCGTCGCGCTGCGGGTGCTGTTCTCGCTCGTCTTCTGCCTGCTCCTGCTGACGGTGACCCGCAGCTGGCGCGGCTTCGCCGGCCTGTTCCGCGAGCCGAGGCTGCTCGGTGTGATGGCGATCGCCGGCGTGCTGATCTACATCAACTGGCAGGTCTACGTCATCGCGACGACCACGGGCCACGTGATCGAGGCGGCCCTCGGCTACTTCATGAACCCGCTCGTCACGGTGCTGCTCGGCGTGATCGTGCTGCGGGAGCGGCTGCGTCCCGCGCAGTGGGTCGCGATGGGGATCAGCGCCGTCGCCGTCCTCGTCATCGCCGTCGGCTACGGGTCGTTCCCCTGGGTCTCGCTGGCGCTCGCCTTCTCCTTCGGCCTCTACGGCCTGGTGAAGAGCCGCGTCGGCGGCCGGATGGACGCGGTGAGCGGCCTCACGCTCGAGACGCTCTGGCTCGCCCCGCTCGCGATCGTCCAGCTGACCGTGGTCGGCTCGCTGGTTGGGCTGACCCTCGGCACGGAGGGGACGGGGCACGCGCTCATCCTCGCCTCGGCCGGCATCGTCACCGCGGTCCCGCTGCTGCTCTTCGCGGGTGCGGCGCGGCGCCTCCCGCTCTCGATCGTCGGCTTCATCCAGTACCTGACGCCGGTGCTGCAGTTCGTCGTCGGTGCGTTCGTCCTGCGCGAGGACATGCCGCCGGAGCGCTGGATCGGGTTCGCACTCGTCTGGGCGGCCCTGGCGATCTTCTCAGTCGACCTCGTCTCGGCCGAGCGCCGCAGGCGTCGCGCGCCGGCCCGACCTGCGGATCGCGTCGCCGCAGAGCGCTCCCACGACGAAAAGTAACGATCAGGTCGCGAAACGCATCTGAAACACCCCCGTATTGTTCACGGCTTCTCCGAAGGTTAGGTTGGCCGAGCGGTTGCCACCGGCGCCGCTCCCACGACAGAACCTCTCAAGGAGAAACATGCGCGTTCACGCGAAGGCCGGGACGGCCCGTACGCGATCCCTCCGGGCGACCCTCGGCGGCGTCGCCTTCCTGGGCGCCAGCGCTCTCGTCCTCGCCGGTTGCGCCAGCGGCGGCGGCGGAGACGCGGGCACCGACGGCGGCGAGTCCGGCGGCCTGTCCCTCAAGATCGGCACGATCCTCCCGCAGACGGGCACCCTGGCCGTCCTCGGCCCGCCCGAGATCGCGGGCGTCGACCTCGCGGTCAAGGACATCAACGACGCCGCTGCCGGCCTCACCATCGATGTCGAGCAGAAGGACTCCGGCGACACCACGACGGACATCGCGACGCAGTCCGCGACCTCGCTCATCGCCGACGGCGCGAGCGTCATCATCGGTGCGGCCTCCTCGGGCGTCTCGAAGACGTTCATCGACCAGGTGACCCAGGCGGGCGTCGTCCAGATCTCGCCGGCCAACACCTCGCCGGACTTCACGACCTACGACGACGACGGCTACTACTGGCGCACCGCTCCCTCGGACGTGCTCCAGGGCCGCATCCTCGGCAACAAGATCCTCGGCGACGGCAAGACCAACGTCTCGATCCTGTACCTGAACGACGCCTACGGCACCGGCCTCGAGTCGAACATCAAGGAGACCCTGGAGGCGGGCGGCGCGACCGTCGCGGCCGAGGAGATCTTCGAGCCGGCCTCGACCGACTTCAACTCGGCGCTGACCTCGCTGCTCGCCCCGAACCCGGACGCGCTCGTCGTCATCTCGTTCGACGAGATCACCACGATCGCGGAGCAGCTCGCGGCCAAGGGCTTCGACTTCGCGAACCTCTACGGCACGGACGGCAACTACGGCGTCATCACCGATGCGGACACGAACGTCGACATCGACGGCGCGCAGTTCACCAACCCCGGTGTCCAGGCGTCCGACGAGTTCCAGTCGAACCTCCAGGCTCTCGTCGAGGAGCAGGGGAACGACGCGCTGACGGTGTTCAGCTACGCCCCCGAGTCGTACGACGCCACGGTGCTCGCTGCTCTCGCAGCGCTCGCGGGCGGCGCGACCGACGGTGCGACCATCCGCGACAACCTGCAGGCGGTCTCGACCGACGGCACGAAGTGCACCACGTTCGCCGACTGCGCCACGATGCTCGCCGACGGCGAGGACATCGACTACGACGGCCTCTCCGGCCCGATCTCGTGGGACGAGAACGGCGACCCGACCGAGGCGTCCGTCTCGATCTACAAGTACGGCCCCGGCAACGTCACCTCGTTCGAGGAGACCGTCGACGGCTCGCTGAACTAGCACTCCGCTCGCGGCTCCGGCCGTGACGCGCGAAGGGGCCCGGTCATCCGACCGGGCCCCTTCGTCGTGCCCGGGAGGCCGTTGCGCGGCTGCTGACCGGCATGGACGCGGCGCTCGGTGCTGCAGGACCGACGGGTGGGTCTCGATACGCCGCTGCGCGGCTACTCGACCAGCATGATGGGGCCGCTCGACTCATGCTGATCGAGTAGCCCTCGCAGAGGGCGTATCGAGATCCACCACCGTCAGAAGTCGGATCGGCAGACCTGCCGTGCTGGGGACGGTGGGTCTCGATACGCCGCTGCGCGGCTACTCGACCAGCATGGCCGGAGGGGCGTCGGTCGAGGAGGAATCGCCGTACGACGCGTCGAGCGCGCGCCCCCGAGGGGACGCGCGCTCGACGAGTGCTCGGGGCGGCCTAGGAGGCGCGCAGCAGCTCGGCCTCCTGGGCCAGGCGGTAGGTGACGAACGAGCGGCTGTAGTTGCGGCGCTTGCCGCCGGTGGTCTCGGCGATCACGACCTGCGCGTAGACGCCGACGACGGACCAGCGCTCGTAGTCGCCGATCGCGCCGGTGCCGAAGGTCGCGCCGAGGGCGACGGGCGCGGGGGTGTAGCTCTTCATGGTCGGCTCCTTCGAAGGCGAGGACCGCGGCGCCGGAGGGGGCCGCGGAAGGGGGAAGGAGTCGGTGCCGAGGGGGCCGGATCCGCCCCTGATCAGGTGGGGAGGACGGCGGCCGGGCCGTTGGCGCCGACGTTTCTTGTCACCAAAATTACGGCAAGACTCCCGCTGCCCTGGCCCTTGGAAGGGGGACGCAGTCGGAGAGAGAGACTCGGTGTCCCCGTCGTCTCCCCGGTCACTCCCAGTGGCAGGAGTCCTCGGCGATGAAGCGGTAGATCGCGCCGCGGACGGCATCGGAGACACCCACCGCGACGACGCCCGACGTGCCGTCGTCGAGGGTCACCGCGACCGGGAAGAACGTCCCGCGCTTGTCCTCCGACACGGTGTGGGTGTTGCAGTTGTTCGGCACGATCGCGAGGTCGACGCGGGTCGCCGCGGCACCGGAGTCGACGCGCACGGCGACGGGCCAGCTGTCCTCACCGGAGGCCGGCCGGAGCAGGATCGTGCGCCCGACGGACGCGATCGAGACGCCGCCGTCCGCCCCCGTGGGCGTCAGGGTCAGTCCGAGGTGCGCGACGGGTCTCCCGCCCTCCTGAGCGACCGTAACGGCGTCTCCGGGCACGATCGAGACGACCTCCGCCACCCGCTGCGCGAGGCAGTCCTCGGCGTGGATGCGCGGCAGGCTGCCGAGCGGATCGTCCGGCGCGATCACCGCGGTCCCGGAGACCTCGCCCTGCGTGAAGGCGAGGCGCACGTGGGCGTCGGAGCCGGCGTCTGTGCAGTCGGGCGGGGCGAGCAGCAGCCGGAGCGCGGTCGTCGTCCCCGGTCGCACCGTGGTCGGGCCGTCGGTCGCGGCGGCCTCGGTGAAGGCGGGGGAGTCGAGCCGCGCCTCCCAGACGTCCAACGGCTCGGCTGAGGAGTTCGTCACCAGGACCTCGATCCGGCGAGGCCCGTAGTCGTCGCGGTTCTGCTGCACTCCCACGGAGACGCCCTCCGGCAGCTCGGAGACGGGGCCGGGCGCGCAGCCGGCGAGGAGCCCCGCCGCGACCGCGACGACGAGCAGGGCGGCGGTGCGGCGCATCCGGTCCTCCTCCTGGACGACGACGGGGCCCGCCGCCACCGGAGCGGCGGACGACGGGCCCCGGAGGGTGCGGCGGACTCAGCCGCCGACGGTGGGCGTGCTCGTGGTGACCTCGTTGGTCGTCGCGAGCGTGCCGAGGTAGAGCTCGATCACCTTCGGGTCGTTCATCAGCTCGCGGCCGGGGCCCTCGTAGGCGTCGCGGCCCTGGTCGAGCACGTAGCCGCGGTCGCAGATCTGCAGGGCGCGACGGGCGTTCTGCTCGACGATCATGATCGAGACACCGGCACGGTTGATCCGCTGGACGTTCACGAACGTCTCGTCCTGGCGCATCGGCGAGAGGCCGGCGCTCGGCTCGTCCAGCAGCAGCATCGACGGGTCCATCATCAAGGCCCGCGACATCGCGACCATCTGGCGCTCGCCGCCCGAGAGCGAGCCGGAGCGCTGCTTGAGGCGCTTCGTCAGCTCGGGGAAGAGCTCCGTGACGAACTCGAGGCGCTCCTTGAACCGCTTCGGCTTCTGGTACATGCCCATCTCGAGGTTCTCCTCGATGGTGAGCGACGGGAAGACGTTGTTGTTCTGCGGGACGAATCCCACGCCCTTCGAGACCAGCTTGTCGGCCTTGAAGCCGGTGATGTCCTCGCCGTTGAGCAGGACGGTGCCCTGGCGGATGTTCACCAGCCCGAACATCGCCTTCAGCAGCGTGGACTTCCCCGCGCCGTTGGGGCCGATGATGCCGACGAGCTCGCCCTTCTTCACATAGACGTTCGACCCGTTCAGGATGTTGACTCCCGGCACGTACCCCGCGTGGAGGTCGTGCGTCTCGAGCGTGTTCTGGGTCACTTCTCGTCCTTTCCGAAGTCGACGGCGGGCGCGTCCGTGGTCGGCGCGATGCTCGTCGGGGCGCCGTCCGCGGGGGCGGCCGTCGCGGGGGAGGAGGCGGGTGCGTCGGCGGTCGACTCGGCGGTGGTCGGCTCGGCGACGTGGTCGGCGTGCGCGTGGTGCACGTCCACGCCGGCCGCCTCCGCCCGCTTCTCGACGTCCTCGCGGACCAGGTCCGAGTCCATCTCCTCCGCGACCTCGAGCTGGCCCTCGATCGTGCCGAGGTCGGTGTCGTGGTGCGCGCCGAGGTAGGCGTCGATGACCGCGGGGTCGTTCATCACGGTCGAGGGCGGGCCCTCGGCGACGACCTTGCCCTCGGCCATCACGATCACCCAGTCGGCGATCGTGTTGACCATGTGCATGTCGTGCTCGACGAAGAGGACGGTCATGCCCTCGTCCTTCAGGTTGACGATGTGGCCCAGCAGCGACTGCGTCAGTGCCGGGTTCACGCCCGCCATCGGCTCGTCGAGCATGACCAGCTCGGGCTCCGACATCAGGGCGCGCGCCATCTCGAGCAGCTTCTTCTGACCGCCCGAGAGGCTCGACGCGTAGTCGTCCTTCTTGGTGTCGAGCTTGAACTTCTCGAGCAGCCGGATGGCCCGGGTCTCGATCGTCTCCTCCTCCTTCGACCACAGCGGCCGGATGAGCGAGGTGAGGATGTTCTCGCCCTTCTGGCCCTTGGCGCCGAGGAGCATGTTCTCGAGCACCGTCATGCCGCCGAGGGCCTTGGTGAGCTGGAACGTGCGCACCATGCCCATCCGCGACACCTTGTAGGCGGGGACGTTCGCGAGGTTCTTGCCCTTGAAGTTCCAGCGCCCGGTGTTGGGCTTGTCGAAGCCCGTCAGCAGGTTGAAGAACGTGGTCTTGCCGGCGCCGTTCGGGCCGATCAGGGCCGTGATCGAGCCGCGCGGGATCTCGACGTGGGCGACGTCGACCGCGGTCAGGCCGCCGAAGCGGCGGCTGACGCCGTCGGCGACGAGGATGGGGTCCTTCTTGACGACCCCGGGGACGATTTCCTGCTCGGTGATGTCCGAGACCGGCGTTTTAGGCAAAGTGCAGATCCTTCTTCTTGCCGAAGATGCCCTGGGGTCTGAAGATCACCAGGAGCATGAGGGCCACACCCACCACGATGAACCGGATCGGTCCGGTCTGCACGGTGGTGAGCTTGATGAGGTCGTTGTTGAGGACCCCGGTGTCGATCCCGAGCGTGAGCAGACCGTCGGTCAGACCGAGCACGACCCAGAAGATGATCGAGCCGACGACCGGTCCGAAGACCGTCGCGGCGCCGCCCAGCAGCATGATCGTGTAGAGGAAGAACGTCAGCTGGGTGCCGTAGTTGTCGGGCTGCAGCGAGCGCGGCAGGATGAACAGCGCTCCGGCCAGGCCGCCCAGCACGCCACCGAGGATCAGCGCCTGGATCTTGTAGGAGAAGACGTTCTTGCCGAGCGAGCGCACGGCGTCCTCGTCCTCGCGGATGCCCTTGATGACGCGGCCCCAGGGGCTGCGCATCAGCAGGAAGACCAGCAGGCAGGCCAGGAGCACGAGGCTCCAGCCGACGATGCGGACCCACCACTGGTCCTGGGTGTAGGTGAGGATGCCGATGCCCCAGCGCCCCTCCGGGAGCGGATTGAGGTCGTTGAACGCCTTCGCCGCGCCGTTGATGCCCTCGGAGCCGCCGGTGACCGCCGAGAACTCGGGTGTCTTGACCGAGAGCCGGACGATCTCGGCCGCCGCGATGGTGACGATCGAGAGGTAGTCCGCCCGCAGTCTCAGCGTCGGGATGCCGAGGATGAGGGCGAAGAGGGTCGCCGCGACGATCGTCGCGAGCAGGGAGCCCCAGACGGGCCATTCGAACTTGACCGAGGTGATGGCGAAGGCGTAGCCGCCCACCGCCATGAAGCCGGCCTGGCCGAAGTTGAGGAGGCCGGTGAATCCGAAGTGGATGACCAGGCCGATCGTCGCGAGCGCGTAGGCGGCGACGGTGGGATCGACGATCTGCCCGATCGCCAGCCAGATGAAGTTGAGGTTCATGGTGTCAGCCGATCCGTTCCTTGCGACCGAGGATGCCCTGCGGTCTGACCAGCAGGATGACGATCATCAGGACCAGCGGAGCCACGTACTTGAGGTTCTCCGGGATCCAGATCGTCGAGATGTTCATCATCAGGCCGATGATGAGCGAGCCGACCAGCGCTCCGTAGGCGGAGCCGAGTCCGCCGAGCGTGATCGCCGCGAAGATGAGCAGCAGGATCGACGCTCCGGTGTCCCAGCGCAGCGACTGGTAGTAGCCGATGTAGACGCCGGCCAGCGCGGCGAGGGCTCCGGAAAGCACCCAGACCACGCGGATGACGCGCTCGACGTTGATGCCGGAGGCGGAGGCGAGGGCCCGGTTGTCGGACACCGCGCGCATCGCCTTGCCGATCTTGGTCTTCGTGAGCAGCAGGGCCACGCCGACGATGCAGACGATGCCGACGGCCGCGCCGACCAGGTCGGTGAACTTCAGGCTGATGCCGAGCGCCGGGACCGTGAAGAACGGCGCCGTGCTGTTGGGCAGCGAAAGGCGGTCCGCGCCGAAGAAGAAGACGAACGTGTAGCGCAGCGCGAGCGACAGGCCGATGGTCACGATCATCAGCGGGATCAGCTGGATGTTCTTCTTGCGCAGCGGCTTCCAGAGCAGACCGTCCTGCGCGAAGCCGAACGCCCCGCCGAGGACCACCGCGATGGGGATGGCGAGCAGCGCCGGCAGACCGAAGACGCCGGAGAAGAGGTAGGCCATCAGCGCGCCGAAGGTCACCAGCTCGCCGTGGGCGAAGTTGTTCAGCCCGGTGACGCCGTAGATCAGCGAGGCGCCGATCGCCGCGAGGGCGATCAGCAGTCCGAAGATCAGGCCGGTGACGACCTTGGGCCAGAAGATGATCCAGAAGGTGTCGGCGGAGACCGGCTGGTTCACCGCGTTCGAGGTCCCGTCGGGGTTCGTCGCGTCGTTGCCCGTGGTGCCCTCGGTGGCGGGGCTCGTCGGGGCGGCGGAGTCGGTCGGCACCGGAGCGCTCGCGCCCGTGCCGATCGGGTTCGCGGTCGAGACGATGAAGTTCACGATCTGGTTCTGCGAGGAGACGATCGTCACCTGCTTCGGGTTCTGCCCCGCTGCGGGGTAGCCCTTGTCGGCGGGCAGCGTCTCCTCGTCGACCGTCACGCTGAACGTGCCGGCCTCCTCGAGCGGGAAGACGGCGCGGCCGTCGTCGCCCGTGGTGAGGGTCGCGGTGGCGTCGCCGCCGAGCTCGACGGTCACGCCCACGAGGTTCTCGTTCGTGCCCTGCACGCGGACCCAGGCGATGATCGACTGGTCGGCCGTGGTCTCGGCCGTCGCGGCGGGCGCGGCGGCGGCGACCCCGGTCAGGGTCGCGGCGAGCAGACCGAGCGCGACGATGCCGTCGCGGAGCGTGCGCAGTGTGGGGAGCCTCCTAGGCACGGGGGGCCTCCCGGTCCGTCGGATGCAGGGTCGTCGCGCGCTTGTGGCGCGTCGAACGGCTGGCTGTGAGCAAGACGTCTACCTCTCGTCAGGGTGCACAGACGGATGGGGTCCTCGGGCACGCCCGGATCGCCGTCGTCAAACAACGTTGGTTGACCATACGTTCCGCATGTGTCGGCGGTGTTTCCCCACCTGCACTACTGCGTGACGACATTATGCGGGGCGGAGAGCGCTCCCGTGTCCCCCGCAAGGGTCGCGAGCGCGTCCGATGCACATCCGGTGCAGATCCGAGGGGCGGCCGGGCAGGAATACCGGGCGCGTCCGCGCGCTTAAGATTGAGCATCCGGGACACCCGTGACCGGATGCGCCACCTCCACCTCCGGGCCACCCGCTCGACCTCATAAGGGGCATTGATGGACCAGCCGGATCCCTTCGGATTCCTCGGACTCACCTACGACGACGTCATGCTCCTTCCCGGGCACACCGACGTCATCCCGAGCGAGGCCGACACGGCCTCCCGGCTCACCAAGCGCATCACGGTCGCGACGCCGCTGCTCTCCGCGGCGATGGACACCGTCACCGAGTCGCGGATGGCCATCGCCATGGCCCGCCAGGGCGGGCTCGGCGTGCTGCACCGCAACCTCTCCATCGCGGATCAGGCCGATCAGGTCGACCGCGTCAAGCGCAGCGAGTCGGGCATGGTGTCCAACCCCGTGACCACGACACCGGACGCGACCGTCGCCCAGGTCGACGAGCTCTGCGGCCAGTACCGGATCAGCGGCCTGCCGGTCGTCGACGGGAGCGGTGTCCTCGTCGGCATCATCACGAACCGCGACATGCGCTTCGTCTCGCCGTTCGAGAAGGCGTCCACCCTCGTCCGCGACGTGATGACCAGCACCGGCCTCATCACCGGTCGCGTCGGCATTCCCGACAGCGAGGTCATCGCGCTCTTCGCGCAGCACAAGATCGAGAAGCTGCCCCTCGTCGATGCGCAGGGCAAGCTCGCCGGGCTCATCACCGTCAAGGACTTCGACAAGTCCGAGCAGTACCCCAACGCGACGAAGGACGAGGAGGGACGCCTGCGCGTCGGCGCCGCCATCGGCTTCTTCGGCGACGCCTGGCAGCGCGCGACCGCACTCCTGGACGCCGGCGTCGACGTGCTCGTCGTCGACACCGCGAACGGCGACTCCGCCGGGGTGCTCGAGATCATCCGCCGCCTGAAGTCCGACCCCGCGTTCGCCGGCGTCGACGTCATCGGCGGCAACGTCGCCACCCGCTCCGGCGCGCAGGCGCTCGTGGACGCCGGTGCCGACGCCATCAAGGTCGGAGTCGGCCCCGGCTCCATCTGCACCACCCGCGTCGTCGCCGGCGTCGGCGTGCCGCAGGTGACCGCCGTCTACGAGGCGTCCCTCGCCGCCCGCGAGTCGGGCGTCCCCGTGATCGCCGACGGCGGCCTGCAGTACTCCGGCGACATCGCCAAGGCCCTCGTCGCCGGCGCCGACACCGTCATGCTCGGCTCGCTCCTCGCCGGCTGCGAGGAGAGCCCGGGAGACCTCGTCTTCCAGAACGGCAAGCAGTTCAAGACCTACCGCGGCATGGGCTCGCTCGGCGCGCTGCAGACCCGCGGCGAGCGCACCTCCTACTCGAAGGACCGCTACTTCCAGTCCGACGTGCCCACCGACGACAAGCTGATCGCCGAGGGGATCGAGGGCCAGGTGCCGTACCGCGGGCCACTCGCGAACGTGGCGTACCAGCTGGCGGGCGGGCTGCGGCAGTCGATGTTCTACGTGGGGGCGCGGACGATCGCGGAGCTGAAGCAGCGGGGGAAGTTCGTGCGGATCACGGCGGCGGGGCTGAAGGAGTCGCATCCGCATGATGTGCAGATGGTGGTGGAGGCACCGAACTACCGGCGTTGATTCTGCTGCGTCTCTGGGTGGGGGTCGGCGTCGGGTCGTGAGGGCGGCCCCTCTGCCCGATGGGCCTTCGGCCCATACGCCCACCACGCCGGAGGGGCCGCCCTCACGACCCGACGCCTCCCACTCGGGGCACGCGGACCTGGGGGAGACCGAGAGTCGCAGCGCGAGCGGCGCTGGCGCGCCGCCGCGACTGCGCCTGCTGGCGGCAGCGCGAGCGGGCTGCGCCCGCCGCGACTGCCCAGCCAGGCACGTGCGGCAGCAGGGAGGGAGCGCTATCCGGCGATCCGCGTGCCAGCGGATCGGCGTGCGCGGACGGAGGACGCTCTGTGGGACGCGACCACCTGCTCGAGCCGACTGCGGGCGATAGACGAGCGGAGTGCTGAGCGGAGCGAGGCGCGGAGCGAGGATGGAGCCACAGTAAACTCGGCCATATGGAGATCGAGATCGGGCGCGCCAAGCGCGCTCGCCGCGCGTACGCCTTCGACGACATCGCGGTGGTCCCGAGCCGCCGGACCCGCGATCCGGAGGTGGTGTCGGTGAAGTGGTCGATCGACGCGTACCAGTTCGCGACTCCGATCCTCGCGGCGCCGATGGACTCGGTGGTCTCGCCGGCGACGGCGATCACGCTGGGCCGGCTGGGGGCGCTGGGCGTCCTCGACCTCGAGGGGCTGTGGACGCGCTACGAGGACCCGGAGCCGCTGCTCGCGGAGATCCGGGAGCTGCCGGCGGAGCGCGCGACGCAGCGCATGCAGGAGATCTACTCGGAGCCGGTGAAGCCGGAGCTGGTGACGGCGCGGCTCGCGGAGATCCGCGCGGCCGGCGTCACGGTCGCGGGCGCGCTGTCGCCGCAGCGCACCGCCGAGCTGTACCAGACGGTCGTCGACGCGGGGGTCGACGTCTTCGTCATCCGCGGGACGACGGTGTCCGCGGAGCACGTCTCGCGGGACACCGAGCCGCTCAACCTGAAGAAGTTCATCTACGAGCTCGACGTGCCGGTCATCGTCGGCGGGGCCTCGACGTACACGGCCGCCCTGCACCTGATGCGCACGGGCGCCGCGGGCGTCCTCGTCGGCTTCGGCGGCGGCGCCGCCTCGACCACCCGCGCGACGCTGGGCATCCAGGCGCCGATGGCCACCGCGGTCGCCGACGTCGCCGGCGCTCGCCGCGACTACCTCGACGAGTCCGGCGGACGCTACGTGCACGTGATCGCGGACGGCGGCCTCGGCACCTCCGGCGACATCGTGAAGGCCGTCGCGGTCGGCGCGGACGCCGTGATGCTCGGCTCCGCGCTCGCCCGCGCGACCGACGCTCCCGGCGGCGGCTGGCACTGGGGCGCCGAGGCGCACCACCAGCAGCTCCCGCGCGGCCGCCGCGTCCAGGTCGGCACCGTCGGCACGCTCGAGCAGGTCCTCTACGGCCCGGCGACCGACGCGAACGGCACCGCCAACCTGATCGGCGCCCTGCGCCGCTCGATGGCGACCACCGGCTACTCCGACCTCAAGGAGTTCCAGCGCGTCGAGGTCGTCGTCGCCCCGTACCAGCCCAGCTAGCCGTCCGACCGTCCGAGGCGTCCCCGAACGGTCGAGACGTCCTGCAGCAGCTGGACGCTTCGACCGTTCGAGGCCGTCTCGGTGGGGCGGACTCCGGCGTGCGCAAGGGCGGCGAGCATCGGGCGCGCGGCGTAAGCGTCCTGCCAGCGCCAGCGGACGACGCCGCTGACGAGAGCGCGGAGGCGGTCCTCCCGTCGCTTCTCGTCCAGCAGCGCCTGCTCGGGGCTGCGCCCGCGGAGGAACCGCGGGTCCGTGTACTTGTGTGCCCCATCGGCCTCGCCGATGACGTCGGCGTCCTCGAAGAAGAAGTCGACCGGGCCGATCAGGCCCTCGTCGTCGTGGAAGGGCCGCTGGAGGACAGGGCGGGGGAGCCCCGCCTGATGCATCGCGACCCGGCTGATCGATTCCAGCGGCGACTCGGCGCGCTCGTCGGCGAAGTCGATCACCCGCGCCGCCGCCGCACGGCCGCGGGCCCCACCGGGAAGGACGGCGAGGCGCTCCCTCAGCTCCTCCAGCTCGAGAAGGTGCTCGCCGTGGCTGCCGCGCATCCGTAGGGCGTGGTCCGCCGCGGTGACGGCGCGCCGGAAGGACGAGAAGCGGCAGAGGTCGAGCACGGTCTGCGCGAGATCGGAGACCGTCAGCCCGTCGACGACCAGCGCTGAATCGGAGGCCGCGCCTCGGTGCTCCGCGACGCGGTTGCGCGATCGGCCGCCGACCGCCGGCGACGCGGCGACGTGCACGGTCTCGTCGAGCGGCTCGACCAGGGGGAGGCCCCAGACAGCGGCGGCGGACTCACGGACGAAGACGGGACGGCCCCACGTCGCGGCGACCGCGTCGATGCGGGCGCGGTGGCGCGCGTCGACGGAGGCGCTCGCCCACTCCGCCGCGCGCACGTGCACCCCGCGACGGAGGCGGACGAACTCCGCCGACCTCCCGCAGGCCCCGCCCCGGAACAGCTCCACCCGTGTCATCCCGGAACCCTCCCACCTCGAGGGCTCTCGTCGGCCGACCCCTCCCCCGACCTGTGGACGGCGCGCGACGCCCTGTGGACAGCGAGGCGTCCCGCTGCGGTCGAGGCGTCCTGCTGTGGCTGGACGTCTCGACCGTTGGAGGACGCCTCGGCGGCGGTGACCGGCCGCCGGGTCCTCCGTGGGCGAACGGCGGACGGGGGTGGGCGGGGGCCGCCTAAACTGGGAGGAATCCCGAGGTCGGAGCGCTGCGAGGCGCGGATGGAGCACGCATGGTCGAGGTCCGCAGGGTCAAGCTGCCCGGAGTCGGTGTCCTGCACACCTTCCTGACCGCCGACGGCGGCAAGGTCGGCGTCATCGCGCACCGCTCGGGTCACAGCGACCTGATCACCTTCGCCGAGGGCGACCAGGACGGCGCGAAGGTCTCGCTCCGCCTCAGCGACGACGAGGCGCACACCCTCGCCGAGCTGCTCGGCGGCACCCAGATCACCGAGTCGCTCACCGCGCTCGATCAGATCCCCGGGCTCTCGATCGACTGGTTCACCGTCGACTACGACGACCACATCGCGGGCCAGCAGCTCGGCAAGCCCGCCGACCGCGGCATCGTCGGCCTGACGGTCGTGGCCGTCGTCCGCGGCGATGCGGCCAACCCCGCGCCCGCCCCCGACTTCCGGGTGTTCCCGGGCGACACTCTCGTCGTCGCCGGCAGCCCCGAGAAGGTCGCCAAGGCCTTCGCCTTCTTCCGCTCCGGCGTCTTCGCCAAGGCTCCCGAGACGCCGCCCGGAGTCTGAGGATGCACCACGGCGAAGACCTCATCGTCCTCGGCATCCTGTTCGTCGTCGCCTACGTCCTCGGGCGGCTGGGGCGCACGATCGGCCTCCCGGCCATCCCGATCTACATGGTCGTCGGTTTGCTCGCGAGCCCGAACTTCCACCTCTTCCCGCTCGACTTCGAGTCGTCCTACATCGAGCTGACGGCGGTCTTCGGGCTGATCCTGCTGCTGTTCAACCTCGGCCTGGAGTTCGACCAGGACGAGTTCTACGGCAACGCGGGGCGGCTGATCCTCTCCGGCGGCTCCTACATCGCCGTCAACATGGCGGCCGGGCTCGCCTTCGGCTTCGTGCTGGGCTGGGGCAGCCGCGAGGCGCTGATCATCGCGGGCATCACGGCGACGAGCTCGAGCGCGATCGTGACGAAGCTGCTGATCGAGCTCAAGCGCCTCGCCAACCCGGAGACGCCGATGATCCTCGGCGTGACAGTGGTCGAGGACATCTTCATCGCGGTCTACCTGGCGATCGTGTCGGTCGTGCTCTCCGGCGAGACGGAGCCGTGGCCGGTCGTGCTCAAGCTGGTCATCGCGTTCGCGTTCCTGGTGGTGATGTTCGCGATCGCGCGCTGGGGTGGCCGGGTGGTCTCGCGGTTCTTCCGCACCCGGGACGACGAGCTGTTCACGATCCTCTTCTTCGGTCTCGCGATCCTCTTCGGCGGGATCGGCGAGGTGCTCGGCGTGACCGACGCGATCGGCGCGTTCCTGATCGGTCTGGTGATCGGTGCCACCCGGTTCCGCGCGCGGGTCGAGCGGATCGCGATCCCGCTGCGCGACGTGTTCGGCGCCTTCTTCTTCGTCAACTTCGGCCTCGGCCTCGACCCCGGTGCGTTCCCCGACGTGGTGCTGCCGGTGATCGCCGCCGCCGTGATGACGATCGTGCTCAACCTCGGCGCCGGGCAGTTCGTCGCCTGGCTGAACAAGCTCGGACCGCGCGCCGGGCTGAATGCGGCGTTCATCCTGCACAACCGCGGCGAGTTCGCGCTGATCCTCGCGACGCTCTCGCTCTCGGCGGGGCTCGACGAGCGGATCCAGCCGTTCGCCGGCCTCTACGTCCTGATCATGGCGATCGTCGGCCCGATCCTGGCGTCGCGGTCGGAGAGCATCGGGCTGTTTCTCTCGCGCCGGCGGCACCGGCCGAAGGCGGCCACCCGCAGCGCGATGGCGGAGGAGGACTTCGCCCTCGTCGAGGCGGCGATGGCGGAGGAGGCGTCCGACGAGCGCCCGCAGGGCGATGTCCCGGAGGCGCCTGTCGTCGAGCCGGCACCGCGTCCGCGCCGCCCGGTCGAGCCCGACGAACTGGACGACGAGTTCCCGGATCCGATGCGGCAGGCCCTGATCGACCAGGCGATGCAGCAGTCCGACGGGATCGACTCCGACCGTCCGCGGCGCCCGCGCGAGCCCGACTACTGATCCGCCGGCTTCGGTCTCCTTCGCGGAGTCACCGTGAACGAGGGGATGTCCCATGCTGATCGAGTAGCCCGCGGAGCGGGCGTATCGAGATCCACGCAGTCAGAAGGACGAGTCTGCAGACCCGCCCTGCTGGTGACGGCGGGTCTCGATACGCCCCTGCGGGGCTACTCGACCAGCATGGAAGACGCCCCTGCGGGGCTGCTCGACCAGCATGAGAGACGCCCCTGCGGGGCTGGTCGACCAGCATGGAGAGGGCCGCCGCCGCTTCGGCGGTGCTCGACCCGCACGACGTCGGTCAGGGAGCGATCCGAGGGTCCTCCCACCCTGGTTCGTTAGGATTCGTCGGTCCGCCGCCGCCGAGCGGATCCGCCCCCCGAACGAGGAACGCATGACGCAGAGCGCCCCGCCGCAGAGCACGGTCTGGCAGGTCGCGCGGCGCCCGCGCTGGCTCGCGGCCCTGGTCCTGGCCCTGGTCATCGCCGGGCTCTTCGCGGCCCTCGGCCAGTGGCAGGTCGGTCGCGCGGTCGAGGCCGCGGCCCCCGACTCCGGGATCTCCGAGACCGTGCTGCCGCTCGACGAGGTGGCCGCCCCCTCGCGCCCGATCACGGCGACCGCCGACGGCCAGCGCGTGGAGGAGACCTCCGAGCTCGTCCCGGGCGGCGCCGAGATCCTGGGCGGGCGCCTGAACGGCGAGCAGCCCGGCTGGTGGGTCATCGCGCGCACCCGCACCGCGGACGCCGACCTCGTGGTCGCCTACGGCTGGACCGCGGATGAGGAGCAGGCGCGGAGCGTCGCCGAGCGCCTGAACGACGGCGCGGAGGCGGCTCCGACCGGCTTCACGGGCCGCCTGGTCGCGAACGAGGCGGCCGAGGTGCCCGCCGAGGGCACCGATCCGATGACCCTCACCGCGCTGTCGATCCCCGCGCTGATCAACCGCTGGACCGACCCACCGCTGGACGTCTACCAGGGCTACGTCGTCCTCGATCAGCCCGTGGCGGGGCTCGAGGCGATCGACTCGCCCGCTCGCGTCACCGACGTCTCGCTGAACTGGCTCAACGTCTTCTACGCGATCGAGTGGGTCGTCTTCGCCGGCTTCGCGCTCTACCTGTGGTTCCGCCTCGTCCGCGACGCCTGGGAGCGCGAGACCGAGGAGGCCCTCGAGGCCGCGGAGCTCGCGCAGAGCCCGGTCCCCGCCTCCGCCCCGTAAACTGGACCCCATGCCCCTCGAGCCCAAGCCCGCGCAGTTCCCTGCGATCCGGAGCGCGCTGCGCTTCTACCGGGTGACCTCGATCATCACCGGTGTGATGCTCCTGCTGCTCTGCGCCGAGATGCTGCTGAAGTACGTGTTCCACCTCGAGCTGTTCGTCTTCGGGCAGCAGGGGATCGCGCACTTCGCCCCGATGTACGAGGTGCCGGGCGGTGAGTGGAAGTCGAGCGGGACGGGCGCGAACCTGTCGACCGGCATCCTGATCGCGCACGGCTGGTTCTACGTCGTCTACCTCTTCGCCGACTTCCGCCTGTGGAGCCTGATGCGCTGGCCGTTCTCGCGGTTCATCCTCATCGCGCTCGGCGGAGTCGTGCCCACCCTGTCCTTCTTCGTCGAGACCCGCATCGCCCGTGAGGTCGAGCAGTACCTCGAGCGGCGCACCGCCGGTCTCGATCCGAAGACCCCGTCCGACTCCGTGGAGGCCCCCCATCAGTGAGCAGTCCGGCACGCAGCCGCACCTCGCCGCCCAGCCCGTGCTCGTCGTCGACTTCGGCGCCCAGTACGCCCAGCTGATCGCGCGGCGCGTCCGCGAGGCGAACGTGTACTCCGAGATCGTCCCGTCGAACACGACGGCCGCCGAGATCGCCGCCAAGTCGCCCGTCGGCATCATCCTCTCCGGTGGTCCCTCCAGCGTCTACGAGGAGGGGGCGCCGCAGCTCGACCCCGCCATCTTCGATCTCGGCATCCCCGTGCTGGGCATCTGCTACGGCTTCCAGGTGATGGCGAAGACGCTCGGCGGCGAGGTCGCGAACACGGGCCTGCGCGAGTACGGCGCGACCGACGCGTCCGTCTCCGCCGAGGGCGGCGTGCTCCTCGGCGACCAGCCCGTCGACCAGACGGTCTGGATGAGCCACGGCGACCAGGTCTCGAAGGCTCCCGAGGGCTTCGACGTCCTCGCCTCGACCGGCTCGACCGCCGTCGCCGCGTTCGGCAGCGACGCGCGCCGCCTCTACGGCGTGCAGTGGCACCCCGAGGTCAAGCACTCCGCGCACGGCCAGGCCGTCATCGAGAACTTCCTGCACCGCGCCGCCGGCATCCCCGCCGACTGGAACTCCTCCAACGTCATCGACGACCAGGTCGCGCTGATCCGCGAGCAGGTCGGCACCGGTCGCGTCATCTGCGGCCTGTCCGGCGGCGTCGACTCCGCCGTCGCCGCGGCGATCGTGCACCGCGCCGTCGGCGACCAGCTGGTCTGCGTCTTCGTCGACCACGGCCTGCTGCGCAAGGACGAGCGCCGCCAGGTCGAGGAGGACTACGTCGCCGCCACGGGTGTGCGCCTGGTGACGGTCGACGCGCGCGAGCAGTTCCTCGACGCGCTCGCCGGCGTCAGCGACCCCGAGCAGAAGCGCAAGATCATCGGCCGCGAGTTCATCCGCACCTTCGAGGGCGCCGCCGAGGCGCTCGTGCTCGAGGCGCAGGGCGAGGGCACGTCGATCGACTTCCTCGTGCAGGGCACGCTCTACCCCGACGTCGTCGAGTCGGGCGGCGGCACCGGCACCGCGAACATCAAGTCGCACCACAACGTCGGCGGCCTCCCCGAGGACCTGCAGTTCGCGCTCGTCGAGCCGCTGCGCACCCTCTTCAAGGACGAGGTCCGCGCGATCGGCCGCGAGCTCGGGCTGCCCGAGGTCATCGTCGGCCGTCAGCCGTTCCCCGGCCCCGGCCTCGGCATCCGCATTGTCGGCGAGGTCACCCAGGAGCGGCTCGACCTGCTCCAGGAGGCGGACGCCATCGTCCGAGCCGAGCTCACCGCGGCGGGCCTCGACAGCGAGATCTGGCAGTGCCCGGTCGTGTTGCTCGCCGACGTCCGCTCGGTCGGCGTGCAGGGTGACGGCCGCACCTACGGCCACCCGATCGTGCTGCGCCCCGTCTCCTCCGAGGACGCGATGACGGCCGACTGGACGCGGCTTCCGTACGACCTTCTCGCCCGCATCTCCAACCGCATCACCAACGAGGTGAGCGGCGTGAACCGCGTGGTGCTCGACGTGACCTCGAAGCCGCCGGGCACTATCGAATGGGAGTGACGCGGGCGTCCGCACGGCCATCTGCGGCGTTGTCGTCGGGCGCGATACCGCTGGTATCGCTTCCTTCTCCGCCTTGCAGCTGACCGCGCGGACACCCGCGTCGTTCAGGTGAACGGGCCTCCTCCGGGGGGCCCGTTCCGCGTTTCCGGGGCGGGTCAGACGGGGGTGTCGAGGACGCCGACGAAGCGGGTGCCGATGCCGTCGTACTCGTCGCGGCGGTGGCCCTCGGGGTGGTGCGGCCACTCGTCGGGGGAGTGGTCCTCGCAGACGAGGAAGCTGAACTCGGGCCACCACTTCTTCGGGCGGGCCGACTCGGAGCGGCCGCAGATCGCGCAGTCCAGGGTCACCCAGACCGGGCGCTTGCCCGTGCGGTTCTCGCGCGACTGGGCGAGCCAGGCCGGCGGATCCTGCTCCAGGGCGACGAGCTCCTCCTCGGAGAGGCGGGTGGGCAGCCCGTGCCGCGTCGCCATCTCGACGGAGATGTCGAGGCGCTGAGCGGCTTCGCGTCGCGTGATCATCGGATCACCCTAGCCGAGCACCGGCCGGGCGGCCCGGGTGCGCGGCCGGAGCGAGGCCCGCGCGACCAGCCACTCCAGCGGCCCTTGGCCGACGAAGCGGCGCCAGAGCAGGGCGCCGAACACCGCGACGACGGTGAAGGACGCGAGCAGCGTCCAGCTCTGCCACGCGGCGAAGTCGAAGGGCTCGTAGGGGATCAGGTAGACCGCCAGCGCGACGAGCTGCACGGAGTAGACCGTCAGCGGCATCGCCCCCACCGCGGCGAGCGGCGCGGTGACCGCGCGGACGACGGCGAGGCGCGCGGCGAGCGCGGTGAGCGACCCGATCGCGACGGCCGCGATGCCGCCGGCGCCGAGGATCTCCGCGGTCGTGCTCGAGTGCGCCTCGACGCTCTCCGGCCCGCCGAGGGCGAGGCCGAGGCCGTAGCCGAGCACCGCGGCGACCGCGCCGCCGATCACGAGCCAGCGCTGCGTCGTGGCCGAGCGGATGTCGCAGCGGGCGATCAGCAGGCCCAGCATCACGTAGGCGAGCCAGGAGGGCACGGGGTAGTACTGCGTCAGCCAGGTCAGCGGCATGCGCGCGAGCAGGGCGTCCTCGGGGGAGAGCGTCGCGATCCAGTCGTTCCCGGCGGTGACGATCCGGTCGACGAGCAGGGGGCCGCCGACGGCGAAGACGGCGGCGAGGACGGCGAGCACCGCTCGCGGCAGGAACATCAGCAGGGCCGCGACGACGAACATCAGGCCGTAGTGCGGCAGGATCACCGCGATCGGGGTGCCGAGCAGGTTGAGTCCCACCCCGATCACCAGGAGGTAGAGGCCGCGCAGGAGGATCGACGCGGTGTCGAGGAACGGGCGGGTCGAGCGCCGGGCGCCGCCGGACATCAGGCCGATCGAGACGCCGGCGAGCACCGCGAAGAGGACGGCGCTGCGGCCGTCCCAGGCCGCCTCGCGCTCGACGGGGGCGAGGTGCGCGGCGAACATCCCGAGCACGGCGAGACCGCGGGCGACGTCGAGTCCGACGATGCGGGACGAAGGGGCGGCCATCATTCCTCCATCGTGTCAGGAGCGGGCGAGCAGGGGCGTCGGCTCAGCCGCGGAACGACGACGGGCGCCCGACCGGAGTGGTCGAGCGCCCGTCGGGCCGCTCCGGATCGCTCCGGAGCGGGGTGGAGAGGACTACTGGCGGAAGATCGAGATCAGTCGCAGCAGCTCGAGGTACATCCAGACGACGGTGACGAGGATGCCGTAGGCGCCCGTCCAGCCGTAGATGCGCGGGGCGCCGTTGCGGACGCCCTGCTGGATGAACTCGAAGTCCATCACGAGGGAGTAGGTGGCGAGCGCGATGGCGATGAGGCCGATCACGATGCCGATGAAGCCGGTGCGGAGACCGAAGCCGCCGCCGACGCCGAACAAGCCGAGGCCGAGGTTGACGAGCGAGAAGACCGCGTAGCTGATCATGCCGATGAAGAAGATCTTGTTCAGCTTCGGCGAGGTGCGGATCTTGCCGTTCATGAACAGCGCCAGGGTGACGCCGATCACGACGACGGTCGCGAGCAGGGCCTGGACGACCGCGCCCTCGTAGGCGCTCTCGAAGAACTTGGAGATCCCGCCGACCGCGATGCCCTGGAAGGCGGCGTAGCCGAGGATGAGGCCGGGCGACGGCACCTTCTTGAAGGCGTTGACGATGCCGAGGACCAGTGCGACGAGCACGGCCGGCAGCATCAGGCCGGGGACGAACCAGCCCACCGCGGCACCCGCGAGGAGCACGACGAAGGCGAGAGCCGTCTTCGCGAGGGTGTCCTCGACGGTCATCCGGTTGGTGTCGGCCGAGCCCGCGGCCGGACGGTTGTACATCTGGTCGAGCGTGCCGGGCGACACGTCCGGGACGTCCTGCACGCGGCCGGCGTAGCCCCGGTTGCTGAACTCCGGACGACCGAACGCCGGGTTGTTGCTTGCCATGGTTCCTCTTCTCTCAGGTGCGCTCGACGGTGACGGAAAGGCCCGTCGGGACTCGCGGAGCTGAGTCGCTGTGAATGCGGGATCCACCGGCTGCCCTCTCGGGACCACCAGCGGTACGCCCACAGTATCTGAGAACATCTCTCAGAGTCTGGCTATTCCCTTCGCGGGAGCCCCGGTTCCGCCCGGAGTCGCCTGCCGTCGCCCGTAGGATCGCCGCATGCCGACCCGCCCCGTCCCGCTCGTCATCGGTCACCGCGGGGCCAGCGGCTACCGCCCGGAGCACACCAGATCAGCCTACGAGCTGGCGATCGCACTCGGCGCCGACGCCGTCGAGCCGGATCTCGTCGCCTCGCGCGACGGCGTGCTCGTGCTCCGGCACGAGAACGAGATTTCCGGCACCACTGACGTGGAACGTCGCCCCGAGTTCGCGCAGCGTCGCACGACGAAGCGCGTCGACGGCAAGGACATCACCGGCTGGTTCATCGAGGACTTCACCTGGGCCGAGCTGTCGACCCTGCGGGCGCGGGAGCGGCTGCCGGCCGTCCGCGCCTCCAGTGCCACCTTCGACGGCCAGTTCCCGATCCTCCGTTTCAGCGAGCTGCTCGCGCTGCTCGACCGGGCGGCGGAGGACGCGCCGCAAGCACCGCCGGGGCTCGTGGCCGAGATCAAGCACGCGACGTCTTTCGACGCCCTCGGCCTGCCGCTGGACGTGCTGCTCGAGCAGGAGCTGGCCGCGGCGGGCTGGGCGCGGACCGATCCGAGGCTGACGATCGAGAGCTTCGAGAAGACCGTCCTGGAGCGCCTCGCGGTCCGCGGGGTGGGGGCGAAGCGGATCTATCTGATCGAGTCGCGCGGGACTCCGCCGGATCTCGTCGCCGCGCACGGCTCGCGGGCCACTCCCTACGCCGACTTCGTCACTCCTGCGGGCCTGCGCGGGCTCGCGGGGACGGTCGACGGCATCAGCGTCGACAAGAGCATGCTGTTCTCGCGGGACGGCGCGGGGCGCGCCACCGGGACGAACGCTCTGGTGGCCGAGGCGCACGCCGTCGGCCTGCAGGTGTACACCTGGACGCTGCGCGCCGAGAACCGCTTCCTCGAGAAGGTGCACCGGATCGGCAAGGAGCCGGAGGCGTACGGCGCCTGGCAGGACGAGTTCCGCGCGATCCTGCGCACCGGGATCGACGGGGTCTTCGCGGACCAGCCGGACCTGGCGATCGAGGCGCGCGCCGCCGAGGACGAGGCGAGGGGCCGCGCCGGCTGACCCGCCGGCGGGCACTCCGGCGCGTGCCCGGCGCGTGCTCCGGCGCGTGCGGAGGGAACGGGGAGCCTCCGCTGGCATCATCGGGCCCACGTGCCCGACTCCCGGCACCGCCGTCCGCCCGTTCCCGACCCCGCCTGCGCCGAGAGGAGCCCGACCGTGAAGACCCGCGCCCGCATCACCCGCCGGTGGATCGTGTTCGCCGTGCTCGCCGCTCTCGGCGTCGCCGTCGTCTACGGGCTGGCCGTGCTGACTCCGCAGGGCCAGGCGGCCGAGAACTCCGGGCTGCGCGGCGCCGACCTCGTCTTCGGCCGCGCCACCGGCACGGCGGCAGGAGCGCTCGCCGACGTCACCCCGGTGTCGATGATCGGCGGCGCGCTGCTGGTCGCGGCGATCGCGCTGATCCGCCGGCGCCCGGCGCTGGCGCTCGCCTCCGTCGGCTCGATCGTGGTCACGGCGGGGCTGACGCAGCTGCTGAAGAACGTCGTGCTGGAGCGGCCGCTGCTCGTCGAGACCGACTCCTGGTACACCGGCGGCAGCTTCCCGAGCGGCCACACGGCGGCGGCGGTGTCGGTGGTCTTCGCGCTGGCGATGGTCGTCCCGAGGCGCGGGCGCACGGTCGTGCTCGTGGTCGGCGGCGCCGTGGTGGTGCTGGTCGGGAATCTGACGATGGCCGCCTCCTGGCACCGCGCGAGCGACGTGCTGGGCGCCGATCTGGTCGGGCTCGCCTCCGCGTCTCTCGCCTGCGCCTGGCTGTCGACGCGCGCGCAGGTGGGCCGGGCGCCGCGGAAGCCGCCGCGCCGGGCGGTGCTGCGGGTGCTGCTGGTCTGCTCGGTCGTGCTCGTGCTGACGCTCGGGGCGCTCGCCGTGCAGGGCATCCAGTACTACCCGGACGACACGAAGGACCTCACCGCGTTCGCGCTGCTGCAGGTGCTCGCGGTGGCGACCTCCACGGTCGCGGTGGTCGGCTTCGCGCTGGCGTGGCGCGGGCTGGACATCGGCGGGCCGCTCACCGCGCCCGTGCGGCGTCAGCGCGCGGCCTGATCGGGACCCGACCGCGCGGCGTCCCGCGGCGGGTGTCGGAGGCGCGATCTACACTCGGAGGGACATGAGCCTCCTCTTCGATCCGAGCGATTCCCGCGCCACCCCGGTCATCGTCGGCGCGCCCGGCGGGCCCTCCGGCGACTCCGCGCGCACCGACCCCGAGCACGAGCGCCTCGTGGCGGGACTCAACCCGCAGCAGCGCGAGGCGGTCGAGTACCGCGGCGACGCGCTGCTCATCGTCGCGGGTGCCGGCTCGGGCAAGACCAGCGTGCTGACGCGGCGCATCGCGAGCCTGCTCGGCAGCGGGGAGGCCTGGCCCAGCCAGATCCTCGCGATCACCTTCACCAACAAGGCCGCCGCCGAGATGCGCGAGCGCGTCGAGAAGATCGTCGGCCAGGCCGCCGAGGGGATGTGGATCTCGACGTTCCACTCCGCCTGCGTGCGGATCCTGCGCCGCGAGGCCGAGAACTTCGGGATGACCTCGTCGTTCACCATCTACGACTCGGGCGACCAGCGCGCGCTGCTCAAGCGGATCGTGAAGGACCTCGAGGCCGACTCGCTCGGCATCACGGTCGCGAGCGCCTCGGCGAAGATCTCGAAGCTCAAGAACGAGCTCGCCGACGTCGACTCCTACGCGCGGACCGCGAACATGAGCGATCCGAACGAGGAGATGTTCCTCCAGGTCTTCCGCGCCTACTCGCGCGCGCTCGAGAGCGCGAACGCCTTCGACTTCGACGACCTGATCGCGCAGACGGTCTACCTCTTCCGCGCGTTCCCGCATGTCGCGGCGAAGTACCAGCGCCGCTTCCGGCACGTGATGGTCGACGAATACCAGGACACGAACCACGCGCAGTACTCGCTGATCCACGAGCTGACCCGGGCCGTGCCGCCCGCGACGATCGCGGCGGCCGCCTTCGACCGCCCCTACCGCGGCCCGGTGACGGCCGACGGCTCGATCCCCGGCGCCTCGCTCACCGTCGTGGGCGACTCCGACCAGTCGATCTACGCGTTCCGCGGGGCGGACATCCGCAACATCGTCGAGTTCGAGCGCGACTTCCCCGGCTGCCGGGTGATCCTGCTCGAGCAGAACTACCGCTCGACCCAGAACATCCTCTCGGCCGCGAACGCGGTGATCTCGAACAACTTCGACCGCCGCGCGAAGAACCTCTGGTCGGCCAGCGGCGAGGGCGAGAAGATCATCGGCTACACCGGGTACTCCGGCCACGACGAGGCGCAGTTCGTCGTCGACGAGATCGCCCGGATCCACGCGGCGGGAACCGGCTACGACGAGATCGCCGTGTTCTACCGGACCAACGCGCAGACCCGCGCGCTGGAGGAGATCTTCATCCGCTCGGCGCTGCCCTACCGGATCCTCGGCGGCACCAAGTTCTACGAGCGCGCCGAGATCAAGGACGCGCTCGCCTACCTGATCACGGTCGCGAACCCGGCGGACGTGCTGGCGCTGCGCCGGATCATGAACACGCCCAAGCGCGGCATCGGCCCGGCGACCGAGGCGCAGCTGCAGTCCTTCGCGGACACCAACGCGGTGACGCTGCGCGAGGCGATGCGGAACGCCGGGTCGCTCGGCATGGGCCCGAAGGTGACGAAGGCGATCGTCGATCTCGCGACGCTGCTCGACGAGTGCGCCCTGATGCTCGACCCGGCGCGGCCCGAGGGCGAGGCGAAGGTGCACGAGGTGCTGTCGGCGCTGCTCTCCCGCAGCGGGTACATCGACATGCTCCGCGCCAGCCGCGACCCGCAGGACGAGGCGCGCGCCGAGAACGTCGACGAGCTGATCGCCGTGACGAAGGAGTTCGCCCGCAACAACCCCGACGGCGGTCTGGTCGACTTCCTCACCGAGGTGTCGCTGGTCGCCGCGGCCGACGATCTGGACGACGACTCCGGGACCGTGTCGCTGATGACCCTGCACACCGCGAAGGGGCTCGAGTACGACGCGGTGTTCCTCACCGGGATCGAGGAGGACCTGCTCCCGCACCGCATCTCGGCGAACGAGCCGGGCGGCCCGGCGGAGGAGCGGCGCCTGTTCTACGTGGGCATCACCCGCGCGCGGAAGCGGCTCTACCTCTCGCTGGCGATGACCCGCGCGCAGTACGGCGAGACCTCGGTCGCGATGCCCAGCAGGTTCCTCCAGGAGATCCCGGCCGAGCTGATCGAGTGGCGCCAGTCGCCGGGGGCGGCGACCTCCCGAGGCGGCACCCAGCCGCGGGCGCTCAACGCGCAGCGGCCCGGGTTCGGCCGCTCGAAGTCGAACACCGAGTTCCGCCAGGCGCTCGCCGCAGCGCCGAAGGCGAAGGGCGAGTTCCCCAACCGGATCACCGGGATGGTGCGCGACAACGGCGACCTCGAGCTGATCGCGGGCGACCGCATCCGGCACACCGACTTCGGCGAGGGCCGCGTGAACGCGGTCACCGGCGAGGGCAGCAAGCGGGTCGCGCACGTGCTCTTCGACCAGGTCGGCGCCAAGAAGCTGCTGATCAAGGTCGCGCCGATCGAGAAGATCTGAGCTGTTGAGGAGCGCGGCGGCCGGCGCCGTGAACGGGCGCGGGCCGCTCGCGGCGCGGGTGGCGACGGAGGCGTTCGCGCCGCCGGTGCTCGCGATGGTCGTGCCGCTGATCGTGGGCGCGCGGGTGGCGGATCCGCCGCTGCTCGGGGTGGCGTGGGGAGCGCTCGCCGCGCTGTTCGTGGGCGTGCTGCCGTACCTCGTCGTGCGGCTGCTGATGCGCGCGGGGCGGATCCGCGGGGATCACCACGTGCCGGACCGCCGCGAGCGGGCCCTGCCGATCGGGCTCGCGCTGGTCTCGATCGTGATCGGGCTCGTGCTGCTGGCGGCGCTCGGCGCGCCCGCCGCGGTGACGACCTTCGGCGTCGTCACGGTGGCGGTGCTCGCAGTGATCGGGATCGTCAACCTCGGCTGGAAGCTGTCGGGGCACGCCGCGGTCGTCGCGACCTGTGCGGTGGTGGTGCTGATCGCCTACGGCCCGTGGTCGCTGCTCGTCACCGTGCCGATCGCGCTCTGGACCGGCTGGTCGCGCGTGCGCCTCGGCGCGCACACTCCGGCCCAGGTGATCGCGGGCGCCGGGGTCGGCGCCGTGCTCGCCTCGCTCGTCTGGACCCTCCTGAGCTGACCCCTGCCGCGAGATCCCACTTGTGCACGCCTTTCACGGCGTGTCGCGTGCACAAGTGGCATCTCGCGGCGGGGGAGGGGGTTACGCGTCGCAGGCGATGCCGTCGCCGTCGCGGTCGAGGTCGTACTCGTCGGGGCCGACGACCGTGACCGGGCCCTGGATGTAGACCGGGCCGTTGCCGGAGCCCGCGGCGCAGTCGCCGTCGGAGGCGATGGGGACGCACTCGCCGGCGTAGCTGGGGTGGCAGCCGGCGTCGGCCGGCTCGGGAGCGGGGGCCGGAGCCGGGACCAGCGTGCCGACGCGGGTCACGTCGTCGACGGCGGGCGTGGTGACCGCCTCGGACAGCTGTGCGCGGGAGACCTCGGCGCCGTCGTGCTTCACGATCTCGAAGGTGCGGGTGAGCACGCCGTCGACGCCGGCGACGACGGTGCTCGTGCCCTGGGCGGCGCTCGGGTCGTCCTCGGTGCGCGAGGAGCGGGCGATCGGGACCGTCTCGGTGATCGTCTCGGTCGTGGTCACGACGGTCGGGGTCGGGGTCGGGGTGGGAGTCGGGGTCGCCGTCCGAGTGGGAGTCGGGGCGGCGGGGCGGGTCGGAGCGGCGGCGAAGGACGCCGGGCTCCCGGTTCCGGACGCGACGGCCTGCTCGTCGGCCGGTGCCGGCGCGGACGTGGCTCCGAACGCCGACGTGCTCAGAACGAGCACGAGCATCGCGGCGGCCCCCGTCATCGCCGAGGCGCGGCGGCGGCGCGCCAGTCCGAGCCAGGTCGGCCTGCGTAGGAGCACGCCGTAGGCGGCCGTGATCAGCACGACGAGAGCGACCATGATCAGCGCCGACCAGGGCCCGCCCGTCAGCCAGGCGACGAGGGCGAGGAAGGCGGTGATGCCACCGACCACCCACTGCAGTGGCGTGAGGCGGAGGCGGGTGAGCCGCAGCGATCCCGCCCGCAACGGGCGGCGCCCGGAGGCGCTGTGGTCCGCGGAGACGGGGCCGGCGGGAACGCTGTCCTGCGGGCGACCCGCGGACCGGAGGAGGGCGGGCAGAGCGGCCGTCCGCCGGCGGACGGGGGACCGCCGATCGGCGGACAGGGCGTTGCGGCGGGCGCGACCCGGCAGGTCGGGCGGGAGGTGCGGGTGGCGGGGGCTCATGGCGGTTCTTCCTGGTGGCGCGGCGGGACGCCTCAGCATGCCCCACGTGACCCTTCCTCCGTGTCCCCCGAATAAGGCGGCATCCGAAGGATGCCCGCCCCCGCGAGATGCCACTTGTGTACGCGACACGCCGTGAAAGGCGTGCACAAGTGGCATCTCGCGGAGAGAGGTGGGACTCGGGCAGGGGTCAGGAGTACTGGGCGACGAGCTCGCGCTTCAGGATCTTGCCGCTCGGGCCGAGGGGGAGAGCGTCGACGAGCTCGATGCGGCGGGGGAACTTGAAGGCGGCGAGGTGCTCGTTCGCGTAGGCGATCAGCTCCTCCGCGGTCGCGGTCGCCGAGGGCAGCAGCACGACGGCGGCCATGATCTCCTGGCCGTGCTTCTCGTCGGGGACACCGAAGACGGCGGCGTTGGCCACGGCGGAGTGCCCGATCAGGACCTCCTCGACCTCGCGCGGGTACACGTTGTAGCCGTTGCGGATGATCATGTCCTTGGTGCGGTCGAGGATGCGGATGTAGTCCTCGTCGTCCTTCGTGCCGAGGTCGCCGGTGCGGAACCAGCCGTCGACGACCGCCGCGGCGGAGGCCTCGGGGTTGCCGAGGTAGCCCTTCATCAGGTTGTGGCCGCGGACCACGATCTCGCCCAGCTCGCCCCGGGGGAGCAGCTCGATCCGGTCGACGACCTCGGCGCGGGCGACCTCGACGTCCACGCCCCAGATCGGCGTGCCGACGGTGCCGGCCCGCGGCGGGACGCCGACGTGGTTGAAGGTGGCGACGGGCGAGGTCTCGGTCAGGCCGTAGCCCTCGTAGATCTCGACGCCGAACACCTCGCGGAAGCGCTCGATCACGGCGACGGGCAGGGCCGCTCCGCCGGAGACGGCGTAGCGCAGCGGCGGGCGGTCCTCGCGGCGGGTGGCGGCGTCGAGCAGCGCGACGTACATCGTCGGGACGCCCTCGAACACGGTGCACTCGTGCGCGATCATCGCCTCGAGCGCCGCGTCGCCGTCGAACTTCGGCACGAGCACCACGGTCGCCGCGGTGCGGAACGCCGTGTTCATCGCGCAGACCTGGCCGAAGGTGTGGAAGAGCGGCAGCGCGCCGAGCACGACGTCGCCCTGGTGCAGGTCGAAGGTGTTCATCAGCAGCACGTCGGACTGCGAGACGATCGCGAAGTGCGTGCCCTCGGCGCCCTTGGGCCGGCCGGTGGTGCCGCTGGTGTAGAGGATCGTCGCGGTGTCGAACGGCGAGCGCGGCACGTAGGTGTCGATCGGGATCGCCTCGGCGGCCAGGTCCTCGAGGCGGGGGAAGGGGCTCTCGGTGCCGTCGGGCACCAGCACGCTCAGCACGGGGACGTCGGCCAGGGCGGCTCCTGCCGCGCCCTCGGCCAGCAGCGGGGCGGCGCAGATCAGCGCGGTCGCTCCGGAGTCGCGCAGCACGTAGGCGATCTCGTCGTGCTTGAGCAGCGCGTGGACCGGCACCACGACGGCCCCGAGGGCGAGGACGGCGAAGTAGCCGCGCGGGAAGTCGGGGACGTTCGGGATCAGCAGCGCGACCCGGTCGCCGGGCCCGATCCCCTGCGCGCGGAGAGCGCCGGCGTAGGCCCGGGTCTGCTCCCAGAGGGTGCCGTAGTCGATCGCCTGCGGGCCGACCCGGACCGCGATCGTCGTCGGCGTGCGGCGGGCCGCCTCCGCCAGGATCGCCGCGACCGAGACGCTGCCGAACCCGGCCGGGGGCGGGGGTGCGGCGGGTGCCTCGGTCGTGCGCGGTTCGGTGATGCTCATCGGGGCTCCAGTCGTCGTTGACCGCCACGGCGCGTTCGCCGGGTGCTTCACGGTAGATCCGGCGGAGGCGCCGTTCAAGCACTGCGCACCGGATGCTCAGCGTGCGGCCGGGGGCGGACGGCGGCGGGGGGCAAGGGCCTGCGGTGCGGAACGGCCGCCCGTACAGTCGAGGCGACGACGGAGGAGGCGCTCATGCGCGGCGAGGCGACGCTCTACACCGAGACGATCGCGACGGCGCCGTTCGCGCTGGCGGTCATCGCCGAGGCGACCGGCTCGCGGGTGGTCGGCGCGCGCACGGCGGACGCGCACGTCCCGCTCTACAGCGGGCCGACCAGCGCGCGGGTCTCGGTCGCGGGCTTCGGCGACAGCGTGCCGATCAGCGTCGACGTCCGCGACGAGCGCGGGCAGGACGAGGCGCGCGCCGCGGCGCAGGCGCTCGGTCTCGAGCTGGCCGCCTACGCCGGCTGGACGATCACGCCCGGCTTCTGAGCCGCCGGTCGGACTCCGCGCGCACCCGGGCCAGGAAGAACCGGCTCGGCGCCGTGCGCACCGCGGTCGGCAGGACGCGGTAGACGGCGAAGGTGCAGGCGAGCGCCCGGTCGAACCGCCTCTGCTGCCGGGCGCTCCAGCGGAAGCCGAACGGCGCGCGGAGCTCCGGCGGCAGCAGTCCCGCCGTCATCAGCCGGAGGTAGGGGCCGACCGGGCGCAGCCACCAGGCCGCGATGCCGCCGTCGAGCAGGTCGTGGGCGACCCGGCGCGCGGCGGGCGTGACCTCGAGCCGCGCGAGCTCCCGCTCCCAGTAGGCGTCGAACGCCGCGCGGGAGTCGGGCCAGAGCTCCTCGGGCATCTGCAGCGCGGTGCCGACCACACGGGAGCGGTGCACGATCTCGTCCGCCTCCGCGCGGCCGAGCGGGCCCCAGGCGCCCTCGTGGAGCTGCAGCATCGACTGGGTGATGGTGGCGGCGACCCAGCGCTGCAGCTCCGGATCGAACGCGGTGTAGCCGGGACCGCGGACCGGAGCGTGCGCGCGATTGACCCGGCGCTGGACGGTGCGGACGTCGTCCTCGGAGCCGAACTGCAGCGCGTAGAGGTAGGAGAGGGTGCCGAAGAGCCGGCCGAGGGCGCGGTGCACGAAATCGGAGTGCTCGGCGACGCCGGCGCCGACCGCGGGGTGCGCGATCTGCAGGAGGATGGCCCTCGCTCCCGCGACGAGGAAGACGCCCTCGCGGAAGACGTCGCGGTGGACGGGCGCGCGCAGGGGCATCCCTCCACGGTACGCGGCGCGGGCGTTCCTCCACACTCCGCGATCCGGGCGGCTCTCCACACTCCGCCGCTGCGCGCCCGGCGGCACAGGAACGCCTCGCGGGGTCCGGAGTAGAGTTGGCGCGGCCCAGGAAGAGTGCCGACACAGAACCGTGCCGAGACTCCGGACAGCGCGCAGCGGACGAGCAGCGCGGATCCGGACAGCACGGATCGCGACGGCGCCGTGGGCCGACCTCGGACTCGGAACGCAAGCGCGCTCGGCGCGGAATGGGAATGCAGCGTGGATCTCTTCGAATACCAGGCCCGTGATCTGTTCGAGAAGTACGGCGTGCCCGTGCTCCCCGGCATCGTCGCCGACACGCCGGAGGAGGTGCGCGCCGCGGCGGAGAAGCTGGGCGGCGTCACCGTCGTTAAGGCGCAGGTCAAGATCGGCGGCCGCGGCAAGGCGGGCGGCGTGAAGGTCGCGAAGACCGCGGACGACGCGTTCGAGGCGGCGAAGTCGATCCTCGGCCTGGACATCAAGGGCCACGTCGTCAAGCGCGTCATGGTCGCCGGCGGTGCCCGCATCGACCGCGAGTTCTACTTCTCGGTGCTGCTCGACCGGGCCAACCGCTCCTACCTCTCGCTCACCTCCTACGAGGGCGGCATGGAGATCGAGCAGCTCGCCGTCGAGCGCCCCGAGGCGCTCGCGCGCGTCGAGGTCGTCCCCGGCCAGGGCATCGACCGGGCCAAGGCCGAGGAGATCGCCCGCGCGGCGAAGTTCCCGGAGGAGCTGATCGCCAAGGTCGCCCCCGTGCTCGTGAAGCTCTACGACGTCTACACCGGCGAGGACGCGACGCTCGTCGAGGTCAACCCGCTCGTGCTCACCGAGGAGGGCGACATCGTCGCGCTCGACGGCAAGGTCTCGCTCGACGAGAACGCCGGCTTCCGCCACCCCGAGCACGCCGCGCTCGAGGACAAGGACGCGGCCGACCCGCTCGAGGCCAAGGCCAAGGAGAACGACCTCAACTACGTGAAGCTCGACGGCGAGGTCGGCATCATCGGCAACGGCGCGGGGCTGGTCATGTCCACGCTCGACGTCGTCGCCTACGCCGGCGAGAAGCACAACGGCGTGAAGCCGGCCAACTTCCTCGACATCGGCGGCGGAGCCTCCGCCCAGGTGATGGCGAACGGCCTCGACGTGATCCTCGGCGACGAGCAGGTCAAGAGCGTCTTCGTCAACGTCTTCGGCGGCATCACCGCCTGCGACGCGGTCGCGAACGGCATCCTGCAGGCCCTCGAGATCCTCGGCGACTCGGCGACCAAGCCGCTCGTCGTGCGCCTCGACGGCAACAAGGTGGAGGAGGGCCGCGCGATCCTCGAGGCCGCCGCCAACCCGCTCATCACCCTGGCCGCGACGATGGACGAGGGCGCCGACAAGGCCGCCGCACTCGCCGCCGCGTAACGACCCCCTCGACTCAAGGAATCAGAGAACAAGCATGTCGATCTTCCTCAACAAGGACTCCAAGGTCATCGTCCAGGGCATCACCGGCGGCGAGGGCACCAAGCACACCGCGCTGATGCTCAAGGCCGGCACGAACGTCGTCGGCGGTGTCAACGCCCGCAAGGCCGGCACGACCGTCACCCACGGCGACGTCGAGCTGCCCGTCTTCGGCACCGTCAAGGAGGCCATCGAGGCCACCGGCGCCGACGTCTCGATCGCGTTCGTCCCGCCCGCCTTCTCGAAGGACGCCGTCATCGAGGCGATCGACGCCGAGATCGGCCTCCTCGTCGTCATCACCGAGGGCATCCCGGTGCAGGACTCGGCCGAGTTCTGGGCCTACGCGCAGGAGAAGGGCAACAAGACCCGGATCATCGGACCGAACTGCCCCGGCATCATCACGCCGGGCGAGTCGCTCGTGGGCATCACCCCCGCGACGATCACCGGCAAGGGCCCGATCGGCCTCGTCTCGAAGTCGGGCACGCTGACCTACCAGATGATGTACGAGCTGCGCGATCTGGGCTTCTCGACCGCCATCGGCATCGGCGGCGACCCGATCATCGGCACCACGCACATCGACGCCCTCGCGGCGTTCGAGGCCGACCCCGAGACCAAGGCGATCGTGATGATCGGCGAGATCGGCGGCGACGCCGAGGAGCGCGCGGCCGACTTCATCAAGGCGAACGTCACGAAGCCGGTCGTCGGCTACGTCGCGGGCTTCACGGCTCCCGAGGGCAAGACCATGGGCCACGCCGGCGCCATCGTCTCCGGCTCCGCGGGCACCGCGCAGGCGAAGAAGGAGGCACTCGAGGCCGCCGGTGTCCGCGTGGGCAAGACGCCCTCCGAGACGGCCGACCTGCTCCGCGAGGTCTACGCGGCGCTGTAGCGCACCGCACGTCCTGGACGGACGGGATCGGCCGCCTCGCGCGGTCGGCCCCGTCCGTTCCGCCGTCTCCGGCGCGGTAGCGTCGTGCCGTGACCCGCCGCCTCGGACTCGACTTCCTCACCTTCGTGCCGTACCCGGAGGGTCCCGAGCAGGCGGGCGACGCGGCGCGCAGCCTCGAGGACGGCCTCGCCCTGTTCGAGCTCGCGGAGGAGCTCGGCTACGACACCGGCTGGGTACGCGTGCGGCACTTCGAGCGCTTCCTCGCCTCGCCGATGACCTTCTTCGCCGCCGCCTCGCAGCGCACCCGGCGCCTGCGCCTGGGCAGCGCCGTGATCGGCGCGCGCTACGAGTCGCCCGTCCGGCTCGCGGAGGACGCGGCGACCGTCGACCTGCTCTCCGGCGGCCGGCTCGACCTCGGCGTGAGCAGCGGCTTCGCGCACCTCGCCTCGGTCTTCGACGGCGTCTTCGGCCAGGCCGACCGCGAGTTCCGCGCCGAGGCGCAGGAGCGGATCGAGCGCCTGCGCGACGCGCTCTCGGGCTCGGTGCTCGGCATCGCGGAGTCCGCGCTGATGTCGGTGCCGGTCGGCGATCCGCTCGTGCAGCAGCCGCACGCGCCCGGGCTCGCCGACCGGCTCTGGTACGGCGCCGGTACGACGTCCTCCGCCGTGCGCGCCGGCGAGCAGGGCATGCACCTCCAGGTCTCGACGCTGAACACGGAGGAGACCGGGCTGCCGTTCGCCGAGCAGCAGGCCGCGCAGATCCGCGCCTACCGCGAGGCCTTCGCCGCGGCCCACCCCGGACGCACCTCGCGGGTCACGGCCGGGCGCATCGTGGTGCCGCTCACCGGCCCCGCCGACGAGGAGGCGCACCGCCCCTTCGTCGAGGGCTACCTCGCGCGGATGGACGACGACGGCCGGCCGCGCACCGCCGACCGCTCGATCATCGCGGCACCCATGCGGTTCAGCCCGCTGCACCTCGGCACGGTCGACGAGATCGTCGCGTCGCTCGCGGCCGATCCCGCGCTGGCGGAGGCGGACTCGCTCACGATCACGCTGCCCGCGGTCGGCGGGGTCGCGTCTCACCGGCGGATCCTGCAGACGGTCGCCGCGGAGATCGCGCCGCGGCTGGGCTGGACGCCCGCCGCCTAGGCCCGACGGAGCAGGAGCAGCGAGAGCGGGCGCTGCGCGATCAGCAGCAGCAGCCACCAGAGCCCGACGGAGGGCACGAGCAGCGCGAGCGCGAGGGCCAGGACGAGCAGCGCGAACGGGATGACGGCGGGGGCCAGCCGCACCGGCCCGGCGCCCTCTCTCAGCAGGTGCGGCCGGCGCCGCAGCCGCAGCTCGATCAGCAGCAGCGCGCCGCTGACCACGACCATGGTGCCGATGTAGAGGCCGATCGTCGCGCGGGAGTCGGGCAGCAGGGCGATGGCACTCGTCGAGAACGGGAAGAACGCGATCGCGACCAGCCAGAGCAGATCGAGCCAGACCAGCCCCGCGTCGTAGTCGCCGGCCAGCTCGAAGACCCGGTGGTGCGGCATCCAGAACACCGCGATCAGCGTGAAGGAGAGCGCGAAGGCGAGCACCGAGTCGAGGTGCCGGCCGAGGACCTCGCCCACGCCGCCGCCGTCTCGACCGATCTCGGGGGCGAGCTCGACCAGTGGCAGCACCAGGATCGTGATCGCGATGGCCACGGTCGCATCGGAGAAGTTCACCAGGCGGTCGAGGCCCCGCTCCGTGCGGGTGGGGCGGTGCCGCTCCGGCGGGTGACCGCGGTGCGCCAGGCGCTCGATCGGGCCGGAGAGCAGCAGCAGCAGGAGCGCGAACATGTTGACGCTCGGGACGGTGACGGCGAGCACGAGCGCGACGGCCAGCAGGGCGATCACGATCAGCGAGCGGGAGAGCGAGCGGAGCGGGTCCGTGCCGGGTACGAGGAGGGTGGGGTCGCGGCGCAGGATCAGCTGCATCGCCAGGGTCGTGGTGCTCGCGACGATCATGGTGCCGATGTAGAGCGCGAACACGGTCGGGTCGGTGGTGAAGACGTTGGACAGCAGATTCGCCGCGAACGGCAGCAGCACGATCGCCGCGAGCCAGACGAAGTTCACGGCGACCAGGGCGGGGGAGTTGCGGGCCACGCCCTCGAAGACCGCGTGGTGCACCAGCCACAGCCGCCCGATCACGGCGAAGGTGATGAAGAACGCCGACAGCGTGCCGTAGTGGCCGGCGAGCAGCGCGCCGAGATCGGTCGCGCCGCCCTCCTCGACGACGTCGACGAGGGGGAGCACGAGGAACGTGATCGCGATGGCGACCGTCGCGTCGGTGAAGTTCACCAGTCGGTCGAGTCCGCGCTCGCTGCGGGGGCCGGTCGTCGTCACGGCTCGACCCTAGGGGACGGCTCCGCTTGTCACGCCAGTGGATCTCGATACGCCCGCTGCGCGGGCTACTCGATCAGCATGATCCGGCGGCGTGCATGCATGCCGGTCGTTCGGCATGATCGGGCCCTGCCCGTGCTGATCGATCTACGCGACGGGGCTCTTCCCATGCTGGTCGAGTAGCCCCGGAGGGGCGTATCGAGACCCGCCGTCCTCGGCACGGCGGGTCTGCAGACTTCTCGTCTGACGCTGGTGGATCTCGATACGCCCGCTCGCGGGCTACTCGATCAGCATGATCGGCCCGTCCCATGCTGATCGATCAGCTCGACCGAGCCGCCTCGCGTCGGTCGATGAGCATGATCGGCCCCCTCGTGCTCGCCGATCAGCATGGTCCGGCGGTGTGCATGCTGGTCGAGTAGCCCCAACGGGGCGTATCGAGACCCGACGTCATCCGCAGTGCTTCCGACCGGGGTCGGGCGCCGCTCGTCCGGGGCGTCGCTGAGTGGTCGCGGGCCGGGCCGCCGATAGGCTCGACAGGCTCATGAACCGGATCACCGTCGCACTCCTCGCCGCCTTCGACGCCGCGCTCTCGGCGCTGATCGGCCTCGCGATCCCGCTCGTGCCGCTGACGATCCTCTGGGCCGTCCAGTACGACACGGCGGTCGACTGGAGCGTCTTCTGGCGCGTCGCCGCCGACGCCTGGCTGCTCGGACACGGCGCGGATCTGCAGGCCGCCTTCGCCCCGGACTCCCCGCTGGCGCTCGGGCTGCCGGACGGCGGGCAGCCGTTCGCGATCACCCTCGCCCCGCTCGCGTTCGCGCTCCTCGCGATCCTGCTCGGCGCCCGCACGGGCCGCCGCGCGCAGGAGTCGCCCTACCGGCTGCTCGGGATCGGCTCGGCGATCGCCACCTACCTCCTCGTCGCGCTGCTGGTGACCCTCGGCGCGACCACCGACGTCGCACGGATCGACGTCGTGCAGGGCACGCTGCTCCCGCCGCTCGTCTTCGCGCTCGGCGTGGTGATCGGAGCGGCGACCCACTCGGCCAGGAGCGGGGAGCGCGACCCGATCGGCGACTTCGCCGACCGGACGCTGCACCGCCTCCCCGAGCCGGCCGCGCCGCTCGTCCTCGCTTCGCTGCGCGGCGGGACCCTCGCGGCGGCCGGCGTGATCGGCGTCGCCGGCGTGCTCGTCGCGGTGCTGCTGGTCGCCGACTACGCCGCCGTCGTCGCGCTCTACGAGGGACTCGGCGGCGAGGCGCTCGGCGGCCTCGCCCTGACGCTCGGGCAGCTGGCGATCCTCCCGAACCTGGTGATCTGGGCGGCGAGCTGGCTGATCGGGCCGGGCTTCGCCCTCGGCGCCGGCTCGTCCGTCGCACCGGCCGGGACCCTCCTCGGCCCGATCCCCTCGATCCCGGTGCTCGCCGCGCTGCCGCAGGGCGAGCTCGCCTTCGCCTTCCTCGGTCTGCTCGTGCCGCTCCTGGCGGGCTTCCTCGCCGGCTGGCGGCTGCGCGCGGAGGTGGTCGACGGTCTCGACGGCCGGTCGCTGTTGCGGTGGGGTGCGGCCGCGGCGGGCGGCATCGGCGTGGTCGGCGGTCTGCTGCTCGGGCTGCTCGCCTGGTTCTCGGCGGGGGCGGCCGGGCCGGGTCGCCTCGTGCAGGTCGGTCCGGACCCGCTGCTCGTCGGCGCGTTCGCGGCGCTGGAGCTGGCGCTCGCCGCGGGGCTCGGGCTGGCGGCCGGCCGCATCCGCCGCGGCTGAGCGCCGGGCCCGATCGCCGGTGGTCGCCGCGGAGGCGTCCCCCTAGACTTGCGCAGTGCTGAAGTTGGTCGTCCTCATCTCCGGCGGTGGCTCCAATCTCCGCGCGCTGCTCGAGGCGACGCGCGACGACCGCTTCCCCGCCCGCGTCGTGGCGGTCGGCAGCGACACCGACGCCGACGGCCTCCGGCACGCCGAGGCGCACGACGTCCCCTCCTTCACCGTCACGCCGGGCGCCTTCGCCTCCCGCGACGCCTGGGGCGCGGAGCTGCTCGAGCAGATCCAGGGCTGGCAGCCCGACCTCGTCGTCTGCGCCGGCTTCATGCGGATCCTCCCGCCCGTCGTCGTGGACGCGCTCAGCCCGCGGATGATCAACACGCATCCCGCGCTGCTGCCGCTCTTCCCCGGCGCGCACGCCGTCCGCGACGCCCTCGCCGCCGGCGCCACCGAGACGGGAGTGACGGTGCACGTCATCGATACCGGCGTCGACACCGGCCCGGTCATCGCCCAGGAGAGCCTCGCTGTGCTCCCCGGCGAGAGCGAGCACGCGCTGCACGAGCGCATCAAGACCATCGAGCGTCGCCTGCTGGTGCAGACGGTGCTCGACATCGCAAACGGAACCGTCGATCTCGAGGAGCTCGCCCGCGCATGAGCATCACCGCACACGACCCCAGCAGCTACGACGACCGCGACGTCGTCCCCGTCCGCCGGGCGCTGATCTCGGTCAGCGACAAGACCGGGCTGCTCGAGCTCGCCGCAGCGCTGGCCGGCGCCGGCGTCGAGCTGGTCTCCACCGGCTCGACCGCCGCGACCATCCGCGACGCGGGCCACGCCGTGACCGACGTCTCGGCGGTGACCGGCTTTCCGGAGTCGCTCGACGGCCGGGTGAAGACCCTGCACCCCGGCGTGCACGCGGGCATCCTCGCCGACGTCCGCCTCGCCTCGCACCGCGAGCAGCTCGAGCAGCTCGAGATCGCGCCGTTCGAGCTCGTCGTGGTGAACCTCTACCCGTTCCGCGAGACCGTCGCCGGCGGCGCCGACGCGGCGACCGTGGTCGAGAACATCGACATCGGCGGTCCCGCCCTCGTCCGCGCCTCGGCGAAGAACCACGCGAACGTGGCGATCGTCGTCGACCCGGCCGACTACTCCGGCATCGTCGCCGCGCTCGGCACCGGCGGCACGACCCTCGCCGCCCGCCGCACGCTCGCCGCGCGCGCCTTCGCGCACACCGCCTCGTACGACTCCGCCGTCGCCGCCTGGTTCGCCGGGCAGGAGGCGGGCGGCGAGTCCGAGTTCCCCGGCTCGGTCGAGATCCGCGGCACCCGGCAGCAGGTGCTCCGCTACGGCGAGAACTCGCACCAGAAGGCCGCGCTCTACGTCTCGCCCGACGGCACCGGCATCGCCCAGGCGCGCCAGCTGCACGGCAAGGAGATGTCGTACAACAACTTCGTCGACGCCGACGCGGCCGTCCGCGCGGCGTACGACTTCGTCCTCCCGGCCGTCGCGATCATCAAGCACGCCAACCCGTGCGGCATCGCCATCGCCGGCGCGAAGGCGATCGACCCGATCGCGTCCGCGCACCGCCGCGCCCACGAGTGCGACCCGGTGTCGGCCTTCGGCGGCGTCATCGCGGCGAACCGGACCGTCACCCTCGCGATGGCCGAGACGGTGAAGGAGATCTTCACCGAGGTCCTCGTCGCCCCCGGCTTCGAGCCGGAGGCGCTCGAGGTGCTGAAGACCAAGAAGAACCTGCGCCTGCTGCAGCTGCCCGACTTCTACGCCCCCGTCGAGACCGAGTTCAAGCAGATCTCCGGCGGCATCCTCCTGCAGCAGCCCGACCGCTTCATCGGCGGCCCCGGCGAGGTCAGCTCCGGCTGGGAGCTGGTCGCCGGCGAGCCCGCCGACGCCGACACCCTGCTCGACCTCGAGTTCGCCTGGAAGGCCTGCCGCGCCGTCAAGTCGAACGCGATCCTGCTCGCCAAGGGTGGCGCCTCCGTCGGCGTCGGCATGGGCCAGGTCAACCGCGTCGACTCCTGCCACCTCGCCGTCTCCCGCGCCGGCGACCGCGCCCCCGGCTCCGTCGCCGCCTCCGACGCGTTCTTCCCCTTCGCCGACGGCCTGGAGGTGCTCCTCACCGCCGGCGTGAAGGCCGTCGTCCAGCCCGGCGGCTCGGTCCGCGACCCCGAGGTCATCGAGGCCGCGAAGCGCGCCGGCGTCACCATGTACACGACGGGGGAGCGGCACTTCTTCCACTGAGCGCCGCAGGCGCTCAGTGGGCGCTCTTTTCCACGCCGCTCCCTGCGCGGCGTGGCGCGGTCGGCTTCTCGGGGTGGTGCGTTCCGCAGGGCGGGTCGCGTCGGCCGCCGCGGGAATCGCTTGGCACGCGATCCCCGCACGCGGCCTCTCCCGGCGCTGTCTTCCACGCCGCTCCTCGCGCGGCGTGGCGCGGTCGGCCTCCTGGGGTGGTGCGTTCCGCAGAGCGGGTCGCGTCGGCCGCCGCGGGAATCGCTTGGCACGCGATCCCCGCACGCGGCCTCTCCCTTTCGGGAGTCGGGGTCTGCTCACTCCACTCCTCAGAAGTTGCGGTAGTGGCACGCGACTACCGCAACATTCGCGGAGTCGGTGGGCTCCGGGTGCGGTGGGCCCGCTTCGCTCTCCAAGAGTTGCGGTAGTGGCGCGCGACTACCGCAACATTTGCGGAGTCGGTGGGCTCCGGGTGTGGTGGGCCCGCTCCGCTCTCGACTTCTGCGTACTCGTGGAGCGAGCCCGGCGGCGCGCCGCCACGCTTCAAAAGTTGCGGTAGTGGCACGCGACTACCGCAACATCTGAGGAGTCGGTGGGCTCCGGGTGCGGTGGGCCCGCTTCGCTCTCCAAAAGTTGCGGTAGTGGCGCGCGACTACCGCAACATTTGCGGAGTCGGTGGGCTCCGGGTGTGGTGGGCCCGCTCCGCTCTCGACTTCTGCGTACTCGTGGAGCGAGCCCGGCGCCGCGCCGCCATTCTTCAGAAGTTGCGGTAGTGGGGCGCGAGTACCGCAACTTGTGCGGAGTCGGCGGGCGGCGAGCGCGGGCCGGGTGCTCCACTCGCGGGAAGTTGCGGTAGTGGCGCGCGAGTACCGCAACTTTTGAGGAGTGGCGGGCGGTGGTGGGGGAGTGGCGGGGGGAGTGGCGGGGGAGCGGGCGCGGCGCGGCCGGGGGCCCGGCTCTCAGACGGCTGCGAGGGTCCGGCCAGGGGCGGCAGGGGTGCGGGCGCGTAAGGTCTGCGCGTGCCCTCCGACTCGACGCTCCGCGCGCCCACCGCCCCGACCACCGCGAACGCCCCGACCGTGGGGCGGCGCCTGCTGACGGCGCTCGCCGCCGCGGCGGCCACGGCGATCGCGGCCCACCTCGCCAACCTCCTCGCCTTCTTCATCGGCAACCAGTTGGCGCCGACGTCGATCCCGCAGGTCAACGCCTACTTCCTGCTCTCGAGCGTGCTCGCCTTCGTGGTGGTGCTCGTGCTCGCCGCGGCCGGGCTGCTCGCCCGCGCGTGGACGGCCGCGATCGCCGGACTCGTCGCAGGACTCGTCGGCGCCGTCTTCGGCACCCTCGTGCAGGCCAGCGCGACGGGCGACCCGATCACCGGCGCGGTCTGGTTCTCCATCGTGCAGACCTTCGGCGGGCTGAACCTCGTCTTCCTGCTCGCCTTCGTGACCGCCGCCGCGACCCTCGGCCACCGCATCGCCATCGCCTCGGCGGCCGCCCGCGCCACGACAGCCGCCACCGCCCGCCCGGAGCGCCGCATCGCCCTCATCCGGCAGCCCGCGGACGACCTCGACGCCGGCGAGCTCACCCACCTCGAGCGCGTCCCCGTCGACCGGGTGAAGGCGCTGCAGCAGTGGGAGGAGTACGTCGACGCACTCGAGGAGGCCGGCTGGGAGACCGTCCAGGTCGCGACGGCGCCCGAGCTGCCCGACTCGGTCTTCCTCGAGGACGCGCTGCTCGTCGTCGACGGGCACGCCGTCCTCACCCGCCCGGGCGCCGAGTCGCGCCGCGGCGAGGTCGACGGGGCGGAGGAGGCGGCCCGCGCCCTCGACCTGGTCGTGCACCGGATCGAGGCGCCCGGCACCCTGGAGGGCGGCGACGTGCTCCGCGTCGGCTCCACGGTCTACGTCGGCCGCGGCGGCCGCACCAACGCCGAGGGCGTCGCGCAGCTGCGGGCCCTGCTCCGCCCGCTCGGCCTGTCGGTCGTCGCGGTCCCGCTCACCCGTGCGCTGCACCTGAAGAGCGCCGTCACCGCCCTGCCCGACGGCACCGTGATCGGCTGGGAGAGCGTCGTCGACGAGCCGCGGCTCTTCCCCTCCTTCCTGCCGATGCCGGAGGAGGGCGGCGCGCACGTGGTCGTGCTCGCCCCGGACACGCTGCTGATGGCGGCCTCGGCGCCCCGGAGTGCGGCCCTGCTCCGCGACCTCGGCTACCGCGTCGTCACCGTCGACATCTCGGAGTTCGAGAAGCTCGAGGGCTGCGTCACCTGCCTGTCGGTGCGGGTGCGCTGAGCCGCGCGGGGGCCGCTCGCCGGAGACTTCCCGTACGGGTCCGCGCGGAGAACAGGGCTATCCCGACGATCCGCCACCGCGAGCTCCGAGCGGTGGACGCCGTCGCCCGACCGGGTATAGCCTTCAAGGCTGCCCAGAGCCCGCACCGGGCCGACGGCGTCCCCGCCCCACGAGTGCTCCCGCACCCGGAGGGCTCCGTCCTCCGTCGCGAAAGCTCCGCACCGTGCTCGCACACCCCACTCCGCCTGCCGCTCCGAAGCGCCCGAACACGCTCCGGACCCTGCTGCGCCTGGTCCCGTTCGTCGGCGACGCGCTCCCGCGCCTGGTCGGCGGCATCGCGATCGCGCTCGTGGCGAGCCTCGTCTCGCTCGCGATCCCGATCGTGCTGCAGCAGCTGGTCGACGGTCCGCTCGGCGACGGGGCGACCGCCGCCGGCTCCGGCGACCTCGGCCCGCTGATCGGCCCGGTCGTCGTCGTGCTCCTGCTCGGCGTGCTCGAGGCCGCCGCGATCGCCCTGCGCCGCCGGATGGTGCTCACCCCGAGCACGCGGGTCGAGGCGCGGATGCGCACCGCGCTCTACCGCCAGCTCCAGGACCTGCCCGTCTCGTTCCACGACCGCTGGCAGAGCGGGCAGCTGCTCTCGCGCGCCATGAGCGACCTCAGCCTCATCCGCCGCTGGATCGCCTTCGGCTTCGTGCTGCTGGTGGTCAACGCGCTGACGATCGTCGTCGGCTTCGGCGTGCTCGTCTACTGGAACCCGATCCTCGGCGCGCTGTTCGTGGCCTGCTCGATCCCGGTCTGGATCTACGGCTTCGCCTTCGAGAAGCGCTACTCCAGCATCGCGCGCCGCAGCCAGGACCAGGCGGGCGACCTCGCCACCACGGTCGAGCAGTCGGTGCACGGCATCCGCGTCCTCAAGGCCTTCGGCCGCCACCAGCACGCGCTCGCGGGCTTCGCCGATCAGGCGGAGAAGCTGCGCGGCACCGAGGTGGAGAAGGCGAAGGCCATCGCGGGAATCTGGGTGGTCCTGCTGCTCATCCCCGATATCGCCTTCGCGCTCTGCCTCCTCGCCGGCGTCTGGCTGGCCGCCGACGGGCAGCTCAGCGTCGGCGAGCTGTTCGCCTTCTTCGCCACCGCGACCGTGCTGCGCTGGCCGGTGGAGTCGATCGGCTTCCTGCTCTCGATGACGTTCGACGCCCGCACCGCCGTCGACCGCTACTTCGAGGTGATGGACAGCCGCAACACGATCACCGATCCGGAGTCGCCCGAGACGATCGCCCGGCCGCTCGGCCGCGTGCGGTTCCGCGACGTGCACTTCCGCTACCAGGACGCGCCCGAGCGCTTCGCCGACCTCCTCGACGGCGTCGACCTCGAGGTCGAGCCCGGCGAGACGATGGCGCTCGTCGGCCTGACCGGCTCCGGCAAGACGACGCTCACCGCGCTGCTGCCGCGCCTCTACGACGTGACCGGCGGCGCGATCGAGATCGACGGCGTCGACGTGCGGCACCTCCGCCGCGACGAGCTGCGCTCGCACGTCGGCATGGCCTTCGAGGACGCGACGCTCTTCTCCACCTCGGTGCGCGAGAACGTGCTCCTCGGCCGCCCGGACGCCTCCGAGGCGGAGCTGCTCGAGGCGCTCGAGATCGCGCAGGCCGACTTCGTGCATTCCCTGCCCAACGGCCTCGACACCACCGTCGGCGAGGAGGGGATGAGCCTCTCCGGCGGCCAGCGCCAGCGGCTCGCGCTCGCCCGCGCGATCGCCGCACGGCCCGCCGTCCTCGTCCTCGACGACCCGCTGTCGGCCCTCGACGTCGACACCGAGGCCCGGGTCGAGAAGGGCCTGCGCCGCGTGCTCGGCGACACCACCGCGCTCATCGTCGCCCACCGCCCGTCGACGGTCGCGCTCGCCGACCGCGTCGCCCTCCTCGAGGAGGGCCGCGTCACAGCGGTCGGCACCCACACCGAGCTGCTCGCCCGCAGCCCGCACTACCGCTTCGTCATCTCGAGCCTCGAGGAGGACGAGCTCGCCCGCCCGCGCGGCACCGAGCGCGTCGGCTCCCGCCCGCGCACCGACACCGGCATCGACACCGACACCACCGAGCTGGAGACCCGATCATGAGCACTCTCGGATCCACCGAGGAGCGCGACGACCTCACCCGCGCGGAGTCCGCCGCCCTGCGTCGGCGCTCGCTCGCACTGCTGGGGTCGCTGCTGCGCCCGCTGCGGCTGCGGCTGGTGCTGACGGCCGTCGTCGTGGTGATCTCGACCGCCGCGCAGGTCGCCGGGCCGGCGCTGATCGCGCTGGGCATCGACAACGGACTGCCGGCGATCCTCGACGGCGACGGGACCCCGCTCGTCCTCACCGTCATCGCCTACGTCCTGACGGGCGTTGTCGGCGCCGTGCTGGTCGCCTGGTACACCGTGCTCTCGGCGCGGGTGAGCCAGGCGATCCTGATCGACCTGCGCAAGCGCGTCTTCCTGCACACCCAGAAGCTGAGCCTCGAGTTCCACGAGAACTACACCTCCGGCCGGATCATCTCGCGGCAGACCAGCGACCTCGACTCGATCCGCGAGCTGCTCGACTCCGGCATCAACCAGCTGGTGCAGGGCGCCCTCTACATGGGCTTCGTCGCCATCGCGCTGGTCTCGCTCGACGGCGTCAGCGGCCTCGTGCTCGCCTGCGCCCTCGTGCCGCTCGCGATCCTGACCCGCTGGTTCCAGAAGCGCTCGCAGTCGCTCTTCCGCGGCACCCGAGTCGCGTCGTCCCGCCTGATCGTGCAGTTCGTCGAGACGATGACGGGCATCCGCGCCGTGCAGACGTTCCGCACCCAGGAGCGCAACGAGTCGGCGTTCGGCGTCGTCGTCGAGCGCTACCGCGTCGCCTACAAGAAGGTCTTCGGCGTCTTCGGCACCTTCGACCCCGGCCTGGTGCTGATCGGCAACGTCACGATGGCGGCCGTGCTCTTCTTCGGCGGGATGCGGGTGCTCGACGGCGGTCTCGAGATCGGCGCCCTGCTCGGCGTGCTGCTCTACACCCGGCGGTTCTTCGCGCCGGTGCAGGAGATGGCGATGTTCTACAACTCCTACCAGTCCGCCGCGGCCGCGCTCGAGAAGATCTCGGGCGTCCTGGCGGAGGAGCAGAGCGTGCCCGACCCGGCGCACCCCGTCGATCTGCGCGAGGCGCGCGGAGCCCTCGGCTTCGAGGGCGTCCGCTTCGCCTACACGACCGACCGCGAGGTCCTGCCGCGCTTCGACCTGCGGATCCCCGCCGGTCAGACCATCGCGCTGGTCGGCTCGACCGGCGCGGGCAAGTCGACGCTGGCGAAGCTCATCTCGCGGTTCTACGACCCGACCGACGGCGTGGTGACGCTGGACGGCGTCGACCTCCGGCAGCTGCACCCGAAGGACCTGCGCCGCGCGATCGTGATGGTGACCCAGGAGGCGTACCTCTTCTCCGGCTCGGTCGCCGACAACATCGCGATCGGCCGGCCCTCGGCCTCCTACGACGAGATCGTCGACGCGGCGAAGGCGGTCGGCGCGCACGCGTTCATCCAGGCGCTGCCGGACGGCTACGACACGGACGTGAACAAGCGCGGCGGGCGCGTCTCGGCGGGGCAGCGCCAGCTGATCTCGTTCGCGCGCGCCTTCCTGGCGGACCCGGCGGTGCTGATCCTCGACGAGGCGACCTCCTCGCTCGACATCCCGAGCGAGCGGTTGGTGCAGCTCGGTCTGCAGACGCTGCTCGCCGACCGGACCGCGGTGATCATCGCGCACCGGCTGTCGACGGTCGCGATCGCCGACCGGGTGCTCGTGATGGAGCACGGCCGCATCGTCGAGGACGGGACGCCGGAGGCGCTGATCGCGGGCGACGGCCGCTTCGCGACGCTGCACGCGGCCTGGCGGGACTCCCTGGTCTGAGCCGGAGGGCCCGCCGCCGCGGTCAGGGCGTCCAGCGCGCGGCGCCGACGTCCACCCGGTAGCCGCTCGGCGTCGTGACGAGCGGGGTGCCCTCGCGCGCGTAGTGCTCGCGGGCGCGCTCCTCGTGTCCCGCAGCGGGAGCGCCGCCGGAGCGGACGACCCGCCACCAGGCGACGTCGGAGCCGTAGCGCGCGAGCACGGTGCCGACGGCGCGCGCGGCGCGGGTGCCGAGCACCGCGGCGATCTCGCCGTAGGCCATCACGCGGCCCGGCGGGATCGCGTCGACGACGGCGAGGACCGCGGAGACGAAGTCGGCGGGGTCCGCCGGTCCGTCCTCGGGACGTGCGCTCAGAGCTTCAGCGCCCCGATGTTCTCGCCGTACGGCGTCTCGCCGATGACCTCGAAGCCGATCCAGCGGAAGAACTGCTCGGGACCGTCGGCGCCCGACTCCCAGATCACGGTGAGGGTGTCGAAGCCGCGGGCACGCGCCTCCTCGGCGGCGGCGCGAACGGCGAAGGTGCCGACGCCGCGGCCCTGCTTGGCCGCGTCGATGTTGATCCGCCAGATGCAGCTGCGGAACTCCTCGGGCGCCTGCGGGTCGAAGTGCGCGTGGATGAAGCCGACCAGCTCGTCGCCGTCGAGGATCGCCCGCTGCCAGGCGGCGCCGGGGTCGATCACGGCGGCGGCCGCGGAGTAGGACTCGGGAGCGACGAACTGCTCCTGACCCGGTTTGAGGCTCAGCCCGTTCACGGCGGAGATGTTCGCGGCCGACAGCTCTTCCAGGCGGAGGTCACTCATGCCGCCCAATCTAGCGGCCCGGCCGGACGGCGGTCATCCTCCTCTCGGACGACCGACGCGTTCCGCAGGGTGCGAGAGTCGGCCCTGCGCAGAACTGTCTCGACATCGAGATACTTCGGGCCTCGGGTAGGCTGGTCGAGGCCGTCTGGAGCGGCCGCGGAGCCACCCGTCCCTCGCAGCAGCGGGGCGGTGCAACGAGACCCTGGGAGTGCAATGTCGAAGATCAAGGTTGAAGGAACGGTCGTCGAGCTCGACGGCGACGAGATGACGCGGATCATCTGGCAGAAGATCAAAAACACCCTGATCCACCCGTACCTCGACGTGAACCTCGAGTACTACGACCTCGGCATGGAGTACCGCGACCAGACCGACGACCAGGTCACGATCGACGCCGCCCACGCCATCCAGAAGCACGGCGTCGGCGTCAAGTGCGCGACCATCACGCCCGACGAGGCGCGCGTCGAGGAGTTCGGCCTGAAGAAGATGTGGAAGTCGCCCAACGGCACCATCCGCAACATCCTCGGCGGCGTCATCTTCCGCGAGCCGATCATCATCTCGAACATCCCGCGCCTGGTGCCCGGCTGGAACAAGCCGATCATCATCGGCCGCCACGCCTTCGGCGACCAGTACCGCGCCACCGACTTCGTCTTCAAGGGCAAGGGCACGCTCACCGTCGAGTTCACGCCCGACGACGGCTCCGAGCCGATGAAGTTCGAGGTCTACAAGGCCCCCGACGACGGCATCGCGCAGGTCCAGTACAACCAGGACTCGTCGATCCGCGACTTCGCGCGCTCCTCGCTCAACTACGGCCTGACCCGCAACTACCCGGTCTACCTCTCCACGAAGAACACGATCCTCAAGGCCTACGACGGCCGGTTCAAGGACATCTTCGAGGAGATCTTCGAGACCGAGTTCAAGGAGCGCTTCGAGGCCGCCGGCCTCACCTACGAGCACCGCCTCATCGACGACATGGTCGCCTCGGCCATGAAGTGGGAGGGCGGCTACGTCTGGGCCTGCAAGAACTACGACGGCGACGTCCAGTCCGACACCGTCGCGCAGGGCTTCGGCTCGCTCGGCCTGATGACCTCGGTCCTCTCCACCCCCGACGGCAGCGTCGTCGAGGCGGAGGCGGCGCACGGCACCGTCACGCGCCACTACCGCCAGCACCAGGCCGGCAAGCCCACCTCGACGAACCCGATCGCCTCGATCTACGCCTGGACGCGCGGCCTCGCGCACCGCGGCAAGCTCGACGGCAACCAGGAGCTCATCGACTTCTCGCTGACCCTCGAGGACGTCGTCATCAAGACGGTCGAGTCCGGCAGCATGACGAAGGACCTCGCGCTCCTCGTCGGCCCCGACCAGGCCTGGCAGACGACCGAGGAGTTCCTCGCGACGCTCGACGAGAACCTCAAGGCGCGCATGGCGGGCTGACCTCCGCCCTTCGGCCCGACCTCGGGCTCGCACGAACGGCTCCGGCTCGCGGGAATCCTCGGATTCCGCGAGCCGGAGCCGTTTCCGCGTGCCGGAGCCGCGGTGGCGGTCGGTACCGCCGTCAGAGCATTCGCGCCAGCTGCTCCATCGCCGCCCGGGGGTCGTCGCCGACCGGCATGAGCACCGTGCTGGCCGCTCCGGCCGCGTGCAGCTCGTCGATCCGGGCGCGGGCGGTCTCCGGCGTCCCCACCACGGCGAGGCGGTCGACCCACCCGTCCGGCAGATCGCGGACGAAGGCGGCGCGGTCGGCGCTCCGGGCGCGCAGCTGCGCGAACTCCTCGGCGAAGGGCAGCGGCTCGATGTGCGGCGCCCAGTCCGGCTCGCCGATCCACTCCAGTCCGGGGCGCACGGCGGCGCGGACCTCTGCGGCGTCGTCCGAGACGGCGGCCACGTTGTACGCCACGACGCGACCGGGTGTGCCCATCTGCTCGCGGGCGCGGGCGAGGTACTCCGGAGCGACCGGCTCGGCGAGGATCGCGCCGTCGGCGATGCGCCCGGCCAGCTCGAGCGAGCGCGGCCCGCGCACCCCGGCCAGCAGCGGCGGCACGCTCTGCGGCGGCGATTCGAGCCGCAGGCCGTCGACGTGCACGTAGCGCCCGTCGCGGGTCACCTCCTCGCCGGCGAGCAGTGCGCGGATCGCGTCGAACTGCTCGGAGAGGAGGGTCAGCGGGCTCTTCGGCCAGACCCCGAGTCCGCGCATCCAGACCGGCATGCCGTGACCGATGCCCGCGTGGACACGGTCGGGGAAGAGCTCGGCGAGGGTGCCGAGCTCCATCGCGGTGAAGGCGGCGGTGCGGACGGCGGCCGGCAGGATGCCGATGCCGACGACGATCCGCTCGGTCGCGGCGAGCACGGCCGCGGCCTGGGCGATCCCGCCGCGGAAGCCGAGGTCCTCCACGACCCACAGCTCGTCGAAGCCGAGCTCCTCGGCGCGCCGGGCGTAGGGCAGGACCTGGGCGGCGGGGAGATCGCGGGGGAGCAGGACGCCGACGGCGGCGTCGGGGTTCGGAGTGCGCATCCCGCCAGCGTAGGACCGCTGGGCTCGCGTCCCCGAAATGGGGGCAGGCGGATCCCCGCGAATCGGACGCCGCTGTCCCCCGAAAGAGGACTTCGTTACCTGTTCGTAACAGAGCCGGGCGATCCAGTTCGTAGGGTCGACTCTGTGCGAGAACCGATCCGGTTCTCAGCAACTGTGAGTAAAGGACATCGTTTGCCGCTCCACTTGTCCCACCGTCCACCCGTCCGCCGCGCTGAGAAGCGCATCCTCGCCGGCCTCGCCGCCCTCGGCATCGCCGCCTCCGGCGCCTTCGCCGTCTCGGGTGCCTCGGCCGCCCCTCTCGTCGGCGGGGCCGCCCTCGTCGGCGGACTCTCCTCGCTCCAGACCTTCGACGACGGCGAGTACGTCGTCACGCTCGTCGAGCCGTCCGCCGCGACCTACGAGGGCACCGACGCCCGCTTCGCCCGGACCGCTCCGGACGCCGGCGCTCAGCTGCAGGCCCGCTCGGCTCCGGTCGAGGACTACTCCGCGCACCTCGAGCAGCGGCAGGACGATGTCGCCGCCGCCGTCGACGCCGCAATCGGCTACCACTACACGGTCGCCCTGAACGGCTTCTCCGCCTCGCTCACGGGCGCGCAGGCGAGCACGCTCGCCGGCCGCAAGGACGTCGCGCAGGTGCGCGAGGTCGAGGATCTGAAGCTCGACCGGGCCGCCGCATCGACCGCTCCGGCCCCCACTGCCGCTGCCCCCGCCGCGGGCATCCCCGTCCCCGACACCGGTCAGGAGTCGTCCACGAGCTTCCTCGGCCTGGACGGCGACGGCGGAGTCTGGGACACCGTCGGCGGTGTCGAGAAGGCGGGCGAGGGCATCGTCGTCGGAGTCATCGACTCCGGCATCGCGCCCGAGAACCCGTCGTTCGCGGGTGCTCCGCTCGCGACCTCCGCGGGTGCCGCTCCCTACACCGACGGCACGACCGTCAGCTACGCCAAGTCCGACGGCACCACCTTCGTCGGCTCCTGCTCGCCCGGCCTCGCCGCGTCCGAGCAGTGGGACGGCGGCGAGTGCAACCAGAAGCTGATCGGCGCGCGCTGGTTCCTCGGCGCGAACGAGAAGGCCGGCTCGACGGACAACCCCGAGTACCGCTCCCCGCGCGACGCGGACGGCCACGGCTCGCACACCGCGAGCACGGCGGCCGGCAACGCCGGCGTCGAGGCGTCGGTGGACGGCTACGACTACGGCACCATCTCGGGTGTCGCGCCCGCCGCGAAGGTCGCCGCCTACAAGGTCTGCTGGAACGGCGACGTGAACGGCACCGACGACGACGACTACTGCTCCGGCAGCGGCATTCTGGCCGCGATCAACGCGGCGGTCGCCGACGGCGTCGACGTGATCAACTTCTCGATCGGCGGCGGTTCCGCCGTCTCGACGCTGACCCCCTACGACGAGGCGTTCCTGAACGCCGCGGCCGCGGGTGTCTTCGTGGCCGCCTCGGCCGGCAACTCCGGCCCCGGCGTCTCGACCCTCGACCACGCCTCGCCCTGGTACACCACGGTCGCCGCCTCCTCGATCCCGACCTACACCGCCACCGCCACCCTCGGTGACGGCCAGGCCTTCGTGGGCGGATCGATCAGCGTGCACGACGACGTCACCGGTCCGCTCGTGAACAGCGCCGACGTGGTCGTCGCCGGGACCGAGGACCCCGACATCTGCGCGCCGGGCTCGCTCGACGCGGCGAAGGTCGCCGGGACGATCGTCGCCTGCACCGCGGGCGTCACCGCGCGCGTCTCCAAGTCGGCCGAGGTCGAGCGGGCCGGGGGCATCGGCATGCTGCTGCTGAACCCGTTCCCGAACGCGCTGCACGTGGACGACCACTCGGTCCCGAGCATCCAGATCGACTCGCAGGCCTACGACGCGATCACCGCGTACGCCGGCACCGCCGGTGCGACGGCCACGCTGACCGAGGGCAACTCGACCGGCACCGACATCCCGGTGCCGCAGGTCGCGGGCTTCTCCTCGCGCGGTCCCGCCGAGGCGGACGGCACGGACGTGCTCAAGCCCGACCTCACGGCGCCCGGCGTCGCGATCCTCGCCGACAGCTTCAACGCCGAGGGCGACGACCCCGCCTTCGCGTTCGAGTCCGGCACGTCGATGTCCTCCCCGCACATCGCGGGCCTCGCCGCCCTCATCCTCGGCACGACCCCGAACGCCTCGCCGTCCGCGGTCAAGTCGGCGATGATGACGACCTCCTACGACAGCGTCGACCAGTCGGGCGCCGCGTCCGAGGACGTCTTCGCGCAGGGCGCCGGGCACGTCGACCCGACCGCGTTCCTCGACCCCGGACTGCTCTACGAGAGCGGCACGAGCGACTGGATCGCGTTCCTCAAGGGCGCCGGCTACGTCTTCGCCGACCCCGAGCTCGAGGCGGTCGAGGCGATCGACCCGTCCGACCTCAACCAGGCCTCGATCGCGATCGGCGCCCTGGCCGGGACCCAGACGGTCACCCGCACGGTGACCTCGACCGAGGCCGGCAGCTACACCGCCGCCCTCGACATCCCGGGAGTCGACGCCGTCGTCTCGCCGTCGACGCTCTCCTTCACGGGGGCGGGCCAGACCGCCGAGTACACGGTGACCTTCACGAGGACGGACGCCGAGCTCGCCGAGTTCGCGACCGGCTACCTCACCTGGTCGAGCGCCGAGCACGAGGTGCGCAGCCCCGTGGCCGTGCGCCCCGTCCTGCTCGACGCGCCGTACGAGGTGTCGGGCTCCGGTTCGACCGGCTCGACGAGCGTCGAGATCGTCCCCGGCATCGACGGCGCCCTGCCGCTGACGCCGAGCGGTCTCGCGGTGGGCGTGCTCGCCGAGGACGCGACCGCGGCCGACGGCCACACCGGCACGTTGCCCGAGGGCGAGACGTTCGAGACGACCGTCACCGTCCCCGAGGGCACCGAGTTCGCCCGGTTCGACCTCGACTCGCTCGACGACACCGCCGACCTCGACCTGACGGTCTCGCGGATCGTCGACGGGAAGCCGGTCGCCGTGGCGGCCAGCGCGACGGGCTCGGCCGACGAGCGGGTCGACCTGGCCGCCCCCGAGGCCGGCAGCTACCTGCTCTCGGCGGACATCTACGCGGTGGGCGCGGAGCCGGAGGCGACCTTCGACCTCCGGACCTTCCTCATCGCGGCGGAGGGTGGCGTGGGCTCGCTGAGCACCGCGCCCGAGACCGTCGACGCCGTCCTGGGCCAGCCGACGAGCTACTCCGTCTCGTGGACCGGCCTCGCCGGCCCGGCGCAGTACCTCGGCAGCATCGCCTACGCCGACTCGGGTCTCGCGACCCTGGTCAGCGTGGACGTGACGGAGGCGGCGACGCCGGCTCCGACCGGGACGCCGACCGCCGGACCGACGGCCGAGCCGACCGCGACGCCGACGGCGGGACCGACGGCGACGCCGGCTCCGACCGGAACGCCGACTGCCGGACCGACCGCGCCTCCCGCGCCGACCTCGACGCCCACCGCCGGACCGGGCGCGCCCGGCCACGGCTCGGGCGGCCTGCCGTCCACCGGTTTCGGCGGCGGACTGCTGGGAGCCGGCGCCCTGGCGCTGATCGGCGCCGGAGCCGTGCTGACGGGTCTGCGTCGCCGCGCGCTCGCGCAGCGTGAGGCGGGCGCGGCGGAGTAGCCTCCGCCACCCGTCGCCACGGCCGTCCCGCTCGCCCCTCCGGGGGCGGCGGGGCGGCCGTCGCTCGTCGCACCGGGATCTCGATACGCCCGCTGCGCGGGCTACTCGATCAGCAGGGTGGGACGCCGTCGTCTGCTGAGCCGCAGCGCCCCTGCATGCTGGTCGAGTAGCCCCGGAGGGGCGTATCGAGACCCTCCGTTGCCAGCAGGGTGGTCTGCAGGCTCGGGTTCTGACGGTGGTGGATCTCGATACGCCCGCTGCGCGGGCTACTCGATCAGCATGAGGTGCCCGCTCCGCGGGCTCCGCGATCAGCAAGGGGCGCCCGCTGCGCGGGCCGCTCGATCAGCAGGGCCGGCTCGCTCCGCGCCGTCAGCTCAGCGAGCGGCGTCCGGAGATCACGCCGGACACCACGGCGACGACGCCGAAGACGATCGCGACGATCGGCTGGCCGAGGTCGAGCCAGGCGAGGGCGGCGGCGCCCATGATCAGCAGCTCGATCAGCGAGCGGCCGTAGACGTCGATCGCGAGCACCGCGCGGGGCGAGAGGAACAGCGCCCAGAGCAGGATCGCCAGCACCGGGGCGCCGACGCCGAAGACGATGCTCCACGGCAGGTCGAAGGACAGGAAGCCCCACAGCCCGAGGCTGACGAACGCGAACAGCTCGAGGACGAGGCGCAGCACGTCGTTCGGCCCGACCTTCGGATCGGTCCGTGCTCTGCCCGCTGTCGCTCGATTCACGCGGACCATCGTATCCGCCCGCGGTGACTCGCCCGAGAGGGCTCGTTCTCCCGCCCGCCGAGCAGCCGTTCCGGGCGACTCGACGCCGCGGGCGGGAGCGGCGCGGGGTCAGTGGAAGATGATGGTGCGGGCGCCGTCCAGGAGCACGCGGTCCTCCGCGAACCACTTCACGGCCTGGGTGAGCGTTCGGCTCTCCTCGTCCTGCCCGATCGCCACCAGCTGCGCGGGGGAGTGCGAGTGATCCACCCGCACCACGTTCTGCTCGATGATCGGGCCCTCGTCGAGGTCGCTCGTCACGAAGTGCGCGGTCGCGCCGATCAGCTTCACCCCGCGGGCGTGCGCCTGCTTGTAGGGGTTCGCGCCCTTGAAGCCGGGCAGGAAGGAGTGGTGGATGTTGATCGCGCGGCCGGCCAGGCGCGCGCAGAGCTCGGGGGAGAGGATCTGCATGTAGCGAGCGAGGACGACGAGCTCGACGTCGTGCTCCTCGACGACCTCGACGACGCGCTCCTCGAAGGCGCGCTTGGTCTCGGGCGAGGTGACGGCGCGCGACTCGAACGGCACCCCGTAGAAGCCGGCCAGGTCCTCGAGTGTGCCGTGGTTGGACAGGATCAGCGGGACGTCGATGGCGAGCTGCCCGGCGCGCTGGCGGAAGAGCAGGTCGTTCACGCAGTGCCCCGCGGTCGAGGCGAGCAGGAGCGTGCGCAGCGGGCGGCCGACGACGTCGAGCCGCCAGGTCATGCCGTAGTGCTCGGTGACCGGGAGCAGCGCCCGCTCGAACTCGTCGCGGGTGACGGGCGACTGCACCTGCAGGCGCATGAAGAACCGCCCGGTGTCGGCGCTGGAGAACTGCTGGCTCTCGGTGATGTTGCCGCGGGCCTGGACCACCGCTCCCGAGACCGCGTGCACGATGCCGGGCAGGTCGGGGCAGGCGAAGGTGAGCGTCCAGTGGTTGCCCGGACCGCCGTCGGAGCCGCCGATCGCCGCAGCGGCGGCGGTGCGGTCGGAAGCGGGCGCGGCGGAGTCGGTCTGCATCCGCTCAGGATATCGGCCGTCCGTTGCTACACTGGCCGCGTCGCGACTGGCGTTCGGATGGGTGACCATCAGGGAGCGGCACCCTCTCCGGAGACCTCTTCCGGACACTTTTCCTGCCGCTCGCCTGGGCCGGAACGGATACCGTTGTTCTGCGTGCCCGAGCGTGCCTCGTCGCCTCGCGGACGCCATCCGTTTCGCAGCCAAGGAGCGCCCGTGTCCTCTTCTCCCGCCTCGAGCACCGCCAGCACCGGTGTCTCGGCCTCGTTCAACGAGCCCGTCTCCGTCGTCGATCCCGAGATCGCCGCCGTCCTGCAGCAGGAGCTCGACCGCCAGCGCGGCTACCTCGAGATGATCGCGAGCGAGAACTTCGTGCCGCGCGCGATCCTCGAGTCGCAGGGCTCGGTCCTCACCAACAAGTACGCCGAGGGCTACCCCGGCCGCCGCTACTACGGCGGCTGCGAGTACGTCGACGTCGCCGAGCAGCTCGCGATCGACCGCGCGAAGGCCCTCTTCGGCGCCGAGTTCGCGAACGTGCAGCCGCACTCCGGCGCAACGGCCAACGCGGCGGCGCTCGCCGCCCTCGTCCAGCCCGGCGACACCATCCTCGGCCTCGAGCTCGCGCACGGCGGTCACCTCACCCACGGGATGAAGCTCAACTTCTCGGGCAAGCTCTACAACGCCACGGCGTACGGAGTCGACCCGCAGACCTTCCGCATCGACATGGACGCGGTCCGCGAGAAGGCCCTCGAGGTCCGCCCGCAGGTCCTCATCGCCGGCTGGTCGGCCTACCCGCGCCACCTCGACTTCGAGGCGTTCCGCGCGATCGCCGACGAGGTCGGCGCCAAGCTCTGGGTCGACATGGCCCACTTCGCCGGACTCGTCGCCGCGGGCCTGCACCCCTCGCCCGTCCCGCACGCCGACGTGGTGACCACGACCGTGCACAAGACTCTCGCGGGCCCGCGCTCCGGTCTCATCCTCGCGAAGCAGGAGTACGCCAAGAAGCTCAACTCCGCCGTCTTCCCGGGCCAGCAGGGCGGGCCGCTCATGCACGTCATCGCCGCCAAGGCCACCGCGTTCAAGCTCGCTGGGGAGCAGGAGTTCGCCGACCGCCAGGCGCGGACCATCCGCGGCGCGCAGATCCTCGCCGAGCGCCTGACGGCCGCCGACTCGAAGGCGGAGGGCATCGACGTGCTCACCGGCGGCACCGACGTGCACCTCGTGCTCGCCGACCTCCGGAACTCCCCGCTCGACGGCAAGCAGGCGGAGGACCGCCTGCACGAGGTCGGCATCACGGTCAACCGCAACGCGGTGCCGTTCGACCCGCGCCCGCCGATGGTCACCTCGGGCCTGCGGATCGGCACGCCGGCGCTCGCGACCCGCGGCTTCGGCGACGCCGAGTTCACTGTCGTGGCCGACGTGATCGCGGAGGCGCTCAAGCCCTCGGCCGACCTCGAGGCGCTGCGCGCCCGGGTCAAGGGGCTCACGGACGACTTCCCGCTCTACCCGGGGCTGTAGGCCGCACCGCCCCTTCCGGGCGTCACCGCGCTCGGCGGGGTCGGGAGCGCCGAGCGCGCCTCCGGACCCGGCCGAGCGCTACTGCACGACAGGCGCGGGAGCGCCGACGAACGAGGAGTTCCACGATGACGGCACAGGTACTCGACGGCGTCGCGACCGCCGCGACGGTCAAGGCGGAGATCGCCGAGCGCGTGGCGGTGCTGCGCGAGAAGGGCGTCGTGCCCGGGCTCGGCACGCTGCTGGTCGGCGACGACCCGGCCTCGCGCTCCTACGTCGCGGGCAAGCACCGCGACTGCGCGGAGGTGGGGATCGAGTCGATCCGCGTCGATCTGCCGGCCACGGCGTCGGCCGAGGACATCCGCGCGGCGATCCGGCAGCTCAACGAGTCGGACTCGGTGACCGGCTACATCATCCAGCTGCCGCTGCCGAAGGGCATCGACGAGAACGCGATGCTCGAGCTGATGGATCCGGACAAGGACGCCGACGGGCTGCACCCGACGAATCTCGGCCGACTGGTGCTGGGGGTCGAGGGCGAGCTCGACAGCCCGCTGCCCTGCACGCCGAACGGCATCGTCGAGATGCTGAAGCGCTACGAGATCCCGATCTCGGGGAAGCACGTCGTCGTCGTCGGGCGCGGTCTCACGGTCGGGCGGCCGCTCGGGCTGCTGCTGACGCGCAAGGGGCTCGATGCGACGGTGACGCTGACGCACTCGCGGACCACGGATCTCGCTGCGGAGGTGCGGCGGGCGGACATCGTGGTCGCGGCCGTGGGCGTTCCGGGGCTGATCGCGGCGGACTGGGTGAAGCCGGGGGCGGCGGTGCTCGATGTGGGGATCACGCGGGTCGAGAATCCGGAGACGGGGAAGGCGAAGCTGACGGGCGACGTCGCTCCCGGGGTGGCCGAGGTCGCGGGGTGGCTGTCGCCGGTGCCGGGCGGAGTCGGGCCGATGACGCGGGCGATGCTGATCCACAACGTGGTGGGGGCGGCGGAGCGGGCTCTTCGCTCGTGAGTCGTCGGGGCTCCTTGCTGCTGGCGTTCTGACGGTGGGAGGGGCGACGGACGGCAGAGGGGGCGCGCCCTGCGGGCGGCGCGGTGCGGAGTCCGGGTTGAAGGGACCAGAGGTGTGGGCGGACCTCGGGGGTCAGGAGTGGAAGTGGACCTCGTCGCCGGGGGTCAGGTGGGCCAGGGTGTCGAGGGAGGGCGAAGTGACGACGGCGAGGACGGGGTAGCCGCCCGTTGTGGGATGGTCGGGGCCGAAGAGGACGGGGAGGCCTGAGGGCGGGAGCTGGATCGAGCCGTGGACGAGGCCCTCGCTGGGGAGCTCGGGGGTGTCGCCTGTGGGGAGGGGGGTGCCGGCGAGGCGGAGGCCGATGCGGTCGGCGGAGGGGCTCAGGTGCCAGGGGCCGGTGAGGAGGCGCTGCCACGTGCCGGGGGGCAGGAGGTCGAGGCGGGGGCCGGGGTGGATGCGCAGGACCGGGTCCTGCGGTGGGTCGAAGGGCCACCAGTCGGGGTGGAGGACCTCGCCGGCGGGGGAGCCGACGGCGAGCAGGTCGCCGGGGCGGAGGGGGGCCGGACCGAGGGCGGAGAGGGTGTCGCGGGAGCGGGAGCCGAGGACGGGTGGCGCGTCGATGCCGCCGCGGATGCCGAGGGTGCGGCGCAGGCCCGCCGTCAGGGGGCCGAGTCGCAGGATCGAACCCGCGGGCGCGAGTGTCGGCAGGACTCGGGCGAGGGCTGCGCCGTCGAGGGTCGCGGCTCCGGCGGCGCCGGTGAGGCTGATCCAGGCGGCGGTCTCGAAGCGGGCGGTGAAGCCGGCGCCGAGCAGTTCGAGGGCGGCCGCGTCCCGGGCGTTGCCGAGCAGGCGGTTCGCGAGGCGGAGGGCGCCGCGGTCCATCGCGCCGGAGGGGCCGACGCCGACGGCGGCGTGGCCGGGGCGGCCTTCGTCCTCGACGAGGGCGAGCGGGCCGGGGTCGAGGATGCGTAGGCTCACGGCAGCGCCAGGAAGCGGACTTCGTCGCCGGGGGCGAGCAGGGCGGGCGGCAGGCGCTCGGTGTCCCAGAGGACGGTGTCGGTCGAGCCGATCAGCTGCCAGCCGCCGGGGGAGGCGCGCGGGTAGACGCCGGAGTAGCCGGCTGCGAGAGCGACCGCTCCGGCGGGGACGCCGGTGCGCGGCTCGGCACGGCGGGCCACCTCCGGCCAGGGGGCGAGCGCGACGAGATAGGCGAAGCCGGGGGCGAAGCCGCCGAAGGCCGCGCGCCACGGGGTCGTCGTGTGGCGGTGGATCAGCTCGGCGGTACTCCAGCCGAGGGCGCTCGCCGTCTCGGCGAGGTCGGCGCCGTCGTAGCGGACGGTGATCTCGTGCCGTCGGCCGATCGCGGCCGGGCCGGCGGGGTCCGTGGCGGACGCCGTCCGCGTGATCCAGCGGGACGCCTCGGCAACCGGCAGTGCGCTGTCCAGCACGACGAGGACGGTCTGCGCGGCGGGGACCAGGTCGAGGACGCCGGCGGGGCGGAATCGGTCGAGCGCCGCTGCCAGCGCGAGCGCCTCGTCGAGGCCGTCGACCTCGGCCAGGACGGCACGGTCGCCCGAGGGCAGCAGGCGCACCGGGATCACGGCGCGGCGCTCGCCAGGGCGACGCCCGCCTCCGCGAGTGCGGCGCGCACGGCCTCCGCCATCGCGACGGCGCCCGGGGTGTCGCCGTGCACGCAGAGGGAGTCGACGGCGAGGCGCAGGTCCTCGCCGGAGGCCGCGGTCACTCTCCCCTCGAGGACCATGCGGACGGCGCGGGCGGCGACGGCCGCCGGGTCTGTCAGGAGATCCCCCGGTTCGCCGCGGGGCACCAGTGAGCCGTCGGCGCGGTAGCCGCGGTCGACGAAGGCCTCGCGCAGGAACGGCAGGCCGGCGCTCGCCGCGGCGCGCTCGACGGCGGAGGAGGCGAGCCCGAGGAGGGGGAGTCCGGGGGCCGCATCTCGGATCGCGCCGACCACCGCCTCCGCCTGCTGCTCGTCGTGGACGATGCGGTTGTAGAGGGCGCCGTGCGGCTTCACGTAGCGCACCTCCGTGCCGGCGGCCCGCGCGACCGCCTGCAGGGCGCCGAGCTGGTAGACGACGTCGGCGTGCAGCTCGGCCGGGTCGACGGGCAGGTCGCGGCGGCCGAAGCCGGCGAGGTCGCGGTAGGCGACGTGGGCGCCGATCGCCACGCCGCGCTCGGCGGCGGTGCGGCAGGTGGCGAGCATGATCGAGGGGTCACCGGCGTGGAAACCGCAGGCGACGTTGGCGCTCGTGACGATCCGGAGCATCGCGTCGTCGTCGCCGAGCGACCACACGCCGAAGCCCTCACCGAGGTCGGCGTTCAGGTCGATCGTCCTCCGCATCCTCCGAGCCTACGGGCGGCGTCCAGCCGGGGCTCGCTAGCGTAGGCAGACGCGCTCGCGTTCCCACCCCCTCCGGACCACCGCTCGAGCGCGCCCCCACGAAGGAGAACCCATGCTGACCGTCAACGCCTACGCCGCACCCTCCGCCACCGAGCCGCTCGTCCCCACCACGATCGAGCGCCGCGACGTCGGAGCGCACGACGTCCTCATCGAGATCGCCTACTCGGGCATCTGCCACTCCGACATCCACACCGTCCGCGGCGAGTGGGGACCCGTCCAGTACCCGCTCACCGTCGGCCACGAGATCGTCGGCGTCGTCGCCGAGGTCGGCTCCGAGGTGTCCAAGCACAAGGTCGGCGACCGCGTCGGCGTCGGCTGCATGGTCAACTCCTGCCGCGAGTGCGAGAACTGCCTCGCCGGCGAGGAGCAGTACTGCCTGAAGGGCAACACCGGCACCTACGCCTCCGTCGACCGCGACGGCACCGTGACCCAGGGCGGCTACTCCACCCACGTCGTGGTCGTCGAGGACTTCGTGCTCCGCGTCCCGGAGTCGATCCCCTACGAGGCCGCCGCGCCGCTGCTCTGCGCCGGCATCACGACCTACTCGCCCCTCTCGCACTGGGAGGCGGGCCCCGGCAAGCGGGTCGCCGTCGTCGGCCTCGGCGGACTCGGCCACATGGCCGTCAAGTTCGCGCACGCGATGGGCGCCGAGGTCACGGTGCTCTCGCAGTCGCTGAGCAAGAAGGAGGACGGCCTGCGTCTCGGCGCCGACCACTACTACGCGACGAAGGACGAGGAGACGTTCTCGACGCTCGCGAACACCTTCGACATCATCATCAACACGGTCAGCGCACCGCTCGACCTGGACGCCTACCTCGGCCTCCTGCGCCGCAACGGCACGATGGTGAACGTCGGCGCTCCGGCCGAGGCCCTGCCGCTGCACGTGTTCACGCTGTTCGGCGCCCGCCGCTCCTTCGCGGGCTCGGGTATCGGCGGCATCCGCGAGACCCAGGAGATGCTCGACTTCTGCGCTGAGAAGGGCATCGCGAGCGAGGTCGAGGTCGTCTCGGCGTCGCAGATCAACGAGGCCTACGAGCGCGTGCTCGCCTCGGACGTGCGCTACCGCTTCGTCATCGACATCGCGACGCTCACGAAGTAGAGGTTCCACCGGCCGCGGGGTCGGCTACGGTCGTTCGCATGAGCGAGCGCAGCCACCCCGCGGTCGACCGCGTCCTGGCCGATCTCGAGGTGCACGGAGTGCGGCCGCCGGTCCGCTGGCTCGACGAGGCGGCGTCGACGGCGGCGCTCGCCGCGGCCGCCCTCGGCATCGAGGTCGGACAGATCGCGAACTCGCTGATCTTCCTCCTCGACGGGTCGCCGCTGCTGGTGCTCACCAGCGGCGCGCACCGCGTCGACACCGAGTGGCTGGGCGCCGAGCTCGGCGGGACGATCACCCGCGCCTCGGCCTCGGCCGTCAAGGCGGCGACGGGCCAGACCATCGGGGGAGTCGCGCCGGTCGGTCACCCCGCCTCGCTGCGCACCGTCGTCGACACCGCCCTGGCCGAGTACGACACCGTGTGGGCGGCCGCCGGCCATGCGCACACCGTCTACCCGACGACCGCCGCCGAGCTCGTCCGCGTCACCGGAGGCGCGCTGCGCCCGGTCGTCCCGCCCGCGTAGCCCTCCGGCCCCGCGGATCGAGCGGCGAAGCCGCTTCGCGTCTCGGTGGTGAGGGAAAGGACGCGCCGCGCCCCTTTCATGCTGGTCGAGTAGCCCCGCAGGGGCGTATCGAGACCCACCGTCCTCAGCAGGGCGGGTCTGCAGACTCGCGTTCTGAGGGTGGTGGATCTCGATACGCCCGCTGCGCGGGCTACTCGATCAGCATGTCTGCGGGCGTCTCTTCCAAGGCGATCCGAGGGTCAGCGGGCGCGGCCCGCTCCGTCGGCCGCCGTCACGAGGAAGAGCTCGGGCGTGCGGAAGCCCTTCTCGGCGAAGGCGGCGAGGACCGCCGCGCGGACCTCCTCCTCCTTCTCGACGGGGGTGAGCGCGATGGCGGAGCCGCCGAAGCCGCCGCCCGTCATCCGCGCGCCGATCGCGCCGGCGCCCCGGGAGGCCTCGACCGCGGTGTCGAGCTCGGGGATCGAGATCTCGAAGTCGTCGCGGAGCGAGACGTGGCCGGCGTCGAGGAGCTCGCCGATCGCGCGCGGCCCCTGCTCGCGGAGGGTGCGGACGGTGGTGAGGACGCGGGCGTCCTCCGTCACCACGTGCTTCACGCGGCGGTAGGTCACGTCGTCGAGGAGCTCCTGGGCGCGGGGCAGATCGTCGACCGACAGCTCGCGCAGCGACTCCACGCCCAGCGTCGACGCGCCGAGCTCGCAGGACGCGCGGCGCTCGGCGTAGCCGCCGGTGGCGTGCGCGTGCTCGACCCGGGTGTCGATGACGAGGAGCACCAGCCCGGCCTCCTCGAAGCCGAGGGGCACGACCTCGGTGTCCAGGCTCCGGCAGTCGAGGAAGACGGCCGCGTCGCGCTCGCCGAACAGCGAGGCGGACTCGTCCATGATCCCGGTCGGAGCGCCGACGGCCACGTTCTCGGCGCGGCGGCCCACGCGGGCGAGCGTCGCCCGGTCGAGGCCGAGCTCCCAGAGCTCGTTCAGCGCGACGGCCATCGCGCACATCAGCGCGGCCGAGCTGGAGAGCCCGGCGCCCACCGGCACGTCGGAGTCGACGAAGGCGTCGAAGCCCGAGCGCGTGTCGAGGTCGACGCCGTACTCGGTGAGCGCCCAGACGACGCCGAGCGGATAGGCGGACCAGCCGTCGAGCGCGTCCGGCCCGAGGTCGTCCAGCGAGATCTCGACGTGCTCGGGCGAGAAGGCGCTCGAGATCCGGACGATCCGGTCCTGCCGCGGCGCGACCGCCATCGCGGTGGCGCGGTCGATCGCGAACGGGAACACGAAGCCGTCGTTGTAGTCGGTGTGCTCGCCGATCAGGTTGACCCGGCCGGGTCCGGCCCAGACGCCGGCGGCCGGGTGGCCGTAGGCCCGCTCGAAGTCCTGCGCGGCGCGCTCGGCGACGGCGGCGAGGGAGGCGGAGGTGGTCATCGGGGGTTCTCCTCGGGGGTGGTGTCGGCGGCGGGGAGCGACGCGTCGGGGTTCGCGGCCGTCTCGGCGGCCAGGGTCGCGGCGTCGGCGCGCGCGATCGCCTCGCGCAGGGCGGCCGCGCTCGTCTCGGGAGCGATGTCGCCGATCCAGGCGCCCATCGCCGCCTCGCTGCCGGCCAGGTACTTGAGCTTGGTGGCGGCGCGGCGCGGCGAGGTGATCTGCAGCATGAGCCGCACCTCGTCGCGTCGCTCGTGCACCGGTGCCTGGTGCCAGGCGGAGATGTAGGGGGTGGGCGAGTCGTAGAGCGCGTCGATCCCGCGCAGGAGCCGCTGGTAGACCACGGCGAGCTCGTCGCGCTCCTCGGGCGTCGTCTCGCTGATGTCGGCGACGTGGCGGTGCGGCAGCACGTGCACCTCGATGGGCCAGCGCGCGGCGAACGGCACGAAGGCGGTCCAGTGCTCGCCGCGGACGAGCACGCGCTCGCCGGCCTGCTCGAAGGCGAGGATGTCGGCGAACATCCCGGGGCCGTAGGCGTCGAGCGAGGCGAGCAGCCGCGTCGTGCGCGGGGTGACGTACGGGTAGGAGTAGATCTGGCCGTGCGGGTGGTGCAGGGTGACGCCGATGGCCTCTCCGCGGTTCTCGAACGGGAAGACCTGCTGCACGCCGGGCAGCGCCGACAGCGCGGCGACGCGGTCGGCCCACGCCTCCACGACCGTGCGGGCCCGCGAGGCGGAGAGGGTCGCGAACGAGCCCTCGTGCTCGGGGCTGAAGCAGACGACCTCGCAGCGGCCGACGCTCGTCAGCGTCCGGCCGAGGCCGAGGGTGCGCAGGTCCTCGAGCGAGGCGGGCGCCTCCTCGTCCTCGAGCAGCGGCCCGAACGACGGCGACCGGTTCTCGAAGACGGCGACGTCGTAGACGCTCGGCACCTCCGACGGGTTGGTCGGCGAGGCCGGGGCCAGCGGATCGAGCTCGGCCGGCGGCAGGAAGACGCGGTTCTGCCGGGAGGCGGCGATCGACACCCACTCGCCGGTGAGGACGTCCTGGCGCATGCGCGCGGTCGCGGGACGGGGATCGAGCTCGCGGGCATCGGCCGAGCGCTCGGGAGGAAGGGACGTGTCCGCGTCATCGAAGTAGATGAGGTCGCGGCCGTCGGCGAGGACGTGCGGGCGCTTGACGACGCCGGCGGAGAGGGGGATCGCTTCGTTCATGGCAGCGTCCACGATAGACCGCGGCCTTCGGAAAGGAAAGATCGGTTTCTCTTTGACAAGTCCCTGGCGCGCGAGACACGATGGGGCGATGAGAGCGGACGGGGAGCAGGAGAGCCGCTCGGCGCTCGAGCGCCGCCTCGAGATGCGGCTGCTCGCCGACCGGCTCGGCTTCGTCTCGGTCGCCGACCTCTCAGGCCGCCTCGGCGTCTCCGTCGTCACCGTCCGCTCGGACCTCGACCGTCTCGCCGGCGAGGGCGCCGTGCAGCGCGTCAGAGGGGGAGCCGTGCCGACCGGCGAGCGCTCGGGGGAGCGCTCCTTCGAGGAGGGCCTGGCGTCCGCCTCCGACGAGAAGGCCGCGATCGGCCGCGAGGCCGCCGCCTCCGTCGCCTCGGGGGAGAGCGTGATCCTCGACGTCGGCACCACGACGCTCGCGATCGCCCACGCGCTCGTCGCGCGGGACGACCTCCGCGACGTCACCGTCATCACCAACGGCCTCACCCTCGCCCTCGCGCTCGAGCCCGCCATCCCGCGCTTCACCGTCGTCGTCACCGGCGGCACCCTGCGCCCGCTGCAGCACTCGCTCGTCGAGCCGCTGGCCTCCGAGGTGCTCGAGCGGCTCCGCGCCGACGTCGTCTTCATCGGCTGCACCGGAGTGCATCCCGAGGCGGGCGTGACCAACGTCAACCTCCCCGAGGCGACGCTCAAGCGACGGATGCTGCACGCCGCCGCCCGCCGCGTGGTGGTCGCCGACTCGAGCAAGCTCGGCGTCGTCGATCTGGGCCGGGTCGCCGGCACCGAGGAGTTCGATCGCCTGCTCACGGGCGCCGCCGCGGGCGGCGCCGCCGTCGAGCGGTTGGAGACGGCCGGCCTCGCCGTGACCCGCTGCGGCCCGGCGCAGCCCGGTCCGCGCGCCGGCGACGGTGCCGGTCCGTAGGATTCAGGAATGGCCGACTTCACTCCCGCCCCCGCAACCGGGCGCCAGTTCGCCCTCGACCTCACCGCCGAGGGACGCACCCTGCACGCCGTCGTCACGGAGGTGGCCGCAGGGCTGCGACACCTCTCCGTCGACGGCGTCGAGATCACCGCCGGATACCCCGAGACCGTCGTCCCGCCGTTCGGCTCGGGCATCGTCCTGATGCCCTGGCCCAACCGGGTCAAGGACGGCCGCTGGCACCACGCCGGCCGGACCCAGCAGCTCGACATCACCGAGCCCAAGTACCACAACGCGATCCACGGCCTGCTGCGCAGCGCCTCCTACCGCGTCGTCGAGCAGGGCCCGTCCTTCGTGGAGCTCGCCGCCCCCGTCGTCCCGCAGAGCGGCTGGCCGTTCCACCTCGAGACCACGGTCCGCTACGAGCTGCAGGCCGACGGCCTGAAGGTCGTGCACCGCGTCGTCAACGTCGGCGCCGACGAGGCGCCGGTCGCGATCGGCACGCACCCCTTCCTCGCCATCGGCGACGTCCCGACCGACGAGCTCGAGATCACGGTCGACGCGGCCGTGCACATCGAGGTCGACGAGCGGCTGAACCCCACCGGTCAGAGCCCGGTCGACGGCACCGACTGGGACCTCCGCCGCGGCCGCCGGATCGGCGAGCTCGAGCTCGACGACGCCTGGGCCGACGTCACGATCGTCGACGGCGAGAGCGTCCACGGCCTCCGCGCCGCCGACGGCCGCCGTGTGCTCCTCTGGGCCGACGCCTCGCACAACTTCATCCAGGTCTTCATCACGCGGATCTTCCCGGACGGCGACGACGTCAAGACCGCCATCGCGGTCGAGCCGATGACCGCGCCCGCCGAGGCGCTCAACTCCGGTCAGGGCCTGCGCTGGCTCGAGCCGGGCGAGGAGTGGAGCGTCGCCTGGGGCATCCGCCACGAGGGATTCCCCGCCTCGTCATGACGACGAGCAGCACGAGCGCCGTCAGCGCCGCCATGGCCGGAACCTCCGCGGGCCGCGACGACGAGGCGAAGCGCGCGGCACTCGTCGCGATGAAGCGGCTCGCCACCGGTCTGCTGGTGCTGATGGCGATCGTGTTCGCCGTCTCGTTCGCGCTCCAGGACCGCTACCCGTGGCTGCAGTGGGTGCGCGCCGCGAGCGAGGGCGGCATGGTCGGCGCCCTCGCCGACTGGTTCGCGGTGACGGCGCTGTTCCGGCGACCGCTGGGGCTGCCGATCCCGCACACGGCGATCATCCCGACCAAGAAGGACGAGATCGGCGCGAGCCTCGCCCAGTTCGTCGAGGAGAACTTCCTCCGGGGCGCGATCGTCCGCGAGAAGCTCGACTCCTTCGGCATCGCCCGCCGCGCCGGGCTCTGGCTCGCCGAGCCCGAGAACGCGCACCGGGTCGGCGGCGAGAGCGCCGCGGCGGTCCGCTCCGCGATCGCACTGCTCGACGACTCCGACGTGCAGCGCGTGATCGAGGCGCTCGCCCGGCGCCACCTGCTCGACCCGCAGTGGGGCCCGCCGCTCGGCTCGCTCGTCGGCAGCGTCGTCGAGGCGGGGCACCACCGCCGGCTCGTCGACACGCTGGTCGAGCAGGCCGAGGCCTGGCTGATCGCGAACCCCGAGAGCTTCACCCGGATGGTCAGCGGCCGGCTCCCCAGCTGGCTGCCCTCAGCGGTCAGCCGTGCGGTCGACGAGCGGCTCTACCGCGAGGCGCTCGTCCTCGTGCAGACCGTCCGCGACGACCAGGGCCACCCGTTCCGGATCGCGGTGGACGGCTACCTGGCCACGCTCGCGAAGGACCTCGGCAGCGACCCGGACCTCATCGCGCGGGTCGAGGAGATCAAGAACCGCGCCTTCGACAGCCCGCGGGTGCGCGAGCTGGCCGGCGACGCCTGGGAGACCACGAAGGCCTCCCTGCTCGGCGCGATGGACGACCCGGCGAGCCCGCTCCGCGCGAGCATCGAGTCGATCGTCGTCGACCTCGGCCGCCGGCTCTCGACCGATCAGGCGCTCGCCTCGACCGTCGACACCTGGATCGGCACCGTCGCGGCGAACCTCGTCGACCGCTACCGGGGCGACATCGCCAGCATCATCGGCGAGACGATCGGCCGCTGGGACCCGCAGGAGACCTCCGAGAAGCTCGAGCTGCAGGTCGGCAAGGACCTGCAGTTCATCCGGATCAACGGCACCGTCGTCGGCTCGCTCGCCGGACTCGTCATCTTCACGGTCGCGCACGCGCTCCTCGGCTCCTGACGCCCGGGCCCGGCCGGCGCGGCGCGGACGGAACGGGTCGCTCCGGCCCGCTCCGCAAGCCCTCGCCGGTGTCGGTGGTCGGGCGTACGGTCGCAGCATGAGCGACGACATCCCCAACACCACCGATCCCGACGTCAAGACCGAGGGCGACGTCCTCGGCGCCCGTGCCGATGACGGCAGCGACACCAGCGCCAGCAAGGACCCGTCCGACTGGGTCACCGGCGACGAGCCGATGACCGGCCCGCAGCGCAGCTACCTCGACACCCTCGCCCGCGAGGCGGGCGAGACCCTCCCGGCCGACATCACGAAGGCGGAGGCGTCCGAGCACATCGACCGCCTGCAGTCCGCGACCGGCCGCGGCGACGGCAGCAAGTAGCCTCCCGCACCACCGGCACCCGGGCGCACGACGGCTGAGCAACTCTTTCGTCGGGCGCCCCCGTGTCGGGGCCGTGCCGCACCGGGCACTGTCTCTAGGGTCGCGGGCATGGCGATCTCCCGGACCACGCAGACGGCTCTCGATCTCATCGACGCGGTGCGCATCCCCGAGGGGATCGACCCGCGTCTCGCCCGCCAGGTCTCGCTCTCGCTGAGGCTCCTGCTCGAATCCGACAGCTTCGGGCCGAGTGATCGCACGCTGCGCCGCCGGTCCCGCAGGCTCCGCGCCGGGCGTCTCTGCTGACGGAGTCGGCTCCGCGCTCTGCGTGACCTCGCAGGGGGCAGACAGCGCGCTCGCAGCGGTCTAGAGTTCGGGTCATCCGGTCCGCCGGACGCCCGCGGAGCCGCGCGCGCGACAGCATCGTCGCCCCGCCGACCAGGCCCCGCCGTCCGCTCGCACGACGAGCGACCGTTCCCTGCCGACGCTCAGCGCCGACGCCGTCTCGATGAGGAGACCGTCATGCCGTCCTTCCGCTCCACTCTGCTCGCGCTCGCCGCCTCCGTCGCCCTCGTGGGCGCCGCCGCCACCCCCGCCCTCGCCGACCACAACGCCGGGGCCAACCTCGACGGCTACGCCTCGACCGACGTCTCGTCGAACGGCTCCTGCTACTACGGCGCCCTCCTCGCGGGCTCGCCCGACATCAGCCTCTCGACGACCAGCTACCGCTTCGTCCGCACCGGCGCCTCGCTGACGCTGGTCTGCTCCTACACGAGGATCCCGTCGTTCATCCCCGGCACCGAGCAGGGCGACGGCGGGGACTGGTACGCCCCGAAGAAGCCGACCCGCTATGTGGCCCAGGACGCCTGTCTGCCGCCGGGCGTCGATTCGGCCGGAGAGGAGTACCTCGACGATCCCGGTCGCGCGGTCGACAAGGTCGACGCGAAGACGCTGTTCTACCGTTCGACCATGACGATGGTCTGCTTCTGGGCCGACGACCCGACCCGCTGACCCGCAGGGGCGGCCGGCGGTGTCCCCTTCCGCCGGTCGCCCCGCCCCTGCGGCCTGAGCACTCGGCGCCGGCTCCCTCTCCATGCTGGTCGAGTAGCCGCCTCCGGCGGCGTATCGAGACCCACCGCCCGCCGAGCAGCTGCATCCACCGCCCTCTGCATGCTGGTCGAGTAGCCGCCCGCGGCGGCGTATCGAGACCCCCACCGCCCGAGCAGCGCCACCCGACGCATCCCACCACCCCGCCCCGACAGGACACACCCGATGACCCACCGCCTCCAGCCCCACCAGAGCACCACCGTCCGCCTGGTCCGCTGGTTCCGCACCGTGGACGGCTGGCAGTCCGAGATCGTCCGCGGCCGCCTCCTCGAGCACCACGACGGCGTCTGGCGCCTGGTCTCCTTCGAGGACGGCGAGGAGCGCGAGTACCCCGATTCCGCCTGGTCCCTCTGCCACGAGTGAGCGATGGACGAGCCGAGGTGGACGCAGGCTCCGCGCACCACCACGCCGCCTTCATCGCGCAGCTCGAGTCGGCATGAGTGACGCCCCGGGACCGTCCCGGTCGGAGGGGACGCGCAGACCTCTCTTCCTGCACCTCGGTGTACGAGGCATCACGCTGTCGAACGCGCCGACGGTGGATAACCGACGGGCCGATCCGCCGGCGACGCGCCGAGTCGAGGCTGCCGCGTCCCCCGCCAACGACAGCCCCGCGATTGCACTCCGAACGGGGCCTGGGGATAATCGATCCTCACCACCCCGGCACCGCCTCGGAGGCCACCGGCCCCAGGGTCCTGCCGTATCCGAAAGGTGATCGTGGCGAGCATCGACGATCTGGAGACTCTCACCGAGTCGATCGGCCAGTTCACGCTCAGTTCTCTGGGCAAGGAGAACCTCCGTCGTCTCAGTGTCGTCGTCAATCCGGTCGACCAGACCTGTGAAGTGAGCATCACGCTGGTCGACGACTCCGGCGAGTCCCAGCTCGAGATCATCCGCTCGATGCTGGAGGTCGAGCAGGTGTTCCTGGACGACGTGGTCATGTCCTTCTCGTTCGTCGACATCGACGATGCGAGCGTTGCGCACGGTCTTCAACGACAGTTCAGCTACGCGTGAGTGGAACTCCGGCGCTGAAGGACGTCAGTGCGTGCGCCGCCCGGGCTGCCGACTTCAAGAATTCGGCCGAGACTTTCGACGCACTGCACGATGAGTGATTCGCGGTCGCTTACTTCTACTCCGCTTACCACCTCGTGAAGGGGGCGCTGATCGCCGATCCGGTCTTCGACTCCGCTTCGAAGGTGGCGGCGGTGAGCCCTCGCCTCGTCATGGAGGACCGCTTCGCGATCCGGCACAAGGGCTACATCGGCGGCGGTGATCGCGCGTTGGGCGTGAACGACATCGTCGCCCTGCTGTACCCCGGCGTCGCGGCTCAGTATCGCCGCCTGCACATGGCGAGTGTCCATGTCCGCTACCTGACGGGCCTCGGCGCTGTCACCGCCGCTTCAGTGCGAAGCGACTACAAGGTCGTCGCCGCGGCATATCGCGGTGGCGCGCTCGTTCACGGCTGATCGGATCGGCACTTCTGTCGGTTCTCATGACGAAGCTCTGACGCAGGACGACGGGAACTCGGCCGGCCGTCGTGACCGCCACGCGGATCCCCACCGCGGATCCGACCCCGACCATCGCCACCGAGTGCTGTCCGGCGAACGGCTGCGCGGCGTGGACGACGTAGGGAGGAAGCGGAGAAGTGGGCCCCGTCGGGCTCGAACCGACGACCCGCGGATTAAAAGTCCGCTGCTCTGCCAACTGAGCTAGAGGCCCGCGGCATCCAGGGTAGCGCTCCCGCGCGCCCGGACCGGCGTCGGGCATACCCGCACAGGCGCAGGCGTTACCCTCCTCGAACCCCCACGAAGCAGGACGCGTCCGCGCGCCCCGCCCGACCGCGGAAGGCGGCCCCATGACAGACGGCTTCCACAAGCCGACCAAGTTCCCCTCCCGCGTCTTCGAGGCGTTCCAGGGCGGGGAGGACCCGGCGCAGATCAGCCGGGTCGCGCACGAGACGGCGATCGCGCTGCTCAGCCGCGTGCGCGAGGACCCGGACCCGGTGGTCATCGACCGGCTGGTCGAGTACACCGACCACAACGGCATCGACGCGCTCGCCGAGCTCTGGGCCCGATCGAGCCCGTCCAGCCTGCCCGGCGCCCTCTGGCGCATCTACCTGCTGCGGCTCGTGATCCGGCAGGACCCGGAGAGCACGAGCTACCTCTACCAGCGCGGCGTCGAGCTCTCGGCGACCATCGACCCGGTCGTCGCCGGCGCGGTCACGCCGACCGGACCGGCCGAGATCACCGAGCTGGCCGACCGCATCCTCCGCGGCGTGTTCGACGGCGACTTCGCCGTCGCCCTCGACCGGGCCGCCGCCTTCTGCCGCGTGAGCGCCTCCGGTGCCGCCTCGGTGGCCGACGACGTCGAGCTCATCGACGGACCGCGCGCGAGCCAGCTGACCACCCGCGCCCTGCGGCTCTCGACCACCGCGGCCGAACTGGTGAGCTGCGCGCGCCTCTGGCGGAGCGACTCGCTGGAGTAGGACCGGGACCGCTACCCGATCCCTCCGCGCAGCGGCACCCCGCGTTCTCGCTCCGCGAACGGCCCTCGCGGGCCCCCGGGGGACAGCCGGTACACTGGTCGTGGCCGGATCGCAGTAACCCCGGGCTCCACTTATAGCCGCTTCGAGCGGCCTCGCGCCGAGAGGCGTTTCTGCGGTCCGGCCCCTTCTCCACTCGACAGCATCCGGCAGCGGATCCCGAAGGGTCGGGCGAGGGCCCAGTGGCGGGCGGTCGGAGGCTCCAGTCCTCCCCTCCCGGCAGAGTCCCCGACAGACAGGCGACATCCGGAATGAAGAACCGCAGGGCGCTCCGGATCGGCGCGCGGTGGTGGGCCGGTCTCGCCCTCCTCGTCATCGCCGCTCTCCTCCTCCTCTCCGCCGCGAGCGTCGACGACGAGGTCGGGGCCCTCCTCGGCAACGGCGTCGTCTTCTCGCAGGGGGCGCTGATGCGCACGCTCGCCGTCCTCGACATCGCCGCCGGCCTCTGGGTCCTGATCCGCCCGCGCAGCTATGCCGGCCTGACCGCCGCGCTGATGGCGGTCATCGCCCTCTGGCTGGCCCCGCGGATGGCCGCGCCGGCGCTGATCGAGGTCGGCGGACTCGCGATCGACGTCCGATTCCTCACGCTTCCGCTCGAAGTGTCGGTCCTGATCGCGGGACTCGCCGTGACAGCCTTCTGGATGACCCGGAATCTGAAGTCCCGGGCGCGAGCAGGGCAGGGCGCATGAGCGACGACACCACCGCCGAGGGCACCGCACCCGACCTCGGCGCACTCCTCGAGCGCATCGCCGCGGGTGAGCAGGCCGCGTTCTCGCAGCTCTACGACCTCGTCGCCTCGCGCGTCCTCGGCCTGATCACGCGGGTGCTCGTCGACCGGGCGCAGTCCGAGGAGGTGGCCCAGGAGGTCTTCCTCGAGATCTGGCAAACCGCTGGACGGTTCGCTCCGAATAAGGGAAGTGCGACGACCTGGATCCTCACGATGGCACACCGCAGGGCCATCGATCGGGTTCGCGCGGCCCAAGCGGGCCGTGATCGGGACGTCCGCATAGGAATCCGCGACCTCGGTCGCGACTACGACCAGGTCGCCGAGCAGGCGGAGGTGTCCCTCGAGCACGAGAAGGTCACCGCCGCACTGGGGCGCCTGACCGAGCTCCAGCGGCAAGCGCTGCAGCTCGCGTACTACGGCGGCTACTCGCACAGCGAGATCGCCGGGATCCTGAACTGCCCCGTCGGTACCATAAAAACGCGCCTGCGCGACGGGATGATACGACTGAGAGAAGAGATGGGGGTGGCCCTGTGAACGACGTGCAACTCCCCGAAGACCCGCGCGAACTCGCAGCAGGACACGCACTCGGCATCCTCACCCCGGACGAGAGCGCCCGGTACGAGAGATTCCTGGACGAGAATCCGGAGGCACGCGGCGAGGCCGACGCCTTCTCCGCCGTGGCCGAGGCGCTCGCCGCCGAGGCGCCGCAGGTCGCGCCCTCGCCGGCCCTGAAGGCCGACCTGATGGCGCTGATCGCCAGCACCCCTCAGCTCCCGCGGGATGACGCCGCCGATGCTCCGGCCGAGGAGGCCGCCGACGACCGTGCGGCCGCGCCGACCCTGCACGCCGTCGAGCCATCGCCGACCGCCGCCGGACCGTCCGCCGCCACGACGTCCTCCGGCCGCCACGGCGCCGAGGCCCGGGCCCGCGGCCGCTGGTTCACCCGCCCCGCCGTGTATCTCTCCGCGGCCGCCGCTGCGGCCGTCATCGTCGTCGGGGGAGTGGCCCTCCCGCCCCTGCTCACCCCCGACACGAGCCAGAGCCAGCAGCTGACCGCCCTCGAGCAGATCCGCAGCGCTCCCGACGTGCAGGAGACGGCCGGCGCCGTCGCCACCGGCGAGACCGCGACGCTCGTCTGGTCGGCCTCGCTCGGCCGCTCGGCGCTCGTCGTCGACGACCTCGCCCCCCTGCCCGACGACAAGACCTACGAGCTCTGGTACATCGGCTCGTCCGGACCGGTCTCGGCCGGCACCTTCGACGGCGGTGACGGCCGCACGGTCGCTCCGCTCGAGGGGACGCTCGCCGAGGGCGCCGTCGTCGCCGTGACCGTCGAGGACGCGGGCGGCTCCGAGGCGCCGACCACGGACCCGATCCTCGCCATCGCGACCGCCTGACGCCGCGACAGCACCGAGCGCACGAGAGCCGCACCCCGCGAAGGGGTGCGGCTCTTCTGCATTCCCGGCACGGAGTCGGCCGCTGCCGGCGGACCGCACTGGCCCCGGACAGCGGAAGAGCCGCACCCCCGAGGGAGTGCGGCTCTTCCGTGTGCGGCCGGCGGCTCAACCGAAGCGGCCCGAGACGTAGTCCTCGGTCGCCTGGACGGACGGCCGCGAGAAGATCGTGGCGGTGTCGTCGTACTCGATGAGCTTGCCGGGCTTGCCGGTGCCCGCGATGTTGAAGAACGCGGTGCGGTCCGACACGCGCGAGGCCTGCTGCATGTTGTGGGTCACGATCACGATCGTGTACTCGTTCTTGAGCTCCTCGATCAGGTCCTCGATCGCGAGGGTCGAGATCGGGTCGAGGGCCGAGCAGGGCTCGTCCATCAGCAGCACGTCGGGGGAGACGGCGATGGCGCGGGCGATGCACAGGCGCTGCTGCTGGCCGCCGGAGAGGCCGGAGCCGGGCTTCTCGAGCCGGTCCTTGACCTCGTTCCAGAGGTTCGCGCCCTGGAGCGACTTCTCGACGAGGTCGTCCGCGTCGGACTTCGAGATGCGGCGGTTGTTGAGCTTCACCCCGGCCAGGACGTTGTCGCGGATGGACATCGTCGGGAACGGGTTGGGGCGCTGGAAGACCATGCCCACCTGGCGGCGGACGAGCACCGGGTCGACACCCGGGCCGTAGAGGTTGTTGCCGTCGATCAGCACCTCGCCGTCCACGTACGCGCCGGGGATGACCTCGTGCATGCGGTTGAGCGTGCGGAGGAAGGTCGACTTGCCGCAGCCGGAGGGCCCGATGAACGCCGTGACCGTGCGGGGCTCGATGGTGAGACCGACTCCCTCGACCGCGAGGAACTTGCTGTAGTAGACGTTGAGGTCGTTGACTTCGATGCGCTTGGACAACGGAGATCCTTAGGGTTAGCGGCCGAGCTTGGGGGCGAAGATGCGCGCGACCAGGCGAGCGAGCAGATTGAGGAGCATGACGATCAGGATGAGGACCAGCGCGCCGGTCCAGGCCCGATCGATGTAGGCGGCGGCGTCCGCACCCTGGTCGGCGTACTGGCGGAACACGTAGACCGGGAGGGTCATCATCCGGTCGTCGAAGGGGTTGTAGTTCATCGACTGGGTGAACCCGGCGACGATGAGCAGCGGAGCGGTCTCGCCGATGACGCGGGCGATCGAGAGCATGACGCCCGTGACGATGCCGGCGATCGAGGTCGGCAGGACGATCTTCACGACGGTGAGCCACTTGGGCACGCCGAGGGCGAAGGACGCCTCGCGCAGCTCGTTCGGGACCAGGCGCAGCATCTCCTCGGTGGAGCGCACGACGACCGGGATCATCAGCACCGACAGCGCGATCGCGCCGCCGAAGCCCATCCGGATGCCGTCGCCGAAGAGCAGCACCAGCAGGGCGTAGGCGAAGAGGCCGGCGACGATCGAGGGGATGCCGGTCATCACGTCGACGAAGAAGGTGATGCCGCGGGCGAGAGCGCCCCGGCCGTACTCGACCAGGTAGATCGCCGTCATCAGACCGATCGGGATCGAGATGACCGCGGCCAGTGCCGTGATGATCAGCGTGCCCATGATGGCGTGCAGGGCGCCGCCGCCCTCGCCGACGACGTTGCGCATCGACGAGGTGAAGAAGGTGAGATCGAAGCGTGCGGCGCCGGCGGTGACCGCCGTGTACATCAGCGAGATCAGCGGGATCAGCGCCACGACGAACGCGGCGGTGACCAGGGTGGTGACGACCCGGTCCGTGGCACGGCGGGGGCCCTCGACGAGGCGGGCGAGGACGAAGACGGCGACCGTGTAGAGCACGGCGCCGAAGAAGACGGTGCCGACGACGTCGAAGCCCTGGGTGGTGCCGGTGACGGCGAGGAGGGCGTAGACGAGCGCCATCACGGCGAGGCTGCCGACCAGGAGGGCGACGGGCGCCCACTTGGGCAGCTGGCCGCTGGTGAGCGTGTTGACCGGCGCAGGGACCGCGTCCTCGACGCGGCGCTGGCGGGGCGGAGTCATCGTGACCATCAGTTCGCTCCCGAGAAGGCCTTGCGGCGGTTGATGATGTAGCGGGCGAGCATGTTGACCAGCAGCGTGATGACGAAGAGCATCAGGCCGGAGGCGACGAGCTCGTTGATCTTGAGGCCGTAGGCCTCGGGGAAGCTCAGCGCGATGTTCGCGGCGACGGTGTTCGAGTTCGTCGACTGCAGCAGCGCGAAGTTCACGACGAACGAGGGCGAGAGCACGATGGCGACCGCCATCGTCTCGCCGAGCGCGCGGCCGAGGCCGAGCATCGACGCGGAGATGATGCCGGGGCGGCCGAAGGGCAGGACCGCGACGCGGACCATCTCCCAGCGGGTCGCACCCAGGGCGAGCGCCGCCTCCTCGTGCAGCGTCGGCGTCTGCAGGAAGACCTCGCGCGAGATGGCGGTGACGATCGGCAGGATCATGACCGCGAGCACGAGGGCGACGGTGAGGATCGTGCGGCCGGTGCCGGAGACGGGGCCGTTGAAGAGCGGGAACCAGCCGAAGGCGTCCGTGAGGAACGCGTAGAACGGCTGGACGAAGGGGGCCAGGACGGTGATGCCCCAGAGGCCGAAGACGACCGACGGCACGGCGGCCAGCAGGTCGATCACGTAGCCGAGGCCCTGCGCGAGCTTGCGCGGGGCGTAGTGCGAGATGAAGAGGGCGATCCCGATCGCGATGGGGACGGCGATCACCATCGCGAGTCCGGCGGCGTAGACGGTGCCGAACACCAGCGGGCCGACGTAGGACCAGAAGCCCGCGCCGCCGGAGATCGTGTCCGGGGAGGCCGTGAGGGCCGGGATCGACTGGACGACCAGGAAGAGGGCGACGGCGGCGAGGATGACGAGGATCAGCGCGCCGGAGGCGACTGCCGTTCCGGAGAAGATCCGGTCTGCGGGCCGCTGCTTCGCCTTGATGGCGCCGACGGGCCGCTCTGCGGTGGTCATGTGGGTGTCCCTGCGTTCGGTGTGGGGGAGGAGGCCGAGCCGTGACGCGGCCCCGGACCGGTGGAGGTCCGGGGCCGCGTCACGAGGGGGAGATTACTTGATCGACTCGATCGCGGTGGCGACCTGGGCCGACAGCTCGGACGAGAGCGGTGCGGCGCCGGCGGAGGTGGCGGCCTCCTCCTGTCCGGCCTCGCTGGTCACGTAGCCGAGGTACGCCTTGACGAGCTCGCCCGTCGCCGCGTCCTGGTACTCCTGGCAGGCGATGAGGTAGCTCACCAGGACGACCGGGTAGACGCCGGCCTCCTCGGAGGCGTAGTCGATCTCGTAGACGATGTCGTTCTCGGGACGGTCGGTCGCCTCGGGCGACGCGTCGACGATCGCGGCAGCGGCCTCGGGCGAGTACTCGACGAAGTCGTCGCCGACCTTGACCTTGGCGGTGCCGAGGTCACCGGCGCGCGAGGCGTCGGCGTAGCCGATGGTGTTCTGGCCGTTGGTGACGGTGTCGATGACGCCCGAGGTGCCCTGGGCCGCCTCGCCGCCCTGGTAGGGCCAGACTCCGTCGGGCTCGGCGTCCCACACGGTGGGCGCGGTCGCGTTGAGGTACGCGGCGAAGTTCTCGGTGGTGCCCGAGTCGTCCGAGCGGTGCACGGCGGTGATGTTCGAGGACGGGAGCGTCGCGTCGGGGTTCAGCGCGGCGATCTCGGGGGCGTTCCAGGTGGTGATGGTGCCCTTGAAGATGCCCGCGATGGTGGCGGCGTCGAGGTTGAGCTCGTCGACACCCTCCACGTTGAAGACGATCGCGATCGGCGAGATGTAGGCCGGCACGTCGATGGCGGAGGTGCCCTCGACGCACTTGCCGAAGGAGCCGTCGAGCTCCTCGAGCTTGAGCGCGCGGTCGGAGCCGGCGAAGTCGGCGCCGCCGGCGATGAAGGCCTCACGGCCCGCGCCGGAGCCGTCGGGGGAGTAGTTCACGGTGACGCCGGTGTTCGCCTGCTGGAAGGCGGAGACCCAGGCCTCCTGGGCGGAGCCCTGCGAGGAGGCGCCGATGCCGTTGAGGGTGCCCTCGAGGGTGCTGGCCGAGCCGGAGGACTCGCCCGCGGCGGCGCCTCCTTCGTTGGCAGCACAGGAGGTCAGCGTGATGGCTGCGACGGCGGCGATGACGGCCGCCTGGCCGAGACGCGAGAAACGCACAAGTATCCCTTTCGGGTAGGAAAGCAGGGGGGATGGACGGGCTTGGTGCGGCCCGCCAGCGAGAGTACGGAGGGGTCGTGTCCTGGCCCCGTCCGCTCGGTGAACGCGCGGTGAACGACGGGCCGGCCCCGGGCGCCGCGGAGCGCGGAGGAGCAGTATTCGCGCGGCAGGTCCGCGTCCCGCGCGCGGGGTCAGTCGAGTCTCGCGCGAGGTCTCACTCGAGCGGTGCGTGCGTCTCGATGGCGACGATCCCGGAGCCCGGGTGCTCGACCGAGAGGTGCACCACGGCGAAGCCGCCCGTCGGAAGGTCCGAGGCCTCGTCGAGGTACGGGCCGATCGGGGTCGCGGTGGCCAGAGCCAGCTCGCGCAGGATCTCGGGGATCACCGGACCGTGGCTGCAGAGCACCGCGCTCTTGCGCGCGCGGACCCGCTTGCCGACGACGGCGCGGACATCGGCGCTGCCGTGCTCGTGCGCGTCCTGGCTGAGGTCCTCCGAAAGGCGGACGGGCCGCTTCAGCAGCGTGGAGAGCGGAGCGATCGTGGCACGGCAGCGCTTCGCCGTGCTCGTCACGAGCCGACGGGGCCGCCAGGCGGCGACGGCGCGGCTCGCGGCGGCCGCCTCCTCGTCGCCGCGGCGGTTGAGACGCCGGGTGGAGTCGCGCCCGTCCCAGGAGGACGCGGGCACCGCCTTGGCGTGCCGCAGCACCACGACGGCGAAGGTGTCGTGGGTGCCGCGCGCGACGATCCGGGCGAACTCGTCGACGATCTCGATGTCGTGCGGGTAGGTCAGGTAGCTGCGGGCGCGCTTGATCGTGACCCACTCGAGCGCCTCGACCTCGCGGTTCGGCACGAAGTCGGAGGCGAGCACCGCCTTCTCGGTCACCCGGGCCGCCCAGTAGTGCACGGTCTTCGGGCGGCCGTTCGGGAGCGCGTACTGCACCGTGCCGAGCGGCACCCCGAGGGCGACCGCGAAGCCGGTCTCCTCTCGGATCTCGCGCACCGCGGTCTCGGGCAGCGACTCGCCGGGATCGACCTTGCCCTTGGGCAGGCTGACGTCCTTGCGGTGCGGCCGGTGGATCACCAGGACGTGCAGTCGCCCCTCGATGATCCGCCAGCAGACGGCGCCGGCGGCGTAGACGGTCCCCGTCACGGCGTCAGCGGGTGGAGGCTCGGGAGCCGGTCCGCGTCGCCGTGCGCTTGCGATGCGTGATGTGCGCCATCAGCCGGTTCTGCAGATCGGAGAGGGGAGCGCCGTCCTCGTCGATGTGGTGCCGCGTCCAGATCCCGTCCGGGCCGAGCCACCAGGACGCGGTCTTCTCGTCCATCGCGCGGTCGAACATGTCGGCGATCTCGCTGAGGTGCGCCGGCTCGACGATGCGCACGAGGGCCTCGACGCGGCGGTCGAGGTTGCGGTGCATCATGTCCGCGCTGCCGATGAAGACCTCGGGCTCGCCGCCGTTGACGAAGCTGAAGATGCGCGAGTGCTCGAGGTAGCGGCCGAGGACGGAGCGGACGCGGATGTTCTCCGAGAGTCCCTCCTGCCCGGGCTTCAGCCCGCAGATGCCGCGGACCCAGACGTCGACGGGCACGCCGGCCTGGCTCGCGCGGTAGAGCGCGTCGATCACGGACTCGTCCACGATCGAGTTCATCTTGATGCGGATGCCCGAGGGGCGGCCGGCGCGGGCGTTCTCGGTCTCGGCGGCGATGCGCTTGAGCAGGCCCTTGCGGAGGTGGCGCGGCGCGACCAGCAGGCGCTTGAACTTCTTCTCGATCGCGTAGCCCGAGAGCTCGTTGAAGAGGCGGGTCAGGTCCTTGCCGACCTCGGGGTCGGCGGTCAGCAGGCCGAGGTCCTCGTAGATGCGCGAGGTCTTCGGGTTGTAGTTGCCGGTGCCGATGTGGGAGTAGTGCCGCAGCACCCCGCCCTTCTCCTGGCGGATGACCAGCGCGAGCTTGCAGTGGGTCTTCAGCCCGACCAGGCCGTAGACCACGTGCACGCCGGCCTTCTCGAGCTTGCGGGCCCAGGAGATGTTGGCCTTCTCGTCGAAGCGCGCCTTGATCTCGACGAGCGCGAGGACCTGCTTGCCGGACTCCGCCGCGTCGATGAGGGCCTCGACGATGGGGGAGTCGCCCGAGGTGCGGTACAGCGTCTGCTTGATCGCCAGCACGTCCGGGTCGGCCGCCGCCTGCTCGAGGAACGCCTGGACGCTCGTCGCGAAGGACTCGTAGGGGTGGTGCAGCAGCACGTCGCCGCGGGAGACCGCCTTGAAGATGTCCTGGCGCTGGTTCGGCTCGCTCGGCGAGAGCTGCACGGCCGTCGTCGGGACGTGGTTGGGGTACTTGAGGTCCGGCCGGTCGATCTTCTGCAGGCTGAACAGGCCGCCGAGGTCGAGCGGAGCGGGGAGCTTGTAGACCTCCTGCGTGGTGATGTCGAGCTCGCGGACGAGGAGCCCGAGGGTCTCGTCGTCCATGTCGTCGGTCACCTCGAGGCGGATGGGCGGGCCGAACCGACGGCGGAGCAGCTCCTTCTCGAGCGCCTTGATCAGGTTCTCGGTCTCGTCCTCGTCGACCTCGACGTCCTCGTTGCGGGTGACCCGGAAGACGTGGTGGTCGAGGATCTCCATGCCCGGGAAGAGGTCGTCGAGTTGGTTCGCGATCAGGTCCTCGAGCGAGATGAAGCGCATCGGCTCGCCCGGAGCGGCGACACCGGCGATCCGCACGAACCGCGGCAGCATCTGCGGCACCTTGAGTCGGGCGAACTCGGTCTTCTGGGTCTTCGGGTTCCGCACCCGGACGGACAGGTTGAGCGAGAGCCCGGAGATGTAGGGGAAGGGGTGCGCCGGGTCGACGGCGAGCGGCATCAGCACGGGGAAGACCTGCGCCGAGAAGTAGTCGTCGAGCACCTCGCGCTCGGCGTCGCTGAGCTCGCTCCAGCGGACGATGTCGATGCCGGCGTCCCGCAGGGCCGGCTCGACGAGCTCCTTGAAGGCGCGCGAGTGCCGCTGCTGCAGCAGGTGCGCCTTCTCGGAGATGTCGGTCAGCACGTCGACCGGCACGCGGCCGATGTTGGTGGGCAGCGCGAGACCGGTGAGGATGCGGCGCTTCAGCCCGGCGACGCGGACCATGAAGAACTCGTCGAGGTTGGACGAGAAGATCGCGAGGAAGTTGGCCCGCTCGAGGGCGGGCACCAGCGGGTCCTCGGCCAGCTCGAGCACGCGCTGGTTGAACGCCAGCCAGCTCAGCTCGCGGTCGAGATAGCGGTCGTCCGGGAGCAGGGGGTCGGAGTGACCCTCCTCCTCCTCGTCGAAGTCGTCGTCGAGCTCGTCGCTCAGGCCGTCTTCGAGAATCAGGTTGTCGCCGTCCATGCGACCATCCTGGCACCGCGCCGGACGCGCCCGCGCCGCCCGTGGTGAATGCCGGGTGAAGCCGGCCTGGGGAGGAGCCTCGGAGTCGGCGCGCCGCTCAGCGCACCGCGGGGCGGCGGTGCAGGTACTGCACGTCGACGGCGGCGTCGGTGAAACCGAGCGAGCGGTACAGCGCCACGGCGGAGCGGTTCTCGGCCTCGACGTAGAGATCGGCGACGGTGCAGCCGCGCTCGAGCATCCGGGCGAGTCCCGCGCCGAGGAGCGTGCGGCCGAGGCCGTGGCCGGCCGTCTCGGGGGCCACGCCGAGCACGTAGATCTCGCCCGTGGTCGACTCCGGCTCGATCTTCAGCCAGTCGTAGCCGACCAGCGCGCCCTGGGCGTCGCGGAGCAGCAGGAAGTCCTCGTCCTGGTACCAGGGCTCGGCCCGGCGCGCGGCCAGGTCGTCCTCGGTGATCCGCCCCTGCTCGGGATGCGCGGCGAAGACGCGGGCGTTGAGGGCGACCCACTCGGCCGGATCGAGGTCGCGCGCGTCCGACAGCGAGAAGCCGTCGGCGACGCGCACGGGCGGGGCGACGAGCGGATCCAGCGCGAGGTGCAGCAGCGTGCGCACCGGCGCGAAGTCGTGGGACGCGGCGAGGGCCCGGGCCGCCGGGTGGTCGCCGTGCGCCCAGGCGAGCAGTCCGGTGCGCCCGCTGGCGAGCACCTGGTCGAGGACGGCGCGGCCGAAGCCGACGCCGCGCCACTCCGGATCGACGACGAACTCGAGCTCGCCCTGACCGAGCACCGCGGCCGCGACCACGACGTCGGCGCGCAGGCCGACGAGGAGTGTGCGCGAGCCGGCCCGCGCGTCGATCAGGGTCTGATCGCTGAACGGGGGCCGGCCGTCGAACCAGGCGGCCCGGCCGATCAGGTGCTCGAGCCCCGCGGCGACGGCGGGATCGGCCAGGTTCTCAACCGAGAGATTGAGCGACTCGTTCATTGTCCTCTTCGTACACGTTGAAGCGGTAGCCGACGTTGCGCACCGTGCCGATGAGCGATTCGAGATCGCCGAGCTTGGCGCGCAGGCGCCGCACGTGCACGTCGACCGTGCGGGTGCCGCCGAAGTAGTCGTAGCCCCAGACCTCGCTGAGCAGCTGCTCGCGGGTGAAGACGCGCGACGGGTGGGTCGCGAAGAAGCGCAGCAGCTCGAACTCCTTGAAGGTGAGGTCGAGCGGACGCCCGTGCACCTTCGCCGAGTAGCTCGCCTCGTCGATCACGACGCCGGACGCCTGGATCCGCGACGTCGACTGCTCCTGCGCGAGCCGGCCGATCACCAGGCGGATGCGCGCGTCGACCTCGGCGGGGCCGGCGGAGTCGAGGATGACGTCGTTCACGCCCCAGTCGGCCGAGACGGCGGTGAGCCCGCCCTCGGTGAGGATCAGGATCAGCGGGACGTTGATGCCGGTGGTGGTCAGGATCTTGCAGAGCGACTTCGCACTCGCCAGGTCCTGCCGGGCGTCGACGAAGATGAGATCGCAGCTCGGTGCGTTCACGAGGTGCGCCGGCTCCGCAGGGATCTGCCGGGTCTTGTGGCTGAGCAGACCCAGCGCGGGGAGGACCTCGGAGCCACCGGCTGAGGTCAGTATCAACAACTGCGCCACGGATCCTCCAGTAATGGTCTCCGGCAATACTAGCGGCGGGTCGGGAAGCCCGATTCCCTGGGGCACAATTGGGGGATGGGCAGGGATCGCGCGGGAGTGGGAGTGGTCTGGGCGCTCGCGCTGGCCGGCTCCGTCGTCACCCTCGTGCTCGCCCCGTCCGCCTCGCAGCAGCTCTGGCTGGCGCTGACCTTCGGCGGCTGCGTCCTCGCGACCTTCGCCGTGCAGCTCGCCGTCGCGAAGGCGAGCGGCTACCTGGTGCGGACGATGACGAGCGTGGTCGGCGCGATGGTCGTCGTCGCCGTCGCCAGCGGGATCGCCGCCCTCACCTCGCTCTGACAGCCCTCCTCCGCGTCGGTGCCGCCGGATAGGATGGAGCCATGCTTCTCGCCCTCGAACTCTTCTACCTCGGACTGCTCGGGCTCGCCTCCCTCGCGATCGCGTGGGTCTCCGGCGTGGTCGTCTACAAGCTCTACCGCGGCCAGCGCTAGCCGCCGCCGGAGCAGGTTTGATCTCCCTCCCCTCGGGCCTCCCTCCCGAACTCGTCCCGCTCTCCTGGCTGCTCGGCGTCTGGGAGGGATCGGGTGTCATCGACTACGCCGTCGGCGACGACTCCGTGCAGGCCGAGTTCGGCCACCGCGTGAGCTTCAGCTACGACGGCCTGCCCTACCTCAACTACAGCTCGTACACCTGGCTGCTCGAGGACGACAGCGAGGTCGGCCACCGGCCCCTCGTGAGCGAGATGGGCTACTGGCGGCTCAGCCGCCCGCTCACCGACGCCGACGCGGGCCCCGCGATGCTGCCGGGTCGCGGTGCCCCCGCCTTCCCCGACGCCGAGTCGGTCGAGACGCTGCGCAACGGCGCGGGCGGCTTCGACATCGAGGTCGCTCTCGTGCACCCCGACGGCGTCAGCGAGCTCTACCTCGGCCAGGTCAAGGGCCCGCGGATCGACCTCGCGACCGACGCGGTCATGCGCACCGCCGCCGCGAAGGACTACGCGGCCGCCACCCGCCTCTACGGCCTCGTCGACGACCACCTGCTCTGGGCGTGGGACATCGCCGCGCTCGGCCAGGGGCTCCGCACCCACTCCTCCGGAAGGCTCGCCCGTGTCGACTGAGGCCGCGTCCTCCGTGCCCGTTCCGATCTCCCCGCTCCTCTCGGTCTCCGGCGCCGTCGTCGGCACGAGTGCGGCCGAGCCCGGCGTCGCCGCGCACTACGGCGAGCCGTTCCGCGAGCAGCGGGCGCTCGCCGCGGGCACCGCGATCGTCGACCTCTCGGGTCGCGGCGTCGTCACCGTCACCGGCCCCGACCGCCTCACCTGGCTCGACTCGCTGACCAGCCAGGCGCTCGCCCGCCTCGCCCCCGGCGACTCGGCCGAGACCCTGCTGCTGGATCCGTCCGGCCGGATCGAGCACCTCATCCGCGTCGTCGACGACGGCGAGACCGCCTGGCTCCTCCTCGACCGCGACGAGACGCCGGGGCTCGCGGCCTGGCTCGACCGGATGCGCTTCATGCTCCGCGTCGAGATCGCCGACCGCACCGTCGAGTTCGCGACGCTCGCGACCCTCGGCGACGGCCCCGCCACCGCGCTGGCCCTCGAGCTCGCGGGGGAGTCCGGCATCAGCTGGCTCGACCCGTGGGCGCAGGTGCAGCCCGGCGGCTGGCAGTACGCCCTCGCCCCGGTCCACCCGGCGGCCGGCTGGACCGCCCGCGAGACCCTGGTCCCGCGCGCGGCGCTCGAGCAGCTCGCCGCCCGGGCGCGCGTCGCCGGCGTCACCCTGGCCGGCTCCGACGCCCTCGAGGCGCTCCGCATCGCCGCCTGGCGCCCGCGGCACGCGACCGAGGTCGACGACCGGTCGATCCCGCACGAGCTCGACCTGCTCCGCTCCTCCGTGCACCTGGCCAAGGGCTGCTACCGCGGGCAGGAGACGGTCGCGAAGGTGCACAACCTCGGCCACCCGCCGCGCCGCCTCGTGCTGCTGCAGCTCGACGGCTCGGACTCCGCCCTGCCCGGGCACGGCGACGTCGTCACCGCGCTCAAGGGCGGCGAGCCGGTCGAGGTCGGCACCGTCACCGCGAGCGCCTGGCACTACGAGGAGGGCCCCATCGCCCTCGCCGTGGTGAAGCGCTCGGTCCCGGTCGACCTCGAGCTCACCGTGCTCGCCGGCGAGATCCTCGTCTCGGCCGCGCAGGAGGTCGTCGTCCCGCCCGGTGCCGGTGCGGAGGCGGGCGTGCCCCGCCTGCCCCGGCTCGGGGCAGCGACCAGGTAGGCCACGCCGTGGTGGCCGCAGGACCCGCTCGGCGGGATCGGGCGGCCGAGCGGATCCGCGCTCTCGTCCGCCTCGACGACCTCCGGCCCGGCCGGGGCGTCGCGCGCGCGGCGGCGTCGCTGCCCGCGGTGCTGCAGATCGTCCTCGCGGCGATCCTCGCGTACTCCGTCTCGCGCTTCGCCTTCGGCCACCCGGCCCCGGTGCTGTCGCTGACGGCGACCATCTCGAGCCTCGGCATCGCGCGCGACACCCGGCCGAAGCAGGTCGCCGAGACCGCGATCGGCATGCTGATCGGCATCACCGCGAGCGAGCTGCTGCTGCTGCTCTGGGGCACCGGCGTCTGGCAGCTCGCCGTGGTGCTCGCGATCGTCTTCACGCTGGGGCGGGCGCTCTCGCCGTCGCCCGGCTTCGCGGTCGCGGCCGGCACCCAGGCGATGCTGGTGATGATCCTGCCCGCGCCCGACGGCGGCGTCTTCACGCGGAGCCTCGACGGTCTCGTCGGCGGTCTCGCCGCGCTGCTCTGCACGGCGATCGTGCCGCGCAACCCGCTGCGGGCGGCGCGGGCCGAGGCGCGGCGGCTGGTGGCGGCGCTCGCCGAGACGATCGACGCGCTCGCCGACGCGCTCCGCCGGGGCGACCCCACCGCCTCCGCGAGGGCGCTCGAGCGCGTCCGCGGAACGCAGCCCGTGATCGACGGCTGGACGGCCGCGCTCGACTCGGCGATCGGCGTCGCGCGGATCTCGCCGTTCGTCCGGCGTCACCGCGCCGAGCTGGAGCGGCAGCGCACCATGCTCGCCGCGCTCGACCTCGCGACCCGCAACCTCCGGATCGTCGCGCGCCGCACCGACTTCCTGGTCGGCGACGCCGTCCCGCGGCCCGACCTCGCCGATGTCGTGCTGCGCTTCGGGACGGGCGTCGCCCTGCTCGGCCGGGCCGTCACCGAGCCCGCGGTGCTCGCGCTCGCCCGTCAGGACCTCGTGCTGCTCGCGACGACCCTCGACCCGCAGATGCTTCTCCCCGAGGCGCGGCTGGCCGAGAAGACGCTCCTGGTCATCCTCCGGCCGCTGGTCGTCGACCTGCTGACGGCGACCGGGGCGAGCTCGGCCGAGGCGAGAGCCGCGCTGCCCGAGCTCGCCTGACCGGCCACTCCGCCGACGGTCACGCGTTGGTCGCGTCCTGCACCTCGCCGACGAGCTCCTCGATGATGTCCTCGAGGAAGAGGACGCCGGTGGTGGCGCCCTCCGGGTCGACTACGCGCGCGAGGTGCGCGCCGGTGCGGCGGAGCGCGGCGAGCGCGTCCTCCAGCTCGTCGCCGGCCGAGACCGCGGCGAGGCGGCGGATCCGCTTGGCGGGCACCGGAGCGTCCGTCGCGTCGAGGTCGGAGACGTCCTTGAGGTGCAGGTAGCCGCCGGGCAGGCCCTCGGCGTCCGCCAGCAGGTAGCGGGAGTAGCCGTGCTCGGCGACCGCGCGGCGCACGTCCGCGGGTGTCGCCGCCGCGGGCAGAAGCACGATCCGCTCGAGCGGGACCGCGACGTCGACGACCCGCTTGGTCGTGAACTCGAAGGCCGCGGTGACGGTGCCGGAGGCGTCGACCAGCACGCCCTCGCGGGTCGACTGGCGGACGATCGCCGCGACCTCGTCGAGCGTGAAGGCGCTCGTCGCCTCGTCCTTCGGCTCCACCCGCACCAGGCGGAGGATGCCGTTCGCGACCGCGTTCAGCGACCAGATCAGCGGCTTCACCAGGCGCGAGACGAGCACGAGCGGCGGAGCGAGCAGCAGCGCGGCGCGCGTCGGCACCGAGAACGCGAGGTTCTTCGGCACCATCTCGCCGAACACGACGTGCAGGAAGGTCACCAGGAGCAGCGCGGCGACGAACGCGATCACGCCGATCGCCTCCGCGGACAGCGCCGTGAAGCCCAGCGGGATCTCGAGCAGGTGGTGGATCGCCGGTTCGGAGACGTTGAGGATCACCAGCGAGCAGACGGTGATGCCCAGCTGGCTCGTCGCGAGCATCAGCGTGGCGTGCTCCATCGCCCAGAGCGTGGTCTTCGCCGCGCGGCTGCCCGCGTCGGCTCTCGGCTCGATCTGCGAGCGGCGGGCCGAGATCACGGCGAACTCGGCGCCGACGAAGAAGGCATTGACCACCAGCAGGACCACCAGCCAGGCGATCCCGGGCAGGTACTCACTCATGGACGGCTCCCTCGGCTCGGAGTGCGGCGACGCCGGGGGCATCGCCCCCGTCAGCAGCGTCTGCGCCGGCGGCCGGGGTGAAGCGGACGCGGTCGACGCGGTGGGCGGCGACGCGGTCGACCCGCAGCACGCCGCCGGCCACGGCGACCTCGTCGCCGAGCTCGGGCACCCGTCCCAGGGTCGAGGCGAGGAACCCCGCGACCGTGTCGTAGTCCTCGCCCTCGGGCACGACGGCACCGAGGCGCTCCGCGACCTCGTCCGGGCGCAGCTCGCCGCCGAAGGTCGCCGAGCGACCCGAGCGGATGACGCCCGCGCGGGTGCGGTCGTGCTCGTCCTCCAGCTCGCCGACGATCTCCTCGACCAGGTCCTCGAGCGTGACGACGCCCGCGGTCCCGCCGTACTCGTCGACGACGACCGCGATCGCGAGGCCGCTGCCGCGCAGGGGAGCGAGCAGGGCGTCGGCGCGGGCGGTCTCGGGGACGCGCATCGGCGCGATCATCAGCGACTCGGCGGTCACGGATGCACGGCGCTCCGGTTCGAGCGCGAAGGCGTGCTTCACGTGCAGGACGCCGCGGACGTCGTCGGAGTCGCGGCCGAGCACGGGGAAGCGCGAGAAGCCGGTGCGGTTCGCCAGCCGGACGACGTCCTCCGCGGTGCTCTGCAGCGTGACGGAGGCCATCCGGACCCGCGGCGTCATCACGTCGGCGACGCTGCGGCTCGAGAAGCGGAGCGTGCGGTGCAGCAGGTCGGCGTGGTCGCGGTCGAGGGTGCCCTCGAGCACCGAGCGGCGCACGAGCGAGCCGAGCTCGTCGGCGCTGCGGGCGCCCGAGAGCTCCTCCTTGGGCTCGATGCCCATCGCGCGGATCAGGGCGTTGGCCGTGTTGTTGAAGAGCAGGATCACCGGCTTGAAGACCGTGGTGAAGAGGATCTGGAACGGCACGACGACCTGCGCGGTCTTCAGCGGCAGCGCCAGCGCGAAGTTCTTGGGGACCAGCTCGCCGATCACCATCGAGAAGACGGTCGCCAGCACGACGCCGACGACCGTGCCGATGCCCGGCACGATCTCGGCCGGGACGCCGACGGAGCGCAGCGGGCCGTCCAGCAGCGAGCTGATCGCGGGCTCGAAGGTGTAGCCGGTGAGCAGCGTGGTGAGCGTGATGCCCAGCTGCGCGCCGGAGAGGTGGGTGGAGGTGATCCGCAGGGCGGAGATCGTCGGATCGAGGCGCTTCTCACCGCGGGCGCGGCGCTCCTCGAGCTCGTTGCGGTCGAGGTTGACCAGCGCGAACTCGGAGGCGACGAAGAGACCGGTGCCGACGGTGAGGAGGAGGCCGATGACGATGCCGAGCCATTCAGGCACCCGCAGCACCGCCGATCAGGGTCGAGGTCGGTGCGGCGGGCGAAGGGTCAGTGCCCGAGGGTGCAGTGCCCGAGGGTTCAGGGGGAGGGTCGTCCATGGGGCACGAGGGTAGCGGTCCTGAATATGAGAATGCTCACAGTGACGGGGTCGCGTCGAGCGGGGCCACCGCGTCCCAGGCGACGGTCACCTCGCCCAGCCGCCACCGTCGCGGTCCGCCGAGGATCGGCCACTCGCCCCGCAGCGACTCGGCGGCGGCGATCCAGCGCTGCGTCGGCCCGTAGACGGCGAGCGGGGCGGCGTGCAGCCAGGCGCGCTCGAGCGCCAGCAGGAACGCGTGCACCGGCTCGCCCGCGACGTTGCGGTGGATCAGCGCCTTCGGCAGCCGCTCGGCCGCGATCATCGGCGAGGGCACGGCGCCGAGCCGGAGCGACAGGGTGAGGGAGCGGGGACCCTCGCGTCCGATCTCGATCCAGGTGCAGATCCGGCCGATCTCGTCGCAGGTCCCCTCCACCAGGACGCCGCCCGGGGTCAGCCGGTCGGTCATCGTCCGCCACGCCTCCGCGACCGCCGACTCGTCGTACTGCCGGAGGACGTTGAAGGCGCGGATCACGCTCGCCCGCTGCCGCCCGGGCAGGGGGACCTCGAAGCCGCCGCGCTCGAAGCGCACCCGGGCGTCGGCGGGGAAGGCGGTCCCGCCCTCGCGGACGCGATCGAGCTGCCGTTGCGCCGTCTCGACGCGGGCCGGCTCGATCTCGAAGCCGACCACGTCGACGCCGGGTACCGTGCGGACCAGGCGGCGGTGCAGCTCGAGGGTCGTGACGGCGCTCGCACCGAAGCCGAGGTCGACCACGATCGGCTCCGCGGTCGTGCGCAGCACCGGCAGCTCGGCCAGCCGGCGGTCGACCCGGCGGAGGCGGTTCGTGCCCGTCGTGCCGCGGGTGACGGCTCCGATCGGCATGGTCTCCAGCGTATCCGGGGGCGGAGGGGCCGCCTCTAAACTGGACGCATGTCCGAGACCTACACCCTCATCCTCGTGCGCCACGGCAACAGCGAGTGGAACCAGAAGAATCTGTTCACCGGCTGGGTCGACGTGCGGCTCACCGAGCAGGGCGTCGCGGAGGCGACCCGCGCCGGCGAGCTGCTGACCGAGGCGGGGCTGCACCCCGACGTCGTCTACACCTCGCGCCAGACCCGCGCGATCCAGACCGCGAACATCGCGCTCGAGAAGGCCGACCGCCTGTGGATCGACGTGAAGCGCTCCTGGCGCCTGAACGAGCGCCACTACGGCGCGCTGCAGGGCAAGGACAAGGCGCAGACCCTCGCCGAGTACGGTCCCGAGCAGTTCATGACCTGGCGCCGCTCGTTCGACGTGCCGCCGCCCCCCATCGACGACGAGGACCAGTACTCGCAGGCGCACGACGAGCGCTACGCCGACCTCGGCGACGACCTGCCCCGCACCGAGTCGCTCAAGCTGGTCATCGAGCGGATGCTCCCGTACTGGGAGTCGGACATCAAGCCGGATCTCGCCTCGGGCAAGACCGTCATGATCACCGCGCACGGCAACTCGCTGCGGGCGCTGGTGAAGACCCTCGACGGCATCTCGGACTCCGACATCGCCGAGCTCAACATCCCGACCGGCATCCCCCTCGTCTACACCCTCGACGAGAACTTCGAGCCGATCGGCGAGGCCCGCTACCTCGACCCCGAGGCCGCCGCCGCCGGCGCCGCCGCCGTCGCCGCCCAGGGCGCCAAGAAGTAGCCCGCCCCGCGCACCCCCGCACGGCCCGCCGGAGTCCCCACTCCCGCGGGCCGTCCGCGTCCGCACCCGCCCCCCCTACGACGGCGGATCTCGATACGCACGCTGCGCGCGCTACTCGATCACCATGAATGAGCCAGGTCGCGGAACGCGCCCGTTGCATGGCGGCACGACTCGATCAGCGTGGACGCGAGAGCGAGGTCGCGTAACGCGCCCCCCATGTTGTGCAGAACAAGGCCGCGGACCGCGCCCCTTCCCTGCTGGTCGAGTAGCCGCGGCACGCGGCGTATCGAGACCCCGCGTCCGTACGACGGCGGATCTCGATACGCACGCTGCGCGCGCTACTCGATAAGCATGGACGAGCCAGGTCGCGGAACGCGCCCCTCGCACGCCGGCGCGACTCGATCAGCATGAACGGAGGCACTCGCTCACCGACGCCCGGGCGCTGAGAGTCGAGACCACCCGCCCCTCGCAAGGCGAACGGGCGAATCGCGTGCCAGCGATTCGCCCTGACCGTTCGCACCCCGCTCCGCGGAACGCGCCCACGCGGTCTGCCGACCGCGGTCGATATCGCGCTCCGCGCGACATCGACAAACAAGCTCAGCCCCAGTCGCCTGAGATGAGGTACTGGACCTTCTTCGCGATGGACACCGCGTGGTCGGCGAACCGCTCGTGGTAGCGGCTGGCGAGGGTGGCGTCGACGGTGTCGGCGGCCTGGCCCTTCCACGCCTCGCTGAGGACCTTGTCGAAGACGCTGACGTGCAGCTCGTCGATCTTGTCGTCCTCGTCGCGGATCTCCTCGGCGAGGCGGGGGTCCTGCGTGCGCAGCAGCTCGGTGAGCTTGTGCGCGACGACCACGTCGAGGCGGCCCATCTCGACGAACGTCGGGCGGAGCGTCTTCGGCACGACCTTGTCAGGGAAGCGGTAGCGGGAGAGCTGGGCGATGTGCTCGGCGATGTCGCCCATCCGCTCGAGCGAGGCGCTGATCCGCAGTGCGGACACGACGGTCCGTAGGTCGCGGGCGACGGGGCCCTGGCGGGCGAGGATGTCGATCGCCAGCTCGTCGAGGCTGATGGCCAGCTCGTCGATGCGGGCGTCGCTGGCGATGACCTCCTCGGCGAGGGAGACGTCGGAGTGGTTGAACGCCTGGGTCGCCTTCTCGATCGCGATCTCGACGAGTCCGGAGATCTCGACGAGCCGGTCCTGGACTTCGGCCAGCTCCTGCTGGAAAACTTCGCGCATCTTCTTCTCGTCCCTCTCTGCGGCACGCACGGAGGACGGTGCCGTTCCACGCCGCGCACGACGCTGCGACTGCACCAGGTCGGCGCAGGCGCAGCCATGATGACCACGGCAGGTTAACGAACGGTGCCGAGCGTTTGAACAGTACTCGACCCGCACCCCGTCGCCGGGCATCCGGTAGGGAGACGGGCGGTGGATGGATAGCCTGGGAGCGTGGAAACGGGCCTGATCGTCGTGCTGTCGCTCGTTCTCGGCATCTCCATCGGCGTCGTCCTGACGAGCGTCGTGACGCTCGCCGCACGCCAGGGGCGGATCGCCGCCGAGGTCGTCGCCGTCGGCCTGCCCGAGGGGATCGGCGCGATCATCGACGCCGTCGGAGCGCCCGCCTTCGTGACGGACCCCTCCCACAACGTGCTCAAGGCCTCCGCCCGCGCGATCTCGCTCGGCCTCGTCTCGCAGGACACCCTGCTCCACCCCGACCTGGTCGCGATCGTCGACCGGGTGCGCCGCTTCGGCGACGACATCGAGCAGGACCTGGAGCTCGCGACGAGTCCGCTCTCGGATGCGGCGGTCACCCTGGTCGTGCACGCCACGCGCCTGGGCTCCCGCTTCGTGCTCGTCCTCGCCGAGGATCACACCGAGGCTCGCCGCCTCGAGGCCGTCCGCCGCGACTTCGTCGCCAACATCTCGCACGAGCTGAAGACCCCGATCGGCGCGGTCGGCCTCCTCGCCGAGGCCCTCGACTCCGCCGCCGACGACCCGAAGCAGGTGCGCCGCTTCGCGCACCGCCTCACCCAGGAGTCGCACCGCCTCGCGAAGATCACCCGCGAGATCATCGAGCTCTCCCGCCTGCAGTCGGCCGACGTCGCCGGCTCCGCCGAGGTCGTCCGCGTCGACGACATCGTGGTCGCGGCGCTCGAGACCACCCACGTGATGGCGGAGTCGCACGACGTGACCCTCGTCAAGGGCGGGATGAAGAAGGCGTACGTCGCCGGCCAGGAGAAGATGCTGGTCTCGGCGCTGCACAACCTGCTCGCCAACGCCATCCAGTACTCGCCGCCCGGCTCCCGCGTCGGCATCGGCGTCCGCTCCACCGGCGGCGTCGTCGAGATCGCCGTCACCGACCAGGGCATCGGCATCCCGGAGGAGGACCTCGACCGCGTGTTCGAGCGCTTCTACCGCGTCGACCAGGCCCGCTCCCGCCACACCGGCGGCACCGGGCTCGGCCTCAGCATCGTCAAGCACGCCGTGCAGAACCACGGCGGCGACGTCCGCGTCTGGTCCAAGCCCGGCCGCGGCAGCACCTTCACCATCCGACTCCCCGAAGTAGACCCGGCCAGGACGCCCTTCGCGTCCGCCGCCCCGATAGGAGACACCGCGTGACCAGCATCCTGCTCGTCGAGGACGAGAGCGCCCTCAGCGAGCCGCTCAGCTACCTGCTCGAACGAGAGGGCTACGACGTCACCGTCGCCGAGGACGGCCTGCGCGCCGTCTCCGCCTTCGACGACGGCGAGTACGACCTGATCCTGCTCGACCTGATGCTCCCCGGCATGCCCGGCACCGAGGTGTGCCGCGAGATCCGCACCCGCTCCGCGATCCCCATCATCATGGTCACCGCGAAGGACTCCGAGGTGGACATCGTCGTCGGGCTCGAGCTCGGCGCCGACGACTACGTCACCAAGCCGTACTCGACCCGCGAGCTGCTCGCACGCATCCGCGCCGTCCTCCGCCGCCGCACCGAGGACCCGGGGGAGGAGCGCATCGTCGTCGCCGGCCCCGTCCGCATGGACATCGAGCGCCACACCGTCGAGGTCGACGGCGTCGAGACCCCGATGCCGCTCAAGGAATTCGAGCTGCTCGAGATGCTCCTCCGCAACGCCGGCCGCGTCCTCACCCGCGGCCAGCTGATCGACCGCGTCTGGGGCAGCGACTACTTCGGCGACACCAAGACCCTCGACGTCCACGTCAAGCGCATCCGCTCCAAGATCGAGAAGACGCCGAAGGAGCCGGTGCTCCTGGTGACCGTCCGCGGCCTCGGCTACCGCTTCGACGCCTGATCGCGGGGCCTGGCGGGGGCGTCTGCGGCGTTGTCGTCGGTTGCGATACCGCCGGTATCGCGCCCTCCTCCGCCTTGCAGCCACCCCCACCAGGCCCCGCGATCCACTTCTGAAGGAGGGGGCAGCGAGCCGCCGTCTGCAGACGTGCAGGTGCTGGTCGGGCTTTCGCTGTGCGACGAGCAGTCGGTGGGGCCGTCGCTGTGCGACGAGCGGTCGGTGGGGCCGTCGCTGCGCGACGAGCGGTCTGCGACAGAGCCGTCGCTGCGCGACGAGCGGGTTCGGCGGCACATGCTGGTCGAGTAGCCCCGCAGGGGCGTATCGAGACCCGACCGACTGAACGACGAAGGGCCGCCCACCGAGGTGGACGGCCCTTCGTGAGGAACGGGTGCTACTCCGCCGGGGCGTCGACGCCGGGCTGCACGGTCGGGGTCGGCAGCGCGGTCTGCGCCGGGTCCGGCGTGGGCGTGAGGGTCGGGGTGGCCGACGGGACCGGGGTCAGCGTCGCGTAGGCCTCGAGGGCGTTCGTCAGGATCGGGACGAGGAGCTCCTTGCCCTCCTCCGAGCCGTACTGGAAGTAGACGGGGAACAGGCTGCCGGGAAGGGTGTCGAGACCCTCCATCGTCACCGACTCGGTGCTGTCCGGGCGGACCTCCGTGCGACCGGGGACCGCGTCCACCGTGTCGCTCGTCCGGCCGGTGCTCGCCTCGTACTGCACCTCGACGCTGACCGTCTCGTCGGTGTCGTTGACCAGCGAGACGACGAGCGTGCCGACCTCGCCGTCCTCGGAGATGATCATCGCGTTGCGGATCGACACGTCGCCGACCGTCGCACCCACGCCGTCGCTCGGGTCGTAGATCGCCCGGGTCGCCTGCGGGGCGACGAGGTTGCAGCCTGCGGTGGCGAACGCGACGCCGACCGCGAGAACGACGGATGCAGCGAGACGCGCCTTCACGGGTTCCTCCAGATCATCGGCTCCGCCCACCCCGGGCAGGGCGGATTCGAGGTGCAGGAGCCGCACACAGAATAGCGCAGCCGCGCTCGCGTCCCGGCCGGGCTGCCCCCTCCGCCCCGCCGCTGCTACTGTGACCGGCGGCGAAAGGACGTCCCGTTGAACACCGTCACCGGATCGACGCCGAGCGCGGCCGTGGTCATCGTCGCCGCCGGCAGCGGCACCCGCCTTGGGCGCGAGCTCCCGAAGGCCTACGTCGAGTGCGCGGGTGTCACCATCCTCGAGCGCAGCCTCCGCACCGTCCTCACTCTCGCCGAGCCGGTGCAGGTCGTCGTCGTCGCACCGGAGCCGCTCGTCGACGCGACCGTCGAGCTCTGCCGCCGCGCCTCAGGGCCCGCCGTCGAAGTCCTCGTCACCGCCGGCGGAGCCACCCGGCAGGACTCCGTCGCCCGCGGCCTGGCGCTCCTGCTCCCCGGCGTCGAGACCGTCCTCGTGCACGACGCCGCGCGGGCCCTCACGCCCGTCGCGCAGTTCGAGCGCGTGCTCGCCGCCGTCCGCTCCACCGGCGGCGGCGCCATCCCCGGCCTGCCAGTCACCGACACCATCAAGCTCATCGACGCCGACGCGGCGATCCTCGACACCGTCGACCGCTCGCAGCTCGCCGCCGTGCAGACGCCGCAGGGCTTCCCCCGGCACCTTCTCGACGAGGCCTACGCCGCCGCCGGCCGGGAGTTCACCGACGATGCGGCCCTGCTCGCCGCGCACGGCCGCGGCTCCGTCGTCGTCCCCGGCGACCCGCTCGCCTTCAAGATCACCACGCCCTGGGACCTCGCCCGGGCGGAGCAGCTGCTCGCGCCGGCGCCGTCGGCCGCGGTGCCGCGGGTCGGCATCGGCACCGACGTGCACGCCTTCGACGACGCCTCGCCGCTCTGGGTCGCCGGTCTGCACTGGCCCGGGGAGCGCGGGCTGTCCGGGCACAGCGACGGCGACCCGGTCGCGCACGCGATCTGCGACGCCCTGCTCGCCGCGGCGAACCTCGGCGACATCGGCTCCCGCTTCGGCACCGACGACCCTCGCTTCCAGGACGCGCACGGCGAGGTCTTCCTCCGGGCGACCCGCGAGCTCGTCGAGGCGGCCGGCTTCACCATCGGCAACGTCTCGGTCCAGCTGATCGGCAACCGCCCGAAGTTCTCCCCGCGGCGGGAGGAGGCGCAGCAGCTGCTCTCCGCCCTCCTCGGCGCCCCGGTCAGCGTCGCGGCCACCACCTCCGACGCGCTCGGCTTCACCGGCCGCGGCGAGGGGGTCGCGGCGACCGCCACTGCACTCGTCCTCCCCACCCCCGGATCCCGGCGCTGATCCACCGCGCTGGCCCGCCGCCCGGCCGCGACCGCCCCGCCCGGTAAACTCGCGGCGTGACTCTGCGACTGCATGACTCGAAGGCCCAGGCCCTCGTCGATTTCGTCCCCCTCCGCGAGAACGAGGTCGGGATGTACGTCTGCGGACCCACGGTGCAGTCGTCGCCGCACATCGGGCACCTGCGCTCCGCCCTGGTCTACGACCAGCTGCGCCGCTGGCTCGCCTACCGCGGCTACCGGGTGACCCTCGTGCGCAACGTCACCGACATCGACGACAAGATCCTGGCGATCGCCGAGCAGGCGCGTCGCGCCGCCGGCGAGGGCGAGCCCTCCGAGCAGTGGTGGGCCCTCGCCTACCGCGTCGAGCTCGAGTTCACGGCCGCGTACTCCGCGCTCGGCATCCTCGCCCCCACCTACGAGCCGCGCGCCACGGCGAGCATCGCCGAGATGGTCGCGCTCGTGCAGCGCCTGATCGAGCTGGGTCACGCCTACCCCGCTCCCGACGACTCCGGCGACGTCTACTTCGACACCCGCTCCTGGCCCGACTACGGCGCGCTCACCCACCAGCGCCTCGAGAGCATGGAGGCGGCGACCGACGCCGACCCGCGCGGCAAGCGCGACCCGCACGACTTCGCCCTGTGGAAGGGCATGAAGCCGGAGGAGCCCGAATCGGCCTCCTGGGCCTCGCCCTGGGGGAGGGGCCGGCCCGGCTGGCACATCGAGTGCTCCGCCATGTCGACGAAGTACCTCGGCACGCAGTTCGACATCCACGGCGGCGGGCTCGACCTGCGCTTCCCGCACCACGAGAACGAGCTCGCCCAGTCGAGCGCCGCGGGCCACGCCTTCGCCAGCTACTGGTTGCACAACGGCCTCGTGTCGGTGACCGGTCAGAAGATGAGCAAGTCGCTCGGCAACTCCGTCTTCGCCTCCGAGCTCCTCGACTCCGCCCGCCCGCTGGTCGTCCGCTACTACCTCGGCTCGGCGCACTACCGCTCGACGCTCGAGTTCCACGACGGCGCGCTCGAGGAGGCCGAGGCGGCGCTCGAGCGGATCGAGGGCTTCCTCGACCGCTCGCGCCGGCGCCTCGAGGGCACCCGCTTCGCCGCGGTGGGCACGCCGGTCGTGCCGGACGAGTTCGCCGAGGCGATGGACGACGACCTCTCGGTCCCGCAGGCCATCGGCGTCCTGCACGAGACCGTGCGGGCCGGCAACGCCGCGCTCGACGCGGAGGACCTCGGCACGGTGTCCGCGCTGCGCACGCAGGTGCTCGCCATGGCGTCGGTCCTCGGCATCGACCCGGAGGCCCCCGAGTGGGCGCGCTCCGACGACGAGCCCACCTACCGGGCCCTCACCGTGCTCGTCGACCGCTTGGTCGCCGAGCGCCAGACCGCGCGCGAGCAGCGCGACTGGGCGGCCGCCGACCGCATCCGAACCGATCTCGCTGCTGCGGGAATCACGATCGAAGACACCCAGACGGGTGCGCATTGGAGTCTCGATGGCGAATAAAGCCGGCCGCCCAGGAGCGGTCCGAAAGAAGAGCAGGGGCAAGGCCGTCGGTTCCGGCGGTCAGGGCCGTCAGGCCCTCGAGGGCAAGAAGCCCACGCCCAAGGCCGAGGACCGGCCGTACCACCCCGCAGGCAAGGCGAAGGCGGCGCGCGAGCGCTTCGTCGCCGCTGGTGGCAAGGGCCGGCCCGGAGCGGCGCTGACCGGCGCGGCCCGCGGTCAGGGCCGTCCGGCTCCGGCGCGGAAGCCCAAGAGCGGCGACGAGTCCGAGATGGTCACCGGCCGCAACTCGGTCCTCGAGGTGCTCCGCGCCAAGATCCCCGCGACCACCCTCTACCTCGCGACCCGCATCGAGATGGACGACCGGGTCAAGGAGGCGCTCAAGCTCGCCACCGCGCGCGGCCTCCCGGTGCTCGAGGTCATGCGCCCCGAGCTCGACCGGCTCGCCGGCCCGGACTCGGTGCACCAGGGCCTCGTGCTCAAGGTGCCGCCGTACGAGTACGCGCACCCGAGCGACCTGCTCGAGCGCAGCGTCTCCCGCGGGGTCGTCCCGCTGTTCGTCGCGCTCGACGGCATCACCGACCCGCGCAACCTCGGTGCGATCATCCGCTCCGTGGCGGCCTTCGGCGGGCAGGGCGTCATCGTCCCGCAGCGCCGCTCGGTCGGCCTGAACTCGGCGGCCTGGAAGACCTCGGCCGGCGCCGCCGCGCGCGTGCCGGTCGCGATGGCGTCCAACCTCACCGCGATGATCAAGGACTACAAGCGCGACGGCGTCTTCGTCATCGGCCTCGACGGCGACGGCGACACCATGCTGCCGGGCCTCGAGCTCGCCGACCGGCCGCTCCTCGTCGTCGTCGGCAGCGAGGGCAAGGGCCTGTCCCGCCTCGTCACCGAGCAGTGCGACGCCGTCGTCTCGATCCCGATCAGCGCGGCGACCGAGTCGCTCAACGCGGGGATCGCGGCGTCGGTCGCGCTCTACGAGATCTCCAAACTCCGCGCCGCCTCCGAGTAGCACGAGCGGCGCGGGCGCCGGCACGGCGATCTGCGGCGTTGTCGTCGGGCGCGATACCGCCGGTATCGCTTCCTCCTCCGCCTTGCAGCTCACCGCGCCGGCACCCGCGCTGACGCCGGGGGAGGGGCGGGGGGCGCCGCCTTCGGCGAGCGACGGCGGAGGGGGCGCCGCCTACGGCGAGCGGGGGCGCATGCTGATCGGCCACCGCCGGCCCGAGGCGCTTCATGTTGATCGAGTAGGCCGCGGAGCGGGCGTATCGAGATCCGACGGCGCACGGAGTGTGGTCTGCGGGCTGGGCTGCTGGTGATGGTGGGTCTCGATACGCCGCTGCGCGGCTACTCGACCAGCATGAAGGGGGGCCGCCTGCGGCGAGCGGCAGCAGAGGGGGCGCCGCCTGCGGCGAGCTCGCGAGTGTGCGGGCGCCGCCTGCGGCGGGCGGGTGAGCATGCTGATCGAGTAGGCCGCGGAGCGGGCGTATCGAGATCCGCGTCGGCACGCGCCGCGGACGACGAAGGGCTCGTGCCGGATCCGGGATCCGCACGAGCCCTTCGGGGTGCCGGGGTCAGACGTTCTTCGTCCAGTCGACGTCGGCGTCCTCGTCGGTCAGCTCGGCGTCGCCGGCGCCGTCGATCACGAGGTTCGGCAGGGTGATCGCCTCGGTCGGCGGGGCGATGACCGTCGCCTCGTCGCGGCGGTGCCGCAGGATGTCGTTCACGTAGGCGGTGACGGCCTCCGCCAGCGGCACGTCGCGCGCCTGCTGCTGCGACATGAACCAGCGGTGCTCGAGCAGCTGGTGGAACATCTCCGCCGGCTCCAGGCGCCCCTTCAGATCGCGCGGGATCGACCGGATGACCGGCTCGAACACCTGCGCGAGCCACTCGTGCGCGACCATCTCCTCGTCGAGCCCCTGCTTGTCGTAGGTGGCCGTGTAGGAGTCGAGGTCGTTCAGCAGTCGGCGCGCCTGGTTCTCCTGCGCGTCCAGTCCGGTGAGCCGCAGCAGCCGGCGCTGGTGGTGACCCGCGTCGACGACCTTGGGCTGGATCCGCACGGTCGAGCCCGACTCGTCGGTCTTGATCGCGAGCTCCTCGATGTCGAAGCCGAGCTCGTTGAGCCGGTTCACCCGGTCGTTGATCCGCCAGCGCTCGGAGGTCGAGAACGACTCCGCTCCGGTCAGCTCCTTCCAGAGGCTGCGGTAGGCGGCGACGATGCCGTCCGAGACCGTGATCGGATCGAGGTCGTCGTCGACGCGTCCGCCCGCCTCGAGGTCGAGCAGCTCACCGGCGATGTTGACGCGGGCGATCTCGAGGTCGTTCTCGCGCTGGCCGTTCGAGAGCCCGCCCGAGTAGAGCTGCCCCGTCTCGGCGTCGACGAGGTACGCCGCGAACGCCCCGGCATCGCGCCGGAACAGCGTGTTCGAGAGCGAGACGTCGCCCCAGAAGAAGCCGATCACGTGCAGGCGCACCAGCAGCAGCGCGAGCGCGTCGACGAGCCGCGTGGCGGTGTCGGGGCGCAGCGTCTGCGAGAACAGCGCGCGGTAGGGGAGCGAGAACTTGAGGTGCCGGGTGACCAGCACGGCCGGCAGCTCGTCGCCCTCGTCGTCGCTGCGGTTCGTGATGACGGCGCCCGGCACGACGCAGGGGACGTCGAGGCGCTGCAGCGTCTTGAGCATCTCGTACTCGCGGCGCGACATCTCCGCGGTCGTCTCTTTGACCGCGACGACGTGGCCGGAGAGGTGGGCGAAGCGGACCGTGTGCCGCGAGATGCCCTTGGGCAGCGCGGCGATGTACTCGTCGGGCCAGTCGTTAAGCCGCAGGTTCCACGGCAGATCGAGGAGGGCCGGATCGACCGTGGCCGAGGTGATGTTCAGGGAGCCGGACATGGCGCGCCGTTCGTGTCGTGGATCGGACGGTGGAGGGGCCCGGACGAACGCTGCCGCCGCCTCGGAGGAGACGGCGGCAGCGTGTGCGCGGGGGCGGAGCCTAGGAGAGGCGCAGTCCCGACTCGCCGTCGAAGATGTGCACGCGGTGGTTCGCGGTCACGTAGACGCGGTCGCCCGCGGTCGGGTGCACGCGGCCGTCGACGCGCGCGACGATGTCGGTGCGGCGACCCTCGACCTCGGTGTGGCCGTAGAGGTAGCCGTCCGAGCCGAGCTCCTCGATCAGGTCGACCTCGATGGGCAGGCCGCCGGGCTGGGTCGAGACGGTGACGTCCTCGGGGCGCACGCCGAGCGTGACGACCTTCTGGGTGGTCTTCGCGAGCGCCTCGCGGGCGATCGGGAGGACCGTGTCGCCGAACTTGACGCCGCCGTCGGTGACGTCCGCGTGGAACAGGTTCATCGCGGGCGAGCCGATGAAGCCGGCCACGAAGACGTTGTTCGGGTTCTCGTAGAGGTCGCGGGGCGTGCCGACCTGCTGGAGCAGTCCGTCCTTGAGGACCGCGATGCGGTCGCCCATGGTGAGCGCCTCGGTCTGGTCGTGCGTGACGTAGACCGTGGTGATGCCCAGGCGGCGCTGCAGCGTGCCGATCTGCGTGCGGGTCTGGACGCGGAGCTTGGCGTCGAGGTTCGACAGCGGCTCGTCCATGAGGAACACCTGCGGCTTGCGGACGATGGCGCGACCCATCGCGACGCGCTGACGCTGGCCACCCGAGAGGGCCTTCGGCTTGCGGTTGAGGTAGGGCTCGAGGTCGAGCATCTTCGCGGCCTCGAGGACCCGCGCGGCGCGCTCGTCCTTGTTGATGCCGGCGATCTTGAGCGCGAAGCCCATGTTCTCGGCGACCGACATGTGCGGGTAGAGCGCGTAGTTCTGGAACACCATCGCGATGTCGCGGTCCTTCGGCGGAACGTCCGTGACGTTGCGGTCGCCGATCAGGATGCGGCCCTCGTTGACCTCTTCGAGGCCGGCGAGCATGCGCAGGGAGGTGGACTTGCCGCAGCCCGAGGGGCCGACGAGGACGAGGAACTCGCCGTCTCCGACCTCGAGGTTCAGCTTGTCGACCGAGGCACGCGTGGCCCCGGGGTAGACGCGGGACGCGTTGTCATAGGTTACGGACGCCATTGTTCTTGCTCCTTCACCGGCAGGTACGTGCCGGACGATCCGAGTGAATGGAAGTGACGGTCGTCGTCGCGTGGGCGACTCCGACCAACCGTCACAGTATGCCACGCGGCGCGAGGGAGGGGAGTCGATGCCCGATCGCGCCCGGCGGGACCCCCGGTATCCGTCGTTTGGAGGTTTCCCAGGGCTCGCGCGTAGGATTCCGGCGAGTCGCAGCCCGGCGGCACTTCTTCCTCTCTCATTCGGAGCGTTCTTGTCATGACCATCGGCGGAGCCAACGACCGTCTCTCGAAGAACCAGCGTCGAGAGGCCGCGCGAGAGAAGGCCCGCCGACTCCGCGAGCAGCAGAAGCGCCGCGATCGCGTCAGCCGCTTCGCCCTGCAGGGCGGTCTCGCGATCGTGGTGATCGCCATCGTCGCGGTCGTCGTCTTCGCCGTCACCTCGAGCATCCGCCCGGCCGGCCCCGGTCCCGCCAACATGGCGAGCGACGGCGTCCTCGTCACCGAGGGCCTGGTCGCCTCGACCACCCCGGCGATCCCGGCGGACGGCAGCCCCACCCCGAGCGTGCTCGACACCTCCACGGGCACCGTCGACATCCGCGTCTACCTCGACTACCTCTGCCCCTACTGCGGCCAGTTCGAGCAGACCAACGGCGACCAGATCAAGGAGTGGGTCACCAGCGGCGCCGCGACCGTCGAGATCCACCCGATCGCGATCCTCACCACCCGCTCCAACGGCACCAAGTACTCGGAGCGCGCGGCCAACGCCGCAGCGTGCGTCGCCGACCGGTCGCCGGACTCCTTCTTCGACTTCAACGCCGCTCTCTTCGCCGAGCAGCCGGCCGAGGGCACCGACGGACTCTCGGACGACGAGCTCAAGCAGGCCGCCGCGGACGCGGGCGTCGAGGACACCGCCGCCGTGAACACCTGCATCGACGACCAGTCCTTCGTGAGCTGGGTGCGGGCGGCCACCGAGCGCGCGACCTCCGGCCCGCTGCCCGGCACCGAGGTCGCCTCGGTCTCCGGCACCCCGACGGTCCTCGTCAACGGCGAGGCCTACACCGGCTCGCTCACCGACGCCGACGCCTTCAGCTCGTTCGTGCTCTCGGCCGCCGCCGACACCTACTCGTCGGCCACGCCGACCCCGACGCCCGCCGCGGGCTAGACCGCGAGCCTGCTGAGACGGGACGGAACACGCGAAGGGCCCCGGGAGACCGGGGCCCTTCGTCGTGCGGAGCCGGCGACCGGATCACCGTCGCCGCCGGAGGGAGCGCCGCCGAGGACCTCGGGCGATCGCGCGACAGGCGATTCCGCGCCTCCGCATCGGCCCTCCGCGGTCCTGGGTAGGCTCACCCGATCTCACCGGGGGGCCTCCATGACCACGCCACCGATCGTCGCGCCGACGATCGCCCGGACGCCGATCTTCGAGAGCGTCCAGGCCCTGCGCTTCGTCGCGGCCGTCCTCGTCGTCGTCACGCACGCCACCTTCTACGCGCAGGAGCGGCTCGACGACTCGATCGCCGTCTGGGACGGGGGCGGCGCGGGGGTCGACGTCTTCTTCGTCGTCTCCGGCTTCGTCACGACGGTCACCGCCGGTCCCTTCGAGGTGAAGGGCGGCTGGCGGTACTTCGCCGTCCGCCGCGTGGTCCGGATCGTCCCGCTGTACTGGATCGCCACCACCCTCAAGATCGCGTCGATCCTCCTGCTGCCCGGCGCCGTGCTGCACGCCGCCCTCACCCCGTGGTCAGGAGTCGCGTCGTACCTCTTCCTGCCCACCCGGAACCCCGACGGCGCGGTGGAGCCGCTCCTCGGCGTCGGGTGGACCCTCACCTTCGAGGCGGCCTTCTACGCGGTCTTCGCCCTCGGGCTGCTCCTGCGGCGGAACGTCCTCGTGTTCGCGTCGGCGGTCGTGCTCGTCGTCGCGTCGGGCCATGTCCTCCGCCCCGGCGAGGACTGGCCGACCTGGGCGGTCTACTTCGACCCGATCGTCCTGTACTTCGCGATCGGCATGGCTGTCGGGAGGATCACCGGGCTCCCGCGTGCGCGTCGCGGCCTTCTCGTCGCGCTGGCTCTCGCCGCCGCCGTGACCGTCGTCGCGGCCCTCACCCCGGAGGGGATCTCCTGGCAGCGCGACGCGCTCTTCCGGAAGGGGGTCGTCACCGCCGCGTTCGTCGCGGTGGTCCTCGCCGAGCCGCTCGTCCGGCGACTGGCGCTGCGACGTGGCGCGGATCGCGTCGTCCGGCGTCCGCTGCTCGCCCTGGGTGAGGCCTCCTACAGCCTGTACCTCTTCCACCCCCTGGTCGGGCCGGCCGTGCCCGCCGCCCTGGCGGTCGTGGGCCTGCGCTCGGAAGTGCTCTCCGTCGCGGGCACCATCGCCGTCGCGCTCGTCGCCGCGATCCTGATCCACCGCTTCGTCGAGCGGCCGATCACGCGGAGGCTGCGCGGCCTTCCGTACGCCGGACTGCCGCCTCGGCGCAGCAGTGCCGCCGCCGAGTGAACGGCGGATCGATCACTCGCGAGGCCGCCTCGGAGCCGACGACGGGACTTGAACCCGTAACCGCCCGTTCTGCAGACCGTCGTTTCGCGAAACGTTGTGTGATCCTCGAAACAAGAAATAGGCAGATCAGACTCGGTTTCAGGCCGCCGTTGGCCATGCCTCGACCACGGAGGAGGTCACTCCGTTTCAGAGTGCAACTGACTGAATCGTGACTGAGGCGGCGCTCGCCGCAGGCGGACCGCAGGTGTCTTCTACAGTTGCCGCATGGCTCTCGACGTAGACGTAGTGAACGACTGGCTCGACTACTGGACGTTCGGGGCGACTCTCTTGGTCGCCGCCGTGACGGCTGCGAGCGCGGTCATCATCGCCATCCAGTCAAAGCACACGAAGGACTCCGCGAGAGCATCGTTAGCAGCCGTCACGGTGGCTCAGAGGGCTCTAGACGAGAGTGTGAGGGTACGGCTCGACGCCCGCGCTCCTCGTTACGAGGTTGTGGTCGCTGGTGTTGATATGCGTACTCTCATCGACACCGGGGGAGTGCCTCTTGCAAAGATTCGAACCTCACAGCCCTTCGCGCCTCAGGCGTGGGCGATAGCTGATTTTTTCCCCATTGAGTCGCCGCAGGATAACCATTTCCTACTTGCAAAGGTTGTCTGCCTGACCCTCACCAACTACGGTCCTGCGGTCACACTTCGCTGTTCCCACGCAGTCAATGAAGGTCATGCAAACCTCTCAGACGATTTTGGTCCGCTCAGTAACTGGATGCCGAAACATCTAAGTTTGCCCGCTCTCGGCGAGAAGAAGGTGAGCGTGCTCATTGTGCACTCGGTGGCAGAATGGATGGAATTAAGAGAGGCTGGCGTCTCTGAGCAGTCCGCAAGAATTGTTTTCAGCTACGTTGGGCCCAACGACGCCGACGTCGACCTGTCGACGGAAGTGGTGGTAACCGGAAGCGCTGTGGACGTACTAACCTTTGGCGAGAGAAAGCTTTCTGTCAGAGTAGGCGGACTTCAAGCGGAGGCACTACCCACCAAGGTTACTTACTGGCGATCGCGGGCGCAGCGGCTCCTTCTCGATTCGCGGTGACAGCGGCTCCTTCTCGATTCGCGGTGACAGCAGGTCGACGAAGCCGCTGACAAGATGTGATTCTCTCAATGACACTTGACTGCGTTGCGGAACGGCCGAACCGAAGAATGCTCTAAACTCACAAAAGCGAAAAATAGGCTGATCTGGGGTTTTAAGCCCGCTAAGATTAGCGCATGAGTGAAGTTGACAACTTAAGCATTAACAACCGTCTTGCTGGAGTGACGCCGGGACGACTGGCGTGAGGTTCGAGAACCGACCTGACATTGATGACCTAGAGGACGACGTAGTTCTCTGGCGATATGTTGATCTATTCCGTTATCTGGACCTGCTGCAGACGGGCGAATTGTATTTTGCAAGGGCCGACAAGATGGAAGACCCCTGGGAAGGCTCAAATGGCGCTATTAATATAAGCTTGCGTGCAGAACTTTTTGCAGAGCATAATGTTCCTCTAGGCTCATCAGCAGAGCGGTGGGCGAGATTCGTTCGAGAGCATTTCTACCTAAACTGTTGGTACAGGGGTTTGGGTGAGTCGTATGCGATGTGGAGACTCTACGGCGCCGCAGGTAAGGGCGTGGCAATCCGCACTACGGCTGGAAGGCTCAAATCGGCCCTGCGCGGGGAACCGTCCGCCGTACTCGCTGCCGCAGTAGTGCAATACGCCGACTACTCAGCGTTGCATATACCTGGCGATATTATATTTATTCCCCTGGTGTACAAGCGTGAAAGCTTTTCATACGAACGTGAATATCGGCTCATTGCTGCTTGGTTTCCCGGTGCGGAACAAGAATTGGACCCAGTGACCGGGCAAATAGTCAATATCGACAATCCGCCCGCGAGCCTGCGAGAGCCGGTCGACGTACTCGAACTCATTGAAGCAGTCTTCGTATCGCCTGACGCCCCGGAGTGGGAGGCGAAAGTCATTAGAGATGTGACTTCTATATACTATCCGGATATTGAGGTCCGACAGTCGGACTTGAATGCCAACCCCATGTATTAGTTATTCAAAACGGTTCCAGCAAAGGGCTGCGACGAGCTGCCTTCTCGCTGTCGGATGTGTAGGGCAGAATGAGGGTATGTCTCCACGCGAGGTAGACCGGCAGGGCACCGTTACGCTCGACGTGGGCGGCAGCATCGTGTACGTGAGCGCCTACGCCGACTCAACTTACGAGGGGCGCCGGATCGCTCGCGGCCGGTACTACGACGTTTCAGTGCAGGGGGGTGGCCCGATGCGGTCAATGGGGCTCATCGACGCGGCCGACGCGAGCACCTTTTACAGCTTTTCGCCTGTCACGGTGGGTAGGGGGCTCGGTCGCCAGGTGCGTACCTTTGATGAAGCAATCCGGGTGCTAGATGGTGTCGCGTGAGGGTCAAGCTCAACGCCGACGACGGCTTCGTAGATGCACCGGACGACCTTCACGCCCTGCCCGCCTTCGTGCTTGAACTTGCGGGCGACCGCTTCGTCTACGTTGAGAGGCTCTCAACTTTCCAGTGGGTCATGCACAACACTGCTCCTGACACTGACGGCGTAGCAGAGCAAGACGGAGCCCGCTTTCCACTCATGAACCGAGTTGGCTACCTGAACCGAAGGCCGGACGGCGGCTGGATCGCACGCTTTGAGCGTGACGCGAAGCTGGTTTCCCTATCCGGCGACCGCATCGAAGTCGTCGTAGCCATTGTCGTCCGCAGCCGTCCGGCAGGGCAGCACTAGCATCGGGCGGGGATGACGAGCGGCGGGGACGTTCCCCAAGTTGGAGGCGGGACCGTGGTGCTGTAACTTTCAAAGGTGAGCCCGGATCGAGAGTGGAGCCCAACCCGTGAGTGACGACCGCTTCGGTGCCAAAGTTGAAGAGTCCCTCGATCCGCAGATTGACGGATTGGCTGCTCTCGAATATCTGAGAAACAGATTAACCAAGGAATTCGAGAGCCTTGTCGGATCAAGTAAAGATAATGGAATTAAGCTTTCCGGAGACTCTGCCAATCTAACAAGGAAGACACTTTCCGAGATTAGAGACGCCGTTCACGAGCACGATCTTGAACCCTCCAACTATTCCGTAAGTGTCTTTGCACCGAAAGACAAGTTCGACCTTTACGCCTCGATAAACTATTGGCCAACGGTGAAAACAGTATCAAACTTCGACGTAAATATTTCTGGCACTAATAGGATTCAGGTACAAGGCGCTGCTGAGATAGTTCGCTCACTAGTGGAGAAAATTAAAACCGGTCGAGCTAATCTAGATACCGGACTGGCAACGCCAGCGGTTATCGGTCCGATACAAGCCGCACCTGAAACCGCTCCTAGTACTCCTCAAACCCTAGTTACGGAGAAAAAGGTCTGGTGGAAGGGTTCACTTGGATGGGCCGCGGGCATCGTCGGTGCCTTGTTCGTCGCCTATGTCACCTATTTATTGGGCTGGAACTGAGACGGAGGTGTAAATGGGCTCTGACCGGGGCTTTTAGTCGGACCACTGGTGCGACACCCCGGGATGCAGCTACTTCTTAGCGGCTCCCAAGTAGCGGTAGACGGTGGCTACGCCGACGCCCAGAGTGGACGCAATCTCAGATTTCGTGTGTTCGCCGCTGTCGTACATGTGCTGAGCAAGCTTGATCTTCTTGTTATCGAGTGCGCGAGGACGGCCACCGGTGCGACCCTGCGCCTTCGCTGCCGCCAGTCCTGCCGAGGTCCGCTCACGGATCGTCTCTCGCTCCAACTCAGCGAAGATGCTGACCATGCCGAGCATTGCCTTCCCTGTCGGCGTAGTCGAGTCGAGTCCCTCAGTGATCGAGCGGAACCCCACCCCCTTTGCGATGAGTGAATCGATCAGGGTCAGGGTGTTCACAGTGCCGCGCCCGAGACGGTCCAGCCGCCATACGAGGAGTACGTCACCCTTCTTCAATCGGTCCAGTGCGAGGTCAAGCTCAGGTCGGCTGGCCTTCATGCCGCTGACGCCCTGATCGACATAAATGCGCGTCGCTCCCGCTGCTTCGAGCGCGTCAACCTGCATCTGCGCGTTCTGGTCCGATGTGCTGACTCTTGCGTACCCGATGACTGATCCCATGGCCTCAGATTATCAAAACCCGTCTCTCAGAACAAGCTTTGACCCGCACCCGACGCGAGGTTTCGGAATCGAGTTCTGAGAACCCTGTCGGGGGTGTCCGAGGTCGTCGGCGGCTCCGTCAAAAACTTTTCACGAAACCATGGTTTCTGAGAACAGGGGTGGCGGTCCTGCCCGAAGGCCAAAACGGACTGGACCGCCTAGGGTCCGGTACCCCCGAGTGCTCCGCCCTGAGGTTAGAGGCCATTAGCCCACAATAAAATGGGTAGGGCGGAGCACACGGCAGCACCGGCTATAGGCTCCTGATCCTCTGCGGCACCGAAGCTTTCAGGAGAGCTTCCTCTCCCACAGTGAGCGGCACCCTGCCCTGAGGACCGTACAGACCAACCCTGTTGAGAGGCGTCACGACGGCCACGCCCCGAGGGGTGATCTTAAACCGGCTCCCGGATGGGATCGCTCTTTCGTAGCTGCCGAAGAACAATACTCTTAGATGATGCTTCCTAAAATACTCGGGTTTGCTCAATATTTCGTACGGCGCTGCTAACGGCGCTGCTGCGGGTGTCACCGGCTGTACCGTCTCCGCGGCAAGTGCCACGAAACCAAAGTGCTGTTGTCGAATATCATCAGCTACCTCAGCCGGTACGGCGAACTCGACCCTAGAAGAGAAACTTCTCACCGTCTGATCCGGCTCCAACACATAGAGGCGGGCCCGCTCCTCGTCGTAGTACTCCTGTGAGCCCTCAGGCACGGTCCAGGAGCGGGCTCCACCGGGCAGACGCGCTATCACTTTCCAACACCTTCTACAATCGCTGCGATCTTTGAGAAGTCAGCAAGCGACATTAGGACGAAGCTGTCACCCACCGTGGACGCCATGCGGGTGTGTACGTGAACACCAAAGGGTTTCGAGTCAGCTCGTGGCTGGGTCAGCGCACTCCGTGCGGGTACGGCGCCGGTCGTGGAGAACATGAAGCCGATGCCGCTGGCACCGTCCACCGTGGCCGCCGTCTGGAACCCCTTCCGGGCGACGATGCGCTATGCGAAGACGTCGGGGTGGATTGCGGTCCTCCTTACCGAAGGCGTCGAGCTACCGAGGGCGACTAAGACTGATCACCTTGGGAAGCTGCTGACCTTTTCGGAGGTTGCGCGTCTGGCCGACGCCGCCGAGGAGGTCGCCGGTCACCCTGACGACCGGGTTCTCATCAACTTCCTGGCTTTCACCGGCGCCCGCATCGGTGAGGCGTCTGCACTCCGGGTCGGTGATCTGCTCTATACGAAGAAGAGGGCGCGGCTGGCGACGACGGTCACCATCGACCGGGACGGGACCCGGATCATCGGTGAGGCGAAGCACGGGTCCGTAAGAGAGGTACCGCTCACCTCCTCGCTGGTGAGTCAGCTAGAGGCACTGACGAAGGGGAGGGGGTCGGAGGAGTTCGTCTTCCTCTCCAAGGGCGGCTCTCGACTCGACCCTCACAACTGGCGACCCCGGGTGTTCTCCAAGGCCGTCGTCGTCGCTGGACTCGATGGGAAGGGGCTGACCCCTCACTCCCTCCGACACACGTGCGCGTCCCTGGCGATCCAGTCAGGAGCCGACGTGCTGGTGGTCGCGCGGATGCTCGGTCACGCCGACGTCAAGGAGACGCTGAGTACGTACGCCCACCTGTTCCCGGACCGGCTCGATGAGGTCGCGAAGGCAATGGAAGCTGCACTGAGCAACGCACTGTCTCAGGATGTAACTGACTTATTCGTGACTGGAGAGCCGGTCAGTGAAGAGTCAGTCCTCAAAAAGGCCGTCTGATCGGGCAATTTGAGCCGACGACGGGACTTGAACCCGTAACCGCCCGATTACAAGTCGGGTGCGCTACCAATTGCGCCACGTCGGCAGGTGCGTCGCCGCACCGGGCCACCCTATCGCGGGGCCGGGAGCCGCTCCGGCTCCGGCCCGCGCAGGGGGATCACGGCTCGAGGATGCTCAGATGCCGCTCGGCCGGCGTCGGCCGCTTCGGCCCGCCGATCTTGCCGTCGGGCCGGCCGACGTAGAGCCAGCCGAGGAGCTCCTCGCCCTTCTCGAGGCGGTGCGCCTTCCGCACCGCCTTCGCCCGCGTGTACGAGCCGGTGCGCCAGAAGACGCCCCAGCCCGCCTCGTCGAGCAGCAGGCTGAGCAGGTGCGCGACGCCCGAGGCGACGGCCTCCTGCTCCCAGGCCGGCACCTTGGACTTCTTCACGCTGACGACGACCGCGAGGAGGAGGGAGGCGCGGTGCGTCTTCTCGACGTGCTTGCGCGCGTCCTTCTTCTCTCCGGACGCGGCCGCGAAGCTGCGCCCGACGCGGTCGCGCGCCGCCCCGCGGATCTCGATGACCCGCCAGGGCCGGAGCGAGCTGTGGTCCGCGAGCCGCGAGGCGGCCGAGACGTACGCCGCGATCTCCTCGTGCCCCGGCGCCTCCGCGGTCACCTTCGAGCGGGAGCGTCGGGCCAGGACGGCCTCGAGCACGGGAGTCGCGGACACGGTCACTCGCCCTCGGTCGTGAAGTTCATCGCGATCGAGTTCATGCAGTACCGGTCTCCGGTCGGCGTGCCGAAGCCGTCGGGGAAGACGTGGCCCAGGTGCGAGCCGCAGTTGGCGCAGCGGACCTCGGTGCGGACCATGCCGAGGGTGCTGTCCTCGATGAGCTCCACCGCGTCGGGGCGGATGGACTCGTAGAAGCTCGGCCAGCCGCAGCCGGAGTCGAACTTGGTGCCGCTCTTGAACAGCTCGGCGTGGCACGCCGCACAGGTGTAGAGCCCCTCGCGGTGCTCGTCGAGCAGCTCGCCGGTCCACGGGCGCTCGGTGGCGGCCTGCCGCAGCACGGAGTACTGCTCGCGGTCGAGCTCCTCGCGCCACTCGGCGTCGGTCTTGTTGACGGAATACGACGACATGGGTCTCCCTAGGAATCCTGGTCAGTGTACGGGGGAGGATCCTCCCCTCTGCTCTCGTAAACTCTCCGCCGTGCAGCTGAATTCCGTGATCTCGAAGGCGTGGAGCGAACTCACGACCGAGGAGGTCTACGGCGTCGCGCGGCTGCGGACCGACGTCTTCCTCCGCGAGCAGCGGGTCGACGACGAGGAGCTCGACGGCCGCGACCTGGAGCCGACGACGCGGCACTGGTGGATCGCGGACGAGCGCGGCGTCGCCGCCTATCTCCGCACGCTCTGGGACCAGCAGCCCGAGCACCGCGACGCCCATCGGGTCGTCGGGCGGGTGGTGACCCGCGCCGACCGCCGGGGCGAGGGGCTCGCCCATCGCCTCGTCCGCGCCGTGGTCGACCGGCACGGGGACGAGCCGCTCCTCCTCCACGCGCAGACGTACGTCGCCGGTCTGTACGCGCGGTCGGGCTTCGAGGCGTTCGGCGACGAGTTCGACGAGGCGGGCATCGCCCACATCGGCATGCACCGGAGCGCCTCACGGGCCCCGGGCGCGGCCCTGCCTACTGTGGAGGGATGAGCGGCACCACGGACTTCGAGCGCACGACGGGCGCCGGCCTGTCCGAGCGGGACCGCCGCGTCCTCGAGTTCGAGGGCGAGTGGACGGCCCGCTCCGGGGACAAGGACGACGCGATCCGCGAGCGGTTCGGCCTCTCGGTCGCCCGCTACTATCAGGTGCTCAGCGCGGTGCTGGCCTCACCGGCCGCCCTCGCGCACGACCCGATGCTCGTCAAGCGGCTGCAGCGCATCCGCGACGGGCGCGCCGGCGCTCGCGCCGCGCGCCGCCTCGGGCGCCCCGAGTAGACGAGCTGCTCGGGCCCACGAACGGAAGGCCGGCCGTACCGACGATGACCACCACCGCTCCGAAGGACCGCTTCGACGAGATCCCGGCCACCGAGGGACGCGTCGGCGCCCACCGTCGGCCGCCCGCTCCGCACGCCCGGGCCGTCTCCCTGGCCTGGGCGGCGCTCGCCACCGGAGTGATCGTGCTGCTCGGCTTCATCGGACTGCTCGTGATCGACAACCGGGTGCAGTTCAACGACGTCTTCACCGCTCCCACCGGGATCGCCGAGACGGAGGCGACTCCGGCGGTGACGCCGACGGTCGACCCGAGCCTCGCGCTCGCGGTCCTGAACGGGACGGCGACGGAGGGTCTCGCCGCGAACGCCGGGGACGCGCTGGCCGCAGCGGGCTGGAGCGTGCCCACGGTCGCGAACGCGAACACCGAGGACGAGACGGCCACCACCGTCTACTACACCGACGCGGCTCTCGAGGGTGCGGCGCTCGGCGTCGTCCAGTCGCTCGGGGTCGGGACGACCGTCCTGACCGCCGACTTCGTCGAGACGGGCGCGGTCGTCGTCGTGCTCGGCTCGGACTACCCGGCGCCGTAGCCGCAGCCTCGCGAGCACCCCCGGAACGCGGCCGCCGAGCCGCCCGCCGGGGGTGTTCTGTTTCCGGCACGTTTAATTCATGTTGAATCCCGGACAACTCTTTCCCACGGGCGCTTTCCGCCCCATTCCGGGCCGAAACGCTGGCTTATGCTTCCGAATCAGGCACCTGCGCATCGCTCGTGTCGCAGGCAGCACAGCACTTTGGGAGTGAGAGATGGCGAACGGAACCGTCAAGTGGTTCAACTCTGAGAAGGGCTACGGCTTCATCACGGTCGACGGCGGCGGACAGGACGTGTTCGTCCACTACTCCGCCATCGACATGTCGGGATACAAGGTCCTCGAAGAGGGCCAGCACGTCGCGTTCGAGGTCGGCACCGGGTCCAAGGGCCCGCAGGCCGAATCGGTGCGCGTGGTCTGAGGCCCCCGCCCTGCCTGGAGCCGTCGTCCGCCTCGTGCGGGCGGCGGCTCCTCGCGTTGCGCCAGGCGCCGGCGTCACTTGCACTCCTCCCGGGTGAGTGCCAGAATCGCTGTTGGCACTCGCTCCAGTCGAGTGCCAACGACGGAATTCCCCTGACGTCCGGGAGGGACGAAGAACACACATGGCCAAGATCATTGCTTTTGACGAAGAAGCCCGCCGCGGCCTCGAGCGTGGACTCAACACCCTGGCCGATGCGGTCAAGGTGACCCTCGGCCCGCGCGGCCGCAACGTCGTGCTCGAGAAGAAGTGGGGCGCCCCCACCATCACGAACGACGGCGTCTCGATCGCCAAGGAGATCGAGCTCGACGAGCCGTACGAGAAGATCGGCGCCGAGCTCGTCAAGGAGGTCGCCAAGAAGACCGACGACGTCGCCGGCGACGGAACCACCACCGCGACCGTCCTCGCCCAGGCGCTCGTCCGCGAGGGCCTGCGCAACGTCGCAGCCGGCGCCGACCCGATCAGCCTGAAGAAGGGCATCGAGAAGGCCGTCAAGGCCGTCACCGCCGAGCTCGTCGCCGGCGCGAAGGCGATCGAGACCAAGGAGGAGATCGCGGCCACGGCCTCCATCTCCGCCGCGGACCCCGAGATCGGCGCGATCATCGCCGAGGCGATCGACAAGGTCGGCAAGGAGGGCGTCGTCACCGTCGAGGAGTCGAACACCTTCGGCACCGAGCTCGAGCTGACCGAGGGCATGCGCTTCGACAAGGGCTACCTGTCGCAGTACTTCGTCACGGACCCCGACCGCCAGGAGGCCGTGTTCGAGGACCCGTACATCCTGATCGTCAACTCCAAGGTCTCGAACATCAAGGACCTCCTCCCCGTCGTCGACAAGGTGATCCAGGCGGGCAAGCAGCTGCTGATCATCGCCGAGGACGTCGACGGCGAGGCGCTGGCGACCCTGGTCGTCAACAAGATCCGCGGCATCTTCAAGTCGGTCGCCGTCAAGGCCCCCGGCTTCGGCGACCGTCGCAAGGCGCAGCTCCAGGACATCGCGATCCTCACCGGCGGCCAGGTCATCTCCGAGGAGGTCGGCCTCAAGCTCGAGAACGTCACCCTCGACCTGCTCGGCTCGGCCCGCAAGGTCGTCATCACCAAGGACGAGACCACGATCGTCGAGGGTGCCGGCGACGCCGAGGCCATCGCCGGCCGCGTCGCGCAGATCCGCGGCGAGATCGAGAACACCGACAGCGACTACGACCGCGAGAAGCTCCAGGAGCGCCTCGCGAAGCTCGCCGGTGGTGTCGCGGTCATCAAGGCCGGAGCCGCGACCGAGGTCGAGCTCAAGGAGCGCAAGCACCGCATCGAGGACGCCGTTCGCAACGCGAAGGCCGCCGTCGAGGAGGGCATCGTCGCCGGTGGTGGCGTCGCCCTCATCCAGGCCGGCAAGCTGGCCTTCGAGAAGCTCGAGCTCGTCGGAGACGAGGCGACCGGAGCGAACATCGTCCGCGTCGCCATCGACGCCCCGCTCAAGCAGATCGCGCTGAACGCGGGCCTCGAGCCCGGTGTCGTCGCCGCCAAGGTCCGCGAGCTGCAGACCGGTTGGGGCCTCAACGCCGCAACCGGCGAGTACGTCGACCTGATCGCCGCCGGCATCATCGACCCGGTCAAGGTCACGCGCTCCGCTCTGCAGAACGCCGCCTCGATCGCCGGTCTGTTCCTCACCACGGAGGCCGTCGTCGCCGACAAGCCCGAGCGGAACCCCGTCGCCGCAGGCGGAGACCCCACGGGTGGCATGGACTTCTAGTCCGACCCGCACGACGCAGAAGGCGGTTCCCCTCCGGGGGAGCCGCCTTCGGCGTTTCCGGGGCGATGCCGGCGACGACGTGGCACCGGTGGCATCGGCGAGCCTCTCGCAGGCGACCTGAGGACGATCCCGGCCGTGGCCCGCCGGCGGGCCGGGATCGTCGCCGGCCGGGTCAGAAGGCGAACAGCCGCGCGTTGGCCTCCTCGGTCTCGGCGTACTGCTGGCCCGCGGTGCCGAGCGCGAGCGCGATCGACTCCAGGCCCTCGTCGACCTGTCCCTGGGTGGTCCGCCAGAGGCCGACCACCCCCTGGAAGGCGGTCGACGCCTGTCCCGTCCACGAGCCCTCGAGGCTGGTCAGCAGGCCGAGGAGGCCGGCGACCTCGGCGCGGATGCGGTCCGCGTAGCCGTGCATCGATCCGCTCGCGGTGCTGATCGCGTCGATGTCGGTCTGGAAGTGGGTCACTGCAGGTCCTCTCGCTTCGTCCGCGCCGGTCGGCGCGTGCGAGAGAACCTACGGCCCGTTGCGGCGGCCGCGTGGGCCGTCAGACCGAAGCTGGGGAGGATTCGCCGTTCGGGTCGACGGTGAGGAGAGGCAGCGCGACGCGGAAGGTGGCCCCGCCGCCCGGGGTCTCGACGACGTCGACGCGGCCCTTGTGCGCGGCGACGATGGAGGAGACGATCGCCAGCCCCAGGCCGCTGCCGCCGGTCTCGCGGGTGCGCGAGGTGTCGGCGCGCCAGAAGCGCTGGAAGATCTTCTCCCGGATCTGCGGCGGGATCCCCTCGCCGTGGTCGATGACCTCGAGGAACGCGAGGCGCCGGGCGCGGTCGACGGCGACGCCGACCTCGATCGGAGTGTCCTCGGGCGTGTAGCGGACGGCGTTGCCGATCAGGTTGGTGAGCACCTGGCGGATCTTGTTCTCCTCCGCCATCACGAGCGCCGGGACGCCGACCTGCTCGGGCGCGGGCGCGGTGCCGGCGGCGAGATCCTCGGCCGGCACACGGCGCGGGCGGCGGCGGAAGCGCGCCAGACGCGCACCGGCCGCGGCGATCGGTCCGGTGAGGCCGGCGGCGGGGACCTCCATGGTCTGCGTCGCCGTGCCGGACGGCTCGTCCATCTCGAGCGCGGGGGTCTCGACGGGGGTGTCGTCGCGGGTCTCGACGCCGAAGTCGCGGTCCGGCCAGGAGGCCATCGCGTCCATCGCCGCGTCGCGGGCGAGCGGCATCAGGTCGACGGGGGAGAGCGCGAGCGGCTTGGTCTCGTCGAGGCGGGCGAGCTCGAGGAGGTCCTCGACGAGTCCGCCCATCCGGATCGCCTCCTTCTCGATGCGCTCCATCGCCTGACCGACGGCCTCGGGGGTCTGCAGCGCCCCCATCCGGTAGAGCTCGGCGTAGCCGCGCACGGAGACGAGGGGGGTGCGCAGCTCGTGGCTCGCGTCGCCGACGAAGCGGCGCATCTGGTCGATCGTGCGCGCACGGTCGCGGAACGCGCTGTCGATGCGGACGAGCATCGCGTTGAGCGAGCGGTTGAGACGGCCGACCTCGGTGTTGGGCGTGGTGCCGTCGAGCCGCTGGCTGAAGTCGCCGTCGGCGATGGCGGCGGCGGTCTGCTCGACCTGCCGCAGCGGTGCGAACGTGGTGGTCACGAGCAGTCGCGTCAGCATCGCGCCGATGACCACGATCGCGACGCCGAACCCGAGGAAGATCGTCAGGTAGATCGTCATGATGTTGTCGATGTCGCGCGTCGACGTGGCGAGCAGCAGCGTCTGGTAGTCGTTCCCGCGCGAGTAGACCGTCGAGACCGCGTGGTACTCGATCCGGTCGTTGACGCTCATCAGCGTCTTCGGCTCACTGGAGGCGCTCAGAGCGTCCTCGATCGTGTAGGTCGACGGGAAGGCGGGATCGGTGCCCTGCGCGACGTTCGAGTAGACGAGAGCACCGGAGGAGTCGTACACGGCGCCGTAGTAGTCGTCCGACTCGGAGAACTGCGAGACCCCCTGCGCGGAGAGGTCGGTCGCGACCTTCTGCACCTTGTCGGCCAGTTGCGCGTCGAGCTGAGCGACCAGCTGCGGCTTCAGCATGGTCATCGTGCCGATGCCGGAGACCAGCAGGCCGAGCGTCAGCAGGAGGACGGTGACGGCGGTGATCTTGGTGCGCAACGAGATGGAGTTCCACCGCTCGGCCAGACCCTGGTGCATGGCGGTGGAACTCCCTCGAAGTCGTGCGGGCGCCCGCCCCCTCACGGGGCCGGCGCCGGGGCGGCGGAGGTCAGACCTTCGCGACCTTCAGCATGTATCCGAATCCTCGCTTGGTCTGGATGAGCGATTCCTCCGAATGCGTGTCGAGCTTACGTCGCAGATAGGAGATGTAGGACTCGACGATGCCGGCATCGCCGTTGAAGTCGTACTCCCAGACGTGGTCGAGGATCTGCGCCTTGCTGAGCACCCGGTTCGGGTTGAGCATCAGGTAGCGCAGCAGCTTGAACTCGGTCGGGCTGAGCTCGACGGGCTCGTCGCCGACGAGGACCTCGTGGGTGTCCTGGTCCATCGTGAGCTCGCCGGCGCGGATGACCGCGTCCTCCTCGGCGTGCATGGTGCGGCGGAGGATCGCCTTGATGCGCGCGACGATCTCGTCGAGGCTGAACGGCTTGGTGACGTAGTCGTCGCCGCCGACGGTGAGGCCGGTGATCTTGTCCTCGGTGTCGTCCTTCGCCGTGAGGAAGAGGATCGGCGAGGTGTAGCCGGCCGAGCGCAGGCGCTTGGTGACGCCGAAGCCGTTCATGTCCGGCAGCATCACGTCGAGGATGATGAGGTCCGGCTCCTCCTCGAGGACTGCGGAGATGGCCTGGGCACCGTTGCCGACCGCGCGCACGGCGAAGCCGGCGAAGCGGAGGCTCGTGGTGAGCAGGTCGCGGATGTTGGGCTCGTCGTCGACGATGAGAATGCGGGGTCCGTCCATGCGGACAGTATCTGCGCGTGGCCTGGGTGAAGTCTGGGAGTCGCGTGACCGGCCGCTCGCTGCGCGCTCGGTGCCGCCGGAGAGGTGCGCGCTAGGAGGCGCGGCGGCGGCGGATGCCGACCACGAGCATCGCGATCATCATCAGGAAGGCGATCGGCAGGCCGACCAGCGGCAGCGCGAGGACGAACTGCCAGAGGCCCCCGGTGTAGTCGCGGACGCCCATCATCGGCGCGACCAGGACGGCGATGAACGCGAGCACCGTCACGACGATGATCGCGACGAACATGTAGGCGAGGGTGCGCTCCGCGCGTCCGATGCCCGCAGGCTGCTGTGGCTTCACCCGTCAAGGATAGGGCGAGCGCCGTCCTCTAAACTGATGGCTGCTTCATTTCCAGGAGGGGTTCCGCATGCCTACCGGCAAGGTCAAGTTCTACGACGAGGAGAAGGGCTTCGGCTTCATCAGCACTGATGACGGCCAGGAGGTCTTCCTGCACGCTTCCGCGCTGCCCTCCGGGACCGCGGTCAAGGCCGGCACCCGCCTCGAGTTCGGCATCGCCGACGGCAAGCGCGGTGCGCAGGCCCTCTCGGCCCGGATCATCGACACGCCTCCCAGCATGGTCAAGCTCAACCGCAAGTCCGCCGACGACATGTCGGTCATCGTCGAGGACACGGTCAAGCTGCTCGACGGGATCGGCACGGGCCTCAAGCGCGGCCGCTACCCCGACAAGGCGCACGGGCGCACGATCGCGACGCTGCTGCGCCGGGTTGCGGACGAGCTGGATGCCTGACGCCGACGAGACGACCGGCGACCTCTCGCCCCGGAACGACGCTCCGGCTCCCGAGCCCGAGCAGACGGCTCCCGCGCGGGGTGCTGCGGACGACGTCCTCTTCCAGTACGGCACCGTCGAGGAGCCCGCCGCCCAGGACGGCGCCGTCGCGGACGCGCCGGCCGGCGACCCCGCAGGGGCCGAGCAGGGCTCCACGCCGTCGAACTCCGGGGCGGTGACCGTCTGGAGCGACGAGATCGACGAGGACGACGAGTCGGACGACGACGATGCGGATTCCGAGGCTGGAACGGCTGCGGAGTCCGGGCCTGCGGCGGACGCCGCAGAGCGGGAGCCCGAGCCCGTCTACGAGCTCGACGTCGTGCTCGCCGGCTCCGAGGACCGAGCGCGTGAGGCGCTCCTGGACATCACGACCGCGGACACGATCGGCGATCTGGTCGCGACGCTCGCCCAGGGCGAGCACGTGGTCTCGCTGCAGTTCACGAACCTGATGCGCGGATACCCGGGCTGGCTCTGGACGGCGACGCTGTCCCGGATCGACGAGTCCGAGGACGTCAACGTCCTCGAGGTCGAGCTGCTGCCGGGCGAGGGCTCCGTGCTCGCGCCCGACTGGGTGCCGTGGTCGGTCCGGCTCGCGGACTACCGAGCGGTACAGGACGCCAGCGGTGAGCGCGACGAGACCGAGGACGACGAGTACGACGACGACACCGTCGTCGACGGCGACCCGGAAGCGGACGAGGACGAGATCCTCGACGACGACGACGAGGCGGACGACGACGACGTCTCGGACGACGCCGATGACGAGGACGACTCGGACGAGGCCGACGACGAGGACGACTCGGACGAGGACGACTCGGACGAAGACGACGACTCCGATGACGACGACGCAGACGGCGAGGTCGTCGTCGCCGACGACACGACCGGCGCTTCGGCCGACGGACGACGCGGCGGCAGCGGCCGCGGACGTCGGCGCCGCCGCCGCTGACGGGACTCGGCCGAGCGGGGGAAGCCCTCGCTCGGCCCGGTGCTGACGAGACGACCCCTCGATCTCTGACGGACGCTGTGCGTCAGCGGCGGTTGCGGCTGTAGAAGAGGCCGATCGTTCCGAGGACGAGGCCGATCACGACGGTCGACAGGACGAGCGGCGGCACCGACGCGCCCGCCGCCGCGGCGATCAGCACGCCGATCAGGGCGAGCAGCCAGACGACGCAGCCCGCGAGGAGCGCCGTCGCGTCGTCCGAGGCGTAGGGCGGGGGAGCGGGGCGGCGCTCGTCAGGACGGAGCCAGAGCCTCATCCCGCGCCTCCCCGATCCGCCCGGTCGATCAGTCGGCGAGGCGCTCGACGACGTAGTCGATGCAGTTCAGCAGCGAGCGGACGTCGTCCGGCTCGATCGCGACGAAGGTCGCCACGCGCAGCTGGTTGCGGCCGAGCTTGCGGTAGGGCTCGGTGTCGACGATGCCGTTGGCACGCAGGATCTTCGCGATCAGCGCCGCGTCGACCGAGGCGTCGAAGTCGACCGTGGCGACGACCTGCGAGCGGTGCTCGGGCACCTCGACGAAGGGGGTCGCGATCGGCGAGGCCTCGGCCCAGTCGTAGATCGCCGCCGAGGATTCGAGGGTGCGCGCCGAGGCCCAGGCCAGCCCGCCGCTCTCATTCATCCACTGGAGCTGCGACTCCATCAGCAGCAGCGTGGAGAGGGCGGGGGTGTTCAGCGTCTGGTTCAGGCGGGAGTTGTCGACCGCGTTCTGCAGGCTGAGGAACTCCGGGATGTAGCGCCCGCTCGCCGCGATCCGCTCGATCCGCTCGATCGCTGCGGGGGAGAAGAGGCCGAACCAGAGCCCGCCGTCGGACGCGAAGTTCTTCTGCGGGGCGAAGTAGTAGACGTCGGCCTCCGCGGCGTCGAAGTCGATCCCGCCCGCGGCGCTGGTCGCGTCGATCACCGTGAGCGCGCCCTCGTCGCCGTGCACGCGCCGGACCGGCGCCATAACTCCGGTGGAGGTCTCGTTGTGCGGCCAGGCGTAGACGTCCACGCCCTCGACGATCTCGACCTCGCTGCGCGAGCCGGCCGGGGCCGAGACGACGTGCGCGGGCTCGAGGAACGGCGCCGACGCCGCCTTGGCGAACTTCTGGCCGAACTCGCCGAAGGTGAGGTTCTCGGCGCGGCGGTCGATCAGCGAGAAGGCCGCGGCGTCCCAGAAGGCGGTGGAACCGCCGTTGCCGAGCAGGACCTCGTAGCCCTCCGGGATCCGGAAGAGCGTCGCGAGGTGCTCGCGCACGGAGCCGACCAGGTTCTTCACCGGGGCCTGCCGGTGCGAGGTGCCGAGGAGGTGCGCGCCCTGCGTCGCGAGGTGCGCGAGCTGGTCGTGCCGCACCTTGGACGGGCCGCAGCCGAACCGCCCGTCGTGGGGGAGGAGCTCGCGAGGAATGGTGACGTCCGGCATGCGTTAATACTAGGGTTCCCGGCCCGCCCCGCCTTCGACCATCGGAGGCCCTGCGCCCTGCCCCGTCGCCGATGACGGGACACGGTGCCCAGTAAGGTTGTGCGCGCTGAGACCGGAAGGCTGAGATGACGGATCTGATCGACACGACCGAGATGTACCTGCGCACCATCCTGGAGCTGGAGGAGGAGAACATCGTCCCCCTCCGGGCACGCATCTCCGAGCGGCTCAGCCACTCGGGCCCCACCGTCTCGCAGACCGTCGGCCGGATGGAGCGCGACGGCCTCGTCGTCGTCTCCGGCGACCGCCACCTCGAGCTCACCGGCGACGGGCGCCGCAAGGCGATCCACGTCATGCGCAAGCACCGCCTGGCCGAGCGGCTCCTCCACGACGTCATCAAGCTCGACTGGGAGTACGTGCACGAGGAGGCCTGCCGCTGGGAGCACGTGATGAGCGAGCAGGTGGAGCGCCGCCTCCTCGAGATGCTCGACCACCCCACCGAGTCGCCGTACGGCAACCCGATCCCGGGGCTCGACGAGCTGGGCGACACGCCCGCGTCGCGCTTCGCGGACGGCGTCATCAGCATCCCCCGCTTCGTCGCCGGCTCGGCCGAGCCGCAGCGCGGCGTCGTGCGCCGGCTGGGCGAGCCCGCGCAGGTCGACCCGGAGCTGCTGCTCCAGCTCAAGCAGGCCGGCGTGGTTCCCGGCGCCGAGGGCGAGTTCTCGGCGCTCAACGGCTACGTGCTCGTGCGCATCGACGGCGCGGAGGCGGGCATCGAGCTCCCCAACGAGGTCGCTGCGCACATCTTCCTCGTCAGCTGAACGTCCGCTCCACGCGTACTAGCGCATCGGAGGGTCGGAGCGGGACACGATCTCGTCTCCGGTTGGTGACAAATCGGTAACGGTCGCTTACGCTCTGTGGAGCCCTGCGCCCGAACCCCGGTCGTGAGGCGCGGAGTCCGACGTCCCTTCCCGTCTCGGGCTCCGTGAACGCCGATGCTTCGCGCGCGTGAGACGGGACAGCTGCCTGGGCTGACGGGACGTCGGAGGTCCTCCCCCTTGCCCCAGAACCCCGCCAGCCCCGCCGGTTCCCCCGACCGGTTCCGCTCCACCCACCCGGACAGTCCCCGCAACGCCTCCTCCTTCGAGAACCGGCCGCCGGTCATCCGTGCCCGCTACACCGACGAGGCGCCCGTCGCCCGTCGTGCCGTGCCGACGGCGCCGTCGCGCCAGGCCGATGTCACCGACTTCGTCCCGACGCCCGCGGGCTCGCCCCGCCGGCGCAGCCGCGGCCGCACGATCGGCAAGGTCGCCATCGTCGGATTCGCCGGTGCGCTCGTCGCCACGATGGCGCTCCCCGCCTACGCCTTCTCGCCCGGCACCGAGAACGACGGGCTCTTCGCCGCCTCGCAGGCCGACCTTCTGCGCCAGGGCGATGCGCAGACCGTCGCCGTCGCAGGGGGAGTGGTTCAGGCCGCGATCGCGCGCGACGGCTTCACCGCCGAGGCCGCGCCGCCGCCCCCGCCGCCCGAGCCGGAGCCGGTGGTCGAGCCCGTCGTCGACACCACCGACGTCGCCGAGGCCCGCGCCGAGACCGCGGAGAGCTTCAACTCCTACGAGGGCGCCTCGGCCAGCGAGCTCGCGGCGAGCGCGCCGAGCACGAGCTACAGCCTCTCGGCGGTCTTCAACACGGCGCTGCAGTACCAGGGCGTGCCCTACGTCTTCGGCGGCGCGGACCCGAGCGGCTTCGACTGCTCCGGTCTCGTCATGTACGTCTTCGCGCAGTACGGCATCTCGATGCCGCACTCGGCTGCGGGTCAGGCGGCCATGGGCACGCAGATCCCGGTGTCGGAGGCGCAGCCCGGCGACCTGGTGATCATGCCCGGTCACGACGGCTTCTACGCGGGCAACGGCAACATCCTGCACGCGCCGTACGCCGGTGCGAGCGTCCGCGTGCAGCCGATCTGGACGACCGACTACACGATCGTCCGCATCTCCGGCTGACGCTCCCGCATCCGCTCGCCGAGAGCCCGTCCCGATCCAGGGGCGGGCTCTTCCGCGTCCCGGGCCCCCGTCCCGCCGGCGCGTGTGTGAAATGCGGATGACGAAAAGCCGTGATCCACTGGCGTTCCGGCCGTGAAGGGTTAATCTGAACCTCAGTCCGCCCGCGTGGCGAGCGGATGGATTCGTCGAGGGACGGAGTGCCGGAATGGCCGAGCGGAACGGGCACCACTGCGTGGGGCTGCGTTCGCGCGTCCGGCGCACCGACTCGATCCGAGCGGGGATCCTCCTCGCCGCGGTCTGCTCCGCCGACACTCGGATACGGCACCACGTCACCGTGCGGCTCTGCGCCGCGGCCTCGAAGGGCGCCGTCATGACGACGGCGCCCTTTCGCGTGGTCGCGGCGGCTCCTCGCGGCGGCGTGCGACAGCACGGAGGTCACTGATGCGCACACTCGTCCTCAACGCCGGCTACGAGCCGCTCGCGGTGGTGTCGTTCAAGCGGGCGCTGGTGCTGCTGATGACCGAGAAGGCGATGATCATCGTCGCCGACGAGGAGCACCCGGTGCACGGTGCGACCGGCGACTACGTCCGGCCCTCCGTGATCGTGCTGACGCGCTACGTCCGCATTCCGAGCTCGCGCAGCGTGCCGGTCTCGCGCCGCGGGGTGCTGCGGCGCGACAACCACCGCTGCGGCTACTGCGGGCAGCACGCCAACACGATCGACCACATCCAGCCGAAGTCGCGGGGCGGCCGCGACTCCTGGGAGAACCTGGTCGCCTGCTGCCACCGCTGCAACAACGTCAAGAGCGACCGGACGCCGCTCGAGATGGGCTGGCAGCTGCGCTCGGTGCCGCGGATGCCGCGCGCCGGCTCCTGGCTCGTGCGCGGTGCCGAGCGCACCCAGCCCGAGTGGGACGACTACCTGACGGCGGCAGCCGCCTGACCCCCGCCGCGAGATGCCACGTGGGCCCGCCCGACCCGGCGTGTCGCGGGCACACGGGGCATCTCGCGGGGAGCGGGAGCGGGGGCGGGGGTGGGGCTACTCGTTGTCGCCGCCGGTGGCCTCGGAGGCGTTGCCGGAGCGGGAGCCGGACCAGGTCCAGTTCGCGACCTCGGGGATGTCCTCGCCGTGCTCGCGGGTGTAGGCGCGGGCGCGGATCCGGGCGTCCTGCATCTCCTGGCGGAGGCCCGCGGCGGTGGCGCCGAGGCCCGGAGTGCGGTCGATGACGTCCATCACCAGCGAGTAGCGGTCGAGGTCGTTGAGCATCACCATGTCGAACGGCGTGGTGGTGGTGCCGTTCTCCTTGTAGCCGCGGACGTGCAGGTTGCCGTGACCGGTGCGCTTGTAGGTCAGGCGGTGGATCAGCCACGGGTAGCCGTGGTACGCGAAGATCACCGGGCGGTCGGGCGTGAAGATCGCGTCGAACTCGCGGTCGGAGAGCCCGTGCGGGTGCTCGGACTCGGACATCAGCCGCATCAGGTCGACGACGTTGACGGTGCGGATCGCGAGGTCGGGCAGCGCCTCGCGGAGGATGCTGACGGCCGCGAGGGTCTCGAGGGTCGGCACGTCGCCGGCGCAGGCCATCACCACGTCCGGTGACGCGCCGCGGCGCTCGCTGCTCGCCCACTCCAGGATGCCGAGGCCGCGGGTGCAGTGCGTGATCGCCTCCGCCATGGTGAGCCAGGCGGGGGAGGGCTGCTTGCCGGCGACGACGACGTTGACGTAGTCGACGCTGCGGAGGCAGTGGTCGTAGACCGAGAGCAGCGTGTTGGCGTCGAACGGCAGGTAGACGCGCACCACCTCCGGCTTCTTGTTGACCACGTGGTCGATGAAGCCCGGGTCCTGGTGGCTGAAGCCGTTGTGGTCCTGGCGCCAGACGTGGCTGGAGAGCAGGTAGTTGAGGCTCGCGATCGGGCGGCGCCACTCGATGTCGCGGGTGCCGTCGAGCCACTTCGCGTGCTGGTTGAACATCGAGTCGATGATGTGGATGAAGGCCTCGTAGCAGGTGAAGAGCCCGTGGCGGCCGGTGAGCAGGTAGCCCTCGAGCCAGCCCTGGCACTGGTGCTCGGAGAGCACCTCCATCACCCGGCCCGCGCGGGCGAGGTGGTCGTCGAGCGGGCTGAGCTCGGCGTTCCACTGCTTGTCGGTCGCGGCGTAGACGCTCTGGAGGCGGTTGCTCGCGACCTCGTCGGGGCCGAAGATCCGGAAGTTCGTCGGGTTCTCGCGGATCACGTCGGCGAGCCACTCGCCGAGCACCTTCGTCGCCTCGGCGATGGTGCCGCCCGGCTCGTGCACGACGACCTCGTAGCGGCGGAAGTCGGGCAGCCGGAGGGTCTGGCGGAGCAGGCCGCCGTTGGCGTGCGGCGTCGCGCTCATCCGGAGGTCGCCCTCGGGGGCGAGCGAGCGGACGCGCTCGGCGATGCCGCCCTCCTCGGTGAACAGTTCCTCGGGGCGGTAGGACCGCATCCAGGTCTCGAGCAGGCGGGTGTGCGCCTCGGTGTCGCGGGCGTTGGCGAGCGGGACCTGGTGGGCGCGGTAGGTGCCCTCGACCTGCACGCCGTCGATCTCGGCGGGGCAGGTCCAGCCCTTCGGGGTCTTCAGGATGATCATCGGCCAGGCCGGGCGGGCGAGGTCGCCCTCAGCGGCGCGCGCCTTGATCGCGGCGATGCGGTCGAGCACGGTGTCGAGGACCGCGGCGAAGCGCTCGTGCACCCGCATCGGGTCCTCGCCGTCGAAGCCGCCCTCGACGGTGAACGGCTCGTGGCCGTAGCCGCGCATCAGGCTCTCGAGCTCCTCGTGCGGGATGCGGGCGAGGACCGTCGGGTTGGCGATCTTGAAGCCGTTGAGGTGCAGGATCGGCAGGACGACGCCGTCGGTCGCAGGGTTCACGAACTTGTTCGAGTGCCAGCTGGTGGCGAGCGGGCCGGTCTCGGCCTCGCCGTCGCCGACCACGGCGGCGACCAGCAGGTCCGGGTTGTCGAAGGCGGCGCCGTAGGCGTGGCTGAGCGAGTAGCCGAGCTCGCCGCCCTCGTGGATGCTGCCGGGGGTCTCCGGGGCCGCGTGGCTCGGGATGCCGCCGGGGAAGCTGAACTGGCGGAAGAGGCGGCGCAGGCCCTCCTCGGTCTCGTCGATGTGCGAGTAGATCTCGCTGTAGGTGCCGTCGAGGTAGGCGTTGGCGACCATGCCCGGTCCGCCGTGGCCGGGGCCGGTGATGTAGAGCGTCGGCTGCTGCCGCTCCGTGATCGCGCGGTTGAGGTGCGCGTAGATCAGATTGAGGCCGGGGGTCGTGCCCCAGTGGCCGAGCAGGCGCGGCTTGATGTGCTCCCTCGAGAGGGGCTCGCGCAGCAGCGGATTGGCGAGGAGGTAGATCTGGCCGACCGCGAGGTAGTTCGCGGCGCGCCACCAGGCGTCGATGGTGTCGAGGGTGGCGGGGTCGAGCGGACTGTCGTCCCTGGCGGTCCAGACGTGCTGAGCGGCGGGGGAGGTGAGGGATGCGGCCATGCTGCAACGCTTCCAGGCGAGCGCGCGGGACGGAAGGGCCTTGCGGGTGGCGGGGCGCCGTCCGGACGGGACTGCTCGCCGCAGAACATCAGCTGAGAAGGGAGGGCATCGCTCCTCAGCGAACGCCCCCCTCTCTCAGCTGATGTTGTGCGGCCGGATCAGCCGCGCGGGGTGGCTCGGCCCAGGATCAGGGCGCCGAGGACCGCGGACAGGACCGTCGGGACGAGCAGCACTGCGAAGACGCCCGTGAAGCCGATCGCCTCGAAGGCGAGCCATACGGAGTCCCAGCTCTCGGTGAGGGTGAACAGGGCGATCAGGCCGACGATCAGCGCGGCGAGGGCGAGGAAGAAGACGGTCATCCCCGTGGCCCGCCAGCGGACGTAGACCGCGGCGACGGCCGAGCCGGCGAAGAAGAAGAACAGGAAGAGGCTGAAGACCGCGAAGGTCTGGGCGAGCCAGGAGACATCGCTGTAGGCGGCGGCGCGGAACATGTAGCCGCCGAGCCCCCAGCCGTTCGTCGCCTGCTCGAGCGCGGACATCGTGGAGTACAGGACGGTCCAGGCGGCGGACAGGCCCACGAAGGTCAGCGCCGTGCCGAGGGAGTAGTCGCGGCGGGTCGAGCCGTAGCCCAGCGCGAGGGCGAAGGTGACGTTGGTGGCCTGGACGGCGACGACCAGCATGTAGATGAAGATGAAGGTCGTGCCGCCGGTGATCTGCACGCCGGAGTCGCCGCCGGCGGCCGGGACGCCGACCATCCGCAGCACGAGCAGCCAGATGATCAGGCTGCCGACGAAGATCGCGCCGAGGATCGCGAGCGGGGTGACGAGCAGCGTCGCCGGGTTGGCGAGGTGCAGGCGGACGATGCTGAGCAGGCGGTGGCGCGCGACGGAGCGCTGCGGGGCGAGGGCGGTCATGAGGCGGCCTTTCCGGTGGTCAGCTGGACGACGAGCTGCTGGAGCGAGACGGGCTCGAGCTCGAGGCCGCGGTGGCGGGCCTCGTCGCGGTCGGCGGTGCCGAGGTGGGGGAGCGTCGCGGTGGCGAGGCCGCCGACTCCGCTGCGGGAGAGGACCTCGCGGCCCTCGGTGAAGGAGTCGACCGCGGCGCGGCTGCCGGTGACGGTCGCGGCGGCCCCGCGGAGCTCCTCGGTGTCGCTGTCGACGAGGAGGCGGCCGTCGTCGATGACGAGGACGTGCTCGAGGAGGCTGCTGACCTCGTCGATCAGGTGGGTGGAGAGGAGGACGGTGCGCGGGTGCTCGGCGAAGTCGGCGAGCAGGCGGTCGTAGAAGAGCTGCCGGGCGACGGCGTCGAGGCCGAGGTAGGGCTCGTCGAAGAAGGTCAGCGGGGCGCGGGAGGCGAGGCCGACGATGACGCCGATCGCGGAGAGCTGACCACGGCTGAGCTTCTTGACGCGGCGGTCGAGCGGGAGGCGGAAGTCGACGACGAGCTGCTGGGCGAACTCCTCGTCCCAGCCCTCGAAGAACCAGCGGGCGCTGCGGAGGACGTGCTTGACTTTGAAGTCCTCCGGGTACTTCTGGCTCTCCTTGATGAAGCAGGTGCGGGAGAGGACGGCGGCGTTCTCGACGGGCGTCTCGCCGAAGACCCGGATGCTGCCGGTGCTCGCGAACTCCTGGCCGGTGAGCAGCGACATCAGAGTGGTCTTGCCGGCGCCGTTGCGGCCGAGGAGGCCGTGGATCCGGTTCTCCTCGAGGGTGAAGCTGACGTCGGAGACGGCGTGCATGCTGCCGTAGTGCTTGCTGAGGCCGGCGACCTCGATGACCGCGCTCATCGCGATCCTCCTTCGATGTCGGTGATCATGGCGGTGAGCTGCTCGCGGGTGAGGCCGAGCTTGGCGGCCTCCGCGAGGAGCGGTGCGACGAACTGGTCGCGGAACTGCGTGCGGCGCTTCTCGACCAGGTGGTCGCGCGCTCCCTCGGCGACGAACATGCCGATCCCCCTCTTCTTGTACAGGACGCCCTCGTCGACGAGCAGGTTCACGCCCTTGCCGGCCGTGGCCGGGTTGATGCGGTGGAACGCGGCGAACTCGTTCGTCGACGGGACCTGGTCCTCCTCGGGCAGCGCGCCCGCGATGATGTCGTTCTCGATCTGCTCGGCGATCTGCAGGAAGATCGGGCGGGAGTCGTCCATGGGGCTCCTTCCGTCGGTCTGGGTGCTTCGTGGCGCGTTGGTTAGTTGGTGCAGTAACTAACCAACCATGCGACTCGTGCCGTGTCAAGAGCGACGGCACCGGGCGATCGGTACACTGGACGGCACCGGCCTCTGTAGCTCAATGGAAGAGCGACTCCGTCCTAAGGAGCAGGTTGGGGGTTCGAGTCCCTCCAGGGGCACCAGAACTTTTTCTCTCCGCGGGTAGCGTCCGATCCTTCGTCGGGACCTCTCCACCGGCACGTCGGCTGAGTCCGCAGCGCTCGGGCAGCCGCGTTCCATCCGGCACGGTGAGGCGGCGTCGTGCGCCAGTCCCCTTTGCTGAGGGAAGCTCGTCTATCGTTCAACGCAGAGACGGCGCGTGGTCCTCGGTCACCGGTGCGCCGTCCGCCGTCGGCGGAGGTGCGGATGCGCTGGAGGGGGCGCGGCGGGAGTCGGCCGGTCTGCGGTGGGCGTCTGGCGTGGCTGCGCTCGCCGATCGTCCCGCTCGCGCTCCTCGCGTTCGGGGTCTACTCGGTCTACTCGATCTCCCGAGCCGACCAGCTGCTCACGGCGGGGTACGACCTCGGCATCTTCGACCAGGCGGTGAGGGCGTACTCGCAGTTCCGTCCGCCGCTCTCGCCGTTGAAAGGCGACGACTTCACTCTGCTCGGCGACCATTTCCATCCGATCCTCGTCGTCCTCGCTCCGCTGTACTGGATCTGGGACGACGCGCGGGTGCTGCTCGTGGCGCAGGCCGCGCTGATCGCCGGTTCCTCCGTCTTCGTCTGGCGGGTCGCGCGGCGGCGCGTGGGAGTGGGAGCGAGCTGCCTGCTGGCCGTCGGTTATCTCCTCGGCCGCCCGCTGCAGTCGCTGGCCGACTTCGACTTCCACGAGGTCGCATTCGCGGTGCCGGTCCTCGCCTGGGCGGTCGACGCTTTCGACAGCAGGAGTGATCGACAGCTCGTCGCGGCGTCGGCGGTCCTCCTCCTGATCCGGGAGGACATGGGGGCGGTGGTGCTGATCCTCGGCCTGCTGCGAGCGGCCAGGAGACCGAGGATCGTCGGGGTGCTGCTGGCGTGTTCGGGGGCCGCGGCGTTCGCGGTCGTCGTCGGGGTGGTGATCCCTTCGATCGGCGGACGCGGGTACGCCTACTGGGACTACGGAGCGCTCGGAGCAAGCGGGGGCGAGGTCGTCCGGACGATGCTCGATCGGCCGTGGATGGTGGTCGGGCTCTTCTTCACGCCGATCGTGAAGACGATGACGCTTCTGGGGCTGCTCTCACCCCTCCTCCTGCTTCCGCTGCTCTCGCCGGTGTCGCTGCTCGCGCTGCCGCTCCTGGCCGAGAGGTTCCTCTCCGACCGGCCCGCGCTCTGGACGAGCGGGTTCCACTACGACGCGCCCGTCTGGGTCGTGCTGGTCCTGGGCGCGATCGACGGGGGAGGACGGCTCCTGCGGCGGCTTCCGTCCTCCGAGTGGAGAGCTCGGTCGGCGCTGGTCGTCGGCGCGGTCGTCTTCGCCGTGCCGGTGATCGGGACGATCGTGTGCCTCGACGACGAGGCCTTCCCGCTGGCGCGGATGGTCACCGGCGATACGTGGTCACGGACGGCGCATCGAAGGGATCAGGTCGCCGCGATCGAGAGGGTGCCGGCGAGCACGTGCATCGCGGCCGACGACCGGCTCGTGCCGCTGCTGACGCGGAGCAACCGGGTGTCGCTGCCCGGTGTTCTCCGCCGGGTTCCGGACTTCCTTCTCCTGGACCTGAGTCAGGAGGCTGCGGGGTCGGTGCGCGGGCTGGCGCTGCGGACGACCACGATCCGCGACGACGCGCTGGCGGACGGGTATCGCGTCGTCGCGAGGTTCGGCGAGGTGGAAGTCCTCGAGTCCGCCGAGTACCGGGGGCCGTCCGACGAGTGCACACGCTGACACGCGTGCGCCCAGCAACGTCCGCGTGGCGGGAGCCCCACGCGCCGGCCGTCACTCACTCGTCGACCTCGTAGTCGGCCAGTTGGTCGACGGTCACCCGATGGAAGGAGGGGAGCTTCGCTTCGACTCCCTCCGGACACCGTCCCTCAACGGCACTCACTCTCTTCGAGTTGATCTCGCCGAGATAGTGAACGCAGAGGAAAATGCTGGCGGACTCAGATCCGAAGAACTCATCTGACGACGAAGCTGCGATGGTGATCAGGGCGTCAGCGACGACGTGGGTCTCCGACGCGCCCTGGTCGACGCCGGTGATCCAGTTCCCGCCCCACGCGACGTGCTGTTCGGTCTCGTCCCAGGGTCGGGCACGGGGGACCTCTGCTTCCGATTCGCGCCTGAGTCGCAGCTCGACGCCAGCGATGTCGCTCCCTTCGGTGAAAACGTCGCCGAGGTACTCACCGACGGTATGGACTCGGCGCGCTGCTCTGCCGAAGACGAAGTCGTCGATCTCGGTCGGAGCGCAGCCGGCGATCAAGAGTGTTACAACTCCGACGGCAGTCGCACCGTGAATCTTACGTCGAAGCGATACTCTACTTCTCATCGAGCGTGGTCCCTTTCGCATCACTGATAAACACCATTGAGGGCATTTGTGAAAACCTGAGTGTGCAAGGCTGTGCTTGTTCTCTTGAGGGACGCAGAGCAACTGGGTGTCATTGCACGGAGTCCTCAGTCGGCCGCCCGACTTTCTCCTCGTGGATCTGAGTCAGGAGGAGCCGGGCTCGGAGCGCAGTCTGGAGTTGCGGACGACCACGATCCGAAACGACGCCCTAACGGACGGGGAATGTGTCGTCGCGAGGATCGGCGAGGTGGAAGTTCTCGAGTCGCCCGAGTACCGGGGGCGGTCCGGCGAGTGCGGACGCTGACGCGTGGGGCCCAGCAACGTCCGCGACGTGGGAGACCCACTCGCCGGCAGTCGCTCACTCTCCGACTTCGTAGTCGGTGAGCTGGTCGACGCTCACCCGCTGGAAGGAGGGGAGGTTCGCTTCGACCCCCTCCGGGCAGTCCGCGTCGACAGCGTGCACGTCGTCCGAGCCGACCGCACCGAGATAGCGGATGCAGAGGAGGACGTCGGCGGACTCCGAGGAGAAGATGCCGCCGGAGCGGCTTCCAGGAATAGTGATCAGAACGTCCGCCGAGACTTCGGTCGCTGTCTGACCTTGGTGAAATGAGGTTATCCAGTTCCCGCCGTAGAAGCTGTTCGATTCGCTCGGGTTCCAGAGCCGAGCCTGCCTCCCTTCCGATGCGGTGTCGCCTTGAACCTTTTCGCTCATTGCTAGGAGATTGCTCTGTTCGGCGAAGATCCTTCCGAGGTATTCGCCGACGCTCTGTACCCGGTGTGCTGCCCGGCTGTAGACGAAGTCCTCGATCGCGGGCGGCATGCAGGCGGTCAGCGTGAGCGAGACGATGACGACGAGCGCGGCTAAGACAAGAGACCGCGGGTTACATGGCGCGTTACTCGATTGCGCGCCCGCCGGATGCTGAAGCCCAAACTTCACCGGTACACGCCCTTGAGTGCTGTCTGCATGACCTCCGCGTACAGGGTGGTTCCGATCTTGTTCGGGTGGACGGATTGCTGGGAGATGCCTAAAGGAGCGTCTATTCCAGGACGTGGTGCGCCCACCATGGGATCGTCCCCGGGCGACTGGACGTACACCAGGCCATTTATGGCTGTGGCGATTCCCACGCAGAGATTCCTACCAGCGAACGCGACCGTCGGATCGGCGAACACTACCGGCGGGCCGAGAAGCGCATCACGCTGGCCTTCGGGCACAGCAGGAGGCGCGTCCTCCGCGGAACTCGGATCGAGAGCGTCGTCCGGAGAGTCCGCAGACGAGAGCGAGTCGCGGTCCTGGGCGTAGGAGGCCGACGGGACGCCCGCTGCGAGAAGCGCGCCGACGGCGAGCATGCTCAACGCGACGGAAGCTCGGCGCGGGAGACGAGAGGGGACACGCATCGAGATCTCCTGATCGATCGGCCGGCCGGAGGCGGCGGTCGGCAGCGGTGTGGCGCACGGCCGCATCTCCGCGAGAGAACGCCTGGACGAGCCGCGAGGGAGTGCGTGAAGTACAGTGCCACGGGCCGCGCCTAGGTGAACAACACATGACGGTAAACCACCGTTAAGGCGGTTCGCGGCGCTATTGGCACTGATTGGTCGATCTGTCGTCGAAAGACGATCATCCGAGGTCTCTTTTCGTGGACACTCTTGTCTTCCCGGTCGCGTAGGGCGTCGTCGTTCGAAGTGCACATCGGCTGCCAGACGATTGATGAGTGCCAATTCCGCGACGACCAGGCAGCGCCGGATGTAGGGTCTCGGCACCACGAAGGACCGGCTCAAAGTGTCGCTCGCGCCCTGACGGGACTTCGAGTTCTGACGGGGGCTGACGAGCACGATCTTCGTCGCAGAATCTTTCGTTTCCACCCTCGGGAGTTGCCATGTCCATCGTCAGACGTGTCCTAGCCGTCCTCGGGATAGCCGGCGTTCTCGCGGCGTGTGCGCTTGCAGGTGTTCATGTTGCCTTTGCCGGTCAACAGGCGACCGGCGCGACGTCGAGCGAGACGTCGAGTCGCCTAGCGAAGGGTGCTGCTGGGGATGCGCCGACTCCTGCTGTGGGCGTCACACCCCTTGCGAGGACGGCGAGTGGCGCAGGCGCGGAAGACGACGTTCCCCACTACGGCGCCTCCAGTGACATCTCGCTGATCGAGTACCCCGCTTCGTTCGACTCCGTCGAACTGACGGCTGCTCGGGAGTGGGTCGAAGTTCAGGCCGCGACAGCATGGTGCATGCGCGACAAGGGGTTCGATTACGACTTCGTGCTCTGGTGGGATCGACCGCTCTCTCAGAACGGAGAAGGGCTGCCCTCGTCCGAGGAGAAGTACGGCTCGCCGGAATTCGAAGGGCTCTACGGCGATCTGTACGCCTCCGACGACGACGTGAGCAGCGGTGCGGGTTGTCGCGGACAAGTCCTCGCGAGGAGAAACGGGTAAGAAGAGATCCTCAACGACCGGCTTGTGCGATGTCCCTGCAACCGCGAGCGGAGTGACGAGGGAGGGTGCTTTCAGCGCAGCGCCTCGCCGTGGAACTCGGCGCGGTACTCCGAGGGGCTCGTGCCGTTGATGGCGCGGAACTGGCGGGAGAAGTAGAAGGCGTCGGAGTAGCCGACGGCTCGGGCGATGTCGGCGATCGACGCGTCGGTGGTGATCAGGAGCTCGCGGGCGCGGGCGCTGCGCAGGCGCTTGACGTACTCGACGGCGCTCATGCCGGCGGCCTTCTTGAAGAGGGCGGAGAAGTGCGAGGTGCTCATGCCGGCGAGTGTGGCGAGCTCGGTGATGCTGGTGGGGGAGTCGAGGTGCTCGCGGAGGTGGTCCTGGGCGATGCGGATCCGGTCGCCCGATTCGAGGGTGCCGCGGGTGCGGTCGGAGGCGAGCTGGGCGAGGAGGTTCCAGGCGGCGCCGCTCGCGGCGTAGAGGCTGGAGTCGGTCTCGTCGCGCTCGAGGGCGGCGACGGCGTGCTCGATCAGGGTCTTCGCCGAGAAGGCATCGCGCGCGGTGACGACGGGGGACGTCCGGTCGTCGACGACGGCCGACACCAGGGCCGGGGCGTCGGCGCCGGCGACGTGCAGCCACCAGATCGTCCACGGATCGGCGAAGTCGGCCCAGTACTGGTGCGGCGTACCCGCGGTGATGATCGCGACCTCGCCGGGGTCGACCGAAACGGTCGAGTCGGCGATGCGGACCCAGCCGCGGCCGCCGGTGCAGAGGATCACGACGGTCTCCCGCGCGCCCTGCGAGCGGCTGCGGCCGTGGGCGGCGGCGTGCGGGAAGTGTCCAGCATCCGTCACCAGCAGGCGCTCGGTGATCGGGGCCGCGAGCGCCTCGGCGACCCGCGGTTTCGGGAGGACATGCAGGCGCTGGCCGAGGAAGCCGTCGGGGATCAGCATGCCGACGAGTGTAGGTCAGGCCAGAGAATCGTCCAGCTAATGGCGTACAACGTTTCATTGGTCGGCGCCTTACGCGTGCCTAGGCTGGCGCCATGCTCACAGCGGAGTACCCCTCGTCCCCCTACCAGCCGGTGCCGCTCGCGGACCACCTCCCCGAGCGCCTCACCATCACCCTCTGGGACTTCTCCTGGTACGTCCGCACCGGGCAGGGCGAGCCCTTCGAGGACCTCGACGCGGCCTTCGCCGGCGCCGTCGAACGGGGGTACAACACGATCCGCATCTGCGCGATGCCGTTCCTCCTGTTCGGCTCCGGGCTCGACACCCGGGAGCTCCGGCTCGGGCCGCTCGGCGGCTCCTACGCGCAGCGGGTGCGCTGGTACGACGTGGCCGAGCCGACCGTCATCGACGGCCGCGCTCACCTGCTGGCGCTGTTCGCGGCGGCCAAGCGGCACGGGGTGTTCGTCATCGTCTCCTCCTGGGAGTACCAGCAGTCCTCCTCGTTCGCGCTCGAGCGCGACTGGTTCGACGCGCTGATGGCGGTGCCGCCGGAGGACCGCGCCGAGCGGCTCGCGGAGGCCCAGGCGGCGCTCGTCGACTTCCTCGCCGAGCACGACCTCGACGACCGGATCGCCTTCGTCGAGCTGCACAACGAGGTGCAGGCGGGGCACCTCACCGAGGGGCTCGACTACGACCGCGCCGATCTCGATGCGGCGACACTCGCCCTCCGGCCGCGGCTCACCCGCGGCATCGACCGGTTCCACGAGCTGACCGACGGCGTCCCGTGCTCCGTCAACTACGCGCACGTGCCCGTCGGCGGGATGCGCGGGATCCCGTGGAACTCGGACGTGCTCGTCCTGCACCCCTACATCTACGGGGTGCTCAACGAGTTCATCGCCGACTTCGCGCTCCGCAGCCCGATCGAGGAGTTCGAGCAGGACCTCGCCGCCGAGACCTTCCTGCTCGAGGGGGCGCCGCCGATCGCCGAGTGGACGCTCCCGGCCGAGGACCAGTGGAAGCTGACCGCCACGATCGTCGGCAAGGGCGAGATCTACGCGCACGACTGGGGCGACGCCGAGCGGATCGACCGCTGGCTCTACGAGCGCTACGGGGCGCACCACCTCGAGATGCGCTCGACGCTGAAGATCTGGATCGCCGTCGCCGCCGACCACGCCGCCCTGCGCGGGGTGCCGCTCGTCTTCGGCGAAGGCTGGGTCGGCTACACGCCGCTCGAGGGCCGCTTCGAGGAGGGGCCGATCGGCGCCGAGTACTGCCGGCTCGCGATGCGCGAGTCGCGGCGGGTCGGCGCCCGGGGATCGATCGTCTGCTCGAACGGCGCTCCCCAGCACCCGATGTGGAACGACGTCGCCCTGCAGCGCGAGTGCAACGCGATCTTCGCCGCGCCCGCCTAGGCGGACCCGGCGACGGCACCACCGGCACGATCCACGACCAGCACGACGGCACGACCAGCACCGCAGCACGACCGGCCCCACGGCACAGCACGGCCCCCCGGTTTCACGGAGTCAAGGAGGACACCATGACCAACGAACAGCGATTCCCGAACCTCACCCGACGAGGCTTCCTGTACGGCGCGACCGCACTCGGCAGCACCGCGCTCCTCACCGGCTGCATGGGCGGTGGCGGCGGGGGCGGCGGCGCGGGCGGCGGCGGGATCGTCCTGCAGTCCTCCCTCTCCGACCCGGCCCCGAAGGCGGCCCTCGAGGCGCTCGTGAAGAGCTACTCGAGCGGCTCCGTCACCCTCAACACCGTAGCGATCGAGCAGTTCCGCGCCCAGCTCTCCACCTACCTCACCTCGGGCAACCCGCCGGACGTGCTCACCTGGTACGCCGGCTCGGTGGCCCGGGACTACGCCGCGCAGGACCTGCTGCTCGACCTCTCCGACCTCTGGACCGGCGACGGCGCCGCGGCCGGCTACTCCGCCGCGCTCAAGGACCTCTCGACCGACGCGAGCGGCAAGCAGATCTTCCTGCCGACGAACTACTACTGGTGGGGCGTCTTCTACCGCAAGTCGGCCTTCGAGGAGTGGGGCGTCGAGGTGCCCACCACCTGGGACGAGTTCATGGCTCTCTGCGAGACGCTGCAGGGCCAGGGGATCGTGCCGCTCTCGAACGGCATCGGCTCCACGCCGTGGATGGCGTCCGGCTGGTTCGACATCCTCAACCTCCGCGTGAACGGCGCGGACTACCACAAGGGGCTCCTGGCCGGGAAGTCGTCGTTCGACTCCACCGAGGTCAAGAACGTCATGAAGTACTACGCCGACATCGTGCCGTTCATGGATCCGAACGCCCCCTCCTACGCCTGGCAGGACGCGGTCACGCCGCTGGTGCAGAAGAAGAACGCGATGTACCTGGTCGGCGCGTTCATCAGCCAGAACATGCCGGAGGGCGAGGGCGATGACCTCGACTTCTTCTCCGTCCCGGTGATCGACGCGAGCATCCCCACCGCCGAGGAGGCGCCGACCGACGGCTACTTCGCCAGCGCGAAGACCAAGGACGCGGACGCCACCAAGGCGTTCCTCTCCTACCTCGCGGGGGCCGAGAGCCAGTCCGCCTACATCGCGGCCTCGCAGTCGTCGAACCTGCCGACCTCGCCCGACGTCGACACCTCGGTGTTCTCGCCGCTGGTGCAGAAGGGCGTCGCGCTGCTGGCCGGCACCGAGCAGATCACCCAGTTCTTCAACCGCGACTCGTCCGACGACCTGCAGACCACGGCCGACGCGGCGCTCACCAAGTTCATCGCCCAGCCCGGCGAGGTCGACAGCATCCTGAAGGAGTGGCAGACGGCGGCCGACAAGGTCTTCAACCCGTGACCGGGACCATCCGGCCGGCCGCGGTGGAGCGGCCGCCCGCTCTGGCGCCGGGGAGTCCACCGCTCCCGCCGGCCCGCCCGCTGGTCCGCTCCGGGAAGGGGCGCCGGATCACCCGGGTGCCCGGGGTGGTCTGGCTCCTCCTGCTCATCCCGCTCGCGATCGAGCTGGCCTGGGTCTTCTGGCCGGCGATCAACTCCTTCTACCTCTCGCTCACCCGGTGGAACGGGATCGGCGAGCCGGAGTTCGTCGGCCTCGACAACTTCGTCGACCTCGGCTCGGATCCGATCTTCGCGACCGCGCTGGTCAACAACGTCATCTGGGTCGTCGGCTTCGGCGGTCTCTCGGTGGCGATCGGGCTGGCCCTGGCGGTCGCGCTGAACAAGCCGCGGCGCGGTGTCGGGATCTACCGCAGCGCGATCTACCTGCCGATGGTCTTCTCGCTCGCGGTGACCGGCCTGTTCTGGCGGGTGATCTACCAGCCGGACGGCGTCGTCAACAGCTTCCTCGGCGGGATCGGCCTGGGCGACCTCGAGCGGCAGTGGCTCGCGGATCCGACGCTCGCGCTCTACGCGGTGCTGGTCGCCGCGGTCTGGCGGCAGTGCGGCTACATCATGGTGCTCTACCTGGCCGGGCTGAAGGGCGTGGACCCGAGCCTCGAGGAGGCCGCCCAGGTCGACGGCGCCTCGCGGACGCAGCGCTTCTGGCGGATCGTGATGCCGCAGCTGAAGGGCGTGAACGGCGTCGTCTTCGCGGTCACCGTGATCGACTCGCTGCGCACCTTCGACATCGTCTGGGCGATGACCCGCGGCGGGCCGTACAACTCGACGCAGCTGCTCTCGACCTACATGTTCCAGGAGAGCTTCACCGTGCTGAACCTCGGCTACGGCTCGGCGATCGCGGTCGTCATCTTCCTGCTCGCGATCGTCTTCATCATCAGCTATCTCGTGCGCGCCACGAAGGAGGAGGACTGAGATGGCCGTCATCGCTCCGGTCGCTCCGGGTCTCGCCGCGCCGACCCTCCCGCGCCGCCGGGTGAAGGGCTCGTGGATCTTCCACGCGATCATGGCGCCGGTCGCGCTGCTCTGGGTGCTGCCGATGCTGTTCGTGCTCTTCGTGGCCGTCCGCAGCTTCGACGACATCACCGGCAACGGGCTCGGCGCGCTTCCGGCCAGCTTCACCTTCGACGGCTTCGTCACGGTGTTCACGGCCGGGCTGGTCGGCGAGGCGCTGGTGAACAGCCTGATCGTCACGGTCTTCACCGTGTTCCTCTCGCTGCTGCTCGCCTCCTGGGCGGCGTTCGCGCTCAGCCGGTTCCACATCCCGTTCCGCCGGGGGATCCTGCTGCTGATGCTGGCGGGCAACCTGCTGCCGCCGCAGATCCTGCTGATCCCGGTGTCGCGGATCACCGAGAGCCTCGGCATCTACGACACGCTCTTCGCGCTGATCGTGGTGCAGGTCGGCTTCGGGCTGGGCTTCTACACCTTCGTGCTGCACGGCTTCATGCGGTCGATCCCGGCCGAGATCTTCGAGGCCGCGCAGGTCGACGGCGCGGGGGTCCTCCGCACCTATTGGCGGATCCTGCTGCCGCTGTGCCGGCCGTCGCTCGCGGCGCTCGGCGCTCTCGCGACGACCTGGATCTGGAACGACCTGATCTGGGCGGTGACCGTGCTGCGGACCGAGACGAACTTCCCGATCACGGCGGCGCTGCTGAACATCCAGGGCGGCTACGTGAGCCAGTGGAACGTGGTCGCCTCGGGCGCGGTGGTGGCGGCGATCCCGACCGCGATCGTGTTCTTCGCGTTCCAGAAGCAGTTCGTCTCGGGGCTGATGGTGGGCTCGAGCAAGTAGGGGGATGCACGAGGAGAGGGCCGGCTGTTCGCAGCCGGCCCTCCTTCGTGCGCGCGGTGTGCGCTGCCCCGCTCAGTCGCGGTGGAAGAGCAGCAGCGCGGGCAGGCTCGTGGCGAAGTAGTCGGTGGAGCCGTCCTCGAGGGTTGCCTGCGGGGCGTCGAAGCGAGGACGGGCCTCGCCGAGCGAGGCCGGGGGAGTCGCGGGGTCGAGGCCGAGCGCCGAGCGGGCCGCGTCCCAGGCCGCGAGGGTGAGCCCCTCGCCGCCCTCCCAGGGCTGGAAGCGGCGCGACTCGAGGAGCGACAGCGCCTCTTGCGCGCGCCCGGCCTCGATCAGCAGACCGGCGTACTCGACGGTCAGGTCGTCGCGGGAGAGCAGGAGCTCGCGCTCGCTCTCGAGGCGGGCGAGGCGGTCGGCGGCCGAGTAGCCGAGGCGCGCGGCGAGCTGGTCGAGCTCGTAGAGCAGGCGGGCGTCGCGCGGGGCGAGCTCGCGGGCGCGGAGGTAGTGCGACCAGGCCGCGTCGTCGTCCGCCTCGTCGTTGTAGGCGGCGAGGCCCGCGTTGCGGTGGGTCACGGCGTCGCCGCCGCCGTCCTCGATCGCGCGGCGCCAGTGCTCGGCGGCCTCTGTGCGGCGGCCGGCGTCGTAGAGCAGCATGCCGAGCAGCGATCGCGCGGTGCTGTCGGCGGGGTCCGCAGCGACCGCGGCCGTCAGGGCGTCGTGCGCGTCGAGACCGGCGGGGAAGGCGCGGGTGAGGTCGAGCGCGCGGGTGTCGGCGGGCTCGCCGAGCCGGGCCAGGAGGTAGGCGGCGACCGGTGCGGCGTTCCCCGCTCCTGCGGCGCCGCCGTCACCGTGCGCGACGCCGCGGAGCAGCCGGCGGGCCTCGCCGGTCTCGCCGAACGACGCGAGGTCGAGCGCGACGTCGATGCTCTCGTGCGCGTCGGCCGGATCGGTGCCGGTGAGCGTGCGGGCCAGCTGGTCGAGCGGATCGAGGCGCAGGGTCTCGTGGAGGACCCGCTCGGCCTCGCCGGTGCGGCCGAGCGCGCGCAGGCAGACCGCCTGCAGGGCGCGGGCGCGGAGGTCGTCGGAGTCGAGGCGGAGCGAGGTGGCGAGATCCTCCAGCGCCGCGGCGTGGTCGCCGGCGGCGGCGGAGAGCCTCGCGCTCTCGAACAGAGCGGCGTGCGCCCACTTGCCGTCCCAGGCTGCCTTGCCGAACGTCGCGGCGGCCTCGGTCGTGCGGCCGAGGCGGCGCAGGATCAGGCCGCGCAGGTAGAAGGCCTCGGTGTCGGCCGAGTTGCCGTTGCGGGCGGTGAGCCGCCGGATCGCGGCGTCGGCGTGCGCGAGGGCGTCGGCGTACTCGCCGCGGCGGTAGGCGTGGTCGGCGAGGGCGAGGTGCACCCGGGCGTCGCCGGGATCCCGGCGGAGCGCCTCCTCCCAGTAGGGCAGCGGCGAGCGGGTCGGGTGCCGGTACTGCGCGAGGTGGACGCCGACGAGGTAGAGCTCGTCGACCGACGCGGCCTCGGCGGGCGGCAGCGGCTCCGTCGCGACCTCGGGCTCGGTGTCGTCGAACTCCGTCGGCACCGTGTAGGCGAGGACGGTCGCGCCCTGGGCGACGACGGTGACGCCGAGTCCCTCCGGGCCGGTGCGGGTGGTCGGCAGATCGGCGAGCAGCGGCTGGCCGGGCTCGAGTTCGACGGTCCACTCGTGCAGGACGGCGCCGTCGACGTGCAGCGTCACGGTCGCGGCGGGGAAGCGGCGCGTCGTCGCGACGCCCAGGCGGAGGCGCCCGGCCTCGACGTCGAGGTGCACGGCCGCGTCGCGGGTCGCCTGGTGCGCCACTCCGATGCCGCTGATCGGGTACCAGTACTGCGAGAAGGTCTTGGTCTCGCCGGGCATCAGCCAGGAGAAGTCGGGCTGGTTGTCGGTGTAGACGCCCGCCATCAGCTCGACGTAGGGCCCGTCGGCGTCGGTCAGCTGCGCGTCCCAGGCGTGCCCGAACGGGGCGTCGCCCCAGGTCCACTGCTTCTTGCCGGGGGCGAAGCGGCGGTCGGCCCAGTGCACGAAGCCCGCTCCGGCGCCGTGGTCGTAGCCGCCGAAGAAGGAGTCGTCGGTGCGGACGACCATGTAGGAGGTGGGGACCGGGATGTTGCGGTACCAGTCGATCCGGTCGGCGGGCGGGCCGTCCGGTGTCGATCCGTCGCCGCGCTCGGCCGCGAGGGCGGGGTAGTCGACGCCGTAGTAGGGGCGGTCGGCCGCCGGGAAGGCGGTGATCGCGCGGCGGGCGTGGTCGGCGACGTAGCGGACGTCGCGCGGGAAGAAGGACTGGTAGTCGTCGTGCACCCGCGCCGCGACGTTCGCCCACCAGAGGAAGGTGTGCCGCTCGCTGGTGCGGTTGTGCAGGCGCACGTCGAGCTCGACGAGGCTCGAGCCGGGGCGCAGGCGCACGCCGTGCAGGCCCTTCATCCGGCTGAACGGGTCGTGGTCGCTGCACCAGACCACGACCGAGCCGTCGTCGGCGCGCTCGAGGTTCCAGGCGGTGGGCAGGTAGGTGCCGGGGCGGTGGTGCTGCGGCCAGTTGAACTCGACGCCGCCGCTGATCCACGGGCCGGCCAGGCCGACCAGCGCCGGCTTGATCACGGTGTTGCGGTAGAAGAAGTCGTAGCCGGTGGTCTTGTCGTAGCCGGAGTAGATCCGGCCGCCGAGCTCGGGCAGGACGACGACCTGGACGAACTCGTTCTCGAGCACGACGACGCGCCACTCCTGGTCGACGGCCTCCGAGGCGATGCGGTCGATGAAGGGCAGCGGGTACACCCGCCCGCTCGACCCCTGGTAGACCCGGCGGTCGAGGAACATCGGCAGCTGCACCGGCTCCTCGGGAGTGTAGGTCGGGAGGGTGATCGTCGTCTCCCACACGGCCGCCGCGCCCTGCGCGAGGAGGTCGGCCGCCGCCGGCGGGGACGCGATGAGCTGCGAGGCTTCTGCGATGACTGCCATGGGTCGAGGGTAGAGAGCGCGGCGAGGGCGGAGGAATGGGCGATCGGCCAGGTCCCCTGGACGATTCGCGGGCGACACCTCTTCTCGGTGGCTGCTCCACCGGGTGTTGCGCGCGTGGGCCTGAACGAACCTGCTCAGTCGGAGTCGATGCCCCAGCGGAACTCGGCGCGCTCGCCCGGCTCCAGCCGGCGGAGTCCCTCGCCCGAGTTCAGGGCGTCGGGCGGGGCGGTCATCGGCTCGATCGCGATCGCGGGCGGGCGCCGGTCGCGGTCGATGTAGAGCTGCAGGACGGTGAAGGACGCGTCGGCCCAGAGCGCGGTGCGGCCGTGGCCCGGGGCGCTGAGCTCGGCGCGGACCGTGCCGTCGGGGTCGCGGTCGAGAGCGGTGAAGCTCGCGTGCCAGGGTGCGTCGCGCTCCGGGACGCCGGCGCGGAGGTCGAAGGGCGTGCCCGCGACCGGACGGCGCTCGCCGGTGGGCAGGTGGCGCTCGTCGAGGACGAGGTGCTCGCGGGCGGGCAGGCGGATCGTCGGCTCCTGCGCCTCGCCGGCGCGGAGGTAGGGGTGGACGCCGAGGGCGACCGGGGCGCTCCTGCTCGACTCGTTGACGAGGACGTGGCGGGCGTCGATCCCGGCGGGGCGCAGCCGGTAGCGGACGCTGGTGGCGAGGGTGAAGGGGTAGCCGGGCGGGGAGTCGAGGCGGGCGTGCAGAGTGACGCTGTCGGCGGTGCGCTCGCCGACGCGGTAGCGGGTCGTCGCCAGGAGGCCGTGGTTGGCCGAGTGCGTCGCCGGGTCGGTGATCGCGAGCTGCTGGACGGCGCCGTCGAGGAGCCAGCGGCCGTCGCGGACCCGGTTCGGCCAGGGGACGAGCACCGCGCCCGCGGCACCGGGCGGCTGGTCGCCGTCGTAGGGCTCGACGAGGGCGCGGCCGCGCACCTCGAGGGTCCGGATGCTCGCGGCGACGGGGTTGATCGAGGCGCGGACGGAGCCGTCGGCGCTGACGAGCTCGATGTCCGGCACTCAGACGGCTCCGATCGGGTGCTCGAGAGAGCTCGCGGAGGGCATGCTCGCGAGTGTACGGGCGGCTCGCTCGGCGGGGTGGATCCCGGTGCTGAGGGCGCCGCGCCATTCGAGGATTCGGTAGGAGCCTTCCGTCCAGTGCGGTGCGATGGTCCTCTGTCGCGCGCACCGTCTCGCGCCAGAACAGCGGAATCGCTTGTCCGCATCACCCGTCTTCGACTTCAATACGCGTATGGCGTTCACAACGGAAGTGGACCCTTCACAGATGGAGACACCGACATGAAGAGATCGACGAAAGCACTGGCGACCGGCGGTCTCGTGGCCGCGCTGATAGTCGGAGCGACCGGTACCGCGTATGCCGGAACGAAGAACATCGCCTTCAACGAGACTCTTCCCCGCTTCCAGATCGCCGGGTGGACGAACAGCCAGACCAAAGAGGTGTCGAATCTCGCCGGCCATGTGAACGTCGGAACCGTCGGTGACGACTACTCCGTCGACGTCGAACTGTGTCAGAGCCTGCTTCTCGTCTGCACTGACAAGGTGCGGGGTCTCCGCGATCGAGACGACGCGAACCTGCCCAACGGTTTTCCAGCGGGCGCCGAGGTCAGGCTGCAACTTCATGTCGGAAGCAGCAACTTCGTGCAGGTCCAGGTTCAGGGAACCTGGCGCAGCAACTAGCGCCCGGCATGCGAGAGCTGCCGACTCGTCTCAACAGGATTCGGCGCGGCGCGGAGCGGAAGGAACCATCAGTGACGTCTCGGGGAGGGCGATCCGCTCGCAGTCTGCTCGGGCAGGTACAGCGAGAGCTCGTCAGACGGCGATGGCACGTCACGCTGTGCTTCGCAGGAAGCGTGGTGCTGGCGGTGATCGTCCAGAGGATCTTCGCCGATGCGCGCTCCGTCTTCCGTGACGACGGTGATGTTCTGAGTTCACTGCTCGGCTCGCCGATAGCGATCGTCTTTCCGTTGCTCGTCACCCTTGTCGGTTCGCTGCCGTTGGCGAGAGACGTCGCGAGGAGAGGTGTCGTCAACGAACGGCAGCGACTGTCGTACGCCACCCTCATCTCGAGCAAATTCGTCGCTGCGGGGCTTCTCTCCTCGGTCGTCTTCTTCCTCTACGGTCTCGCAGCGACCCTCATCGCTTCGGTCGCCTGGCCTCTCCTCGGACACCCAGGGGTCGATGCTTCGGTGTACTCGAACGTCACTCCGTTCCAGCAGCGCGAGACGTTCGCCGATCTCAGCGGTGGGAGCGTTCTAGTCTTCGGGCTGCTGATGTCGCTCTGGTTCGCTTTCGCGGCGGCGGTCTACTCGGTGCTCACGTCAGCGAGTCTGGTCCTCGTCCCGAACAGAGCCGTCGCCCTGCTCCTGCCGTTCGCGCTGTATCTCGGGATGACCGTCGTCCTCTCCGTTCTCCATCGGCCGGCCCTGGCGCCGATGTTCTCCGTCTTCCCCGCGGGTCTTCAGCAGTCTCCGTGGCTGGTCGCAGCGTCTCCGACGCTCGTCACGGCTGCACTCGCGGCCGCGCTCTGGCTGTTCATCGTGCGGCGCCCCAGCGAGAGCAGGCACCTCCTGTGACGGGGCAGAGACTCACCGCGCTGGTGTTCCTCGGTCTCACAGGGTCGTACGCCCTGTACTCGCGCGTCTTCGAGGAGACGGCAACCGGTCGATCGCTGGGCGTCTGGGACCTCCTCCTGGACCTGGGCGGCAACCCCTACTACCTCGGCTTCGTCGTCGTCCCGCTGTGGCTGGTCCTATCGGCGCTGCGGGCGACTCGGACCGCCTCGCCCGGAGCGCTGCTCCGCCACGGGTCGCTCCTCCGAGCCTGGGGCGGGACCCTCTCGGGCCTGGCGACGCTGTACGCGAAGGCGGCGGCGGCTGCCCTCGCCGTCTGCCTCGTCTGCGGTGCGGGTCTCCAGCCGACGTCGTTCGCGCCTCCGGAGAGCGTCGCCGCCGTCTTCCGAGCGCACGGCTTCGCTCCGGTCGCGGCCCTGATCGCGCAGGTCGGCCTCCTCGGAGCGTCGCTCTGCGCGACGGCCGCTGTCGTGGTGTCCGTCCGCCTGCTCTCCGGCAGGGCCGCCGCTGCCTGGGCGTCGGTCGGCGGGCTCTTCCTCTGGGTCGTCCTCTCGGTGCTCGCTGTCGTTCCGCCGAGTGCGCCCCTCAGCGCGGCCGCCTTCCTCGACGTGGCGGTCGGACTGGAGAGGACCTCCCTTGTCGGGACGGCATCGAGGCCGATGATCGTCCTCCTCGGCGTCGGACTGCTGGTGAGATTCGCCGCGCGGGCCTCGAGCCGTGCGGACCGGGTCGCCGTCTCCGCTCTCCTGTCGGTCTCGGCGCTGCTCGTCCTCTTCTCCTTCCTCCAGGCGTCCGCCGGCCGGGACCTGCTCGAGGTCGCCGGTCTCCTGGTGCCGAGTCCGCTCGGATCGATCGCGGAGTCGATGCAGTACCTGCTCGTCTTCCTCCCGTTCCTCCTGGGCGGCATGATCGGCCGGGGGTCGCCGACACCTCAGCGCGAGCTTCACGAGCTCATCAGAGTCGGGAGCCGGGCGGCTCGGCTGCGGCGCGAGGTCGTCCGGAGCTCGGCCGGTTCGTTCGCGGCGTGGACGGTCGCGGCTCTGCTCGTGCTCGCCGGCGTCCTCTGCGCGGCCCGGGGACTCGTCCCGCCCTCGCAGGAGTGGATCGCGGTGGCGGGTGCCGTCGCCGCGGGTGGAGTGTGCGCGGCCCTGTACGGCAGCGTCGGCGTCGTCCTGCGCTGCTCGCTCTCGAGTGTTCAGCCGAGGTTCGTCGCCGTGTGCCTCTTCGCCGTCGCCGTCGTCCTGTCCCGCTCGATCTCCCCTCACAACCCGTTCCTCCTCGGCGGACTCGCCGACGACGGCCTGGGCGATGACCGGATCCCTCTGCGGATCGCCGTCCTCGTGGCGTCCCTGCTCGCCCTGTTGCCGCTGGGAAGCGTCGGCTTCCTCGCCCGCACTGCACGAAGAAAGGTCGTGGCCCGATGGATGTGATCACCCTCGCCGAGGTCGGCAAGAGCTTCGGCCGGAAGGAGATCCTGCGGGACGTGTCCCTCCGGATCGGGGACGGGCGGACCTACGGGCTCGTCGGACCGAACGGCGCCGGCAAGTCGGTGCTGCTGCTCCTGATGTGCGGTCTGCTGCGACCCTCGAGCGGCACCGCGACGATCGATCCGAGATTCCTCTCCCGAGGTCGGGACTACCCCGATCGGTTCGGTGTCTCGATCAACGGCCCGGGCTACCTGGCCGGCAGGAGCGCTCGCCAGAACCTCGCCGACCTCGCCGCCATCCGCAAGCAGGTGAGCGAGGACCGCATCGGCGAGGTCCTCGAGCAGGTCGGTCTCTCGCCGACGTCGCCGCTGAAGGCGCGGAACTTCTCGCTGGGCATGCTGCAGAAGCTCTCGCTCGCGCAGGCGCTGCTCGAGCACCCCGCGGTCCTCCTGCTCGACGAGCCGTTCAACGCCCTCGACGCGGAATCGGTCGAGCGCCTGCGGGAGATCCTCGTCGCCGAGAAGGCGAAGGGCACGACCATCGTGTTCACCAGTCACCGCGACAGTGACATCCAGATGCTCAGCGACGAGGTGCTGAGGGTCGAGGGTGGCCGGGTGACGAACGGCTGACGAACGCCGGTCGTCGCGCGGATCGGCCGGCGACGTCTTCAGCGCTCGGGCGTTCGGACCGATCGGCTAGGACCGCAGGATCGCCTCGAGCTCGGCCACGACGAGATCGGGGCGGGAGAGGAACGGGTGGTGGCCGGTCGGCAGGTCGATCGAGCGGGTGGCGCGCTCAGCGTGGACGCGCTGGAGGCCGACGGAGGTGCTGCGGTCCCCGGTGCAGACCAGGTAGGTGGAGTCGACGCCCTGCCAGCCGGCCGCGGAGGTCGGGGTGGTGAAGGCGGCGATCGACTGGGTGGTGACCCGCTCCCAGGCGGCGCGCTGCGTGGCCTCGTCCGCGTCCTGGAGGAAGCGGCGGCCGAAGGAGGCGGCGTCGTAGCCGGCGACGCCGAGCGTGCCGTCGTCGCCGGGCGCGATCGAGACGGGGTCCGTCTCTCCGGCCATGATGTCGCCCTGCGCCGAGCCGAGGTCGGGGAGGTAGGAGGAGACGTACACGAGCCGGGCGACGGCGGCGTGCGCGCCGGCCTCGGCGATGACGGTGCCACCGTAGGAGTGGCCGACGACGATCGCCTCGTCGTCCTCGACGTCGTCGAGTGCGGCGCGCAGGGCGGCGGCGTCCTCGACCAGGCCGGCGCCGGCGCGGTCCGCCGCCGACTCGCCGCAGGAGGGCAGGGCGACGGCGCGGCTCGCTACGCCGGTGCGCTCGAGGAGCAGCGCGGCGGTGCGGTGCCACCACCAGTCGCCGTCGCGGACCAGGGCGCCGTGCACGAAGAGCAGTTCCATGGCAGGAGTCTGCCCGCGATCCTCCGGCGGCGCCGCCCCAGAGGACCCGAGTCCGCTGACAGCGGAGCGCGGGGGCGATCTCCGGGTCGGAGCAGGTCGTTCTCGGCTTCCGGAGGGCGTTCCACCGGGCTTCGCTCAGGAGGGCCCGCCACTATCGAACCTGTTACCCGACGGAAGGTCCCCTGTGAGCACTCTCAAGCGCATCATCAGCATGGCGTCGAAGGCGCTCGACTCCAAGAGCTCGTCGAGCTCCTCCTCGCGCCCCGCGACCGGGGGCGGCACGGACTGGCGCGACATGGTCCGCTCGGCCGCGAACGCGGTGACGGGCGACTCCCGCCCCGCTTCCTCCAGCACGGCCGGATCGAACGCCTCGGCGCCCCGCACGCCCACCCCCGCCTACGGCTCGCCGCACCCCTCGGCCCGTCCGCAGGACGCCCGGCCCGCCGCCGTCGCGCCGGAGGACCGCGCGGCGATCGCGCGCTACGACTACCTCCTCCGCACCGCCGACCCCGAGCAGCTGGAGCAGGTGCACCGCGACGCGTTCGCCAAGCTGACCCCGGCGCAGCGCGCCCAGGTCGAGGGGCGCCTGCGCGACGAGCTGCCCGCGAACGAGCAGCCGCGCTCCTCCGCGCCGGACGATCTCGCCCGCGCGGCGACCCGAGGCGAGGCGCACAACCCCGGCTTCCTCAAGAAGATGTTCTCCAAGCCCGGGACCAAGGGTGCGCTGGCCGGTGCCGGAGTGGGCGCCGTCGCCGGCATCGGCCTCGGTGCCGCGGGCGGACTGCTCGCGGCGGTCGCGGGCGGCGCAGTGCTCAGCAGCGTCGCCGGTCCGCTGCTCGCGCAGGCCGCCGGGATGGGCGTGGACTTCGAGAACCTGGCCGGCGGGCTGGGCGAGTTCGGCGACCTCGGCGAGTTCGGCGACATCACCGGCGGTGCGGGCGAGTTCGTCTCCGGCGCCGGCGAGCACGTGTCGGGGCTCGGCGAGCAGGTGTCGGAGTTCGGCTCGAACTTCGAGATGCCCGACCTCGGCGGACTCGGGAACCTCTTCGACCGCTGAGTCAGCGGGCGCGGCGCCGCACGAGGAGTGCGAGCGCCGTGCCCAGCACTCCCAGGAGCGCGAGCGCGGCGCCGACGATCCCGACGGCGGTGGTCGACCAGTCCGGTGCCGCGTCGACGACGGTGCCGTCGAGCAGCTCCCAGCGGCAGGTGCTGCCGAGCGGCCACCAGGACCAGGAGCCGGCGACGAGCGAGCCCTCCTCGGCGGGGACGCGGCCGACGCTGGCGAGGCAGACGTCGTCGAAGCCCTGCGCGGCGAGGGTCGAGTACTGCAGCGCCACCAGGCCGAGGAGTGCCAGGCCGACGACGAGCGCGGTCAGCGCGGCGATCAGCGCCACGCGGCGAGGGGTGAGGAAGCGGCGTCTCGCGGGGGCGGGGATCGGCGCGCTCATCCGTCGATGGTGGCACGCGGCGGCTGGGAGGTGCGGGCGGACGCGCGCGCCTCAGAGCCGGTGGCCCCGGAGCCGGAGGGCGACCGCGAGCAGCAGCGCCGCCGCCGCGAGGCCGACCGCGACGAGGAAGATCCGCGGGTCGTAGCCGGAGACGGCGAGCGGGAGCAGGGCGCCGAGGACGGTGCCGATCTGCACGACAGCCATGTAGGCACTCGCCCCGGCGCCGGGTCCGCCGCCGCTGGTCCGCTCGAGCAGGAGCAGGCCGATGCTCTGGTAGCCGGCGGCCGCGACCGCGTAGAGGGCCTGCGAGACGAGCAGTGCCGGGTAGGACTGCGTGCTCGAGAGGATCGAGAACGCCAGGACCCCGGCGAGTGCGACGACGGCGAGCGTGAGCACGCTGCCGCGGGCGCTGCTGAGCCGGCTCAGTGCGGGCAGCGCCGCGAGCTCGAGGACCGCGGAGGCGAGGAGCACCGGCGCGACGAGCGCGGCGGGGACGCCGGAGGAGACGGCGAAGAGCGGCAGGTAGATCGCCCGGAGCGTGTCGACCGACTTCAGCAGTGCGACCAGCGCCAGGGCGGCGAGGAAGACGAGGGCGAGGCGCGGGCGGGTGGAGCCGTCGCTGCGCGGCCCGTCCGGCGCCGCGGGGCGTGTCGACCGGCAGCCGGTCGCGCAGACCGCGGTCACCACGGCGGCGGCGACGGCGGCGAGCAGCGGATCGAGCCCGGCCTGCGCGAGCAGCGCGTAGAGGACGAGCCCGAGAATGTAGCCCGAGATGAGGACCGCGCGCATCCGGGCGATCGACGACTCCTGAGTGTCACCACCCTGCGCGGCGACCCGTCCGAAGAGCTGGGGGACGAGGGTGCTGACGAACAGCATCAGCGCCCCACCCAGGTAGAGCAGGACGACGTGGCCGCCGCTGGCGCGCACGAGCAGGAGCCCCACCGGGACCGCGAGCGACGTCGCGACCAGGGCGGCCCTCGGGTAGCCGGCCCTGCGGATCCGGGGCACGAGGAGGATGTTGTACGCGATCGCGATCGCGGCGTTCACGACGAAGAAGACCGCGATCTGCACCTTGGCGAGTCCCGCGGCATCGAGCGCGACGGGCACGCCGACGGCCGTGATGCCGCCGAACACGGCATTGCTGAGCAGCGCGCCGGCGACCGGCCGAGGGAGGCGGATCGCGAGGGCCGTCGTCGGGCGGTCGTCGCTGGTCACTCGCACTCCTCCGGACGCGCCGGATCCCCTCGACGCGGCGGCAGCATCGGGGCCGCAGGCGTGCTCGGGGATCCTCCGGTCGGCGGGTGCCGGCCCTCGGCTCGGGAGGAGACGCTAGCCGCCACCGCGCCCTGCTCGGAGGCCGCTGGCGCGGGAGGCGCGGTCGCCGCGTGCCTCGAGGCGCACCGCCGTGGCGCCGGGCACGCCGGAACGGCGACTGCGAGGACGCTCAGAGCATCGGGGACGTACCCTCGGACGCATGGGGTTTCTGTTCTCGCTGCTGACCGTCGTTCTGATGGTGCTGGCGCTGGTGGACGTCGTGCGTCAGCCGGACAACGTCGTCCGCAATCTGCCCAAGATCGTCTGGATCCTGCTGATCGTGTTCATCCCGCTGATCGGCGTGACGATCTGGTTCCTGCTCGGGCACGACTGGAAGAAGGGCGAGGGCGCCTCCTTCGTCCCGGGCGGGCGCACGAAGCGGCCGCGCCGCTCCAAGACGCCGCCGCCGCCGACGATGATCGTGCGGCCGCCGACGAAGACCACCGAGGAGCAGCTCGCCGATCTCGAGCGCGAGGAGGCGCACTACGCGCGGCTCGCCGAGGAGCAGCGCCGGCTCCGCGAGGGCGAGCGGCCGCAGGACGCCTGAGGCGCCGAGCGGCCGCGTCCAGCGCTAGCCCGCGGCTCCGAAGTTCGACGCCGTCCACTGCACCGAGGCGATCTTCGCCTGGCCCGCGATGCTGGGGTGGAAGTAGTCGGTGGTGCCGATCAGCGCCTTGGTGACGGGGGTCGCGGTGAGCGCGCCGCCGTCGTAGTCGCAGAGGGTGCCGGCCGACGCGCACGCCTTCTGCAGCGCGCTGTTGTACTGGGTCGTCCGCGTCTTCGCGGCGGTGGCCGAGGCGGACGCGGCGGCGGTGCTGAGGCGTCCGCCCGTCGCGCTGACGCCGCGGGTGGTGCGGCAGAGGTTGCCCGAGGCCCAGACGACCGAGCCGAAGCCGCCCTTGACGACGGCCCACTCGGCGGCGACGTTCGGCATCGAGGACAGCACGATCTTGGCGGCGGGCCAGGTGCTGCGGATCTTGGTGATCGCGGCGCTCGCCCCGGTGCTGAAGGCGGCGGCGGTGGTCATCGTGTAGCCGTCGGCGGCGACCGGGTTCTTCGCGGCGCAGAGGTCGTTGCCTCCGATCAGGAGGGTGACGACGTCGGGTCGGACGCCGGCGGCGACGGCGGCGTCGATGCGCGCGGGGACGCCGGCGACCAGGTCGCCGGTCTGGGCGAAGTTCGCGGTGGTCACCGTGGTGCCGGGGTTGGCGGTGCGCAGGCGGCTCGCGAAGGAGTTGACGGTCGTGTTCGTGCCGGTGGACCAGTTGTTGCGCGGGCAGTCGGCGAACTGGCCGCAGGTGCCGTAGGCCTGGGTGATCGAGTCGCCGAGGCTGAGCACGGACAGGGTCGGGGTCGCGGCGGACGCGGCGCCCGCGGGCACCACCGCCGCGGCGAGGGCGAGCACGGCGCCGACGGCGAGCGCGCGCACGCGGCGGCTCCCGGTGCGGCGCGGGCGGAGGGAGGTGGGGAGGCGCATGAGGGGAACCGCTCTCGGTCGGGGGACGGCGGTGGGGGCCGCCGATCCTGACGTTAGGCCTGCGGGGTCACCGGCGGTCCTGCGCGCGTGGCCCCAGAACGGGGCCGGGTCCGCGCGGTCGGGTTCCGCGCGGTCGGGTTCCTCCCGGGCCGGTTCACTCGCGCCGGGCGCGGGGGGCCTGCAGGCGGCTGAGCGCCCAAACAACGGCGCCCGAGAGGACGAAGACGGCGGCGACGACCAGGACGTAGACCGCGACCCGGTCGTAGCCGATGCCGGGGCTCAGGAAGGGGTAGGGCACCCAGCCGTCGGTCGCACCGCGGATCAGCACCACGACCAGCCAGACCACCGGGTAGATCGTGACGACCCAGAGGCGGCGCCAGGGCAGCGGCGGGCGGTCGGTGAAGAGGATCCAGTCGAGGAGGCCGTAGACCGGGAAGAGCAGGTGCATCACGGTGTTGGCCCACGGCAGCGTCACTCCGCCCGCGAGGCCGATGAGCAGCGTGTTGTAGACGAGGCCGACGACGATGATGTAGCTCGTCGTCGCCCCCCGGACCAGCGCCATCGTTCCGCTCTGCGCCCGGCCGGCCAGGGACTGCGCGGCGGTGATCAGGAGGACCGCGGCCATCAGCAGGTTGCCCTGGATCGTGAAGTAGCCGAAGAAGTTGACGGGGATCAGCGGCGTGCGCGAGGCGGAGTCGATCGCGGTGGCGGTGACCGCGGCGAGCACCGTGAGGGCGACCGCGATGCGCAGGACGGCGAGGAGGATCCGCAGCGCGCGGGTCCCTCGTGCGGGGGAGATCGGCGTCATCGCACGAGCGTAGCGAGCCGACGGGAGGGGCGCGCCCGGCGGGTAGCCTGATCCGATGCTCACGATCGGTGTCGACCTGGCCGCGGAGCCGGTGCGGACGGCGGTCGCCGCGCTGGAGTGGGGCGGCGGCGAGGCGGTCGTCCGCTCGCTGGTGCTCGGCGCCACCGACGACGACGTCGTCGCCGCGTCGCGGGAGGCGACGGCGATCGGCATCGACTGCGCGTTCGGCTGGCCGCTGGAGTTCGCCGCGTTCGTCTCCGCGCACACCCGCCGCGAGATCGCGCCGCGGTCGCTCGCCGGGCGCGACTGGCGGCGGCGGCTCGCCTACCGGGAGACCGACCGCGCCGCGCGCGAGGTGACGGGGCGGTGGCCGCTGAGCGTGTCGACCGACCGGCTCGGCATGACGGCGATGCGCTGCGCCGAGCTGCTGGACGCCTTCGCGGCGGCGGGCGAGGAGGTCGACCGCTCGGGCGGAGGACGGCTGGTCGAGGCGTACCCCGCCGCCGCGCTCCGGCTCTGGGGCGTGGACACCACGGGCTACAAGACGCGGCCCGAGGCGGTGGCGCTCGCCGTCGAGGCGCTACTCCGGGCGGCGCCGTGGCTGGTGCTGCCGGCGGACGCGGCCGCACTGATGGCGCACTCGAACGACGCGTTCGACGCGGTGATCGCGGCGCTCAACGCCCGCGCGCACGCCCTCGGGCGGACGGTGCCGGTGCCGGAGGAGCTCCGGGAGGCCGCCCTCGCCGAGGGCTGGATCGCCCTGCCGACCTGCCGGCTGGACGAGCTCGCCGGCTGACGCGTCAGGCCGAGAGCCGGCGGTCCGCGGCCGAGGTGAGCGCCTCGGCGGCGCGCTCGGCCTCCTCGACGGTCGAGAAGGGGCCGGTGAAGGCTCCGGTCGGGACGGCTCGTCCGGGGTCGATCTCGAGTCGGAAGCGGGGCAGCTCCGCCCCGGGAACGACGACGATCCGGACTCCGTTACGACTCCATCGTGCGGGCTGAAGAATGGGGATCTGGGTCATGGTGCTCTTTCGCGTGCATCGTGCTCGGGGGGCCATCGCCTCGACCGTGCGTCCTCACGCTAGGACCGAGGGCGCCCTTCCCGAACGGGGTTGACCTCCCAGGCGCTCGGAGGTAGTCAGCGACGGGACACGGTGTCCTGCCTCTCGGCGGTGAGGGCGGTCTCGATCTCGGCGTCGAGGAGGAGGTCGTCCTCGGCCTCGCTGCGGCGGGGGAGGGGCGCGGTGAGTCCGCGTCGGACGCGGAACCGGTGGCCGAGGACGATCGCGACGAGCGCCGCGGCGAAGACGGCCAGCCCGGTCCCGGCGATCGGGATGGCGACCGTGCCGAGCGCGCCGGGGACGGCGTCGCCCTCGTCGGTGACGGTGAGGGTGACGCGGATCGACTCCGGGATGCCCTGCGCGTCCTGCTCCTGCGCGATCCGGTCGAGGAGGGCCGTCGTCGCGGTGCGGGAGAGCTCGACGGCGCGGGCGGGGTCGAACGAGGAGCCGATCACCGAGAGGAAGGGCAGGGTGAAGCGCCCGCCGTTCGACTCGTCGCCGCGCGGCTGGGTGGTGCGGCGGACGGCGCCGACGCCGTCGCCCTCCTCGAGCGGACCGGCCTGCGCGGTGACGGCGGCGCGCACCTCCTCGCCGCTGGCGAGGTAGGCGTAGATCACCGCCGTGTTGCTGAGGTCGTTGAACTGGTCGTCCTCGACGCCGGGGACGCGCTCGACCCCGGGGATCTGCGCGGCGTAGGGGTTCTTCGGACCGCCGCCGAGCAGCACGGTCACGGCGGCGCTGTGCTCGCGGTCGCCGCGGAGGGTGAGCCCCTCGTCGGTGACGGTGAAGTGCACGGCGGTGGCGACGATCACCGCGAGGATTGCGCTCGCGACGACGAGGAGCTTGCAGCGCCAGAGGACGAGGAGGTAGGTCGGCATTTCCACGGATCCAGGGTGACCGCCGGGACCTTTCGCCAGCCTGAACAGCCTCGCGCTCAGCCGGGCGCCGGCAGGCGGATCTCGAGTCGCGCGCCGCCGAGCGGGGAGTCGAGCAGGCGCGCGGTGCCGCCGCCGGCCCGCGCCGCCTCGGCGATGATCGCCAGCCCGAGACCGGAGCCGCCGGTGTCGCGGGCGCGGGCGTCGTCGCGGCGCTCGAAGCGGAGGAAGACCCGCTCGCGGTCCTCGGCCGGCACGCCCGGACCGTCGTCGTCCACCCGCACCACCGCGACGCCCTCCTCCTGGCGGACCGTGAAGGCGACGACACCTGCCGCGTGCCGCCGGGCGTTCTCCGCGGCGTTGCGCACGGCGCTCCGCAGCAGCGGCTCGTCGCCGTGCACCTGGGCGGGTCCGACGGCCTCGGTGCGCACCGCGACGCCGAGTGCGCGGAGCCGCGCGGCCTCGGCGAGGACGAGGTCGTCGAGGTCGACGTCCTGCTCGGCCACGGCATCGCGCTCGTCGACCCGCGCGAGCAGGAGGAGGCTCGAGACCAGCTGCTGCATCCGCTCGCCCTCGTCCTCGACGACGCGGGCGAGATCGGCGAGCGGGACCGCCTCCGGGTGCCGCAGTGCGACCTGGGCGTGCTGCCGGATCGCTGCGACGGGGGAGCGCAGCTCATGCGAGGCGTTCGAGACGAAGCGGCGCTGCGCCGCCTGCGAGCGCTCGAGCCGGCCGAGCAGTCCGTTCATGGTGCGGGCCAGGCGGGCGAGCTCGTCGCGGCCGGGCGGCTCCTGCACGCGCCGCTCGAGGTCGGCGGCCTCGATCGCCTCGACGTCGGCGCGGATCCGCTCGACCGGCCGGAGCGAGCGGCCGACGACGAACCAGACCAGCGCTCCGACCACCGCAGTGACGAGCGGGACGGCGACCGCGAGGAGCCGGAGGGCCGAGCCCGCGGCGTCGTCCGCTCCGGCGAGGGTGCGCGCGACGACGACGGTCTCGCCCGGGTCGCCGCCGAGCTGGAGGCTCTCGGAGCCGACGACGAAGCGGGTGCCGTCGATCGAGGTGATCTCCGGAGTGTCCGACACGGGGAGGGGCACGGCGTAGACGAAGTCGTCGTCCGCGACCGCGACGACGGATCCCTCGCGCTGCAGCTGGATCACGACCTCGTCGGTGTTGAACGGCGGCAGCCGACCGGCGCTCTCGGTGTCGGTCGCGATCTGGCGGGCCTGCTGGTTCGCGGTGAACGCCTCGGCGTCGATCAGCGACTGCTCCAGCAGCGCGGTGAAGGCGACGGAGCCGGCGACCAGGACGGCGAGGATCGCGGCGGAGACCAGGGCGGTCAGCCGCACGCGGATGCTCCAGGGCGGGCGCCGGGCCATCGCGTCTCAGCCCTCGCCGAGCCGGTAGCCGGCGCCGCGGAGGGTCGTGATCGACTCCGTGCCGAACGGGCGGTCGAGCTTCGCCCGCAGCCGTGCCACGTAGACCTCGACGATGTTGAGGTCGCCGTCGAACGCGTCGTCCCAGACGCCCTCGAGGATCTCGCGCTTGGAGACGACCCGGTCGCGGTGCCGGGCGAGGAAGTCGGCGACGGCGAACTCGCGCGAGGTCAGCCGGATCGGCACGTCGCCGCGTCGGACCTCGCGCAGCGCGGGGTCGATCAGCAGATCGCCGACGCGGTGCACCACCGGTCGCTCCGGGCGTCCGCGCCGCACCAGCGCCCGCAGGCGCGCGACGAGCACGGAGTACTCCAGCGGCTTCACCACGTAGTCGTCCGCTCCCGCGTCGAGGCCCTCGATCTGGTCGCGGTCGCCGTCCTTCGCGGTCAGCATCAGCACCGGGGTCCAGTCGCCCTCGTCGCGGAGGGTGCGGCAGAGGGCGGAGCCGCTGAGGCCGGGCATCATCAAGTCGAGGACGATCGCGTCGTAGACGACCTCGCGGGCACGCCACAGCCCGTCGACGCCGGTGTGCGCGACGTCGACGGAGAAGCCCTCGGCCTCGAGACCGCGCCGGACGCCGTCGGCGAAGACCGCCTCGTCGTCGACCACCAGAATCCGCATCCCGTCGAGTATCCCCGGTGCGGCGCCGCCGGCGCACGGCGACCGAGTGGTCAGTCGAGGCGGTCGAGGGTCGCGCTGATGGTGCGCAGGCACTCGATGAGGACGCCGATCTGGCGGGAGTCGAGGTCGGCGAGGACCTCGCCCTCGGCCGCGACCAGGTGCCGCATGGCGTCGTCGACCCGCTTCGTGCCGCGCGGGGTGAGCGAGACGATCTTGCTGCGCGAGTCGGCGGCGTTCTGCTCGCGGACGACGAGGCCGCGCGCGCCGAGCCGGTCGACGCGGCTGGCGAGGTTGCCGCTCGAGATGCCCAGGCGCGTCGACAGCACGGACGGGGTCATCGTGCCGGCCGGGTTCTGGCGCAGCAGCGAGAGCAGCTCGAACTCCCACGGGGCGAGCTCGCCGGCCGCGAAGGAGAGGCGCCGCACCTCCTGCACGCGGGGGCTGAGCCGGCGCAGACGGGAGAGGACGTCGAGCGGGGCGAAGTCGAGATCGGGCAGGGCGTCGGCCCACGCGTCGATCACCAGATCGACATCGTCGTCTTCACGCATCCCCCGATTATCGTCGGCTCGGGCGTTGCCCGGCGACGGCTGGCCGCGGCGGAGCGGGGGGCCTACCCTGACCGGCCGCGGCGCACGGGCCGCTAGCCTGGTCGGGTCGGAAGGACTCCCGTGCGCGCGCACCTCGAGCAGCTCCTCGCTCTGCTGAGCGGGACGTTCCTGCTGCTCGCGCTCGTGTCGAGTCCCGATGCCGCCGTCGTGCTGGTCGTCACCACGACCGCGGTCGCCGCCCTCGTCCTCGGAGCGCGCTATCTCGCCGTCGGCGCTCGCCGGCCCGTGCTGTCGATCGGACGCAGGGCCCGGGAGCACCGGCTCGGCCTCGCCGCGCAGCCCTCGCCGCAGCACCCGCGCACGGCAGGCCGCGTGCGCTCGCGCGCGCCGGGTCTGCCGGGACTGGTCGCGTAGCCCCGAGTTCTGCCCGGGAGCCGCGACCGTTCGCGATCGCGCTCACCTCCCGACGACAGGACTCTCTTGAACTTCTACGACTTCACGCCCATCGCGGCGGCGCTCGACGCCGCCTCCCACCTCGTCACCGGCCTCGCTTCGGCCCTCGAGCCGCTCGCGGGCGGTGCCTCGGCCGCCGCCGCGATCGTGCTGGTGACCCTCCTCGTCCGCGTGCTGCTGATCCCGGTCGGGATCTCGCAGGGGCGGGCCGAGATCACCCGCCGCCGACTCGCCCCGCTGCTGCGCGAGCTGCAGCGGAAGCACGCGAAGAATCCGGAGGCGCTGCAGCGCGCCACCATGAAGCTCTACGCCGACGAGAAGGCCTCGCCGCTCGCGGGCTGCCTCCCGGTGCTGCTGCAGGCGCCCGTGGTCTCGCTGCTCTACGGGCTGTTCGTGCACCCGGACATCGCGGGGCACGGCAACGCGCTGCTGGACGCGCGGCTGCTGGACGTGCCGCTGGGCCGCTCCTTCGTCACGGCGCTCGGCGGCGGCGAGCCCGCGCAGCTCGGCGTGTTCGCGGTGCTCCTCGGGGTGATCGCGCTCGTCTCGTGGCTGGCGCGCCGCGTCGCGCTGCGGCAGGCGGCGCTCACCCCGGTGCCGGAGGGGACGCCCGCGGCCGTCGCGCAGCTCACGGGGGTGCTCAGCTGGATGCCGTTCCTCACGGTGCTGTTCGCGGCGTTCGTGCCGCTCGCGGCGACGCTCTACCTGACGGTCACGACGACGTGGACGCTCACCGAGCGCGTGGTCGTGCGGCGGATGCTGGCGGGCGGGGCGCGGGGATGAGGCTCGCCGCGCTCACCAGCCGGTCGTCAGCACCTCGTCGAGCTGGTCGGCGAAGAAGTCGGCGCTCTCGACGGTGAAGCAGAGCGGCGGCTTGATCTTCAGCACGCACTGGCGGTCGGAGGTGGGCTGGACGATCACGCCGCGCTCGCGGAGGCGCTCGCAGATCGCGCGCGTCTCCACGGTCGCCGGCTCGAGAGTCTCCCGGTCGCGGACCAGCTCGAGGCCGAGGTACAGCCCGCTGCCGTGCACGGCGCCGATCAGCGGGTGGCGCTCGGCGAGCTCCTCGAGCCGGCGGCGGAGGTGCGCGCCGGTCGTCCGTGCGTTCTCCTGCAGCTGCTCGCCGGCGAGCACGTCGAGCACCGTCGACCCCACCACGGAGCTGACGGGGCTGCCGCCCGCCGAGGAGAAGAACGAGCCCTGCGAGCGGTAGCGGTCGGCGATCGCGCGGGTCGTCACGACCGCGCCGAGCGGGTGGCCGTTGCCCATCGCCTTCGCGACGGCGACGACGTCGGGCACGACGCCCTGCTGCTCGAAGCCCCAGAACCAGTCGCCGAGGCGGCCGTAGCCGACCTGCACCTCATCGGCGATGCAGAGCCCGCCGTGCGCGCGGACGGCCGGGTAGACCGCGGCGAGGTAGCCGTCGGGCAGCGGGATGCCGCCGGCGTTGCCGTAGAAGGTCTCGGCGATGAAGCCGCCCGGGGGAGTGCCGGCCGCGGCCAGCTCCTCGATCCGGGCGACCGCCTCCGGCGCGTAGCGGTGCGCCTCGGCCCCGCGGTGCGTGCCGCGGTAGCTGTTCGGCGCGTCCAGGGTGTGCACCCAGGACGGCCGGGTCGCGAGCGCGTCGGGGTTGTCGGCGACGGAGGTGGAGACCGCATCGGACAGGCCCGACCAGCCGTGATACGCCTCCCGCACCGCCAGCACGTCGTCCCGTCCCGACCAGGCACGGGCGATCCGCAGTGCCAGGTCGGCCGCCTCCGTGCCGCTGTTGATGAGCAGCACGGTGTCGAGCTCCTCCGGCAGCAGGGCAGCCAGCCGCTCGCAGAACTCGCCGATCGCGGGGTAGGAGAAGCGCGAGTTGGTGTTGAGCAGCCGCCACTGGCGCTCGACGCGCTCGACGAGCAGCGGGTGGGCGTGGCCGATCGAGGTCACGTTGTTGAGCACGTCGAGGTGCACGCGGCCGGAGTCGTCGACGAGGTGCTCGCGCCAGCCGCGCAGCATCGTGGGCGGGTCCTCGAAGTAGTGCTCCTGCGCCTCGGCGAGGTGCGCGAGGCGCCGCTCGAGCACCTCGGGGTCGGGGTGCGGTGCGGGCAGGGCGCGACCGAGGAGCAGCGGGGTCGGGTCGAGGAGGACGTCGAGCCAGGCGTCGGCCCAGCGCCCGCTCGCGAACGGCGGGAGGTCGACCTCGTCGAGCGCGCGCGGTGCGGCCTGGGCTCGCAGGAGTCCGCGGGCGGTGCCGAGCGGTTCGCCCGCGGCCACCCGGGTGCCGGGTGCGGGCGGCTCGTCGACGCCGTCGAGACGCAATCGGACGCCGTCGGCGAGGAGCGTGACTCCGCCGGGGACGCCGCCGCCCACCTCCGCGTCGAACGGGGCGCTCAGGGAGGTCCGCGCGGGGAGGTGGACCTCCACGACCAGCGCGGTCGTCTCGGGCTCGTGCGCGGTGTGCGGGCGGCCGCGGGTCAGGCGGCGCTCGCCGTAGCGGAGCACCGCGGCCCCGGCGCCACCGGCGAGCGCCGCGCGGGCGAGGGCGGGCTCGGCGTCGTCGTCCAGCCAGCGGCCGGCGTCGAGTGCCGGGCTCTCGGGGGAGAGGTCGACGACGACCGCGTCGATGCCGCCGAGCACGGGGACCGCGGTGGACAGCGCGGCCGGTGCACCCGGCCGACCGAGAGCCCGCCGGACCAGCGCCTGCAGCACCGGCAGCGGCGCAGCGGTCGCCCGGCCGAGGATCAGCCGCTCGTGCTCGAGGTTCTCGCGGGCGTAGTCGTTGCCCGGATCGCCGGCGAGGACGTCGTGGGCGCTGACGACGAGCACCGCCGCCCGGAGCACGACGAGCGGCCAGAGCGCCTCGATCTCGGCGTCGGCGAGCGGGCGCACGGCGTCGTAGGCGGTGGCGGCGCGGAGCACCGTGGCCGCGTCGGCGTCCGCGTGGTGCAGGAGCGAGGACAGCGTGATCGCGAGCTCGCCGACCGCCCAGCCCTCGCCGAGGTCGCCGAAGTCGATCACGCCGTCCGGCAGTGTGCCCGCGCCGACCACCACGTTGTCGTCGGTGAGATCGCCGTGCACGAGCTGCACCGGGAGCGCGGCGGCGAGCGGATCGACGACCGCCCGCGCCGCGTCGACGGCCGTCCGGATCGCGCGGGCCGAGCGACGGGGTACGCGGCCGATCAGCGCGTCGACGACCGGGCCCGCGCGGCGGAGGTCCCACTGGTCGGTCTCCTCGAGGCCGTCGAGTGGCTGCTCGGCGAGCGCGACGTCGACGCGGGCGGCGAGGTCGCCCATCGCCCGGACGACGGCGGGGGACAGGTAGCCGGAGCCGGAGAGGGTCCGGCCGGGGACGAAGTCGAGGACCCGGGCCGCGGCGGTCGTGCCGCCCAGGTCGATCTCGTGCAGAGTGCGGCCCTTGCGGTCGGGGCGCACGCGCGGGAGCCGGACGCCGTCGAGGTCCTCGGCGAGGCGCGCGACGGCCGCCGTCTGCGCCTCGATCCGCCCTCTCGGCGTCGCCGGATTCGCGATCTTAAGCAGGAGCCGCTCGCCGCCGGTGTCGACGAGGACGTTGCGGTCCTGGTTGCTGCCCAGCTCGCGCAGCGTGCCCTTCAGCCGGTAGCGCGTGCGCAGCAGCGCGGCCGCGGCGTCGTGGTCGAGGGCGGGCGGGGGCGGCGGGGCGGCGGACGGCATGCGGGGGTCCTGTCGAGCGGGGATCGGGTGCGTCCATGATCGCGCGTCGCTGTCCTGCCGTCACCCGGCTGGGACATCGCCGGCATCGGTCGAAGACCTCGGCCGACCTCGGGCCGGGTGACGAGGCTCCGGGATCAGGGCTCGGGCCGACCGTCGGACGACAGGATGATGTCGGCCCACTCGAGGATTCGCCTGCGGACTGCGGCGAGCTCCTCGCCGTTCACGCCGTATTCGGCGAAGCGCTCCTCGCGGATCCGCTCGATCGCGCCGAGTTGACGGGCGTACATCCCAGCCTCGAACCCGTCATCGCGCTCTGCTGCCAGACGCAGCAGCTCGGCATCGCTGAAGCGTCCCGATCGGCGGATCGAATCGAGATCGAGGAAGTCGCGAGCCTCGGTCCGACCGTAGATCGCGACGACCTTGCTCCCGACGGCGTCCTCCACCGAGAGGACCGGGCCGACGTCGGACGACGTCGGAGCGCTCGAGCGCCAGTCGACGGCGAGGTCCAGCGAGACCGCCTCTCCGGACGCGGTCGTCACGAGGAGCTGCGCGTACGCCGGACGATCTCCACCGAGTAGGAGTCGGCGACCAGTCCCCTCGCCACCACACCGACCGCCTCGCCGAACGACTGCAGATCGTCACTGAACAGATCGACGTCGTGGGACAGGCGGTGGATGAAGCCGTGCTCGCGAATCGCTCCGAGCCTGCGAGCGCGAAGGAGTGATCGTGCAGTGCTTCCAGTGCAGCTCGGGCGACTGCCCGCTGGAGCTCGGTCGAATCGGCGATCACGTCACCAGCTCCGGGAATCGGGTCTCCCATTCCGCCCGTGCTCGACGCGGGATCAGGAGTTCCGCCCAGACGGTACGCAGGCGCGTCGAGTCGATCAGAGCGACGAGATCCCGCACATGGCCCTCCTGGATGAGGGCCTGATACGCCTTTTCCGCGCCACTGTCCGTCCCGAGGTCGACCACCGGGTCCGGGCCCCAGTACACAGCGAGGGGCAGCTCGATGACGCCGGAAGCCGGGCCGTCGCGGTCCTCGAGGCTCGGAGGCAGGGCGTACTGCTTGCTCGCGCCGTAGAGCACTCGCTCCGTGCTGCTCTCGCTCATCGTCCCCTCCTGCTTCACGAAGGTAGGCGACGGCGCTCGCGACATGAAGGATTCGGCGCCCTCTGCGCGCGCGGGCCACCGGCAGGACTGCGCGAGCGGCCTTGCAACGGGCCTCGCGTCCCGAGAAAGACCCTGCCGTCTCCCCCCCCCCCCCCCCCCCCGCTTGCCCAAGCATGTTGGTCGCGTAGCCCCGGAGGGGCGTATCGAGACCCGCGGTCATCAGCAGGGCGGGTCTGCAGGCTCGGCTTCTGAAGGTGGTGGATCTCGATACGCCCGCTTCGCGGGCTACTCGATCAGCATGACTGCGCGAACGGACCCGCAACGGGCCTCGCACCCGGAGCAGGGCCCCGCCCGCGTCCAGTCGGAAGTGTGGACGCGCGCGAGTGGACCCGGACCGGGCCCTGCAGCTTTGCCGGACACCGCCGCGCGTCCAGTGGGTCGCCGCTGCATGCTGGTCGAGTAGCCCCGGAGGGGCGTATCGAGACCCGCGGTCATCAGCAGGGCGGGTCTGCAGGCTCGGCTTCTGAAGGTGGTGGATCTCGATACGCCCGCTTCGCGGGCTACTCGATCAGCATGACTGCGCGAACGGACCCGCAACGGGCCTCGCACCCGGAGCAGGGCCCCGCCCGCGTCCAGTCGGAAGTGTGGACGCGCGCGAGTGGACCCGGACCGGGCCCTGCAGCTTTGCCGGACACCGCCGCGCGTCCAGTGGGTCGCCGCTGCATGCTGGTCGAGTAGCCCCGGAGGGGCGTATCGAGACCCGCGGTCATCAGCAGGGCGGGTCTGCAGGCTCGGCTTCTGACGGTGGTGGATCTCGATACGCCCGCTGCGCGGACTGCTCGATCAGCATGGGGAGGCCCGCTGCGCGGATTGCTCGATCAGCAGGGTGCCGCCCGCTGCGCGGGCTGCTCGATCAGCATGCTCAGTGCGCGTAGGCCGACGGGTCGAAGCGGCCGAGCTCCTCGCGGAAGGCGAAGGCGAAGTCGGGCCAGAGCAGGGTCAGGCGGCGGGAGGCGGAGTCGACGTACCAGCTCTCGCAGCCGCCGTTGGTCCAGACGGTGTCGGCGCTGAGCGCGTCGAGGCGGGCGAGGGCGGCGGCCTCGGCCTCGGCGGTCACCTCCAGGAGGTCGACGCCGGCGGCCTCGCGGTGCTCGAGCGCGGCGAGCACGTACTCGATCTGTGACTCGATCATGTGCACGGCGGAGTTGTGGCCGAGACTCGCGTTCGGGCCGTTGATCACGAAGAGGTTCGGGAAGCCGTGCACGGCGGTGGAGTCGTAGGCCGACATCCCGTCGCCCCAGCGGTCGGCCAGCAGTTCGCCGCCGCGGCCGCGGATCCGGCGGGCGAACGGCGGGCGGGTCGCGAGGAAGCCGGTCGCGAGGACCAGTGCGTCGACCTCGTGGGCGACGTCGTCGTCACCGATGGCCGCCGAGCCCTCGATCCGGCGCAGCGGGCCCGGCACGACCTGCACGTGCGGCTGCGCGAGCGCGGGATAGTAGTCGTCCGAGAGCAGCACCCGCTTGCAGCCGATCTCGTAGTCGGGGGTGAGCACGGCGCGCAGGGCCGGGTCCGCGACCTGCGCGGCGAGGTGGCCGAGCGCCTCCGCCCGCAGCCGGTCGATGGCGTCGGGCACGCCCACGCGGCCCGCGAAGCCGAGCTCCGCGCGCCAGAACAGCTCGGCGCGCAGCCGCTCCACGGCGCCCGGCGCACGGGCGAGCGCCCGGCGCTCCGCAGGCGGGTAGGAGCGGTTGCGGCGGGGCACGACGTACGGCGCCGAGCGCTGGAACAGCACCATCTCCGCCGCGCGCTCGGCGAGATGCGGCACGATCTGCACCGCCGAGGCGCCGGACCCGACGATGCCGACCCGCGCCCCGTCCAGGTCGACGTCGTCGCGCCAGCGGGCGGAGTGGAAGACCGGCCCGGCGAAGTCCTCGAGCCCCGGGACGTCGGGCAGCCGCGGCTCCGACAGCCGCCCGGCGCAGACCACGAGGACGGCCGCGTCGAAGTCGCCCCGCGAGGTGCGGACGCGCCAGCGCCCCGCGAGCTCGTCGAAGGTCATCTCGAGCACGTCGGTGCCGAGATGCAGCTGCGGCGCGAGCCGCTCGCGCTCGACGACCCGCTCGAGATAGGCCTGGATCTCGGCGCCCGGTGCGTAGAAGGCCGACCAGTCGGGCTCGGGCGCGAACGAGTACGAGTAGAGGTGCGAGGGGATGTCGCAGGAGACGTTCGGATAGCGGTTGTCGCGCCAGGTGCCGCCGACGCGGTCGGCCCGCTCGAGCACCGCGAAGGAGACGTCGGCGCGGCGCGCGAGTCGGGCCGCCGCTCCGATGCCCGCGAAACCCGCGCCGACCACGACGACGTCGACGGAGGTGGCCATCAGACGATCGTCCGGGGGAGCGTCGACCCGGCCGGGTCGCGGTGCGGGTCGGCGACGAAGTGCTCGACGAGCGCGAGCAGCTCGGCCGGCCGCTCGGCCAGCACGCAGTGGCCCGCGTCGATCACGGCGTAGCGGGCGTCGTCGATCGCGCCGAGCAGCGCCTCCGACCCCTCGACGCCGACGACGGCGTCGGCGGCGCAGCCGACGACCAGCGCGGGGACGCGCAGGCGGGCCGCGGCCTCGGTCGCGTCGGCGCGGGCGGCCGCGGCGAGGAGCGCGGCGGTCGCGGCGTCGACAGCCAGGGGAGTCGCGCGCTCGGGTCCGAGGTCGGCGAGCGTGCGGATTCCGACCACGCGCGCGAGGTCCGCACGGGCGTCGGGGAGGTCGGCCAGCGACTCCCACAGCCGCGAGACCGCGACCAGGCGCTCGGTGGGGTGCAGCCAGCCGGCGGCCAGCACCAGGGCGCCCACCCGCGGATCCGCCTCGGCGGCGGTGATCGCGGCCCAGGCGCCGAGGGATACGCCGACGACCACCGCCCGCTCGGCGCCGAGCCGGTCGAGCGCGGCGCAGACGGCGCTAGGCGCGTCGCGCAGCGGATCCCGCAGGTCGGCGAGCTCGACCGCCGCCACCCGGTGCCGGCGAGCGAGCATCGGCAGCAGCAGCGCCCCGTCGGCCCGGGCACCGCGCCCCGGCCCGGTCGCGAGCAGGACGACGTCCGTCGCCGGCTCACCACCGGAGTAGAGGCGGACCGTGTCGTCGCCCACCGTCAGCGAGGACTCCTGGATCAGCGCGGCCTGCCGCTCGAGGTACGCCGACGACCGCGTCACGAGACGCGGCCGGCCTCGCGCACCGGGAGGCGCAGCCGGCGGGTCGCGGTGCTGCCGGGCGCCGGCACCGTCATCGCGCGCTCGGCGGCGACGTGTCCGTAGTCGGTGGTGCGCTGGCGCCAGGGCCGGCCGATCTCGCCGGTGAGTCGCGCCACGGTCGCGATGTCGAGGGAGCGGTGCGCCTCGGCGCCCGCCTCCGGGCTCATCGCGCCGTCGAGCAGCAGACCGCCGAGGTCGTCCGCGCCGCCGCGCAGCAGCTCCTGCGACAGCTGCAGCCCGAGCTTCGTCCAGGCCGTCTGCACGTGGTCGATCCGCCCGTGCAGCAGCAGCCGGGCCACCGCGTGCACCGCGCGCGTCTCGCGCCGGGTCGGGCCGCCGCGGGTCTGCGCGACGACCGCCGCCGGCGCCTCGGCGGGCACGAACGGCATCGCGATGAACTCGGTGAAACCGCCCGTCTCGTCCTGGATCGCGGCCAGCGCGCGGAGGTGGTCGATCTGCTGCTGCGGCGTCTCGACGTGCCCGTAGACCATGGTCGCGGTCGAGCGCAGCCCGCCGCGGTGCGCGGTCGTCACCGACTCCCGCCACTCGGCGACGCTCGGGTCCGCGCCCTCGCTGAGGATCGCGCGCACCCGGTCGTCGAGGATCCGCGCGGCGGTCCCCGGCACGGAGTCGACGCCGGCCTCGCGCAGCGCGGCCAGCATCTCGGCGGGGGTCCTGCCGGTGCCGAGCGCCGCGTCCAGGATCTCGCCCGGCCGGAACGCGTGCAGGTGCAGCGAGGGGTGCCGCGCGTGCAGGGTGCGCACGATCAGCAGGTGGTCCTCGCCCGGCGTCGCGAGCGGGCCCTGGAGGCACAGCTCGGTGGCGCCGAGCGCGACGGCCTCGTCGGCGAGCTGCTCCAGGGTCTCGACGGTGAGCCCGCCGGCGCCCCAGAGCGCGGTGTCGATGTTGCGGTTGGCGACCACGGTGACGGTGTCGCCCACGGCCGAGCGGCGGACGTCGTCGGCGAGGGCGGCCAGCGCGTCGAGGTCGTCGCCCTCGGCGGCGAGCAGGGCCAGGTAGTCGGCGTCGTCGAGGCCGGCCGGGTCGGCGGCGGCGCGCCCGAGCACCGCGGCGAGGGTCGGTGCCGCCGGACGCGGGGCGGGCTCGAGCTCCTCCCGGTACGCGCGGGGGACGATCGGTGCGGCCTCGTCAGCGAGCCAGGACTCGCGATCGGCGAGCGCGAGGACGTACGGCGCGACCCGCGGGTCGATCCAGGTCTCCGCGTCGCTGAGGTACCGCGGATGCGCGGTGAGGCGCTCGTGCAGCCGGTAGCCGGAGTCGGCGGTCAGCCGCGCGAGGTCGTCGATGTTCGGCCAGGGCCGCTCCGGATTCACGTGGTCCGCGGTCAGCGGGCTCACCCCGCCCCAGTCGTCGATCCCGGCGCGGAGGAGGAGCCCGAGCTCCTGCTCGTCGGTGAGGTTCGGCGGCACCTGGATCGTCATGTCCGCGCCGAGCACGAGGCGCGCGACGGCGACGTTCGCGACGTACTCCTGCAGCTCGAGGTCGACCTCGTTCTGCATCGCGGTCCGCGGCTTGGCGCGGAAGTTCTGCACGATGCACTCCTGCACGTGGCCCCAGAGCGCGTGCGAGTCGCGGATCGCGAACAGCGCGTCGGCCCGCTCCGCCGTGTTCTCGCCGATGCCCAGCAGCACGCCCGTGGTGAACGGGATCCGGCTGCGCCCGGCGTCGTCGAGCACCCGCAGCCGCAGCGCCGGGTCCTTGTCGGGCGAGCCGTAGTGCACGCCGCCCTTCTCGGACCACAGCCGCTCGGCGGTCGTCTCGAGCATCATCCCCATCGAGGGCGCGACCGGCCGCAGGCGCTGCAGCTCGGCCCAGGACATCACGCCGGGATTGAGGTGCGTGACCATCCCGGTCTCGGTCATCACCAGCACCGCCATGGCGCGCACGTACTCGAGCGTCGAGGCGTAGCCGTGCTCGGCGAGCCAGGCGCGGGCGACGGGCCAGCGGTCCTCCGGACGGTCGCCGAGGGTGAACAGCGCCTCCTTGCAGCCGAGCGCGGCGCCGGCCCGGGCGACCTCGAGGATCTCCTCCGGCTCCATGAAGGTCGACTCGCGCTTGAGGGCGAGGCCGCCCGGCGTCTCGACGAACACGCAGTAGTGGCAGCGGTCGCGGCAGAGCTTCGTCAGCGGCACGAAGACCTTGCGGGAGTAAGTGATCACTCCCGGCCGACCGCGGCGGGCGAGCCCCTCGTCGCGCAGCCGCCCGGCCGCCAGCAGCACCGCGTCGAGGTCGTCCCCGCGGGCCTCGAGGAGCACCTCGGCGCTCGCGCGCGTGATCGGCTCGCCGTCGGCGAGGCGGGCGAGGAGGGTGGGCACGGTCATGCGGTGGCGGCTCTTCCGGAGGGGTCGGTCGGCGGGCGCCGACGGGGCGGGGCGCGGGAGGGTCGGTCCGGCCGGCGGCAGCGCACCGGCCGGTCGCGACGGTGTCAGAGGGCGCGCAGGCGCGGCGCGAGGTCGCGCTCGAACGCGTCGAAGAAGCGCTGCTGGTCGTCGCCGGGCGCGTGGAAGACGAGGTGGTTGAAGCCCGCGTCGACGTAGGGCTTGATCTGCGCGACCGTCTCGTCCGGGTCCGAACCGACGATCCAGCGCTTGGCGACCTGCTCGATCGGCAGCTCGTCGGCGGCGCGCTCCATGTCGACCGGGTCGGTCAGCGAATGCTTCTGCTCGGGCGTCAGCGAGAGCGGCGCCCAGAAGCGCGTGTTCTCGAGGGCGAGCGCCGGGTCGGGGTCGTAGGAGAGCTTGATCTCGATCATCCGGTCGAGCGCGGCGGAGTCGCGTCCGCCCGCGGCGATGCCCTCCTCGACCGCGGGCAGCAGCTTCTCGGTGTAGAGCTCCATGCCCTTGCCCGAAGTGCAGATGAAGCCGTCGCCCGCGCGCCCGGCGTACTTCGCGACGACGGGTCCGCCCGCGGCGATGTAGACGGGGACGCCGTTCTCGGGCTTGTCGTAGATGGACGCCTCGTGGGTGGAGTAGTACTCGCCGTCGAACGAGACGCGGTCGCCCGCCCAGAGCGCTCGCATGAGGCGCACGGCCTCGCGCAGCCGCGCGAAGCGCTCCTTGAAGTCGGGCCAGCTCTGCTCGCCCGCGCCCTGGTAGCCGGTGGCGACCTCGTTCAGCGCCTCGCCGGTGCCCACGCCGAGCATGATGCGGTCGGGGTAGAGCACGCCGAGCGTGCCGAAGGCCTGCGCGATGACGGCGGGGTTGTAGCGGTAGTGCGGCGTCATCACGGAGGTGCCGAGGCGGATGGTCGAGGTGCGCTCGCCGGCCGCGGCGAGCCAGGCCAGCGAGAACGGCGCGTGGCCGCCGGTGTGGCGCCAGGGCTGGAAGTGGTCCGAGACCACCGCGCTCTCGAAGCCGTGCCGCTCGGCGGCGACGGCCAGCTCCACGAGCTCGCGCGCCCCGAACTGCTCCGCCGATGCCTTGTACCCGAGCGTGATCGTCATAGTGCCGCCTTCGTCAGAGGGAGGGGTCGCTCAGGTGTCCAAGCGGTCCCTCCATTCTGCGCCCGCGCGGGCGACGATCGGGACGCTCAGGCGGACGCGCCCAGGATGTTGACCATCCAGTGCACGCCGAAGCGGTCGGTCAGCATCCCGAAGCGGTCGCCCCAGGGCGACTCGACCAGCGGCTCCTGGACCGAGCCTCCGACGGCGAGTCCGTCCCAGTAGCCGCCGAGCTCGCCGTCGTCGTCGCCGAAGAGCGCGACCGTGATGCGCGCGCCCTCCTCGAACGTCATCGAGCTCGGAGTATCGGACGCCATCAGGATCAGGCCGCTCGGGGTGGTGAGCTGCGAGTGCATGAGCAGGTCCTGGTCGGCCGGATCCTCGCTCGCGTGGAAGTCCGCGAAGGTGCTCGACACCAGCTCCCCGCCGAAGATCGAGTGGTAGAACTCCATCGCCTCGCGAGCGTTGTCGCGGAAGCCGATGTAGGGACTGAGACTCGTGGACATGGGGCGCCTTCCTGTCGAGGAGGGCCCCAGTATCGACCCGGTCGCGCCTTCCCACAATGGCGGCGTGGACGTGCCCATCGCCTCCGGGCCCCCGCCGCGCGCCCTTGCTGATCGACGAGCCCGCGGAGTGGGCGTATCGAGCGGAGGGGGCGCCTTCGGCGCCATCGCGGGGCGGGGACGAGACCGACGTTCTTGCGGTAGGTGGGTCTCGATACGCCCCTTCGGGTCTACTCGACCAGCATGCAGGCGGGCGTCTTTTCCAAATAGATCCCCGCGTCCGACAGGGGTGGGTCTGCTGAGAAAGCTCACCTAGTGCGTATGGGGAGAACCATGCTGATCGAGTAGCCCGCGGAGCGGGCGTATCGAGATCCACCGGCGTCAGAAGCCGAGTCTGCAGACCCGCTCTGCTGACGAAGGCGGGTCTCGATACGCCCCTGCGGGGCTACTCGACCAGCATGATGCGGCGCAGCCGCGTCCTCTCCCTCACCAGCGAGACGCGAAGCGGCTTCGCCGCTCGATACGCCGCCTGCGGAGGCTGCTCGACCAGCATGACTGCAGGCATCTTCTGCTGATCGTCCTCTCATGCTGATCGAGTAGCCCGCGGAGCGGGCGTATCGAGATCGACCAGCGTCAGAAGGACGAGTCTGCAGACCCGCTCTGCTGACGAAGGCGGGTCTCGATACGCCCCTGCGGGGCTACTCGACCAGCATGACGCGGCGCAGCCGCGTCCTTTCCTCCACCACCGAGACGCGAAGCGGCTTCGCCGCTCGATACGCCGCCTGCGGCGGCCACTCGACCAGCGCGGACGGCGCGGCTTCTACAGCTCTGCGCGGGTCGGGGGGTTCGCGCCGGAGCGGGAGGTGGTGATGCCGGCGACGCGGGCGGCCCAGTGGCCGATCGCGCGCAGGGACGGCTCGTCGAGGAGCAGGCCGTTCGGCGCGCCCAGGCCCTGGCGGAACGCCTCGTCGAGGACGGCGCCCATCGCGGAGTCTCCCGCGCCGATGGTGTCGGCGACGACGATGCGCGCGGCCGGGACAGTGGCCCGGGCGACGGCGGAGGCGAGCAGCAGGCCCTCGCCGCCGCGGGTCACGACGGCGAGCTGCGCGCCGAGCCCGAGCAGGCGGGTCAGCACCTCGTCGAGCTGCATCGTCGGGTAGAGCCAGTGGGCGTCCTCGTCGCTGAGCTTGACGATCTCGCAGGCCGCCGCGACCCGCTCGAACCGGGTCAGCGCGTCGCTGTGCTCGCCGACCAGGGCGGGGCGGATGTTCGCGTCGACGCTCGCGGTGACGCCGGCCGGCAGCGCCTCGAGCAGCTCGACGATCGCGGAGCCGCCCGGCTCGAGGTACACGGCGATCGAGCCGGTGTGCACATGGGTCGCGCTGGTCGGATCGGCGGCCGGCGGGTTCCAGGAGAGGTCGAAGACGTACTCGGCGGAGCCGTCCGCCTGCAGGCGGGCACGGGCGGTCGAGGTGCGCTCGGCGTCGCCGTGCAGCACGGTCACGCCGGAGGCGCCCAGGTGCTCGGCGATGCGGCGGCCGCGGTCGTCATCGGCGATGTCGGTGACGAGGGTCGCCTCGCGTCCCAGCCGGGCGAGCGTGAGCGCGACGTTCGCGGGCGAGCCGCCCACGTGCTCCGTGCTCGCGCCGTCGCGCTCGACGATGTCGATCAGGGCTTCGCCGATGACGAGGATGCGGGGCGCCGCGCTGTCGCGGACGTCGGTGGAGGACATCCCGCCATCATGCCGGTCCGCACGCCGTCGTCGCGAGACCTCCCGCGCGCCCTCAGGCTCCGGCACGGTCGTCGGCCAGCACCTCGTCGACGGTGGTGAGGGTGATCAGCGGGGCGTAGAGCGCCATCGCATCGAGCGCGCGGGCGTGATCGGCCTCGGAGGCCCCCGCGCACGCGTCCGTCACCACGCGCACCGCGACGCCCGCGTCGGCCGCGGCGAGCGCCGTCGACAGCACGCAGCAGTCGGTCGAGACGCCGGTGAGCACCAGGGAGCGGGAGTCGTCGAGCAGCGCCTCGAGCTCGGCGCCCCACTTGCCGAAGGTCGGCGCGGTGATCGTGCGGTGCCCCTCGAAGCCGGGGACGAGCGCGTAGAGCGGATCGTCGTCGGGCACGAGCGCGAACGGCCACTCGCGGTAGTAGGGCACCCAGGAGCCGCGGGGCTCGGCCGGTGCGACGAACCGGGTGGTGACCACTCGCTCGCCGAAGCGGGGGAGTAGCCGGGTCGTCCCCTCCGCCGCACGGGCGAACTCTGCCGACGCCCACGGCGAGGACGCGTCGGCGAAGACGTGCTGCAGGTCGATCGCGACGAGCAGGCTCACGCGTCGGCCTCCTGGCGCCGCACCGCGGACCGCGAGAGGACGAGCGTGCCGGCGAAGCCGATCACGAGGGCGACCAGCACGCCGAGGTTGGCTCCGGCCCACTCGCCGTCGCGCCCCCCGATCGGGCCGAGCAGGTAGCCCTCCCACTCGAAGCCGGGGGAGTAGTTGACGACGAGGCCCCAGCCGATCACAGCACCGACGACCACGAGCAGCACCGGCGCGATCGAGACGCTGCCGTAGCGGCCGCGGGAGGTGTAGAGCGCCTCCTGGTCGTAGTCGCGGCGGCGGAGGATCAGGTCGGCCAGGAAGACGCCCAGCCAGCCCGCGATCGGCACGCCGAGCGTGATCAGGAAGCCCTGGAACGGGCCGAGGAAGTCGCCCGCGATGAAGACGACGTAGATCGCGCCGAGCACCATCAGCACGCCGTCGATGCCGGCCGCCACCGGCCGGGAGACCTTGAGGCCGGTGCTGAGCAGTGCGAGGCCCGAGGAGTAGATGTCCATCACGGCGCCGCCGATCAGCCCCAGCAGGGCCACGACGATGAAGGGCAGCAGGAACCAGGTCGGCAGGATGCTCGCGAGCGCGCCGATCGGGTCGAGGCCGATCGCGTCGGAGAGCTCCTGCGAGGAGGCGGCGAGCAGCAGTCCGACCACCACGAGCACGACGGGCGCGACGGCGCCGCCGATCGTGGTCCAGCCGATGACCCCGGCGGTGCCGGCGGTGCGGGGGAGGTAGCGCGAGTAGTCGGCCGCAGCGTTCACCCAGCCGAGCCCGAAGCCGGTCATCATGAAGACGAGCCCGCCGATCACGGCCCCGGCCGACCCCGAGGGCAGGCTGCCGACGGCGGCGAGGTCGATGCGGTCGAGCACGAGCACGACGTAGACCACCGTGAGCACGGCGGTGGCGATCGTGATCGCGAGCTGCAGCCGCATGATGAGCCGGAAGCCGGCGATCCCGGCGATCACGATCAGCGCCGCGACGACGATCAGCGCGACGACCTTGGTCAGCACGCCGCCGTCCCAGCCGAACTCCTCGAAGACGGTCGCCGTCGCGAGCACGGCGAGAGAGGCGAGCACCGTCTCCCAGCCCACCGTGAGCAGCCAGGAGATCACCGCGATCAGCCGGTTGCCGTCGACGCCGAAGGACGCGCGGCTGAGCACCATCGTCGGGGCCGAGCCGCGCTTGCCCGCGACCGCGACGAAGCCGCAGAAGAGGAAGGAGACGACGATCCCGATCACGGCGACCGCGGTCGCCTGCCAGAAGGACAGGCCGAAGCCGAGCAGGAACGAGCCGTAGCTGAGCCCCAGCACGGAGACGTTCGCGGCGAACCACGGCCAGAACAGGTCGCGCGGTCGGCCGTGCCGCTCCGACTCCTGGATGGTGTCGAGACCGTTGAGCTCGATGCCGCCGGCGGGCCGGGTGGTCGGTTCGGGAGAGGTCATGGCGTCCCTCGTTCTCGCGCGGAAGGCCCGGGCGAACGCCGGATCCTGTCGAATGTAGTGCAGGATCGGCGCCCGATCGCGGCGGCCGGGAAGACCGGTGGACGACTCCGCGCGACCCGCCCCTGGGGAGGAGACCCGCTCAGTCCTCCGCGCGCTCCAGCAGCCCCCGCAGCGTCTCGAGGTCGGCCGCGACCCGGTCGCAGTCCTCGTCCCACTGCTCGAGCGTCATCCCGTCGTACCGGCGGACGGTGAAGGCGACCTCGGCGCCGTCGCCGTTGGCGAGGATCCGGAGCGGATTGTCGAAGACCCGGCCGCCCGCGGTGATCACCCGGTGGTCCGCGACCCCGAAGTCGTTGCGCGGGGCAAAGACGATCTCGACCCGCCCCATCGGCGAGTCGGCGAACCAGTGCCCGTCCACCTCCTCGACCGACGCCTGCGCCAGTCCCGCCGCCCAGAGCGACAGGTTCGAGGGATCGACGACGAAGGAGTACACCTCGTCGGCGGGTGCGTCGATCACGACGCCGACCGGGCGCGACTCGTACAGGACCATCTCAGTCTCCTTCCGCGGCGAAGCTCGCCACCAGCAGTGCCGCGAGCGCGGTCCGCTCGAGCATGCCCTCGATGCTGACCGATTCTCCGCGGGCGTGCGCACCCTCGCCCGGCGCGCCGAGTCCGTCGAGCACCGGGATCCCGAGGGCGGCGATCAGATTGCCGTCGCTCGCGCCGCCCACCGCGGTCTCGGTCAGCGGCAGGTCCATCGTCTTCGCGACCCGCTCGGCCCGGCGGTAGAGCGCACCGACGGCGGCCGTCCGCTCGAACACCGGCCGCTGCCACGAGCCGCGCACCTCGATCCGGATCCGCTCGTCGGAGGCCTCGAGCGCGTTCATCTCGGCCTCCACGCGGGCGGCCTCGGCCGAGCCGCGGATCCGCACCTCCAGCTCGAGCCGCACCTTCGCGGTCGTCACGTTCACGCGGCTGCCGCCCTTGACCACGCCGATGTTGACGGTCGTGCCCGCCTCGGGCCGGGCGATCCCGAGGACACGCGGGATCAGCGCGCCGAGCTCGTGGATCGCACTGGCCCCCTTCTCGGGCTCGACGCCCGCGTGCGCCTCGACCCCGACGACGTCGACCACGAAGTTGCCGATCCCCTTGCGCGCGGTCTTCACCGCGGTGCCGATCGCCCCCTCGAACACGAGCGCCGCCTCCGCCCCGCGGCTCTGGTGCTCGAGGAAGCTGCGCGAGGTGAGGCTGCCGACCTCCTCGTCGCCGTTCATCACCAGGCGGACGGCCGGGTGGGCCAGGCGGGCGTGCCGCAGGGCCAGCACCAACCAGACCATCTGCACGAGGCCGACCTTCATGTCGTAGCTGCCCGGTCCGCTGAGGCGGTCGCCGTCGACGGCGAACGGCCAGGAGCGGGTGGTGCCGAGCGGCCAGACGGTGTCGTAGTGCCCCAGCAGCGCCACGAAGGGCCGCGAGCCGCGCGGCCCCCGGCCGGCGGCGCTGCCCGGGAAGGTCCAGCTCGAGGCGCTCGGGCAGTCCTGCTCGCGGAGGTGCTCGACCTCGCCCGCGTGCCCGAGCCGCTCGCCGACCCAGTGCACGAGGAACGCGTGCAACTCGTCGAGCGCGTCGAGCGAGTCGCTCGGGCTCTCCATCATCACGAGGTGTCGGACGTCGTCGAGGATGCGCGCGCGCTGGTCGCGGAGGAAGGTGCGGACGCGAGCGGCGTCGGCGGCATCGGGGAAGGTCACCGCTCCGGAGTACCAGAGTGCGGCGCCCGGCGCGAACCCGCGTCCGCGGTGAACCGGATGCCCCGCCTCTACGTTGGAGGAGGGAGAGGTGGAGATGTCCGAGGATCAGGCCGAGATGCTGCGTGCCCTGCACGACGAGCACTCGGCGGCGCTGTGGCGCTTCGTCCTCCGGCTCACGGGCGACCGCCAGCTGGCGGAGGACGTGGTGCAGGAGGCGCTGCTGCGCGCCTGGAAGCACCCGGAGATCCTGGCCCAGGGCGAGGCCGCGGCCCGCTCATGGCTCTACACCGTCGCCCGCAACATCGTCATCGACGACCGGCGCAGCGCGCGGCACAACCGCGAGTTCGGCACCGACGAGGTGCCCGAGCGCGCGCACGGCGACCGGACCGACCAGGTGCTCGACGCCTGGCTGCTCTCGGAGGCGCTGACCACCCTCAGCCACGACCACCGGGCGGTGATCGTGCACGCCTACTACGGCGGGCGCACGGTCGGCGAGATCGCCGAGCTGCTGGGCATCGCGCCCGGCACCGTCAAATCGCGGATGCACTACGGCATGCGGGCGCTGAAGCTCGCCCTGCAGGAGAAAGGCGTGACCGAACCGTGAGCACCGATCAGCAGAGCGACGACGCCCTCCGCGACGACGCCTTCCGCGACTGGGACGCGGCGTACCTCCTCGGTGCGCTCTCGCCCGCCGATCGCCGCGCCTACGAGCAGCACCTGCGCGGCTGCCCCGGCTGCCGCGACGCGCTCGGCGAGTTCGTCGCGATCCCCGGCCTGCTCGCGCACCTGCCGAAGGAGGAGGCGCTCGCGCTGCTCGAGACGGAGCAGCGCGTCGAGGAGTCCGCCCCGCCCGCCCTGCTCGCGCACCTCGCCCGGGCGACCGACGCGCTCCGCCGCCGCACCCGCTTCCGCATCGCCGGCCTCGTGCTCGCCGCCGCCGGGGTCTCCGCAGCCGCCGCGATCGCCCTCCCGCTCGTCGTCGGCACGCCGCCCGCCGTGGTCGAGAACACCGTGGCGCTCGCCGCGGCGCCGGGTGTGCCGGTCGAGGCGTCGGTCCGGTTCGTGCCGGAGCAGTGGGGCACCCGGATCGACATGGACTGCAGCTGGGAGAGCGCAGGTGCCGGGACCGCGTCCGCAGGCTCCGCGCCCGTCGGCTACGTCATGTACGTGACCGACACCGCCGGCTCCTCCGAGGCGATCGGCTCGTGGACGAGCACCCCCGGCTCGACGATGGAGCCGAGCCTCTCGACCGGCCTTCCGCTGGCCGAGATCGCCTCGGTCGAGGTGCGCCTCCAGGGCTCCGAGCAGGTCGTCCTCACCGGCAGCCCCTGACGCGGGGTCCGGGGCCGACCCCGATCTCCCAGGTGCCGAGCCGCAGGACTGAGTAGCTTCTCAGTCATGACGATCGCGACCCTCGCCCTCGCCCCTGCCTCCGTGACGGCGGCCTCCTCCACCGACAGCATCGACGAGCTCTCCGGGCTCGTCGGCGTCGCCGCCCGCGTGATCGCGGCGCTGGGCGAGGCCGGTGTCGGTCTGCTGACGCTGATCGAGACGGTGTTCCCGCCGATCCCGAGCGAGCTGGTGCTGCCGCTGGCGGGCTTCCTCGCCCAGCAGGGGCGGATGAACCTGGTGCTCGTCGTGATCACCGCGACCCTCGGCGCCTACCTCGGCGGGCTGATCCTGTACTGGCTCGGCTACCGCATCGGCACCGAGCGCTCGATCCGCCTGCTGTCCAAGCTGCCCCTGGTCGACCGCGAGGACTTCGAGAAGGCCGTCGGCTGGTTCCGCCGGCACGGCACCTGGGCCGTCCTCTTCGGCCGGCTCATCCCCGGCGTCCGGAGTCTGATCTCGCTGCCCGCCGGTGCCGAGCGGATGAACCTGCTGCTGTTCTCCGGGCTGACGATCCTCGGCTCCGGCGTCTGGAACGGCCTGCTGATCGGCCTCGGCGCAGCGCTCGGCACCCAGTACGAGCTCGTCGACCAGTACGCGGGCGTGCTCGACGCGATCATCTACGGCGCCATCGGCGTGGTCGTGCTGCTGCTCGTGGTCCGCAGCATCCGCCGCCACCGCGGTGCGCGCAGCAGCCGGGGCTCCCGCCGCCACTGAGCCCGCCGCACTGAGCCCGCCGGCGCCGACCCCGTCGGAACCGATCCCGCTCGGTCCGAGCCGGAGGGTACCGGGAGCGCGGGCCGATCGCGACCGTCCCCCGTGTCCCCTCCGCCGTCCCGCGGATGTGCCCTAGCGTTCGAGGGGTCAGCCCCCGACGAGAAGGAACGCCATGCCCGAGAACTCCGCCGAGAACGCCGCCGCTACTCCGTCTCCCGCTCTCTCCCGCACCGCCGTCGAGCGCAGCTGGATCATCGGCGTCTCGCTGATCGCCATCGCCCTCGGCGTGATCGCGGTGCTGATCCCCGGCCCGACCCTGCTCACCGTCGCGATCGTCTTCGGCATCCACCTGATCGCCGCGGGCGTCTTCCGGCTCCTGCTCGCCTTCACCGCCACGCGGCTGCAGAACCGGGTGCGCTGGCTCGCGGGCCTGCTCGGCGCGCTGATCCTGGTCGCCGGCATCCTCTGCCTGTCGAACCCGTTCGAGTCGCTGAGCATCCTCGGCCTCGTGATCGGCCTGGGCTGGATCCTCGACGGCGTCTCGAGCATCACCAGTGGCCGCACCGTCGCCGGCCCCGTGTGGCTGCCGATCGCCGCCGGCATCGCCTCGGTGATCGCGGGCCTGCTCACGGTCATCATGCCGGTGCTGGCCCTGTCCGCCTTCGTCACCGTCGCGGCGATCCTGCTGATCGTCGTCGGCGTCTCCGGCCTGCTGCTGCTGCCGGGCCGCACGAGGACCGCGCCGGGGACCGCCGAGGCGCGTTAGACGTTCCAGATGCCGAGGAGCTGCACCGGGATCGCGTAGGCGAACCAGGACAGCGGCGCGAGGATCCAGTTCGCGAGGATCCGCCGACGCCCGTCCGCGTGCGCCAGCACCACGGCGACCTCGGAGCGGGCGATCCGCGGCGAGTAGAGCAGCGGCGCGTTCGCGACGATCGACAGCAGCGCCCCGATGATGACCGGTCCGCCGGCGAGGACGAAGAGACCCGGCTCGGTCTGCAGCGCGTACGCCGTGGCGACGATCAGCCAGATCGCGAGCAGGGTGACGGCGGTGGCCCGGCTCGCCCGCTGGGCGAGGCTCCGTCCGGAGGCGATCACCGGGTCGAGCGGCTCCGACCGGTCCGCCCGCACGGCTCGCACGGCCCGGAAGCGGAGCACGACGGCGACGACCAGCGCGAGGACCGCGTACGGCAGTCCCGCCCGCGTCAGCACGAGCGGCAGCCACGGGGCGCTCAGGGCGAGGGCGCTCCCGAAGAGACCGCCGAGCACCAGCATGCCGAGCGGGACGACGACCACCAGGCTCAGCGGGAACCGCGGGGGACCGTCGTGCCGCGGGTCGGAGGCCGCGTGCTCGGGCTCACCGACCGGCCGCTCGCCCGTCGCCCGCTCACCGGCCGCTCGCGGGCCGTCCTCGTGATCGCCGACGTCCCCGGTCCCCGTGCTCTCGGCCCCCATGCCGTCGACCCTAGCCCGGCCCGCGAGGCGCGGCGGGCCCGTGGCACGATGGCGCCGTGAGCACCGCCGACCCCGCCGCCGAGCCGGACCCCGCCCCCGAGCCGGACCCCGCCTCCGAGCCCGACCCCGTCCCCGAGCCCGACCTCGTCCCCGAGCTGCTCGTCGCGGATCTCGAGCGCAGCCTCGCCTTCTGGTGCGGCCCCTGCGGCTTCGCGGTCCGCTACGCGCGGCCGGAGGAGGGCTTCGCGTCTCTCGTCCGCGGCAGCGCGCACGTGATGATCGACCGGATCGGCAGCACCCGCGACTGGATCACCGCGCCGCTGGAGCGGCCACTGGGCCGGGGCCTCAATCTCCAGATCCGCGTCGACGACGCCGACGCCGTCGCGGCGGCCCTCGATGCCGCGGGGGTGCCGCTCTTCGCGCCGGCCGAGTCCCGCTGGTACCGGGTGGGGGAGGAGGAGGCGGGGGTCCGCCAGGTCCTCGTCACCGATCCCGACGGCTACCTGCTGCGCTTCCAGTCCACGCTCGGGCGGCGCCCGGCGACGTGAGCCGAACGGCGCGCGCCATCATGCCAGCGGAGGACGCCGCCGACCGCCGCGGACTGGTTCCATCGGTTCCATGTCCACTCCGTCCACCGGCACGCTCGCGCTGCCGACCGTCGATCCCGCACTCTCCGCGCCGCCCTCCGATCCCGCGTCCGCCGTCCTCTCCGACGACGACGACGAGGTCCTCCGCCCGGCCGACCTCGTCACCGCGCTGACCGGCGTCGCCCTCGGCTTCTTCGCTGTCTTCGTGCACGGCCTCACCCAGTGGTCGTACGTCGGGCCCACCGTCGAGCGGGCGGGCGTGCTCGGCTGGCTCGCGCCGGCGCTGGTCGGGCTGATCTGCGTCGTCACGGCGGCGGCGTCCGTGGCCGTCCGTGCCGTGCGCCGGGAGAGCCGTCGCCGGGAGACCGGTCGCCGGGCGCCCGCGCCCACCGGAGCCGCCTCGTGACCGCGGTGCTCGCCGTCCCGTCCGCGGCGGCCCCCTCCGTCGCCCTCGCGCAGGAGCTGCTCCTGCGCACCGGCTGCGCCCGCCCCGGGCTGCCCTGGGTCGTCGGGACCGACGCCGGTCCGGTCGTCGACCTCGTGCTCCTCCGGTGCGGCGCGCACCTGCTCGACCTCTCCGAGGAGGCGGTCGCCAGGATCGCTCTGTCGATCGCCACCGGCCGCCCGGTCGACCTGCAGTCGGCCTTCGCGCACTTGACCCGCGACCACGCCGAGGCCGTGATGATCGCGGTGGCCTCGGCCGGCGGGCACGACCGGGTCGAGAGCCGCATCGTGCTCGTCGACGGCGAGCGCCGGGTCGAGAGCGTGCCCCCGCTGGGCGTCTGGCCGGACCGCGGAGTCCGGCCCGGCCGCGGCACCCTCGCGGACCGCTCCGTCTGACCGGGCCCGGTGCCACCCCCAGACGCGGGTGGCACCGCGGTCGTCCTGCCGCTCCGCGTCGCTACGGCCTTTCGCAGATCCCCGGCTTAGGGTGTCCGTGTGCAACGTGTCGACGATTTCCCAGGAGCCGGACCGGTGGCGACCTCCCCCGAGTCCGGTGACCCGCGCGAGGCGTCCGCCCTCCAGCTCCCCTCCAACGCCGCGACGCCCGCCCAGGTGACGAGCGGCGAGGCCGGCTACCAGGGCGGCAATGCGGCCGACCCGGTCTGGCAGTCCTGGCGGGAGGAGCTCGCCAAGGTCGGCGGTCCCTCGCCCCTCCTGCACTTCGTCGACTCGCCGCGCACCCGCATCGAGCTGTCGACGACGCACCCCGGCGGGCTGCCGCCGTTCATCTCGGGCAAGACGACCCTGCTCTCCTCCCTGATCCGCGACGAGCTGGCGCTGCGCACCGCGAAGAACGCCGCCGCCGCCATCACCGACAAGGGGATCGAGCTGCGCTCGGTCCGCGGCATCGAGGGCGTGCACCTCGCGATCGGCCTCGCTCAGTGGCGCGCGGGCGAGACGGAGTTCACCGCTCCCGTCCTGCTGCGACCGCTCGCGATCCGCCGCTACGGCCGCGACTTCGAGCTCAAGCTCAAGGGCCAGCCCTACTTCAACCCGCAGCTGGCCCGGGCGCTGAAGCAGCAGTTCGGCATCACGATCGACCCGGAGCAGTTCGTCGAGCTCGCGGTGCAGAACGGCGTCTTCAAGCCGCAGCCGGTGATCGATCAGCTCCGCGGTCTCACCTCGCACCTGCCCTGGTTCGCCGTGCACCCGCGCCTGGTGGTGTCGAGCTTCGCCGACGTCGCCGGCGACATGCTCCGCGACGCCCGGATGCTCGAGCACCCCGTCCTCGACGCGGTCGCCGGCAACCCGGCCGCCAAGCGCGCGCTGCAGCAGTCGCAGAAGGTGGCGTCGATCATCCCGCAGGACGAGCGTCCGCCGGCGACTGACAACCTCCTCCTGGACGCCGACGCCGAGCAGGAGCAGGTCATCGCGAACATCGCGGCCGGCAACTCGCTCGTCGTGAAGACCCTGCCCGGAACCGGCGGCACCCAGACGATCGTCAACGCGATCGGCGCGCTCGCCGCCCAGCACAAGCGCGTCCTCGTCGTCGGCGCCCGCCGCTCCAGCCTCGACAGCATCCACCAGCGGCTGCTGTCCGCGGGGCTCGGCGGCATCGCCGTCAGCCCCCGGACGCTCCGCCGCGACCTCATCCAGTCGATCGGCCGCAACGAGAAGGCCGCGCGTCCCTCCGTCAGCGAGATCGACGACGCGCTGCTGCGCCTGCGCAAGGTGCTGCTCGACTACCGCGGCGCCCTCTCGCGCCGTGACCCCAGCTTCGGCGTCTCCGCGCTGCAGGCCCTCGAGGAGCTGGCGCGCCTCTCGCAGCTGCGCACGCCCCCGTCGACCGCCGCCCGCCTCGACCGCCGCGCCGTGACCGCCCTCGCGCACAGTCGCCCCGAGGCCACCCGGATGCTGATCGAGTCGGCCCGCCTCGGCGAGTTCCGCTACGGCCCGGGCGACTCGCCCTGGTACGGCGCGCAGTTCGACTCCACCGCCGACGCCGAGGCCGCGCACGAGCTGGCCAAGCGCCTGCACCTGCGCGACCTGCCGCGCCTGCTCGACCGCGCCCAGGACGTCATCGCGCAGACGCGCATGCGCCCGTTCGAGTCGGTCGCCGAGCTCGGCATCTACCTGCGCCTGCTGCAGGACGTCCGCGAGACGCTCGACAAGTTCCAGCCGGCCGTCTTCGACCGCTCGATCCAGGACCTCATCGTCGCCACCTCGCCGCGCCGCGAGGCCGCCGAGATGTCCTCGACCAACCGACGCCGCCTGAAGAAGCTCGCCCGCGAGTACATGCGGCCCGGCGCGCACGTCACCGACCTCAACGCGTCGCTCCGCCGCGTGCAGCAGCAGCGCACGCTCTGGCAGCGCTACGCCGTCGCGGGCACCGTCCCCGAGGTGCCGGTCGGCGTCGCCGACGTGCAGGTCGCGTTCCAGCAGGTGTCCGACCAGCTCGGCCGGCTCGACGAGCCGCTCGGCCGTCGCGGCAGCAGCACGCCGCTGGCGTCGCTCCCGCTCGCCGAGCTCGTCTCGATGGTCTCCGGCCTCGCCGAGGACAGCGAGGTGCTCGCCAACCTGCAGGAGCGCACCACCCTGCTCTCGACGCTGCGCGAGTGGGGCCTGGACCCGCTGCTGACCGACCTCTCGCGCCGCCACGTGCCGGCCGAGCTGGTCGCGATCGAGCTCGACCTCGCCTGGTGGCGCTCGGCGCTCGAGATCATGCTGACCGACGAGCGCGCCCTGCTCGGCGGCAACACCAGCGTGCTCGACCGCCTCGAGGCCGACTTCAAGCTCGTCGACGAGGCGCACGCCGCCTCCAGCGCCGAGCTGCTCGCCTGGAAGCTCTCGGAGACCTGGAAGATCGGGCTCGTCGACTGGCAGCTCGAGCGCGACGCGCTGCGGGCGCTGCTGCGCTCCGAGGCCTCGACCACGCCGCAGGAGCTGCAGAAGGCCGCGCCGCACCTCTCCCGCGTGCTCGCTCCGGCCTGGCTCGCCTCGCCCTACGAGGTGCACCGCATCGGGACCGAGACCACCTTCGACGCGGTCTTCCTCGTCGACGCCGGCGCCACCACGCTCGCCGAGAACGTCGGAGCGATCCGCCGGGCCAAGCAGGTCGTCGCGTTCGGCGACCCGGTCACGCAGACGCCGACGCCGTTCTCGCTCCGCGTCGACGAGACCGTGGAGTTCGGCAGCGCCGCCTCGCGCACCGATGTCGAGGCGCTGCACGCGCAGTCGGCGCTGGCGCGGTTGGGCGAGCTGCTGAACACCGTCACGCTCACCCGCAGCTACCGCGCGGGCGGCGAGGACCTCGCCGAGCTGGTGAACCGCCGCTTCTACGGCGGCCGGATCGACTCGCTGCCGTGGGCCGGCTCGTTCCTCGGGCACGACTCGCTCCGCTTCCACTACATCGCCAGCGGACACGGCATGCCGGAGAACGACTCCGGAGCGGTCGAGTCGGTCGACGCCGAGGTCGCGAAGGTCGTCGAGCTGGTGCTCGAGCACGCGGTCATCCGCCCGCGCGAGTCGCTGATGGTGATCACCGCGAGCCCGCGGCACGCCGTCCGGGTGCAGCAGGCCGTGCTGACCGCGTTCGCGAAGCGCGCCGACCTCAACGACTTCATCCTCGGCGACCGGCCCGAGCCGTTCGCGGTCGTGACGCTCGAGCAGTCGGTGGCGCAGAGCCGCGACCGGGTGATCTTCTCGATCGGCTACGGCCGCACCCCGCACGGCCGCCTGCTCTCCAACTTCGGTGCGCTGGCCGAGCCGGGCGGAGAGCGCCTGCTCGCCGTCGGCATGACCCGGGCCCGCCGCTCGATGGACATCGTCTCGTGCTTCCGCCCCGGCGACATCGACGAGTCGCGGATGCGCTATGGCATGGTCGCGCTCGCCCAGGTGCTGCAGGAGGCGGAGGACCGCGTCCAGCCGAGCGACCGCGACGACTACTCCGAGCCGATGCTCGTCGACCTGGCCGCGCGCCTCGAGCGCCGCGGACTGCGCGTCAACATCGGGCACAAGGGCAAGCTCGCGCTGGTCGCGGCGCACGGCACCCGCGCCGTCGTCGTCGAGACCGACCGCGACGTCAGCACGCAGAGCCTCCGGGTCTCGCTGCGGCTGCGCCCGGAGCTGCTGCGCCGCCTCGGCTGGCACTACCTCCGCGTGCACAACTTCGAGCTGTTCGCCGACCCCGAGGCCGTGGCCGCGCGGGTCGCCGGGCTGATCGGCGCCCCGCAGGACGAGACGTCGACCGGTCCGATCGAGGTGCCGGTGGGCGCCGGCGCGCCGATCGTCGAGGACGCCGCTCCGGCGTCGAGCGAGACGCAGCCGATCACGCCCCTGCCCGCCGACTGAGCGTGCCCGAGGACTCCCGGGCCGCCGCGCCCGCCGGTGCCGACCGACCGCTCCGGCGCTCGCGCGGCGGCCGGCGGGCGACCCTCCCCGCGAAGCCGGGCACCGACCCGTCCCCCCACGACGCCGTCGTCCCCGACCCCGAGGCACCGCCCGCGCGCCCCGACACGGGCCCGAACGACGCCCGCCTCCGCCAGGACGTCCCCCCGCACTACTGACCCCTTCCGCGAGATGCCACTTATGAGCGCGACACGCCGTGAAAAGCGTGCACAAGTGGCATCTCGCGGGCCGCGCACGACGACGGCCCACCGTGCAGGAGCACGATGGGCCGTCGTCGTCGCGGTAGTGGGTCAGTTGCAGGTGCGGGCCGAGTAGGGGGCCGTCACCGTCGAGGTGACGGACTTGCCGCCGACCGTGGCGGTCGCCGTGACCGTCGCCTCGCCCGCGGCGAGCTGGGCGGCCCGGACGGTGAAGGCGGCGGAGGCGTTCGAGCCCGCCTTGACGCCGACGAAGGACTTGGTGCCCGCCGTCGAGGTGACGGTGACGTCCATCGGGACGGTGTCGCCGTTGGTCGCGACGACCGTCAGCACCACCTTGCCGGCGACGCAGCGGGTGGTCGCCGCGGCCGTCAGCTTCAGCGAGGACTGGACGGTGACCGTGGCGGTCACCGGCATCCGCGAGTCGTCCTGCGCCGTGCCCCGCACCGTGAAGGTGCCGGCGGCGGCGTAGGAGGCGGGGGCGACGGCGTCCCAGGTGACGGCGACGGTGCGCTTCGCGCCGTCGGCCGTCGTGAGCTCCGCGGTCGGCAGCACCGGGGCGACACCGGCGGCGGTCGAGACCGCGATCGGAGCGACCGAGGTGACGGCGATGGCAGGGGCGTACGCCTCGAGCATCCGCTGGTACTCGGCGCGGGTCACCGGGATGACCGTGCCGTGGCGGGGCTTGCCGCCGTCGGAGTTCTGCGGCAGGTTCTCCCGCAGCTTCGCGCCGAGCGGCTGCCAGGCGTCGGCGGCCAGGTCGTCGGTGCCGAACGGGATGTAGTGGTTCGGTCCCGCGTGGTAGTCCGGCTGGTCGATGAAGAGGAACCAGTCGAGGCCGTTCACGTCGCCCTCGTTCGCGGGGAAGACGTTCGGGCCCTCACCGCTGGTGAAGGTGCCGTTCGGCTCGCCGTTGGGCAGGCCGGAGGCGACGCGCTCCTTGACCAGGGTCCACTCGTCCGCCGGTCCGGTGGCGCCGGGCAGCGTGCCGCTGACCGTGGCGAGCAAGTCGGTGCTCTTCTCCTCGCGCAGCGTCATCGACGCCTCGTCCTTGGTGAAGCGGTAGTAGGTGTCGCCGTCCTTCGCGATGGTCGAGTCGATCGTGCCGCGGCCGGTGCCGCGCTTGACGTCGATCCACGGCTTCGCCTCCGAGAAGGTGACGAAGTCGTCGGTGGTCGCGTACATCATCTGGTTGTAGGTGACGGCGGTGCGGTCCGCGGCGTTCGTCGTCGGGTACATGTTCGAGGCCCAGAACACGACGTAGGTGTCGAGCTCGTCGTCCCAGTACGCCTCGGGCGCCCAGGTGTTGCCGGCGAAGTCGGTCGAGACCTTCACGTGGCGCTGCGCCGACCAGTTCACCAGGTCGGTCGACTCCCAGACCTCGATGTACTTCGAGCCCGACTTCTGCGCGGTGTCGAAGCCGCCGGCCAGGCCGTCGATCTTGAGGTCGGTCGCGAGCATGAAGAACTTGTCGCCCTCGTGCGAGCGGATCACGAACGGGTCGCGCAGGCCCTTGGTGCCCTGGTCCGAGGTGAAGACGGGCTGTCCGCCGTTCAGAGTGTTCCAGTCGAGGGCGTCGTTCCCCTTCGAGGCGGCGAGGCTGACGCGCTCGGCGCCGGCGCCCTCACCGGTGAAGAAGGCCCAGACGTAGGCCTCGGTGTCGTCCTTGCCGGTGGGCAGCGGCTGGAGGCGGAGGGTGAAGTCGCGGGTGCGCGTCACCGATCCGCTCGTCGCGGTCGCGCGGACCGTCACATCGACGGCCGGGCTGCCCGCGGCGGGGCGCTCGACGACGATGGTGCGGCTGTCGGCCGTGCTGCCGTCGCGGATCGTCGCGGCGCTCGAGCCGAGGACGCTCCAGGCGATGCTCGAGCCGAGGGCGCCGCGGGCCGGCACCGAGATGTTGGTGCGGACGTCGCCGGCCTGGGCGACGGTGACGGCGTCGAGGTCGCGCTGGACCTTGTCGGTGTCCGCGAGCTCCGCGGTGACGACCACGGGGTAGTCGACGGTGCGCGTGTCGGTGCCGGAGGTGAAGGTGGCGGTGAGCGTCACGGCGGCGTCGGGGGAGCCGGCGGCCGGTCGCGTGACGACGGCGCTGCCTCCGGAGACGGCGATGGCCGTGCTGTTCGAGCGCCAGGTCACGGCGACGCCGGCGCTGCTGGTGGGCAGCGCGAAGCCGGTGGTCGCGGTCGTCGGGATCGTGACGGAGGCGACAGCGCGGTCGATCGCCTGCGACGAGTAGAGCGCGGTGACCGCGTCGGCGGTGAGCGCGCTGTCGTAGACCGCGAAGTCGTCGACGAGGCCGTTCCAGCCGGCGTCGTTGTAGGTCGAGCGGCCGAGGTAGCCGACCAGGGAGGCGCCGAAGGACGAGACGTTGCGCGCGATAGCGTTCTGGCCGATCCGGGTGCCGTTGACGTAGACCGAGAGCGTCCCGTTCGTGCCGTCGATGACCGTCGTGTAGAGCGAGTAGCCGGCGGGCGTGCGCAGGCCGGTGCTGGCGGCGTTCGTCGAGCCGGGGCCGACCTCGGTGCCCCACGGGGCGCCGGCGTTGGTCGCGTTCGTGACGACCGACTTGACGAAGCCGGCCGGGTTCGTCGGGTTGAGCAGGTAGTAGCCGGAGGAGTAGGACGCGCCGGCCGCGACCGGGGCGCCGAGGAACGCGGCCGCGGTGTTCGCGGGCCCGGTCCGGTTCGAGAGCCAGGTGGAGATCGTGAGGTCCTTCTTGCCGACCAGGCCCGTCGTCGGGATGTCGACGTAGGGGGCCGCGGCGGCCGAGCCGCCCGGCAGGCTGAGCGCGCCCGCGGCGACGGTGGCGCCGCTGCCGCGCAGCGTGCCGTTGTAGCCGTTGCCGCTGCTGTCGGCGACGGTGGTGCCGGTCGGTGCGGTGTCGAAGCTGTAGTGGAGCAGCGGCTGCGCCGTCGCTCCGGAGGCGGAGACCGGGAGGGCGGCTCCGAGCAGCGCGGTGGCTGCGATCGTCGTGGTCGCCAGGGCGGTCCGCAACGTCGATCGTGATCGTCTCATGCAGGGTTCCTCGTCGTCGAGAGGGCGACGAGGCCGCGGACCCTCGGGCGAGGGCGCCGGTGCTCCGTCGCACGGGTGGTGAGGAACCACACACTAAAGGCTCGCGAGGGCGACACGCGAGCACTTTGTTACCGTTAACAAGAATTGACTCGAGGGGGCTCTGGTAGTGCGCTCCGGGGACATCGCCCGACGCGCGGAGAGGGGTGGCGACCTCGCGATCACCGCCCCTCTGCGCCGTCACCGCTGGTCAGTCGACGTGCTTGCCGGAGTTCGCGGTGGTCGCGGTGCCGCCGTTGGCGAGCAGGTCGCGGATGTCGGCGAGGAGCTCCAGCTCGGTGGGCGCCTTGTCCTCGGCCGCGGGCGCATCGTCCATCTTCTTCTTGAACGCGGCGTTCTTGAGGTGGTTGATCGGCAGCACGAACGCGAAGTAGAGCACGAAGGCGACGATCACGAACTGGATCAGGGCGGAGAGGACCGCGCCGTAGGCGATGACCGTGTCGTCCTCGCCGCCCACGCCCTTGCGGATGGTCCAGCCGAGCGCCTGCAGCGACGAGGCGTCGAAGAGCACGCCGATGATCGGGTTGAAGATCCCCGTCACGAGCGCATTGACGATCGTGGTGAACGCGGCGCCGATGACCACGGCGACCGCCAGGTCGATGACGTTGCCGCGGAGGATGAACTCTTTGAAGCCGTTGATCATGATCTGTTCCGTTTCTGCCGACGGGCGGTGGGGAATGCGCGGGGGCGGACCGGCTCCCGGAGGAGCGCCGGCCCTAGGAGGAGGAGCCCGACCCGGAGGACGGCTTCGAGGAGGAGGAGCCCGAGGATCCGGACGAGCCGGAGGAGGACCCCGAGGACGAGGAGCCCGAGGAGCCGGACCCGGAGGACCCCGAGCCCGAGGAACCCGACGACGAGCCAGAGCCGCCGGAGGACGATCCGCCGGATCCCGAGCCGGTCGTCGCCGGAGTCGACGAGCCGCCGCCCGACTCGCCCTTCGACTCCTTCGACCCGGAGCCCGACCCCGACGCGCGCGAGTCGGTCCGGTAGAAGCCCGACCCGTTGAAGGTCACGCCGACCGCGCTGAAGACCTTGCGCAGCGCGCCCTGGCAGCTCGGGCACTCGGTGAGCGAGTCGTCGGTGAACTTCTGCTGGATGTCGAAGGCGTTGCCGCACTGGGTGCAGCGGTAGGAGTAGGTGGGCACTGGTGCTCCTGAGGCGGGTGACGGCGGCGGGGGAGAAAGAGAAGGAAGAAGGGAGCGGGTCAGCGGCGGATGTCGACGATGCCCGAGGGGGTGACGACGCCGTCGACCGCCTGGTCGTGCACCTCGCTGGGCACGTGCTCGACGAACTCGCTGTCGAAGATCACCGCATAGACCGGCGGGCACTTCTCCATCGAGCCGAGTGTCTTGTCGAAGTAGCCGCGGCCCCAGCCCATCCGCATGCCGCGATGGTCGACGGTGGCGGCCGGGACGATGATCAGGTCGACGTCGTTGATCGCGATGGGGCCGAGCAGCTGCCCGACCGGCTCCGGCATCCCGAAGAGGCCCTGCGTCTCGGTGTGGCCGTCGCCGACCGCCCAGTCGAGCAGGCCGTCCTGGCGGGAGATGGGGAAGAGGACCCGGATCCCGCGGCTCTCGGCCCAGCCGAGGAAGGGGCGGGTGCTCGGCTCGTCCGGCGCCGACAGGTAGCAGGCGATCGACTGCGCGCCGACCCGGGTCGCCAGCTCCTCGAGGTGCTCGGTGAGGTGCAGGGTGGCCTGCTCGCGGGCGGTCGCGGTCTGCGTGCGTCGGCGCTCACGGAGCTCGGCGCGCAGCGCCCGCTTCTCGTGGGTGATGTCGGCTGGCATGGAGCCCAGTCTAGATCCGGGGTGTCGGGCGGCTTCCCCGGCCGGATCGCGCTCGGGAGGAGTGCGGAATCGCGCTCGCGAGGAGTGCCGGATCGCGATCGTGAGGAGTCCTGCGGCGGCTCTGTCCGCGAGCGGGGTACACGGCGGTCAAGCCCCGATCCACCCGAAACGTGCCGGACCACGGCCGCCGCTAGTATGGCGCCCCATGGGCACTCGAATCCGCAAAGCCGTCATCCCCGCCGCCGGTCTCGGCACCCGCTTCCTGCCGGCGACCAAGGCCATCCCCAAGGAGATGCTGCCCGTCGTCGACAAGCCGGCGATCCAGTACGTGGTCGAGGAGGCCGCGGACGCCGGACTCCAGGACGTCCTCGTCATCATCGGGCGCAACAAGAACGCGCTCGCCAACCACTTCGACTCGGTCCCCGAGCTCGAGCAGAACCTCGCCAAGAAGCTGGACGACGCCAAGCTGGCGCACGTGCAGTACGCGAGTGACCTCGCCGACGTGCACTTCGTCCGCCAGGGCGAGCCGAAGGGCCTCGGGCACGCCGTCTCGCGCGCGCAGCGCCACGTCGGCGACGAGCCCTTCGCCGTCCTCCTCGGTGACGACCTGATCGACGCGCGCGATCCGCTCCTCACCCGCATGATCGACGTGGCGGAGCAGCGCGACACCACGGTCGTCGCCCTCCTCGAGGTCGACCCCGACCAGATCCACCTCTACGGCTGCGCCGCGGTCGAGGCCACCGACGAGGACGACGTGGTGCGCATCACCGGCCTCGTCGAGAAGCCGTCCAAGGAGGACGCGCCCTCGAACCTCGCGATCATCGGCCGCTACGTCCTCAAGCCCGACGTGTTCGGCGTGCTCGAGCACACCGCGCCCGGCAAGGGCGGCGAGATCCAGCTCACCGATGCCCTCGAGCGCATGGCGCAGGACCCGGCCGAGTTCGGCGGCGTCTACGGCGTCGTCTTCCGAGGCCGCCGCTACGACACCGGCGACAAGCTCGACTACATCAAGGCCATCGTGCAGCTCGCCTCCGACCGCGAGGACCTCGGGAAGGACCTCAAGCCCTGGCTGAAGGACTTCGTCGCGGGCCTCTGAGCGCGGAGCCCGCTTCGCGGAGCCTGCTGCGCAGGCGCTGCATCTCGCGGGACCGCTCCGCGGCCCCCGCATGCTGATCGAGTAGCCCGCGCAGCGGGCGTATCGAGATCCACTGTCGCCCGCAGTCGAGTCTGCAGACTCGATCTCCTGATGGACATGGGTCTCGATACGCCCCTTCCGGGGCTACTCGACCAGCATGAAGTCCGCCCTTTCTCGGGCGGGCGTGCTCTGCCTGCTGATCGAGTAGCCCGCGCAGCGGGCGTATCGAGATCCACCGTCGCCCGCGGTCGAGGTTGCAGACCCGCCCTCCTGATGGATGTGGGTCTCGATACGCGCCTGCGGCGCTACTCGACCAGCATGGAGTCCGCCGGGGTCGCCCCTTCATGAGCGGGCGGGCCCCTGCATGCTGATCGAGTAGCCCGCGCAGCGGGCGTATTGAGATCCACCGTCGCCGGCGGTCGAGGTTGCAGACCCGCCCTCCTGATGGACGTGGGTCTCGATACGCGCCTGCGGCGCTTCTCGACCAGCATGATCCGGCGATCGTCCCTGCTCGAGCCCCTGCCGCTTTCCGGCGCTCCGGTCCACCCCCTTCGACCGCCGCGGCCGCGCAGTAGGGTCAGCACATGCCGCTGCCGATCCCGACGCTCACCGAGGGTCGTGTCACCATCCGCCCGATCCGGGTCCGGGACGCCCGCCCCCTCGAGCGCGAGCTGATCGCGAATCGCGCCTGGCTGCGGCAGTGGGAGGCGTCCGACCCCCGCGGCGGCGCGGCCTTCGACGTGCGGGCCAGCATCCGGTCGCTGCAGCAGAACGCGCGCGCCGGCGGCGGCGTGCCGTTCCTGATCGACTGGGACGGCGAGCTGGCCGGCCAGCTCAACATCTCCAACATCGGTTACGGCTCCCTCTCCTCCGGCTCGATCGGCTACTGGGTCTCCGAGCGCTACGCCGGCCGCGGCATCACCCCCGTCTCGGTGGCGCTCGCCACCGACCACGCCTTCTTCGATCTCGGCCTGCACCGGATCGAGATCTGCATCCGCCCCGAGAACCGGCCGAGCCTGCGCGTGGTCGAGAAGCTCGGCTTCCGCTACGAGGGCCTGCGCCGCCGCTTCATCCACATCAACGGAGACTGGCGCGACCACTTCTGCTTCGCCCTGGTGGCGGAGGAGGTGCCGCGCGGAGTATTGCGCCGCTACCTCGAGGGGCAGGTGCCGTCCGACGTCGGCGTGCCGACCGACGCCGACCAGCGCGCCTCCCGCAGATCGGGCCTCTCCGGACCGCCCGACGGCGCCGGTGTCCCCCCGACGGGGAGCCGATTGATCCGCGATCCGCACGGACACACCTACCCGTAATGACGGACGGGAGCGCCCCGTGCTCCTAGCGTTGGTCGCATGAGTAGCGACTGGCTGGGCGGGGGCGTCGTCTGGGCGCTCGCCGCCGTTCTGTGGGTCGCCTATCTCATTCCCGCGTGGATGCGCCGGCGGTCGTTCTACGCGACCGAGCGCAACGCGGTGAGGCTCCAGCAGACCCTGCGGATCCTCGCCGAGACCGCCGAGGTGCCCGAGCACGTGCGTGCGGAGGCGACGGCCCGCGAGGTCGCGCTGCAGCAGCGCACCCTCCGGGCGACCGAGACCAAACAACGAGCCGAAGAGAAGGCACAGGCGATGGAGCTGGCACAGGCGGAGAAGGCGGCGCGCGAAGCGCTGCGGCGGGCGGCCGCGAGCACGCGGCAGAGCACGCGGACGGCTCCCGGCGCGATGCGCTGGCGGCAGGGCGCGGCGCTGACGGTGCTGATCGGCCTCGTCGTCGCCCTCGTCGGGCTGGTCATGCTGCCCTTCGGCGGCGCGGGCGTCGTCCCGCTGGTCGGCGTGCTGGTGCTCGCCGCCGGGCTGGGCACCCTGATCCTGCTCGCTCCCGGCCGGCAGCGCAGCGCCGCTCCCGCCGCGGTCTCGACCAGCACCGCCGAGGTGGCCCGCCGCCGCGCCGAGGTCTTCGAGGCCGAGCTCGCCGAGGAGGCCGCCGCCCCCGAGGAGGAGACCGCCGCCGCCGAGGAGACCCGCTGGACGCCGCAGCCGCTGCCGAAGCCCCTCTACCTGTCCCGCGGCACCGTCGCGGCCAGCGCGATGGCCTCGATCGACGCCGTGGAGCGCCTCCGCGCCGCCGCCGCGGACGCCGAGATCGCCCAGCGCGCCGCCGCGTCGGCCCCCGAGGTCGCACCGATCCGCTCGCCGCGCGCGACCGGCCCGGTCCCCGTCCCCGAGGCGCCGCGCCCGTCCTCGCGCTTCGCCTCGATGGGCGTCGTCGAGGGCGTCGACGCGATCGACCTCGACCAGGCCCTGCAGCGCCGCCGCGGCGCCTGAGCGTTCCGACGCCCCCTCGGCCACGTGCTAGTGTGGACGAGTTGTTCGGGCCGGTGACGGCTCGGAAGGCACGGGTCCGTGGCGCAGTTGGTAGCGCGCTTCGTTCGCAATGAAGAGGTCAGGGGTTCGAATCCCCTCGGATCCACCACGACACGGAAGGCCCGCTCGGGAGAGCGGGCCTTCTGTCGTTTCGGGGCGGGATCGCTCGAGCGGGCGGGTCATTGCTGGCTCTCGCCTGAGACCGGCCGCGGACGCCGGGATCGACACCGTGCAGGGAGTCGCGCGGGGATGCGCGGCAGTGCCGTGTCTCGCGCCAGCGGCTTCACTGCGGGGCAATACTGATATTGACTCTGGGGAACCGTTCGCAGGAGCGGCGTGAGGACTCCGGAGGTCCTGGTCATGAGTGGAGTCGAATTGACGGCGGGTGTCCACCGGTGGAGCGGCAGCGGATCCACAGAGACGACCCGTGTACCTCGCCTGGCTCGCACCCGTCCCGTCGCTGCGCGTCTTCGAGGCGAAGGCTGCCGCACCGGCCGGGTGACCGGGCCGTGACCGTCGCCGCTCTCGTCGGAGGTCTCCTTGCGGGCCTGCTGATCGGAGGAGGGCGCGCACCGCGGCAGCGGCCAGGCCTGCTCGCGGCAGGTGTCCTCGTCCTCGCCGTTCTCCTCTCGATGCTCGCTGCGAATTCCTTCGCCCTCGGGAATGCGCTGCTCGCGGGCGCCGCCACGGGCCTCGGCGCGGCGGCGTACGCCGCCTCCGTCTGGAAGCGGCGGATCCCGGACCCGGAGATCTCCTGGGCCGGCTGGGCCTGGCGAGAGCTCGTCCACCCTCGGTGGGTCCGGAATCAGTTCGAGCAGGTCGGCAGACGGTGATGCATCTCTTAACCCGTACCGGTTCGAACAATCCGGCTTGGACAGCGACTCCTGGCCTCAACCCGCAGTGGCAGCCTGGCCGAAAAATCAGGAAGACGCTCCTCATCGTGAGCGCCACGCTGCTCCTCGCCCTGACCGCGTGCTCGAATCCTGCTGCTTCGGAGAGGCAGTCCGAACCGGCTCTCGACAGGCCTGCCTTCAGTGGTCCGTGGGCCTCGGAGTTCGCCGCCTCCTACGACCGGGCGACGGACGACTTCACCAGGTCCGTCATCGAGGACGGGACCGTCTCGGAGGAGGAGCGCGCGGAGATGATCGACCGCTTCACCAGGTGCGTGGCGGATCTCGGCTACGGCATCGACGAGTACGCGCTCGACGGGTCTTTCCACTTGACGTTCGCTCCGGATACGGATGCCGATGCCGCCAACGAGGATGTGAAGGGCTGCTCCCGCAGTTCGGGCGAGACCGAGATCGGCGCCCTCTCCAGCTGGACCCATCGCAACCCGGATCGGGCTGACGAGACCACGCTGATCGTGGAGTGCCTGATCCGCTCCGGGGTCGTGCCGTCCTCGTACTCGACGTCCGACTACGCGAACGACGTCTCGAATGACGACTACCCCTTCGCCGAAGAGGACGCGGGCCGGGCGGCGCTGGAGGGCTGCCGCCTCGATCCGCTCGGAGGCGGCACCTGAGACGGATTCGCACGAGGCCTCCTCCCGTCGTCGTGTCGGAACGGCGGACGGGTGGAGGACCGCTCAGCGGGCCGCCGCGTCCGGGTCGCGCCAGTTCTCGACGGTCTGCAGGATCCAGAAGGCGGTGAAGAGGGCGAGGGCGACCGCCTCGACGATCAGCAGCCACTGCTCGCCGAGGAGCGCCGAGGCCCGGCCGGTCAGCAGGAGGACGATCGCGGCGGCGTCGACCGCGGCCAGGAGGACGGCGAGCGCCGAGTAGGCGAGCGAGTAGGCGCGGAGCGAGCCCGGTCCGCGGACGCCCTGCGAGCGCACGGCGTGAGCGTGGATTCCGGCGACGGCCGCGATGAGCAGGAAGAAGAGCGCGGCGGCGGCGTAGTGGCCGAGGTCGGCGAAGGCAGGGTAGTGGAGAACACGGCGAGGCCCGCGAGAAGCACCGCGGTACCGCCGGCGCGCAGCCAGGCGTCTCGGTCGAGCGCACGGTCGACGGCGAGAAATTTCAGGCCCCAGTCAGTGAGGATTCACCTCCGGTGCTATTCGGGCGGCCACCGCGAAAGCGGAAACCGCGCGTAGAGCTCTTCGGCAGTTGGTCAGACCCTAGTCTCGGCAAGTCGCTTGATGTTGCTGTCGTTCCCGAGTTTGTCGGGCGTCCCAGGGAAGCTCCTTAGGGCGGTCATCAGGTTGCGATCGATGGTGCTGGTCAGCTTCGGCTCGAGAATGTCGAGGAGCTCGGCCCACTGTGCTTGACCAACCCGCCCGCTCATCAGCGAGCTGTAAACCGGGTTTAGGAATAGCCGTAGCGCGACACCAGCGTCGGTCGAAGAGAAGCGCCCTAACATCTTCTTGTAGGACACCGCTGCTGCTGCGCTAATTCCGTAACCGTTTCCGAGGAAGCAATCGACGACGACGCCAATATAGCGCTCCCGAATAGCCGCAGGGACGTCGCCTCTCTCGCCAGCGAGGTCTAGCACCCTGCGGGCGGGCGTCGCCTCATTATAAAAGTTGTCGAAACCGTGGTGCGCGCTATTAAGGAGGTCGAGTGCGTCGCTCATGTCGATCGCCCTAACTTCAGTTGTTAGGTATGCGGTGCCGTTCACCAGGTCTATCAGTTCGCGTGCTGCTGTTGCGAGGTCGGTCTCCGCGCTCGCGCTCGCCCGGCCGTGACGGAGCCCGAAGCTCCTGCGCGCTGCGTCCCCAATGAACGGCCATAAGCGCGGCCAAAGAAGCCGCACATTGTCTGCGACTATTGGTGTGCGATCCGGCGAGGTGTAGAGGCCGAATATACCATTAGCGAGGGTGTCCACACGGTCGGGGGGCAATTGATCGAAGAAAGCTGCGGCGGTATCCACCGAGGCCTGATCGAGAAGATCCCGCTTCATGTTTGCTAGTAGTCGGCCAGTGTGTGCGGTGACAGTATCGGTCGGTGTGTTGATAACCTCGCGGACGCAAAGCTGAAGGAAAGTAACTAGTTCGAGACCGGTCAGTTCGTTCTGATTAGGGTGCGCGGCACTAGCGTGGTTGCGCATGAAACGGATGTGATCCAACCGCGCGAAACCAACGTCGCTAATGAGACCGATCTCGCGTGAAGCTCTCAGCAGGCGTGCATCGTCGACGGACGGTAGGTCGTCCTCTCCTTTCAAGGATCTGCGAAGATCTGAATTCGTTCCTGCTGCGATGTCGAAAAAGTACGCCAGGTCAAATCCGGCGACGCGCGACCTCAACGCCGAAACGAGCTCATCCCAAAGGTAGTTGAGCGCAGCATCGAAGAGGCCGACAGTTGCGGCGGCTACCATCTTCGAGACGTAGTGTGACTCTGCACGAATTCCGGCATCTAGCTCGGACAGGACTGTGCTGACGTTACCAACCATTGCGACACGCTCCGAAACCGGCACGAACAGCTGCTCAGTAGGTAACCCGAACTCCTCAAGCATGTTGCGCACGCCTGACTCAAACCGCACGAGTTCGGCACCTGGCGTCGCGCTCGGAACGACGGCATCGCTCGCCTCCGGCTCAAGATCACTCATGAGTCCACGGTAGCGCGGCGGGCGCGTAAGTGCGATTGCCGAACTTTGGGCGGTCGTACGCCGAGATTGCTGTTGTCCTGCTCTTCCTCCGCGTGTGTCCGTTCCGGTCAGATCCTGGCAAACTCAGTGGCATGGTGGGTATGGGAGAGCACGATGAGCTTGAGAATCGGTACATGCCGAAGTTCGAGGCACTGCTGAGCCAGAGCGGCGTCATCGTCGGATACCGCCGCGATCGGGCCGGTATTGACACCGGACTCCACCTGTTCGCACGAGGTGAGAAGAGCACGAAGAAGGGTGATGACCAGCCGTTTTGGCATGCGCTGGCCGGCCGCGTCTGGTTCCAGCTCAAAGGCGTCCACGCAGCGACGCTGTCGGCGGACGCCGTCGACAACTCCGACCATGTTGCGGTCTCCGTGGGCGTCGAGCACCTAAAGTTCTGGTTCGCCGCACCCGAGCCGGTCTACCTCGTCGTATACGTCGAGTCGATCGACACATTCATCGGCATCGACGTCCGCGAGTTGGTCGAGCGAGAGTGGCAGCAGACGTTCTACGCGTCCATGCGCCACCGCACCGGTGACGTTACTGTGCATGTTCCGACTACCGCGATCATGAATCTCGCCCGAATTACGGCGCTAGTGAACCACCAGAGCATGCGTATCGACGGCCCAGCATTCCGGGGCCGTCCGCTCGGGCACCGAATCGACCCTCTCAGATCCGTGCTCGCGCACCCCCCGACCGAGGTATGGGGCGAGATAGTGACTCGGATCCTGAGAGCCCATGACTTCCGCGAGGCTTCACGGGATCAGGTCGGTGAGCTGACGGTCATCCGCGGCACCCTCGCACAGATGTTGCTGTGGCAGTCACCGGCGTTTGCAGAGTACGGGTATCGGTACAGTCCCGATGAGGTTCGCGACGAGCCTGCTCCCGAACAGGCGTTCGGTGACGTCTACGTCGTGCTCGATTCCGCCCAGGATCGAGGTGCCTTCGATGAGGAGGAGGCGCAGGCTGTGTCAGATATGGTCATGGCAGCCGTCGCCGACAACGTGACGGTCCTCGTGTTCTTCCGTGGCTTCGATCTAAGCAGTAGCGGCGGACTCTGGCGCAGTGCGATGCGGGCCTTGGCGATGGACGGATGCCATCCGGGCTCGCACCAGCTTGGCCTTGAGGCGTTGAGTTACCTGGTGCTCACTGCGACGCTCGTCTACGTCGAACTCGCGCCGGATCTCGACTGGGACCATGCAAACTACCTGGGCTGAGTTCGAGCGCGCGGGGCGGCGGCCAGGCTCTGCGGCTACGCCCTAGCCGAGCCTCAGCGGGACGGAGGCATGGACGGGGTAGCGGGTTGAGCGTTGCCATTATTATGCGAGCGAAAGGTTTGCCATGAGGTCCGTGATGCTGCGGTGGGCGGCCAAAGAAGCGTTCAGGCGCTTGCTTGCTTGGGCGATGAGTCCAGTTGTGTGCCGCTCGGCGACGATGTGGTTAGCGTATCCGGCGGCGGCGGATAGGTAGAAGAGATCGTTGAGGTCGTTGTCTTGCCATTTTGTGCGGGGATTGAGGTGCTTATCCATGAACATCGAGCAAAATATCCCGACCGCAGGGGTTTCGATCACCTTTTTGTTCCAGATGCTCCGCAACCACTTGTCGAATGCGACGGTACTGACGTTGGTATGCGCCGCGGCTTTGGCCATTTCACGGCTCAAGTCCTCGAGTGCGAAGGCGTAAGCGAGCTGCCGCTTCTGAGTCTTCGGTCGATGGTCGGCAGCGAGGGCATCAGTGGTTCGTTGTTGCTTGGCGCGCCATCCGTGCGACGCCTCGCGGTGAATCGGGGCCGTGCTGAGCAAGAGATCGAAGTAGACGATGGTGGAAAGCGCTGACTGGAACGCGAACTCCAAATCGGCAGGTAGGCCGCGCTGGGCGGAGTCATCTGCCCACACCGTGGAGTGCGCTTCGGCATCGTGAATCACCCATGGTTCGAGGGTGAACACCGGTGCAGAGGACGAGGGTTCTGCTCCGGCGTGTATGGCGATGCCTCGCTGTAGTTCCTCCGCCCAAATGGCAAGAGGGTCACGCATCTGCCACCCCCTGCTGAGTCGGAGCATGGTGAGCGCGAGCTGGTAGCGGGAGTCATCGTCCACCCATTGGCTGGTCTCGCTGTGATGCGCCGCGGAGATCGGCAGAATAATCTTTCCGGCCTCGACGAGTGCAATGAGCTCGAGCGCCGCCTTGCGCTCTACCTCGGGAACTCGACCCGGTGCCCTCGACATCTTTGCCAGCGTCGACCAGTGGTTCTGATCCAAGTAGACGATAGGTCGACCATCCACGGGTGCCAAGTTGTGACGGCTAGGCATGATGCCAAGCAGGTGATCGCCGCGATTCGTCTCGAAACCGATGTGGCGGTCGTGCCACAAATAGACGACTCGGACGATCGCTCGTTCCGGATCGTCGTTGGGCGGGGCGGCTGCTGTAAACATCCGGCCATCCTTCACCCGGATCAAGAAGCGACGCTCGTCGATGTCCCAGATCACGGAGTCGATCTCGCGTCGAAGCCCGACCCGCGGTGTCGTGCCCGTCAGCTTGTCAAAAAATTCTTCCATCGCCATCATCCGTTTTTTGCCGTCGTCTCGATGCGTCCGAGCGTCGGAGCGTCCGGACTGAACTCTTCCCATGTCCGTATCCACTGCGGAACTGACGTCGAGACGTACCGGAGACGCGCCACCATTCCGGCTGCGCGAGCCACTCGGGCCGCGTGCCTAATTTGCGTCACCAGTCTGAGCGGTAGGTTCCGTTGCAAGGCGAAGGATCTGGCTCAGGTGATGCTCCACCTCGGGCGTTCCTTCGGGGACGCCGTCGTCGTAGTCGGAGGTCGTGGCGACCACGTGTGGATACTGGACTGCAGCGGCGCGGACGATGGCTTCGGTCGGAAACCAAGGCGGCAGTTCACGGTAGGAACGTGCAGCCTGCCGCGACCCATCGGCCCTGCTCTCACGTTCTAGCCAGGGGGCGCATGTGAGCACGACGTCATCCAGACGCGCGGGGGCGGCGTCCAGCGCATTCGAGAGCCCAGCCTTCACCACCTCAGCTGACATCCAATGCGACCACGGCGTGAAAACTGTCGCCCCATGCACATAGTTCCCGACCCATGCGTCCTCGACGGACCAGTCTTGGGTGGCGAACTCCTCGAGAAGACTCTCGCGGGCAAGGTCGGCCAGGTCGCCACGTTCGGCGGCGCTCATTTCTCGCCAGACCTCCACCAATAGCGCCGCTGCAACCACCAACGGCCGACGCGCACGGTCCTCCCCGATGAGTGCCGCCACTTCTTCGTCGGTGGCGTTCCGCGCGACCGACGCCGCCAGGCTGGCAACTGAACCCAACGCAAACGCGTAGGTGGAAAGCACTTGCGGTATCAGCGTCACTTCGTCGGCTGCCACAACGAGCTCGGCGTGCAGGTCGGGGTCGTATGCTTTTGTCTTCACTCGGGCCCACGGCCGGGCCCGCTCCAGGAGGGCGTTGTGAGCCGCCATCGCCTCAGCGAGAGCAGCACGAGCTTCGTCCGCCTCGCTGACGACCGGTTCCGGCACAGCCGGAGGCGGCGGCGGGTTCTCTCCGCGAAGCGATGAGGCGAGGCCGCTGACCGCGGCACGCACTTCGGCAGCAGCGTCGCTCAGCCGGTCAGTGTCTTCGTACGGCGGTTCCCAAGGCCAGGTTGAGGCAGCAGCAAGGAGTTCATCGGCAGTATGTGCCACCCAGTCGCACCACGGAACTGATCGCACCGACGTGTGACGGGCGGTCGCGATCTTCGCCAGGACGTCTTCGTACATCGGCTCTAACACCGCCCGCACCTCATCTAACGCCGCGAGCACAGCTCGCTCGTGCTGCTGCCGCTCCATGTTCGACGGCTCGACGTACACACGATTACCCTCGTCGTCGTACGCGGGCATCATCGCGTTCGCCTCGGCGCGCGTTCTCCGCCAGGCCGCCGCAGCAGCTGCCGGCCCAGGCCGGGTGCTCACAGCTCTGAGTGCGTACAACTCTGCAGCCGCGACGACCGACGTCAGCACCGGCGCCGCGATCGTCGGAGAGTCAAATGAGACCGCCAACACCTCAGCCGCCTCGTCTTCGTTGATCGGCCAACCATAACGACGGTCGAAGTACTCCTGAATCTGGCCAATCCGCCACTCCTGAAGCAACTCTGGTGAGAACCGCGCCTCGTGCTCATCGATCTCGTACGAGTGCGGGATGCACATCAAGAGCAGGTTCTCGACCGACCGGTTTTCTTCCAATGACATCCCCGGCTTCCAGCGCGGCCCGCCCGGCTGCCGCGCATGAATGTGCGAGACCCGACTGTTCAGCACCGGTCGCGCAACGCCCGATTCTTGCCGGTACAGCCATTCCGGGCACTCCGGCTGTGCACAGGTGAACGCATGTGAGTACAGCTCACGAACTGTCGCCGACGTTGGCTTCGCGTGAGCGACTTCCTCTGGATCAGGCACACTCCATCCTGGCCCGTAGCCGAGCGCAAACGCCAACCTTCGCTATGCGCCGAGGTCTGCTTGAACGCTTCCATAGGACGGTGGAGCTCTACGGGGACCCGGATGTGAAGGACTACTGCCGCAGCATGGGAAAGATCGAGATCGGCGCCCTCTCCAGCTGGACCCATCGCAACCCGGATCGGGCTGACGAGACCACGCTGATCGTGGAGTGCCTGATCCGCTTCGGGGTCGTGCCGTCCTCGTACTCGACGTTCGACTACGCGAACGACGTCTCGAATGACGACTACCCCTTCGCCGAAGAGGACGCGGGCCGGGCGGCGCTGGAGGGCTGCCGCCTCGATCCGCTCGGCGGCGGCACCTGAGACGGATTCGTACGAGGCCTCCTCCCGTCGTCGTGTCGGAACGGCGGACGGGTGGAGGACCGCTCAGCGGGCCGCCGCGTCCGGGTCGCGCCAGTTCTCGACGGTCTGCAGGATCCAGAAGGCGGTGAAGAGGGCGAGAGCGACCGCCTCGACGATCAGCAGCCACTGCTCGCCGAGGAGCGCCGAGGCCCGGCCGGTCAGCAGGAGGACGATCGCGGCGGCGTCGACCGCGGCCAGGAGGACGGCGAGCGCCGAGTAGGCGAGCGAGTAGGCGCGGAGCGAGCCCGGTCCGCGGACGCCCTGAGAGCGCACGGCGTGGGCGTGGATGCCGGCCACGGCGGCGATGAGCAGGAAGAAGAGCGCGGCGGCGGCGTAGTGGCCGAGGTCGGCGAAGGCCGGGGTGGTGGCGAGCACGGCGAGGCCCGCGAGCAGTACGGCAACACCGCCGGCGCGCAGCCAGGCGCCGCGATCGAGCGCGCGGTCGACGGCGAGGAAGGCGAGCGAGGCGACCAGGGCGGCCGCGGCGACGACGAGGTAGGCGAGCATCCCGACGGCGATCGCGTCCTCCGTGCCGGGGGCGACGCAACGGGCGACACCCGCGGGGCAGCCGGTGCCCGTCAGTAGCTCCAGCTCGTCGGAGGGGATCGGCGCGGGCACCAGGGCGATGACGGGAGCGGTGAAGCCGGCGATCACGAGCAGCGTGCGGCGGAGGCTGCGCCCGGCGAGGACCACGAGGCCGACCGCGACGGCGAACAGCGCGCCGACGAAGATCGAGCGCACCGGCGTGTAGTAGGCGGCGCTGATCGAGCGCAGCGGGCCGAGCGCGACGAGGTGCCACGTCACTCCGACGCCGAGGAACAGCACGGCGGCCACCAGTGACACCCGGACGTAGCGGTAGGTCCGCAGCGACGAGACGGTGCTGTCGGCCCGCAGCGCGTCGGGGGAGTGCACGGGGTTACTCCGCGCGCAGGCCTGAGGAGGCGAGGGCGAAGTCGACGTCGATGCGGATCGCGACGCGGAGCGGGTTCTCGCGGGGCGTCCGGTAGCGCTGCGAGTACAGCTCGACGGCGTGCGCGACGGCCTCGGGGTCCTCCTCGATCGAGGCGGGGCCGCCGAGGCTGAGCCAGCGGATGCCGTCGACCTGGCTGACGGTCGCGGTGCCGCCGCGGCGGATGTTGAGCACCTTCTGGCTCTCGCGCGAGGTGATGACGCGGACGACGCCGTCCTCGTAGGTGAAGCCGACGGCGACGACGTGCAGCCGCCCCTGCTGCCACGGGGTCGACAGGGTGGCCAGGTGCCGCTGGGTCACGAACTCGAGGCCGTCCGCGCTGAGGATGCTCATCCCGCGAGCGTAGCCGGGCCTGCTGACCCTCCCCGCGAGATGCCACTTGTGCACGCGACACGCCGTGAAAGGCGTGCACAAGTGGCATCTCGCGGGACGCGCAAGGGGCGTCAGGCGCGGAGGAGGAGGGCCTCGCCCTGGCCGCCGCCGCCGCAGAGGGCGGCGACGCCGAGGCCGCCTCCGCGGCGGCGGAGGGCGAGGGCGAGGTGCAGGGCGAGGCGGGCGCCCGAGGCGCCGACGGGGTGGCCGAGGGCGATGGCGCCGCCGTCGAGGTTGACCGACTCGGGCGGCACGCCGAGGTCGTCGGCGGACTGCAGGACGACCGAGGCGAAGGCCTCGTTGATCTCGATCAGGTCGAGGTCGGCGACGGTGCCGCCGCGGCGGGCGAGGGCGCGGAGGATCGCGGCGGACGGCTGGGAGTGCAGCGAGTTGTCGGGACCGGCGACCTGGCCGTGCTCGGCGATCTCGGCGAGCCAGGGCAGTCCGCGCGAGAGGGCCCAGCCCTTGCTCGCGACGACCAGGGCGGCGGCGCCGTCGGTGATCGGGGAGGAGCTGCCCGCGGTGATCGTCCCGTCGGGGCTGAAGGCGGGGCGCAGGCCGGCGAGGATCTCGACGGTGGTCTCGGGGCGGATGCCGTCGTCCTCGGACACGAGGAGGTCCGGGCCGCGGCGCTGCGGGACCTGGACGGGCACGATCTCCTCGGCGAGCACTCCGGAGTCGCGGGCCGCGGCCGCGCGCTGGTGCGAGAGCGCGGCGTAGGCGTCCTGGCGCTCGCGGCGGATCCCGCGCTCGGCGTTGCCGTCGTCGGTGACGCGGCCCATCATCCGGTCGTCGAAGGGGTCGAGGAGGCCGTCGTGCAGGAGTGCGTCCTCGAGGGGCCGCGCGCCGACGCCTAGACCGGAGCGGGCGCCGAGCAGGAGGTGCGGGGTGTTCGTCATCGACTCCTGGCCGCCGGCGACCACGACCGACGCCTCGCCGGTGCGGATCAGGCGGGCGGCGTCGATCACGGCGGTGAGGCCGGAGAGGCAGAGCTTGTTGATCGTGGTGGCGGGGACGTCCCAGCCGAGGCCGGCGCGGATCGCGGTCTGGCGGGCGGGGCCCTGGCCGGCGCCGGCCTGGATGACCTGGCCGAGGATCACGGCGTCGATGTCGGAGGGGTGCGCGCCGGAGCGCTCGAGGGCTGCGCGGACGGCGGCGGCGCCGAGCTCCACCGCCGAGAGCGGGGCGAAGGCGCCCTGGAAGCGGGCGAAGGGGGTGCGGGCGCCGCCGAGGATGACGGGGGTGGTGTCGTCGGTGGTCATGGCGGGACTCCTTCGTCGGCGGGTCGATCTCGATACGCCCGCTGCGCGGGCTGCTCGATCAGCATGCAGTGTGCGGGGTGCTCGATCAGCATGCAGGGTGCGCGGTGCTCGATCAGGAGGTGATGCGCGATGTTCTCCGACCGCGTGATGGGGTGGATCTCGATACGCCCGCTGCGCGGGCTACTCGATCAGCATGCAGCAGCATCCTGTGGCGGGTCGGCCTGGCAGAGACGTCTGCACTCTTGCTGGTCGAGTAGCACCGCAGGGGTGTATCGAGATCCGCCGTCACCAGGAGGGCGGGGCTGCAGACTCGTCCTTCAGACGCGGGTGGATCTCGATACGCGCGCCGCGCGGGCTACTCGATCAGCATGGGGTGCGGGCCGCTCGTCGCGGGTCAGGGGACGAGCAGGATCTTGCCGCGGGGGTGGCCGTCCTCGCTGAGGCGGTGGGCGTCGGCGACGTCGTCGAGGCCGAAGCGCGGGCCGAGCTCGAGCGAGAAGCGGCCGGCGGCGGCGAGCTGCGCGGCGCGGGGGATGCCCTCGCGGCGCAGCGCCTTCTCCTCGTCGGTCAGCGGGACGGGGCTGCCGCCCATCCAGGCGCGGATGCCCAGCTCGGCGGCGCGCGCGCCGACGACGACGGTGCCGACGTGCTGCGGGTCGCTGACCAGGGCGAGGGAGGCGGCGAGCGCCTCGTCGGTGCCCGCGGCGTCGAGCACGCGGTCGATTCCGTCGGGGGCCGCGGCGCGCAGACGGTCCTTCAGGCCGGGTCCGTAGGCGACGGGCTCGGCGCCGAGCTCGCGCAGCCGCTCGTGGTTGGCCGGGCTCGCCGTCGCGATCACCCGCGCGCCCCGCTCCACCGCGAACTGCACCGCGGCCTGGCCGACCGCTCCTGCCCCCGCGTGCACGAGGAAGACGGAGCCCTCCGCGACGCCGAGCGAGACGACCGCCTGGTAGGCCGTGCTGATCGGCACGCCGAGCGCCGCGGCCTCCTCGAAGCCGAGGCCCGCGGGCTTGCGGTCGAGGCTCTCGGGCGCGACGACGACGGACTCGCCGTAGGTCCCGCTCGCGCTGCTCACGATCACCTCCTCGCCGACGCTCCAGCCCGAGACGCCCGCGCCGACGGCGGTGATCACGCCGGCGCCGTCCGAGCCCAGGCGGCGGGGGAAGGGCGGCCCGGGGCGGATGCCGGAGCGCATCTTCCACTCGATCGGGTTCACGCCGGCCGCGCGGATCGCGACGACGACACCGCCCTCGGGGGCCTCGGGCTCGGGCGCCTCGACGACCTCGAGCACCTCGGGGCCGCCGTTCTCCGCGTACTGCACGAATCGCGTCATGTCGTTCTCCTTCATCAGGCGGGGTCGAGCGGTGACCGGGAAGAGGGCGTGCCGCCCGGCTCAGCCCAGCAGCGTCTCGCGCACCTCGCGGCGCAGCACCTTGCCGATCAGCGAGGTCGGCAGGGCGTCGACCGTCACCACCCGCTTCGGCACCTTGTAGGCCGTCAGGTGCAGCCGGCAGAAGTCGCGCAGCGCCTCGGCCTCGACGACCGTCCCGGCGCGCAGCACGACCGCCGCGGCGACGCTCTCGCCGCCCTCCGCGCGGGGCAGTCCGACGACCGCGGCGCGCACCACGTCCGGGTGCGACTCGAGCACGCCCTCCACCTCGGAGGGCGAGACGTTGAAGCCGCCCGTGATGATCAGCTCCTTCGCCCGGTCGACGATCGTGACGAAGCCGTCGGCCGAGACGGTGGCGATGTCGCCGGTGCGGAGCCACCCGTCGGGCAGCAGCGTCGCCGCGGTGTCCTCGGGGCGCTTCCAGTAGCCCTGGAACACCTGCGGGCCCTGGAGCAGCAGCTCGCCGGACTCGCCGGGGCCGCGGTCGACGGTGGGGTCGGCCGGGTCGACCAGGCGGATCCGCGTGCTCGGGAACGGCACGCCGACGGTGCCGGGCCGACGGCTCGGACCGACCGGGTTGCCCAGCGCGACGGGCGAGCTCTCGGTCATCCCGTAGCCCTCGACGAGGAGTCCGCGGCTCGCCCGCTCCCAGCGGTCGACGGTCGCGACGGGCAGGCTCATCGCTCCCGAGATCGCGAAGCGGATGCCCCGCAGGCCGAGCTCGCCGCGCTCGGAGGCGCGGGCCAGCGCGTCGTAGACCGGCGGCACGGCGGGCAGGAAGGTGGGCGGCGACTTCTTGGCGGCGGCCTTCACCAGGCCGACGTCGAAGGTGGGGAAGAGCACGACCTTGGCGCCGATGCTGATCGCGAAGGTGAGGCAGAGCGTGAGCCCGTAGGCGTGGAAGAGGGGGAGGACCGCGTAGAAGGTCTCGTCGCCCTCGCGGAGCCCGGGCACCCAGGCCTGGCCCTGCAGCGCGTTCGCGCGCAGGTTGGCGTGCGAGAGGATCGCGCCCTTCGGCGTGCCGGTGGTGCCGCTCGTGTACTGGAGCAGCGCGGTGTCGGTGAGTGCCGGGCGCGGGTGCGAGCGGGCGATCCGGCGGCCGCCGAGGAGGCGGTCGAAGGGGATCAGCGAGCGGGTGCGCGGCGTCGTGGTCAGCTTGGCGCGCGCCTCCCGGGCCTTGGCCAGCGGGAGCCTCAGGGCGAGGCGCTTGCCGAGCGGGAAGGACGCGGTGAGGTCGACCGAGACGACGCGCTCGACGCCGAGGTCGGCGGGCAGCGAGGCGATCACGTCGGCCGTCTTGTTCCAGACCACCGCGACGCGGGCGCCGTGGTCCTCGAACTGCCGGCGAAGCTCGCGCGGCGTGTAGAGCGGGTTGTGCTCGACGACGATCGCGCCCAGGCGCAGCACCGCGTAGAACGCGATGACGTGCTCGGGGCAGTTCGGCAGCACCAGGGCGACGCGGTCGCCGGCGCGCACGCCCAGGCGGCGCAGCGCCTCCGCGGCCCGGGCGACCTTCTCGCCGAGCTCGGCGTAGCTCGTCTCGGCGCCGAAGAACTCGAGCGCGACGCCGCGCTTGTAGCGGGCCACCGAGTCCTCGAGCAGATCGACGAGGGTCTGCGTGGGCGGATCGATCTCGGCCGGGACGCCCTCCGCGTAGGAGGTCAGCCAGGGCTTCATCGCCAGGTTCGAGGTTCCGGAGGTCACGGAGCGAGTATCCGGCACCCGCCTCCGGGGATCCTCCGAGCGCATCGAGGGGGGTGACGCGGGGCCGCCGCGCCGAGGAGACTGGCGGGATGACTGCAGCCATCGACCTCCTCCGCGACGCCTTCGACCGGGTGCACGGGACCGTGCACGCCGTCCTCGAGGACAGCACCCCCGAGCGGCTCGGCTTCCGCGCCGACGCGCAGGCCAACTCCGCCGCCTGGCTCGTCTGGCACCTGACCCGGGTGCAGGACGACCACCTCGCGCCGCTCGCCGGCCGCGAGCAGATCTGGATCTCCGGCGGCTTCCACGAGCGCTCCGGCCTGCCGTTCCCGGCCGAGACGAACGGCTACGGGATGGAGCCCTCCGAGGTCGCGGCGCTCGCCGCGGTGCCGGCCGAGCTGCTCGCCGAGTACTACGACGCCGTGCACGAGCAGACGCTCGCCTACCTCGAGACCCTCGAGGACGCCGACCTCGCCCGCGTGGTCGACGAGGACTGGGACCCGCCGGTGACCCTCGCGGTCCGGCTCGTCTCGGTGATCGACGACGACACCCAGCACGCGGGGCAGGCCGCGTTCTCGGCCGGCCTCGCGGAGCGCGCCGGACTCTGAGCCGGTCCGGCCGCCCCTACGGTGGGACGGTGCGGTGGGGGATCAGGGCCGGAGGGGTCGGGGCTCGAGGTCTCGGGGCGGAGTCGGTCCCGGCGAGCGCCGTCCTCGTCGTCGCCACGCTGCTGACCCTCCTCGGCTCCTGGATCCCCTCCTACTGGAACGACGAGGCCGCGACCCTCCGCCTCGCCCGGCTGCCGCTGCCCGAGCTGCTCGCCTTCGCGCAGCAGAAGGACGCCGTGCACGTCGTCTACGCGCTGCTGATGCACGGCTGGATCGCGGTGGCGGGGGAGTCGGAGCTCGCCGTGCGCGCGCCGTCCGCCCTCGCAGCGGGGGCCGGCGCGGCGGGCGTGCTGGTACTGCTGCGCTCGCTCGGCCGGCCCCGGGCCGCACTGCTCGCGGCGACCGTCTTCGTGCTGCTGCCGCGCACGTCGTTCAACGGGACGGAGGCGCGCTCCTCCGCGCTGGCCACCGCGCTCGTCGTCTGGGCGGCGGTGCTGGTGGTCCGCGCGGCGCGGGACGGCGGGGTGCTGCGCTGGGTCGGATTCGTCGCGGTCGCGGGGCTCGCGAACGCGGTCTTCCTCTACTGCGTGCTCGCGCTGCCGGCCGTCGTGCTGCTCGCGGCGACCGTCGGGCCCCGGCGAGGCCGCGCCTTCGGTGCCGGCGTGCTCGGTGCCGTGCTGTCGGTCGGGGTCGCGAGCCCGGTGATCCTCACCGCGGCGGGCCAGAGCGGGCAGATCGGCTGGCTCCGGTCGCAGCCGGTCAACGCCTACACGGTGGTCGTCGAGTCGTTCTTCGGCTCGGCGTGGTGGCTGGCGGCGCTCGCCGTGGGGCTGCTGGCCGTCGCGGCGGTCCGGAGGCGGGCGGGGCGGTCGAGCGCGAGCGAGGCGCGGGCGGTCTCCCCGGTCGTCCTCGTACTCGCCGTCTGGCTGCTCCTGCCCGCCGCGGTGCTGCTCCTGGGCACCGCGCTGATCGAGCCGATGTTCACCCCGCGCTACCTGAGCCTCAGCTCGCCGGCGCTGGCGATGGCGCTCGGGCTGGCTCTCGCCTCCTGGCGGCCGGTGACGGCGGGCGTCCTCGTCGCCGCGCTCGCGGTCGCGACCCTGCCCGCGCTCGTGCTGATGCGGACCGAGACCGGGAAGCCGGCCGGTCAGGATCTCCGCGCCCTCGCGCAGACCGTCCGCGACGGCGCGCTCCCGGGCGACGCGTTCCTGCTCGGAGACAGCGGGACGGTCTCGCTGCGGCCGCGGATCGCCCTCGCCGCCTACCCCTCTGCGTTCGACGGACTCGACGACGTCGCCCTCGTCCGCTCGTACGCCACGACGGGCACCTACTCCGACGTCCTGCTCGAGGACGACGCGCTGCGGGCCGCCCTCGCGGACGAGCAGCGCGTCTGGGCCGCCGCGCCCGCCGCCGACCCCGGCGCCTTCGACTGGCTCGCCGCGGAGGGCTTCGAGGCCGACCGGAGCGCGACCGTGCCGACCTCGACGATCACGCTCTGGCAGCGGCCTTGACGCGCGGCCACTCCGCCCCGAGCCGTTACCCTGGACCCCGGCACCGTCGCTGAGCGGCGGGGCTCGCGGTGCGAAGACCGCGCCACCGGAAGGACCTGCTCACGTGACGCTGCCCACCACCCCCGCCACCTCCGGCGAGACCGGCCTCAAGCGGAAGGGGCGCGACGTCGCCCCCGAGATCGCCCGCTCCTGGCTGCTGGTCAACGCGACCCGCACCGACACCTTCGACGCCGCGCACGCCTCGCGCGCCGACCAGGTCGTCCTCGACATCGAGGACGCGGTCGATCCGAAGGCCAAGCCCGAGGCACGCGCCGACGTCGCCGCCTGGCTGAGCGGCGAGAAGCGCGCGTGGGTGCGCATCAACGACCACTCCACCCCGTTCTGGTCGGACGACGTCGACGCGCTGAAGGGGCTGCCCGGACTGGCCGGCGTCATGCTCGCCAAGACCGAGGCCGGCGAGCACGTCACCGAGACCTTCGACCGCCTGGGCGGTGCGACCCCGGTGCTCGCCCTGGTCGAGTCGGCCCTCGGCATCGAGGAGGCGGTCTCGATCGCCCGCGCCCGCGGCACCTTCCGCCTCGCCTTCGGCAGCGGCGACTACCGCCGCGACACCGGCACCAGCGCCGACGACCTGGCGATGGCCTACCCGCGCTCGCGCCTCGTCGTCGCCTCGCGGATCGGCGACCTGCCCGGCCCGATCGACGGCCCGACCGTCTCGAACAGCCACCCGGTGCTCCGCGAGCAGTCGGCCCTCACCGTGTCGCTCGGCCTCACCGGCAAGCTCTGCCTCGACACCGAGCAGCTCGCCGTCATCAACGAGGTCATCAGCCCGACCCCGTCCGACGTGGCGTGGGCGCGCGACTTCCTCGACGACTTCGAGGCCCGCGGCCGGGTCATCCGCGACGGCAGCGACCTGCCGCGCCTGGGCCGGGCCAAGAAGATCGACAAGCTCGCGACCGCGTTCGGCGTGAATCCGCTCTGACCCCTCCGGCACGCGAAGGGGCACACTGGGGATCGACGAGGAGGCCGGCATGGGTGCAGTCAGCACGTTCCTGTGGTTCGACGACCAGGCGAGGGAGGCGGCCGAGTTCTACACCGAGCTCGTGCCGAACTCGCGGATCCTGAGCACCGAGGTGCTGCCCGAGGGCTCGCCCTCGCCGGGCACCGTGACGGTCGTGAGCTTCGAGCTCGACGGGCAGCTCTTCCAGGCGATGAACGGCGGCCCCGGCTTCCCGTTCTCCGAGGCGGTCTCGATCTCGGTCTCGGTCGAGTCGCAGGCCGAGGTCGACCGGCTCTGGGACGCGCTGATCGCCGACGGCGGCGAGGAGAGCCGGTGCGGCTGGCTCCGCGACCGCTGGGGTCTGTCCTGGCAGATCGTGCCGACGGCCCTCGGCGCGGTGCTCGGCGGCGCCGATGCGGAGGGTGCGGCGCGCGCCCTGCAGGCGATGCTCGGCATGACCAAGCTCGACGTCGCCGCCCTCGAAGCCGCCTATGCCGGGGAGTGAGCGGGGGCGCTTCCGGCGCTCCTCCGCCTCGCTCCGCGCGGCCTATCTGCGCGACTACCGCTACGCCTACGGCTCGCGCTTCACACATCTGCGCGAGGGCTGGGACGTCTCGCGCTACGCCTCGGGCGAGGGCGCTCCGGTCCTGCTGATCCCCGGGATCTACGAGACCTGGCAGTTCCTGCGGCCGATCGCCGACCGGCTGCACGCGGCCGGGCACCCGATCCACGTGCTGCCCGCACTCGGCTACAACACCCGGCCGATCGTCGCGTCGGCCGCGCTCGGGCAGGAGTACCTGCGTGAGCAGGACCTGCGCGGGGTGGTCGTCGTCGCGCACAGCAAGGGCGGCCTGATCGGCAAGCACATGATGGTCGTCGACGACCGCGACGAGGGCCGGATCGACCGGATGATCGCCGTCTCGACGCCGTTCAACGGCTCACCGCTCGCTCGCATCGCGCCGGCCCGGGCGCTGCGCGAGTTCGGCCCGCACCGGCCCGTGATCCGGACACTGCTCGCCGAGCGCGACGCCGACCGCCGCATCGTCTCGATCTACGGGATGCGCGACCAGTACATCCCGGGCGGCAGCAGGCTCGCCGGGGCGCGCGAGAACATCGCGGTGTCGGTGGTGGGGCACTTCGTGCTGCTGTCGCACCCGCGGGTGCTGGCGCTCATCGCGGCGCGGGTGGATCCGGCGGACGACGCTCCGGAGACGACCGTCGTCGCTCCGGAGTGACGGCCGACCGGATCAGGACCAGGGCGTGAGCAGCACCAGCGGGATCTGCCGGTCGGTCTTGGTCTGGTACTCGGCGTAGTCGGGCCAGGCCGCGACCGCGCGCTCCCACCAGGCGGCGCGCTCGTCGCCCTCGAGGACGCTGGCCGTGTAGTCCTTCTTCACCGGGCCGTCCTGCAGCTCGACGTGCGGCTCCTTGACCATGTTCAGGTACCAGACCGGGTGCTCGGGCGCGCCGCCCTTCGAGGCGACGACGACGTAGGAGCCGTCGTGCTCGACGCGCATCAGCGCGGTCTTGCGCAGCTTGCCGCTGCGGGCGCCGACCGTGGTCAGGACGATGATCGGCTTGCCGCGGAGGAGGTTGCCCTCCGCGCCGCCGGTGGCCTCGTAGAGCTCCGCCTGCTCGCGGGCCCAAACGGACGTGCTCGGTTCGTATTCTCCGGTGAGAGGCATGAGTCGATCGTATTGCCCGCAGAACATCAGCTGAGGAGGTCCTTCATCGACGATCGGCGATGAGCTCCGCTCTCAGCTGACGTTGTGCGGGGCGGCCGCGCCGTCCGCGGCCGAAGCGTGCACGAGGATGGAGCGGTGCAGCCTGCAGACCAGCTCGACCGAGCCCGCATCGCGCTCCTCGGCGACGACCTCTCCCGTGCCCGCTACCGCGTCGACGCCGTCCGCGAGCTCTGGGGCGAGGCCGCGGGGGAGGCGCTGCACCGCGGCGACCGCGTGCCGGCGCGCCGCGCGCTGGAGCGCGGCGGCAACGGCGGGCCGCTCGCCACCCTGGCCCGGCTCTTCCTGCTCGCCGACCCCGTCTCGACCGAGCAGGCGGAGGCCGCCTTCCCGTCGCTCGGTCTCGACGGCGCCCTCGAGCTGGGCCTCGTGCGCTCCGAGGCGGGGGCCGTCGTCACCGCCGCGCTCGATCTGCGGCCCTACGACCTCGTCGATCTGCGCGGCGCCGCGTCCTGGTGGATCGCCTCCGACCTCGGCGAGCTCGCCCTCGGCCGCCCGCTCGCGGAGGACCACGTGCTCGGCGTCGGCGGCGCGAGCCTCACCCTGACCGGGCTGATGATCCAGCGGCGGGTCGGCAGCGTGCTCGACCTCGGCACCGGCTGCGGGATCCAGGCGCTGCACGCCTCCCGGCACGCGGACAGGGTCGTCGCGACCGACATCTCGCACCGCGCGCTGGCGATCGCGGCCTTCAATGCGGCGCTGAACGGGATCGACTCGATCGAGTTCCGGCACGGCAGCCTCTACGAGCCGGTCGCGGGGGAGCGGTTCGACCAGATCGTCACCAATCCGCCGTTCGTGATCACCCCGCGGAGCGCGGGCGTCCCCGCCTACGAGTACCGCGACGGCGGCCTCGAGGGCGACGAGATCGTCCGCCGCGTGATCGTCGGCGCCGCCGAGTACCTGGTCCCGGGCGGCGTCGCGCAGCTTCTCGGCAACTGGGAGTATCGGACGGACGTCGACGCGTTCGACCGGGTCCGCGCCTGGCTGGCCGACGGCCGCAGCCCGCTCGAGCAGGCGCTCGAACCCGGGCACGCCGGGCTCGCCGCGTGGATGGACGGGACCGCCTCGCCGCTCGACGTCTGGATCGTGGAGCGCGAGCAGCAGGACCCGGCGATCTACGCCGAGACCTGGATCCGCGACGGCGGGACCACCCGCGGCGCGGAGTCCGACGCGCTCGTCGACGCCTGGCTCGAGGACTTCGAGCGGCGCGGCGTGACCGGGGTCGGCTTCGGCTACGTGACTCTGCGGCTCCCCGCCTCGCCCCGGCCGCCGATCCGGCGCCTCGAGCGGCTGGACGGCGCGGTCGCGACGGCCGGGCTGGGCGGGCACCTGGCGCACTGCCTCGAGGCGCTCGACGCACTGTCGGTGCTCGACGACGCCGACCTCGCGCGGCAGGCGCTCGTCGTCGCCGGCGACGTGACGGAGGAGCGGCACTACTGGCCGGGCAACGACGACCCGACCGTGCTGCGGCTGCGCCAGGGCGGCGGCTTCGCCCGGGTGGAGGAGGCCGACACCGCTCTGGCCGCGGTCGTCGGGGCCTGCGACGGCGAGCTGTCGATCGCGGCGATCACGGCCGCGGTGGCCTCGCTCCTGCACGTCGAGGGGCCGGCCGTGCTCGACTCCGTGCTGCCGCGGGTGCGCGAGCTCGTCGCGACCGGGATGCTGCGGCTGCCCTGAGCGCGGCGCGCTGCTGCCCTGAACTGCGGGCCGCTGCTGCTCAGAGCGCGGCGCGCTGCTGCCCTGAACCGCGGGCCGCTGCAGCTCAGAACAGGGTGGCGGGGGCGTCCTCGGTGTCGACGGCGGGCGTCTGCGCGGGCGCCGCTCCCGGCCAGCCCGGACCGGCGTCCACGGCCGTGCGGCGCTGGTAGGCCGTGGCCGCGGCGCGGGCGCGCACGTCGGCGGCCTCGTTCATCCGGTGGTTGGCGTGCCCCTTCACCCACTCGAAGGTGACGGCGCGGCCCTGCAGCTCCTCGTCGAGCGCCTTGATGATCTCGACGTTCATCACCGGCTTGCCGTCGGCCTTGCGCCAGCCCTTCCGCTTCCAGCCCGGCAGCCACTCGGTGCAGGCCTTGATGGCGTACTGGCTGTCGCAGAGGATGTGCACGGGCTCGCTCTCCTGCGCCGTGGCGCGGAGCAGCTCGAGCACCGCGGTGAGCTCGCCGATGTTGTTGGTGCCGTGCGACCAGCCGCCGGCCGCCCAGCGCTCGTCGTCGACGTACCAGGCCCAGCCCGCGGGGCCGGGGTTGCCCAGCGCTGATCCGTCTGCGGCGGCGATGATGCTCACGTGCGGTCCTCCTCGGAATCGGTGCGCCCTCGCGAGCGCCCTTCGAGGGTAGTCGCCCGCACCGACGCCGGTCGCCGGGCGCTGCTCGGTGAGCGCAACCCGCTGTCCGGTGTCGGGGGCCGCTGGCAGGGTGGAGGGATGACCAGCATCCCCACCCTCACCCTCAACGACGGCACGAGCATCCCGCAGCTCGGGTTCGGCGTCTTCCAGGTCGACCCCGCCGAGACGGAGCGCATCGTCGCCGAGGCGCTCGAGGCCGGCTACCGGCACATCGACACCGCGGCGATCTACGGCAACGAGGAGGGAGTGGGCCGGGCGCTCACCTCCTCCGGGATCGCGCGCGACGAGCTGTACGTGACCACGAAGCTGTGGAACGACGACCAGGGCCGCGACACGGCCGCCGGTGCGCTCGACGCGAGCCTCGAGAAGCTCGGCCTCGACGCCGTCGACCTCTACCTCATCCACTGGCCGAAGCCCAAGCAGGACCGCTACGTCGAGAGCTGGGAGGCGATGCAGGAGCTGCAGGCCGCCGGCCGCACCCGCTCGATCGGCGTCTCGAACTTCCTCGTGCCGCACCTGGAGCGCCTGCTCGCCGCGACCGAGGTCGTCCCCGCGGTCAACCAGATCGAGCTGCACCCGTACCACCAGCAGCCGACGGTGACCGCGTTCGGCGCGCAGCACGGCATCGCGACGGAGGCGTGGGGGCCGCTCGGGCAGAACAAGTACCCGCTGCTCGAGCTGCCGGTGATCACCGGCGCGGCCGAGGCGCACGGAGTGACGCCCGCGCAGGTCGTGCTGCGCTGGCACCTCGACCGCGGCCACATCGTCTTCCCGAAGTCGGCGACCAAGGCCCGCATCGTGGAGAACATCGACGTCTTCGGCTTCGAGCTGACCGACGACGAGCGCGACGCCATCACGGCGCTCGAGCGCGCCGGCCGCGTCGGCGGCGACCCGAACGAGGTCTGACGCGGGGTCTCCTCGGGAGAGACGCCTACAGACATGCTGATCGAGTAGCCCCGGAGGGGCGTATCGAGATCCTCCCACCCCAAGGACATCGGTCTCTTCCCCGCCCTGCGCTGGTGCCGGAGGCGTCCCTTCCGCTCGATACGCCGTGTCTCATGCTGATCGAGTAGCCCGCGAAGCGGGCGTATCGAGATCCACCGTTCTGCAGACGTTGGTCTCGATACGCCGCTGGCGCGGCTACTCGACCAGCATGTTCTGCGCCAGCTGCGATGCGCGGCGCAGCATGTTCCGCGCCCGCTGCCGCGTGCGGCGCAGCATGTTCTGCGCCTGCTGCCGTGCGCGGCTCCGCATGCTCTGCGCCCGCTGTGACCGCCGGCGCAGCAGGAGCGGCATCCTGCTACGAGGCGCGGCGGGCGATGGTGACGCGGGTCGCGTACGACATCGCGATGCGGTCGCCGGGCAGCGCGTCGACGACCTCGCCGACGGCCGCGAGCACCGCGGCGCGCTCCTCCTCGGGCATCGCGATGACGTAGCTGCGCGACGCGAACATGTCGAGCAGCGCCGGCCGGTCGAGCTCGTAGGCCCAGTCGAACTCGGCGTAGGCGACGCGCTCCAGCGCCGAGCCCAGCGGCGGCTGCACGGTCTCGAAGCGCTCGGCAGCCGAGGAGCCGGCGACCTCGCCGAGGCGCCGCACCCACGGCACGGACTCGTCGCGGATGTTCCAGACCAGCGCGAGCACGCCGCCCGGGACCAGCACCCGCGCGACCTCGGCGCTCGCCCGCTCGGGGTCGACCCAGTGCCAGGACTGCGCCGCGGTGACCAGCTCGACGGAGGCGTCCGGCAGCGGGATCTCCTCGGCGGTCCCCGCCAGTGCCCGGACCGACGGCAGCTGCGTGCTCAGCCGCTCCAGCATCGCCGCGTCCGGCTCCACGGCCGACACGTCGAGTCCGCGCGCCACCAGTGACGCGGTGAACTTCCCGGTGCCTGCCCCGAGGTCCGCGGCGCGCACCCGATCGGAGGCGTCCGCTCCCGCCGCTCGCGCGCGCTCCGGCACGAAGTCGCCGGCCACCCGGGCGGGCGCGTGGGCGACGAGCCAGTCCACCGCGTCGTCCGGGTAGCCCGGGCGGCCGCGGTCGTAGGCGTCGACGGCCGACCCGAAGGAGCGGCCGAGATCGGCGAAGGAAGCGGAGGGTGTCGCGTCGGAGGGCGTCATGCTCCCGACGCTACGCCCCGACGACTCGCCCCGGTGCTACGCGTCCGTCGTCCCCAGGGTCCGGGCGAGCACGTCGACCGCGTAGCCGTAGCCCGCGATCCCGGCGCCGACGATCACGGCGACCGCGATGTCCGACAGGTAGGAGTGGCGGCGGAACTCCTCGCGCCGGTGCACGTTGCTGACGTGCACCTCCACCAGCGGCAGCTCCGTCGCGAGCACGGCGTCGCGGATGGCGATCGAGGTGTGGGTGTAGGCGCCGACGTTCAGCAGCAGGCCGTCGGCGGTGCCGCGCGCCTCGTGCAGGCGGTCGATGATCGCGCCCTCCGAGTTGCTCTGGAAGAACTCGATCCCGAGGCCGAGCCGCTCCGCCGCGCGGGTGGCCAGCGCATCGGCGTCGGCGAGCGTGTCGGAGCCGTAGACCGCGGGCTCGCGCGTGCCGAGGAGGTTCAGGTTCGGGCCGTTCACGACGAGGATCTTCACGCTCCGACCCTAGCGACCCGGGGGCGCGGACCGGTCATGCGAGCGTCGCCGCGAGGCCGACCGGCAGCGCCGGCAGCTCGGCGCGCAGCCGGATCAGCTCGCGCGCGTGCTCGTCGAGCCGGCGGTCCTCGTCGGTCCGCGGCTCCAACGCAGGCACCGCCTCGGCGGCTCCGTCGTCGCCGCGGACCACGAAGACGCTCATGCACTGCGTCGTCAGCTCGAGCGCGCCGGTCCGCGGATCGCCCGAGCGCACGTGGATCGCGAGGTGCATCGAGCGCGGTCCGGTGTGGATCAGCCGCGCCTCCACCTCGACGAGGTGCCCGATCCGCACCGGCCGGTAGAAGTGGATGCCGCCGGAGTAGACGGCGACCGCGTCCCGGCCGCTCCAGCCCTGCGCGACCGCGTTCGCGGCCTCGTCGATCCAGCGCATCACGATGCCGCCGTGCGCGTTGCCGCCCCAGTTGACGTCTCCGGGCGCGGCCAGGAAGCGGAAGACGATCCGCGGCCCGGTGCCCGCCTCGGTGTAGTCCTGCGCGCGCATCACCTCGTGCAGCGCGCGTCGGCCGTCGATCCGCGCCGCGGCGCCCTCGGCCAGGGCGAGGTCCTCGATGGTGCGCGGGGCCCACTCCGGCACCGGGCGCGGGCGCTTCTCCTCGTCGACCGCGACGAAGATGAGGAGGCAGTGCGTCGCCGCCTCGTAGCGCCCGGTCCGCGGATCGGCCTGGGCGACGCGCACCAGCACGTGCATGCTCGTGCGGCCGGTGTGGATGACCTGGGCGCTCGCCTCGATCAGGTTGCCGACGGCGATCGGCCGGGTGAAGTGCACGTTGCCGACGTAGGCGGTCACGCAGTAGCCGCCGCTCCAGCCGACGGCGCAGGCGTAGCCGGCCTTGTCGATCCACTCGAGCACGCGGCCGGCCTGGGCACTGCGGCCGTCGGCAGTCGCGTCCTGCGGCGCGGCGAGGAAGCGGAGGGTGATGCGGTCGTCCATGGTGCCCGTCTGGTCGTGCGGTAGGTGGGGGTCCCTGCATGCTGGTCGACTAGCCGCGCCGGGGGTCCCCCATGCTGGTCGAGTAGCCGCGGCAGCGGCGTATCGAGACCCACGTGCTCGGCGGTGGTGGATCTCGATACGCCCCTCCGGGGCTACTCGATCAGCATGAGGGCGGCGGCGCGGTCGCTGTCGCGCGGAGGAGGGAAGTGGACCCGCGGAGGGGGATGCGAAGAAGGGGATGGTTCCCTCCGCGGGCCACAGGGGGCGCCGGCGCGGGGCCGGCGGGTTCGGGTCAGGCCGCGTGCGCGGCCGGCAGCTCCTCGGCGAGCAGCCGGAGCCGGAGCGCGCGGAGCTCGGCGGTCAGCTCGGGCGGCAGCCGGTCGCCGAAGCGGGCGAAGAACGCCTCCGTCAGCGCGCACTCGTCGAGCCACGCCTCCACCGGCACGGAGAACAGCTCCTCCTTCGCGGCGGCGGAGAGGTTCAGCCCGTGGGTGTCGATCGACACCGGCAGGTCGCCGATCGCGCTGGGCCGCGATTCGGCCAGCCCCTCGATCCGCCGGACGAGCCACTGCAGCACCCGCGCGTTGTCGCCGAAGCCGGGCCAGAGGAAGGAGCCGTCGGCGCCCTTGCGGAACCAGTTGACCTGGAAGATCGCGGGCGCCTTCTCGCCGAGGTCCGCGCCGATCGCGAGCCAGTGCGCGAAGTAGTCGGCCATGTTGTAGCCGCAGAAGGGCAGCATCGCGAACGGGTCGCGGCGCAGCTCGCCGACCGTCCCCTCCGCCGCGGCCGTCTTCTCCGAGGCGATGGTCGCGCCGAGGAAGACGCCGTGCTGCCACGAGGTGGCCTGGGTCACCAGCGGCACGTTGCTCGCCCGGCGCCCGCCGAAGACGATCGCGTCCAGCGGCACGCCCTCGAAGGCGTCCCACTCGCGCGAGAGGGTCGGGCACTGCTGGGCGGGCGCCGTGAAGCGCGCGTTCGGATGCGCGGCCGGGGTCCCGGAGGCGGGCGTCCACGGCTCGCCGCGCCAGTCGGTCAGCCGCTCGGGCACCTCGTCGGTGAGGCCCTCCCACCAGACGTCGCCGTCCTCGCGGAGCGCGACGTTGGTGAAGATCGTGTTGCCCCAGAGGGTGTGCACGGCATTGGGGTTGCTGCTCTGCCCGGTGCCGGGCGCGACGCCGAAGAAGCCGGTCTCGGGGTTCATCGCCCAGAGGCGGCCGTCCTCGCCCTTCTTCATCCAGGTGATGTCGTCGCCGAGCGTCTCGACGCGCCAGCCGGGGATCGTCGGCTGCAGCATCGCGAGGTTCGTCTTGCCGCAGGCGCTCGGGAAGGCGGCGGCCACGTGGTAGCTCCGGCCCTCGGGCGAGACGATGCGGATCAGGAGCATGTGCTCGGCGAGCCAGCCCTCCTCGCGGCCCATCGCCGAGGCGATCCGCAGCGCGAAGCACTTCTTGGCCAGCAGGGCGTTACCGCCGTAGCCGGAGCCGAACGACCAGATCTCGCGCGTTTCGGGGAACTGGGTGATGTACTTCGTCGCATTGCACGGCCAGGCGACATCCTCGCGGGTGACGCCGTCGGCGTCGCGGAGGGGGAAGCCCACCGAGTGCACCCCGCGGACGAAGGCGGTCTCCTCGGTGAAGGCGGCGAGCGGCTCGGCGCCGACGCGGGCCATGATCCGCATGTTGAGGACCGCGTAGGCGGAGTCGGTCAGCTGCACGCCGAGCTGCGAGAGCGGGCCGCCGACCGGGCCCATCGAGAACGGGACGACGTACATCGTGCGCCCGCGCATCGAGCCGGCGAAGTACGGGGCGAGCTCCGCCTTCATCGCGGAGGCCTCGCGCCAGTTGTTGGTCGGGCCGGCGTCGGCCTCGTCGGTGGTGCAGATGAAGGTGCGGTCCTCGACGCGGGCGACGTCGTCCGGGTCGGTGCGGGCGAGGAACGAGCCGGGCCGCCACTCCGGGTTGAGGGCGATCAGCTTCCCCTCGTCCACCATGCGGGCGGTGAGGCGGTACCACTCGGCGGGGGAGCCGTCGCACCACTCGATCGCGTCGGGCTGGAGGATCGCGGCCGTCTCGCGCACCCAGCGGCGCAGCGCGAGGGGGGCGGGCGGCACGACCGGTGCGTCGACCGGGGTCGGGGCGGTCATCGTGGTCGTCTCGAGGAGGAGGGTGTTGCTGTAGATGCTCATGCTGGCTCCGCTTTCAGTGCAGTCGTCGTCGACGGGGTGGGGAGTCGGTCCTCGTGGCGGTCGTGATCCGACGATGCGAGGGGCGCTCTCTGGCGCCTGAAGCCAGGATGGAGGAGGATCGAGGGGTATTTGCGAAGCCTTAACCGTCAAGAACCGCGGTTTTTGCGCTTCCGTCACAACCGATCGCTGGAGCTCGCCGTGACCGACACCACCGTCCCCGCCGCTGTCCCCGTTGCCGCAGCCTCCGCCGGGACCGACGCCGCCCTGCTCGGGCAGCGGATCCGGCACTTCCGCACCCGGCGCGGGCTGACCCTCGGGCAGCTCGCCGAGCGCGTCGGCGTCTCGGGCAGCCAGCTCTCGCTGATCGAGACCGGCCGCCGCGAGCCGCGGCTCTCGCTGATGCAGGCCCTCGCCACGGCGTTGGGCGTCGAGCTCGCCGCGCTGCTCTCGGACGAGCCGCCGAGCGAGCGCGCCGCCCTCGAGATCGAGCTGGCGCGGGTGCAGAAGGGATCGCTCTACCGCTCGCTCGGGCTGCCCGAGTTCAAGGTGAACAAGGGCCTGACCACTCCCGTGCTCGAGGCGTTCCTCGGCGTGTACCGCGAGCTGGCCCGCCGCAAGAGCGAGGCCAGCGCGACACCGGAGGAGGCGCGGCGCGCCAACACCGCCCAGCGGCTCCAGCTGCGCGAGCGCCACGCCTACCTGCCCGAGATCGAGGCGGTGGCGGGTGAGATGCTCCGCACGGTCGGGCACCGCGGTGGCGCGCTGACGCACAGCTCCGTCTCGAAGATGGCGCGGCACCTCGGCTTCGAGATCATCCACGTCGGCGACCTGCCGCACTCGGCCCGCTCGGTGATCGACCTCGCGAACGGGCGGATCTACCTGCCGCCCGCCTCGATCCCCGGCGGGCACGGGCTGCGGGCGCTCGCCCTGCAGGCGATGGCGCACCGGCTGCTCGGCCACGAGCGCCCGGTCACCTACGCCGACTTCCTCCGGCAGCGGCTCGAGATCAACTACTTCGCGGCCGCCTGCCTGATGCCGCTGGAGCCGGCCGTCGCCTTCCTGGCGGAGGCCAAGCGCGAGCGCGACATCACCGTGGAGGACTTCCGCGACGGCTTCGGCGTCACGCACGAGGCCGCGGCGCTGCGCTTCACCAATCTGCTGACCTCGCACCTCGACATCCGGATGCACTTCCTCCGCGTGCTGGGCGACGGCTCGATCCAGAAGGCCTACGAGAACGACGGACTGCCGCTGCCGACCGACGTGACGGGCGCCGTCGAGGGGCAGATGGTCTGCCGGTACTGGTCGGCGCGCTCGGCGTTCAGCCGCACCAACCGCACGACGGAGTACTACCAGTACGTCGACACGCCCGCCGGCACCTTCTGGTCGGCCTCGCAGACCGGCACCACCGCGACGGAGGAGTTCTCGATCACCGTCGGCGTCCCCTTCGCCGAGGCGCGCTTCTTCCGCGGCCGCGACACCGACCGCCGCGAGCAGTCCCGCTGCCCCGACGAGTCCTGCTGCCGCCGCGCCCCCGCCGAGCTCGCCCAGCGCTGGGACGGCAACGCCTGGCCGAGCGCCCGCCTGCACGCGCACGTCCTCGCCCCGCTGCCCTCCGGCACCTTCCCCGGCATCGACGACGCCGAGGTCTACGCCTTCCTCGACGCCCACGCCCGCGAGTCCTGACTGCTCTCGCGAGATGCCAGTTGGGTACGCCTTCTTCGGCGTGTCGCGTACCCAAGTGGCATCTCGCGGAGGGGGCTGTGGAGAACGCGAGCGGGGGTGGCATCGGAGCGGGCAGGGTTCCGGGCATGGAAGAGGAGCAGGGACGAGTCATCGCATCGAGGGACGGGGTGTCGCGGCGGCGACTCGCGGCCGATTTTCCCGTCGTCGCCTTCCGCGGGGCTCGCGCCTCGGTGGAGCCGATCACGTACGGAGAGCGGATCGCGGCGTTCTCCGCGGTGATGCGGCCGGGGGAGTTCTTCTCGCACGACACCGCCGCGCATCTGCTCGGGCTCCCCGGCCGGACGCCGACCGAGGTGACACCGCTGCACGTGTCCGTCGCACCGCCGCTGCGCGCGGCGCGGCGGGTCGGCGTCCGCTCGCACCATCTCTGGGACGAGGCGGTGACGGTCGTCGACGCGGGATTCCCGGTCGCCGATCCGGCGTCCACCTTCTGCCACCTCAGCTCGTCGCGCTCGCTCGATGATCTCGTCGTGCTCGGCGACGCCCTCGTCCGCCCCGACGAGGAGGGGCGGCGTCACGGTCTCCGCGTCGACCTGACTTTGCTCGCGGCGAGGGTCGCCGGCTACCGGGGAAGGGGCGGAAAGCGCGCCCGCGAGGCGATCGGCTGGGTCCGCGAGGGCTCCGAGTCACCGATGGAGACGCTGCTCCGGCTGCTGCTGATCCGAGCGGGCCTGCCGGAGCCGGAGCTGAACGTCGAGCTCTACGACGCCGACGGCCACTTCGTCGCACGGGTGGACCTTCTCTACCGCGACCAGCGGGTCGTCGTGGAGTACGACGGCGACCACCATCGGACCGACAAGCGCCAGTACGAGCGGGACATCGCGCGCAGCGAGGCGATCCAGGCGCTCGGCTACCAGCACCTCCGCATCCGCGCATCGGGCGTGCACGACGACCCCGAGGCGACGGCCGCCCGAGTCCGCCGCGCCCTCACCCGCTGACCGACCTGCTGACCCACCCGCAGGATCCCCTCCGCGAGATGCCACTTCGGTACGCGACACGCCGAGGGAGGCGTACCCAAGTGGCATCTCGCGGGAGGGGGAGAGAGGGTCAGTCGGAGATCAGGGCGCGGGCCGTGCCCTCGTCGAGGATGAGGTCGGTGAGTAGGCCGGCGGCGAGGGCGCCGCGCAGGCCCGGGAGCTTCGAGGCGCCGGAGACGACGCAGATGCGGCGGGAGGCGCGGCGCACGGTGGAGAGGTCCGGGCCGCTTGCACGTTCGTTCATGGGGATGTCGTCCCAGGTGCCGTCGGCCCGGTAGAACACGGTGGCGACGTCGCCGACGACGCCGGACGCGCTGAGCGAGGTGAAGTCGCTCGGCTCCAGGTAGCCGCCGATGTAGACCTTCGACGGGACCGCCGCGAACGGCGAACCGAGGCCGAAGAGCGCCACGTCCATCCGCTGCTGCAGCTCGAGCACCCGCTTGGTCGAGCGCTCGCGCCAGACCGCCTTCTTGGTCATCGGGTCGTCGAAGAACGCCGGCACCGGGAACTGCTGCACCTTCGCGGCATACGCGTCGCCGAAGCGGCGCAGGATCTCGCTCGAGTAGTTGATGCCGGTCGTCTCGGTGTTGCCCGCGCCGTTGAGCTGCACGATCTGCGTGTTGTGCGTCTCCTTCGCGATCAGGTGCCGGCTCATCGCGCTCATCGTCGAGCCCCAGGCGATGCCGACGATCATGTTCGAGTCGATGAACGGCCCGAGGATCCGCGCGGCCGACAGCGCGACCCGCTCGAGCCGGTCGATCTCGCTGGTGTGGTCCGGCACCGGGACGATGTGCGCCGTGATGTCGAAGTGCGCGCGCACCTCCGCCGACAGTGCGCTCGCGCGGTCGAGGGGAGAGCGGATCTGGATGTCGACCAGCCCCGTCGCCCGGGCGTGCGAGAGCAGCCGCGACACCGAGGAGCGCGAAGTGTGCAACTCGTGCGCGATGGCGTCCATCGTCAGGTCCTGCATGTAGTACAGCTGCGCGGCCCGGAGCGCATCGCGCGTCTTGTCGGGGTGGGTCGCGTGCGTCGTCTCGTCCAGTTCGACGACAGGTCGGACAGGGGTCATTGCCACTCCTTGCACGTATTTCCACCCGTCTTGACCGGATGTGTTGTCGGGTCAAGGATGGCTGTATTCCCTCGCGATATCAACCGTCCATCTCGGACAGTGACACTCGCACGAGGCACTCGACGCAACACCTACGACACGAAGGCGAGTACGAAGTGGCACAGTCTGTCGGAACTCCCGGAAGCTCCTCTCTCCGCGAGAGCGTCTCCGCCCTGCGGGACACCCCCCGCGCGACCGTCCTGGTGATCGGCGGTGGGATCAACGGCATCGGGACCTTCCGCGAACTCGCGCTCAACGGCGTCGACGTCGTCCTCGTCGAGCGCGGCGATTACGTGTCCGGCGCCTCCAGCGCGTCGAGCCACATGATCCACGGCGGCATCCGCTACCTCGAGAACGGCGAGTTCCGCCTCGTCAACGAGGGCGTGCACGAGCGCAACGGCCTGCTCAAGATCGCGCCGCATTACGTGAAGCCGCTGCAGACCACCATCCCGATCTACTCGACGTTCTCGGGCATCCTGGCCGCGCCGCTGCGCTTCCTCACCCACAAGTCGGGCAAGCCCCAGGAGCGCGGCGCGCTGCTGATCAAGGTCGGCCTGACCCTCTACGACTTCTTCTCCCGCGACGGCGGCGTCGTCCCGCGCCACCAGTTCCACGGGCGCAAGCGCTCGCTGAACGAGCTGCCCAAGCTCGACCCGAAGATCAAGTACACCGCCACCTACTTCGACGCCTCCGTGCACGAGCCCGAGCGCCTGGCGCTCGACGTGCTCCGCGACGCGCTCGTCGGCGGCACGAAGGCCCGCGCGGCCAACTACGTCGAGGCCGTCGGCACCTCGGAGGGCGGCGTGCTGCTGCGCGACCGCGAGAGCGGCGAGGAGTTCGCCTTCCAGGCCGACGTCGTCGTGAACGTCTCCGGACCGTGGACCGACTTCACCAACACGGCGCTCGGCACCACCACGAAGTTCATGGGCGGCACCAAGGGCTCGCACATCGTGCTCGACAACCCGGAGCTGGTCGAGGCCTGCGAGGGCCGCGAGATGTTCTTCGAGCACAGCGACGGCCGCATCGTCCTGATCTACCCGCTCAAGGGTCGCGTCATGGTCGGCACCACTGACATCGAGGCCGACCCGAACGAGCCGGCCGTCTGCACCGAGGAGGAGATCGACTACTTCTTCGAGCTGGTGAACCACGTGTTCCCCTCCATCCCGGTGACCCGCGAGCAGATCGTCTTCAAGTTCTCCGGCATCCGCCCGCTGCCCCGTCACGACGACGAGACCCCCGGCTTCGTCTCCCGCGACTACCGCATCGAGCCCTCGACCCTGCCCGGCGGGAAGACCCCCGTCCTCAGCCTGGTCGGCGGCAAGTGGACGACGTTCCGCGCCCTCTCGGAGCACCTCTCCAACGAGGTCTTCAAGCGGATCGGCGTCACCCGTCGCGTCTCGACGGTCAAGACCGCGATCGGCGGCGGCAAGGGCTTCCCCCGCACGGATGCCTCGCGCGCCCAGTGGATCAGCCAGCACCGCTCCGGACTTTCCTCGGCCCGCACCGGCCAGCTGCTCGAGCGCTACGGCACCCGCGCCCAGGAGGTCATCGAGGCCCTGGCCGACGGCCACGACGAGGCGCTCGACTTCGACAAGGACTTCACCACCGGTGAGATCCGCTACCTCGCCGAGCGCGAGAGCGTCGTGCACCTGATCGACCTGGTCATGCGCCGCACCAACCACGCCTTCACCGGCGGCCTCAGCCGCGAGCTGCTCGAGGAGCTCGCGCAGCACACCGGCGAGGTCCTCGGCTGGGACGAGGCGAAGCGCGCCCAGGAGGTCGACGCGACGATCGAGCACCTGAAGACGTACAACGGCGTCGATGTCGGCGGCACCTCGGTGCAGGCTCCGACGGCGGTCGCGGCCTCCTAGGCGGGCGGCAGACGCGGATCGACGGGAGTCCCGGTTCGAGGAGAGATCTCGAGCCGGGACTTCCGTCGTGACAACGCACAAACGTGCACGCGGCGTTCCTTGTCGCCGGGACAGGGCGCCGATAACTTCACACTCGTCGGGCATCGATGCCCGGCGCGGACGCGCTCGCGTGTCCGTCTGACGAAAAGGAAATGGTCAACGTGGACAATCTCGGAGTGGTGTTCCTCGCGGAAGTCGTGGGAACAGCGATGCTCGTGCTCCTCGGCTGCGGCGTGGTCGCCAACGTCGCTCTCGTGAAGAGCAAGGGCCTCAACGGCGGAACTCTGATGGTCAACATCGGCTGGGGCTTCGCGGTCTTCGCCGGTGTGATCGTCTCCTACAACTCGGGTGCGCACCTCAACCCGGCGGTCACGCTCGGCCTCGCAGCGAGCGGAGCGACGGAGTTCGGCTCGGGCGTCCCGGTCAACATCGTCTCGATCCTCGTCTACATCCTCGCCCAGATGATCGGTGCGATCCTCGGCGCCGTCTTCTGCTGGCTCGCCTACAAGCAGCACTTCGACCAGGAGCCCGACCCGGCCAACAAGCTCGGCGTCTTCTCCACGGGTCCTGCGATCCGCAGCTACGGCTGGAACTTCGTCACCGAGGTCATCGGCACCTTCGTCCTCGTCTTCGTCGTCATCGGCTTCGGCGGCGGACGCCAGGGCGACGGCGGCCTCGCGGCGCTCGGCGCCCTGCCCGTCGCCATCCTGGTGATCGCGATCGGCGCCTCGCTCGGCGGCCCGACCGGCTACGCCATCAACCCCGCCCGTGACCTCGGCCCCCGCATCGCCCACGCGCTGCTGCCGATCAAGGGCAAGGGCTCCAGCGACTGGAGCTACGCCTGGGTGCCCGTCGCGGGCCCGATCGTCGGCGGTGTGCTGGCCGGCCTCCTGTCGACCGCGCTGCTGCCGATCCTCTAGGCGCCGATCCTCCGAGCTCTGCGACTCACGAGTCGCACTCCACTTCACCCCGTTACGAAGGAGTAATCATTCATGGCTGACTACGTCATCGCTATCGACCAGGGGACCACGTCGTCCCGCGCGATCATCTTCGACAAGAAGGGCTCGATCGTCTCGACCGGGCAGAAGGAGCACGAGCAGATCTTCCCGCGGGCGGGCTGGGTCGAGCACGACCCGATCGAGATCTGGAACAACGTCCGCGAGGTCATCGGCCAGGCGCTCTCCCGCGCCGACCTGACCCGCCACGACATCGCCTCCGTCGGCATCACCAACCAGCGCGAGACCGCGGTGGTCTGGGACAAGACCACCGGCAAGCCGGTCTACAACGCGATCGTCTGGCAGGACACCCGCACGCAGTCGATCGTCGACCGGCTCGCCGGCGACGAGGGCGCGGACCGCTTCAAGTCGATCGTCGGGCTCCCGCTCGCGACCTACTTCTCCGGCACCAAGATCGTCTGGATCCTCGAGAACGTCGAGGGCGCCCGCGAGAAGGCGGAGGCCGGCGACCTGATCTTCGGCACCACCGACACCTGGGTCCTCTGGAACCTCACCGGCGGAGTCGACGGCGGCGTGCACAAGACCGACGTCACCAACGCCTCGCGCACCCTCTTCCTCGACCTCGAGACGCTCGAGTGGCGCGACGACATCCTCGAGGCCTTCGGGGTGCCGAAGTCGATGCTCCCCGAGGTGTGCTCGTCCTCCGAGGTCTACGGGCAGGTCGAGTCGTCCTCGCTGCTGCGCGAGGTCCCGATCGCCGGCATCCTGGGCGACCAGCAGGCCGCGACCTTCGGCCAGGCGGCGTTCGATCCGGGCGAGGCAAAGAACACCTACGGCACCGGAAACTTCCTGATCTTCAACACCGGCACCGAGATCGTGCACTCCAAGAACGGGCTGCTGACGACCATCGGCTACAAGCTCGGCGACGGCGAGGTGCACTACGCGCTCGAGGGCTCGATCGCGGTCTCCGGCTCGCTGATCCAGTGGCTGCGCGACAATCTGGGCCTCATCGGCTCGGCCCCCGAGGTCGAGGCGCTGGCCGCGACGGTCGAGGACAACGGCGGCGCGTACTTCGTGCCCGCGTTCTCCGGTCTCTTCGCGCCGTACTGGCGAGCGGACGCGCGCGGTGCGCTCGTCGGCCTCACCCGCTACGTCAACAAGGGCCACATCGCCCGTGCCGCGCTCGAGGCGACGGCGTTCCAGACCCGCGAGGTCCTGGACGCGGTCAACGCCGACTCCGGCGTCCCGCTGCAGGAGCTCAAGGTCGACGGCGGCATGATCGCCAACAACCTGCTGATGCAGTTCCAGGCCGACATCCTCGGCGTCCCGGTCGTCCGGCCGGTCGTCGCGGAGACCACCGCGCTCGGTGCCGCGTACGCCGCGGGCCTCGCGGTCGGCTTCTGGGAGAACCTGGACGACCTCCGCCAGAACTGGCAGGAGGACTCGCGCTGGACCCCGCAGATGGACCAGGACGAGGCCGCCCGCCAGTACCGCCTCTGGAAGAAGGCCGTCACGAAGACCTTCGACTGGGTCGACGAGGACGTGCAGTAGGCACTGCACCACTGAACGACGAGGGCCCGCGCACGCACAGTGCGCGGGCCCTAGCGCGTGCCGCGCCAGACGGAGCGCACTGACCGTGCTCATGGGACCATCTACGTATGGTCATCGATCCCACTTCCCGACCCGCCGTCGAGAGCGCACGCCGCGCGAGCGACAGCCTCTTCTCGCGCAGCACTGCGGACGGCGCAGCGGAGAATCACGGTGTCGCCGCCGTCATCGAGGCGTGGGTCACCGGGCAGCGGCACCCGATTCATCGCAGTGTGATCTTCGCCGAGGCGGACGACGACAGGGTGGACGAGCTCCTCGCCCGGGACGCGACCGCAGCGCTGCTCGTCCCGGCTGAGACGTGGTCGAGCGGGCCGTCCAGAGAAGTCGGACGGGCCCACAGCACCGCGAGCACCGTGATCGAGTACAGCGGGCGGTTCAGCGAGATCGGCGACGAGACCACGATCGCGGGACGGACGCTCGAGCTGCAGGACTACGCCGCATCCGCCTTCCTCGATGTCGTCGGGCCGATGGTGGTCCGCCTGGGCGACGAGGGCGGGTGGGCGGCTCTCGTCGACGACGCGGACATCGCCCTGGTCGAGGGGCTGTTCCCCGCCCATCTCCTGCACCCGAGCGTTCTTCTCGCCGAGCGGGAGGCCTTCCTCGCCGATGCCGCCGGCCGATCCCGAGAGCTCCGCCCGGTCGTCCCGGCGTCCGGCGGCGTGCTGTGGGCTCCCGAGGGCCCGGCCGCCACCGCAGCGACGATCGGTCCGCTCGTCCAGGCCTACGGCGGGGTCGTCGCTCCCGAGCGAATCCTCGTCGATGCGCGGGCGCGCCCCTGGCTGGGCCGCTACATCGCGGCGATCGAGCTGCTCCGGCGCACCGGACGCAGCTCACGCGCGGAGATCCTCGGATTCGGCGTCTCGCTCCTCGAGGACGAGGCAGCGGACGCCGTCGTCCCGGTCGATGCGCCGTTCCTCACCCGGGACGCGGAGGACTGGCTGCTCGAGGACCTCTCCACCCGTCGCCGTCACCGAATCTCCACCCGTGCTGCGGCCGTCGTCGAGGCTCTGCACACCTCGTCGAGTCGGGAGCGCGCCGTCGAGCGCTGCGCGTCCGCGCTCGGACTCTCTCGAACGTCCGCCGCGGCTCACATCGCCGAGATCGCGCTGCGGCTGAGTGCCGCGGCCGTTCCCGCGTCCGCGGAGGAAGCCTCGTGACGGACGCGGGCGGCCGACGCCGGAGATCTCCGGTGTGGCCCGCGCTGGTCACCGCCGGAGAACCGGTCTTCCGCGCTGTGTCGGCGGACGGTGTCCACGTCACGGGGACCGATGGGCGGCGCTACCTCTGCGCCGACAGCGGACTCTGGAACGTTCCTCTCGGCTACGGCAATCGAGCCGTCGCCGGTGCGGTGGCGCAGACCCTCGTCGAGGCCTCCTACCTCCCTCTCTTCCGCTCAAGCCACCTCCTCGCCGAGCAGGCCGCTGACGCCCTGCTCGATCGAGCGGGCGGCCGGTACGCCCGAGTCCTGTTCTCGACCTCGGGTGGAGCGGCGAACGATGCGGTCATGAAGCTGGCGCGCCACTTCTGGCGGCTCCGGGGCGCGGAGCGCCGCATCGTGGTGGGTCTCGAGGGGAGCTACCACGGGCTGACGCAGGGCGCGCACGCCCTGAGCGGCGACGCGCTGCTTCAGGACCTCTACGCGGTCGATCGTCGCGGGGTTCGGCACGTCCCCGTGCATGACGGCGGGGACCGGCTCGCCCGGCTCCTCGAGCGGGAGGGCGATCGAGTGGCGGCGCTCGTCCTCGAACCCGTTCTCGGCTCGGGGTGCGTCGCCCTGCCGGACGATCTCCTGTGCCGGGTACAGGAGCTCCGCGAGCGGTACGGCTTCCTGCTCGTCGCCGACGAGGTAGCGACCGGATTCCACCGCACCGGTCCGCTGTTCGCCTCCGACTTCTGGGATCCCGCGCCCGACGTCCTGGTGCTGTCGAAGGCGCTGACGAACGGGACCTGCGCGGCGGCGGCGGTCCTCGTGGGCGACAGCGTCGTCTCGGCCTTCGACGAGGCGGGCGCGGTGTTCGTGCACGGGGAGACGCAGGCGGGGTCCCCGCCGACCTGCGCCGCCGTCCTCGCCACGCTCGCCGAGTTCGATCGCCTGCACGTCGCTGATCGGTCCGCGGCCCTCGCCGTGCGGCTCGACGGCGTGCTCGACGAGCTACAGCGGACGGGGCTGATCCACTCGTCCAGCGGCGCCGGTTGCTTCCGTGCCGCGCGCCTCCGCGGACCCGACGGAGCACTCCTCGGCGGTTCCGAGGTCGCCGCCCTCGTGGCGGAGATCCGAGAGGCGGGCGCCCTCGTTCATCCCGGTCCGTCGGCGATCCAGCTCGTGCCGGCGCTCGTCTTCGAGGCGGAGCACGTCGACGAGCTCGCGCGGTGCCTCCGCACGGTTCGCGGACGGCGAGACATGCGCTCGCCGCTCCCCACCCACCCGTCCCTGCACAGGCGCGCGAGGTGAACGGGTCGATCTGGTGCCCCACCCGCGTCACGACCGGTGAAGGTGCGACCTCAGGCGTGGTCGCCGGGCTCCCCGCGGGTGACGCGACGCTCGTCGTCGCTGACAGCGCGCTCCTCGGACGAGCCGAGCGTGTCGCAGCAGGAAGGAGCGTCGTTCCTGTCTCGGGAGCCGCGATCTCGACCGTCAGGTCGCTCGTGGAACGGCTCGAGGAGCAGCGGCCCGCCGCGATCGTCGCTATCGGTGGCGGATCCGTCCTCGACGCGGTGAAGGTCGCGGTGGCGACCGGCATCGGGCGCCTCCCCGCTCTCCTCCGGCAGCTGGACCGCGGCCCGATCTCGACTCGCAGGCCGCTCCGGAACGGCGCTCCGGTCCTCATCGCCGTGCCGACCACCCTCGGCACGGCATCAGAAGTGAGCCCTGTGGCCTGCGTGACGACAGCGGCCGGGCACCGGCTCGTCACGGGGGACGACCTGCGCCCGCAGCTGGCCGTGCTCGACCCGGAGCAGCTCTCTACGCTGCCCGCTCGACTGGTGCGCGAGGGCGCGCTGGAGATGTTCCTCCGGGTAGCCGGCACCGCAGCTTCCGGAGCCCTCTCGCCCGCCGCTTTCGATGCGGCGGTCGACCTGGGGCGTCGGATGCTGTCGCTGGGCGATCGGCTGCGGACGGAGGACACGATCGCCTCCCGCGGTGGGCTCGCGCTGCTCAGCGCCGAGTCCCGCTGGTCGTGGAGCGCGCATCCGACCGACCCCTTCGTGCTCAAGCACTGGTACCCCGCGAACGAACTCGCGTGGGCGGCGTCGATCAGCAAGATCGCGGCGACACTCCTCGTGCTGCCTCGCCTGTGGGCTCTCGTCCTCGAGGGCGAGCGGCGGCTGGGAGACCGCGCCGCTCTCGAGCGGTTCTGGCGGGAGGTGCGACCGGCGGTGCCGGCGTCGCCGTCCGATGCGGTCCTCGCGGTCGCAGCGGACTGGGGGATCGCGCCGCCGCCCGATCCGCTTCCGGCGGTGATGCGACGCGCCGCGCGCGGCACTGCTACGACATGGGTCCGTGCGAGGGGAGCCCTCCCGGACTGGGACGAGGCTCTCATCTCCGCCGTCCTCGGCCCGCGAGCGGCCCCGATCCGCGGCGACGGCCCGCACTCCGACTCCGGCGCGGGCGACCCCGCGACGGTTCCCGAGATCGACACCGGAGGGAGGTGAACACATGACACACAGCAGCACGCAGGCGCTCGGCGGCGATCTCGCCTTCGTCGAGCTCGAGGCGCTCGACGCCCCGTCTGAAGATTCTTTCTGGCAGGGAGTGGTGGCGGGAGTCGGGGTGATCGGCATCGTCGCGGTCGTCGCGACCTGACCGGACGGACCTGTACTACCCCGGTTCCGAGACACGACAGCGGCCGTCTCAGGGCGGCTCGCACAACAAGGAGACACACGATGACGAACGACACGGCACTCGCCTTCCAACCGCTCGAGGCGTTGAACACGCCCGACGACGGCTTCGACTGGTTCCACGGCTTCTCGATAGGGGTGGGGCTCGGTCTCATCGCGCTCAGCGCGACCTGAACCCTGCACCGGAACGACGGAACGAGAGAAGAGCACAGCAGAGGAGGTGACATGGAGACGACAGCACTGGCCTTCGAGGAACTCGAGGACATCGCGGCGCCCCTCGAGTGGTGGCAGACCGCGGGGTACGTGATCACGGTCGTGGGCGGACTGGTCGCGATCGCCGCGACCTGATCTCTTGACGTCCTCGGATCCCGAGCAGGGCCGCTTCCGAAGGAAGCGCTCGCCCGGGATCCGAGGACCGTCCGCTCGCCCGCCACCCGCCCATCGACCTGCAAGGAAGCGCCATGACCACTCACGCCGGACCCCGAACAGAGGGCGAGGAGCCGTCGTTCCCCGACGTGTCCGCCCTCACCGCACGGACGATCGACATCGTCGGCTCCCGGAACTGGCGGGTGCGCATCGAGCCCCTCTACGGTCCGGAGGGCTCGACCGTGTACGCGCTCCTCACGCGGGACGACCGCACGGAGGTCCGCGAGATCGTCGCGGCTGCCCGGCGGCTGCCCGGGCCGATCCTCGAGCTCGCCGCGGGAGCCGGACGCCTGACCCTCCCGCTGCTCGCTCTCGGACGTCGTGTGACCGCCGTGGACTCCTCGCCGACGATGCTCGACCTGCTCGAGCGCAGCGTCGGGACACGGCCCGCCGGGCGCCTCACCGCGGTGCGGGCGGACATGACGGAGATCGTCGAGCGGGGGGCGTTCGGGACGATCGTCCTGGGCGCGACGTCCATCACGCTCCTCGACCCGGACGGTCGGCAGGCGCTCTACGGCGCCGTCGCCGCGGAGGCCGCTCCAGAGGCCCGCTTCCTGGTGACCGTCGCCGAGGACGGGGCGCCCGCTCGCGAGGACCCCTCGGCCGGACGAACCACCGGACCCGTGCTGTCCTCCGAGATCCGGGGCGATCGTCGCCTCGTCAACATCCTCGTGCCGCCTCGGACGGACGGAGCAGCCGCGACGGTGCTGACCAGCTCGGTGATGCTGCTCGACCTACGGACACTGACGACCGAGCTCGCAGCCCGGGGTTTCGACCTCGCCGACGAGGCCGCCGTGCGCCGCCGCTCCGGCGCGCCCTCCGGCGTCGTGCTCCTGGAGTGCGCATGCCCTCCGCGGTGAGGACGCTCGACCCGAGCACGGGGATCGCAGACGGCACGACGGTCCTTCCTCCGCGCCCCGAGACTCCCGTCTGGCAGGTGGTGGTCCGACTCGCCGCGCTCCCGGGACGCCTGTCGGAGCGCGATGCGCTCGGACTCGTGGGCGCTTCCGATCTCTCGCGACGAGGAGCGATGACGCGCGCGGCGGGCGAGGCGATCGAGCGCTCGGCGCTCCGTCCCGTTCCCACTGTCGATGAGGGCGATCTCCTCGTATCGGCGGTCTCGGCCCTCGACGGCGGGACTCGGGAGATCCCGCTGGCACCTCTGCTCTACGACGCGGAGGCGCGACGTCCGTGTGTCGCCGCAGAGGGTGGAGGGAGTGGCGGCGCGGACGAGCCCACGCCGTCCGGAGCCGCGGCGGGCGGCTCGGTGGCCGATGCGACGGCGTCCGCCCTCCTCGAGCTCGTCGAGAGGGACGCGCTGATCGTGGCGTGGGCCCGACGCCTCGCCCTCGTCCGTGTCGGTCTTCGCGCCGAGTCCCGCGCCTCGAGCGTCGTCGAGCTGCTCCGCGCTCCGCTCCTCGCCCGGGGCGGCGATCTCGTCGTCGCGGACCTGGGGACCGACGTGCCCGGGGTGCACGCCGTCGTCGCCGTCGTCACCGATCCGGGGACCGGTGCCGGTGCGGTGGGTGCGCGAGCCGCGACGGACCTCGACAGTGCCGTGATCGGTGCATCGCGTGAGGCCGTGCAGGCCCTCCACCTCGCCCGCACCCTCCGCACGGCGGGCAGAGGATGTGCTCCGGCGATCGTGCGTACCGAGCAGGACCGCGCGGCGTTCTGGTCGGGGGACGAGGCGCTCCACCACCTGCTGCGCTGGAGCGCCACCTTCGAGCCACCGGCCCCCGACCCGGCCGGCGGCACGGGGGTCCTCCGTCCGGTCGACCCGGGGTCGGTCCCGGAGCTCCTCGCCCGCGCGGGTCTGCATCCGCTCGTCGTCGACCTCACCGCGCGCCTTCCCGTCGCCGCGCGTGAGCTCGGCTGGCACGTGGTGAAAGCACTCTGCCGGGAGTTGCAGCCGCTGCGGATCGACGAGGCGCGGACGAGCACCTGGCGGCACGACCGGCTGGCCTCCGCGCAGGAGCGGACCGGCTTCCTCAGCGCGTCGAGCCCCGGGGAGGTGTTCGATGTGCCGCATCCGCTCGTCTGACCGTCGAAAGCGCTCGCAGACCCCCCTCCCTGAGGAGAGGCCGCGGCTCCTCGACTCGGTGACTCTTCTCGAGCCGCGGAGCGGAGCGACGGCGTGGATCGTCGCGCTCGACGACGTCCCCGTCGCCCGGGTCGCACCCGGCGTCGTGGACGTGCTCCGCCTCCTCGACGGGAAGCGCACCCTCCCCGAAGTCGGCCGGATCGTCGCGGCCGGCGCCGAGGAGCTCGACGGACTCGTCGCGCACCTGAGCGCCTCCGGGCTGCTGGCGCAGGCGCCGCGCCGCCGACAGGGAGCCGTGACGGTGATCCCGCCGCTGACGGTTCAGTTCTCGACGGCGCGGCTCACGCCGCTGCTGACGGTGATCGCCGCGCGGCTGCGTCCGGCGATCGACCGCCGGGCACTGCGGCGGACCGTCCTCGTGGCTCTCGCCGCGCTGCTGATCGCCGGCGCCGCAGCGGCGGTGGCGCAGCTCCCCGTGCTCGCGGCGGTCGCCGGCGGCCCGCTCCCTCTCGGCTCCGTCGCGGCCGTCGCGATCGCCCTCGTCCTCGCGACAGGGATCCACGAGCTGGCGCACGGCCTCGTCCTGCACCTCGCCGGCGGCACCGCCCGCCGGACCGGACTGATGGTCTTCTACCTGACCCCCGCGTTCTTCGTCGACGTGACCGACGGATGGCGGCTCCCTCGCCGCCGGCACCGGCTCGCGGTGGCGCTGGCCGGTCCGGCGGTGCACGCCTCCGCCGCCTCGGTCGCCGTGCTGCTCGCCCTCGCCTCCGATGCGGGCCCGATCCGAGAGGCGGCGGCGGCCTTCGCGCTCGCCGCAGCCGGGATCACGGCGCTCAACCTGCTCCCGTTCGTGCGCTTCGACGGCTACTACGCACTCGTCGCCGCGACGGACACCCCGCACCTGCGAGAACACGCTCGCGAGGCGCTCGACGCGCTCGTCACCGGGAGGCCGGGTGATCGGAGGCCCTGGGTCCTCGTCCTGGGCCTGGGCAGTCTGATCGCGCCGACCGTCCTCGTCCTGCTCGCCGCCGGGCGTATCGCGCACTGGTCGTCCTCGGCGGGTGTCGTCGGCGCCGTCCTCGTGTCCGGGCTCGGCGTCCTGCTCGCCGTGGTGGCCGCGCGTGCGTGTGCGCGCTGGGTGCAGCGACCAGGCCGTCGCGGTCGTCGCGTCGCTCTCCTCGCTCTCGCGCTCGGCGCGGTGCTCGCCGCGTCCCTCTCCGTCCCGGTCCCACGCACCGTCACCGTCGGCTACGTCTCCGACGCGGGCGGGGCCTGGCTCGTGGCCCCGGAGCCGGACGCACTCGACGCCCTGAGGACCGGTGCTCCCGTCGCTCTCGAGACCCAGGGCCTCCTGCGGCACGAGCCCGTCGGCGTCGGTGCAGTCGGCGCGCCGCTGTCGACCGGTCCCACGACGGCACCCCTCGACTGCTTCGCCCCGGTGCGCGTCCCCGGCGAGCCGGTGAGCGTCGCCTCCCGCCCCCTCCTGCTCGATACGGGCGAGACGGTACCGCGCGCCGGTGCCGCCGTGGTGAGGATCGGTGACGACCGCCCGGCCCTGATGGCCGCCTTCGAGCAACTCCGTGGTCTCGTCGACGTCGTCACGGATCCCCAGCACTCCGTCCACGATCACTCCGACCAGAGGTAGACAGATGACCCATGCGATCGCCTTCGAGCACTTCACCAAGAACTACGGAGGGCGCGAGGTCGTCTCCGATCTCGGCTTCACCGTGAGCGCCGGCACGATCGTCGGCCTGCTCGGTCCCAACGGCGCGGGCAAGAGCACGGCGATGAAGGGGCTGGTGGGCCTCCTCCGCCCGTCGAGCGGACGGGCGACGATCAAGGGACACGAGTTCCACGACCTGCGGAACCCCGCCTCCGTCGTCGGCGTGCACATGGACGGCTTCGGCTTCGAGAGCGGCATCACCGCACGGCGTCACGTCCAGCTCTGCGCCCTCGCCGCGGGTGCGCCGCGCTCGCGCGTGCAGCAGGTCCTCGAGGAGGTGGATCTCGCTCCACAGGCGGCCGTGCGCGTCAAGCACTTCTCGACGGGGATGCGCCAGCGCCTGGGGCTCGCCGTCGCTCTCGTCGGGGAGCCGGAGGTCCTGGTGCTGGACGAACCGGCCAACGGACTCGATCCGGAGGGGATCCGGTGGCTCCGGACGTTCCTCCGCTCCTACGCCGATGCCGGTGGCACCGTTCTGGTGTCGAGTCATCAGCTCGCGGAGCTCGCGCAGTCGGTCGACGAAGTGGTGGTCCTCCGTCGGCGTCTCCTCTACGCGGGTCGGCTCCAGGAGCTCCTCGGCTCGGAGACGGGATCGCTCGAGGACCGCTACTTCGATCTCGTCGAGGGGCACCGCGGAGCGACGGACGAGGGGGACGGGCGATGAGCGCTGCGTTGCGCGCGGAGCTGCTGCGTGCCGTGACCGGCTCCGCGGGAGCAGCCGTTCTCGCATTCGCGCTGCTGGTTCCGCTGGCGGTCCTCGCCATCGCTCCGCACTCCTCGGCACCGACGGATCCGACAGCGGCGGTCTACTCCGCCTGCGGCGCGTCGTTCGTCACGGCGATGTTCTGGGGCAGCTACGGCGTCACCCGGGAGTTCTACTACGGTTCGCTGGGTCGCTCGCTCGTCGTGACCCGGCTGGTCGATCTCTTCCGCGCGAAGGCGCTCGCGGCCGCGATGACCTCGCTGGCCCTCGGAGCGGTCACCTCCACCGCCTGGATAGCGGTGACGGCGATCGTCGTCCGCTCGAGCGGGGAGTCGTTCACTCCGTCGGTCGACATGCTGCCGGTCGCACTCGGTTCGACGGTGTCCTCGGCGCTCGGCGGGGTGCTCGGTTCAGCGGCAGGGTGGATCACTCGCAACTACTACGCCGCCTGCGGTCTCGTCCTCGCGGTGCCGTTCGCCGTCGAACTGCCCCTGCTCTCCGCGGCACCCGAGATCGAGCGTCTCCTCCCCGCGGGAGCCCTCGCCGGGATCACGGCGTCCGAGACCCTCGCTCTGCTTCCGCCGGCCGCGGCGCTCGGAGTCGCCGTCGGCTGGTGTGCGATCGCCACTACCGCCGCCTGGTTCGTGACCGTTCGGAGGAGCGAGTGATCGGGCGAGCGCTGCGGACGGAGTGGTACCGCGTGCGCATCGACCGCTCGCTGCCGATCGGCGCCGCCCTCGCCCTCGTTCTCGGGCTCAGCGTCGTCCTCGGGGTGCCGGACGGGCTGCGCGCTGCTCCCGAGGAGGTGCGGCGCGCCGTCTTTGCCGAGCTCGGACCCGCTCTCCTGATCAACTCCGCGGTGGTCGCGGGCATTCTGGGCTCCTTCGGCTGGACGGCCGATCTCGAGCGCGGGGTCATCGCGCGACAGCTCGGCTTCCTCGCACGGCTGCCCCTCCTGGGGGTGCGAGCGGTGACGGCGACGCTGGCAGGCGCCGTGCTCGCCCTCGTCGCCGCGGGCTCCGGGTCACTCGCCTTCGGAGTCGACGCCGGTCTCGCGGTGAGCGCGGCGGAGATCGCGGGCCCTGCAGCGATCGTCGGTGCAGCCGCGGGATTCCTGGGTCTCGCCGTGGGCGCCATGGTCGGACGGCATCTGCTCGCGCTGTTCGCGGTTCCGATGCTGCTGGCCGGCGCGCTGCCGGTCGCCGGGATCCTGCCGTGGGCGCTCTGGGCGTCGCCGCTCGGCACGTGGCTCCTGGCCGTGGACTCCGCTTCGTCGGGCTCCGGTAGTGCCGGCGACACGTCCGCTGGTGTTCTCGCCGGAGCGATCTGGTTGATCGTCGCGGCCGGCCTCGCGTCTCTCGCGGTCGTGCGCAGGGACATCGGATGAACGCCGATGCCGGAGCGCCGGATGAGCATACGAGTATGATCGAGTCGCTTCCAGGCATCACGAGGGAGAGGGCAGCTATGGACGACGGAGGGACCCGGTCGGAGGAGGAGGGAGCCTGCGGCACAGGAGATCGGCCGCATCGACAGCGACGCCGGGTCTGGGCTCTCGCGCTGGGAGTCGTGATGATCGTCGGCGCTGCCGTAGGGCTGACGACCTCGGGTCCGACCCCCGGCGCGGTCGCTACGGCAGCGGTGTGCGGCGCCTGCGCCGTCGTGGCGTTCGCTGCGGCGATCATGCGTCCGTGACCGCAGGTCCCTGCTGGTCGGTCTGCGTCGCGCGTCTCACGACCCTCGTCAGGCGCCTGCGCTGGTGCTCGGACGTTCCGCGCCAGTGGGCGCCGGGCGCCGTACGGTGTGAAACGGTCTCGGGATGACCGCCTCGAAAAAGGATGACGACCGCGCCCGCCGGAACCTGATCGTCTTCCTGGGAGTGGGCGTGATTCTCGTCGGCGGGTCGACACTCGTCGGTGGGCTCGACGAGCCGTATGCGATCGTGTCGCTCCTCGTCTGCTGCCTCTGCATCTCCGTGATGCTCGTTCTCTTCCTGGAGGACCGGTGACCGGCACCGCTGCGGGCCCGAAGCCGTAGCAACCTCCGCGTCGCGCTGCGAGCTACGCAGCCGAGAGGTCAGCGCAGCCCCACCACCGCGTCCAGCTCGTCCAGCGACCCGATCCGCCGCACGCCGAACTCGGCGGCCTTCCGCGGCAGCTCTCGCCCGTGCGCCGGACCGCCGACGCGGTCGAGCCACACCGGCGGTGGCTGTCGTGAGATGCGGCTCGACCGCCGCCGCCCAATCGGGCCGAGAGGCCGGCGGCGGGCGGTAGAGCCGGCCCGTCGGCCGGGTTCAGTGCCCACCACGCGTCGACTCCCTCCATGCTGGTCGAGTAGCCGCGCAGGGGCATATCGAGACCCACCGTCCTCAGAAGGGCGGTTTGCAGGCTCGTCCTCTGACGCGGGTGGATCCACTTCGAAGAGACGCCCGCGAACATGCTGGTCGAGTAGCCCCGGAGGGGCGTATCGAGACCCGCCGTCGTCAGCAGGGTGGGGCTGCGGACGGATGTTCTGATGCTGGTGGATCTCGATACGCCCGCTGCGCGGGCTACTCGATCAGCATGGGGGGCTTCCCCACTTCGACGAAGTGATCTTCCCTACGAGACCCGGCACCCGTCGAGACGCCGGACCGGGGCCGCTCAGCCCGTCAGCCCCGCGACCGCGTCCAGCTCGTCCAGCGACCCGATGCGCCGCACCCCGAGCTCGACGGCCTCCGCCGGCAGCTCGCGCCCGTGCTCCGGCCCGCCGACGCGGTCGAGCCACACCCCGCGCAGTCCGGCGCGCGCCGCGCCGATCGCGTCGGTGCCCAGCCGGTCGCCCACGTACAGTGCGTCGGCCGGAGCGACACCGAAGCGATCGCAGGCCACCTGGAAGATCCGCGCGTCCGGCTTCGTCACGCCGACCTCGCCCGACGCGACGAGGTGCTCGACCCGCTCCGTCAGACCGATCGCGTCCGTCTTGCTCGTCTGGAACTCGAGGTCGCCGTTGGTGATGACGCCGATCCGGACGCCCGCTGCCTCGAGCCGGTCGAGCACCGGCAGGGCGTCGTCGTGCAGCGTCCACGCCGCGACGTAATGCCGCAGGTAGGCGGCGAACCACGCGCTCGCCTGCTCCGGCGTCAGCTCGACGCCGGCGTCCGCGGCGAAGGCGATGGCGCGGGCGCGCCGCTGCCCCTCGTAGTCGAGTTCGCCAGCGAGGTAGCGGTGGTAGTGCGCCTCCTCCAGCGCGTACCAGCGCCGCTGCAGCGCGCCCGCCTCGACCGCGTACGCGTCGCCGAGGGACGCCGCGTACGCGACGATGCCCTCGCGCACCGCGCGGGCGTGCGCGAACAGCGTGTCGTCGAGATCGAAGAGGGCGAGCCGCAGCACGGTCGGCTCAGCGGCCGCGGCGCAGGAGGCCGACGCGCTCGTACACGGTCGCGAGCGTGCGCTCGGCCGTCTCGGAGGCGCGGTCGGCCGCTCGGGCGAGCATCCGGTCGAGCTCGGCAGGGTCGGCGAGCAGCTCGGCGGTACGCGCGCGGATCGGATCGAAGGTCGCCGCGACGACCTCGACGAGGCCCTTCTTCAGGTCGCCGTAGCCGCGGCCCGCGTACTCCTGCTCGAGCGACTCGATCGTGCGGCCGGCGAGGACGGAGTAGATCGTGAGCAGGTTCGAGACGCCGGGCTTGGCGGCGCGGTCGAAGCGCACTTCCGACTCGGTGTCGGTGACGGCGCGCATGATCTTCTTCGCGGTCACCTTCGGCTCGTCCAGCACGCTCAGCAGGCCGGCGTCCGACTCCGCCGACTTCGACATCTTCGCGCCGGGGTTCTGCAGGTCGTAGATCTTCGCGGTCTCTTTCGCGATGTACGGCTCCGGCATCGCGAAGGTCGCACCGAAGCGCGTGTTGAAGCGGTTCGCGAGGTCGCGGGTCAGCTCGAGGTGCTGGCGCTGGTCCTCGCCGACGGGCACGGCGTCGGTCTGGTAGAGCAGGATGTCGGCCGCCATCAGGATGGGGTAGGTGAAGAGGCCGACCGAGGCCGCCTCCGCGCCCTGCTTCGCCGACTTGTCCTTGAACTGCGTCATCCGGCTCGCCTCGCCGAAGCCGGTCACCGTGTTGAGGATCCAGGCCAGCTCGGCGTGCGCGGGGACGTGCGACTGGATGAACAGCGTCGAGCGCTCCGGATCGATGCCGGCGGCGATGTACTGCGCGGCCGTCGCGCGGGTGCGCTCGCGCAGCTCGGCCGGCTCCTGCGGCACGGTGATCGCGTGCAGGTCGACGACGCAGTAGTAGGCGTCGTAGTCGTCCTGCATCGCGACCCACTGCGTGAGGGCGCCGATGTAGTTGCCCAGGTGCAGCGAGCCCGAGGAGGGCTGCATGCCGGAGAAGATGACGGGCTTCGCGCCCGGAGTGCTGGGGGTCATGGTGAGGCCTCGTGTGCGATGGCGGCGCGGTCGGCGCCGGGGGAGGAAAGGATCAGAGCTCGTAGTCGACGACGACGGGCGCGTGGTCGGACCAGCGGGTGTCCCAGGCGCTGGCGCGGTCGATCTCGTACGAGCGGGCCAGGGCGGCGAGCTCCGGCGTCGCCAGCTGGTAGTCGATCCGCCAGCCGGTGTCGGTGTCGAAGGCCTGGCCGCGCTGCGACCACCAGGTGTAGGGGCCGGGCACCTCGCCGGCGAAGCGGCGGCCGAGGTCGACCCAGCCCATCCCCGCTCCGGCGTTGTAGCCCTCCTCGCCCTCGGCGCCGACGAAGCGGTCGAAGTAGGCGCGCTCCTCGGGGAGGAAGCCGGCCTTCTTGACGTTGCCCTTCCAGTTCTTGATGTCGAGGGTGCGGTGGCCGACGTTGAGGTCGCCCATCACGACGGCGAGCGGGTTGTGGGCCTGGAGCTGGGGGAGGCGCTCGATCATCGCGTCGAGGAAGCGCATCTTCTCGTCCTGCTTCGGCGTGCCGACGCCGCCCGAGTGCACGTAGGTGGAGACGACGGTCACGGTGCGGTCGCCGACCTCGTAGTCCGCCTCGAGCCAGCGGCCCGCGGAGTCGAAGTCGTCGGCGCCGAGCGCGACCCGGTGGATCGTGGCGCGCTTCCGCGAGGCCAGCGCCACTCCGGCGCGGCCCTTGGCGGTCGCCTCGTCGTGCAGCACGTCCCACTCGTCGCCGAGCAGGCCGGTCAGGTCGTCGGTGGAGGCGCGGACCTCCTGCAGGGCGAGGATGTCGACGTCGCGGGCGGCGAGCCAATCGCCCATGCCCTTGCGGAAGGCGGCGCGGACGCCGTTGACGTTGACGGAGGCGATGCGGAGCGGCTTTCGAGTCACCGGAGCAGTCTACGGAGGACCGCCGACACGGCGCGGCACGCGGGGGAGCGGCGGCCCGGAGCGGCGGACCGGCGCGCCCCCGGACACGGAGAAGCCGGCGGCCCCGCCCCGCGCCGCCCCCTCGGAGGAGAGGGGCGACGCGGAGTCGGGACCGCCGGCGGGACCGCTCAGGACGGTCGGTCGGTGCGGATCAGACGGCGACGGGGCGGGCCGTGGCCGGCTCCGGGACCTCGGCGACGATCGGAGCGCGCTTGATGCTCTTCGCGATGATGACGCAGACCGCCGTGACCACCATGCCGACGAGGATCGCGACCAGGTAGAGCAGCGGCTGCCCCACCAGTCCGGTCACCCAGATGCCGCCGTGCGGGGCGCGCAGCGTCGAGCCGAAGAGCGCGACGAGCGCGCCGGTGACGGCCGAGCCGATCATGGCGGAGGGGATCACGCGCAGCGGGTCGACCGCGGCGAAGGGGATCGCTCCCTCCGAGATGAACGAGGCGCCCAGCAGGTAGGCCGCCTTGCCGTTCTGGCGCTCGGCGTCGGTGAACAGGCGCTTGCGGAGCGACGTGGCGAGCGCGAGGCCCAGCGGCGGCGTCATGCCGGCCGCCATCACGATCGCCATCACCTTGAACTGCACGGAGTTCGGGTCGCCGTCCGCGGGGACCGAGGCGAGCCCCGTGGTCGCGAAGGCGTAGGCCACCTTGTTGACCGGGCCGCCCATGTCGAACGCCATCATCAGGCCCAGGATGATCCCGAGGATGATCAGGTTGCCGCCGGTGAGACCCGAGAGCCAGGCCGACAGTCCCTCGCTCAGCGCGCGCAGCGGAGCGCCGAGGACGACGAACATCAGGAAGCCCGTGATGAAGGTCGCGATCAGCGGGATGATGACGACCGGCATCAGCGACTTGAAGGCCGCCGGCAGCTTGATCCGCGAGATGTAGAGCGCCGCGTAGCCGGCGATGAAGCCGGACGCGAGGCCGCCGAGGAAGCCGGCGCCGACGGTGACCGCCACGGCGCCGCCGAGGAAGCCGGGCGCGATGCCGGGGCGGTCCGCGATGCCGAAGGCGATGAAGCCCGAGAGCACCGGCACCAGGAAGGCGAAGGTCGCGCCTCCGATCAGGAACATCACTCCGGCCCAGTCGGTGATGTTCGCGATGTTGAAGCCGTTGTCGATGATCTGCTGCGGCGTGTAGCTGACGATCTGGTAGCCGCCGAAGAGGAACGACAGCGCGATCAGCAGACCGCCCGCCGCGACGAACGGGATCATGTACGAGACGCCGGTCATCAGGTTCTGCCGGATGCGCGTGCCGACGCCGACCTTCTTCGGGGCGACGGGCGCCGCGGCCGGAGTCGAGCGGGCGGCGGACGGAGCCGTGCCGGTGCCGCGCAGGGCGAGCGCCCGGTCGAGCACCTCGTCCGGCTTGGACAGCGCCTCGGCGACGCCGACCTGGAGGATCGGCTTGCCGGCGAAGCGGTCCTTGCCGCGGATCTCGAGGTCGGCGGCGAGGATGACGACGTCCGCGGCGGCGATGTCGCCCGCGGTCATCTCGTCCGAGCCGGCGGCGCCCTGGGTCTCGACGTGGATCGGGTAGCCGCGCTTCTTCGCGGCCTGCTCGAGCGCCTCGGCGGCCATGTAGGTGTGCGCGATGCCGGCGATGCAGCTCGTGACCGCGACGAAGCGGGGGGCGTTCGTCGCGGCGGCGGCGGGAGCGTCCTGGACCTTCGCGGCGGCGCGGTCGATGACGTCCGCGGCCTTGGCGAGCGCCTCCGAGGTGCCGACCTCGAGGGTCGGCTTGCCGGCGAAGCGGTCCTTGCCTCGGACCTCGAGGTCGGCGGCGAGGATCACGACGTCGGCGTCGGCGATCGTCTGGTCGGACATCGGGTCGGAGCCGGCGGCACCCTGGGTCTCGACCTGGATGTCGAAGCCCTTCTTCTTGGCGGCCTGCTCGAGAGCCTCGGCCGCCATGTAGGTGTGCGCGATGCCGGCGATGCAGCTGGTGACGGCGACGATCTTCACGAGACGACGACCTCTCGGGCGATGATGTCCGCGACTTCCTGGCCGCTGCCGGCGGCGCGGAGGGATCCGGTGAAGGACTCGTGGATCAGCTTGCGGGCGAGCTGGGCGAGGATCTTGAGGTGGGCCTGGTCGGCACCGTCGGGGGCGGCGATGAGGAAGATCAGGTCCGCCGGGCCGTCCGGGGCGCCGAAGTCGACGCCGGACTTCGCGATGCCGACCGCGACGCTGGGCGAGACGACGTGCGAGGAGCGGGCGTGGGGGATCCCGATGCCGCCGGGCATGCCGGTGGCCATCTGGGACTCGCGGTCGCGGACGTCGGCGAGGAAGCCGTCGAGGTCGGTGACGCGGCCGGCGTCGGCGAGCGTCTTCGCGAGCTGCGCGGTGGCGTCGTCCTTCGTGGCGGCGGTGAGGTCGACGATGACCGTCGACGCCTCGGTGAGAGCAGTCATGCGCTCAGTTCTCCAATCGGGAGGGTGGGGTCGGGATCCTCGACGACGGAGACGTCGTCGAGGCGGAGGGAGTCGGGACCCGGGGCTTCACTGCCCGGGAGGGTGACGGCGGCGGTGCCCCAGGCGACGGCCGTCCGCAGACGCTCCGCCTCCGAGGCCTCGGTCGCCGACAGGTAGCCCGCGAGGGTGCTGTCGCCGGCGCCGACGGTGCTGAGGGGCACGACGGGGGGTGCGCCCGCCCACCACGACGAGGTCGCCGTGACGAGGAGGGCGCCGTGCTCTCCGAGGCTCACGAGCGCTCGCGCGTCCGGGAGGCGGAGGAGTGTGCGGGCTCCGTCGACGACGTCGCCGACGGTCGCGAGGGAGCGGCCGAGGAGCTCCTCGAGCTCCTCGAGGTTGGGCTTCACCAGCGTCGCGGTGCCGGCCGCGATGATCGCGGTGAGCGGTGCTCCGGAGGTGTCGACGGCGAGGGGGACGCCGAAGTGCGTGGCGAGGCGGCCGAGCGCCGGGTAGAAGTCGTCGCCGAGACCGGGCGGGACGCTGCCGCAGGCGACGAGCCAGCGCGGGCCGGCGACGACGTGATCGCAGATGAGAGCGGAGAGCACCTTCGCCTCCTCCGGGGTGACCGCCGGGCCGGGCTCGTTGATCTTGGTGGTCCGGCCGGTCGCGTCGTCGACGACGGTGATGTTGGTGCGGATCGGCTCGGCGATCGCGGCGCTGGCGGAGGCGACTCCGGCCGCCTCGAGCATGGTGCGCAGGTCGAGGCCGGTGGAGGCGTCGGCCGGGTAGATCGCCGTGGCCTCGACGCCGTTGCGGGCGAGGGCCCTGGCGACGTTGACGCCCTTGCCGGCCGGGTCGCGGCGCACGCCGTGGGCGCGGTTGACCTCGCCGACGGCGAAGCCGCTCGTCGAGAGGGTGACGTCGATGCTGGGGTTGGCGGTGACGGTGACGATCATGCGCGGACGACCTCCGGGCCGGCGGACTCGATGTCGTCGGCGAGCTCGTCGTCGACATCGGTGTCCGTGATGACGGTGTCGATCGCGGACAGCGGGGCGACGTGCCCGAAGTCCTGGCGACCGAACTTGGAGTGGTCGGCGAGGACGACGACCCGGCGCGCGGCGGCGATGAGCGCGGTCTTGACGACGGCCTCGTCGAGGTCGGGGGTGGTGAGGCCCCGCTCCCGGCTGATGCCGTTCGTGCCGATGAAGGCGACGTCCACCGAGACGGTGGGGATCACCTGGGTGACCCAGGGCCCCACGGCGGCCTGCGTGACTCCGCGCAGGTGCCCGCCGAGCAGGTGCAGGTCGATGTTGGGCCGGCCGACGAGCGCCACCGCGACAGGGAGGGAATGGGTGACGACCGTCAGCCGGCGGTCCAGGGGGAGCAGCTCCGCGAGGCGGACCGTGGTGGTCCCGGCGTCGATCGCGATCGAGCCGCCGTCGGGGACCTCGGCCAGCGCGGCGGTGGCGATGCGGTCCTTCTCGGCCGCGAGGTGGCCCTCGCGGGCGGCGACCTCGGGCTCGATGCCCAGGCGCTCGACGGGGATGGCCCCGCCGTGGGCCCGGCGCAGCAGGCCGCGCTTCTCGAGGCTGGTGAGATCGCGCCGGATCGTCTCGGGCGTGACCGCGAGGGACTGCGCGAGATCGCGGACCTCGACCCGCCCGTCGGTGCGGGCGCGGTCCAGGATCGCCTGGTGCCGCTCCGGTGCGTACATGTGGACTCCGTCGTCTCGCGAGATGCTACGCCTCGTCCGCGGTGTCGGTGTCGACCTCGGATCTGCGTTTACATCTTTTTAGACCCGTTCGTGTCCGATGTCAACAGAAACGGACATGTTCGGCAGGCGTCGTTTTCGGCGACGGTGCTCGAGCGGCCGTATCGGCACCGGGAGAAGGGCGCCGTGGAGGAGGCGCCGCCGAGTCAGGCGGCCGCGTCCGCCAGCTCGTCCTCGAGGCGCGAGAGCTGCTTCTCCAGGCGTCGGCGTTTGAGCAGCGAGGCGTCGGGCAGGGCGGCGCGCAGGCGCTCGCGCTCGGCCTCGGCGAGCGTGCGGCGGGCGCGGCGCAGCTGCTCCTCGCGCTCCTTCTCCAGCTCGTCCGGCGTGAGCTTCCGCGCCGAGATGCCGGCGTCGCTCATGCCGACCGAGATCCAGGAGGCGACGATCAGGATCACCTGGCAGACCAGGTTGAACCAGATCAGCAGACCGATCAGGACGGCGAAGGACGCCAGGAGCGGGTTCCGCGAGGCGCCGCCGAGCAGCTGCGTCCCGAGCACCTTGAGCGCGCCCAGCGCGATCCCGCCGATCAGCGCGCCGACCCAGAGGTTCTTCCACGGGATCGGGATGCCGCTGAGGATCCGGAACGAGCCGGCGAGCGTGGCGGTGTCGAGCGCCAGCATGATCAGCAGGCCGACCACGGTGCCGGTGACCCGGCCGAGGGTCGAGTCGCTGCCGATCCCGAGGACGTCGAACGCGACGTCGACGAACGAGGTCGAGAAGACCGACAGTGCCGCCGAGACGATCAGCACGGCGCCGAAGACGAGGGCGAGCCCCGCGTCCTTGAGCTTGAGCAGCACGAACAGCACGGTCGGACCGGGCAGGGAGAACAGGATCCGGACGGCCTGGCGGAGGCTGCCGAGGAAGTTCAGCGCCGTCCAGAGCAGACCCGTCGCGGCGATCACTCCGGTCCAGCCGAGGATCGAGGAGTCGAGCAGCGTGTCGATCGACACCAGCGAGTTCTTCTCGCCGATCAGCCCGGGCACCGAGCTGGTGAGCAGCTGCAGCAGCGAGTCGCGCAGCGCCGCGTTGTCGCGCAGGACGAAGCCGAAGACCGCGAAGAACACGAACAGCGCCGCGAAGATCGCGAACAGCGCCTGGAACGCGAGCCCCGACGCGAACAGCGGCCCGCCGCTCTCGGAGTAGTGCAGCATCACCCGCACCGGCCGCGTCCGCATGATCCGCTCGAACAGCGCCGGGATGCCGCGCGGTGCCTCGGTCGCCGCCTCCGTCATGCCCTCCAGCGTAGGGGCGCCGGGCAGCCGTCGTGCCCACCCCTCTCCGCCTCGCCGGGCCCGGGGACGACGAACGGCCCGCCGGATCCGAGGATCACGACGGGCCGAACAAGGGAGAAAGCGTCAGGCGCGGCCGCGGATGACGGCCTGCTTCACCTCGGCGATCGCCTGGGTGATCTGGATGCCGCGCGGGCAGGCCTCGGTGCAGTTGAAGGTCGTCCGGCAGCGCCAGACGCCCTCCTTGTCGTTGAGGATGTCCAGGCGGGCTCCGCCGGCGTCGTCGCGCGAGTCGAAGATGAAGCGGTGCGCGTTCACGATCGCGGCGGGGCCGAAGTACTGCCCGTCCGTCCAGAACACGGGGCAGGACGACGTGCACGCGGCGCAGAGGATGCACTTGGTGGTGTCGTCGAAGCGGGCGCGGTCGGCGACCGACTGCACGCGCTCCTTGCCCTTGGTGGGCGGCGTGTTCGCGATCAGGAACGGCTGCACCTCGCGGTAGGAGGCGAAGAACGGCTCCATGTCCACGACGAGGTCCTTCTCGAGGGGCAGGCCCTTGATCGCCTCGATGTAGATCGGCTGCGAGATGTCGAGATCCTTGATGAGCGTCTTGCAGGCCAGGCGGTTGCGGCCGTTGATCCGCATCGCGTCGGAGCCGCAGATGCCGTGCGCGCAGGAGCGGCGGAAGGTCAGCGAGCCGTCCTGGTCCCACTTGATCCGGTGCAGCGCGTCGAGGACACGGTCGGTCGAGAACATCTCGACGTCGAAGTCCTGCCAGCGCGGCTCGGTGTCCTGCTCCGGGTCGAAGCGGCGGATGATGAACGTGACGGTGAACGCCTCCGGGGCCGCGGGGGCGGCGGGGGGCTGCTCGAGGGTAGCGGTCGACACGATTAGTACTTCCTCTCCATCGGCTGGTACCGGGTGATCACGACGGGCTTCCAATCGAGGCGGATGTGATCGCCCGCGTCGGAGGAGTGGGCGTCACCGGAGAGGTACGCCATCGTGTGCTGCATGTAGTTCTCGTCGTCGCGCTTGGGGAAGTCGTCGCGCATGTGGCCGCCGCGGCTCTCCTTGCGGTTCCGGGCGGAGTAGACGACGACCTCGGCGAGGTCGAGGAGGAAGCCGAGCTCGACGGCCTCCAGGAGATCGGTGTTGAAGCGCTTGCCCTTGTCCTGCACCGAGATGTTGCGGAACCGGTCGCGCAGGCGCTGGATGGTGCCGGTGACCTGCTCGAGCGACTCGTCGGTGCGGAACACCTGGGCGTTCTTGTCCATCTCGTCCTGCAGCTCCTTGCGGATCGAGGCGATCCGCTCGGTGCCGGTCGCGCCGCGGAGCGAGGCGAGCATGTCGCGGATCGCGCCGGCGGGGTTCTCGGGCAGGGGAGTGAAGTCGACGGTCTGCGAGTAGTCGGCGGCGTTGTTGCCGCTGCGCTTCCCGAAGACGTTGATGTCGAGCAGCGAGTTGGTGCCGAGGCGGTTCGAGCCGTGCACCGAGACGCAGGCGCACTCGCCGGCGGCGTAGAGGCCGGGGACGACCGTGGTGTTGTCCGAGAGGACCTCGGCCTTCACGTTGGTCGGGATGCCGCCCATCGCGTAGTGCGCGGTCGGCATGACCGGCACCGGCTCGACGACCGGGTCGACGCCCAGGTAGGTGCGGGCGAACTCGGTGATGTCCGGGAGCTTCGTCTCGAGCACCTCGGCGCCGAGGTGGGTGCAGTCCAGCAGCACGTAGTCCTTGTGCGGACCGGCGCCGCGGCCCTCCGCCACCTCCTGGACCATGCAGCGAGCGACGATGTCGCGCGGCGCGAGGTCCTTGATGGTGGGGGCGTAGCGCTCCATGAAGCGCTCGCCCGAGGCGTTGCGGAGGATCGCACCCTCTCCTCGCGCTCCCTCGGTGAGGAGGATGCCGAGCCCGGCCAGGCCGGTCGGGTGGAACTGGAAGAACTCCATGTCCTCGAGGGGGAGGCCCTTGCGCCAGATGATGCCGACGCCGTCGCCCGTGAGGGTGTGCGCGTTCGACGTCGTCTTGTAGATCTTGCCGAAGCCGCCGGTCGCGAAGATGATCGCCTTCGCCTGGAAGACGTGCAGCTCGCCGGTCGCCAGCTCGTAGGCGACGACGCCGGACGGCTTGTTGACGCCGTCGACCTCGGTCATCACCAGGTCGAGCACGTAGAACTCGTTGAAGAAGTTGATGCCCAGTCGGACGCAGTTCTGGAACAGCGTCTGCAGGATCATGTGGCCGGTGCGGTCGGCCGCGTAGCAGGCCCGGCGCACGGGCGCCTTGCCGTGGTCGCGGGTGTGCCCGCCGAAGCGGCGCTGGTCGATCTTGCCGTCCTCGGTGCGGTTGAACGGGAGGCCCATGTTCTCGAGGTCGATGACCGCGTCGATGGCCTCCTTCGCGAGGATCTCCGCCGCGTCCTGGTCGACGAGGTAGTCGCCGCCCTTGACCGTGTCGAAGGTGTGCCACTCCCAGCTGTCCTCCTCGACGTTCGCGAGGGCCGCGGCCATGCCGCCCTGCGCCGCTCCGGTGTGCGAGCGGGTCGGGTAGAGCTTCGAGATCACGGCGGTCTTCGCCTTGGGCCCGGCCTCGATCGCCGCGCGCATGCCCGCGCCGCCGGCCCCCACGATCACCACGTCGAACTGGTGGTAGTGGACGCCGTCGGCGCCGAGGGTCTGGGTGAAGGCGCTCTGGTCTGCGCCGCCGCTGTGGACGTGGCCTGGTGTGCTCACTGGGTGATTGCTCCGTTGAACGGGGTGGAAGGGCGGGAGTGGGGGAGGCGCGCTCCCGGGGGCGTGACGGTGCCGCGCGGAGGGACCGCGCGGCACCGGGCGCCTAGGCGGCGCAGAAGGAGGGCAGCAGGCTCGGGTCCCCGCCGGTGGGGCAGGGGTTGAAGCCGAAGACCACGTAGGTGCCGAGCGCGATCAGCGCGACGACCGAGACGAGGATGCCGCCCTTGAACACGCGGGCCAGCAGCGGCGACGTCGCGTAGTCGTTCACCAGCGTGCGCATGCCGTTGCCGCCGTGGATGAGCGCGAGCCAGAGCATCGCGACGTCCCACCACTGCCAGAACGGGTTCGCGAGCTTGCCGCCGACGAAGCCGAAGTCGATGGCCTTGATGCCCTCGCCGAGCAGCAGGTTGAAGATCAGGTGCCCGAAGATCAGGACGATCAGCACGACGCCGGAGGCGCGCATGTAGATCCAGCCCCACTTCTCCCAGTTGGTGCCGGAGGAGCGGGTGGGGACGTGCGGAGTCCGCGGTGCGGCGACGGTGCTCAATGGGCACCTCCCTCGCTGAAGACGAACATGAGGTGGCGCGGTGCGAAGCCGAGCATCAGCACGACCCACAGGCCGATGACGACCCAGAAGAGCACGCGCTGGTTGCGGGTGGCCCAGCTCCAGAAGTCGACCAGGATGATGCGCAGGCCGTTCAGGGCGTGGAACGCGATCGCGCCCACCAGCCCCGTCTCGCCGAGGCCCATGATCGGGTTCTTGTACGTGCCGATGACCGCGTTGTACGCCTCGGGGCTCACGGCGATCAGCGCCGAGTCGAGGACGTGCACGAGGAGGAAGAAGAAGATGGCGACACCGGTGATCCGGTGCAGCACCCACGACCACATGCCTTCGCGACCGCGGTAGAGGGTTCCGGCCGGACGGCGGATCTTCCCCTGCTTCCGGGGTGCGAGGGTTTGAGCAGCTGAAACTGACACGAACAACCCTCCCTGGTTGACTGCTCCGTCGGCCTGACCGGACCCGCGACTCGAGGACGCGGGCGGGGCGGAGGAGCGGCGAGAACACTCGCTCCACCATTCTAAGCGCCGGGCGGGATCGCGGCGGCTTAGGCGAGCCTTAGCTGCCGCGGGCCATCGAGACGGGCGCGCCGACCGTCGCGTAGTGCGCGAGGAGCTCGTCGGTGAGGGCGCTCCAGGTGCGGTGCAGCACGCGACGCCGGCCCGCCTCGCCGAGTCGCGAGCGCAGCTGCGGGTCGCGCAGGAGCCGCTCGACCTGGCGCCGGAGATCGGAGTCGCTCTCCGGCGCGTAGAGCAGTCCGTCGACGCCGTGCTCGATCAGATCGGTCGGGCCGCCGGCGTGCGGCGCGACCACCGCGGTGCCGGAGGCCTGCGCCTCCTGGACGGTCTGGCCGAAGGTCTCCTCGGTGCCGGTGTGCACGAACACGTCGAGCGCGGCGAAGACCGCGGGCAGGCGCTCGCCGTCGAGCCGTCCGAGCATCCGCGCCCCGGAGCCGAGCGCCGCCGCGACCCGGGAGGAGGAGGGGCCGTAGCCGCCGACCACCAGATCGACTCCGTGGAGAGAGGAGAGGGCCGCCAGGCGCTCGACCCGCTTCTCCGGCGAGACGCGACCGATGTAGCCGACGAGCGCGTCGCCGTCGGCGAGCGGCGCCCGCACCTCGGCGGCGTAGGGGGAGCAGCGCATCCGCGGGTGGAAGCGGTCGCTCTGCACGCCGCGCCCCCAGAGCGCGGTGCGCTCGATCCCGGCCGCGGCGAGGTCGTCGAGCGCGCTGGTCGAGGGGGCGAGGGTGAGATCGGCGCCGGCGTGGATCTGCCGGATCACCCGCCAGGCCAGTGCCCGGGCTCCGCGGATGCCGTAGCGGGCCGCGAAGCGCGCGACGTCCGTCTGATAGATCGCGACGCTGGGCACCCCGAGCCGGTTCGCGGAGGCGATGGCCCGCGCCCCCAGGAGGAAGGGCGACGCGACGTGCACGACGTCGGGCTCGAAGTCGGCCAGCTCGCGGGTGAGGGCGAGGGTCGGGATCCCGACGGGGAAGTCGCGGTAGGCGATCGCCGGGTGCTCCACGACGCGGTGGCCGGCGTAGTGCCCCGGCGCACCCGCGGCGGGGCAGACGACGAGGGCCTCGATGCCCCGCGCCGCGAACTCGTCGAGGACCCGGAGGACGCTCGTGGTGACACCGTTCAACGACGGGAGGAAGCTCTCCGTGACGACCGCGACTCTCACCCTCCGGACGGTACGGGCGCCGTGTGAACGCGGGAGCGCGGCCGGGTGAACGGACGGACACGTGCGGGCTCCCTTGTATCCTGCGGTCATGACATCACCTGAGACCGTTGGCCGCGCCCCGCTCGACCGCTTCTACAGCGTGATCCCGGCAGGCGGGATCGGCTCGAGGCTGTGGCCGCTCTCCCGGGCCGACGCCCCCAAGTTCCTGCATGACCTGACCGGCTCGGGCCAGACCCTGCTCCGCGACACCTGGGACCGCCTCGCGCCGATCTCGGGCGCCGACCGCATCATGGTCGTCACCGGTCGCGCGCACCGCGCCGCCGTGGAGCGCCAGCTCGAGAGCCTCGAGGACCTCAACGTCGTCCTCGAGAGCGAGCCGCGCGACTCCTCCGCCGCGATCGGCCTCGCCGCCGCGATCCTCGAGCGCCGCGAGCCCGGCGTGATCATCGGCTCGTTCGCCGCCGACCACGTGATCAACGGTCAGCACCTCTTCCACGACGCGGTCGCCGAGGCGGTCGTCGCCGCCGACGCCGGCTACATCGCGACCATCGGCATCACGCCGACCGAGCCCGCCGTGGGCTTCGGCTACATCCGCACCGGCGACCACCTCGGCATCGAGGGCGCCGCGCACACCCTCGCCGTCGACTCCTTCGTCGAGAAGCCCGACGCCGACACCGCTCGCACCTACGTGCAGAGCGGTCAGTACCTGTGGAACGCCGGCATGTTCATCGCCCGCGCCGACCGCCTGCTGGAGGAGCTCGGCCGCTCGAAGCCGAAGCTGCTCGCGGGCCTGCTCGAGCTCGCCGAGGCCTGGGACACCCCGGAGCGCGGCGCGGTCGTCGACCGCATCTGGCCGGGCCTTGAGAAGATCGCGATCGACTACTCGGTCGCCGAGCCGGCCGCCGCGGAGGGAAAGCTCGCCGTCGTCCCCGGCCACTTCTCCTGGGACGACGTCGGAGACTTCGCGTCGATCGCGAAGCTGCACGCGAGCGGCCTGCGCTCCGACCTGGCCATCCTCGGCGAGGACGCCCGCGTCCTGGCCGACTCCGCCACCGGCATCGTCGTCAGCGGCGGAAACCGCACCATCGCGCTGATCGGCGTGAAGGACATCGTCGTCGTCGACACCCCCGACGCCCTCCTCGTCACCACCACCGAGAACGCCCAGAAGGTCAAGGGCGTCGTCGACGCCCTCCGCCTCTCCGGCCGCACCGACGTCCTCTAGCCGAAGTCTCGAGATCCGCCCTCCGGAAAGAGGTGGATCTCGATACGCCCGCTCCGCGCGCTACTCGATCAGCATGACCAGAGGCAGCCGCGCTCCTCTCATGCTGGTCGAGTAGCCGCGCAGCGGCGTATCGAGACCGCCGTCCCCAGCAGGGCGGCTCTGCAGACTCACGTTCTGGCGCTGGTGGATCTCGTTACGCGCGCTCCGCGCACTACTCGATCAGCATGACTAGAGGCAGCCGCGCTCCTCTCATGCTGGTCGAGTAGCCGCGCAGCGGCGTATCGAGCGGCGAAGCCGCTTCGCGTCTCGGTGTTCAGGGAAAGGGCGCGGCTGCGCCGCGTCATGCTGGTCGAGTAGCCCCGCAGGGGCGTATCGAGACCCACCGTCACCAGCAGGACGGGTCTGCAGACTCAGCGTCCTCACGGTGGTGGATCTCGATACGCCCGCTGCACGGGCTACTCGATCAGCATGACTTTCCCCATACGGATGAGGTGATCTTTCCTAAGAGACCGCCGTCCCCAGCAGTGGGGTTCTGCAGACTCGCGTTCCGGCGTCGTCGGATCTCGATACGCGCGCTCCGCGCACTACTCGATCAGCATGGTCGTGGACGCACGCCTGGAAGAAATCTTGTCTCTCACCCGCTGGTCGCGCACCCGTCCGGGAGCGAAGCGTCCCGGACTCCCTCGCCCGAAGGGTCGAGGGCCGCGAGCGGAAATCGCGTGCCAGCGATTTCCGCCAGCCCGACGCGACACGCTCTGCGAAACGCACCACTCCTGATAGCCGACCGCGGGGGAGGAGCCGCGCGCGGCTCCTCCCCAAGATCAACACTGTGTAACGCTTCCCGAGTTGGCCCTCCGCGGCCCCTGAGCGTTCCGACACCTTGGGTAACGTGAGGTCATCGATGCCCTGCAGTGCCGATCGTGCGCGCGGGGCCGAATCTTGGAGGACGAATCTTGACTATCACCACGCGTAAGGCCGCGTTCGGCGGTCTCGCCGCTCTGGGCGTCACCGCGCTTCTCGCCGGTTGCGCCTCCGCCCCCGAGGAGGGCGGCTCTTCCGCCGCCGCCGGTGGCGACTTCCTGCCCTGCATGGTCTCCGACGCGGGCGGGTTCGACGACAAGTCGTTCAACGAGCTGGGATACAACGGCCTCGTGAAGGCGTCCGAGGACCTCGGCGTCACCCCGAAGACCGTCACCTCGGAGTCCGAGACGGACTACGCGCCCAACCTGACGAGCCTCGTCGACCAGGGCTGCAACCTGATCATCACCGTCGGCTTCGCCCTCGCCGAGGCCACCTCGGCTGCGGCGGAGGAGAACACCGACATCGACTTCGCCATCATCGACGACGCGTCGATCGACCTGCCGAACGTCAAGCCGATCACCTTCGACACCTCGCAGTCGGCGTTCCTCGCCGGCTACGCGGCAGCGTCGTACTCGAAGACCGGTGTCGTGGGCACCTACGGCGGCCAGCAGTTCCCGACCGTCACCATCTTCATGGACGGCTTCGCGGACGGCGTGGCGTACCACAACGAGCAGAAGGGCACCGACGTCAAGGTCGTCGGCTGGGACGTCGCCGCGCAGACCGGCTCGTTCACCGGAGGCTTCGCCGCCGGTGTCGAGGCCAAGTCGGCCGCGCAGTCGCTGATCGACCAGAACGCCGACGTCATCCTCCCGGTCGGCGGCCCGATCTTCCAGTCGGCCATCGAGGCCATCCGCGACTCCGGAAAGGACATCGCGATGGTGGGTGTCGACGCCGACCTGTACGAGACCTACCCCGACGGCGGCGACCTGTACCTGACCTCGATCCTCAAGGGCATCGAGGCCGGCACGACCGACGTCACCTCCACCGCGGGCGCCGACGCCTTCGACGCGACCCCCTACGTGGGCACGCTCGAGAACGACGGGGTCGGCATCGCGCCGTTCCACGACTTCGAGTCGAAGGTCTCGGCCGACCTGCAGGGCGAGCTGGACACCATCACGGAGGGCATCATCGACGGCTCGATCACCGTCGAGTCGCCGTCCGCTCCCGCCGCGTCCTGATCTCCGGATCGATCGCAGCGCACTGACGAAGAGGCCGGTGGGCCCGAGTTCTGCTCGGGCTCACCGGCCTCTCGTCGGCTGTCCCGCCGGTCCCGCGCGCTGGCATCCCGCACCGAAAGTTAGATTGGACCCATGAAGCTCGAACTGCGGGGCATCACGAAGCGCTTCGGCGCTCTCGTGGCCAACGATCACATCGACCTCACCGTCGAACCCGGTGAGATCCACTGCCTTCTCGGCGAGAACGGCGCGGGCAAGTCCACGCTGATGAACGTGCTCTACGGCCTGTACCAGGCGGAGGAGGGCGACATCCTGCTGGACGACGTGGTCCAGCGCTTCTCCGGCCCCGGCGACGCCATGAAGGCGGGCATCGGGATGGTGCACCAGCACTTCATGCTCGTCCCGGTCTTCTCGGTCGCCGAGAACGTCATGCTCGGCCACGAGGAGACGAAGTCGGGCGGCCGGCTCGACCTGGCCGCCGCGCGCGCCCGCGTCCGCGACATCTCCGACCGCTTCGGCTTCGACGTCGATCCCGACGCGATCATCGAGGACCTGCCCGTCGGCGTGCAGCAGCGGGTCGAGATCATCAAGGCGCTCTCCCGCGACGCGAAGGTCCTCGTCTTCGACGAGCCGACCGCAGTGCTGACCCCGCAGGAGACCGACGAGCTGATCGCGATCATGCGGCAGCTGCGCGCCTCGGGGACCGCGATCGTCTTCATCACGCACAAGCTCCGCGAGGTCCGCGAGGTCGGCGACCGCATCACGGTCATCCGCCTCGGCCAGGTCGTGGGGGAGGCGGCGCCGACCGCGAGCAACGCCGAGCTGGCCTCGCTGATGGTCGGCCGCGCCGTCGAGCTCACCGTCCAGAAGGAGCCGGCCCGCGCGGGCGACGAGGCCCTCGTCGTCAGCAACCTCACCGTCCGCGACGCGAACGGCCAGGCGGTCGTCGACGACGTCTCGTTCGAGGTCCGCCGCGGCGAGATCCTCGCCATCGCCGGCGTGCAGGGCAACGGCCAGACCGAGCTGACCGAGGCGATCATGGGCCTGCAGGAGCGCGTCGAGGGCACGGTGACCCTCGACGGCCGCCGACTCGACGGCCTGTCCGTCCGCCGCGTGCTCGACGCCGGCGTCGGCTTCGTCCCCGAGGACCGCACCGAGGACGGCCTGGTGGCCGAGTTCACGATCGCCGAGAACCTGATGCTCGACCGCAGCGACAGCGGCCCGTTCGTCAAGGGCCTCGGCCTGCAGCTGAAGGCGCTGGAGACGTTCGCCGAGGAGCGCGTCCGCGAGTTCGACGTCCGCGCCCAGGGCATCACCACCCACGTCGGCCGGCTCTCCGGCGGCAACCAGCAGAAGGTCGTCCTGGCCCGCGAGCTCAGCCGCGAGCTGCGGCTGTTCATCGCCGCTCAGCCGACCCGCGGCATCGACGTCGGCTCGATCGAGTTCGTGCACAAGCGGATCGTCGAGACCCGCGACACGGGCGTGCCCGTCATCGTCGTCTCGACCGAGCTCGACGAGGTCGCCGCGCTCGCCGACCGCATCGCGGTCATGTACAAGGGCGGCATCATCGGGATCGTCCCCGCCGACACGCCCCGGGAGATCCTGGGGCTCATGATGGCCGGGCAGTCGCCCGCCGAGAAGGGTGCGGCCGCATGAGCGACGCGCAGTTGCCCGCCGTCGATCCGGACGCCGAGTCCGAGAGGGCGACCGGCCTCGAGCCGGGCCAGAAGCCGGGTCAGGAGGCGCGGCCCGGTCCGATCGAGAGCGGGGCCTCGCGCGTCCTCCGCGAGATCCTCTCCGGCACCGCGCTGATGTCGGTGCTCGCCGTGCTGCTCTCGCTGATCGCGGGCGGCGTGCTGATCGCCGCGACCGACACCGACGTCCAGCAGGCCGCCGGCTACTTCCTCGCCCGGCCGCTCGACACGCTGCAGGCGATCTGGCAGTCGGTCGCGGGGGCGTACTCCTCGCTCTTCCAGGGCTCGGTCTACAACTTCCGCCGCGAGGGCTTCGCGAACGGCATCAAGCCGCTGACCGACACCCTCGCCTTCGCCACGCCGCTGATCGCGGGCGGCCTCGGCGTCGCCCTCGCCTTCCGCGTCGGGCTCTTCAACATCGGCGGCCGCGGTCAGATGCTGATCGCCGCCGCCTGCGCCGGCTGGGTCGGCTTCTCCTTCGACCTGCCGTTCGGCGTGCACCTGGTGATCACCCTCGCCGCGGGCATCCTGGGCGGTGCGCTCTGGGGCGGACTCGTGGGGCTGCTCAAGGCGCGGACCGGCGCGCACGAGGTGATCCTCACGATCATGCTCAACTACGTCGCGTTCTACTTCGTCTCCTATGTCCTGCGCACGCCGGGCGCCCTCCAGGCTCCGGGCTCGAACAACCCCAAGTCGCCCGGGATGAAGGACACGGCGGTCTTCCCCGACCTCCTCGGCTCCGGCTACTCGCTGAACCTCGGCTTCGTCGTCGCGATCCTCGCGACCGTCTTCGTCTGGTGGCTGCTCAACCGCTCGAGCATCGGCTTCAAGTTCCGCGCGGTGGGCGAGAACCCGCACGCGGCCCGGGTGGCCGGCATCGACGTCAAGAACAGCTACGTGTACGCGATGCTGCTCTCCGGCGGTCTGCTCGGCCTGGCCGGCAGCGCGCAGGTGATGGGCACCGTCACCACCGGCTTCACCTCCGGGATCGACGCGGGCATCGGCTTCGACGCGATCACCGTCGCGCTGCTGGGCCGCTCGCGGCCGTGGGGCGTGTTCTTCGCCGGCATCCTCTTCGGCGCGTTCAAGGCCGGCGGCTACTCGATGCAGGCCGCCGAGGGCGTGCCGATCGACGTGGTGCTCGTCGTGCAGTCGCTGATCGTCCTCTTCATCGCCGCCCCGCCCCTGGTGCGCGCGATCTTCCGCCTCCCGACGCCCGGGGTCGCCCCCAAGCGCCGCACGCGCCGCACCACGGAGGTGTCCGCATGACCACTGCAGTCTCCCGTGCCCCCGGGACCGCGTCCCGGGTCGCCGTCCGCAGCTGGAAGGCCCCGATCGCGTTCGGGATCTTCGCGCTGCTGGCCGTGATCCTGTTCGTCGCCCTCGGTCGCGACGGCACCAGCTCCTTCCGCCTCGCCTCCGGCAACGACTTCTTCGCCCTGCCGGACCTGCCGTTCCCGACCCGCGCCACCGGCGTGGTCGTGGCGATCGTCCTGGTCGGCCTCACGGCGGTCGCCGTCGCCTTCACCCGCTCGGCCCGCCGCCTCCCGCTCTGGCTCTCGGCGCTCTTCGCGCTCGTCTTCCTGGTCGGCTTCCTGGTCTGGGCGTCCGCGGGTGCGACGCTGCCGCTGCCGGGCCTGCTGCTGGGCACCGTCGGCCTCGCGACCCCGCTGATCTTCGGCTCGCTCGGCGGCGTCATCTCGGAGCGGGTCGGAGTGGTCAACGTCGCGATCGAGGGCCAGCTGCTCGCCGGCGCCTTCACCGCGGCGATGGTCGGCTCGCTCACCCGCCAGCCCGTGCTCGGCCTGCTCGCGGCGATGATCGCGAGCGTGCTGGTCTCGTTCGTGCTCGCCGCCTTCGCGATCAAGTACCTGGTCGACCAGGTGATCGTCGGCGTGGTCCTCAACGTCCTCGTGACGGGGCTGACGAGCTTCCTCTACTCGCAGGTGCTGACCAGCGACGCCGCCGTCTTCAACTCGCCGGTCAAGTTCGAGCGGCTGCCGATCCCGGGGCTCAGCCAGGTGCCGATCCTCGGCCCGGTGCTGTTCAACCAGACGATCATCGTCTACCTGATGTACTTCGCGATCTTCGCCGTGTGGTGGGGGCTCTTCAAGACCAAGTGGGGCCTGCGGCTCCGCGCGGTCGGCGAGCACCCCCAGGCGGCGGACACGGTCGGCATCAACGTGGCCAGGACGCGCTTCTGGAACGTCTCGCTGGCCGGCGCGATCGCCGGCATGGGCGGCGCGTACTACACGCTCGACGCGGTCGGCGCGTTCGGCAAGGAGATGACGGCGGGCGCGGGCTTCATCGCCCTGGCGGCGGTCATCTTCGGCCGCTGGGACCCGATCAAGGCCACTCTCGCGTCGCTCCTGTTCGGCTTCGCGACCAACCTGCAGAACGTGCTCGGCGTCATCGGCTCGCCGGTGCCGAGCGAGTTCATGCTGATGCTGCCGTACGTGGTGACGATCTTCGCGGTCGCCGGCCTGGTCGGGCAGTCGCGCGGGCCGGCCGCCGCAGGCAAGCCCTATCTCAAATCGTGAGGACGGATCCGATGACCGACATCGACTGGGACGCGCTGCGCACCGCCGCCCTCGAGGCCATGGGCAAGGCCTACGTGCCGTACTCGAAGTTCCCCGTGGGCGTCGCCGCGCTCGTCGACGACGGCCGGGTGATCTCGGGCTGCAACGTCGAGAACGCCTCCTACGGCCTCACCCTCTGCGCCGAGTGCGCGCTGGTGTCCTCGCTGCACATGACGGGCGGCGGGCGGCTCGTCGCCTTCACCTGCGTCGACGGCAGGGGCGGGGTGCTGATGCCCTGCGGCCGCTGCCGCCAGCTGCTCTTCGAGCACTCCGCCGACGGGATGCTCCTGCAGACCGTGTCGGGCGTGAAGACGATCGACGAGGTCATCCCCGACGCGTTCGGTCCGCGCACCCTCGAGGCCTACGCGGCCGAGTAGTCCCGCCACTCTCGCCGGCCGCCGCCTCCCGCTCCCACTCCTGAACCGAGGACCCCGCATGACCCCGTCCACCCCCGTCGAGGCGTTCGACGCCGTCGACGTCATCCGCACCAAGCGCGACCGCGGCACCCTCTCGACCGCGCAGATCGACTGGTTGATCGACGCCTACACCCGCGGCTACGTCCAGGGGGAGCAGATGGCCGCGTTCGCGATGGCCGTGCTGCTCAACGGCATGGACCGCGACGAGGTCCGCGACCTGACCCTCGCGATGATCGCGAGCGGCGAGCGGATGAGCTTCGACGGGCTCGGCAAGCGGACGGTCGACAAGCACTCCACCGGCGGCGTCGGCGACAAGATCACGCTGCCGCTGATGCCGCTGGTCGCCTCCTTCGGCGTCGCGGTGCCGCAGCTCTCGGGTCGCGGCCTCGGGCACACCGGCGGCACGCTCGACAAGCTCGAGGCGATCCCGGGCTGGCGCGCGGACCTCAGCAACGAGGAGATGTTCGAGCAGCTGCGCACCGTCGGCGGCGTGATCTGCGCCGCGGGCTCCGGGCTCGCCCCGGCGGACAAGAAGCTCTACGCCCTGCGCGACATCACCGGCACCGTCGAGGCGATCCCGCTGATCGCCTCCTCGATCATGTCGAAGAAGATCGCGGAGGGGACCGACGCCCTGGTCCTCGACGTCAAGTTCGGCTCCGGCGCCTTCATGACCGACATCGAGCGCTCGCGCGAGCTGGCGCGGGCGATGGTCGACCTCGGCAACGACGCCGGCGTCCGCACCACGGCGCTGCTGACCAACATGAACGTCCCGCTCGGCCTCGCGATCGGCAACGCGAACGAGGTCCGGGAGTCGGTCGAGGTGCTCGCCGGCGGCGGGCCGGCGGACGTCCGCGAGCTGACCCTCGCGCTCGCCCGCGAGATGCTCGCACTGGCCGGGCAGCCCGACGCGGACGTCGAGGGCGCGCTCGACGGCGGCGCGGCGATGGACACCTGGCGGGCGGTCATCCGCGCCCAGGACGGCGACCCGGACGGCGCTCTGCCGGTCGCGCGTGAGACGCACGTGGTGCTGGCCGATCGCGACGGCGTCCTGGTCGAGCAGCAGGCGCTGCCCTTCGGCATCGCGGCCTGGCGCCTGGGCGCGGGGCGCGCGCGCCAGCAGGACGCCGTGCAGCACGCGGCCGGCATCGACCTGCATGCGAAGCCCGGCGACCGGGTCCGCGCCGGTCAGCCGCTGTTCACGCTGTCGGCCGACGAGCCGTCCCGCTTCTCCCGTGCCCTCGAGGCGCTGGACGGCGCCTACCGGATCGGCGACGAGGGCGACGCGGTCCTCGACGGCGGCCCCCTGGTGGCGGAGCGCATCGCCTGACCCGTGCCGGGGCTGTTCCCACGTACCGGAGGCCGGCCGCCCGTCGCCCGTCCACCGCGCGACCCGGACGGGGTGGCGGACCGGGCGGAGGGCGGCGCGGGCGGCACCGTAAGGTGGTCGGCGAACCGTCGTCCGACCCGAGGAGCACCGTGACCGACAGCACCGAGTTCGGCAGCAGCCACGAGGAGTACCTCCTCCCGGGCGAGGGCATCCTCATCGACGACCTGCCCAAGGTGTCGCTGCACGACCACCTCGACGGCGGTCTCCGCCCCGCGACGATCGTCGAGATCGCCGGGCAGACCGGCGTCGCCCTCCCCGCCGAGGACCCGGAGGCCCTCGAGCAGTGGTTCACCACCACGGCCGACTCCGGCTCGCTCGAGGACTACATCGCCACCTTCGAGACCACGATCGCCGTCATGCAGACCGCCGCGTCGCTCGAGCGGGTGGCCCGCGAGTTCGTGCTCGACCTCGCCGCCGACGGAGTCGTGCACGGCGAGATCCGCTGGGCCCCCGAGCAGCATCTCCGCTCCGGGCTCACCCTCGACGCGGCCGTCGAGGCCGTGCAGGAGGGGCTCGAGCAGGGCGTCCAGGAGGCGGCTGCGCACGGCTACCGCCTCGGCGTCGGCCAGCTGATCACTGCGATGCGGCACACCGACCGCTCGCTCGAGATCGCCGAGCTCGCCCTGCGCCACCGCGAGCGCGGCGCCATCGGCTTCGACATCGCCGGTGCGGAGGCGGGCTTCCCCGCGTCGCGGCACCGCCCCGCGTTCGAGCTCCTCGCCGCCGCGCACTTCCCGACGACCGTGCACGCGGGCGAGGCCGACGGCCTCGACAGCATCCGCTCGGCGCTCCTGGACGGCCGCGCGCTGCGCCTGGGCCACGGCGTCCGGCTCGCGGAGGACATCCGCGTCGAGCGCCAGGACGACGACGCCAGCTACGTCACCCTCGGCGAGCTCGCCGAGTGGGTGAAGGACCGGCGGATCGCGCTCGAGCTCAGCCCGTCCTCCAATCTGCAGACCGGAGCGGTCGCCGCGTGGGGCACCGAGCTCGCCGACCACCCGTTCGACCTGCTCTACCAGCTCGGCTTCCGCGTCACCGTCAACACCGACAACCGCCTGATGAGCGGCACGACGCTCAGCCGCGAGCTGGCGCTGCTCTCCGACACCTTCGGCTACGACCTCGACGACCTCGAGACGTTCCAGATCAACGCCGCCGAGGCGAGCTTCCTGCCGCTGGACGAGCGCCGCGAGCTGATCGAGACGATCAGCGCCGGCTTCGAGGCGGCCTGAGCATGCCCCTCGACCCGCTCTCCGACGCCGCGGTGGCCCTGCGCCACCCCGCCGCCAGCTGGCGCGAGGCGGTCATGGAGGCGGGCCGCGCCCTCGAGCGCAGCGGTGCGGTCGACCCCGCCTACTCCCGCCGGATGGTCGAGCAGGTCGACGTGCTCGGCCCCTACATCGTGATCGCCCCCGGCCTCGCCCTCGCGCACGCCCGCCCCGGCAACGACGTGCTCGAGGACGGGATCTCGGTGGTCACCCTCGCCGAGCCCGTCGCCTTCGGCCACAGCACCAATGACCCGGTCTCGGTCGTCATCGGCATCGCCGCCACCCAGGCGCACGGCCACGTCGGCTTCGTCTCCGGCCTGGCCGACGTCCTCAGCAAGCCGGACGCGGTCGCGGCCCTCGCCGCCGCCCGCACCGTCCGCAGCATCAACGCCGTCCTCACCGACGACACCCCGCACCACGGAAGAAGCGCATGAAGATCGTCACCCTCTGCGGCGCCGGAATCGGCACCTCCGCCATCCTCAAGCTCGGCGCCGAGCGCGCCCTCGAGGCCCTCGACCTCGAGGCCGAGGTCGTCGCCTCCGACCTCGCCTCCGTCGACGCCCTCGCCGCCGACGCACAGGTCATCCTCACCTCCAGCGAGCTGATCGACAAGATCGGCAAGACCTTCGCCGAGGTCGTCGTCATCGACAACTACCTCGACCAGACCGAGATCACGGCGAAGATCGAGCGGGCGCTGGGTTGATCCGCCGATAGGCGGATCAACCGAGTGCCGTTCTCTGAGCCGCTCCCTGCGCGGCTCAGCGCGGTCGGCTTGTCGGCGCGGCGCGTCCCGTAGAGCGGGTTCCGTCGCGCTGTCTCGAATCGCTGGCACGCGAGCGGTGCCGTTCTCTGAGCCGCTCCCTGCGCGGCTCAGCGCGGTCGGCTTGTCGGCGCGGTGCGTACCGCAGAGCGGGTTCCGTCGCGCTGTCTCGAATCGCTTGGCACGCGATTCTCGATCGCGCGCTCTGCCTTGAGGGCGCGCGTTCCTGGGTGGGTGCGAGGGCGGTCCGGGTCGCGAGATGCCACTTGTGGACGCGACACGCCGTGAAAGGCGAGCGCAAGTGGCATCTCGCGAGGAGGGGCGGCGGGTCAGGGCGCCAGCAGGGCGAGAGTTCGGGTGATCAGGGCGCGGGCGCGGGTGGGGGAGAGGCGGGTCGGCTGCTCGGCGGCGCGGGCGACGGCGATGCCGTCGAGGACGGCGAGGAGGAGGGCGGCGTCGTCGGGGCCGAGCCCTGCCGAGGGGTGCGCGGCCTGCAACAGCTCGAGGACGACATCCTCCGTGCGCGACCAGCCGGTGGTGTGCAGGGCGCGGATCTCGGGGTCGGTGCCGGCTCGCGAGGCGAAGGCGGTCCACACGACGGCGTCGGCGACATCGGCGTCCGCGACGCAGGCGATCTCGTCGCAGAAGGCGCGCAGTCGGACCTCGGGCGACGGCTCGTGCTCGAGGCGGGCGCGCATCCGGAGGCGGAACCGCTCCTCCACCCTCGCCATCGCGCCGGTCAGCAGCGCCTGCTTGGTGGGGAAGTGGTGCTGCACGGCGCCCACCGAGACGCCCGCCTCGGCGGCGACGGTCCGGATGCTGAGCTGATCGGCGCCGCGGGTGGACAGCACGGAGACGACCGCCGAGAGGATGTCGCTCCTGCTCTCGCGCCGATCGGCCATCCGCGCTCCTCTCGTTCCGTCCGCTCGAGCAGGCTACGCTCTCGGACATGACCAATACGACTGTATTGCCAGCGGCCGGGACGGCGAGAGCGCGGATCGACTCGTTGGACGTCGTCCGCGGCGTGGCGATCATCGGGACCCTCGGCACCAACATCTGGCTGTTCTCGCACCCCTGGGGGATGCTCGGGCTGCTGACCGAGCCGGTGACGGCGGGGACGTCCCCGGCCGAGCAGACCGCACAGCTGGTGCTGATGGCGCTCGCGCAGGGGAAGTTCCTCGCCCTGCTCTCCCTCACCTTCGGTATCGGCCTCGCGATCCAGCACGCGTCCGCTGCCCGCCGGGGACGACGCTGGCCCGGCCGCTACCTCTGGCGGGCGACGCTGCTCCTGCTCGACGGCGCGGTCAACTACGTGCTGATCGCGGAGTTCGACGTGCTGATGGGCTACGCGGTGACGGGGGCCGTGGTGGCGTGGCTGCTGCTCACCCGGCCACGGACGCAGCGCCGCACGGTGATCGTCCTCGGTGCGCTGCACATCCTGCTGATCTCGGCGCTCGTCGCGTCCGTCGCGATGCAGCCGGGTGCCGCCGGTCAGGGTCCGACGGGTCGCAGCCCCTATGCGGACGCCTCCTTCCTCGGCCTCGCCCTCTTCCGGCTGCAGAACGCGGGAGTCTTCCGGGCGGAGCCCGTGCTGATCGGCTTCCTGAGCCTGGCGATGTTCCTGCTCGGTGCTCAGCTACTGCGCGCCGGCCTCATCGCGGAGGAGGGGCGGCGACTGCGGCGGCGACTGATGGTCCTCGGCGCCGTCGCGTCCCCTGTCGATCTGACGCTCGGGCTCACCGGGAGTGCTGCCGGGCTGCTGGCCGAGCGCTACCTCGTCGCTCCGCTGGTGGCGCTCGGCCTGCTCGCACTTCTCGCCGAGCTCGGCCTGCGCCGGGGGAGCGACGGCTGGGTCTCGCGACGCGCGCGCGAGGTCGGCCGGGTCGCGCTGAGCGCCTACCTCCTGCAGAACCTACTCGGGGGCGCGCTGTTCTACGGCTGGGGTCTCGGGCTCGCGGTCACCGCGGCGCCGTGGCGGGTGCCGACGACGATCGGCGCCTTCGTCCTGATCGCCTCGATCGTCGTGCTCGCCGCGCATCTCTGGCTCCGCCGCTTCGCAGTCGGCCCCGTCGAGTGGCTCTGGAAGCGCGGCGAGCACCTCGGGAGCGGCCCCTCCCGCTGAGGACGTCCGGCGCCAGCTCCCGCGCCACGGCGGCGCGCTCGGAACGTCCGTGCGATTCTCCGACCTGGCTCCGTCTCCGAGCCTCTTCTCCGAATCGATGGGACTGAAGTGCGCACTCGACTCCTCTGCACGATCGCCGGGCTCACCACCCTCGGCCTCCTCGCGGGAGGTGCAGTCCTCGGAGCGGGGCCGGCGTTCGCTCGCGAGACTCCCTCCGCCCCTGCTTCGACCGTCTCCGCCGCAGGCCGCACGGCTCCGGAGTGGAGGGCGACCGCGACCTACGCCGGAGGACAGCAGGTCACCCGCGAGGGAGAGCTCTACACCGCCGGCTGGTGGACGAGCGGGGACGATCCTCTGCTGGTCTCGGGGTCGGTCGGAACAGGCAAGGTCTGGCAGCCCGCCGCGGGCGTGACCGCGCCGTCGGTCGCTCCGATTCCCGCTGCCGCGCCGACGCCGATCGCCGCTACCGCACCGACCCGCGCTCCCGCTCCCGTCACTGTCGCGGCGCCGTCCGTGAGCCCCGCGCCGTCTGGCCCTGCGTCGAACCCGTTCCCCGGTGTCGCGGAGTGGAGCGCGTCCGCGACCTACACCGGCGGCCAGCAGGTCGTGCGCGACGGCAAGCTCTACACCGTCGGCTGGTGGACCAGCGGCGCGGACCCCCGCGAGGCCTCCGGACCGATCGGCTCCGGCAAGGTCTGGCAGCCGGCCGGCGCGGTGACTCCGGCACCGGCGCCGACTCCTGCGGTCACTCCGACGCCGGCGAGCACCACGACCCCGTCGCCCGCGCCCTCCCCGGCCACCGATCCCGGGAAGGCTCCGGGACCCTCGGCGGCGCCCGCCACCGGAACGTCCCCCGCCGTCCTGCGGTCCGGCTACAAGGACATCACCATCACCATGGACTGGAACACCCACCAGCTGCGTACCGCGGTCGACGGCCGGATCGTCCCCCTCGTGGGTCCGGACTCCTGGGCCAGCCGCACCGGCAGCAGCGCGGTCACACTCGCCTTCGCGTCCGGCACCGGGGACGCCCCGAACTGGGCGGGCGTCACGGCGGACGAGTTCCGCAGCTCGATCGACCAGCTGGTCGACGCCGACGTGGACTACGTCCTCGCCACCGGTGGAGCCTCGGCGGTGTTCACTGCGAACGCCGCGCAGCTCGACTCGTTCATCAGCCGGTACGCCTCGAAGAACCTCGTCGGCATCGACTTCGACATCGAGCGAGGGCAGACCGCCGCGCAGATCAGGGAGCTCGCGGATGCCGCTGCCGTGGCGGAGGTAAAGTACCCGGACCTCCGCTTCCAGTTCACCCTCCCCACCTCGGCCGCCTCGGACGGATCGAAGAAGAGCCTGAGCGACGTCGGAGTCACGACCGTCGAGGCGATCAAGGCCTCCGGTGTGAAGCACTACACCGTCAATCTGATGGCGATGGACTACGGGTCGGCCGCTGCCGCGGACGCGGTCGTCGATAAGACGACCGGCCGGACCGACATGGGGGCGTCCGCGATCCAGGCCGCTCGGAACGTGCACGAGAAGCACGGCATCCCGTACTCGAAGCTCGAGCTGACCGCGATGATCGGCGTCAACGACGTGACCGAGGAGGTCAACTCCGTCGAGGACTTCGAGAGGATCGCCGCCTTCGTGAAGACGCAGGGCCTCGCCGGACTGCACCACTGGTCGGTCGACCGGGACACTCCTTCCACGGAGGGTGTGGTGTCTCCGCTGGGCTCCGGAACGGCGATCCCCTCGGGCGCGTTCGCCGCGATCGTCAACAGGGCCGACTGACCTGCACCAGAACGACACGGCCCCGGTCGCGGTGATCGCCGCACCGGGGCCGTGCTCTGCGCCGAGGCGGCGCCCGGCCGGCGCCCGGCCTGCGCCGATAGGTCGACCCTGGCGATCCGTCCTCAACCCAAGCCGTCACGGCCCGGATCCGTCCGGCCGTGCGGAGCACCGCTGTTCCCTCCTCTACCCCTCCCATCACCTCTTTCTGGAGTCGTCCCCGCCATGCCCGAGAACCCGCCCGTCCTCTCCACCCCGGATCTCCCCGCCCGCCCCTCCCGGCCGAAGGGGTTCCTCCGCCGCGTCCTGTCCGCGCTCGCGTCCGCGGTCGCCGTCCTCCTCGGGATCGCCGGCTCGACGATCGCGGCGGCGTTCGCCCTGACCGTGTCGCTGCCGTTCGCGATCGCCGTCTGGATCGTCCTCTCCCTGCTCCTGGTCCTCCTGCTCGTCGCGACCGTGCAGCGGCTGCTCCCGCGCCGTCCCCGGCCGGCCCGGCGACTGGTCCGGCTGCGCACTCCGGTCGTCGTCGCGGTCGTCGCGACCGCCGTCATCGGCGCGCTCGCCGGCGGGACCGTCCTCGCTCCGATCGGCGGATCGTCCGTCGCTTCCAACCCCGTCGCTCCGCAGTACTGGGACCTGTCCACCGGCTCGCACGTCGCGTACTGGAAGACCGCTGCGCCCGTCCCCGGCGGGTCCGACGTCCCGATCGTGTACCTCCACGGCGGGCCGGGTGCGTTCGTCGTCCCCACCGACTTCGACTCGCTGCCCACCCTCGCCGCGACCGGTCACGACGTGTACCTGTTCGATCAGGCCGGCGCCGGCTACTCTTCCGACCTGCCCCTGCGCGAGTACACGCTCGAGCGGTCCGTCGCGGACATCGATGCCGTCCGCGAGAAGACGGGCGCGGACCGCGTGATCCTCTTCGGGCACTCCGCCGGCGGCTATCTCGCCGCCGCCTACGCCGCCGCGCATCCCGAGCACGTCGAGAAGGCGGTCCTCGTCGCTCCGGCGACCTACGACCCGTCCGAGGACGGGCGTCGAGCGGCTGCCGAGGCGCGGGCCGAGTCCGATGCGCGGGTGAGCGAGACGTCGAGCACGGGGGAGCCCGCCGCTCTTCCCCTGGGCACGCAGCTCCGCCTGGCCGCCGGCGTGGCACTCCTGCGGACGGTCGGCCCCGACGCCGCCGGGAACCTGCTCTCCCAGGAGGACAGCAAGAAGGCGATGGCGACGGTGACCGGCAAGGACAGCGGTCTGAACCTCTTCGCCAACCTGCTGCTGACCGATGACTTCGAAGCGCTCTGGGAGTCGACGCTCTCCGGACTCGGTCGGATCCACGTGCCGGCGCTGCTCGTTCGGCCGCAGTACGACCACATCGACTGGCGCGGCCAGCACGCTCTCGCCCGGGCGATCCCCGGTTCGCAGACGGTCTACATCCCGGGCGCCGACCACGACCCCTGGCACGCGGCCTTCGAGCGGACGCACGCCGCCGTGTCCGACTTCCTCCTCGACCGGGAGCAGCCGGTCTACACCGGTGACGCCGACCCGGGGCTGGAGGATGCCGCCGACCGCGGCTGACCCGGGTCAGCGCAGCAGCTCGGCGGCTCCCGTCCGCAGCGCGTCGAGGCGGGCGGCGACGGCCCCTCGTCGGGCGTCGGCGTCCGCCTCGTGCGACCACGCGTCGAGGTAGAGCTTGACCTTCGGCTCGGTGCCGCTCGGCCGGGCGATCAGGCGGGCGCCGTCGAGGGTGAACCGTAGCGCATCGGTCGGCGGCAGCGCTCCGCCCGCCGCGAGCAGGTCCTCCGTGTGCTCCACCGCGAGGCCGCCGATCGCGGCGGGCGGCGCGCTGCGCAGTCCCGCCATGATCCGGCCGATCTCAGAGAGGTCGGTCACCCGGAGCGAGATCTGCTCCGAGCCGAAGAGGCCGAACCGCTCGGCGAAGGCGTCGAGCTCGTCGGCGATCGTCCGGCCGTCGGCGGCGAGCGACGAGGCCAGGTCGAGGAAGGCGAGCGCCGCCGAGATCCCGTCCTTGTCGCGGACCGTCTCCGGGTTCACCAGGTAGCCGAGCGCCTCCTCGTAGCCGAAGACGAGGTCGGGGACGCGCGAGATCCACTTGAAGCCGGTCAGCGTCTCCGCGAACTCCAGCCCGTAGTCGCGGGCGACCGCGCCCAGGGCGGGGGAGGAGACGATCGAGCAGGCCAGCGCGCCGCCCGTCCGTCCCGCGGTGCGGGCGCGCTCGACGGCGCGCCAGCCGAGCAGCGCTCCCACCTCGTTGCCGGAGAGGCGGCGGAAGCCGTCCTCGAGCGACGCGTCCGGGATCGCCGCGGCGAAGCGGTCGGCGTCGGGATCGTTGGCGACGATCAGCTGGGCGCGGCCCGAGCGAGCGGTCGCGAAGGCGAGGTCGAGCGCCCCCGCCTCCTCGGGGTTGGGGAACGCCACGGTCGGGAACGCCGGATCGGGATCGATCTGCTCCACCACCACGGCCGGCTCGTCGAAGCCGGCGGCCGAGAGCACCCGGTGCGCCGTCTCCCACCCGACGCCGTGCATCGCCGTGTAGACCACGCGCAGCGGCGCCGACTGCCGGCCGACGCCCGCCGTGGCGGCGATGTAGGCGTCGACGACAGACTCCTCGGCGACGCGGTACTCGCCCCGCGGCAGCTCGGTGACGCGGCGCTCGGTCGCAACCGCGAGGATCCGCTCGGCGATCGCGGAGTCGACCGGCGGCACGATCTGCGAGCCGTCGTCGTCGCCGCCGAGGTAGACCTTGTAGCCGTTGTCCTGCGGCGGGTTGTGGCTCGCCGTCACCATCACGCCGGCGGCGGCGCCGAGGTGGCGGACCGCGAAGGCGAGGACGGGAGTCGGCAGCAGCCGGGGGAGCAGCACGGCGTCGGCGCCCGCGCCGGCCATCAGGGCGGCCGAGTCCTCGGCGAAGACGCGCGAGTTCTTGCGCCCGTCGTAGCCGATGACGATCAGCGGGCGCTCGAGTCCCTGGGAGCGCAGGTGGTCGGCGAGGCCGACGGCCGCCTGCGAGACGAGCACGCGGTTCATCCGGTTCGAGCCGGCCGCGATCGCTCCGCGGAGCCCCGCCGTCCCGAAGGCGAGGCGCTCACGGAAGCGGTCGGCCAGCTCGGCCGCGGCGACGGGGTCGCCGGCCGCATCGGCGGTGAGCAGATCGACGAGCTCCTGCCGGGTCTCCGGGTCCGGGTCCTGCGCGAGCCAGTCCTCGGCACGCGCGCGGACGTCCGCCGTCACAGCGTGCCCGTGATCCCGGCGAGGAGGCGGGCGAGGTCGTCCTCGGCGTTCCGTCCGGCCTCGAGGACCTCCTCGTGGCTCAGCGGCGTCTTCTGGATGCCCGCGGCCAGGTTGGTGATCAGCGACATGCCCAGCACCTCCATCCCGGCCTCGCGCGCCGCGATCGCCTCGAGGGCGGTCGACATGCCGACGATGTGGCCGCCGATGATCCGGGCCATCTGCACCTCGGCGGGGCTCTCGTAGTGCGGGCCGCGGAACTGCACGTAGACGCCGTCGTCGAGGTCCGCGCGGGTCTCGCGGGCCAGCGCGCGCAGGCGAGCGGAGTAGAGGTCGGTGAGGTCGACGAACGTCGCGCCCTCGAGCGGGGAGTCGGCGGTGAGGTTGATGTGGTCGCTGATCAGCACCGGGGTGCCGGGGGTCCAGTGCTCCTTGATGCCGCCCGCGCCGTTGGTGAGGATCATCACGGAGGCGCCCGTCGCCGCGGCGACCCGGACGCTGTGCGCGACCCGGCGCACGCCGTAGCCCTCGTAGTAGTGGGTGCGGGCGCCGATGATCAGAGCGCGCTTGCCGGTCGGCAGCAGCACCGAGCGGAGGCTCCCGCCGTGGCCGTGCACGGCCGACCTCGTGAAGCCGACGATGTCGGTCGCCGGGACCGTGGCGGTCGTCTCGCCGATCGCGTCGGCGGCCTTGCCCCAGCCGCTGCCGAGGGTGAGGGCGATGTCGTGCTTCTCGACACCGGTCGCCTCGGCGATCTGAGCGGCGGCCTCGGCGGCGATCGCGAACGGATCGGCGTCGGCGGAGTCGAGCGGATTGGGGGTCTGGTCAGCCATTCCCCCACCCTATCCACGCGCGGTGCGAGGGCGGGCGAGGGTCGCCGACCCTCCCGGACCACCGTCGATTGGGCGAACTCCCAGCACAGGGGGACAATGGAGGAATGCCTTACGAGTTCGAGCGCACGCAGCGGATCGCCGTCCTCGGAGGGGGACCGGGCGGCTACGAGGCCGCCCTCGCCGGAGCCCAGCTGGGCGCCGAGGTCACCCTCGTCGAGCGGGTCGGCGTGGGCGGCTCGGCCGTCATCACCGACGTCGTGCCGTCGAAGTCGCTGATCGCGACCGCCGAGGCCACCAACGCCATCGGCGAGGCCGCCGACCTGGGCGTGCAGTTCTTCACCCGCCACGAGCAGACCCACAAGCCGGTCCGGCCCGAGGTCGCGGTGAACCTCGCCACCGTGAACAAGCGCCTCCTCGGACTCGCCCGCCAGCAGTCGGAGGACATGCGCGCGAACCTCGTGCACCACGGGGTGCGCATCGTGCAGGGCGACGGGCGTCTCGACGGCTCGAACGCGCTGATCGTCGCGACGGCCCCCGGCGACGAGGGCATGGACTTCGACCGGATCGAGGCGGACACCATCGTCGTGTCCGTCGGCGCCAGCCCGCGCATCCTGCCGACCGCCGCCCCCGACGGCGAGCGGATCATGAGCTGGACCCAGCTCTACAACCTCAAGACCGTGCCCGAGCACCTGATCGTGGTCGGCTCCGGCGTCACCGGCGCGGAGTTCGCCTCCGCCTACCGCGCGCTCGGCGCCAAGGTCACGCTGATCTCCTCGCGCGACCAGGTCCTCCCCGGCGAGGACGCCGATGCCGCCGCCGTGATCGAGAACGTCTTCAAGCGCAACGGCATGGTCGTGCTGTCCAAGTCGCGCGCCGACCGCGTCGAGCGCACCGAGACGGGAGTGCGCGCCGTGCTGTCCGACGGTCGCGTCGTCGAGGGCTCGCACTGCCTGATGGCGGTCGGCTCCATCCCGAACACCGCCGGCATCGGCCTCGAGGAGGCGGGCGTCCAGCTGACCGAGTCCGGGCACATCCGCGTCAACCGCGTCGCCCGCACCAGCGTCCCCTCGATCTACGCGGCCGGCGACTGCACGACGTTCCTGCCCCTCGCCTCCGTCGCCGCCATGCAGGGTCGCACCGGCGTCTTCCACGCCATGGGCGACGCGGTGAACCCCACCGAGGTGCGCAACGTCGCGGCCAACATCTTCACTCAGCCCGAGATCGCCACCGTCGGCTGGAGCCAGAAGGAGATCGAGGAGGGACTCGCCCAGGGCGAGATCTACAAGCTCCCCCTCGCCGCGAACCCGCGCGCCAAGATGATGGGCATCCGCGACGGCTTCGTGAAGGTCTTCGCACGCACCGGCTCCGGCACCGTCATCGGCGGCGTCATCGTCGCCCCCAAGGCCAGCGAGCTGATCTTCCCCCTCGCTCTCGCCGTCGAGCACCGCCTCACCGTCGACCAGGTCGCCCGCGCCTTCACCGTCTACCCGAGCCTCACCAGCTCCATCTCGGAGGCGGCGCGCGCCATGCACATCGTCAGCTGACGCTGACGATGTGCGCGCCCATCTCTGAGCCGCTCCCCGCGCGGCTCAGCGCGGTCGGCTTCGCGACGTGGCACGTTCCGCAGAGCGTGTTGCGTCGCGCTGCCGAGAAACGCTGGCACGCGTTTCTCGGTCGCGGCGCTCTGCCCTGCGGGCGAGCGGCTCCGGCGGTGACCGTCCCATGCTGATCGAGTAGCGCGCGGAGCGCGCGTATCGAGATCCGCCCAGGCAGGGGACTGGAGCTGTCAGGGTGTGCGGCGGTGGCGGGGCAGATCGGTGGGCGGGTCTCGATACGCCGCTTCGCGGCTACTCGACCAGCATGAGGTGGCTGCGACGTGGTTTCCTGCGGTCGCGCGTCGGCCGCTCATGGTGATCGAGTAGCGCGCGGAGCGCGCGTATCGAGATCCGGCTCCGCCCGGGGCAGGGCGTCGGCTGTGGTGGTGGGAGCGGCGTTCAACCGCACTGCTGGTCGAGGGAGGGTCTCGATACGCCGCTGCGCGGCTACTCGACCAGCATATGGAGGAGCAGTCCGGAGCGGTGCGGCCTCAGGGAGAGCGCTAGTCCGAGAAACGCGTGCCAGCGTTTCTCGGCAGCGCGACGCAGGACGCTCTGCGGAACGCACCACGTGAACGGGCCGACCGCGCTGAGCCGCGCAGGGAGCGGCTCAGGAGATGGACAACAGCACGTGGCCCGAGGAGACCGTGGTGCCGGCCTCCGCGTTCAGGGAGCGGACGACGCCGTCCTTGTGGGCGGTGAGGGGCTGCTCCATCTTCATCGCCTCGAGGACGACGACGAGGTCGCCGGTGACGACGGTGTCGCCCTCGGCGACGGCGACCTTGACGATCGTCGCCTGCATCGGCGCGGTGACGGAGTCGCCGGTGACGGTGCTGACGGAGGCGGAGCCGCGGCGCTTGGGCGCGGCGGCGGCGGGACCGCGGGAGGGGCCGGAGCCGACGAGGTCGCTCGGCAGGGTGACCTCGACGCGGCGGCCGTCGACCTCGACGACGACGCTCTGGCGCGCGGCCGGTCCGTCGATCGCGCCGGGCTCGCCGCTCCAGGTCTCGATGGTGTTGTCGAACTCGGTCTCGATCCAGCGGGTGTAGATCGAGAACGGCTCGTCGCCGGCGGGGGCGAAGGCCGGGTCGTCGACGATGGCGCGGTGGAACGGCAGCACGGTCGGCAGGCCGGTGACCTCGAACTCGGCGAGGGCGCGGCGCGAGCGCTCGAGCGCCTCGGCGCGGGTGGCGCCGGTGACGATCAGCTTCGCGAGCAGGGAGTCGAACGAGCCCGAGATCACGTCGCCGGCGACGACGCCGGAGTCGACGCGGACGCCCGGTCCGCCGGGCGCCTTGAAGACGTGCACGGGGCCGGGGGCGGGCAGGAACCCGCGGCCGGCGTCCTCGCCGTTGATGCGGAACTCGAAGGAGTGGCCGCGCGGCTGCGGGTCCTCGTAGTCGAGCAGGCCGCCCTCGGCGAGGCGGAACTGCTCGCGGACCAGGTCGATCCCGGTGACCTCCTCGGAGACGGGGTGCTCGACCTGCAGGCGGGTGTTCACCTCGAGGAAGGAGACGGTGCCGTCCTTGCCGATCAGGAACTCGCAGGTGCCGGCGCCGACATAGCCGACCTCGCGCAGGATCGCCTTCGACGCGCGGTACAGCTCGGTGTTCTGCTCGTCGGTGAGGAACGGCGCGGGCGCCTCCTCGACCAGCTTCTGGTGCCGGCGCTGCAGCGAGCAGTCGCGGGTCGAGACGACGACGACGTTCCCGCTCGAGTCGGCGAGGCACTGGGTCTCGACGTGGCGCGGCTGGTCGAGGTACTTCTCGACGAAGCACTCGCCGCGGCCGAAGGCGGCGATCGCCTCGCGGGTGGCCGAGGCGAACATCTCCTCGACCTCGTCGCGCTCGCGGGCGACCTTCAGGCCGCGGCCGCCGCCGCCGAAGGCCGCCTTGATGGCGACGGGGAGCCCGTGCTGGTCGACGAACTCGAGCACCTCGGCGGCGCCCGAGACGGGGTTCAGGGTGCCGGGGGCGAGCGGAGCGCCGACCTTCTCGGCGACGTGGCGGGCCGAGACCTTGTCGCCGAGGCGCTCGATGGCCTCCGGCGACGGGCCGATCCAGATCAGCCCGGCGTCGATCACGGCGCGGGCGAAGTCGGCGTTCTCGGCGAGGAAGCCGTAGCCGGGGTGCACGGCGTCGGCGCCGGAGCGGCGGGCGACCGAGAGCAGCTTCTCGATGACGAGGTACGTCTCGGCGCTGGTCGTCCCGCCGAGGGCGTAGGCCTCGTCGGCGAGGCGGCTGTGCACCGCGTCGCGGTCCTGGTCGGCGTAGACGGCGACGGAGGCGATGCCGCTGTCGCGGGCGGCCCGGACGACGCGGACGGCGATCTCGCCTCGGTTGGCGATGAGCACCTTCGTGATACCTGGCATGGTCCCCAACCCTAGAGGGCGCCTCGCGGATGCCCGGCGCGGCTCACCACAAAGAAGAGCGAGCGCTTCGTCGGTTCCGCACAAGGGCCGGGAGGAGAACCGGCCTCAGCGGTTCCAGAGCGACGGCCAGGCGACCCCGAGCTCGCGCACGAGCGAGCGCAGCGCCGGCACGGACATCCCGATCACCGTCGACGGATCGCCCTCGACGGCCGTGATGAAGCCGGCGCCGCGCCCGTCGATCGTGAATGCGCCGGCCACCTCGAGCGGCTCGCCGGTCGCGACGTAGGCGTCGATCTCGTCGTCGTCGATGTCCGCGGCGAAGGAGACGGCGGTGGAGGTGACCACTCCGGTCTCGGCGACGATCCGCCCGCCGCGGTGGTCGATCAGCCAGTGACCGGAGTGCAGGCGCCCGGTGCGGCCGCGCTGCGCCCGCCAGCGCGCGCGGGCCCGCTCGGGCTCGTGCGGCTTGCCGTGCACGACGCCGTCGAGCACGAAGGCGGAGTCGCCGCCGAGGACGAGGCCGTCGATCTCCGGCCCGAGGACGGCCGTCGCCTTGGCGCGGGCGAGCAGCGCCACGGTCGCGTCGGCGTCCAGCGCGGCTCCGCGCTCCTGCTCGGCCCGGGCGACGGCGGCGGGCTCGTCGACCGCCGAGGGGACGACCACGGGCTCGATCCCGGTGGCCCGCAGCAGCGCGAGCCGGGCGGGGGAGGTGGAGGCGAGGTAGAGGCGCACGAGGGCTCCCTGCGATCGGGCCCACGCTGTGGGATGCTCGACGGATGGCACAGACTCCGGCCCGAACGTCCGACCCGGCCGCGGAGACCGGCGGAGCACTCGGGACCGAGATCGAGCTCGACATTAGCAACGTGGCCCACGGCGGCGTCTTCGTCGCCCGGCACGAGGGCCGCGTCGTCTTCGTCCCGGACGTCCTCCCCGGCGAGCGGGTCCGCGCGCGCATCAGCGAGGTCCGCCACGACAGCTTCTGGCGCGGCGAGGCGCTCGAGGTCCTCTTGGCCTCGCCGCACCGCGTCGAGCACGTCTGGGCGCAGGCCGGCATCGACCGGCGGCCCGAGGAGCGGGTCGGCGGCGCCGAGTTCGGCCACGCCGCGCTCGCGTACCAGCGCGAGCTCAAGCGCGCCGTGCTCATCGACTCCTTCTCCTGCTTCGCCCGACGCGAGGTCGACGTCGTCGTCGCGCCGGTCGCGGGCGACGACGAGTCCGGCGGCCTCGGCTGGCGCACCCGCAACCGCCTGCACGTGGACGACTCCGGCCGCGTCGGGCCCTACGCCGCCCGCAGTCACCACGTCGTCGACGTCGAGGGCCTCCCGCTCGCGACCGCCGCCTCCTCGGCCGCCGCCCCGCTCGACCAGCGCCTCGCCCCCGGCTCGGTCGTCGACCTGGTCGACGCCGCCGGCTCCGACGGCGCGGCCGTCCTCGTGCACGACCCCTCCGACAAGCGCGCCAGGAGGGACCGCACGGTCGTCTCCGAGTTCGTCGCCGACCGGACCTTCCGCGTCGACCGCTCCGGCTTCTGGCAGGTGCACCGCGGAGCCGCGGCGACCCTGTTCGACGCGGTCCAGGCCGCCGTCGATCCCGCGCTCGCCGACGTCCGCGCCGCGAACCACGACCTCTACGGCGGCGTCGGGCTGCTCGCCGCGGCGCTCGCCGACCACCTCGGCGCCGGCGTCCGCGTCACCAGCGTCGAGAGCGACTCGCGCGCCACCGAGCACGCCCTGGAGAACCTCGCCGACCAGCCCGGGGCGCGCGCGGTCACCGCCCGGGTCGACCGCTACCTCCGCGACGCGCTCGCCCAGGCCGACGCCCGCGAGCGCGAGCGCTGGCGGGCCGCCACCGTCGTCCTCGATCCGCCGCGGGCGGGAGCCGGTCGCGCCGTCACCGACGCGCTCGTCGAGCTGGCGCCCGCACAGCTGGTCTACGTCGCCTGCGATCCGGTCGCGCTCGCCCGCGACGTCGGCGCGCTCACCGCGGGCGGCTACGAGCTCGAGCGGCTCGACGGCTTCGACCTCTTCCCGCACACCTCGCACGTGGAGGCCGTCGCCCGCCTCGTGCGCCGCGCCGGCTGACCGCGCCGCGTCGCTAGCATGAGCCCGATGGAGACCACCGATGATCGCTGAGTCCGCCGGTTCCCCGAGGGTGCGCGTCGCCATCGTCGACGACCACGAGTCCGTCCGGCTCGGTGTCGCCGCCGCGATCGAGGGCGCGGGGATGCAGGTGGTCGCCGCGGCCGAGACGGTGCGCGCGCTCGAGCAGGTGCTCGGCGGCTCCGAGATCGAGGTGCTGGTGCTCGACCTCTCGCTGAACGACGGCTCGAGCATCACCGCGAACGTCAAGTGGGGCCAGGTGCGCGGCGCGGCCGTCCTCGTGCACAGCATCGCCGACCGCGTGGTCGCCGTGCGCGAGGCGCTCGCGGCGGGGGCGGCCGGAGTCATCCCCAAGTCCTCGCCGATGTCGACGGTGATTGCGGCCATCCGCACCGTCGCCCGCGGCGAGGTGCTGAACAACCTGGAGTGGGCCTCCGCGATCGACGCCGACGACGACTTCGCCCGCGCGGTGCTCGGCCGGCGCGAGCGCGACGTCCTGCACCTCTACGCCTCCGGTCTGCCGCTGAAGCTGGTCGCCGACCGGTTGCAGATCTCGGTCTCGACGGCCAAGGAGTACCTCGACCGGATCCGCGACAAGTACGTCGAGATCGGCCGGCCGGCGCCGACGAAGGTCGACCTGCTGCGCCGCGCCGTCGAGGACGGCATCCTCCCGGGCATCGATCCGGACGACGGCGATGCCGGCCGCTGAGGTCGTCCCCGCGCGGGCGCCCGCGAACCGCGAGCGCATCGACCGGATCATCAGCACGGTCGTCTCGTTCTTCGGCTTCGGCTTCGCACTGCAGACCGTCCCGCCGATCCTCGGCCAGCTGCCGGTCCTGCGGCCCGAGGTCGCCTGGCCGGTCCTGGTCGTCGTCTTCGGGGCGCTCGCGGCCTCGGTGGCCACGGCGATGCTCCGCCGCGGGACGCAGCACAGCGGAGCCGTCGTGGCCGCGTCGCTCCTGCTCGCCCTGCTCACCTGGCCGCTGACGATCCGCACCGGCGCCGTCCCCCAGGAGACGCCGTGGATCTGGTACCTGCTGACCATCGGCACGGCCTTCTGCACGATCGTCGCGCCGCTGCGGCTCGCGATCGCCTACGCCTTCGTCACGACGGCCCTGTTCGGGATCCTCCGCGTGCTGCCCTCGGGCGGCGGCGCCTCGCCGACCCGCGCGGCCCTCGACGCCGTCTACGTCGGCATCGTCGGCTTCGTGATGCTGGTGCTGATCGCCGTGCTGCGCCAGTCGGCGGACGCGGTCGACCGCGCGCAGCGGACCGCGATGGAGCAGTACGAGGGGGCCATGCGCCAGCACGCCGGCGAGGTCGAGCGGGTCGAGGTGGACGCCCTCGTGCACGACAACGTGCTCGCGACCCTGCTCGCGGCGGCGACGGCCGAGTCCGGCGCCGAGCGGGCGCTGGTGTCCTCGATGGCGCGGAAGACCCTCTCGGTGCTGCTCCCGGACGAGGAGTCCGACCTCGACGCGGGGGAGGTCCCGCTGGAGCTGCTCGAGCGCCAGCTGTCGCACGCGGCGTCGACGTTCGTCGCGGACGTCGAGGTGGTCGTCGACGAGGACGCGGATCCGCGGACGACCACGATGCCGCGGCCGGTCGCCGAGGCGGTCCTCGGCGCGGTCTGGCAAGCGCTGACCAACAGCGTCCAGCACGCGGGGCCGAGCGACGCCGTCCGGCGCTCGGTGCGCGGGCGCCTCTCCGCGTGCTCCGTGGAGGTGGTCGTCGAGGACGACGGCCGCGGCTTCCTCCTCGCCGACGTCCCGCGCGAGCGGCTCGGCATCCGGCTCTCGATCCTCGACCGGGTGCACCAGGTGCAGGGCTCGGCGCGGATCGACACCGTCCCGGGCGAGGGAACCCGGGTCGTCGTCGTCTGGCCCGCCGCGAGGAGCCGCTCGTGATCGCCTACCCGCGCCCGCTGCTCTACGCGCTGGGCGGAGGCTTCTCGCTCTACCACGTCGTCCTCGCCTTCTTCTCGTACCGGCTCGCGCCCGCGACGCCCGCCGATCTGCTCGCCGTCGGCCTCTACGTCGTCGCCACCGTGATCGCCCTCCTGCCGAGCTCGGCCACGCGGATGCACGCGGTGACCGCGTGGGCGATGGCGGGGGTGGCGGTGGCTCTGCCGCTGCTCGTCTCGCCGTCGCTGGACCCCGGCGCCTCCAACGGCTACTCCACCTGGTACATCGCGGCCGTCGGCACGCTGATGACGATCGTCTGCGCTCGCCGGCGCCCGCTGGCGGCCTGGACCGGGATGGGCTTCCTGATCGTGCACACGAGCGTCTGGGCCGGCCCGGTCGCCCTGGCCACCCTCGGCGTCGTCGGCGGCATCGCCTGGGTCGGCATCGCGCAGCTCCTGATCATCGAGCTCGGCCGCGCCGGCTCCGAGGCGCGCGTGCTCGAGGCCGCCGAGCGGGCCGCCGCGTCCTGGCGGGCGGCGGAGGAGGCGCACCTCTCGGAGCGGGAGGTGCGGCTCGAGCAGACCCGCGCCATCGCCTCCGAGATGCTGCTGCGGATCGCCACCAGCCCGCTCGGCTTGAGCGACGAGGAGCGCCGCGAGTGCGCCCTGCTGGAGGCGTCCGTCCGCGACGAGATCCGGGGGAGGCGGCTGCTCGACGACGAGGTCCGCCGGCTCGTGCTGGAGGCGCGGCGCCGCGGCGTGACCGTCTCGGTGCTGGACGACGGCGGCCTGGACCGGACGACCGAGGAGGAGAGCCGGCGCGTCCTGGGCGAGCTCGCCCACGCGCTCAGCGGGATCGGCGAGGGCGTCGACCGGGTCGTGGTCCGCACCGCCTCGGCCGACTCGCCCTCCGCCGTGACGGTGGTGGGCCTGCGGACCGCCGGTGACGGCAGCGCGGGCGCCCTCGGCTCGGACGACGCGGGCGACGAGGTCGACGCCTGGGTCGAGATCCGCCGCGACGAGCGGGGTGTGCTCGAGGGCTGAGCGCCCCGGGCCCTGCGGGCCACCGGTGACGGCGCGAGCGCGGCGCCCGTGGAAAGCGCGGCTCGTTTCGAAGCGCTGCGCCGGTTCCGAACGCAGCACCGGTTAAAAGAGTGCGGCGGGCTGTCCACTCCTCCGAAGAGGGGGCCCAGCCCGCCGTCAAACCCCGAGTGAGGGTGACAACCCGAATGTCACCCTCACTCGCCCCCAAAACACCCGCCTGCTTACCCTGGTCGGCGAGTGCTTGGCGATGCCCCCTCCGAGGAGTGAACACCTAACACGGATAATCATGCCCAGGACCGGGAGTGGCAGGTAGTCGGCACTTTAGGGGACTAATCGGGGTACAAGATTCACGTTCTGCGCCCGCCCCGGCCGCCCGAGCCCGATCCGGCGCTCAGCCGGAGAAGGAGCGCCAGGCTCCGGGCGCCGGCTGCAGCGGCGCGCGGACCGCGGCGGCGCGGTCGCTCCAGCCGCCGCTGGGGACGACCGGCACCTCGGCGACGGGGTGCGACTGCGCGGCGAGAGCAGTGACGACAGCGGTCACGGCGGCGATCTCGCGCGCGTCCAGGCCCGGGGTAGTGATCACGACGGAGGGTGCGGAGTCGGCTGCGCTCATCCCGCGACGGTACCGCATGCCGTTCACGGTCCCGCGCCCGGGCCGGTGGCTATGCTGACGCCGGACGCCGCCGGAGCGACGCCCGTTCCGTCCCGGACAGGAGTGTTCCCGCATGCCGTCGTGGTCCCTGAAGCGAGGCCGCACCTCCGCCCGTCGCCTCGCCGCGGTGCTGCGCTCCTCGCCCGCGGCGTTCGCGACGACGCTGGTGATCCTGCTCGCCAGTGCGGTCGCCGGCACCCTCGTCGGCCCGGCGAGCGCGGAGACCGGCTCCTGGTGGGCCGCGAGCGCCGGCACGGTCCTCGGCGGCCGGCCCTGGGCCGCGGTCACCGGTCTGCTGATCGCGTCCGGACCGCCGGCTCTCCTGCTCGTCCTGCTCCTGCTCCTGCCGCTGCTGATCGCCGCGGAGCACCGGCTCGGCCCGCGCCGGCTGGTCGTCGCCTTCCTGCTCACCGGGGCGATCGGCACGGCGCTCGGCACCGCGCTGCAGAGCATCGGCGCGTCGGTGGGCGAGTGGTGGGCGGGCGACACGGTGGGCGACCTGACCTTCGACCCGCTCATCGGCGGCGTCGGCGCGCTCCTCGCCGCGACGGCCTTCATGGGCGGGCTCTGGCGCCGTCGCCTCCGCGTCACCGTGTTCGCGGTGGTGCTGATGTTCGTCCTCTACGCGGGCGACTCCGCCGACGTGTACCGCCTCCTCGCGGGCGCCGCGGGCCTCGTGGTCGGCGCGGTGATGGCGCACGGGGTCAGCGGTCTGCGCCCCCAGCGCCCCGCGCCGAGCTCGCACCGGGAGTCGCGCGCCCTGCTCGCCGCCGTGGTCGCGGTGACCGCCATCGGTCCGCTCGTCGCCGTGCTCTCGGACTCGGGCTACGGGCCGTTCTCGTTCCTCGGACGGCTGCTGCAGAGCGCTTTCACCGGAGGCGGGGATCTCGACGATCCCTGCGGTGCCACGGTGCGGCACTGCGCGCATCACGTGCGGCTCAACCTGATCTCGCCCGGGCCGATCCTGCTCACCTTCGTCCCGATGATCCTGCTCCTCGTCGCGGCGTACGGGCTGCGCTCCGGGCGCCGCCTCGGCCTGCTGCTCGCGATCGGCGTGAACGCCGCCATCGCGATCCTCGACGTCGTCCTGCTGCAGCGCGCGGCACGGCACCCCGACTTCCAGTACTACGCCGAGTACCTGCTCTGGGTGGCCACCACCGTGATCGTCCCGGTCGGAGTGATCGTCCTGCTGTCGGTCAGCAGCCGGCACTTCCGGATCCGGGCGCCGCGGGAGCCGGCGCGCCGCTGGGCCCTGGTGGTGGCGATCGGCTTCGTCGTCTCGCTCGGCGGCTACCTCGCGCTCTCCGCCTCGACCCGGACCAGCTTCGAGCCGGTGCTCGGAATCGGCAGGCTCCTCCTCGACGGGCTGCTGCGCTTCGTGCCGTCCGGGTTCCTCGGCGGGCACGGCTTGCTGGCGGTGCCGCGCGAGCCGCTCGCGCGGATCGGCTTCGAGTCGGTCGGGCCGGTCTTCTGGCTCCTCGTCGTCGTCGCGGTGATCGCCCTCCTGCGGGCCACGGACGTGCAGGGCGTGCGCGGCGACGAGGCGGTTTACCGCCGGCTGCTCGTGCGGCACGGCGCCGGCAGCCTCGGCCACCAGGGCACCTGGCAGGGCAACGAGCACTGGATCGCCCCCGACGGCGAGGGCGGTGTCGCCTACCGCGTCGTCGGCGGGGTCGCGATCACCCTCTCCGACCCGGCCTGCGCGCCCGAGCGGCGCGAGGAGGTCGTGGCCGGCTTCGTCGCGTTCTGCGACGAGCGGAGCTGGACGCCGGTGTTCTACAGCGTCCACGACGAGCTGCTGCCGGTCTTCGACGCTCTCGGCTGGTCGCGCATCTCGGTCGGCGAGGAGACGATCATCGAGCTCGGCGGCTTCGAGCTGACCGGGAAGCGCTGGCAGAAGGTGCGCTACCCGCTCACCCGCGCGCTCAAGCTCGGCATCGAGCCGGTCTGGACGACCTGGCCGGAGCTCTCGCTGGGGATGGCCAGCCAGATCGTCGACCTCTCGGAGAAGTGGGTGTCCGAGAAGGCGCTGCCCGAGATGGGCTTCACGCTCGGCGGCATCGACGAGGCGCGCGACCCCGACGTCGCGCTGCTGCTCGCCGTCGGGCCCGACGGCGTGCTGCAGGGGATCACCAGCTGGCTGCCCGTGCACCGCGACGGCCGGATCGTCGGCTGGACGCTCGACTTCATGCGCCGCTCGGACGAGGCGATGCCCGGGATCATGGAGTTCCTGATCGCCTCCGCCGCTCTCCGCGCGCAGGAGCAGGGCGCGGAGTTCGTCTCGCTGTCCGGTGCGCCGCTCGCGACGGCGCCGGTGCCGGAGGGGGAGCAGCCGCCCGAGCCGACCGCGCTGTCGGGCCTGCTCGAGTTCCTGGCGCGGACGCTGGAGCCGGCCTACGGCTTCACCTCGCTGTTCCGCTTCAAGGCCAAGTTCCACCCGCGCTACGAGGGGCTCTGGATGGCGTACCCGGACGCCCTGCAGTTGCCGCGGATCGGCGCGGCGATCGGGCGCGCCTACCTGCCGGACGTCTCCCCGCGCGAGGCGCTCGCCTTCGCCCGGGCGCTGGGCGCACGGCCGGAGGAGAAGACGCCGCCCGCCGAGAAGCCGGCGGCGCAGGAGAAGCCGAAGGCGCCGGCGCCCGAGAAGGCGCCGACGGCCGGCTGACCGCCGCTCAGAGCGGGATGTTGCCGTGCTTCTTGGCCGGCAGGTTCGCGCGCTTGGTCCGCAGCGCGCGCAGCGCCTTGATCACCGACACCCGGGTCGCCGACGGCTCGATGACCCCGTCCAGCTCGCCGCGCTCGGCGGCCAGGAACGGGCTCGCCACGTTGTAGGTGTACTCGTTCGCCAGCCGGGTGCGGACGGCGGCGACGTCCTCGCCCGCCTCCTCCGCCTTGCGGATCTCGTTGCGGTAGAGGATGTTGACGGCGCCCTGGCCGCCCATGACCGCGATCTCGGCCGTCGGCCAGGCGAGGTTGATGTCGGCGCCGAGCTGCTTGGAGCCCATCACGATGTAGGCGCCGCCGTAGGCCTTGCGCAGGATGACGGTGACCAGCGGCACGGTCGCCTCCGCGTAGGCGTAGAGCAGCTTCGCGCCGCGGCGGATGACGCCCGTCCACTCCTGGTCGGTGCCGGGCAGGTAGCCGGGGACGTCGACCAGGGTGAGGATCGGCAGCGAGAACGCGTCGCAGAAGCGGACGAAGCGCGAGGCCTTCTCGCCGGCCTCGATGTTCAGGGTGCCCGCCATGGCGCTCGGCTGGTTGGCGATGATGCCGACGGAGCGGCCCTCGACCCGGCCGAAGCCGATCACGATGTTCGGCGCGAAGAGCGGCTGCACCTCCAGGAAGTCGCCCTCGTCGACGATGTGCTCGATCACGGCGCGCATGTCGTACGGCTGGTTCGGGCTGTCGGGGATGACGGTGTCGAGGAAGCGGTCGGAGTCCGTCGTCTCGAGGTCGACCTCGTTGTCGAACACCGGCGCAGGGGACAGGTTGTTGTCCGGGAGGAAGGAGAGCAGGGTGCGCGCGTAGTCGAGCGCATCGTTCTCGTCGCTCGCGAGGTAGTGAGAGACGCCCGAGATCTTGTTGTGGGTGAGCGCGCCGCCGAGCTCCTCCATGCCGACGTCCTCGCCGGTGACGGTCTTGATCACGTCGGGGCCGGTGACGAACATCTGGCTCGTCTTGTCGACCATGATCACGAAGTCGGTGAGGGCGGGGGAGTAGACAGCGCCGCCGGCCGCGGGGCCGCAGATGATCGAGATCTGGGGGATCACGCCGCTGGCCGCGGTGTTGCGGCGGAAGATCTCGCCGTACTTGCCCAGGGCGACGACGCCCTCCTGGATCCGCGCTCCGCCGGAGTCGAGGATGCCGATGATCGGGACGCCGGTCTTCAGCGCCAGGTCCATCACCTTGATGATCTTCTCGCCGGCGACCTCGCCGAGCGAGCCGCCGAAGATCGTGAAGTCCTGCGAATAGACGGCGACCTGGCGGCCGTGGATGGTGCCGGTGCCGGTCACGACGGCGTCGCCGTAGGGACGCTTCTTCTCCATGCCGAACGCGTGGGTGCGGTGGCGGACGAACTCGTCGAGCTCGACGAACGAGCCCGGGTCGAGGAGGGTGTCGATCCGCTCGCGGGCGGTCATCTTGCCCTTGGCGTGCTGCTTCTCGATCGCGGCCTCGCCGCTGGCGGTGACCGCCTCGTGGTAGCGGGCCTTCAGGTCCGCGATCTTCCCCGCGGTCGTGTGGAGATCGGGCGCGGGACGTTCGATGTTCGCGGTCACTCGCCCACCCTATCGGCGGCGATGGACCCCTCCGTTGTCGCAGACGCACAGGAGCCGGTGCCCACGCCAGGAGGATGCGCACAAGCGGGACGAGCGCTCCCCGGTGTTCTCGCGGGGCCCGCCGGTAGCGTGGCCGCATGCAGCTCCCGCTCTCCCGCTCCGTGTCGCCGCAGGTCCTCTGGCTCGAGAGCGCGGGGTCGACGAACGACGAGCTCCGCGAGCGGGCGACGGCCGAGCCCGCCGCCTGGCCGCACCTCTCCGTCGTGGCGACCGACGACCAGCGCGCGGGCCGCGGGCGCCTGGGGCGCGTCTGGCAGGCACCCGCGGGCCGGACGCTCGCCGCCTCCACGCTCGTGGACGCGGCGGCGCTGCCCGCCGGCGCGGTCGGCTGGCTGCCGCTGCTCGCCGGCGCGGCCCTGGCCCGCTCGCTCGCCCCGCTGGTCGACGGCGCCGTCGAGGTCAAGTGGCCCAACGACGTCCTGCTCGGCGGGCGCAAGACGGCGGGGATCCTCGCCGAGCGCCTCCCCGACGGCCGCGTGATCGTGGGCACCGGAATCAACCTCCTGCTGAGCGAGGAGGAGCTGCCCGTGCCGACCGCGACCTCCCTCGCCCTCGCCGGCGCGTCGACGACCGGCGCCGACGCCGTGCTCGCCGGCTTCCTCACCGAGTTCTCGGCGCTGCTCGCGCCGCTCCTCGCCCTCGGCGACGCCGAGTCCTCCGGGACCGCCGCCGTCGTCCGAGCGCACCTCGGCACGCTCGGCCGCCCGGTGCGGGTCGAGCTGCCGGACGGCTCCGTGGCGGAGGGCGCCGCCGTCGCGCTCGACTCCGACGGCTCGCTCGTGCTCGAGCAGGACGGCGCCCGGCGCCCGTTCTCGGCGGGCGACGTCACCCACCTGCGCCAGTGAGCGCCGGCGGCCGGAATCGGCTCGCGGGGGGGGACCGGGAGCTCGCCCGGCTCACGCCGCGCGCTCGACGCGCCGTCGCCCCGGTCGCCGGCTTCCTGCTGCTCACCTGGTCGGGCTTCTACTTCGCCGCGCAGTTCGAGCTGGAGCTGCAGCGCTGGATCATCGCCCTCGGCACCGCGGTGCTCGTGCTGCTGCTCTGCGTGCCCGGCATCGCGGGCTGGGCGAGCATCCGCTACCGGATCACGCAGCGCGGGCTGCACGCCCGCCGCGGTGTCCTGTCGGCGCGCCGTGCCGACCTCGACTTCGACCGGCGGATGGCGGTGGGCGTCTCGCGCAGCCTCGGCCAGCGCATCGCCCGCTGCGGCGACGTGCGGATCACCCTGGACGGCGCCGAGTCGTTCGTGCTGCGCGACGTGGAGGACCCGGAGCTGGTCGCCGAGCTGCTGCGCGACGCGATCGCGGCGGCGCCGCTGCCGGAGTGGCCCGCGCCCGATCCGCTCTGAGCACTTCGTCCCGTCTGAGCACGCCGTTCCGAGTCCCCGTCGCCGCTCCGGGCGACCCACCCGCGCGCCCTGAGCCCCGCCGCGTCGGCGCCCCTCGGTACCATGGAGCCGCCCCGCGCCCGCGGGCGGAATCAGGAGGATCGCCATGCGCGTCGGTGTGATCGGAGGCGGCCAGCTCGCCCGGATGATGATCCCCGCGGCGGTCGAGCTCGGCCTCGAGATCGCTGTCCTCGCCGAGAACGAGGGGGCCCCGGCGGGCCTCGCCGCGACCCGGGTCGGCGACTACCGCGACGAGGAGACGGTGCTCGAGTTCGCCCGCACCGTCGACGTCGTGACCTTCGACCACGAGCACGTGCCCCAGGCGATCCTGCGCCGGCTCGTCGCCGAGGGCGTGGCGGTGCACCCCGGCCCGGACGCGCTCCTCTACGCCCAGGACAAGCTGATGATGCGGCAGCGCCTGAGCGAGCTCGGCGTCCCCGTGCCCGACTGGGCCGCGGTGTCCTCCTCCGCCGAGCTGGCCGCGTTCCTCGACGAGCACGGCGGCCGCGGCGTGGTCAAGACCGCGCGCGGCGGCTACGACGGCAAGGGCGTCCGCGTCGTCAGCGGTGCGCACGAGGCCGACGACTGGTTCGCGGCGCTCGCCGAGGACGGCCGCGGCGGCGCGCTGCTCGTCGAGGAGCTGGTCGGCTTCCGCCGCGAGCTGGCGCAGCTCGTGGCCCGGCGCCCCTCGGGCGAGAGCATCCTCTGGCCGGTGGTCGAGTCGATCCAGCGCGACGGCGTCTGCGCCGAGGTGCTCGCGCCCGCGCCCGCCTCGGCCGGTCGTCTGGCGGACGCCGCCGCCGACATCGCCGAGACGATCGCCGAGAGCCTGGGCGTGACCGGCGTGCTGGCCGTCGAGCTGTTCGAGACGACGGACGACCGGCTGCTCGTCAACGAGCTGGCGATGCGCCCGCACAACAGCGGGCACTGGACGATGGACGGCTCCACCACCTCGCAGTTCGAGCAGCACCTGCGGGCCGTGCTCGACCTGCCGCTCGGCGCGACCGGCTGCCGCGATCCGTGGACCGTGATGGTGAACGTCCTCGGCGGCCCCGTGGGGGAGTCGCTGACCGACCGCTACCCGCTCGTGCTCGCCGCGCACCCGGCGGTCAAGGTGCACAACTACGGCAAGGAGCCGCGCCCGGGGCGGAAGGTCGGGCACGTGAACTCGACCGGCGACGAGCTCGAGCTGGTGGTCTACGAGGCGCGTGCCGCGGCGGCCGTTCTCACCGACTGAGACGTACCATGGTGGCCGTGACCCGCCCCACCCCCTCCGCCGTCCCCGCCGGTACCGCCTCGTGAGCGCCGACGCGCTCGTCAACGGACCGTCTCCGCTCGTCGGCGTCGTCATGGGCTCGGACTCCGACTGGTCGGTCATGCAGGCCGCCTCGACGACCCTCTCGGAGTTCGGGATCGCCCACGAGGTCCGCGTCGTCTCGGCCCACCGCACCCCGCAGGCCATGATCGACTACGGTCGCGGCGCCCGAGCGCGGGGCCTGCGCGTCGTGATCGCGGGGGCCGGCGGTGCGGCCCACCTGCCGGGGATGCTGGCCGCGGTCACCTCCCTCCCCGTCGTCGGCGTGCCCGTGCCGCTCGCGCGCCTCGACGGACTCGACTCCCTGCTCTCGATCGTGCAGATGCCGGCCGGCGTCCCCGTCGCGACCGTCTCGATCGGCGGCGCCCGCAACGCGGGACTGCTCGCGGTGAAGATGCTCGCGATCGGCGACGACGCGCTGTCCGAGCGCCTCGACGCCTTCGCGGCCGATCTCGAGGTGCAGGTCGCCGCGAAGAACGAGGCACTGGTGGCCGGCCTGTGACGACGATGACGCTGCCGCTGCGGCACCCGGACGTCCGCTCGAGCACGGTGATGACCCGTCGCGCCTGGTGGCTGCTGATCGGCAACCTGCTCGTGCCCGGCTCCGCGCAGGTGCTCGCGGGCAACCGCCGCCTCGGCCGGCTCGGTCTCGGCTTCACCCTCGGGCTGTGGACGGCGCTGCTCGTCGCCGTGATCCTGTACTTCGTCTTCCCGACCGGGCTGTACACGCTCGCGACCTTCGACCTCTCGATGCTCGTCCTGCAGGCGGCGCTGGTGGTCTACGGCGTGGTCTGGCTCGTGCTCACCCTCGACACCCTCCGGCTGATCCGCCTGGTGCGGGCGCGGCCGAGGATGCGGGCCGTGCTCGCCTTCGCGACGATCGCGCTGATGGCGGTCTCGGTCGGCTCGACCGCCTACGGCACCTACCTGATCGGGATCACCCGCGGGACGCTGTCGTCGATCTTCGGCGGCGGGGCGATGGAGGCGCCGATCGACGGCCGCTACAACATCATGCTGCTGGGCGGCGATGCCGGCGAGGACCGCGACGGCCTGCGACCCGACAGCATCTCCGTCGTCAGCATCGACGCCTCGACCGGCGCCGCGACCACGATCGGCGTCTCGCGGGAGTTCGTGAACATCCCGTTCCCGGAGGACAGCCCGATGCACGAGCTGTACCCGGACGGCTACACGAAGGACAACTGCGCGGTCGACGTCTGCAAGCTGAATTCGATCTACACCGAGGTGGAGCTGAAGCACCCCGAGCTCTACCCGGACGCGGTCGCCGAGGGCAGCGAGCCCGGCATCGAGGCGACCCGCGACGCGGTCGAGGGGATGCTCGGTCTGCCGATCCAGTACTACGCGCTGATCGACATGGAGGGCTTCGCCCAGCTGATCGACTCGCTCGGCGGCATCGACGTGGACTACCAGGGAACCGAGCCGCTGCCGCTCGGCGGGCTGCCCGGCGCGGACGGCACGATGCAGGGCGTCAACCAGTGGATCGATCCCGGGCCCTGGCACTTCAACGGCGAGCAGGCGCTCGCCTACGCCCGCTCGCGCTACACGACGAGCGACTACGACCGGATGGCCCGCCAGCGCCAGGTGCAGACCGCGCTGCTCGAGCAGTTCGACCCGGCCAACGTGCTCTCGAAGTTCCAGGACGTCGCGGCGGCCGGCTCGCAGGTGATCAAGACCGACGTCCCGCAGGGGATGCTCGGCTACTTCGTGCAGCTGGGGCTGAAGACGAAGTCCCAGCCGGTGGGTGTCGTCGAGCTCGTCCCGCCCGCGGTCGACGTCGACCGCGACCCGGACTACGACGTGGTCCGCTCGCTCGTGCAGGAGGGCCTGTTCCCCGACGCGGCGGCGCAGTAGGCGGCAGTTCCTGCTGATCGAGTAGGCCGCGGAGCGGGCGTATCGAGCGGAGGGGGCGCCTTCGGCGCCAGCGCAGGGCGGGGAAGAGGCCGACGTCCTTGCGGTGGTGGGTCTCGATACGCCCCTGCGGGGCTACTCGACCAGCATGTCTGCGGGCGTCTCTTCCAAGTAGATCCACCGGCGTCAGAAGTGGGGGTCTGCAGGCCTGCCGTGCTGGCGGGCGTGGGTCTCGATACGCCCCTGCGGGGCTACTCGACCAGCATGGAAGGGCGACGCTCGCGGCAGCACGCGACCCTCGCGGCAGCATGCTGATCGAGTAGCCCGCGGAGCGGGCGTATCGAGATCCACCGGAATCCGGAGTCGGGGTGTGCAGAGCCGCCCTGCTGACGGGCGTGGGTCTCGCTACGCCCCTGCGGGGCTGCTCGACCAGCATGGAAGGGCGACGCTCGCGGCAGCACGCTGATCGAGTAGGCCGCGGAGCGGGCGTATCGAGATTGACCGGCGTCAGGAGTCGGGTCTGCAGGCTCGCCGCGGCTCAGAGGTCGGCGTGCAGGGCCCAGACGCGCTCGGCGGAGTCGCGCCAGCTGAAGGCGCGGGAGCGGTCGCGGCCGGCCACCGACAGGCGCTCGCGCAGCCCGGTGTCGGAGAGCACGCTGCTCATCGCGAGCGCGAGCCGCTCCGGGTAGTGCTTCGCGTCGCCGCGCTCGACGGCGACGCCCGCGTCGGCCGCGACCTCGAGCAGCGCCGGATCGTCCGAGTGCACGACCGGCACGCCGAAGTGCATGGCCTCGAGCACCGGCAGACCGAAGCCCTCGGCGATGCTGGGGTAGACGAACAGGGTCGCCCGGCTGAGCACGAGTGCGAGGTCGGTGTCGCTGAGCACGCCCAGCGCGCGCACCCGGTCCTCGCCGAGTCCCTGCTCGTCCGCGACGGACGCGATGTCGAGCTCGCCCCAGCCGGTCGGCCCGACGATCAGGAGCGGAAGCTCCGGCGCAGACGCCTCACCGAAGGCGGCGATCAGCGAGACCAGGCCCTTGCGCGGCTCGAGCGTGCCGACGCTGAGGACGTACTCGGCCGGCAGGCCGAGGGCCGCCGCGCGCTCCTCCGCGTCGTCGGGCAGGACGAGTCCGGAGCCGACGGCCCCGCCGATCACGCGGATCCTGTCGCCGAAGTCGAGCACCTGCGAGAGCTGCTGCGCGACCGCGTGGGTCGGGACGACGACGGCGTCGGCGAACTTCTGCGCGCGCTTCGCCATCGCCCGGTGCCACTTCGCGCCGTGCGGGGTGAGCGTCTCGGGGTGCGTCCACGGCACCGTGTCGTGGATCGTGACGGCGATCTGCTCGCCCTCGCGGCCCTCGTGGTTCCGCAGCGGAGCGAAGAGGCTCGGGGCGTGCATCATGCCGCCGCCGGACGGGATCCCGATGCCGTACTGCCAGGTCCGGGAGAGCTCGCGGCGGCCCAGGTGCAGGCGGTGCAGGCGCGCGAGACCGGGCAGGCGCAGCCGCAGCTCCTCCTCCTTCTCGGGCGGATGCGCGGAGAAGACGGCCTCGACCTCGCAGTCGCGCGGGGCGGTGCGGATCAGCTCGCGGGTGAGCTCCTCGGTGTAGCGGCCGATGCCGCCGGGGACGCGGGCGAGCATCTGGTCGACGACCACGCGGAGCGTCGTCGTCACGGCGTGACCGCCTCGAGCGGGGCGGCGGCCAGCGCGTCCTCCCAGGAGCGCATCGGCGCGAGACCGGCGGCGGTCCAGGCGTCGTGGCCGAGGACCGAGTAGGCGGGCCGCGGGGCCGGACGGACGAAGCTGCCGCTGTCGGTCGGCCGGATGCGCTCGGGATCGAGCCCGGCCTTCTCGAACACGGCGCGGGCGAAGCCGAACCAGGTCGTCTCGCCGGCGTTGGTGCCGTGGTAGATCCCGGCCGGAGCCGCGGCGTCGACGAGCGCGATCAGGCGGTCGGCGAGGTCGCCCGTCCAGGTCGGCTGGCCGCGCTGGTCGTCGACGACGGTGAGGGTGGGGTGCACGCCGGCCAGGCGGACCATCGTCTTCGCGAAGTTGCCGCCGTGCGCGCCGTAGAGCCAGGCGGTCCGGACGACGTAGCCCCGTTCGGGGTTCGCGGCGAGGACGAGCTCCTCACCCTCGGCCTTCGTCCTGCCGTAGGCGGAGATCGGCCCGCGGGGGTGCGACTCGGCGTAGGGGCTGGTCGCCGAGCCGTCGAAGACGTAGTCCGTCGAGACCTGGACGATCGCGGCGCCGACCTCGGCGGTGGCGATCGCGAGGTGGTGGGCGCCGAGCGCGTTGACGCGGCGCGCCTCCTCCTCGTCGCTCTCCGCGTCGTCGACGCGCGTGTACGCGGCGCAGTTGAGCACCGCGTCGTGGCCGGCGACGGCGGCGCGGACGGCGTCGAGATCGGTCACGTCGAGGTCGGCGCGGCCGAGCGCCGTGACGGCGCGATCGCCGAGGGAGGAGCGGAGGTCGGTGCCGAGCATGCCGGAGGCGCCCGTGAGGAGGAAGGTCACCCGTTCATCATGCCGGAGGCCTCCGACGCGCGGACCCCGGCGCACCGGGCGGGGACGGCGCACCGGCGGCGACAGCGGGCCGCCGCGCGCTCAGTACACTCGTGACCGTGCAGATCAGAGAGCTCGAGATCCCCGACGCCTACGAGGTCACGCCGCGGCAGTTCCCCGACGACCGGGGGGTGTTCTACGAGTTCTACCGCTTCGACCGCCTCGCGGAGAAGGTCGGGCACCCGCTCTCGCTCCAGCAGGGCAACACCTCGGTGTCCAAGCGCGGCACCGTGCGCGGCATCCACTTCGCGCAGATCCCGCCGTCGCAGGCGAAGTACGTCTCCTGCTTCTCCGGCGCGGTGCTCGACTACATCATCGACGTGCGCGTCGGCTCGCCGACCTTCGGGCAGTGGGACTCGGTGCTGCTCGACGACGTCGACCGCCGCTCGGTCTACCTCGCCGAGGGTCTCGCCCACGCGTTCGTCGCGCTGACGGAGGGGGTGGTCGTCTCCTACCTCGTCTCCTCGACCTACGACCCGATCCGCGAGAAGGGCATCGACCCGCTCGACGAGCAGATCGCCCTCCGCTTCCCGGCCGAGGCGGGCGAGCCGCTGCTCTCGCCGAAGGACACCGACGCGCCGACCCTGGCCGAGGCGGAGGCGCAGGGGATCCTGCCCACCTGGGCCGAGGCGAAGGCGCTCTACGCCCAGCTGGACGGAGCGCGCTCGTGAAGGGCATCATCCTGGCCGGCGGCTCCGGCTCGCGGCTCTGGCCGATCACCAAGGGCATCTCGAAGCAGCTGATGCCGATCTACGACAAGCCGATGGTCTACTACCCGCTGTCGACCCTGATGATGGCCGGGATCGACGAGGTCCTGATCATCACGACCCCCGAGTACAACGACCAGTTCCGCGCGCTGCTCGGCGACGGCTCGAGTCTGGGCATGACGCTCTCCTACGCAGTGCAGGAGTCTCCCGACGGCCTGGCGCAGGCGTTCCTGATCGGCGAGGACTTCATCGGCGACGACTCCGTCGCGCTGGTGCTCGGCGACAACATCTTCCACGGCACGGCGCTCGGCACGGCCCTCGCGGCGAACACGGACATCGAGGGCGCGGTGATCTTCGCCTACCAGGTGGCGGATCCGCGCGCGTACGGCGTCGTCGAGTTCGACGACGCGTTCCACGCGCTCTCGATCGAGGAGAAGCCGGCGACGCCCAAGAGCAACTACGCGGTTCCGGGTCTGTACTTCTACGACAACTCCGTCGTCGGCATCGCCAAGACGATCGAGCCCTCCGCCCGCGGCGAGCTCGAGATCTCCACGGTGAACGAGCGCTACCTCGAGGCAGGCACGCTGAACGTGCAGGTCCTCGACCGCGGCACCGCCTGGCTCGACACCGGGACCTTCGACTCGATGATCGAGGCCACCGAGTTCGTCCGCGTGATCGAGCAGCGCCAGGGCTTCAAGATCGGCTGCATCGAGGAGATCGCCTGGCGGCACGGCTGGATCGACGACGCCCAGCTCGCGGCGCTCGCCGCCCCGCTCGTGAAGAGCGGCTACGGAGCGTACCTGCAGCGCCTGCTCGAGCTCGGACGCTGAGCAGGGCGGGTCTCGAGACGCCGCTGCGCGGCTGCTCGCCCAGCATGGTTCTCATGCTGATCGAGTAGCCCGCGGAGCGGGCGAATCGAGATCCACCGCCGTCAGCGGGCGGGGTCACCGGGCGCCGTCAGCGGCTGGGGCGCAGGCGCATCAGCGCGACGCGGGCGCCGAGGCCGAGGCGGACCGCGACGCGGACCGGGGCCTGGTACCAGGCGTCGTACTTCTGCGCGAGGTAGAGGTAGGCGCTGCGGTGGTGCACCGCGAGCATCCGGGCCGAGGCCAGCCGCGTCGAGTGCCCACCCAGATGCGACACGACCGCGTCGGCGAGGTAGACGTTGGACCAGCCGCGCTGCCCGAGGGAGTCGCCGAGCTGGACGTCCTCGAAGTACATGAAGTAGCGCTCGTCGAAGCCGCCGATCTGCTCGAACGCGGTGCGCCGCACCATGACGCAGGCGCCGGAGAGCCAGCCGGCCGTCATGCTGCCGTGCTGCATCGTCTCGACGGCGCGCGAGCGGCGGTACCGGCGCGACCAGGGGTTGCCCGGCCAGACGTGCGCGAGCAGCGCGTGGCCGATGCCGGTCCCGAGCGAGGGCAGGGCACGGGCAGACGGGTAGATCGTGCCGTCCGAGTCGAGAATGCGCGGGCCGATCGAGCCGATCCCGGGGTCGGCGGTCGCCGCCGCGTAGAGCGCGTCGATCGAGCCGGGCAGGAACACCGTGTCCGGGTTCGTCACCAGGATCCACTCGATCTCGGGGCCGAGCCGGTCGACCGCGTAGTTGATCGCCCTGCCGTAGCCGAGGTTCTCGCCGGTCTCGTGGAAGAGCACCTCGGGGCGGCGCTCGACGACGCGGCGGACGGAGTCGTCGGTGGTCGCGTTGTCGACGACGACGACGCTCACGTCGTGCTCGGTCGCCTCGGGGATCGACTCGAGGCAGGCGCGGAGGACCTCACCCGAGAAGTGGGTGACGACGACGACCGCGATGGGCAACGTCGAACGGGCGATGAGAGCCTCCGGGGGAGCGGCGTCGACGGGCGGGGGCACCGTCGGAAGAACTCGACGAGGCTAGCACGGGCCCCGAGCGGGGCTCCGGCGCTCAGCGCGCGGCGGACTCCACCTCGTCGACGACCTCGCCCAGCTCGGGGGCGATCGCCGCCGAGGGCGCGCGGAACACGACGAACTTGTAGAGGCAGAAGTTCCAGACCAGGCCGACCATCACGGCGACGGCCTTCGCGGCGTTGATCGCGAGGAACGCCTTCTCGCCCGCGCTGGGGAGGAAGAGGAGGGAGGTGCCGAAGCGGGTGTCGAAGAAGATCTCGAAGCCGTAGATGATCAGCGACTGCAGCACGAGGGAGCTGAACCCGGTGACGAGGAAGAACTGCGCGAAGGTGCGCACCGTCGGCCGGTCGGGGTGCCGGAAGACGAAGTAGTGGTTGAGGAAGTAGGAGATCGAGATGCCGACGGTCACCGACGCGACGTTCGCGACCAGGGTGGGCAGGCCGACGAGCAGTGCCAGCGCGTTGAGGATGAGGAAGTCGAGGGCGGTGTTGAGCGAGCCGGCGACGAGGAACCGCACCTTCTGCGATTCCAACCACCGCGACGACAACGGCCAACGCGACACGACTACTCCTTCGATTCCTCGCGCGGAAAAGACGCGCTGCGCCCCACACTACGTGCGGCATCTGTGCCGGACCCGGTGCCGCACCACCGGAATCTGAGAGCCGGGCCGGTCCTGCACGTGTCCTTCCCACTTGGGAGGCGCCGACAGGCGCTGATACTGTTCCACTGCCTCCGCCTCGGCGGACCGTTCATGCTCCTGCCGGAATTGGATCAGATGCTCGCCCTCACCATCGTCACCCCCACGTACAACGAAGCGGACAACATCGACGAGCTGCTCCGTCGCCTGTCCGAAGCGGTGGCGCGCGAGACGGACGTGAGGGTCCGCTCCGTGATCGTCGACGACTCGTCGCCCGACGGCACGGCCGCGAAGGCCCGCGAGCTCGGCGCCCGGCTGTCGACGGACACCTTCACCGTCGACGTGCTCGAGCGCACGGCGAAGGAGGGGCTCGGGGCCGCCTACCTCTGGGCTTTCGGCCAGGTCCTCTCGTCCGAGGAGCCGCCCGATCACATCCTGCAGATGGACGCGGATCTCTCGCACGACCCGAAGTACCTCCGCGACTTCCTGCGCGAGGTCCGGGCCGGCGCCGATCTGGTGGTCGCTTCGCGCTACATCCCCGGCGGCGGCACCCCTGACTGGACGCTCGACCGCAAGATCCTCAGCCGCGGCGGCAACCTCTACGCGCGAGCGCTGCTCGGCTCGCGGCTCACCGACTGGACGGGCGGCTACAACCTCTTCAGCCGCGAGCTGCTCGAGCGAATCCACTTCGAGACGGTCGACGCGACCGGCTACGGGTTCCAGATCGCGCTCAAGCACCGGGCGGTCGGCGCGGCGAACCGCGCCCGCGAGATCCCGATCGTGTTCCTCGACCGCACCGAGGGGACGTCGAAGATCCCCGGCAACACGATGCTGCAGAGCATCCTCCTCGTCCTCCGCATCCGACTGGGACGCCGCAGCCCGCGATGACGGGCGTCGACGCGACGCGGTCGAGGTTCCGCGCGTTCGGAGCGGACGCGGCGGGCCTGCTCCTCGTCCTCGCCGCGACCGCGGTCGTGCTCGCCGTGCTGTCCCGGACGCCGTGGTGGTCCTACCTGCTGACCGACGGTGACTCGCTCGCGCTCCCGCTGCTCGTCGCGTCGGTCGAGCGCGGCGAGCCCTTCGAGTGGGTGATGACGAGCCAGCTGCTGCTCTTCCCGGAGCTCCCCCTCTACGTGCTGAGCCTGGCGCTGGCCGGCGGGTCCGCCGTCGCCTCGCTCGTCGTCAACGCCTTCGTCAACGTCGCCGTTCTGCACCTGGCGCTCCGCTGGCTGGCAGCGCGCGTCCTCGCCGGCCGACCTCGAGGGTGGCGGATCGGAGCGGCCGTCGCGGCGACCTCGGTGGTCCTCCTGCTCGCGGCGACGGAGGGGCGCGGGCTGATCAACGCGGGAGCCTTCGCGAGCGGCATCCTGCTGACCACGTACTACTCGGGAGTCGCGCTCTCGGCGGTGCTGGCCCTCGCCCTGATGGCGGAGGCGAGCGGAGGCTTCGATCCGGCCCGGCTGCCGACGGCGCGGCGCACGGTGCTCGCCCTGATCGGGGCGGCCGTCGTCTCGGCGGCGACCACGCTCGCCAACCCGCTGTTCGCCCTGCAGTTCACGGCACCGGCCGTGGTCGCACTGCTGGCCGTCCTCGTGCTCCGGCGGATGGCGTGGCGGCGCGCGCTGCTGATCTCCTCGGTGCTGATCGCCGGCGCCGGGATCGGCTACGCGGCGCGGGGCGCCTTCGCGCGCTTCGTCGCCGTCGACGCCGCCACCTACCTCCACCTCGAGCGGGCGGGAGCGGCGGTCGACGGGTTCCTCCTGCAGATGCGCGACGTCGGCTCCACCCGGTTCGGGAAGGTCGAGATCCTCGTCGTCGCCCTGCTCCTGCTCGCGGCCGTGCTCACCCTCGTCATCGCGGTGGCGACCCAGGTCCGGCCGGAGACGCCCTGGGCGGTGGCCGACTCGAGCGTGGTCCTCGCGACGTTCGTCCTGGTGGCCTCGGCCTCTCTCGTGCTCGGGCAGATCGTGACCGGCAGCCTGGTGAGCCGCTATCTGCTGCCGCTGGCGGTCTTCCCCGCTCTGATGGTGCTCCCCGCGCTCCAGGACTGGGTCCCGCGCGGCCTGCCCGGGGCCGGCCTGCTGCGCCGGCTCCGGCCGCCGCGGCCGCTGCGGGCCGCCGCCGCCGCTCTCGTCGTGCTCGTCGCCGCCGTGGGGGCGGTCGTCGCGGCGGCGCCGATCCGCAGTGCCGCGGCCCAGGCCGGCGCGACTCCCGAGCGCGCGTGCCTCGAGCAGTGGCTCGACGGCCGCGACCTCGCGGGCGTCGGCTCGTTCTGGACCACCCGGCCGCTCGAGCTCTACGCGGGGACGGTCGTCGACGTGCAGCAGGTCAACTTCGACTTCACCCCGCAGCTCTGGATGAACAATGCGGCGGCGTACCGGTCGAAGACCTTCAGCTACGTGCTCGCCGACCGGGATCCGGACTGGGCCGTGCTCGCGCTCGGCACCCTCGGCGAGCCCGCCTCGGTGACGGCCTGCCCGACCTTCGACGTCTACGACTACGCCGGCACCGACGGAGAGGCGACTCTGAACGCGATCGTCCGCCGCGGGATCGAGACGGCGCAGGCCGATCGTGGCTTCTGAGCGGCAGCCGCCGTCCGCGCCCGATGCGCGGAGCGGGCGCGGCTCGACCCGCCGTCGGTGGCTCCTCGAGGTCGGCGCCGCGCTCGCCGCCGCCGGCGCGAGCGTGCTCGCCGCCGTGCTCGCGCTCGGGGTGACCCCCGAGTCGATGGCGCAGCGCTGGCAGGTGGGCGGTGGCGACCAGATCCTGCACTACCTGCTCTTCCGCAGCGCGACGCAGGCGTTCCCCTTCACCGAGAACGGGGCGCTGGGCTTCCCGGACGGCTTCAACGCCTTCTTCACCGCCCAGTTCGACGTGGCGGCCGCGGTGACGGCCGGTGTGCTGAGCCTGGTGATCCGGGACGGCCTCGTGCTGCTCAACGTCTTCACCCTGCTGACCTTCGCCTCGACCGCGCTGACCGGGTACGCCTTCTTCCGCTGCCTGCGGTCTCCGGTCTGGGCGTCGTCGCTCCTGGCCGCCGTCTTCAGCCTGGCTCCGTACCACTTCCTGCGGGTCGGCTACGGTCACCCGTTCCTCGCCGCGTACTGGGCGATCCCTCTCCTCGGCATCCTCGTGCTCGTCGCCGCCGGCGATCGGACCGATCCGTTCCGCGCCTGGCGGGCCCGGGCGGCGACGCGCCGCTCCCGGCTGCTGCGCGGTGCTGTGCCCGTCCTGGTGCTCCCGGCCCTGATCGCATCGAGCAGCGGCTACTACTACGTCTTCAGCGTGCTCGTCCTCGGCGGGGTGTGGGCGCTCTGCGCGCTCGCCGGCCTCGCCAGCCGCGTGCCGCTGCGCACGGTCCTCGGCCGGGGATCGCCGCTCGCGGTCCTGGGCGCGCTCGTGGCGATCGAGATCGCCGTCCTCGGGAGCGGCTTCGGCGAGCGCACGACGGCCTACTTCGAGACCCGAGGCGTGGGGGAGTCCGAGATCTTCGCGGGCAAGCTCCTCTCGCTCTTCCTGCCCTGGCAGGGCACCGAGCTGCCGAAGATCGGCGCGCTGACGAACCTGTACTCGACGGGCACCGCCGTCGCGGTGACGACCGAGCCGCCGGGGATGCCCGTGCTCGCGATCGTCGGCCTGTGCCTCCTGCTGCTGGCACTGCCGCTGACCGGCGCGGTCGGCGGACGGGCGCTCCGCCTCACCGCAGTCGGCCGGCTGCTCTCGGACGAGAGGCTGCGAGTCCTCGCGATCGCGGCGCTCTGGACGCTCGCCTTCTTCGTCATCGCGGGCTTCGGCATGGCGATCGCGGTGTTCCTCGATCCGACGATCCGTGCGTGGTCCCGGTTGTCGATCGTGATCATCCTGCTCGGGCTCGGAGCGGTGGCGATCGCCCTCGGCCGGGTCACCCGTCGCTGGGTCCGGATCGCCGCAGCCGGCCTGATCGTCCTCGTCGCCTCCCTCGACCAGCTCGCCGGCGTCGCGCGGATGGTGCCGATCGCACCCACCGACGACAGCGAGGTCGCCGCGCTCGTCGCCGAGGCGGACGCCGCGCTGCCGGACGGCTGCGGGGTGGTGCAGCTGCCGATCAAGAGCTTCCCCGACAGCGGGGCCATCGGGAGCATGGGCGACTACGACCCCGCCCTCCCGTATCTGCGGACCGAGGGGGAGGACCTCAGCTGGAGCTACGGCTCGGTCGGCGGCACGGAGGGCTACGAGGTCTTCGACGACCTCGAGACGCCGGAGGAGTTCGCTGCGGCCGTGCGGGCCAGCGGGGCGTGCGCCGTCTCCGTCGACACCGCCGCGTACGTCGGACGCGAGGGCGTCTGGGAGGCCGACGTCGTCTCGGTGAGCGGAGCGCTCACGCCGACCGCGCAGTCCTCGTCGGGGCGCTGGCTCGTCTTCCCCGTCACCCGCTGACCGCGGCGCCGATCACGAGCGGAACAGCAGCCAGCGCTCCCGGTCGTCGGTGCTGGTGACGACGGGCGCGTCCGCGTCGGCGACCGCGTCGACGAAGGCCCGCCAGCCGTCGGGGTCGTCGACGTAGGCCGCCGTGTCGACGAGGACCGCGCAGGCTCCGGACGCCGCGTACTCGCGCTCGAACGCCGCCGTCGTGACCGCGCCGTCCCAGTCCTCCGCCGAGAACGTCCCGCGGACCGCTCCGTAGCTGAAGCGCAGTCCGTCCTCGTCCGAGGAGAAGACGTACGGCAGGGCCTCGTCGTAGTCGCCCATGTCGCCGACGGCCCCGGTCTCGGGGAAGTCCTTGAGCGGGAGCTGGACCACGCCGCAGCCGGGCCGGAGCACCTGCTCGGTGTCGTCGACGAAGGAGCGGAGGGCGGAGTCGTCCGTGGCGGCGATGCCGACCGCCGTGCTCGCGCCGCCGACCTGGTCGATCAGGCCCACCACCGCGACGGCGGCGAGGATCGGGAGCAGGACGCGCAGCCGAGGGGCGACGGCCTCCATCGCGAGTCCCGCCACGCCGAGAGCGAGGACGCTGAGCACGATGGCGAACCTCGACCAGGCACGGATCTCCGGGCTGACGACGTAGGCCAGGATCGTGCCGAAGCCGGTCACCACGAAGAAGAGCAGCCCGACGACGAAGGCCTGGCTGAGCAGGCCGACCCGGGCGTCGGCGACCAGCTCGCCGAGCCGCGACCGGCGCTCGGGGGCGGGGCGGCCGGCGCTGAAGAGGGTGACCAGGACGATCAGCAGAACGATAAGGAAGGCGACCGAGACGACCACGGCCGTCGCCGGGTTCTCCGACCTCGGCACGACCTCTGTCGACGCTTCGTAGCTCTTGGCCAGACCCGCCAGTGGGCCGAAGCCGCTGAGGGGCGAGGGCAGCAGGAGGTTCTGGATCTTCCCGCCGTAGAGCTCCGACTCCTGCGGTGAGCGGCCCTGGAAGTACTTCTCGTAGCGGTCGCCCTGATCGTCGGAGAGGACGGCGAGCTGCACGGCGATCAGGACGAGCAGGGCTCCGAGCGCGAACGTCGGCCAGGAGAGGCTGCGCAGCGGAGCCCGCCGCACGAGCGAGGCGATCACCGCGACGGCCCAGGCTGCGCCGAGGACGATCGCGCCGAAGACGAAGTAGTAGGACTGGGTCCACGCGACGGCGATCGCCAGCACGAGCACGAGGGCGCCCCGCAGGACGCGGCGGCGTCGGCTGCCGAGCCCGGACGTCCAGCGCGCGAGCGGATCGGTCACGTCGCCGCCGATGACGAGAAGGAGCACGCCGATGAGCGGGACCGACCAGTAGTTCGCCAGGAACGGGTGCCCGAGCGCCAGCTGGAAGAAGTGGTAGGGCAGGACCGCGGTCAGCACCCCGAGGACGAGCGAGGTCGGCCGGCGCAGGCGGAGGGCGCGGAAGAAGAGGTAGGCCGTGGCGCCCGCGGCGGGGAAGCCCGCCAGGCTGTACAGGTTGAACAGCCACACGCCGTCGGGCGTGAGCGGGCCGACGAGGGCGACGAAGGCGGCCGACCACGGGTCGAACAGCGGCGCGAAGAACAGGTTCTGCGCCTCGGGGAAGCCGAGCCGGTCGTTCGGGAAGAAGGGCAGCACGTCGCGCGCGCTGGAGAAGATCGCGTAGTGCAGCACCTGGTCGGCGCCGCCGAAGCTCCAGCGCTGCCCGAGCTGGTCCACGCCGACGCGCAGGGCGAGCAGGCCGAGCGCCGCGGCGAGGACGGCCGTGAGGAGGGTGAGTCCCGCGTCGGCGAGGAGGGCGGGCGGCCGGCGGAACCGCCGGGCCGCCGGGGCGGTCCGCTCCGCAGGAGCCGTCGACTCCGCCGGGGCGGTCGACTCCGCCGGGGCGGTCGGGCTGTCGGGCGCGTCCTCGAGGGTCATCTGGGCGATCGTCCTTCGTTCGGGCACCCGGCCTGGACGGGAACGGTGCAGGGGGAGCGGGCGCTCCGGAACCCTATGGTAATTTCATGGGGCTCCGCCGGGCTCCACACGTCCCACCACCCAGCTTCCCGAGGAGGCGGTCCACGACCGTGACCCGCAACTACCTGCTCGCCGGCGGTGCCGGCTTCCTCGGCTCCCATCTCGCGGCGGAGATCCTCCGTCGCGGCGACGGCGTCGTCGTGATCGACTCGCTGCTGACCGGTTCGACCCGCAACCTCGAGTCCGTCCGCGGACACGAGCGCTTCACCTTCGTCCACGACGACGCCGCGAACGCGGTCGCCGTTCCCGGGCGCTTCGACGTGGTGCTGCACTTCGCCTCGCCGGCGTCGCCGCCGCGCTACCTCGCCCACCCGCTCGAGACCTTGCACGCAGGCTCCACGGTGACCGAGGCGCTGCTCGAGGTCGCCAAGCGCGACGGCGCCCGCTTCGTCGTGTCCTCCACCTCGGAGGTGTACGGCGACCCGCACGTGCATCCGCAGCACGAGGAGTACTGGGGCAACGTCAACCCGAACGGGCCGCGCAGCGTCTACGACGAGGCGAAGCGCTACGCGGAGGCGATCACCTTCGCGTACCGCCGGTACTTCGACGTCGACACCGGCGTGGTGCGGATCTTCAACACCTACGGCCCGAACATGGACATCGACGACGGCCGCGCCGTCCCGGCGTTCGTGAAGGCCGCGCTGGCCGGCACGTCGATCCCGATGCACGGCGACGGCACCCAGACCCGCTCGCTGCTCTACGTGGACGACCTCGTCGACGGGATCCTCCGCATGGCCGACTCGACGGACGCGGGCCCGATCAATCTGGGCAGCGTCGACGAGCTGGAGCTGGGCGAGATCGCCCGCCGCATCATCGCCCTGATCGGCAGCGACTCCGAGATCCACTACGAGCCGCGCCCGGTCGACGACCCGGAGCGCCGCAAGCCCGATATCACGAAGGCGCGGGAGATCCTCGGCTGGCAGCCGACAGTGCCCCTCGAGAACGGACTGGCCCGGACCATCGCCTGGTTCCGGTCCGCCGCCGTCGCCGCCCCGTAGCCCTCCGCGCCCCGAACCCCCGCGCTGCGCCCCGCATCCCCGCCGCGTGCCGCGCATCCCGCGCGCCGCAGTCCGCTCAGCGCCGTACGAGAGAGAATCCCGACGTGAAGCTTTCCATTCTCATGCCCGTCTACAACGAGCAGGCGACCCTCCAGAAGGCGGTCGACCGCGTCCTCGCGATCGAGTTCCAGGACGGCGTCGAGATCGAGTTCGTCATCGTGAACGACGGCAGCCGCGACCGCACGAAGCAGATCCTCGACGCTCTCGAGGACCCGCGCATCCGCGTCTTCCACCAGCCGGTGAACCAGGGCAAGGGCGCGGCGATCAGCCGGGCCGTGCAGGAGGCGACCGGCGACTACGTCATCATCTGCGACGCCGACGAGGAGTACCGGCCCAGCGAGATCCCGACGCTGCTGCAGCCCGTCTTGGACGGCGACGCGCAGCTGGTCTACGGCAGCCGCACCTTCGGCAGCCACACCTCGTTCTCCTACTGGTACGTCATCGGCAACAAGGGCGTGAACCTCGTCACCAACGTCCTCTTCAACGCCTACGTCTCGGACGTCGAGACCTGCTTCAAGCTGATGCCGCTCAGCCTCTACCGCTCTCTCCACATCAAGGAGAAGGGCTTCGGCATGGAGGCGGAGGTCACGGCGAAGCTCCTGGCCCGCGGCTACCGCCCGTACGAGGTCGGGATCAGCTACAAGGCCCGCACCCGCGAGGAGGGCAAGAAGATCACCGTCAAGGACGGCTTCGAGGCCCTCTGGATCCTCCTGAAGATCCGCGTCCGCGAGGGCTCGCGCACCCGTCCCCCGCAGAGTGCGGCGGTCTGAGGCCGTGGCTCGTGACAGCGGACCGCGCCGCGGACCGATCGCCCTCGCGAAGGTGCTCTACAGCGGCCTGATCTCCTACGTGCTGAAGTTCGGCGTCGTCGGGATCCTCGGCCTCGTCGTCGACGTCACCGTCTTCAACCTGCTGCGCGTCGGCGGGATCGGCGGGGAGCACGTCCTGTCGGGTCCGATCGGGGCCAAGGTCGTCGCCGTGGCCGCCGCGACCGTCGTCACGTGGTTCGGCAACCGCTACTGGACCTTCCGCGAGCACCGCCGGGCGAACTACCTGCTCGAGCTCGCGGAGTTCGGCGTCGTCGCCGTCGCCGGCATGCTGGTCAACCTGCTGCCGCTGTACATCTCGCACTACGTGCTCGGCTTCGACAACCTCGTCGCCGACAACATCTCGGCCAACGTGATCGGCCTCCTGCTCGCCACGGCGTTCCGGTTCGTGCTCTACCGCTTCTGGGTCTTCGGTCACCACCGGAGCGGAGGCGTTGTCGCGAACCGCGAGGCGGAGCAGGCCGCCGCCGCCCTGTTCGAGGACGACGCGGCCGCCGCCGCGGACACCGGCCGCATCCCCCGCCCGCGCTGATCCCGGCGCGCGCTGATGCGCCACCCGCGCTGATCCGGACTCAGGCCGTCCGCTCGGCGAGAGCGAGGTCGAGGAGCAGGCGCGCGGCGCCGTCCCAGCTCGGCACGTCTCGAGGCGGGATCCGCCGCGGGCTGCGGACCGCCGCCTCGATCGCGGCGACCCATCCGGTCCGGTCGGCGGGCGCGATGAAGACGGCGTCCTCCTCCCGGCCCGCGAGTGCATCCCGCAGCCCCGGGACGTCGGCGGCGAGGACGGGACTCCCGCAGGCGACCGCCTCGAGCGCGGGAAGGCCGAAGCCCTCGTGCCAGGACGGCATCGCGACCGCGTCGGCGCCGGTCAGGAGGGCGGGCAGATCCTCGTCCGGGACGTACCCGGTCGCGAAGCGCACGTCCGCACCGGCGGCGACCGCCCGCGCGACGGCCTCGTGCACGTCGCCGTTGTCCCAGCCGTCGCCGCCCACGAGCAGCAGGGTGTGCCCGGCCGGCCGCACGGCCTCGGCGTAGGCGTCGACGAGGGTCACGAGGTTCTTCCGCTTCTCGATGGAGCCGACGAAGAGGAGGTAGCGGCCGAGCGACTGCGCCTCGCGGGCCCGGGCGACCTCGGTGGCGGAGCGGGCGTGGAAGAGCTCGACGTCGACCGTGGTCGGCAGCACGCGGACGCGGTCCGCGTCGATACCCAGCGCGGACGTGATCTCGCGCGCGGACGAGGGAGTCCCGGTGAGCACGAGATCGGAGCGCCCGAGCCACCGCGGCACCTCCCGCGCGAGCATCTCGCGGCGCTCGCGGGGGACCAGCTCGGGCAGGACCGCGAAGCAGACGTCGTGCACGAAGGTCAGCGACCGCGAGCGGGCGAGGGGCCAGTTGCGGAAGTTGGGGAAGAAGTAGGCGCCGCGCCCCAGGAGGAGGTCGATCCCCGGGACGCGGAGCCTCGTCAGTGCGCTCCACAGCCGGCGGGGGAGCAGCACCGGGCGCACGCGGAGGGTGCGGAAGCCGAACCGCTCGAGCGAACGCGCCTCGCTCGTCGGCACGACGAGCAGCACCTCGGCGCGTGCCGCGACCTCGTCCGTGTCGAGGGCGCGGAGGAGCCCGAGCAGGACCCGGCCCACGCCCGTCAGCCGGGGGGCGGTCAGTGCGGTCGCGTCGACCAGGAGCCGGCCGCGCGCAGCGCTCACGGCCGGCTGAGGCGGACTTCGGAGTCGATGTCGACGACGCCGTCGTGCACGGACGAGCGCTCGACGGTGAAGGTCGCCGCGACCGGGGTCCGCATGGTCTCGCCCTGCGAGAACGTGGCGGCCGAGGCATGGACGGCGTAGTTGCCGCCACCGAGGTGCAGGTCCGGCAGGGTGAAGGTGACGGTCATCTCGCCGTCGACGCTCGACAGGGGGGTGCCGATCCGCTCGGTGTTGGTGCCGAAGACCCGCTGGCCGAGCGGAGTGTCGATGCCCATGCCGATGTTCCAGTCGTCGACCGGCCGGCTGGTGCGCACCGTGACGTCGAACTCGAGCGACTCGCCGCTGCGGACGACCACGCCCCCGTGCTCGATCGACCCTCCGCGCAGCTCGCAGCCGAGGATCTCGATGAGCATCGGGGCGGGCTCGTCCTCGGCCTCGGCGGCGGCCGCCTCGCGCTCCTGACGGGCCTGGCGACGGTCCTCGAAGCTCTCGCGGAGCACCTGGAGTCCCTCCGACGTCTCGCCGTCGAACACGACGTTGCCCTTCTCGAGCACGATCGTGCGGTCGCAGAGCTCGCCGACCTGCTCGAGGGAGTGGGTCACCAGGACGATGGTCTTCCCGGCGCGCTGGAAGGCGCGGATGCGGTCCATGCACTTGCGCTGGAACGGCTCGTCGCCGACGGCGAGGACCTCGTCGACCAGCAGGAGGTCGGGGTCGGTGTGGATCGCGATCGCGAAGGCGAGTCGGACGTACATGCCCGACGAGTAGAACTTCACCTGGGTGTCGATGAACTCGGCGATCTCCGAGAACTCGACGATGGAGTCGAACTTGCCGTCGAGCTCGGCCCGTGACAGACCCAGGATCGCGCCGTTGAGGTAGACGTTCTCGCGGCCCGTGAGGTCGGGGTGGAAGCCCGCGCCCAGCTCGAGGAGGGCGGCGAGGCGCCCGCGGCGCTCGACGGTCCCGGTGGTCGGCTGGACGATGCCGCCGATCAGCTTGAGCAGGGTGCTCTTGCCGGAGCCGTTCGCGCCGATGAGCCCGACGGTGGAGCCGAGCGGGATCTCGAGGTCGACGTCGCGCAGCGCCCAGAACTCGTCCCGGTGCTTGCGCCCGCGGCCGAAGTTGACGATGCGCTCCTTGAACGACTTGTCCTTGCGGATCACGAAGCGCTTGGACGCGCCGCGGACGCGGACGACGGTGGGGCTGGCCGTGGGGCCCGAGGCCGCCTCCGGCTTGCTGGTGAGGGTCACGATCAGATCTCCTGGGCGAAGTTGCCCTCGAGGCGTCGGAAGATGCGGTGCCCGATCCAGACGAACACCACCCCGACGGCGAAGACGATGATCAGGCGGAGCGCCATGTCCGGCGGCCACACCTGGGGGGCGATCTCGTTGCCCTCGATGATGCTGACCCGGGAGCCGTCACCCCAGACGGCGCGCTGGAAGGCGAGGATCGCGTTGGACATGGGATTGAAGAGGTAGAGCTGCTCGAGCCAGCTCCGGCCGGCTCCGGTCGTCGCGGTCACCACGAAGTTCCACGCGTAGACGATCGGCGACAGCCAGAAGAAGATCTGCAGGCCGACCTCGACGAGGAACTGCACGTCGCGGAGGTAGACGTTGAGCGCCGACAGCGCGAGCGCGAACGCGAGGCCGTAGACGAGGGTGATCGCGAGCGCCGGGAGGATGTAGAGCAGGTCCCGGCCGAAGACCAGCGAGCCGGTGAGGACCGCGCCGACCATGAGCACGACGAACTGGACCGCGAAGTTGAAGAGCGCGGAGCCGATCGCGGCGACCGGGAAGATCTCGCGCGGCAGGTACACCTTCTTGATCAGACCGCCGTTGCCGAGGATCGACGTGGTGCCGGCGGTGACGATCTCGCTGAACAGGCCCCAGAGCGTGAGCCCGGAGAAGACGAAGATCGCGAAGTTCGGCACGCCGCGCGAGGCGCCGAGGATCTGGCCGATCGCCACGTAGTAGATCAGCAGCATGATCAGCGGCCGGACGAGGCTCCAGACGAAGCCCAGGCTGCTGTCCTTGTAGCGGGACTTGAGCTCGCGGCCGACCAGGAGGCGCAGGAGCTCGCGGTGCCGGAGGATCTCCAGGAGCGAGGCGATGAAGCCGCCGGATCCGCCGCCGACCGCCGAGGTGGTGCCGGCGAGCTGGAAGGGCTCGTCGGCGATCGAGCGTGCGCGATCGACTGGACTGATGGGCATGGAACTCCAAGGTCTCGGCCTCCGCCGTGCGACGGACCGCATCATTATACGTGTGCACCCGAGCGGCACGGCTGGAGCGCGCGCCGACCGCCGCCGCTGCGCGGGTAGTCTTGTCCCCGCTCGCCGACTGAACGACACGAACGAGGTGTTCGCCATGCCCACGCAGCCATCCGACGTCCCGCTGGAGCCAGTGGCCCAGACCGCCGGCGACCCGGTCCCCGATCTCGCCGATTCGGCCGAGGAGGCGCCGATCGCCGAGGACCCGAGCCTGCAGGCCCTCCGGCCCGCCGAGGAGACGAGCCCGGGCGACGACGGCGCCGAGCTGCGGCGCCTGCGCACCCAGGTCGACTCCCTGCTCAACGACCCGTTCGACCTCTGGGTCGAGCGCATCCAGGTCGGCGGCGTGACCGCCACCGGCTTCGAGCACACGCTCTCCTGGCGGGTCACGAAGCCCCTGCGGCTCGTGCGCACCTTCCAGATCCGCGTCCGGCAGCTCGGGCTGGCCGGCGCCATCGGTCATTCGGCGCGCTTCGCCAAGCGCCGGCTGTCCGGTCGGGCACGATGAGCGAGAGCACGGCCGCCGCCGCGCGCGCGGAGCGCTCCGAGGCGATCCTGCAGCGCCTCGAGCAGATCGGCGCCCTCCTCTTCGACGACGCGACCCGCCGCTCCCTGGTCGCCCGCGGCGCGGGCGTGTACCTCGACGAGGTGGCCCGGGAGATCCGGCGCCGCGGCGACGACGAGCTGACCTGGGTGGCCCTGGTGGCCTTCACCGCCGCCTACCCGACGAGCGAGCTGTTCCAGTGGTTCCGGCGCGCGATCGCGCTGGCCCCCGAGGAGGCGGCCCTGCGGATCTTCATGGAGGCCGGATCGCGGACCGCGACCGGGTTCGCCGATCTCGGGGCGAAGGTCGAGGTCGTCACCGGCGCCGTCCTGATCGACGTCGACTTCCCCGCCCGGCACGGCCACAACACGGGCGTCCAGCGCGTCGTCCGCCAGACCGTCTCGCGCTGGCACGCCGCCCACGGGATCATCCCGGTGGCCTGGGTGCACGGCTCGCTCTCCTTCCGCCGGCTCAGCCCGATCGAGACCGAGCGAGTGGTCGACTGGGCCGCCTCCGACCGCCGCGCCTGGCGCCACGGCGATCCCGAGCGGACCGAGTTCGTGGTGCCGTACCGCAGCGTCGTCGTGATCCCGTCCGTTCCGGAGTACAACCAGTGCGGCCCGCTGTCCGCGCTCGCGGAGTTCTCGGGCAACGAGGTCGTGGTCCTCGGGCACGACGCCATCCCCGTCGTCAGCGCCGACACGGTCCCGCCGGAGGAGACGGTGCGCTACGTGAACTTCCTCTCCGTGGTCAAGCACGCGGTCCGAGTGGCGACCGTGAGCTCCGCCGCCGCGCTGGAGTACGAGGGCTTCGTCCGGGCGCTCCCCGCTCAGGGGCTGACCGGCCCCTCGGTGCAGGCCGTGCCGCTGCCGGTGGAGCTCCCCGACGGGATCCGCGCCGTCGGCGAGGCGACGTCGTCGCTGCCGCTCGTGCTCTGCGTGGGCAGTCAGGAGCCGCGCAAGAACCACCTCGCCGTCCTGCACGCCGCTGAGGTCCTCTGGCGCGCCGGGCTGCGCTTCCGCGTGCGCTTCATCGGCGGCGCGAACCCGTGGGCCCACCAGGTCTTCGACCCGCGCGTGCGCGAGCTCGTGGCGGCCGGCCGGCCGGTGGAGGTGCTGCGCGGGGTCGGCGACGACGTGCTCGTCGCCAGCTACCGCGAGGCGAGGTTCCTGGCCTTCCCGTCGCTGCACGAGGGCTACGGACTGCCGGTCGCCGAGGCGCTCGCCATCGGCCTCCCCGTCCTCACCTCGCAGTTCGGCAGCACGGCGCAGATCGCCGAGCACGGCGGCTGCGTGCTGATCGACCCAGCGTCCGACGAGGAGCTGATCGACGCGATGCGCGCTCTGCTCACGGACTCCGAGCTGCTCGAGCGGCTGCGCGCCGAGGCTGCGGCGCGCCCGTCGCGCACGTGGGACGACTACGCCGAGGAGCTGTGGGAGGCGCTGGTCGCCCCCTCGGCCTTCCTCACCGCCGAGCCGGCGACGCTCGACGCCGAGTCCACCGAGCCTGAGGAGGCACGCCGTGCGCAGTAAGCAGTACCTCGTCGCACGTCTCGCGACCCTCGTCCGCACTCTCGCCCCGGCCGTCGAGCCGCTCTCGAGCGTCGACGCGCTCACCGGGCAGCTCAGCGTCCTCCTGCCGGCCCCGAGCGACCGCGAGGTCTGGCTCGTGCTGGCCGTGCTCCGCGGCACGCTCCCCCGCCGCGAGGACGTCGTCGACGGCCGTCGCCGAGCGCGGCTCGAGGGCACGGCGGGCCTGCTGCGCCACGCGGCGTCGACGATCGCCTCGGACCGCGTCTTCGCCCGCTTCCACCACCCCGATGTCGAGGTGGTGGTCGGCGCCGTCGTGGTCGACGTGCACCACACCGCGCGGACCGGTCTCGCGACCGGCATCCAGCGCGTGGTCCGGCAGAGCATCGCCCGGTGGTCCCGCGACCACGAGATCCTGCTCGCGGGCTGGGACAGCACGCACGAGTCGCTCGTCCTGCTCACCCCGGAGCAGAGCCGCAACGCGGTCGCCGGCGACGTGCCGGACGCCGCGGAGGACCGCTCGCGCGTCACCGTCCCGTGGGAGAGCACGTACATCCTCCCCGAGCTCGCGGTCGAGGACGAGCGGACCTCCCGCATCTCGGCACTGGCCGAGTTCAGCGGCAACCGCACCGGCACGATCGGCTTCGACTGCGTCCCGGTGACCACTGCGGAGACGGCGAGCACCGGCATCAGCGCGGCCTTCTCGCGCACCCTCGTCGCGGTCTCGCACATGGACCGCATCGCGACGATCTCCTCGGCCGCGGCGACCGAGTACTCCGGCTGGCGCCACATGCTCGGCAGCATCGGCGTGGCGGGGCCGGACATCCGGCCGATCCTTCTGCCGTCGCAGCCCGAGGACGTCACCGAGCAGCAGCTGGCCACCGCGGCGCGCTCGCTCGTGACCGAGGGGCTGCCGCTCGTGGTCTGCGTCGGCAGCCACGAGCCGCGCAAGAACCACCTGGCCGTGCTGCACGCGGCTGAGCTCCTCTGGCGGCGCGGAGTGGAGTTCAGCCTCGTCTTCATCGGCGGCAACGCCTGGAGCAGCGCCGAGTTCGAGTACCGCCTCGAGGTGCTCGAGGGCTTCGGCCGCCCGGTGCGCTCGCTGTCCTCGATCACGGACGCCCTGCTCTGGAGCGCCTACAGACTGGCGCACTGCACGATCTTCCCCTCGATCAACGAGGGCTACGGGCTGCCGATCGTCGAGTCGCTCTCGGTGGGCACCCCGGTGATCACCTCCGGCTTCGGCAGCATGCGCGAGGTCGCGTCCGAGGGCGGCGCACTGTTCGTCGATCCGCACGACGACCAGGACATCGCCGACACGCTCGAGCTGCTCCTGACCGACACGCGCCTGCACGAGCGGCTGACCGCCGAGGCGCTGGCCATCGACGGCGGCACCTGGGACCGCTACGCCGAGCGGGTCTGGGACTACCTCGTCGAGGACGTCGACCCGGCTGCGCCGGTCCCCGTGGAGGACCGTTCCGCCGCAGCTGCGCCCGTCACCGCCGCCGACTGAGTCCGGCTGCGGGCCGGCCCACTCGCGGGGAGCCGGCCCGCAGGATCAGCTCGCGGCGCGGGCCTGCTCGAGGTCGTTCTCGACCATCCGGGCGACGATCTCCTCGAAGGCGACCGTCGGCGCCCAGCCGAGCTCGGCCCGGGCCTTCGACGCGTCCCCGCGCATCTCCGGGGCGTCGACGGGGCGGGCGAAGCGCGGATCGATGCGGATCCGGTCCTCCCAGGCGTCGATGCCGGCGGCCGCGAAGGCCGCACCGACGAACTCGCGGACGGAGTGCGCGACTCCCGTCGCGACGACGTAGTCGCCGGCCGTTTCGGCGCGCGAGGCGCGGACGAGCGCGTCGACGTAGTCGGGCGCCCAGCCCCAGTCGCGGCGGGCGTCGAGGTTGCCGAGCGAGAGCTCGGTCGCGGTGCCGGCGGCGATCGCGGCGGCGCCGGCGGTGATCTTCCGGGTGACGAAGCTCAGCGGGCGCCGGGGCGACTCATGGTTGTAGAGGATCCCGGAGGACGCGTGCAGCCCGCGGCCGCGGTAGACGCCGACCAGGTGGTGCGCGAACGCCTTCGCCGCGCCGTAGGGGGAGACGGGTCGGATCGGCGTCGACTCGGTCTGGGGATTCTCGGTCGCCGCGCCGAAGATCTCCGAGGAGGAGGCCTGCACGAAGCGCACCTCGCGGCCCGCCGACTCCTGCAGGGCCAGCGCGGCCTCGAGCAGGGCGGCGACCGCCGTGCCGGTGACCTCGGCGGTGAGCACCGGCTCCTGCCAGGACTGCGCCACCGAGGAGATCCCGGCCAGGTGGAAGACGACGTCGGGCCGCGCCTCGGCGACGACGCGGCCGAGACCGGCGGCGTCGCGGAGGTCGCCCTGGAACGGGCGGACGGACTCGGGCAGGGAGGCGTCCTCGTCGCGCACGAGCGCGGAGACCTCCCAGCCGTCGGCGAGCAGACGCTCGACGAGGTAGCCCCCGTCCTGTCCGCTCGCTCCGGTGACGAACGCTGCGGGCACGGCGGCTACTTGATCAGCGCGGACTGCTCGGCGAGGTCGTTCTCGACCATCATCGAGACCAGCTCAGGGAAGGAGACCTTGGGCTCCCAGTCGAGCACGTCGCGCGCCTTCGCCGGGTCGCCGATGAGCAGGTCGACCTCGGCCGGGCGCATGAACGCGGGGTTCTGCGTGACATAGGGCGTCCAGTCCTCGATGCCGACGTGGTTGAAGGCGATGTCGAGGTACTCGCGGATCTCGTGGGTCTCGCCGGTGGCGACCACGTAGTCGTCGCCCTCGGGCTGCTGCAGCATCCGCCACATCGCGTCGACGTAGTCGCCGGCGAAGCCCCAGTCGCGCTTGGCGTCGAGGTTGCCGAGCTCCAGCGTCTCCTGGAGGCCGAGCTTGATGCGGGCCACCGCGAGGCTGATCTTCCGGGTGACGAACTCGGGTCCCCGGCGGGGCGACTCGTGGTTGAAGAGGATGCCCGACGAGGCGTGCATGCCGTAGGACTCGCGGTAGTTGATGGTCATGTAGTGACCGAAGACCTTGGCGACGCCGTAGGGCGAGCGCGGCCAGAGGAGGGTCTCCTCGCTCTGGGGGACCTGCTGGACCTTGCCGAACATCTCGGACGAGGACGCCTGGTAGAACTTCACGCGCGACATGTCGTCGCCGGCGTAGAGGCGCACGGCCTCGAGGATGTTGAGCACGCCCTTGCCGGTCACGTCGGTCGTGAGCGACGCGTTCTCCCACGAGTAGGCGACGAACGAGATCGCGCCGAGGTTGTAGACCTCGTCGGGCTGCGAGGCGGCGAGCACGCGCACGAGGCTCGACACGTCGGTCAGGTCACCGGTGAGCAGTGTCACCGCGGGGACGGTGCGGCGGACGAGCTCGTACTTGGGGTTGTTCTGCCCGCGGACGAGTCCGAAGACCTCGTAGCCCTTCTCGAGCAGCAGCTCGGCGAGGTAGAGGCCGTCCTGGCCGGTGATTCCGGTGATCAAAGCGCGGGGCACGTGGTGGTCCGTTTCGTCGGGGTCGATGACAGCGGGCTACATACTACCCACCGGCCTCCGCCGGGCCGGGGAGCACCCGCCGGGGACGGTCCGCTGCGCGGGCGCCGGGCGCGGGTAGTCTGACCCGGCCCGCTCCTCGATGGAGCCTCGACCCGATCGGACGCCATGCCGGAACGCCTCCCCGTCACGCTCGCCGTGCTCACCGTCGACCCCGGCGGAATGGGCGGCGGCGAGACCTACGCCCGCGCGCTGACCCGGCTGCTCGTGACCAGGCCGGGGGAGGAGGGACTGCGCGTGCAGGCGCTCGTCCCGGAGAACGCGCGCGGCTTCAGCGAGGGCGTGCCCGAGATCGTGGCCGAGGGCGTCGTCAGCGGGGCCGGCCACCGCCGCCGGGCGACGGGGATGCTCCAGGCGCTCGTGCGCACGCTCCGGCTCCGGCGCCTGCTCGGGCCGGACGAGATCCTCTACTTCCCCTTCACGGTGCCGCTGCCCTGGCCCTCGCGGCGCCAGGGGCACGTGCAGATGGTCTTCGACCTCCAGCACCGCGATCTGCCGCAGCTCTTCCCGCGCGTCGAGCGCGTCTTCCGGCGGATCGCCTACGAGGCCACCGCCCGCCGGGCCGACGCGATCATCACCATCAGCGCCTTCACCAAGGGGCGCATCGTCGAGCTGCTCGGCATCCCGGAGGAGCGGATCCACGTGTCGCACCTCGGCGTGGACACCGAGCGGTTCCGCCCGCACCTGGGCGAGCGCGAGGACTTCGTCTTCTACCCGGCGCGCGCCTGGCCGCACAAGAACCACGCCCGCCTCTTCGAGGCGATGCGGCTGCTCCGCGCCGACGGCCACGATCTGCGGCTGGTGCTCACCGGCGGCGACCTGGACAAGCTCGGCCCGCTGCCCGACTTCGTGGAGTGGCGCGGCCACGTGGGCGACGAGGAGCTGGCGGAGATCTACCGGCGGGCCGCGGTCCTCGCCTTCCCGAGTCTCTACGAGGGCTTCGGCTTCCCGCCGATCGAGGCGATGGCCTCGGGCTGCCCGGTGGCGGCCGCCGACTCCGGATCGCTGCCCGAGATCTGCGGCGACGCCGCCGTGCTCGTCGACCCGCTCGAGCCGCGCTCGATCGCCGACGGGATCCTCGAGGCGATCGAGCGCTCCGCCGAGCTCGGCGCGAAGGGCGTCGAGCGCGCGGCCCGGTTCAGCTGGGAGCGCTGCCGCGAGGAGCACCTGGCGGTGCTGTGGGCTGTCGCGGCAGCCCGCCGGGCCGGTCGCCGGGGTGCAGGAGACGCCGCCAGCTGAGGCCCTGCGCCGCCCGCATGGCGCAGATCACCAGCAGGAGCCAGCCGGCGTCGACCAGGAGCGCGCTCTCGGCGAGCGAGGTGACGACGAGGACGCTCAGCACCATCACGGGCCAGACGTGCACGACGGCCTTGCGCTCGGAGGCGATGATCCACGAGCGCCAGAGGGCGAGGCCGACGAGCACCAGGAAGAGCGCGACCCCGACGACGCCCACCTGCAGCGCGAGGTCGAACAGGGCGTTCAGGCTCGAGGAGTGCGGCCGGCCGGAGAGGAAGTCGATCGCGTTGAACGGGTAGAGGTCGGTGCGCCAGTAGCCGACCCAGCCCCAGCCGATGATCGGCGCGAGATCGGTGAAGCGCCAGACCTGCTGCCAGAGGGTGATCCGGAACTCGAACTCGCTGCCGGCGTTGAGCAGGTCGACGATCCGGAAGCGGAAGAGCCAGGCGGTGAGCACGGAGGCGGCGACCACCGCGAGCGTCGTGACCTGGCGGCGCCGGCGCTGCTCGCCGGTGCCGCGGCGCACCCAGCGGAGGATCAGGGCCACGACCACCGCGACGACGAGGACGCCGGCGCTGACCGCCGAGCGGGTGAGCACGAGCGTCAGCACCGCGAGGGCGAGTGAGGCGAGCGCCGGGCCGCGCGCGACCGACCGCGTCATCAGCTCGACCGAGAAGGTGACGATCGCCAGGAGGCAGACCAGCCCGAGCTGGTTGCGGGTGCCGACCAGTCCCTGGATCGGGCCGCCGACGGCGAGCAGTCCCTCGACGCCGAGGAAGTGCAGCGGCCGGTCGATCAGGACGCCGGAGAGCACCTCGACCGCCAGCGAGCCGATCAGGACGAACCGCATCACGTCGCCGACCGCGCGGATGACCTGGATGATGTCGCGGGTGAGGCCGATCGCGATCGCGAGGAAGGCGAGCGCCAGCTGGTAGAGCACGCTCGAGGCGGTGGCCCACTGGTAGCCGCTCCAGAGCGTGCTGAGGGCGATCCAGGCCAGGAAGACCAGGATGCTGGTCGGCAGCAGCCCCTCCCAGTCGAGCAGCTCGCGCCGCAGCACGAGCATGACGGCGGCCAGCGCGGTGAGCGTGGCGATCGCGGCGATGTAGCCGGGCCAGCCGATCATCCCGCGCACCGCCGGCGCGCAGAGCACGACGACGAGGGAGGTCTGCGCGAGCGCCGCCGCGAACTGCGGGGACGCCAGCGCGTCCGCAAGGGCGGCCGGCAGAGCGGACGGCCGTCCGCCCGTCATCGGGCCGTGCGCTGGCCGGCGAGGGGGACGGGCTCGGCGGCGAGCGCGTCCTCCTCCTCGTTGGCGGGCTGCTTGGTCAGGACCGCCAGGGCGACGAGCAGGAGCCAGCCGCTCTCGATCAGGAGCCGGCTCTCGAACAGCGCCTGCGCGAGCAGGGCGACGATCAGCAGGAGCGGGGCGAGCGAGACGGCCGAGTAGGGCAGCGCGGCGGTCGCGCTGCGGCGCGGGCGGTCGACGGCGCGGAACCAGGCGCGCCAGAGGGTCGAGACGACGAGGGCGCTGAAGAGCACCAGCCCGACGATCCCGAGCTGGAACCAGACGTCGAGCCAGGCGTTGTGGGCCTGGAGGTACAGGACGCCCTTGCGCTCGGCGAGGGTGTCGAACGGGGCGGCCCAGGGGGCCCAGTAGCTGACCCAGCCCCAGCCGAGGACGGGCCGCTCGGCGGCCAGCGCCGAGACCGAGCGCCAGATGTCGAGCCGGCCCGTCGCGTCCTCGCTCTTGCCGAGCAGGCCCAGCAGGGTGCCCCAGCCGGCGAGCGCGCCACCCGCGAGGACGACGGCGGTCGCGGCGGCCGTGACGTACACGGGCCGCCGCTCCGATTCGCCGCGGCGCCTCGCCCAGAGCGCGAAGGCCGCGGCGGCCGCGACGGCGACGACGCAGAGCAGCACGGTGGCGGAGCGGGTGAGCAGGAGCGCCGCCGCGAACAGGACGATCCAGACCGCGCCCCAGCGCGGACGGAGGCTGTGGGCGGCCAGCTCGATCAGCACGACGATCAGGCCGAGCAGTGCGAGGAAGCCGAGCAGGTTGCGGTTGCCGACCAGTCCCTGGATCGGCTCGCCGGTGAAGAGGGCGGCCTGCGACCAGTAGAAGGCGTCCGGAATGCGGCCGGCCGGCAGGTCGATGACGAACGGCAGCACGGGCGCGCGGACGACGACCGCGACGACGAGCTCGAACAGGAGCGACGCGCCGACGGTGATCCGCAGCGCGCGCCCGAGGGCGCTCACGAACTGCGCCGTGCTGAGCGTCAGGGCGAGGGCGACCGCGCCGAGGGACGTGGCGAGCTGGGCGACGACGCCGATCGCGCTCGCGCCGGGATACGCCGACCACAGCAGCGAGAGCACGGCGAGGGCGAGGAAGGCGACGAGCGCCTTGGGCGTGCGGCTCCAGCGCAGGCGCGGCCGGACGCGGACCAGCACGACGACGACCCAGACGAGCAGCGCCGCGACGACGACGCCCCAGCCCCACCAGCCGGCGAGGTTCCGCAGCGCCTGGCCGCCGAGCATCACGGTGAGCACCGCCACCGCGAGCGCTCGGGGAGCGGCGGGCGCAGCGCGTCGGATCATGGCGAACAGTCTAGGGAGCGGGGGGCCGGCGAGCGGGCGGGCCGCTGCTCAGACGAACGCCGCGCTGCCCGTGATCGCGCGGCCCACGATCAGCGTGTTCATCTCCCGGGTGCCCTCGTAGGAGTAGAGCGCCTCCGCGTCGGCGAAGAACCGGGCCACCCCGTAGTCGAGGACGATGCCGTTGCCGCCCATCACCTCGCGGCACCAGGCGACCGTCTCGCGCATCCGCGCCGTCGTGTACGCCTTGGCGAGGGCGGAGTGCTCGTCGCGCTGCTCGCCCGCGTCGAGCATCTCGGAGACCCGGGTGGCCAGGGCGATGCTCGCGGTGATGTTGCCGATGCTCTTGACCAGCAGGTCCTGCACCAGCTGGTGGCCGACCAGCGGCTTGCCGAACTGCACGCGCTCGCGGGCGTAGCGCAGGGCGGCGTCGTAGGCGCCGATCGCGACGCCGATCGCCTGCCAGGCCACCTCGGCGCGGGTCAGGCGGAGGACCTTCGCGGTGTCGCGGAACGAGTTCGAGCCCTGCAGTCGCAGCGACTCCGGCACGCGCACCCCCTCGAGCACGATGTCGGCGTTCTGCACGGTCCGCAGGCTCTGCTTGCGGGCGATGGCCGTGGCGCGGTAGCCCGGCGTGGACGTCGGGACGAGGAAGCCCTTCACCTGGCCGTCGGCGATGTCCTTCGCCCAGATCACGGTGACGTCGCTGAAGGTCGCGTTGCCGATCCAGCGCTTCTCGCCGTCGAGGATCCAGGTGTCGCCCTCGCGGCGGGCGGTGGTGCGCAGGCCCTGCGCGGAGTCGGAGCCGGAGTGCGGCTCGGTGAGGCCGAAGGCGCCGATCACCTCGCCCGAGGCGAGCTTGGGCAGCCACTCGGCGCGCTGCTCCTCCGAGCCGGCGACGCCGACCGTCCCCATCACGAGGCCGTTCTGCACGCCGACGTAGGTGGCGATGCTCGCGTCGACCCGGCCGAACTCGAGAGCGACCCAGCCGCGGAACACCGACGAGTTCTCGATCGCGCGCGTCTCGGGCCAGGAGAGGCCGATCACGCCGGTGGCGTGGATCCCGGGGATGAGCTGCCGGGGGAACTCGGCGCGCTCCCAGTACTCGTCGGCGATCGGCCGGACCTGCTCCTCGAGGAAGGCGCGGACGCCCACGAGGAGCTCCTTCTCCGCGGGGGTGAGCCGCGACTCGAAGCCGTAGAAGTCGGCACTGAGCAGTTCGAAGGTCGTGCTGTCCATGGTCCATCGCTCCATCGCTCGGGCGCGCAGCGACTCGGCCCGCAGGAGCGGCGGCGGTGCGGCTCCTCCCAGGATACGAAGGGGGTGCCCGGGCGGCGCGGACGCTGGCGATCGGCGCCAAGCGGCGGCCGCTCCTCCGGGGCCGCTCTTGTAGATCCTGCTAGCGTCGGGCCCGGCCCGCCCCGGCAGGATCCGGACGGTGCCGACTCGCACACCGCCCCGGAACGGAAGGCCCTCGCCGTGTTCATCCCGATCGGCAACACCCCCCGCGACTACGCCTGGGGCTCGCTCACCGGCATCTCGGACGCCCTCGGCATCGCGCCGTCCGGCCGTCCCGAAGCGGAGCTGTGGCTGGGGGCGCACCCGGGCTCGCCGGCCCGCCTCCTCGACCCCGCCTCCGTCGGCGCGTCGACCCTCGCCGAGTGGATCGCCCGCGAGCCCGACGCGGCGCTCGCCGGAGTCGCCGGCTCGGTCGATCCCGTGTCCGGAGCGCCGCGGCTGCCGTTCCTGCTCAAGATCCTCGCGGCGGGGGCGCCGCTCTCGCTGCAGGCCCACCCCTCGTCCGAGACGGCGCAGCGCCGCTTCGTCGAGGAGGACGAGGCCGGCGTCCCGCGCGACGCGGCCGAGCGCAACTACAAGGACCCGTTCCACAAGCCCGAGCTGATCTACGCGCTCACCGAGAGCTTCGACGCCCTCTGCGGGTTCCGCGAGCTCGAGGGCACCCGCGCGCTGCTGGCCGAGCTGGCCGGTCGCGCCGCGGGGGAGCAGGCGGCGGCGATCACGCGCTTCGCCGCGGAGCTCGCGGGCGAGCCGGCGGTCGTGCTCCGCCGGGCCGTCTCGTGGCTGCTGGCCGACGGCGACCGCGCGGAGGTCGCGGCGCTGATCGCGGCCGTGGTGGGAGCGTCGGAGGGCGACGACCGCCTCGAGACCGCGACGGTGCTCTCGCTCGCCGAGGCCTACCCGGGCGATCCGGGCGTCGTGCTCTCGCTGCTGCTCAACCGCGTGCGGCTCGCGCGCGGCGAGGTGCTCTACCTGCCCGCCGGCAACATCCACGCGTACCTTGCGGGCACGGGCGTCGAGCTGATGGCCGCCTCCGACAACGTGCTGCGCGGCGGGCTCACGCCCAAGCACATCGACGTGCCCGAGCTGGTGAGCGTGCTCGAGTTCTCGCCGCTGCCGGTGCCGTATCTGCCGGCCGAGGAGCCGGCGCCGGGCCTGCGCGTGTACCGGCCGGACGTGCCGGACTTCCTGCTCGCCGTCGTCGAGCCGACCTCGGACGAGCCGGTGCGCGTCGAGCTCGACGGTCCGGCCATCGCGATCGCCACCGCCGGGTCGTTCACCGTGCAGGGCGCCGAGGGCTCCGTGACCGTCGAGCGCGGGGGCAGCGTCTACGTCACGCCGTCCGAGCGCGCCCTCTCGGTGACCGGCCGCGGCACCCTTTTCGTCGCCACGGTCTGACGGGCGGCTCTTCGGCCCGCCGTTCTTGCGGTGGGGGATCTCGATACGCCCGCTGCGCGGGCTACTCGATCAGCATGAGGTTCGCGTCTCGGTGGTGGGGGAGAGGCCGCGGGGCGCCCCGACCATGCTGGTCGAGTAGCGCGCAGCGCGTATCGAGACCCGCTTCCGTCAGCCCGTCGTTCTTGCGGGCGCGGATCTCGATACGCCCGCTGCGCGGGCTACTCGATCAGCATGGACCGCCGTGCCTCTCGCGGATGTGCTCTCCCCTGCTGGTCGAGCAGCGCGCAGCGCGATCCATGCTGGTCGAGCAGCGCGCAGGGCGCACCATGCTGGTCGAGTAGCCCGCAGGGCGTATCGAGACCCACGTGATCGAGCCCGCCTGTGCCGGTGGTCCCGATGGTCAGGAGGCGGCCGCGGCCGCCGGCGCGAAGGTGCGGCGGTAGGCCGCCGGCGTCGTCTGCAGCACGCGGGTGAAGTGGTGGCGGAGGACGGCGGCGGTGCCGAAGCCGACGCGGACGGCGATCGCCTCGAGGGTGAGGTCGGACTCCTCCAGCAGCTGCTGGGCGCGCAGGAGGCGCTGGCGGTTCAGCCAGGCCAGCGGCGTCGTTCCCAGGTCGGCGCGGAAGCGGCGGGCGAACGTCCGCGGCGACATCAGCGCGCGCCGCGCGAGGACGTCGATGCTCAGCTCCTCGTCGAGGTGGCGCAGCATCCACTCGGTGACCTCGGCGAGCGAGTCCGCGCGCGCCTCCGGCATCGGCGTGCGGATGAACTGCGCCTGCCCGCCGTGGCGCTGCGGCGGCACCACCATCCGGCGCGCGACCACGTTCGCCGCCGCGGCACCGAGCTCCTCGCGGACGACGTGCAGGCAGGCGTCGATCCCCGCCGCGGTCCCGGCGCCGGTGATGATCCGCCCCTCCTGCACGAACAGGACGTCCGGGTCGACCTCGACCGCCGGGTAGCGCCGGGCGAGCTCGTCGGCGTGCATCCAGTGGGTGGTCGCCCGCCGGCCCTCGAGCAGTCCCGCCTCGGCCAGCACGAAGGCACCGCTGCACACGCTGAGGATCCACGCTCCCCGCTCGTGGGCGCGGCGCAGCAGAGCGAGCACCCGCGGGTCGACGGGGCCGACCGGATGCGCGGGCACGGCGATCAGATCGGCGTCCTCGGCCGCGTCGAGGCCGTCGGCGATCATCAGGTCGAAGCCGAGGGAAGTGCGCACCGGCCCCGGATCCGCGGTCGCGATGCGGAAGTCGAAGACCGGTCCGCCGTGGTCGCGCCGGTCGATCCCGAAGACCTCGCAGACCACGCCGAACTCGAACGGGGCGACCCCGGGCAGGGCGAGGACGGCGACGGAGCTGAGCACGACGGCAGGATATCGCGACACCGCGACTTCCCGCCATAACGGCCTCTCCGCCCCGCCGCTAGGGTGGCGTCGGTGCGCGCGCGGCGCTCCGTCATCGAGGAGGATCCACATGGCATGGCTGGTCACCGGCGGCGCCGGGTACATCGGAGCGCACGTGGTGCGCGCGTTCGCCGAGCAGGGCATCGACCCCGTCGTCCTCGACGACCTGTCGTCCGGCCACGAGGGCTTCGTCCCCGAGGGCGTGCCGTTCCACCGCGGCTCGATCCTCGACGAGGCGCTGCTGGACGAGGTCTTCGCGCAGCACGACATCGAGGGCGTCGTGCACGTCGCCGGCTTCAAGTACGCGGGGGTCTCGGTGCAGCGCCCGCTGCACACCTACGAGCAGAACGTCACCGGCACGATGCGCGTGCTCGCCGCCATGGAGCGCGCCGGCGTCCGCTCGATCGTGTTCTCCTCCAGCGCCGCGGTCTACGGCGCGGTCGACGTCGAGCTCGTGACGGAGAGCACCCCGAAGAGCCCGGAGTCGCCCTACGGCGAGTCGAAGCTGATCGGCGAGTGGCTGCTCGCCGACGCCGGCCGCGCCCACGGGGTGCGTCACGCCTCGCTCCGCTACTTCAACGTCGTCGGCTCCGGCTACCCGGACGTCTACGACACCAGCCCGCACAACCTCTTCCCGCTCGTCTTCGAGGCCCTTCTGGCCGGCCGCACGCCGCGGATCAACGGCGACGACTACCCGACTCCGGACGGCACCTGCGTCCGCGACTACATCCACGTCGCCGATCTCGCCCTCGCCCACGTCGCGGCGGCCCGCCGCCTGGCCGGCGGCGAGCCGATCGATCCGGTCTACAACCTGGGCAGCGGCTCCGGCGCCTCGGTCGGCGAGATCATGACCGCGATCGCCGACAGCACCGGCATCGCCTTCACCCCCGAGGTCGCCCCGCGCCGCCCGGGCGACCCGCCCCGCATCGTCGCCTCGGGCGAGACCGCCGCCCGCGACCTCGGCTGGGAGATGCGCCACACGGTCGCCGAGATGGTCGAGAGCGCCTGGCGCGCCCGGAGCGCCGCGACGACCTGACGCCCGCCGCGAGCTTCGACACGGTCGCGACACGCCGGTGTGTCGTGAACCCTCCACGGCGGGTTGAGGGTTTATGGTCCGCGACTTGACCTCAGCGAATGACACCGATGTAATTACTGAGGCAGTCGCTCCGGGAGGAGCCGGCCGCCGATCATGTTCGCGGGCGGGGTAGGAGACGGTATGGCGATTCCCGACAGCGTCTCCGGAAGTGACATCGGCGGCGGCAACGGCTCCGAGATGCGGGCGGTCCCGGAGGACTGGTTCGTCGATCCGGTCCGGCTCGGCGTCCCCGGTGTCCGCCAGGGCATCGACTCCGACAGCCAGGCGCCCGGTGGCGTGCTGTCGTGGCAGGTCGACTCGCTCTGCGCGCAGACCGACCCCGAGGCGTTCTTCCCCGAGAAGGGCGGATCGACGCGCGACGCGAAGAAGATCTGCACCTCCTGCGAGGTCCGGGCCCAGTGCCTCGAGTACGCGCTGGAGAACGACGAGCGCTTCGGCATCTGGGGCGGTCTCTCCGAGCGCGAGCGCCGCAAGCTGCGCCGCCGGGCGTGACGGCCCCGACCCGTCGGGGGCGGCGAGCCGCCGCAGGGCGCCGTGCGCCCATCGCTTAGGGTGGTCCGCGATGTATCCACGAGTCACCGCCGTCCTGGTCGCGCACAACGGCGCGGCCTACCTGGATCGAACCCTCGCGGCGCTGCGGGCCCAGACCCGTCAGCCCGATGCGACCGTGTTCGTCGACGGCGGCTCGAAGGACGCGACCGGCGAGCTGCTCTCCGGCTGGGGCCCGACGCAGTTCGTGCAGGTCGCCGAGAACCTCCCGTTCGGCCAGGCCGTCGGCCGCGCCGTGCGCGTCATGCAGGCGCCGACGGGGGAGGACGAGTGGCTGTGGCTGCTCGCCGCCGACTCCGCTCCTGAGCCGGGTGCGCTCGCCGCGCTCCTCGGTGCGGTCGAGGTCGCTCCCTCCGTGGCGGTCGCCGGGCCGAAGGTGATGGACTGGACCCGCTCCGGCTACATCCGCAGCTACGGCGAGTCGATCACCAACTACGGCACCACCGTCCACCTCGTCGAGGACGAGCTGGACCAGGGCCAGCACGACGCCACACCCGACGTGCTCGCCGTCGCCGCGGGCGGCATGCTCGTGCGGCACGCGCTCTGGGAGGAGCTCGGCGGCTTCGACCCCGGACTGCCCGTCGTCGACGACGCCCTCGACTTCTCGATCCGCACCCGCCTCGCCGGGCACCGGGTCAGCCGCGTCCCCGACGCCCGCGTGACCACCGCCCGCATCGGACTCCAGCGGCCCGACGGCCGGCGGATCGACAGCGGAGAGCGCCGGCGCGCCCGTCAGCACCGCACCGCGCAGCTGCACCGCCGCCTCGCCTACGCCCCGGTCGCCCTCCTCGTCGTGCACTGGCTGTCGCTCGTGCCGCTCGCCGTCGGACGCGCCGCCGTCCGGCTCCTGCGCAAGCAGCCCGGCCTGGTCGGCGGCGAGTTGCTCGCCGCCTTCGTCGTCGCGTTCGGCGGCACCAAGGTCTTCCACGCCAGGAAGGTCCTCCGCTCGTCGAAGAACGTCGGCTGGAAGGCGATCGCCCCGCTGCGCATCCCGCTCGACGTGGTCCGGCAGCTCCGCTCGGTCCGGCACGACGCCGTCCGGGTGCAGGCGAGCCGCGAGCGGCACCCGCTGCACTTCTTCCAGGGCGGGGGAGTCTGGATCGTCCTGGTCGCGGCCCTGGCCGGCCTGATCGTCTACACGCGCCTGATCGCCGCTACCGCCATGAGCGGCGGTGGCCTGCTGACCCTCTCGCCGTCGGTCGGCGAGCTGTGGCGCAACGCCGCCTACGGCTGGCGCGATCTCGGCTCCGGCTTCATCGGCGCGGCGGACCCGTTCGCCGCGGTGCTCGCCGTGCTCGGCTCGCTGACCTTCTGGGCGCCGAGCTTCTCGATCGTCCTGCTCTACCTGACCGCGCTGCCGCTGGCCACGATGGGCGCCTGGATGATGATCGCCCGCCTCACCGCGCGGCCGATCGCGCGCGGCGCCGGCGCCTTCGTCTACCTGCTCGCCCCCGCCTTCTTCGCGGCCCAGTCCGAGGGCCGCCCGGCCGCGATCCTCGTGCACGTCCTGCTGCCCTGGCTCTTCTTCGCCGGCTTCGGCGCCTACCGCTCGTGGTCGTCGTCGGCGACCGCCTCGATCCTCGCGGCGGCGGTCGTCGCCTGTGCCCCGGTGCTGGCCGTGCCGCTCGCGGTGATCTGGATCGTTGTGCTGGCCACCTCGGGGCGCCGGATCGGGCGCTTCGCCGGGCTGCCGATCCCGGCGCTCGCACTGCTCTTCCCGATCATCGTCGCGCACGCCCAGCGCGGCGACTGGTTCGCGATCCTCGCCGACCCCGGTGTGCCGCTGCCCTCCGTCCGCGCGGACTTCTTCTCGCTCGTCGCGGGCTTCCCGTCCGGCTTCACGACCGGCTGGCTCGGGTTCCTCGGCGGTCTCGGCATCCCCGCCGCGGCGGCCGGCCTGGCGACCGCGGTCCTCGTCCTGCCGCTGGTGATCTCGGCTCTCGCGGCCCTGCTGCTGCCGAACAACCTCTCGGCCCTCGGCGGAGTCGGCGTGGCCGCCGCCGGGCTGCTCACCGCGGCGCTCGCGCAGGGCATCCAGGTCGCCACCACCGGCTCCGAGACGGTCGCGGTCTGGAGCGGGACGGGCCTCAGCCTGTACTGGCTGGGCCTGGTCGTCGGCTTCTCGCTCTCGGTCACGGCGCTGCCCTCCTACCGCCCCGTGCCCGCGCTGGTCGTCACGGCCGCCGCGATCGTCGCGGTCGCTCCGCTGGCCGTCCTCTTCCCCACGGGCTTCGCGTCGGTCACCACGGCCGGCTCCGACCGCTCGCTGCCGGCCTACGTCGCCGCGGAGGCGCTGAACGAGCCGCGGGTGGGCACGATCGTGCTCGTCCCGCAGTCGGACGGCGGGATCCTCGCGCGCCTCGAGCGCGGTGCAGGAGCGACCCTCGACCAGCAGTCGACGCTCGCCGCGACCGGCACCGAGCGGACCGACGCGATCGACGAGCTCGCCGGCAACCTCGTCTCGCGGACCGGCTACGACATCGGCACGGCCCTGCAGGACCTCGGTGTCCGCTTCGTCGTGCTCGCCCCGCCGACCAGCACCGAGGCCGGCGACGCCGCCTCGGCCGTCAGCGCCCGCGCCGCGGTCTCCCTCGACGGCAACGCGGCGTTCTCCGCGGTCGGCGACACCCAGTACGGCCTGCTCTGGACCGCGGTCGACACCGAGGGCACGCGGATCGACGCGGCGCCGCAGGGCGTCGTCGGTCCGTTCGGCGTCGCCTATACGATCGCCCTGCTCATCGTGTTCCTGGTCGCGTTCCTGCTCGCCGTCCCCACCGGCCTCTCGCTCGAGCGCTCCCGCTCGGGAGCCGCCGTCGCCGGGATCGACGACGAGCCCGGTGAGGCCACCGGCCAGTTCGACGACGGGACCGACGATGCCTGATCCCTCGACGCCCGATTCGGTGACGCCCGATCCCTCGCAGCCCGATCCCTCAACGCCGGCTGCGGCGAAGCCCGATTCCTCCGAGCCCGATTCCGCGAAGCCCGATTCCGCGACGCCTGATCCCGCCGCCCAGGAGAAGCGCATGACGCAGCCCCCGTCCCGCCCCTCCCGCGCCGAGCGGCGTGCCGAGCGCGGCGCCTCGAAGCCGGCGTCGTCGGAGCGGCCGACGTCGCGTGACCGGCCGGTCTCGGCCGCCCGTCACCGCCGGACCGTGCTCCGCAGCGCCGCCGGTGCCGCGGGCCTCGCTCTGGCCGCGGCCGCCGTCGTGCTGCCGCAGATCCTGCCGACGCCGCTGGCGACCGTCGCCGCCGATGGCGTCGTCGTCACTCCGGTGGCGGCCGACAGCACCCTGGTCTGCGCGGGCGACCTGATCGACGCGAGCGACCCCGAGGAGCTCCGCGCCCTCGCGGACTCCGGGATCTCGATCTGGCCCCGGGACTCGACCGGCGACCCGTCGGCCCTCGAGGAGGCCGACGTGGCCGCCCCCGGGACCGGCGTCACCCGGCTCGACGTCCCCGCGGAGTCCGACCCGACCCCCGGCGGAGTGACGACCCAGTCGATCGCGACCGAGCAGCTCTCCGGCCTCTCCGCGCTCGGCTGCGCGGAGCCCTCGGCCGACAGCTGGCTCGTCGCCGGGTCGACCGACGTCGGCCGGACATCGGTGGTCGTCCTCGCGAACCCCAGCGAGGTCGCGGCCACCGTGGACCTCGCCCTCTACGGCGAGAACGGCGTCGTCTCCGCGACGGGCGCCACCGGCATCGTCGTCCCCGCCGGCACCGTCCGTGCCCTTCCGCTCGCCGGGCTCGCTCCGGACGTCGTCCAGCCCGTCGTCCGGATGACCGCGCGCGGCGGCGAGATCGCGGCGAGCGTGCAGAGCAGCGCCATCTCCGGACTGACCCCCCAGGGCGTCGAGACCACGGGACCCGCGGCGGCGCCCTCGACCCTCACCGTCGTCTCCGGCTTCACCGTCGCCTCACCTCCGGCGGATACCGCCGGCGACGACGGGACCGGCGGCGAGGGCACCCCGGTCCTGCGGATCCTCGCGCCCGGCGAGGCGGACAGCACCGTCTCGATCGAGGTCGCGAACGAGGACCCGAGCGGGATCGGCACCTCGACCCAGGTGGTCGTCCCCGCCGGCCGGGTCGGCGAGGTCCCGCTCTCCGGTCTCGCGGACGGCTCCTACCGCGTCACGCTCACCTCGGACCAGCCGGTCGTCGCGGCCGGCCGCACGACGTCGACCGGCTCGGCCGGCACCGACTTCGCCTGGTTCGTCTCCGGGACCGCGACCGAGCTGCCGTTCGGCGTCGGCAACACCGGCGAGCCCGGGGCCGTGCTGCACCTGACCAACGGCAGCGACACCTCGGCGTCGGTGCAGCTCGAGTCGGAGGCGGGATCGCGCACGCTCGACGTCGGTCCGTTCGCCTCGGTGTCCGCCGAGCTCGGCGCCGACTCCGTGGTCGTGACGAGCGATCAGCCCGTTCAGGCCTCGGTCTCGATCGCGAGCGACGGGCGGATCGCGGGCTACGCGATCGTGCCGCCGGGGCCGCTGTCCTCGCCGGTCACCGTCTACTCGCACTGAGGGCCGCCGGAGCCGAGCGAGCGGCCCCCGGCCGGCGGTGCCGGTCTCGTCAGCCGTGCCGGCCGGGTCAGTGGTGCCGGAAGCGGTCCGGGGAGATGTCCCACGGATCGCGGCCGAGCAGCTCGGCGACGGCGCGGAAGACGTAGCTCTCGATCATCATCCGCTGGTGCCACTCGTCGCGGTGGTGCAGCTTGGCCAGCCGCTCGATCGGCACGCGGTAGAGCGTGATGCGCCGGGCCGCGTGGTCCACGCGCCAGCGGGCGATGCCCGTGCCCTCCAGTCGCGCCGGATCGACGTCCGGCGTCGAGGCGAGGTCGACGCGGATGCCGGCCAGCTCGTCCGGCCAGGCGCCGCGGAGGTAGTCGAAGGCCGAGCCGATGGTCGTCTCGAAGAAGTCCGCCCGGGTCTGCAGCGGCGGCAGGTGCGGACCGGTGACGGCACCGCGGATGCCGCGGCCGTGCCGATCGCGCGAGCCGCCGCGCACCGAGCTCGCCTGACGAGCGGTGGAACGGCGTGCGCGGGGCATTGGACCAGCTTATTGCCCCGGAGCCTGTTGCTACTGTGGCGCGATGGACGGACGGCAGTGCTCGCGCACCGGGTGCAGCCTCCCCGCGGTCGTGACGCTGACCTACGACTACCGCGACTCCCTCGTCGCCGTCGGGCCGTTGAGCCCGCAGCCCGATCCGCACGGCTACGACCTGTGCGCCGAGCACGACCGCCGGCTGCTGGTGCCCCGGGGCTGGGAGACGGTCCGCTACCTCGAGCCGCCGTCGGCCTGAGCGGGCTCGGCGACCGGCCCGGCTCCCGCCTCGTCGCGCACGGGGAAGCCGCGCGGCGCGTCCGCCAGCACCGGCGCGAGCCTCGCGATGTGCCGGTCGACGAGCTGCAGCGCCCGCTCCTCGCGCCGACGGCGGAGCGCGGCCACGGCGAGCAGGAAGTCCTCGGCGGGCGCGGCCGGCAGCGGCGAGACGAAGGGCGCGGCCTCCTGGGCGAGGGCGGCGGCGAGCTGCGAGCGCGACGGCTCGGTCATGCCCGAGCGCTGGCGGAGGAACTGCGCCAGCCGCCGCGCGAGATTGTCCGGCAGCCGAGCCACGTCCGCGGTCGCTGCCCAGCCCGCGAGCGGCGCGGGGACCTCGACGACGAGCGGCGGCGCGGCCGGCACCCGCTCGAGCTGACTGTGGGTGCCGGCGAGCACGTCGCCGAGGCGGCGGGAGCGGCTCGACAGCAGTCCGACGACCGCGGCGAGCCCGCCCGCCGTCATCACGATCTCGAGCACGCCGGTGAGCCCGCGCACGAGTGCGTGGCGGAAGCCGATCGCGCCGCCGTCGTCGCGGACCACGCGGGCGCCGACGGCGAGCTTGCCGAGCGAGCGCCCGCGCGTCGCGGTCTCGACGGCGACGGGCACGAGCACGATGGAGACCACGAGGGCGGCGATCGCGACGGCGGCCGAGGCGGCGGGATCGAGCCCGCCGTCGCCCGCGAGCACGGCGACCAGGTAGAACAGGCCGAAGGCGAGCAGGACCTCGGCGACGAGGTCGATGATCGCGCCGGCGGCCCGCAGGACGAACGAGGTGACGGGGATCTCGAGGGCGATCGCCTCGCCCGTCACGAGGCCTGCACCGTCGAAGCCGGCGTCGTCGCGGTCGTCGGACATGCAGCAGCTCCCTCGGTCGTCGGCCCCGGCTATCATCTCAGCAGATGGACATCGACGCTCTCTCGGCCGCGCGCAGCGCCCAGTGGACCCGCCTCGACGTGCTCGCGCGCAAGCGCCGGCTGACCGGCGGCGAGGCCGACGAGCTCGTGGAGCGCTACCAGTCCGCCTCCGCCGATCTCGCCGCGATCTCCTCGACCGCGGGCTCGACCGCCGTCGGCACCCGCCTCGCCGTCTCGCTCTCGCGGGCGCGAGGGAGGCTCACCGGCACCCGGGAGGAGCCGCTCGCCGCCGTCGCCCGCTTCGTGGTCGTCTCGCTCCCCGCCGCGCTCTACCGGATCCGCTGGCTGACCCTGGCGGTCGCGCTCGCCACCGTGCTGGTCGCCGGGCTCTTCGCGGTCTGGATCCTCGGCGATCCGCGCCTGCTCGCCGCGCTCGGCGACGACGAGCAGCTGCGCCGCTTCGCGCAGGAGGACTTCGTCGACTACTACTCCGAGAACCCGGCGGCGTCCTTCGCCGGCCAGGTCTGGACGAACAACGCCTGGATCGCGGCGCAGTGCGTCGCCTTCGGCATTGTCGGCGTCTACGTGCCGTACATCCTGCTGCAGAACGCGCAGAACCTCGGCACCTCGGTCGCCGTGATGTTCCACGTCGGCGAGGGCGACACCTTCTTCCTCTACATCCTCCCGCACGGCCTGCTCGAGCTGACGGCGGTGTTCGTCGCCGCGGCGGCCGGCCTGCGGATCTTCTGGGCCTGGATCGCGCCGGGTCCGCGCACCCGCGGGCAGGCGCTCGCGGAGGACGCGCGGAGCCTGTTCACCGTCGCGATCGGGCTGGTCTTCGTGCTGCTCGTCTCGGGCGTGATCGAGGGCTTCGTGACGCCGGCGCCGTGGCCGTGGTGGCTGAAGATCGGCATCGGCGCGCTCGCGCTGGGCGGCTTCATCGCCTACTTCCTGGTGCTCGGCCGCCGGGCCGTCCGGGCGGGGGAGACCGGCGACCTCGGCCGCTTCGACGCGGGCTCGCGCAGCATCAGCGAGGCCTGAGCGGGGGATCCGGACCGACGCGCCGGCGTCAGAGCCGGCCGGTGGCCTTCAGCGCGAGGTAGCGGTCGGCCAGGGCGGGCGGCAGCTTCTCCGGCGAGGCGAGCACGACGTCGCCGCCGAGCCGCCGCACGGCCGCGGCGAGCCGGTCCGCGTCGGCGAGCGAGCGCTCCGCGGCCGCGGCCGTGTAGACCGCGCCGCGGTCGCTGCGGTCGGCGGCCATCCGCGCCAGCTCCGGGTCGATCGCGCAGGCGACGACGACGGTGTGCCGCCGGGTGAGCTGGGGCAGGACGGCGAGCAGGCCCTCCGCCGCGCCCACGGAGTCGAGCGCGGTCAGCAGGACGACGAGCGAGCGCTGCGACACCAGGGTGCGCACCTGCCCGGGCACGGCCGACCAGTCGGTCTCGATCAGCTGCGGCTGCACCGGGGCGAGCGCATCGACGACGCGGCTCAGCACCTCGGTGCCGGTCGCGCCGTGGACGCGGGCGCGCCGGGCGCGGTCGAAGGCCAGGACGTCCACGCGGTCGCCGGCCGAGGCGGCCAGCGCAGACAGCAGCAGGGACGCCTCGATCGCGGTGTCCAGGCGCGGCTCGTCCTCGATCCGGGCGGCGGAGGTGCGGCCGCTGTCGAGCACGATCACCACCCGCCGGTCGCGCTCGGGGCGCCAGGTGCGGACCACGGGCTCGCGGCGCCGCGCGGTGGCACGCCAGTCCAGCGAGCGGACGTCGTCGCCGCGGACGTACTCGCGGAGGCTGTCGAACTCGGTGCCCTGGCCGCGGATCATCAGGCTGGTGCGGCCCTCCAGCTCGCGGAGGCGGGCGAGGCGAGAGGGCAGGTGGCGGCGGGAGCGGAACGGCGGCAGCACCCGGACGACCGCGGGCGCGGCGAGCGTGGCCTGCCGGCCGGCCAGCCCGAGGATCCCGTTCGAGCGGATCGTCGCGTGCAGCGCCCGGCGCTCCCCGCGGCGGCGCGGCTCGAGCACGGTGCGGATCGCGCGGCGCTCCCCGGGTGGGAGCCGCAGCGGCGAGCGGGTCGAGAGGGCGCCGGCCGAGGGCTCCCAGGCGTCGCGGACGACGCCGGTGATCCGCCGCCGCCCCGTGTTCGTGATCAGCAGCGTCGCCTCCGCGCGCTCGCCGAGCCGCACCCGGTCGGGCGTCCGCCGCTCCAGCACCACGGCGCGGGCGGAGCCGGCCACGGCCAGGTCGACGCCGACCAGGATCAGCCAGACCAGCAGCCAGAGCCCGAGCACGGCGAAGGCGACCTCGGCCCGGCGCCCGAGCAGGACGACCGGCACGAGGCCGACGAGGAGGACGAGGACGGAGCGTCCGGTGAGGTGCACGGCTCAGACCGGGACGCGGACCTGCTGCAGGATGCCGCCGAGGACGGCCTCCGTGCGCACGCCCTCGAGCTCCGCCTCGGGCTGGAGCTGCATCCGGTGCCGCAGCACCGGCAGCACCATCGCCTGCACGTGGTCGGGAGTGATCGAGCCGTAGCCGTTGAGCCAGGCCCAGGCGCGGCTCGCGGCGAGCAGCGCCGTCGATCCGCGCGGGCTGACGCCGAGCTTCACGCTCGGGCTCTCGCGGGTCGCCCGGGCGAGGTCGACGATGTAGCCGAGCACGTCCGGGCCCGCACCGACCCGGCGGACGGAGGCCTGCGCCGCGCGCAGGCGCCCCGCGTCCAGCACCGGGTGGACGCCGGCAGCGGCGAGGTCGCGCGGGTCGAAGCCCGCCGCGTGGCGTGCGAGCACCTCGACCTCGACGTCCCGCGGCGGCACGTCGAGCACCAGCTTGAGCAGGAAGCGGTCGAGCTGCGCCTCGGGGAGCAGGTAGGTGCCCTCGTACTCGACCGGGTTCTGCGTCGCCGCGACCAGGAAGGGATCGGGGAGGGCGAGGGTCCGGCCGTCGACGCTGACCTGGCGCTCCTCCATCGCCTCGAGCAGCGCGGCCTGCGTCTTCGGCGGGGTGCGGTTGATCTCGTCCGCGAGCAGCAGGTTGGTGAAGACCGGTCCCTCGCGGAAGGCGAAGCCCGAGGTCGAGGCGTCGTAGACGAGGGAGCCGGTGATGTCGCCGGGCATCAGATCGGGGGTGAACTGCACGCGCCGCGTGTCGAGGCCGAGCGAGACCGAGAGCGCGCGCACGAGCAGGGTCTTGGCGACGCCGGGGACGCCCTCGAGCAGGACGTGCCCGCCCGCCAGCAGCGCGATCAGCAGTCCGGAGACGGCGCCGTCCTGGCCGACGACGGCGCGGCCGACCTCGGTGCGGACGCGGTCGAGCTCGCGGCGGAGCTCGTCGTCCGCGATCGGAGGGAGGGAGGAGTCGCTCATCGGAGGGGGCCTTCCGGTCGTTCGTGGTCGGGTCGTGCGGAGTCGGGTCGTGCGGTGTCGCGTCGTGCGGTGTCGCGTCGATCGGTGTCGAGGCGGGGTGCGCGGGCGGCGCGGAGCGCGCTCTCGAAGCGCAGGAGCTCGTCCGAGGCGGCGACGAGCGCCGCGTCGTCGGCGGGCTCGTCGTCGACGAGGAGCCGGCGCAGGGCGCGCGGGTCGCGCTCGAGCAGGGCGGCGGCGCCCGCGACGACCTCGTCGACTCCGCTGGACGGGGCGAGGCCGAGCACGGCGGCGGCGCGGTGCAGCGTGCCGATCCGCAGCGCGTCGAGCGCGCGCACCCGGGTGGCGCCGTGGGCGTAGAGGCGGGCGCGGCCGCGAGCGGTCTCGCTCGCGTGCACGACGACGGGCAGAGGCTCGACGGCGAGCGGCCCGAAGCGCCGGCCGCGCCAGACGGCCGAGGCGGCGAAGACGCCGACGAGGAGCAGCAGCGCCGGCGTGACCCAGCCCGGGGCGAGATCGGCCGGGTCGACGGATGCGGTCGTCGCGTCGGCCGCCCCCGCTCGGTACCAGACCAGCCGGTCCTCGCCGCCGAGGAGGCCGAGCGCGAGGGCGGCGCGCCCCTCCTCGGCGATCGTGCCGTTGCGCAGGAGGTCCGCGTCGCCCACGGCGAGGACGTCCTGACCCGCGGCGGAGGAGTCGGCGACGAGCGCGAAGGCGTCGTCGCCGGACGGGAAGCAGCCCACCGCCCCGCCGTCGAGGACGCGGAAGGTGCTGCCGCCCGCGGGGATCCCGCCGGCGCGCTCCGCGGCGGGCAGCGCGCAGGAGGCGGCGAGCACGCCGTCGTCCTGCGGCGCGCCGGCGAAGGCGACCCCGGGCAGCAGCGCCTCGAGCGCCGCGCCGGTCGGCTCCAGGAGGACGACGGTGCCGGCCTCGTCCGCGAGCCGGGCGTACTGCTCCTCGTCCAGGGCGGACCCCGGGTCGTCGATCAGGAGGGTGCTGCCCGGGCCGAGCGCGCCGAGGGCCTCGTCGAGCCCGTCGGCGCGGACGACGTCGATCCCCTGGTCGCGCAGCACCTGGGCGACCGCGCGGGCGCCGTCCGGTGCCGCGCTGTCGACGTCGAGGTCGTCCGCGGGCACGGGGGAGCCGGTCGCCACGGTCAGCAGCAGCGTGCCCACCGCGACGATCACCGCGAGGAGCGCCCAGACGCGGCCGCGGCGCAGCAGGGCGCCGAGGGTCGGCGACGAGACGGTGTCGGCGGGCGCGGCGGAGCCGGTCGGCGCGGTCATCGGAGGGCCTCGAGCGGCGTCGCCGCGGCCGCGAGCGCGCGGTCGAGCGCGGCGACGCGCTCGTACTCGGCGGGTCCGCAGGGCAGGCCGAGGTAGCGGACCCGGTCGAAGTCGTCCGCCGAGCGCTGGAGCGCGTCGGACGAGGCGGGGAAGACGGCGGCGGCCCGGTGGGAGAAGCCGTGCGCGGTCGTCCCGGGCGAGACGGTCAGGATCGTGCGCTCGTCGAGGGCGCGCACCAGGGCGCGGAACCGCTCCACCAGCGCCTCGTCCCAGTCGCCACGCGCGGCCGCCGCCTCGGCGAGGGCGCGCAGCTCCGCGGCCGAGCGGCCGTCGTCCTCGGCCAGGACCGCTCCGGCCACGCCGCTGCGCCGCCGCAGCCGCGGGCGCCCCGCGATCACGAGCGCCAGCACGACCAGCACCACCAGGACGGCCACGCCGATCACCGCGGCGAACGGCACGCCGACCCCGTCGCTCGGCAGGGTGAGCGAGGTGAACCAGTCGCGCACCGCCTGCACCAGGCGGTCGAACCAGCTCGGCTCCGCGGCGCGGTAGCGCGGATCGGCGAGCTCCTCCAGGAGCAGGCGCCGGGCCTCCTCGGCGTCGGGGTCGAGCGGAGCCGCGGCGAGGACAAGCCGGATCACGGCGCGGTCCGCTGCGGCGCGGGGAAGGGATCGGGGGAGTCGCGCCCGGCCGCGCGCTCCTCGACGTGGCGGAGCAGCACGAGGTCGAAGCCCTCGCGCCGGATCCGGCGATCGAGGTAGACCAGCCCGGTGACGGCCGACTGCAGCACCGTGCCCACGGCGCCGACGACCAGGCCGACGGCGACCGAGAGGAGGGCGACCACGACCGAGGCGACGATCTGCGCGTTCGGATCGGTCGGCGCGATCAGTGCCCCGCCGATCGGGATCAGCAGGCTGAACGGCGTCGAGACGACCTGGCCGGCCGCCTGGATGATGACCGCCATCAGGACGAGCGCGCCGAACGTCCGCCAGAACCCGCCGGTCACGAGGCGCCAGGAGCGCGCGACGGCCCGGCGCAGCGGGAGCCGCTCGATCACCAGCAGGCTCGGCACCAGCGCGAGCTTCGTCGCGAGCCAGACCCCGACCGCGGTCGCGGCGAGGCCGGCGAGCACCAGCACCAGGATCCCGCCGATCACCGCGCTCGTCCCCGCGTCCTGCCCGCCGAGGAGGAAGAGGGGCACCGAGAGCGCCGCCGCGGCGAGCACCAGCACCAGGACGCCGACGCCCTGCAGGACCGTCCAGCCCACCAGTGCCCAGAAGCGCCCGCGGAGCCGGCCCAGCAGTGCGCGGAGCGTCGGCCGCTCGCCGAGGACGGCGCGCGACACCTCCAGCACGACGACGCCCTGGACGAGCGCTCCGGTCGCGAGGGTGACGGCGAGCGGGATCAGCGCGGCGAGCACGACGATCGCGAGCGATCCCGCGCCGACGGCGTCGCGGTCGGCGATCTCGGCCTGGGTCACCCGGCCGACCGCCAGGACCGCGATGACGCCGTAGATCAGGAGGGCGAGCACCGAGCCGACCCCCTGCACGAGCAGCGCGACGCCGAGTGTGGTGCGCGGGCTCCGGCGGAGCACGGCGAACGGAGCGCCGAGCAGGGTGCCGAAGCCGAGCGGCCGCAGCGGGATGAGCCCCGGCTTGGGCGGGGGAGTCCAGCCCTGCGGTGCCGCCGGGCCACCGGGCCCCGCGAGCGGCGCCCAGGAGACGGGAGCGACAGGAGAGGGGGAGAAGACGGGTGCGATCGGCGCCACCGGCGGCCGCGCGTCGGCGCCCTCCGGAGCCCCGGCGGGCGGTGGCCACTGAGCTGCGTCGGTCATCCCTCCCATGCTGTCACAGCCCCGCCCGGGCCCGCCGGTCCCGGCGCGGCGGCGCTCCCACCCGCGTCGGTTAGCCTGAGGCCCATGAGCGCGCGAATCCTGGTGGTCGACGACGATGCGGCCCTGGCCGAGATGATCGGCATCGTCCTGCGCGCGGAGGACTGGGACGTCTCCTTCTGCGCCGACGGCACGGGGGCCCTCGAGGCCTTCCGCCGGGCCCGGCCCGACCTCGTCCTGCTCGACCTGATGCTGCCCGGCATCGACGGCATCGAGGTCTGCCGCCGGATCCGCGCCGAGTCCGGCGTCCCGATCATCATGCTGACCGCCAAGTCCGACACCTCCGACGTCGTGCAGGGCCTCGAGTCCGGCGCGGACGACTACATGGTCAAGCCGTTCGACCCCAAGGAGCTGGTCGCGCGGATCAAGACGCGTCTGCGCCCCTCCCAGGTCGCCGCCAACGCCGTGCTGCAGGTCGGCGATCTCAGCCTCGACGTCGCCGGGCACGAGGTCCGCCGCGGCGAGACCCGCATCGGCCTGACGCCGCTCGAGTTCGACCTCCTCCTGGCGCTCGCCTCGAAGCCGCAGCAGGTCTTCACCCGCGAGATGCTGCTCGAGCAGGTCTGGGGCTACCACTACAAGGCCGACACCCGGCTCGTGAACGTCCATGTGCAGCGCCTGCGCGCGAAGGTCGAGAAGGACCCGGACGACCCGCGGATCGTGATGACCGTGCGCGGCGTCGGCTACCGCGCCGGCTCCGTCCTCTCGAGCTGACGTGAGCCTCACCCGCCGCTTCCGGATGCCGTCGGTCCGGCGCTGGCCGCGGAGGGTGCTCCGCGCCTGGCGGAGCTCGCTGCAGTTCCGCGCCGTCGCGATCACGGTGCTGCTCAGCGGCATCGCGATCGGCTCGACGGGCGCGTACCTCTCGTACAGCATCAGCGACAACCTCTTCCAGTCGCGGCTGAACCAGGTCACCGGCGACACCTCGCGGGCGACCCGCGCCGCCCAGGGCTACCTCGACGCGGCGACCGTCTCGACCCGCCAGGACATGGAGGAGGTGATGAACTCGGTGCGCACCGCGGTGCGCGACGCCTCCTCCTCCGCGCTCATCGCCGTGGTGCGCGCCCCGGACCAGGAGGCCTCCTCGCTCGCCCCGCAGGACAGCTACAACCGCGATCTGCAGAACGGCGTGATCAGCGACGACCTCCGCGAGCGCGTGCAGGCCGGCGCGGACGGGCAGTACTGGCAGTCGGTCACCCTCGGCACCGCCGGGCAGCAGCTCCCGGGCATCGTCGTCGGCTCGACGATCGAGCTGCCGAGCTCCGCCGGGCGCTACGAGCTCTACATCGGCTACTCGCTCGCGGACGCGGAGCGCACGCTGCAGTTCGTCCAGCAGGTGCTCAACGTCGCCGGCATCCTGCTGATCCTCCTGATCGGCGCGGTCAGCTGGGTCGTGGTGCGGATCGTGGTCGCCCCCGTGCGGGTGGCGGCGGAGACCAGCCAGCGCCTCGCCGCCGGCGACTTCGACGTGCGCATCCCCGAGAAGGGTCAGGACGTGATCGCGACCCTCGCCCGCTCGTTCAACGGCATGGCCGACAGCCTCCAGGAGCAGATCAGCGAGCTCGCGACGCTCAGCCGCGTGCAGCAGCGCTTCGTCTCGGACGTCTCGCACGAGCTGCGCACCCCGCTGACCACGATGAAGCTCGCGGGCGACGTGCTCTACGACCAGCGCGAGGGCTTCCCGCCGGTCGCCGAGCGGACCGTCGAGCTGCTGCACGGCCAGATCGGCCGCTTCGAGAGCCTCCTCGCCGACCTGCTCGAGATCTCGCGCCACGACGCCGGCTCGGCCGAGCTCGAGCTCGAGCCGGTGAACCTCGTGCGGCTCGCCGGCGAGGAGATGGAGGGGATGCGGGGCATCGCCGAGGCGAACGGCTCGCGGCTGACGCTCTCCGCCCCCGGCGGCTACTTCGACGCCGAAATGGACGCCCGGCGGATCCGCCGCATCGTGCGGAACCTGCTCGGCAACGCGATCGAGCACGGCGACGGCCGCGAGATCGTGGTCACCGTCGACAGCAACGCGACGGCGGTGGCGCTCGCCGTCCGCGACTACGGTCACGGGATGAGCTCCGAGGAGGTGGTCCGCGTGTTCGACCGCTTCTGGCGCGCCGACCCGTCGCGCCGCCGCACCCTCGGCGGCACCGGGCTCGGCCTCTCGATCGCGCAGGAGGACACGGCGCTGCACCACGGCTGGCTGCAGGTCTGGTCGATGCCCGGCCGCGGCGCCTGCTTCCGGCTCACCGTCCCGCGCCGCCGCGGCGAGCGGATCGACGCCTCGCCGCTCCCGCTGCCGCCCGTCGACGCCGGCGAGCAGGAGTTCACCGGCCCGATCGTCCTGCCGCCGCTGCCGATGCCGCCCGTCGACGGCGTCCCCGAGCACGGGGTCGTCTCGTGAGGCGCCTGCGGTCCGCCCTGGCGGCTGTCCTGCTGCTGGCCGCCGTGGTCGGCTGCGCGGGCATCCCGCGCGGCGGCGACGTCGGCGTCGGGCAGCCCGACACCGCGCCGCAGGACCTGCAGTACGACTTCCTCCCCTCCGGCCCCGCCGAGGGCGCCGACCAGCTCGAGATCCTCACCGGCTTCATCGACGCCGCGTCCAGCCCGCAGAACAACTACAAGATCGCCCGCGAGTTCCTCTCCACCGGAGCCGACTGGACGCCGAGCGAGCACGTCACCGTCGACGAGGGCCAGCGCTCCTCGACCCAGCCGGGCGCCTCGACGCTCTCGCTGACGATCACGCCGGTGGCCGAGGTCGATGCGACCGGTGTCTACTCCGAGGTCGCGACCACCGCCGCGCTCGAGCTCGACTACGGCTTCGTGCAGGAGAACGGCGAGTGGCGCATCAGCGCGCCGCCCAGCGGCGTCGTCATCGACCGGACCACCTTCGAGCAGGTCTTCTCCACCTACGCGCTCTACTTCTTCGACCCGAGCTACAGCTACCTCGTGCCGGACCTGCGCTGGTTCGCCTCGCGGGCCGACAGCTCCACGAGCACCACGATCGTCACGGAGCTGCTGCGCGGGCCGACGCCCTGGCTCCGCGACTCGTCCGCCGTCGTCTCGGCCTTCCCGACCGGGACGGCGCTCGCCGCCGAGACGGTGCCGGTCGAGGCGCAGCGGGCCGTCGTCGACCTGAACTCCGCGGCGCTCGAGGCCGACGAGCGGCAGTGGCGCCGGATGGCCCTCCAGCTCGGCCGGAGCCTGGCCAACGTCTCCAACGTCACCGGAGTGTCCCTCTCGGTGCAGCAGAACCCGATCGAGGTCCCGAGCGAGGTCACCGGCCTGCCGACCTCGCCGCGGGTGGACACCCGGCCGCTGGTGCTGACGGACGGCGAGTTCGGCTTCCTCGGCTCCTCGGGGCTCGCCGAGACCGGCGTGTCCGAGCGGATCGCCGCGCTCGAGCCCCGGGCCGCGGTGCTGGGGGAGCAGCGGGGTGCCGACTCGAGCGCGTCCGCGGCCGTCCTCACGGGGGCCGGCGTCTCTCTGGTGACCCCCGGTGCCGACGACGTGCTGCTCGACGCCCGGAGCGGTCTCGCCGCCCCCGGGATGGACCCCTTCGGCTACGTCTGGTCGGTGCCCACCGCCGCGCCGAACCAGCTCGTCGCCTACTCGTCCGACGGATCGAGATCGCTCCAGGTCGCCACGGCCTGGCCGGAGATCGAGTCGATCGCCTCGTTCGCGCTCTCGCGCGACGGCACGCGCATGCTCGCGCTCGCGCAGGACGGGCAGCAGGCGACGGTGCTCGTCGCCGGGGTCACCCGCTCGGCCAACGGCGATCCGATCGCGATCGGCGAGCCCGTCGTGCTCCGCTCGACCCTCGGCACCGCGATCACCGCCGCCTGGACCGACGAGCTCGACGTGGTCTCGGTCGTGCGCGGCTCCACGGGCGAGGACACCGTGACGATGAACCAGCTCGGCGGAGGGGACACCCCGCTCGGCACGACGACCGGCACCGTGCAGATCGCGGCCGGCAACGCCTCGACGCAGATCCGGATCCTCGCGGAGGGCGGCGAGCTGCGCCAGCAGCGCGGCTCGGCCTGGCAGACCGTCGCGACGGGCATCGGGCTTCTCGCGACGCAGACCGGCATGGGGTCCTGACACCGGGCACACTCGCCCGATGCTGCGCGATCACCTCCTCGACGCCCTCGCCGTGCTGCTGCCGGTGGACTGCCCGGCCTGCGAGCTGCCGGCGACGCGGGTGCCCTGCCCGGGCTGCGCGTCGGCGCTCGCAGCGGAGGCCCGGCCGGACGTGCGCCGGCTGCGCCCGGACGACGACCCGCTCGACGTGCTCGTCGGCGCGGAGTACTCCGGCACGGTGCGCCGCCTCGTCCTCGCGCTCAAGGCGGAGGGGCGGGTCGCCGCGGCGCGACCGCTCGGCGCGCTGCTGCGGCCCGTCCTGCTCCAGGCGCTCGACGGCGCTCCAGCGCTGCTGGTCGCACCGCCCCGCTCGCGGCTGCGGCATCTGCGGCGCGGCTTCGACCCCGTCGACCTGCTGGTGCGCGCGGCCGGCGGGCGCCCCACCCGGCCGCTCGCGCGGACCCGGCTCGCCCTCGACCAGGTGGGCCTCGCCCGGGCCGAGCGGCGCGCGAACCTCGACGGCGCGTTCCGCGCCAGGCGTCCGCTGGACGGCGAGCGGATCCTGCTCGTCGACGACGTGGTCACCTCGGGCGCCACGCTGCTCGAGCTGCGCCGGGCCGTCCGCGCGGGCGGGGGAGCGGTGGCCGGCGCCGTCGCGCTCGCGGGCACTCCGCGGCGGGGGAGCGCGTCTTCCTGATGAACTCCCGATGACGATCGGACGACCACGGGTCTACGCTCGGTGGACGGCGTGAACGGTCCGCCCGGAGAAAGGCGGCACGCCGTACTCGACTGGGAGGTTGTCATGGACATCGACATCACAGGCCGCAACATGGGCATCACCGATCGCTTCCGCGCCTACGCGACGGAGAAGTCGGAGAAGATCGCCCACCTCGCCGACCGGGCGCTCGCGCTCGAGATCAAGGCGAGCCGTCACAGCGAGGGCAAGGGCGCCGCCGCCGGCGACCGGGTCGAGCTCACGCTGATCGGCAAGGGGCCCGTCGTCCGGGCCGAGGCGAGCGGCGCGGACAAGTACGCCGCCTTCGACGTGGCGCTCGGGCGCCTGCTCGAACGGGTGCGGCGCGCCAAGGACCGCAAGAAGGTGCATCGGGGCCAGCATCGGCCGACGTCGCTGCGCGACGCGGCGGCCGACGACTTCAGCGTCGTCGCGATCCAGCCGGCCGACGCCGCGGTGCTCGAGCGCCTGAGCACGGGCGTGATCCCCGTGCAGGAGGAGCCGGCGCCGGTCGACTCCGCTGCGGACGAGGACGACGCGGAGGAGCCGTACTGCCCCGTCGTCATCCGTACGAAGGTCTTCCCCTCCGTCTCGATGAGCGTCGACGACGCCGTCGACTACATGGAGCTGGTCGGTCACGACTTCTACCTGTTCATCGACGCCGACACCGACCGCCCGAGCGTCGTCTACCGCCGCAAGGGCTGGGACTACGGCGTGATCGGCCTCGGCGACGAGGCCGACGCGCAGTCGGAGGCCGCGGCGGTGTGATCCCACCGTCCTCGTGACGGAGAGCCCCCGGCGGATTCCGCCGGAGGTTCTTCGCGCCCTGTCGGACCGCGCACAGCCCGCCCCGGCTAGTGTGGAGCAGTCCGCGCTGTGCCGTCGGGCACCTGTCTTCTACGTTTTGGAGTACCCCGTGGCCTCAGTTCTCGAAAAGGTCCTTCGCGTCGGGGAGGGCCGGGTCCTCCGCCGCCTCGAGAACTACGCGAAAGCCGTCAACGCCCTCGAAGAGGACTTCACGCACCTCAGCGACGAGGAGCTGAAGAACGAGACCGTCGAGCTGCGCGAGCGCTACTCGAACGGCGAGTCGCTCGACGACCTGCTGCCGGAGGCCTTCGCCGCCGTCCGCGAGGCGTCGCGCCGCACGCTCGGCCTCCGCCACTTCGACGTCCAGCTGATGGGCGGCGCCGCGCTGCACCTCGGCAACATCGCCGAGATGAAGACCGGCGAGGGCAAGACCCTCGTCGCGACCCTGCCGGCGTACCTCAACGCCATCGCGAGCCGCGGCGTGCACATCGTCACGGTCAACGACTTCCTCGCGAACTACCAGTCCGAGCTGATGGGCCGCGTGTTCCGCGCCCTCGGCATGACGACCGGCGTCATCCTCTCCGGTCAGACCCCGGAGCAGCGCCGCGAGCAGTACGCGGCCGACATCACCTACGGCACGAACAACGAGTTTGGCTTCGACTACCTCCGCGACAACATGGCCTGGCAGGCGCAGGACATGGTCCAGCGCGGTCACTTCTTCGCCGTGGTCGACGAGGTCGACTCGATCCTCATCGACGAGGCGCGCACCCCGCTGATCATCTCCGGCCCCGCCTCGGGCGAGGCCAACCGCTGGTTCGCCGAGTTCGCGGGCCTCGCCAAGCGCCTGGTCGAGGGCGAGGACTACGAGGTCGACGAGAAGAAGCGCACCGTCGGCGTGCTCGAGCCCGGCATCGAGAAGGTCGAGGACTACCTCGGCATCGACAACCTCTACGAGTCCGCGAACACCCCGCTGATCTCGTTCCTCAACAACTCGATCAAGGCCCGCGCCCTGTTCAAGAAGGACAAGGACTACGTCGTCCTCAACGGCGAGGTGATGATCGTCGACGAGCACACCGGCCGCATCCTGGCCGGCCGCCGCTACAACGAGGGCATCCACCAGGCGATCGAGGCGAAGGAGGGCGTGCAGGTCAAGGCCGAGAACCAGACCCTCGCGACCGTCACGCTGCAGAACTACTTCCGCCTCTACGGCAAGCTCTCCGGTATGACCGGAACGGCCGAGACCGAGGCCGCCGAGTTCATGTCGACCTACAAGCTCGGCGTCGTCTCCATCCCGACCAACCGCAAGATGCAGCGCATCGACAACGCCGACCTCGTCTACAAGAACGAGCAGGTCAAGTTCGAGCAGGTCGTCGAGGACATCGTCGAGCGCCACGCGGCGGGCCAGCCCGTCCTCGTCGGCACGACCAGCGTCGAGAAGAGCGAGTACCTCTCCCGCCTGCTCGCCAAGAAGGGCGTGCGCCACGAGGTGCTGAACGCCAAGAACCACGCGCGGGAGGCGGCGATCGTCGCCCAGGCCGGCCGCCTCGGCGCCGTCACCGTCGCCACCAACATGGCCGGCCGCGGCACCGACATCATGCTCGGCGGCAACGCCGAGTTCCTCGCCGTCACCGAGATGTCGACCAAGGGCCTCAGCCCGGTCGACACCCCCGACGACTACGAGGCCGCCTGGGACGACGTGTTCGCCGGCGTCAAGTCGAAGGTCGCCGAGGAGGCCGAGAAGGTCCAGGCCGCCGGCGGCCTCTACGTGCTCGGCACCGAGCGCCACGAGTCGCGCCGCATCGACAACCAGCTCCGCGGCCGCTCCGGCCGCCAGGGCGACCCGGGCGAGAGCCGCTTCTACCTCTCGCTCACCGACGACCTGATGCGCCTGTTCAACTCCGGCGCCGCGGAGGCCCTGATGGGCCGCGGCAACGTGCCGGACGACATGGCGATCGAGTCCAAGGTCGTCTCGCGCGCCATCCGCAGCGCTCAGTCGCAGGTCGAGGCGCGCAACGCCGAGATCCGCAAGAACGTCCTCAAGTACGACGACGTCCTCAACCGCCAGCGCGAGGCGATCTACTCCGACCGCCGCCACATCCTCGAGGGCGACGACCTGCACGAGCGCACCCAGAAGTTCCTCGTCGACGTGATCGACGAGATCCTCGAGGTGCACACCGGCGAGGGCAACGGCGACGACTGGGACTTCGACGCGCTCTGGACCGAGCTGAAGACGCTCTACCCGGTCAGCCTGTCGATCGACGAGGTCGTGCAGGAGGCCGGCAGCCGCGGCCGGATCAACAAGGAGTTCATGCGCCGCGAGATCCTCTCGGACGCGAAGCTCGCCTATCAGGGCCGCGAGGAGCAGCTCGGTGCGCCCGCCATGCGCGAGCTCGAGCGCCGCGTCGTCCTCTCGGTGATCGACCGCCGCTGGCGCGACCACCTCTACGAGATGGACTACCTCAAGGACGGCATCGGCCTGCGCGCGATGGCCCAGCGCGACCCGCTGGTCGAGTACCAGCGCGAGGGCTTCACGCTCTTCCAGCAGATGATGGGCCAGATCCGCGAGGAGACCGTCGGCTTCCTCTTCAACCTCGAGGTCGAGGTCACCCAGAAGCAGGGCGAGGTCGCCGGTGTCGCCGCGAAGGGCCTCTCCGAGCCGGTCGCCCCGGTCGAGAAGCTCAGCTACTCCGCGCCGAGCGACTCGGGCGGCGTCGAGGTCCGCGACCAGCGCGGCCGCGTGCAGCAGGCGGCGACGGCCAAGGCCAGCGCCGCGGCGGCCCGCGAGGCGCGCCCGCAGGACGCGGAGGACGCCTCGACCACCGGCGCCTTCGGCCAGCAGACACCCGCCTCGGACGACGAGACGCCGAACAACCGCCAGGAGCGCCGCGCGCAGTCCAAGCGCCGCTGATCCAGCGCCGACCACACACGACGAAGGCCCCGGCCCCGCTCAGGCGGGGAGCGGGGCCTTCGCCGTCGGCGGGGCCGGTCAGGCGCGGGAGCGCACGAGCGCCGAGACGAAGCCGCCGGCGAAGGCGTCGCCGAGGCCGATCGTGGTGGGGCGGTCGGTCTCGAGGACGAGGCCGGGGGTGCAGACCGCCGGCAGCCGCGCCTCGACAGCGGCGCAGACCGCGACGCCGCCGGGCTGCGCCGGCAGCTGGGCGACGCGGTCGTAGTCGGCGGCGATGATGCCGTCGCCGAGCAGGTAGCGGGTGCTCGCCATCGTGACTCCGCCGAGGAGCGCCGCGCGGAACCGCTCGGCCTCTGCTCCGACGGCCGCCGACCAGTGCCGGGTGTGCACCACGAGCACGGGGCCGGGGAGCAGCGCCGCCGCGGTCGCCAGCGCCTCGACCACCGCGTCCGGGTCGAGCAGGTCGAGTCGGTGCCCGAGCAGCGCCTGCAGCTCGTCCTCGTTCATGCTGACGACGTCGACGCAGCCGAGCAGGGCCGAGCGGGCCCGGTCCTGCAGGGCGGGGAGGTGGAACCCCGCGTCCTCGTAGACGACGTCGGCCGAGGCGGGCAGCGCCGCGAGGTGGCGCCGCAGCGTCTCGAGCCGCTCCGCCAGCACCGACTCGTCCTGGATGCTGTTGAAGCCCGAGACGAGGAAGACGCCCGCGTCGGCGAGCACGCCGCCGAGCCCCTCCGCCAGCAGCAGCTCCCGGTTGGGCGGATCGTTCGCGAAGATCACGCGGTTGGGATGCGGAGCCACCAGCAGGCGGTCGTCGAGCCGGACCCGGGCGCCGGGCGGGAACTGCACGATCAGGTGCGGGTCGGTGCTGTCCGCGGTCGCGCTCGAGACGTACTCGGTGCCCGGGGGCAGGAGCCGGCGGACGTGGTCGTCGATGCTCACCAGGTGCTGGGTGGCGGCGAGGCCGTGCACGGCGAGCGCGTAGCCGGCCCGCACCCCCGTCCCGCCGAGGGTGATCCGCCGGGGGAAACGCTGCGCGAACTCCTCGACGATGCGGGAGGAGGAGGCGAATCTCTCCCCTCCCGCACCGTCGACGAGGAACGCGAGGAGCGCCACGAGGAGCTCGCGCTCGGTGGTCACCGGCGCCGTCCTCGTCAGCTCGGCCGTGCGGATCCCGTAGTCGTCCGCGAGCGCCTGGACGACGTCGTCGTCCCAGTCGATCTCGTAGTCGACGGTCCCGCCCAGGCCGAGCACGATCCTCTCGTTCATCTCGTGCGCCGGTTCTAGTAGAGCTCGGCCTTGCCGGCGGAGCCGAACAGGTCGATCTTCTCGGCGGCCGTCTCCTTCATCGCGGCGATGGAGGGCGGCTGGATGGTGTTCGGCTCGCGGACAGACGGGTCGGCGAGCACCTCCCGCATCTTGTTGTGGTACGAGGCCTTGATGTCGCTGGAGATGTTGATCTTGTTGACGCCGCGCTTCACCGACTCCGCGATCTCGGCGTCGGGGTTGTTCGACCCGCCGTGCAGGACCAGCGGCACGGAGACGCGCTTCTTGATCTCGGCGAGCAGGTCGAGCTTGAGCGCCGGTTTCATCGACGCCGGGTACAGGCCGTGGCTGGTGCCGATGGCGATGGCGAGGCTGTCGACCCCGGTGGAGGCGACGAAGTCGACCGCCTCGTCGGGCTCGGTGTAGATGATGTTCGCGGCGCCGTCCTCCGCCTCGTTGTCGGTCTTGCCGATGGTGCCCAGCTCGCCCTCGACCGAGACGCCGACGGCGTGCGCGGCGTCGACGACGCGCTTGGTGATCGCGACGTTCTCGTCGTAGGGGAGCATCGAGCCGTCGATCATGACCGAGGTGAAGCCCGACTTGATCGCGAGCAGCACCTGCTCGTAGGTGCCGCCGTGGTCGAGGTGGATGGTCACCGGGACGCTGGAGCGGTGGGCGCGGGCGATGATCGCGTGCAGGATGTCCACTCCGGTGTGGCTCAGCTCGTCGGGGTGGATCGCGATGAGCAGGGGCGAGGCCTTCTCCTCGCTGATCTCGAAGAGGCCGTTCATCATGGCGTAGTCGCTGACGTTGAACGCGGGGACGGCGAAGCCGTTCGCATTGGCGACGTCGAGCAGGTCTTTTCCGGAAACAAGCATTCTCTGACTGTCCTTCTCGTGGTGGTGGTGGTGTTCCGGACGCGCGGACGCGCGCCTCAGCTCTTGACGGCCCCGGCGGTCATGCCGCCGATGAAGTACCGCTGGAAGAAGAGGAAGAGGAGGAGGACGGGAACGCATCCGAGGATGCTCATCGCCATCATCTCGTTCCACTCGTAGGAGTTCTGGCCCATGAGCAGCTGGATGCCGATCGGCACCGTGCGCATGTCGTCGGTGCGGGTCAGGGTGAGCGCGAAGAGGTACTCGTTCCACGCGATCATGAAGGTGTAGACGCCGACCGAGACGATCCCGGGGATCGCGATCGGCACCAGGATCCGCCAGAGCACCGTCATCGGGCCGGCCCCGTCCATCCGCGCCGCCTCGTCGAGATCGCGGGGGAGGGTGTTGAAGTAGCCGGTCAGCATGATGATCGCGTAGGGCAGCGTGAAGACCAGATAGGTGAGGATCAGCCCCTGGTAGGTGTTGTAGAGCCGCAGTGTCACCATCAATCCGAAGAACGGGATCAGCAGGGTGATCGGCGGCACCGCCTGCACGCTGACGATGATGATGTTGATCGGGCGCTTGAAGCGGAACTCGTAGCGGCTGAACGCGTAGGACGCGAGGATCGCGACGACCAGCGTCAGCGCCACGACCGCGAGGGCGACGACGTAGCTGTTGATGAAGAAGCGGACCTTGGTCAGGTCGCCCAGGATCCCGGCGTAGGCCGCGAACGAGAACGTGTCCGTGATCAGCCGGGGCGGGTACTCGAAGATCTCGGTGTTCGACTTGAACGAGCTGGCGGCCATCCAGACGATCGGCAGGCCCGCGAAGGCGGCGCCGATCAGGAGGAGGACCCAGACCCCGGCCTTCGCAGCGAGGAGCCGCGGCGTGCGGACGGCCGGGCGGGTGGCGGTGGCGGTCACGTCAGTCCCTGGCTTTCTGGTTCCGCACGTAGAAGAACGCGAGGACCATGGTGAGGAGGAGGATCAGGACGGCGCTCGCCGAGGCCACCGAGAACTCGTAGCGGCTGAACGCGAGCTTGTAGGTGTAGGTGCTGAGCATCTCGGTCGCGTCGATCGGGCCGCCGCCGGTCGTCATCCAGATCAGCGCGAACTGCTGCGAGGTCCAGATGATGTCCAGGACCGACATGCTGATGATGATCGGCTTGAGCTGCGGGATCGTGACGTTCCAGAAGCGCTGCCAGGCGCTCGCTCCGTCGACCTTCGCCGCCTCGTAGAGGTCGTGCGGGATGCCCTGCAGACCCGCCAGGAGCGTGATCATGTAGAACGAGTAGCCCGCCCAGATGTTGATGAAGGTCACCGAGAGCAGCGCGGTCGCGGGGGAGGCGAGCCACTCGATGCCCTTGTCGGTCAGCCCGAGCGAGATCAGCGCGTAGTTGATCACGCCGTTCGGGTTCAGCAGCAGCCGCCAGAGCACCGCGATGATCGCGACGGTGAACAGCCACGGCAGGACGTAGATCACACGGAAGAGCGACTTGGCGACGGTCGGCACGAGCGGCGAGTTGAGCAGCATCGCGAAGCCGAGGCCGAGCACCAGGTGGGCGGCGACGCTGACGCCGACGAAGACGATCGTGTTGCCGGTCGCCGTGCGGAACTTCGGATCTCCCAGGACCTCGAGGTAGTTCGCGAGGCCGACGAAGGCGGGCTTCGGGTTCGTGATGACGTTGTCGAAGAACGAGTACCCGATCACCAGCAGGACCGGCACGAGCATCAGGACGAGCATCACGATCGCCGTGGGGGACAGGTAGAGGTAGGGCGCGAGGTCGCGGCGCTTCCGGCGCGGCGCACCGGCGGGGGCGGGGCTGCCGGCGGCGGGACGCTGCGGCGTGCTCAGCAGTGCGACCACGACGGTCCTCCTTGGATCGGGGGTGGGGTGAGGGGCGATCGCGCCGCGGGAGAGGACTCCCGCGGCGCGATCGGGGACGGACGCGTCACGGCTCAGAACTCGCCGAGCCAGGCTTCCTGGGACTTCTCCAGCGCCTCGTCGACGCTCTGGTCGCCGTTGAGGGCGGCCTGCAGCTGCTCGTCGAAGTCGCGCATCAGCTGCTCCGCAACGGGCAGGCCGACGAACTCGTTCGCCGGGTAGCCGGCCGAGTAGATGTCGAAGGCCTCCTGGTACAGCGGGTCGCTGTCCGAGAAGTCCGGCGTCGATGCGGTGTTGCCGGGGAAGGCGTTCGCCAGCGTGGACAGCTTCGAGTTCGTGTCGGCGCTCATCAGGAAGGAGACGAGCTTCGCGGCCTCGGCCGGGTGCTCGCTGCTGGCCGAGACCCCGATGCCCCAGGAGGCGAAGGGGATGCCGCGCTCGCCGCTGAAGCCGTCCTCGGCCGGGATGGCCGAGATGCTGAACTTCAGGTCGGGGTTGGACTCGCGGATGGTGGCGATGTGCGAGAGGGAGTCGATCATCATGCCGACGCGGCCGTTCGTGAACTCCTCGACCTTGTCCTGCTCCTTCATCGTCGCGGCGCCGGGGGCGATCACGCCGTCGGCGTCGAGCTGCGCGATGTAGTCGACCGCGCTGGTGACGGCGTCGTTGGTGAGGTCGGGCTTGCCGTCGTCGAGCATGCTGCCGCCGGACGCCCAGACCCAGGACATGACGTCGTTCTGGATCCCGTTGGGCGCGTCGCTCGAGAGCGGGAGCACCCAGCCGCTGGTGTTGTCGCCGAGCGCCGTGATCGCCTTGGCCGCGGTCTCGAACTCGCTGCGGGTCGAGGGGGGAGCGCTGACGCCCGCCTCGGAGAGCAGGGCGTCGTTGGTGAAGAGCGGGTAGACGAAGTTGACGACGGGGACCATGGCGGTCTTGCCGTCGACGACGACGGTCGAGGAGAGCTGGCTCTCGTCGAAGCCGGCGTCGGAGAGCAGCGGGCCGAGGTCGGCCAGCGCGCCCTGCTTGGCGAAGTCGCTGATCCAGGCGCCGTCGAGCCCGACGACGTCGGACATCGTGCCGGCCGCGGCGCCGGCGAAGAGCTGCTCCTTGGTCGAGGCGTACGGACCGCTGAGGAGGTCGACCGTGATGCCGGGGTTCGCGGCCTCGAAGTCGTCCATCAGGCCCCGGAGGGCGCCGTCCGAGAGCTCGGGCTCCCACCACTGCGCGAATTCGAGGGTGACGTCTCCGCCTGCCGCGGAATCGCCGCCACCCTGGCTGCAGCCGGTCAGCATCGTCGCGGCGAACGCCGCGCTGACGGTGAAGACGACGGCTCTCTTGATGCGAGCACCTTTGCTCATGTCACTCCCTGCAACTCTGCAGTTATCTGCTGTTGTGTGCGCATTCTTGCGCTTGTGTTCTGCGAATGTACCTGCCGGTGCGTGGACATGCAAGAACCGGCAGGAAATTGCCGAGTTGTGCGACAAACGCGGCCCAGATCGCACGAAAGACCGCCTTCCAGGCGCGAGGAGTTGCAGCATCCTGCACGGCGGTGTTAGACAACCCCCATGCCCGACACCGACGACGCCCCCTCCGCGAACGACGCTCCGCTCCGTCTGCCGGCCGGCCGGAAGGCCGATCTGGCGGCCTACGTCGCCGAGGCGGGCGAGGTCACGGTGACCACGCTGGCCCGCCGCTTCGCCGTCTCGGCCGACACCGTCCGGCGCGATCTCGACCAGCTCGACGCCGACGGCTACCTGGTCCGCACGCACGGCGGCGCGGTGAGCCTCGCCGTGATGCCCGCCACCGAGAAGCGCCTGGACGTGCGCCTCGGCATCCAGCGCGGCGCGAAGGAGAAGATCGGCGCGCTCGCCGCGGGCCTCGTCGACAACGGGGCCGTGGTGATGCTCAACGCCGGCACCACCTCGCTCGCCGTCGTCCGGCACCTCAACGACCACCGCGAGCTGACGATCGCGACGAACAACCTGCGCGTCCCCGCCGAGATCGGCTCGAAGACCTGCCGCGACCTCTTCGTCTTCGGCGGTGCCGTGCGGCTGGGCGGCCAGTCGACGGTCGGGCCGGTGGGCTTCGCGGTCGCGGAGCAGGGCGCCGCCGTCGATCTGCACTGCGACATCGGCCTGATCTCCGTCGGCGCCGTGTCGGCCGAGAACGGCTACTCCACCAGCAACCTGGCCGAGGGCGTGATGATGAGCGAGATGATCGCGCGCTGCGAGCGCGTGGCGATCCTGGCCGACCAGACCAAGTTCGGCCGCACCCTCTTCGCGCAGGTGGCGGAGCTCGGCCGGGCCGACTATCTCGTCACGGACGCGCCGCCGCCGCCGGAGCTCGAGGAGGCGCTTCGGGAGAAGGGCGTGCGCGTGGTGCTGCCGCCGGTGGCCGCCGCGCGCGAGCGCTGATCGCCGAGCCGACCCGCACGCGCTGACCGCCGTCACAGCACGTTGATCGCGGTCGCGCGCCAGCGGGCGTCGGTGCCCTCCAGCCGGATGGCGACCGCGCGGGTGCGCACACGGTTGTGCACGAGGACGACGGCCTCCACGATCCCGTCCCGCGGCTCCGTGACGACGACCCGGCCGACCGTGAACGGGATGCGCTGCGTCGAGCGGCCCTTGACGCTCCGAGCGCGGGCGGCCATCACCACCCGCTTCTGCAGGTGCCGGTAGACGTCGTCACTCAGCCAGCGCGCGAGCTGGTCGATCTCCCGCGAGCCGCCCAGGACCTCGACCACCAGCAGCGTCAGGCAGTGGAGGATCGGCTCGGGATCGGGCAGCTCCGCCCGGGTCGCCGGCTGGGGCGCGAAGAACGCCGCGGTCGGCGTCGCGGCGACGGCGGCGCCGGCCTCGAGCGGCAGGGTGCGGTAATCGAACGCATTGGTGGGATGCATCATGCGGCGTGCTCCAAAGGCAGGACGAGCGACTCACGGTTCGGGTCACCTCTCGGCTCGGAAGGTGCGGATCGTGCCGGGGTGGGCGCGACGGGGTGCCCTCATCGAAGCAGTCGAGCCATGCTCACGTCGGGTCGAGAGCCGGTCTGTGGATAACCGGGCGCGGGGCACCGCAGGTGCGGTGCGCGCGACGACGGCACCTAGGCTTGTCGGGTGTCGACCCTCAGTGATCTCGTCCTCTCCCACGGCCGCTCCACGGACGCGGACGTCGAATGGCTGCACCTCCTGGTCGGCGATCTGCAGCTGCTCGCCGACCTCGCCTTCGCGGACATCGTGCTGTGGGTGCCGACGGCGGAGGGCGGCTTCGTCGCCGTCGCGCACGCCCGGCCCTCGAGCGCGGCGACGCTCTTCTACCGCGACTTCGTCGGGCAGAAGATCAAGGCGGAGTGGCGCGCCCAGGTCGCCGAGGCCTTCGAGAGCGCCCGCATCGTCGACACCTCCGCGCCGGACTGGTTCGAGGAGACCCCGACCCGCGTGCGCGCCGTGCCCGTCATCCGGCGCCTCGGCGGCTCCGACGCCGGGACCACGGACCAGCCGATCGCGGTCGTGACCCGGCACACCAACCTCAGCGAGACGCGGACCCCCAGCCGCCAGGAGCTGACCTTCAACGACTGCGCGAACGACCTCTTCTCGATGATCGCCTCGGGCGACTTCCCGGACCTCGGCGCGCCGACCGGCCCGCGTCGCGGCGCCCCGCGCGCCTCCGACGGCCTGATCCGCCTCGACGTCGACGGCATCACCACCTTCGCCAGCCCCAACGCGCTCTCGGCCTTCAACCGGATCGGCTTCGCGGAGGAGCTCGAGGGCGAGTCGCTCGCCGAGGTCACCACGGGACTCGTCGCCGGCAAGGTCGTCATCGACGAGTCGCTGCCGCTGGTCGTCACCGGCCGGGCGCCCTGGCGCACCGACATCGAGGCGCGCGGCGTCACCGTCTCGCTGCGCGCGATCCCGATCCGCGACCGGGGCGAGCGCGTCGGCGCCGTCGTGCTCTGCCGCGACGTGACCGAGCTCCGCCACCAGGAGCGGGAGCTCATCACCAAGGACGCGACGATCCGCGAGATCCACCACCGGGTGAAGAACAACCTGCAGACGGTCGCCTCGCTGCTGCGGATCCAGGCCCGGCGCACCCACTCCGATCTCGCCCGCGAGGCTCTGACGCAGGCCATGCGCCGCGTCGCCGCGATCGCGGTCGTGCACGACACTCTCTCCGAGGGGCTCGCGCAGAACGTCGACTTCGACGCGGTGTTCGACCGCGTGCTGCTGCTGATCGCCGAGGTCGCCTCGACGCACAACACCACGGTGCACCCCACCTTCACCGGCAGCTTCGGCGATCTGCCGAGCGAGTACGCGACTCCGCTCGCCCTCGCGCTGACCGAGCTCGTCACCAACGCCGTCGAGCACGGTCTGGCGGGCCGCGAGGGCGACGTCGAGATCGTCGCGACCCGCGGCGACGACGAGCTGACCGTCAAGGTGCGCGACACCGGCGTCGGACTGCCGGAGGGGAAGGTCGGCTCGGGCCTCGGCACGCAGATCGTGCGCACCCTGATCCAGGGCGAGCTCGGCGGGACGATCGACTGGCACACGCTGGTCGGCCGCGGCACCGAGGTCACCATCGAAGTACCGCTGCGCTGGCTCAAGGGCCCGCGGGTCTGATCCGCGCGGGTCCGGCTCCCGCTCGGTGTCCCCGGGGACGACGCGACCCCCGCTGCCGAGGGCGAGCGGGGGTCGAGGTGGTGCGGGTGCCGGCTGGTGCCGGCGCCGAGCGCTACGAGGCGCGGCGGGCGCGGGCGGCGCGGCGCTTGAGGGCGCGGCGCTCGTCCTCGCTGAGGCCGCCCCAGACGCCCGAGTCCTGACCGGTCTCGAGGGCGTACTGGAGGCAGACCTCCGTGACGGTGCAGCGACCGCAGACCGTCTTCGCCTTCTCGATCTGGTCGACGGCGGGTCCGGTGTTGCCGACCGGGAAGAAAAGCTCGGGGTCAGCGGTGAGGCAAGCGGCCTTGTCGCGCCAGTCCATGCAGGTGCTCCTTGTGTGACAGCGTGCGTGGAGGAACCACGCAGTGTTCGGGTGGGATGATCGAGTCACACCGACGGTCTGAACCATCGGCATGCACCGAGCACCTGCCCCAGCGCACGCCACGAGACCTCACGCAGCTGCGCGAGGCGGTTCGGGCGGGACCGGACGGTGCTCGGTTCTTCCCGACGGGAGATCGCCCCGTTCGCACTCGCGCCTCGCGGCGCAGCAGGATCGGGGAGTTCACATCGGCGGTAACCCACGACCCTGTGAGCGGTGAAACGAACTGCACTAGCCTGTCACGGAGGCAGGCTCGAATCAAGAGTGCTGGATGGGATGCAGCTGTGATCATGGACGGGAACCGGCCTCCGACCAGGCCGGGAAGCGGACCGCGGCCCCTCGGTCTGCTCCTGCTCGTCGCCGTTCTGGCGCTGGAGACCGCAGCCGTGGCGTGCGTCACCGGGTGGCTCGTGCTCGAGCTGGTCACCACTCGCGCCGGTTCGATCGGTGGCGGGATCGCCATCGTCGTGCTCTCCTTCGTCGCCCTCGCCTGGGTCGCCGCGACGACCGTCGGCACCGCCCGGCGCCGCAGCTGGATCCGCGCCTCCGCACTCACGATCCAGCTGGTGCTGATGGCCGTCGCCCTCGGCGCGTTCCAGGGGCAGTACGCCGTCCCGGACATCGGCTGGGCGCTGCTGGCTCCCGCCCTGCTGGCCGTGGTGCTGCTCTTCCTGCCGAGCACGGTCGCCGCCACCCGCCGGGACCCCGGTCTCGGCTGACGGGCCCTGCGCGGGACCCGGGGCGGCTAGCGTCGACTGCATGGACTCCACCCGACTCGGCCTCAGCGGCCTCCAGGTCTCCTCGATCATCCTCGGCTGCATGAGCTTCGGCGCCCCCGACCGCGGGGCGCACGGCTGGAGCATGGGGGAGGAGGAGTCGCGGCCCTTCCTCCGCCGCGCTCTCGAGCTCGGCATCACCACCTTCGACACCGCCGACGTCTACTCCGACGGCACGAGCGAGGAGTTCGTCGGACGGGCGCTCGCCGACTTCGCCGTGCGCGAGGAGGTCGTCATCGCCACCAAGGTGCACGGCACGATGCGTCCGAGCGCGAACGGCGGCGGGCTCTCGCGCCGGCACATCCTCAGCGCGATCGACGACAGCCTCCGCCGCCTCGGCACCGACTACGTCGACCTGTACCAGATCCACCGCTGGGACCCGATGGTGCCGATCGAGGAGACGATGGAGACCCTGCACGACGTCGTGCGCTCGGGCAAGGCGCGCTACATCGGCGCCTCGAGCATGTGGGCCTGGCAGTTCGCGAAGGCGCAGTACACCGCGGACCTCGGGGGCTGGACGCGCTTCGTCTCCATGCAGGACCAGTACAACCTGATCCAGCGCGAGGACGAGCGCGAGCTGCACCCGTTCTGCCTCGACCAGGGCGTCGGGGTCATCCCGTGGTCGCCGCTGGCCCGCGGGCGCCTCACCCGCGACTGGGACGCGACCACCTCGCGCACCGAGACGGACCTCTACGGCAAGACGCTCTACCACCAGCAGGAGGAGGCCGACCGCCGCACGGCGGGCACGGTCGAGCGCATCGCCGCCGAGCGCGGCGTCCCGCGCGCGCAGGTCGCCCTCGCCTGGGTCCGCCAGCAGGAGGCGGTCACCGCGCCCATCGTCGGCGCGACGAAGATGCAGCACCTCGAGGACGCGGTCGCCTCCGTCGACCTCGAGCTGACGCCCGAGGAGCTCGACGCGCTCGGCGCCGACTACGCCCCGCGCTTCAACGAGGGCTTCTAGCCCTCGGCGGATCTCGATACGCCCGCTGCGCGGGCTGCTCGATCAGCATGGTGCGCCGCAACGGCGGGCGGTGGCCGCATCGTGCCGGCCGGGCAGGCGCCGGAGGCGGCCCCTCATGCTGGTCGAGTTGCCGCCGGAGGCGGCCCCTCATGCTGGTCGAGTTGCCGGCGGAGGCGGCGTATCGAGACCCGGCCGTCTGCACACGTGGATCTCGATACGCCCGCTGCGCGGGCTACTCGATCAGCATGGGCTGACGGATCGCCGGACCGCCGGAACGGCGGGCGGACGCCTTGCATGGGCCGCCGGAACGGCAGGAGGCCTCCCTGCATGCTGGTCGAGTGGCCGCCGGAGGCGGCGTATCGAGACCCGGCGGGTCAGGCCAGCTTGAGCTTCTTGCGGAGGGCCTGCACGTGGCCGGTCGCGCGCACGTTGTACTGCGCGACCTCGAGGGCGCCCTCGGGGCCGACGACGAAGGTCGAGCGGAGGACGCCGACGACCGTCTTGCCGTAGCTGTTCTTCTCACCCCAGACGCCGTAGGCGCGGTGCACGGCCATGTCGGGGTCGCTCAGCAGCGGGTAGGCGAGGCCGTGCTCGTCCGCCCAGCGGCGCAGCGCCTCCGGGGTGTCGCGCGAGACGCCGAGCACCTCGTAGCCGGCGGCCTGCAGGGCCGCGGTGCTGTCGCGGAAGTCGCACGCCTCGGTGGTGCAGCCGGGGGTGTCGGCCTGCGGGTAGAAGAAGAGGATGACGCGGCGGCCGCGCAGGCCCTCGAGGGCGGCCGGGCGGCCGTCCTGGTCGGGCAGCGTGAAGTCGGGGGCGGCGTCGCCCGCGGCGAGGCGCTCGTCGACGGGGATCGGGGGGAGGGCGGTGTCGGTCATCGTCTGCTTCCGTCGGTGGTGGCGAAGGTGGTCAGGAGGCGCTGCAGCGAGTCGAGGCGCTCCGGCCCGCTCGCGCCGAGCAGCCCGCCCTCGACCGCCTCGATGATCGCGCAGTCGGGGGAGTCGGGGAGGTGCGTGCAGCCGCGCGGACAGTTCTCGGCGAGCACGGCGAGCGTGGTGAAGGCGCCGAGGATGTTGTCGGTGTTCACGTGCCCGAGGCCGAAGGAGCGCACGCCCGGGGTGTCGATCACCCAGCCGTGCCGGTCGCCGCGCTCGACGCGCAGCGAGACCGTGGAGGACGAGGTGTGCCGGCCGCGCCCGGTCACCGTGTTGACCCGGCCGATCGCCCGGTGCGCGTCGGGGACGAGCTTGTTCACGAGAGTCGACTTGCCGACTCCGGAGTGGCCGACGACGACGGTCTCGTGGCCGAGCAGCGCCTCGGCGATCTCGTCGACGGGCGGCTCGTCCTGGCTGGAGAGGAACACCCGCAGATCGAGGCCCTCGAAGTTGCGCAGGAACGGCGCGGGGTCGGCGAGGTCGGTCTTGGTGATGCAGAGCATCGGGGTGATGCCGGCGTCGAAGGCGGCGACCAGATAGCGGTCGACGAGGCGGGTGCGCGGCTCCGGGTCGGCGGCGGCCACCACGCAGACCATCTGGTCGGCGTTGGCGACGATCACGCGCTCGATCGCGTCGGTGTCGTCGGCACTGCGGCGCAGCAGGGTCGAGCGCTCGCGGATCCGCACGATGCGGGCGAGCGTGCCCTCGTCGCCGCTGGAGTCGCCGACGACGTCGACGCGGTCACCGGGGACGATCGCCTGCTTGCGCAGCTCCCGGGCGCGCGCCGCCGTGAACTCGTGCTCCTCGGGCGTGCCGTCGCCGATCATCACCGTGTAGCGGCCGCGGTCGACGCCGAGCACCACCGCGATCTCGGCGTCCTCGTAGGCCGGCCGGTTCTTCGTGCGCGGCTTGGTCCCCTTGGGGTTCGGCCGCACGCGCGCGTCCGACTCGTCGTAGCCGTCGAAGTCGTCGAGCACACCGTCGGCGTCGAGGCCGCTGTCCGTCCACCACGACACGGGTCAGACCGCGCCCGCGAGTGCGGTCCAGAGCTCGGGGAACTGCGGAAGGGTCTTCGAGGTCGTCGCGATGTCCTCGATCGCGACGCCGGGAACGACGAGGCCGATCAGCGCGCCGGCGTGCGCCATGCGGTGATCGGAGTAGGTGCGCCAGCGCCCCGCGTGCAGCGGTGCCGGCTCGATGCGCAGGCCGTCCTCGAGCTCGGTGACGGCGCCGCCGAGGCCGTTGATCTCGGTGGCGAGGGCGGCGAGGCGGTCGGTCTCGTGGTGGCGGATGTGGCCGATGCCGGTCAGTGTGCTCGGGCCGCTCGCGAGCGCGGCGAGGGCCGCGAGGGCGGGGGCGAGCTCGCCGCCCTCCGAGAGGTCGAGGTCGACGCCGAGGATCTCGTCGCCGCCACGGACGACGAGGTCGTCGCCGTCGCGCTCGACGGTCGCGCCGAACAGCGGCAGGATGCGCTCGAGGTGCGCGCCGACCTGGGTCGTCTCGGCCGGCCAGTGCCGGAACCGGACGGTGCCGCCGGTGACGAGCGCCGCGGCGAGGAACGGCGCGGCGTTGGAGAGGTCGGGCTCGATCAGGACGTCGGCGCCGGCGATCGTCTGCGGCGCGATCGTCCAGGCGCCGGGGGTCGACGCGTCCACGCTCACGCCGCGGGCCTCGAGTGCCGCGATCGTCATGTCGATGTGCGGCTGGCTCGGCAGCGCGCCGCCCTCGTGTCGCAGGCGCAGGCCCTCGTCGAAGCGCGCGCCGGCGAGGAGCAGGGCCGAGACGAACTGGCTCGAGCGGGTGGCGTCGACCACGGCGTCGCCGCCGCGGATCGAGCCGGAGCCGTGCACGGTGAAGGGGAGCGAGCCGCGCCCGTCGTCGGCGACGTCGACGCCGAGCGAGCGGAGGGAGGCGATCGTGGCTCCCATCGGCCGCTTGTAGGCGTAGGCGTCGCCGTCGAAGGTGGTCGGCCCGAGCGCGAGCCCCGCGAGCGGCGGCAGGAAGCGCATCACCGTGCCGGCCAGTCCGCAGTCGATCGTCGTGGAGCCGAAGAGCTCCTCGGCCGGCTCGACGACGAGGTCGGCGCCGAAGGAGCCGGTGGCCCCCTCCTCGCGGATCGTCGTGCCGAGCGAGCGCAGGCCCTCGATCATCAGCGCGCTGTCACGCGAGTGCAGCGGCGCGCGCAGCACGGACGGAGCGTCGGCCAGAGCGGCGAGGACGAGCTCGCGGTTCGTCAGCGACTTGGAGCCGGGCAGCTCGACCACGGCGTCGAGGGCGCCGGCGGCAGCGGGCGCCGACCAGTCCTTTTCGCCGGGGAGCGCGCGGGCGTCGCCGTACGGATCGAACTCGGGAGCGGAATAACGCGAGAAGACCATCGGTTGTCAGAGTAGTCGGCGAACGGACCGACGGCAGGATCAGGCGGGAGGCGAGGCATGACTGCGACGATCGACCTCGTGCGACCCCGGCCGGCACGACAGGCGGCCTCCCGGCGCCGCGGCTTAGAATCGCGTGTGATGACTCGCGACGACAGCACACGCCCCAGCACCGCCGATGAGGCGCCCGCGACGGAGGAGGCCGAGACGATCGAGGAGACCGTCGAGGAGGCCCTCGACGACGTCGCCCCTGACGCCCCGGTGGATCTCCGCGCGCTGTTCGAGCAGCAGGCGCTGCCCTTCATCGACCAGCTGTACGCGGCCGGTCTGCGGATGACCAAGAACCCCTCCGACGCCCAGGACCTCGTCCAGGAGACGTTCGCGAAGGCGTTCGGCGCGTTCAAGCAGTTCGAGCAGGGCACGAACCTCAAGGCGTGGCTCTACCGCATCCTCACCAACACGTTCATCAACTCGTACCGCAAGAAGCAGCGCGAGCCGTACCAGAGCGCGATCGACGAGCTCGAGGACTGGCAGCTGGGCGGCGCCGAGTCGACCACCGCCACCTCGAGCCGCTCGGCCGAGGCCGAGGCGATCGACCACCTCCCCGACACCGCCGTCAAGGAGGCCCTGCAGGCGATCCCGGAGGACTTCCGGCTCGCCGTCTACTTCGCCGACGTCGAAGGCTTCTCGTACCAGGAGATCGCCGACATCATGAAGACCCCCGTCGGGACCGTGATGAGCCGGCTGCACCGCGGCCGGCGCATGCTGCGCGAACGACTCACCGACTACGCACGCGAGCGCGGGATCCGCGCCGCTTTCACCACCGGGAGCACGAAATGACCGACTGCGGCTGCACGAAGGCGAAGGCCGAGCTCGAGGAGTACCTCCACAACGAGCTCTGCAAGGAGGACGCCGCCGACATCCGCGAGCACATGGCGAACTGCCCCGACTGCTCCGGTGAGGCGAAGGTCGGCGTCGTGCTGACCGTCGCGGTGCAGCGCGCCTGCAAGGAGACGGCGCCGGAGGACCTCCGCGCCCAGGTGCTCGGCATGCTGCGCGACGCCCAGGCGAGCCACGCCGCCACTCCGGCGCGCATCTAGCCCTTCGACGCACCCGCTCGACGACCTCCGGCTCGCCGGAACGCGCTCGGCTCACAGGAGCCGCCCGTTCCGGCGAGCCGGAGGCGTTTCTGCGTGCCGGAGGTGTCCCGGGCAAGCGGTCGACGGAGTTCGGCGTGCGGAACGACGTCCGGCTCGCCGGATCCGAGGATTCCAGCGAGCCGACGTCGATGCTGCGAGCCGGAGCCGCCGCCGAGGGGGCGGCTCCGGGCGTCGTCAGCGCTGCAGCGCCCGGCCCAGCAGGTCGGCCTGCTCGGAGGCGTGGCGCTTCGCCGAGCCCGCGGCGGGGGAGGCGGCGGCCGGCCGCGAGACGACGCGGATCGGACGGTCGAGCTGCGGCGCGACGTTCAGGGCGATGAACGGCCAGGCGCCCTGGTTCTCGGGCTCGTCCTGCACCCAGACGAACTCCGCATTCGGGTAGCGCGCGGCGATCGCGCGCAGCTCCTCGATCGGCGCAGGGTAGTACTGCTCGACGCGCACCAGCGCGATGCCGTCGTCCGGCTTCTTCTCCAGCTCGGCCCGGAGGTCGTAGTGCACCTTGCCGGCGTGCAGGAGCACCCGGGTGACGGCCGACGCGTCCTGGATCCGCGCGTCGTCGATCACGGGCTCGAAGCGGCCCGAGGTGAAGTCCTCGACCGGGCTCGACGCCCCTCGGAGCCGCAGCATCGCCTTCGGCGTGAAGACCACCAGCGGGCGGCGCGGGCGCGAGTAGGCCTGGCGGCGCAGCAGGTGGAAGTACGACGCCGGCGTCGACGGGCGCGCGACGGTCATGTTCCGCTCGGCGCACATCTGCAGGTAGCGCTCGATGCGGGCGGAGGAGTGGTCCGGGCCCTGGCCCTCGTAGCCGTGCGGGAGCAGGAGCACGAGCGACGAGCGCTGGCCCCACTTCTGCTCGGCGGAGGAGATGAACTCGTCGATGACGATCTGGGCGCCGTTCGCGAAGTCGCCGAACTGCGCCTCCCAGAGCACGAGCGAGTCGGGCCGCTCGACCGAGTAGCCGTACTCGAACGCCATCGCCGCGTACTCCGAGAGCAGCGAGTCGTAGATCCACAGGCGGGCCTGCGAATCGGACAGGTTCATCAGCGGCAGCCACTCCTGGCCGTTGTCGCGGTCGTGCAGCACCGCGTGGCGCTGGACGAACGTGCCGCGGCGGGTGTCCTGGCCGACCAGGCGCACCGGGGTGTCCTCGAGCAGCAGCGAGCCCAGGGCGAGCAACTCGCCGAACGCCCAGTCGATCGAGCCGGAGCGGCTCATCTCCTGGCGCTTGGTGAGGAGCTGCTGGAGCTTCGGGTGCACGGTGAAGCCCTCGGGCGGCGAGTTGAACGCGTCGCCGATCCGGGTGACCACCTCGGCCTTCACTCCGGTCACCTCGGGCTCGCCGGGGTAGTCCTCGCCCTGCTGCGCGTCGGGCAGCTCGAGGTCGGCCACCGAGTCGCCGTCGGCGCTGATCACCGGGATCGCGCCGGTCTGCGCGGCGTGCGTCTCGGCGAAGGCGCGCTCCAGGCGGTCCTGGAAGTCCTGGTGCGCGCGGTCGTACTCCTCCTCGGTGATGTCGCCGCGACCGACGAGCGCCTCGGTGTAGAGCTTGCGCACCGAGCGCTTGGCCTCGATCAGGCTGTACATCAGCGGCTGGGTCATCGAGGGGTCGTCGCCCTCGTTGTGACCGCGGCGGCGGTAGCAGATCAGATCGATGACCACGTCGCGGTTGAAGCGCTGGCGGTACTCGAAGGCGAGCTGGCCGACGTGCACGACGGCCTCGGGGTCGTCGCCGTTCACGTGGAAGATCGGCGCCTGGATCGTCTTCGCCATGTCGGTCGAGTAGATCGAGGTGCGCGCCTCGTGCGGCGGGGTCGTGAAGCCGACCTGGTTGTTGATGTTGATGTGGATCGTGCCGCCGGTGCGGTACGCCCGCAGCTGCGACATCTGCAGCCCCTCGACGACCACGCCCTGACCGGCCATCGCGGCGTCGCCGTGGACGAGGATCGGCAGGGTGGTGAAGGTGCCGATGGGCTTGCGGTCCTGCTTGGCGCGGACGATGCCCTCGAGCACGCCGTTGACGGCCTCGAGGTGCGAGGGGTTCGCCGCGAGGTAGACGGGGATCTCCTCGCCGCCGGCGCCGCGGAAGGTGCCCTCGGTGCCGAGGTGGTACTTCACGTCGCCGGAGCCCTGGACCGTCTTGGGGTCCTGGGTGCCCTCGAACTCGCGGAAGATCTGGCCGTAGGTCTTGCCGGCGATGTTGGTCAGCACGTTCAGGCGGCCGCGGTGGGCCATGCCGATGGCGACCTCGTCGAGGTCCGCGTCCGCCGCACCCTGCAGGACGGCGTCCAGCAGCGCGATCAGCGACTCGCCGCCCTCGAGCGAGAAGCGCTTCTGGCCGACGTACTTGGTCTGCAGGAAGGTCTCGAAGGCCTCGGCCTCGTTGAGGCGGCCGAGGATGCGCAGCTGCTCGTCGTGGCCCGGCTTCTCGTAGCCGCGCTCGAGCTTCTGCTGCATCCAGGCGCGCTGCTCCGGGTCCTGGATGTGCATGTACTCGACGCCGACGGTGCGGCAGTAGGAGTCGCGCAGGATGCCGAGGATGTCGCGGAGCTTCAGCTGGCGGGAGCCGCCGAAGCCGTCGGTGACGAACTCGCGGTCGAGGTCCCAGAAGGTGAGGCCGTGGTTCTCGATGGCGAGGTCCGGGTGCGAGCGCTGGACGTACTCCAGCGGGTCGACGTCGGCCATCAGGTGGCCGCGGACGCGGAAGGAGTTGATGAGCTCCTGCACCCGCGAGGTCTTCGAGACGCGCTCGGCGAGGTCGACGGCGATGTCGGTCGACCAGTGGATCGGGTCGTAGGGGATGCGCAGCGCGGAGAAGATGTCCTCGTAGAAGCCGCGCTTGCCGAGCAGCAGCTCGTGCACGATCTTGAGGAACTCGCCCGAGCCGGCGCCCTGGATGACGCGGTGGTCGTAGGTCGAGGTCAGCGTGATGGTCTTGCCGATGCCGAGCTCGACGAGCGTCTTCTCGGACGAGCCCTGGAACTCGGCCGGGTACTCGAGGGCGCCGGCGCCGATGATGCAGCCCTGGCCCTTCATCAGGCGGGGCACGGAGTGCACGGTGCCGATGCCGCCCGGGTTGGTCAGCGAGAGGGTGGTCCCGGCGAAGTCGCCGGCGGCGAGCTTGTTGCCGCGGGCGCGCTTGACGAGGTCCTCGTAGGCGGCGAGGTAGGCGGTGAAGCTCAGCGTGTCGGCGCGCTTGATGCTCGGGACGAGCAGGGCGCGGGTGCCGTCGGGCTTGGGCATGTCGATCGCGATGCCGAGGTTGACGTGCGCGGGGGCGACGACCGAGGGCTTGCCGCCCGGCTCGTCGTAGTAGACGTTCTGGCTCGGGAAGTCCTTCAGGGCGCGGATCAGCGCCCAGCCGATCAGGTGGGTGAAGGAGACCTTGCCGCCGCGCGTGCGGCGCAGGTGGTTGTTGATGACGATGCGGTTGTCGATCATCAGCTTCGCCGGGATGGTGCGGACGCTGGTGGCCGTCGGGATCGACAGGCTCGCGTCCATGTTCGTGGCGAGGCTCTTCGCCATGCCGCGCAGGGGCGAGACGACGTCCTCCTCCGCGGGGGCGGCGTCCTCGACCGGCTTGCTCACGGGCGCGTCGGCCGGGATGGGCTGCGCCTTCGGCTGCTTCGAGGTGGTCTTCGACACCGAGGTCGCCGACGTGGCGGGGTGGTTGACCGCTCCGCCGGCGCTGGTCGACACGCGCTCGGCGACGGACTCCTTCGCAGGGGCCGGGGCCTGGGCGGCGGGGGCGTCCGGTGCGGCGGGCGCGGCACCGCCGAGCTGCTTGCCGTAGCGCTCGAGGATCGGCCACCAGGACTCGTCCACCGAGGCCCTGTCGGCGCTGTACTGCTCGTACAGCTCCTCCACCAGCCACTCGTTGGCTCCGAAGTCCTCCGAGCCCTGATCTGTTCCCGCTCCGGTCAACTGGCTCGACACAGCCGATCGCCCACTCTCTCCGTTGATTCGTTCTCGATCATCCGGACGGCACCGTCGCATCCGACACGCATCTGGGCGTCGTCGCCCGGTCCCGTCCCGGTCGTCAAGCCTAGCCCGGATCCTCCGGCGAACGTCCCCAGGCGGGCCGGAGTAGCGTCGTCTCCATGCGCTTCTACGGTGGAACCCCCTCCGGCGACCTCACCTACTCGGACGTCTTCCTCGTACCCGGCCGGTCCTCGGTGACCAGCCGGCTCGACGTGTCGCTCGCCCCCGGTGACGGCACCGGAGCCAGCATCCCGATCGTCTCCTCGAACATGAACTCGGTCACCGGCCCCCGGCTCGCGGCCACTCTCGCCCGGCGCGGCGGGCTCGGCGTCCTGCCGCAGGACCTGCCGCTGCAGCAGCTCGATGCGGCGATCCGCTGGGTGAAGGACCAGCCGGTCGCCTTCTCCGGCGCGCTCACCGCCTCGCCGTCGACGACGGTCGAGGAGGCGCTCGCGATCCTTCCGGCCGTCGCCGGCCACGGCTTCGTGGTGCAGGAGGAGGACGGCACGATCCTCGGCTGCGTCCCGGCCTCGCGGCTCGCGACGGCCCTCGAGGACGCCCGGCTCGGCGACCTCGTGCACGGGGCCTCCGCCTCGATCGACGCCGACGACGTCCCCACCGCGCGCGCGGCCTTCGACCTGATGGTCGCGGCCGATCTCGACTTCGCCCCGGTGCTGCACCACGGCGCGCTGGTCGGCACGCTCTCGCGCACCGGCGCGCTGCGCTCGACCATCTACGACCCGGCGCTGGACGCTGACGGGCGCCTCCGGATCGCCGCGGCGGTGGGCATCAACGGCGACGTCGCGGCCAAGTCGCGCGCCCTCGTCGCCGCGGGCGTCGACGTGCTCGTGCTCGACACGGCGCACGGTCACCAGGAGGGGATGCTGCGCGCGCTGCGCACCGTCTCGGCGCTGAAGCTCGGCGTGCCGATCGCCGCCGGCAACATCGTCACCGCTGACGCGGTGCACGACCTCGTCGACGCGGGCGCGGACATCCTCAAGGTCGGTGTCGGCCCCGGCGCGATGTGCACCACCCGGATGATGACCGCGGTCGGGCGGCCGCAGTTCTCCGCGGTGCTCGAGACGGCGGAGCGGGCCCGCGAGCTCGGCGCGCACGTCTGGGCCGACGGCGGCGTGCGCTACCCGCGCGACGTGGCGCTCGCGCTCGCGGCGGGCGCCGCCTCCGTGATGATCGGCTCCTGGTTCGCCGGCACCATCGAGGCGCCGGGGGAGCTGCGCAGCGACGCGGCCGGCCGGATCTACAAGGAGAGCTGGGGGATGGCCTCGGCCAAGGCGGTGCAGGAGCGCTTCGACCGCCTCGACCCCTACGAGCTCACCCGCAAGCGGCTCTTCGCCGAGGGCATCTCGTCGTCGAAGATCTACCTCGACCCGCTGCGCCCCTCGCTCGAGGACCTGCTCGACATGATCACCTCGGGGGTGCGCTCCTCCTTCACCTACGCGGGGGCGCGCAGCGTCGCCGAGTTCCACGAGCGCGCGCTGGTCGGGCTGCAGTCGGCGGCGGGCTACGAGGAGGGCAAGGCGCTGCCGGTCAGCTGGTGACGGTCAGCCGGTGACGGTCAGCCGGCACCCGGCGCGCGCGTGCTAGAACCGAGCGCATGACGATCGTCGACAACGCCGTGTACGTCGGCGGTCACCGCATCCGCAACCCGGACTCGCTCGAGGACACCTTCGAGCTGATGCGCGACGAGCACGGCATGGCGTGGATCGGGCTCTACCGCCCGAGCCGCGAGGAGGTCGAGGCGGTCGCCGAGGAGTTCGGCCTCCATCCGCTCGCCGTCGAGGACGCGCTGAGCGGCCACCAGCGGGCGAAGCTCGAGCGCTACGACGACGGGCTGTTCGTGGTGCTGCGGCCCGCGCGCTACGTGGACGCGGACGAGACGGTCGTCTTCGGCGAGCTGCACGTGTTCGTGGGGCCGGACTTCGTCGTCACCATCCGGCACGCCGACTCGCCGGACCTCGCGGCGGTGCGCAAGCGGCTCGAAGGGGATCCGGCGCTGCTCTCCCGCGGGCCGGAGGCGGTGCTGTACGCGATCCTCGACCAGGTCGTCGACGAGTACGCGCCCGTGGTGCACGGCGTGCAGGGCGACGTCGACGAGATCGAGGACCAGCTCTTCGGCGACGGCACCGACGACGGCCTCTCGGAGCGCATCTACCGGCTCTCCCGCGAGGTCATCCACTTCCAGCGCTCGGTCCAGCCGCTGACGGCGCTGCTGCGCGAGCTCGCCGAGGCGCCGGACGCGGCTCCGGGCGCCGACGCGACGCTCGACCACGTCGAGCTGCACCGGTCGCTCCGCGACGTGCTCGACCACACCATCCGGGTGACGGAGGCGGTCGACGCGCTGCGGGCGATCCTCGACAAGGCGCTGACCGTGCACTCGACCCTGGTCTCGCGCCGGCAGACCGAGACCGGGCTCGCGCAGAACGACGTGGTGCGGAAGATCTCGTCGTGGGCCGCGATCCTGTTCGCGCCGACGCTCGTCGCCGGGATCTACGGCATGAACTTCGACGACATGCCGGAGCTGCACTGGCGGCTCGGCTATCCGTGGGCGATCGGGTTGATGCTGGTCTTCGGCTTCGTGCTCTACGCCGTGTTCAAGCGCAAGAAGTGGCTCTGAGGGCAGTTCTGCGGCGGCGGTCCTCCCGCTAGACTCGACGCCACAATGGACGACCCCCCTTCTGCGCATCCGCCCTCGCGCCGGCTCGTCCGGCACTCCTCGATCCCGGTCCTCCTGAGCGGCCTCCTCCTCGCCGGAGGTGATCCCCGTGGGCACTGAGTGGCTCCTGCTCGGCGTCGGCCTGCTGCTGACGCTCGGCACCGGCGTGTTCGTCGCCAGCGAGTTCGCCCTGGTGAACCTCGACCGCGCCGACCTCGAGGCCCGCCGCGACCGCGGCGAGACCCGCCTCGGCATGACGATCGCCGCACTCCGCGTCACCTCGACGCATCTCTCCAGCGCCCAGCTCGGCATCACGCTGACGACGCTGCTGACCGGCTACACGATGGAGCCGGCGCTCTCGTCGCTGCTGCGGGTGCCGTTCGGCGGCCTCGGCATCCCGGACGAGGTGCTCACGCCGATCATGACGGTGCTCGCCATCGTCATCGCGACGCTGCTGTCGATGATCCTCGGCGAGCTGGTGCCGAAGAACTTCGCTCTGGCGCTGCCGCGCGCGACGGCGAAGCTGGTCGTGCCGATCCAGACCGCGTTCACCACCGTCTTCCGCCCGGCCGTCGCGCTGCTCAACGGCAGCGCCAACGCCCTGCTCCGCCTGGCCGGCATCGAGCCGAAGGAGGAGCTCTCGGGCGCCCGCAGCGCCGAGGAGCTCTCGAGCCTGGTGCGGCACTCCGCGAGCGCCGGACTGCTCGAGGAGGACACGGCCGACCTGCTCGGGCGCACCCTCCGCTTCTCCGCGCTCTCGGCCGGCGACGTGATGACGCCGCGGCTGCGGCTCTCGACGCTCGAGCGCTCCAGCACCGCGCAGGACGTCCTCGACCTCGCGCGGACCACCGGCCTCTCGCGCTTCCCGATCACGGACGACGACATCGACGACATCGTCGGCGTCGTGCACGTCAAGCAGGCGGTCGCGGTGCCGCGCGGCAAGCGCTCCGAGGTGCCCGTCACCGCGCTGCGCTCCGAGCCGCTGCGGGTGCCCGAGACGATGAAGCTCGACGTGCTGCTCACCGAGCTGCGCGGCCGCGGCTTCCAGCTCGCCGTCGTCGTCGACGAGTACGGCGGAACGGCGGGCGTGGCGACGCTCGAGGACCTCGTCGAGGAGCTCGTCGGCGAGGTGGCGGACGAGCACGACCGCTCGCGCCCCGACGTCGTCAAGCTGCCCGGCTCCACCACCTTCCCCGGCATGCTCCGGCCCGACGAGGTCCGCGACCGCGCCGGCGTCGTCATCCCGGAGGAGGGGCCGTACGAGACGGTCGCCGGCTTCGTGATGAGCGAGCTCGGCCGCCTGCCCGCCGTCGGCGACGAGGTGCCCGTCGAGGGCGGCTCGCTCCGCGTCGAGCGGCTCGACGGCCGGCGCATCGACCGGCTCCGCTTCACCCCCGACCCGGACGCGGCGGGCGAGGGCATCCCCGACCCGCTCGCCGACGTCGGCCGACCGCACCGAGGACGCCAGGAGGCCGACCATGAGTGACTGGGCAGGAATCGCCTGGCTCGTGGTGCTGCTCGCCGCGAACGCCTTCTTCGTCGGAGCGGAGTTCGCGGTCATCTCCGCGCGCCGCTCGCAGATCGAGCCCCTCGCCGAGAGCGGCCGCCGCAGCGCGATCACCGCGCTCGCCGCGATGGAGCACGCCACGCTGATGCTGGCGACGACCCAGCTCGGCATCACCGTCTGCTCGCTGCTGATCCTCAACGTCAGCGAGCCGGCGATCCACCACCTGCTCGAGGTGCCGCTGCACGCGGTCGGCATCCCGGACGAGTTCTCCGGCACGGTCGCGTTCGTGATCACGCTGGTGATCGTGTCGTTCCTGCACGTCGTGCTGGGCGAGATGGTGCCGAAGAACATCTCGTTCTCGATGCCGGACCGGGCCGTCCTGCTGCTCGCGCCGCCGCTCGTCGCGATCGCGCGCGTGATCAGCCCGATCATCGTCGCGCTCAACGCGATCTCGAACGGGGTGCTGCGGCTCTTCCGGGTCGAGCCGAAGGACGAGGCGAACAGCACCTTCACGCTCGAGGAGGTGCAGACGATCGTCGACCAGTCGACCCGCGAGGGGACGCTGCGCAGCAACGGCACCCTCCTCGCCGCGTTCGAGTTCACCGAGAAGAAGGTGCACGACGTGGCGCTGCCGCTCGACGGGATCGTCAGCCTCCCCGCCGGAGCGTCGCCGGCCGACGTGGAGCGCGCCGTCGCGAAGCACGGCTTCTCGCGCTACGTCGTGCTCGGCGAGGACGGGCAGCCCGAGGGGTACATCCACCTCAAGGACGTGCTCGACCTCGACGGCGACACCGAGGGGCCGAAGTTCCGCCTGCCCATTCCGGCCAAGCGGATCCGCCAGCTCGCCTCGATCTTCGAGGCCACCGACCTCGAGGACGCCCTCGCGATCATGCGCCGCACCGGCGCGCACCTGGCCCGTGCCTTCGACGAGCAGGGCCGGGCCACCGGCGTCCTCTTCCTCGAGGACATCATCGAGGAGTTGGTCGGCGAAGTCGACGACGCCACCCGCCGCTGAGGCGCGGGCCGGGGAGGCGGCGCTCGCGGCGTTGTCGTCGGTCGCGATACCGCCGGTATCGCTCCCTCCTCCGCCTTGCGATCACCACCTCCCCGGCCCGCGCCTCCACTTCTGGCGAGGGGGGCAGCGGCTTCGCCGGCTGCGGTGGGCGGCAGCGGCTTCGCCGGCTGCGGTGGGCGGCAGCGGCTTCGCCGACTGCGGTGGGATGGCAGCGGCTTCGCCGGCTGGGCTTCACGGCGGCAGCGTCGCCGGCTGCGGGGGCAGCGTCGCCGGCCCTTCATGCTGGTCGAGTAGCCCCGCAGGGGCGTATCGAGACCCGCCGTCGCCAGCCAGGGCGGGTCTGCAGACTCACGTGCTGACGGTGGTGGATCTCGATACGCCCGCTCCGCGGGCTACTCGATCAGCATGGTTCTCCCCTACGTATGAGGTGATCTTTCCCTAGGAGACCAGGCGTCAGCAGGCGCGCGGGTGACGAGGTTCTGCTGCGGGTGGATCTCGCGGAGGGCGGCGTCGGGGGTGCGACCTAGGCTGGCGGCATGACGGATGGGCAGAGGGAGTTCGGGCTCGCGGAGGCGGCACTGGCCGTGCGGGTGCCGCGCGCGGACGACGACAAGTACAGCCGCGGGGTGCTCGGGATCGCGACCGGGTCCGAGCGGTACCCGGGCGCCGCGGTGCTCGGGGTCGAGGCGGCGGTGCGCACCGGTCTCGGCATGGTGCGCTACCTCGGGCCCGAGCGGCCGTCCGCTCTCGTGCTCGCGCGTCGGCCGGAGGTCGTCACCTCGCCCGGACGGGTGCAGGCCTGGCTCCTCGGCTCGGGAACGAGCGCGGACGACCGCTCGGCGGGCGAGCGCGCCGCCCTGCTCGAGCCGCTGCACTCGGGGGTCCCCGTGGTGCTCGACGCGGGCGCGCTCGACCTGATCGACGAGGCCCGCGGGCCGGTGGTCGTCACTCCGCACTACCGCGAGCTGGCGGGCCTGCTCTCGCGCGCCGGGGTGGACGTCGACGCGGCCGCGATCGCCGCCGACGCCGGTGGGTGGGCGCGCCGGGCGGCGGAGCGGTTCGGGGTCTGCGTGCTGCTCAAGGGCAGCACCACGCACGTGGTCTCGGGGAGCGTCAGCCACGAGGTCAGCGGGTCGACGCCCTGGCTGGCGACGGCGGGCAGCGGCGACGTGCTCGGCGGAGTCCTCGGCGCGCTGCTGGCCGGCCGGGCCGCGGACGCCGAGAGCCGGGGCGCGACGCTCGGCGACGAGGACCTCGCGGCGGTCGCCGCCGCCGCGGCCGTCCTGCACGCGCAGGCCGGTGCCGCAGCCTCAGGAGGCGGACCGATCGCCGCCCTCGACATCGCCGAGCAGCTGCCCGGCGTCGTCGCGCGACTCCTGAACTGAACCGATCGCGTGCCCGCGCCGTTGTCCCAGGAGAGGCGGCCTCCCCGCGCGATCCGGGCATCGGAGCCGCACAGCCGCCTCATCGGAACCTCATGGCTCCCGGCCCTAGCGTCGGGACGACAGCCGCGTCCGCCCCCCACTCAGGAGAACAGACATGATCGCGAAGACCACGACTCCCGTCCGCTACGCCCTCACCCTCCTCGCCGGAGCAGGCACCCTCGCCGCCCTCGCCGCCTGCTCGAGCACCGCCACCGCCGGGACCGAGGACGCCGGCTCGAGCGCCGCCGCGACCAGTGCGCCCGCCGCGACCTCCAGCGCCTCCTCCGAGTCGACCGGCACGGACTCGACCGGCTCCGCCGCGACGGGCGCCTACGCCGACGGCACCTACGAGGCCGACGGCTCCTACACCTCGCCCGGCGGCAACGAGTCGGTCGGCGTCTCGCTGACGCTCGAGTCCGGCGTCGTCACCGCGGTCACCGTGACCCCCGAGTCCGAGAACCCGACCGGCCAGGAGTACCAGAGCCGCTTCGCCAGCGGCATCTCGGGCGAGGTCGTCGGCAAGAGCCTCGACGAGCTCGACGTGACCAAGGTCTCCGGCTCCTCGCTCACCTCCGGCGGCTTCAACGACGCCGTCGAGACGATCAAGGCCGATGCCGCCGCCTGAATCGCCGCACCCTGAGACCGTGCCGGCCGACAGTCGGCGCGTGCTCGAGCACGCCTGGAGCTTCGAGGCGATCGGCACCGCCTGGCAGATCGACACGGAAGCACCCCTCGCCGCGGTCGTGCGCGAGCGGGTCGAGGCCCGCATCGAGGCGTACGACCGCACGTGGTCGCGGTTCCGCGACGACTCCGCCGCCTCGCGACTGCGCGGCACCCCTGGGGAGCACGTCTTCCCGGAGGAGGCGGTCGAGCTGTTCGCCCTCTACGACGCGCTCTTCGCGCTGACCGGGGGAGGCGTCACGCCGTTCGTCGGCGACGCGCTCGAGCAGCTCGGCTACAACCCGGCCTACTCGCTGGTGCCGCGCGGCCCGGTCGTGCCCGCGCCGTCCTGGTCCGACGCCCGCGGCGGCGGGGGAGCGACGCTCCGCACCACCGCCGGGGTCGTCCTCGACGTCGGCGCGGCCGGCAAGGGGCAGCTCGTCGACCTCGTCCTCGACGAGCTCGCGAGCGTGGGCGTCGAGCGGGTCGTCGTCGACGCGAGCGGCGATCTCCGCGCCCGAGGCGCGGGCGCCTACCGCGTCGGCCTCGAGCACCCCTTCGACGCGAGCCGGGCGATCGGCGTCGCCGACCCGGGCGAGCGCGCGCTCTGCGCCTCGGCGGGCAACCGCCGGGTCTGGGGCGACGGACTGCACCACGTCCTCGACGGCCGGACCGGCCGCCCGGTCGACACGGTCGTCGCGACCTGGGTCGTCGCCGACAGCACCCTCGTCGCCGACGGACTCGCGACCGCCCTCTTCGTCTGCCCGCCCGAGGTGCTCGCCGAGCGCTTCGACTTCGAGTTCGTCCGCGTGCTCAGCACCGGCCGGCTGCACTACTCGCCCCGCTTCCCCGGAGAGGTCTTCTGATGATCGGCACCCTCGATCGCGCCCTCGGTCGCATCACCATGTACCGGCTGGTCTGGCTGACGCTCGCCGCGCTCCTCGTCGTCGCCCTCGGCTACTCCGCCGCCGGGCTGATCTTCTTCACGCCGATCGAGATCGCGGCGACAGCCGTGGTGGCGATCGTCTCGACGACCGGGGCGACCTGGCTGATCGCCCGGCTGGTCGGGTCGCCGGCCCACCTCGAGTCCTCGCTGGTGACCGGTCTGCTGATCGCGTTCCTGCTCTTCCCGACCGCGGAGCCGCGCGCGCTGCTCGTCGTCGCGCTGATCGGCGTGATCGCCGCCGCCTCCAAGTACCTGCTGGTCTGGCGGGGGCGCCACCTCTTCAACCCGGCCGCCGTCGCGGTGCTGATCGTCGGCATCGCGCAGGGACTGCTGCAGGACACCCCGTTCGCGGGCTCGCTGACCGCCGCGGCCTGGGCCCTGCCCACCGGAGCGCTCTGGCCGTGGGTGCTGCTGGGCGCACTGATCGTCGTCGCGCGGGTGCGCCGCTGGGCGATCGTCGTCGTGTACATCGCCGTCGCCGGCGCCGTCTCCGTGCTCAACTCGGTCGTGCTCGGCCAGGAACCGGGTTCCGCCTTGTCGCTCGTCCTGACCGCCTACCCGTTCGTGTTCGCCGGCGCCTTCATGCTGACCGAGCCGCTGACCCTCGCCCCGCGTCGCTCCCAGCAGCTGCTCGTCGCGGTCGTCGCGGCCCTGCTCACGACGGTCCCGTTCTCGCTCGGCCCGCTGCACGCGAGCCCCGAGCTCGGCCTGGTCGCCGGCAACGCGATCGCCTTCTTCTTCGGCCAGCGCCGCCGGCTCTCGCTCGAGCTGCGCTCCTCGAGCGTCATCGCGCCGGGCATCACGGAGTACCGCTTCGCCCCGCGGACGCCGGTGCGCTTCGAGGCGGGCCAGTGGCTCGAGCTCGACGTGCCGCACCGCTCCGACGGCCGGGGGAGCCGGCGCACCTTCTCGATCGCCTCCGCTCCCGCCGACGGCGAGATCGCCGTCGCGATGCGCCTGCCCGAGAAGGCGAGCAGCTTCAAGCGGGCGCTCGCCGGACTCGAGCCCGGCGCGGTCGTCCGCGCGACGAGTGTCGGCGGCGACTTCGTGCTGCCGGCCGATCCGGCGACGCCGCTGCTCCTGGTCGCGGGCGGGATCGGCATCACGCCGTTCGCGAGCCAGCTGACGGCGATCGCGGCCGGGCCGCAGCGGGACGTCGTCGTCGTCTACGCGGCGCCGCGGCTCGAGGACGTGGCGTACCGCGAGCTGCTGCGCGCCTCCGGTGCCCGTGTCGTGCTGGTCTCGCCCGAGGCCCCGGCGCGGCTGCCCGAGGGCTGGTCGCACGTGGCCGGCCGGATCACCGCCGAGCGCCTCGCCGACGCCGTGCCGGACGCCCCGCGCCGCGTCGGCTTCGTCTCCGGCTCGCCCGAGTTCGTCGACTCGGTCCGCGGCGCCCTGCGCGCGGCCGGTGCGAAGAAGGTCCGCACCGACGCCTTCGCCGGCTACTGATGCCGCCCGCGGGCGTTCAGGGGCGCGATCGGGGGGCCCTCTACACTGACGCGGTGCCGACCCCTGCCGCCTCAGCGACCGCCGCCCCCCGGGCCTCCTCGGGCCCGATCGCGTGGCTGCGCGAGAACCGCGACTCCGCCGCCGTGCTCTGGGGCGGCTTCGCGCTCGTGCACGTGCTGCTCTCGCTGCTCGCCCTGTTCGCCCCGGGTCTGCCGATGGGCGACGTCAGCATCGTCTACAAGGGCTGGATGCGGACCGCCGTCGAGGGTGGCGGGCTCGTCGGCTTCGACACGGGCTGGGTCTATCCGATCCTCGCCCTCGTGCCGATCAGCGCCGCCTGGCTCTTCGGCGAGGCGGGCTACGACCTGACCTGGCTCGCCGGCGTGATCGCGGTCGACGCGGCCGCCTTCGCGCTGCTCCTGCACCGGCGGATCCCGGCCCGACTCGCCGCGGCGCGCTGGTGGCTGCTCTTCCTGGTGCTCCTCGGGCCGATCGCCGTCGGCCGGATCGACGCGTTCACCGTTCCGCTCGCCATCGCCGGGCTGCTCTGGGCCTCGAGCCGGCCGGTGATCGCCGCGCTCGCGCTCACCGTCGCCACCTGGATCAAGGTCTGGCCCGCGGCCCTGCTGGGCGCCGCCGTCCTCGTGCTGCGCGGCCGCTGGCGGCTGGTGGCCGTCGGCGCCGGGCTCTCCGTCGCGATCATCGCCGGCGTGTACGCGCTCGGCGGCGGCGAGTACGTCTTCAGCTTCGTCACCGACCAGACGACGCGCGGCCTGCAGATCGAGGCGCCCGTCAGCATGCTCTGGATGTGGCTCTCGATCGGCGGCTGGGCCGGCAGCTACGTCTGGTACGCGGCCGACATCAACACCTTCGAGATGCACGGCCCCTTCACGAACGTCGCCGCCGAGCTGATGAACCCGGCGCTCGCGCTCGCGGTGATCGGCACCGTGCTGCTCGGCCTCCGGGCGCTGCGGGCGAAGGCGTCGCCGGTGCGGCTGCTGCCGCTGCTGAGCCTGGGGCTCGTACTCGTCCTGATCGACATCAACAAGGTGCTCTCGCCGCAGTACATCGTCTGGCTGGCGCCGCCCGTCATCGTCGGGCTCGTCGTCGCCGGTCGCGGCTTCGCGACGCCGGCCAAGCTGACGCTGGCGATCGCGGTGTTCACGCAGATCGTCTACCCGTACCTCTACCTCTTCCTGCTCTACTCCAACGCGGGGATGGTGCTGGCGCTCACCGTGCGCAACGTCCTGCTGCTCGTGCTGCTCGGCTGGGTGCTCCGCGAGCTGTGGCGGACGGGGAGCCGCGCTCCCGCTGCCGAGGGCGTGCGCGCCTAGGCTGGACGGCGGGTCCGGTGGTCGGATCCGCTGGGAGGTCCCTCGTGCTCGTCGCATTCTCCGTCGCTCCGTCCGGCGGTGAGGGCCCCGACGCCTCCGTCCACGACGCCGTCGCCGCCGCTGTCCGCATCGTCCGCGACTCCGGTCTGCCGAACCGCACGACCTCGATGTTCACCGAGATCGAGGGCGAGTGGGACGAGGTCTTCGACGTGATCAAGCGCGCCACCGAGGCGGTCGGCGCCTACGGCTCGCGGGTCTCGCTGGTGCTGAAGGCCGACATCCGGCCCGGCTACTCCGGCGAGATCGACGCCAAGATCGAGCGACTGGGCCGCGCGCTGGAGGAGTGAGCCGCGCGGGAGCGCTCTCCGACTCGAATCGTTTCGATCCGCTCCGATTCCTCGCTATCGTGGTCCGGTGACCCTCTCCCCGGCCCGGACCCGCCTCGCCCTGCTCGCCCTCGCGATGGGAGGCTTCGGCATCGGCTCGACCGAGTTCGTCGCGATGGGCCTGCTGCCGCAGCTCGCCGCGGACCTGCTCCCTGGCGTCTACGCGGTCAGCTCCGAGCAGGCCAACTCGCAGGCCGGGCTGCTGATCTCGGCGTACGCGCTCGGGGTCGTCGTCGGCGCCCCGACCATCGCCGCCGCGGCCGCGCGCTGGCCGCGCAAGCGCCTGCTGCTGATCCTGCTCGCGGCGTTCACGATCGGCACCGTCGCGTCGGCGCTGCTGCCGACCTTCCCGCTCGTGCTGGCCGCCCGCTTCGTCGCGGCGCTGCCGCACGGCGCGTACTTCGGCATCGCGTCGCTGGTCGCCGCCGATCTGATGGGGCCGGGCAAGCGCGGCAAGGGCGTCGCCTTCGTGCTCTCGGGGCTGACCATCGCGAACGTCGTCGGGGTGCCGGCCATCACCTGGGTGGGGCAGAACGCGGGCTGGCGCAGCGCCTACCTCGTCGTCGCGGCGATCTTCGCGGTCACCGTCGTCGCGGTCTGGCTGCTCGTGCCGTTCCAGCAGGGGAACCCGGGGGCGACCATGCGCAACGAGCTGAAGGCCTTCGGACGGCTGCAGGTCTGGATGACCCTCGCCATCGGCGCGATCGGCTTCGGCGGCCTCTTCGCGATGTACAGCTACATCACGCCGCTGTCGACGGAGGTGACCGGGCTGCCGCTGGGTGCGGTGCCGTGGATCCTGGTGGTGATCGGCCTGGGCATGACGGTCGGCAACCTCGCCGGCGGCTGGGCGGCCGACCGGAACGTGCGGCTCGCGCTCGTGGTGCTGTTCCTCGGGGTGCTCGTGTCTCTGATCGGCCTGGCGCTGACCGCGACGTCGGTCGTGGGCCTGGTCGTGTTCACGTTCCTCGCGGCGGGCTTCTCGGCGGGGGCGTCGCCGGCCATCCAGACCCGGCTGATGGACGTCGCCCGCGACAGCCAGACGATCGCAGCAGCGCTGAACCACTCGGCACTCAACATCGGCAATTCGGTCGGAGCGGCGCTGGGCGGCGTGACGATCGCCGCCGGCCTCGGCTACCTGTCGCCCATCTGGGTCGGCGTCGTCCTGACCGTCGCCGGCATCCTGCTCGCCTTCGCCAGCATCGCCATCGACCGCGCTCGCGGCACGGTGGACCCGCCGCGCGACCCGGCCCGCCCCGCCACCGGCAGCGTCCCGATCAACGCCCTGTAGGGCGGCGCCGCCGCACCTGCCGGCACCGGACGGGGGGTCTGCAGGCCGCCCTGCTGACGCCGGTGGGTCTCGATACGCCCCTGCGGGGCTACTCGACCAGCATGGAGCGCGCCTGCGGGGCTACTCGGCCGGCATGGAGCGCGCCTGCGGGGCTACTCGGCAGGCATGCGAGGGGGGCACGCATCTCGCGCGAGCGAGGACCGCACATGCTGATCGAGTAGCCCGCGGAGCGGGCGTATCGAGATCCACCACCGTCAGAAGGCGGGTCTGCCGAGCTCACGTGCGTGCGGTGGGCGGGTCTCGATACGCCCCTGCGGGGCTACTCGACCAGCATGATCGCAGCGCTACTCGACCAGCATGGGTCGGCGTCGCCCGGACCGTCGCGTCTGCAGACGCCGCCGACCACGCAGCGGCGCAGACGGAGATCCGCGTGCCAGCGGATCTCCGCAGCCGCCGCGAGACGCTCTGCGGAACGCGCCCCTCTCGCGGAGCCGACTGCGGCGCGGCGGGCGGGGACCGCCGCGCAATCGAACTCAGTCCGTTTCGATGAGAATCCCGTCGTGGATCGCGCGCTTGCGCAGCGCGACCTTGGTGCCGACGTCGATGCCGACCACGCGGTACTTCTCGCGGATCCGCTTGAGGTAGGACTTCGCGGTCTCCTCGGAGATGCCGAGCTCGAAGGCGACGGACTTGACGGGCTCGCCTCCGCCGTAGAGCGCCATGACGCGACGCTCCTGCGCGCTGAGCTTCGGGGCACCGTCGGAGTCGCCGGTGGAGAGCGCCATGTCGAGCTCGTGCGAGATGTAGGAGTGGCCGTCCTTGGCCGCGCGGATCGCCTCGACGATCATGTCGGCGTCCTCCGTCTTGACGAGGTAGCCGAGGGCGCCCGAGGCGAGCGCCTCGCGGACCACGGCCGGCTCGGAGTAGGTGCTCATCAGCACGGTCTTCACGCCGGTGGTCTTCAGGGTCGACAGCTTGACCGAGATCGGGATGTTGTCCTTGAGGTCGAGGTCGAGGAGCACGACGTCGACGGGGAACTCCGGGTGGGTGAGCAGCTCCGGCCAGGAGGCGACCGCGGCGACCAGCTGGATGTCCGAGGCGGCGCCGCGGATCCATTCCGTGAGGGCGCCGAGGAGCATCTTGTGATCGTCGACCACGGCGAGCGTGATCTTCGGTTCGGAGGTGGAGGTCATCGGTGTCCTTCGGCTCGGCGGGAGGGCGGGGCGGTCGTTGCTGCTCAACGGTCGGCCGGATTCTCGACGTGGCAGTCGATCTCGATCCGGAGCTCGTCGTCGTGGGAGGTGTCGCGGAACGACCCGACCTGTGCGATAGCCTCCCACGTCGCGGGATCGACTCCGCGCACGGGCACGCCCTCGGACTGCAGGGTGAGCGGCACCAGCAGGGTGCGCGGCGGGGCGTCGTCGCCGGGCTCGCGCGGTGCTCCGGCGTCCACGTGCAGGACGACCGTGAGCCCGGAGGCGCCGTCGAGGATGAGCCAGATGGCGGAGAGCAGGCCGTCGCGCTGCCGGTGGCTGAGCAGCCCGGCCGTTCCGTCGGGGTCGTGCAGCTCGACGAGCGGCGCGAGCAGCTCCGACTCCTGGATCGCGTGGTGCAGCCAGGTCTCGCGGCGCCCCTCTATCAGGTGCAGCCGGAGGCTGGTGGCGAGGGCGGCGGCGTGGGCGGCGCGCTGAGGATCGAGGGGGAGGGCCGTGGTGCCGTCGCCGACCTCGGCGAGCAGGCGCTCCGCGGCGAGGTCGAGGCGGGCGAGCTCCTCCGAGGCGAGCATGCCGACCGCGTAGCGCGGGCCGAGCGTGGTGCTCTGCACGAGGGCGCGGTCGATCTCCAGCTGGACCATCCGGCGGAAGCCGCGCATCATCACCACGGCCACGACGGCGGGCGCGAGGGTGACGGCGATCGCGCTGATGCGCACGGAGAACGAGGTCTCGTCGCCCGAGCCCATCGCGCCGTACGCGACGAGCTCGGCGGCGGCGATGACGAGGGCGACGGCGAGAATCTCGATGCTGCGGCGGTGCACGATCATCGCGGCCTGCGCGACGGCGGCGGCCACCGCCGCGGTCGGGACGGCGGCGGACGGGCCGTGCCCGGCGACGGCGATCAGATCGAGCGCCACCGCGCCGGCGCTCCCGATGAGCAGGGCGAGGTAGGCGGCCGGCGGCAGGCGCTGACCGCAGATGTGGATGGCGACGACGGTCGCGGTGAAGGAGGCGACGAGGAGCAGCCAGGCGAGGACGACCAGCCCGGGCCGGTCGTACTCCTCGACGGTGACGAGGAAGACCAGGAGCTCGTAGACCATCAGCGCCGCCGCGATCCCGTTCAGGCCGCTGCCGAGGTAGCTGGTGCCCAGCGTCTCCTGCTGCCCCTTCCTCGCCCCCGCCGCCCGCGGCGAGCGACTGCGAGGCGCCGAACCGACACCGGTCCCGCCGAGGAGCGGTGACGCGTTCTCGGTGCCGGCGCTCACTTCGGCACCTCCAGCACCACGGTCGTGCCCGAGCCGGGCGAGCTGAACAGCCGGGTGCGGCCGCCGACGTCCGCGAGCCGGGCGACGACCGACTCCTTGAAGCCGAGCTTGGTCGCGGGCACGGTGTCGATGTCGAAGCCCGCGCCGGCGTCCGTGACCATCGCGCGGACGGTCTGCTCGTCCTCGGTGATCGTCACGTCGGCCGAGTCGACCCCGGAGTGCCGGCGCACGTTCTCGAGGCACTCGGCGAGGGCGAGCAGGAAGGAGTCGAGTGCGGCGCCCTCGAGGACGACCTCGCCCGAGCCGTGCAGGACGACCTCGAGTCCCAGCCGCCCGAACCGGTCGCGGACGTCCTCGAGGGAGTTCGCGGCCGGCGACGAGGTGACGCTGGTCAGCTGGTACGAGCCGGACGCGCTCGGCGTCGGCGTGCCGCCGAGGCGCAGCTGGCGCAGCAGCTGGGCGTCCTGCGCGGCCTGGCGGCGCAGCGCGTCCTCGGAGACGCCGCGGCCGGAGTGGGCGAGCAGGGTGAGCGTCGCGAGCACCGTGTCGTGCAGGAGCCGCGCTCCCTGGCGGCGCTGCGCCTCCGTCTCGCTGGCCTGCCGCTCGACGCGGTGCGCGTTGCCGATGCTGTCGATGCGCCGGACGACCCGGGGGACCGCCGTGCTGATCCAGAGGGCGAAGCCGCAGAGCGTGCCCCAGGGGAGCAGGGTCTGCACGAGGGCGTTCGAGAGCATCGCGTCCGCCGCGACGATCGTGGAGACGAGGACGCTCGGCACGAGGACGGGCAGGAGCAGCAGCAGTCGGCGGACGGAGGTGGTCACCACCACGGCGACGGTGCTGGTGACGGCGTTGGCGGTGCCGACGAGCACGTAGCCCTCGAAGCCGGCGCCGGTGCCGACCGCCACGGCGAGGCCGATGCTCAGCAGCAGGCCGCCGGCGGCGAGGAGGAGCACCCAGAGCATCCGCCCGCTGCGGCCGAGCTGCAGGTGGACGACGGCGAGCCCCAGGATCAGCGCCACGGCGAACGGCACGGCGTCGGCATGCAGGGCGGCGGGGCCGAGGACCAGGGCGATCGCCGTGGCGTCGATCAGGAGGCCGATGCCGCAGGCGGACTGGCGGAGGAGACGATCGCGCTCGCGAGCGCTGCGGATCAACGGCACGGGCACGCTCCTTCCGGTGGGCGGCGCGGGGCGGACCCCCTCCTCACGATAGTCACTGCCCGCCGCACGGCCGGGAGGTGACCCCGGTTCGCCGCGTCAGACCGCGAGCAGCCTCGCGAGGTGCCCGCCGACCGCGTCGTCCTCGATCAGGAAGCCGTCGTGGCCGAAGGTCGAGGTGATCACCGCGACGTCGTCGCCGTCGATGTTGCCGCGCGCGTGCGCCGCGATGATCCGCTGCCCCTCGACGGGGAAGAGGCGGTCGCTGTCGATGCCGAGCACGAGCGTCGGGCTGGTGATCCGCTCGAGCGCCTCGGCCTCGCCGCCGCGACCGCGCCCGACGTCGTGGGAGTTCATCGCCTCGACGAGGGTGATGTAGCTGTTGGCGTCGAAGCGCCGGGTGAACTTGTTGCCGTGGAAGTCGAGGTAGGACTCGACCGCGAACCGGCCGCCGCCGCCGAGAGGGCTGAGCCCGGACTGCCAGCTCCGCTCGAAGCGGTCGTTGAGCTCGGACGGGCTGCGGTAGTTGAGCAGCGCCATCCGGCGCGCCAGCGCGAGGCCGTGGTACGGGCCCTTGCCGTCGCCGGCGTCGTAGTAGGCGCCGCCCGCGAAGGCGGCGTCGTTGCGGATCGCCTCGAGCTGGACGAAGTTGAGCGCGATCTGGTCCGAGGTGGCGCGCGGGGGAGCGGCGAGGACCGCGAGCCGGGCGACTCGCTCCGGGTGGTCGATGCCCCACTCGAGGGCCTGCATCCCGCCCATCGAGCCGCCGATGACGGTGTGCCAGCGGTCGATGCCGAGCCGGTCGGAGAAGAGCGTCTGCACGCCGACCTGGTCGCGGATCGTCGTGTACGGGAAGCGGGAGCCCCACTCGTGCCCGTCCGGTGCGAGGGAGGCGGGGCCGGTCGACCCCTGGCAGCCGCCGAGCATGTTAGGGGCGACGACGAAGTAGCGGTCGGTGTCGATCACGAGGCCGGGGCCGACGAGTCCGGACCACCAGCCGTCGGTCGCGTGGCCCGCGTCGCCGCGGCCGATCAGGTGCGAGTCGCCGGTGAGGGCGTGCAGGACGAGGATCGCGTTGTCGCGGGCGGGGGAGAGCTCGCCCCAGCTCTCATAGGCAACGCGGACGTGCGGGAGGCGGCCGCCGGCCTCGAAGGCGAACGGGCCGATCTCGACGAAGCGCCGGCCGCCGGGGTGGTCGCCCTCGCGCCAGGCGCCGGTGGCGGGCGGCTTGCCGATCACCGAGCGGAGCTGGCGCTCGGTGATGAACGCCGAAGGGACGGTGTCCTCGAGTGTCTGCTGCCAGTCCATAGCGGTGTCCATCGTGGCAGAGTGCGGCGAGGCGCCCGCCTTTGTTACGCGGGGGTGACGCCCGCCCGCCGATCGAGTAGGTCGCGGCGTGGACCCATGCTGATCGAGTAGGCCGCGGCCGCGGCCGTACGCCACATGCTGATCGAGCAAGTCACAACGCGGCCGTACGCTTCATGCTGATCGAGTAGGCCGCGGAGCGGCCGTATCGAGATCCGGCGTTGTCAGCACGGTGGGTCTCGATACGCCGCTGCGCGGCTACTCGACCAGCATGGAGCGCGGTCGCTCGACCAGCATGATGCTCAGGCGTTGGCGCGGGAGGCCTCGACGACGCTGCGGGCGGCCTGCAGGGCCTGGGCGAGGTCGGCGCGGAGGTCGTCGATGTTCTCGAGGCCGACCGAGAGGCGGACGAGCCCCGGCGTGACGCCGGCGGTGAGCTGCTGCTCCGGGGTGAGCTGCGAGTGCGTGGTCGACGCCGGGTGGATGACGAGCGAGCGGACGTCGCCGATGTTCGCCAGGTGCGAGAAGAGCACGAGCGAGTCGACGAAGGCGCGGCCCGCGTCCACCCCGCCCTTGAGCTCGAACGAGAGCACGGCGCCGACGCCCTTCGGCGCGTAGTGGTTCGCCGCCGCGTACCAGGGCGAGGTGGGCAGCCCCGAGTAGTTGACCGTCGCGATGTCGGAGTGGTTCTCGAGGTACTCCGCGATCTCCTGCGCGTTCTGCACGTGGCGCTCGATCCGCAGCGACAGGGTCTCGATGCCCTGGATCAGCTGCCAGGCGCTCGCCGGGGCGATCGAGGCGCCGAGGTCGCGCAGCAGCTGCACGCGGGCCTTGATGATGTACGCCAGGGAGTCGCCGACCGCGTCCGTGTACACGGCGCCGTGATACGAGTGGTCGGGCGTGGTCAGCCCGGGGAACTTCGCCGCGTTCGCGGTCCAGGAGAAGGTGCCGCCGTCGACGATCGCGCCGCCGATCACCGTGCCGTGACCGCCGAGGAACTTGGTCGCCGAGTGCACGATGATGTCCGCGCCGTGCTCGAACGGCCGGATCAGGTACGGCGTCGCGATCGTGTTGTCCACGATCAGCGGGACGCCCGCCGCGTGCGCGACATCGGCGACGGCGCGGATGTCGAGGATGTTGATCTTCGGGTTGCCGATGGTCTCGGCGAAGAAGAGCTTCGTGTTCGGGCGGACCGCGCGGCGCCACTCCTCCTGGTCGTCCTGGTTCTCGACGAAGGTCGTCTCGATGCCGAGCTTGGCCAGCGTGTACTTGAAGAGGTTGTAGGTGCCGCCGTAGATCGACGAGGACGAGACGAGGTGGTCGCCGGCCTGCGCGATGTTGAGGACCGCCGCGGTCTCGGCCGCCTGGCCGGACGCGAGCAGCAGCGCCCCGGAGCCGCCCTCGAGCGCGGTGAGGCGCTCCTCCACGACCGCCTGGGTCGGGTTCTGGATGCGCGTGTAGATGTTGCCGAACTCGGCGAGCGAGAAGAGGTTCTTCGCGTGCTCGGCGTTGTCGAAGACGTAGGAGGTGGTCTGGTAGATCGGGGTCGCGCGCGCCTTGGTGACGGGATCGGGCGCGGCTCCGGAGTGGATCTGCTTGGTCTCGAACTGCCACTTCTCGGAGTCGGTCATGGTGCATCCCATCGCATCGTCGGTTCGGAACGGAGGGCCGTTCCCCGTCGCGACGAGCCTAGGTGCGGGCCGTGGACGCGGCCAGGGCGCTCGACACACGGGGTAACCGCGCCGGGTCAGCGGCGGGTGCGGATCCCGGAGGTCGGCTGCGGGTCGCGCTTGGACCCGGTGGGGTCCGCGCGGTTCGCCCGCTCGGGCCGCTCGTCGGCGACCGGTGCGAACAGCCACTGAGCCCTCGGCTCGACGATCTTGTGGAACACGGTGCGCGTCCAGCCGAGCGAGAGCGCCACCGAGACGATGACGCAGAAGACGACCATCAGCACGAGCGCGAGAGTGCTCTCGGTCGCCGACAGCAGACCCGACTCCCGCAGCGGATAGAGGACGAAGCTGTGCAGCAGGTAGACGTACATCGTCGACTGGCCCCAGGCCGTCATCGCCGTGCGGCGGCGCGGGATCAGGCTGAACAGCGCGAGCGAGAGCACGACCGCGGCCGCCATCAGCGCCAGGCGGACGAGCCCCGCCCACCAGGCCGTCTCGCCGAGCGCGTCGTAGGGCCGGTCGTAGAAGAACCAGTAGCGCAGGTCGGCCGCGCGGAAGGCGTCGATGTTGACGGTCATCACGACGACCGTCGCGGCGAAGAGGGCGACGGCGATCACCCGCGAGAGCAGGATCTGCCGCGGCGTCAGATCGAGCCAGCGGTCCACCAGCAGCCGCGAGCCCGCCTTCCAGCCGCGCAGCCGCCAGCCGAAGACGAAGAACGGCAGGATCCCGATCGCGCGCGCCAGCGAGAACGTCGAGTCGATGTTGTCGTAGTAGCTGACGCCGACCGCGAGGACGACGCTGATCAGCAGCGGCCAGCGCAGCAGCGCCAGATAGGGGAGGACCAGCCGGAAGATGCCGAGCGCGAGCAGGAACCAGAGGGTCCAGCTCGGCTTGGTCGGGTTGAACTCCTGCTTGCCCTCGACCGCGAACTGCACCAGCGTCCAGATCGTCTCCATGATCAGGTAGGGCAGCAGGATGTCGGTCAGCACCCGGCGCATCGCGCGGGCGTTCGGCGCTCCGCCCTTGGAGAAGTAGCCGGAGATGATTGCGAAGGCCGGCATGTGGAAGGCGTAGATCGTCAGGTAGACGATCAGCGACGTGTCCGAGTTGGCGGTGAGCCGCTGGATCCCGTGCCCGATGACGACGAGCGCGACGCAGACGAAGCGGGCGTTGTCCCAGAGGGGCACGCGGCGCTTGGGGGGAGTGGGCGACCCGGCGGTGACGGGAGCCGGGTCGGCGGGCTGCATGCGGCCAGGCTAGCGTTGGCTCCGACGACGGAGTCGATGGTGTCCGAGGCTTGACGGAAAGAGGACGAGCGTGGTTCGACGCGTCGTGGTGACAGGAGCGAGTTCGGGGATCGGGGCGGCGACGGTCCGCCTGTTCCGCGAGCACGGCTGGGACGTCGTGGCGGTCGCCCGCCGCCGGGAGAGGCTGGAGGCGCTCGCCGCGGAGACCGGTGCGAGCGTGTTCGTCGCCGATCTGACCGACGCGGCCCAGGTCGACGCCCTGCGCGACCACCTCGCGGAGACCGGCGCGGTGCACGCGCTCGTCAACAACGCCGGCGGCGCCCTCGGCCTCGACTCGGTCGAGGCGTCCGACCCCGCCGACTGGACCCGGATGTTCGAGATCAACGTGCTCTCGGTCAAGCTCGTCACGAGCGCCCTGCTCCCGCTGCTGCGGGCGGGCATCGCCGACGCCGGCTCCGAGGGCTCGGCGGACGTCGTCACCGTCACCTCGATCGCCGGCCACGTCGCCTACGAGGGCGGCGGCGGCTACAACGCCGCGAAGTTCGCCGCGCATGCGCTCGTCGCGGTCCTCCGCCTCGAGCTCGCCGGCGAGCCGATCCGCGTGATCGAGATCGCGCCCGGCATGGTGCACACCGAGGAGTTCTCCCTCGTCCGCTTCGGCGGCGACAAGGAGCGGGCGGACAAGGTCTACGCCGAGGTCCCCGCCCCGCTGGTGGCCGAGGACGTCGCCGCGGCGATCGTCTCCTCCGTCGAGCTGCCGCCGCACGTCAACCTCGATCTGGTGACGATCAAGCCGGTCGCGCAGGCCGCTCCGCACAAGGTGATCAAGGGCGCGCTCACCCCGAAGGCGTGACAGGCGCCGCTCGCGAGGCCCCGTGATGTGACGCGGGGCCTCGCGACGCTCTAGCCTGTCCCTCATGGTTTCCGACGCCGACGACTCCGCCGCCCTCCTCGCCGCCACGGAGAAGGAGGTCCTCGGCTGGCTCGAGTTCGGTGACGCCGCTCGCCATCTCGCCGACGACGTCGTCGCCTCCGGCTACCGCCCCGAGCTGGTCGTGGCCATCGCGCGCGGCGGCCTGCTGCTCGCCGGCGCGGTCGCCTACGCGCTGGGCATCAAGAGCTGCGGTGCGCTGAACGTCGAGTTCTACACCGGCGTCGAGGCGCGGCTGGCCGCCCCCGTCGTGCTGCCGCCGCTGCTGGACGAGGCGTCGGTGCGCGGCAAGCGCATCCTCCTGGTCGACGACGTCTCCGACTCCGGCCACACCCTCGCCCTCTCGGTCGACCTGATCCGCGCGATGGGCGCGGAGGTGCAGACCGTCACCCTCTACACGAAGCCGCGCACGGTGCTCGAGCCCGACTTCTTCTGGCGGCGCACGCCGCGCTGGATCGTCTTCCCGTGGTCGGCTCTGCCCCCGGTGGCGGGGGCCCTCGCGGAGGACGACGAGTGAGCGTCCACCTGATCGGCGGCGGCGGCGGAGTCGAGCACGACCAGCAGCTCTACGGCGCCTTCCTGACCGAGGCGCACGACCGCGCCGTCGACGCCGGCCGCATCGAGGGCCCGCGGATCGCCATCGTCGTCGTCCACGACGGACTCGGCCCCGAGGTCTACGCCGGCTGGGCTGCGACGCTCGCGACGGCCGGCAAGCTCCTCCCGGTGGCAGTGATGAAGCCCGAGGGCGGTCGGATCGACCCGGCGGTCTTCGACGACGTCGACGGGATCTTCGTCGCCGGCGGACTGACGCCCGCGTACCGGGACGCGCTCGAGGCGTCGTTCCCGCGCCTGCGCGACCTCGTCTCGTCCGGAGTGCCCTACGCCGGCTACTCGGCGGGTGCGGCGGTGGCCGCCGACCGCGCGATCGTCGGCGGCTCGCGGATCGGCGGCGTCGCCGTCGCGCCGGAGCACGCGGCCGAGGAGCTGGACGAGGTGACGGTGCTCGAGGGCATCGGGCTCGTCGACGTCTCGATCGACGTGCACGCCGCGCAGTGGGGCACGCTCGGCCGTCTGGTCGCGGCCGTCGAGGCCGGACTGGTCGACGGCGGCGTCGCGATCGACGAGTCGACCGTCCTCACCGTCGGCACGGGCGCGCTGCGCGTCCGCGGCGCCGGCTCGGTCTGGCGCGCGAGCGCGGGCGAGGCCGGAGTGTCGGTCGCCACCCTCGCCGCGAGCTGAGCGTGGACCTGCGGGAGCTGGCCGGCGCCGGCCTGATCGACCGCGGCTGGGCCGAGGCGCTCGCCCCGGTCGCCGGCGACATCGCGGCGATGGGCGACTTCCTCCGCGCGGAGACGGCGGCCGGGCGGCCCTACCTGCCGGCCGGGGCGCAGGTGCTCCGCGCCTTCGCGGCCCCGCTCGAGGACGTGCGCGTCCTGATCGTCGGGCAGGACCCGTACCCGACTCCGGGGCACCCGATCGGGCTGTCCTTCGCCGTGGACCGGCATGTCCGGCCGCTGCCGCGGAGCCTGCGGAACATCTACCGCGAGCTGCGGGACGACCTCGGCGTCGCCCCGCCCGAGCACGGCGACCTCAGCGGCTGGACCCGCAGCGGCGTGCTGCTGCTCAACCGGGTCCTCACCGTCGCACCGGGTGCGCCCGCCTCGCACCGCGGCAAGGGCTGGGAGCGGGTCACCGAGCACGCGATCCGCACGCTCGTCGCCCGGGAGCAGCCGCTCGTCGCGATCCTCTGGGGGCGCGACGCGGCGAATCTGCGACCGCTGCTGGGCGACTCCGGCATCGTCGAGAGCGCCCACCCCAGCCCGCTGTCCGCCTCGCGCGGCTTCTTCGGCTCGCGGCCGTTCAGCCGCGCGAACGAGCTGCTGGCCGAGCGCGGGGCCGAACCGGTCGACTGGGCTCTCCTGGACTGACCCGCGCGCGGCCCGCCGCGGGTGCGGCGCTCCGCCGCCCCGGCTACGCTGGCCCGGATCCCGGCCGTCGCCCGGGAGCGCAGACGCCCACCACCACCGCCGAGAAGGAGCGAGATGCTCGAGGAAGAGTACGAGCAGCGCCGGGTCCTCCCGCCGCACCTGCGGCGACAGCCCGCCCCCGAGCCGGAGTTCTCCTTCGAGATCCGCGAGGCGCGCGACGCCGATCTGCCGGACATCCAGGAGATCTACAACCACTACGTCCGGAACACCGTGGTGACCTTCGACGAGGACGACTCGACGCTGAAGGAGTGGCGCTCCAAGTTCGCGCGGAACCAGAAGCTCGGGCTGCCGTTCATCGTGGCCGTCTCGCCGTCCGGTCAGATCCTGGGCTACGCGATGGTGTCGCCGTGGTCGTCCAAGCGCGCCTACCGGTTCACCGTCGAGAACTCGATCTACCTCCGCGCCGCCTCGACCGGCAAGGGCCTCGGCAAGGCGCTGATGACCGAGCTGCTCGAGCGCGCGAAGGCCGTCGGCATCCGCCAGGTCATGGCCGTCATCGCGGACAAGGGCGCCGAGGCGTCGCTGACGATGCACGCGAAGTACGGCTTCGTCGAGGTCGGCCGGATGGGCCGGGTCGGCTTCAAGTTCGAGCGCTGGCTGAGCACGGTGCTGATGCAGAAGACCCTGAAGTAGCGCTGCCGGTCTCTCTGCGAATGCGCCGGACTCCGCCGGACGTCGCGGGGTCCTTCCCTACACTTGTCGGCATGGAATGGCTCGTCCCGCTCATCATCGTCGTCGTGCTCGTCGTGGTCCTCGGGATCTACCTCTGGGCGACCTACAACTCCCTGGTCACGCTGAACGTCCGCGTGGACGAGGCCTGGAGCGACATCACCGTCCAGCTGAAGCGGCGGGCGGATCTGATCCCGAACGTCATCGACTCGGTCAAGGGCTACGCCTCGCACGAGCGGCAGGTGTTGGACTCGGTGACACGCGCCCGGGCCGAGACGCTCTCCGCGCAGGGGCCCGCCGAGGCGTCGGCCGCCGAGGACCACATGCAGAAGGCGCTGAAGTCGATCTTCGCCGTGGCGGAGGCGTACCCGCAGCTGCAGGCCAGCCAGAACTTCTTGCAGTTGCAGGGCGAGCTGGTCGACTCGGAGGACAAGATCCAGTCCGCCCGCCGCTTCTACAACGGCGGCGTCCGCGAGATGAACACCAAGGTCACCGTCTTCCCGAACACGCTCTTCTCCCGCCGCCTCGGCTTCTCCGAGCGCGAGTTCTTCGAGGTCGGCGACCTCGCCGCCATCTCGGAGCCGCCCCGCGTCCAGTTCTGACGCCACGGAGGAGGCGGCCGGCAGATGCCGGTCGGGTGACCGCGGAGCGGTGCATCCATGCTGGTCGCTGAGCCGCGGGGCGTTGCAGTCATGCTGGTCGAGTAGCCCCGTAGGGGCGTATCGAGACCCGCCGTCATCAACACGCCAGGTCTGCAGACTCGACTTCTGACGCTGGTGGATCTCGATACGCCCGCTGCGCGGGCTACTCGATCAGCATGGAAGAGTGCGCGGTCTGGTGGTGCGGGGCCGCACAGCGGCGCTTCCGCCATGGTGGTCGAGTAGCCGCGCAGCGGCGTATCGAGACCCGGCGTCGTTCAGCGCGCAGCAGGCGCGCCGGCCGCGAGCGGGCCGCCGTCGAGCGTCGTCAGGTAGTCGTCGAAGACCGGTGCCGGGTCCGTGCCCGTCGCGACGGCGTCCACGAGGGCCCGCCGCACCAGCGCGAGCACGACCGTGGCGAGCACGGCCGCGCGCGGCTCGTCCGCTGCGGGGAGCCCCATCCGCTGCGCGATGCTCGGGGTGAGCGCGGCCTCGCCGTCGTGCAGCGACTGCGCCCAGACCGCGCGCATGCCGGGCGTCTCGGTGAGCAGCGGCATCAGCCGCAGCGTCCGCTCCAGCTGCGGACCGGAGGCCGCCGCGGCGAACGCGGCGCCCAGCGCGGTGTTGAGCGATTCGGCGGCGGGCCGCGCCACGAGCTCGCGCCCCATCGCGGCGATCGCCGCGTAGAGCACGGGCCGCACGCAGTCCTCCTTTCCGCCGAGGTAGCGGTGGAAGGTGCGCAGCGAGATCCCCGCGGCGTGCGCCAGATCGATCGAGCTGACGCCCTTGATCGTGCCGCGCTCGAGCAGCAGGCCCACGCACTTCTCCGACAGGGCGAGCGCGATCGGCCCCTGCCGCTCCTGCGGACCGCTCATGCGAGGACCTCCCGGTGCCCGGCGGTGAGCGCGACGAGGAGATCCGCCGCCAGCGTGCCGCGGCCGACGACGTCGACCGAGTCGAGCCCCTGCCAGTGCGCGGCGGTGACGAGCAGCGCGGCGAGACGCTCGGCGGTGTCCGGCGGCGCTCCCGGCTCGCGCCAGGCCGCCTGCACCCGCAGCACGCCGTTCTGCCGGTCGCTCTTGAGGTCGACCCGCGCCGCGATCACGTCGTCGAGCAGGACGGGCAGCACGTAGTAGCCGTGCACGCGCTGGGCCGCGGGGGTGTAGATCTCGATCCGGTAGTGGAAGTCGAAGAAGAGCTCGGCGCGCGGGCGGTGCCACACCACGGGATCGAAGGGCGAGAGCAGCGCGTCGGCCCGCAGCTCGCGAGGGCGCCGCGCCGCCGCGTGCCGCCAGAGCGGCAGCGGCCGGCCCGAGCGCTCCCAGCCGCGGACCTCGACGGGCACCAGCTCGCCGGCGTCGACCAGGTCGTGCACGGCCGCGAGCGTCGGCGCCTTCAGCAGCCGGTGGTAGTCGGCCAGATCGCCGAGGGTGCCGACGCCGAGCGCGAGGGCGGAGCGGCGCACCAGCTCGCGGACCGCGTCCTCGGTGGAGACCTCGGCGTCGAGCACCTCGCGGGGCAGCACCTGCTCGGCGAGCGCGTAGGAGCGCTCGAACCGCGTGCGCCCGGCCGTCACCACCTCGCCCCAGCGGAAGAGCACCTCGAGACCGCGCTTCATGTCGGACCAGCCCCACCACGGACCCGTGCGGGTGTTCGCCTCGTGCTCGATCTCCGAGGCGCGCAGCGGCCCGTCGGCGAGCGCGGCCCGGAGCCAGTCGAGCGTGGACCGGTTCTCGGCCGCCCAGCCCTCGTGCTCGGGCAGGCGGACGCGGCGGTAGTGCTCCATTCGCCAGCGGTAGAGAGGGAGGTCGGCACGCCGGATCAGCGCCGCCTCGTGCGCCCAGTACTCGAGGTAGTGGCCCTTCGGCGAGAACGCGACCGCGTCGAGGAGGGCGCGGTCGTAGGGACCGAGGCGGGCGAGGACGGGGAGGTAGTGGCTCCGCTCGAAGACGTTGACCGAGTCGAGCTGCAGCGGCCGGATCCGGTCGATCACACCGAGGATCTGCCGCGTGCCGACCCGCGGCGGCGGCGCGGCACCGAAGCCCTGGGCGGCCAGGGCGATGCGGCGCGCGAGGGCGGGGCTGAGCTGCTCGGTCATGGTGTCACCACGCTAGCGAAGGCCGCCGACATCGGCGGATCCCGCCCCGGCGCCGAGTGTTCCCGTCCGGTTCATCCGGGCGGCCCCGGGATGTCGGGAGCCGCCCCTACGTTTCCCGAGGCGCCCGCAGGGGCCCACCCACCCGACTCCTGGAGGACTCTTGACGACCCAGCGCTTCCCCCGCGCCGGCGTGCTCGCCGCCGCGACCGCCGCTCTCGCTCTCACCCTGACCGCCTGCTCCGGCGACGCCGGCGCCTCGTCCGGCTCCGCGTCCGGCGACGCGTCCGTCGACGCCTCGACCGCGACCTCGGCCGCCGACCTCGGCGGACTCGACGCCCTGATCGAGGCCGCGAAGGCCGAGGGCCAGCTCAACGTGATCGCCCTGCCCGACAACTGGGCCAACTACGGCGAGCTCATCTCGGGCTTCGAGGACGAGTACGGCATCACCGTCAACTCGGCCGACCCGGACGTCTCCTCCGCGGAGGAGATCAGCACCGCGCAGAACCTCGCCGGCCAGGACACCGCTCCCGACGTCTTCGACCTCGGTGCCGCCGTCGCACTCGCGAACACCGACTTGTTCTCGCCGTACAAGGTCGAGACCTGGGACGACATCCCCGAGGGCAACCGCGAGGAGACCGGCCTCTGGGTGAACGACTACACCGGCCTGATGTCGATCGGTTACGACGCCGACGCCGTGCCCGCCCCCGAGTCGCTCGACGACCTGCTCGGCGCCGACTACCGCGGCTCGGTCGCGATCAACGGCGACCCGACCCAGGCCGGAGCCGCGGCCGCCGCCGTGCAGCTCGCCGCCCTGCAGTCGGGCGGCTCGGCCGACGACGTGCAGCCCGGCATCGACTTCTTCGAGAAGCTGAACGACGCGGGCAACTTCCTGCCGCTGGACCCGACCGACGCGACCGTCGCCTCCGGCGAGACCCCCGTCGTCTTCGACTGGAGCTACAACAACCTCGCCGCCGCGAAGGCGAACGAGGGCACCCGCGAGTGGACGACGACGGTGCTGCCCGGCACCGCGGTCGGCAGCTACTACAACCAGGCGATCAACGCCGACGCGCCGCACCCGGCCGCCGCGCGCCTGTGGCAGGAGTACCTCTACTCCGACGCCGCGCAGAACCTCTACCTCGCGGCGGGCGCCTACCCCGTGCGCCTGGCGGCCATGGTCGACGCCGGCACGGTGGACACGGAGGCCCTCGACGCCGTCGGCGCCGCTCCGGAGGACCTCGTCCAGTTCACCTCCGAGCAGACCGAGGCCGCCTCGGCCCTACTGGCCGAGAAGTGGGGCGCGGCGATCCAGTGACGACCGCCGCCGTCCGCGCCGTCCCCGGGGCCCGCGCGCCCCGGGGACGGCGCGGTCTCCCCCCAGCGCTGGGCGTCGCTCCGTTCGCGGTCTACGTCCTGCTGTTCCTCGCCGTGCCGACCGTCCTCGCGGTCGGCACCGGCTTCGTGGACGGCGACGGCCGGCCGACGCTCGCGAACGTCGCGGCGCTGGGCGAACCCGTCGTCCTGTCCGCGTTCGGCGCCTCGCTCGGCCTCTCGGCCCTCACCGCCGTCGTCGGCGCGGTCCTCGGCGGCATCGTCTGCCTGGCCCTGCTCGGCGCCGATCCGCGCGGACCGCTCCGCACGATCGTCGACGCCGCGGCGAGCGTCCTCGCCCAGTTCGGCGGCGTGATGCTCGCGTTCGCCTTCATCGCGACGATCGGCGTCCAGGGCCTGGTCACGACCCTCCTGGCCGGCGCAGGCGTCGACCTCTACGCCGACGGCGTCTGGCTCTACCAGCTGCCCGGGCTGATCCTGCCCTACCTCTACTTCCAGGTGCCGCTGATGGTGCTGACCTTCCTGCCTGCCCTCGAGGGCCTGCGCCCCGAGTGGGCCGAGGCGAACGCCGTGCTCGGCGGGGGAGCGGTGAGCTACTGGTGGCGCGTCGCGGTCCCCGTCCTCGCCCCCTCCTTCCTCGGCTCGGTGCTGCTGCTGTTCGCCAACGCGTTCTCCTCGTTCGCCACGGCCGCCGCGCTGATCAGCCAGGGCGCGCAGATCGTGCCGCTGCAGATCCGCGCGGCGCTCGTCAGCGAGACGGTCCTGGGCCGGGAGAACCTGGCCGGCGCGCTTGCGCTCGGGATGCTCCTCGTGATGATCGTGCTGATGTCCGGCTACGCGCTGCTGCAGCGCCGCGCGCGGCGGTGGCAGCGGTGACCCGCGCGCTGTCCCGCATCGTCCTGGTCGTCACCGGCCTCGCCTTCGCGGTGCCGCTGATCGCGATGGCCGAGTTCACCCTCCGCGGCGCCGGCGGCTACGACCTCTCGCACTGGACCGCGATCCTGGACCCGGAGAACGAGCGCGGCTACCGCGCGCTCTTCCAGGGCATCGGCAACTCGCTGATCCTCGCGGTGGTCACCGCCCTGATCGTGCTGGTGCTGCTGGTGCCGACGATGCTCCTGGTCGAGATCCGCCTGCCGCGGCTGCGCCGGGTGCTCGAGCTGGTCTGCCTGCTCCCGCTGACCGTCCCCGCGATCGTGCTGGTCGTCGGGCTGGCGCCGGTGTACTCGGTGATCACGCGGCTCGTCGGCTCCGCGCCGTGGACGCTCGCGCTCGCCTACGGCGTGCTCGTGCTGCCCTACGCCTACCGCGCGATCGCCGCGGACCTCGCCGGGCTCGACGCGATCACGCTCTCGGAGGCCGCCCGCTCGCTGGGCGCCGGCCCGTTCGGCGTGCTCACCCGGGTCCTGCTGCCGAACCTGCGCCGCGGCCTCGTCGCCGCCGCGCTGATCACCGTCGCCGTGGTCCTCGGCGAGTACACCATCGCCTCGCTGCTCAGCCGCACGACGCTGCAGACCGGTCTCGTGCAGGTGTCGAAGCAGGACGCCTACGTCGCCGTGATCTTCTCCCTCCTCTCCCTCCTGTTCGCCTTCGCCCTGCTGCTCGGGATCGGCCGCCTCGCGCGGATCGGACTCGTCGCCGCCGGGCGCCGCGCCTCGAAAGGCACGCCGTGACCGCTCCTTCCTCCCCGGGCGCTCGCGTCCGGTTCCTCGACGTCGCGCGGCACTACGGCGCCGCCAAAGCCCTCGACGGCGTCTCGTTCGACGTGGCGCCGGGGGAGTTCATCGCTCTGCTCGGCCCGTCCGGCTGCGGCAAGACCACGGCGCTGCGCGCGCTCAGCGGGCTCGAGCGGATCGACTCCGGCCGGATCCTGGTCGACGAGCGCGACGTCGCCGGCCTGCCGGTCGCCCGCCGCGACATGGGCATGGTCTTCCAGTCGTACTCGCTCTTCCCGCACCTGCGGGCCCGCGAGAACGTGGAGTTCGGCCTGCGCACCCGCGGGGTCGCGGCGAAGGAGCGGCGGACGGCCGCGCAGGACGCGCTCGACCTGGTCGGGCTCGGCGGCCTGGGCGACCGCTACGCGCACCAGCTCTCCGGCGGGCAGCAGCAACGGGTGGCGCTCGCCCGGGCGCTCGTGACCCGCCCGCGCGTCCTGCTCCTGGACGAGCCGCTGTCGGCGCTGGACGCGAAGGTCCGCGTGCAGCTGCGCGACGAGATCAAGCGCCTGCAGTCCGAGATCGGCATCACCACCTTCTTCGTCACCCACGACCAGGAGGAGGCGCTCGCCGTCGCCGACCGCGTCGCGGTGATGAACGCGGGTCGGATCGAGCAGCTCGGCGCGCCGGAGGACCTCTACGCGCGGCCCTCCTCGCCGTTCGTCGCGCACTTCGTCGGGCTCTCGAACGTCGTCCCGGGCGTCGTCTCGGCCGGCGGCGTCGCGGTGCTCGGCGCGCACCTGCCGCTGGTGGACGGCTCGACGGGGGACGGCGCCGTCTCGGCGTTCCTCCGCCCCGAGGACATCGAGATCGTGCCGGGCGGTGCTCCGGGTGCCCTGCCGGCGGTGGTCGTCGCGACCAGCTTCCTCGGCCCGGTGCGCCGCTCGACGGTCCGCACCGAGCAGGGCGAGGAGCTGGTCGTGCAGCACGCGGCCGGGATCCGGCTCGAACCGGGGGAGCGGGTCGGACTCGCGCTCGCGCTGCGGCCGGTGGCCGTCCGCGCCGCGTCGTGAGCCGCCGCGGATACCGCCCGCGGATACCGCCCGCGGAATGCGGCGGGGATTAGTCTGGGCGGATGAGACTCGGCCGGTCCCGCCGCACGTCCGGCACCCGCGACGCCGTCAGCACCACCGCGGCTCCCGAGCGGGATCCGCAGCCCCGCCCGCTCGACCCGGACGCCGCCTTCGTCAGCCCCGGGATGCGCATCGCCGGAGCCTGGGCCTGGCGGATCCTCGTGGTCGCCGGCGCGCTCGCGGTGCTCGGCCTGCTCGTGATCGAGCTGCGGCTGATCGTCATCCCGCTGCTGCTGGCCATCGTCATCGCGGCGCTGCTCGTGCCGTTCTCGATGTTCCTGCAGCGCCACCACTGGCCCAAGTGGCTCGCGATCGTGGTCGCCGAGCTCGGCATCGTGCTCGTGATCGGCGGCCTGCTCTTCCTCGTCGTCACCCAGGTCTACTCCGGCTTCGACGACCTCAGCCGCCAGACGGTGGAGTCCTACGACGATCTCAAGACCTGGCTGCTCGAGGGGCCGCTGCACCTGACCGAGTCGGACATCAACCAGTACGCGCAGCAGGCGCTCGCCGCCGTGCAGCAGGACTCGGGAGTGCTGGTCAGCGGCGCCCTCAGCGTCGGCTCGACCGTCGGGCACGTGCTCACGGGCGTGCTGCTGACCCTGTTCTCGACCCTCTTCATCCTGATCGACGGCCCGAACATCTGGCGCTGGGTCGTGCGGCTGTTCCCGCACCGCGCGCGCGGCGCCGTCGACGGCGCCGGCCGGGCGGGCTGGATCACGCTGACCAACTTCGTGAAGGTGCAGATCCTGGTCGCCTTCGTCGACGCGGTCGGCATCGGCCTCGGCTCGTTCTTCCTCGGCGTCCCGCTCGCGATCCCGATCGGCGTGCTCGTCTTCCTCGGCTCGTTCGTGCCGGTGATCGGCGCGGTCGTCACCGGGGCGCTCGCCGTCTTCATCGCGCTGGTCTACAACGGTCCGGTCATCGCGCTGATCCTGCTGATCGTCGTCCTCGGCGTGCAGCAGCTGGAGGGGCACATCCTCCAGCCCCTGATCATGGGCTCCGCCGTCAAGGTGCACCCGCTCGCCGTCGTCCTCGCGGTCGCCGGGGGCTCGATCATCGCCGGCATCGCGGGCGCGTTCTTCGCGGTCCCCGTGGTCGCGACCCTCAACGTCATGGTCAACTACGTCGCGAGCGGAGCCTGGCGCTCCCCGACCCGAACCCCCGAGAGAGTTGCCGAAGAGCATGCAGACTAGCCGCGTCGTCGGACCGACCCTGAGCGAGTTCGAGGCGGCCCGAACCGTCCTCGCCCCCGTCATCGCGAACACCCCGATGGAGACGAGCACGTTCCTCGCCGAGGTGCTCGGCTCGCCCGTGTTCCTCAAGTGCGAGAACCTGCAGCGCACCGGGTCGTACAAGATCCGCGGGGCCGTGTTCCGGCTCTCGCACCTGTCCGAGGAGGAGCGGGCGCGCGGGGTCGTCGCCGCCTCGGCCGGCAACCACGCGCAGGGCGTCGCCTTCGCCGCGCGCGAGCTCGGCATCAAGGCGACGATCTTCATGCCGATCGGCGTCGCGCTGCCCAAGCTCGCCGCGACCCGCGACTACGGCGCGGAGGTGGTGCTGAGCGGGCACATCTTCAACGAGGCCCTCGCCGCGGCCGCCGAGTTCGCCGAGCGCACCGGCGCCGTCTTCATCCCGCCCTACGACCACCCCGACGTGATCACCGGCCAGGGCACCATCGGCCTCGAGATCCTCGAGCAGGCGCCGGGCGTCGAGACCATCGTCGTGCCGATCGGCGGCGGCGGGCTCATCGCCGGCGTCGCCTCGGCCGCGAAGCAGAAGGCGGCCCAGGAGGGGCGCACGCTGCGCGTCATCGGCGTCCAGGCCGCGAACGCCGCTCCCTACCCGCTCTCGCTTGCGGCCGGGGAGCCGATCGCCATCACGATCTCGCCGACCATCGCCGACGGCATCGCGGTCGCGAAGCCCGGGCAGCTCAACTTCGAGATCATCCGCGAGGTCGTCGACGAGGTCGTCACCGTCGAGGACGACGACACCGCCCGCGCGCTGCTCGTGCTGCTCGAGCGCGCGAAGCTCGTCGTCGAGCCGGCCGGCGCGGTCGGGATCGCCGCGATCCTCACCGGCCAGATCCGGAACGCGGGACGCACCGCGGTCATCCTCTCCGGCGGCAACATCGATCCGCTGATGATGGAGCGGGTGATCAGCCGGGGCCTCGCCGCCTCCGAGCGCTACCTCAAGATGAGCATCGGCCTGCCGGACCGGCCGGGTCAGCTCGCGCGGATCGCCGACCTGATCTCGGAGGCGAACGCCAACGTCGTCGAGGTGCTGCACACCCGGCACGGCCGCGGCCTGCAGATCAGCGAGGTCGAGCTCGAGATCAGCGTCGAGACGCGCGGCCCCGAGCACGCCGACCGCGTCCTCCAGGTCCTCCGCGACGCGGGCTACCAGCCCCGCCTCTCGAACGGCTAGTCGGCCCTCAACCGCGAGATGCCACTTGTGACGGCCCGACACGGCGTGTCGGGCGCACAAGTGGCATCTCGCGGAGTGACTCAGCGCTGAGGGTCAGTGGCCGTTCCAGGTCTCGACGTCGACGACCTTGACGGTGATGCTGCGGCCGTTCGGGGCCTCGAAGGTGGTGGAGTCGCCGACCTTCAGGCCCATGATCGCGCCGCCGAGCGGGCTCTGCGGGCTGTAGACGTCGAGGTCGCTCTCGCCGGCCATCTCGCGGTTGCCGAGGAGGAAGCGCGACTCGTCGCCCGCGATCTCGGCGGTGATGATCGTGCCGGCCTCGACGACGCCGTGGCTCTCGGGCGGCGTGCCGATCTCGGCCTCGCGGAGCAGGGCGGTCAGCTGGCGGATGCGCGCCTCGATCTTGCCCTGCTCGTCCTTCGCGGCGTGGTAGCCGCCGTTCTCCTTGAGGTCGCCCTCCTCGCGCGCGACCTCGATGCGCTTGGCGATCTCGAGGCGCCCGTTGGTGGACAGCTCGGTGTGCTCCGCCTGGAGGCGGTCGTACGACTCCTGGGTCATCCAGGTGACCTGAGGCTGGTCGGCCATGGTGGGCTCCTCACATGACGGCCGCGCGCGACCGACGGTGCTGTCGGGCGCCTGGCCCGTCGAGCGGATCGACCGAGGGCGTGCGGCGGGGGAAAAGACAAGGCCCCGACGAGTCCGTCAGGGCACCCCGACACCCTACGGGAGCCAGCAGGAGGAGATCAAACCTGTCGTGGCGAGCTCCGTGGTGCGCACCGTCTCGGTGTACGAGCGGAAGCGCTCGGTCGACGCGGGGTACTCGACGACGAGCCAGCCGACCACGGCGGACTGCTCGTTGAGCGCCTGGACGGCGCAGGCGGCGTCGCGGCCGGTCGGCACGGTCAGATCGAAGGACACCTCGACCGTGCGGTCGTCGACGACCTGGTGGGCGGTGTCCTGTACGTCGACGCCGTCGCGGGCGCCGTCGAGCCCCGCCCAGATCACCCAGGCGGCGAAGACCGCGACGAAGGCGACGGCGACGAGGGCGAAGAGGCGCCGGTCGCCGCGGCGGCTGCGCGGGGTGCGTCCGTAGCGGGAGGCTAGGGGGCCGGCGGCGCGGACCGCGTCCGGGTCGAGGGCGGGGTCGCTCGCGCGCTCGTCGCTCTCGGACGTTCGGGCGGCCACGGAACTCCCTCGGGTGAAGCGACTATTCTGGCGGATGACGTGCTCCGGTGGAAACCGCGCGTCGCTCCCATTAAACCCCGAGGAATCGAGCGATCGTGTCCCAGGCCGTCCAGGTCTCCGTCGATTCAGAGGCGCAGGCTGATTCGAAGCTCCGCGAGACTCCTCGCCTCCTCGCCGTGCACGCCCACCCCGACGACGAGTCCAGCAAGGGCGCCGCGACCCTCGCCTCCTACGCCTCCCGCGGCGCCGAGGTCATGGTGGTCTCCTGCACCGGCGGCGAGGCCGGCTCGATCCTCAACGAGGCGCTCTCCGCCCGCGCCCACGCCGAGCGCGACATGGGCGGGCTCCGCCGCTACGAGATGGCCGCGGCTCAGGAGGCACTCGGCATCGAGCACGCCTGGCTCGGCTTCGTCGACTCCGGGATGCCCGAGGACGGAGCGGTCGCCGCCGACTCCTTCGCCGGCCTGCCGCTGCCGACCGCCTCGGCACCGCTGGTGCGCCTCGTCCGCCGCTTCCGCCCGCACGTGATCATCAGCTACGACGAGAACGGCGGCTACCCGCACCCCGACCACATCCGGGCGCACCAGGTCGCGGTCGAGGCGTTCCGCGCCGCGGGGGAAACCGACGAGTACCCCGGCACCGGCGCCCCCTGGTCCGTCTCGAAGCTCTACTACGACCGCGTCTTCAGCTCGCAGAAGCTGCGCGCGATCGCCGAGCACATCCGCTCGATCGACCCGGAGGACCCGCTGCTCGCGTCCTTCGAGGAGATGAAGCGCTGGAACGAGGAGACGCCCTACCTCGCCACCACGAAGATCGACGTCTCGGGCTTCCACGACCGCCGCGACGCGGCCCTGCTGGCGCACGCGAGCCAGGTCGCGCCCGACAACAAGTTCTTCTTCCTCCCGCACTCCGCGATCGACGCCGCCTGGCCGACCGACGACTTCCAGCTCGTGCAGAGCCGGGTCGACGCCCCGACGCCGGAGACCGACCTCTTCGCCGGGATCGACGTCGCGCTGCCGGTGGAGTCCGCCGCCGCCCCCGTCGCTGAAGCCGCCGCCCCCGTCCCCGAGGAGCAGACCACATGATCGCCGCGACCGTGCTCGAGGCCGCCCACCTCGCCCTGATCCGGGCCGCCGAGGCCACGCCGGTGCCGACGACCGCGCCGGAGTTCAACGAGGACACGGTGACGCCCGGCCTCTTCGGCTTCATCACCATGTTCGTGATTGCGCTCGCCGCGGTCCTCCTCGCGCTCGACATGGTCCGCCGGGTGCGCCGGACGACCTACCGCGCCCAGGTGAACGAGCAGCTCGACGCCGAGGAGCGCCGGAGCGCCGAGGACGCCTCCTCCGGACGCTGACGCCCGACGCGCTCAGCCGACGTTGTAGGTCGGGTGGAGGCAGACGATCAGCGCCGCCGTCCAGTGGCAGAGGAACGCCACCGCGGTCAGCGCGTGGAAGATCTCGTGGAAGCCGAAGACGCCGGGCAGCGGGTTCGGGCGCTTGATCCCGTAGATCACCGCGCCGACGGAGTAGCAGAGGCCGCCGACCAGGACGAGCACCATCATCGCCGCGCTCGCCTCGAACAGCGGGCCGAGGTACATCACGGCCGCCCAGCCCAGCAGCAGGTAGAGCGGCACGTAGAGCCAGCGCGGCGCGGAGATCCAGAACACCCGGAAGCCGATCCCGAGCAGCGCCCCCGCCCAGACCAGCACGAGCAGCAGCGTCCCCTGCGACGGCGGCAGGGCGAGCGCGGCGAGCGGCGTGTAGGTGCCGGCGATCAGCAGGAAGATGTTCGCGTGGTCGATCCGCTTGAGGATCATCTTGGTCCGCGGCGACCAGTCGAAGCGGTGGTAGAGCGCGGAGTTGCCGAAGAGCAGCAGCGAGGACACGGCGAACACGGTCGCCGCCCACTTCGCCGGGGCGCCGTCGGCGACGCTGACCAGGACGATGCCCGCCGCGATCGCCAGCGGGAACAGTCCGGCGTGGATCCAGCCGCGCCAGGTCGGTCGCGCCTCCGTCGCCGGACCGTGCGCGATCTCGTCCTCGACGAGCGGCAGGGCCGGCAACGACGGGCCGGCCGCATCATCCTCCGCCAGGGCGCGCGCATCCGGATCGGGCGTGGGGGAGGTCGGCCGCTGGCTCATACGGTCGAGGATACGACCCGCCGCTCCGCCCGCACCGGGAGACCGCGCTCGGACGTGGGAGCGGCCGGGGTCCGCAATCCGGTCCCGTCTTCGACTACCGTGGCAGGGTGCCGAAGCCGAGACTGCCTGTGGGAAGGGACCTCCTCTACGGCGTCTACAAGAAGCGCCTGCGCTCGAGTCTCGAGGGCGCCGCGCTGCCGAACCACGTCGCGATGATCATCGACGGCAACCGCCGCTGGGCCCGCCAGCGCGCGCTCGAGACGGCCGCCCACGGCCACCGGGCGGGCGCCGCGAAGGTGCACGAGTTCCTGCAGTGGTGCGACGAGCTCGGTGTCCGGCACGTCACCCTCTACCTGCTCTCACAGGACAACCTGGTCGGCCGGGAGAGCTCCGAGCTGACCGAGCTGATCGCGATCATCGCCGACCTCGCCGAGGAGGTCTCGCAGCAGCCCGAGTGGCGCGTGCAGCACGTGGGCTCCGACGACGGGCTGCCCGAGTCGCTCGTCTCGGCGCTCGACTGCGCGGAGGAGCGCACCGCCTCGCACACCGGACTGCACGTGAACCTCGCGGTCGGCTACGGCGGTCGCCACGAGATCGCGCAGGCGGTCCGCAGCATCCTCGACGAGCACGGCAAGCGCGGCTCGTCGATCGAGGACGTCGCGGGGCTGCTCACGCCCGAGCTGATCGGCGAGCACCTCTACACGAGCGGGCAGCCCGACCCGGATCTGGTGATCCGCACCTCGGGCGAGCAGCGCCTCTCCGACTTCATGCTCTGGCAGAGCGCGCACAGCGAGTTCTACTTCATGGAGGCGCTCGGCCCCGACATCCGCGAGGTCGACTTCCTCCGGGCGCTGCGCGACTACGCGGGCCGACACAGGCGCTTCGGCAGCTGACCGGCGCTCGTCGCACCCTCTGCAGAGCCGCGAGTTCACATACCCGTTACACGTTCGTCTCGGCAAGAACCACACGGCTGTCATTTCCGGGATTAGGTTCGGATCATCAGGTGACGCACCTGGTCGAGTCGGCCACACAAGTACGGCTCGATGATCTGCCAGTGAAGGAACTGCGCGGTGCCGAGACGCACCACCGGCCGACTCGAATTCCTCTAAGTGAGTCGGGGGCTCCGGCCCCCGGAGTGTGGAGAGTCGACGTGACAGTTCCCCAGGGTACGGATCCGCAGAACGGCACGCAGGGCGCGGTCCACCGCCGCGCGCAGCACGGCGCCTCGGATCGCACCGAGCAGCTCCAGCGCACCTACGTCCTCGACACCTCGGTGCTGCTGTCGGATCCCTCCTCGATGTTCCGCTTCGCGGAGCACGCCGTCGTCCTGCCGATCGTCGTGATCAGCGAGCTCGAGGGCAAGCGCAACGACCCCGAGATCGGCTACTTCGCCCGCCAGGCGCTGCGGAATCTCGACGAGCTGCGGATCAAGCACGAGCGGCTCGACTTCCCGATCACCGTCGGCCGCGGCGGAACCCTCCGCGTCGAGCTGAACCACTCCAACATGTCGGTGCTGCCGAGCGGTCTGCAGCTCGGCGACAACGACTCGCGGATCCTCGCCGTGGCGATGAACCTGCAGAGCGAGGGCGCTCTGGTCACCGTCGTGTCGAAGGACATGCCGATGCGCGTGAAGGCCGCCTCGATCGGCCTCGCCGCCGAGGAGTACCTCGCCGAGCTGGCCCCCGAGTCGGGCTGGACGGGGATGGACGTCGTCACCCTCAGCGGCGACCAGATGAGCGAGCTGTACGACCGCGAGCGGCTCTTCACCGACGAGGTCGCCGACATCCCGATCAACACCGGGCTGGTCGTGCACTCGGACCGCGGCTCCGCGCTCGCGCGGGTGACCGGCAAGCGCCAGATCGCGCTGGTGCGCGGTGACAAGGACGTCTTCGGGCTGCACGGCCGCTCGGCCGAGCAGCGGCTCGCGATCGACCTGCTGCTGGACCAGGAGGTGGGCATCGTCTCGCTCGGCGGCCGGGCCGGCACCGGCAAGTCGGCGCTCGCGCTCTGCGCGGGGCTCGAGGCCGTGCTGGAGAAGCGCCAGCACAAGAAGATCATGGTGTTCCGGCCGCTCTACGCGGTCGGCGGCCAGGACCTGGGCTTCCTGCCGGGCGACGCCGCGGAGAAGATGAACCCCTGGGCGCAGGCGGTCTTCGACACCCTCGGCGCGCTGGTCTCGCAGAACGTGCTCGACGAGGTGATCGAGCGCGGGATGCTCGAGGTGCTGCCGCTGACGCACATCCGCGGCCGCTCGCTGCACGACGCCTTCGTGATCGTCGACGAGGCGCAGTCGCTCGAGCGCAACGTGCTGCTGACGGTGCTGTCGCGGGTCGGCCAGAACTCGCGGGTGGTGCTCACGCACGACGTCGCCCAGCGCGACAACCTGCGGGTCGGCCGCTACGACGGCGTCGCCTCGGTGATCGAGACGCTGAAGGGGCACCCGCTGTTCGCGCACGTGACGCTGACCCGCTCGGAGCGGTCGGCGATCGCGGCGCTCGTCACGGAGATGCTGGAGTCGAACGAGTCGGCCTGAGTCCTGAGCGACCTCCGGTCATCTCCGGCTCGCGGAAACAGCTCCGGCTCGCCGGATTCGCCTGTTCTCGCGAGCCGGAGGTCGTTCCGCGTGCCGGAGGTGCTCCGGGGACGGGGTGCTCCACGGTCGCGGCGCGTAGCGTGGGGCGGGTGAGCATCCTCGACGACGCGCTCCTCGAGCGCTTCCGCCTCCGCGCGGCCGACTACGACGCGCGCAACGTCTTCTTCACCGAGGACCTCGAGGAGCTGAAGGCCGCCGGCTACCTGACGATGCTCGTCCCGGAGGAGCTCGGCGGCGGCGGCCTCGGTCTCGAGCAGGCGACGGCCGAGCACACCCGGCTGGCGACGGCCGCCCCCGCCACCGCGCTGGCGACCGCGATGCACCTGGTCTGGACCGGCATCGCGAAGGCCCTGCGCGCCCGCGGCGACACCTCGCTCGAGCACGTGCTGGTCGACGCCGCGGCGGGGCACGTCTTCGCCTTCGGCAACAGCGAGCCCGGCAACGACCTGGTGCTCTCCGACTCGCTCACCCGCGCCGAGCCGCTGGGCGACGGCGGCTACCGCTTCACCGGCACCAAGATCTTCACCTCGCTCTCGCCCGCCTGGACGCGGCTCGGCGTCTTCGGTCGCGACGACAGCGGACCGGAGCCGCGGCTCGTGCACGGCTTCGTCGACCGACCGACGCCGGACGCGCCGGTGCCGGGGCTCACCGTGTACGACGACTGGGACACCTTGGGCATGCGCGCCACGCAGAGCCGGACCACCGTGCTCGACGGCGTCGAGGTGCCGGCCGCGCGGATGTTCCGCTCGCTGCCCGTCGGCCCGACCGCCGACCCGCTCGTCTTCGCGATCTTCGCGGACTTCGAGCTGCTGATCGCCTCGGTCTATCTCGGGGTCGCTCAGCGCGCGCTCGAGCTCGGCGTGGCCTCGGCGCGGAAGCGGACGTCGCTCCGGGCCGGCGGCCGACCGCTGTCCGAGGACCCGGACATCCGCTGGCGCCTCGCCGACGCGGCGATCCTGCTCGACGGGCTCCGCGCGCCGCTCGCGAGCGCGGCGGCCGACGTCGACGCGCTGGTCGATCGCGGGGCGGTCTGGTTCCCGTCGCTCGTCGGCGTCAAGATCCGCACCACGGAGGCGGCGCTGCGCATCGTCGAGAGCGCGGTCCGCGTCTCGGGCGGCTCGTCCTACCGCCGCGACTCCGAGCTGTCCCGGCTCTACCGCGATGTGCTCGCCGGGCTCTTCCACCCCTCCGACGACGAGTCCGCGCACGGGCTCTTCGCGAACGCGCTGCTCGGTCCGGTGCCGCCGCGGGAGTGAGGGGCGGACGTCCGGCATCGCCTGTGGACAACTCCGGCGGCGGCGGGGCGATCCGCTCTAGGGTCTCCGGATGCATCGGCTCCGCGACACCCCGGCAGCGCTCCTCGGAGCGGTCCTGCTCGGCGCGATCGGGCTCGCGCGGGTCGACGGGCGGACGGCGATCGTCGTGCTTCTCGTCGCTGCGGCGACGGTGCCGCTCGTGGTCGCGGACGTGCGCGAGCGGCGGCTGCCGAACGCGCTGACGGTGCCGATCCTGCTCGCGGGGGTCGCGTCGACGGTCGGCGGGGTCGTCGCGGGCCGGACGCCGGGGGAGCTGCCCGCCGTGGTCGCCACGGCTCTCGCGCTCGGACTGCTGCACCTCGCGGGTGGGCTCGGCCGGGGCGACGTGAAGCTCGGGACGGGGCTCGCGCTTCCGCTCGCGGCGGTCGATCCGGGGCTCGCCCTCCTGGCGCCGGTGCTGGCGTTCGTCCTGGCCGGGGTGTGGAGCCTGCCGTCGGCGCTCCGGGGAGGGAGTGAGCGGATCCCGTTCGGGCCGTTCCAGCTCGCCGCGTTCTGGCTCGTGCTCGCCGGGGCGTGACGACGCGGATCGCCGCTGGTCGCGCGCGCCGCGGAGGTGTAGACCGGGTGCCGAGCGAGGAGGCCGACGTGGCGGACTGCGACGGAGACGGCGGGGTGGCCGGCGGGAGCGCGGGGCGGGAGCAGCGGACGACCTGCGCGATCGTGGGCGGCGGGCCCGCGGGCCTGGTGCTCGGCCTGCTGCTGGCGCGGGCCGGTGTCGAGGTGACGGTGCTGGAGAAGCACGCCGACTTCCTGCGCGACTTCCGCGGCGACACGGTGCATCCGACGACCCTGGGGCTGCTCGAGGACCTCGGGCTCCTCAGCCGCTTCGAGGCGATCCGGCACTCGCGGGTGGAGCGGGTGACGATCCCGGACCGCGACGGGCACGACGTGGTGATCGCGGACTTCGCGCGGCTGCCGGTGCGGCACCCGTACATCGCGATGGTGCCGCAGTGGGACCTGCTCGCGCTGATCGCCGAGGCCGCGCAGGCCGAGCGCGGCTTCACGCTGCTCACCGAGCACGAGGTCACCGGGGTCGTCCGCGAGGGAGGGCGGGTCGTCGGCGTCGAGTACCGGTCGCCGGACGGGGAGGGTCGGCTGCTCGCCGATCTGACCGTCGCCTGCGACGGGCGCTGGTCGGCGGTGCGTCGCGCGGTCGGGCTGCGGGTGCACTCGCTGCCGGTCGCCTTCGACGTCTGGTGGTACCGCCTGCCGACCGCGCGGGCCGTCGGCGAGTCGCTCCTGCCGCGGATCGGGCGCGGGCGGGTGGCGATCGCGATCCCGCGCGACGGCTACCTGCAGATCGCGCGGCTGGGGCCGAAGGGGACCGACGCCGCGGTGCGGGAGCGGGGGATCGAGGCGTTCCGGGCGGAGGCGGCCGAGCTGCTGCCCGAGGTCGCCGACGACGTGGCGGGGATCGTGTCCCTGGACGACGTGAAGCACCTCGACGTCCGGCTCGAGCGGCTGCCGCGCTGGCATGCTCCGGGGGTGCTCTGCCTCGGCGATGCGGCGCACGCGATGTCACCGGTGGGCGGAGTCGGCATCAACCTCGCGGTGCAGGACGCGGTGGCGGCGGCGCGGCTGCTGGCCGGGCCGCTGCGCCGCGGTGTGCTGCGGACGCCGGCCGGCGACCGCGTGCTCGCGCGGGTGCAGCGCCGGCGCGCGCTGCCCGCGGTGCTGATCCAGTCGCTGCAGCGGGTGCTGCACGCGCGCCTGATCCTGCCGGCTCTTGCGGGGCGGCTCGCGGGGCCGCCGCGCACGCTGGCGGTGCTGCTCCGGCTGATGCCCGGGCTCGGGGTGGTGCCGGCACTGCTGGTGGGCGTCGGGCCACGGCCCGAGCGCGCGCCGTCGTGGGCGCGGCGACCGCCTGCGCGCTGACGGCCGGCGTCCCGGCCGTGGTGGGTCTCGGTACGCGCCTGCGGCGCTACTCGACCAGCATGCAGGGGGGGGCGCCCGTCGCGCGGCGGCGGCCCGGTCCATGTTGATCGAGTCGCCCGCGGAGCGGGCGTATCGAGATCCACCAGCGTCAGGACGCGAGTCTGCAGACCCGCCCTGCTGAGCACGGTGGGTCTCGATACGCGCCTGCGGGGCTACCCGACCAGCATGGGAGGTCGGGTTCAGCCCGGGCGGGTCATCGACATGACGTCGAGGGCGCTGTCGAGCTGCTCCTCCGTCACCTCGCCGCGCTCGACGAAGCCGAGGTCGACGACCGACTCGCGGACGGTGATGCCCTTCGCGACCGAGTTCTTCGCGACCTTGGCGGCGGCCTCGTAGCCGATCACCTTGTTCAGCGGGGTCACGATCGAGGGCGAGGACTCGGCGAGGGCCCGCGCGTGCTCGACGTTGGCCTCGAGGCCGTCGATGGTCTTGTCGGCGAGCAGGGTCGCCGAGGCGGTGAGCAGGCGGATCGACTCGAGCAGCGCGGTGCCCATCACGGGGATGGCCACGTTGAGCTCGAACGCACCCGAGGCGCCGGCCCAGGCGATCGTCGCGTCGTTGCCGATGACCCGCGCGCAGACCATCAGCACCGCCTCCGGGATCACCGGGTTCACCTTGCCGGGCATGATCGACGAGCCGGGCTGGAGGTCCGGGATGCTCAGCTCGCCGAGACCGGTGTTCGGGCCGGAGCCCATCCAGCGCAGGTCGTTGTTGATCTTGGTGAGGCTGACCGCGAGCACGCGGAGAGCACCGGAGGCCTCCACGAGCGAGTCGCGGGCGCCCTGCGCCTCGAAGTGGTTGCGCGCCTCGGTGACCGGCAGGCCGGTCTCCTCCGCGAGGCGGGCGATGACCTTCGCCGGGAAGCCGGCGGGTGTGTTGATGCCGGTGCCGACGGCGGTGCCGCCGAGCGGGACCTCCGCGACGCGCGGGAGGGCGGACTGCACGCGCTCGATGCCGAGGCGGATCTGCGCCGCGTACCCGCCGAACTCCTGGCCGAGGGTGACCGGCGTCGCGTCCATCAGGTGGGTGCGGCCGGCCTTGACGACCTCGGCCCACAGCTCGGCCTTGGTCTCGAGCGCCTCGGCGAGGTGCTCGAGGGACGGCACGAGGTCCTGGATCAGCGCGCCGGTCACGGCGACGTGCACCGAGGTCGGGAAGACGTCGTTCGAGGACTGCGAGGCGTTGACGTGGTCGTTCGGGTGCACCGTGCGGCCGAGCGCGGTGGTCGCGAGGGTGGCGAGCACCTCGTTCATGTTCATGTTCGACGACGTGCCGGAGCCGGTCTGGTAGACGTCGATCGGGAAGTGCTCGCCGTAGCCGCCGCCGACGACGAGGTCGGCCGCGTCGGCGATGGAGCGGGCGATCTCGCCGTCGAGGACGCCGAGGTCGGCGTTGACGAGGGCCGCGGCCTTCTTGATCCGGGCGAGGGCCGCGATCTGGGCCGGCTCGAGGCCCGCGCCGGAGATCGGGAAGTTCTCGACCGCGCGCTGCGTCTGCGCGGCGTAGAGCGCGTCGCGCGGCACGCGGACCTCGCCCATCGTGTCGTGCTCGATGCGGAAGGCGTCGGTCGCGCCGGAGTCGGTCGGGGAGGTGTCCACCACGCTGTGTTCGTCCTGTTCTGTTCGGTTCATCGGTTCTGAGAGGTCTGGTCGTCCGCGGCCGGCTACTCGGCGGCCGGCGCGGTCGCGTCGGGGCTCGAGACGCTCTGGAGGGGGCTCGAGGTGCGCTCCTGCTCGGAGCGGTAGGGGCTCATCTGCGGCGGGTCGATGCCGAGCACCACGTCGGAGTCGACGGTGCCGTCGGAGAGGCGGTAGTTGGCGCCGACGACGGCGAGCTCTCCCGCGGCGACCGCGTCGGCGATGAGCGGCGAGCGCTGCAGCAGCTCGGCGACCGTGTCGCGGAGGTGCTCGCGGCCGACGGCGAGGGTGTCGGTGGTCGAGGGGTCGACGAGGACGCGGCCGTCGGGCTGCGGGCCGACGATGCGGCGGACGGCCGGGATGATCGGCTCGATCAGGTGCTCGATGTGCGGCGGGAGCCGCTCGGCGTCGGGCGCCTGCGACTGGATCGCGGCCTTGACCGCTCCGCACTCGTCGTGGCCGAGCACGAGGATCAGCTTCACGCCGAGAACGGCGACGCCGTACTCGAGCGAGCCGATGATCGAGTCGGCGATGACCTGGCCGGCGTTGCGCACGACGAAGAGATCGCCGAGGCCGAGGTCGAAGATGATCTCGGCGGCGAGGCGGGAGTCGCTGCAGCCGAAGAGCGCGGCGAGCGGCTTCTGCTCGGCGGCGAGCTCGTTGCGGCGCTCGACGTCCTGGCGGGGGTGGCGGGGCTCACCGGCGACGAAGCGCTGGTTGCCGCGCAGCATCTCCTTCCAGACCCACGACGGCGGGCGCGTCTCGCGCGCGACGGCGATGCTCTGCGGGACCTCGTGCTGAGGGCTCGACGGTTCGAAGCTCAACGTGACTCCTCCTGGCCGATCTGCGGGGTGATGGCGTCGACGACCTGGCGGATCTCGTCCGTCGGGGCCGTGCCGTAGACGAGGTAGGTGCTGCCACCGGCCGTCGTCTCGAGAGCGTAGGGGCTGTTGCCGGTCTCGCCGGCACCGTCGCGGTGGTCGTAGACCGTCCACTCGCGGCCGTCGATCTGCTCGACGCCGGTCGCGGCGGCGCTGTCGAGCTGGCCGGAGACCCAGCGCTCGTCGGCGTCGAAGCCCTGGCTGACGCCGATGTAGCCGCTCTTCGGCGTGATCAGGCCGACGTACCAGTACTCGACGCCGCCGTCCTCGCGCAGCTCGGCCGCGTTCGAGGACCAGGAGTCGGGCATGTCGGGCGCGGCGAGGGTCTCGCTCTCGCCGAGCTGGAACTGGGCGGCGACCGCCGGCACGTCGACGGGATCGCGGACGGTGCCCTCGCCGCGGGGGACGATCAGGACGATCAGGGCCACGGCGCCGACGGTCGCGAGCAGCGAGAACACGAGGTTGTTGACGGTCTTGCGCTGGCGGTAGAGCCGGGAGTTCTCGGCCTTGCGGGCCGCGGTCTCGGCGGCCGTCTCGGGCCGGCCGAGCTCGGCGACGACGCGCGGCGGCTTCTCGCGGCTCATCCGGCGCTCGATCCGCCGGCGCCCGATCCGCCCGAGCGGGCGGCGTCGAGCCGGGCGCGCGCACCGATCAGCCACTCCTCGCAGCGGGCCGCGAGCGCCTCGCCGCGCTCCCACAGGGCGAGCGAGCGCTCGAGAGTGGAGCTGCCCTGCTCGAGCTCGGAGACGACGCGGACGAGCTCGTCGCGCGCCTGCTCGTAGCTGAAGCCGGAGACGTCGGTCTCGCCGGCGGGGACGGGGTCGCTCGACTGCATGGCGGGGGAGTCGGTGCGGGCGTCGGCCATGGGGGTGATCCTATCGATCGTGGCTGCGAGGAGGGCGCGGGCGGGTGGGAGCGGGACGGTCAGCCGCGGCCGGCGGGATCGGCCGTGGGCCCGGTCGACCGGGCGCCCACCGCTCCCTCGGCCAGGGTGAGCACGAGAGCCTCGCCCTCGGCCGCGTCCTGCGGCGCGCGGACCACGTGGCCGCTGCCGTTCTGCACGATCGCGTAGCCGCGGTCGAGGGTGTGCTGCGGTGAGAGCGCGCGGAGGTGGCCGTGCAGGCGCTCGACCTCGAGGTGGGCGCGCTCGATCCGCCGCTCGACCAGCTCGGCGCCGCGGGCGACCCACCGGGTCAGCTCCTCGGAGCGCTGGTCGACCAGGACGCGGGGCTGCGCGAGGACCGGCCGGGAGCGCAGCTGCGACAGGCGGTCGATCTCGTGCGAGACGAGGCCGCTGACGCGGGTGGTCATCCGCAGTCGCGCCTGCTGGACCCGGAGCAGCTCGTCGGAGACGTCCGGCACGACCCGCTTCGCCGCGTCGGTCGGGGTGGAGGCGCGGAGGTCGGCGACGTCGTCGAGCAGCGGGCGGTCGGCCTCGTGCCCGATCGCGCTCACGACGGGGGTGGCGCAGGCGGCGACCGCGCGCACCAGGGACTCGTCGCTGAAGCCGAGCAGGTTCTGGAAGTCGCCGCCGCCGCGGGCGATCACGATCACGTCGATGCTCGGGTCGGCGTCGAGGGTGCGCAGGGCCGACGTCACCTCGGACACCGTGCGCTCGCCCTGCACGGCGGCGTGCACGACGCGGAAGCGGACGGCCGGCCAGCGCAGCTGGGCGTTGCGGAGGACGTCCTTCTCGGCGTCGGAGTCCTTGCCGGTGATCAGGCCGATCCCGTGCGGGAGGAACGGGAGCCGCTTCTTGCGCGCGGGCTCGAACAGCCCCTCCGAGGCGAGCTGCCGGCGCAGCCGCTCGAGCTTCTCGAGCAGATCGCCGAGCCCGACGTGCCGCATCTCGAACACCTGCATCGAGAGCGTGCCGCCCTTGACCCAGTAGTTCGGCTTGACCAGCGCGATCACGCGGTCGCCCTGCTTGAGGTCGGCCGGGAGGCGGGCCCGGACCGAGGACCAGACCGTGAAGCCGACGGTCGCGTCGCCGGAGATGTCCTTGAGCTTGCCGTAGACGTTGCCGCCGGAGACGCCCCACTGCGTGATCTCGCCCTCGACCCACGCGGTGCCGAGGCGCTCGATCCAGCCCTTGATCTTGCTCGCGAGCAGACCGACCGGCCAGGGAGCATCGGCGGTGGGAGGGGCGTCTGTCATCGGTGCCTTCGCTGGAGCGGGCGGGTGGGGGATCGGGCGGCGGACCCGCGACGTCAACGGTACGGGATGCCTCCGACACCTCCGCGGCGGGGGCGCCGGGACGCGCGCGGAGGCGCCCGCCGACCGCTCGGCACCGGATCCGGCCCTTCCGCGGGGAGCACAGGATGCACCGCGTAGAATCGCAGGGTGAGTGAAGCCTCGATCAGCCTGCCCATGCCGCGCATGCCCCGCGCTACCGGGCGCCTGCGCGACGAGCCCGTCGACGGTGCCAAGCGAGTCCTCCTCGCCGCCCCGCGCGGCTACTGCGCCGGCGTCGACCGCGCGGTCGTCGCCGTCGAGAAGGCCATCGAGCACTACGGCGCCCCCGTCTACGTCCGCAAGCAGATCGTGCACAACGTGCACGTCGTCTCCACGCTCGAGAGCCAGGGCGCGATCTTCGTCGAGGAGGTCGACGAGGTCCCCGAGGGCTCGCACATCGTCTTCAGCGCGCACGGCGTCTCGCCGGCGGTCGTGCAGGGCGCGGCGGACCGGGGCCTCCAGGCGATCGACGCGACCTGCCCGCTCGTCACGAAGGTGCACCGCGAGGCCGTCCGCTTCGCGCGCGACGACTTCGAGATCCTCCTGATCGGCCACGAGGGGCACGAGGAGGTCGAGGGCACCGCGGGCGAGGCCCCCGATCACGTGACCCTGGTCGGCAGCCCCGACGACGTCCCGAACATCGTGGTGAAGGACCCGGACAAGGTCGTCTGGCTCTCGCAGACCACGCTCTCGGTCGACGAGACGATGGAGACGGTCCGCCGCCTCCGCGAGCGCTTCCCCAATCTGCAGAACCCGCCGAGCGACGACATCTGCTACGCCACCCAGAACCGCCAGGTCGCGATCAAGAAGGTCGCCGAGCACGCCGAGCTGGTCATCGTGGTCGGCTCGGCCAACTCGTCCAACTCGGTCCGCCTCGTCGAGGTCGCGCTCGAGTACGGCGCGAAGGCCGCGTACCGGATCGACTACGCCAGCGAGATCAAGCAGGAGTGGCTCGACGGCATCCGCACCGTCGGCGTCACCAGCGGTGCCTCGGTGCCCGAGGTCCTCGTGCGCGAGGTCCTCGACGACCTCGCCGCCGCCGGGTACGGCGACGTCGAGGAGGTCAAGACGGCCGAGGAGGACCTGATGTTCTCGCTGCCGAAGGAGCTGCGCAAGGACGTCGCCGGCAAGCGCGACGCCCGCGGCGCCGGCGGTCGCGTCAGCGCTCCCGTCCGCGCCTGACGCTCCGCGCGCCGAACGCGGAGAAGGCCGCCACTCCCGAGGGAGGGCGGCCTTCTCGCATGTGCGGACTCGGGCGCTAGACGTCCGTGCCGGTCCCGGCGGACATCCGCGAGACGTAGTCCGCGAAGGTCGGGTCGCCGAGGATGGCGATGGCCGCGACCGTCAGCGAGAGCACGACCGTCGCGACGATGCCGAGGATCGGCACCAGCACGGCGCGCCTGCCTGCTCGCAGCCGGCGGATCGAGATCCAGACCGCGAAGGCGACGATCAGCGCCTGCGCCAGGGCGACGACCAGTCCGAGAGTGCGGGCCAGCTCGGGCGAGGCGTAGGTGCCGATGCCCTGGCTCGTGTAGAGCTCGGAGAGCGTGGTCGCGAAGCTCGAAGGATCGAGCAGCGTCGGCACGGCGAAGAAGACGCCGAGCGCCAGCAGGATGATCGTGATCAGCCGGTCGACGGGGTGCGCCACGGTCTTCGCGGACGGGGCGGTCGCGGGCCGCGGATCCGTCTCGGACCCCCGCGGGTCCGGGACGACGACGGCGTCCTCCGGAGGCGTCCACGACCAGCCGGGCGGCGCGTACTCGCCGTACTGCGGTTCCGGGCGCGGGGAGCCGCTCGGCTGGTCGTGTGCGTTCGTCACGGAGCGGTGCCCTACTTGCCGGAGTGGCCGGCGGAGCCGAGCTGGCGGGTCGCCTCTGCGACGCGGACGGCCATGGCGGACTCGGCGATCTTGCCCCACGAGCGCGGGTCGTAGACCTTCTTGTTGCCGACCTCGCCGTCGACCTTGAGGAAGCCGTCGTAGTTCTTCAGCACCGTGTCGGCGACCGAGCGGCTGAAGGCGTACTGGGTGTCGGTGTCGATGTTCATCTTCACGACGCCGTTGCGGACCGCCTCGGCGATCTCCTCGTCGGTCGAGCCGGAGCCGCCGTGGAAGACGAGGTCGAGCGGGAGCGCCTCGGTGCCGTACTTCTTCTGCAGGCCGTCCTGGATCTCGCGGAGCAGCTCGGGGCGCAGGCGCACGTTGCCGGGCTTGTAGACGCCGTGGACGTTGCCGAAGGTCAGCGCGGCCATGTAGCGGCCCTGCTCGCCGAAGCCGAGGGCCTCGACGGTCGCGATCGCGTCGTCGAGCGTCGTGTAGAGGTGCTCGTTGATGTCGTGCGAGACGCCGTCCTCCTCGCCGCCGACGACGCCGATCTCGACCTCGAGGATCGCGTTGATCGCCTTCACGCGCGGCAGGATCTCCTGGGCGATCTTCAGGTTCTCGTCGAGGGGCACGGCCGAGCCGTCCCACATGTGCGACTGGAAGAGCGGCTCGCGACCGGCCTTGACCTCCTCCTCGGAGGCGGCGATCAGCGGGTAGACGAAGCCCTCGAGCGCGTTCTGCGGGCAGTGGTCGGTGTGCAGCGCGACCGTGACCGGGTAGTTCTTGGCGACCTCGGTGGCGAACTTCGCGAAGGCGATCGCACCGGCGGCGCGGTTCTTGACCGTGTGGCCGGCGAAGTAGTCGGCGCCTCCGGTCGTGACCTGGATGATGCCGTCCGAGCCGGCCTCGGAGAGGCCTTGCAGCACCGAGTTGATGGTCTGCGAGGAGGAGACGTTGAACGCGGGGTACGCGAAGCCGCCCTTCTTCGCCTTGTCGAGCATCTCTGCGTACTGGTCCGGGGTAGCGACGGGCATGGCATCTCCTTTGACGGATGAACGGGAGGGGGTCGGGCGAGGCCCGCGTCGGCGTCGAGTCTAGCGAGGCGGCTCCGGGGCTTCCCCCGGGCGCGGGGCACGCCTCGGATAGACTCCGCTCCGGGATGGGGATCCGCTCCGCGGGTCCTGCGACGACGCCGTCTGCACGAACTCGAACGCGAAGGACTCCGCGCTGTGACCGAAATCGACCACGACTCGCTCTACCTCCACCCGGACCGCAACCTCGGCATGGAGCTCGTCCGAGCCACCGAGGCCGCGGCGATCCGCGCCGTCCCCTTCATCGGCAAGGGTGACAAGAACGCCGCCGACGGCGCCGCCGTCGATGCGATGCGCACCTTCCTCGGCACCGTGAACTTCGACGGGGTCGTCGTCATCGGCGAGGGCGAGAAGGACAACGCGCCGATGCTCTACAACGGCGAGCACGTCGGCAACGGCTCCGGGCCGGCCGCCGACATCGCCGTCGACCCGATCGACGGCACCTCGCTGACCGCCGCCGGCCGGCAGAACGCGCTCTCGATGATCGCCGTCGCCGACCGCGGCGCGATGTTCGACCCGTCCGCCGTCTTCTACATGGAGAAGATCGTCACCGGGCCCGAGGGCGTCGGGATCATCGACATCGAGCGCCCGATCGGCGAGAACATCCGCGCGCTGGCGCGTGCCAAGCGCAAGCCCGTCGACGAGATGCGCATCGCGGTGCTCGACCGCCCGCGGCACGCCCAGCTAATCGACGACATCCGCGCCGCCGGCGCCGGGACGCGGCTGCTGCTCGACGGCGACGTCGCGGGCGGCATCAACGCGGCGCGGCACGACTCCCGCGTCGACATGTGCGTCGGCACCGGAGGCACGCCCGAGGGCATCATCACCGCCTGCGCCATCCGCGCGCTGGGCGGCGTGATCCAGGGCATCCTCCGCCCGAAGGACGACGACGAGCGCCAGCGCGCGATCGACGCCGGCCACGACCTCGACCGGGTGCTGCACGCAAACGACCTGGTCCGCAGCGACAACACCTACTTCGTCGCCACCGGCGTGACCAACGGCGGGCTGGTGAAGGGCGTTCGCAAGGAGGGCCACATCATCACCACGGAGTCGATCGTCCTGCGCTCGCGCTCGGGCACGATCCGCCGCGTGACGGCCCAGCACCTCGCGGAGAAGTGGGTCTAGGCAGCCGCTGCCACATGCTGGTCGAGTAGCCGCGCAGCGGCGCACCCATGCTGGTCGAGTAGCCGCGCAGCGGCGTATCGAGACCCGGCGTCCCGCATGGGTGGATCTCGATACGCGCCCTGCGGGCGCTACTCGATCAGCATGCAGGGGCACGCCCTGTCCGATGGTCGAGCCGCCGCGGAGCGGCGCCCCCATGCTGGAGCCGCCGCGGAGCGGCGCCCCCATGCTGGAGCCGCCGCGGGGCGGCGCCCCCATGCTGGGGCCGCCGCGGGGCGGCGCCCCCATGCTGGTCGAGTAGCCGCGCAGCGGCGTATCGAGACCCGGCGGCTCAGGCCGTTCGCTCGTCCGGGGCGAGGAGCTCGACGGCCGTCAGCCGCCGCGGGGACGCCGTGACGCCGCCGGCCGGCGCGATCACGCGGGACTCGTCGAGGGTGTCGAACTGGCGCGCGGTGACGAGGACGCGGGTCTCCAGCGAGCCGGCGAAGGCGTTGTAGGAGTCGACGGTCTTCTCGATCGAGCGGCGCAGCCCCTCCGCGTGGTCGGCGAGCGTGGCGAGCCGCGCGTAGAGGGTCTTGCCGAGGTCAAGCAGCCGCTTCGCGTCGTCGGTCAGGACGTCCTGCTGCCAGGTGTAGGCGACGGTCTTCAGCACCGACCAGAGCGTCACCGGCGACGCGAGCGCGACGCGCTTGCGGAAGGCGTACTCCAGCAGCGTCGGGTCGGCGTCCAGCGCGCTCGCGAGCAGCGGCTCACTCGGGATGAAGGCGATGACGAACTCCGGGCTCGCCGGCAGTCCGGTCCAGTAGGCGCGCCCCGCGAGGGCGTCGATGTGCCCGCGCAGGGCGCGCACGTGCGCGCGCAGCAGCCCGGCGCGCCGTGCCTCCTCCTCGGCGCCCGCGCCAGCGGGGATCGCGCTCGCCTCGAGGTACGCGTCGAACGGCACCTTCGCGTCGACGGCGATCGCCTTGCCGCCCGGGAGGCGCACGACCATGTCGGCACGTCCCTTCCCGCCCTCGCCCTCCAGGCCGAACTGCACGTCGAAGTCGACCCGCTGGGTCAGCCCGGCCGCCTCGACCACGTTGCGCAGCTGCGTCTCGCCCCAGGCGCCGCGGCTCGCGCTCGAGCGCAGCGCGGAGGCGAGCGTCTCGGTCGTCGAGCGGAGCCGCTCGCCGGCCAGCCGCTGGCCCTCGAGCTGCTCGGTGATGGCGCCGAACTGCGCGGCGCGCTCGCTCTCGAGACGGCGCACCGACTCCTGCATCCCGCGCAGGCTCTCGGCGACGGGGGAGAGGGTCTGCAGGATCCGCGCGTCGTGGCGCTCGCGCTCGGCGACCACCCGAAGCTGCTCCTGCAGCTCACGGATCTGATCGCGGGCGGAGCCGAGGTGCTCGCGGTGCTGCTCGACGACGGACTCGTGCCGCTCCTCGAGCCCCTCGGCCCGCGCCTGCGCGGTGGCCAGCTCGAGGGCGAGCGCGGTGTCGGGAGTGCGGGCGCGGGCGAGCAGCACCGCGACGACGGCGGCGAGGAGCGCACCGACGACGAGGCCGAGGACGAAGCTGAGTTCCATGCGCCGAGGAGACCACGGACCTCCGACATCCGAGCGGCGGCGCTCCGGAGCGGCCCGTCTGACCCTCGGAAGGGTGGCCCGAGCGGAAGGCAGCGGAGTCGGCGGTTGCCCCTAGGCTTCGGGACCATGGGGAATCACCGCCGTCCTTCGCGCCTGCTCACCGCCGCGCTCGCCCTCGCCGTCGGTCTCGGCACCGCTCTCGTCCCGGTCGCCGCGGCGTCCGCGGCCGACGAGACGCTGCCGCCCGCGTCCGTCCTCGTCGATCCGGGAGCGGGGGAGGCGCGGGCCACCGCCGCCGACGGCTCCGTCCTGCCCGACGTCAAGGTCCAGTACGAGGCGAGCAGCACCAAGAGCTTCCGCGCGGGCTACATCTTCAGCGACGCGAACTTCTTCGACAGCGACGCCCGCTCGGCCCCGCAGATGCAGGCGCTCCTGGACGACAAGGGCCGCAACTGCTCCGGCACGCCCAACGGCGTGCCCTGCCTCAAGGCCTTCAGCCAGGTGACGCCCTCGAAGGCCGCCGACGCGATGTGCAGCGCCTACAGCGGCGGCTCCGTCGAGTCCGCGGCGACGATCTTCACCCGCGTCGGGCTGGCCTGCGGCATCAGCCCGCTCGTGCTCGCGGTCCTGGTGCAGAAGGAGACGAGCCTCGTCACCACGACGAGCCCCACCGAGCGCCTCTACAACCGCGCGACCGGCTTCAACTGCCCCGACTCCACCGGCTGCGACAACGGCTCCGCCGGCTTCTTCACCCAGGTCTACGGCGCGGCCCGCCAGTTCAAGAAGTACGCGAACCCGCCCGGCTCCGGCTCGAACTTCACCGCGTACGCCGCGGGCACCACGCCGAACATCCTCTTCAACCCGGACACGTCCTGCGGCTCGACGCCGGTCGCCATCCGCAACCAGGCCACGGCGAACCTCTACTACTACACGCCGTACCAGCCCAACGACTACGCGCTGACGAACACCGGCAACCAGGCGTGCGCCACCTACGGCAACATCAACTTCTGGTACATCTTCAGCGACTGGAACGGCTCGCTCGCCAACGCCGGCGTCGCCCCGGCCGGTCGTGTCGACGCCCCCAGGATCTCGGGCGGCACGCTGACCGCCTCCGGCTGGGCCGTCGACCCGACGACCCAGCGCGCGCAGCTCGCCACCACCGTCACGATCACCGCGCCCGACGGCTCGAAGACCGTCCGCACCCCGACCGCGAACGCCTCCCGCGGCGACATCCCGGGCGAGTACCCGGCCGCCGGCGGGAACCACGGCTTCTCCGCGACCGCCCCCGCCTCGGCCGCCGGCACCTACACGGTCTGCGCCAGCGCGGCCTCCGTGGACTGGAACCTCTGGACCGGCTCGGGCGACGCCAAGGCGCCCGGCACGAAGGACCTCGGCTGCTCGAGCGTCTCGAACGGACCGCAGATCGCCGTCCAGCGGCTCGCCGGCACCGACCGGCAGGACACCGCCGTGCAGGTCTCGAAGGCGACCTTCAAGGCGAACGTCCCCGTCGTCTACATCGCCACCGGCGCCTCGTTCCCCGACGCGCTGAGCGCCGCTCCGGCCGCCGCCAAGCAGGGCGGCCCGCTCCTGCTGGTCGACCGCGACTCGATGTCGCAGCCGGTCCGCGCCGAGCTGACCCGCCTGAAGCCGGGCAAGATCGTCGTCGTCGGCTCCGCGCTGAGCGTCGGCGACGCCCTCCTGCAGGACCTCAAGCAGTACGTGCGGGGCGGAGCGACCCCGACCCGCCTCGGCGGCGTCGACCGCTACGACACCGCGAAGAAGGTCGTGCAGTACGCCTTCTCCGACGGATCCAGCCAGGCCTGGCTGGCCACGGGCGAGAAGTTCCCGGACGCCCTCGGCGCCAGCGCCGCGGCCGGCTCGGTGGACGCTCCGGTGCTCCTGGTCAACGGCGGGCTGTCGACCGCCGACGCCACCACGAAGAGCCTGGTCTCGCAGCTCGGCGTCCGCTCGCTCACCATCGCGGGCGACTCGCTCGCGGTGAGCGACGGCATCGAGCGCTCGCTCGCCGTCGCCTCGAAGACCCGCATCGCCGGCTCCGACCGCTACGACACTTCGGAGCAGCTCAACCGGGCCGCGTTCAAGCAGGAGAGCACGGTCTACTTCGCGACGGGCGAGAACTTCCCCGACGCGCTCTCCGGAGCGACCGCCGCCGGCTACACCTCGAGTCCTCTCTTCGCCGTGCGGCCGGACTGCGTGCCCCAGGCCGTGCTGAACGACCTCACCGCGTTCGGCACCAAGAAGGTCGTCCTCCTGGGCGGTCCGAACACGCTGTCGGACGCGGTCGCGCGGCTCACGCCCTGCGGCTGATGCTCCGGCGCACGGCCGCTAGCGTGGAGGGATGAGCTCGGCCGATCCCTCCCCGGCCACCGCCTCCCCGTCCGTCGTGCGACGTCGGCGGGGAGGGGCGGCGGCCCTCGCCGCCCTCGCGGTCGTGCTGCTGCTCCCCGGAGCGACGGACCTCGGCGCCGCAGCCGCTCCCGCGACCGAGGTGCCGAGCATCCGGATGTGGACCGACCTGGCCGGCGGCGTCGACGGCTCGGGCTTCGACCCCGGCGACATCGTCTCGGACGAGGTCTTCTTCGACGGCCACGCCCTCGGGCCGCTGACGATCCAGGCGTTCCTCAACGCGCGGGTGCCCTCCTGCGCGGGGACCGACGTGCCGTGCCTCCGCGACTACGCCGAGGACACCGGCGACGTCGCCGCCGACGAGCAGTGCGCCGCCTACACCGGCGACGAGGACAGCTCCGCCGCGGAGATCATCGCCTTCGTCGCGGGCGCCTGCGATGTCAGCCCCGCCGTGCTGCTGACGCTGCTGCAGAAGGAGCAGTCGCTCGTCACCGACAGCGCGCCGAGCGAGCGCCAGTTCCGCAGCGCCACCGGCTACGGCTGCCCGGACACGGCGGACTGCGACACCGACTACTTCGGCTTCTTCGGCCAGGTCTACGGCGCGGCCTGGCAGTTCCAGCGCTACCGCAACCCCGAGAGCAGCTTCGACTGGTACCCGGTCGGCGAGACCAGCGCGATCCAGTACTCGCCCGACGCCGCCTGCGGGACGGCTCCGGTGCGGGTCGAGAACGCTGCCACGGCGGGGCTCTACTACTACACGCCCTACCAGCCGAACGCGGCGGCGATGAGCGACCTCTACGGCTCGGGCGACGCCTGCTCGGCTTACGGCAACCGCAACTTCTGGCGCATCTTCAGCAACTGGTTCGGCGACCCGCGTGCGGGGGAGTGAGGGGTCTGCCGGGGGTCAGGCGGCGATCGGCGCCTTCGGCCGCAGGCGCTTGACCGACACCCCGGCCAGCTCGCCGAGCTCGGCCAGGCTGCCGGCGCCGTGCCGGCGGGCGGCGTGCACGACGATCGCGGCGCAGGCCTCGGCGTCGGCCGACGCGTCGTGGTGGCGGAAGTCGTCGTAGCCGGCGGCGAAGGCGACGGACGGCAGGCGGTAGGACTCGAGCTGGTAGGTCTTGCGGGCGAGCTGGAGCGAGCAGAGGTAGTCGTACGCGGGGAGCTCGAGCGCCGTCGCGGCGCAGGCGGCGCGGATGACGCTCATGTCGAAGCCGGCGTTGTGCGCGACGAAGACGTCCTCGCCGGCGAAGGCGACCAGGTCGTCGAACTGCTCGACCCAGGAGGCGGCCGCGTGCACGTCGTGCTTGCGGATGCCGTGGATGCGGGTGTTCCACTCGAGGAAGTCGTCGTAGCCGTAGGGCGGGCGGATGAGCCAGCCCGCGCGATCGACGACGCGGCCGTCGCGGACCTTGACGAGGCCGACCGAGCAGGCGGACGCTCCGTGCGAGTTGGCGGTCTCGAAGTCGATGGCGGTGAAGTCGATGGGCACGCCTTCACCCTCTCACGCACCTCCGACGCCGCCCGGACCGGCACGCGGCGCCCCCGCGACCACGCCGTAGGATGGATGCCCGTGGCTCTCACTATCGCAATCGTCGGACTCCCCAACGTCGGCAAGTCGACGCTCTTCAACGCGCTGACCAAGAACACGGTGCTCGCCGCGAACTACCCGTTCGCGACGATCGAGCCCAACGTCGGAGTCGTGAACCTGCCCGACTCCCGCCTCGAGGTGCTGGCCGGCATCTTCGGCTCGGAGCGCATCCTCCCCGCGCCGGTGTCGTTCGTCGACATCGCCGGCATCGTCCGCGGCGCCTCGGAGGGCGAGGGCCTGGGCAACAAGTTCCTCGCCAACATCCGCGAGGCCGACGCGATCGCGCAGGTCATCCGCGGCTTCGAGGACGCCGACGTCGTGCACGTCGACGGCAAGGTCGACGCCGCGAGCGACATGGAGACGATCAACACCGAGCTCGTCCTCGCCGACCTGCAGACCCTCGAGAAGGCCGAGGCGCGGTACGAGAAGGAGCTCAAGGGCAGGAAGATCGAGCCGATCGTGCTCGAGACGGCGAAGAAGGCGCGCGAGTTCCTCGACTCCGGCAAGCCGCTCTCGGCGTCCTCGATCGAGCTCGAGCCGATCCGCGAGCTGGGCCTGCTCACCGCGAAGCCCTTCATCTACGTCTTCAACGTCGACGAGGCCGTGCTGACCGACGACGCGCGCAAGGCCGAGCTGGCCGCGCTGGTCGCCCCCGCGCACGCGATCTTCCTCGACGCGAAGATCGAGTCCGAGCTGATCGACCTCGACGAGGCCGACGCGGCGGAGATGCTCGAGTCCACCGGCCAGACCGAGTCTGGCCTCAACCAGCTCGCGAGCATCGGCTTCGACACCCTCGGTCTGCAGACCTACTTGACGGCGGGCCCGAAGGAGACGCGCGCCTGGACGATCGGCAAGGGCTGGACCGCCCCGCAGGCGGCCGGCGTGATCCACACCGACTTCCAGAAGGGCTTCATCAAGGCTGAGATCATCTCGTTCGACGACCTCGTCGAGACCGGCTCGATCGCCGAGGCCCGCGCCAAGGGCAAGGCCCGCATCGAGGGCAAGGACTACGTGATGCAGGACGGCGACGTGGTGGAGTTCCGCTTCAACGTGTGACACTTCGGCGAGCCGCGGCTCGCGGGACGGTCTCCGGCTCGCAGGATCTCGACGATCCGGCGAGCCGGACGTGTTTCTGCGAGCCGGAGGTCGGTCGACAGTTCGGTAGACGCCGGCGATGAGTTCTGGCATCATCCCGGTATGACGTCGCGATGGCTCACGGATGCTCGGGACGCGCGCACTCGGTCCGAGTTCAGCGCGGTGCCTGCCGACGCGCCGTCGAGCGACGGTCCTGAGGACGAGGCCGATCGGCGAGTGGAGGCGGGCGGCGTAGGACCTCTCTCTGCTCGAGCGCGCGAGCGGTACGCAGGTCTGCTCGCCCGGCTCGGCCGCTGACGAGGCAGCGCGGCGACGAGTCGTGTCAGTTCAGGACGTCGCCGATGATCCAGCTGGAGAGGCCGACCAGCGTGCACACGCCGACGACGACCCAGGCGACGGTGCGGCGGGTGGACCGGGCCACCGCCTCCGAGGTGCGCGGGGTCGGCCGAAGCGGCGCGACGTAGGCGGGCGGGGCCTCCGTGGCGCCGGGGATCAGCCGGGGCAGCGTCACCGGAGGGCCGTCCACCCAGTCCGCCGGCAGCTCGGCGGCACGGGCGGCCTGGAGGGTCAGCTCGGCCTTCAGCGGGGAGCCCTGCAGGGTGCAGTAGGCGACCGCGGTGAGGCCGAGGCCGGCCAGGTGGCGGAGGGTGGGCGCGAACTGCTCGGACGTCGCCGCGGTCAGCTCGCCGACGCGGTCGCCGTCGAGGCGCACCTCGACGAGACCGTCGGCGAGGTGCAGCGTCACGAGGAGGAGGCCGCGGCCGCCCTCGGGGACCACCGCGGTGAGGCGGACGAAGTGCTCGTCTTCACGCTGCACCTGCAGGGCGCGACCCCAGGGGAGGATCGAGTAGCGCTCCTCCGGCGGCGCGTTGAGCGGGACCAGCAGCTCGGGAGCGACCAGGGCGACCTTCACCGAGGCGCGCAGGCCGTCCTCCGTCCGCTCGGCGCGGAGTCGTGCTGTCGTCGTGGGGGCGGCGCGGCCGGCGACCACGCGGGAGAGCCCGGTGAACCCGGGGGCACGGCGATAGGCGTCGGGGAGGTAGCCGATCACGCGGCCGCCTGCACGGACGGACACCGCGGGGGTACCGGAGGGGTGGTCGGGCTCGGGGACGAGGACGACGTCGAGCGTCTGCTCCGAAACCTCGCCGATGCGCAGCGGGCGGCCGACGACGGCGGCGATCTCCTCGATCCGCTCGGCCTCGTCGGTCGCGTCGACGGTCGGGGTGCCGGCGGAGTTCGGGAGGCGGTACTCGACGTGCTCGGCGGCGACCGGGGCGGCGACCGGGACGGCGACCGGAGCGTCGTCCGCGGAGCGGCGGGCATCCGTCCACTGCGTGCCGTCCCACCAGCGGAGGGACTCCGGGTGGTCGTCATCGCGGTACCAGCCCGCAGGTGCGGCGCGTTCGTCGTCCACCGGGTCCCCGTTCTCTCGGCCCGTCGAGTCTACGAGGCGGCGTCGGCGCCGCGAGTCCGCAGAAGTTGCGGTAGTCGCGCTCGACTACCGCAACTTTGGAGGAGTGGAGTGAGCCGGTCGGCGCGGAGGTCCTCGGCTCCGCAGGAGTTGTCGGACCGGCTGCTCGAGTACGCCGACTTCCGCGGAGTGGCCAGCGGGCCGCCGGCGAAGGGGCGAGTCCTCAGAAGTTGCGGTAGTCGCGCTCGACTACCGCAACTTTCGAGGAGTGGAGCAAGGCGGTCGGCGCGCTCAGAGGGCCGGGTCGTCCTCGGCCGGGTCCTCGGGCGCGAACGCGGCGAGCTGTGCGGAGGCGCTGCCACAGCTGCGGAGGGCCGGCGCACTGTCCAGCGCGACGGAGAGGAGGCCGCTCACATGCCGGGCGTGGCCGCGATTGATCGGGGCGGGGTCCTCGAGGACCTCCACCAGTCGGTGGAGCACGGCGCAGGTGTCCGGACGCGACATGCGAACAACCGTATTGGCGCCCGTCGCGCCCCGGTAGAGGCGATCCGCGCCAGACCCCCCGTCTAGGCTTCGGGGATGACTCGATTCGAAGGCACCGTCGTCCTCGTGCTCGGTGCCTCCGGCGGGCTCGGGCGCCTGCTCGCGGACGAGCTGGAGCGCAACGGCGCGACGGTGGTCCGCTCGGGCCGCGATGCCGTTGCTCTCGGTGACGCGCCCCTCGTGGCCGATCTGCTCGGCGAGGACGCTCCGCAGCGTGTCGTCGACGAGGTCGTCCGCCGGCACGGCCGACTCGACGGCGTCGTCGTGGCGGCCGGCGTCGTCGCCTTCGGGCCGTCAGCCGAGCTGGACCCGGCGGTGCTCGAGGAGCTCGTCGACGTCAACGCGCTCGCGCCGATCCGTGTGCTGACCGCGTCGTTCGCCGCGCTGTCCGCCTCTGACCGGCAGCCGTTCGCGGTGACGATCAGCGGAGTGGTCGCCGAGGCGCCGACCGCAGGTCTCGCCGCGTACTCCGCGTCCAAGGCGGCCCTGTACTCGTTCGTCCGGGCGTCGGCGCGGGAGTACAAGAAGGCGGGGATCCTCCTGCTCGACGCGCGCCCCGGCCACACCGAGACGGCGCTGGCGCAGCACCCGCTCGCCGGCACTGCGCCGCGCTTCGGCGCGGGTCACTCGCCGGAGTCGGTCGCCGCGCGCATCGTCCGCGCGATCGAGGACGGCGTGACGGATCTGCCGCCCGCGGCCTTCGACGCCTGACGTCCCTGCGTGCGCCCAGCGGCACCTCGAACAGTCTTGATCGGTAGCACGGTGCTACATTCGAACGGTGACCAGGTCCAGCCAGCCGACCCGCCTGCCCGCCGACGTCTACGAGTCGGCGGTCACCGCAGCGCGGGTCGCCTCGCGCACGGTGCCTCAGCAGATCGCGCACTGGGCGCGGATCGGCAGGGAGCTGGAGATGTCTCCCCAGGTCAACAGTCGCGCGATCGCCGAGGTCCTCGCGGGAGCGATCGCCTACGACGCTCTTCGGGAGCACGAGCAGGCCGTGGTGCGCAAGGAGTGGGCGGATCGGATGACAGCCCTGCGCGGCGGCCTGAACTACGCTGCCGGATTCGAGGCGTCCGGGGAGTCCTACTCCGAGGTCGATGACAACGGCGACCTCGTCATCCATCCCGCTCGCTCCTGATGCCGCTGCTGCACCTCCTCGCCGGCCCGAACGGAGCGGGGAAGTCGACCTACGTCCGCGATGTCCTGATGCCGACGACCCACCTGCCGTTCATCAACGCGGACGAGATCGCGGCGGAGCGATGGCCCGGTGGTGAGGCAGAGCACGCCTACGAGGCGGCGCGGATCGCGGAGGCCCGTCGCAGGGAGATGCTCGCCGCCGGGGAGTCGTTCCTCTCCGAGACGGTGTTCTCCCATCCGAGCAAGGTCGAGCTGTTGTCCGACGCCGTCGAGGCGGGCTACCTCGTCCACCTCCATGTCGTGATGGTTCCGGTCGAGCTGACCGTGCAACGGGTGCTGGAGCGGGTCCGTCGGGGCGGACACGTCGTGCCGGAGGAGAAGATCCGCGCCCGTTACGAGCGGCTGTGGAGCCACGTCAGGAGTGCGATCCCGGTCGCCGACGTCGTGGAGGTGCTCGACAACAGCAGTGCGCGAGAGCCGTTCCGTCTCTGCGCGACCTTCGAGCACGGGACGCTCGTCGGCGGCCCGCAGTGGCCGCGGTGGACTCCTGATGCACTCCGGGCCGTCTGAAGCACCGACATTGTTCGACGGGACGCCGGCGATGCACCGCTGAGGTCCTCGGCGGCCGTCCTCCACAGCTGCGAGAACTGCCGCGCTCTCCCCGGATGCGGGCATCGGGTCTCCGCGGGCCGTGGCCGCTCGGCAGCATCGACGCATGGGAATCCGTTATTACGCCTACGCCTTCGATGCCGACCTGACCGAGCGCGCGCTCGCCGATCCGCGGAGCGTCCTCAGCGACGATCCGCTCGCCGACGCCTGGGGGATGCCGAACGGAGCCGTGACCACCTGCACCGACTTCCGGCGGTCCGTCCCGGAGGGCGACATGCTCTACCTCGACAAGGCGTGGTCGGCGCTGCAGACGCTGACCGCTCCGCGATCGCCGGAGCAGCCGCCGCGGCCCGCACACCGGATGGTCGAGGGTCGGGTCACCGTGCGGGGGATGGGCTGGGACCCCTGCGTCCGGGCCGTCCCGCCGGACGAGGTCGCCGAGATCGCCGACGATCTGATCGCGCTCCGGTCGGAGGTGGAGGAGGAGCTGGCGGAGCATCCTGAGGGGGAGTACGCCCGCCAGTGCCTCGACCGCGCCGTGGAGTTCACGACCGGGGTCGCGCGCTCGGGTCGCGGCTTCGCCTACCTGATCGGCTAGGCGCGTGCCCGTGGGGATCAGGCCGTCGCGAACCGCTTGGCCGAGCGCTCGCGGGCCTTCGCCGCCTCGACCTCGCGGTCCTTCGGCGGTGCGGTCGTCACCAGGTCCTCGAGGAGGTGGCCCGTGATGTGGGCGATCTCGGCCACGGCGCGGTCGAAGGCCTCCTGATTCGCCTTCGACGGGCTGGTGGCGCCGCTGATCTTGCGGACGTACTGCAGGGCGGCGGCGTGCACCTCCTCGTCGGAGGCGGCGGGCGCGAAGTTGTGGAGGGTGTGGATGTTCCGGCACATGCGACGAGGGTACGACCGGGTGTGCCGCGGCGCGAGAGGGGCGGACACCCGCCGTTCACCGGAGCGTCGCACGGGCGCTCTAGCGTCGCTCCGTGCCCTCCGCCTCCGATCGCTCCCCCCGCTCCGACGCCGTCCTCGAGGCCGCTCCCGCTGCCCCCGACTCCGCCTCCGACGGTGCCCTCGTGCCCTCTCCCGAGCTGCTCCGCTCGCTCACTCCCGAGGACGCCCGCGACCTCGTCGTGCTCGACGAGGACGACGACGATCCGGTGCTGCTGCGCCGCGACGGCACGCAGATCGACACCTGGCGCGAGGGCTACCCCTACGACGAGCGGATGTCGCGCGAGGAGTACGAGGCCGGCAAGCGGCTGCTGCAGATCGAGCTGCTGAAGCTGCAGAACTGGATCAAGAAGCACGGCCGGCGCCTCGTCGTCGTCTTCGAGGGACGCGACGCCGCGGGCAAGGGCGGCACGATCAAGCGCTTCACCGAGCACCTCAATCCGCGCGGGGCCCGCGTGGTCGCGCTTGAGAAGCCGACCGAGCGGGAGGGCACGCAGTGGTACTTCCAGCGCTACGTCTCGCACCTGCCCGCCGCGGGCGAGATCGTGCTGTTCGACCGCTCCTGGTACAACCGCGCAGGGGTCGAGCGCGTGATGGGGTTCTGCACTCCGGAGCAGTACGACGAGTTCATCCGGCAGACGCCGCTGTTCGAGAGCATGCTGGTCGGCGAGGGGATCGACCTGGTCAAGCTCTGGTTCTCGGTCTCGGCCGAGGAGCAGCGCACCCGCTTCACCATCCGGATGATCGACCCGGTGCGGCAGTGGAAGCTCTCGCCGATGGACCTCGCCTCGCTCGACAAGTGGGGCGACTACACGGCGGCCAAGGAGGCGATGATGGCGGCGACCGACACGGCCGACGCCCCGTGGACCATCGTCAAGAGCAACGACAAGAAGCGCGCGCGGCTCGAGGCCATGCGCTACGTGCTGAGCCTCTACGACTACGACGGCCGGGACGACGAGGTCGTCTCGCCGCTCGGACCCGACCCGCTGATCGTCGGCTCGGCGGCGGACGTCTACGAGCGCGGCGAGCACGCGGCGACCGCGCGGGCATCGGACTAGCGCGAGACCGGCGGACGGGATCAGGGGGACGGGATCATGGGGGACAGGACGATGACGCACGACGCCGTGCAGGACCTGCCGGGAGTGCATCTGCGCTGGCTCGCGCTCGACGAGCAGAGCCTCGACGCCGGGCGTCTGCTGCCGCTGCTCGGCACGGCGGAGCGCGAGCGCTATCGCGCGACCGGGTCGGCGGCGGTGGCCGAGCGCTTCGTCTTCGGCCGGGTGCTGCTGCGGATGCTCGCGGGCGAGCTGCTCGGGCGACCGGCGACGGCGGTGCAGGTGTCGGCGCGCTGCGCCCGCTGCGGCGGAGCGCACGGGCGCCCCTGGATCGACGGTGCCGAGCACCTCTCCGTCAGCATCGCGCACTGCGCGGGCGCGGTCGTCGTCGCGGCGAGCAGCGCGGGGATCGTCGGGGTCGACGTGGAGCCCGTCGAGGGGCCGGCCGAGCGCGGCGTCGCGATCACGCGGATCGCCGGCGCCCCCTTCGCCACGGGCGGGTTCCGCGCGGCCGATCCGATCCTGCACTGGACCCGCATCGAGGCGGCGCTCAAGGCCGACGGCCGCGGGCTGGACGTCGATCCGCGCCGCGTCCGGATCCACGAGTCGCGCTTCGCCGCGGAGGCGCGGATCGACGAGTCGCGATTCCGGCTCGCCGAGCCGCGCCTCGACCCGTCGCTGCGGGTCAGCGTCGCGCTCGGCGACGCGATAGGAGGCGCCGGTCCGATCATCGGCTGGCGCCGGGAGCACGGCGACGCGCTCGAGGACTCGCTCGTCTCAGCGGGCGGCCGGTAGCGGCGGCAGCCGCACGTCGACCAGCCACGCGTCGAGCAGCGCCGCGACGCCAGGGGCCGCAGAACCGCCCGCGACCTCGGCGCAGAGCGCGCGGAAGTCGTCCTCGCTCACGATGCCGGAGGCGTGCCGCGCGGTCCAGGTGCGCAGGAGCCCGAAGAACGCCGCGTCACCGAGCCGCAGGCGAAGCGCGTGCAACGTCAGCGCGCCGCGCTTGTAGACGCGGTCGTCGAAGAGGTCCACCGGTCCCGGGTCGCCCAGCACGAGGTCCTGCCGCTGGAGCCGCAGGAGTGCGTGGTGCCGGCGGGCCTGGGCGTCGGCGCTGAGCCCGCCCGACTCCTCCGACCACAGCCACTCCGCGTAGCAGGCGAAGCCCTCGTTGAGCCAGATGTGCCGCCATCGGGCCAGGCCGACGCTGTTGCCGAACCACTGGTGCGCCAGCTCGTGCGCGATCAGCCGCTCCGAGCCGCCGCGGCCGTCGGCGTGATTGGCGCCGAACACCGCCATGCCCTGCGCCTCCAGCGGGATCTCGAGCTCGTCCGCGGTGACCACGACGGTGTACTGCCGGAACGGATAGGGGCCGAACACGCGGGAGAAGAAGGCGAGCATGTCGCTCAGCGGCGCGAAGTCGCGCGCGACGCGAGAGGCCAGGGCGGCCGGGCGCGCGAGCGTGACGGCGACTCCGGCGAGCAGCCGGTCCTCCAGGACGTAGCGCCCGATCTGCACCGACGCGAGGTAGCTCGCGGTCGGCTCCTGCTGCTCGTAGAGCCAGGTGCGCCGGCCCGAGCGCTCGCTCGTCTCGAGCAGCACGCCGTTCGCGAGGACGGAGTAGCCCTCCTCCGCGCTCACCCGGATCCGGTACGCCGCCTTGTCGGCGACGTCGTCGTTGCAGGGGTACCAGGTCGAGGCTCCCGAGGGCTGCGAGGCGACGAGCACGCCGTCGGCCAGCTCCTCCCAGCCCAGCTCGCCCCAGTGGCTGGCGCGCGGACCGGGGTGGCCGCCGTACTCGATCTCCACCATCGAGCTCTCGCCGGCCCCGAGCGGCTCGGCGGGCGTGATCCGGAGCTTGTGCGCGACCTGCTCGGCCCGTGCCTTGCGTCCGTCGACGCGCACCCGGGTCACCCGGAGGCGGCTGAGGTCGAGGGAGAAGCGGCGCAGCGGCTGCAGGGCGACGATCCGCAGCGTCGCGCGGCCCGCGAGCCGGTTGCTCGACACCCGGTAGTCGAGATCGAGGTCGTACGACTCGACGCGGTAACCCGTGTTGCCGATCCCCGACAGGTACGGGTCGCCCGCCGTCTCCAGACCGGTCTGCGCGGGGCTCACGCGACGGGCGCGTGGTAGTCGCCGACGCGCACCTCCCGCCACGGGCCGATCGGGTTGCCGCTCCAGCGGCTGCCGGCGGGCACGAGCTCGCCGCGCATCACGAGCGAGGCGGGGCCGACCGTGCCGTGCGCGGCGATCGTCGCCGCGGGGAGGATCACGCTGTGCGGGCCGAGCGTGGCGCCGATGTCGAGACTCACGAGATCCATACTCATGATTCGATCATGGAACAGGTGGGTCTGCACGACGCAGCCCCGGTTCACGGTCGCTCCGTCGCCCAGATCGACGAGATCGGCCTCGGGGAGCCAGTAGCTGTCGCACCAGACGCCGCGGCCGATCCGCGCGCCCAGGCTCCGCAGCCACCAGACCAGCGCGGGCGTGCCGGCTGCGGCGTGCGCGAACCAGGGCGCCGCGACCATCTCGGTGAAGGTGTCGGCCAGCTCGCTGCGCCAGACGAAGGAGGACCAGAGCGGGTGCTCGCTCGGGCGCACGCGCTGGATCAGGAGCCACTTCGCCGCGGTCGAGACGGCTGCGGCGACGGCGCCGGCCGCGAGCAGGACGACCCCGCCGACCACCGCCGTCGCGAGCGCCCCGATCGTCGGCACCAGCGCCAGCAGGGCCACGACGATTCCGAAGCCGATCGCGATCGAGACGACGACCGGCACGAAGCGCAGCAGCTCCCAGACGATCCGGGCGGCGCGGAGGCGTGCGGCCGGCCGGAAGGTGCGCGACGACTCCGCCTCGACGACGGTCCGCCGCAGCCGCACCGGCGGCGAGCCGAGCCAGGACGAGCCCGCCTTGGACTTGCGCGGCGCGGAGGAGAGCACCGCGACCAGTCCGCCGGCCGGCACCGTGTGGCCGGGCGCCGCCATGCCGGAGTTGCCGAGGAACGCGCGCTCGCCGATCTCGGCGCGGGCGAGCCGCATCCAGCCGCCGCCGAGGGCGTAGGAGGCGACGAGGGTGTCGTCGGCCAGGAAGGCGCCGTCGCGGATCGTCGTCATCGCGGGCAGCAGCAGCACGGTCGAGGCCTCGACGTCGCGGCCGACCTTCGCGCCGAGCAGCCGCAGCCAGACCGGAGTGAAGAGACCGGAGTAGAGCGGGAAGAGCAGCGTCCGGGCGTGGTCGAGCAGGCGCTCGGTCGACCAGACCTGCCAGCCGATCCGGCCGCGCACGGGATGAGTGCCGGCCTCGACGCCGCGGCCGAGCAGGCGCACGAGCACGACGACGAGCCCGGCCAGCACGACGCCGGTGACGGCGACCGCGGGGACGAGGGCGGCGAGGGCGCGGGGGAGTGCCTCCGGGAGATCGGCGGAGCCCTGCGTGGCGAGGGCGAGCGCACTCAGGCCCGCCGCGAAGGAGACCACGGGCACGGCGGCCAGTCCCACCGCCGAGACGGCGTAGGCCCAGAGCCACGACGTCGCCCGCGGTGGCCGCTCGGCGGGGAAGCCCGCACTCGCCTTGCCGACGCGCTGCGCGGGGGAGCCGCTCCAGCGCTGGCCGGCGGGCACCCGGCCGAAGACGGCGGAGCCGGGCTCGATCTGGGCGTTCTTCCCGATGCGGGTGCCGGGCAGCAGCGTGCTGCGCGCGCCGACCGTGCTGCCCGCGCCGACGCGGACCGCGCCGAGGCGCAGGACGTCGCCGTCGATCCAGTAGCCGGAGAGGTCGACCTCCGGTTCGATCGCGGCGCCGCGGCCGAGGGTCAGCATGCCGGTGAGCGGCGGCAGCGAGTGCAGGTCGACGTCGTCGGCGATCCGGGCGCCGAGGGCGCGAGCGTAGAGGGCGACCCAGGGGGCGCCGGCGAGGCTGACGGCACCGAGCTGGTGGGCGATCCGCTCCGCGAGCCACAGCCGCAGGTGCACGCCGCCGCCGCGCGGGTGGTCGCCCGCGCGCACGCCGCGCAGCAGTGCGCGGGCGGCCAGGACGGTGAGGCCCATCCGGCCGAACGGGGTGCAGAAGAGGGCGAACGCCACGACGAGCCACGCGACCGGGACGGTGGGCAGCCAGTCGAAGCCGGGCAGCAGGTCGAGCAGGGCGCAGGCCGTGAGCACCACCGTGGTCCAGCGGGCGCCGCCGAGCACGAGCAGCGGGGCGCCGAGCAGGGTCTGCAGCACCTGCATCCGGCGCGGGACCGGCGCGATCCGGTGGGTCGAGACCTCGCCGGCACCGGTCGCCCGGCTCGTGATCTCGGCCGACATCGCGGCGAGCCGCGGGTGAGCGTAGACGTCGGCGACGGTGAACTCCGGGTCGCGCTCGCGGATCCGGGCGACGAGCTGGGCGGCGGCGAGCGAGCCGCCGCCGAGGTCGAAGAAGTTGGCCTTCTCGTCGACCGGGACGCCGAGCACCTCGCGCCAGAGACCGGCGAGCCAGGCGGTCTCGGCGTCGAGTCCCGGATCCGCCGCTCCGCTGTCGGGCAGCGGCCAGGGCAGCGCGGCGCGGTCGACCTTGCCCGACACCCGCGTCGGCAGCTCGTCGACCACGGCCAGCAGCGGCACGAGCGCGGCCGGCAGCTCCTCGCGCAGGCGCGCCAGCGCGGCGTCGCGGTCCAGCTCGCGACCGCCGGCCAGGGCGAGGTAGCCGACGAGGACCTGGATCCCGGCGCCGGTGGTGCGGACGGCGGCGGCGGCGCCCGAGACTCCGGGCAGGCCCTGCAGCGCCGACTCGACCTCGCCGAGTTCGATGCGGCGGCCGCCGAGCTTGACCTGGTCGTCGGCGCGGCCCTGGAAGACGAGGCCGGCGCTCTCGAAGCGCACGAGGTCGCCGGAGCGGTAGGCGCGCTCCCAGCCGAGGGTCGGCGCGGGCGCGTACTTCTCGGCGTCCTTCGCCGGGTCGAGGTAGCGGGCCAGGCCGACGCCGCCGATGATCAGCTCGCCGACCTCGCCCTCCCCGACGCGATGGCCCTCGGGGTCGACGACGGCCAGCCGCCAGCCGTCCAGCGGCAGGCCGATCCGCACCGGGCCGGGCCCGCCGAGCGGAGCGGCGCAGGCGACGACGGTCGCCTCGGTGGGGCCGTAGGTGTTCCAGACCTCGCGGCCGTCGACGGCCAGGCGCTGCCCGAGCTCCGGCGGGCAGGCCTCGCCGCCGAAGATGAGCAGCCGGACGTTCTCGAGCGACTCGGCGGGCCAGAGCGCGGCGAGGGTCGGCACGGTCGAGACGACGGTGATGCCGTGCGTGGTCAGCCAGGGGCCGAGGTCCATGCCGCTGCGCACGAGCGAGCGCGGGGCGGGCACCAGGCAGGCTCCGTGCCGCCAGGCCAGCCACATCTCCTCGCAGGAGGCGTCGAACGCGACGGAGAGGCCTGCCAGCACGCGGTCGCCGGGGCCGAGGGGCTCGACCTGGAGGAAGACGCGGGCCTCGGCGTCGACGAAGGCGGCGGCCGAGCGGTGGCTGACGGCGACGCCCTTCGGCGTGCCGGTCGAGCCCGAGGTGAAGATGATCCAGGCGTCGTCCTCGAGGGTCGGCGGCTGCAGCAGCGGGATCGAGGCGGTGCTGGGGTGCGGCGCCGAGCCGGTGAACAGCCGCGCGGGCTCCGCATCGACCCGCTCGAAGCGGCCGGAGCCGGTGATGAGGCCGCGGACCGCCGCCTCGCCGAAGACGAGTCGGGCCCGCTCCTCGGGGTCATCGGCGTCGACCGGGACGTAGGCGGCGCCGGCCGCGAGGACGGCGAGGATCGCGAGGTACAGCTCGCGCGAGCCGCTGGCCATCCGCACGCCGACACGGTCGCCGCGGCGCACCCCGGAGGCGGTGAGCTCGGCGGCGGTGGCGACGACGCGGGCGAGCAGCTCGCGGTAGCTGAGAGCGCCGGCCGGGTCCTCGAGCGCGGACGCGTCGGGGTGGCGCTCGGCGGTGTCGCGCAGCACGTCGATCAAGGTGCGCGGCGCCGGGGCGAGTCCGCCGGCGTCGAGGAGATCCTGGGGATGCGCGGCCGTGCTCACGTGTGCTCTCCGTTCCGGCCGCGCGTCCGGGAGCACGTCGACCGGGGCGCCACGGTAGGGGCGCTCGGTGACGCGGAGGTGAACAGCCGGTGCCCCGAGTGAAGCACCGGACGGACCCTAGTGGGCGGCGACGGGCCGCGGCACGTCCGACTCCGCGGGGCGCTTGACGAAGAACGCGGCGACGATCGCGGCGGTCGCGATGGAGGCGCCCCAGACGAACGCGGAGTGGATGCCGCCCGCCGTGGCGACGACCTCGTCGACGCCCTCGCGGGCGAGCGCGGCCGACTGCACCGAGAGGACGGTGACGAACAGCGCCGTGCCGGCCGCTCCGCCGAGCTGCTGGACCGTGCCGATGATCGCGCTGCCGTGCGAGTAGAGCGCGGGGCGCACCGAGCCGAGGCCCGCGGTGAACAGCGGGGTGAAGACCAGCGCGAGGCCGAGGCTCAGCACCACGTGCAGGGAGAGGATGAACCAGGAGACCGAGTTCTCGTCGAGCGTCGTGTAGCCCCACAGCGCACCGGCGACGATGATCGAGCCGGGGACCAGCAGCACCCGCGGCCCGAAGCGGTCGTAGCCGCGGCCGACGAACGGCGCGAGCAGACCCATCAGCAGGCCGCCGGGCAGCAGGAGCAGGCCGGTCTCGAGCGGGGTGAGGCCGAGGACGTTCTGGGTGTAGAGCGGCAGCAGGATCAGCGTGCCGAAGAGGGCGGACATGCTCACCGCCATCATCACGATGACCACGGTGAAGTTGCCGGAGGAGAAGGTGCGCAGGTCGAGCAGGGCGCGGTCCGTCTTCTGCAGCAGCAGCTGGCGGACGATGAACGCCGCGAGCGCGACACCGGCGACGACGAAGGGCACCCAGGGAGCGACGATCGCCTCGCCGCCCTCGCCCAGGCTGCTGAGCCCGTAGACCAGCCCGCCGAAGCCGAAGACGGAGAGGACCACGGAGAGCGAGTCGATCGGGATCTTGCGCGGCTCGGTGACGTTCTCGACCTTGCGGAGACCCAGGATCAGCGCGCCGACGGCGATCGGCAGCACGATCCAGAACATCCAGCGCCAGCTGAGGAAGTTGAGGATGATGCCCGAGATCGTCGGTCCGACGGCGGGAGCGACCGAGATGACGATCGAGATGTTGCCCATCATCCGGCCGCGGATGGCCGGCGGCACGAGGGTCATCACGGTGGTCATCAGCAGCGGCATCATGATCGCCGTGCCGCCGGCCTGGACGACGCGCGCGGCGAGCAGGACCTCGAAGGTCGGCGCGAGCGCGGCGCTGAGCGTGCCGAGGCTGAAGAGGGTCATCGCGGCGGCGAAGAGCGTGCGGGTGTGCAGGCGCTGGATCAGGTAGCCGGTGATCGGGATGACGACCGCCATCGTCAGCATGAACGCCGTCGAGAGCCACTGGCCCACGTGCGCCTCGACGCCGAAGTCGCGCATGAGGTCGGGCAGCGCCACGCTCATGATCGTCTCGTTGAGGATCACGACGAAGGCCGAGACCAGCAGCAGGCTGATGACGAGGCGGCTGCGCGGGTCGAGCGCCGTCGAGGGCGTGTCGGCCGCGGCGGCGGGCCGGGTCTCGGGAAGGGTGCGCTCGGTCACAGGTGCGTCTCCGGTCGTGAAGGGGATCGTCGTGAGGGGGCGCATCGCCTGGGTGACGTCGATGCGACGGGTGGTACGAGACTCAGAACACTGCCAGGCGCCTCCGACATTCCCGATCGGCCGACATCCGTCGCGCATCCGGCGTGTCGGCAGCGGGGTGAGCGGTGACGAGACGGCGCACCGCCGCCGCCCACCATGCTGGGTCGATCAACCCCGCCTCGGCGTATTGCGACTGCAGGCTGCCGCATCGGCGCATCGCGATCGCATGCTGGTCGAGCAGCCCCGCAGGGCCTGTCGCGACTGCATGTTGGTCGAGTAGCCCCGAAGGGGCGTATCGAGACCCACCGTCCCCAGCAGGGCGGGTCTGCAGTCGTCTCGTCTGCCGCCGGTGGATCTCGATACGCGGCCTGCGGCCGCTACTCGATCAGCATGAGGTGACACCGTCTCCGAATGATGTGCCGTCACTCGACGGGAACCGGATCTCCGATCAGGCACCGCCCCGTCGCGAGCGGCGCGACGACCACCCCGAGGTACCTCCGGTCGCCGTCCTCGCCCGACGCCTTGTGCCGGTACTGACCCACGAAGCACGAGCCACCGACTTTCACCGCGACGAAGACCGCATCCGCCCTCTTGTCGGCGGTCGTGATGTCGGCCGTGATCTCCAGACCGGCCCGGTCCACGCCACCGGCGATCAGCGCCCGCGTCAGATCCGCGCCGCTCGGGTCGCCGATCGACGTGACCGTCTCCCGATTGATCCTGTCGAAGGTCGCGAGATCGAGAGGAGCCGTCCGGCCGGGGCCGTCGACGGTCGGGATGGAGCTCGCAGCGGGCGGCGGCGCTGCGGATCCGTCCATCGGCGGCAGTCCGAGAGCGCAGCCGCTGAGGACCGCGGTCACGACCGCGAGGACGGTCACCGCCCTGGCGCCACTTCGGGAGGGCGACGAAGTCCGCTCGCGAATCCTCATCTAAATACCGACCGATCGTCCTTCTGCAGGATCGTCGCCGTCCTGGTCCGTAGAGGACCCTAGGCACGATCGACCGCAAGAGCCTTCCCGGCGCAGGAACTCGAGGACATCGGCGCGCTCTGTCCGGTCGTCGGCCCGCTCTGCGCTCCGTCGCCCTGGCGATCGAGCGCTGCTGAGCGCGCACCGGCCAGCTCGCTTCCAGGGCTCGTCTCCCACTGCGCATCCGACGAGCCGGTCAAACGTCCTGGCAAAGACACCATCTGCGTATTGTCATCTAGACGGAATTGAAGTATCTTCGCTTCTAAGAAGTGACCGACGAGACGGTGGGCCGTCATGGCTCTCGTCGAGTGCAACGATGCCAGGAGGTGCACGTGGAGGATCGCGATCGGGCGAGCTCCGTCAGGAGAAGTGGGAAGTACCGACGCCTCCCTCAGGAGGAGGGCGTCTCCTCCGATCGCGATGACCTCGTCGTCGCTACTGGTCGGGTTCGGGCGGACGGCGGGCGCGTACGCCTCGCGGCGATCGGCCGAGGGCATTACGACCACGTTCTGCAGCACGCGGCCGGCATCGAAGTCCTGACCGACCTTCCGCTCGGCTTCCAGCGGGAGGGCGTCACCACCGTGCAGGGCTACTGGGACGGCCAGCAGATCTCCGACGCTCGAGTAGTCGCGGCGCTCGATCCCGTGCGTCTTCCGGAGCACCTCGGCGATCGGATCGATCTCTCGATCATTCCCACCGGGCGCGTCTCCCACTCCGATGCGCTGGCTCCTGATCTCCTCGCCGCCCTCGATCGGCTGCGAGCCGACGTTCTCGTCTCCTATGTCGCTCATCAGCTGCCGGACGGTTGGGTCGGCGTCGCGAGCACGACCGATTCGACAGCAGCCCGAGACGCGCTTGAGCCGTTCCTCGGTGACGCATTCGCTCTCACACGATCGCCCTGGGGGGAGGCCGATCTCGATGCCATCGACGAGATCTTCGAGGCGGGGGCTCTCCGCGACGAGCTGCTCGACATCGGTCGCTTCGTCGATCCCTTCGGACGTCTCCGGGTGTGCGCGCTCGTCCGCGCCCTCTCCGCGGATGCGGCGGCAGAGCTCGACATCGAGCACGCGGACGCAGTCGTCGTGACGAGCTGGATGTCGCGATCTGCCTCCGCTGCTCGACCAGCATGAGGTGGACGCGGGCGACCGCGACCAGCCGCGGGTGGAAGTCGGCGGACGTCAGCCCGGCGCGAGCACCGCCGCGAACGCGGTTGCCGCCGCGTCCGCGTCCGCCGGCGTCGACTCCGCGCCGAAGCTGAAGCGCACCGCCGTCTGGGCGACGGCCGGCTCGAGCCCGAGCGCCAGGAGCGTCGGCGACGGCTCGTCGCGGCCGGCCGCGCAGGCCGAGCCGCTGGAGACCACGACGCCGCGCTCCTCCAGCGCCAGCAGGATCGACTCGCCGCTGCGCCCGGGCACGACGAACGACGCGATCGAGGGGAGCCGGTGCTCCGCCGACCCGAGCGGCACCGCCCGCGGCACCTCCGCCGCCACCCGCAGAGCGAACGCGTCGCGCACGGCCGAGACGCGGGGGCCCCGCGAGGCATCCACGAGCTGCACCGCCGCCCCGAGCGCCACCGCGAACGCCACGTTCTCCGTCCCCGAGCGCCGCGCCCGCTCCTGACCGCCGCCGTGCACGAGCGGCTCGAACGGCACGCGACTGCGCAGCAGCAGCGCCCCCACGCCCTTCGGCGCCCCGAGCTTGTGCCCCGAGATCGACATCGCGTCCGCGCCCAGCCCGGCCAGGTCGATCCACCCCGCCGCCTGCACCGCGTCCACGTGCAGCGGGATCCGGTGCGGCCGGCAGAGCGCCGCGATCGCCGGCACGTCCTGCAGCGTGCCGATCTCGTTGCTCGCCGCCAGCACCGAGACCAGCGCCGTGTCCGGCCGCAGCAGCGTGGCGAGCGCCTCCAGATCGAGCCGCCCCGCGCCGTCCACCGGCGCGACCGACACCTCGAAGCCGTGCAGCCGCCGCAGATGGTCGGCCGACTCCACCGTCGCCTCGTGCTCGATCGCCGAGATCACGACGTGCCGGCCGCGCTGCGCGGTGAGACCGCCGAGCGCGATGCCCTTGACCGCCGTGTTGATCGACTCCGTCCCGCCCGAGGTGAAGAGGACCTCCGAGCCGCGCCCTCCGAGGAACCGCGCCACGTGCCGCCGCGCCTCCTCCAGTGCGCGGGCCGCAGACGCGCCCAGCGCATGACTGCTGGACGGGTTGCCGTACTCGCCGGTCAGGAACGGCCACATCGCCTCGAGCACCTCGCGGCGCACGGGCGAGGTCGCCGCGTGGTCGAGGTAGATCACGCGGCCGGAGCCTCGATCGCGATGTCGAGGCCGAGGTCCAGCGAGCGGACGCTGTGCGTCAGCGCTCCGACGGAGATCACGTCGACGCCGGCCTCCGCGATCGCGCGGACCGTGTCGAGGTTCACCCCGCCGCTGGCCTCGACCACGGCCCGGCCGCCGATCAGCACGACGCCCTGCGCCAGCTGCTCGGGCGTGAAGTTGTCGAGCATGATCGTGTCGGCGCCGCCGGCGAGGGCCGCGCTGATCTGCTCCAGCCGATCCACCTCGACCTCGATGTGCGTCGTGTGCGAGACGGCCGCGCGCGCGGCGAGCAGCGCCTCCGTCAGGTCGAGACCGCGCTGGGCGAGGATCGCGAGGTGGTTGTCCTTCGCCAGGATCGCGTCCGAGAGTGAGAAGCGGTGGTTGTGCCCGCCACCGCTGCGCACGGCGTGCCGCTCGAGCGCCCGCAGTCCCGGCGTAGTCTTCCGGGTGTCGACGATGCGCGCGCGGGTGCCCGCCACGGCCTCGACGTAGCGCGCGGTCAGCGTCGCGATGCCGCTCATCCGCTGCACCAGGTTCAGCGCCACGCGCTCGCCGCGCAGCACCCCGCCGGCCGGGCCGTCGATCCGGGCGAGGACGTCACCGGCCGCGAAGACCGTGCCGTCCGCGGCGACGTCCTGCACCCGGACCCGCGAGTCGGCCTGCAGGAACGTGCCGAGCAGCACCGCCCCGCCGCTGAAGACGCCGGGCTCGCGGGCGACGAGTGCCGCCGAAGCGGTCGCGTCGGCGGGCAGCAGGGTGTCGGAGGTGAGGTCGCCCCAGGGGGCGTCCTCCTCCAGGGCCAGGGTGACGATGCGCTCGATGCTCTGACGGGTCAGCACGGGACGGCGACCTTTCTCGTGCCGGCGACGCGGTAGGCGCTCGCCGAGGGGTGGGGGTGGTCGGTGCGGTGGTGGGCGCCGCGCGATTCGGCGCGGGCCAGGGCGGCGTCGATCAGGGCGAGGCCGGAGGTGCGGAGGTTCGCGTCCTCGAGGGTCGCCCGCGAGAGCGGCGCGGGGGAGCCTGCGGCGAGCAGCACGGCACGGGCCGCCTCGAGGCCGGCCGCGTCGCGCGAGAGCCCCGCGCCCGACCAGAGCGTCTCCTGCAGGAGCGCGCGGTCGAGCGCGAGCGGCACGAGGGCGGAGGGCTCCGGCGCCTCGGACGAGGGCATCGCGGGCGGTCCGTCGAGCGCCGCCGCGACTCGCCGGGCGAAGACGACGCCCTCCAGCAGGCTGTTCGACGCCAGCCGGTTCGCGCCGTGCACGCCGGTGCAGGCGACCTCGCCCACGGCGAAGAGCCCGGGGAGGCTGGTCCGCCCGTCCAGGTCGGTCGCGATCCCGCCCATCCAGTAGTGCGCGGCCGGCGTCACGGGGATGAGGTCGTCGGCGAGCGAGAGACCGCCCGCGCGGCAGGCGGCCGAGATGGTCGGGAAGCGGCGCGCGAGCACGTCCGCGGGAATGGCGCGCGCATCGAGGTGCACGGGCAGCCCGCCCTGGAGCAGCATCCGGTCGGCGATCGCGCGGGCGACCACGTCGCGGGGCGCCAGCTCGGCGTCCGGGTGCACCCCGACGAGGAAGCGCTCACCCGCGGCGTCGCGCAGCACCGCGCCCTCGCCGCGGACCGCCTCCGACACCAGGAACCCGCCCGGCAGCGCGAGTGAGGTGGGGTGGAACTGGTAGAACTCCAGGTCGGCCGTCTGGGCGCCGGCCCGCAGCGCCGCGGCGAGCCCGTCGCCGGTCGCGACCGCGGGGTTCGTGGTGTGCCGGTAGAGCTGCCCGGCCCCGCCGGTCGCGAGGACGATGGAATCGGCAGCGATCCGCTCGACCCGTCCGTCCCGCAGCACGTCCACGCCGGTCACGGCCGCTCCCGGCCGCACCAGGTCGACCAGCACCGTCTCCTCGAGCACCGTGACCGCGGCGGCGCGCACCGCGACGACGAGCGCCTCCTCGATCGCGGATCCGGTCGCGTCGCCCCCGGCGTGCAGGATCCGAGGCCGCGAGTGCGCCCCCTCCAGGCCGCGGGCGAGGTCGTCGCCGTCGCGGTCGAAGCCGACGCCCCAGGCCTGCAGCGCGGCGACGGCTGCCGGGCCCTCGGCGCAGAGCACCTCGACGGCCGAGCGCGAGCACAGCCCGGCGCCCGCGGTCAGGGTGTCCTCGACGTGCAGGGCGACGGAGTCTCCCGCCGCGGTGACGGCGGCGATCCCGCCCTGCGCGGCGCGCGTGCTCGACTCCGCGAGCGCGCCCTTGGTGACGAGGACGACCTCGTGCCGACGCGAGGCCAGCAGGGCGACGACCAGGCCGGCGATCCCGCTGCCGACCACGACGACGCGGGACACGTCAGACCCCCGCCACGGGAGCAGGAGCGGCCGGCCCGGCCGGCGGCACCGCCGCGAGCATCCGCTCGAGCGCCACGCGTGCCTGGTCCTGCACCGACTCGTCGACCGAGATCCGGTTGTGCACCGTCCCCGCGACCAGCCCCTCCAGCACCCAGGCGAGGTACCCCGGGTGGATGCGGTACATCGTCGAGCACGGGCAGACGACGTCGTCGAGGCAGAAGATGGTGTGCTGCGGGTACTGCACCGCCAGGCGCTGCACCAGGTTGATCTCGGTGCCGATCGCGAAGGTGCTGCCCGCCGGCGCGGCCTGGATCGCCTTGACGATGTAGTCGGTCGAGCCGTACTCGTCCGCCGCGTCGACGACCGCCATCGGGCACTCCGGGTGCACTATCACGCGGACGTCCGGGTGCTGGAGGCGCGCGCGCTCGATCTGCGCCACCGTGAAGCGCTTGTGCACCGAGCAGAAGCCGTGCCAGAGGATGACCTGCGCGTCGAGCAGCGTCGCCTCGTCCGAGCCGCCGCCGGGCTTCCGCGGGTTCCACATCGGCATCCGCTCGAGCGGCACGCCCATCGCCTTCGCGGTGTTGCGGCCGAGGTGCTGGTCCGGGAAGAAGAGGACCCGCTGCCCGCGCGCGAACGCGTCCTCGAGCACGGTGGTCGCGTTCGAGGAGGTGCAGACCACACCGCCGTTGCGTCCGCAGAATGCCTTGAGTGCCGCGGACGAGTTCATGTAGGTCACCGGGATCAGCGGGACGCGGCCGTCGGCGTCCGGCTCGGTGCCGTAGAGCTCGGTCAGCTCGGCCCAGGCGTCCTCGACCGAGTCGATGTCGGCCATGTCCGCCATCGAGCAGCCCGCGGCGAGGTTCGGCAGGATGACCGCCTGATCCGGCCGGGAGAGGATGTCCGCCGTCTCGGCCATGAAGTGCACGCCGCAGAAGACGATCGCCTCGGCGTCGGGTCGGTTCGCCACCGCCTTCGCGAGCTGGAAGGAGTCGCCGACGAAGTCCGCGTACTGCACCACCTCGTCGCGCTGGTAGAAGTGGCCGAGCACGACGACGCGCTCGCCCAGCGTCTCCTTCGCCGCGAGGATGCGGCGGTGCAGCTCGTCGGCGCTCGCCGCGGTGTACTCGTCCGGCAGCCGGCCCTGCACGGGCGACGCCGCCGGGATCGGGTCCGCCTGCGAGGCGCCCGGGCCGTAGGCGGGGAGGCCGAGGTCGAAGGACCAGGGCGCGTCGGCGAGCTCGGGTGCGCAGGTCGCGCCGGGGGCGGCGCCCCGCTCGATGAGCTGGATGGTGCTGTCGACCGATGTCACGGTGTCTCCTCGATGGTGCGGTTCGGACGGGGGCGGCGGCCGGTCCGGGGCCGGCGGCGGCCTGGTGCGGGCGGCGGCCGGTGCTAGACCGGCAGGGGCCCGTTGTCGACGAGTGCCACGGACCCGTCGTAGCGGTACAGCCGGGGCGGGCGGTGACGGGTGCCCGTCAGTCGCTGCTCGGTCGGCACCACGGTCTTGGAGGCCTCGATCGTCCGGCGGAAGTTCGCCGGGTCGAGGGGCTTCTGCAGGACGGCCTCGTGCACCTCGCGCAGCTGGGCGAGCGTGAACGTCTCGCCGAGGAAGGCCTGCGCGATGCGGGAGTACTCCATCTTGTTGCGCAGGCGCCAGAGGGCGTAGTCGACGATCAGACCGTGGTCGAAGGCCAGCTCGGGCATCAGGTCGGTGCAGAGCCAGGCGACGTTCTCGTCCACGATCGCGGCGTCGGCCTCGGAGGTCCGCACCAGCGCCCAGTAGACGATCGAGACGACGCGGCGCTCGCCGCGGGAGCGCTCGGTGCCGCCGACGGCGTAGAGCTGCTCCAGGTAACGGGGAGCGAGGCCCGTCGTCTCGCGGAGGGTGCGGCGCGCCGCCTCGGCGAGGTCCTCGTCCGGTCGGAGGGGACCGCCGGGCAGCGCCCAGAGCCCCTGATACGGATCGCGCAGCCGGCGGACGACGGGGATCCAGACGGCCGCGGCCCCGGTCTCCGGATGCGGACGCAGCGCGAAGATCACGGTCGACACCGCGAGCTGCGGCGCTGCTGCCTCCACGAGACCCTCCCTAAAGGTCACCCTGACCCTAACGACTCCCCGGAGCTTAGTGTCACCCCGACCCGAACGCCAAGTCCCTCCTCCGCCTGCGCTCGACTCCGTCCCCCTCCGCGAGATGCCACTTGTGCACGCGACACGCCGCGAAAGCCGTGCACAAGTGGCATCTCGCGGCGGGGGGACAGGACGCGCACCCGCCCGCTAGGGTGAGCGGACAACCGAATACCGGGCCGCATACGCGACGCGGGAGAGCCGACTCCGGTCGGCACCGAAGGAGCAAGCCTCCCCGCCAATCTCTCAGGTCTTGTACCGCGTCGAACTGGCCACTCTGGAAAGCGATCCGCAGAGGATCCGCCGATGGTGAAAGCGCTCGCCCCGTGAGGGGCGGCGTGAATCTCTCAGGCACCACGACAGAGGGGGAGTTCCCACGGCACTGCTGTGCCACGCATCACCGACCTGTGCGGGCGCGTGCGCAGCACTGCGACGAATTGGAGAACTCCCATGTCTGACGAAAACCCTGTCGAAGAGACCCCGGCCGAGTCCGGCGCCCCCGACACCGGCGGCATCGAGATCGACTCGCCCGACGCCACCGCGCCGAGCACCGAGCCCCGCCGCTCGCCGCTGCACGACGTGCACGTGGCCGCCGGCGCCTCCTTCACCGACTTCGCCGGCTGGTGGATGCCCGTCCGCTACACCGGCGACCTCGCCGAGCACCACGCCGTCCGCACCGCGGCCGGACTCTTCGACCTCTCCCACATGGGCGAGATCCTCGTCGTCGGCCCCGAGGCGGTGGACGCCCTCGACTACGCGCTCGCGAGCGACCTCTCCGCCGTCGCCGTCGGCCGCGCGAAGTACACCCTCCTGCTCGACCGCACCGGCGGCGTGATCGACGACCTCGTCGTCTACCGCACCGGCGAGGACCGCTTCATGGTCGTCGCCAACGCCGCCAACCGCCACGTGGTCGCCGAGCAGCTGCGCGACCGCACCGCGATGTTCGAGTGCGAGCTCTACGACGAGAGCGACGACGTCGCGCTGATCGCGATCCAGGGCCCGCGCTCGCTCGAGATCCTGCAGAACCTGCAGGGCCTCGCGATCGAGGTCGACCGGGGCGAGGAGTCGGTGCTCGACACCGACGACGCGGCCCGCCTGCTCGAGGAGCTGCGCTACTACCGCGCCGTGCCCGCCAGCTTCGAGGCGCACCCGATCCTGATCGCGCGCACCGGCTACACCGGCGAGGACGGCTTCGAGATCTACGTCGCCCCCGACACCGCCCCCGCGCTCTGGGAGGCGCTCGCCGAGACCGGCGCCGGCGCGGGCCTCGTCCCGGCCGGGCTCGCCGCCCGCGACACCCTCCGCCTCGAGGCGGGCATGCCGCTCTACGGCCACGAGATCTCCCGCGACGTCTTCCCCGCGCAGGCCGGCCTCGGCCGCGTCGTCGCCCTCGGCAAGCCGATCGACTTCGTCGGCCGCGCGGCCAGCGAGGAGGGCCCCTCCGGCGACGCCCCGGTGCTCGTCGGCCTGATCGGCGAGGGCCGCCGCGCCGCCCGCGCCGACTACAGCGTCCACGGCCCCGACGACGACGTGATCGGCGTCGTGACCAGCGGCATCCTCTCGCCCACCCTCGGCGTGCCGATCGCGATGGCCTACGTCGCGCCGGCCTCCGCGCAGCCCGGCAGCGTCGTCTCCGTGGACATCCGCGGCAGCCGGCTCCCGATGACCGTCACCGAGCTCCCCTTCTACTCCAGAAAGAAGAACTGACCATGGCCGTTCCCACCGAGCTCCAGTACACCTCCGACCACGAGTGGATCCTGGTCGAGGGCGAGACCGCGACCGTCGGCATCACCGCCTACGCCGCCGACAAGCTGGGCGACGTCGTCTTCGTCGAGCTGCCCGAGGCGGGCAGCCGGGTCGAGGGCGGCAGCGTCGTCGGCGAGATCGAGTCGACCAAGTCGGTCGGCGAGCTGTTCGCGCCCGTCGACGGCGAGGTCCTCGAGACCAACACCGCCGTCGTCGACAGCCCCGAGTTGGTCAACACCGACCCCTTCGGCGACGGCTGGCTGATCAAGGTGCGCTTCGACGCGCTGCCCGACGGCCTGCTCGACGCGGCCGCCTACGACGAGCTGGTGGGCGAGTAGATGGCGGCCCGCACCCCCGGAGAGTTCGAGTCCCGCCACATCGGGACCGACGCCGACGCGCAGCGCACCATGCTCGCAGCGCTCGGCTACGACTCCGTCGACGCGCTGGTCGAGGCCGCCGTCCCCGAGTCGATCCACGTCCGCGACCTCGCGCCGGTGCTCCCCGCGCCGGCCACCGAGGCCGAGGCGCTGGCCGAGCTGCGCGCCCTCGCCGCGCGCAACACCGTGCGCCGCCCGCTGATCGGCCTCGGCTACCACGGCACGCTCACCCCGGCCGTGATCAAGCGCAACGTCCTCGAGAACCCGAGCTGGTACACGGCCTACACGCCGTACCAGCCCGAGATCTCGCAGGGCCGGCTCGAGGCGCTGATCAACTTCCAGACGATGGTCGCCGACCTCACCGGTCTCGACACCGCCGGCGCCTCGATGCTCGACGAGGGCACCGCCGTCGTCGAGGCGATGCTGCTGGCCCGCCGCGCCTCGAAGGCGAAGACCGATGTCTTCGTCGTCGACTCCGACGCGCTCCCGCAGACCCTCGCGCTGCTGCGCGGCCGGGCGGAGGCGGTGGGCATCCGCATCGTCGAGCTGCCGCTCTCGCGCACCGACGCGGACGAGCTGCCCGAGTCCTTCGGCGCCCTCGTCCAGTACCCCGGCGCGTCCGGCCACCTCTGGGACCCCTCCGCTGTCCTCGGCGCCGTCAAGGCGCACGGCGGTCTCGCGATCGTGGCGGCCGACCTCCTCGCGCTCACCCTCGTCCGCTCGCCGGGCGAGCTCGGCGCCGACGTCGCGGTCGGCACCACTCAGCGCTACGGCGTCCCGATGGGCTTCGGCGGACCGCACGCCGGCTACCTCGCCGTCCGCAAGGGCCTCGAGCGCCAGCTCCCCGGCCGCCTCGTCGGCGTCAGCCAGGACGCGGCCGGCAACCCCGCGTACCGGCTCTCGCTGCAGGCGCGCGAGCAGCACATCCGCCGCGAGAAGGCGACCTCGAACATCTGCACCGCGCAGGTCCTGCTCGCCGTGATGGCCGCGATGTACGCGGTCTACCACGGACCGGACGGCCTCGCCCGGATCGCCGAGCAGGTGCACTCCCGCGCGGCGCTGCTGGCGCGGCTCCTGCTCGACCGCGGGCACGCGCTCCGGCACGCCGACTTCTTCGACACCGTCGCGGTCGTCGTCCCGCAGGGCGCGGAGGCGGCTGTCGCCCGCGCGCGCGAGGCCGGCTTCGACCTGCGCCTCGTCGACGCCGACACCGTCGCGGTCGCCCTCGACGAGACGGTGACCCCGGAGGAGGTCGTGGCGGTCGCCGTCGCGATCGGCGACCTCGACGCCGCGCACGGTGTCCTCGCCGGCGCCGCGCGCAGCATCCCCGGCGCGCTGGAGCGGACCACGCCGTTCCTGGTGCACCCCGTCTTCAACACGCACCGCAGCGAGACCTCGATGATGCGCTACCTCAAGCGCCTCGCCGACGCCGACTACGCGCTGGACCGCGGCATGATCCCGCTGGGCTCCTGCACGATGAAGCTCAACGCCGCCGCCGAGATGGAGGCGGTCAGCTGGCCCGAGTTCGCCGGACTGCACCCGTTCGCGCCCGAGGCCGACGTCGAGGGCTCCCTCGCCCTGGTCGACCAGCTCGAGCGCTGGCTCGCGCACCTCACCGGCTACGACTCCGTCTCGCTGCAGCCCAACGCCGGCTCGCAGGGCGAGCTCGCCGGGCTCCTCGCGATCCGCGGCTACCACCGCTCGCGCGGCGACGAGGCGCGCACCGTCTGCCTCATCCCCTCGAGCGCCCACGGGACGAACGCGGCCAGCGCCGTCCTCGCCGGCATGCGCGTCGTGGTCGTCGCCTGCGACGAGCTCGGCAACGTCGACCTCGACGACCTCCGCGCCAAGATCGTGGAGCACGCCGAGGGCCTCGCCGCGCTGATGATCACGTATCCGTCCACGCACGGCGTCTACGAGCACGAGGTCGCCGAGATCTGCCGCCTCGTCCACGAGTCCGGCGGCCAGGTCTACGTCGACGGCGCGAACCTCAACGCGCTGCTCGGCTTCGCCCGCTTCGGCGACTTCGGCGGCGACGTCTCGCACCTCAACCTGCACAAGACGTTCTGCATCCCGCACGGCGGAGGCGGCCCCGGAGTCGGCCCCGTCGCCGCGAAGGCGCACCTCGCGCCGTTCCTGCCGGGCCACCCGCTCGCGCAGCGGCTCGAGCACTCCGTCGGCCAGCACGGCGAGACCGTCGTCCACGGCGGCGCACCCGTCTCGGCGGCGCCGTACGGCAGCCCCGGCATCCTGCCGATCTCGTGGGCCTACGCCCGGATGATGGGCGAGGAGGGACTGCGCGCCGCCACCGGTGCGGCCGTCCTCTCGGCCAACTACGTCGCCGCCCGCCTCCGCGAGCACTTCCCGGTGCTCTACACCGGCGGCAGCGGCCTCGTCGCGCACGAGTGCATCCTCGACATCCGCCCGCTCACCGCGGCCACCGGAGTGACCGTGGACGACGTCGCCAAGCGCCTCGTCGACTACGGCTTCCACGCGCCGACGATGAGCTTCCCCGTCGCGGGCACGCTGATGGTCGAGCCGACCGAGAGCGAGGACCTCGCCGAGATCGACCGCTTCATCGACGCGATGATCGGCATCAAGGCCGAGGCCGACCGCGTCGGCGCGGGGGAGTGGCCGGTGGACGACAACCCACTGCGGAACGCCCCGCACACCGCGGAGTGCCTCGTCGACGCCGAGTGGGCGCACCCGTACAGCCGCGAGGAGGCCGTCTACCCGGTCCGCTCGCTGGTCCGCGGCAAGTACTGGCCGCCGGTCCGCCGCGTCGACCAGGCCTACGGCGACCGCAACCTCGTCTGCGCCTGCCCGCCCATCGAGGCCTTCGCCTGACGCCCGCCGACGATCCGTCGCGGACGGTCGTGTCCGCTTTCGCAACACGACCGTTCGTGACGGATCGGCCGCCCGGCGCCGGACGACGAGGGGCGTCAGGGCGTCGGAGTGACGGAGGGCGTCGGCTGCGGGGTCGGCGCCGCGAACAGCTCCGGCCAGAGGGCGACCGCCAGCGGGTAGCCCACGAACGACACGATGTCGATGATCGAGTGCGCGATCACCAGCGGCAGCGTGCGCCCGAAGCGCTGGTAGAACAGACCGAAGACCACACCCATGATCACGTTGCCGATGAACGGCCCGATGCCCTGGTACAGGTGGTAGCTGCCCCGCAGCAGCGCGCTCGCGAACAGGATCCGCCAGCGCCCCCAGCCGAGGTCGCCGAGGCGTGCGAAGAGGTAGCCGATCATGATCACCTCCTCCTGCACCCCCGCCCGGATCGCCGAGAGCACCAGCACGGGCACCGTCCACCAGTAGGCGTCCAGAGGCGACGCCACGACCGCCACCGTGATGCCGAGCGCCCGCCCGAGCACGTACAGACCGATGCCGGGCGCGCCGATCGCCACCGCGAGCACGACTCCCGTGCCGAGGTCGGGGAGCGGCCGGCGCAGGTCGAGCCCGAGCCGGCCGAGCGGCCGCGGACCGGCCTGCCAGAGCAGGAAGACGCAGAGCAGCACCGGCACGACGTCGAAGAACAGCGCGAGCAGCTGGTAGATCAGGTCGAAGGCCGGCCTGTCGCTCAGCGCCCCGTTGATCGTCGTCGACTGCTGCCCGAGCGCGACGGAGCGGGTGAGCTTGTTCGCGATCGACACCACGGAGTAGACCGCCGAGGCGCCGAGCGAGAGCCCGAGCACCAGGAGGATCTCGGCCCCGATCCGGCGCCGGGACTGGGCGGACGCTGGGGGAGCGGTGGACACGCGGAGGCCCCTTCCTGGATTCGCTGTCGTGCGTGGAACGCCGCGCAGACGCACGTTTCGTGCGAATCCGCGCAAGGATTCCACCTCCTGGTTACCGCTGTGTAACGGTTTCCCCATCGTTTTGTGGCGATAGGCAGTCGATACATAGTCTCGTCAGAGGCATTCGCGCGGTGGCCACCAGTCTCGCGCGCCGACGTCGTCGCCACGCGCACGGCACTCCACGCGTCAGGGAAACCACTTCTCGCGCGCCCCCACACCACTGGAGGAATTGTGAAAATCAGACGTTTCGGCCTCGGAGCTCTGGCGCTCGTCGCCGCGAGCACCCTGGTCCTGGCCGGCTGCAGCAGCTCGAACGACTCGGGCGGGGGTGACGCGGGAGGCGACTCCGGCGCGATCATCACCACCAACGGGTCCGAGCCGCAGAACCCGCTGATCCCGACCAACACCAACGAGGTGGGCGGCGGCAAGATCCTCGACGAGATCTTCGCCGGTCTCGTCTACTACGACGCCGAGGGTGCGCCGCAGAACGACGTCGCCGAGTCGATCGAGTCGACCGACGCGCAGAACTACACCATCACGATCAAGCCCGACCTCACCTTCACGAACGGCGACCCGGTCACGGCGAACTCGTTCGTCGACGCGTGGAACTACGGCGCGAAGCTCTCGAACAACCAGCTGAACAGCTACTTCTTCGAGGACATCCAGGGCTTCAGCTACGACGAGGACTCCGAGCTCACCGGCCTCGCGGTCGTCGACGACACGACGTTCACCGTCGCGCTCACCGAGCCCAAGTCGGACTTCCCGCTGCGCCTGGGCTACTCGGCGTACTACCCGCTGCCCGCCGCCGCGTTCGAGGACATGGACGCCTTCGGCCAGAACCCGATCGGCAACGGCCCGTACATGCTCGCCGGCGACGACGCGTGGCAGCACAACGTGCAGATCGACCTCGTCGTGAACCCGGACTACACCGGCGGCCGCACCCCGGTCAACGGCGGCCTCACGGTCACCTTCTACGCCACGCAGGACGCGGCGTACTCCGACCTCCAGGGCGGCAACCTCGACGTCCTCGACGCCATCCCGGACTCGGCCTACGGCACCTACGAGAGCGACCTGGGCGACCGTGCGGTCAACCAGCCCGCCGCCGTCTTCCAGTCCTTCACCATCCCGGACCGCCTCGCGCACTTCGGCGGTGAGGAGGGCCAGCTGCGACGCCAGGCCATCTCGATGTCGATCGACCGCGCGCAGATCACCGACGTGATCTTCGAGGGCACCCGCACCCCCGCCTCCGACTTCACCTCCCCGGTGATCGACGGCTGGAGCGACTCGCTCGAGGGCGCCGACGTCCTCGCGTTCGACGCCGACAAGGCCAAGGACCTCTGGGCTCAGGCCGACGCCATCAGCCCCTGGGACGGCACCTTCAAGATCGCCTACAACGCCGACGGCGGCCACCAGGGCTGGGTCGACGCCGTGTCGAACTCGATCAAGAACACGCTCGGGATCGACGCCGAGGGCGAGGCGTACCCGACCTTCGCCGAGGCGCGCACCAAGATCACGGACCGCACCATCGAGACCGCGTTCCGCACCGGATGGCAGGCCGACTACCCGGGTCTGTACAACTTCCTGGGCCCGCTGTACGCGACCAACGCGTCCTCGAACGACGGCGACTACTCCAGCGCCGAGTTCGACCAGCTCCTCGCGGAGGGCGCTGTCGACACCGACCTCGACTCGGCCAACGAGAAGTTCCAGCAGGCGCAGGAGGTCCTCCTGAAGGACCTGCCCGCAATCCCGCTGTGGTACTCCAACGTGACCGGCGGCTACGGCGAGAACGTGTCGAACGTCCAGTTCGGCTGGAACTCGGTGCCGCTCTACTACGAGATCACCAAGAACTAAGCTGCTAGAAACCGGGGCGCTTCGCCCGTGCGGTCGACTTCGGTCTTCGGTACGGGCGAAGCGCCCTGTTTCGGTCCGAATCGAATGAGGTCCCCCACCATGCGACACCGGAATCGGCAGGGCTGAGATGCTCGCCTACATCGTCCGACGCATTCTCCAAGCCGTCCCCGTGCTCATCGGCACGACGTTCCTCATCTACTTCATGGTCTTCGCCATGCCGGGGAACCCGCTCCTCTCGCTCTTCGGCGACAAGACGCCGAACCCGGCGCTCCTGGCCCGCCTCGAGGAGCAGTACCACCTGAACGACCCGTTCTTCGTCCAGTACCTCTACTACCTGGGCGGCGTCGTCCGCGGCGACTTCGGGATCTCGTTCTCGGGCCAGTCGGTCAACGACATCCTCGCCCGCACCTTCCCCGTCACGCTGACCCTCGCGATGATGGCGATCATCATCGAGATCGTGCTCGCGCTGACCATCGGCCTCATCAGCGGCCTGCGCAAGGGCTCGTTCTTCGACGCCAGCGCGCTGGTCGTCAGCCTGCTGCTCGTCTCGGTGCCGATCTTCGTGCTCTGCTTCATCGCGCAGACGTTCTTCGCCGTCCAGCTCGGCTGGTTCCCGCCCACGGTCGGCGGCCAGGCGACGTTCGAGCGGCTGCTGCTGCCGGCCATCGTGCTCGCGCTGTTCGTGGTCGCCTCGGCGATCCGCCTCACCCGCGGCTCGGTCATCGAGACCGCCGGCTCCGACTTCGTGCGCACCGCCTACGGCAAGGGGCTCTCGCGACGACGCGTCATCCCCGTGCACATCCTGCGCAACTCGCTGATCCCCGTCACGACCCAGTTCGGCGCCGACTTCGGCCTGCTGATCGTCGGCGCGACGGTGACCGAGGGCATCTTCAACGTTCCCGGCGTCGGGAACACGCTCTACCAGGCGATCATCCGAGGGGAGCGACCGACCGTCGTCTCCTTCGTCACGGTCATGGTGCTGTTCTACCTCGTGGTGAACATCCTCGTCGACCTGCTCTACGCCGTACTCGACCCGAGGATCCGCTATGCCAAATGAGTTCTCCGGCGGCGCGCAGAAGGCCCGCCGCATCGACCACTTCGTCGCCCCGCTCGAGGAGACGCCGATCGCCACGATCGACGCCGTCTCGCTCGACGACAAGCCCAGCAACCTCTGGACCGACGCCTGGCAGGACCTGCGCAAGCGCCCGATGTTCTGGATCTCGGGCGCGCTGATCCTGCTGATCCTCGCGGTCGCGCTGATCCCGTCGCTGTTCACCTCCGTCGACCCCCGCGCCTGCGACCTCGGTCTCAGCAACCAGGGTCCCGGCGACGGCAGCGTCCTGGGCTACACGAAGCAGGGCTGCGACGTGTACGCCCGGATCATCCACGGCACGTCGACGTCGCTCTCGGTCGGCCTCATCGTGATCCTGATCACGACGCTCACCGGCGTCGTCGGCGGCGCGCTCGCCGGCTTCTTCGGCGGCTGGGTCGACACCGTGATCATGCGCGCGGGCGACATCTTCTTCTCGATCCCCTACATCCTCGCCGCGGTCGTCATCATGTCCGTCTTCTCGGCCCACCGGAACGTGTTCGTGATCGCCCTGGCGATCGGCGCGTTCGCTTGGCCCACCACCGCCCGCGTCCTGCGGTCGGAGGTCCTCCGGGTGAAGCAGTCCGACTTCGTCGGCGCCGCGACGGCCACCGGCCTGTCGAAGATGGCGATCCTGTTCCGCCACGTGCTGCCCAACTCCATCGCCCCCGTGATCGTCGTCACGACGATCTCGCTCGGCGCGGCCATCACCGCGGAGGCGACGCTGTCGTTCCTCGGTGTCGGCCTGCCGGGCTCGGTGATGTCGTGGGGCAACGACATCAGCCAGGCGCAGCGCGACCTGCGGACCAACCCGCAGACGCTGATCTACCCGTCCGCCGCGCTGACCATCACCGTGCTGAGCTTCATCCTGATGGGTGAGGCCCTGCGCGACGCGCTCGACCCGAAGGCGAGGGCCCTCCGATGACGAACACGACACCCACCACGCCGAAGGGCCCGCTGCTCGAGGTCACCGACCTCGAGGTCGGCTTCCAGACCGGCAGCGGACTGGTCAAGGCCCTCCGCGGCGTCAGCCTGACGATCGAGCACGGCCAGACCGTCGCGATCGTCGGCGAGTCCGGCTCCGGCAAGTCGACGACCGCCGCGGCGATCATCGGCCTGCTCCCCGGCAGCGGCAAGGTCACCGCGGGCTCCGTGCTGTTCGACGGCAAGGACCTGGCGAAGGCGACCCGGACCGAGCTCGAGGACATCCGCGGCCGCCGGATCGGCTACGTGCCGCAGGACCCGATGTCCAACCTCAACCCGGTCTGGTCGATCGGCTTCCAGGTCGAGGAGACGATCAAGGCCAACGGCCTCGCCTCCGGCCGCAAGGAGGTGCGCGCCAAGGCGATCGAGGTGCTGCAGAACGCCGGTCTCGCCGACGCGGAGAAGCGGCTCAAGCAGTTCCCGCACCAGTTCTCCGGCGGCATGCGCCAGCGCGTGCTGATCGGCATCGGCCTGGCCGCGTCGCCGCAGCTGCTCATCGCGGACGAGCCCACCTCGGCGCTCGACGTCACCGTGCAGCGGCGCATCCTCGACCACCTCGAGACCCTGACGAAGACCGACGGCACCGCGCTGCTCTTCATCACGCACGACCTCGGCCTCGCCGCCGAGCGCGCCGAGAAGCTCATCGTCATGTACAAGGGCCGCATCGTCGAGTCGGGCGCCTCGGTGGAGGTGCTGCAGAACCCGCAGCACCCCTACACGCAGCGCCTGATCGCGGCGGCGCCGAGCCTCGCCTCGCGCCGCATCCAGTCCACGGCCGGCGCGGCCACGGAGTCGGTGCCCGGCGAGTCCGCCGCCGTCCGCGAAGTCGACCTGGTCGGCGCCGCTGGCGCCCACCACGGCGGCGCGACGACCACCGCGCGGCCGATGATCGAGCTCGACGGCCTCACCAAGGTCTTCAAGATCCGCCGCGGCGGGCTGAAGGCCGAGGACTTCACGGCCGTCGACAACGTCTCGTTCTCGATCCCCAAGGGCACCACCACGGCGCTCGTGGGGGAGTCGGGCTCGGGCAAGTCGACGATCGCCCGCCTCGTGCTGGGCCTCGAGACCGCGACCTCCGGAGCGATCTCGATCGACGGCCGCCGCACCGAGAAGCTCAAGGGCAAGGAGATGCTCGCGCTGCGCCGCTCCATGCAGCCGGTCTTCCAGGACCCGTACGGCTCGCTCGACCCGCTGCACAACATCGGCAACACCATCTCGGAGCCGCTGCGGGTGCACAAGGTCGGCGACCGCACCTCGCAGCGCGAGCGGGTCTTCGAGCTGCTCGACCAGGTGTCGCTGCCGCGCGTGATCGCGGGGCGCTACCCGAACGAGCTCTCCGGCGGCCAGCGCCAGCGCGTGGCGATCGCCCGCGCGCTCGCGCTCAAGCCCGAGATCGTGGTGCTCGACGAGGCGGTGTCGGCCCTGGACGTCCTCGTCCAGGCGCAGATCCTCCGCCTGCTGGCCGATCTGCAGGCCGAGCTCGGGCTCACCTACCTGTTCATCACGCACGACCTGGCGGTGGTCCGCGTGATCGCCGACGACGTCTGCGTGATGCAGAAGGGCCGGATCGTCGAGCACGCCTCGACCGACACCGTGTTCGAGTCGCCGGAGCAGGAGTACACCCGCGAGCTGCTCGCCGCCATCCCGGGCGCCGGGATCGAGTTCGCGGTCTGATCCGCTGACACGGTCGCTCCGACCGCTGCCGAGGGCCCCGTTCCGGGCCGGCGACACCCGATGTTCATCGGGCCGCCGACCGGAAACGGGGCCCTCCGTCGTCGGACCGCGCGCCTGCGGTACGATGGATGGTCCCCCTTACTGCACGAGAACACGAGACGAGTCCGTTCACATGGCAAGTGCCACCCGCTCCGACCTGCGCAACGTCGCGATCGTCGCCCACGTCGACCATGGCAAGACCACCCTGGTGGACGCCATGCTCAAGCAGACGAACTCCTTCGACGCGCACGCCCACGTGGACGAGCGCGCGATGGACTCGAACGAGCTCGAGCGCGAGAAGGGCATCACGATCCTCGCGAAGAACACCGCTGTGTCCTACAGCGGCAAGCACGCGACCGACGGCCCCATCACGATCAACGTGATCGACACCCCCGGCCACGCCGACTTCGGCGGCGAGGTCGAGCGCGGTCTGTCGATGGTCGACGGCGTCTGCCTCCTCGTCGACGCGTCGGAGGGCCCCCTCCCGCAGACCCGCTTCGTGCTCCGCAAGGCGCTCGAGGCCAAGCTCCCCGTCATCCTGCTGGTCAACAAGACCGACCGCCCCGATGCGCGCATCGACGAGGTCGTCGCCGAGAGCCAGGACCTGCTCCTCGGCCTCGCCTCCGACATGGCGGACGACGTCCCCGACCTCGACCTCGACGCGATCCTCGACGTCCCCGTCGTCTACGCGTCCGGCAAGGCCGGCCGCGCCTCCTCGAACAAGCCGGAGGACGGCACGCTGCCCGACGCCGAGGACCTCGAGCCGCTGTTCGAGGCGATCCTCAAGCACATCCCGGCGCCGACCTTCGACGACGAGGCGCCCCTCCAGGCCCACGTCACCAACCTCGACGCGTCGCCGTTCCTCGGCCGCCTCGCCCTCCTCCGCGTCTTCAACGGCACGATCAAGAAGGGCCAGACCGTCGCCTGGGTCCACCACGACGGCTCGCACACCAACGCGCGCATCACCGAGCTGCTGATCACCAAGGCGCTCGACCGCTACCCGGCCGAGACCGCCGGCCCCGGCGACATCGTCGCGATCGCGGGCTTCCCCGAGATCACCATCGGCGAGACCATCGCCGACCCGGAGGACATCCGCCCGCTGCCGGCCATCACGGTCGACGACCCGGCGATCTCGATGACCATCGGCACCAACACCTCGCCGCTGGTCGGCAAGGTCAAGGGCCACAAGCTCACCGCGCGCATGGTCAAGGACCGCCTCGACCGCGAGCTCATCGGAAACGTGTCGCTCAAGGTCCTCGACATCGGCCGCCCCGACTCGTGGGAGGTCCAGGGCCGCGGCGAGCTCGCGCTGGCCATCCTCGTCGAGCAGATGCGCCGCGAGGGCTTCGAGCTCACGGTCGGCAAGCCCCAGGTGGTCACCCGCCAGGTCGATGGCAAGGTGCACGAGCCCTTCGAGCACCTCACCATCGATGCTCCGGAGGAGTACCTCGGCGCGATCACGCAGCTCCTCGCCGCTCGCAAGGGCCGCATGGAGAACATGGCGAACCACGGCACCGGCTGGGTCCGCATGGAGTTCATCGTCCCCTCGCGCGGCCTGATCGGCTTCCGCACCGAGTTCCTCACCACCACCCGCGGCACCGGCATCGCGAACGCGATCCTGCACGGCTACGAGCCGTGGGCCGGCGCCATCGTCACCCGCAACAACGGCTCGATCGTCGCCGACCGCACCGGCGTCGTGACGCCGTTCGCGATCATCGCGCTCCAGGAGCGGATGACGTTCTTCGTGAACCCCACGGAGGAGGTCTACGAGGGCATGGTCATCGGCGAGAACTCGCGCAACGACGACATGGACGTGAACATCACCAAGGAGAAGAAGCTGACCAACATGCGTCAGTCCACCTCCGACACCTTCGAGTCGATGACGCCCTCGCGCCAGCTGACGCTCGAGGAGTGCCTCGAGTTCGCCCGCGAGGACGAGTGCGTCGAGGTCACCCCCGAGGTCGTCCGCATCCGCAAGGTCGAGCTCGACGCGAACTCGCGCGCCCGCGCGACGAGCCGCCTCAAGAAGCAGGCCTGATCCCCGGCGCCCCAGCGGCGCCCTCCTACGACGAACGACCGGCCGGAGCCCGCTCCGCCGGTCGTTCGTCGTTCCGCCGTCCGCCGGGTCTCGATACGCCCTCTCCGAGGGCTACTCGACCAGCATGGAACGCAGCGCCGTCGCAGACGGCTCGGCCGGCGTGGAGCGCAGCGCCCTCGCATGCTGCACGACTGGCCGACCGCGGGGACCGCTTCATGCTGGTCGAGTAGCCGCGGAACGCGGCGTATCGAGACCCGGGTCCTGCAGAGGGTGGGTCTCGATACGCCCTCTCCGAGGGCTACTCGACCAGCATGGGCTGCAGCATGCTGGTCGAGTAGCCGCGCAGCGGCGTATCGAGACCCGGCCGTCAGCCCGCAGGCGTCGGCGTCGCCGTCGCGCCTTCAGCCTCGAGCGTGGCCGTGATGAAGGCGACGAACGCGTCCGCGTCGTCCGGCTTCCCCGTGTACTGCTCGCCGTTGACGAGCACGGTCGGCGTCGAGCTCAGCTTCGCGACCGAGGAGTTCGCCAGCGTCCCACTCGTCGCCCGTTTCGTCGCCGCCGCGACCCACGGCCGGAACTCGCCGCTCGTGATGCAGGCCAGCACGTCGTCGTCCGTGACGCCCGCCCCGGTCACCAGGGTCCGCAGCTCGTCGTCGCTCAGCCCGGTCGTCCCCTCGGCCGGCTGCTTCGCGAACAGCGCCTCGTGCACCGCGAGGAAGCGGTCCGGGTCCTCGTCCGCCACGCAGGCCGCCGCGTTCGCCGCCCGGCTCGAGTACTCCGACCCCGCCGAGGAGGAGTCGAGGATCGCGACCGGATGGATCTCGAGCGTGATCGCCCCCTGCGTCAGCCACGACTGGAGGTTCGCCATGTTCGCCGTCTCGAACTGCCCGCAGTACGGGCACAGGTAGTCCACGTACAGGTCGACGGTGACGACGCCGCCCGCCCGCGTGGCCGCCTCGTCAGTCGGCACCGGCTCCTCGCCCGCCTCGAGGGGAGCGGTCGTCACCGGCGTGATCGCCGACTCCGCCCCCGCGAGCACGATCCCGTCGCTCAGCATGTTCGCCGGCCCGGTGCTCGCGATCTCCTGCTGCGACCAGACGTTCCAGGCGACCAGCGCCACGACGGCGAGCACGCCGACCGCCGCACCGCTCTGCCCGAGCACCCGGTTCCGCCGCTTCCTGCGCCGTTCCTGCTCCCGCCGCTCCCGTGCCTCGATACGGGCGAGCTCCTGGCGCTCGCGCTTGGTCGGCTGGTTCTTCGCACTGTTCCCGGACATCGACGACGACGCTAGGGAGCCGACCTTGCCGCACTCGGAGAGGCAGCCGCCGACGACCTGTGCCGGCATGGAGATTCCCTCAGGAACGTCGGCGGATCAGGCGAACAGCCCCGACCCCACGAAGTCGCCCTCGTCGCGCACCCCCGGCGGGACGGCGAAGACCGCCGAGCCGACGTGCTTGATGTACTCGTTGAGCGCGTCGGTGGCGAGGTTCTTCTGGATCGCGATGAACTGCTCCGGCGACCGCTGGAACGAGAGGAAGAACAGCCCCGCGTTCAGCCGCCCGAGCTCGTCGTTGCCGTCGACGAAGTTGTAGCCGCGGCGCAGCAGCCGGACGCCGTTGTTCACGGTCGGGTGCGCGAGCCGCACGTGCGACTCCTGGTCGACCAGCGGCATGCCGGTCGCGCCGGCCGCCTCGAAGTCGGGCTCGGTGAACTCGCCGCCGCCCGAGAGCGGGGCGCCGGAGCCCTTGCTCCGGCCGATCACGCGCTCCTGCTCGCCGAGCTGGCTGCGGTCCCAGGTCTCGATGATCATCCGGATCTTGCGCGCCACGAGGTAGCTGCCGCCCGCGAGCCAGGCCGGGCCGTCGGCGTCCTGCACCCAGACGTGCTCCTGCACCGCGTCCGGCTCCTCGGACTTGATGTTGGCCGTGCCGTCCTTGAAGCCGAAGAGGTTCCGCGGAGTCGCCTGCGCCGTCGAGGTGGAGGAGGTGCGGCCGAAGCCGAGCTGCGACCAGCGGAGCGAGGCGCGGCCGAAGGCGATGCGGCTGAGGTTGCGGATCGCGTGCACCGCGACCTGCGGGTCGTCGGCGCACGCCTGGATGCAGAGGTCCCCGCCGCCCGCGGACGGCACCAGCGCGTCGCCGCGGAACCGGGGGAGCGCCGCGAGCTCGGCCGGCCGCCGGTCGGCGAGCCCGAAGCGGTCGGCGCCCGACTCGTCGGTGAAGAGCGTCGGCCCGAAGCCGAAGGTGAGGGTGAGCGAGGACGCGTCGAGGCCGAGCGCCTCGCCCGTGTCGTCGGGCGGCGCCGTGTCCGGTCCGCCGACCGCGCCCTCCTCGCTGACGTCGAGGCCCTGGGTGAGGCGGGCGGCCGCGAGGGTCCAGTCCTGCAGCAGCTCGATCAGGTCGTCGCGGGTGGCGCTGGAGGCCAGGTCGAACGCGGCGAAGTGCAGCCGGTCCTGCGCGGCCGTCGTGATGCCGGCCTGGTTCGCGCCGAAGAACGGCACGACCCGGGTCGCGGCGGAGGAGGCGGTCGCGCTGGTCGCCGAGGTGACCGCGACCGTCCCGCCGATGCCCGCGGCGAGGCCTGCGGTCCCCGCCGAGACGAGGCCGAGCAGCCCGCGCCGCGAGAGGCGGCGGGGCTGCTCGTCGGGTCGGCCCGACTCGTCGGCGGGGCCGGCGGCGTTCTGCTCGGGCTCCACTACTCCGCGGGCTCCTCGACGCCGAGCACCGTGTGGGTCAGCTGCGAGAGCGGCTCGGACAGGGCGTTGACCTGGTCCGAGAGCTCCTTTTTCTGCTGGTCGGTGACGCTCGAGTAGGCGACGAAGCCGGAGTCGATCGAGCCGTACTGGGCGAGCATCGTGTCGAGCTCGGCGAAGCGCTGGCCGATCTCGGCCGTGAGCGCGGCGCCGTCGTCACCGGTGGCGGTCGCGATCGGCTCGACGTTGCCGAAGGCCACCTCCGCGCCCTGCACGTTGGCGGCGAAGTCGGTCAGGTCGGTCCCCGACCACCAGTCCTCCTCGCCGGTGATCTTGCCGGCCGCTACCTCGTCGAGCAGGCCGATCGCGCCGTTCGAGATGTCGCCGACCGAGACGGTGAAGTCGGACGCGGCGACGAGGTCGTAGAGGTCCTGCACGTCCGAGACGAGCCCGTCGGCGAAGGCGGTCCGCTGCTCCGGAGTGGACGGCGCCCAGTCGAGCCAGGCGCTCGTGCCGTCGGAGTTCAGCGCGTCGGCGGCGGGGACCCAGAGGTCCTTCTCGATGCGGTGGAAGCCGGTCCAGTCCAGGCCCTCGGCGACGGCGTCGACCTCGCGGTAGTCGATCTTCGGGTCGAGGTCGCCGAAGGCCTCCGCGGTCGGCTCGATGCGCTCGTAGAAGACGCGGGTCGCGGCGAAGAGGCTGCGCGCCTTCTCGTCGTCGCCCGCCGCGTACGCCTCGGCGAAGGCGGTCACGGCGGGCAGCAGCTCGCCGGACTGCGACTTCACGTAGGCGACGTAGTTGGTGACGGCGGCCTCGGTCGCGGCCTGCTCGTCGGCCGACTGCTCGGTCGCCTCGCCGGTCACGATGAACTCGGCCAGCCCGATCGGGGCGCCGACCTGCTGGAACTTGCAGGCCGTGTAGTAGGTGCCGGGCTCGAGCTGGGCGACGTAGGAGACGCTCTGCCCGGGGGTGACGTTCTCCTTCTCGCCGACGATGCGCAGCTTGTCCTCGGCGAGGATCTCGAACTCGTTGACGTCCGATCCGGTGTTCTCGAGCGCGAAGGTGACCGCGCCGGCCTCGGCGGTCGCGGCGGACACCGCGCAGGCGCCGTCCTCGATGGCGACGTCGAGGGCGGCCGCGGAGGAGGCGGCCGGAGTGTTCGCGACGCAGCCGGTGAGGAGCAGGGCGAGAGCGCCCGCCCCGGCGAGGCCGGTGGCGACGCGGGGGAGGCGGGGTCGAGTGCGCGGGGGCATGGTTCTCCTGGTGGTGAGAGGTCGTTCCGGCAGCGCCGGAGCGGGATCAGACGGAGGTGGCGACGGGCGAGGCGACCGGGGCCGCGCTGCCCCGACGCGGCCCGCGCGAGCGGACCTGGCGGACGAACAGGGTCCCGACGACGACGAGGTAGAGCAGCCAGGCGGAGAACTGCAGCGCCGTCGGCTCGGGCGTGTAGTTGAAGAGACCGCCGAGGATCGCGGCGACCGTCGTCGGCAGGATCGGGCCGAGGTCGAACAGCGGAGTGCCCCAGCCGGGCAGCAGCGCCGCCTCCTGCAGGTCGCCGACGCCGTAGAGCAGCACGCCGGCCGCGACGACGATGAGGAAGCCGCCGGTCCAGGTGAAGAAGCGGCCGAGGTCGATCCGGACGAAGCCGCGGAAGATCAGGTAGGAGGCGACGACCGCACTGAGGATGCCGAGGAACGCGCCGATCGTGCCGACCCAGGCGTCCGAGTCGGAGGAGGCGCTGCTCGAGGAGACGCTCGCCCAGACGAACAGGGCGGTCTCGATCCCCTCGCGGCCGACGCTGACGAAGCCGAGCACGACGATCCCGAGGGCGGAGCCGCTGACGGCGGCGTCGAGCTTGGACTCGAGCTCGCCCTTCAGGCTGCGGGCGTTCGCGCCCATCCAGAAGATCATCCAGGTGACGAGGCCGACGGCGAGCAGCGAGAGGCCGCCGCCGAGGAGCTCCTGCGCGGTGAAGCTGAGCCCGTACGGGCCCCAGGTGAGGATCGCGCCGGTGACGAGGGAGAGGACGACCGCAGCGGCGATGCCGGTCCAGAGCCGGGGGAGCACGTCGCGCCGCTGCAGCTTGGTCAGGTACGCGACGAGGATGCCGACGACGAGGCCGGCTTCGAGGCCTTCACGGAGGCCGATGAGGTAGTTTGCGAGCACGCGAGTTCTCTTGGTCGTTAGCGCGGGAGGACGGGCGGATCCCGCCCCCGGTCCGCGTCCACAGGTAAGCCTTGCCTAACCCGTGGACGACTGTAGTGGCCGTCCGCCCGCCTGTCCAGACATGACGCCGGGCGCGCGATGTGCGGGTGCCGAGCGGTCGCCCGGAGCGCTCCGGGCGAGGACACACGGCAGGACGAGAGCACGCGACGGACGAGAGGCGGAGAGTGGACGCGAGTCGAGACGGCGCAGGTGAGCGGGTCGTGGCGGTGCACGCCCACCCGGACGACGAGACGATCACGATGGGCGGGACCCTCGCGCGGCTCGTCGCGGACGGCGCCGCGGTCACCGTCGTCACCGCGACCCGCGGCGAGTGCGGCGAGGTCATCCCGACCGATCTCGCGCACCTCGAGGGCTCGGACGAGCTCGCCGCGCACCGCACCACCGAGCTGGTCGTCGCCCTCACCGCGCTCGGCGTGGCCGACCACCGCTTCCTCGGCGATCCCGCCGCCCGCGCCGCCGGGCTCGTCCCGCGGATCTACCGCGACTCCGGCATGCAGTGGGGCCCCGGGCGCGTGCCCGTCCCGCTCGAGCCGGCCGACCCGCGCTCCTTCACCTCGGCGCCGGAGGAGGAGGCGATCGCCGACCTCGTCGCCGTCCTCGTGCAGACCGGCGCGACCCTCGTGCTCTCCTACGACGTCGGCGGCGGCTACGGCCACCCCGACCACATCCGCGCCGCCCTGATCGCCTCGACGGCGGCCGAGCGGCTCGGACTGCGCTACCTCGCCGTGCTGCCCGAAGCCACTCCGGCCGCGCCCGGTGACGTCGCGATCGAGCTCGACGAGGACGACTACGCCCGCAAGCGCGCCGCCCTGGAGGCGCACCGCACCCAGCTCGTCGTCGACGGAGACGAGCTCCGGCTCTCCAGCGGGCCGCCGTTCGCGATCGGCCGCCTCGAGCGCTTCCGCCCCGAGCGGGCGCCGGTCCCGCCCGCGCCGGTCGCCGAGGAGCGGCCCGACCTGGTCACCCGCATCGTCTCGGGCGTGCTCTCCGTCGTCACCGGCGCGGTGGTCGGCGCGATCACCACGGTCGCGCACCAGAGCACGGTGACCGTCGGCGACGCCGTCCTCCCGGTGGGCCTGGCCGTCTCGCTCGCCGCCGTGCTGCTGCTCCTGCTGGGGCTGCGGCTCGTGATGGTCGACCGCTTCGTCGCCTTCTGCACCGCGATGGGCCTGCTCGGCGCCATCGGGCTGCTCGCGCTGCGGAGCACCGGCGGGTCGGTCCTCGTGCCGGCCAACGGGCTCGGCGTCGTCTGGACCTTCGCGCCCGCCCTGATCGCCCTCGTGGTCATCGCCTGGCCCCGGCTCCGCACGCCGTCCCGCCCGGTTGCGGTGGAGCCCGCGGCCGACAGCACCGCCCCGCCGCTCCCCGTACGATAGAGACCACTGTTCGAAGGGACGTCCACGACCGTGACCTACGTGATCGCACTTCCGTGCGTCGATGTCAAAGACCGCGCCTGCATCGACGAATGCCCGGTCGACTGCATCTACGAAGGCGAGCGCTCGCTCTACATCCACCCCGACGAGTGCGTCGACTGCGGGGCGTGCGAGCCGGTGTGCCCCGTTGAGGCCATCTACTACGAGGACGACCTCCCCGAGGAGTGGTCCGACTACTACAAGGCCAACGTCGAGTTCTTCGACGAGATCGGCTCGCCGGGCGGCGCCGCGAAGGTCGGAGTGATCGCGAAGGACCACCCGGTCATCGCCGTCCTCCCGCCGCAGAGCCACTGAGACCGCGTCCGTGGCACTCGGACCGCTGCCGGACTACCCCTGGGACCTGATGGGTCCCGCCACCCGGGTCGCCTCCGCGCATCCCGGCGGCATCGTCGACCTCTCGATCGGCTCGCCGGTGGACCCGACGCCCGCGCCGATCCGCGAGGCCCTCGCGCGCGCGACGGACGCGCACAGCTACCCGACCACGGTCGGCACTCCCGCGCTGCGTGAGGCGATCGCCGCGTGGTACGCCCGGCGGCGCGGTGTTCCGGGGCTCGCCCTCGACGAGGTCCTGCCCACGATCGGCTCGAAGGAGCTCGTCGCCTGGCTGCCGTTCCTGCTCGGACTCGGCGAGGGCGACGTCGTCGTCCACCCGCGCGCCGCCTACCCGACGTACGCCATGGGCGCCGCGATCGCCGGGGCGTCGGTGCTCGCCTCCGACGACCCCGACGAGTGGCCGGCCGAGACGCGCCTCGTCTGGCTGAACTCGCCCGGCAATCCCGACGGCGCCGTGCTCGACGTCGACGCCCTGAGGCGCGCGATCGACCGGGCCCGCGAGCTGGGGGCGGTCGTCGCGGGCGACGAGTGCTACGCCGAGCTCGGCTGGGACGGCCGCTGGGCCGACGAGCCGATCCCGAGCGTCCTCGACCCCCGCGTGGCCGGCGAGGACCGCCGCGGCGTGCTCGGCGTCTACTCCCTCAGCAAGCAGTCCAACCTGGCCGGCTACCGCGCCGCCTTCGTCGCGGGCGACCGCGAGCTGATCGCGCGGCTCGTGACCGTCCGCAAGCACGCCGGGATGATCGTCCCCGCGCCGCTGCAGGAGGCGATGGTCGTCGCTCTCGCCGACGACGGGCACGTGGCCGGGCAGAAGGAGCGCTACCGCGCTCGGCGCGATCTCCTGCGCCCGGCGCTCGAGGCCGCCGGCTTCCGTGTCGACCGCAGCGAGGCCGGCCTCTACCTCTGGGCGACGGAGGGCCGGCCGGCCTGGGAGTCGATCGACCGGCTCGCGCGCCTGGGGATCCTCGCGGGTCCCGGCGTCTTCTACGGCGACCACTTCACCGAGCACGTCCGCCTCTCGCTGACCGCGACCGACGAGCGCATCGCGGCGGCCGCCGAGCGGCTGGCACACGGGCTCTGACCCTTGCGCGTACCGCGATCCTGAAGGATCTCCACAAGGGACGGGGGCGAGCACTGGGCGATGTCACAGTGCCCCCGCTTTGCCCATAGGCTGTATGCGGTTCGGTCAGCGTCGCCACAAACGGCCCTGGGTCCGGCCAGTTCCAGCCCCCGGCGCCGCCCGCTCCGCGCGAGCGCACCCGGGTGCGACCGATGACCTGGGAGGCGTTGTGACCGAATCCGGCACGCAGAGCGACGGAACCGCGACGGTGGAGACACCCGAGCCCGCCACGGAGAGTGCGCCGGCCGCGGCCGAGGTCCTGCCCGAGAAGGTGACGCTCACGTTCGGTGATCGCACCGCGGAGTTCCCGGTGCTGCGCAGCGTCGACGGCTCCTCGAGCATCGACTTCTCCACGCTCTCCAAGCAGACCGGTCTGATGTCGCTCGACTACGGCTTCGTCAACACGGCCGCCACCAAGTCGAGCATCACCTACATCGACGGCGACCAGGGGATCCTGCGCTACCGCGGCTACCCGATCGAGGAGGTCGCGACGAACGCGACGTACCTCGAAGTGGCCTGGCTGCTCATCTACGGGGAGCTGCCCACCGCGGACGAGCTCGCCGGCTTCGATGAGCGCATCCGCCGGCACACGCTGCTGCACGAGGACCTCAAGCGCTTCTTCGACGCGCTGCCGCACAGCGCGCACCCGATGTCGGTCCTCTCGGCCGGTGTCTCCGCGCTCTCGACCTACTACGAGGACAGCTCGAACCCGAAGGACCCGGAGGCGGTCGAGCTCACCACGATCCGCCTGCTCGCGAAGCTGCCGGTGATGGCGGCCTACGCGCACAAGAAGGCGATCGGCCAGGCGTTCCTCTACCCGGACAACTCGCTCAGCTTCGTCGACAACTTCCTCCGGCTGAACTTCGGCACCATGGCCGAGCCGTTCGAGGTCGACCCGGTGCTGTCGAAGGCGCTCGACCGCCTGCTGATCCTGCACGAGGACCACGAGCAGAACGCGTCGACGTCCACCGTCCGCCTGGTCGGCTCCACCGAGGCGAACCTCTACGCGTCCGTCTCGGCCGGGATCAACGCCCTGTTCGGTCCGCTGCACGGTGGCGCGAACGAGGCGGTGCTGACGATGCTCGGCCGCATCCGCGAGTCCGGCGAGAGCGTGCAGACCTTCGTCGAGCGGGTGAAGAACAAGGAGGAGGGCGTCCGCCTGATGGGCTTCGGCCACCGGGTGTACAAGAACTACGACCCCCGCGCCAAGCTCGTCAAGGAGAGCGCGTCCGAGGTCCTGCAGGCGCTCGGCGTCAAGGACCCGCTGCTCGACATCGCGATGGAGCTCGAGGCCCTCGCGCTGGAGGACGACTACTTCAAGGAGCGCCGCCTCTACCCGAACGTCGACTTCTACACCGGCGTCATCTACAAGGCGATGGGCTTCCCGACCCGGATGTTCACCGTCCTGTTCGCCATCGGCCGCCTCCCCGGCTGGATCGCCCACTGGCGCGAGATGAACACCGACAAGCAGACCAAGATCGGCCGCCCCCAGCAGCTCTACACGGGAGCCCCGGAGCGCCACTGGCCCACCGACCGCTGACCCGGCCCGAGGAGCCCGCTCCGCGGGCCCGCCCTGCCGGTTGAGGAGCCCGCTGCGCGGGCCCCGTCCTGCTGGTTCTACAGCCCGCTCCGCGGCCCACCATGCTGGTCGAGTAGCCCGCTTGCGGGCGTATCGAGACCCGGCGTCTGCACGTGGGCGGGTCTCGATACGCCGCGTGCCGCGGTTACTCGACCAGCATGTGGTGAGTGGGTCGCGCGCGTGAGCGCTCCTCTTCTTGTTGGCCGAGTAGCCCGCTTGCGGGCGTATCGAGACCCGGCGTCTGCACGTGGGCGGGTCTCGATACGCCGCGTCCCGCGGCTGCTCGACCAGCAGGGGCCGCTCGCGGCCGCATCGAAGCCCCGCGTCAGGCGTGCAGGGCCGTATTCAGCTCGATGCCGGCGCCGGTGCGGGGGAGCACCTCGACCGCGCCGGTGAGCGAGTTGCGGCGGAAGAGCAGGTTCGGCACGCCCGACAGCTCGACCGCCTTGACCGTCTGCGGCCGACCGTCGGCGCGCGGGGCGCCGCCCACAACGACGACCTTCGTCCCCGCCGTGACGTAGAGCCCGGCCTCGACGACGGTGTCGTCGCCGATCGAGATGCCGATGCCGGAGTTCGCACCGAGCAGTGCCCGCGCGCCGATGGACACGCGCTGCACGCCACCGCCCGAGAGCGTTCCCATGATCGAGGCGCCGCCGCCGATGTCCGAGCCGTCGCCGACGACGACGCCCTGCGAGATGCGGCCCTCGACCATCGAGCTGCCGAGCGTGCCCGCGTTGAAGTTGACGAACCCCTCGTGCATGACCGTCGTCCCGGGAGCGAGGTGCGCGCCCAGGCGCACGCGCGACGTGTCCGCGATCCGCACCTTCGCCGGCGTGACGTAGTCGGTCAGCCGCGGGAACTTGTCGATGCCCGCGGCCTGGATCCCGTGGCGTCGCAGCGACGGGCGCAGGCGGGTGAACGAGTCCGGAGCGACCGGACCCGCGTTCGTCCAGACCACGTTCGGCAGGTGCGCGAAGATCCCGTCGAGGTTCACGGTGTTCGGCTGCACCAGCAGGTGCGAGAGCAGGTGCAACCGCAGGTACGCGTCCGAGGTCGACGCCGGCGCGTTCTGCAGGTCGATCTGCAGCGTCACCACGTCGATCCGCACCTCGCGCCGCGCGTCCTCGCCCGCGAGGGCCTCGAACTCGGCCGGCACGATCCACGGGTCGCGTCCCGCGGGGATGGTGCCCAGCCGCGGCTCGGGGAACCAGGTGTCGAGGACGGTGCCGTCCGAGGCGATCGTCGCCAGCCCGTAGCCCCAGGCGGAGGTGGGCGCGGGCACGGCGGAGTCAGCGGTGTTCTGGAGGCTCATGTCGCCCAGGGTAGCGCGCACGATCCGGCCGGTACCCTGGGGCGCATGGCCGTACCGACCTCCGCCCCGGCGCCCGTCGCGCCCCTTGATCTGCGCTCCGATCCGATCGCGCTGACCCGGGTGCTCTGCGACATCCCCTCCGTCTCCGGGGACGAGCTGGCGCTGGCCGACGCGGTGCAGCTGGCCCTCGAGCAGTACCCGCACCTCGAGGTCCTCCGCGACGGTCACACCGTCGTCGCCCGCACGAATCTCGGCCGCGAGCAGCGCGTCGTCATCGCCGGCCACCTCGACACGGTCCCGATCAACGAGAACCTGCCCGTGCGCGCCGAGACGATCGACGGCGTCGAGCACCTCGTCGGCCGCGGCACCACCGACATGAAGGCCGGAGTCGCGGTCCAGCTCGTCCTCGCCGCCGAGCTCGTCGATCCGGTCGTTGACATCACGTGGATCTGGTACGACAACGAGGAGGTGGCCTCCGACCTCAACGGCCTCGGCCGTCTCTCCCGCCACCGCCCGGACGTCTTCGCCGCCGACTTCGCCGTCCTCGGCGAGCCGACGCGGGGCGAGGTCGAGGGCGGCTGCAACGGCACCCTCCGCGTCGACGTGACGACGCACGGCCTCCGCGCGCACTCCGCCCGCAGCTGGGTCGGCGAGAACGCGATCCACGCCGCCGCCCCGATCCTCGACCGGCTGGCCGCCTACGAGCCGCGCGAGGTCGAGGTCGAGGGCCTCGTCTACCGCGAGGGCGTCAACGCCGTCCGCATCAGCGGGGGAGTGGCGGGCAACGTCATCCCCGATCTCTGCACCGTGCACGTCAACTACCGCTTCGCGCCGAACCGGTCCGGCGAGGAGGCGGTGGCGCACCTCCGCGAGCTGTTCGAGGGCTTCGAGGTCGAGGTCGTCGATCTGGCGGAGGGCGCGCGCCCCGGGCTCGACGCCCCGCTCGCGCAGGCCTTCATCGCCGCGGTCGGCGCCGAGGCGAAGCCCAAGTACGGCTGGACCGACGTCGCCCGCTTCTCCGCGATGGGCATCCCCGCGGTGAACTACGGCCCCGGCGACCCGCTGAAGGCGCACGCCGACGACGAGCACGTCGCCGTGCACGAGATCACCGCCTGCACCGACGGCCTCCGCCGCTGGCTGAGCGGCTCCGCGTGAGCGCCGTCCTGACCCGCCTGCCGGTCCGCCGCCGCGCGCAGCTGCGCCTCGTCCCCTGGTGGGCCCGTGTCATCGCGGTCTTCGTCCTCACCCGCATCGTGACGACCGTGATCATGCTCCAGTTCGCCGCGAACCAGCAGGCGAACTCCTGGACCGGCCCGTCGCCGGCCTATGTCGACTTCGCGACGATGTGGGACGGCCGCTGGTACGAGATCATCGCGACCGCCGGCTATCCGACCCAGCTGCCCGTCACCGAGGCGGGCGAGATCGCTGAGAACGCCTGGGCGTTCATGCCGCTCTACCCGGTCGTCGTGCGCCTGCTGATGGTGCTCACCGGCCTCGGCTGGGCCACGGCCGCCGTCGCCGTCTCGGTGATCTGCGCGGCGGTCGCCTGCCTCGTCCTCTACCGGCTGATGCGGCACTCGCTGAGCGAGTCGCAGTCCCTGGTCGCCGTGCTCTTCTTCTGCGTTGCGCCGACCTCGCCGATGCTGCAGATCGCGTACGCCGAGTCGATGGCGATGATGCTCACGGCGATCGTGCTGCTCCTGCTGGTCCGGCGCCGGTTCGCCTGGGTCTTCCCGGTGGTGCTCGTGCTCGGGCTGACGCGCCCGAGCGGCCTGGCGTTCGCGGCGGCGATGGGCCTCTACGTCGTCTACCGGTTCGTCCGGCGTGCGAAGGAGCCGTTCCCGCGGGCCGACGCGGTGCCCGCCGTCGCGCTCACGGCGTGGGGACTCGTCGTCGGCTTCCTCTGGCCGGCCGTCGCGTGGGCGGTCACCGGCTCGCCGACGGCCTACACCGACACGGAGCTCGCCTGGCGCGCCTCCTACATCGGCTACCAGGAGCTCTTCCCGTTCACCCCGTGGTTCCAGGGCGGAGCGTGGTGGGGCGGCTGGTGGTTCGGCGCGCCGATGCTCGGGATCGCGCTGGTCGTCGTGCTCGTGCTGCTGTTCGTCGGCATCCTCGCCTCGCCCTGGACGCGACGACTGGACCTCTTCAGCCGCGCGTGGGTCGCGGGCTACGGCTTCTACCTCTTCGCGTTCTTCTTCCCGCAGTCGAGCACGTTCCGGCTCCTCGGCCCGATGTTCCCGCTCGTCGGGGCGCTCGCGGTGCCGCGCTCGCCCGTCTTCCGGAGCGCGCTGGTGGTCGTCTCGATCGCCGGTCAGATCGGCTGGATCACGATCGGCTGGGCCGTCGACGGCTACGACTGGACGCCGCCCTGATCCGGCGTCGATCGAGGAGTGCGCGGCGGCCCCGGTCATGAATGCGCCGGTACCGCCTCTGAGCGGAAGGCCGCTGGGCGCGTGTCCGCGCCGTCTCGGCTCGAGCGCCGCCGATATGCTCGGAGGGATGTCTCCCCTCACTCCAGCCGGTGAGTCGCGACCTCGGCTGCTGCGCCCCGCGCGGTCGCCGATCCCGACCGCGTGCCACGCGACCGCCTCCTCCGCCGTCTCCCGTCCTGCCGCTCCGCGGAACGCGGTCGCCACACCCTCCGGAGCCGGGACGTGACGGCTGCGGCCGTGTCCGCGGCCCCGTCCACCGAGCCCGCGCGGACCGAGCGCCGATGGCGCTCACTCCTGCCGTGGTGGCTGCAGGTCCTGCTCGTCTTCGCGGTGACGCGGGTCATCACGACGGCGATCATGCTGCGCCTCGCGATGAGCCAGGGCGGCGTCCCCTGGACCGGTCTCCGGGACACCTACGTGCGCTTCGCGACGATGTGGGACGGCGGCTGGTACGAGAAGATCGGGACCGTCGGCTATCCGCTTGTCCTGCCGTTGTCGCCCTCCGGAGACGTCGAGCAGAACACCTGGGCGTTCATGCCCGTCTTCCCGTTCACCGTCCGCGCCGTGATGACGGTCACCGGCCTCGACTGGTCGACCTCGGCGGTGGCGGTGGCCGTGGTCTGCGGCGCCGGCGCCTGCCTCGTCCTCTACCGGCTCCTGCGCGTCTCGCTCAGCGAGGGGCAGGCGCTGATGGGGATCGTCTTCTTCTGCGTCGCTCCGACTTCGCCGATGCTGCAGATCGGCTACGCCGAGTCGGCGTCCATCCTGCTGACGGCGACGATGCTGCTGCTGCTCATCAAGCGGAAGTGGCTCTGGGTGTTCCCGCTGGTGCTGGTGCTCGGCCTCCTGCGCCCGAGCGGCCTGGCCTTCGCGGCGATGATGGGGCTCTACTTCCTGTACCGAGTCTGGCGCCACGCGCGGGGTACCGAGCAGTTCCCGCGCTCCGAGTTGATCCTCACCGTCGCTCTGACCGTCTGGGGCCTCCTGGTCGGCTTCGCATGGCTGCTCATCGCGTGGGCCGTCACCGGCTCCTTCACGGCGTACACCGACACCGAGCTCGCCTGGCGGGCCGTCTTCATCGGGGACAGCGAGCTCGTCCCGTTCACCTCCTGGTTCGCCGGCGGCGAGTGGTGGGGCCGGCTCTGGTTCGACTCCCCGCTCGTCGGCATGGGCATCGTCGTCGTCCTGGTGCTGCTCTTCCTCAACATCCTGTTCTCGAGGTGGGCGCGGAAGCTCGACATCTTCAGCCGGATGTGGGTCGGCGGTTACGCCGTCTACCTCTTCGCCTTCTTCTACCCGCAGTCGAGCACGTTCCGGCTCCTGCTGCCGATGTTCCCGCTCGTCGGGGCGCTGGCGGTGCCGCGGTCACCGCTGTTCCGGACCTTCGTCGTCGCGGTCTCGCTCGTCGGCCAGGTCGTCTGGCTGATCCTGTGCTGGGTGTTCACGCCCGGCGACTGGACTCCGCCGTGATCCCGCGGGAGGGGGACGATTTCGTCCCTGGCGCGGATGCACGATAATAGACGGATACGTCACGAAAGGGGAACTCTATGGCGGCCATGAAGCCGAGGACCGGAGACGGACCGATGGAGGCTGTTAAGGAGGGTCGACTCATCGTCGTGCGCGTTCCGCTCGAAGGCGGCGGACGTCTCGTCGTCTCAGTCAACGATGCAGAGGCGAAGGAACTCCACGACGCTCTCGCGTCGGTGGTGACTCCAGCCTGACCCACCAGCACCGTCGAGAACGCCCGCCGCATCCGATGCGACGGGCGTTCCCTCGTTCCCGGGGTCGCGCGGTCAGGCGCGGCGCTTGTTCGCCTGGAGCAGCCCGTCGCCGATCGGCGACAGCACGCTGACCACGGCCGGCGAGCCGCAGACCTCGGCGACGAGCGTTCGGAAGGCGGAGGCGATCTCGTCGCGCTGAGCGGGGTTGGACACCCGGCCGCGCCAGAGGGCGTGCGGCACGAGCACGGTGCCGCCGACGCGGACGAGGCGCAGCGCGTGCTCGACGTTCTCGATGACCTGCAGCGGATCGCCGTCGACGAAGACGATGTCGTAGGAGTTCTCGTTCATCCGGGGGAGCACCTCGAGGGCGCGGCCCGGGATGAGGCGCAGGCGGTTCGGCGAGATGCCCGCCTCGTGGAACTGGGCGCGGGCGTGCTGCTGGTGCACCGCCTCCGAGTCGATCGAGGTCAGCATCGCCTCGGGGGCGCCGTCGAGCAGCCAGAGTCCGCTCACGCCGGTGCCGGTGCCGATCTCGATGATCGACGTGGCCCGCGCGGCGGCCGCGACGAGCGCGGACTGCGCGCCGATCGAGGGCGCGATCGCATCGATGCCCAGCTCGACGGCGAGCCGGCGGGCGGAGGCGATCGCCTCGGGCTCGACGACGGCGTCCTCGGCGTACTTCCAGTTGGCATCCTTGTCGGACACGGGTGGGCTCCTCTGGTGGTGGTCGCGGCGGGCGGATCGCGCCTGCGCATCGCCAGGGTACGGGGGCGCGCGCGGTCGTCGGCGCAGGCGCGGCGGGTTAGTGTTGTCCCGTGTTCGGTTTGACGTTCGACAAGCTCCTCATCATCGGAGTCATCGCCGTCTTCGTGCTGGGCCCTGACCGCCTCCCCTACTACGCCTCGCAGCTCGCTGCGCTGGTGCGGAAGGTCCGCGGATTCGCCACGCAGGCGCGCGAGCGCGTCAAGGACGAGATGGGCGACGAGTTCGACGAGGTCGACTGGCGCAAGCTCGATCCGCGGCAGTACGACCCGCGGCGGATCATCCGCGACGCCCTGCTCGAGGACGAGCCGGCCCCCACGGTGAAGCCGCCCTCGGCGGTCTCCGCGCCCGTCACGGCGGGCGGCGGCGCCTCGACGGCGGACAGCTACTACACGACGATGAAGCGCTCGGCCGGCGCCGGCGAGCTCTCCACAGTGGCGCCCCCGCCCATCGACCTCGAAGCCACCTGACCCGCGCCTGTCGGCCGCGCATGCTGGTCGAGTAGCCCGCGCAGTGGGCGAATCGAGACCCACCCCGTCGGCCGACGTGCTGACGACAGCGGGTCTCGATACGCCCCTTCGGGGCTACTCGACCAGCATGGTTGCGGCACGTCCCTCGGATGCTGCTGGTCGAGCAGCCCGCGGAGCGGTCGCTGCAAGCTGGTCGAGCAGCCCGCAGTGCGGCCCTTGCATGCTGGTCGAGTAGCCCGCGCAGCGGGCGTATCGAGACCCACCCCGTCGGCCGACGTGCTGACGACAGCGGGTCTCGATAGGCCCCTGCGGGGCTACTCGACCACCATCATCGCGGCAGGTCCGCCGGATGCTGCGGGTCGAGCTGCCCGCGCAGCGGGCCGCTCCAGGCGAGGCGAGCAGCCCGCGCAACGGGCTCCCTCATGTTGGTCGAGTAGCCGCAGCGGGCTCCCTCATGCTGGTCGAGGAGGCCGCGGAGAGGGCGTATCGAGACCCGCTCTGGCCTGAGCCTGCGGCGAAGGGGTCAGCCGACCGACATCGGCAGGCGCCGGCCCGTCAGCCCGCGCGGACGCGACGCGATCGTGCGCGCCAGCTCCGTGATCGCCACGGCAGCCGGGTCCTCCGGGTCGCCGATGACGACCGGCAGCCCGTCGTCACCGCCCGCCCGCAGCGCCACGCTGATCGGCAGCGTGGCGAGCAGCGGCACGTCCTCGCCGCTCGCGCTGAGCCGGCGCGCGACCTCGGCGCCGCCGCCGCTGCCGAACAGCTCGAGCACGGACCCGTCGGGCTGCGGCAGCCCGGACATGTTCTCGACGACGCCGATGATCCGCTGACCGGACTGACGGGCGAGCGCACCGCTGCGCTCCGCCACATCGGCGGCGGCCGGCTGCGGAGTCGTCACGATCAGCACCTCCGCGTGCGGCAGGAGCTGGCCGATCGAGATCGCGACGTCGCCCGTGCCCGGCGGCAGGTCGAGCAGCAGCACGTCCAGATCGCCGAAGTAGACGTCGGTGAGGAACTGGGAGATGGTGCGGTGCAGCATCGGGCCGCGCCAGGAGACGGCCGCCCCGCGGGTGTCGCCCTCGAGGAACATCCCGATCGAGATCACCTTCACCCCGTGCGCGACGGGCGGGAGCATCAGCTCGCCGACCCGCGTCGGCCCGGCCACCCGGCCGTCGTGCATCAGCCCGAGCAGGCCGGGGATGGAGAAGCCGTGCACGTCCGCGTCGACCAGTCCGACCGCCAGCCCGCGCCGCGCCAGGGCCACCGCCAGATTCGCGGTCACGGTCGACTTGCCGACCCCGCCCTTGCCGCTGGTGACCGCGTAGACCCGGGTCAGCGAGTCCGGGCCGAACGGCATCTCGCGCCGCCCGCCGCGCAGCCGCTCCGTCAGCGCCGTGCGCTGCGCGGGCGTCATCACGCCCACCTCGACCCGGACGGCGCCGACGCCCGTCGCCGACTCGGCGGCCGCGCGCACGTCGCGCTCGATGGCGGACGCCGCGGGGCAGCCGACGATCGTCAGCCGGATGGCCACGGTCACCGCACCGTCCTCGCCGACGGTCACCGAGTCGACCATGTCGAGCTCGGTGATGGGCTTCCGGATCTCGGGGTCGATGACCCGCGCGAGTGCCGCGAGCACCGCGTGCTCGAGGGCAGCGGGATCGACGGGCTCGGGCGTCCCGGCGTCAGGCATCGCGCCGGTCGCTCGCGATCGACTCCGCCCGGTCCTTCTCGAGCTCCTCGACGAGGCTGCGCAGCTCGGAGCGGATGAAGTCCTTGCTCGCCATGTCCCGGATCGCCAGGCGGAGCGCCACGACCTCGCGGGCCAGGTACTCCGTGTCGGCGAGGTTGCGCTCGGCGCGCTGGCGGTCCTGCTCGATCTGCACGCGGTCGCGGTCGTCCTGCCGGTTCTGCGCGAGCAAGAGGAGCGGGGCCGCGTAGGAGGCCTGCAGCGAGAGGATCAGCGTGAGCACGGTGAAGCCGAGGGCCTGGGAGTCGAACCGCGACTCCTCGGGACCGTAGGTGTTGAACAGCAGCCAGAACACGCAGAAGATCGTCATGCCGACGAGGAACCACGGCGTGCCCATGCCGCGGGCGAACGACTCGGTCAGGCGGCCGAAGCGGTCGCTGCTCTGCCGGTTGCGCCGGGGGAGCACCCGCGTGCGCAGGCCCTTCGGGGCGTCGAGCCGTCGATCCTGCTTGGTGTCCCTAGCCACGCGCACCCCTCCGTCCTCGTCGTCCTGCCTTGAACCTGCCTGCCGCCGCCACGGGCGCCGCGATCGGTATGCCCTGGGTCGTCGTGCTCACCGGCGTGCGCGGTTCGTCGTCGCCGTCGTGGCTGCGCCAGTCGTCGGGGAGGAGGTAGTCGAGCACGTCGTCGATCGTCACGACGCCGACGAGGCGGTGCGACTCGTCGACGACCGGCACCGAGACGAGGTTGTAGCTCGCGAGGATGCGGGCGACCTCGGCCGCCGAGGTGTCGGGAGTGATCGGGTCGAGGCTCTGGTCGAGCAGGGTGCCCAGGCGCTCGTGCGGCGGGTAGCGGAGCATCCGCTGGAAGTGCACCATGCCGAGGAAGCGGCCGGTCGGCGGCTCGTAGGGCGGCAGGGTCACGCAGACCGCGGCGCCGAGCGCCGGAGCCAGCTCGTGCCGGCGGATCATCGCGAGGCCCTCGGCCACGGTCGCCTCGGACGAGACGATGATCGGCTCGGTCGTCATGAGCCCACCGGCCGACTCGGGCGCGTAGGAGAGGAGCATGCGGACGTCGTCCGCCTCCTCCGGCTCCATCAGCTCGAGGAGCGCCTCGCCGCGCTCGTCGGAGAGCTGCGCGATCAGGTCGGCCGCGTCGTCGGGCTGCATCTGGTCGAGGACGTCGGCCGCGCGGTCGTCGTCGAGCCGGCCGAGGATCTCGACCTGCTCGCTCTCGGGCATCTCCTCGAGGACGTCGGCGAGCCGGTCGTCGGAGAGCTCGCCCGCGACCTCGAGCATCCGCTGCTGCGGCAGGTCGAGGAGGGTGCTGGCGAGGTCGGCGGGCTTGAGTTCGGCGAGGCTCGCCACGTACTGCTCGGCCGACTGCGCCTCGGTGGAGACGCTCTCGCGGACCTCGCGCCAGCCGGCGAACGTGGTGGCGCCCTTGGCGAAGGGCGAGGGGCTGGTCTTGGGACGGCGGACGAAGAGCTGCGCGAGCTCCCACTCGCCCGGCCCGACCTCCTCGATCGCGACGTCCTCGACGATCGCGTCGCCGGAGCCGTCGACGAAGGTCATCTTCCGGCCGAGCAGCTCGGCGATCACCCGGACCTCGCCGCCGCGCTGCTCGAAGCGGCGCACGTTGATCAGTCCGGTCGTGATGATCTGCCCGCTGCCGATGCTGGTCACGCGGCCGATCGAGACGAAGACCCGGCGCCGGCCGGGGATCTCGACGACCAGGCCGACCACGCGCGGCGCGTCGTTCTGACGGGGGACGAGCAGGACGTCGCGGACCTTGCCGACGCGATCGCCCGCCGGGTCGAAGACGCTGCAACCGGCCAAGCGCGCTACGAAGACTCTGGCGGAACTCACGGCTACCAACCTAGACCCGGCCGCCCTCGCGGAAGCCGAGCGCGGAGCCCATCGGCTCCCTGCTCGTGCTCGGGAACCTCTCGATCCGCGCCCAGAAGGCTCCAAGTCGGCTGTGACAGTCTGAGCGGGTGACTCAGCAGATGCCCATGAACAACCGCCGGGGCGCCGCCTCCCCGACGATCCCGCGCGGCGAGATCCTCGCCACCTTCGACACCTACGAGAAAGCGCAGAAGGCCGTCGACGTCCTCGCGCGGGCCGACTTCCCGGTCAAGCAGCTGGCGATCATCGGCAACGAGCTCAAGAGCGTCGAGCGCGTCACCGGCAAGCTGACCTGGGGCCGCGTCGCGCTCGCCGGAGCCGCCTCCGGCGCGTGGCTCGGTGTCTTCCTCGGTCTGCTGCTGATCATCTTCTCGCCGACCACCGAGTTCTCCTTCCTGATCGCGGCCGTCCTGCTCGGTGCCGGCTTCGGCATGCTCTTCGGCCTCGCGTCCTACGCGGTCAACCGTCGCCGCCGCGACTTCACCTCGACGATGCAGGTCATCGCCACGAGCTACTCGGTCCTCGTCGACCCGGAGGTGGTGAACCGCGCGCGCAACCTGCTCGACGGCACCCCCGCGGAGTCCGAGGCGCCGGTCTGGTCCCCGCCGCCCGCGAACGCCGAGCCCGTGCCGATCCGTCCCGAGGACGAACGGCGCTGATCGTCCCGAAGGCCCCCGGAGCAGTCCGGGGGCCTTCATCATGCCGGGGGAGCCGGCCGCGTCGTCAGCGGGCCGCGGACCCGACCGGCGGCAGCACGATGTCGACCGCGAGCCCGTGCGGCTCCCGGTTGGACAGCGCGACGGTGCCGCCGCCGGAGAGCACCGTGGTGTGCACCAGGGCGAGCCCCAGGCCGCTGCCGCCCGAGGCGGTGGTGCGCGAGTCGTCGGGGCGCGAGAACCGGTCGAAGGCGACGGGGATGAACTCCGCCGGCATGCCGGGGCCGTCGTCGGAGACCGTCAGCAGCAGCCGGCCGTCCTTCTGCGCGAGCGCCGCGACGATCGTGCCGCCGCGGCCGATCGCCTGGATCGCGTTGCGGACGAGGTTGTCGATCACCCGGCCGAAGTCCTGCGAGGCGACGGCGTACAGTCGCGCGGGCTCGCGCTCGTCGATCTCGTAGTCGATCTCGACGCCCGACTCCGCCGCGAGCAGCCGGGTGCGGTCGACCGCGCCGACCAGCTCGTCGACCAGCTCGGCGAACGGCGAGGTCGGCCGGGCGGAGCGGCTCTCGATCCGGGAGATGTCCAGCAGGGCGGAGGCGAGCCGGACCAGGCGATCCACGCTCTTCTGCGCGTCGAGGATGACGCGATCGACGGCGACCGGGTCCTCGACGCGGTGGTGCGCGATCTCGAGCTGGGCCGAGAGCGCGGCGAGCGGCGTGCGCAGCTCGTGGCTGGCGTCCGAGACCATCTGCTTCTCCCGCGCGAGGGAGGCCGACTGCTTGGAGAGGAACGCGTTCAGCGTCTCGGCGAGCTCGTCGATCTCGTCGCGGGTGCCGACCACCGGCAGCTGATCGCCGGGAGTGGGGTCGGCGGCGATCTGGTCGGCGCGGGCGCGCATCCGCCGGACGGGCGCCAGAGCCGCTCCGGTGAGGATCCAGGACGCGAGCCCGAAGGTCACGACGAGGAAGATCGCGGCGTACACGAGCACGTGCGCGAAGTCGTCGAGCACGAGCTGCGAGGCCGCCTGATCGCGGGCGGTGGCGACGCTCCAGGTGCCGTCCTCGCCGTCCACGGCGGTGATGCGCACCAGGTAGCGCGTGGTCGCGGTGGCGACCTCGGTGTAGCGCGGCACCGCGTCGGCCGCTCGGTCGCGCAGCTCCGCCTGCACCGAGCGGCGCACCTCCGTCGGCATGGTCGTCGCGTCGACCGCGCCGTCCGGGGTGATCGCGAGGTAGAGCTGCCCGGTGGAGGAGTCTTGGACCCGCGGGACGTCGCCGGCAGCGATGTCCCGGCGGATCTCGTCCTCGATCGAGACGAGGATCGTCCGCTCGCTGCGCTCCACGATGCCGGTGACGACCTGGTAGAAGAGCATCGCGGCCAGGGCGAAGAGCACGGTCGCGACGGCGACCGAGCCGATCGTGATCCTGGCGCGGATCGACAGCGCTCCCGAGCGCCGCGTCGCAGCGCGCGCCGCGGCGAGCGGGCTCGAGGCGGCCACGCGGCTACTCGACCGGACGGAGGAAGTAGCCCTTGCCGCGCACCGTCACGATGCTGACGCCGGTGTCCTCGGCGGGCAGCTTCTTGCGAAGGTAGCTGACGTACTGGTCGACGATGTTGTTGTCGACGATCTCGCCGCCGCCCCAGATCTCGGAGAGGATGCGCTGGCGGGTGACCACCGAGCCGACCGGCGAGATCAGGAGCTTCAGCAGCTCGAGCTCCTTCGGGCTGACGTGGATGCGCGTGTTGTCGGCGGTGCGGCGGATGCTCGATCCGTCCACGGTGATGCGGCCGACCTCGATCGAGGTGGACATCAGCGACGGGCTGCGCCGCAGCAGTGCCCGCAGCCGCGCGTTGAGCTCGGTGAACGCGAACGGCTTCGTCAGGTAGTCGTCGGCACCGGCGTCGAGGCCGAAGACGCGGTCCTCGACCGAGTCGCGCGCCGTCAGCAGCAGGATCGGCGTGGAACGGCCGAGCTCGCGGATGCGCCGGCAGATCTCGAAGCCCGACATCGCGGGGAGCATGACGTCGACGATGGCGGCCGAGAACTCCGCGTTGCTGAACGCGACGAGCGCGTCGATGCCGTTCGTCGTCAGCTCGGCTTCGTAGCCGGCGTCTTCAAGGCCGCCCACGAGCGCTTCGCCCATGGCTGGATCGTCTTCGACGACAAGGATCTTCACGCGCTCACCCTACGACGCCGCTCTCAGGAACGCCGTGTGCGCCGAGCGCGTTTCGGCGCGGGAACCCCTGTCGATCGGGGTCCGCCTCTGCGGACGTGGCGCTCCTGGAACGGGACAGCGTGTCCCCAGAGACTCCGAACCGGAACGGAATCGGGTGATAGTGCCTGTTTCACGGCCCATCCGGTACCAATCCGAGCTGCACGGGGGTACGAATAGGACACGACGTCTCCCGGCGAGCGTCCGCGCACCCGAAGCGCGGTCCGGATTCCTGCCCGGTTGCTCGCGACGTCAACGAAAAGGCGGTTCTCGTGACCCCGAAACGCTTGGCTGAACGTCTTCGATCGTTCGTGCCCCGACGTCGTCGTCCCCTCTGCGCAGCGTGCGGACTCGTCCCCCGGCGCGCACTCGACCCCTACTGCTCCGAGCGCTGCGCTCAGGACGACGACTGAGTCGCTCGGCTGCTCGTCCTCCGGTCGTGTCCTGGACCGCGGATGCAGCCGAGCAGGACGGGCGATCCCCGCCCGCGGAACGGCGATTCCCGACACGCGAGGCGGTGCTCGGCGACCCGGTGGCCCGGATCGGCGGGTCCCGGGACGTCCGTGAGGACGCGCCACACCTTCGGGGGCTCTGCTCCGGGCGCGCTCCTCGGTTAGCCTCTCGCTCAGTCGACCGGGGGGGATCATCGTGAGGCGTCTCGAAGTGCTGTCATCGGCCTGGCGGAGCACGACGGTGCGGGTCGTGACCGTCGTCGCCGCACTCGCCGTCACCGGGACGCTGCTCGTGTTCCTCCTGCCGGACGACCGGGCGGCCGTCGAGATCCCGGCGAGTGCGACGTTCTCGCCGACCACGGCGACACCGGTGCCCACGCCGGACCCGATCGCGCTGCCGGCGCAGCCCCGTGTACTCGTCTTCGGCGACTCCTACACCGCGGGCTTCGGTGCAGCCGAACCGGAGACGGACGGCTTCGCGCGCGTCCTGCCCCGATACCTCCCCGGCTGGGACATCGCGGTCGAGGGAGTCGGGTCGACGGGCTACATCAAGGCGGGCAACGACGGCCAGGGCACCTTCCTGCAGCGCATCGAGAGGCTGAGCTACGGGGACGAGTTCCAGCTCGTGATCCTCCAGGGCGGCTCGAACGACCAGAACGTCGAGAACGCCGGGCTGCCCGATGCGGTCGACGCCACCGTGACGGCGCTGCGGGAGCGGTTCCCGTCGGCGCAGCTCGTCATGCTCGGCCCCGTGTCGGTCTCGACGAACTCGAACGCCAACAAGCGCTACGTCAACGCCGTGCTCCAGGAGTACGCGCGCGACCACCGCATCGCGTTCATCAGCCCGCTCTACGAGCGCTGGTTCCCCACGACGTCGCAGTCCGAGTGGGTCAACATCGAGGTCGGCCACCCGAACACGGCGGGGTACGACCACATGGCACAGGAGCTGGCGGCCGATCTGGGGGAGATCGTCGTCGCCCGGTGAGCCGGCTCGGAGCGCCGGAGGCGCGGAGGTGCGGAACGGCCGGGAGCCTCGGCGGGTCTCTTGCTCGAGGCGGAGACGGACCATAGGATCCGTCGGGACACCTCCCGAGCGACCTGTGGAACCCGAATCCCGCAGCCTCACGGCGGTCGCGGTGTCGTACCCGAAGGCTCACCATGACGACCCTGATCCGCTCCTTCCTGCGCGCCCGCCGCTGCGACGCCTGCCGACGTCGCCCGTCGCGGGTCGCCGATCCGTACTGCTCGCGGGACTGCGCGAACGACGACGACTGATCCTCCGCTCTCGCGCACGGGCGACGCCCTCGAATCCCGCGGTACCGCACCTCGGTCGCGCTCCGAGGGCGTCGGTCGGCGTGCGTGCGGCTCGGGCACGGCGCTCGAGGCCGTCGGCGAGCGAAGGAGCGCTGCTCGAGCGTTCGAGCCGGAGTCGATCGCGTCGTGCCGGAGCCCGCGGCCCGCGTCGGTCTGCTCGAGGCAGCCGGATCGGCGTGAAGAGTGCCCCCAGAAGGATTCGAACCTTCGCCCCTGCCTCCGGAGGGCAGTGCTCTATCCCCTGAGCTATGGGGGCCAGGAGTGCCTGACAACATTAGCACCCGGGGTGAGCGTCGCCGGACGCCCTGGCGGGCCGTCTCGGCGTGCCACGATGGAGGCATGCTGCGCACCGTCTCCGCCTCGCTGGGCCTGCGTCTGAACGGGCCGACCGACCTGATCTTCCTGATGGCGGCGACGCCGACGGGGGACGACTTCGAGGACTCCTTCACCGTCACTCTCGACGGCGAGCCCGTCCCGGTGCGGGAGTTCCCGGCGCGGCACGGTGCGCGCGTGCACCGTGTGGCGGCGAACGCCGGCGCGATGCAGGTGGAGTACCGCGGCCGCGTCTCCGGGCGAGGCGTGCCGGACGAGCCGAGCGAGCTCGAGCTGGTCGAGTACCTGCGGCCGAGCCGCTACGCGGAGACCGATGCTCTCGGCGGGATCGCCCGGCGCGAGTTCGGGCGGGCCAGGGGCTTCGAGGCGCTCGTCGCCGTCGAGGAGTGGGTGCACAGCCACCTCTCCTACGTCTACGGCTCCACGGTCGCGACCGGGGGAGCGGCGCAGGTGATCGAGAGCGGACAGGGCGTCTGCCGCGACTTCGCGCACACCGTCGTCGGGCTGCTGCGCGCGCTCGACATCCCGGCGCGGGTGACCGCCGTCTACGCCCCGGGGCTCGAGCCGCGCGACTTCCACGCGGTGTCGGAGGCGTGGGTCGACGGGGCCTGGCACGCGGTCGACGCGACCCGGCTCGCTCCGCGGCCGTCGATGCTGCGGATCTCCTCCGGCCGGGACACCGCCGACACGGCGTTCCTCAGCAGCTACCTCACCGACCTGCGGCTCGAGACGATGAACGTCGAGGCGACCTGCGACGAGGTCGTCGAGGACGACCACGTGTCGCCGGTGCGCCTGGGCTGAGCGGGCGTCAGCCGCCAAGGGCGGTCAGCGCCGCGCGGACCAGCGGCTCGGGGTCGCCCGGCTCGACGAACGAGGCGCTCGACGCCTCGATCCAGTAATCGCCGATGAAGGCGTCGGCCACGCCGCGGCCGTTCGCGACCTCGTAATAGCCCTCGATCTCGGGCGGCCGGCCGTAGGTGGGGACCGCGGCGCTCGTGGTGAAGAACTCGTTCTTCAGCGCTTCGATGATCGCGGGATCGAGCTGCGCGACGGCGATCTGGAAGTCCGCGCCCTCCGGCCCGGACCAGCCGCAGACCTGTCCCTGGTAGCCGGCGATCTCGGTGGAGACCGCGGTCGGCTCGACGGCGTCGCTCGGGGTGAAGCCCGCCCAGAGCCCGGTGAGCGCTGAGGCGGGGATCAGCTCGTCGCAGGCGATGTCGACCGGGGTGCCGGTGACGGCCTCGCTCGCGCTCGGCACCGGCTCCGCGCCCGGCGCGCAGCCGGCGAGGGCGCCGACGGCGACGAGGAGGGCGAGGGCGGCGGGTCGGCGCATGCGCTGCACCCTAGCAATCGCGAGGCGGCGGGGGGCGGATGGGTCCTGGCGGCTGCGGTTCTGGGGAGGGTGGATCTACTTGGAAGAGACGCCCGCAGAACATGCTGGTCGAGTAGCCCCGAAGGGGCGTATCGAGACCCACCACCCCAAGGACGTCGGTCTCTTCCCCGCCCCGCGGTGGCGCCGGAGGCGCCCCCTCCGCTCGATTCGCCGGCTGCGCCGGCTACTCGATCAGCATGCTGCGGTGGCTGCTCGATCGGCGGGGGAGGTGAGGCGATCGGCGGGAAGGAAGGGGTGGCGGGGCGGCCGGTAGAATCGTGCCCCGTGACTCCCGAACAGCTCGCCGCCTCCCTGCACGCCCTCGTCCTCGACGCCGTGCAGCGACGAGGGAGCGACGCCGAGGTCGCGCTCGGCGACGTCGTGCTCGAGCGGCCGAAGAACCGCGACCACGGCGACTGGGCCTCGAACATCGCGATGAAGATCGCGAAGAAGGCCGGCGCGAACCCGCGCGAGCTCGCGACCGAGCTCGCCGAGGGACTGGGCGCGGTCGACGGCGTGGCCTCGGTCGAGGTCGCCGGCCCCGGATTCCTCAACGTGCGGCTCGACGCCGCCGCCGCGGGCGCGCTCGCCGGCGCGATCGTCGAGGCGGGCGGGGCCTACGGCACCGGCTCCGTCTACTCCGGTCTGAAGATGAACCTCGAGTTCGTCTCGGCCAACCCCACCGGCCCGATCCACATCGGCGGCACCCGCTGGGCCGCCGTCGGCGACAGCCTCGCCCGCGTGCTGATCGCGCAGGGCGCGGAGGTGACCCGCGAGTACTACTTCAACGACCACGGGGCGCAGATCGACCGCTTCACCCGGAGCGTCCTGGCCGCCTACCGCGGTGAGCCGACGCCCGAGGACGGCTACGGCGGCGCCTACATCGCCGACATCGCCGACCGCGTCGTGGCCGCCTACCCGGGCGACCTCACGGCGCTGCCCGAGGCCGAGCTGAACGAGACCTTCCGCTCGATCGGCGTCGACCTGATGTTCGGCGAGATCAAGCAGAGCCTGCACGAGTTCGGCGTCGACTTCGACGTCTACTTCCACGAGAACTCGCTGCACGAGTCGCGCGCCGTCGAGCGGGCGATCGAGCGCCTCCGCGAGCTCGGCCACATCTTCGAAGCCGACGGTGCGACCTGGCTGCGCACCACGGACTTCGGCGACGACCGCGACCGCGTCATCATCAAGAGCGACGGGGAGGCCGCCTACATCGCGGGCGACCTCGCCTACTACCTCGACAAGCGCGAGCGCGGCTTCGACCGGGCGATCATCATGCTCGGCGCCGACCACCACGGCTACATCGGCCGGATGATGGCGATGTGCGCGGCCTTCGGCGACACCCCGGGCGTCAACCTCGAGATCCTGATCGGCCAGCTCGTCAACCTGCTCCGCGACGGCCAGGCGGTCCGGATGTCCAAGCGCGCCGGCACCGTGGTGACGATGGAGGATCTGGTCGAGGCCGTGGGCGTCGACGCCGCGCGCTACTCGCTCGTGCGCTCCTCCGCCGACTCCTCGCTCGACATCGACCTCGACCTGCTCACCAAGCGCAGCAACGACAACCCCGTCTACTACGTGCAGTACGCGCACGCCCGCACCCGCCAGGTCGCGGCGAAGGCGGAGGCGTCGGGCGTGCCGCGCGAGCCGTTCGCCCCCGAGACGCTGGTGCACCCGAGCGAGTCGGCGCTGCTGGGCGGGCTGCAGGAGTTCCCGCGGATCGTCGCGCTGGCCGCGGAGCTGCGCGAGCCGCACCGCGTCGCCCGCTACCTCGAGGAGATCGCCGGCCTCTACCACCGCTGGTACGACAACTGCCGCGTGGTCCCGCAGGGTGACGACCCGATCGAGGCCGTGCACTCGACCCGCCTGCGCCTGAACGACGCGACCGCGCAGGTCCTGCGCAACGGGCTCTCGCTGCTCGGCGTGACTGCTCCGGACCGGATGTGACCGCCGCCGCCGACGGTCGGCCGCGCCGGGGTCGCCGCGTCGCGATCGTCGTCGTGATCCTGATCGTGCTGCTCGCCGTGGCCGCCGTCGTCGGCGACGTGCTCGCCCGCCGCGCCGTCGCCGACACCGCGGCGTCGAGTATCCGGGAGGCGCTCTCGCTCCCCGCGGACCACCCCGTCGAGGTCGAGGTCGCCGGCTGGGCGGTGCTGCCGCAGCTGATCGCCGGCTCGCTCGACCGGCTCGACATCCGCAGCGACGACGTCGCGTTCGGCGATCTGAACGGCGATGTCGACGCGACGCTCGAGGGCGTCCCCGCGAGCGGCGACGGTCCGCTCGAGGCGGGACGCGCGACCGTGGCGCTCGACCCCGACTCGGTGAGCACGCTCGTCGCCGCGCGGAGCCAGGTGCCGATCGACGGCGTGACGCTCGACCCGCCGCTGGTGCGCGTGAACACCTCGGTCGACGTGCTCGGGCTCACCCTCGCCGCGGGCGTCGGCATCGAGCTCGGCGCGGCCGACGGCGCGATCGAGCTGACGCCGTCCGAGGTGACGGCGGGCGGCACCACGATCAGCGCCGCCGACGTCGAGGACCGCTTCGGCGCCGTGGCCGAGGGGCTGCTCGCCGCGCGCTCGGTCTGCATCGCGGACGCGGTGCCGCAGGGGCTCGCGCTGACCGACGTCGCCGTGACGGCCGACTCGCTGGACGCCTCCTTCGATCTCTCGCCGACCTTCCTCAGCGACCCGGCGCAGCAGGAGACCGGCGTCTGCTCCTGATCCGGGACGGACGCGCAGCGCCCGACCGGTAGGATCGGAGCCCTGTGCCGTCGGCCCCGGCTGACAGAGCACTGGCAGCACGCTCGACGGCAGCACCTGCACCGACAGCATCTGCACCGACAGCACGTTCAAGGATCTTGCTGGCTTCAGGGGTCAATCCGGACTCGCTCGCCACGCAGTGACGCTCCCACTCTCTCCTGTGAGGTCTCACCCGTGGCACACGCCGACGCACCCGTCCGCGCCCCCCGTCATCCCCTCGCTCCGGAGTGGCTGCACCGCCCCGACGACGCGAACGGCCTCGCCGACGGCGTCTGGTCCGGCGGCACGGTCCGCTCGGCGGACGGCGGCCTCGAGATCGCCGGGGTCGCGGCGAGCGAGCTCGCGGCGCGGTTCGGCACTCCGCTCTACGTCGTCGACGAGGACGACGCCCGCCGCCGCGCGGTCGCGACGCGCGAGGCCTTCGAGCGCGAGCTCGGCCGGATCGGCACCGGCGTCACCGTCTACTACGCCGGCAAGGCGTTCCTCTCCACCGAGGTCGCCCGCTGGATGAGCGCCGAGGGCCTGAACATCGACACCTGCAGCGGGGGAGAGCTCGCCGTCGCGCTCGCCGCCGGCGTCGAGCCCGAGCACATGGGCCTGCACGGCAACAACAAGTCGCTCGCCGAGATCGACCGGGCGGTCGAGGCCGGCGTCGGCGCGATCGTCCTGGACAGCGTGCTCGAGATCGAGCGGGTCGCCGCCGCGGCCGAGCGCCACGGCCGCGTCCAGCCGGTCCGGCTGCGGGTGAACAGCGGCGTGCACGCGCACACCCACAGCTTCCTCGCCACCGCGCACGAGGACCAGAAGTTCGGCATCACGCTCGAGGACTGCCCGGACGCCGTCGCGCGGATCCGCTCGCACGGGAGCCTGCGCTTCCTCGGCCTGCACTGCCACATCGGCTCGCAGATCTTCGGCTCGGCCGGCTTCGCCGAGTCGGCCTCGCGACTGCTCGCGGTGCATGCGGCGCTCCTCGCCGACGGCCCGGTCCCGCAGCTCAACCTCGGCGGCGGCTTCGGCATCGCCTACACGAGCGCCGACGACCCGACGCCGATCGACGAGATCGCCGCGGCGATCGCGGACGCGGTCGCCGAGCAGTGCGCGCGCCTCGGCGTCCCCGTCCCGCACATCGCGATCGAGCCGGGCCGCTCGCTGATCGGGCCGGCCGGGCTGACCCTCTACGAGGTCGGCACGATCAAGGACGTCGCGGTCGGCTCGGACGGCGTGCGCCGATACGTCAGCGTCGACGGCGGGATGAGCGACAACGCCCGGCCGGCCCTCTACGGCGCCGACTACACCGCGCGGATCGCCAACCGGGTCTCGGACGCCGAGCCCGCCCTCGTCCGCGTGGCCGGCAAGCACTGCGAGTCGGGCGACATCGTCGTCCACGACGACTTCCTCCCCGCCGACGTGCAGCCGGGCGACCTGCTCGCCGTCGCCGCGACCGGCGCCTACTGCTGGTCGCTCTCGAGCAACTACAACCACCTCGGCCGACCCCCTGTCGTCGCCGTCCGGGCCGGAGCCGCGCGCGTCATCGTGCACGGCGAGACCGAGGACGACCTCCTCCGCCGCGATGCCGGCATCGAACGAAAGGCCATCCTCCGATGATCGAGTACCGCAGCCTCCGCGTCGCCCTCCTGGGCGCCGGGTCCGTCGGTGCCCAGGTCGCGCGCCTCCTGCTCGACCACGGCGACGAGCTCGCCCAGCGCGTGGGGGCGCCGCTGGAGCTCGCCGGGGTGGCCGTCCGGGACCTCGACGCGCCGCGCACCGCGGACATCCCGAAGGAGTACTTCACGACCGACGCCGAGGCGCTCATCCTCGGCGCCGACATCGTCGTCGAGCTGATCGGCGGCCTCGAGCCGGCGCGCAGCTACATCCTCAAGGCGATCTCCTCGGGCGCCGACGTGATCACCGCCAACAAGGCGCTGCTCGCCGCGCACGGCAACGAGCTGTTCGAGGCGGCCGACCAGGTCGGCGCCCAGCTCAACTACGAGGCGGCCGTCGCCGGGGCGATCCCGATCATCCGCCCGCTGCGCGACAGCCTCGCCGGCGACCGCGTGCACCGGATCCTCGGCATCGTCAACGGCACGACCAACTTCATCCTCGACCGGATGGACACCGAGCACTCGACGCTCGAGGAGGCGCTCGCGCTCGCCACCGAGCTCGGCTACGCCGAGGCCGACCCGACCGCCGACATCGAGGGCTACGACGCGGCGCAGAAGGCCGCGATCCTCGCCCGGCTCGCCTTCCACACCGACGTCCCGGTCTCGCTGGTGCACCGCGAGGGCATCACCGGCGTCACCCAGGAGCAGGTCGAGCAGGCGCGCGCCTCGGGCTACGTGATCAAGCTGCTCGCGATCTGCGAGCGACTCGTCGACGCGAAGACGGGGGAGGAGGGCGTCTCGGCGCGCGTCTACCCCGCGCTCGTGCACCGCTCGCACCCGCTCGCCGCCGTGCACGGAGCGAACAACGCCGTCTTCGTCGAGGCGGAGGCCGCGGGCAGCCTGATGTTCTACGGCGCGGGCGCCGGCGGCGTCGAGACCGCCTCGGCCGTGCTGGGCGACGTCGTCTCGGCCGCCCGCCGCCACGTCGTCGGCGGCCCCGGCCTCGTCACCAGCGCCAGCTCCGGACTCCCGGTGCTGCCGATCGGGCACGTCACCACCCGCTACCAGGTCACGCTCGAGGTGCTCGACCGCCCCGGCGTGCTCGCCCAGATCGCCGGGGTCTTCGCCGAGCACGGCGTCTCCGTCGAGACGCTGGTGCAGACGCCGCCCGTGCTCGACCCGCTGGCCGAGGCCGGTGCGGAGCGGCGCGAGCCGACCGCTACCCTGGTCATCGGCACGCACGCCGCGGCAGAGTCCGATCTGGCGGCCACCGTCACCGCTCTCCAATCCCACGGGTTCGTCGGCGCCGTGACGTCCGTTCTACGAGTTGAAGGAGCCTGAGATGGCCAAGCAGTGGCGCGGAGTCCTGCACGAGTACGCGGACCGCCTCGATGTCACCGAGGCGACCCCCGTCATCACGCTCGGCGAGGGCGGCACCCCGCTCATCCCGGCGGCGGCTCTCTCGGCCCGCACGGGCGCGAAGGTCTGGGTCAAGTACGAGGGCATGAACCCGACCGGCTCCTTCAAGGACCGCGGCATGACCATGGCGATCTCGAAGGCCGTCGAGCACGGCGCGAAGGCCGTCATCTGCGCCTCGACCGGCAACACCTCCGCGTCGGCCGCGGCCTACGCGACGCACGCCGGCATCACCGCCGCGGTGCTCGTCCCCGAGGGCAAGATCGCGCTCGGCAAGCTGAGCCAGGCGATCGCGCACAACGCGCAGCTGCTGCAGGTCCAGGGAAACTTCGACGACTGCCTCGACATCGCCCGCGACCTCGCGAAGAACTACCCGGTGCACCTGGTCAACTCGGTGAACCCCGACCGCATCGCCGGTCAGAAGACCGCCGCCTTCGAGGTCGTCGAGGTCCTCGGCGACGCGCCGGACCTCCACATCGTGCCCGTCGGCAACGCCGGCAACTACACCGCCTACTTCCGCGGCTACTCCGAGGAGCTCGAGCGCGGCGGGTCGACGAAGCTGCCCCGCATGTTCGGCTTCCAGGCCGAGGGCTCCGCGCCGATCGTGCACGGCGCGGTCGTCCGCCACCCCGAGACCATCGCCAGCGCGATCCGCATCGGCAACCCGGCCTCGTGGGAGCTCGCGCTCAACGCGCGCAGCGTGAGCGACGGCTACTTCGGCGCCATCAGCGACGAGAAGATCCTCGAGGCGTACCGCATCCTCGCGGGCGAGGTCGGCGTCTTCGTCGAGCCCGCCTCCGCGATCAGCGTCGCCGGCCTGCTCGAGCGCGCCGAGGCGGGGGCGATCCCCAAGGACGCCACCGTCGTGCTGACCGTCACCGGCCACGGCCTCAAGGACCCGCAGTGGGCCCTGCGCACCGCGGACGGCGAGGACATCACTCCGACCGTCGTGCCCGTGGACACCGCCGCGATCGCCGACGTGCTGGGGCTGGCCGGCGCATGACCTCGGCGGTTCCCGTCGGCCGCACCGTGCACGTCAAGGTCCCGGCGACCTCGGCGAACCTCGGCCCCGGGTTCGACACGCTGGGCCTCGCTCTCTCGGCCTACGACGAGCTCGAGGTCACGGCCGTCACGGCGACGGGCGCCCGGGTCGCGGTGCACGGCGTGGGCGAGGGCGAGGTGCCGACCGACGAGACGAACCTCGTCGTGCAGGCCATCGCCTACACCTTCGCCGACCAGCGGCAGGAGATGCCGGGCATCGACGTGACCGCGCGCAACATCATCCCGCACGGCCGCGGGATGGGCTCCTCCGGCGCCGCGATCGTCTCCGGGATCATGGCGGCGAAGGGACTGCTCGACGGCATCGTCGAGCTCGACGCCGACGACCTGCTCCGGATCGCGACCGAGATGGAGGGGCACCCCGACAACGTCGCGCCGGCGCTCTTCGGCGGTCTCACCATCGCCTGGGTCGAGCCCGGCGCCGAGGGCGGACCGGAGGCGCCGCTGCGGCCGCGCTCCAAGAAGCTGATGGTGCACCGCGGTGTCTCGCCGGTCGTCTTCGTGCCCGAGCACACCATGTCGACCCGGCTGGCGCGCTCGCTGCAGCCGATCAGCGTCCCGCACGAGGACGCCGTCTTCAACGTCTCGCGCTCGTCGCTGCTGATCGCGGCCCTGATCCAGAGCCCCGAGCTGCTGTTCGCGGCGACCGAGGACAAGCTGCACCAGAACTACCGGGCCGCGGCGATGCCGCAGACCTCCGAGCTGATCGCGCTGCTGCGCTCGCACGGCTACGCGGCCGTCGTCTCCGGCGCCGGACCGAGCGTCCTCGTGCTCTGCAGCGACCCCGCGCAGCGCCTGGCCGCCGCGGATCTGGTGGCGAAGGAGGCGCAGACGCCCTGGCGCGCGCACATGCTGGCCGTCGACTTCAAGGGTGCTACAGTGGGGATCGCATCCCGAGGAGCCGCGTAACGAGCGGAATCTGTCCGACGGATCGTCCCGATAATCACGGCCATCACATCGTGTGAAGGGCGCCCCTGCTTCTCGTGCAGATCAGCGCCTGGTCGCTCGTGCCCTCTCTGCGCTTCCCGAGGCAGGTCGAGCCGGCGACCGAGAGCATCGCGTGGATCAGAACTCGCGATGGACCCGCACGGCTGATGTGCTCTCCCGGTGAGCGTTCGCTCCCGGGGGGAAGGAACCCCTCTCCAGTGACAGATGTCAACACCCGCGGCACCGCCGCGGACAACGCCGATCTCGCCGGCCTCCGCGTCGCCGAGCTGCAGGCTCTCGCGACGAGCCTCGGCATCGGCGGAGCCTCCAAGCTCCGCAAGGGCGAGCTCGTCCAGGCCATCTCGGACCTCCGCGCCGGCGCGGACTCCGAGGTCGCCGCCGAGCCCGCCGCTCCCGCCGAGGAGCAGGCGCCCGCCGAGCCCTCGGCCGCCGAGCAGTCGTTCGCCGAGCCGGCCGAGGCCGAGCCCGTCGTCGACGGCACGAGTGTCGAGGCCGAGCCGGCCGACGTGGCCGAGCAGAGCGCCCCGGTGCTCGAGGCCCCCGCCGAGGTGCCCGCGCCCGCCGAGAGCACGGAGGCGGACACCGCCGACGTCCTCGAGCAGGCCGCCGCCACGGTCGAGGAGCCGGCTCCGGTCGCCGCCGAGGCCGCTCCGGTCGAGCTCGAGCTCCCCGTGGCCGCCGAGCCGGTCGCCGAGCCCGCCGAGCGCACCCCGCGTCGTCGCGGCTCGCGTCGCGCCTCCAGCGGCACGGTCGCCGCCGGTGAGCACCTGAACGTGCCGGCCGGCAGCGGTGTCGAGTCGCTCATCCCCGAGCTCCCGCCCGTCGTCGAGCAGGCCCCCGACGCCGAGCAGGCGCCGCGACCGGTCATCGAGATCGAGCTGCCCAACGGGCCGGAGTCGGACGACTCCTCCCGCGAGGGCGGTCAGCGCGAGCGCCGCGGACGCCGTCGCAGCCGCGGCGGCAGCGCCGAGCAGAACGAGCAGCCCGAGTCGAGCGACTCCGTCGAGTCGTCCCCGCAGGACGCCGGCGACGAGTCCGACTCCGGCGACCGCCAGGACGACCAGCAGAACTCCGGCGAGCAGCAGAACGGCGGTGACCAGCAGAACGGCGGCGACCAGCAGGGCACCGGCCGCGGCCGCAACCGCCGCAACCGCAACCGCCGTGGTGAGGACCGCCAGGCGAACGACGGCCAGCAGAACGGCAGCACTCAGAACAACGGTGGCCAGAACGGCAACGGCCAGAACGGCAACGGCCAGAACGGCGCCGCGCAGAACGGCAACGGCCAGGCCGCGTCGAACCAGGGCGGCCAGCCCCAGGGCGGCAACGGCCAGAACGCTCAGGGCTCCTCGCAGAACGGCCAGCAGGCCGACGGCGAGGACGGCCGCCGCAGCCGCTACCGCGACCGCAAGCGCCGCGGGGGAGCGGTCGGCGACGACTTCGAGCCCGAGATCAGCGAGGACGACGTCCTCATCCCGGTCGCCGGCATCCTCGACGTCCTCGACAACTACGCGTTCGTGCGCACCACGGGCTACCTGCCCGGTGTCAGCGACGTCTACGTCTCGCTCGGCCAGGTCAAGAAGTACAACCTGCGCAAGGGCGACGCCGTCGTCGGCGCCATCCGCCAGCCCCGCGAGGGCGAGGGCGGCGGACGCCAGAAGTACAACGCGATCGTCCGCGTCGACTCCATCAACGGCCAGACCGTCGAGGAGGCCGCCGCGCGCGTCGAGTTCCACGACCTCACGCCGCTGTACCCGACCGAGCGCCTGCGCCTCGAGACGGAGCCGGGCAAGCTGACCCAGCGGATCATCGACCTGGTCGCCCCGATCGGCAAGGGCCAGCGCGGCCTCATCGTCGCGCCGCCCAAGGCCGGCAAGACGATCGTCCTGCAGCAGATCGCGAACGCGATCGTGCAGAACAACCCCGAGGTCCACCTCATGGTCGTGCTCGTCGACGAGCGTCCTGAGGAGGTCACCGACATGCAGCGCACCGTGCGCGGCGAGGTCGTCGCCTCCACGTTCGACCGCCCGGCCGAGGACCACACCACGGTCGCCGAGCTGGCCATCGAGCGCGCCAAGCGCCTCGTCGAGCTGGGCCACGACGTCGTCGTGCTGCTCGACTCGATCACCCGCCTCGGCCGCGCCTACAACGTGACCGCCGCTCCCTCGGGCCGCGTGCTCTCGGGCGGCGTCGACGCGTCGGCGCTGTACCCGCCGAAGAAGTTCTTCGGTGCGGCGCGCAACATCGAGAACGGCGGCTCGCTCACCATCCTCGCGACGGCGCTCATCGAGACCGGCTCGAAGATGGACGAGGTGATCTTCGAGGAGTTCAAGGGCACCGGCAACATGGAGCTCCGCCTCTCGCGCCACCTCGCCGACAAGCGGATCTTCCCCGCCGTCGACGTCAACGCGTCGGGCACCCGCCGCGAGGAGATGCTCCTCAGCTCGGACGAGGTCAAGATCACCTGGAAGCTGCGCCGCGCCCTCGCCGGGCTCGACCAGCAGCAGGCGCTCGAGATCATCCTGTCCCGCCTGAAGGAGACGTCCTCGAACGTCGAGTTCCTGATGCAGGTCTCGAAGTCCGCCGTCGGCCCGACCACCGCGAACCACGGCAACGGCCACCACTAGCTGCCCCGACGTCCGCGGTCGCCCCTCCGGGGGCGGCCGCGGGCGTTTTCGCGTCCCGGGTCTCGATACGGCGCCTGCGGCGCCTACTCGACCAGCATGTCCGGCGCATTCCGCGCAGCGGGCCGCTCCTGCTGGTCGAGCAGCCCGCGCAGCGGGCCGCTCCTGCTGGTCGAGCAGCCCGCGCAGCGGGCGCATCGAGACCCGCCCTGCTGAGCACGTCGGTCTCTTAGGAAAGATCACCTAGTACGTATGGGGAAAGTCATGTTGATCGAGTAGCCCGCGGAGCGGGCGTATCGAGATCCGCCACCGTCAGGACGCTGAGTATGCAGACCCGCCCTGCTGGTGGTGGCGGGTCTCGATACGCCCCTGCGGGGCTACTCGACCAGCATGACGCGGCGTCGCCGCGTCCTTTCCCTCACCACCGAGACGCGAAGCGGCTTCGCCGCTCGATACGGCGCCTGCGGCACCTATTCGACCAGCAAGTACTGCCCATCACCACAGACGACCCCCGGAAACCAGGAACCCCATGTTCGAATCCGTCAGCGTCCTCTTCGCCGAGCACGAGGACCTCCAGACGCAGCTGTCCGACCCCGCCCTGCACGCGGACGCCGCGCGAGCGAAGAAGGTCAACCGCCGCTACGCCGAGCTGAGCCAGATCAAGTCGGCCCACGCCGCCTGGATCCAGGCCGGCGAGGACCTCGAGGCCGCGCGCGAGCTCGCCCGCGAGGACGACGCCTTCGCCGAGGAGGTCCCGGAGCTCGAGGAGTCCCTCCGCGTCGCGCAGGAGAAGCTGCGCCGCCTCCTCATCCCGCGCGACCCCGACGACGGCCGGGACGTGATCATGGAGATCAAGGGCGGCGAGGGCGGTGCCGAGAGCGCGCTGTTCGCGGCCGACCTGCTCCGGATGTACCTGCACTACGCCGAGGCGAAGGGCTGGAAGACCGAGATCCTCGATCGCGACGAGTCCGACCTCGGCGGCTACAAGAACGTCCAGGTCGCCATCAAGAGCAACGCGACCGACCCCTCGCAGGGCGTCTGGGCGCACCTGAAGTACGAGGGCGGCGTGCACCGCGTGCAGCGCGTCCCCGTGACGGAGTCGCAGGGCCGCATCCACACGTCGACCACCGGCGTGCTCGTCTTCCCCGAGGTCGACGCCCCGGAGGAGATCGCGATCAGCCAGAACGACCTGAAGATCGACGTCTACCGCTCCTCGGGCCCCGGCGGCCAGTCGGTGAACACCACCGACTCCGCAGTGCGGATCACCCACCTCCCGACCGGCATCGTCGTCTCGATGCAGAACGAGAAGAGCCAGCTGCAGAACCGCGAGGCCGGCATGCGCGTCCTGCGCGCGCGCATCCTCGCCCGCCAGCAGGAGGAGATCGCCGCCGCCGCCTCCGACGCCCGCAAGACGCAGATCCGGACGATGGACCGCTCCGAGCGCATCCGCACCTACAACTTCCCCGAGAACCGCATCGCCGACCACCGCACCGGCTACAAGGCCTACAACCTCGACGGCGTGATGAACGGAGCGCTCGACCCCGTCGTCGAGAGCGCGATCCAGTTCGACGAGGAGGCCCGCCTGGCCGACATCGGCTCCGACGAGTCGTGAGCACGGTGACGATCGATCTCGACGCGCGCGCACTCCTCGCGGACGCCGTCGCCCGGCTGACCTCGGCGCGCGTCCCCACCCCGGACGTCGACGCCGAGCTGCTGCTCGGCCACCTGCTCGGCCTCGGCCGCGGCTCGCTCCAGGCGCGGCTGATCACCGGCCTCGCGCTCGACGAGGCGACCCGCGACGCCTACGACCACGCGATCGAGCGCCGGGCCTCGCGCGAGCCGCTGCAGCACATCATCGGCGTCGCGCCGTTCCGCTCGCTCGAGCTCGCGGTCGGTCCAGGCGTCTTCGTGCCGCGGCCCGAGACGGAGGGAGTGGCGCAGCTCGCCATCGACGCCCTCCGCGCCGTGGCCGACGAGTCGCCGATCGCCGTCGACCTCGGCACCGGCAGCGGGGCGCTCGCGCTCGCGCTCGCCCACGAGGTCCCGCATGCGCGGGTCATCGGCGTCGAGAACTCCGTCGACGCCTTCCTCTGGGCGCGCGGCAACCGCGACCGCCTGGGTCTCGAGAACGCCCGCATCGTCTTCGTCGACCTCGCCGACGCGCTGCCCGAGCTCGACGGCACGGTCTCCGTCGTCGTCTCCAACCCGCCGTACATCCCCTCGGCCGCCGTCCCGCGCGACATCGAGGTGCGGCGGTACGACCCGCCGGCCGCGCTCTACGGCGGCGAGGACGGGCTGGACGTCGTGCGGGCGCTGTCCCGGACCGCGCTCCGGCTGCTCCGGGCCGGGGGAGTGCTCGTCATCGAGCACGGCGAGCTGCAGGGAGCGGAGATCCGTGCGCTGCTGACGGCAGACGGCTGGCGCGGGGCGACGACGCAGCGGGATCTGACCGGGCGCGATCGGTCGACGGTGGCGGTGCGCTGAGGCCCTCGGCCCGGAACCACCCGGTTCGGCGTCCTGCGGCTGCCGCCCCGGGTGATCCTCGCCGTCAGCGACGGGAGCGGCGGGCCTCGACGATCAGCTGCGCGACCGCCCGGGACGCGGCCGGCGCCCCCCGCAGGAGGCGCTGGAGCCGCGATCGGGCGCGCCCCGCAGCCGTGTCCGTCGTCGTGGGTCGCATCCGCAGCAGATCCGCGCGCTGCGGCCAGACCGCATGGCGGATCGTGACGAGTCGTCGCCAGCCGCGCTGCCGCCGGATGATGCTGGTCCACATGTAGCCGGTGCTCGCTCCTGCCGCCACGCGCCGGGTCCACTCCATCAGTGCGGCGGCCTCCGCCGGGTCGGCGACGGGGGGCGCCGGCGTCGAGGGGATCGCGTCGAGCGCGCGGAGCACCTCGGCCAGCGTGTGCTCGGCCCCCGTGCGGCGGGCGAGCGCTGCCAGATCGGTGCGCTGCTCCGCGTCGAGCGCGGCGTGCTCGAGGAGGTAGGCCAGCTCGCGGGCGTGCCGGGCGTTGTCCGAGCGGCTCCGGAGCGCGTGCAGGCCCAGGACGAGCAGGCTCCCGGCCCGGTCGGGGATGCTGCAGTCGCGCCCGGCGGCCGGCATCGTCACCCGGCGGCGCCACAGCTCGTCGAAGACGACGTCGCCCGGAGCGATGAAGCCGGGGAAGAAGCGATGGACGTCGATGTCGCAGGGCCAGCGGGGATGGATGAGGGTGCGCGAGTGCTCGGTGTAGCGCGCACCGGCGAAGGTGCTGCGGCGCTGACTCCAGCCGTTCGCCTCGAGGAGGGCGCAGAACGACTCGAAGGCCGCCGGGTCGACCAGGACGTCGACGTCGGAGGAGACGTGCCCCTCCCGCAGTCCGAGGAACTGCAGCCCCGGCCCCTTGATGAAGAGGGCGCGCTGAGCGTGCTCCTCCGCGAGCCAGGAGAGCCAGCCGTGCAGCAGGAGGACGGCACTGGGCAGGTCGAGATCTCGAGCGCCGGTCATTCTCCGTCACTCGCACTCTGATCCGCGGCGAGGACGAGACCGCGATCGCGGAGGGAGAGAACGAATTCCTCGACCGGGAGGGCTATCTCGGAGACATCTGTCGAATAGAGTGCCGCTATCTTATCGATGAGCGCAGCTAAGGTGATCCCATGAGAGGAAGCACAGATCTCGTCCCAGATGTCCAGTCCCGATCCGGAGATCTCCACGGCGTCCTCGAGCGGCTCGCGCAGCGGCACGAGAAAAGCCCTTCCGGCTCTTTCGACGCCCACCGCTGCTGAAGCTTTCCATTTGCCGTTCATGGAGAACTCGGTCTTCCCTTCACCCCTCGAAGGAGCCGACTCGGACGAGAGCGGCCATCGACCGACGGAGCTCTCGAGCGGGCCTCTGGCGGCGGGCGGAGAGAGCGGCGGCGGCGCTCGACCCCGAACTTAGCAGGATCACGCGGCTCGACCACCTCTCGGGGGGTGCCGAAGGGGTGCGGACGGCTCCCTCCGGCCGGGCGACGATCCCTCCATTCCTGCGCCTCCGAACGGGGGACACGAACTGAGCGAATATCGCTTCAGAGCGCCGTGGGGGACTTCTCCGGGAGGTAGAGTTCAAAACTCCGCGGGCAATGCCGACCGCTTCTCATACATCTATCCGAGTATCGATCGGGCCTATTCCAGGTCTTATCGCGAAGGGATCCATGAAAGCGCTCGTCACTGGTGCGGCCGGCTTCATCGGCTCGACGATCAGCCGCCGCCTCCTGGCCGACGGCTGGGACGTCGTCGGTGTGGACGCGTTCACCGACTATTACGACGTCTCTTTGAAGCGCGCCAATGCCGCGAAGAACGTCGCGGCCGGACTGACGCTCGTGGAGGCCGATCTGACCACCGTCGAGCTGGCTCCGCTACTCGACGGCGTCGACGTCGTCTTCCACCAGGCCGGCCAGCCGGGCGTGCGCGGCTCCTGGAAGGAGGGCTTCGCTCCCTATCTCTCCCGGAACATCGGCGCGACGCAGCGGCTGCTCGAGGCGCTCCGCGACCACGACCGCCTGCAGCGCTTCGTCTACGCCTCCTCCTCGTCGATCTACGGCGACGCGGAGTGCTTCCCCACCTCGGAGGCGACGCCCCCCGCGCCGGTCAGCCCCTACGGCGTGACCAAGCTCGCCGCCGAGCACCTCACCAGCCTCTACGGCACCAACTTCGGTCTGCCGACCACGTCGCTGCGCTACTTCACCGTCTACGGTCCGCGCCAGCGTCCCGACATGGCGTTCACCCGCTTCGTCCGCTCCGCCGTGCTCGGCGACCCGATCGAGATCTACGGGACCGGCGAGCAGGTCCGCGACTTCACCTTCGTCGAGGACATCGTCGAGGCCAACGTCCTGGCGGCGACGACCCCGACGGCTCCCGGCTCGGTCTACAACGTCGCGGGCGGGACGAGCGCCTCGGTGAACGAGGTGCTGCACTTCCTCGGCGAGCTGCACGGGGCACCGCTGAACGTGTCGTACACCGACAAGGCGCTCGGCGACGTCGTGCGCACGGGCGGCGGGACCGACCGCATCGCGGCCGAGCTCGGCTGGGCCCCGAAGGTCGACCTGAAGGACGGACTCGCGCGCCACCTCGACTGGGCGTGCGAGACCTTCGGTGGGCGCGCGTGACGCTCACCGACGACGAGCTGCGCACACTGCCCCGGACGATCCGCACTCGCGCGGATCTCCGGGCGTTCGTGCTGGCCGACCAGATGGCGCACGGGGTGGCCGCCTGGCGGTTCGACTCGCGGTGGCGCCACCCGGTCGTGCACTACCAGCGGCTGCTCCGCCAGGTCGAGTTCCTCCGGGCGCAGAAGGGCGCCGCCGCTCGCGTCGCCCGCTTCGTCGCGAGGTTCCGCCTGCAGCGCGCGGGGCTGCGCACCGGGATCTCGATCGGCCCCGGCGTCTTCGGCCCGGGCCTCTCGATCGCGCACTACGGCACCCTCGTCGTCAATTCGCGGGCGCGAGTGGGGGCGTTCTGCCGGATCCACCCCACCGTCACGATCGGCATCGCCCAGGGCGGCGTGCCGACGATCGGCGACTTCGTCTACATCGGCCCGGGCGCGGTGATCTACGGGGCCGTCACGATCGGCGACGGCGCCGTGGTCGGCGCGAACTCGGTGGTCAACCGCGACGTCGCGGCCGGCGTCACGGTCGCCGGCGCCCCCGCACGGGTGGTCGCGACCCGCGACTCCGCCTCGCTGATGCCGGCGGCCTTCGCCCGCGTCGAGAGCGCGAAGCGATGAAGGTCGTCCTCCTCGTCCCTCGGTTCTCCGGCGGCGGGGCCGAGTTCGTCGCCCGGCAGTGGGCGCTGCACCTCGCTGCGAGCGGGGACACGGTCGTGGTCGCCGCGACGAAGCTCACCGGCGACGACGACATCCCGGCCGAGCTGCAGCTCGTCGCTCTCGACGGACGCGGGACCGTGCGGAAGCTGCTGCAGCTGCGCCGGCTGCTCCGCACCGAGAAGCCGGACGCCGTGCTCGCGCTGATGCCCTACTGGAACCTCCTCGCGCTCTTCGCGACGCGACTGCTGCCCGGCCGGCCGCGCGTGCTGATCAGCGGCCGCAACATGGCCGTCCACCTCCGCCGCACCTTCGGCCCTGCCTACGCGGCGAAGCAGCTGCTGGCGCGACTGGCGTACCGGTGGGCCGACGAGTTCGTCGCGATCTCGCATCCGGTCGCCGCCGAGGCGATCGCGCTCTACGGCCTGCCGCCCGCCTCCGTCTCCGTCGTGCTCAACCCGTCGCTGAAGACGGAGTCGGTCGCTGCCGTCGCGCCCCGGCACGACGACGGTCCTCTCGCGCTGGTCGCGCCGGCGCGGCTGGTCGCGCAGAAGCGTCCGCAGCTGGTCGTCGAGACCGCGGTGGCCTGCCGCGAGCTGCACGGCCGCGAGGTGGTCGCGCACTTCTACGGCGTCGGGCCGCTGACGGAGCAGGTCCGCGCGCTCGCCGCGGAGCACGGGGTCCCCGCCGTCTTCCACGGCTGGGTCTCCTCCTGGTCCGCCGATCTGCCCGCGAACGCCGTAGTCCTGCTCCCGTCGCTGTCCGAGGGCTTCGGCAACGTGCTCGTCGAGGCGGCCCGCGTGGGCGTGCCGAGCGTCGCCTCCTCGCAGGCGCTCGGCGTGGCCGACGCCATCGTCCCGCGGCTGACCGGAGTCCTCGTCGCCGGCGAATCGGCCGCCGACTTCGCCGCCGGCGTGATCGAGGCCGCCGGCATGACCGTCGCCGGACACGAGTCGTGGCTGAGCTCGTTCACTCGCGCGTCGAGCGGCGCGGCTCTCCGCAGCCGCCTGGAGGCCGTGGTGATGCAGAAGTGAGCGAGCGAGGTGCCGGACGCACCGTCCTGAGCGCGTCGACCGGCACGCTCGTCGCACGCGTGCTCGGGTTCCTCCGCAACATCGCTCTGGCCGCGGCGCTCGGGACCGGCCTGGTCTCGGACTCCTACAACCTGGCCAACCAGGTGCCGAACCAGATCTTCCTGCTGCTGGGCGGGGGAGTGATCGCCGCGGTGTTCCTGCCGCAGCTCGCCACCCTGCGGGTGCGCTCGGAGCACGACGCCGACCGCTACGGCACGGTGCTGCTGGTCTGCTCGGCGGCCTTCGGCGTGATCGTCAGCGGACTGCTGCTGGCGTTCTCCGGCCCGCTGATCTCCGTCCTCGGCGGCGGCAGCTGGGGATTCTCGCAGCGCGAGCTCACCCTCGCCTTCTTCCTCTGGTGCACCCCGCAGGTCGCTGCAGCGTCGGTCTTCACGGTCGCGTCGCAGCTGATGAACGCCCGCGGCCGCTTCACCTCGGTCAGCTGGCTGCCGGCGGTCTCGAGCGTGGGAGTGATCGCCGGGGCGATCGTCGTGATCGCCGCCGGCGACGTGAGCGCCGATTCGCCCGGCTCCGTCTCGCTCGTCGCCATCACCGTGCTGGGCGCGGCGACACTCGGCGGGACCGTCCTGCAGAGCGTCGTGCTCTGCGTCCTCCTCGGCCGCGCCGGCTTCCGGCCGAGCTGGGGGACGAGCGGGCTGCGCGGACTCGGACTCCGCCTCGCCGCTCGCACCGGTCTGCTCGCCGTCGCCTCGGCGGTCTGCTACCAGATCTCGAATCTGCTCACGGCGGCCTGGGCGGCCCAGGCCGGCGCGACAGCGGCCGACGCCGGCGCGGTCGGCTTCGGCTACTCGGCGCTCTTCTACGCGCAGGCGATCGTCTCGGTGGTGCAGGGCGTGGCGGTGTCGAGCCTCGCCTCGGTCCTGCTCCAGCGGCTGTCCCGGCACTTCGCCGCGTCGAACGACGAGGAGGCCTTCAGAGAGCTGAGCGAGGCGCTGCTGCGGCTGGCCTCGTTCATCCTGCCGGTCGCCGGACTGCTCGTCGCGGTCGGTCCCGGTCTGAGTGAGCTGATGTTCGCCCGCGGCGAGACGTCGACCGATTCGGCGCGCATCATCGGCGTGGTCCTGGCGGTCTTCGCCTCCAGCCTGCTGCCGTTCGCCTGGCACGTCCTGCTCATCCGCCCCTTCTACGCGAAGCACGACGGGATCCGCCCGCTCTACAGCGCCTTCGTCATCAACACGATCTGGGCCGGGACCGGTCTGGTGGGGCTCCTGGTCCTGCCTCCGCAGGGAGTGATCCTGGGCCTCGCCACCGGCTTCGCCCTGTCCTACTGGATCGACCTGCCGATCAAGCTGCGCTGGCTGCGGCTGCGCCTCGGCTTCCGCGTCGAGCCGGCCGTCGGCCGCGGCGTCGGACGGGGTGCGGGCGTCGCCTCGTCGCTGGCGGTCGTGATCGGAGCGCCCGGCTGGGTGCTGCTGTTCGTGCTCGACCCGCCGACCCTCGCCGTCCTCGGCGTCGTGGCCCTCCAGAGCCTCGTCTTCGTCGTCGCCTACGTGCTCCTGACCCGTCGCTCGTCGATCTCCCCCGTCGACCTCGTGCGCTGGTTGAAGAAATGACACCCCAGAGAAGGAATCCCCAGATGAGCACTCGCCTGATCGTCGAGCAGTTCGACCCGGTGCGCCCCAAGCCCGGCGGTATCGACACCTGCATCCGCGGCCTCGTCAAGTTCGCTCCCGACACCGAGATCATCCGCATCGCGGGCGTCGACGCGATCGGCGACAAGGTGCTCGGCGAGTGGAAGGAGTACGAGATCGGCGGTCGCCGCTTCGACTTCATGCCGGTGGTCCGCCTCGACCACGCGGACCTGACCCGGCGTGTCCCGCACTCGGTCCGCCTGGCCCGCGGGCTGAAGAAGTTCCTGCCGACCGCCGACGTCGACACGGTGCAGACCCACCGCGTGAACGTCGGTGCCGTCGCGCTCCGGCACTTCCGCGGAACCCCGCACGTGCAGTTCATGCACAGCAGCGGCGACGCGAATCTCAAGCAGGGCAGCGTCTCGTTCTTCCGGCGGGCGCGCGGGCTCTACCGCTTCCTCGAGCGGCGTGTCGTCCGGCAGTCGCGCGCCGTCGTCATCTTCAGCAGCGGCGGCGCCGAGCGGCTGCGCCGGCAGTCCGCCTCCGTGCACTTCTCGCCGACCTGGTTCGACCCGACCGAGTTCTACCCGAGCGCGAGCGAGAGCAGCGAGAAGGTGAACGTGCTCTGGGCCTGCCGGATCGAGCCGGCGAAGAACCCCGAGCTCGCGATCGCCGCCTTCGCTCTGCTCCACGAGCGCTTCCGCCTCACGGTGGCCGGCAGCGGCACGCTCGAGGGCCGCATGCGAGAGGCCGCCGCCGCCGCCGGGATCGCGCACCGCGTCGACTTCCGGGGCGCGGTGCCCAAGGGCGAGGTCGGCGCGCTGATGCGCGAGCACGACCTGCTGCTGATGAGCTCCCGGTTCGAGGGCTTCTCGCGCTCGATCGTCGAAGCGCTGGCCACCGGACTCCCGGTGGCGACCACTCCCGGTGGCGACCCGAACGCGCTCATCGTCGAGGGAGTGAACGGCGCTCGCGCCTCTCGCGACGATCCTGCGGAGCTCGCCGCGGCGGTGGAGCGCGCCAGCGCTGCGTCCGCGGCGGTCGCCCGCGCCTCCGTGGAGGAGCTCAACGCCCCCCTCATCGTCGACACGATCCTGAGCAAGTAGAAGAGGTGAGTATGAAGATCTTCGTTCCCGTGGTCGGGCAGTACGAGAACATCGGCGACATCGTCCTGCGGCGTGAGCTCGTCGAGTGGCTGAGCGGCATGGGGGAGATGCACGCCTACGTCGGTGCCTCGCCCGCCTCCTACGACGAGGCGCTCGACCTCCCCGCCGACGTGATCACCTACCGGAGCGTCGGCGGCTGGGCACGCGAGCTCGGCGCCTGCCTCCGCCGCGGCGAGTGCGTCGCCTACATCTACAAGCCGGGGGAGATCCAGCTCACCTGGCGCGGTCTGAAGGAGCACATCGGTCTGCTCCCGCTGGTCGTCGCCACTCGGCTGCGCGGCGGCCTGGTCATCCGGGTCGGAGCGGGGTCCCGCAACTTCGACCGCTGGCCGACGGCCGTGTTCCGCTCGACCCTCGGACTCAGCCACTACACGATGTGGCGCGACGTCCGCACGGCCGACCGGCTGGGCCACGGCGGCGTCATGCCGGACCTCGGCTTCGGCCAGGTGGGATCCGAGCACGCCGCCTCGACCGAGCGCACGCGCTTGACGGTGACGATGCGCGGCGACCGGGTGCCGCCCTCCCGGCAGTGGCGGCAGGCGATCGCCCGCATCGCGGAGGAGCGCGGGCTCCGTCTCACCGTGGTGACCCAGGTGGAGCGGGACGAACCGCTGATGGCGGAGCTCGCCGGAGAGTGGGACGCCGACTACGTCGCGTGGGGCTCCCGCTCGCACAAGGTGCAGGAGGAGGAGGTCCGCCGCGCGTTCGCGGAGTCGGCCCTCGTCGTCAGCGATCGCCTGCACGCCCTGATCGTCGCCGTCGCCGAAGGGGCCGCCGTCGCCTCGATCGCCGATACGCCGACCGACAAGATCGAGCGCCACTTCGCCGCGGCGGGCATCCCGATCGTCGTCTTCGACGCCAAGGGCCGCTCGACGGAGGCCATCGCGGACGCGCTCCGCAGCGTCGTCGCCGACGCCTCGCAGCAGAACGCGCTGCAGGGGGCGGTGGAGCAGCTCGCCGTCGTCCGAACCGCTGTCCGCACTCTCCTGGAGGCCCGAGCATGATCGATCTCGCCGACGCGTTTCCCACGACCCGACCCCCGCGCCTCCTCCTCGCGGCCTCGACGGGCGGTCACCTCGAACAGCTGTGGCGGCTCTCCCGGGGGTCGTCGATCGACAGCACCTCCGAGTGGGTGACCTTCGATTCGCCTCAGGCCGACGGACTGCTCGAGGGAGAGCCGCACCACTACATCCCGGAGATCGTCCAGCGCGACGTCCGGGGGGTGCTGGGCGCCCTCCCGCGCTTCCGCCGGATCCTCGCCGGCGGTGGCTTCGACGGCGTGGTGAGCACCGGTGCGGCGATCGCAGCACCGGCGTTCCTCGCCGCGCGTGCCCTCCGGATCCCCACCCACTACATCGAGAGCGTCTCGCGCGTCGACGGTCCGTCGATGACCGGCCGCCTGGTCGCTCGGACTCGCCTCGCGCGCACCGCGTGGACGCAGCACGAGCACTGGTCCGACGCGAGGTGGGAGTACCGCGGCTCGGTGCTCGACTCCTTCGAGTCCTACACCGCGTGCGAGAGAGTCGCGGACCCGAGCGTCTTCGTGACCCTCGGGACGATCAAGAAGTATCCGTTCCCGCGACCGGTCGCGGCGCTGGCCCCTCTGGTCGGCGAGCGCTCGATCTGGCAGCTCGGTGTCACGCCGCCCGTGCCGGGTCTCTCGGGCGAGGTGGTCGATTTCTTCTCGAGTGCGCGCTTCGATCAGTCGGCGATCGACGCCGACGTGGTCGTCAGCCACGCGGGCGTCGGCAGCGTCCTGCGGTTGCTGGAGCTCGGCATCTACCCGGTGCTGGTCATCCGGCGCTCCCGGAACGGCGAGCACATCGACGACCACCAGGCGCAGATCGCCCGGCTCCTGGCCGACCGCGACCTGGCCCTGGTGCGCGAGGCGGACGAAGTGAGCCTGAGCGACCTCGCGGTGGCGAGCTCGCGCCGGGTGCGCCCCCTCGGCAGCGGCCTCGGGGTCGAGTCGAACGACGTGCTGGCATGACCCTCGTCGCACTCGGCTTCGTCGGCATCGTCGGTGCGATCGTGCTGATGTTCATGCCGCGCCGCTTCATGCCCGCCCTCGCTCTCGCGGTGCTCGTCGTCCTGCCCGTCGGCTACATGGACGTGCCCCGGCTCATCGGCCGGTACTTCTCCCCGGCGGTGATCATCCTCGCCGTCTGGATGATCAGGACGGTGCTGAGCACCCGTGACGCGCCCGCCGCGCCGGTGCGCGTCGGCACGCTGCTGTGGATCCCGATCCTCGGGGCGCTGGCGGTCTCGGTGGCACTCGGCCTCGACCCGTTCCTGTCCGTCGCGTGGGTGATCGTCGCGCTCGTCTGCGTGATCCTGCCCTACCTCTACGGGCGGACCCGTCGCGAGGAGACCTGGGCGTCGACGCAGAAGGCCTACCTCTGGATCGGCGTCTTCGTCGGCGCCCTCGCCGTGCTGGACTTCGTCGCGGGCTTCAACCCGTGGTCCTCGCTCTTCTCCTACGACGTCACCGAGAAGGTCTGGTCGGTGTTCCGCACCCGGACGAGCCTCGGGCATCCGCTCGTGACCTCCACCGTCGCGACGGTCTGCGCGATGATCGCTCTCTTCGGCTCGGACAAGAACCGGTGGCTCCGGATCGCCGCCCTCGCCGGTTCCGGGGCCGCGGTCGTCCTCGCCGTCTCGCGGACCGGTGTCCTCGCCATCGCGATCGGACTCGCCCTGGGCTGTCTCGTGCTCCTCTTCGGCTCCTCGCCGTCGCAGCGCACCCGGAGGATCACCGCGTTCTTCCTCATGGTGTCCGCACTGGGCTTTCTCGGAGTCGTGACCAATTCCCCGCTGCTCGATCAGCGCAATGAATCCTCGGGTGGAGTGAAGTCCTCGGATTACCGGGAGCAGTCGACCGACGTGGCTCTCGACATGATCGACGACAACTGGCTGATAGGTCTCGGTCCGAGCAATTCCGCGGCGGAGTTCTCCTCGATCTTCGACGGTCCGCTCGAGAACTCCGTCTTCCAGCTCCTGCTCTCGCTCGGCGTGCCTCTCGCCGCCCTCGGGCTGACGGCGATCGTGGTCGTCGTGCTCCGGGTGTCGAAGCGCGGAGACGCCGCGGTCGCGGCGGGGATCGTCGCGTTCGCGGTCAGTCTCTCCGGCTTCAGCGCCATCGACGTGAACCCCGCGCTGCTCGCGTTCCTGGCCCCGCTGATGTTCCGAGCCGGTCAGATCATCGGCGATCCAGGGCGGGGCGCGGCGTCCGAGTCACCTGACGAGTCGTCGGCCATTCGCGCAGCGCCTTCTCGAGGAACACGGGTGTCTCGCCGATGATCCTCGCGGGGTTGCCCCCCACGATCGCGCCGGAGGGGACCGACTTCGTGACCACGGCGCCGGCGGCGACGATGCACCCCGAGCCGATGCTGACTCCCGGCATGACGATCGACCGGGCGCCGATGAAGGAGTCGTCGCCGATGGTGATCGGGGACACGCGGTACCGCCGCCCCCGCTCGTCGTTGGCGAGCCAGCCCGCGCCGTCGTGGGTGATGAAGAGGACCTCGCTGCTGACGGTCACGCGGTCGCCGATGCTCAGGAGGTCGTACTCCGAGCGGACCTGGCAGGAGAGGATCCGGCAGCCCTCTCCGACCTGGACACCGAGCGCCCGGGCGGCGGCCGAGCGGCCCAGGGTGCGGGAGAGGATCCGCCACCGCCACTGCGGCGGGAGGCGCTTCGTGAGGCTGGAGAGAAGAGGCATCGACGGTCCTTATCGGTCGGGAGAATCAGCTGAATTCTAGTCGATAAGAGTCATTGAACGAAGTCGTCACGGCTTCTCGAGGAGAGGCGCAGTGGCGTCCTCGGTGTTCTCGAAAAGTATTCCTGCTCTCTCGGCGGATGATTCGCCTCGACTTCTTCTCGAGAGATCGGCCGACCTCTCTTCGGCGTTCTCTCCGGCTGTGCGGGCGAGTCGTCCGGTCGACCGCCGGTAACGTGGAGACCGTTCGCGGCCCTCCGGAGTGGAGTGCGATCACCGCGCTCGATCTGCAGCGCATCGGGAGGGGAGGGCGTGTGCCCGGCATCAGAAGAACGAACCGGTTCCGGCGCCTGCTGACGGTCGTCGCCCTCGGAACGGTTCTCGCGATCCTCGCCGCGTGCATGCCGCGGCCGGAGCCGACCCCCTCGGACGGCCCGGCTCCGTCCATCACTCCGGTGCCGCTGCCGTCGGCGGACACCGGCCTCTCGACCTACCTCGACGGTGCCTCCTATCTGCGCGGTGTGAATCTGTACACGCTCCAGCAGCAGCGCGCGATCGCGACCTCGCGGGTCGAGCCCGACAACCAGGCGACGTACGACTACCTCGCCGGCCGGGGAGTCTCGATCATCCGCCTCGCCGTGCCGTGGCAGCGACTGCAGCCCTGGAAGCCGGGCGACGACGTCCGCGCGGCGCTGGACGCCCCCGTCGATCCCGCGTACCTGGATCTCCTCGAGGAGCAGGTCGAGCGCGCGGGAAAGGCCGGGATCCGCCTCGTCCTGGACCTGCACAACAGCTGCGCCTTCCCCTGGGGCACCGGACCGCGGCCGAAGGGCACGATCTACTGCGGTGGCGACCTGACCACCGACGACGTGCTCAAGGTCTGGCGGGCGATCTCGGACCGCTTCAAGGACGACGAGCGCGTCGCCGCCTACAACCTCGTCAACGAGCCGCGCGGCAGCCTGACCGGGGCGTCCACCTACTTCCAGTACATGCAGGCGGTCGTCGACGACCTCCGGAAGCGAGGCGACGCGCACGCGATCTGGATCGACTCCATCCTCCTGTCGAGCTTCGCCGAGGACGCGCCGGACGGCCCGCCGATCAGCGATCCGCAGAACGCGATCGTCTACTCCCAGCACTTCTACCTGCACGACGGCACGCGCAAGAGCCTCCTCACGCGGATCACGTCCTTCGCGAAGTGGTGCTCCGGTTTCGGCGTGCACTGCACGATCGGCGAGCTCGGCTGGCAGTCCGAGTCCGGCGCCGAGGACCGCGAGAGCTTCGAGCTCGCCTATCGCATCGCGGACCGGTACCGTCTCGACGTCACCTACTTCGCCGCGACGAGCGTCGAGGATCCGAAGGGGCTCATCGCCTACTCCGCGAAGCCGGGGAGCTCGACGATCTCGGTCCGGCACTCTCAGGCGTCGGTCATCGAGGCGCACCCCTCCGGCTGACGGGCGCGGTCCTCCGCTGACGGGCGCGCTCCTCCGCGGTGCACCACCGGCCGCTGCCGCCCTCAGTTCTGGCAGGCCAGGTTCGACACCCCCGCCGCGCCCGGGTCGTTGTCGCAGCCGACGATGTTGCCGTGCACGTCGACGGTCATCCGCGCGAAGTACCCGCTCGGTGCTGTCCCGAAGCTGTTGCCGAACACCTCGTTGTCCCAGCCGAAGGCGTTCTCGGAGGCGTAGACCTGGATCCCGTCGCGGTGCGCGGTGACCACGGTGTTGCCGGTCACGACCCAGGAGTTGCCGAGGATCACGAGCGGCGAGAGGTGGTCGGCGCCCATCCCGGAGCTGTCGACCGAGTTGTCCACGATCCAGCCGTCGAAGGTGCCGGCCTTCGCCTCGATGGCCTCGGAGGTCGTGTTGGTGATCGTGTTCCCGGCGATCATGTTGCGGTTCGACGCGTCGGGGAGGCACTCGCTGTAGGTGCAGCGGTTCTCCTCGGCCGTCCCCACGTAGATCCCCTCGCCGAAGAGCGGGCGGACCCGCCCCGTCCGGTCGATCGTGTTCCCGGAGACGACGCTGTCGGTCGTCGTCGAGCGGAGGTGGATGCCCTCGTCGCCGATGTTCTGGATCTTCAGGTGCGAGACGACGACGTGGTCGCTGCCGACCACCATCACGCCCTTCGTCGAGTTGCGGACGGTGAAGCCGACCAGCTTGACGTGGCTGACCGACGAGACGAGCAGTGCGCGCGCCTCGGAGGTCGAGCCCGCGTCGAGCACCGCGTCGCGGCCGCCGCAGATCCAGACCGGCGCTGCGGCCGTGCCCGACTTCGAGACGGTGAAGGAGTCCGTGTAGACGCCCGCCGCCAGCCGGATCACGGTGCCGGGCTTCGCCGCGGCCAGTGCTGCCTTGAGCTGGGCGCCGGTCGAGACCGTCACCGTCGCCGCCGGGCAGTCGGCGAGCGCCGGGCTCTCGATCACCGGCATCGCCGGCGCCGTCAGCGACGCGGTCGGTGTGCCGGGCGACTCGTTCCCGCTGGTGTCCACCGCGATCACCTTGTACTTGAAGCGCCCGCTCGGAGTGAGCCCGGCGTCGTAGTAGCTGGTCCCCGTCACCAGGGCGCTCTGCACCGGCGTCCAGGTGCTGCTCGTCGTCGGCGTCCGCAGCAGGCGGTAGCCGGCGACGTCGGAGTCCCGGCTCGCGGTCCAGCTGATCCGCGCGCCGGTGCCCTCCGGGCCGACGACGAGGCCGGTGGCCGCGGCCGGCGCCGTGACGTCGGGGACGACGAACGCGTCGAGGGTGATGTTGCGGCCGATCGCCTCGTCGTTCTTCGTCCCCGTGCGCACCACCCGGATCGTGTGCACGGCGTCGCGGAGCCCCGCCACCCGGTAGACGGTCTGCTGGTAGAGCGTGGTCGAGGAGTAAAGATCGACGGAGGCGACCTTCTTCCCGTCCAGGAAGACCTCGGCGATCCCCGAGGACGAGTTCTTCCGCGCGATCCAGGAGACCCCGGTGCCGGTGAAGGAGAGCTCGGCGTACCCCGCGGTCGTCAGCTGCGAGTAGCTGCCCGCGCTGTCCACGGGGGACGTGGCGACGCCCCAGGTGCCGGACAGCGTCACGGCGGAGGAGTCGTTCTCGTAGGTGCCCGGGGGGACCGCGTTCTGCGGCATGGTCACCGAGGCGCTCGCGCTGCGCGCGGACGCGTTCCCCGCCCAGTCGACGGCGACGACCTGGTAGCTGTAGCCGGCGCCGGGCTGCAGTCCGTCGTCGAGGTGGTCGGTCCCCGCGACGCCCGCGGTCGGGGTGAGCAGGGTCCAGGTCGACGAGCCGGAGGGGGCGCGGTAGACCCGGTATCCGGTCACGTCCTTCTCGGGGCTCGCGGTCCAGCTGATCCGGGCACCCGTCCCCTCCACTGCGGCGGAGACGCCCGTCGGGGTCGAGGGTGCGGTGACATCGGCCACGACGAGGGAGTCGAGGGTGATGTTGCGGCCGATCGCGGCGGCGTTCTTGGTGCCGGTGCGGACGATCCGCAGCGTGTGCGCGGTGTCGGCGAGTCCGTCGATCCGGTAGACGGTCTGCCGGTACTGGGTGGAGGCGGAGTAGAGGTCGACGGTGTCGACGGAGCGCCCGTCGAGGAGCACCTCGGCGATGCCCGACGACGAGTTCCGCCGCGCCGTCCAGCTGATGCCGGTGCCCTCGAAGGACAGCTCGGCGTAGCCCGCGGTGGTCAGCTGGGCGTAGCTGCCGCCGCTGTCCATCGTCGAGGAGACGGTGGTCCAGGTGCCGGTCGTGGTGATCGCGGAGGATCCGTTCTCGTACAGGCCGGGCGGGACGGCACGGAGCGCCATCGTCGTGCTCGCGGTCGCGGTGCGCGCGGAGGTGTTCCCCGACGCGTCGAACGCGGTCAGCTGGTAGGAGTAGGTCACTCCCGGCTGCAGGTCGCTGTCGACGTGACTGGTCCCGCTGACGCCGTCCGCAGGGCTGATCCGCGCGAAGGTCGACTCCGTGGCGCGGTAGACCTCGTAGCCCGCGACGTCCGGCTCCGGGCTCGCCGTCCAGCTGATCCGCGCACCGGTGCCCTCCTGCGTCGCGGTGAGGTCCGTCGGCGGCGACGGCGCCGTGATGTCGGGCACGACGAACGCGTCGAGGGTGATGTTGCGTCCGCTCGCCGCCTCGCTCTTGGTCCCCGTGCGCACCACGCGGAGGGTGTGCGTCGTGTCGGTCAGTCCGTCGACCCGGTACGCGGTCTGCCGGTACTGCGTGGACGCCGAGAACAGGTCGACCGTCGCCACGGAGACGCCGTCGAGCAGCACCTCGGCGATGCCGGACGAGGCGTTCTTCCGGGCGAGCCAGGACACGCCCGTCCCGGTGAAGGAGAGCTCCGCGTAGCCCGCGGCACCGAGCTGCGAGTAGGAGCCGCCGCTGTCCATCGACGAGGAGACCACCGTCCAGGGACCGGAGCGGGTGACGGCGGCGGAGTCGTTCTCCCAGGTACCGGGGAGGACGGCGTCGATCGCGGTCGTCACTGCGGCGGAAGCGCTCCGCACCGAGGTGTTCCCCGAGCCGTCGAAGGCGACGACCTGGTAGCGGTAGCCGGTGCCCGGCTGCAGCGACTCGTCGAGGAGGCCGAGCTCGGTCGTGCCGTCGGCGGGCGTGATCTCCGTCCAGGCGGCGTCGGCGCCGACCGCTCGGTAGACGCGGTAGCCGGCGGTGTCCGTGTCGGCGCTCGCGGACCAGGAGACGCGCGCTCCTGTCGACTCGGGGACCGCGGAGACGTCGGCGGGAGTCGCGGGTGCCGTGATGTCGGGGATCACGAAGGAGTCGAGGGTGATGTTCCGGCCGATGGCGCTGTCGTTCTTCGCGCCGGTGCGCACGACCCGGAGCGTGTGCACGCCGTCCGCGAGCCCGTCGACCCGGTAGACCGTCTGCCGGTACGCGGTCGTCCCCGCGTAGAGGTCGACGGTAGCGACCGTCGTCCCGTCGAGGAGCACGTCCGCGGTTCCGGAGGACTGGTTCTTCCGGGCGATCCAGGAGACGCCGGTGCCGGTGAAGGAGATCTCGGCGTAGCCGGCGGCGCCCAGCTGCGAGTAGGAGCCGCCGCTGTCCATCGACGACGCGACGGCGCTCCACCCGCCGGAGAGCGTGACGGCGGCGGAGTCGTTCTCGTACGTCCCCGGCGCGACGGCGTTCTGCGGCAGAACCACCGAGGCGGTAGCGCTGCGGGGCGACACGTTGCCCGCCGCGTCGACCGCCGCCACCTGATACGAGTAGCCGCCGCCGGGCGCCAGCCCCTCGTCGAGCAGGTCGGTGCCGCTCACCCCGCGGTCGTCGGTCAGCCGTGCCCACTCCGTGCCGCCGCTCGCCGCGCGGAACACCTGGTAGCCGGTGACGTCGCTCTCGGGGGACGCCGTCCAGCCGATCCGCGCGCCCGTTCCCTCCGCGGTCGCAGTGATGCTCGTCGGCGCGGACGGGGGAGTGATGTCCGAGACGACGACGGAGTCGAGGGTGATGTTCCGGCCGATGGCGCTGTCGTTCTTGGTGCCGGTGCGCACGATGCGGAGGGTGTGCTCGCCGTCCGCGAGGCCGTCGACGCTGTAGACGGCCTGCCGGTACTGGGTGGCCGCCGAGTAGAGATCGACGGTGGTGACCTTCGCGCCGTCGAGGTAGACGTCCGCGAATCCGGAGGACTGGTTCTTCCGCGCGGTCCAGGCGATGCCGGTCGCCGCGAAGGTGATCTCGGCCGCCCCGGCCGTCGAGAGCTGCGCGTAGGTCCCGCCGCTGTCCATCGACGAGGCGACCGTGTTCCAGGTGCCGGTCAGCGTCAGGGCGGGGGAGTCGTTCTCGTAGGTCCCCGGGGTCGAGGCGGAGCCGACCGCGGAGGCGGGTGCGGCACCGAACGGCACCAGCCCGACCGCGAGTGCCGCGGCGAGGACGAGGGCGAGTGGTGCGCTGCGTCGGGCACGTCGGAGCATGGGCCTCTGCCTTCGGCGAGGGGCGGAGCCGCGGCTCCTCCGCGGTGCGGCGCAGAGGATCGGGAGGGCGGCCACCCGGGGGATGGGATGCGCTCACCGTAGAGACGCGACCCGCCGCCCCGGCCGAAGTGAACAAAGCCCCGCCGCGGGGCCCCCCGAACGCGGTTCCCGGTCCGCGCTCGCGCGCCGTCCGTCCGCCTCGGAGCGACATCGCGTCGGGTCCGGGCACGCGGAAGCGGCCGCCGTCCGGAGACGACGGCCGCGGCCCTCTTCAGCGCCGGGCGCTACGGGGTGGTGCCGGCCTGCGCCGCGTACTTCGCCTCGGTCTCCGCCTTCTGCGGCCGCCACCACTCCTCGTTCTCGCGGTACCACTGCACGGTCGCCGCGAGGCCGGACTCGAAGTCGGTGTAGCGCGGCTCCCAGCCGAGCTCGGTGCGCAGGCGCGTGGAGTCGATCGCGTAGCGGAGGTCGTGGCCGGGCCGGTCGGTGACGTGGTCGAAGGCGTCGGCGCCCTGGCCGAACTCCTCGAGGATCAGCGTCACGACCTCGAGGTTGTTCTTCTCGCCGTCCGCTCCGATCAGGTACGTCTCGCCGATGGCGCCGCGCTCGATGATCGCCCAGACGCCGCTGTTGTGGTCGTCGACGTGGATCCAGTCGCGGACGTTCTCGCCGGCGCCGTAGAGCTTGGGCCGGATGCCGTCGATGACGTTGGTGATCTGCCGGGGGATGAACTTCTCGACGTGCTGGTACGGCCCGTAGTTGTTCGAGCAGTTCGAGATCGTGGCCTTCACGCCGAAGGAGCGGACCCAGGCGCGCACGAGCAGGTCGCTGCCGGCCTTCGTCGAGGAGTACGGGCTGGAGGGGTTGTACGGCGTCTGCTCGGTGAACTTCGCCGGGTCGTCGAGCTCGAGGTCGCCGTAGACCTCGTCGGTCGAGATGTGGTGGTAGCGGACGTCGTGCTTCCGCACGGCCTGCAGCAGCGTGAACGTGCCGATGATGTTCGTCTCGAGGAACGGCGTCGGGTCGTTCAGCGAGTTGTCGTTGTGCGACTCCGCGGCGAAGTGCACGACCAGGTCCGCGTCCGCGACCAGCCGGTCGACCAGCTCGGCGTCGGCGATGTCGCCCTCGACGAACGTGATGCGCTCGGCGACCGGCGCGAGCGACGCGCGGTTGCCGGCGTAGGTCAGCTTGTCCAGCACGGTGACCTGCGCGTCGGGGCGCTCACGGAGGGTCAGGTGGACGAAGTTGCTGCCGATGAAGCCGGCTCCGCCGGTGACGAGGATTCGCACGAGTGCTCCTGCTGTGAGTGGGAGAAAGGGGGACAGGGGCTTCCAGCAGGGACGTTACCGCACGCCGAGCGGGTGCCCGGACGTCGCTGCAGCGCCCGCTGACCGTCGACGGGTCCACTCCGCGGGCGACGTCCCGCGCAGGCGGACGTCGATGCCGCGCCCGGGCGTCCTCCTCGAGGTGTCGACTTCTACCGTGTTCCGCGGCGCGGATCCGCGCCGCCGACGGAGAGGGGCAGCAGGCACCGTGCGACCCACCGCCGACCTCCCGCTGGACGCCGCCGTCGGTCTGGTCCACGCCTTGGTGGACGACCTCGCCCGCGGCGCAGGGATCCGCGCCCTGTTCATCAAGGGCCCGATCGCCGACGCGCACCGGATCCGCCGTCCCCATCCCTCCAGCGACGCGGACGTGCTCGTCGACCCGTCCGACGCGGACCGGCTCCTCGCGCTGCTCGCCGAGCGCGGCTGGTCGGTCCGGCCGGGGTCCGCCGCGCACCGCGCGCTCGTCACCCACTCGGTGACCCTCCTTCACCCCTCCTGGCCGTGCGACATCGACGTGCACACCAGCTGGCCCGGCTTCTTCGTCGGTCCGCAGCGCGCCTTCGAGGTGCTCTGGCGCACCCGCTGCGAGATCGAGGTCGCCGGAGTGCCGGTGCGGGCGAGCGGCGTCGATGCGGCGGTCCTCGTCTCCGCCCTGCACAGCCTGCGCGCCCTCTACCAGCAGCGCAGCGCGGAGGAGCTGGACGAGCTCGTCGCCGCGGTGGCGGCGCGCGGCCGGGAGGAGGCGGTGGCCGCTCTCGCGGCGGAGCTGTGCTGCCTCGAGCCGATCGCGCCGTTCCTCGCCCGGATCGGAGTGGACGCCGCGCTGCCCGCCCGTCCGAGTCGGGAGTACGCGCTCTGGCGGCTGCGCACGCGGCGGTTGAGCCGCACCGGGGACTGGCTGCTGGCGCTCGCCGAGGCGCCCACCCTCGCGTCCCGGCTCGGTCTGCTCCGGCGCGCGATGCTCCCCGCCGGTCGGGACCTCGCGATCGATCACCCGCTGGCGCCGCGGACGGCCTCCTCTCGGCTGCGGCTCCGGGTGCGGCGCCTCGCGGCAGCGGCCGCCGCCCTGCCGCCCGCGGTCCGGGACCTCGCCGCGGTCCGCCGCGCCGCGTGGCCCGTCGCAGGTGCGTCCGCCCCGCCCTCCGTCGCGCCGGAGGAGGCACCGCCTTCCTCCGATGCGGCGGACGCGCCGCGGTCGGCTCCGGCGGCGAGCCCTGGTGCGGAGGACCGCTCGACCTCTCCCCGGCGCCCGCCGGCGCGACCCGCGGTGGCGACCGTGGCGATGCGGCAGGGGCTCTACCTCCTGCCCCTCGGTGCTCCCGTCGGGGCGCAGCCGGTCGTGCTGCAGGCGTCGGCCCGGCTGCTCTGGGAGCGGTTCGCCGAGTGCGGATGCCGGTCGAGGGCCGAGGCCGCCGCGACGGTCCGAGCGGCGGAGGACCTGGACGACGCAGGGGGCGGCTGCGCGCAGGCGGAGATCGACCGGCTGCTCGACGACCTCGTCGAGCTCGGACTCCTGACGGCCTGACCCGGCGTCCGCCCGAGATGCGGCCGCTCGCCTCGGCGTGCGGACCTCAGCGTGCGGAGAGGAAGCGCCCCCGGCTGCCCGAGACGACGCCGCGGAGGATCGTGCCGGTCGTCGCGACCCGGCCCCAGCGGAGGCCGCGCGCCGCCAGAGCGGCGCAGTAGAGACCGCGGTTGAGGGCGAACACGCGCACGGCGCGACGTCCGTCCGTCCTCGCCAGCTCGAGATCCAGAGCGGTCCGGTTCCGCACGGCGAGGTAGAGCTCGTGCGTGCTCGAGGAGTGCAGGAGGACGTCGGTCGCGGACGCGCGGTCGGCCGCCTCCCGGCACGCGTCGAGATCGTCGATCCGGCTCAGCGGGTGCAGGTGGATCGGGAAGCCGCCCCGCGTGATCCGCTGCGTCCACTCCCGGTCGTCGCCCCGGAGGACGAACTCCTGGCGCGGCGGCTCGATCACGCAGAGCGCGGCCCGAGAGACCAGCAGCCCGCCGTAGGGGGCGACCGGCACCGCGATCGGCTCCTGCGGGCGGCTGCCGCAGCGGCCGCCGGCCCGGCGGTCGAGCAGCCGGCGGACGTCGTTGTCGAGGAAGCGGCCGGGGCTCGGGAACACCTCGGCGGCGGGCCGGCCGGTGACGAGCTGGGACTGGTAGAAGTCCGTCTCGCGCAGGCTCGCGTGGCAGGCCGTCGGGTCGAGGGCCTGCGGCGAGGCCAGGAGCACGGCGAGCGCGTCCGGCCGCGGGACGGTGTCGTCCTCGAGGAGCCAGGCGTAGTCCGGCTCCTGCGTGCGGCAGTGCTCGATCGCCGCGCGGAAGCCGCCGGCGGTGCCGAGGTCGTTGGGGAGGACGGTGGCGCTCACTCGCGCGTCGAGGTCGGACGCGAGCAGTCCGCGCAGCACGCGCTCCTGCCCGCCGTTCCCGCTGAAGACGACGTGCACCGACTCGGCGCCCGCGAGCAGCGCCGCCTCGACGACGCGGGCGAGCATCACGCTGCGCTTCCCGGAGGTCACGGTCACGGCGATGACCCTGGGTGCGGTGCCGTCGAGGCGTCGGAGCATGGCGGTGATCTCTTCTTCGGTCGGGAGCGGGAGCGCGGCGGGCCGCCGGTCTCGGCGTGGTCCTCTCGCGCAGGAGGACAGGAACGACACCGTACACGAGAACATGAGCAGAACTCGCGTCCGCACGAGGATCTGTCAGCTCGCTCTCGGAGTCGACGTCCCGACCATCCGAACGGGTTCCGTGCGGGTGCCCTCGTCGGCGAGGACGACGTCGAGCACCCGCTCCGCGTAGGTGCTCCAGTCCGTGATCGCCGTCGCTGTGCAGCGCACCCGATCGGCGATCGCCAGCCGTGTCGCGCGATCGAGCCGCTGCACGCGACCGAGCGCCTCCCTGAGCGCGTCGACGTCTCCGGAGGGCAGGACCGTGTCGTGCACCGGATCGAGGAGGGCGGCGGCGCCGTTGGCGTCGGTCGTGATCACCGGGAGCCCGCAGGCCGCGGCTTCGGCGACGACCAGCGAGCAGGCGTCCTCCAGCGTCGGGAGGACGAACGCGTCCGCGGCCCGGAACTCCCGCGCGAGCTCGTCCGCGGACAGCGGGCCGGTGACGATCACCTGCGACGGGGCGCCGCGGAGGATCCGCCGATCGAAGACGCCGCCGGCCAGGACGAGGTCCACCGGCAGTCCTCGGACGGCGTCGAGGAGCTGGGGGACGCCCTTCCGGCGGGAGACGTGGGCCGCGCAGACGAGCCGAGGCCGCTCCGGGTCCCTCTCGGCGGCCGGACCCTCGGGGGTGAAGCCGGCCAGGCTCACGCCGTAGGGGATCTCGACGATCTTCGAGCGGTCGACGCCGTACCGGGCCATCTGCTCCGAGACGATCGTCGACGGCGTGAGCACGACGTCGGCCAGCCGCAGCTCCTTCTCGATCCGGCGGACCAGGCGCGCGGGGTAGCGCTCGGCCCGGCTCCGGCGGCGGGAGAAGTGCCGGAGGAGCTCACGGTTGTGCGCACGCGGGTGCGCGTCGACGGCGTGGAAGACCCGCCGGGCGTCGGGATGGGCGCGGAAGAGCGCGAGGCAGGCGCCCGGGAAGCCGAGCACGACCCTGTCGTCGGCGAGGTCGACGGATGCCGCCGCCCGATCGAAGAGGATCTTGGACAGGTAGGACGCCCGCAGCACGAGGCCGGGAGAGGGCAGCCGGTGCCCCGCGCGGAGCACGAGCTCCGCCAGGTGCGACACCCGCTCGACCCGGTGCGCGGGGCGCGACGCGTACCGGTCCCGGAGCGCGCGCATCCGCCTCGCGAACGGCGTGCGGGCCGCCGCGGAGGGGAGAGGGACCGAGGCGGCGCGAGCGACCAGTCCCGTCCGGGGCACGATCTCCCCGGCCAGGGCGCCTCGAGCCGCAGCGCCGGCGACCAGGGCCCTCGCCGCCCCCTCGGGGTACGGACTCGCGACGACGAGCGCGCGTCGCGGCGCCGGCACCGCGGGTCGGTGTTCCTCGACGACGCCGCGCACGGCCGGCCTCACCGGTGCGCCTGCAGCGGCCGGGAGGACGGTCTCCGGGCGCCGTCGGCGAGCGCGGCGAGCGTCCGCTCGTAGCCGGAGCACACGTCCTCCCAGGAGTAGTGCACCCGGGCGCGCTCCAGGGCGTCCGCGCCGGTCGCGTCCTGCTGGTCGGGAGAGCGGAGCATCCAGCGGACCGCGGCGGCGATCGACGCGGCGTCCGGCTCGACGAACACGCCGCGCTCGCCGAGGACCTCGCGGTTGTAGACGGTGTCGCGGGCGACGATCGGGGCGCCGCAGGCCATCGCCTGGACCAGTGCCGGATTGGTGCCGCCGACGCTGTGACCGTGGAAGCAGGCGCCGGCGTGCTGCCACAGCGAGAACAGCCGGGCGTCGTCGCTGAGGTGGCCGAGGTGGTGGATGCGCTCGTGCGACGCCGCGAGGCGGGCGGCCTGCTCGTCGAGCGCGCCGCCGTAGCCGGAGGATCCGACGATGACCACGTCATGCGTCCGGGCGATCTCGGGAGCGGCGGCGAAGAACTCCGCAACGGTGTTCTCCGGCACGAGCCGGGCCACCATCAGGGCGTACGAGCGGTGCCGCAGTCCGGGCTCCACCGGCAGGGCGGGCGGGACGTCGCCGCCGTAGGAGAGGAGGACGCCGTCGCGCTGGAACTCGGTGCCCCACCGGCGGGCGATCTCGCGGGCGTCGAAGGCGAGCTCGGTGGCGTGCCTCGCGGTCATCCGCGCGCCGGTCCGGAAGACGGACCGGGCCAGCGGTCCCCACTTCTCCCGCTCCCACTCCATGCCGTCCACGTTGACGAGGGTCGGGATGCCGGCGCGGACGAGCAGCGGCAGGAAGAGCCCGTTCGCCGCGTTCATCACCAGTGCCGCATCGGGCGCGCGCCGCACCGCGTCCCTGGTCGCGCTCAGCCCGTGGCTCAGCGTGCTCAGGGAGCGCGTGTCCCGGCCCGAGGTGACGACGGTGCGGACGCGGTGGTCCCGGTCGGGCGCGTCGTCGACGGTCGCTCCGGGGCGCCCGTAGACGGTGACGTCCCAGCCGGCGTCGACGAGGTGGGGGGCGAGCCGGCGGACGGCGGTCTCGAAGCCGCCGTAGTAGCTGGGGTAGCCGCGCGTGCCGAGGACGGCGAGGGATCTGCGCATGGCGGGGACCCTATCCGCGCGCCGGCGGGCTCCTGCGAGCGGGGTCGCCGACGTCGGCCGAGTGGCGCGCAGCGCCGCCTCGACCCAGTCAGACGCGCCGGAATCGGCGCAGGAGGCGCAGGACGCGCGTCGTCGCAGCGAGGCGGAGCACCCGGACGTAGGCGGACGGCGACACCCTGATGACCGCGAGGGCGACGGCGACCGCGAGGTGCCCGCCGCGGGCCACGCGGAGGACGTCGGCCGCGCGGACGTCGGCCGAGACCTCGCGCTCGATCGTCCGCCCGACGTCGACCGCCTCCGGGTGAAGAGCCACGAGACGCAGCGGGGCCAGGTGCGCGGCCCGCGCCGTGTAGGCGCCGACCGAGGGGTGCGCGGCGAGGAGCGGGAACTCGCTCTCGAGCAGTCCGACGACGTGGCGGACGTTCCTCGACAGGTCGAGGAGATCGACGCTCAGGCCGTCCGTGATCGCCCCCGGCCGGACGGAGTAGACGTAGAGCTCGCGATCGAGGAACGAGACCGTTCGCGCGCGGGCGAGCAGGACGGCCATCAGCGCGGTGTCCTCGTAGCAGCGGGCGCGGGGGAAGCGCAGGCCGTCGTAGAGCTCGCGCCGGACGAGCTTGTTCCAGAGCGAGGCCCACAGGCGGAACTCGAAGAGCTCCACCGCGGCGTCGCAGCCCGTCCACAGCCGCGGCCCGGTGTACGGCATCGGCGCGGCGTCGAGCCGCTCGCCCGACTCGCCGATCGCGCGCAGGCCGGTGACGACGACGTCCACCTCGGCCGACATCGCGGCGACCATCGCGGCGAGCATGTCCGGATCGACGTGGTCGTCCGAGTCGACGAACCAGAGCACCTCCCCGGTGGCGTGCTCGAGGATCGTGTTCCGCGCCTCCGCCAGCCCGCGATTGCTCTCGTGCACGACGACCTCGATCGAGAACGCGGGCGGAGCGTGCGCGATCGCGGCCGACACCTTCGCCATCGAGTCGTCGGGACTCCCGTCGTCGACGACGATCACCTGCACCGAGCAGCCGGAGGGGACGGTGAGGGCCCAGAGGGAGGTGAGGCAGCGCTCGACGTAGGCGGAGACGTCGTAGACGGGGACGCCGATCGTGATCGAGCGCGGCCGCGGTGCGCGATCACCGATCATCGGCGCTCGTCCGGAGAGCGAGGTCCGCCCGCGACCCGGCGGTCCCGACCGAGCAGCTGCTCCGCGGCCGCGAGGAGGTCGGGTGCCACCGCGTCCGCGGTGAACGCGTCGATCCCGCTCGACGCGTGCTCGGTCAGCCGCTCCCGCAGCTCGGGCTCGTCGAGCAGGCGCGCGATCGCAGCGGCCAGCGCGACGCGGTCGTCGCGCGGCACCATCAGCGCGTCCACCCCGTCCTCGCAGAAGTCGTCGAAGCCGCTCCCGGTGGTCACGACGAGCGGGGTGCCCACGGCCTTCACCTCGAGCGCGGCGTTGCCGAAGCCCTCCCAGCGCGACGGGCAGGTGACGACGGTCGCGGCCCTGATCGCGGCGTGGACCTCCCCGCCGCCGACGTGACCGAGGAAGGTGACGCGGTCGTGGTGCTCGTCGGCGACCAGGGCGAGCAGCTCCTCCCTGGTCGGCTCGAGGAAGCAGAACGACCCCGCGAAGACGAAGGAGACGTCCGGACGGGACCGCGCCAGGTCGTCGAAGGCCTGCATCGCAGTCAGGACGCCCTTCCGCCGCTCGAGGCGGCCGAGGAAGAGGACGACGGGGCCGCGTCTCGCCGGCCAGCCGTCCGGGAGGGCGCTGGTCCGCGCGCTCGTCCGCACGGCCGGCACGTCGATGCAGTTGCGCACCACGACCGAGGGCGGGAGCGCCGGGATCCGGGCCGCGTACCAGTCCCGGACGGCGCGCGAGATCGGCACGAGTCCCCTCGACCGCGTCATCTGGCGCGTCTCGAAGCGCTTCTGCAGAGCGATGACGAGTCGCGTGCGCAGCGTGCGCCCTCGCGTCGCCGGGCCGGCGATCCAGTCCGCGATGCGGAATCCGGTCGCCAGGTTGGTCAGGAGCGGCGCTCGCCGGGGGAGCAGCGCCCCGATCCCCTCCCACTCGGCGAGGAGGACCACGTCGTAGCGGGAGCGGACCACGAGGGCCCTCAGGTGGAGTGCCCTGCGGAGGAGCTGCCCGACGGCCGGCCGGCGCCGCAGGCGGACGTACTCGAGGAGCCGGACGCCCTCCGGATCGAAGCCCTCGAGAGGGGGATCGCAGTGGAAGACGACGAGATCGACCTGCACCCCCGCTCGCACGAGCGCGGGCAGCAGCGAGGCGAAGCCGCGGCCGATCCCTCCGGTGTAGGGCGTGAGCCCCGCGTACTCGGTCGTGGCGACCAGCCAGCGACGCGTCGGTTCCATGGTGCACTCCTCGGGGCGGCCGATGGCTCGGTGTCCAGCAGCGCGCAGGACGCTAGCAAGACCGCTCGGCGGTCGGCGGGGCGCGGCGCTCTCTCGTCTGCGGCTGGCGCGCCGCGCGCGCCGTCGGGGACGAGCGCGGTGCGATCCGTGTCGAGTCGCTCCCGTCCTCCGGGGACGGCTCGACCGGGTCGAGGCGCTCCGTCTCCGCTCGCGCCTCGGAGAGGGTGAGCAGGATCGCCGTGGCCGGGACGATCAGCGCGGCCGGAGCGGACTCGAGGAGGTTGAAGGCGGAGGCGGAGACCGCCCAGGCGACCAGCATCGCGGGACCGGCGATCGCGCCGCGGGCGATCGAGCGCAGGAGCACGATCAGCAGGTGGCCGAGCAGCAGGACCGCACCGATGACGCCGTAGCTGAGGATCAACTGCCAGAGACTGCTCTCGAGCGCGTAGTGCCGCCCGCCGTTGTTCTCGAAGACGGTGCTCGAGAGCCCGCCTCCGGATCCGAAGATCCCCGACTCCGTGGGCAGCAGCCTCAGTCCGATCCGCAGGACGAGGTCGCGCACTTCGACGGAGAGCCGCCCCTCCTGACTGGAGGACCGTGCATCGAGCACCTCCGGCCCGACGATCGCCAGGATCACGGCGAGCGGCACGACGGCGAGAGCGAGCCGGACGAAGCGGCTCCCCGTCAGCCGGAGGACGGTGAGACCGACGGCGACCGCCGTGCCGGTGCCGAGCGCCGCCACTCCACTGCGGGAGGCGGTGAGGAGCACGGCGGTGCAGCAGGCCGCGAAGGCGAGGAGAGCGCCCGGGCGGCGCCCTCGGAGGAACAGGCCGAAGGCGAGCGAGCCGACCGACGCGAAGAACGTGCTGTTCACGAGCGGATGGCCCAGCGTCGTCAGGATGCGGTAGACGCTCCACTCCTGCGTCAGCGGGTAGGGGGCCGCGGCGTAGATCGCGGCGTAGGCGTTCGACCGCGTCGCGGCCTCCACCGTCCCGAGCACGGCCAGGACGGCGGCGACCACGAGGAGTGCGGCTGTCAGCGGCCCGAAGACGGAGGGGCCGCTCATCCGGAGCGGGATCGCGATCAGGGCGAGGATCAGCACGGCGGTCGTGGCGAGGACGGTCGCCAGCTGCCCGTGCGGCCGCAGGATCGGGATCAGCAGGGCGTACAGCGCGAAGGTGAACGCCGGCAGCAGCGCGATCCCGCGGAGCCACGGGGGCGGGGGCGCTCCGGTCGCGACGGCGAGGAGCGCCGCGAGCAGGAGGAGGGGGCTGAGCACCCGGAGGGGCAGCGGTGCCGGGAGGTAGTCGAAGGGAACGACCGCGTAGAGGACGACCAGGAGGATCGCCGCGGCGGCGGGAGACAGGATCCGAGCGACGACCAGCACGATCGCGGCGCCTGCCGCGAGCAGCGGGACCTGGACGTCGCCGGTCGCGATCCAGAAGACCGCTCCGCCGAGGAGCAGGACGAGCAGGGCGAGGTACCAGCCCGCGGTCGGCCGTCGCGGGACCGACCGGGGGAGGGGAGGGGCCGGGGGTGCAGCCATGGGGCTTCCTTCGGGGTTCAGGGGTCGAGGCGTCCGCGGGTCCGGCATCGGCCGCTCACCGGTACTGCAGGAGCGCGAGTCCGACGCCGGCCGCTCCCACGACGGCGCCGATCGCGCTGCAGACCGCGACGGCGAGGAGGAAGGGGCGGCCGACGTCCTGCGCGACGAAGGGGAGCCGTCCCGCCAGGGCGACGGCGTCCCGCGCGACGGCCGCGCAGGCGCCGAGGAGCAGGTCGTGGGCGAGGGCGACTCCGACTACGACCCCCAGTCCGACGCCGACTCCGTGCCAGGGTAGGAGGACGCCCGCCCGGCCCCGGACGATCAGGTAGGAGGACGCGCACCAGATGCAGGCCAGTGGGACGGACGAGATCGCGAGAACCGGCACGATCAGCAGCGCCGGATGCCAGGACGCGTCGAGGATCCGGCCGAGCACCAGGAGATCGAGCGCGATCATGGTCGCCTGGACGGTCAGAGCGGCGCCCATCGCCTGCGACAGGATCGAGCGGAGCACCGCACGGCGCTCCGCCTCGGTGCCCGCCGTCGCCAGCCGAGACCGGAGCACGTTGGTGAGCCCGAGGACGACGGCGTCCGTGACGGCGCGGGCGATCTGGCTCGCGATCGAGTAGAGGCCGAGCGTCGTGGCGCCGGCGAGGACCGCGACGAGGACCCGCTCGGTCTGGCCCTGCAGCCAGCCGAAGAGGTTGCTCTGCATCGACGGCAGCACGTGGTCGCGGAGGACCGGCCGCCGGGGCAGGTCCGGAACGGGCGCCGTCCCGGTCCGCCTCAGCAGCAGGAGGAGGATCCCCTCGGTCACGCAGGTCTGCAGCGAGGCCGCCGCGATGCCGATGACGGGAGCGAGCGGGACGCACACGACGACCGAGACGAGGCTGCCGACGGCCTGGCTGCGCGAGATCGAGGCCCAGCGGCCGTCGAACTGGGCGCGGGTCACCGCGGAGATGCTCGCGCCCTGGAGCGCCGCGACGGCGACGAACGGCAGGAGGGCCAGGGCCTGAGTGGGGGACGCGGCGGACGTCGCGAGCAGGGTGCCGATCACCGCCGCCATGACCGCTGCTCCTCCGCAGGCGATCAGCACGGCCGAGCGCCGGACGAGGGCCGCGCCTCCGTCCCGCCGCCACAGCTCGACCCCGAGCTGGCGCATCGTGTTCTCCCCGACCTCCTGGAGGAGGGTGAGCGCGAGGAAGGCCGTCGCGGAGACGCCCGCCTCCGCGGGGGAGACGACGACGGCGACGACGAGGCCGACCACCGCGCTCGTGCCCCGCGAGACGAGGCGCTCGAGAGCGGCGTTCGAGGAGCTGCGCGCCGTCGGAGACCCGAGCAGCGCGGCGACGCGGCGGATCATCGGAGGGGCCTCCCGCTCGGGATCACGACGGCAGGCGAGCCGCCGGAACACGGTAGGACGCCGGTTCCGCGGTGATCCGCCTGGCGCATCCGGGGGCGCGGATCGCGTGCTCGCGCGCCCTCAGCGCGTCGCGGCGTCCTCCAGCGCAGCTCGTCGTAGAGACCCGGCTCGCGAAGACCACCGACCCCTCGAGCACCTCGAACACCAGGTCGTGGAGGAGGACGACGAACGGGCAGGACCCGGCGACAGGGGTGCAGTCGTGCGCGGCGGGGGTGACGTTGTCCCCGGGATCGCCTCGGTCAGGGTGCTGCCCGGTATCGTTGTCGCGTTATGTCTCGCATCTACGACTGCTCCGTCGACACGGACCTCCTGACCGGCACCCGTCTCGCGCGAACGGCGCTCGGCCGGGGCGAGCTCGTCGTCCTCCCGACCGACACGGTCTACGGGATCGCGGCCAACGCCTTCGACGCCGCCGCGGTGCAGCGTCTGCTCGACGCGAAGGGGCGGACCCGGCAGTCGCCGCCGCCCGTGCTGATCGGCGACGTCGCCGCGCTCGACGCCCTCGCCGAGAACGTCCCCGAGCCCGTCCGCGAGCTCGCGAAGGCCTTCTGGCCGGGTGGGCTGACGATCGTGCTGCACGCGCAGCCCTCCCTGGTCTGGGATCTCGGCGAGACCCGCGGCACCGTCGCCCTGCGCATGCCCGACAACCCGGTCACCCTCGAGCTCCTCGCCGAGACGGGGCCGCTCGCGGTCTCGTCCGCGAACCGCACCGGCCGTCCGTCCGCCACCACCGCGCAGGAGGCGTTCGACCAGCTCGGCGACTCCGTCGACGTCTACCTCGACGCGGGTGCCGCGGGCAGCCGCTACAGCGAGCGCCCGGCCGGCGCGAGCGAGTCCTCGACCATCGTCGATGCGACCGCGCTCAGCTTCGAGGGCGGCACCCTGCGCATCCTCCGCCAGGGCGTCGTCTCGGCCGAGAGCATCCGCGAGGTCATCGGCGACCTGCTGCTCGACGGCGTCGCCACGGCCGAGGAGCCCGAGGTCACCGCGACGACCCCGTCCTACGACGCCTCGACCGAGCTCAGCGATCCCACCGTCGAGGACGACGAGCCCGCCGCCGCCGAGGAGCAGCCCGCTCCCACGGCGCGACCGGACTGGGCGTCCCGCGCCCAGGTGCAGGACGAGCCGGCGGCGAGCGGCACCGCGCGACCCGACTCCACCCCGGGTGAGTAGCCGATGATCACCTTCGTCCTGGTCTCGCTCGCGGTCGCGGTCGTGACCTGCGGGCTGTCCTGGGTCATCTGGAAGCTGAGCCTGAGGTTCAAGCTGTACCCGGCGATCCGGGTGCGCGACATGCACACGCGGCCGACCCCGCGCCTCGGCGGGATCGCGATGTTCCTCGGCATCCTCGTCGGCTTCGGCATCGCCTCGCAGCTGCCCTACTTCCGGCTGGTGTTCGCCAATCCCGAGCCGATCCTCGCGATCCTCGGTGCGAGCCTCCTCATCGTCCTGATCGGCGTGGCCGACGACATCTGGGACCTCGACTGGACGACGAAGCTCGCCGGCCAGATGATCGCCGCGGGCCTGATCGCCTGGAAGGGCGTGCAGATCGTCTCGCTGCCGATCGGCGGTCTCACCGTCGGCTCGCCGTGGATGTCGCTGATCATCACCGTGCTGGCGATCGTGCTCGTCACCAACGCCCTCAACTTCATCGACGGTCTCGACGGCCTCGTCGCCGGTGTCGCACTGATCGCCAACGGCGTCTTCTTCCTCTACAGCTACCTGCTCGTGCAGCAGACGTCGCCGACCGACTACTTCAACCTCGCGTCGCTGATCGCGGTCGTCCTCGTCGGGGCCTGCGCCGGATTCCTGCCGATCAACTGGCGGCCGGCGAAGATGTTCATGGGCGACGGGGGAGCGCTGCTCGTCGGCATGCTGATGGCGACCTCGGCGATCGCGGTCACGGGGCAGATCGACCCGTCGCAGCTGGCGGCGAAGGAGCTGCTGCCGGCGTTCATCCCGATCATCCTGCCGTTCGCGATCCTGGTGGTCCCGCTGATGGACTTCGGCCTCGCGGTGATCCGCCGGCTGCGCGCGGGCAAGTCGCCGTTCAGCGCAGATCGCAAGCACCTGCACCACCGGCTGCTCGACATGGGGCACTCGCACCTGCACGCCGTGCTGATCTTCTACGCCTGGACGGCGGTCGTCGCCTTCAGCTGCCTGCTGATGTTCGTCGTCGACGTGCTCTGGGTGCCGCTGGCCTTCCTCGGCCTCGGGCTCCTCGCCTGCACCGTCGTCACCCTCCTGCCGCTCAGCCGCCGCAAGCGGCTCGAGGCGGCGGCGCAGTCGGCGGCGGCGTCCGCCGTCCTCGATCCCCTCGACCGCGCGTCCGAGACCGACACGCGCCGGGCGCCGATCGGGCTCCCGCTCGGTCGCGACACGACAGCGCCGCATCCGGCGCGGAAAGAAGCATCATGACCGGAGCCTCCCCGGCCACCCCCCGCCCCCAGCCCGCCTCGGTGCCCGTCCTGCGGCGCACGCTCAGGATCGGCGGCGTCTTCGTCCTCGTCCTGGCCGTCGTCGGCACGGTGATCGGCTTCCTCGCGGCCGGCGGCGAGGGGGCCGTCGGCGCGCTGATCGGCGCCGTCGTCGGCGGGGTCATGGTGGCGCTCACCGCCGCCAGCATCCTCGTCGCCAACCGGATGGACATCGGCGGCTTCTTCGCCGTGGTGCTCGGAACCTGGCTCGCCAAGTTCGTCCTGTTCGTCATCGCGGCCCTCGTGCTGCGCGACCAGCCGTGGCTGAACAGCACGGCGATGTTCGTCACGATCATCGCGGCGGTCCTCGGCTCGCTCGTCATCGACGTGCTCGTCGTCTCGCGCTCGCGGATGGCGAACGTCAGCGACATCGCCCGATGAGCGCCGCCCGAGTGCCGTCTGAGAGGATCACGATTCGGCTCTCAGGCCGTTCTGTTGCTACAGTAGGGTCCAATCCCCGCAGGCGACGTGTGCCCGTCCTCAGGTCGTCTCATCGTTGATGTCGACCGCCGAGTGCGAACGCCGTCCGAGCGGAATACCCCACCTTTCGTCGTCGCGAGAGCGTTGTGTCCGAACGATTCACGTCGTTCGTCTGCCACGTGCCACGCCCCGAATTCCAGGAGCTAGCGCTGTTTGCTAACGCTGTGACCCTGTTGGTCTCGTCCTCGACCGGTGAGAGTGACTTCCACACCCCGTCGATCTCCGAGTTCTTCCCGCCCGGCTTCCTCTTCGAGGGAACCCCTTTCGAGATCAACCGCGTCATGCTGGTCCGCTTCATCGCGGTCATCGCACTGATGCTGTTCTTCTACCTCGGGACGCGCAAGATGCGCATCGTCCCGGGACGCTTCCAGAGCGTCGTCGAGATGGCCTTCGATTTCGTCCGCGTGACGATCGCGAAGGACATCCTCGGCGAGAAGGACGCGCGCCGCTTCCTGCCGATCCTGGTGACGATCTTCTTCGCGATCATCGCGATGAACCTCACCGGCATCGTGCCGTTCCTGAACATCGCGGGAACGTCGGTCGTGGGCATGCCGCTCTTCCTCGGTCTGGTCGCCTACGTCACCTTCATCTACGCCGGCATCAAGGACCGGGGGATGGGCTTCTTCAAGAACGCCCTGTTCCCGCCCGGAGCCCCGTTCCTGATCTACTTCATCCTCACGCCGATCGAGCTGCTGCAGACGTTCGTCATCCGTCCGCTCTCCCTCGCGCTGCGGCTCGTGATGAACATGATCGTCGGGCACCTGCTCCTCGTGCTGTGCTTCTCGGCCACGCAGTTCTTCCTCTTCAGCTCCCAGATCGACCCGGGCTTCAAGCTCTTCGGTGTCGTGACCTTCGCCTTCGGCGGCGCCTTCACGCTCTTCGAGCTGCTGGTCGCGGTGCTGCAGGCCTACATCTTCACCCTCCTCGCTGCGGTCTACATCCAGTTGGCCGTCGCCGAGGAGCACTGACCCCACTACTCACGGGCTCCCGCCCGTTCACACGATCACCCCACTGAAAGGACCCACTCGTGGACTCAGTCACCGTTCTCGCCGAACTCACCGGCAACATCGCGACGGTCGGTTACGGCCTCGCAGCGATCGGCCCCGGCATCGGTGTCGGCATCGTCGCGGGCAAGACCGTCGAGGCCATGGCGCGCCAGCCCGAGATGGCCGGCCGCCTCCAGACCACGATGTTCCTCGGCATCGCGTTCACCGAGGTGCTCGCGCTCATCGGTCTCGCCACCTACTTCATCTTCGCGGCGTAGTCGTGTTCAGCACCGCTGTGAACATCGCTGCGGAAGAAGGTGACGTCCCCGCGGTCATTCTGATCCCGGAGTTCTACGACTTCTTCTGGTCGGGGGTGATCTTCCTCATCCTGCTGTTCTTCTTCTGGAGGCTGGTCCTGCCGCGCATCCAGACGATGCTCGACGCGCGCTCCGCCGCGATCGAGGGGAACATCGCGAAGGCCGACGAGGCCCAGCGACAGGCTGAGATCGCACTCGAGAAGTACACCGCTCAGCTGGCCGAGGCTCGCGCCGAGGCCGGCGTGATCCGCGAGAAGGCGAACGCCGACGGCAACGCGATCGTGGCGGCGAAGAAGGAGCAGGCGCAGGTCGAGGCCGAGCGCATCCTCCAGAACGCGCACGCCCAGATCGAGGCGGACCGCCAGTCGGCCGTCGTCGCTCTGCGCTCCGAAGTCGGAACCCTCGCCATCGATCTCGCCTCCGGCGTGATCGGCGAGAGCCTCAACGACGACGCGAAGGCGTCCGCGATCGTGGACCGCTTCCTCGCCGACCTCGAGGCCTCGGAGAAGGCGAACAGCTGATGGGCAGTGCGTCACGACAGGCACTGACCGCCGCGAAGGCGGAGCTGTCCGCCTTCGGCGGTCACGTCCCGCTCGAGGCGGCTCAGCAGCTCTTCGAAGCGGCCCGGGTCATCGACTCCCAGGCTCAGCTCCGTTCGGCCCTCTCGGACCCGAGTGTGGAGCCGGCGAGCAAGCGTGCCCTCGTGGCCCGCGTGTTCGCCCCCTTCGACGTCTCCGCCAAGCGCCTGCTCACCGTCATCGCCGGCCACCGCTGGTCGAGCCCGAGCGACCTGGTCGCCGGGATCGAGGAGGTGGGGGTCCGAGCCATCGCGTCCTCCGCGCCCGAGGGCGTCTCGATCGAGCGCGAGCTGCAGATGTTCGGCGCGGTCGTCGCGTCCGACGCCGGCCTCGAGCTGGCGCTCGGCAGCAAGCTCGCCGCCGCCGACTCGAAGGTGTCGCTGATCCAGCGCCTCCTCGAGGGCAAGGCGTCGGCGGAGACGCTCGCCATCCTTCGGCAGCTGATCGCGCACCCGCGCGGTCGCCGCGTCCCCGAGCTCGTCCGCTTCGCAGCGGGCGTCGTCGCCGACCAGGGCGGTTTCACCATCGCCACGGTCTCGGTCGCGGCTCCGCTGCACCCCGAGCAGCTCGACCGGCTCCGCTCGGCGCTCACGCGCCAGTACGGCCGCCCGGTCTCCGTCAACGTCCTGGTCGACCCCTCCCTCCTGGGCGGGATGCGACTGAACGTCGGCGACGAGGTCATCGACGGCACCGTCTCGGCGCGGCTGTCCGACCTGAAGCTCCAGCTCGCGTCCTGACGGACGCACGTATCCTCAGGGAGCGGCTCGCGCCGCCTCCGACCTCCGCACCACCCAGGTCAGGCCCCGACGACCGCTTCGGCTCGCACGGACCCAACGAATAGGAATTCCCATGGCAGATATCACCATCAGCCCGGATGAGATCCGCGACGCGCTGAAGGACTTCGTCTCGTCGTACGAGCCGGGCAAGGCGTCCACCACCGAGGTCGGCTACGTCATCGACGCCGCCGACGGCATCGCCCACGTCGAGGGACTCCCCGGCGTCATGGCGAACGAGCTGATCCGCTTCTCCAACGGCGTCCTGGGCCTCGCCCAGAACCTCGACGAGAACGAGATCGGCGTCGTCGTCCTCGGCGAGTTCTCCGGCATCGAGGAGGGCATGGAGGTCACCCGCACCGGCGAGGTCCTCTCCGTCCCCGTCGGCGACGGCTACCTCGGCCGCGTCGTCGACCCGCTCGGCAACCCGATCGACGGTCTCGGCGACATCGCCTCCGAGGGCCGCCGCGCCCTCGAGCTCCAGGCCCCCGGCGTCATGTCGCGCAAGTCGGTCCACGAGCCGCTGCAGACCGGCATCAAGGCCATCGACGCGATGATCCCGGTCGGCCGCGGCCAGCGCCAGCTCATCATCGGCGACCGCCAGACCGGCAAGACGGCCATCGCGATCGACACGATCATCAACCAGAAGGCCAACTGGGAGTCCGGCGACACGAACAAGCAGGTCCGCTGCATCTATGTCGCCATCGGCCAGAAGGGCTCGACCATCGCCTCGGTGAAGGGCGCGCTCGAGGACGCCGGAGCGATGGAGTACACGACGATCGTCGCGTCCCCCGCCTCGGACCCCGCCGGCTTCAAGTACCTCGCCCCCTACACCGGCTCGGCCATCGGCCAGCACTGGATGTACGGCGGCAAGCACGTCCTGATCATCTTCGACGACCTGTCGAAGCAGGCCGAGGCCTACCGCGCCGTGTCGCTCCTCTTGCGCCGCCCGCCGGGACGCGAGGCGTACCCCGGCGACGTCTTCTACCTGCACTCCCGCCTGCTGGAGCGCTGCGCGAAGCTGTCCGACGAGCTCGGCGCCGGCTCGATGACCGGTCTCCCGATCATCGAGACCAAGGCGAACGACGTCTCGGCGTACATCCCGACCAACGTGATCTCGATCACCGACGGCCAGATCTTCCTCCAGTCCGACCTCTTCAACGCCAACCAGCGTCCGGCGGTCGACGTGGGCATCTCGGTCTCGCGAGTCGGCGGTGACGCCCAGGTCAAGTCGATCAAGAAGGTCTCCGGAACGCTGAAGCTCGAGCTGGCGCAGTACCGCTCGCTCGAGGCCTTCGCGATGTTCGCGTCCGACCTGGACGCCGCCTCGCGCCGCCAGCTCGCCCGCGGCGCCCGCCTGACCGAGCTGCTCAAGCAGCCGCAGTACTCGCCGTACCCCGTCGAGGAGCAGGTCGTCTCGATCTGGGCCGGAACGAACGGCAAGCTCGACGAGGTGCCCGTCCCCGACGTGCTGCGCTTCGAGCGCGAGCTGCTCGACTACCTGGGCCGCAACACGCAGGTCCTCTCCACGCTGCGCGACACGAACGTGCTCTCCGACGACACCGTCGCCGAGCTCCACCGTGCCGTCGACGGCTTCAAGCTCGAGTTCCAGACCGGTGAGGGCAAGCCGCTCGCCTCGGTCGGGCGCGAGGAGCACAAGGCGATCTCGGCCGACGAGGTCGGCCAGGAGAAGATCGTCAAGGGCCGTCGCTAACAGCGACCCCTCGACGATTCAGAGAAGGACTACAGGAGACACATGGGAGCGCAACTCCGGGTCTACCGGTCGAAGATCCGTTCGGCCCAGACGACCAAGAAGATCACCCGCGCCATGGAGCTGATCTCGGCCTCGCGCATCCAGAAGGCGCAGAACCGCGTCGCCGCCGCGGCTCCGTACTCGAACGCCATCACGCGCGCCGTGTCGGCCGTCGCGACCTACTCGAACGTCGAGCACCCGCTCACGACCGAGCGCGAGAAGCTCGACACGGCCGCGATCGTGATCTTCACCTCCGACCGCGGCCTGGCCGGCGCGTTCTCCTCGAGCGTGCTCAAGGAGGCGGAGGAGCTGGCCTCGCTGCTGCGCAGCGAGGGCAAGGAGGTCGTCTTCTACCTGGTCGGCCGCAAGGCGAACGCGTACTTCTCGTTCCGCCGGCGCCCGAGCGTCCGCATCTGGACGGGCGGCACCGACCAGCCGGTGTTCGAGACCGCGAAGGAGATCGCGGACGCGGTCGTCGACTCGTACAACCTCGATGACGAAGAGGGCGGAGTGGACGAGATCCACCTCGTGTACAACCGCTTCGTCAGCATGGTCACGCAGCAGCCGACGGTCGTCCGCCTCCTGCCGCTCGAGGTCGTCGAGGGTGCTGAGGATCAGAACACCGATCTGTACCCGCTCTACGAGTTCGAGCCCGACCCCGAGACGGTCCTCGACCGCCTCCTGCCGGTCTACGTCGAGAGCCGCATCTTCAACGCGATGCTGCAGTCGGCGGCGTCCGAGCACGCGGCGCGCCAGAAGGCGATGAAGTCGGCCAGCGACAACGCCGACACCCTCATCAAGACGTACACCCGGCTCGCCAACAACGCGCGCCAGACCGAGATCACGCAGCAGATCGCCGAGATCGTCGGCGGCGCCGACGCCCTGTCGTCCTCGAAGTAGACGGCGCACCTCCCCGACACGAAGCCTCCGCCCTCCGGGTGCGGTGAGACCACAGAAGGAAGAAGCAATGACACTGACCGCACCTGAGGCGGCGACCGGGACTCCGGGCGGGGCCGTCGGCCGTATCGCCCGCGTCACCGGCCCCGTCGTTGACATCGAGTTCCCCCACGACGCGATCCCCGAGGTCTACAACGCGCTCTACACGCACGTCGAGGTCGAGGGCGTCTCGTCCAAGCTGACCTTCGAGGTCGCGCAGCACCTGGGCGACGACCTCGTCCGCGCCATCTCGCTCAACCCGACCGACGGACTCGTCCGCGGCCAGGAGGTCCACGACACCGGCCTGCCGATCTCGGTCCCGGTCGGCGACGTGACCAAGGGCAAGGTCTTCAACGTGATCGGCGAGGTGCTCAACGCTGACGCCGACGGCACGATCAACGGCCAGTCGTTCGAGATCACCGAGCGCTGGCCCATCCACCGCAAGCCCCCGGCGTTCGACCAGCTCGAGTCGAAGACCGAGCTCTTCGAGACCGGCATCAAGGTCATCGACCTCCTCACCCCGTACGTGCAGGGCGGCAAGATCGGCCTGTTCGGCGGAGCGGGCGTCGGCAAGACCGTCCTCATCCAGGAGATGATCCAGCGCGTCGCGCAGGACCACGGTGGAGTGTCCGTGTTCGCCGGTGTCGGCGAGCGCACCCGTGAGGGCAACGACCTCATCGCCGAGATGGAGGAGGCGGGCGTCTTCGACAAGACCGCCCTCGTCTTCGGCCAGATGGACGAGCCGCCGGGAACGCGCCTCCGCGTCGCGCTGTCCGCGCTGACGATGGCGGAGTACTTCCGCGACGTGCAGAAGCAGGACGTGCTGCTCTTCATCGACAACATCTTCCGCTTCACGCAGGCCGGCTCGGAGGTGTCGACCCTGCTGGGCCGGATGCCCTCCGCGGTGGGCTACCAGCCGAACCTCGCCGACGAGATGGGCGTGCTCCAGGAGCGCATCACCTCGACGCGCGGACACTCGATCACCTCGCTGCAGGCGATCTACGTCCCCGCCGACGACTACACCGACCCGGCGCCGGCCACCACGTTCGCGCACCTCGACGCGACGACCGAGCTCTCCCGGGAGATCGCGTCGAAGGGCCTCTACCCGGCCGTCGACCCGCTGACCTCGACCTCGCGCATCCTCGACCCCCGCTACCTGGGTGCCGACCACTACCGCGTGGCGACGAACGTCAAGCAGATCCTGCAGAAGAACAAGGAGCTGCAGGAGATCATCGCGATCCTCGGTGTCGACGAGCTCTCCGAGGAGGACAAGATCACGGTGTCGCGTGCGCGCCGGATCCAGCAGTTCCTCTCGCAGAACACCTACATGGCGAAGAAGTTCACCGGTGTCGAGGGCTCGACCGTCCCGCTGAAGGACACGATCGAGTCGTTCGACGCGATCGCCCGCGGCGAGTTCGACCACGTGGCCGAGCAGGCGTTCTTCAACGTCGGCCCGATCACGGACGTCGAGGAGAAGTGGGCTCAGATCCAGAAGGAGAACGGCTGATCATGGCCGGAACCCTGAAGGTCAGCGTCGTCTCCGCGAACGCGGAGGTCTGGTCGGGCGAGGCGAAGCAGATCTCCGCCCGCACGGTCGAGGGCGAGATCGGCATCCTGGTCGGTCACGAGCCGATGCTCGCGATCCTCGCCTCGGGTGAGGTGCGCGTCACGGCCGCCGACGGCAGCCGGATCACCGCGCAGGCGGACGACGGCTTCCTGTCCGTCGAGAACGACGTCGTCACCGTCGTGGCCCGGGAGGCCGCGCTGGTCTGACGACCCGCCGCCTCGAGCGGTGACCGGAGGGGCCGGGTGATCATCGCGATCGCCCGGCCCCTCCGTCGTGCGTGGTGCAGTGGCGCCGCGCGTCCTCCGCGTGCCTCCGGGCGCGCCGTCCCTCCCGAGGAGCCTCGTGCACGTCCTGCTTCCCCCGTCCGAGACCAAGCGCGACGGCGGCTCGGCCGAGTTCCGGGTCGAGGAGCTGGCGTTCCCGGTGCTCACCGAGCGTCGCGTGGCGCTGCGCGAGGCGCTGGTCGCGCTCGCGGGCGATCCTGACGCCTCCGCCCGAGCCTTGAAGCTCAGCCCCCGGCAGCTCGGCGAGATCGAGCGGAACGCGGCCCTGCCGACTGCTCCGGCGATGCCCGCGGTGGACCGCTTCGACGGCGTGCTCTTCGACGCGCTCGACGCGGCGTCGCTCCCGCCCGGGGCTCGCGGCGTCCTCGGTCGGATCGTCGTGGTGCAGTCGGCGCTGTGGGGTCCCGTCCGCGGGCTCGACGGCATCCCCGCCTACCGCCTGTCGCACGACTCACGGATCCCCGGCCTGCCGCTGAAGCGCTGGTGGGCGGCCGAGGCGGGGCGGGAGCTGTCTGCGCTCGAGGGACTCGTCCTGGACCTTCGGAGCGAGTCCTACGCGGCGCTCGGTCCGCTGCAGCCGGGGGAGGGGCGGTTCTTCGTCCGCGTGCGATCCCGCGACGCGTCGGGGCAGCTGCGGAACCTCAACCACTTCAACAAGCAGGGCAAGGGCCTCTTCGTCCGCGCGCTCGCGGAGGACGGGGTCGAGACCGACTCCCTCCCCGAGCTGGTCGAGTGGGCGGCGTCCCGCGGTTTCGAGCTGGCGCCGAACGACGACAGCGGCGAGCTGGACCTCGTGGTGCCCTCGGCCTGAGCGTCAGGAGCGGGCGCGGAAGCAGCCGGTGAGGTGGTCGTCGACGACACCGGCCGACTGCAGCAGGGCGTACATGGTCGTCGCTCCGACGAAGCGGAAGCCGGCTTTGCGCAGCGCCTTGGAGAGCGCCAGGGAGGCCGGGGTCGAAGTGGGGACGTCGGCGGGGCGGACGACGCGGCCGAGTGGCGCCTCCTCCTGGAACGACCAGACCAGGCGGTCCAGCGCACCGTCGCCGTCGCGCTCGCATAGGGCGAGGGCCGCCTGCGCGTTGCCGATGGTCGCGAGGATCTTGGGGCGGCTGCGGATGATGCCGGCGTCGTCCATCAGGCGGTCGACGTCGTCCGCATCCATCGCCGCGACGGCGTCGAGATCGAAGTCGTGGAAGACCTCTCGGAACCGCGGCCGCTTGCGGAGGATCGTGATCCAGGAGAGCCCGGCCTGGAAGCCCTCGAGGCAGATCTTCTCGAAGAGCGGGCGGTCGCCGTGCAGGGGGACGCCCCACTCCTCGTCGTGGTAGCGGCGGTACTCGACGTCGTCGCCGCTCCAGGCGCACCGGACGGTGCCGTCCGCGCCGGTGATCAGTCCGTCCTCGGCGGTCATCGGTGGGCGATCCCCTCGTGATCGAGCAGCCAGGCCTTGGTCGCGACACCCTCGCCGGCACTGAAGCCCGTGATCCGGCCGTCTCCGGCGAGCACGCGGTGGCAGCCGACGAGGATCGGGATCGGGTTCGCGCCGACGGCGCCGCCGATGGGCCGGCCGGAGCGGAGCCGTCCCGTCGCCTGCCCGAGGGCGCCGTAGGAGGTGATCTCGCCGAAGCCGATGCCCTGCAGCGCTCCCCAGATCTCGAGTTGGAAAGGCGTGCCGCGCAGCAGCAGCGGCAGGTCGAAGGTGCGCCGCTCGCCGGCGAAGTAGGCGTCGAGCTGCTCGACCGCGCTGCAGAGGACGGGGAGCGCGCTGTCGGGCAGGTGGTCGTGCGGGAGGGTGCCGCCGTTCTCGATCGCGAGCGAGACGATCGACTCGCCGTCGCTGCCGACCTCGATCCGGCCGAGGGGGCTGACGGTGCGGCGCACGTGCAGGGGAGTCGTTCTCATGCCACGAGAGTATCCGCGGCACGGAGAGCCGACCGGCGGGAATCGGACATCGGTGGACGGCTGCGAGGCTCGGCCGCCTGTGGAGGACGCAGCGGGCGCGTCGCGATCCACCGACCCCGCAGTCCCACCGTGCCGACGGTGGGCGGGTCTCGATACGCCCCTGCGGGTCTACTCGACCCGCAGGGAGGAGGCGCTTCCAGCTGAGGCTATGGAGCGCCGAGCGCTCCATGCTGATCGAGTAGCCCGCGCAGAGGGCGCGTCGAGCGCGGAAGCCGCTTCGCGTCTCTGCGGTGAGGGAAAGGACGCGGCTGCGCCGCGTCAGGCTGGTCGAGTAGCCCCGCAGGGGCGTATCGAGACCCGCCGTCACCAGCTGGGCGGGTCTGCAGACTCGCGTTCTGACGGTGGTGGATCTCGATACGCCCGCTCCGCGGGCTACTCGATCAGCATGGTTCCCCCATACGTACTAGGTAATCTTTCTTAGGAGATCAACCCACTGCAGGCTCCCGCGGCGCCGCTCGACGAGCGGGTGCGCAGGCGACGGCGTTCCTCCACAGGTGACGATCCGGCGATCTGTCTTCCGACCGCTCCGGGTCCCGCTCCGGAGCGACGCCGAGGGCGCCACCGTTGCCGCATGACACTCACTTCATCGCCTCCGATCCGCTCCCTCGACCACCGCGCCGTGCTCGCCGCGATACCGCGCCTCCTCGGTCACTCGCCGCAGGAGAGCGTCGTGCTCGTCCCGCTGCGGGACGGCGCGCCCACGGGTGCGCTCCGCTTCGACCTGGCGGCCGGTGATCCCGCACGAGCCGCCCGGGCCTGGATCGGGGCGCTCGGGCGCTTCGGTCGCGTGGAGCGCCTGATGATCGTGCTCGTCACCGGCAGTGGACGTGCGCCACATGCAGACGCGCTCGTCGCTGCGCTGAGCACCCGGGCGCAGGGCATCGGACTCCCCGTCGAGGTGCTGGTCACCGCCGACCCTCGACGGCCGGTGCCGCGCAGCGGCGGCTCCCCGCGCGGCGCGACGCCCGAGGACGCCGCGCCGGCCGCGCTCCTGCCCGTCGTCGACCGAGGGGAGGCGCTGGCGGTCGCCGCAGAGGTCGACGCGCTCCTCGACAGGCACCCGAGCGCGCGTCTCCCCGACGCACTCGCGGCCGACGCCGAGTCCCTCCTGCTGCGCGCGGCAGCGGGCCGTCCCTGGCAGCCGCGGACCCGAGCCCTCGCCGTGCTCATCGTCTGCGCACAGCGACGCGACTGGCGGGAGCGGGCGATGGAGCTCCTCGCCTCTCCCGGCCGCGTCGCCGCGACGTCCGTCCTCGAGCTGGTCGCTCAGGTGGCGGCGGCTGCCCCGGCGACCGAGCGGACCGCGCTGCTGGTCCTGCTCGCGACACTGCACTGGTGGTCGGGGCTGGCGTCGTCGGCCGTGATCCTCGCACGCGAGGCGGTCCGGCTCGACCCGCACCACCACGAGGCGCGGATCCTCGTCGCAGCCCTGGACCACGGCGAGCGGTGCGCGGGGGCCGTCGACGGTCGTCGCGCCGCGTGAGGGACGCTCGTGCGCGCCGCCGCTCGTGCGGGCGGCGCGCACACCGCTCAGAGGCGGGCCCAGGCCTCCGTCAGGACCGAGCGGAGGATCTGCTCGATCTCGTCGAACTCCTTCGGCCCGATCGTCAGGGGCGGTGCGAGCTGCACGACGGGGTCGCCGCGGTCGTCGGCCCGGCAGTACAGCCCGGCGTCGAACAGCGCCTTCGAGAGGAAGCCGCGGAGCAGGCGCTCCGACTCCTCCGCGTCGAAGGTCTCCTTCGTCGTCTTGTCCTTGACCAGCTCGATCCCGAAGAAGTAGCCCGCGCCGCGGACGTCGCCGACGATCGGCAGGTCGAGCAGCTTCTCGAGCGTGGAGCGGAACAGCGGCGAGTTCTCGCGCACGTTCTCGTTGAGCTTCTCCTCCTCGAAGATGTCGAGGTTCTCCAGCGCGACCGCAGCGGAGACCGGATGGCCGCCGAAGGTGTAGCCGTGCGGGAAGGAGACCTCGCCGTGCCGGAAGGGCTCGTAGATGCGGTCGCTGACGATGGTCGCGCCGATGGGGGAGTACCCGCTGGTCATGCCCTTCGCGCAGGTGATCATGTCGGGCACGTAGCCGTACTCGTCGCAGGCGAACATGTGCCCGATCCGCCCGAAGGCGCAGATCACCTCGTCCGAGACGAGGAGCACGTCGTGCCGGTCGCAGATCTCGCGCACCCGCTGGAAGTAGCCGGGCGGCGGCGGGAAGCAGCCGCCCGAGTTCTGCACCGGCTCCAGGAAGACCGCGGCGACCGTCTCGGGGCCCTCGAACTCGATCATCTCCTCGATGCGGTCGGCGGCCCAGACGCCGAAGGCCTCCAGGTCGTCGCCGTGCTGGGGTGCGCGGTAGAAGTTGGTGTTCGGCACGCGGAAGCCACCGGGGACGATCGGCTCGAACATCGCCTTCATCGCCGGGATGCCGGTGATCGCCAGCGCGCCCTGCGGGGTGCCGTGATAGGCCACCGAGCGCGAGATCACCTTGTGCTTGCCCGGCTTGCCCTGCAGCTTCCAGAAGTGCTTGGCCAGCTTGAAGGCGGTCTCGACGGCCTCGCCGCCGCCGGTGGAGAAGAACACGCGGTCGAGGTCGCCCGGGGCGTGGTCGGCGAGGCGGTCGGCGAGCTCGATCGCCGACGGGGTCGCGTACGACCAGAGCGGGAAGAACGAGAGCTCGGACGCCTGCTTGGCAGCCGCCTCCGCGAGCCGCCGTCGGCCGTGGCCCGCGTTGACGACGAAGAGCCCGGAGAGCCCGTCGAAGTACTTGCGACCCGTGCTGTCCCAGATGTGGTGGCCCTCGCCCCGGGTGATGATGGGCACTCCGGCTCCGGAGTCCATCACCGACTGCCGGGTGAAGTGCATCCAGAGGTGGTCCTTGGCCTTCTTCTGCAGCGCCGCGTCGTCGAACCCGGCCGGGGCGTCCTCGCCCTTCACCGGATCGCCGGACGCGAGGCCCTGGCTCGAGAAGGCTGTCTCTGTGGTCATCGGTTACCGCGTTCCCCAGTTGTAGAACTGCTTGTGGAGTTTCAGATAGACGAAGGTCTCGGTGGAGAGGACCCCCGGGAGCGAGCGGATCTCCTGGTTGAGCAGGGCGATCAGGTCGTCGTCGTTCTCGCAGACGACCTCGGCGAGGATGTCGAAGGTGCCCGCCGTCAGCACGACGTAGTCGACGGCCGGGATCGCCGCGAGGCTGTCCGCCACCACCCGTGTGTCACCCGTCACGCGAACCCCGATCATCGCCTGGCGGTAGAAGCCGAGCTGCATCGGATCCGTGACGGCGACGATCTGCATCACGCCCGACTCGGTCAGCTTCTGCACCCGCTGGCGGACCGCCGCCTCGCTCAGCCCGACCGCCTTGCCGATCTCGGCGTAGGAGCGCCGGCCGTCGGCCTGCAGCTGCTCGATGATCGCCTTGGAGACGTCGTCGAGCTGGAGCGGGCGCGAGGCAGGAGGGCGGGAGGGGCTCATGCGATGATTCTGGCAGCCCGGGCGGGGCCCGGCAAGTGAATCCGCATCCTCAGGCCTGTCGGGACGACGGAATCCACCGTGCTGCGAGCGCTCTCCTCTCCAGGTGCGCGGGCTGCTCCGGTGCACCGCGCGGTGCTCGGCACCGCTGCCGACCGGACGTCTGAGGCGCCCCCGCAGCCGATAGCATCGGAGGGATCGGCCCGCACGCGCGGGGCCGGCGGACGCGAGGAGACGCGATGACGCAGATCGGCCGCAGCCGAGCGTCGGTGACCGTCCCCGTCTCGGCCTGGTCCTCGGACACGCCCTCCGCGGAGGTGACGCTCGGCTGGGCCGCGCGCACCGAGGTCGGCCTCGTCCGGAGCGCGAACGAGGACAGCTACCTGGCGAAGACGCCCCTCTTCGCCGTCGCCGACGGGATGGGCGGCCATGCGGCCGGCGAGGTGGCCAGCGACGCCGTCGTGTCCCGGCTCTCGCTCGCCGCGACCGGCGCGACGGTCGGGGCGGAGGAGATCGACCGCGCGCTCCGCGAGGCCGTCGACGACATCGCCCGGCAGTCGCAGACCGCCGACGGCGGCACCGGCACCACCGTGACCGGCGCCGCGCTGACGGTCGTGGGCGGCGAGCCCTACTGGTCGGTCTTCAACATCGGCGACTCGCGCGTCTACCTCTGCGTCCAAGGGGCGCTGGTCCAGCTGACCGTCGACCACTCGATCGTCCAGGAGCTCGTCGACGCCGGGGTCATCACGCGCGACGAGGCGGACGTGCATCCGCACAGCAACGTGATCACCCGGGCGGTCGGCTTCCACGAGCCGCCCATCCCCGACTACCGCCTCGTCCCCGTGATCGCGCCGTCGCGGCTGCTCGTCTGCTCCGACGGGCTGACCAAGGAGCTCACCGACGCGGGTCTCGAGCACGTGCTCTCCACCGCGGCGACCGCCCAGGACGCGGCGGACGAACTGGTCGAGGCCGCGCTCGGCAACGGCGGTCGCGACAACGTGACGGTCATCGTCGTCGACGTGCTCGCCGTCACCGGGGACGGCGACTGATCGAGCACCCGGGAGGCACGGCAGCACCCCGGGTACCATGGCACGAGGAGGGGTGGTCTCGGTGATCTGCAGCACGTGTGGCTCCACCCTCGCTCCCGGGGCGATCCTCTGCGGAGAGTGCGGCACCTCGGTGGCCTCGCACGCGACTCCGGGCGCGTCCCGCCCCGCCTCCTCCGGTGACACGACCGTCCTCGATCCCTCCCGCCGCGCCTGGCTGCCGGGCCTCGCGCCGGGTCGGCACCGGCGGCCGGCTCCCGGAGCGCCGATGGCGCCGCCGAGTCAGGGACTCGTGCGGTTGATCTTCGCCTCCGGCCAGCACGCCATCGTCACCGGCAACGGTCTCATCGGCCGCCAGCCGCTGCCGGACGCGGGTGAGACCTTCCGGCACATCCTCGCCGTGCCCGACCCGACGCGCTCGCTGTCCAAGACGCACCTCGAGTTCGGCTTCGACGAGGGCGGGCTGTGGGTCAGCGACCGCTGGTCGGCGAACGGCTCCGTGCTGGTCGCCCCCACGCAGGCTCCGCTCCCGCTCGAGGCGGGCCGCCGCTACCGCGCGAAGATCGGCAGCCGGCTGCTGCTGTCCTCCGTCGAGATGGCGGTCGAGCGGGTCGAGGGCTCCTCCACAGCGTCGAACCGTCCACCGATCACGCGCTGACCCGCCACGCGGCACGGGCGTCCGCTTCGCTGGTCGCATGACGATGCAGCACCCCCGAGCGCGGCTCCTGCCGCCGACTCCGCCGACCGTGCCACCGCGGCCGTCGTTCCCGTGGATCGCGGCGCTGGCCCCGGTGCTGACGTCGCTCGTGCTCTACGCGCTGACGTCGTCGCCGTACACGCTGGCTCTCGCCGCGCTCGGGCCGGTCGTCGCGGTCGCGTCCTTCCTCGACACGCGCCGTCTCCGCCGCCGGACCGCTCGTCGAGAGGGCGAGCGCTATGCGCGGGAGCTCACCGCCTACACCGCGGAGACGGCGCTGGCGCGTGCGGAGGAGCTCGCCGCGCTGCGCCGCGCGTCGCCCCGCCCGCTCGACGTCCTCGAGCACCGGGTGCCGGTGGACGCCCGCTGGCGGCGCGCCGCCGCGGGGCTGGAGATCGTGCTCGGGCGGGGGCCTGCACCGGCGGAGGACTCCGCGGACGGCGGGGCTCCGCTGCCGGTGGCGCTCTCCTCGGGGGTCGGCGTCGTCGGACCGCCGGTCCTCGCCCGGGCGCTGGTGCGCGGGCTCCTGGTGCAGGTGGCAGAGCTCGTGGCGCCCGGCTCCCTCCGCATCGAGCTGCCGGGCGGAGCGGCGTGGAACTGCCTCCGCGCCCTGCCGCACACCCGGGCGGTCGCCGCGCCGCTGGCTCTCGCGGTCCTCGAGGAGGACGGAGCGAGCGACGCCGACGCCGTGATCGCGCTGGCCGGCAGTGCGGACGAGCTGCCGAAGCGGTGCCGCTGCATCGTGCAGGTCGGCGGCGCGGCTCCCGCGAGCGTGGTCGGCCGCTCCGGAGCCGGCGTGACGGAGCCGCTGATCGCCGACTACGTCTCCGCCGAGCAGGCGCGCGGTTACTCCGAGTCCCTCGCCGCGGCGAACGGCCCGGGAGCGGAGGAGCTGCCGGAGTCCGTCCTGCTCTCCGAGCTCGGCGGACCGGCCCGGAACGACGGCGGGGGAGGGCTGCCGGTGCTGCTCGGGCGGACCGCGGACGGCCCGGCCGAGATCGATCTGGTCCGCGACGGGCCGCACGCCGTCGTCGGCGGGACCACGGGGAGCGGGAAGAGCGAGCTCCTCATCGCGTGGGTGGTGGCGCTGGCGGGCCGGTACCCGCCCTCGGCCGTGACGTTCCTGCTCGCCGACTTCAAGGGCGGTGCAGGGTTCGGCGCACTCCGGCGGCTGCCGCACGTGACCGGTGTGATCACCGATCTGGATCCCGAGGGCGCGGTCCGCGCCTTCGCCAGCATCGCGGCCGAGCTGCGCCGGCGCGAGGTGGTCCTCGCCGAGCACGGCGTTCCCGACGTCGCCCGGTTGCCGCCCGGTGTGCTCGCGCGGCTGCTGATCGTGGTCGACGAGTGCGCGGTCGTTCTCGAGCGCGCTCCGGAGCTGCACCGCACCTTCGCCGACATCGCCGCGCGCGGCCGCTCGCTCGGCCTCCACCTCGTGCTCTGCACGCAGCGCCCCGTCGGCGTCGTCCGCGACGCGGTCGCGGCGAACTGCGGACTGAGGATCGCGCTCCGGGTGCACGACGCCGCCGACTCCCGGGCGCTGATCGGCTCGGACGCCGCCGCCCGCATCCCGCACGGCGTCGCCGGCCGGTGCGTCGTGTCGATCGGCGGACGCGGGCGGATCGTCCAGGCGGCACTCGCGCGCGAGGCCGACATCGCCGCGGTGGTCCGCAGGGGCGGCGGGGACGCCGCCGTCCACCGGCCGTGGCTCGACCCGCTGCCGGCCCGGGTCCCGTTGCCGCCGGAGCGGCGGCGACCGGGTGTCGTCGCACTCGGACTCGTCGACCGCCCCGTCGAGCAGCGGCAGGACGTCGTCCACCTCGATCGCCGCTCCCTCCTCGTCCTCGGTGCGGCGGGCTCCGGCCGGAGCGGTGCGCTCCGGACGATCGCAGCGCAGCTCGACGGCGCCCGCATCGTCGGCCCGCTCGACGCCGAGGAGGCCTGGGACGCGGTCGTCGACGGTGAGGGGCCGAGCGGTCCGCTCCTGCTCGACGACCTCGATCTCCTGCTGCGGCGCTGCAGCGACGACGAGCGCCGTCGGCTCCTCGATGCCCTGCAGACCGCGCTCCGCTCCGACGGCGAGTCGATCGTCGTCACCGCCCGCCGGGTGACGGACGGCCTGGCCGCGCTCCGCGACGCCTTCGACGACGTGCTGCTGCTGCGAGCCGCGCACCGCCAGGAGCACCAGCTGCTCGCGCTGCACGGCGAGCCGTACCGCGGCGATCTCCCTCCGGGTGGCGGCTGGTGGCGCGGGGAGCGGCTGCAGGTCTTCGCGCCGCCGCCGTCAGCCCCGGTGCGGCCTCGTGCCACCGTGCCGGTCGTCCCGACGGGAGCGCAGCCGTTCGCTGTCCTGACGAACCGGCCGGGGGCGCTGCGGGCGAGGCTCGCTTCGGCGCGGATCCCGGCGGTCCTGGTCGGCGACGTCGCGGGCACGGTGCACGAGCCCGGCGTCGCGATCCTCGGAACGGTCGTGGAGTGGTCGGCCGCCAGAGTGCTCCTCAGCAGGCTCCGCGCGGTCGCCCCCGTGGTGCTCGAGGTGCCGGTGGGCGAGGCGCGGGTCGTGCTGGGTCCGCTTCCACCGGCACCCCTCTGCACCGGGGAGCGGGTCCTGCTGGAGGCGGACGGTCGTCTCCGCCGGGCCCGCTGGCCGGACGCGGGAACCCGCTGAACGGGAGGAATCCGCGGTCGATGCGCGTCCGGAACGCGGATTTCGTGACGATCATGTTTCCAGATGGCGGATCTCGTCGGTCCGTCATCGACAGACGTCCGAGCACTGTGCCAGTATTTCCCCACGTTCACGCCGGTGGGCCCGAGCACCGACGCAGTCAGGAGCCGCAGCCATGACCCGTCCTCTCCCGAGGGACCCCGTACTCCGCGAGGCCATCGCCGTCGCGCGCTCCCGCGAGCGGGAGCGGCGCGCGATGCTCTCCCGACGCGCCGTCCTGGGCGGTCTCGGTCTCGGGGTCGGAGCGCTGGCGCTCGCCGCCTGCGCCCCGGTCTCCCGCGCCGCGCCGACCGCCGCCGTCGACGACTCCGCCGCCGACCCGCGCCTCGTCTGGGACAACTGGCCCGCCTACCTCGACGAGGACGACGACGGCGGCTACCCGACGCTGACGGCGTTCGAGGAGCAGACCGGCATCTCCGTCACCTACAACGTCGCGGTCGACGACAACAACTCCTACTACGGCAAGGTCAAGGACCAGCTCGCGCTGGGCCAGTACATCGGCGCCGACACCGTCTGCCTGACCGAGTGGATGGTCTCCCGGCTGGCCCGGCGCGGCTACATCCAGGAGCTCGACCACGCGAACATCCCGAACATCGTCAACCTCACCCCCTCGCTCGCGAATCCGGACTTCGACCCCGGACGTCACCGCTCCCTCCCGTTCCAGGCCGGCTTCGCCGGGATCTGCTGGAACAAGGAGAAGCTCCCGAACGGCCTGGCCAGCGTGGACGACCTGTGGGACCCGGCTCTGCGCGGGCGGGTCGGCGTGCTCAGCGAGATGCGCGACACCATCGGGCTGATCATGCTCTCCCAGGGCACCGACATCGCCGGGGTCTGGGGTGACGACGAGTACATGAACGCCATCGACGTCTTCCGCAAGCAGGTCGACGAGGGCCAGATCCGCAACATCAAGGGCAACGCCTACCTGAACGACCTGCAGAACGAGGACACCCTCGCGGCGATCTGCTGGTCGGGCGACATCACCCTGATCAACACCGAGGCGGGCGACAAGTGGGAGTTCGCGCTCCCCGACTCGGGCGGCACCCTGTGGAACGACACCTTCGTCGTGCCGATGGGCTCGCAGCGCAAGGCCAATGCCGAAGCGCTGATGAACTACTACTACGAGCCGGAGGTCGCCGCCGAGGTGGCCGCCTGGGTCAACTACATCACCCCCGTCGACGGAGCGAAGGACGCCATGGAGAGCATCGACCCGGAGCTGGCCGAGAACCAGCTGATCTTCCCCGACGAGGACACGCTCGCGCAGTCCCACATCTTCCGGACGCTCACCGCGGACGAGGAGAAGGACTACCAGGCCGAGTTCCAGAAAGTGCTGCTGGGCATCTGATGGCGATGGGAACCTTCGCCGAGCGCGGCGCCGACCTCGAACTGGTCGGGATCAGCAAGCAGTACCCGGGCTTCACCGCCATCGACTCGCTGGATCTCACCATCCCCGCGGGATCCTTCTTCGCCCTCCTCGGGCCCTCCGGCTGCGGGAAGACGACCACGCTGCGGCTCGTCGCGGGCCTCGAGGAGCCCAGCGCCGGCCGGATCCTGATCGGCGGGAAGGACGTCACGGCCACCAAGACGTTCCAGCGCCCGGTGAACACGGTCTTCCAGTCCTACGCGCTGTTCCCGCACATGTCGATCCTCGAGAACGTCGCCTTCGGCCTCAAGCGCCGTCGGATCGACGACCCGGTCGGCAAGGCGCACGAGGCGCTCCGGCTGGTCGAGCTCGACCACCTGGCCCAGCGCCGCCCGGCCCAGCTCTCCGGCGGTCAGCAGCAGCGGGTCGCCCTCGCACGCGCGATCGTCAACCGGCCCGCGCTCCTGCTCCTCGACGAGCCCCTCGGCGCGCTCGACCTCAAGCTCCGCCGGCAGATGCAGCTCGAGCTGAAGTCGATCCAGGAGGAGGTCGGCCTCACCTTCCTGCACGTCACGCACGACCAGGAGGAGGCCATGACCATGGCCGACACCGTCGCGGTGATGAACAAGGGCCGGATCGAGCAGATGGGCGCCCCCGAGGCGCTCTACGAGCTCCCGCGGACCGTCTTCGTCGCCAACTTCCTCGGCCAGTCGAACCTCTTCACCGGCGAGGTCGTCGCCTCGACCGGCACCGCGCTGATCGTCGCGGCCGGCGACGCCCGGATCGTCGTGCCGACCGCCCGTGCGGCCCGCGAGTCCGGCGAGATGACGATCGGCGTCCGCCCCGAGAAGCTCCAGCTGCTCACCGAGGCGCCGGCCGACTCGCCGGACCGCAACGTGCTGGGCCCGGGGCGCGTCGTCGACGTCTCCTTCAGCGGCGTCAGCACGCAGTACACGATCGAGATCCCGACGCTCGGCCCGATCGTCGTCTTCGCCCAGAACATGGTCTTCGGGCCGGTCGTCGGCGAGGGCGCGCAGGTCTGGGTGAGCTGGAGCATCGAGCACGGCTTCGGACTGGCCGACGAGCCGGGCACCGTGCCGCGCTTCGCCGCGGACGACTCCACCCGCTCGATCGCTCTGCAGAAGCGCGGGCTGCTCGCCGGACGCTCCGGAGGGGCGTAGGCATGGCCTTCGCCGCGTTCGCGTCCGGCTCGACCGACACGCTCGATCCGCCGGTCCGCCGGCGGTCGACGATCGCCCTGGTGCTCCTGCTGCCGGGCATCGTCTACATGCTGCTGTTCTTCCTCACGCCGCTGATCTCCCTCGTGCTGACCTCGTTCCAGGTCGAGGTGCCGGACGGCGACATCGGCGAGTACGCGCCGGGCTTCGCCTGGCAGAACTACCTCGTCGTGATGGCCGACTACTGGCCGCACGCGATCCGCTCCTTCGGCTACGCGCTGATCGCCACGGTGCTCGCGCTCGTCATCAGCTACCCGCTCGCCTACTTCATCGGCGTGAAGGCGCGGCCGTGGCCGCTGCTGCAGAACCTGCTGCTGACGCTGGTGATCGCCCCGTTCTTCATCAGCTTCCTGCTGCGCACCCTGGCCTGGAAGCAGATCCTCGCCGACGAGAGCCCGCTCGTGCAGGCCCTCAAGACCGTCGCGATCCTGCCCTCGGACGGTCACCTCACGGGCACCCCGATCGCCGTCGTGTTCGGCATCACCTACAACTTCATCCCGTTCATGACGCTGCCGCTCTACACGACGCTGGAGCGGCTGGACACCCGGCTCCTCGAGGCGGGCTCCGACCTCTACGCGCACCCCGCCTCGGTGTTCTGGAAGGTGACAGTGCCGCTCTCGATGCCCGGCATCGTCTCGGGCACGCTGCTCACCTTCATCCCGGCCGCCGGCGACTACATCAACGCCAGCCGCGACTTCCTCGGCTCCTCGCAGACCTCGATGGTCGGCAACGCGATCGAGGCGAACTTCCTCACCCTCGAGAACTATCCGGCCGCGGCCGCGCTCTCGATCGTGCTGATGGCCGTGATCCTGATCATCGTCGGCTTCTACGTGAAGCGCAGTGGAACGGAGGACCTCCTGTGACCGCCACCGCCGACCGCCCCGTCGCGAGTGCCCAGGAGGCGCTGGGAGCACCGCCGCCCGCACCCGTGCGCGGGCCCCGCCGCTTCAAGGGCCTGGGCCTCGGGATCTACACCGCCCTCGCGCTGATCTTCCTGCTGATCCCGATCGGCTACACCTTCGTCTACTCGTTCAACGACTCGGGCAAGAGCAATCTCGCCTGGCGCGGCTTCACCTTCGACAAGTGGATCTCGGCGTGGACGAGCGAGGAGGTGATGACGGCGTTCGGCAACAGCCTGCTCGTCGGCGTCGTCGCGACCGTCCTGGCCACCGCGCTCGGCACGATGATCGCGATCGCGCTCGTGCGGTTCCGCTTCCGGTTCCGCTCCGCGATCAGCCTGCTGCTGTTCCTGCCGATGGCGACGCCCGAGGTGGTGCTCGGCGCGGGTCTCGCCGCCCAGTTCCTCGCGGTCGGCACCGAGAAGGGCCTCGTCACGATCATCCTGGCGCACACGATGTTCTGCATCAGCTTCGTGGTGGTGACGGTCAAGGCGCGCGTCGCGAGCCTGGATCCTCGGCTCGAGGAGGCGGGACGCGACCTCTACGCCTCGCCGAGCCAGGTCTTCTGGCGGATCACCTTCCCGCTGCTGCTCCCGGGCATCCTCGCCGCCGCGCTGCTCTCCTTCGCGCTGAGCTTCGACGACTTCATCATCACGAACTTCAACTCCGGCTCGGTCACGACGTTCCCGAAGTACATCTACATCGCGGCGGCGCGCGGCATCCCCGCGGAGGCCAACGTGATCGCCTCGGCGGTGTTCGTGCTGGCGATCCTGATCGTCGTCGTCACGCAGGTGTCGTCGGCGGCGCGGGCGAAGCGACTGGCGAGGACTCAGTAGCAGGCGAGGACGCGGCAGCCGGCGAGGACTCGGCGGCCCAGGGTCCGCGCCTCAGACGTAGGAGGCGCGGATCGCGCCGACGGGCTGCCCGCCGCCGGTGACCACCGGGTTGAGGCGCACGAGCACCTCGTTCGCCGCGGTGCGATCGACCGTGCCCGCCTCGACCAGCAGCTTCAGCGCCACGACGGTCGCGGCGCGCAGGCTCCCGTCGAGGATCTTCAGCGCGACCGTCGTGCCGTCCGGCGACGCCATCACCAGCACGCCCTCCGCGCCGAGCTTCGCGACCAGGCCGAGGCGCTCGATCACCACCGTGTTGTCGCGACCCGGACCGTCCAGGGCCCAGGCGTTCTCGAGGATCGCCTCGGTGAGGACGCCCGCCTGCCGGTAGAGCCCGAACGGCGAGGCGGGGGAGGAGGAGACGATCCGCGAGATCCCCTTCGCGAGCGCGGTCAGCGGCAGCGCGTGCACCGGAGCGCCGCAGCCGTCGATGCCCGAGGCGACGATCCGCTCGCCGGTGAGCCGCTCGATGGTGTCGACGATGTGCTGCTGCAGCGGGTGCGAGCGCTCGAGGTAGTCGTCGGTGCTCCAGCCGTTCTGCACGCAGGCGAGCAGCATCGCCGCGTGCTTGCCCGAGCAGTTCATGTAGAGCGGATCCGCGCTCGCGCCGGCCCGCAGCAGCTTGGTGCGCGAGGCCGAGTCGGTCGGCCAGTCGGCCGGGCACTGCAGCGCCGTGTGGTCGAGCCCGGCCCGGAAGAGCAGGTTCTGCACCAGGGCGACGTGCTGCGGGATGCCCGCGTGGCTCGCGGTCGCGATCACCGCCTCCGCCCCGCTCAGCTCGACGCCGGCGGTCATCACGGCGAGGGCCTGGAAGGGCTTCAGGCAGGAGCGGGGGAAGACCGGAGCCGTCGGGGTGCCCAGGGTGCGGGCGACGCGGCCGTCGGAGTCGAGGAGCACGGCCGATCCTGCGTGGCGCGACTCGACGAAGCCGGAGCGCTCGACCACCGCCAGTTCGACGGACTCGGCGAGGGTGAAGGTACCTGCGGACATCCCCCCATCTTGCCCGACGGCCCGGCGCCTCCTGAGCGGAGGGGCCGGGCCGTCGTCGGTGGGAGCGGGGCTCAGAGGGTCGCGAACGCCTCGCCGAGGACGGCCACGGCCTCGTCCAGCAGCTCGTCCGTGAGGGCGAGGCTGGGGAGGAAGCGCACCACGTTGCCGTAAGTGCCGGCGCTGAGGACGAGCACGCCGTGCTTCGCCGCGTAGTCGATGATCGCGCCGACCGCGGCGGTGTTGGGCTGCTTGGTGGTCTGCGCGGTGCCGGGCTCGACGAGCTCGATCGCCATCATCGCGCCGATGCCGCGCACGTCGCCGATGATGTCGTAGCGCTCCTGCAGTGCGCGCAGTGCGGCGCCGAGGCGGGCGCCGATCCGGTCGGCCTCGGCGAGGAGGCCGTCCTGCTCGATCCGCTCGAAGACCGCGACCGCCGCGGCCGCCGCGATGGGGTTGCCGCCGAAGGTCCCGCCGAGGCCGCCGGCCTGCGCGGAGTCCATGATCTCGGCGCGGCCCGTGACGCCCGCGAGCGGCAGGCCGCCGGCGATGCCCTTGGCCGAGAGCACCATGTCCGGGACGAGGCCGAAGTGCTCGCTGGCGAACCAGGCGCCGGTGCGGGCCATGCCCGACTGGATCTCGTCGGCGACGAAGACGATGCCGTTCGCGGTGCACCACTCCTGCAGTGCGGGAAGGAAGCCTTGTGCGGGGACCATGAAGCCGCCCTCGCCCTGCACGGGCTCGACGACGAGGCAGGCCAGCGCGGAGGCGCCCACCGTCTTCTCGAGGTAGGCGATGGTGCGCTCGGCCGCCTCGACGCCCGAGAGGCCGTCGTGGTACGGGTACGAGCTCGGCGCGCGGTGCACGTCGCTCGCGAACGGACCGAAGCCGAGGCCGTAGGGGAGCGCTTTGAAGTTCATCGCCATGGTCAGGTTCGTGCGGCCGTGATAGGCGTGGTCGAGCACCGCCACCCCCGGGCGGCCGGTGTGCTTGCGGGCGATCTTGACCGCGTTCTCCACGGCCTCGGCGCCGGAGTTGACCAGCACGGTCTTCTTCGCGTGGTCGCCGGGGGTGTGCTCGCCGAGCAGCTCCGCGACGCGGATGTACGGCTCGTAGGGCGTGACGGTGAAGAGGGTGTGGGTGAGGCGGCCGAGCTGCGCGGTGGCGGCCGCGACGACCGCGTCGTCGGTGTGGCCGATCGTCGTCACGCCGATGCCGGCGCCGAGGTCGATGAACTGGTTGCCGTCGACGTCGACGAGGATCGCGCCGTGCGCGCGGTCGATGTAGACGGGCAGCGCGGTGCCGACTCCGGTGGGCACGACGGCGAGGCGACGCTCGTGCAGGGCCCTCGATCGCGGCCCCGGGATCTCGGTCGCGACGCGACGCTCCTGGGGGACGGCCGACGTGGGAACCTGGGGGGCGAGCGTGTCTGTCATGGTGCCCCGAGTCTACCTTCGGGCCTCGGAGGACCAGGGGTCCAGACCGTCGAGACCGGCCTGAACCACGGCCGAGAAGGAGGGATCCGATGAGAACCGAGCACGATTACGCTCTTTCCGTCGTCTGGGAGGGCAACCGCGGCACCGGCACCAGCGGGTACCGGGAGTACGGGCGCCAGAACGTCCTCGTCGCCGAGGGCCCGCCGCCGATCCTCGGCTCGGCCGACAAGCCCTTCCGCGGCGACCCGGACCGCTGGAACCCCGAGCAGCTGCTGCTCGCCTCCCTCGCGCAGTGCCACCTGCTGTCGTACCTGCACGTCGCCGTGAAGAACGGGGTCGTCGTGACCGAGTACGTCGACGACGCCGTCGGGCGCATGGTGCAGGAGGGCGAGGGCGGCCGCTTCGTGTCGGTCACGCTCCGGCCGCGGGTGCGCGTCGCGCACGAGTCGATGGTCGAGCTCGCGCAGTCGCTGCATGGCGAGGCCTCGCGACTGTGCTTCATCGCGAACTCCGTGAACTTCCCGGTGGGACACGAGCCGCAGACCTCGGCGGCCGACGCGCAGTGAGCCGCCCGGAGTGGTCAGCGCCGCTCGTGCGGCAGCGCGCGCCGGATCTTCTCGACCGTGGTGACCGGCGGTGACTCGTTGTAGACGCCCGCCGCCTCCTGGCCCGACAGTGCATGGATCGCGGCCATCACCTCGTCGGTGGCGTGCCGGCGTGCACGGCCCGAGTCGGCGGAGCCGTGCCGGGAGAGGTCGAGCGGATCGCCGAAGCGCACGGTGATCCGGTGCAGGCGGGGGATCTTCGAGCCGACGGGCTGCAGCTCCTGCGTGCCGACGAGTCCGACCGGGACGACCGGCGCACCGGTGGTGAGGGCGAGCCACGCCACGCCGGTGCGGCCGCGGTAGAGGCGGCCGTCGCGCGAGCGCGTCCCCTCCGGGTAGACGGCGAACGCCTCGTCGCGCTCGAGGATCGCGCGCCCGAGATCGAGCGCCTCCTGCGCGGCCTGGCCGGCGCCGCGCTCGACGGGCACCGCTCCGACCGCCGTGAAGAAGGAGCGCGAGGCGGCACCCCGCGCGCCGGTGCCGGTGAAGTAGTCGGCCTTGGCGAGGAACTGCACCGGCCGCGGGGCCAGCAGCGTCAGCACGGGGGAGTCGATGAACGAGAGGTGGTTGCTGGCGAGGATGACGCGGCCGGTGCGCGGCACGTTGTCGCGGCCCTCGACGATCGGCCGGTAGATCATCCGGCCGAGGCGGCTCATCGTGAAGCGGGCCACCCGAGCGGAGACGCCGATCCCCGGCGGCGTCGGCGGAGTCGGCGGTGTCGGAGCGTCGTCGGTCGGCATTCGCCCGACGCTACCGGCGGGTGCATGCCGCTCGGGTCATGCCCCGCCGACCGCTCCGCCGAGTGCCGCCGTCGGGTGCTGCGGCGGACGACCGCGAACCGCCCCTCGTCACGAGGAGCGGCCCGCAGGACGGCGCAGCGGGTGACCGCTCAGCCGAAGGTGGCGAGCGCCTCCTCGATGACGTTCGCGGCGTCGTCGATCAGCTCCTCGCTGATGACCACGCTCGGCATGATGCGCAGGACGCTGTCCCAGCTGCCGGCGTCGAGGGCGATGACGCCGTTCGTCGTGACGTGCTTGAGCACGGCGGAGAGCGCCTCCGGGTTCTGCTTCCTGGTGCCGGGGTGCACGAGCTCGACGCCGAACATCGCGCCCTTGCCGCGGACCTCGCCGACGACGGCGAAGCGGTCGGCCCAGTCGCCGATGCGGGCCTGGAGGGAACGCTCGACGCGCTGCGCCTCGGCGATCAGCCCCTCGGACTCGATGGCCCCGAAGGTCGCGAGCGCGGCGGCGGTCGAGACGGGGTTGCCGCCGAAGGTGCCGCCGATTCCGCCGGGCTGGACGGCGTCCATGATCTCGGCGCGGCCGGTGACCGCGGCGAGCGGGAAGCCGCCGGCGATGCCCTTGGCCGTGGTGATCAGGTCGGGGACGACGCCGAAGTGCTCGATCGAGTACCAGGCGCCGGTGCGGGCGATGCCGGCCTGGATCTCGTCCGCGACGAAGACGATGCCGTTCTCGGTGCAGAACTCCGACAGCCGCTCGAAGTAGCCGGCCGCGGGGATGATGATGCCGCCGTCGCCCTGGATCGGCTCGACGAACAGCGCCGCGAGCTCCTCCGCGCCGATGTGGGTGCGGATGTAGTCGATCGAGCGCTCGGCCGCCTCCTCGCCCGTCATGCCCTCGGGGTCGCGGAACGGGTAGCTCATCGGGAGGCTGTAGATCTCGCCGGGGAAAGGGCCCATGCCGGCGCGCTCGGGCCAGGGGCGGTAGGTCATCGCCATGGTCAGGTTGGTGCGGCCGTGGAACGCGTGGTCGAGCGAGGCGATCGCGCGGCGACCGGTGTGCTTCCGCGCGATCTTGACCGCGTTCTCGACGGCCTCGGCGCCGGAGTTGACGAGGATCGAGTGCTTCTCGAAGTCGCCGGGGGTGATCTCGCCGAGCTTCTCGGCGACCCGCACGTAGTTCTCGTAGGGGGTCACGGTGAAGAGGGTGTGGGTCAGCTTCTCCGCCTGGGCGGCGGCCGCGGCCGCGACCGCGGGGTGCGCGTGACCGATGGTGGTGACGCCGATGCCGCAGCCGAGGTCGATCAGGCGGTTGCCGTCGACGTCGACGAGGACGGCGCCCGAGGCGTGGTCCATGTAGATGTTCGCGAGGGTTCCGGCGCCGCGGGAGACGCTGGCGACGCGGCGCTCCTGCAGCGCGATCGAGCGGGGGCCGGGGAGCTCGGTGACGAGCGCGCGGGACTGGGGGACCGAGAATTCACGCATTCCTCCATGCTAGGCGCGGCTCCCGGGGAGCGGGCCGGGGACGCTCCGCGCACGGACGACCGCGCGCGAGCCGTGGAGGGATCGTTCAGCCGGGTCAGAGGCGCAGCCCTCAGGATGGAGCGATCCCCCCGACGTCGTCCCGCTCCCTGCCGGGCAGGAAAGGTGCACCCGTGCGCAGAACCCTCGCGATCCTCGCTGTCCTCGGCGCCTCCCTCAGCCTCGCGGCCTGCACGGACGGTACCCCCGAGGCGTCGCCGAGTGCGACCCCGACTCCGCTCTCCTGCATCTCCTCCGGAGACGCGTCGAGCGTGGTGGAGGCCGCCGGTGACTTCGCGACGAAGCCGGTCACCGTCTTCCCGACGCCGATGAGCGTCGACGAGACCGAGGGCACCACCGTCATCGAGGGCACCGGCGAGGCGGTCGCCGAGGGCGACACCGTGCTCGTGGACTACACCCTCTACAACGGCACGAGCGGCGCCGAGTTCTCGGCGAGCAGCTACGCCACCGGCGGGCGCGCCGCCTTCGAGGTCGACACCGAGCAGTACCTGGCGGGCCTCGTCAAGGCGGTCAACTGCGCGACGGTCGGCTCGCGCGTCGTCGCGGTCGTCCCGCCCGCCGACGCGTTCGGCGACGCCGGCAGCACCGATCTCGGGATCGCCGCGGACGACTCCATCGTGATGGTCATCGACGTCGAGGGCATCGTCCCGTCCGCCGCGACCGGCGAGCCGCAGGCCCCGGTCGACGGGCTGCCGACGGTGGCGCTCGCCGAGGACGGCGCCCCGACGGTGACGATCCCCGAGACCGACCCGCCGACAGAGCTGCAGCTCGAGGTGCTGAAGAAGGGCGACGGGCAGACCGTCGCCGACGGCGACTCGCTGATCGTGCAGTACCAGGGCGTCGTCTGGGGCACCGGCGAGGTCTTCGACCAGAGCTGGGGCAACGGCACTCCCGCGTCCTTCGGCACCGGCGACGTGATCGAGGGCTTCAAGGAGGCGGTGGTCGGCCAGACCGTCGGCTCGCAGGTGCTCGTGGTCATCCCGCCGGACAAGGGCTACGGCGAGGCCGGCAACACGAACGCGGGCATCAGCGGCACCGACACGCTGGTCTTCGTGGTCGACATCCTCGCGGTGAGCTGACCCGGCACCGCCCGTCCCGGGAGTCGCCGGGGCCGCCGTGCCAGGATGGGCGGATGCGCAGGGTCATCATCCTCGGCTCGACCGGGTCCATCGGCACGCAGGCCCTCGACGTCATCGGCGCGAACCGCGACCGGTTCGAGGTGGTCGGCCTGGGCGCGGGCTCGAACCGCGAGGTCGTCGCCCAGCAGGCGTGCGACTTCGGCGTCGAGCACACCGCCTTCGGCGCTGCGGAGGCCGAGCAGCTGATCCGCTCGGTCGACGCCGACGTCGTCCTCAACGGCATCACGGGGTCCGTGGGCCTCGGCCCGACGCTCGCGGCGCTCGAGGAGGGCCGCACCCTCGCCCTCGCGAACAAGGAGTCGCTGATCGTCGGCGGCGAGCTGGTCACCTCGCTCGCCGCTCCCGGGCAGATCGTGCCCGTCGACTCCGAGCACTCGGCGATCGCGCAGGCGCTGCTCGCGGGGGAGCACCGCGAGGTCCGCCGGCTGGTGCTGACCGCGTCGGGCGGTCCGTTCCGCGGACGCGACCGCGCCTCCCTCCGCGACGTCACCCCGGCCGAGGCGCTCGCGCACCCGACCTGGGACATGGGCCTGGTCGTCACCACCAACTCGTCCACGCTCGTCAACAAGGGCCTCGAGGTGATCGAGGCGCACCTGCTCTTCGACGTGGCGTACGACCGGATCGACGTGACCGTGCACCCGCAGTCGATCGTCCACTCGATGGTCGAGTTCGTCGACGGCTCCACGATCGCCCAGGCGTCGCCGCCCGACATGCGCCTGCCGATCTCTCTCGGGCTCGACTGGCCGCACCGCGTCGCGGGCGTCGGCGTGCCGCTGGACTGGACGCGGGCCCAGTCCTGGACGTTCGAGCCGCTCGACGAGGAGGCCTTCCCCTCCGTGCGGCTCGCGAAGAAGGTCGGAGTCGCGGGGGCGTCCTACCCGGCCGTCTTCAACGCGGCGAACGAGCAGGCCGTGCAGGCGTTCCACGCCGGGCGGATCGGCTACCTGGACATCCTCGCGACGGTCGAGGCCGTCGTCGACGCGCACACGGTCGAGGGCGCGCTGACCCGAGAGTCGCTGGACGAGGCGGAGTCCTGGGCGCGCCGCACGGCGGACGCGCGGATCGCCTCCGCCTGAGCGCGACGGGACGGCTGCGGCATCCCGACGCCGTGCTGCACCGTCGATCCGTCACGAACGGTCCCCTCGCGCATGCGGCGACGACCACTCGTGACGGATCGACGCGCGAGGAGGGATCCACTTGGAAGAGACACCCGCACACATGCTGGTCGAGTAGCCCCGCGGGGGCGTATCGAGACCCGCCACCGCATGAACGTCGGTCTCTTCGCTCCTTCGAGAAGGGCGACCGTTCGCCCACCGAACTCTGAGCCGGGGCTCGGATCGGCCGGGTCGGGTCCGGCGCCCCCCGTTCGCGCGGGGGCCGGATCACGAGCAGACTTCGAGTGCCGCGACGTCCTCGGAAAGAGTGCCGGTGCCGCCGAGCAGCGTGAGGCTGTCGGTGCCCGCCCGGCGGAGCGCTGCGAAGGTGGCGCTGCGGACGCAGGAGGAGTCGGTCAGCTGGATCGGCCGGTGCTGGGCGGCGGCCGCGGCGATCGCGCCCAGTGCGTCGGCGAAGCCGTCCGCGCGGGCGAGATAGGCCTGATAGCCGAAGCGGTCCGGCGGCTCGAGCTCGTTCACCGCGATGCCGGTGGCGATCCGGTCGGCGCCCGCCACCCGGTAGGTGCCGAGCTCGGGGCGCTCCGACAGCAGCTGATCGGTGATCCCCCTCGAGACCGCCGCCTCGCTGCCGATCACCCGGACGTGCGCGGCGGAGAGGGAGTCGAGGCCCGCCAGCGTCGGAGGGTCCAGCGCCGGGCGCGCTCCGTCGACGAGGAGCACGGGATCGCCGTGCGCACCGGCGACCGGGCCCACGGTGAGGGCGTCGGGATAGTTCGCTCCCGTCGCGAGGTAGGCGTACTCGACCTCTCGGCCGGCGAAGGCGTCGGCGACGACCAGCCGCGAGGTCTCGTAGCGGTCGGCGCCGCCGAGACGGTCGACCACGGGGGCGAGGCCGGAGAGGCGCGCCTCCACCGCAGCGGAGACGGAGAGGACCGAGCCGACGACGACGATCCGCTCGGGGGAGAGGCGTCGGATCTCGTCCTCGACGGCGGCGGGCAGCGCTCGCGGATCCGTGAGCAGCAGCGCGCCGTGCTGCACCGCGGCGGCCGGCCCCGCGCTCAGCGCATCGGGCCAGACTTCGCCGCTCGCCAGGTAGACCACCGGCACGCGGCCGCGGAACGCGCTCCTCGAGACCGCGACCGCCGTGGAGTAGCGGTCGGAGCCGGCGATCCGGTCGGTCGACGGAGCCCAGCCGGACAGCACCACGTCGATCCCGGTCGTGGTCGAGCCGGTGGCGACCGCCAGCACGTCGGCGCCGGCAACGGTCCTGGAGTCGCGCCAGAAGCCGTTCTCGACGAACCTGTCCGAGGCGAGGCCCGTTCCGTGCAGCAGGTACTCGCCCGCGGGCAGGAAGTCGACGTGGTAGCTGTCCTCGGCGTTCGCGACGCCGTCCGAGCTGTTCATCAGCTCGAGCTCGCCGGTCGCCGGATCGCGGAGGTAGGCCTCGACGACTCCGCCCGAGGTGACCGTTCCCGACACGACCGCTCCTGGCCGGACGACGACGTCGACCGTGCGCTCCTCTCCGGGGGCGAGCACGATCACCCCGGCCGCGCTCGTGAAGGACGTGTCGCCGAACCACGTCGGCGCCCAGCCGCGCGGATCGACCCGGACGGCGTAGGGCCCGGCCTCGAGACCGTGGAAGGTCCAGCCGGCGTCGCTCCCTGTGATGCCCGTGCCGTGCGCGTGACCGAGCGCTCCGGCCCCGTCGCTGTCCCCGACGTGGAGCTCCATCCTCGCCCGCCCGATCGTGGTCGCCGGATTCCCGGCGGCGTCGACGTAGTGCGGGACGACCGTGAGGGTCGCCGCCTCCTGCGCGGCAGCGGCGGGATCGGCGGCACCGATCCCGGCGAGGACGAGCAGGAGCGCGGTCAGAGCGGAGGTCAGGGGGCGGAGCGTCATCGGCGGATCCTCGGTGCGGGTGCGGAGGGCCCGATCGGCCGCTCCTCTGCACAGTACGACCGGGCGGAGGCGGGCGCTCCACCCCCATTCGCGCCGCTCATCGGAAGACCCCAGGTATCGCCCAGCGGTCGCGGTCGCGTCGCGCCTACAGTGACCGAGTGGAATCCGTGCTGCTCTTCGTCCTCGGCGTCGTCATCATCGCCGTGGGCGTCGCCCTGTCGATCGCGCTGCACGAGGTGGGTCACCTCGTGCCGGCGAAGCTCTTCGGGGTCAAGGTCACGCAGTACATGATCGGGTTCGGCCGGACGATCTTCTCCGTCCGCCGTGGCGAGACGGAGTACGGCGTTAAGGCGCTGCCGCTCGGCGGCTACATCGCGATGATCGGGATGTACCCGCCCAAGCACCCGGGCGACCGCGTCGGCGAGTCGAGCACAGGCTTCTTCAACGGGCTGAACGGCAACGAGTCGACGCCGGAGCCGCGCCGCGGCGGCTACGCGACGATGATCGACGAGGCCCGAGCGGCCAGCGCCGAGACGATCGGCGCGGGTGAGGACCACCGCGCCTTTTACCGGCTCGCGGTCTGGAAGCGCGTCATCGTGATGTTCGGCGGCCCGTTCATGAACCTCGTGATCGCGACCGTCCTGTTCACGGTGCTGCTCTGCGGCATCGGCGTGGCCCAGAACACCTCGACGATCTCCAGCGTCTCGCAGTGCGTGGTCCCGGCGAGCGACACGACCGCCGAGAGCTGCGCCTCCGACGACCCGCTCGCACCCGGTGCCGCCGCGGGCATCCTGCCCGGCGACACGATCACCGCGATCGACGGCACCCCCGTCTCCTCCTGGAACGACCTCACCCCGATCATCCGGGCCTCCGCCGGAGTGCCCCTCAGCGTGGCCGTCGAGCGCGACGGCCAGCCCCTCACCCTCACGATCACCCCGGCCGAGAACGAGGTGGCCGTCACCGACGCCGCCGGCAACGCCGTGCTCGATGCCTCCGGCGCGGTCGAGACGCAGACGGTCGGCTTCATCGGCATCTCGCCCACGCAGGCGCTCGTGCAGCAGCCGATCACCGCCGTCCCCGAGACCGTCGGGCAGAACGTCGCCAGCGTCGCTCACGTCATCCTCAACCTGCCGCAGCGTCTGATCGACGTGGCGCAGGCCGCCTTCGGCAACGAGGCGCGCGACGCCAACGGCCCGATCAGCGTCGTCGGCGTCGGCCGCATCGCCGGCGAGATCGCCGCCTCCGACCAGCTGCCCATCGTCTCCAAGGTGCAGACCATGGTCGGCGTCCTCGCCTCCCTCAACGTCGCCCTCTTCGTCTTCAACCTCGTCCCCCTCCTCCCGATGGACGGCGGCCACATCGCCGGCGCCCTCTGGGAGGGCCTGCGCCGCCGCATCGCCAAGCTTTTCGGCCGCCGCGACCCGGGTCCGGTCGACATCGCCAAGCTGCTGCCGCTCACCTACGCGGTCGTGCTGCTCCTCGGCGGAATGAGCGCGCTGCTGATCTACGCCGACATCGTGAAGCCGATCACGCTGTTCTGAGCTGTCTTGCGAGCCGGTCCCTGCCCGGCTCGCCGCGGTCGGCTTTGCGACGGGTGGCGCTGGGAGGAGCGTGTCGTGTTCGGCTAGCGCGAATCGCTCGCACGCGATTCGCGCTTTCGCCTTCGAGGGGGCGCCGGTCCCTGCCCGGCTCGCCGCGGTCGGGCTGTGCTTGTTCGACGCCGGTCCCTGCCCGGCGTCGCGCGGTCGGCTTCGCGACGGGTGGAGTGGGAGAGGAGCGTGTTGCGGTCGGCTGGCGCGAATCGCTGGCACGCGATTCGCGCGTTCGCCTTCCAGGTGGGGCCGGTCCCTGCCCGGCGTCGCGCGGTCGGCTTCGCGACGGGTGGAGTGGGAGAGGAGCGGGTTGCGGTCGGACTCGCGCGAATCGCTGGCACGCGATTCGCGCTTTCGCCTTCGAGGTGGCGCCGACTCCGGTCCGGCCGGCTGAGCTCGGTTCGATGTGCAGGAGATGTGCCGGAGGCTGCTCGCGGGGACGGGGGTGTGAACGCGATCTGCCGGAGACCACCTGCAGATCGGACGTCGGCGGTTCCGGAATCCGGTCGAGGAAGGCGTGGCACGGACCGTGGAGATCGGCGGGACCTGGGAACCGGGGGAGCGGCGGCGTCCGGCCGGACGGCGCGCGTACGATGGGGCTCGTGCCTGCTGTGAATCTGGGTTTGCCCAAGGTCCCCGTGACCCTCGCCCCCCGCCGGAAGACCCGTCAGATCAAGGTCGGGAAGGTGCTCGTCGGCGGTGACGCTCAGGTCAGCGTCCAGTCGATGTGCACCACGCCGACCACGAACATCAACGCGACGCTCCAGCAGATCGCCGAGCTCACCGCCTCCGGCTGCGACATCGTGCGCGTGGCCGTGCCGAGCCGCGACGACGCGGAGGCGCTGCCGATCATCGCGAAGAAGAGCCAGATCCCGGTCATCGCGGACATCCACTTCCAGCCGAACTACGTCTACGCCGCGATCGACGCCGGCTGCGCGGCCGTCCGGGTGAATCCGGGCAACATCCGCAAGTTCGACGACCAGGTCGGCAAGATCGCCGCCGCCGCGAAGGCCGCGGGCGTCTCGATCCGCATCGGCGTCAACGCGGGCTCGCTCGAGCCCAGCCTCCTGCAGAAGTACGGCAAGGCCACCCCCGAGGCGCTCGTCGAGAGCGCCGTCTGGGAGGCGAGCCTCTTCGAGGAGCACGACTTCCACGACTTCAAGATCTCGGTCAAGCACAACGACCCGGTGATCATGGTGCAGGCCTACCGCCAGCTCGCCGAGCGCGGCGACTGGCCGCTGCACCTCGGCGTCACCGAGGCGGGCCCGGAGTTCCAGGGCACGATCAAGTCGGCGACCGCGTTCGGCATCCTCCTCGGCGAGGGCATCGGCGACACCATCCGCGTCTCGCTGTCGGCTCCGCCCGCCCAGGAGGTCAAGGTCGGCCTGCAGATCCTGCAGTCGCTGAACCTCCGCGAGCGCAAGCTCGAGATCGTCTCCTGCCCGAGCTGCGGCCGCGCGCAGGTCGACGTCTACACGCTCGCCAACGACGTGACCGCCGGCCTCGAGGGCATGAGCGTGCCGCTGCGCGTCGCCGTCATGGGCTGCGTCGTCAACGGACCGGGCGAGGCCCGCGAGGCCGACCTCGGCGTCGCCTCCGGCAACGGCAAGGGCCAGATCTTCGTCAAGGGTGAGGTCATCAAGACCGTCCCCGAGTCCGAGATCGTCGCGACGCTGATCGAGGAGGCCAACCGCCTCGCCGCCGAGATGCCGGCCGACGACACCTCGACCGGCTCCCCGGTCGTCGTCGTCGCGAAGTAGTCCCGCGGCGGCGGGTCGGTCCCACGACCGGTCCGCCGCCACCCCGGCTCGCGCGGGACACCCCGCCGCGGACTCCGGATAGGATCGTCCCTCGTGGTTACCCGTCTCTCGCACCTGTTCGTCCGCACCCTCCGAGAGGATCCGGCCGACGCCGAGGTCGCGAGCCACCGCCTCCTCGTCCGGGCCGGCTACATCCGGCGCCAGGCGCCCGGCGTCTTCGCCTGGCTGCCGCTCGGGCTCAAGGTGAAGCGCCGCATCGAGGCGATCATCCACGCCGAGATGGCGGCCGCCGGTGCGCAGGAGGTCCACTTCCCCGGGCTGCTGCCCCGCGAGCCCTACGAGCTCTCCGGCCGCTGGACCGAGTACGGCGACGGCGTCTTCCGCCTGAAGGACCGCAAGGACGCGGACTACATGCTGGCGCCGACCCACGAGGAGTTCTTCACCCTCCTGGTCAAGGACCTCTACTCGTCCTACAAGGACCTGCCGCTCTCGCTCTACCAGATCCAGGACAAGTACCGCGACGAGGCGCGTCCCCGCGCCGGCCTCCTGCGCGGCCGCGAGTTCACGATGAAGGACGCCTACTCCTTCGACTACACCGACGCCGGTCTCGACGCGAGCTACCAGCTGCAGCGCGACGCCTACGAGCGGATCTTCCAGCGCTTCGGACTCGAGTACGTGATCGTGCAGGCGGACGCCGGCGCGATGGGCGGCTCGCGCAGCGAGGAGTTCCTGCACCCGACCCCGGTCGGCGAGGACACCTTCGTGCGCTCGGCCGGCGGCTACGCGGCCAACGTCGAGGCGTACCGCACGCCCGTCCCCGCGGCGCTCCCGCTCGAGGGGCTCTCCGCGGCGCGCGTCTTCGACTCGCCCGGCACCCCGACCATCCAGACGCTCGTCGACCTCGCCAACGCCCAGGAGCCGCGCGCCGACGGCCGCGCCTGGACCGCCGGCGACACGCTCAAGAACGTCGTCCTCGCGCTCACCGCGCTCGACGGCACCCGCGAGCTCGTCGTCGTCGGCCTGCCCGGCGACCGCGACGTCGACCTCAAGCGCGCCGAGGTGGCCTTCGCCCCCGCCGAGGTCGAGGCCGCGACCGAGGAGGACTTCGCGAAGCACCCCGCGCTGGTCAAGGGCTACATCGGCCCGTGGTCGGCCGAGGGCGCGGTCCTGGGCGAGGAGTCGGGCAGCGGGATCCGCTTCCTGCTCGACCCCCGCGTCGTCCAGGGCACCTCCTGGATCACCGGCGCCAACGTCGCCGGGAAGCACGTGCTCGACCTCGTCGCCGGTCGCGACTTCTCCGGCGACGGCGTCGTCGAGGTGGCCGACGTCCGCTCGGGCGACCCCGCTCCGGACGGCTCCGGCCCGATCGAGACCGCGCGCGGCATGGAGATCGGCCACGTCTTCCAGCTCGGCCGCAAGTACGCGGACGTGCTCGGTCTCAAGGTCCTCGACGAGAACGGCAAGCTCGTCACCGTCACCATGGGCTCCTACGGCATCGGCGTCACCCGGATCCTCGCGATCATCGCGGAGAGCAACCACGACGACCGCGGCCTGATCTGGCCCGAGAACGTCGCGCCGTTCGACGTGCACGTGATCGCGACCGGCAAGGACCCGGCGGCGCTCGCGCTCGCGGAGTCCGTCGGCGCCTCGCTCGAGGCCGCGGGCCGCGACGTGCTGATCGACGACCGGCCGAAGGTCTCTCCCGGCGTGAAGTTCGGCGACGCCGAGCTGATCGGCGTGCCGGTGATCGTCATCGCGGGCCGCAGCGCCGCCGACGGCATCGTCGAGCTGTGGGACCGCCGCACCGGCGAGCGCGAGCAGCTGGCCGCCGCCGAGGCGCTGGCCCGACTCGGCGCCTGACCGGCGCCGTCCTCTCCGTCCGCGTCCGGCGCGGTCGGCTATGCTCAATGGTCCCGACGCGCGGGCCCGGCTCCGTGCCGTGGTGCCGCCGGCGTCGGGCCGGACTTCGACGTGGTCGCGCTGCGCCGCCACGCCACCCAAGTGAATAGAGAGAAAGGCCCGCCCGTGGACATCGACCTGAGCGTTCTGCGCCTGCTGGAGCGCGAGCGCGAGATCCCCTTCGAGGAACTCGTGCAGATCATCGAGCAGGCGATCCTCACCGCCTACCTCAAGCACATCGGACAGGCGGACGACGCCGACGCGGCGACCGCCGTGGACGCCCGCGTGCACCTCGACCGCAAGACCGGGCACGTCAGCGTGTTCGTGCCCGAGATCGACGAGGAGGGCGCCGTCGTCGGCGAGTCCGAGGACTCGCCGCGCGACTTCGGCCGCATCGCGGCCTTCGCCGCCAAGCAGGTCATCAACCAGCGGCTGCGCGACATCGGCGACGAGAAGATCCTCGGCGAGTTCAAGGGCCGTGAGGGCGACATCGTCGCCGGCGTCATCCAGCAGGGCCCGAACCCGAAGATGATCCACGTGGATCTCGGCTCCATCGAGGCGATCCTCTCGCCCGAGGAGCAGGTGCCGGGCGAGGACTACAGCCACGGCCGCCGCATCCGCGTCTACGTCACGAGCGTCAGCCGCGGCACGAAGGGCCCGTCGGTCCAGGTCTCGCGGACGCACCCGTCGCTGGTCCGCAAGCTCTTCGCCCTCGAGGTCCCGGAGATCGCCTCCGGCGTCGTCGAGATCGTCTCGCTCGCCCGCGAGGCCGGCCACCGCACCAAGATCGCCGTGCGGGCGACCGAGCCGGGCGTCAACGCCAAGGGCGCCTGCATCGGCGAGCTCGGCCAGCGCGTGCGCGCGGTGACCGCGGAGCTGAACAACGAGAAGATCGACATCGTCGACTACTCCTCCGACCTGCCGACCTTCGTCGCCAGCGCGCTCTCGCCCGCCAAGGTGACCAGCGCCTTCGTGATCGACCAGAGCCTCAAGGCCGTGCGCGCGCTCGTGCCGGACTACCAGCTCTCGCTCGCGATCGGCAAGGAGGGCCAGAACGCCCGGCTCGCCGCCAAGCTCACCGGCGCCAAGATCGACATCCAGCCCGATTCGGTGATGGACGGGGAGTGATCCCCGCTGTCGGCGGTGCGGGGAGGCGCTCCCGGGAACGAGGGAGTACAGTGGAACCCGTCAGAACGTGCGTCGGCTGCCGTCTGCGCGCCCCAAGGGCCTCACTTCTGAGGCTCGTCCTCCCCTCGAACGTCCTCGTGGTAGATCCGCGGGGTGTCCGTGCTGGGCGGGGAGCGTGGCTGCACGACGCGTACGACTGCTACGAGCTCGCGGTGAAGCGCCGCGCGTTCAGCAGGGCGTTCCGGACGCGCGAGAGCGTGGACGCGAGCGCCGTGGAGCAGTACGTCACCCGTGACCTGACCGGCTCGGCTCCTCACCCTGAGGAACCGGCCAGGCGAACGATCACACCGCAGAGAGAACAGGCAGAACGGCCCGTGAACTGATCATGAGCAACGACTGATGAGCGGCTCGAAATGAGATCCGTCCGTTTGTGATGGCCTGCCCCGTCTTGGGCGCAGGTCCGAGACAGGAGAGAAGTGGCTAAACCACGCGTGCACGAGATCGCCGCCGAACTCGGCGTCGACAGCAAGGTCGCACTTGCGAAGTTGAAAGAACTGGGCGAGTTCGTCAAGGGACCGTCGTCCAGCATCGAACCCCCCGTCGCCCGCAAGCTCCGCCAGGCCCTCCAGGGCAGCGCGAGCACGGGTGCCTCCACGACCCCGTCGGCGCCCGCCGCCGGCACCGCCCGTCCCGGGGCTCCCCGCCCCTCGGGCGCACGCCCCTCCGCGCCGATGCCCGGCCCGGCCAAGCCGCCCGCTCCGGCGCCGGCTCCGCCGATGTCGGTCGCCGAGCGCCAGGCTGCCGCCCAGGCCGCCCAGGAGGCCGCGGCCGCGGCTCGCGCCCAGGCCGCTGCGAACGCCCCCGCCGCTCCGGCTCCGACCGAGGCCGCCGCTCCGGCGCCCGCGGCCGAGAAGCCCGCTGCAGCGACCCCCGCCGCCTCGCCCGCCACCCCCGGCGGACCGAAGCCGGCGACCCCGCGTCCGGCCCCGGCGGCGGCCCCGCCGAAGTCCGGCGGCAGCTCCGCTCCCGGCGGCTCCAGCCGTCCCGGTGGCGCACCGCGTCCGGGCAACAACCCCTTCGCGAGCAACCAGGGCATGGGCCAGCGTCCCGCGACGCCCCCGCGTCCGGGCAACAACCCGTTCGCCAGCTCGCAGGGCATGGGCTCGCGCCCGACGCCCAGCAACATCCCCCGTCCCGCGGCTCCTCGCCCCGGTGCGCCCCGACCCGGCGGTCCCGGCATGGGCCAGCGCCCCGCCGGCTTCGGCCAGCGTCCCGGCGGTCCCGGTGGCGGAGCCGGTCGTCCCGGCGGCCCCGGCCGTCCGGCCGGCGGCGGCTTCCAGCGCCCCGGCGGCGCCCCCGGAGCGGGTGGCGGCTTCGCCCCTCGTCCCGGTGGCGGCGGCGGTCGCGGTCGCGGCCCCGGTGGTGGCACCGCTGGTGCCTTCGGTCGCGGTGGCGGCAAGAGCAAGGCCCGCAAGTCGAAGCGCACGAAGCGTCAGGAGTTCGAGCTCAGGGAGGCCCCGTCGCTCGGCGGCGTCAGCGTCCCCCGCGGCGACGGCAAGACGGTCATCCGTCTGCGCCGCGGCGCGTCGATCTCGGACTTCGCCGACAAGATCGAGGCCATGACCGGCGTGCCTGTGCCCCCCGGCAACCTGGTCACCGTCCTCTTCGCCCTCGGCGAGATGGCGACGGCGACCGAGTCGCTCGACGAGGCCACCTTCGAGGTGCTCGGCGGTGAGCTCGGCTTCAAGATCCAGGTCGTCTCGCCCGAGGACGAGGACAAGGAGCTCCTCGAGGGCTTCGGCCTCGACCTCGAGCAGGAGCTCGAGGACGAGACGGACGAGGACCTCCAGATCCGTCCCCCCGTCGTCACCGTCATGGGTCACGTCGACCACGGAAAGACGCGCCTGCTCGACGCGATCCGCAACGCCAACGTCGTCGCCGGCGAGGCGGGCGGCATCACGCAGCACATCGGTGCGTACCAGGTCGTCGCGGAGCACGAGGGCATCGAGCGCCCGATCACCTTCATCGACACCCCGGGTCACGAGGCGTTCACCGCCATGCGAGCCCGCGGTGCCCAGGTCACGGACATCGCGATCCTCGTGGTCGCGGCGGACGACGGCATCATGCCGCAGACCATCGAGGCGCTGAACCACGCCCAGGCGGCCAACGTGCCGATCGTGGTCGCGGTCAACAAGGTGGACAAGCCCGACGCCAACCCGGCCAAGGTGCGTCAGCAGCTGACCGAGTTCGGTCTGGTCGCCGAGGAGTACGGCGGAGACGTCATGTTCGTCGACGTGTCGGCCCGCGCGAACACCGGCATCCAGGACCTCCTGGACGCCGTGCTGCTCACCGCGGACGCCGGTCTCGACCTGCGCGCCAACCCCGACAAGGAGGCCCGCGGAGTCGCGATCGAGGCCAAGCTCGACAAGGGACGCGGTGCCGTCGCGACGGTCCTCATCCAATCGGGAACGCTGCGCGTCGGCGATGCGATCGTCGCGGGAACGGCCTACGGCCGCGTCCGTGCGATGGCCGACGAGAACGGCGTCGCCGTGCTCGAGGCCGTGCCGTCGCGACCGGTGCAGGTGCAGGGACTGTCGTCCGTGCCCCGCGCCGGCGACACCTTCCTCGTCACCGAGGAGGACCGCACCGCCCGCCAGATCGCCGAGAAGCGCGAAGCCGCTCAGCGCAACGCCCTGCTGGCCAAGGCCCGCAAGCGCATCTCGCTCGAGGACTTCACCCGTGCTCTCGAGGAGGGCAAGGTCGAGTCGCTCAACCTCATCATCAAGGGCGACGTGTCCGGTGCCGTCGAGGCGCTGGAGGAGTCGCTCGTCAAGATCGAGGTCGACGACTCGGTGCAGCTGCGCATCATCCACCGCGGTGTCGGTGCGATCACGGAGTCGGACGTCAACCTCGCGACGATCGACAACGCGATCATCGTGGGCTTCAACGTCCGCCCCGACCCGAAGGCCCGAGAGCGCGCTGCTCGAGAGGGAGTGGACATCCGCTTCTACTCGGTCATCTACAACGCGATCGAAGAGGTCGAGAACTCGCTCACGGGCATGCTCAAGCCCGAGTACGAGGAGGTCCAGTCCGGTATCGCCGAGATCCGCGAGGTGTTCCGCTCCTCGAAGGTCGGCAACATCGCGGGTGTCATCGTCCGCTCCGGCACGATCACCCGCAACTCGAAGGCGCGCGTCATCCGCGACGGCGTCGTCGTCGGCGACAACCTCGCCATCGAGTCGCTGCGTCGCTTCAAGGACGACGTCACGGAGGTCCGTACGGACTACGAGGCCGGTATCGGTCTCGGCAAGTACAACGACATCCAGATCGGCGACGAGATCGAGACGATCGAGATGAAGGAGAAGCCGCGAGGCTGACCCTGAATGCTCACTGGAAGGCCCGGGTCCGCCCGGGCCTTCCGGCGTTCCAGGGGGTCCTTGGCTTCCGGCTTTCGGCCCCTGGTCTGACGAGGGATCGGGAGCCCACTCCTGCCCTCGCGCGACTTCCCGCGGGCCTGCGGCCCGCCCGCCAGACCCGAGCCTGTCGCGCGAGGGCAGGAGTGGGCTCCCTCCCTTCGGGAGGATCGACTCGCCAGAAGTCGCGGGAGTGGTTCGGTACGCCGGGGCACGTCGCGTCGGATACCTGCGCCTGAACGTGGGGTGGGGCGCCTGCGCGGGAGGGGGACCGGGAGTACGGACTTCCGTATGCACGGACGGGAGGTGCGGGTGGGGTGTCTCGTCGCGGCTCCTGGCTCGGGTCTGGCGGGCGCGGCGCAGCCGCGCGGGAAGGAGCCGCGGCGAGGCACCCCATCCGCGCCGGCAGCGCCGCGCAGAACCGGGCGAGGACAGAGCAAGCCCCCGGCAGGACTGCCGGGGAGTGGTTAGATGGCGAGCTGAACGGTTCGTCGAGAGAGATGAGGACCAGCCATGGCAGATCCGGCACGGGCGAGGAAGCTCGCCGAACGGATTCAGGTGATCGTCGCCAAGCGGCTCGAGCGCGGACTCCGCGACCCCCGACTCGGCTTCGTCACCATCACCGATGTGCAGGTGACCGGTGACCTGCAGCACGCCTCCGTGTTCTACACGGTCTACGGCACCGACGAGGAGCGCGCCGACTCGGCGCTCGCTCTGAAGGCGGCGACCGGCATGCTCCGCACGGAGGTCGGCAAGAACATCACGGCGCGGCTGACGCCGTCGCTCGAGTTCATCCTCGACGCGATCCCGGAGAACGCGAAGCACATCGAGGACCTCCTCGCGACGGCGCGCAACCAGGACACCCAGGTGCAGTCGCTCGCCGCGAAGGCGGACTACGCCGGCGACGCGGACCCGTACGTGAAGCCGCGCGAGGACGAGGACGAGGACTAGGCAGCAGGCCTGAACACCGCGGAGCCCGTGGCGACGTCGACCGATTCCAGGACGACGACGACACGGGCTCCCGGCGTCTGCGGGGTCGGCACGTCGACCGTGATTTCGGGGTCGAGCAGCTGGACCTGCGAGCGGGTCCTCGCGGAGGTGACGACGACGCCCTCGAAGGAGGAGCCCTCACGGCCGCGGAGGATCGCGGCCTCGACGACCGCGGTGGCGGCGCGGGAGGCGGCTCCGGAGCGGCGGTCGCTCGCGGTCATCAGGGCCGGGATCTCGGGCAGGGCCCCGCGGAGCCAGGGCTCGAGCTCCTCGCCCGTGGAGATCGCGAGGCAGGTGGCCAGGGCGAAGCGGTCGACCAGGCGGCGGAGCGGGGCGGTGACGTGCGCGTACGGGGCGGCCAGGGCGGCCTGCTCGGGCTGCTCGGGGGCGGCGCCGTCGAAGGCGGTGTAGCCGGCGCCGCGGAAGAGCGTCGCCGCGGCCGACATGATCGCGAGCTGGGCGGGGTCGGCGGTGTCGAGGCGGCGGAGGTAGGCGCCGTAGGGCTCGTCGACGCCCCAGGGGACGCCGAGGGCGTCCGTGCGGGCGCGGAAGGCGGCGACGGTCGCGTCGTCGGCCGCGGGCATCGTGCGGAGGATCCCGACGCCGGCGCCGAGCATCATCGTCGCGGCCGCCATGCCGGTGAGCAGCGAGACCTGGGCGTTCCAGCCCTCCGACGGCAGGGGTGCCCGGCGCTCGACCCGGTAGCCGCCGTCGACGGCGACGATCTCCTCGTCGGGCAGGGCGAGGCTCGCTCCGCCGCGCTCGGCCTCGCGGGCGAGGCGCTCGGTGCCGAACCAGGGGAGCAGCGCGATCGAGGGGTGCGGCTCGCCGGCGTCGACGCTGCGCTGAACGCCCGCGTAGTCGAGCCGGGCGGTGCTGCGGACGAGGGCGCGCTCGAGGCGGACCGTTCGGGGCTCGGCGGCGTCGTCGAGCTCGAGGGTCTAGACCAGGGCGCGGCGGTCGAGGTCCGGGAGCAGCGAGGCGGTGCCCTCGGAGAGGACCGGCGGGTGCAGCGGGACGCGGCCGTCGGGCAGGTAGTAGGTCTGGCCTCGGCGGCGGGTCTCCGCGTCGAGGGCGCCTCCCGGGCGGACGACGGCCGGAACATCGGCGATGGCGTAGCGGAGCACGACTCCGGAGCCGCGGCGCTCGAGGTGCACGGCCTGGTCGAGGTCGAGGGAGCCGGGCGGGTCGATCGTGACGAAGGGGACACCCGTGAGGTCGATCCGGCCCGTGTCGTCGGCCGTGCGATCGCCCTGCTCCGCCTCGGCGAGGGCCTCGGGCGGGAAGGCGCCGGGGAGGTCGTTCGCGGTGCGGACGGCGGCGAGCGCGCTGTCGAGCTCGGCGTCGGGGCGGGGGAGTCGGAGTCGGCGACCGGTCACGGCGCCACGCTACCGGGCCCGTCCGACACGGAGCCCCGGTCAGGAGTGGGGGAGGAGGTAGCCGTCCTCCGGGGTGCCTGTGGCGAGGCCGTCGGCGAGGAGGCCGGCGAGTGCGCGGTCGCGCTGCTCGGCGTCCGGCCAGAGCGAGGCGATCTCGGCGGCGGTCACCGGGCCGTGCGCGGCGCGCAGCTCGGCGAGGACGAGGCCGCGGACCTGGCGGTCGGAGCCCTCGTACTTCTTCTGGCGTGCCTTGACCGGGCCGTCGTAGGCCGGGTAGCCGGCGGCCCGCCAGGCGCAGGCGTCCCGGATCGGGCAGGTGTCGCAGCGGGGAGCGCGCGCGGTGCAGACGATCGCGCCGAGCTCCATCGTGCCGGCGTTGAAGGCGGCGGCGTCGGCGAGGTCCTCGGGGAGGAGCGCCTCCATCGCGGCGAGATCGGTCTTCGCGCGCGGCGGGCCTGGCTCGGCCGCGCCGTCGATCGCCCGGGCGATCACGCGCCGGACGTTGGTGTCGACGACGGGGTGGCGGTGGCCGAAGGAGAAGACGGCGATCGCGCGTGCGGTGTAGTCGCCGATGCCGGGCAGGGCGAGGAGCGTCTCGACGTCGTGCGGGACGACGCCGCCGTGCTGCTCGGTGATCGCGACGGCGCAGGCGTGCAGGCGCAGCGCCCGGCGCGGGTAGCCGAGCGACTGCCAGGCGCGCACCGCCTCACCCGGGGGGACGGCCGCCAGACCGGCCGGGGTCGGCCAGCGCTCGAGCCACTCGGCGAGCCGCGGGATCACCCGGACGACCGGCGTCTGCTGGAGCATGAACTCGCTGACGAGGGTGCCCCAGGCAGGGAAGCCCTCGCGGCGCCAGGGCAGGTCGCGGGCGTTCTCGCGGAACCAGTCGACGATCGCGGCGGAGAGCGCGGGCATCGGTGCGACGGGCGTCGATCCGGTGGGCATCAGGTCACCCTAGGCCGTCCCGCGTATCGTGGGCGAATGACCAAGTGGGCTCCGCAGAAGGCCGATGTGCTCGACGCTCTCGCGACGGAGGTGCTGCACAACTACGGGCACGGCCGCGTGGCGGTCGGGATCGACGGCGACGACCCGGAGGTGTCCGGCGCGTTCGCGCTCGCGCTGGCCGAGGCGATGCGCCGGGCGGGCCGCGACGCGGTGGTCGCGCACCTCGCCGACTTCCGGAAGCCCCGGGCCGAGCGGGAGGATCCGTCGATCCCCGAGGCGCAGCGCGCGTACCTCGCCGGCTACGACTACGAGCTGCTGCGGCGCGTGCTGCTCGATCCGTTCAAGCTGGGCGGGAGCACCGGCTTCGTCCTCGCCGGCTACGACGGCGTGCGCGATGAGGCGCGGCAGGCGCGCTGGCGCACCGCCGGCCGCGACGCCCTGCTCCTCGTCGACGGGCCGTTCGCCCTGCGTCCCGAGCTCCGCGGCGCGTGGAGCACGTCGATCCGGCTCGACACCCAGGAGCCGCCGGTCGACGAGAGCTACCGCGCGAACACGGACCCGCGGCGGATCGCGGGGATCCTGGTGGACGTCCGCGACCCGGAGCACCCGCGCCGGCTCTTCGCCGACTCCTGCTGAGCTCCCGGCCGGACCGGCCGCACCGGGCCGTCCGCTAGACGGAGGACGCGCGACGGACCACGTCGTCCGCGGGGAGGAACGCACCCGAGCGCTCGACCTCGTGCACGAGCTCCACGAGCAGCTGGTTGACCGGCGCCTCGCGCCCGAGGCGGTGCGCCGTGCGGACGACGGCGCCGGCCAGGTGGTCGATCTCGCTGGGAACCCCGCGCCGCACGCTCTGCAGCGTGGAGCCCGGATTGGGCACGTCGCCCATCCGGGTCGCCATCCGCCGGGGCAGCAGCTCGACCACGGGCAGCGGCGCCGCCGCCAGGGCGCGGATCCGGGCGTCGGAGAGACCCTGCAGCGCGCCGAAGCGGACGCCGGAGGCCAGGCCGGTCCGCGCCGCCTCCCGCATCGCCCGTGCGAGCAGCCGGCGCAGACCCGGGTGCGCGATCGTCTCCTGCACCGAGAGGCCGGTGATCGCGGGCAGCGCGTTGACCTCGTTGATCAGCAGCTTCGTCCACTGCGCCCCGAGGAAGTCGTCGGTGGTGGCGGTGGGCACCGCCTCGCCGAGGGTCGCGGCGGCGCGGCGGACGTCGTCGTCGGCCGGGCGGCCGGGGACGCCGAGCGTCGTCGTCGCCGGCGCGGTGACGGTGACGCGGCCGGGCTCGAGGTGGCTGGCCGCGAAGAGCGCGAGGGCGCCGACCAGGCGCGCGTCGCGGACCTGGCGGGCGGCGGCCTGCAGTCCGTCGAGCCCGTTCTGCACCACGACGAGGAGCGTTCCGTCGACGGTGCGCCGGTTCGCGCGGAGCGCGTCCTCGGCGTCCTGCGCCTTCGTGCAGAGCACGGCGAGATCGGGGACGAGGTCGAGCGTCTCGCCGCAGCGGACCCAGGCGGTGTGCTCGCCCCAGGCGCCGTCGAGGCGGAGGCCCTGCCGCCGGATCGCCGTCAGGTTCTCGCCCCGGGCGGTCACCTCGACGTCGTGTCCTGCGCGGTCCAGGAGGGCGGCGACGGTGCCGCCGACGGCGCCCGCTCCGAGTACGGCGATCCTCATCCGGACAGCCTAGAACCGCGGCGGGCGCGGTCCGTCCCGGGCGCGGGATCCCCGGGGCCGACTCCCGAACTGCGCGTGTATCCTCGCACCCGTGCTCGAGACTCCCAGCCCTTCTGCGGCGGCTCCGAACGGGATCCTCCTGCTGGACAAGCCGGGCGGGATCACCAGCCACGACCTCGTCTCGCGGACCCGCCGCCGCGCCGGAACACGCAAGGTCGGGCACGCGGGGACGCTCGATCCGATGGCGACCGGGCTGATGATCCTCGGCCTCGGCCCCTCGACCCGGCTCCTCACCTACCTGGTCGGTCTCGACAAGGAGTACGAGGCGACGATCCGCCTCGGCGCCGCCACGAGCACCGACGACCGCGAGGGCGAGACGCTGACGACCGCCGAACCGGGGGCCGCCGCGGCCCTCAGCGCCGACGCGGTCGACGCCGTGGTCGCGACCCTCACCGGAGCGATCGAGCAGATCCCGAGCGCCGTCAGCGCCATCAAGGTGGACGGCCGGCGCGCCTACGCCCGCGTGCGCGACGGCGAGGAGGTCGTGCTGCCGGCCCGGCCGGTCACGGTCAGCGCCTTCGACGTGCTCGAGCGGCGCGAGGCGGACGGCTTCCTCGACCTCGACGTCCGGGTCACCTGCTCCTCCGGCACCTACATCCGCGCGCTCGCCCGCGATCTCGGCGCCGAGCTCGGCGTCGGCGGGCACCTCACCGTGCTCCGCCGGACGGCCGTCGGGCCGTTCCGGGTCGCCGAGGCCGGCGTCATCGACGAGCTCGACGTCCCGGCGGCGCTGCTCTCGCCGACCGCCGTCGCGGGCGAGCTGTTCCCGCTCCTGCACCTCGACGCCGGCGAGGCGGTCGACCTCGCCAACGGCAAGCGGATCCCCGTGCCCGAGGCGTTCGCGGGGGCCAAGGGACTGCTCGCCGCTGTCGGTCCGGGCGAGCGCCTCATCGGACTCGCCGAGCGCCGCGGCGCCGCCCTGAAGAGCGTCGTCAACTTCCCCACCGAGGAGCTCCGGGTGGACGCGTCGTGATCGACTGGTTCACCACGCTCCAGGTCGGCGTCGCCGTCGCGGCCGGCCTGCTCTGCCTCGTGCTCGGGATGATCGGCCGGCGCCCCTCCGACGTCACGGTCGGGGCCACCGCGATCGTCGAGCTGCTGCTGATCGTCCAGCTCGCCGTCGCGATCGTCTCGCCGCTCGTCGGCAACCGGCCCTCGGGCAGCCTGCCCGAGTTCTACATCTACCTGGTCTCGGCGCTGATCCTGCCGCTCGCCGCCGGCTTCTGGGCGCTGATCGAGCGCAGCCGCTGGAGCACGGTCATCCTCGGCGTCGTCTGCCTCGCGATCGCCGTGATGGTCTACCGGATGCACCAGATCTGGTTCTTCCAGGCCGCCTGACGCTCCCGATCCCCGACCGAGGGGGAGAGGGCGCAGCGAGCGCCTACCATTGACCCTGCGATGTCGAACCAACCCAGCGATGCGCCCGGACGGGCGGCCCAGGACCCAGCTCTGCCGAACCCCGATCAGCGACCCGCCCGCTCGGCGCGGTCCCGCGGGATCGGCAGCCTCCTCGTGGTCGTCTACGGCATCCTCGCGCTCGCCGCGACGGGCCGCTCGGTGTTCCAGATCATCGACCGCTTCGACGAGGCGCCGCTCGCCTTCTCGCTCTCGGCGCTCTCCGCCGTCGTCTACATCCTCGCGACCATCGCCCTCGTGGCTCCCGGCCGCGTCTGGCAGCGCATCGCCTTCGTGACGATCACCTTCGAGCTGGTCGGCGTGCTCGTCGTCGGCGCGATCAGCGTGCTCGCGCCGCAGCTGCTCGGGCTCTCCAGCGCCGATCCGTTCGGCCGGCAGTCGACGGTCTGGGCGGCGTTCGGCGCCGGCTACCTGCTGATCCCGCTGGTGCTGCCGGTGCTCGGCCTGTGGTGGCTGCGGGTGCAGGGCCGGCGGTCCGCCGCGGGAACGGCGGCCTGATGCGCGTCGAGCAGCGTCCGGCCGACCTCACCGGCATCGGCCCGTCCGCGGTCACCATCGGCAAGTTCGACGGCGTGCACACCGGCCACCGCGCCGTGATCGACACCCTTCACGCCCGGGCGCGCGAGCGCGGGCTGGCCGCGGTCGTCGTGACCTTCGACCGCAACCCGCTCAGCGTGATCGCCCCGGAGAAGTGCCCGCCGGCGCTGGTCGGCAACGAGCAGAAGCTCGAGCTGCTGGCCGGGACGGGGATCGACGCGACCCTGCTCCTGGCCTTCGACGAGCGGTTCCGCTCGCTCACGGCCGAGGAGTTCGTCCAGCAGGTGCTCGTCGACGCCCTGGAGGCGCGCGTGGTGCTGGTCGGCTCCGACTTCCGCTTCGGTGCGCACGGCGCCGGCGACGTCGCGATGCTGCGGACGCTCGGCGAGACCCACGGCTTCGAGGTCGAGCTGATCGACGACGTGCGGCCCGAGCACGGCCGCCGCGTCTCCTCCACCTGGATCCGCGAGCTGCTCGCCGAGGGCGACGTCGAGCACGCGACCTGGCTGCTCGGCCACGAGCCGGTGGTGCGCGGCGTCGTCGTGCACGGCGCCAAGCGCGGGCGCGAGCTCGGCTTCCCGACCGCGAACCTCTCGCCCGAGTCGCAGGGGCTGATCCCGGCCGACGGCGTCTACGCGGGCCGCTTCGTGACCGAGGGCCGCAGCTACCCGGCCGCGATCTCGGTCGGCAGCAACCCGACCTTCGTCGGCGTGCCGCCCAAGCAGGTCGAGGCCTACCTGCTCGACGAGACCATCGACCTCTACGACCGCGTGGTCGACGTCGCCTTCGTCTCGCGCATCCGCGGCCAGGTGGCCTACGAGGGCGTCGAGCCGCTGATCCGCCAGATGAACGACGACGTCGAGAAGGTCCGCACGATCCTCGGCGCGGAGCGACCGGCCGGCTGACCCGGCGCGCGGGGAGGCCCTCCCTCGACCGTGACGGCGGCCCTAGCAGCGGCCGTGCCCGCGCACCAGCGGGAGAGCGCCCAGGGGCGTCGGCGTAGCGTGGCCGCATGAGCGAATCCTCACCCGCCCCGTCGCGCCCGCTGGCGCTCGTCACGGGGGCGACCGGCTACATCGGCGGCCGCCTCACCCCGCGCCTGCTCGAGGCCGGCTACCGCGTCCGCGTGCTGGTCCGCGACCCGCGCAAGCTCGCCGAGGTCCCGTGGGCCGGCGACGTCGAGGTCGCCCAGGGCGATCTCAGCGATCCGGAGTCGCTGGCCGCCGCCTTCGAGGGCGTCGGCGTCCTCTACTACCTCGTGCACTCGATGGGCTCCGGCGCCGACCACGCGCGCTTCGAGCAGGTCGAGAGCCGCGCCGCGACGAACGTGGCCGAGGCCGCAATCGCCGCCGGTGTCGAGCGGATCGTCTACCTCGGCGGTCTGCACCCCGATGTGGAGACGCTGTCGCCGCACCTGCGCTCGCGGGCCGAGGTCGGCCGCATCCTGATGGCCTCCGGCGTGCCGACGATCGCGCTGCAGGCCGGCGTCATCATCGGCTCCGGCTCGACCTCGTTCGAGATGGTGCGCCACCTCACCGACGTGCTGCCCTACATGCCGGCCCCGCAGTGGGTGCGCAACTTCATCCAGCCGATCGCCGTCCGCGACGTGATGCACTACCTGCTCGGCGCCGCCGCCCTCGAGGACGCGACGCTGAACCGCACCTTCGACATCGGCGGGCCGGACGTGCTCCGCTACGGCCAGATGATGAACGGCTACGCGGTCGAGGCGGGGCTCGCGCAGCGGCCGATCGCCTCGCTGCCGGTCTTCACGCCGTGGCTCGCCTCGCAGTGGGTCAACCTGGTGACGCCGATCCCGCGCTCGCTCGCGGTGCCGATCATCGCCTCGCTGCAGTACGACTGCGTCGTGCGCGAGGACGACATCCGCGGGCTGATCCCGGACCCCGAGGGCGGGCTGACGCCGTACCGCCGCTCGGTGCGCCTCGCGCTGGGCAAGATGCAGGCGGGCGAGATCGAGACCAGCTGGCAGAACGCCGAGGTCGTCGGCGCTCCCAGCGACCCGCTGCCGAGCGACCCGGAGTGGGCCGGCCACACGGTCTACGTCGACCTCAAGGTGCGCCGGACGGACGCCGACCCGGCGAAGCTCTGGCGGGTCATCGAGGGCATCGGCGGCACCAACGGCTGGTACTCGTTCCCGCTGGCCTGGGCGATCCGCGGCTGGATGGACAAGCTCGTCGGGGGAGTGGGCCTGCAGCGCGGGCGCCGCGACTCCGAGCGGCTGCACGCGGGCGACGCGCTGGACTTCTGGCGCGTCGAGGCGATCGAGCGGCCGACGCTGCTGCGCCTGCGCGCCGAGATGAAGGTGCCCGGCGGCGCCTGGCTGGAGATGCGCGCGGAGCCCGGTGAGGACGGCGGATCCGTCTACACGCAGCGTGCCGTCTTCTTCCCGCAGGGGCTCGGCGGGCGGCTCTACTGGTTCGCGATCCTGCCCTTCCACGGCGTGATCTTCAACGGGATGGCCAACCGCATCACGGCCACCGCCGCCGACCTCGCCGACGCCGGCGAGGAGCGCTCCCCTGGTGGGCGCGGGGCGCAGCGGTGACAATGGAGGGGTCCGCGGGCGGCGACGCCGCCTCGGACGCGAACGAGAGGAGCACGATGAGCGAACGATCGGACACGGACGCGGGGCGCGATCTCCAGCTGGGAAAGGTCGCCTTCATCGGCGACAGCATCATCCAGGGCGGGTCCTGGGACGAGTGGTTGACGGCGTCGACGGTCGTCGACGAGGGCATCGGCGGGGCGACCAGCGACGACGTGGTCGAGCGGCTGCCGGAGCTCGTCGAGGGGGCGCCCGACACGGTGGTCCTGCTCGTCGGGACGAACGACCTGGCCTACCACCGCACCACCGAGCACATCGTGCGCAACATCGAGACCATCGTCGCGACCTTCCGTCGTGACCTCCCCGACGTGCGGATCCTGGTGACGTCGATCCTGCCGCGCGCCCGCGAGTTCGGCGCGCAGATCCGCGAGGTCAACCGCCACCTCTGGCAGTTCGCGCCCACCGCGCACGCCGGCTACCTCGACCTCTGGCCGGTGCTCGCCGGCGAGGACGGCGCCCTGCTCGAGCAGTACTCGCCCGACGGCCTGCACCTCAACGAGGCCGGCTACGGCGCCTGGCGCGAGGCCCTCGGCCCGGCCCTGGACTCCGTGCTGCGGATGCCGCCGCGCACCCGGCCGATCACGCTGCCGTACGACGAGTTCGCGCGGCCGAAGACGGCGTAGCGCCTCGCCGTCGAGCAGTTCTGCGGAGCCGGAGGGAGCCGTGACCGAGGGGTCCGGCTCCCTCCGTCGTTCCACGGGCGCTCGAGAGAAAGCGCTCCGCCGGTCGGCTCTTCGGGGATCGATCAGCGGTTCTTGCCCGAGGCATAGGCGGCGACGGCACTGTCGATCGTGCACCCGGCCGGGTGCGGACGAGAGCCGGAGGCGCAGCATGAGCAGCACGATCGAGAACCAGGCACCGGGGACGGCCGAGTGGCCGCCGCCGACGGCGGGGACCGCGGCACCGAGCGCGTCGGAGCCGGCGCAGCCGCGGCAGCCGCTCTGGCGACGGCGCCGCGTCCGGTGGATCGCGCTCGCCGTCCTCGCCGGTCTGCTGCTGCTGGGCGGCGGCTTCGGGATCGGCTACGCCGTCGGAAACGCGGTCGGGTCCTCCGCCGTGAGCGGATTCGACCCGTCTCAGCGCGGCGGGATGCCGGACGGCGGCTTCCCCGGCGGCGGCGGGCCCGGGTCGTTCGGCGGCCAGGGGACCGGCACCGGGACGGACTCGGGGACGGACTCCGGTACCGGAGCGGGCACGGGCACCGGCGCCGCGACCGGGACGGCGAGCTAGGCGAGCGCCTCGCGGAAGGCGGCGAGCGCGTCGTCCGAGAAGAGCACGAAGCGGACCTCGTCGAGGGCGCCCGGGCCGTCCTCGGCGGCGGCGAGCCGGACGGAGTCGACGGCGATGCGGGCCGCGCTGGCCATCGGCCAGCCGTAGACGCCGGCGGAGACGGCGGGGAAGGCGACGGTCCGGGCGCCGAGGAAACGGGCGACGCGGATCGACTCGGTGTAGGCGGAGGCGAGGACGGCGGAGCGGTCGTCGCTCCGCGAGTACACGGGACCGACGGTGTGCACGACCCAGCGGGCGGGGAGGCGGCCGGCGGTGGTCGCGACCGCGGAGCCGGCGGGGAGTCCGTCGCGCAGCTCGCCCGCCCGGAGGCGCCGGCACTCCTCGAGGATCTCGGGGCCGCCCGCGCGGTGGATCGCGCCGTCGACCCCGCCGCCGCCGAGCAGCGACGAATTGGCGGCGTTGACGATCACGTCGACCTGTTCGCGGGTGATGTCGCCGCGGACGGCGGTGAGCGCGGTCACGAGCGGTTGTTGGAGAGCTCGAAGATCTTCACGAGCTCGGCGATGGCGGCCTCGCGCGCGTCGCCGCCCTCGTCGAACATCGCGGTGACGTGGGTGCGCAGGTGGTTCTCGACGATCAGCTTGTTCAGCGAGCCGAGCGACTTCTGGATGGCGAGCGACTGCGTGACGATGTCGACGCAGTAGTCCTCGTTCTCGATGGCCTTCTCGAGGCCGCGCATCTGGCCCGCCAGGATGCGGGCACGGTGCAGGGAGCGCTTCTTCAGATCCTCGATCACCCGCCCAGTTTACGCCCGGAGTACCGATACCCGGCGGGGGTATCCGTCCGCGAGACGACGCGGGCTGTGACCCATGAACACGTCGGCGACCGTCTCGCGTCGTCTCGATCGGCGTGCCGCGCTCGAGCGGACCCGTGCTGGGATGTGCCGGCCTGCCCCAACCCGGTTCGGGTCCGTTCGCTCACGAGCGGGGCCGCGGGCCATCGAGTCGACGCTGGATGGGGTCTGCGGGCGTATTCGCGCCCCGTCCGGGTCTCTTCGCTCGGGGTGAGGAGGCCGAGCGGACGGCTGACGGGGTCTTCGGGTGGGTCTGGCCCCGATTCGGGTCCGTTCGTGACGGCGCGGGGGTGTGAGTCTACGAGTGGACGCGTTCTGGGGCCCGTGGGTGGGCGTGCGCCCGGCTCGGGTCGGTTCGCGTGAGGGGGCGGGAGCCGAGCGGGACCGTGCGGGGTCCGGGGCGGAGCGGTCGTGCCCGCCCCGTACGATCGACGGGTGAACGCGAAGAAGTCCGGCCCCCCGCGCGGCGGCACGACCGCCCGCTACCCGTCCCGCTCGAGCGCGCGGATGGCGCTGGCGCCGGGGATCCTCGCAGCGATCATCCTGCTCGCGGGGCTCGCGCTGGTCGGCGGCGACGCGTACGACTTCGTGCGCTACCCGGTGGCGATCCTCGCGGCCGTGATCGGCTGGTTCGCCATCCAGGCGAAGGCGTACTACTGGCTGATCGGGCTCGCGCCGATCGTCGTGCTCTGGAACCCGGTGTTCCCGTTCTCCTTCCCCGACGCCGTCTGGTCCTCGCTCCACCTCGCCGCGGTCGGCGTCGTGGTCGCCGCGGGCCTGATCATCCGGGTGCGCGTCGCCGAGTGATCCCGCAGGCGCCGGACGCGCCCGCAGGCTTCGGATGCCGCCGATCCGGCGCTGAGGAGTAGACTCGTCGCGCACCCGCACGCCGGGGATGCTGCGACCGGGTCTCAGACCCGTTGCTCGGAGTTCCCGACGGCCACCGGGTGCATCGGTGCCCGTCTCGTCCCCGACGCGACGCGGCCAGTGCAACACACGCAGTGCAGGCAAGACACGCACAGCACGCAAGACACGCACAGTGCAATGCGACGGTAGAGCGCGGGAACCCCCTCCTCCGCCCCCGTCCACGTCGAGGAGGAGCATGGCTCGCAGCGGCCAGCGTCAGTCCGGTCAGTCGCGTCGTACGACGAGCGCGAGCCCGGGCACCCGCCCGCGTTCGCGTCCGCGCGGCGTCGACAACTCCGGGATCATCCCGATCCTCGCCCGCCGCGTGCGCGAGGTCGAGGCCAAGGCCCAGACCGGCAAGGTCGGGCCCACCAACCGGACGAAGTTCCTGGTGATCGCCCTGCTGATGCGCGAGGAGCGCAAGCGGGTGAAGACCGACACCGAGCTGAGCGACTCGCAGCGCGCGGAGGAGATGAAGCGCCTCGACGGCATCGCGACGATCCTCGCGAAGACCGCGGCGCGCGACACCAGCCTGATCGCCCTGCTCGAGTCGGAGGCCGGCATCACCGCGGCCGCGCAGAAGCTGCGCCGCGACTGGCTGCTGGAGGCCGGCGCCGAGCTGAGCCCCGACGAGCTGCTGATCGTGACCGAGCCGGAGCCCAAGCCGGAGGTGCCGGTCAACCAGGTCGTGCCGCCGTCGGTGCGCGCGCGCCAGCTCGCCAACCCCTTCCTCCCGCCGGACTTCTCGATCGCGAGCGCGCCCACGCCCGCCCGCCGTCGCCTCGACGACTGGGAGCTGCTCGGACCGCTGTTCAAGGCGTTCGAGTACGGCGCCGGCGGCCGCGCGGCGAGCATGGAGCTGCCCGAGCCGCCGAAGATCGACCGGGTCACCCCGCGCGGTCGCGACCTGATGCCGCACCAGGCCCGCTTCATCGAGGGCGCGCGCGAGGGGCACCGCAGCTTCCTGCTCGCCGACGAGCCGGGCCTCGGCAAGACGGCGCAGAGCCTGCTCGCCGCCTCCGTCACCGGCTCGTACCCGCTGCTGGCCGTCGTGCCCAACGTCGTGAAGATGAACTGGGCGCGCGAGGTCGAGCGCTGGACGCCGCAGCGCCGCGCCACCGTCATCCACGGCGACGGCGGCACGCTCGACGCCTTCGCCGACGTCGTCATCGTCAACTACGACATCCTCGACCGGCACATCGGCTGGCTCGGCAGCCTCGGCTTCCGCGGCATGGTCGTCGACGAGGCGCACTTCATCAAGAACCTCCGCTCGCAGCGCTCGCAGAGCGTGCTGGCGCTGGCCGCGAAGATCCGCGAGACGACGCCCGGGCACGACCCGCTGATGATCGCCCTCACCGGGACGCCGCTGATCAACGACGTGGACGACTTCCGCGCGATCTGGCGCTTCCTCGGCTGGATCGACGAGACCAAGCCGGGGCCCGAGCTGATGGGCCTGCTCGAGGACACCGGACTCACCCCGGCCGACACCGGCTTCTACCCGGAGGCGCGCGAGGCGGTCATCGACCTCGGCATCGTCCGGCGGAAGAAGATCGACGTCGCCGCCGACCTTCCCTCGAAGCGGATCGTCGACCTGCCGGTGGAGCTCGACGACGACCTCGGCCGCTCGATCCAGAAGGCGGAGCGCGAGCTCGGCGCCCGCATGCTGCAGCGCTACAAGGCCGTCACCGCGTCGATCACGCACGAGCTCGACGACGACGAGCGCGAGCGGTTCATCCGCATCGTCGCGCAGAGCGAGCTCGAGGAGTCGAAGTCGGCCAAGACCGGCGAGAACGTCTTCACGATGGTGCGCCGGATCGGCCAGGCCAAGGCGGCCCTCGCCGCCGACTACGCCTCGCAGCTGGCGCGCTCGGTCGGCAAGGTCGTCTTCTTCGCCAAGCACATCGACGTGATGGACCAGGCCGAGGACACCTTCGAGAAGCGCGATCTCACCTCCGTGTCGATCCGCGGCGACCAGACCGCGACGTTCCGCCAGGCGCAGATCGACGCGTTCAACGAGGACCCGGACGTCTCGGTCGCGGTCTGCTCGCTCACCGCGGCGGGCGTCGGCGTCAACCTGCAGGCGTCGTCCAACGTCGTCCTGGCCGAGCTGTCCTGGACCTCGGCCGAGCAGACGCAGGCGATCGACCGCGTGCACCGCATCGGCCAGGAGGAGCCGGTCACGGCCTGGCGCATCATCGCGGCGCACACGATCGACGCGAAGATCGCCGAGCTGATCGACGCGAAGGCCGGCCTCGCCGCCCGCGCGCTCGACGGCGCGGACGCCGAGGTCGCCTCGGCCGACACGGTTCAGCTGGACGCGCTCATGCACGTCCTCCGCGAGGCGATCGGCTGAGCGGAGCCGCGAAGAAGTCGCGCTCGAACACGCTCGAGCGCAGGAACGCGTCGCCCATGGCGGCGCGTTCCGCGTTCGTGCCGCGGACGGCGGCCGCCTCGGTGATCGCGATCGCGCGCTCGGTCGCGACGGCGAAGGCAGGATCCGCGTAGGTGACGAGCCAGTCCGCGTAGGGGTGCCCGGGCCGGTTCGCCGCGGCGAGGCGCTCGCCGATGTCCGCGTAGAGCCAGAAGCACGGCAGCAGCGCGGCGACGATCTCGCCGTAGCCGCCGCTGGCCCCGACGGCGAGCAGGTGGTCGACGTAGCCGCGAGTGACGGGGGAGGCCGTCGCCGTGCGCTCGCCGAGGCGGTCGCGGTGCAGCTGCGCCTCCGCCGCCAGGGCCGAGGCGGACGACTCCGCCCAGAAGACCTGCTCGGCGGTGCTCGGCGCGCGCTGCGCGGCGATCGCGAGGACCCGGGCGTACTCGGTGAGGTAGAGCGCGTCCTGCTCCAGGTACCACTCGAAGTCGTCGCGGTCGAGGGAGCCGTCGCCCAGCGCTGTCACGAAGGGCAGCGCGTCGATCTCGGCGCGGAGCTGCTCCGTCCCGGTCCACATCCGCTCGCAGAACGCGGGGGTGCGCAGGCGGTGGAAGTGGTCGATCGGACCGTTGCCCTCGCCGACCCGGAGCGCGTCGGCACCGCGGAGGGCGCCGTTCAGCCAGTCCTTCGCCTCGGTCAGCGCCTGGGCGAGCGCGTCAGGAGTCTTCTCGCCGCCGGCGAGGAGCGTCGCCATCGCGGAGGACAGCGAGCATCCGGTGCCGTGGGTGTTGCGGGTGGCGACACGCTCGCCCGGCACCTCGCGCACGCCGCCGTCCGCGGTGACGATCGCGTCCGGCGTCTCCGGGCCGTCGAGGTGCCCGCCCTTCACCAGGACCGCGGTGCCGAGATCGCGGGCGAGGGAGCGGGCCTGCCCGAGCGCGGCGGACCAGTCGGCGGCCGGCTCCGCTCCGGCGAGCACGGCCAGCTCGGGGAGGTTGGGCGTGACCAGGTCGGCACGGCGGACGAGCGCGCGGACCGCCTCCTCCGCCTCGGTGTCGAGCAGGCGGTGGCCGCTGGTGGCGACCATCACCGGGTCGACGACGACCAGCGGCGGGCGGACGTCGTCGAGCCAGGCGGCGATGACCGCGCCCAGCTCGGCGTTCGCGATCATGCCGATCTTCACCGCGTCGATCTCGACGTCGTCGCTGACCGCGTCGAGCTGCTCGCGGAGGAACGCGGCGGGCGGCAGGTGGATCGAGCGCACGCCGCGGGTGTTCTGCGCGACGAGCGCGGTGACCACGGCCATCCCGTAGCCGCCGAGCGCGCCGACCGACTTGAGGTCGGCCTGGATGCCCGCGCCGCCGGTGGGGTCGGTGCCGGCGATGCTGAGGACCCGGGGGATCGGGCGGGGCTGGGGGAGTGCGGCGCTCATCGGTCCCACTCCGCACGGAAGGCGCGGGCCGCGGACTCCGGATCGTCGGCCGCGCAGATCGCCGAGACGATCGCGAGACCGGCCGCACCGGCGCGGCGCAGGGCCGCGGCGTCGCCGGACGTGACGCCGCCGATGGCGACGCAGGGGAGCGGGGTCGCGGCGGCGAGGGCGGCGAAGCCGTCGATCCCGAGCGGGACCGGGTGATCGGGCTTGGTCGCCGTCGCCCGGATCACGCCGACGCCGAGGTAGTCGACGGTGCCGGCCGGCAGTGCGTGCGCGGCGGCGAGGTGGGCCGCGGTGTTCGCCGTCAGGCCGATCACCGCGTCGGCGCCGAGGATGCTCCGCGCGGCGAGGACGGGCAGGTCGGACTGGCCGACGTGCACGCCGTCGACGCGGGCGCCCGCCAGCCGGGCGGCGAGGACGACGTCGACGCGGTCGTCGACCAGCAGGGTCGTGTGCTCGTCGAGGACGGCGGCGACGGCGCAGGTGAGGGCGACGAGCTCGGCGGCGGTCGCCTCGTGGTCGCGGACCTGGACGACGCGGACGCCCCCCGCGACGGCCGGGGCGACGACGGCCGGGACGCCGCGCGGGCCGCAGAGGCGGGTGTCGGTGACGAGCTGGAGCGAGAGGTCGATCATGCGATCCGCGCTCCGCGCTCGACCTCGGCAGCGGTGAGCGCGGCGAGGGCGTCGAGGAGGCCGACCGCGAACGAGCCGGGGCCGGCGGAGGCGACTGCGGCCTGCTCGGCGGCGAGGCCCCAGACCACGGACGCGGCGACCGCGGCGCCGAGCGGGTCGGAGCCCGGCACGCCGAGGAAGGCGGCCATCACGGCACCGAGTGCGCAGCCGCCGCCGGTGACGCGGGTGAGCAGGGGATGCCCTCCGGTGACGCGGACGACGCGCTCGCCGTCGGTGAGCACGTCGACGGCTCCGGAGACGGCGACGACGGACCCCCAGCGGCGGGCGAGCGCGGTCGCGGCGTCGAGAGCCTCCTCCGGGCCGTCGACGGCGTCGACACCGCGACCGCCGGCACCGAGGCCGGCGAGGGCGAGGATCTCGGAGGCGTTGCCGCGGATGATCGCGGGCCGCGCCTCGAGCAGCTCCGCCGCGAGGGCGGTGCGCACGGGCAGCGGACCGACGGCGACCGGGTCGAGCACCCAGGGCGTCCCGGCCGCGCTCGCCGCCGCGACGGCCTCACGGGCGCCGTCGCGCTGCTCCGCGTGCGGGGTGCCGAGGTTCACCAGCGTCGCGGAGGCGATCCCGGCGAAGACGCCGGCCTCGCCGGGCAGATCGCACATCGCGGGGCTCGCGCCGAGCGCCAGCAGGCTGTTGGCGGTGAAGCCGGTGACCACCGCGTTGGTGATGCACTGCACGAGCGGCGCGGTGCGGCGCAGCTCGTCGAGGTGTCGGGCGACGGCCGCGCCGTCGAGGAGGGTCGGGTGGGCAGGCGTGCGAATGCTCATTCGCGACATCCCTTCGCTAGTACGAACTAGATCAGGTTCGACGGGTCTCATCTCAGCCCTGGTGGGCACCCCGTGTCACTGCCGACGACCCTAGCGGGTCGCTCCGTCATGCCGTGAGGATCCTGCTGTCGCCGCGGTCGCTGACGACGACCTTGAGCCCGGTCGGCAGCCGCTCGCGCATCGCGTCGACGTGGCTGATCAGGCCGATCGTGCGCCCGCCGGAGCGGAGCGCGTCGAGGGTGCCGAGCGCGGTCTCGAGAGTCTCGGCGTCGAGTGAGCCGAAGCCCTCGTCGATGAACATCGTCTCGAGCGAGACACCGCCCGACTGCATGGTGACCACGTCCGCCAGCCCGAGGGCGAGGGCGAGCGAGGCGAGGAACGTCTCGCCGCCCGAGAGCGACGCGGGCTGCCGGCGGGCGCCGGTGAAGGCGTCGAGCACGTCGATCCCGAGACCGGAGGCGGCGCCGCGGTAGGCGAGCGAGTCGTCGTGCACGAGGGCGTAGCGGCCGCTGGTCATCGCGTTCAGCCGCAGGTTCGCGGCGGCGACGATCTCCTCGAGCCGGCCCGCCAGGGCGAAGGCCTCGAGGTCCATCCGGCGGGTGTTCTGCCCGCGGCCGTCGATCGTCTCGGCGAGGGCGCGCAGCTCCTCGTGCCGGCGCAGTCGCTCGTCGAGGGTGACCAGGCGCTCCTCGGCCCGGCCGGCGAGCTCGGCGAGCCGGGCGGCGCGGTGCTCGAGCACCGAGTGCCGCGAGCGGGCCTCGTCGCGGCGGGCGGAGGCGGTGCGCGCCTCCTCCTCGGCCGCGGCGAGATCGACGGGGGCGGTCGGCAGACCCGCGAGCTCGGGGTCGGCCAGCACCGAGTCGACGGCGCTGCGGCGGCGCTCGTGCTCGGCGACGACGGCCTCGGCGCGGGCGCGCTCACCGGAGGTGAGGGCGGCGGACTCGGCGTCGTCGGTGCTCGCGAAGCCGCGATCGGCGACCACCTCCGCGAGCTGGGCCTCGGCCGCGGCGGCGGCCTCGCGGCGGGCGGTCGCCGCGTCCTCCGCCTCGACGAGCGCGTCGGCCCGGCGGCGCTGCGCGGTGATCGCGGCCACCCGCTCGGCGATGCTGACGGCGCCGTCGCGATGGGCGTCGATCCGCTCGCGCAGGAGGCGCAGCGCCTCGGCGGCGAGGGCGGCGTCGGAGCTGAGGCGCTGGTGCTCGGTGCGGGCGGTCTCGAGGGCGGCCGTCAGCTCGTCGCCCCGGACTCGGAGGGTGGACCGCTCGCGCCTCAGCTCCTCGAGCCGGGTCGCGGCGCGCTGCGACGCGGCGAGGCGCTGCTCGGCCTCGACCCGGGCGGCCCGGAGCTCCTCGGCGGTCGTGCTGCCGGCCCGCTCCTCGAGGGCGGCCAGGGCCAGCGCTCCGGCGCTCTCGGCCTCGCGCGCCGCGTCCATCGCGGCGAGGGCGCGGTCGACGGCGGTGCGCGCCTTCTCGATCTCGCCGGTGCCGACGGGCGGCAGCTCGCCGTGCTCGGCGGGGCGCGGGTGCTCGCAGGAGCCGCAGACGGGGCACGGGTCGCCGGTTACGAGGGCGCCGGCCAGCTCGCCGGCGAAGCCCGCGAAGCGGCGGGCGACCAGCTCGGCGTGCTCGGCCGCGCGGACGCCGTGCGCCCGGGCCGCCTCGGCGTGGGCGGAACGGAGGTGATCGAGCGCGGTCGCGGCCGTCGCGCGCTCGGCGGCGGCGCGGATCCGACGGTCGAGCGCGGCCAGCTCCTCCGCACGCGCCGGCAGCGCCGACGCGTCCGGGGCGAGGGCGTCCTCCTCCTCGGCGAGGGCGTCGAGCCGGGCGGGGACCCCTCGCCGCTCGCGGTCGAGCACCTCCAGCGCCGCGGCGGAGCGCTCCCGCGCGGTCACGGTGCGCTCGGCGAGGCGGACCGCCTCCGGCAGCGTGCGCTCCTCGGCGAGGGCCTCGGTCAGCGCACCGAGCGTCGCGGCCAGACGCTCGGCGGCCCGGGCGGCGGCGGCCCGGCCTGCAGGCTCGTCGAAAGCGGCAGTGAAGGCCTCGGCGGCGCTGTCGCGGCTCCGGTCGGCGGCAGCGGCCCTCTCGGCGGCCGAGCGCGCCCCCTTGAGCAGCGGTAGCACACCCTCGGCCCGGCGCGCCCGCTCGATGCGCTCGCGCTCGCGGACGACGAGCGACTCGGCCACCGCGAGCTCCTCCGCCTCGATCAGCGCGCTCCGGCGCCGGTCCTGCGCGCGCTTGACCAGGCGCGTCTCGTCCCGGGCGGTCTCCGCGGCGCGGCTCGCGGCGTCGGCCTCCGCCACCTCGTCGCGGGTGAGCGCCAGGGGCTCGTCGAGCCGGGTCACCAGGGAGCGGAACCAGGCCGCGTCGAGCACCGCCGGCAGCGGCTCCTCGTCGCCCGCGAGGCGCACGGCCTCGTCGGCCAGCGCCGTCACGACCGCGCGCTCCTCCTCGAGCGCCGCGCCGCTCTCCTGGCGCTGCTCGACGAGCCGCCGGCGCAGCAGGTCGTAGCGCTCCGTCGCGAAGAGCGTGCGGAGGAGCCGCTGCCGGTCGTCGTTCTTCGCCAGCAGGAACTCGTGGAAGCGGTTCTGCGCGAGCAGGATCACCTGCAGGAACTGGTCCTTCGTCAGGCCGACGATCCGGCCGATGTCGGCCCCCGTCTCGCGCGCGCTGGAGGAGAGCCCCCGCCACTCGCCGTCGACGTGCTCGAGCAGCGCGACCTTCGCCGCCTGCCGGGTGGTGCCGCCGCCGCGCTTGGCCGGCCGTTCGTACTCGGGCGAGCGGCGGACCCGGTAGAGCCGTCCGGCCGCCTCGAAGTCGAGCTCGGCGAAGGTCTCGTCCTCGGGGGCGCTGTGATCGCTGCGCAGGCGCGAGGCCGTGCCGTCGAAGCGCGGCACCGAGCCGTAGAGCGCGAAGCTGATCGCATCGAGGATCGTCGACTTGCCGGCGCCGGTGCGCCCGGCGATCAGGTAGATCCCCACGTCCTCCAGGCGGTCGAAGTCGATCTCCTGCTCGGCGCGGAAGGGGCCGAGGCCGGCGAAGGAGAGGCGGCGGATCCTCACCGCAGCGCCTCGGCGTCGACCAGCGCCAGCGCTTCGAGCGCGAGTGCGCGCTCCGTTTCGCTCGCTCCGTGCCCGCCGCGGACGTGCGCGAGGAAGTCGTCGATCACCTCGACGTCGCTGCGCCCGCGGATCCGCTCGGCGTACCGCCGCTCGTCGACCGCCGCGTGCGGGGGCCGGTGCTCGAGCGTCGCGCAGCCCGGGAAGCGGGACTGCAGCCGCGCCATCGCATCCAGCGGGCGGACCTCGTCCGTCAGCACGGCCGAGACCCAGTCCGGCTCGTACTCGGCGAGCGACGGGTCGCTCAGCAGCTCGTCCAGCCGTCCCTCGATCACGCTGAGCCGCCGCGGCACGGGCAGCGCCGACCAGGACACCTCGCCGAGTCCGTCGGCGCCCAGCTCGACCAGCCAGCCGCCGCGCGGCTTCGCGGCCTCGCCGAACGAGTAGTGCAGCGGAGCGCCCGAGTAGCGCACGTTCGGCAGCAGCGTCGCCCGCCCGTGGATGTGCCCGAGCGCCGCGTAGTCGGCTGCGGCGAAGTGGTCGACCGAGACGTAGTCGATCCCGCCGGCCGTGATGTCGCGCTCGACCGTGCCGGCCGGGGCGCCGACGGCGAAGCAGTGCGCCAGCACCACCCAGCGCCGCCCGGCCGCCTCGGCGTGCGCGCGGATCCGGCGCATCGCGAAGGCGAGGACGTCCTCGTGGCGGCGCAGCGACTCCTCCGGGTGCCGGTGCCGGTAGAGCGCGGGCTCGAGGTAGGGGATGCCGTAGACGCCGACCTCTCCGTGCTCGTCGCGGAGGACGACCGGCTCCGCGTACGCCTCGGGATCGGTGAGCACGTGCACGCCGGAGCCGCGCAGCAGGCCGGCCTGGAAGCCCAGGCGGGCGGGGGAGTCGTGGTTGCCGCTGGTCAGCACGACCTCGGCGCCGGCCGCGCGGATCGCCTCGAGCGTGCGGGTGAGCAGGGTGTAGTGCTCGGCCGCCGGCACCGCGGAGTCGAAGACGTCGCCGGCGATCAGGACGACGTCGACCCGCTCCGCGCGCACCGTCTCGACCAGGGCGTCGAGCACGACGCCGAGCGCGGCGACGCTCGAGTGGCCGTGGAAGGTGCGGCCGATGTGCCAGTCGGAGGTGTGCAGGAGCTTCACGACCGTCCTTTCGCGGGGTCTGCGGGTGTGCGGTGGCGCTCCCTGTCGTGCCCCTCCAGGCTACTGAGCGGCTCCGACACCGGACGCCGGCCGGGCCGCCGACGCCGGACACCTGCCGTTCACCCGCGGGTGCAGAATGGGTCGTCGGTCGATCAGAGGAGGACCCGCGTGAAGCTGCCCCGAGTGCCCTCGACCCTCCTCAACCTCGGCTCGCGCACGCGCGCCGCCGCGGAGGACACCAGCCCGATCGAGCGGATCCTCCCCGAGGAGGAGCCGGCCCGCCGGAGCACCGTCGACAACGCGATCTACCAGGACGGCCGGCGCGTCGTCTCGCCGCGCAGCATCCCCGAGGCGCTCGCCGCGCTGCAGAAGCTGCCCGACGCGATGGCCTGGATCGGCCTTTACCGCCCGACGGAGGCCGAGCTGGCCGCGCTCGAGGACGAGTTCTCGATGCACCCCCTCGCCCTCGAGGACGCGATCAGCGCCCATCAGCGCCCCAAGCTGGAGCGCTACGGCAGCGACATGTTCGTGGTGCTGCGCGCCGCGAGCTACGCGGACCAGCGCGAGGAGGTCGACTTCGGCGAGCTGCACCTCTTCGTCGGCCCGAACTTCGTCGTCACCGTCCGCCACTCCGAGAAGCCCGACCTCTCGCTGGTCCGGCGCCGGATGGAGGCCGACCCCGAGCTGCTGCGCAAGGGCCCGGTGGCGGTCCTCTACGCGATCCTCGACGCGGTCGTCGACCAGTACGCCCCGGTCGTCGCGGGCCTCGAGAACGACATCGACGAGATCGAGGCCCAGGTCTTCGAGGGGGACCCCGCCGTGTCCCGGCGCATCTACGAGCTCTCGCAGGAGGTGCTCGACTTCCAGCGCGCGACCCGCCCGCTGACCGGGATGCTCGGCCGGCTCGTCACCGACTTCGAGGTCTTCCGCGAGGACGTCGAGCTGCGCCGCTACCTCCGCGACGTCGCCGACCACGTCGCGGTGGTCGACGAGCGCGTCGAGGGCTTCCGGACGACGCTCCGCGAGATCCTCGCCGTGAACGCGACGCTCGTCGCCCAGCGCCAGAACGAGGACATGAAGAAGCTCGCGGAGGCGGGCAACCAGCAGAACGACGAGGTCAAGCGGATCTCGGCCTGGGCCGCCATCTTCTTCGCGCCGACCATGATCTCGAGCGTCTACGGCATGAACTTCGACGCGATGCCCGAGCTGCACCTGGCGTGGGGCTACCCGGCGGCGCTGGCGGCGATGGTCGCCTCGAGCGTGGTCCTGCACCGGCTCTTCAAGCGCTGGGGCTGGCTCTGAGCCGCGGTCGACGGCCGCGCGCGCTGTCAACACCCTGACGGGCCCGGCCGCCGCGCGTAGCGTCGGTCCGAGCCGCCCTCCGCGGCCCGAGTGCAGGGAGACCCGATGAAGCGAATCGACGTGCCGGCGATCGAGCGGACCTCGCTCTGGCGACAGGGCGCGGCCCCGATCCCGAACGACGCGTTCGTCCCGGGCGCGCACTACGACGACGTGATCGTGGGAGCCGGCCTCTCCGGACTCGTGACGGCGCTCCTGCTCCAGCGCAGCGGCCGCCGCGTCCTCGTCCTCGAGGCCCGCGAGGTCGGCGCGGTCGCGACCGGCAGCAGCACCGCGAAGCTCAGCCTCCTGCAGGGGACGCACCTCTCGAAGATCGCCGCCCGCAACACCCCCGCGGTCACGCAGGCCTACGTCGCCGCGAACCTCGCCGGCTTCACCTGGCTCATCGACTACCTCCGCGAGGCCGGCGTCCCCGTGCAGCGCCGCACCGCCTACAGCTACGCCCAGTCGCCCGACGGCGTGGACGCGGTGCTCCGCGAGCACGCGACGGCCCGCCGCTTCGGCCTGGCCACCCGCCTCGTCGGCGCGCTGGACACGCCGTTCCCGAGCACCGCGGCCGTGGCGCTCGACGACCAGGCGGAGTTCGACCCGATGGCGGTGCTGACGGCGCTCGCCGCCGACTTCCGCGCGGCCGGGGGAGTCCTCGTCCAGGGCGTCCGTGTGCTCGGGATGCGCGCCTCCTCGCCCGTGCGCGTGCGGACCAGTGCCGGGGAGGTGACCGGCGAGCGGGCCTACCTGCTCACCGGCACGCCGATCCTGGACCGCGGGCTGTACTTCGCGAAGCAGGTCGCGCTGCGCTCCTACGCCGTCGCCTTCCGCGGGGCCGAGTCGATCCCGGACGGCATGTACCTCTCCGTCGACGGGCCCTCGCGCTCGATCCGCGACGTGGAGCGGGACGGCGAGCGGCTGCTGCTGATCGGCGGCAACGGCCACGGGGTCGGCCAGCGCGCGCGGACTCAGGAGAGCGTCGACGACCTGATCGCCTGGACCCGCCGCTCCTTCCACGGCGCCGAGCCGATCGCGCAGTGGAGCGCGCAGGACTACGAGGCGTTCCACCGCGTGCCGTTCGTCGGCTGGCTGCCGCGCGGTCGTGGGCGGATCTTCTTCGCCTCCGGCTACGACAAGTGGGGGATGACCAACGCGGTGCAGGCGGCGCTGACGCTGGTCGGCGACTCCCGGGGCGAGACGCCGCCGTGGGCGAAGACGCTGCACCGCCGCCCGACCCTGCCCCGGGTGATGGCGGAGGGCGCCGGCGCGCTCGCTGCGGTCGGCGCCTGGTACGCCCGCGGCTACTGGTCGGCGCTGCGCGCGCCGCGCTCGGTGGACGTGGTGCCGGTGGAGGGCGAGGGCCTGCTCGCGCGCGACGGCCTCCAGCCGGTCGCCGTCTCGACCATCGAGGGCCGCCGCTGCGCGGTGTCGGCGGTCTGCCCGCACCTGGGCGGCGTGGTCACCTGGAACGACGCCGAGCGCAGCTGGGACTGCCCGCTGCACGGCTCGCGGTTCGCCGCCGACGGGACGGTGCTGGAGGGACCCGCGGTCACGCCGCTCGCGCCGGTGCGCTGACGTCGGGCGGCCTCCGGCGCCGGTCGCCCGGTAGGGTCGGCGCATGGGGGATCACACGCACATCCGACGTCCGATCGCGCCTCGACTCGCGGCCGCCGCGCTCGGCATCGCCGCCGCAGCCGCCGCTCTGACGGGCTGCACGAGCGGGGGAGGCGCCGAGGCGCAGACCCCGGCGCCGACCGTCACGGTGACGGTCGAGCCGACGGCGCGCGGCACCGTCCCGGGCGAGCAGGACACCAGCGCGTCCTACGCCTGCGGCCGGTACAGCTCGCTGCTCAGCCTCGGGTGGACGATGCAGTGGTACCACGACCGCGGCGACGTCTCCGACGAGGCCTACCAGGTGTTCCTCGAGCGGCAGGCCTTCCAGCTCCAGACGGTGCGGATGCAGAACCCGGAGCCGGACGAGACCGGAGTCTCCGCCGCCTCCTCGGGCATCCGCACCTACCTGCAGGAGTCCCAGGCGGCGGCCGGCCGATGGACGTACGACCCCTCCTCGCCGGAGTGGAGCACCCTGCAGTCCGACCTCGGCGTCGGCTGCGTCGCGGCCGGCTCGACCCTCGCCTCCTGGGCCGAGCCCGAGATGGGCGGCTGAGCGCCGGCCTGACCCTCTGCTGATGGAGCAGCCCTCGCAGCGGGCCGCCCATGCTGATCGAGCAGCCCGCATTGCGGGCCGCCCCTCTTGATCGAGTAGCCCTCGGAGCGGCCCCCCATGCTGATCGAGTAGCCCGCGGAGCGGGCGTATCGAGATCCGCTGTCGCCAGGGGTGCGGGTGATGGTGGGTCTCGATACGCCCCTGCGGGGCTACTCGACCAGCATGGAGGGTGATTCTGCGGTTGGTGGAGCAGCCCGCGGAGCGGGTCCTCATGTGACGGAGCAGCCCGCGAAGCGGCCGTTCTTGCTGATCGAGTAGCCCGCGGAGCGGGCGTATCGAGATCCGCCGTCGGCGCTACTCGGCCGAGTCGTCCTCGGAGGGCTCCGCGACCTTCCGACCGTCGGCGCCCGAGGCGTCGCCGTCCACGTGCAGGTCGGTGTCGCCGGGGATGCTGAAGTCGCTCAGCGGGTCGAGCGGCCCGTCCTCGGGAGCGTCGGAGTCGGGGGCGTCACTGGTCTCGTCGCGTGCGGTCATACCTGCACCCTACGAGCGTCCGACGAGCCGCTGCACCGCGGTCACCGGGATCGACAGCCACTCGGGGCGGTTGCGCGCCTCGTAGATCGCCTCGTAGATGGCCTTGTCGAGCTCGAAGGCGTCCAGGACGGCGCGGTGCGCGGTGACCGCGTCGCCCGCCTCCTCGGTGTAGCCCTCGAGGAAGGCGCTCCGGCTCGCCAGCGCCCAGGCGGCCCGGGAATCGCCCGGCGACGCCTGCTCGTGGGCGCCCGCAGCGTAGTCGAACGAGCGCAGCATCCCGGCCACATCGCGCAGCGCGATGTCCGGCAGCAGCCGCTCGTGCATCGGCCGCAGCGGCTCGCCCTCGAAGTCGAGGAGCACCCAGCCGCGGCCGGGCACGGCCAGCACCTGGCCGAGGTGGTAGTCGCCGTGGATGCGCTGCAGCCGCGGCCACGGGGCCTGCTCGGCCGCCTGGAAGACCGCGTCGATCGCGTCGGCGTCCTCGGCGATGACGGGCACCTCGGAGGAGGCGATCCGCAGCCGGCGGCGCATGGTCGCGATCATCCGCTGCACGACCTCGGGGGTCGCGTCCTCGGTCGGCATCACCGCGGCGAGGGTGGAGTGCACCTGCGCGGTCGCGAGGCCCAGCTCGCGGGCCGGTCCGGTGAAGTCGGTGTCGCCGGCGACGGCCTCGAGCGCGACGCGCCAGGCGTCCTCGACGCCCGGCAGGAACTCCTGCGCGAAGGCGAGGTGCCCGAACGCGCGGCCGGTCGGCTCGCCGCGGTCGTCCCACTCGCCGGTGACATTGCCGATCACGGGCGGCACGAGCGTGCTGCCCGCGGCGTTCAGTGCCGACTGCACGGTGACGTCCGGGTTCTCGCCGTGGTGCAGCGCGCGGAAGACCTTGACGATCACGGGGGTGCCGGCCGAGCCGTCCTCCGCCGTGGTCTGCACGATGATCGACGTGTTCGACTGCTCGCCGCTGAGGATCCGCGACGAGGCGAACGCGCCGATCACGGCGCCGGGCTGGCGGTGTCCCTCCGCGCGGGCGCCGCCCAGGGCGCCCTCCGCGTCGGAGGAGCCGCCGTCGGCGATCAGCTCGAAGAGCGCTCGCGCGAAGAGCGGGTCGCGGGGACCGTCGTAGACGAAGCGGGAGCCGCCGCTCTCGATCAGCGCGTCCTCGAGGCCCGCGACGGGCGCCGAGCGCACCGTCACCGGCACCTGGTAGAGCACCGGGCTCGAGCCCGCCCGGTCGATGACGAGGTGCACGACGACGTCGCCGTCGGCGCGCTCCAGCCGCCACTCGCCCCGGATCTCCAGCTCGGGGCGCCGCCCCTTGCTCGCGTACCACCGCTGATCGGCGACCCAGGCCGCGGCCCGGTCGATCGACAGTCCTGCGCTCATCTCTGCACTTCCCCTCGGTCGGCACCCCGAACCTTACGCGGCGCGATCGACGCGCCGGTGGGGCTTGCGGCGCGCCCGCCCGATCCGGAGCGGCGGCTCAGTTGCTGGTCTCCTCCGCCAGCCCGAGCACGTCGAGGATCCAGGCGTACTCGAACGCCACCTCGCGCCAGCGCTCGTAGCGCCCGCTCACGCCGCCGTGCCCGGCCGTCATCTCGATCTTGAGCAGCGCCGGCGCGCCGACCTCGCGCAGCCGCGCGACCCACTTGGCCGGCTCCACGTAGAGCACGCGCGTGTCGTTGAGGCTCGTCGTCGCGAGGATCCGCGGGTAGGCGACGCCCTCGCGCACGTTCTCGTACGGCGAGTACGACTTCATGTAGGCGTAGACCTCGGGGTCGTGCAGCGGGTCGCCCCACTCGTCCCACTCGATCACGGTCAGCGGCAGCGACGGGTCGAGGATCGAGGTCAGCGCGTCGACGAACGGCACCTGCGCCAGGATCCCGGCGAAGGCCTCCGGAGCGAGGTTCGCGACCGCGCCCATCAGCAGGCCGCCGGCCGAGCCGCCCTGCGCGACGAGGCGCTCCGGCGTGGTGAAGCCCGCCTCGACGAGGTGCCGGGCGGAGTCGACGAAATCGGTGAAGGTGGTGCGCTTGGCGAGGGTCTTGCCCTCCTCGTACCAGGAGCGCCCCATCTCGCCGCCGCCGCGGACGTGCGCGATGGCGAAGACCACGCCGCGGTCGAGCAGCGAGAGCCGCGCGATCGAGAAGCCGGGGTCGATGCTCGCCTCGTAGGAGCCGTAGCCGTAGAGCAGCAGCGGCGCGGGGGCCTCGTCGGGCGCCGCCGCGTCCTTCCGCCAGACCAGCGAGAGCGGGATGCGCGTGCCGTCCTGGGCGACCGCCCACTCGCGGCGCTGCTCGTAGCGGGCGGGGTCGTAGTCGCCGAGCACCGGCTGCTGCTTGAGCACGGTCCGCTCGCCGGTCGCGACGTCGAGGGTGAGCACCGTGGAGGGAGTGACGAACGAGGTGTAGGCGAGCCGCAGCGCGGGCTGCTCCCACTCCGGGTTGCCGGCGAGGCCGGCGTCGTACAGCGGCTCGTCGAAGACGATCTCCTCCAGGCGCGCGCCGCCGTCGCCGTCGATCAGGAGGCCGAGGCGCGTCGCCCCCGCCTCGCGGTAGGAGACGACGACGTGCCGGGCGAAGGCGTCGACGCCCTCGATCCGGCGGCCGGGGGTGTGCGGGACGAGGACGCGCCTCTCGGCCGCGCGCTCCTCGGGGGAGAGCGAGAGGTCGGCCGGCTCCTCGACGATCTCGAAGTCGAGTGCGCCGTCGTTGTGCACGATCAGCAGGCGGTCGCGGCCGTCGACGACGGCGTGGTCGACCTCGTACTCGACGCCCTCGCGGCGCGGCCAGACCGAGCGGAACTCGCCGGTCGGGTCCTCCGCGTCGAGCAGCAGGCTCTCGCTGGTGATCTTGCTGCCGATCTCGATGACGAGGAAGCGGCGGCTGCGGGTGAGCCCCACGCCGATCCAGTAGCGCTCGTCGGGCTCCGAGAAGACGACCTCGTCGGCGGTGGAGTCGGTGCCGACGGTGTGCCGCCAGATCGTGTCGGGCCGCCAGGACTCGTCGACCGTGGGGTAGAAGACGAAGCGGGCGTCCGCGCCGAAGGTGGCGCCGCCGCCGGTGCCCTCGACGACGTCGGGGAGGTCCTCGCCGGTGCTGAGGTCGCGGATGCGCAGGGTGTAGCGCTCGTCGCCCTCGACGTCGGTGCCGAAGAGCAGGAAGCGCCCGTCGCTGGAGACGTCGAAGCTGCCGAGCGAGAAGAAGTCGTGGCCCTCGGCCTCGATGTTGCCGTCGAGGACGACCTGCTCGCCCTCGAGCGGTCCGCCCTCGGCGATGGAGGGCGGGGTCCAGTCGTCCGGACCCGAGATCGGCGCGCGGCAGTGCACGCCGTACTGGCGGCCCTCGTAGGAGCGGGAGAAGTACCACCAGGCGCCCTCGCGGACGGGCACCGACAGGTCGGTCTCCTTCGTCCGGGAGCGGATCTCGTCGAAGAGGCGCTCGCGCAGCGGGGCGAGGGGAGCGAGGAGGGCGTCGGTGTAGGCGTTCTCGGCCTCGAGGTGCGCGATCACCTCGGGCTCCTCCTTCTGCCGCAGCCACTCGTACTGATCGACCACCAGATCGCCGTGGTGACGGCGTTCGAGCGGGACACGGCGGGCGACGGGGGGGACGGGCGCGGTCATCGCTCCAGCCTAGGCCGACCTCGCGCCCCGCCGCGGGCCTGCCGCCGGGAGCGCCTCCCGCGTGCGCACAATGGACCATGGCTCAGCGTGCGGACCGGACGAAGGCGGAGGCGCCGCGGCGCGTGCAGACCGAGGTGGAGCGGAAGTACGACGTCGACGCCGACACCGCCCTGCCGGAGCTCATCGGCGCGGGCACCGTCGCGACGGCACTCGCCGAGGAGCCCGTCCGCCTCTCCGCCCAGTACTTCGACACCGCCGACCGCGCGCTCTCCCGCGGCCGGATCACCCTCCGCCGCCGCGAGGGCGGCGAGGACGAGGGCTGGCACGTCAAGCTGCCCGGCTCGGCCGGCCGCACCGAGATCCACGCCCCGCTGACCGCCTCCCGCACCGTGCCGGCCGAGGTCCGGGACCCGGTGCTCGGCCACGTCGGCCGGGCGCGGCTCGAGCCGCTCGCCGCCCTCGAGACCGTCCGCTCGATCACCCGCGTCGCCGACTCCGCTGGCCGCCGCCTCGCCGAGATCGCCGACGACCTGGTCATCGCGCACGACCAGCGCTCCGGCGTCGAGCGGCGCTGGCGGGAGTGGGAGGTCGAGCTCGTCGACGTCCACGGCCCCGAGGGCGAGGCGGTGCTCGACGCGATCGAGGAGCGACTGCTCGCCGCCGGCGCCCGCCCCGCCGAGAGCGCCTCGAAGCTCGCCCGGGCCACCGGCGGCCCGATCGAGGACGGCCGCTCCGCACCCGAGGACGGCGGGGAGGCGGCGCTCGCCGCGATCCGCGAGCTCCTCACGGGTCTGCGCGCCGTCGACCCGCGGGTGCGGCTCGAGGCCGACGACGCGCTGCATCGGATGCGCCTGCACACCCGCCGCCTGCGCAGCGTCCTCGCCGCCTCCCGGTTCGTCCTGGAGCGCGACGCGCTCGATCCGCTCCGCGACGAGCTGCGCTGGCTCGCCGGCGTCCTCGGCGCCGTCCGCGACGAGGAGGTGCTCGCCGCCCGGCTCCGCACCGCCGTCGACGAGGCGGGGGAGGGGCTGCCCGCGAGGGCCGTCGGAGGCAGCTCGCTCTTCGACGCGATCGAGCGCCGGCACGCTCTCGCCCTGCAGCGGGTCGCGAAGACGCTGCGCGGTGCCCGCTACCTCGCACTCCTGGCAGCCCTCGACGCACTGCTCGCCGATCCGCCGCGGACCGCGAAGGCGGGCACGAGCGCGAAGAAGCTCGTCCGCCGCTCCCTCGCCAAGGAGGTCTCGCGCGTCGACGCGGCCCGCAAGGGCGGGGACGACCTCGAGGCCCGGCACGAGCTGCGCAAGGCCGCGAAGCGCCTCCGCTACGTCGTCGAGGCCTGGAGCGCGGTCGTCCCTTCCGCCGTCGGCGGCACGCAGCGACGGATCGCGAAGGCGGCGAAGGCCGTCGCCGACGCGCTCGGCGAGGAGCGCGACGCCCTCGCCGCCCGCGACGTGCTCCGCGCGCACGCGCTCGTGGCGGCCCGCCGCGGCGAGCCGGCGTTCGCTCTCGGGGTCGCCTCGGCCCGCGAGGAGAGCCGGTCTCAGGAGGCCGTGCGCGCCGGGGACGCGGCCCTGGAGCGGCTGCACTCCCTGTCAAGCTGAGCAGGACGGTCATCCGCACGAAACAGGCGGCGGATAATGTGAATCATGCCTTCCGTCCGTCCTCTGCCGTCTGCCCTCCTGCGTCCGCGCCATTTCGACCGGGACGACGTCGTCGTCCATGCCGGACTGTTCTCGCTGGTCAACTCGAGTACGACCCCGCAGGCGGCCTGGACCGAGGACCTGATCGCGCTCGGCGAGGTGCTCGACGAGGCCGAGTTCCCCTACCGCCTCATCCGCGGCACGAAGGGCGCGCCCTTCCTCGCGATCGACCGCTCGCTCGGCGCCGAGCTGGCCACGCTGCTCGCCCGCGCCTTCGCCACCGAGCCCTTCTACGTGAAGACCCTCGACAAGCGCGGCACCCCGCCGCTGCTCCTGGCGGAGGGAGCCATCGCTCCGTATCCGCGCGCCGCGGTCTTCTCGCTCTTCCGCCCCCGCGTCTCCTCGAGCGGCTCGCTCCGCTACGGCGCCCGCAGCGGTGTCCGCCTGGAGTTCTGGAAGGTCGGCGAGGAGGAGATCACCACTCCCGCCGAGAACGCGCTGATGCGCAGCAGCCTCCCGGTCGCCGAGGCGATCGACGCGCACGTCGAGGCCTACGGCCGCACCTGGCCGACCTTCGAGGGCATGTTCGAGCCCCTCGTCAGTGACATCCGCTTCGACGTCGACATCGTCTTCTCCTGGGTCGACGGGACGGACCTGGAGTTCCAGCGCGCCCGTGCCGCCCGGATGGCCAGCTACGTCGTGGGCGAGGGCGACGACGCCCCCGCGCGCTTCCGCCAGATCGACGAGCTCAAGTACGCCCTGCGCAGCGTCTACATGTACGCGCCGTGGGTCCGGCACATCTACATCGTCACCGACTCGCCGCGCCCGCGCTGGCTCGACGAGCATCCCGACGTCACCCTGGTCCGCAGCGAGGACCACTTCCGCGACCTCTCGGTGCTGCCCACGCACAACTCGCACGCGGTCGAGAGCCAGCTGCACCGGATCCCCGGCCTGGCCGAGCACTTCCTCTACTCGAACGACGACATGTTCTTCGGCCGCCCCGTCGACCCGTCGATCTTCTTCTCGCCCGGCGGGATCACCAAGTTCATCGAGGCGACCACCCGCATCGGCATGGGCGACTCCAACGCCTCGCGCAGCGGCTTCGAGAACGCCGCCCGGGTCAACCGTCGGCTGCTCCGCGAGCGCTTCGGCGCGATGACCACCCGCCACCTCGAGCACGCCGCCACGCCGCTCCGCAAGACCGTGATGGCCGAGCTCGAGGCCGAGTTCGAGCCGGAGTTCACCGCGACCGCCGCGAGCCGCTTCCGCTCGGCGAGCGACGTCTCCGTCACCAACTCGCTCTACCACTACTACGCGTTGATGACCGGCCGCGCGGTGGTGCAGGAGAACGCCTCGGTGAAGTACGTCGACACGACGATGCACCAGGGCCTCAAGGACATGAAGAAGCTGCTGAAGAACCGCGCCGTCGACTTCTTCTGCCTCAACGACGGCAGCTTCCCCGAGATCTCCGCGGAGGTCCGGACCCGCGCGGTGATCGACTTCCTCGAGGAGTACTACCCGATCCCGGCGCCGTGGGAGACGGTCGACTGATCATGGGCTGGGCGATCGGCGGGGGAGTCCTCGGGCTGCTGCTCGGACTCGCCAGCGCGCTCGTCTTCCCCGGCATCGGGATCGGTGCGGGCCTCGGAGTGGGGATCGCGCTCGGCGCGGCCCTCGCCTTCGCCGGCCACCTGTTCGCCCTCGACCGGGCGCGGAGCAGGCCGAAGCGCTGACGGGGAGTCCGCGCCGACGTCGGGAGCGCGCGGAGGTCCTCCGCGCGCTTTCCCCTAGGCGCTGACGCCGACCGGCTCCGCGACGGGCGGGTAGAGCGCCTCGACCTGCTCCAGGGGAGCGGCCGTGGCCGGCGCGATCTCGACGCCGTGCGAGGCGAGGATCCGCTCGGTCTCGTTCGCCGAGACGTAGGACACCTCGGTCGACGCGCCGATCGGCACCACGGAGTGCAGCACGGTGCCGTCGTAGACGTGGATGAGGTTGAAGGCCTGCGCGGAGTTGCGGGCGCGGGTGCCGCCGACCGGCACGTTGAGGTCCTGCGTGTAGCAGGTGGCCGACGCGACCGAGACGGGGATGCCGGCGAACGTCGCCGTCGAGGAGTAGTGCAGGTGGCCGGCGATGATGCTGCGGACGTCCGAGCCCTCGAGCACCTCCGCGAGCGCGGGCTGGTCGCGGAGCTCGACGAGCACCGAGAGGTCGAGCACGCTCGGCACCGGCGGGTGGTGCAGCGCGAGGATCGTGCCGTGCGGCGCGGGGCTGGAGAGCTCCTCCGCGAGCCAGTCGAGCTGGGCGTCCGAGATCTCGCCGTAGTGGGCGCCCGGGACGGTGGAGTCGAGCGCGATGATGCGCAGGCCGTTCACGTCGTGCACGCGGTCGATCGGCTGCGTGGTCGGCAGCTGGTCGAGCAGTCCGGAGCGGAAGGCGCCGCGGTCGTCGTGGTTGCCCATCACCCAGATCACCTCCGCGCCGAGGCGGGCGGCGGCCGGCTCGACGACGGCGCGGAGCTTGGCGTACGCCTGCGGCTCGCCCTTGTCGGCCAGATCCCCGGTGATGACGACGGCCTCCGGGCGACCGCCCGAGGCCTTCAGCTCGTCGAACAGGCGGCGGAGCTGCGCCTCGCTGTCGACGTCGGAGCCGTACAGCCCGCCGTCTCCGGCGATGAAGTGGGTGTCGCTGAGGTGAAGGATGAAGTGGTTCGGCCGGGGGTACTCGGCCTGGCGGACAGTCATGATCCTCGGGTTCCACGATCGGTGGGGCCGGCTCGATCGAGTCGGCGTCGGTACGGGATGTCGCATGGTGCTGCACTGCTGGTCCGCGGGCTGGGAACTGCTCCCGCGAGGCTCAGTCCATCATCGCGGGGTGAACGGCGGGCCAACGAGGACCGGCGCGTCATCGAACGGTTTTCCCAGATTCGGCGCCGCCCGGCGCCTCGGTCCTCAGGAACCGCACACCGCGCGCGCACTCCCCGCACACCGATCGCCCACGCCGCGCATCGGCAGCGCAGAGGGAGACGTCAGAGCTCGAGCAGGAGGCGCGCGTAGAAGGCGATGGCGCGCTCGAACTGGTCGACCTCGACCGACTCGTCGGCGCCGTGGATGCCGAGCTGCTGCTGCGGGCTGATCTCGAACGGGATGAAGCGGTAGACGCCGTCGCTGATCGCGTGGAAGTGCCGGGCGTCGCTGCCGCCTGTCTGCACGTAGGGCGCGACGATCGCCTCCGGGAAGACCTCCTGCACGACGCCGCGGAGCACGTCGTAGGGCCCGCCGTCGCCGGTCTCTCCGGTGGGGGAGACGGGGGAGGGCTCGTGCGCGACGCGCACCTCGATCTCGACCTCGGGGTCGTCGATCACCGCGCGGATCCGCTCGACCACGCCGGCGACGGTGCCGCCCGGATTGATGCGCACGTTCGCGATCGCGCTGGCGGAGGACGCGAGGACGTTCGCCCCGGTGCTGCCGCGCAGCTGCGTGATCGCCACGGTGGTCCGGAGCATCGCCGCGGCGCGGTTGGAGTGCGCGGCCAGGGCGCCGATGACCGCGTCGGGGTGCTCGTGCGGGCTCGCGTACCAGACGGCGTGCGCGGCGTCGGCGCGGGGCGCGGCGGCGCGCACCAGCTCGGCGATCGGCTCGGGCAGCGTCGAGGGGAACGGGTTCTCGGTGAGGCGGTGGATCGCCCGAGCGAGGCGCTGCGTGGCGAGCATGCCCGGCAGGGGCGGCGGGGCGGAGGCGTGCCCGCCCGCGTCCCGGCAGGTCAGCTCGAGGTTCATGATGCCGCGCTCGGTGACGCCGATGACGGCGATCGGAGTGGTCACTCCGGGCACGATGCCGCGGCGGACGTTGCCTCCCTCGTCGAGCACGAAGCGCGGGCGCACGCCGCGCGCGCCGAGCAGCGCGACGATCGACGGCGCGCCGTCCCCGGCCGTCTCCTCGTTGTGCGTGGAGACCAGGTACACGTCCCGGCGAGGACGCTCACCCCGCAGGACGGCCGCCTCGACGGCCTCGAGCAGCGCGACGAGGGAGCCCTTGTCGTCGAGCGCGCCGCGCCCCACGATCGCGGTGCGGCCGTCCGGGCGGAGGACCGTGTCGGCCGCGAACGGCGCGATCGACCAGTCGTCGGGGGTGACGCTGACCACGTCGTAGTGCGCCATCAGGACGGACGGCTCGCCGTCCTCGGTGCCGCGCCAGCGCCAGAGCAGGGAGTGGCCTGCGACGGTCTCGCGCTCGAGGGCGGCGTGCAGCACGGGGTAGAACTGCTCGAGCAGCTCCTGGAAGACGCGGAACCGGCTCCAGTCGGTGTCGGACTCGTCGGAGTGCGACACCGTGTCGACCCGCAGCAGGGCCTGGAAGCGCTCGAGCGCGGTCGTCGTCACCGGGCTAGCCTACGACGGCGGTCCCGACCCCTCGGACCCGGCGAGCGGAGGTGCGGCATGGGCGTGCAGGCACCGATCGGCCCGTTGCCCGAGGTCTGCGTCGTCTACGTCCTCCGCGAGGCGCCCGGCGGCGTCGAGGTGCTGCTCGGTCGGAAGCTCCGCGGTCTCGGCGAGGGCCGGGTCGTGGCACCCGGCGGCAAGCTCGAGCCGGGGGAGTCGCCCGTGGCGGCCGCCGTCCGCGAGCTGGCGGAGGAGGTCGGCCTGCGCGCGGATCCCCGCGACCTCGAGCCTCGCGGCTCCCTCGACTACCTCTTCCCGCACCGCCCCGCCTGGAGCCAGCGCTCGCACGTCTTCGTCTGCCGCCGCTGGTCGGGCGAGGTGGTCGCCTCGGGCGAGCTCGCCGCGGCGTTCGTCCCGCTCGACGAGGTCCCCTACGACCGGATGTGGGACGACGCGCGCTTCTGGCTGCCCGCGGTGCTGCACTCCGGCGCCGTGGTCGACCGCACGTTCGAGTTCGGCGCCGACCTCGAGCACGTCGTCGCTCGGTCCTGATCCCGCCGTCCGGTCGCTCCACCGCCAGATCTTTGACGCCTCCTCGGCGCTTCGTCGATCGTTCTCGAGCGATGTGGGATCCCGGCCCCGGGAGGCCGCTCGATCTGAGAGAGGTGATGACGATGAGGGCTCGAGTGCTGCGTCGGACGGCGGCCGTGCTGGCCGTCTTGGCGATCGTGCTGGGTATCGGTGTGCAGACGACGGCGCCCGTTGCGGCACTGACGTCGGGGACGAAGTCGAACGAGCCCTGGGTGGTGCAGGTGTACGACACGCTCGCCGGCATCCAGACCACCACCTGCACCGGAACGGCGATCGCCGACGACTGGGTGCTCACCGCGGATCACTGCCCCGCGAGCCACGTCTACTACCGCTACGCCCCGTCGCCGTCGGAGGACGAGGTGACGGAAGCGGTCCCGGTGGCGGAGTCGATCTCGCTCGCTCCTGCGGACATGAAGCTCCTCCGGCTCTCCCGCCCGCATGCGCTGCCGCGCTACCCGCGACTGGTGCCGGACGGCTACCGGGTCGGTTCGGTCGGCCACGTCTACGGGCTGGGCCCGGACCTGTTCCCCACGCAGAGGACAGAGAAGGTCTGGATCAGAAGGGTGGGACGGATGCCGAACGGCGTCATCGGCTTCCACTCGACGGCGACGACGGGCGGCACCGAGCAGCTCGGCGAGACCGGCGACTCGGGCGGGCCGCTGATCGTGAACGGGAATCTCGTCGGCGTGTTCTACGGGACGACCCTCCCCGGCGAACGGGTTCAGATGATGGGGTACACCGATGTGAGGCCGGCGGCGGCGAAGCTGAAGCAGTTGCAGGGTCACGACCGATCCCCCCGGGAGGCGGCCTCGGATGCGACGGCGGGCATCACGGACGTCTCAGTCGTCCGCGGGTACGCGGAGGTGACGATGAGCGAGGCGCTGGTCCATTCCGGGAAGCGGATCGTGGTCTGGATCGACGGCCGATACGCGGGTGACTACAACGAGGGCAGGGGGTGGTACGCGTGGAAGTACGACGTCCCGGGTGGCACGAAGATCGTCCCCACCACGCCCGTGAAGGACGGCGACCTCGTCCAGGTCGGCGAGCTGGCCTCCGGCGTGGACGTCGCTGCGGCCGACCTGCTCTTCCAGAAATCGCTGACAGGCGTCGACAGCATCCAGCGGACCGGTGATCGAATCGCGGTGGCGATGAGTCGCGCGCTGGTGAACTCCGGGAAGCGGGTCGTGATCTGGGTCGACGGCGTCTACCGGGCCGAGGTGCTCGACGACGTCTCGCTGTACGCGTCGAAGACGAACATCGACGGCGCCTCGATCGTCACGCCCGACGGCACCGTTCCGGAAGACGCGCTCGTCCAGATCGGAGTGCTGCCGGCCGGGACCGACATCGATCAGGCCGAGATCCTCGACTCCCGCATCCTCTGACGACCGCCGGGCGGCGGCTAGAGCTCGAGCACGTCGCCCGGCTCGAGGGCGTGGTACTCCCCGCCGCCCTCGCGGGTCGCCCAGCCGAGGCGGTCGTGGCCGAGCTTCTGGCCGGCCTCCGACAGCACCCGCTCGTGCGTCGCGAAGGCGTGGCGCGGCGCGAGCTCGAGGACGTAGTCGATCGACTCCGCGATCTTCATCCACGGGGCTCCCGAGGGGGCCGCCAGCACCTCGACGTCGACGCCGGTCGGCACGGTGAAGGAGTCGCCCGCGTAGTAGAACCGGCCGTTCACCAGCACTCCGACGTTGTCGATCACCGGGATGGAGGAGTGGATCACCGCGTGCCGCGAGCCGAAGAAGCGCAGCTCGAACGGGCCGACCTCGACGACGTCGCCCTCGGCGACCGTCTCGACGTCCAAGCCCTCGGCCGCCGCGGCGACACCGGCCGGGCCGAGGACACGCAGCGCCGGGTTCGCGGCGCGCAGCCGCTCCAGCTGCTCCGCGGTCCAGTGGTCGGCGTGCTCGTGGGTGATCACGACCGCGACGGTGTCGGCCGTGCCCTCCACGGGGCGGGTGAAGGAGCCGGGGTCGAGGACGAGCCGCGAGCCCGCCTCCTCGACGAGGACGGTGGCGTGCTCGAGCTTGGTCAGTCGCATGCTTCGAGCCTCTCGCGGGGGCGACCGCGGTGCAAGACGGTCCCGGGGAGCGCGCCGTCCGCGCGCTCGATTTGCACCGGTGCGGATCCGTGTGCAACACTCTTCGAGTTGCAAAAACGCGGCCCCATCGTTTAGCGGCCTAGGACGTCGCCCTCTCACGGCGGTAACGCGGGTTCAAATCCCGCTGGGGTCACCACGGCAACACGAGCAGAACCCCCGGTCATGGCCGGGGGTTCTTCTCGTTTAACGGCCCGCTCCCCGGGGAGAGACCGTCGGAATCCACTGACCCCCGGAAGGTCCCCATGCAAGAGCTGCCCGTCTGGTTCGTGACCGGCTCGTTCGTCGTCCTGAGCCTCATCCTGGCCGCGGACCTGCTGCTGGTCTACAAGCGCCCGCACGTCCCGAGCCTGAAGGAGTCCGGCCTCTGGGTCGGCTTCTACGTCACGCTCGCGCTGATCTTCGCCCTGGTGATGCTGCTGCTGGGCGGGGGAGAGGTCGCCGGCCAGTTCGTCGCGGGCTGGCTGACGGAGTACAGCCTGTCGATCGACAACCTGTTCGTCTTCGTGATCATCATGGGACGCTTCGCGGTGCCGCCGAAGTACCAGCAGGAAGTGCTGATGGTGGGCATCATCATCGCGCTGATCTTCCGCGGGGTGTTCATCCTGCTCGGCGCGCAGCTGATCGAGAGCTTCAGCTGGATCTTCTACCTCTTCGGCGCGTTCCTCGTCTACACGGCCTGGAACCAGGCGTTCGGCAAGGAGGACGAGAACGAGGGCACCGACAACCTCCTCATCCGCCTGCTGCGCAAGCGCGTGAAGATCTCGGACGAGTTCGACGGCTCGAAGATCCGCACGGTGAAGGACGGCACGAAGTACTTCACGCCGATGCTGATCGTGTTCCTCGCGATCGGCTCGACCGACCTGCTGTTCGCGCTCGACTCGATCCCGGCGATCTTCGGCATCACCGAGAGCCCGTTCATCGTCTTCACCGCGAACATCTTCGCCCTGATGGGCCTGCGCCAGCTCTACTTCCTGCTCGGCGGACTGATCGACAAGCTCGAGTACCTCAAGTACGGCATCGCGTTCATCCTGGCCTTCATCGGCGTGAAGCTCGTGCTGCACGCCCTGCACGAGAACGACCTGCCGTTCCTCAACGGCGGCGAGCCGCTGCCGGTCTGGGACATCGACACGATCACCTCGCTGGCCGTCATCGTCGTCAGCATGACCGTCGCCACGGTCGCGAGCCTGATCAAGATGCGCCGCGAGCACTCCCACATCGAGCTGCACGACGGTCACCCGGAGGTCGTCGCGGACGCCGACGGGCAGGACCGCGCCGAGAAGAAGTGAGCCGGGCCTCGTGACTGCGACGACGACCACGACCAGTATCGACCTGCCGCAGGGCGTCCTCCTCCTGACGGTGTCGAGCTGCACCGACGTCGGCGCCGTCCGGCGGGTGAACGAGGACGCGCTCCTCGTCGCGCCGACGCTGGTCGCCGTCGCCGACGGCATGGGCGGGCACGCGCGCGGCGACCTCGCCAGCGCAACCGCGGTGGAGAGCCTGCGGGCGAGCACGGCCGAGGCGATCGGCCCCGTGTCCGACGTCTTCGCAGCCGTCGAGGCCGCGAACGCCGCCGTCCGCGACCTGGATGTCGGCGGCGCGCTGTGCGGGACGACGCTCACCGGCCTGACCCTCGTCCGCCCCGACGACGAGGGGCCGGCGTCCTGGGCGCTGTTCAACGTCGGCGACTCCCGCGTCTACCGCTGGGACGGTGCCGGGATCCAGCAGCTCACCGTCGACCACTCGGCGGTGCAGGAGCTGGTCTCGGCGGGCTTCCTCACCCGCGAGGCGGCGGAGTCGCACCCCGATCGCAACATCGTCACCCGCGCGCTCGGCGCCGACGACGAGGTCGAGACCGACGTCTGGACCCTGCCGATCGTGCCCCGGGCGAGCTATCTGCTCTGCTCCGACGGCCTCACCAAGGAGCTCTCCGACACGGACATCGCCGAGCTCTTCGCCCGGCGCGACGCCGGTGCGCTGCACGGGGGCGATCTCGCCGAGGGGCTCGTGGGCGCCGCGGTCGAGGCCGGCGGCCGGGACAACGTGACGGTCGTCGTCGTGGACGCGGTGCTCTCTCCCCGAGCCTGAGCCGCCGACCGCTCCGCGGGCGCCGTGACCCTCGAACGTGTGACAGCCGCGTCGACCAGCGACTGCAGAGCCCGGCTGTCGATTGGCATACTGGAGGGATGGACACCGTCGAGGCTCTCGATCGCGCGAAGACGCGCTTCGCAGAGGGGGACGTCCGAGGAGCTGTGTCGCTCCTCGAGCGCTGCGTCGAGGCCGACCCCACCTGGCTCGATCCCCGGGTCCTCCTGTCCGAGCTCTACCGCCGTTCGGGCGACCTCATCGAGGCCGGCCGCTGGGGCTACCTGATCGAGAACTGCGCCGCTCCCGAGGAGCGCCGGGCGTTCGAGCGCGCGCTGGTGCGCACCGACGAGGATCCGTTCGAGTTCGCGGAGCGCGCCCTGGTGCGCCCGCTCGAGCTGGCGGCCGAGTCACCGCACGCCGCGATGATGCTCTCCGAGCTGCCGGCCCGGATCGACGAGGCCGAGCGCTTCGAGCAGGAGTCGCCAGATCCGCTCGACGGCGACTGGTTCGAGCACGAGGCGCTGCCGGTGAAGCGGCGCTCCGGCTTCGTCGGGATGGTCGGCGCCGCGTTCGCCGCGGTCTTCGTCGTCGGCGGCGTGGTGGTCGGCGCGGCGGCGCTGCTGGTGGTCCCGGCGGTGCTGATCGCCATGCTCGTCGCGCCCTGATCGCGGATCCCGACCGCTCCGACCCGCCCCGATCCGCTCGGGCCGCGCCTCCCGGGCGGGCGTCGGCGCGGTGCTATCCTCGGTCCATGCTGTTCGGCCGGCTCCTCCTTCTCCGCCGCGACGAGACCTCGATCTGACAGGCCTCTCTCGTCGCGGTGTCTCTCGTGGGCTGACCACCATTCCTGAGGAAGAGAATCCCGCCATGAACGACAGTTCCCCCGATACCGCTGTGCCGTCGGCCGCTGTGCCCTCGGCCACCGTGCCCCCGGCCGTCGAGCGCCCGCGCACCCTGGCCGAGAAGGTCTGGGACGACCACCTCGTCGCCAAGGGCGAGGACGGCACCCCCGACCTGATCTACATCGACCTGCACCTCGTGCACGAGGTGACCAGCCCGCAGGCCTTCGACGGCCTCCGCCAGGCCGGTCGCCCGGTCCGCCGGCCCGATCTCACGATCGCGACCGAGGACCACAACACCCCGACCGTCGGCATCGACAAGCCGATCGCCGACCTCACCAGCCGCACCCAGATCGAGACCCTGCGGCGCAACGCCGCCGAGTTCGGCGTCCGCCTGCACTCGCTCGGCGACATCGAGCAGGGCATCGTGCACGTCGTCGGCCCGCAGCTCGGGCTGACGATGCCCGGCATCACCGTGGTCTGCGGAGACTCGCACACCTCGACGCACGGCGCGTTCGGCGCGATGGCGTTCGGCATCGGCACCAGCGAGGTCGAGCACGTGATGGCGACCCAGACCCTGCCGCTCAAACCGTTCAAGACCATGGCGATCACGGTCGAGGGCGAGCTGCGCGAGGGCGTCACCGCGAAGGACATCATCCTCGCGGTCATCGCGAAGATCGGCACCGGCGGCGGTCAGGGCTACGTGCTCGAGTACCGCGGCTCGGCGATCCGCGCGCTCTCGATGGAGGGCCGGATGACGATCTGCAACATGTCGATCGAGGCCGGTGCCCGCGCCGGCATGGTCGCACCGGACGAGACGACCTTCGCCTACCTCAAGGGCCGTCCGCACGCTCCCGAGGGCCAGGACTGGGACGACGCGGTCGCCTACTGGCGGAAGCTCCCGAGCGACGAGGGCGCCGTCTTCGACGCCGAGGTCGTCCTCGACGCCGACGCCCTCGAGCCGTTCGTCACCTGGGGCACCAACCCCGGCCAGGGCGTCTCGCTCTCGCAGGCCGTGCCGGATCCCGACACGATCGAGGACCCGAACGAGCGCTCGAACGCCCGCCGCGCTCTGGAGTACATGGACCTCGAGGCCGGCACGCCGATGAAGGAGATCCCGGTCGACGCGGTCTTCATGGGCTCCTGCACCAACTCGCGCATCGAGGACCTCCGCGCCTTCGCCTCGATCATCGCGGGCCGCACCAAGGCGCCCGGCGTCCGGGTGATGGTCGTCCCCGGCTCCGCCCGCGTGCGCATCGAGGCCGAGGCCGAGGGCCTGGACAAGGTGATCACCGCGTTCGGCGCCGAGTGGCGCTTCGCCGGCTGCTCGATGTGCCTCGGCATGAACCCGGACCAGCTGGCCCCGGGGGAGCGCTGCGCCTCCACCTCGAACCGCAACTTCGAGGGCCGGCAGGGCAAGGGCGGCCGCACGCACCTGGTGTCGCCGCTCGTGGCCGCCGCGACCGCCGTCCGCGGCACCCTCTCCAGTCCGTCGGATCTGGAGCCCGTCCGCGAGCTGGTGGAGGCCTGATCATGGAGAAGTTCGAGACCGTCACCGGCATCGCCGCGCCGCTGAAGCGCAGCAACGTCGACACCGACCAGATCATCCCGGCGGTGTTCCTCAAGCGGGTCACCAAGACCGGCTTCGAGGACGCGCTCTTCCACGGCTGGCGCCAGGACCCGGAGTTCGTGCTGAACCAGCCGGCCTTCCAGGGCGCGCAGATCCTCGTCGCGGGCCCCGACTTCGGCACCGGCTCCAGCCGCGAGCACGCTGTCTGGGCGCTGCGCGACTTCGGCTTCCGCGTCGTGCTCTCCTCGCGCTTCGGCGACATCTTCCGCGGCAACTCCGGCAAGCAGGGGCTGCTCGCCGCGGCCCTCGCCGAGAGCGACGTCAAGCGGCTCTGGGAGCTGATCGACGGCACGCCGGGAATAGAAGCGACCGTCGATCTGGTTGGTCGTACGGTCACCGCCGGTGGCGAGACCTTCCCCTTCGAGGTCGACGACTACACTCGTTGGCGCCTGATCGAAGGGCTGGACGACATCGGCCTGACCCTGCGCGACGAAGCGCTCATTTCCGAATTCGAGACCCGTCGCGCGAGCTGGCGGCCCAAGACATTGCCGGTGAAATAGCGTGAACACACTTCTTCAGGATGCCAAGGCGGCGGGAGCACGGGTGGGGATGACGACCGAGCGGCTCACGATCCACGGTGGTCGTCCGCTGAAGGGCCGGATCGAGCTCAAGGGGGCGAAGAACCTCGTCACCAAGGCGATGGTGGCGGCGCTCCTCGGCGAGACCGCCTCGACGCTGCGCGACGTGCCCGACATCAGCGACGTCCGCGTCGTGAAGGGCCTCCTCGAGGTGCACGGCGTGAAGGTGAAGCAGGGCCCGGAGGTGGGCGAGCTGATCCTCGACCCGTCCGCCGTCGAGTCGGCGCACTTCGCCGACATCGACGCGCACGCCGGCTCCAGCCGCATCCCGATCCTGTTCTGCGGCCCGCTGCTGCACCGCCTCGGCGAGGCGTTCATCCCCGACCTCGGCGGCTGCCGCATCGGCGACCGCCCGATCGACTACCACCTCGAGGTGCTCCGCAACTTCGGCGCCATCGTCGAGAAGCTGCCCTCCGGCATCCGGATGTCGGCGCCCGAGGGCCTGCACGGCGCGAAGGTGTCGCTGCCCTACCCGAGCGTCGGAGCGACCGAGCAGGTGCTGCTCACCGCGGTCCGCGCCTCGGGCATCACCGAGCTGTCGGGTGCGGCGATCGAGCCGGAGATCATGGATCTCATCAACATCCTGCAGAAGATGGGCGCCATCATCTCGGTCGACACCGACCGCGTGATCCGCATCGAGGGTGTCGACCGCCTCGAGGGGTACACCCACCGCGCGCTCTTCGACCGCAACGAGGCCGCCTCCTGGGCCGCCGCGGCGCTCGCGACCGACGGCGACATCTTCGTCGGCGGCGCCCGCCAGCAGGAGATGACGACCTTCCTCAACGTCTTCCGCAAGGTCGGCGGCGCGTTCGAGATCGCCGAGGACGGCATCCGCTTCTACCACCCCGGTGGCGAGCTGAAGCCGGTCATCATCGAGACCGACGTGCACCCCGGCTTCATGACCGACTGGCAGCAGCCGCTCGTCGTGGCGCTGACCAAGGCGAAGGGCGTGTCGATCGTGCACGAGACCGTCTACGAGCAGCGCTTCGGCTTCGTCGACGCGCTGGTCGAGATGGGCGCGACCATCCAGATCCACCGCGAGTGCCTCGGCGGCCAGGCCTGCCGCTTCGGTCAGCGCAACTTCATGCACTCCGCGGTCATCTCCGGCCCGTCGAAGCTGCACGGCGCCGACATCGTCGTGCCGGACCTGCGCGGCGGCTTCTCGCACCTGATCGCGGCGCTCTCGGCCGAGGGCACGTCGCACGTCTCGAACGTCGGCATCATCAGCCGCGGCTACGAGAACTTCCTCACCAAGCTCGAGCTGCTCGGCGCGGACTTCTCGCTCGACGCGTAGTCCCGCAGCACCTCCGGCACGCTGGAACGGCTCCGGCTCGCAGAATCCTCCCGATCCTGCGAGCCGGAGCCGTTTCCGCGTGCCGGACATCACGACCCGGGCAGCCGACCCGACCTCCGGCCCGCGGAACCGCGTCCGGCTCGTCGGATCGGTTGGATTGCGCGTGCCGGAGTCGTTTTCGCGTGCCGAACGTCGCCCGCGCGGTCGGTCCGAGGCTCCGGCAGGTGTTCCAGGGAGCACAGGACTCCGCCTCGTTCGCGATCGATACCCGCAGGACGTGCGTGAGCACGGGTCCCGCTGCGGCGCCGTGCTCAGCGGCTGCCGGGGGACGCGGACCCGGCCGCCTCCACCCGCGCGCGGAGCCGCCCGTGAAAGCGGTCGACGCTCTCCGCCGACGCCGGCCGCAGTCCGAGGAGTCCGGGCTCCTCGACGAGACGCAGGTCCGCGGACCGGGGCCGGAACCCGCGGGACACCGTGACGACGATCGCGGTCCGGCCCCCGAGGCCGACGGTGCGTTGCTCGAGGGTGCGGATCTCGTCCCAGAGGATCTCGATGCGCCGATCGCCGGCGAGCACCACGAGGGCCTCCTCCGCCGGATCGAGGACGAGGTACGGGTGCAGATCGGGCGTCGGGACGGTCGGGTCGCCGAACCGCAGCAGGCGCGAGACCGCCGGTCCGCCGACGACCACGACTCCGCCGATCGCGCTCGCCTGGACGAGGGCGCGCGGAGCGGTGACGAGACGCGCGGCAACGAGCACCACCAGGAGCACGATCGTGACCGCGGCGGTCGCCGCAGCGACCAGGAGCGCGGGGCTCTCCGATGCGGCGGCGAGCACCGCTTCGAGGAGGCGAGGGGCGCGGATCACGTCGACACGGTACCGGGGCGATCCGCCGCACGATGACGGTGACGCACGGGACGTGTCCGGAGGGGCATCGCTGCATCTCGTCTGCGCGACGCCCCGAAGCGGATCGCTCTTTCCCGCCGTCGCAGCTTCTTGAGGGCGGCGTCACTCGTCGGGGGTGCCCCAGGTCGGCGCTGGCTCACCGGGGGGCAGTGCAGCGGCGACGCGACGGTGGAGCAGGGCCAGCGCCTGCTCCGAGGCGGGGCGCTGCCCCAGCAGTCCGGGCCGCTCGACCGGGACGAGCGTGAGCGACCGCGTTCGGCCGCCACCGGATCGGGAGAGGTCGACGACGACGGCGTCGTGCCGGCGCATCCCCCGGCGGATCCTGAGTCGCCGGACGGTGCGGACGCGCGACCAGGGGACGATCACGACGTGCGAGCGGAGGGAGACGGAGAGTCCCCTCGCTCCGGGGACGACGACGGCGTAGGGGCGGGAGATCCGCCTCGGGAGTCGGGGCTCCACCCAGCGGAGGACGTCGACCAGGTCGCCGCGGCCCAGCACGACCTCGCCGTCGCTCGCTTCGGCCTCGACGTGCGCGAGCGGGCCGCCGACCGCGCGTGCGACGGAGCGGACGACGACCACGACGAGCCCCGTGACGGCAGCGGCTCCCGCCGCGGCGAGACCGACCCGGGCGAGCAGCTGGGCGAGCAGCTCCGGACTGCGGGTGCCGATCGAGTACACGCCGAAGAACCCGAGGAGGAGCACGAAGGCGAGCGTCTGGAGCGCCGCCCCCGACTCGGTGAGCCCGCGGAGCGCGGCGGAGACCGGGTTCTCGCGTCGCTCGCTCACTCCGCCACGCTAACGCGGCGATGCCCCCTCCCGTGATCGGCCGGAACCGCGTGCGGGAGCCGTCTCGGCATGCCGGTACTCGCGGCGCAGGCAGCACACAGCGGCGGAGAGTCCGACGTTCGCCGGGATCTCGATACGCCCCTGCAGGGCTACTCGACCAGCATGGGAGGGGATCGTCATGCTGATCGAGTAGCCCGCGCAGCGGGCGTATCGAGATCCACCACCGTCAGAAGTCGAGTCTGCAGACCCGCCGTGCTGATGACGGCGGGTCTCGATACGCCCCTGCGGGGCTACTCGACCAGCATGTGTGCGGGTGTCTCTTCCAAGTAGATCCACCGTCGTCAGAGGGGCGGGTCTCTGCATGCTGATCGAGTAGCCCTCGCAGAGGGCGTATCGAGATCCGCCAGCGTCAGAACACGGGTCTGCAGACTCGCCCTGTTGGGGACGGCGGGTCTCGATACGCCCCTGCGGGGCTACTCGACCAGCATGCAGCGCGATGTGCCGCGGCGGGGCTGCTCGACCAGCACGGCGCGACGTGCCGCGGGCGCCGCGCCGCGCCGTGCGCGGGCGTGGGCGGCGGGGGGCGGCGGACCCGGGGTGCGAGGATGGGCGGGTGTCTGAACGAAGCCGTCCGTCCATCTTCTGGCTCCTCGCGGCGTTGGTGATCCCGACGCTCACCGCCTCCGTGGACCTCCGGGTCCGCGACATCGACAAGATCCCGAGCAAGGGGGCGTTCGTCTTCGCGCCGAACCACTACAGCGAGATCGACCCGTTCATCACGGGCTGGGTGCTCTGGCGCGCCGGTCGCGCGCCGCGCTTCCTCGCCAAGGCCTCGCTGTTCAAGATCCCCGTCGCTGGAGCGATCCTCCGCGCCTCGGGACAGATCCCGGTCGAGCGGGCCGGCTCCGTGCGCGGCAGCGAGCCGCTCAAGGCGGCGAAGGAGCTGGTCGACAAGGGCGGTTCCGTCCTGATCTACCCGGAGGGCACCCTCACCCGCGACCCCGAGCTCTGGCCGATGCGCGGCAAGACCGGCGCGGTCCGGATGGCGCTGCAGTACGGACTGCCCGTCGTGCCCGTCGCGCACTGGGGCACGCAGCAGCTGATGGGCCGCTACTCCAAGAAGATCACCCTCTTCCGCCGCAAGCGCGTCGACGTCCTCGTCGGCGACCCGGTCGACCTCTCCGCGTTCCGCGGGCGCAGCCTCGACTCCGCGACGCTCAACGAGGCCTCGACCGTCGTGATGGCCGCGATCACCCGTCTGCTCGAGGAACTGCGCGGCGAGACGGCGCCCGAGAAGCGCTGGAACCCCGCCGAGCACAACCAGAAGGGCACGGGACGCTTTGAGCAGGAGCAGTAGGGCCGAGAAGGCGCCGATCCCCGTGCCGCGCCGCGTCGCCGTCCTCGGCGCCGGCAGCTGGGGGACCACGTTCGCCAAGATCCTCGCCGACGGCGGCTCCGACGTGGTGATGTGGGCGCGGCGCGCCGAGCTCGCCCGCGAGATCACCGAGGCCAAGCGCAACAGCGACTACCTCCCCGGCATCAATCTGCCGCGCAACATCCGGGCGACCCCGCGGATCGAGGAGGCGCTCGAGGGCGCCGACCACGTCTACCTCTCCATCCCGTCGCAGACCCTGCGCGGCAACCTCGAGGCGATCACGCCGTTCCTCACCGAGCGGACCGTCCTCGTCAGCCTGATGAAGGGCGTCGAGAAGGGCACCGGCCAGCGGATGAGCGAGGTGATCTCGCAGGTGCTTCCGATCGATCCGAGCCGCATCGCGGTCGCCTCCGGCCCGAACCTCGCGCTCGAGATCGCGAAGGAGCAGCCGACGGCAGCGGTCATCGCCTCGGAGAGCCTCGTCACCGCCCAGGAGGTCGCGCTCGCCGCGACCAACCGCTACTTCCGCTCCTACGTCAACACCGACGTGATCGGGACCGAGTTCGGCGGTGTGCTGAAGAACCTGATCGCCGTCGCGATCGGCATCGTCGACGGGGTCGGCTACGGCGAGAACACCAAGGCCTCGATCATCACCCGCGGCCTCGCCGAGATGACCGACTTCGCCGTCGCCTACGGCGGGCGGCCCGAGACGATGTCCGGGCTGGCCGGCCTCGGCGACCTGATCGCCACGTCCAGCTCGTCGCTCTCCCGCAACAACACGGCCGGGCGCCTGCTCGGCCAGGGCTACAGCTTCGGCGACGTCGTGAAGTCGATGCAGCAGACGGCGGAGGGGCTCTCCTCGGTCGCGCCGATCCTCGAGCTCGCCCGGGCCCGCGGAGTCGACATGCCCATCGTCGAGCAGGTGTCGCAGGTGCTCGCCGGTACGCTCGATCCGAAGGACATCGCGCCGCACCTGACCACGGATTCGGACGAGCCCCAGGGTGAGAGGAACCTCGATGACCAGCAAGCTCGCAGTGGCCGTTCTGTTCGGGGGGCGTTCAAGCGAGCACTCGATCAGCTGCGCAACGGCGGCGGGGGTGCTGCGGGCGATCGATCGTGACCGCTTCGACGTGATCCCGGTGGGGATCACCGCCGACGGCGCGTTCGTGCTCGAGGAGGACCGGCCGGAGAAGTTCGCGCTCGACGCGAACGCCCTGCCGCGGGTCGAGGACAACGGAACCCGCGTGCGCTGGCCGGAGTCGGCGCTCTCGCGCGAGCTGACCGTCACCGCGGCCGACGGCTCCGTCCGCTCACTGGGCGACATCGACGTGGTGCTGCCGATCCTGCACGGCCCGTGGGGCGAGGACGGCACCGTCCAGGGGATGCTCGAGCTGGTCGGTCTGCCCTACGTCGGCTCCGGCGTGCTCGCCTCCGCACTCGGGATGGACAAGCACTTCACCAAGACCGTCTTCCGCGCCGCGGGCATCGCGGTCGCCCCCTGGTACACCGTGACCGAGGCGGAGTGGCGCGACGACCCGAGCGACGCGGCGTCGGCCCTCGACGAGCTCGGCCTGCCCGCGTTCGTCAAGCCGGCCCGCGCCGGATCGAGCGTCGGAGTGAGCCGGGTCGACGAGCGCTCCGAGCTGGACGCCGCGCTCGAGGAGGCGTTCGCGCACGACTCCCGGGTGCTGATCGAGTCCGCGATCGTCGGCCGCGAGGTCGAGATCGGCGTGCTCGGCGGGCGCCGCGGGGCGACGGCGCGGGCGTCCGTGGCCGGCGAGGTCGTCGTCAGCGGCGGCGGCTTCTACGACTTCGAGGCCAAGTACCTCGGGATGAAGGGCGTCGAGCTGGTCTGCCCGGCCGACCTCACCGAGGACGAGCTCGCCGAGATGCGCGCCCTCGCGGTCAGGGCCTTCACCGCGATCGGCGCCGAGGGCCTCGCGCGGGTCGACTTCTTCCTGACGGCGGACGGCTTCGTCATCAACGAGATCAACACGATGCCGGGCTTCACGCCGATCTCGATGTTCCCGCGGATGTGGGGCGCGAGCGGCGTCGACTACCCCGACCTGATCAGCGAGCTGCTCGACCTGGCGCTCGAGCGCGTCCCGGCCGCGGTCCGATGACCGAGGCCGGCCTCGGGCTCCGGCTCGAGGCGGGCCCGCGGGCGCCGTTCGAGCAGATCCGGGAGGGGATCACCGCGCAGGTCGCGGCCGGATCGCTCCTGGTGGGGACCCGGCTGCCCGCGGTGCGCGCGCTCGCCGAGGAGCTCGGCGTCGCTCCGGGGACCGTCGCGCGCGCCTACAAGGAGCTCGAGGCGGCGGGGATCGTGGAGACGCGGGGCCGCGCCGGCACCGTCGTGTCCGGCGGGGTCGACGCGGTGGAGCACGAGCTGCAGCTCGCGGCCGGGGCCTATGCGGCGCGGGCGAGGGCACTCGGAGCGACGTCGGAGCGAGCGCTCGAGGTAGCGGCCGCGGCGCTCCGCTCCCCGGGCTGAGACGAGGCTGCTCACGATCGATCTGCAGGCGATCCGGGGACGCCAGCTGGAGTCCATCGCGCGGTGAGCGCTCTCCGTGGTGCGGAACCTGCAGATCGGACGTGCCTCGGCAGACGGATCAGCCCGTCGGCGTGCCCGCGGGGTCGAGGGTGTCCGTGTCGGAGACGTTCGTGCAGGCGCGCTCCTGCGGGAGGTAGGAGACCGCGTTCGCGAGGTCGACGACCGCCGAGGTGCCGGAGGCGCGGCTCTGGTCGACGGTGATCTCGACGGCCGGATCGCGGCCGTAGGTGGTCAGCGTGTAGACGTCGTCGGCGGCCTGCGACTCGTCGATGATCCAGTCGACACCGCTGACCGAGACGCACAAGTCGGTCGTGGGGCCGGGCGGCGTGACGCCGCAGTGCAGGATGACGGCCGCCGGGCTGCCCCAGGCGGCCGTGCCCTGCGCGTTCGTCTCGCGCTCGGGCAGCTCGGCGACGACGTCGGGCAGGCGGACCGAGACCTCGGCGCAGCCCTCGTTCGTCGCGTCCGCCGCGGGTTCGAGGGCCACGGCGGCCGAGCAGCCGCTCAGGAGCAGGACGGCGGAGGCCACGGCCAGGGGAGCGCGGAGCAGGCGGGAGGACATCGACGGCAACGCTAGCGTGTGAACCATGGCACCGGATCCGAGCCCCACCCTGGCCGAGCTCAGCGAGGGCGAGGTCCTCGCGCGGATCCTGTCGAGGCTCGGCGGCGGCGGCGTCGAGACGCTCGTCGGTCCGGGCGACGACTCCGCGGTGCTGCGGGCGCCGGACGGCCGCTTCGTGGTCACGACCGACATGATGGTGCACGGCCCGGACTTCCGGCTCGCCTGGTCCTCGCCCTTCGATCTCGGCTGGAAGGCCGCCGCCTCCAACCTCTCGGACGTCGCCGCGATGGGCGCCCGTCCGACCGCGCTGGTGGTCGCCATCGCCGCGCCCCAGCGCCTCGGCGTCGACGTGCTCGAGGGGATCGCCGACGGGCTCGCCGCCGGCTGCGCGGCGATGGCGCCAGGCTGCGGCGTCGTCGGCGGCGACCTGTCCGCCTCCGGCACACTGACCCTGGCGATCACGGCGTTCGGCTCGCTCGACGGCCGGCAGCCGGTGCTCCGGAGCGGTGCGCGCCCGGGTGACGTCGTCGCGACCGCCGGGCCGCTCGGCGTCTCCGGGCTGGGCCTCCGGCTGCTCTTCGAGCGCGCGCGGACGGCCGGCGAACCCGACGCGGCGCTCGCCCGGGCGCTGCGCGCGGAGCACCCGGAGGTGCTCGACGCGCAGCTGCGGCCGACGCCGCCGATCGCGGCCGGCATCGCGGCGGGCGGGGTCGCCACGGCGATGATGGACGTCTCGGACGGCGTGGTCCTCGACGCGCGGAGGATGGCCCGGGCGAGCGGGGTCGTGCTCGATCTCGATCCCGAGGCCGTCGACGCGCACGCCGCCCTGGTGACGGCCGTGGACGGCATCGACGCGGCGCTCGCCCGTGCGCTGGTGCTCGGCGGCGGGGAGGACCACGCGATGCTCGCCTGCTTCCCTCCCGGCGCGGCGCTGCCTCCGGGCTTCACCGCCCTGGGGACGGTGCGCGAGGGCGCGCCGGAGGTGCGGCTCGGCGGCGTCGCGCTGGACGAGCGCGGCGGCTGGGACCCCTACCTCGGCTGGGACGGCGCCGCGGGCTGATCCGCGGCGAGGACGGAGCGGCTCGGGCGTCGGAATGCTCGGGCGGAGGGCCTACTCGCCCGCCGCGGGCGACGCCCACCAGATCGTCGTCTCGCCGTAGTCCTTCCGCCGGTCGCGCTCGAGCCCTGCGGGCCACGTCGGCTCCGGGCTCCGCGAGCTCCGCTCGACGACGACGACGGAGTGCTCGGCGAGCAGCGGCAGGACGCCGGCGAGATCGGCCGCCAGCTCGTCCTCGGGGAGGTCGTAGGGCGGATCGAGGAAGACCGTGTCCGCGTTGACGGCGGGGGAGCCGTCGAGGAATGAGCGCACCGAGGCGATCACGACCTCGATCCGCGGCTTCGGGCGCTTGTTCGCGGCGGCGGACGTCGTGATCGCGCGGGCGTTCTCGCCGGCCGTCTTCGCGGCCTTCGGGTCGCGCTCCACGAGCAGCACGGAGGCGGCGCCGCGGCTGGCAGCCTCGAGCCCGAGCGCTCCAGAGCCGGCGTAGAGGTCGATCACGGTCGCGCCGTCGAGGGCGTCCCGCGCCTCGAGCGCCGAGAAGATCGCCTCCCGGACCCGATCGCTCGTGGGCCGGGTGCCGGCGCGGGGGACCCGCAGGGTGAGCGATCCGGCGAAGCCGGCGATGATCCTGGTCACCGTTCCGAGCATAGGACTCGCGCCGAGGGCTGGGAGCCCCCCGGAAGCCTGAGCCGTTTTCCGGTTCGCACTGCGAGAATCACCAGTTATGACGTCCCTCGATGAGACCCGCTCCGCAGTCGGCACGGCATCGGACCGCGGTGCGGCTCCCGGATCGGCGATGACCCGCGAGGAGTTCAGCGCCCACTGCGCCGCGATCCTGAAGAACCTCTGCAGTGTGATCGACGGCAAGGACGCCGAGGTCTCGATGGCACTGACCGTCTTCCTGGCCGGCGGCCACCTGCTGATGGAGGACGTGCCGGGCACCGGCAAGACCGTGCTCGCGAAGTCGCTCGCGGCCTCCGTCGGCGGCACCGTCTCGCGCATCCAGTTCACCCCGGACCTCCTGCCCTCCGATGTCACCGGCGTCTCGGTCTTCAACCAGGCCACCCGCGACTTCGAGTTCAAGCCCGGCCCGGTCTTCGCGAACGTCGTCATCGGCGACGAGATCAACCGCGCCTCGCCCAAGACCCAGTCCGCGCTGCTCGAGTGCATGGAGGAGCGCCAGGTCTCGGTCGACGGTGTCACCCACATCCTGCCGCGGCCGTTCGCGGTCGTCGCGACGCAGAACCCCGTCGAGATGGAGGGCACCTACAGCCTCCCCGAGGCGCAGCGCGACCGCTTCATGGCGCGGCTCTCGCTCGGCTACCCCGATGAGCGCGCCGAGCTCGAGATGATCCGCACCCGCGACGCCGCGAGCCCGCTGGAGGAGCTGCGCCAGGTCGTCGGCCACGACCAGCTCGCCCGGATGATGGACTACGTCCAGTCGATCTACGTCGCCCCGCCGGTGCAGGAGTACGTGGTCGCGATCATGCAGGCGACCCGCATCGACCCCGAGCTGCGCCTCGGTGGCAGCCCGCGCGCGACCCTGCAGCTGATCGCCGCGGCCAAGGCGCTCGCCGCGATCAACGACCGCGACTTCGTCGTCCCGGACGACATCGACGTGCTCGCGGTGCCGGTGCTCGGCCACCGGCTGCTGCCCGCGACCCGGCTCCCCGGCCGCTCCGGCACCGGCACCTCGCACTCGGTGACCGAGATCGTCCAGCGCATCGTCGCCGCCACCCCCGTCCCGTTCAGCGGCCGTGCCGACTGACCCGCGCGATCCGCAGCGCCGTCAGCCGGAGCCCCGTGGTCCCGAGCCCCGTGGTCCTGAGCGCCGCGGTCCCGAGCGCCCGGCGCGGCGGATCGGCGCGCTCCCGGCCGTCCGCGGGGTCGCCCTCACCGTGCGCGGCTGGACGCTGGTCGTGCTCGGCGCGGTCGCGATCGTCGTCGCCCCGATCATCGCGTTCCGCGAGCTGCTCTTCGTCGGGATCGTCCTGCTCGGCCTGCCGGTCGCCGCGATCCTCGCGCTGCTCGTCGTGACGCCGGTGCTGCAGGTGCAGCGCCGCTTCGCCCCCCAGGTCGTCGCGGTCGGCGACGTGGTCGACGTCGACGTCGTCCTCGACAACCGCGGCTCGGCGCTGAGGGCCGGTGCCCGTGCGGAGGACCGGCTCGACCGGGTCGAGCGCGGTCTCGTCTCCGGGCGCACCGTCGCGCGCGGAGCCTTCACGCTGCCGGCGATCGCGCTGCGGGGGAGCGGCTCGAGCCGGGTCCGCGCGCGCTACCGCCTCCCAGCCGGCCGCCGAGGCATCCACCGCATCGGCCCGCTGCGGCTCACCCGCGGCGACGCCTTCGGGCTGGCCGTGCGCGAGACGATCGCCGGCGCGGCCCAGCCCTTCGTGGTGACCCCGCGGGCCGTCCCGCTGCAGAGCGACGTCCTCGACGCCCACGGCGCCGGCGGCTCGAGCCCGGTCGCGCACGCGACGGCCGGCGCGGGCACCGACGACGTCATCCCGCGCGACTACCGCCCCGGCGACGCGATGCGCCGCGTGCACTGGCGGGCCAGCGCCCGCTCGGGCGAGCTCAAGGTGCGCCAGGACGAGCAGAACACCGATCCGCACGCCTGGATCCTGCTGGAGACCCGCGCCGCGCGGATCCTCGACGAGCGCGGCGGCGACGATCGCCTGGAGTGGGCGGTCTCGATGACCGCCTCGCTCGCGGTGCACCTGCTCGAGCGCGGCTTCGAGACGCACCTGATCGAGACCGGCGCGCCCGACCAGCCCGCGCGCTCCGAGGACGAGCGCGAGGCCGCGCACGACGTGCTGCTGCGCCTGGCCGAGCTCGCTCCCGCCGCCGAATCGGTGGAGGCGGTCGGCCGGATCGCCGCCGAGATGCGCGACGCCGGCGGCAGCCGCCCGGTCTTCGCCGTGCTCTCCCGGCTGCACGAGGAGGACCTGGCCGCGCTGGCCTCCCTCGCCGCGCACGCACGCCCGGCCGTCGCCTTCCTCGTCGGCGGCACCCCCGAGGAGGAGGCCGCGCTCGGCTCCCTCGGCTGGTACCCCGTCCCGGTGTCGCCGCGCACCGCCGTCGAGGAGGCGTGGGCGCAGGCCCTCGCACTCCGGGTGGTCGCGTGAGCCGCCGCGGGCGCGACGCCCGCTCGGGCTCGGTCCTGCTCTCGGTCCTGCTCTGGCTCTCGCTCGTCACGGCCTCCTCGGGGATCGGCCGCCTGCTCGAGGGGATCGGCTGGCTCGTCCAGCTGGCCGTCGCTGTCGGCGTCGTCCTCGCCGTCCCCGCCGCGGCGCGTGCGCTCCGCACCCACCCGGTGATCCCGCCGGTGCTCGGCACGCTCGCGGTCGTCGGCGTGCTCACCGCGATGTTCGTGCCCGGGCGGGCTCTGCTCTTCCTGGTCCCGACTCCCGGCGCGATCGCCGATGCGCAGACGCTCGCTCAGGCGGGCTTCACCTCGATCGCGGAGCAGGGCCTCCCGGCGGTCGCCGACAGCGGGATCGCCTTCCTCCTCGTCGGCGGTGTCGTCGTGCTCGCCTGGGCGGCCGACCTCTTCGCCTTCTCGGTGCGCCTCCCCGCGCTCGCGGGTCTCTTCCCCGCCACCCTGCTGGCGGTGCCCGCGATCATCGACCCGGCCGAGGTCTCCTGGCCCAGCCTGCTGCTCACGGCGCTCGTCTACCTCGGGATCCTCGCGGTCAGTGCGCGGCCCGAGCGCCGCGGCCCGCGCAGCGCCTCGCTCGGCGCCACCGTGCCGTCGATCGCGATCGCCGGCGTCGTCGTGATCGTCGCCGGTCTCGTCGCCGGGTCCGCGGGCGGCTTCGCCCGCGTCGCCACGCCGTCCGGCGTCTCCGGCACGCTCTTCAACGGCTCGATCGACCCGGTCGTCGCGCTCGGCGCCGACCTGCGCCGGCCGAATCCGGTGACCGTGCTGCGCTACTCGACCGACTCCGATCTGCCGGTCTACCTCCGCGTGCTCACCGTCTCGGACTTCGAGGGCGAGGACTGGGCGCCCAGCGACACCGAGGAGACCGCCGACATCGCGGCTCCGATCGCTCCCGCCGGCCTCGGCGAGGCCGTCCCGCGCGAGACGGAGGAGGTCGACGTCTCCGTCGAGACCCTCCGCAGCCGCTGGCTCCCGGTGCCGTACCCCGTCTCCGAGCTGAGCGGCGTCGGCGACGGCTGGCTGCAGGACGTGCAGGACGGCTCGATCCGCGGCGACGCCACCACCCGCGCCGGCGACGAGTACGAGGTGCAGGCGCTGCGCCTCGAGCCCGACCCGCAGCAGCTGCTCGACGCCCCGGTGCCCAGCGGCTTCGACCGCTACCTCTCGCTCCCGGAGGACGTCCCCGAGATCGTGCGAACCACGGCGAACGACGTCACCGCGGACGAGGTCACCGCCTACGACCGGGCCCGCGCGCTGCAGCGGTTCTTCCGCTCGTCGGAGTTCCGCTACTCCGAGGACACCCCGGCCGAGGAGGGCTACGACGGCGACGGCGTCGGCGTGCTCGCCTCCTTCCTCGAGGTCCGCGAGGGCTACTGCGTGCACTTCGCCTCGGCGATGGCCGTGATGGCGCGCGAGCTCGGCATCCCCTCGCGACTCGCCATCGGCTACCAGCCGGGCTCGGTCGTCCCGTCTCCGGGCACCGAGCTGACGAGCTACCGGGTGCAGTCGTCCGACCTGCACGCCTGGCCCGAGCTCTACTTCGAGGGCGTCGGCTGGCTGCCGTTCGAGCCGACGCCGAGCCGCGGCGCGCCCGCCTCGTACACGCTGCCGAGCGCCACGACGTCCGCACCGTCGACGACCCCCGGTGCCGCCGCGAGCGCGGCGCCCGGAGCCGAGCCCGGTCAGACCGCGACGCCGACGCCCAGCGCCTCGACCGCGACCGCGAGGCCCGGCGCCCTCGGCGGCGGCACCGCGACCAGCGCGCCGGTCGTCACCCTGTGGTCGCTGCTGGTCCTGCTGCTGCTCGTGCCGTGGCTCCTGCGCGTCGTCCAGCGCGCCGTGCGCCGGCGCCGGGCGGCCGAGGGGGCGCTCGAGCCCGCCTGGGCAGAGCTGCTGGCGAGTGCCCGCGATCTCGGGATCCCGATCGAGGAGGGGGAGTCGCCGCGGGCCCAGGCGGCGCTGATCTCCGCCGCCCTCGGCGACGACGAGGGCGCCCGCTCGGCCCTGCGAGAGCTCCGGCAGGGGGTCGAGCGCGTGCGCTACGCGCCGGTGGCCGCCGAGCAGGCCGCGGGCTGGGGTGCGGCGTCGACCGTGGTCGCGGGACTGCGCGCCTCCGCCGGAGCCGGCGCGCGGCTGACCGCCGCCGTCGCGCCGCGATCGGTCCTCCCGGGCCTCGCGCGGACCCGGCGTCCGAGGTCCGACCTATGATCGTCGGGTGATCCCGGACCCCCTCGACGCCTCGCTCGCGCCGCTGATCGGCCCGCGCACCGCCAAGCCGATCGAGAAGGCGTTCGGCTACCGCACGGTCGGCGAGCTGCTCGGCCACTACCCGCGCCGCTACGCCAAGCGCGGGGAGCTCACCGACGTGTCCCGCCTGCCGGTCGGTGAGAACGTGACGATCGTCGCCGAGGTCCGCGAGGTGCGCTCGCGCGAGATGAAGAACCGCCGCGGGGGACTGCTCGAGGTCATCATCTCGGACGGCACGGGCACCCTGTCGCTGACGTTCTTCAGTCAGCCCTGGCGCGCCACGCAGCTGCGCCGGGGCGTGCGCGGCATCTTCGCCGGGACCGTGTCGATGTTCCGCGAGACGAAGCAGCTGACCCACCCCGACTACCGGCTCTTCGACGACGAGGAGGTCACGGCGCACGGCCCGATCGGGAAGTCGGTGCTCGCGAAGGACTGGACCGAGCGGCCGATCCCGATCTACCCCGCGACCAGCACGATCGCCAGCTGGCAGCTGCAGGCGGCGATCGACGTGGTGCTCGACGACCTCAAGTACGTGCAGGACCCGATCCCCGCGGAGGTGCGGGCGAGCCGCAAGCTGCTCGACCTCGGCGCCGCCCTCGAGCTGATCCACCGGCCGCAGCGCGAGGGCGAGGAGATCCCGGCGCGCGACACCCTGCGCTTCCACGAGGCGTTCCTGCTGCAGCTGGCCCTGCTCGAGCGGCGGGCGGCCGCTCGCTCGACACCGGGGACCGCGCGGGTCGCCGCGCCGGGCGGGCTGCTCGAGCGCTTCGACGCCGCGCTCCCGTTCACCCTCACCGACGATCAGAAGACGGTCGGCCGCGAGATCACCGCGGACCTCGCGGACGAGTCGCCGATGTCGCGGCTCGTGCAGGGCGAGGTCGGCTCGGGCAAGACCCTGGTGGCGCTCCGGGCCATGCTCGCGACGGCCGAGAGCGGCGGGCAGGCGGCGCTGCTCGCGCCGACCGAGGTGCTCGCCGGTCAGCACCTCCGCTCGATCGTCCGCACCCTCGGGCCCGAGCTGTCGGCCGAGCTCGTGCCGACCCTCCTCACCGGCGGTCTCGGCGCGGCCGCCCGGCGCGCGGCGCTGCTGCGGATCGTCTCGGGCACCGCGAAGATCGTCGTCGGCACCCACGCCCTGCTCGGCGACAAGGTCTCGTTCTACGACCTCGGGCTGGTGGTGATCGACGAGCAGCACCGCTTCGGAGTCGACCAGCGCGACGTCCTCCGGCGGAAGGGCGCCCAGCCGCCGCACGTGCTGGTGCTGACCGCGACGCCCATCCCGCGCACCGTCGCGATGACGGTCTTCGGCGACCTCGACGTCTCGACCATCCGCGAACTGCCGGCCGGCCGACCCGGCATCAGCAGCCACGTCGTGTCGCTGGCCGACCGTCCCGCCCTCATCGCCCGCGCGTGGGAGCGGGCCGACGAGGAGATCCGCAAGGGCCACCAGGTCTACCTCGTCTGCCCGGCGATCGAGCCGGGGGAGGCGGCCGAGGGCCCGCTCGCCGCGGAGGACGAGCCCGCGGCCACTCCGCTGACCACGGTGTCGGAGACCCTCGAGGGCGTCCGCCGGCACGTCCTGCTCGGCAAGCGCCGCTCGGCCGCCCTGCACGGGCGGATGACGGCGGAGGAGAAGGACGCCGTCATGCAGTCCTTCGCGGCCGGGGAGATCGACGTCCTCGTCTCGACCACCGTCATCGAGGTCGGTGTCGACGTGCCGAACGCGTCGATGATGATCGTCCTCGACGCCGAGCGGTTCGGCGTCTCGCAGCTGCATCAGCTGCGCGGCCGGATCGGGCGCGGCGGCGTGCCCGGCGTCTGCCTCTTCGTCACGGCGGCCGAGGCCGGCAGGACGCCGCGCGAGCGGGTGGAGACCGTCGCGGCGACGCTCGACGGCTTCGACCTGGCCGAGGCCGACCTCGAGCTGCGCCGCGAGGGCGACGTGCTGGGCGATTCGCAGTCCGGCGGCCGCTCCTCCCTGCGCCTGCTGCGCGTGGTGCAGGACTCCTGGCTCATCCTCGAGGCGCGGGTGCTGGCCGAGCGGCTGCTCGAGACCGACCCGGTGCTCGCGACGCATGACCGCCTCCGCGCCGCCCTCGAGCGGCGCGTGCAGGACCGCGACCGCGAGTTCCTCGGCAAGAGCTGACCCCGACGGGGAGGGTCCGCCCCGGCTCGCCCGCCGGGACGCCCGATACGCTGAGGGCATGGCCCGCATCGCCGTCGTCCCCGGCTCGTTCGACCCCGTCACCCTCGGGCATCTCGACGTCATCGAGCGCGCCGCGCGCCTCGTCGACGAGTTGCACGTGGTCGTCGTGCACAATCCGGCCAAGACGGCGCTGCTGCCGATCGCGCAGCGCGTCGCGCTGATCGAGCAGTCGATCGCCGAGGCCGGCATCGAGGGGACGATCGTCGTCGCCTCCTGGAGCATGGGCCTGCTCGTCGACTACTGCACCGACGTCGGCGCGAGCATCCTGGTGAAGGGCATCCGCTCGCAGGTCGACGTGGCCTACGAGACGCCGATGGCCATCGTGAACCGCAACCTCGCGCACGTCGAGACCGTGTTCCTCCTGCCCGACCCGGCCCACGCCCACGTCTCGTCCTCGCTCGTCCGCCAGGTCTCGGCCCTCGGCGGCGACGTCTCGCCGTACGTGCCGCCGGCCGTCGCGGCGTACCTCGCCTCCTGACCGCCCGCTCGCACGTTCCCGCCCCGGGCCGCAAGCGCCTCGTCGGCGTGCGCTCCGCGTCTCCGGCGCCTGGGACAATGGCGGGATGAGTGCGATGCGCGTGGCGGCCTGGGTCCTCGAGGGGATCCCCGAAGTGGTCCCGGGGGACGACCTGCTCGAGCTGATCCTCGCGGCGGTCGAGGCCGCTCCGGTCGCCGACCGTCCCGTCGACGGCGACGTCCTCGTGGTGACCAGCAAGGTCGTCTCGAAGGCCGAGGGCCGGGTGGTCGCCGCGGACGACCGCGAGGACGCCATCACGGCCGAGACGGTCCGCGTCGTCGCCACCCGCGCGCACGCGCACGGGATCACCAGGATCGTGGAGAACCGCCTCGGCATCGTCCAGGCCGCCGCCGGAGTCGACTCCAGCAACGTCGCGGAGGGCACGGTGCTGCTGCTGCCCGAGGACCCGGACGCCTCCGCCCGCGCGCTCTGCTCCGGTCTGCGCGAGCGGCTGGGGGCCCGCGTCGGCGTGATCGTCAGCGACACCCTCGGCCGCGCCTGGCGGGTGGGCCAGACCGACGCGGCGATCGGAGCGGCCGGGCTGCTCGTGATCGACGACCTGCGCGGCGCCGTCGACGCGCTCGGCCGGACGCTCGCGGTGACCATGCCCGCGGTGGCCGACGAGATCGCCGCGCTCGGCGACCTCGTGAAGGGCAAGGCGACCGGTCATCCCGTGGCCGTCGTGCGCGGCCTCGAGCGGCTCGTCACCGGGCTGGACGCGCCGGGCGCCCGCACGCTGACCCGCACCGGTCCGGACGACATGTTCCGCGTCGGCGCCGACGAGGCGCACGCCGAGGGCTACGCGGCCGGGCTCGCTGCGGCAGCCGGGCGGGTCGCCTCGTGAGCGGCGCCTGGACCGCCGTCGTCGTCTACCGGGGCCGCGGCATCTCCAAGACCCGGCTCGAGCTCGTGGCGCGCTCCGCCCTCGCCGAAGCGTTCCTCCTGGACACCCTCGCCGCGGTCGGCGCGGCGGAGTCGGTCGGCGCCGTCGTCCTCGTCACCTCCGACATCTCCGCGGTCGAGCGGGCCGCGCTCGAGCACCCCGGCCTGCACGTCGTGCGCGATCCCGGACAGCTCAACCCCGCGGTCGCGGCGGGCATCGCGCAGGCCGGGGACCTCCGTCCCGGCTCGCCCGTGATCGCGCTGACGGCCGATCTGCCCGCGCTCACCGCCGCCGACCTCGACGCCGCCCTCGCGGCCGCCGGCGAGGTCCCGTCGATGGTCGGCGACCGGGCCGGCAGCGGCACGACCGCGCTGCTCCTGCCCGGCGGTACCGGCCCCGAGCCCGCCTTCGGCGTCGGCTCGCGCGAGAAGCACGTCGGCGCCGGCTATCGCGTGCTCGACCTGCCCGAGTCCTCGACCCTGCGGCTCGACGTCGACACCGTCGACGACTTGCGCCACGCCGAGTCGGTCGGCGTGGGGGTCTGGACCGCGCGCGAGTTCGACGCCGCCGCCTGAGCGCCGGTCCGCCGCCGGTCCTCCTGCCGCGCGGCGATCAGTCGGCGAGCAGTCCCTCCTCGAAGGCCGCGGTCAGCCCGCGGTCCAGCGCCAGGGTTGCTTCGTCCACCGAGCGGATCGGCACGGCGCGCCGGGTGCTCGACACCAGCCAGGCCGCGTCGGCACCCGCCAGTGCGGAGACGGGCAGGTCCCGTCGCGCGGAGTCGAATCCGGCCCGCTCGCCGATCGCGAGCAGCCGCGATACCGTCGTGCCGTCGAGGATCCCCGCGCCCGCCGCGGGCGTCAGGAGCACCCCGTCGGCCAGCAGTACCAGGCTCGAGGTCGCGCCCTCGAGGAGGAGGCCGTCGCTCGTCCGCCAGACCACGTCCTCGGCGCCGCGGCTCCTCGCCTCGCGCAGGGCCGCTCGGGTGACGGCCCCGGAGGTCGACTTGACGCCGCCGAGGAGCCAGGGCGCGTCCTCCAGCGCGCCGTGCGCGTAGCCGCGGTCGAGGACGGCGACGGCGACGCCGTGCTCGCGCAGCGCCGAGGAGTCGGCGGTCGGCTCCGCGCGGACCGTGGCTCGCGCCGTCGTCGCGTCCCGGTAGCCCGCGACCATCCGGATGCTCAGGTCCTCGACCGCGTCGTGCTCCGCGACCGCGAGGGCGATCGCCGCCGACCACGCCTCGGCCGGCGGGATCTCGAGCCCGACGGCGGCGGCCGATGCGGCCAGGCGCGCGAGGTGCTCCTCCCGCCCGTGCGCACGGCCCCGGATCACGGCCAGCGTCTCGAAGACGCCGTCGCCGCGCAGATAGCCGGGCTCGTCGACGTGGACGAGACCGGCCTCGGGATCGCGCAGCCGCGGGGTGCCGGTGTCGTCGATCTCGACGAGGACGGGGGAGGTCATCCCCCCATCCTGGCCCGCGGCGGAGCTCAGCGGGCGGTGAGACCGCGCGCCACGTCGTCCGCCGTGAGCAGCTCGCGCGGCGGCTCCGCGCGGGCTCCCGCCGCGGCCAGCACGTCGACGGCGGCGAGCGCGTCGAGGTCGAGCCCCGTGGGTCCGGTCAGGCTCGACACGGCGACCTGGAAGGTCCGGTAGGCACCGAGCGGAGCGAGGCCCTCGCGGTCCTCGCCGTCGACGATGCGCTGCACCAGCGCGGTCTGGTCGAGGAGGTACGCGCTCGCGGCGAGCGTCGTGCCGTCGGGGCTCCAGGCCGCGATCTTCCAGAAGCGGAGCGGGACGCCCACCCCGCGGTAGACCGGGTCGCCCTCGGCCAGCACCGGGCCGGTGAAGACGTCGATCCGGGCGCGGTTCGCCTGGGCGTACTCGAGCACGAGGTCCTCGAGACCGAGCCACAGCTCCTTCGACTGGTTGAAGCCGCTCGCCTGCGGTGCCGCGTTCGTGTAGCAGAAGCTGTCCACGTTGCCCGCGCGCGCCTCGGCCGGCTCGCCCCAGACGGGGTCGCGGCGGCGGACGAGGTGGCCGCGGTCGAAGTCGTTCCGCGCGTACACCTCGGGGCCGGTCTGCTCGCTCGCGGGCACCCGCTCGTCGAGGTGCCAGTCGTCGCCGCGGCCGAGGTCGAGCAGCCGCGCCCCGTCGATGTTCACCGCGGTCGACAGCGCGAGGCGGCGCTCCGGGTCGAGGAGCACCTCGAAGTGCGTGTACGGCAGCTCCCGCACCGGGCGATCGCCGACCGGCCGGGGCGCCGCGAGCGGGACGCCGAGGAAGCCGGGGTCGAAGCCGCTCACTGGTCGACCTCCGCCGTCGGGGTGGTGGTGGGAGTCGCGGTCGGCACCGGCGTCTCCGTCGCCGTCGGCTCGGCGGTCGGCTCGGCCGTGGCGGTCGGCGTCGCGGTGGCCGTCGGAGCGGGCGCCTGCGTCTCGGGCGCGGGCACCAGAGCGCCGTTGCTCACCAGCAGGGTGATGCTCGAGTAGCGGGCGATCGTCGTCCCGGCGCCGGGATCGGTCCCGGCGACGGTCCCGGCGGGTGTCGCCGCGTCCACGGTGGCGCCCTCCTCGACGTCGAAGCCGAGGTCCTCGAGCACCTCGGTCGCGTCGTCGACGGACTGCCCGGCCACGTTCGGCACGGCGATCTGCCGGCCGTTCAGCAGTGCGCTGCTCGGGTCGGCGAAGTCGTCTCCGCCGTACTTCTCGTCGGCGCGGGTCATCACCGCGTTCCAGATGTAGTGGCGCAGGTTCGAGGCGTAGGCGCGCGCGTTCGTCTCCGCGCTGCGGACCAGCACGCCGCGCATCGACGCGTCACCGGTGATGTTGCCGACCCAGACCACGGTCGCCACGCGGCTCGACGCCCCGTCCATCCAGGTGTGCACGGCGTCGTCGGTCGTGCCGGTCTTGCCGATGTGCTCGATGCCGTCGTCCGGATCGGAGGCGGCGGCGGTGCCGCTGGTGACGACGTCCTGGAGTGCGTCGTTCGCCACCGCGGTGAGCTCGGGGGAGAGCGCCTGGGTGCAGGTCGAGACCGGCGCCTGGACACCGACCCCGGTCGAGTCCGTGATCGAGTCGATCGCGATCGCGGTGCAGGCCGTGCCGTTGTTCGCGAAGCCGGCGAAGGCGGTCGCCATCGAGATCGGCGCGATCTGGTCGGCCGAGCCGAGGATCGCCGAGGGGATCGGCTGCAGCGGTGCTCCGGACGCGGTCTTCACGCCGAAGGCCGCGGCCTGGTCGCGGATCGAGCAGAGGTCGAGCTGCTGCGCCATCGCGACGAAGACGGTGTTGATCGAGCGCATCGTGCCCTGGAGCACGCTGTAGGTGCCGTTCTCGTTCTCGTCGTTGCCGACCGGGAAGGAGCCCGTCCACTCGCCGCCCGGCTCGCAGGAGGCGGGGAACTCGGAGAAGGTGCGCTCGCGGCCGTTGACCGTCTCGAAGATCGTGTGGCCGTTGGCGATCCACTGCGCGAGGGTGAAGATCTTGTAGGTCGAGCCGACCTGGAAGCCCGCGGAGCCGCCGTAGGCCGTGTCGGCGTTGAAGTTGATCGCGGAGAAGTTCTCGCCGTTGACCGAGCCGGCTGCGTCGTAGTCCTTGTTCTGCACCATCGCCAGGACCCGGCCGGTGCCGACCTCCATCGAGAGCGTCGAGCTGCCGATGTTGACGTCGTCGATCGGCGTCTTCGGCACCCACTCGTTCGTGGTCGCCGTGGCGACGTCCTGCAGGTCGCGGTCGAGCGTCGTGTAGATCTTGTAGCCGCCGCGCTGGAAGTTGGCGAAGCGGGTGTTCTCGTCGTCGCCGAAGGCGGGGTCGTTCTGGATGACCCGGGTCACGTAGTCGCAGAAGAAGGCGGCGTTGCCGGCCTGCTGGCAGCCCGTGGGCGTCTCCTTGATCGCGGGGACGACCTCCTCGGCCACCGCGGCGTCGTGGTCGGCCTGCGAGATCTTCCCCTCCTCGAGCATCCGGTCGAGGACGTAGTCGCGCCGGACCTTGTTCTCGGGGATGTTCTCCGGCTGGTCGATGCGGAGGCCGTTCGGGTTGTTCACCGTCGCGATCAGGCTGGCGGCCTGCGCGAGCGTGAGGGTCGCCGCGGTGCTGGAGAAGTAGTACTCGGCCGCGGCCTGGATCCCGTAGACCTGTCCGCCGAAGCCGGCGATGTTCAGGTAGCCGAGCAGGATGTCGTCCTTGCTGTACTTCTTCTCGAGGTCGACGGCGAGCTTCATCTCCTTGAGCTTGCGCGCCGGAGTCGTGGCGGTCGCCTCGTCGTAGGCGGCCTGCGAGGCCGCGGCGTCGGTGTCGCTCAGCGCCTCGGCCTTCTGCACGAGGACGTTCTTCACGTACTGCTGGGTGATCGAGGATCCGCCCTGCAGGTCGCCGCCGACCACGTTGCTGAGCACCGCGCGGATCGTGCCCTGCAGATCGACGCCGCCGTGCTCGTAGAAGCGCGGGTCCTCGGTCGAGACGGCCGCGTTCTTGACGAACTGGCTGACCTGGTCGAAAGCCACCTCCTCGCGGTTCTGCGCGTAGAAGGAGGCGAGGAGACCGTCGGTCCCGTCCGCGTTCTTCGCGTAGATCTCGGTCTTCTGCGCCAGCTGGCCCAGCTCGAGGTACTCGGGCACGGTCTCGAAGAGGCCGATCGGGTTGTTGGCGGCGAGCCCGGTGACGGCGAGGGCGGGAGTGACGCCGACGGTGATCAGCAGCCCTCCGGCCAGGCTCGCTCCGACGACACCGAGGACGCGGGCGAGCACGCCGCTGCGGGCGGTTCCTTGCGCAGACATGGCTACGAGAGTAGGCGACGAGTCTGCATCCCCGGTGCCCGGGTGTGCCGCGTCGGCTCGGAGTACGGTGAGCGGATGAGCCGGCAGCAGCGATGAGCACCCCCGTGGACCCCGCCACCACCCGCCCGCGCGCGGTGCTCGTGGTGGCGATCCTGGCCTCTTTCGTGGCGTTCCTGGACGGCACCGTCGTCAATGTGGCGCTGCCCGCGATCACCCGGGAGCTCGGCGGCGGGCTGGCGGTGCAGCAGTGGGTGGTCGACGGCTACCTGATCACGCTCGGCGCGCTGATCCTCGTCGCCGGCTCGCTGGCCGACCGGATCGGGCGCGCCCGCAGCATGACGATCGGCCTGATCGGCTTCGGCGTCACCTCGCTGCTCTGCGCGCTCGCGCCGTCGGCGGAGGTGCTGATCGTCGCGCGGATGCTCCAGGGCGCGGCCGGGGCGATCCTCGTGCCCAGCTCGCTCGCGCTGATCATTGCGACGGTCCACGGTGCCGCGCAGGCGAAGACCATCGGCGCCTGGACCGCCTGGACGGGGACGGCCACGATCGCCGGGCCGGTCATCGGCGGTCTGCTCGTGGACGCCGGGTCCTGGCGCTACGTCTTCGCGCTCAACATCCTCCCGATCGCGGTGACGCTCCTGCTGCTGCGCCGGCTCGGTCACGTCGATTCCGGCACCCGGGTGCCGATCGACGGGGTCGGCGCGGTGCTCGGCATCGTCGGCCTCGGCGGCCCCGTCTTCGCCCTGATCGAGCAGGAGCGGCTCGGGTTCGGGAACCCGCTGGTGCTCGTGGCCCTGATCGGCGGACTGGCCGCCCTGGTCGCGTTCGTGCTCTGGGAGCGGCGGACGCCGAACCCGATGCTGCCGCTCTCGCTGTTCGCCTCGCGCAACTTCACCGTGGGCAACGTCTCGACGGCCTTCGTCTACGGGGCGCTCTCGTTCGGCTTCTTCGGCCTCGGGCTGTACCTGCAGCAGGGCCTCGGCTTCTCGGCGACACTCGCCGGGCTCGCGACCCTGCCGCCGACGATCCTGCTCCTGCTGCTCTCGCAGGTGGCGGGCTCGCTCACGGCGCGGTTCGGGCCGCGGCTGTTCATGGGTGTCGGCCCACTGGTCGCCGGCGTCGGCTTCCTGCTGCTGGCCGGCGTCCGCCCGCCGGCCGACTACGTCACCCAGCTGCTGCCGGGCATCCTGCTCTTCGGCCTCGGCCTCGCGATCACCGTCGCCCCGCTGACCTCGACCATCCTCGGCGCGGTCGACAGCCGGCACAGCGGAGTCGGCTCCGCGATCAACAACGCGGTCTCGCGGATCGCCGGTCTGGTCGCGATCGCCGCCACCTCGCTGATCGTGGGCGACAGCCTCGACGCCGAGGGCTTCAGCCGCGCGGCGATCGCCACCGCGGTGCTGCTCTTCCTCGGCGGGCTGGTCTCGCTGGTCGGCATCCGGAATCCCGTGCGCGACGCGGAGCCGTCCGCCGCCCTCTGACGGGTCGGCCGTCGAATTCGGCGACGCGGCCCTGGTCAGAGCTGCGTGGCCCCTTTCCGAGGGTCGAGACCGGCGCCGACGTGTCCATCCGTCGACGACCCGGTGACCGGTGTCGAAAAAGGTTGTCGCTACATGGAATACTCGATCCGTCGATGCGCTTGCATACATCGGACGGGGACGAGCTTCCCGCGCGATTCACACTCACGAGGAGAGACCATGAGCGACACCACCACCACCATCCCCGGATACCGCGCCGGCACCTGGGTCATCGACCCCACGCACAGCGAGGTCGGCTTCAGCGTCCGCCACCTGATGATCAGCAAGGTCAAGGGCAAGTTCGAGCGCTTCACCGCCACCTTCACCACCGGCGAGAACCCGCTGGACTCCAAGGTCGAGGCCACCGCCGAGGTCGCCTCCATCAACACCAACGAGCCCAACCGCGACGGTCACCTCCGCACCGGCGACTTCTTCGAGGCCGAGACGTACCCCTCGATCCACTTCGTGTCGACCGCGGTCCGCGCGAACGGCGACGACTTCCTCGTCGACGGCGAGCTCACCATCAAGGACGTCACCAAGCCCGTGACCTTCGAGGTCGAGTTCGGCGGCTTCGGCTCCGACCCCTACGGCAACTACAAGGCCGGTCTGACCGCCAAGGCGACCATCGACCGCACCGACTTCGGTCTCACCTACAACGCCGCCCTCGAGACCGGTGGCGTGCTCATCGGCGAGAAGGTCACCATCACGCTCGACCTCCAGGCCGCGCACCAGGCGTAGTCCGTCCCCGCATGCTCGAGGCCGCCCCTCCCCGCTCGGGGAGCGGGCGGCCTCGGTCGTTCCAGCTCCATGCTGATCGAGCAGCCCGCGGAGCGGGCGTATCGAGATCCCCCGTCGCCGTGCGGCGAGTCTGCAGTCCCGCCCTGCTGAGGACGGCGGGTCTCGATACGCCCCTGCGGGGCTACTCGACCAGCATGGAGAGAGACGCGTCGACCTCATGCTGATCGAGTAGCCCGCGGAGCGGGCGTATCGAGATCCACCGTCGCCGGATGTCGAGCCCGCAGTCCCGGCTCGCTGATGAAGGCGGGTCTCGATGCGCCCCTGCGGGGCTACTCGAGCAGCATGCTCGGCATGCGAAAGCGGCTCCGGCTCGTCGTTCGGGGCGAGAATCGCGTGCCGGGACCCGTTCCGCGTGCCGGAGGTCGCCCCGGGAGGCTAGAGGATGCCGAGGTCCTTCAGCTGCTCGGAGATGCCGGCGCCGTCCGGGGCGTAGACCCACGGGGTGCCGCTCGTCTCCGAGAGGTCGGCCGCCTTAGACCGGCCGCCGGCGAGCACCGCCTCGCCGTTGGAGAGCTGGCGGATCGCGATCGCCGCGACCTTCTCCGGGTGCTCGTGCGCGAAGTCCGAGTAGATCTCCTCGTCGTGCTGCCCGTCGTCGCCGACCAGCAGCCAGCGCACGTCGGGGAACTCGACGGCGAGGCGGCGGAGGTTCTCCTCCTTGTGCAGCTTGCCGCTGCGGAACCAGCGGTCGTGCGTCGGCCCCCAGTCGGTCAGGAGCAGCGCTCCCGCGGGGTAGAGGTGCCGCGAGAGGAAGCGCGTCAGCGCCGGCGCCACGTTCCACGCGCCGGTCGAGAGGTAGATGACGGGCGAGCCCGGGTTCTGCCGCGAGAAGCGGTCGAGGAAGACGGCCATCCCCGGCGTGGGCATCCGCGCGTGCTCGTCGAGCACGAAGGTGTTCCAGGCGGCGACGAACGGCCGGGGGAGCGCGGTGACCATGACCGTGTCGTCGACATCGGACACGACGCCGATCCTCGCCTCCGGACGGACGATGAAGACGGGGGCCTCGACCGGCAGGCCGCCCTCGACGGTGAGCGTGATGACGTGCCAGCCCGGCTCGAGCGTGATCGGGATGTCCGTGTCGACCACGCCGCCGCGGTCGGCGACCACGCGGTGGCTCTGCCCGTCGACCGCGACCGAGACGACCGCGCCGCTGATGTAGAGGCTGGTGAAGCTCCGCCAGCCGCGGACGCTCTCGACGGGCTGGACCTCCTCCGCGCCGGGCGGCGTCGGCCGGGTGTAGAGGACCCGCGCGAGCACCCGCAGCTGCTCTGTGGTGCCGTAGCCGGTGTAGGGGATGACCCGCGGCACGTAGCCCTTGCGGGTAACCCGGCGCATGCGCAGCGCGTGGATCCGGTCCTCGATGCGTGCGGCTCGGTGCAGGACCTCGGCCGCCCCGGCGCTCATCGGTTTGCTCTCAGGCGTCAGCGGCATCCGCCCAGTGTGCCAGACCCTCCGGCGCGGCCGCGGGGCGGCGGTCGCGATCGGTCGTCACCGGTCAGTCCGCGACCGGCTCGATCAGCTCGGGACCGTTCGTCCCCACCGTGCCGACCGCGGCACCGACCTGCTGCACCTCGAGCTCCTCGGCGAGCTCGGCCGCACCGTCGGACGCCGCGCGCAGCAGCCCGCCGTCGCCCTCGGTGAGCGGGTCGAGCCAGTCCTCGATCAGTTCGGGCTGCAGCAGCACCGGCATCCGCTCGTGCACCTCCGCCACCGCTCCCGCGGAAGGGCGGGTCAGGACCGTCGCCGACAGCAGCCACGGCGCGCCGGGCTCCGCCGAGCGCCACCACTCGTACAGCCCCGCGAACAGCACCAGGGCACCGCCGCCCGGCGAGACGAACACGGGGGCCTTCGTGCCGTCGGCGCCGACGCGCCACTCGTACCAGCCGGAGGCGGGGACGATCGCCCGGCGGGCAGCGAACGACTCGCGGAAGGACGGCTTCTCGGCGACCGACTCGATCCGGGCGTTGAACAGCGGCGCCCCGGACGGATCCGCGGCCGAGCGCGGTACCAGGCCCCAGCGGGCGCCGGCCAGGCGACGGCGCGGCGGCTCGCCCTCCTCCACGCCCTTCATCGATTCGGCGACGACGGCGATCCGCTGCGTCGGCGCGATGTTCCAGGACGGGCCGGGCAGATCGGGGCCGGGCTCGTCGATGTCGAAGAGCGCGACCAGATCCGCGCTGGTCTGAGAGAGGACGAAGCGTCCGCACATGGGTCCTCCTGGGTGGTGCTGCTCGGCCACCCGACGTGGGGCGTAGAAAGCGAGAGACATTCGGTGATTCGACGCGAACGGCACGTCCGCGTGCGTACGATTGTAGAAACCGATCCCGAAGGAGCTTCGCCGTGCCGCTTGGAAATCTCGTCGATCGACCTTTCGGAGAGTCGCCTCAGGTCCGCAACGAGCCGGTCCAGGTCCGCAGCGCGGCCCGGCTGGCCTCCCTCCTCGACGCCGCCGCGGCCGTGGTCGACGAGGTCGGCTTCGACCGTCTCACCACCGCGATGGTGGCCGAGCGTGCCGGCGCCGCGATCGGCACCGTCTACCGCTACTTCCCCGACCGCATCGCGGTACTCCAGGCGCTGCGCGAGCGCGCCCTCGAGCGCTTCCGCAAGAAGGTCATCACCGACATCCGCGAGAAGCACCCGGCCGACTGGTGGGGCGCCGTGGACTGCGCGGTCGACGCGTTCTGCGACATGCACCGCACGGAGGCCGGCTTCCGCTCCATCCGCTTCGTCGACACGATCCACGCCCCCGAGGTCGCGGGGGAGGCGTTCGAGGCCGGTTTCTTCGCGCGCCGCTTCGCCGAGATCCTCGCGTCGGAGTACGGCCTGCCCGGCGGTGCGCAGCTGTCGTTCCGCCTCGAGGTCACGGTCGAGGTCGCCGATGCGATGCTCACCCGCGCCTTCCTGATCGACCCCAACGGCGACCAGCGCTTCATCGACGAGAGCCGCGCGCTGCTGCGCAACTACCTCTCGATGCACTACGGGCCGATCGAGGCCTGACCGCCCGGCCGTCCCCCGGTCATCGGGGGCCGACCGCGGCCTAGCTCTTTCCACGCTCCATCGCAACACTGCGCCATCCGGGTTGGCACGCGTCTCCGATTGATGTTTTGCTGAGCGCCAGGTTCTGACCGGGACCACGGGACAGGGAAGAGCAGGACCGTGATCGAATTCCGCGGAGTGAGCAAGCAGTATCCGGACGGCACGCGGGCGGTGGACGACTTCTCGCTCGTGCTGCCCTCCCGGCAGACCACCGTCTTCGTCGGCTCGTCCGGCTGCGGCAAGACGACGATCCTGCGGATGATCAACCGCATGATCGAGCCGACCGGCGGCACGATCGAGATCGACGGCGAGGACATCTCCAAGCTCCCCGCCGTCTCGCTGCGTCGCCGCATCGGCTACGTCATGCAGAACTCGGGCCTCCTGCCGCACCGGCGGGTCATCGACAACATCGCCACGGTGCCGCGTCTCAACGGAGTGGCGAAGAAGCCCGCCCACGACCGCGCGCTCGAGCTGATGGACACCGTCGGACTCGACCGCTCCCTCGCCACTCGCTATCCGAGCCAGCTCTCGGGCGGGCAGCAGCAGCGCGTCGGAGTCGCGCGCGGCCTCGCCGTCGACCCCAACATCCTGCTGATGGACGAGCCGTTCGGCGCCGTCGACCCGCTCGTGCGCGCCGACCTCCAGCGCGAGACGCTCCGCCTGCAGCGCGAGCTCGACAAGACGGTCGTCTTCGTCACCCACGACATCGACGAGGCCTTCCTGCTCGGCGACCAGGTCGTCATCCTCGAGAAGGGCGGCCGGATCGCGCAGAAGGGCTCGCCCGCCGAGATCCTCGCGAACCCCGCGAGCGAGTTCGTCGCCGGCTTCGTCGGCGCCGACCGCGGCAAGCGCTCCCTCTCGATCGAGGAGCGCGACGGCGCCCGGATCGTCGTCGACGGCGACGGGCGGCCCACCGGCGTCCTGCGCGGGCAGGACGGCGTCGGCGCGTGAACTGGGTCGTCAACAACACCGATCAGATCGTCGCGAACCTGCTGGCGCACCTCGCGCTCTCGGTCCCGCCGATCCTGCTGAGCTTCGTGATCTCGCTGCCGTTCGGCTGGATCGCCAACCGCTACCGCTGGAGCCGCGGCACCCTGCTCACCGGGCTCGGCGTGCTGTACGCCATCCCGTCGCTGGCGATGTTCATCCTGCTGCCCGCGCTGCTCGGCATCCCGCTGCGCTCCACCGCGAACGTCATCATCGGCCTCACCCTCTACGGCATCGCGCTGATGGTGCGCACCACCTCCGACGCGCTGTCGGCGGTGTCGGAGGACGTCACCCAGTCGGCGACGGCGATGGGCTACTCCGCCTGGGCCCGGTTCTGGAAGGTCGAGTTCCCGCTCGCCGGTCCCGTCCTGCTCTCCGGTCTCCGCGTGGTGACCGTCAGCACGGTCAGCCTGGTCACCGTCGGCGCGGTGCTGGGCATCCAGAGCCTCGGCCTGCTCTTCACCGACGGCTTCCAGCGCGGCATCCAGGGCGAGATCATCACCGGCATCGTGCTCACGATCGTGCTGGCCCTCGTGCTCGACGGCCTCCTCGTCCTTCTCGGCCGCCTGCTGATGCCGTGGACGACCCTCGACCGGGCCCGCTCGCGCCGGAGAGCCGTGCGCGTCGAGAAGGCGGTGACGACGTGAACCTCATCGTGCAGGCCTTCGCCTGGATCGGCGACCCCGCGCACTGGGAGGGCATCTACGGCATCCCCACCCGTGTCGGGCAGCACCTCGGCATCAGCCTCATCGTCCTCCTGATCGCCGCCGCGATCGCCATCCCGCTCGGCTACCTGATCGGGCACACCGGCAAGGGCAAGGGCATCGCCGTGCCGATCGCCGGCGGCCTCCGCGCACTGCCCACGCTCGGTGTGCTCGTGCTGGCGGCCATGAGCCTCGGCCTCGGCCTCGGGGCGCCGCTCATCGCGCTGGTGATCCTGGCGATCCCGTCGATCCTCGCGGGCGCCTACTCCGGTCTCGAGGCGGTCGACCGCCGCACCGTCGACGCCGCGCGCGCCGTCGGCATGACGGAGTGGCAGATCCTGGCGAAGGTCGAGATCCCGCTGGGCCTGCCGCTGCTGATCGGCGGTCTGCGCGTCGCGGCCCTGCAGATCATCGCGACGGCCACGCTCGCCGACTACATCGGCGCCGGCGGTCTCGGCCGCTACATCTTCCAGGGCGTCAAGGCGGGCGACTACCCGCAGATGCTCGCGGGCTCGATCATCGTGATCGTGCTCACGCTGCTCAGCGAGGTGCTGTTCGCGATCCTGCAGAGGGTCGCCGTGCCCCGCGGTGTCGTGCTCGGCCTCGGCCGCGCCTCGACCGAGCGCACAGGTTTCCGCGCGTCGTCACTCCGACGCCGCGCGGTGGTGGGAATCCCCATCGACGAAGGGAAATAAGAGATGTTCACAGCAACCAAGAAGGGCCGTGTCGTTCTCAGCGCACTCGCGGTCGGCGCCGTGGTGGCGCTGGCAGGGTGCTCGTCCAGCGATCCGCTCGACGAAGGATCGGGAGCGACCGCCGGCGGCGACACCATCGTCATCGGCTCGCAGGACTACTACTCGAACGAGATCATCGCCGAGATCTACGCGCAGGCCCTCGAGGACGGGGGGATGACCGTGCAGCGCGACTTCCGCATCGGTCAGCGCGAGATCTACCTGCCCGAGATCGAGAGCGGCTCGATCGACGTCTTCCCCGAGTACGGCGGCAGCCTCCTGCAGGCGCTGGAGCCGGACACGACCGCGACCACGGCCGACGACGTCTACTCGGCGCTCACCGACGCCCTGCCCGACGGACTGCGCGCGCTCGACGCCGCGGACGCGAGCGACCAGAACTCGTACACGGTCACCCAGGCCTTCGCCGACCAGTGGAAGCTGACCGACATCGCCTCGCTGAAGAACGTCACCGACCCGATCGTGCTCGGCGGCAACTCCGAGCTGCAGACCCGTCCCTACGGGCCCGACGCGCTGCAGTCGAAGTACGGCATCACCACGACGTTCCAGGCGATCGAGGACAGCGGCGGATCGACGACCGTCGACGCGCTGGCCAGCAACCAGATCCAGATGGCGAACATCTACACCGCCGACCCGAACATCGAGTCGAACGACCTGCTGCCCCTCGCCGACCCCGACGGCCTGTTCGTCGCGGACAACGTGGTGCCGATCGTCTCCGACAAGGTCGACGACGACGCCGCGGAGATCATCGACGGCGTCAGCGCGAAGCTGACCGCCGAGGACCTCGTCGAACTCAACTCCGAGAGCGTCAACGAGGAGAAGTCGGCCGCGGCCATCGCGACCGAGTGGCTCACCTCGGCCGGCCTGATCGGCTGACGCGACCCGCTCACGCCCGGAGGCGCGTCACTCGTCGAGGTGACGCGCCTCTGCGCGTGAGAGGAGCTTCTTCACTCCGATCACGACCAGCACGAAGACCACGATCGCCCCGACGAAGAGGTAGCCGGCGTAGTGCAGGCTGTCCGACAGCTCGCGGTAGCCGCCCGCCGCGGCGGCCCCGACGCCGACGTAGGCGAACGACCAGAGGATGCACGCGGGCGTCGTCCAGGCCATGAACGTGCGGTAGCTCATGCCGCTCATCCCGACCGTGAGGGGGATGAGCGAGTGCAGGACCGGGAGGAAGCGGGAGAGGAACACGGCGATGCCGCCGCGGCGTGCGAGGTAGCGCTCGGCGCGCAGCCAGTTCTTCTCGCCGAGGCGGCGGCCCAGGCGCGACCCGCGGATCCGCGGTCCGAACCAGCGGCCCAGGTAGAAGCCGACCGATTCGCCGCAGAGCGCCCCGATGATCACGGCGACGGCCAGCGCGACGAACTGCAGGGGAGAGGTCACTCCGGTCGCGCTGACGATCACGACGGTGTCGCCCGGCACGATCAGCCCGGCGAGGATCGTCGTCTCGAAGAAGACGGCGAGGCCGGCGAGCAGCGTCCGCCAGACGGGCGGCACGCTGACGACGAAGGCGAGGAGGCCGGTCAGAGCGTCGTTCACGGGATCGTGGCGTCCATCGGGGTCAGCGGACCCGCTTGAGCAGCGACCAGAACGTCTCGACGATCGAGCCCATGTCGACCTGGTCGTCGAGCAGCCACTGCACCTGCAGTCCGTCGGACAGTGCGGTGATCATCTTGGCGGCGAGCTCGGGGTCGATGTCGGCGGCGATCAGGCCCTCGCTCTGGTCCTCGCGGACGCGGGCGGCGAAGACCTCGTTGACGGTCCGGTAGCGCTCGATGAAGAACTCGTGCGCGGGGTGCGACTCGTCGGTCGCGTCGGCGGAGAGCGTGGCGTAGAGGTGGACGAGACCGGGTACCTCGCTGTTGTGCCGGATCAGCCGGACGACCTCCTCGATCGCCTGGTCGCCCTTCTGCTCGAGGTCGTAGACGGCGCGGTCGGTGTCGTCGCGCTTGCGGAGGACCTCCGCGAAGAGCTCCTCCTTCGAGTCGAAGTAGTGCAGCAGCCCCGCCTGCGTCAGCCCGACCTCCTCCGAGATCTCGCGCAGCGAGGCCTTGCGGTACCCCTGCCGCGAGAACACCTCGAGAGCGGTCTGCAGAATCTCCTCGCGCTTCGCGACACCCTTGGCGTAGCTCCCCTTGCTCGGCATTCCTCGATCGTAGGGGGCGCGGCCGGGCGGGAGCCGCGAGCGGCGCAGGAGGGCGGTGCACGCTTTCCCGCGGTCGGTGCCGGGCGACGGTGAACCTGTGGAAATCCTGGCAGTCAAGCGGCCTTCCGCTCAGGTTCTGGAGCGTACGTCGATCACTCGCCGTCGAGAGGCCCGTGGACAGCGCACGGACGACTCCGGCCGCTGCTCGACCGGACCTGCGCGGGGAGGTCGCTCGACGTCGAGACGCTCTGTCTCGACGTCGAGGAATCACCGGCGAGGGGGTGTGCGCGAGGCCGCGGCGACCACCCCGGGAAGGGTGTCGTAGAGGGGGCCCTGACGGCCGCACATCCGCTCCAGTACTGGGATCCGAGCCGATCGAGCCCCCGCCGCCGACCTAGGCTCGGGGCCGTGAACGAACTCCTGGATCCGCTCCTCCTGTCGCGCTGGCAGTTCGGCCTGACGACGATCTACCACTTCCTCTTCGTGCCGCTCACCATCGGCATGGCGCTCACGGTGGCGATCTTCCAGACCTGCTGGGTGCGCACCGGCCGCGTGCACTACCTCCAGCTGACGAAGTTCTTCGGCAAGATCTTCCTGATCAACTTCGCGATGGGCGTCGTCACCGGCATCGTCCAGGAGTTCCAGTTCGGCATGAACTGGAGCGACTACTCCCGCTTCGTCGGCGACGTCTTCGGCGCCCCGCTCGCCTTCGAGGGGCTGCTCGCGTTCTTCCTCGAGGCGACCTTCATCGGCCTCTGGATCTTCGGCTGGGACAAGCTCCCCGAGAAGCTGCACCTCGCCACGATCTGGCTCACCACGCTCGGCACCACGCTCTCGGCCTACTTCATCATCGCCGCGAACGCCTTCATGCAGAACCCGGTCGGCTTCCGGATCAACGAGGCCAAGGGCCGCGCCGAGCTCACCGACATCTGGGCCCTGCTCACCAACAAGGTCGCCCTCGCCGCGTTCCCGCACACGATCTTCGCCTGCTTCATGGTCTCGGCCGCCGTGATCATCAGCGTCGCCGCCTACCACCTCTCGCGGAACCAGCACCTCGAGACGATGCGCCCGGCGCTGAAGTTCGGCGCCTGGATGATGCTGATCAGCGGTGGCCTCACCCTCTTCACCGGCGACTCGCTCGGCCTCGCGATGGTCGACACCCAGCCGATGAAGATGGCGGCTGCGGAGGCGCTCTACAAGACCTCGACCGGTGCCGACGCCTCCTTCTCGATCTTCACCTGGGGCACTCCCGACGGCTCGAGCGAGCTCTTCTCGATCCGCATCCCCTATCTGCTCTCCTTCCTCTCGACGCACACCTTCACCGGCACCGTCGAGGGCATCAACGACCTGCAGGCGCAGTACAGCGCGGTCTACGGCCCCGGCGACTACACGCCGATCATCTGGATCACCTACTGGTCGTTCCGCTGGATGATGGCGCTCGGCGTCCTCGCCATCGGCGTCGCCGCCGCCGGCCTCTGGTTCACCCGCAAGGGCCGCGAGCCGAAGCAGTGGATGTGGAAGATCGCGATCTGGGCCGCCCCGCTGCCGCTGCTGGCGATGATCGTCGGCTGGGTCTTCACCGAGATGGGCCGTCAGCCCTGGCTGGTCTTCGGACTGCTGAAGACCGCGGACGGCGTCTCGCCCGGCGTGAGCGGCATCGAGGTGCTGATCTCGCTGATCGCCTTCACCGCGATCTACGGCACCCTCGCGGTCGTCGAGTTCCGGCTGATCAAGCGGGCGGCCCAGGCCGGTCCCGACGACGCCCCCGAGATCGACGAGGAGAGCGGTCGCCCGCAACTCGTCGGCACCGTCTACTGAGAAGGGCACTGCGCACATGGACCTCGGATCGCTCGATCTGGCCACGCTCTGGTTCTGGATCGTCGCCGTCTTCTTCATCGGCTACTTCGTGCTCGACGGCTTCGACTTCGGCGTCGGGATGTCGCTGCCGTTCCTCGGCCGCGACGACACCGACCGCCGCGTCCTGATCAACACGATCGGGCCGGTCTGGGACCTCAACGAGACCTGGGTCATCGTCGCGGGGGCCGCGATGTTCGCCGCCTTCCCCGAGTGGTACGCGACGCTCTTCAGCGGCTTCTACCTGCCGCTGCTGCTGATCCTGCTCGCGCTGATCGCCCGCGGCGTCTCCTTCGAGTACCGCCACCAGCGGCCGGAGGCCGCCTGGAAGAAGCGGTTCGACTCGATGATCGTGGTCGGCTCGGCCGTCCCCGCGTTCCTCTGGGGCGTCGCCTTCGCGAACATCGTGCAGGGCGTGCCGCTGGACGCGGACCACAACTACATCGGGACGGTCTTCGACCTGCTCAACCCGTACGCGCTGCTCGGCGGTGCGACGACGCTCCTGCTCTTCTTCACCCACGGCGTCGTCTTCGTCTCGCTGAAGACGGACGGCGAGATCCGCGAGCGGGCGCGCCGGCTCGCGACGCGGGCGGGACTCGTGACGATCGCGGTCGCCGCGGTGTTCCTCGGCTGGACGAACCTGGCGCAGGGGAGCGGCCCCTCCTGGCTGCTCTCGATCGCCGCGGCGACCGCGCTGATCCTCGCCTGGATCGCCAACGTGCGCGGGCGGGAGGGCCGCGCCTTCGCCCTGCTGGCCGGCACGATCGCCCTCGCGGTGCTCGCCCTGTTCACCACGCTCTTCCCCGCGGTGATGCCCGCCTCGAACGACATCGCGAACAGCCTGACCATCGAGAACGCCTCGAGCACGCCCTATACCCTGACGGTGATGAGCTGGACGGCGCTGGTCTTCGTGCCGCTCATCGTCGGCTACCAGGCCTGGACCTACTGGATCTTCCGCAAGCGCATCACCCGGACGCACATCCCGGTGGACGCGCACTGACCGAACGCAGACGTGAAACCCCTCGATCCCCGACTGCTCCGCTACGCCCGGGCCGCGCGGCTGTTCCTCCTGCTCGGCGGAGCGCTCGCGCTCGCCCGCACGGCGACCGTCGTCGCGTTCGCCTGGCTGGTGGCGCAGCTGGTGGCCGGGGCGGTCGACGGGCGCTCCGCCGCCGAGCTGGCCCCCTCGCTCGCGGCGCTGCTGGGCGTGGTGGCGGTGCGCGCGCTGCTGGCCTGGGCCGTCGAGGTGAACGCGGCCCGCGGCGGCGCCGGTGCGAAGGCGCAGCTGCGCTCGGCGGTCCTCGCCGCGCTGGTCGCGCTCGGGCCGTCCGGCCGCTCGGGTGGATCGGGCGGAGTCGTCGCCCTGCTCGGCGGCGGGCTCGACGCGCTCGACGGCTACTTCGCCCGCTACCTGCCGCAGCTGATCGCCACCGCGATCACGACGCCGATCCTGGTGCTCGTCGTCTTCCTCGCCGATCCGCTCAGCGCGCTCTTCCTGGTGGTCACGCTCCCGCTGATCCCGGTGTTCATGGTGCTGATCGGCTGGGCGACCCAGGCGGTGCAGAAGCAGCAGTGGAGCCGGCTGCAGGCGCTCGCCTCCGGCTTCGTCGACACGGTCGGCGGGCTGGCCACGCTGAAGATCTTCGGGCGCGCGGAGCGGCAGGGCGCCCGGATCCGCGCTCTCACCGAGGACTACCGCGTGCACACGATGAAGGTGCTGCGGGTGACCTTCGTCAGCAGCTTCGTCCTCGAGCTGGCCGGCTCGCTCTCGGTCGCGCTCGTCGCGGTGTCGATCGGGCTGCGCCTGGTCGACGGCTCGCTCGGGCTCGCGATCGGGCTCTTCGTGCTGGTGCTGGCGCCGGACGTGTTCCTGCCGGTGCGGCAGGTCGGCGCCGAGTTCCACGCCGCGGCGGACGGGGTCCAGGCGGCGGACGAGGCGTTCACGATCATCGAGGCCGCGGCGGTGGTGCCCGCGCGGACCTCGGCCCCCGGCCGGTCCGGGACGCTCGAGCTCCGCGGTCTCGCGGTGGACGACGGCGCGGGTCGCGTCCTCGCGCCCGTCGACGCCGTCCTGCCCCTCGGCTCGATCACGGCTCTGACCGGGCCCAGCGGCTCCGGCAAGTCCACCCTGCTGGCCGCTCTGGCCGGCTTCGCCCCCGCGACCGGCGCGATCGCCCTCGGCGGCGCGACCGTCGACGCGGCCACCGGTCGCGACTGGCTCGCCTGGTCCGGGCAGCGGCCCGACCTGCTCCCGGGGACCGTCGGGTCCAACGTCGCGCTCGGCTCGCGCTCGCCCGATCCGGAGCGGATCCTGAGGGCACTCGCGGTCGCGGGCGCCGATCTCGACCCCGACCGGCGCATCGACGCGGACGGCACGGGCCTGTCCGGCGGGCAGGCGGCGCGGGTCGCCGTCGCGCGCGCCGTGCACCGCGTCCTCGAGCGCGGCTGCGCGGTGCTCGCCCTCGACGAGCCGACCGCCGCGCTCGACGACGACTCGGAGCGCGCGCTGCTCGCAGGGCTCCGCGGTCTCGCGGACCAGGGACTCGTCGTCCTCGTCGCCACCCACCGCCCCGCGACGATCGCGGCGGCCGACGCCGTGCTCGCGCTCGCTCCCGCCGAGGCGGTGCTCCGGTGAACCGCGCCGACGTGCTGCGCGCGGCGATGCCGGCGCCGCGGCGCTTCCTGCCCGGACTGTCCTTCGGTCTGCTCTCCTCGGCGTCGGTCGTCGCGCTGCTCGCCTGCTCGGCCTGGCTGATCGTGCGGGCGGCCGAGCAGCCGCCGATCCTCTTCCTCTCGCTCGCCGTCGTCGGGGTGCGCGCGTTCGCGCTCTCGCGGGCCTTCTTCCGCTACCTCGAGCGCCTCTCCGGGCACGACGCGGCGTTCCGCGCACTGGCGGAGCTGCGGGCGGGCGTCTACGAGCGGCTGATCCCTGTGGCGCCCGACGGGCTCGGGCGGGTGCGCCGCGGCGACCTCGTCTCGCGCGTGGTCGCCGACGTCGACGCGCAGCAGGACGTGCCGCTGCGGATCGTGCAGCCCCTGGTCGTCTCCGCCGTGGTGTCCACCGCCGCGGTGGTCGGCGTGTGGCTCCTGCTGCCCGCGATGGGCGCCGTGCTCCTCGGTCTGCTCGTGCTCGCCTTCGCCGGGGGAGCCCTCGGCTCGGGTCTCGTGTCGGCGCGCGCCGACCGCGACCTCGCGCCGCTCCGGGGCGAGCTGGCGGAGCGGCTGAATCTGCTGATCACCCGCCTCGACGTGCTGATCGCCTTCGACGCGGCCGACGGCGCGATTGCCGACGTCGCGGAGGCGGAGACGGCGCTCACCCGGGCGACGCGGCGGCGTGCGGCGTCGGCCGGGCTCGCTGCCGCCGTCCTCGCGCTCTGCTCCGGCGGCGCGGTCTGGGCCGGTCTCGCCCTCGGGATCCCCGCGATCGGGCAGCTGGGCGGCCCCGCCCTCGGAGTGCTCGTCCTGGTGCCGCTGGCCGTGTTCGAGGTCGCCGCTGCCGCGCCGCTCGCCGTGCAGAGCGCCCGCTCGGCGCTCTCGAGCGCGCAGCGCCTCGCGGACCTCGATGCGCAGGCGGAGTCGCCCGCGCTGGCGACGGATGCCCAGGTCGATCCCGCGGTCGCGGTCCCGACCGGCCGCGACATCGTCCTCCGGGACCTCTCGGTCGCCTGGCCCGGTGCAGCGGGTCCGGCGCTCGCGGGAGTCTCGCTCGAGCTGCGGGCCGGCGAGCGGATCCTCGTCACCGGCGGCAGCGGCTCGGGCAAGACGACGCTCGCGCACGCCCTCGTCCGCTTCCTCGACCACACCGGCTCGTACCGGATCGGCGGAGTGGAGGCGCGGACGCTCCCGCAGGCCGAGCTCCGGCGCATGGTCGGCCTCGTCGAGCAGCAGCCCTACCTCTTCGACGACACCATTCGGCAGAACCTGCTCTTCGCGCGCCCCGAGGCCGACGACGCGGTGCTCACCGCCGTCCTCGAGCGGGTCGGTCTCGCCTCCTGGACGGCGTCCCGCGGCGGACTCGACGCCCGGGTGGGCGAGCGCGGCTCGCTGGTCTCGGGCGGCCAGGCGCAGCGGCTGGCGCTCGCGCGCGCGCTGCTCGCCGACTTCGACGTGCTGGTGCTCGACGAGCCGACCGCCTCGGTGGACGCACCGGTCGCCGACGCGCTGCTCGCCGACCTGCTGCGCGCCGCGTCCGGACGCACGGTCGTGCTGATCGCGCACCGCGTCACCGGGGCGCTCGCCTTCGACCGGCGGATCACGGTCGCCGGCGGCACGGCGGCCGGTGCGGCCACCGAGGAGTGAGCCGCCGCGCGACCGTCAGCGGGGCGCTCGGGCCAGCGTCGCCACGCGTGCCAGGCGATCACCCTCGACGGCCCAGCGGTCGAGAACGGCGTCGGCCCGCGTCCGCGCCGGACCGGTCAGCGCGGACAGCAGGGGAGCGATCACGTCGACGGCCAGGGGATCGCCGAGCTCGTCGACCCGCGAGTCCCGAGCGAAGCCCTCCAGCCGGGTGAGATCGGAGGCGCGCAGCAGCGTCACCCGCGACTGCAGCAGGACCACCACCGCCAGCCGAGTCTCGAAGACGGGCGGCGCCCACAGCTCCGAGGACAGCACCGTGACGTCGTCGTGCTCGAGGCCGCGGAACTTCTTCAGCGCGTCCCGCACGGTGCCGCGCACCGCGCCGACGGACGCGCCGGTGGAGTCGAGCCCCGCGCCGAGCCGCTCGCGCACGTCCTGCGCCCGCCAGACGTCGCCCTCGTACTCGAGCGCCGCGCGGATGAAGTCGCCGGCGTCGCTCACCCCTCCATCATGCGACGCGCGGGGGAGCAGCGACGAACCGGGCGCCTTCGCGGAGCCTGCTGTCCGCTGCGTCAGCGGCTGGACCAGACGACGTGGCCCTGTCCGTCGTACTCGACGAGCTTCCCGTCGTTCTGCAGCACGAAGCGGAACGGCCCGGTCGCGCCGGAGGCGGAGCGGTTCGCCCAGACCACGGTGTCACTCCAGTCGTAGATCGACGCGACGCCGTTCTCGGCGACGTACAGCCCGTTGGCGATGCCGTGAGTCCCGGTCTGCCAGATCAGACCCGTCGGGCCGTGGACGACGAGGTTCCCGTCGGACTGCATCACCGCCAGGTACAGACCGTCGTCCGAGCGCAGGACGTCACCGGTCGAGAGGTGGTTCGGGGCGTACAGGACCGACCCCGGCAGCTGGGACTGGCTGTCCCAGCCCAGGTCGCCCTCGTCGTCGACGATCGTGAGCACTCCGCTGTCGTTGAGCTCGACGGCGAGGTTCTCGACGTTGGAGTCGGTCGACCACGCGGCGGTGCCGGACGACCACTCGACCGAGCCGTCGGTGCCGAGGACGACGGCGTCGCCGTCGTCCTGCATGACGAAGCGGTTGCCGGCGCCGCGGGTGCCGGTGTGCCAGATCATTCCGTCGGGTCCGTCGCCGACGAGGTCGCCGTCGGTCTGCATGACCGCGTGGAAGAGCCCGTTCTTCGACGTGAGCCGGTCACCCGGTGCGAGGGTGCCGCCGGTGGGGAGGGTGGCGTGCGGCGGTGCGGCCGTCGTCCCGGCGCCGGCGGACCGGACGGGAGCACCGTTCTGCGAAGCGGCTGCACCGACGGCGCTCTGGGCGAGGGCGGGTGTCGTGCCGAGGAGCAGGGCTCCCGCCGCGACGAGCGCGACGAGGCCGGAGGCGAGGGAGCGTGGATGTGATGTGGACGTCATGGCAGTTCCTTCTCGAGAGATGGGCACCGCCGTCGACGAGGCGGCATCGCCGAACGGTCTTCCTCTCACCGAAGCACTCGCGCTCGAATCTGTCACCCTTTGGCGTGCGGTGCGGGATCCCTGTCGCGTGGTCCGGTCTCCGGCGCTTCCGGACGGCGGCACGCCGTCCACTTCACCGCCTCGTCGAGGGTCAGGGGAGGGGACGGCGGAGGGCGTCGAGTCGCTTGCGCCAGGTGTCGAGACGGCTCGGCACCGCGGCGAGCGCCGGCCCGTCGACCCAGCCGGTGGCCAGGCGCAGGCCGTGCAGCGCGTTCGCCGTCCAGACCTCGCGGCCGTCGAGGTCGGCGGGCTCGGCCGGGGCCTCGATGACGTCGACACCCAGCGCTCCGGCGAGCACCGAGACCGTGCGGGCCGTCACGCTCCGGACCCGGCGGCTGCTCGCGGGCGGGACGACCAGTGCGTCGCCGAGCCACCAGAGGACGGCGCTCGAGGCGCCGTCGATGACCGCGCCGTCCGCTCCGAGGATCACGGCCTCGTCCGCGCCCGCGGCGAGAGCGCGCGAGCGCAGGAGCGCCAGGCGAGCGATGTCGGGTCCCTTGCGCTCCGGGGTGCGCCGCGGATCCACGGGGCTGGTCCAGAGGACGACGGTGCGGCCTCGCGGCGGGGCGGGGCGAAGACGCAGGCGCAGTCCCTCGGCGGTCAGCTCGACCCGGGGGAAGGAGTCGCCGGTCCGGGGGAGCGCGGTGACGGCGGCGTCGAAGAACGTCTCGGCGTCGACAGGGCTCGCCGTGCCGGACGTCCCGGCGTCGGCGACCGCGGCGAGGAAGCGCTCGCGGTGCAGCTCGAGACCGCGGACGCGGCCCGCCGACACCAGCCAGGAGTCGGCCGCGAGGAGGGCGCCGGCCGGAGCGTCGACCGCGGGACCGAGCTCGTGCCCGTCCCAGACCCGCACCAGCTCGCCGTCCATGACGGCCTACGCTAGCCCAGTGGCCGCTCTCCTCGAGGACCCCGCACTCCGCCGGGAGCTGCCGTGGGTCGATCCCGAGCGCGCCTACCTCGCCCTGTTCGCCGGCGCGGACGCCTCCTTCTGGCTCGACTCCGGTCGGGACGCCGTCGAGGGCCGAACCTTCCTCGGCGCCTCAGACGACGTGCTCACGGTCGAGGCCGGCGCTGACGTGTCGGCGGCGCTCGCCGCGGTCGACGAGGAGCGGAGCGGCGACCGCGCGCTCGGCCGCTACGGCTGGATCTCCTACGAGGCGGGCGCGCCCTTCGTTTCCCTCCCGGCGGCGCCCACCGGTGCGGACGCGCCGCCGGCGCTCGCGCTGATCCGCGGCGATCCGGTGCTCGAGTTCGATCACGCCCGGAGGACTCTGCACCGCGTCTCCTCCCGTCGGCAGGAGGGCGAGGCGCGGCGACTCGAGCAGGCGCTGACGGCGCTCGCCGCGGCCCCGGATACCGCCGACGAGGCCGGCGCCGACGAGCCGCGCAGCGCCGAGCCCGCCGGCCCCGTGGAGTGGCGGCACGACCCCGAGCAGTACCGCGCCCTGATCGCGCGCTGCCGGGCCGCGATCCGCGCGGGCGACGCCTACCAGCTGTGCCTCACCAACGAGGTGGTGGTCGAGGGCGCCTTCGACCCCGTCGAGGCGTACCGCCGTCTCCGGCGGTCGAGCCCCAGTCACCACGGCGGCCTGATCCGGGTCGGCGGGCTCGCCCTCGTCAGCGCCTCTCCCGAGCGCTTCCTCGACGCCTCCGCAGACGGTCGCGTCTCGACGCACCCGATCAAGGGCACCCGCACCCGCAGCGCCGACCCGGTCGTCGACGCGGAGCTGCGCGCCGAGCTGCTCGCGAGCGTCAAGGAGCGCGCCGAGAACGTGATGATCGTCGACCTGGTGCGCAACGACCTCGCGCGCATCGCCGCTCCCTCCTCCGTGCGGGTGGACCGCCTCCTCGAGGTCGAGAGCTACCCGCACGTGCACCAGCTGGTGAGCGAGGTGTCGGCGCAGCGCGCGCCGGGTGTCGGCCTGGCCGAGCTGCTCGCGGCGACCTTCCCCGCCGGGTCGATGACGGGAGCGCCGAAGCGGCGGGCGATCGAGCTGCTGCGGGAGTGGGAGGCGGGGCCGCGCGGTCTCTACGCCGGTGCGTTCGGCCGGCTCGGCGGCGACGGCTCACTCGATCTCGCGATGACCATCCGGACCCTCGTGCTCGACGGCGTCCGCGCCAGGATCGGCACGGGCGGGGGCATCACGACCCTGTCGATCCCGGACGAGGAGGTGGAGGAGACCCTCCTCAAGGCCCGCGCGCTGCTCGCCGCGCTCGGAGTCGACCTGCACGTCACGGCGGAGTCGTCGCCCGGTCGCTAGAGGCCAGTAGGGTTGTTCGTCGGACGCAGGCGCCCTCCGAGCGCGCGCCCACCCCCACCCTCACAGAAGTAGGACACACCTGTGGCAGAAGAGACCTCCCAGCAGACCGGCCCGACCGACGAGGAGCGCTACGACTTCCGCGCGCTCCAGGAGAAGTGGCTCCCGATCTGGGAGGAGACCCGGCCGTTCGCGACCGGCGACTCCACCGACAAGCGCCCGCGCAAGTACGTGCTCGACATGTTCCCGTACCCCTCCGGCGACCTGCACATGGGCCACGCGGAGGCGTACGCGCTGGGCGACGTCATCGCCCGCTACTGGCGCCAGCAGGGCTTCAACGTGCTGCACCCGATCGGCTGGGACAGCTTCGGCCTGCCCGCCGAGAACGCGGCGATCAAGCGCGGCCTCAACCCGGTCACCTGGACCTACGACAACATCGAGCAGCAGAAGCGCTCGATGAAGCGCTACGCCGCGTCCTTCGACTGGGACCGCGTGCTGCACACCTCCGACCCCGAGTACTACAAGTGGAACCAGTGGCTGTTCCTCAAGATGTACGAGAAGGGCCTCGCCTACCGCAAGGACAGCTGGGTCAACTGGGACCCGGTGGACCAGACCGTCCTCGCGAACGAGCAGGTCCTCGCCGACGGCACCTCCGAGCGCTCCGGCGCCGTCGTCGTGAAGAAGAAGCTCACCCAGTGGTACTTCAAGATCACCGACTACGCGGACCGCCTGCTCGACGACCTCAACCAGCTCGAGGGCTCCTGGCCGTCGAAGGTCATCGCCATGCAGCGCAACTGGATCGGCCGCTCGATCGGCGCCGACGTCGAGTTCGAGATCGAGGGCCGCGAGGAGCGGATCACCGTCTTCACGACGCGCCCCGACACCCTCTTCGGCGCGACCTTCATGGTCGTCGCACCCGACTCCGACCTGGCCGCCGAGCTGGTCGAGGGCGCCGACCCGGAGCTGCAGACCGCCTTCCGCAGCTACCTCGAGAAGGTGCAGAAGTCGAGTGAGATCGAGCGCCTCACCGTCGACCGCCCCAAGACCGGCGTCTTCCTCGGCCGCTACGCGATCAACCCCGTCAACGGCGAGCGCCTGCCGATCTGGTCGGCCGACTACGTCCTGTCCGACTACGGGCACGGCGCGGTGATGGCCGTCCCCGCGCACGACCAGCGCGACCTCGATTTCGCCCGCGCCTTCGACCTGCCGGTGCGGGTCGTCGTCGACACGACCGCCTCGGTCACCGGCGCGATCCCGGTGATCCCGAAGGACCCGGAGGAGCTCGCCGCGCTCGAGAAGGAGTACTCGCTCGACCCGGCCACCACCGGCGAGGCGCTGACCGGCGACGGCCGCCTGATCAACTCCGGCCCTCTCGACGGCCTCTCCAAGCGCACCGCCATCGAGCGCGTGATCAAGCTGCTCGAGGAGCGCGGCCGCGGCCGCTCCGCCAAGAACTACCGCCTGCGCGACTGGCTGATCTCGCGCCAGCGCTACTGGGGCACGCCGATCCCGATCATCCACGGCGAGAACGGCGAGCTGATCCCCGTCCCAGAGGACCAGCTGCCCGTGCGCCTGCCCTCGACCGACGGCCTCGACCTGCAGCCGAAGGGCTCGTCGCCGCTCGGTGCTGCGGAGGACTGGGTGAACGTCACGAACCCGAACGACGGCACCCCCGCGCGCCGCGACCCGGACACGATGGACACCTTCGTCGACTCCTCCTGGTACTTCCTGCGCTTCCTCTCGCCGAAGGACGACACCCAGGCGTTCGACCCGAAGCTCGCCGAGAAGTGGGCGCCCGTCGACCAGTACGTGGGCGGCGTGACGCACGCGATCCTGCACCTGCTCTACGCGCGCTTCATCACCAAGGTGCTCTTCGACCTCGGCTACGTCTCCTTCACCGAGCCGTTCACCGCGCTGCTCAACCAGGGCATGGTGCAGATGGACGGCGCCGCGATGTCGAAGTCGAAGGGCAACATCGTCCGCCTGTCCGACCAGCTGGACGAGTTCGGCGTCGACGCCGTGCGCCTGACGATGGCGTTCGCCGGCCCGCCCGAGGACGACATCGACTGGGCCGACGTCTCGCCGTCGGGCAGCGCGAAGTTCCTCGCCCGCGCCTGGCGCCTGGCGAAGGACGTCACCACCAAGCCCGACGTGGAGTGGAAGAACGGCGACGCGGCACTGCGCCGGCAGACGCACCGCTTCCTCGCCGAGTCGCCGTCGCTGATCGAGGCGTTCAAATTCAACGTCGTCGTTGCGCGCCTGATGGAGCTGGTCAACGCGACCCGCAAGGTCATCGACTCCGGTGCCGGCGCGGGCGACCCCGCCGTCCGCGAGGCGACGGAGGTCGTCGCGATGGCGCTCAACCTGTTCGCGCCGTACACGGCCGAGGACATGTGGAACCGTCTGGGCTACGAGGGCTCGGTGGCGCACGCGCTCTGGCGCAAGGCCGACCCGACGCTCCTGGTCGAGGAGAAGGTCACCGCGATCCTGCAGGTCGACGGCAAGGTCCGCGACCGGATCGAGGTCTCGCCGAAGATCTCCTCGGACGAGCTCGAGCAGAAGGCGCGCGCGGCCACCGGTGTCGCGCGGGCGCTGCAGGGCCGCGAGGTCGTCACCGCCGTCGTCCGGGCGCCGCGCCTGGTGAACCTGGTGACGAAGCCGGCGTAGGTCCTTCCGAGCACCGGACCTCCTCGAAGGGGCTCCTCCACTGCGGAGGGGCCCTTTCGGCGTTCCCGTGCCGACGCGCTGTCCCAGGCGGAGAGGTCTGCCGTGATCCGCCAGGTGCCCGGGCGGACGATGCCAGGACGTCGTGCCGACCGTCGCCGGACGTCAGGCCCGAGTACACCGTCTCCATACGTGTAAGAGTGCTGTCTCTCGCGTCCTCCCGGCACTGATGCTCGTCGACGTCGATGCCGTCTCGTTCCTCCTCTGACCCCGGGAGTGCTCATGAAGGCTTTCTCCCTCTCCTCGCGGCGCATCGTCGCCTCGCTCCTGATCGCGAAGATCCTGTTCGACGCGGCGTTCACCGCACTCCGCGCTCTCGACACGGCGGCGATCATCGTGGCGGCGTCTGCGATCGTCGCCTGCACACTCCTCGCGGCGGTCGCAGTGCGGTCGACGCCGCACTCAGGGCTCGAGCTGCTGGCCTTCATCGTCGCAGCGCTCGTGATCAGTGTCTCCTGGGGAGCCGCACCCGTCGCACTCGGGGTCCTGACTCACCTGCCGGCGCTGGTCGCCGCCGTCGCTTTCGGCACGATGGCGCTGATGCTGCGCACCATCGCGGCACTGGAGAGGACGAAGAACCGCCAGTGACGGGTACCTCTGCACGCTGAAGCGACCTACTTGGAAGAGAGGCCCGCTTTCATGCTGGTCGAGTAGCCGCGAAGCGGCGTATCGAGACCCACCCCCCTGCAGACGTCAGTCTCCTCGCCGCCCTGCGCCGGCGCCGGAGGCGTCCCGTCCGCTCGATACTCGAGCGACCGCGGGTGAGCTCGGCGAGTACCTCCCTCTCGCGGTCGCTCATCTCCGGCCGTTGGGCGTTCCCACTGCCGACGCGCTCGCTCAGGCGGGCGGCACCGACGCGTTGCGGATGTGCTGGTAGACGACCGAGGTGCGGACGTCGGCGACCTCGCGGCGCTCGGTGAGGCGGTCGATGACGAAGGCGTAGAGGTCGTCGTTGTCGCGGACGGCGACGTGGATGATGAAGTCCTCGTTGCCGGCGGTGACGAAGACGCCGAGGGTCTGCTCGAGGCCGCTGACCCAGTCGCGGAAGGACTCGATCACCTCGCGGGACGGCGGCCGGATCCGAACGGCGATCAGCGCCTGGACGCCGCGTCCGATCGCGGCGAGGTCGACGTCGAGGGTGGCGCCCCGGATGACGCCGCGGGTGCGCAGGCGCCGCATGCGATCGAGGGAGGTGGTGGGGGACACGCCGACCGCGGTCGCGACGTCGCGATTGGACATCCGCGCATCCGACTGGAGGAGGCGGAGGATGGCGATGTCGAGCGCGTCGAGGACCGCTCCGTCGCGGTTCTGCTGGTCGTTCATACGGACATCCTGCGGGAGGCTCGCCCATCCGCCTATCGTGAGCGCGGCCGGTCGGGAGGACCGACCAGAGAGGGACGACGATGAGCACTGCACCGGTCGGCTACGCCGAGGACGAGATCGACACCGCGGCGCCGACCCGATCGGCGCGTCTGAAGTGGGTGGTCGTGGTCGACGAGGCGCTCCCGATCGGGCGGGCGGTGAACGCCGCCGTCTGCGTCGCGGCCGCGACCGGCGCGCAGGTGACCGGCCTGCTCGGTCCGGCCGCGCAGGACACCACGGGCTCCGAGCACCCGGGGCTGCCGTGGGCGGGCTGCACCGTGCTCGCGGCCGATGCGGCGACGCTCCGGACGATCCGGGCGAAGGCGGAGGCGCACGAGGGGACGTTCGTCGCCGACATGCCCGCCGCCGCGCAGGACACCCGCGTGTACGACGAGTACCGGGAGGTGCTCGGGGCGACCGCGCCGGAGCTCGTCGAGTACCTGGCGGTCGGTCTGATCGGACCGAGGAACCGGATCGACAAGATCGTCGGGCGGCTGCGGTTGCTCTGAGCGGGCGGGGCGGGCGTCCTCCACAGGACGGGATGTCGAGCTTCGTCCACTGATCCGAGGGAGTCGATGATCGCCCGAACCGGGCCGCCCTAGCGTCGTCGGATGCAGCAGACGAGCCAGGCCGACGACCCCGCGGGGCTGCTGCGACGTCCGCGCCGAGCGCGATCGCGCTGGCGGATCGGGGTCGGCGCGGCGATGGTGCTGGTGATCGCGGCAGCGGTCGTGGCAGTGCTCCTCGCAGGGACGCGGGCGAGCGGCCGGACGGAGGTGCTCGCGCCGGCCGGTGGTGCCGCTGCTGCGGCGGGTCCGTCTGGAGCGCCGGCATCTGCGGGCGCGACCGGTTCGCCTCCTCCCAGCAGCAGTCCGGGCGAGGTCCTCTACGTGCACGTCGCCGGAGCGGTCGCCGCGCCTGGCCTCTACCTGCTCGATCCTGGTGCGCGGGTGGCCGATGCGCTCGCGGCGGCGGGTGGCTTCACGGAAGCAGCCGAGCGGGCAGCCGTGAATCTCGCACGGCGGCTCGTGGACGGTGAGCAGATCCTCGTCCCCGAGCGGGGTGCGGCGGTCGTGCCGGGCGGCACGGGTCCGGCCGCAGCTGCGGGCACCACCGGCGGCATCGTCAGCCTGAGCACGGCCACGGCCGCGCAACTGGAGGAGCTGCCCGAGATCGGCCCTGCGACGGCGGCGAAGATCGTCGCCTACCGCGAGGAGCACGGGCCGTTCACCTCGGTGGACCAGCTGCTGGAGGTGCCGGGCGTCGGCGAGAAGACGCTCGAGGCGTTCCGCGAGCAGGTGGCGCCGTGATCCGCGCGCAGGATCTGCGGCTGCTGCCGCTCGCGCTCGCGGCGTGGGCGGCGGCCGCGGCGGCCGGGCTGCTGCCGGTCACGGCCGTTTTCGGGGGCGGGGCGCTGCTCTGCACGGTGGCGTGGTCGGTGACCCTCGTCGTCGTCGCGACGGTGCTCGTGTTCCGTCGTCGCCGCGCGGCCGTCGTCCTGGCCGGGATCGCGGTGGCACTCGGAGGAGCGGCGCTGGCCGTCACCTCCGTCGTGGTCGCAGCGCCCGAGCGGCACCCTTCGGAGCTGCGGGCGGCGGCGGAATCCCGAGCGGTTCAGGCGGTGCTCGTCCGCATCGAGACCTCCGCGCGGCCGCTCACCGCCGGCGGAGTGTGGTTCGACGGCACCGCGCTGCAGCTGGAGGATCAGCCGATGTCCGCGCCGGTGCGGGTGTTCCTGGCCGAGCCCGGCGGCCGACTGCCGGTCGGCTCCGAGGTCGTGCTCCGGGTCCGGGCAGAGGAGCCGGGCTCCGTCGGCGAGAGCACGCTCCTGACCGCGAGCGCCGTGCTCGAGCGACGCCCGCCCGTCGGAGTGGCGGCGGTCGCGGAGGTGCTGCGCGCGGGCTTCCTCGCCCGGACCGCGATGATCGGCGGAGACGTCGCAGGCCTTCTACCGGGCCTCGCGACGGGGGACACCTCAGCCCTCTCGTCCGACCTGGAGGACGACATGCGGACCGCCTCGCTCACCCACCTCACTGCGGTCTCCGGAGCGAACTGCGCGGTCGTGGTCGCGGCCGGCTGGCTCGTCGCCGCGCTGCTCGGCGCCGGCCGTCGCCTCCGCACCCTCTCGGCGCTGGCGGTCCTCGCAGCGTTCGTCGTGCTGGTCACTCCGGAGCCGAGCGTCGTGCGGGCGGCGGTGATGGCGACCGTCGTGCTGCTCGCACGGCTGGGGCGGCGGTCCGGTGCGGCGGTCCCGGCGCTGCTGGCGAGCGTCGTCCTGCTGATGCTCGTCGATCCGTCGATCGCGGGGCGGCTCGGCTTCGTGCTGTCCGTGCTGGCGACGGGTGGGCTGCTGCTCGCGGCGGAGCCGATCGCGCGCCGGCTCGAGGACGTCCTGCCGCGACCGCTCGCGCTGCTGATCGCGGTACCCCTGGCGGCGCAGCTCGCGTGCCAGCCGGCGGTCCTGCTGATCGATCCGACGATCCCGGTCTACGGGGTGCTGGCGAACCTGCTCGCCGAGCCGGCGGCACCCGCGGCGACCGGACTCGGGCTGATCGGCTGCCTGCTCGCGCCGTGGTGGCCGGTGGGGGCCGACGTGGCGATCCGGCTCGCGGCGGTGCCGGCCTGGTGGATCGCCTCGATCGCGCGCGCCGTCGCGAGCTGGCCGTCTCCGCGGATCGCCTGGCTGCCCGGGCTCGGCGGGCTGCTGGCGCTCACGGTCCTGACCGTGCTCGCGCTGCTGCTGGTCACCCGGTCCCGTCGACTCCGGCTGCTGCGGCGGTGCGCGGCGACGGTGCTGGCGGGGGCGCTCGTCGTCGGAGCGGCGTCGGGCGTGGCGACCCCGCTGCTGCGCACCGCCGCCGTCCCCTCCGACTGGCGGGTGGCGATGTGCGACATCGGGCAGGGCGACGCGGTACTGGTCCGCGGCGACGCCGGGGTGGTCCTCGTCGACACCGGGCCGCTGCCGGAGCGGCTCGACGCGTGCCTCGACCTGCTCGGCATCGACCGCCTCGCGCTGCTGCTGCTCACCCACTACGACCTCGACCACGTCGGCGGCCTGGCGGCCGTGGTCGGCCGCGTCGACGAGGCGCTCGTCGGTCCGGTGGCGGACGAGGGCGACACCCGCGACCGCGCCGACCTCGTGTCCGGCGGCGCCGCGGTGCGGGAAGCGGCGCGCGGCGACAGCGGCTCGGTCGGCTCGCTGCGCTGGCGGGTCGTCTGGCCGGAGCGGGGGACCACCCTCCGCGGCAACGAGGCGAGCGTGACCCTGCGGATCGACATCGCCGCGGACGCGATCGGCGGGCCGCTGTCCCTGGCCATGCTCGGCGACCTCGGCGCCGAGGAGCAGGGCCGGCTCGCGCGCCTGGACCCGGGCCGCGTCGACGTCGTGAAAGTGGCGCACCACGGCTCCGCCGACCAGTCGCCCGCCCTCTACGACGCGCTCGGCGCCCGCATCGGCCTCGTCTCGGTCGGCGCGGACAACACGTACGGCCACCCGACGCCGTCGCTGCTCGCCCTGCTGGCCGAGCGCGGGACCCGCGCCCTGCGGACCGACCTGGAGGGGACGGTGCTGCTCTCCTCGCGACCGGAGGGCGTCGGGGTCTGGACGAGCGGCGCCGCCGCCCCGGTGGCTGCTCCGGACGAGCGCGGAGGTCGAACCGCGCCTGTGCTCAGCCGAGGGTCGCCCGTCGCCGGGGAGGACGGTGCTGCCGGAACCCGATCCGCGGGTGTCTTGCGACGGAGTGGACAGCCTTGCGCCGCGGATCGGTCGCGGACGTCGCCGACTGCTTGGATACGGGATCGACGTGGCGTGACGAGGAGAAGGAGTCGGCGTGACTCGGAAGGAACGACCCGAACTCCGGAAGGATCAACCGGGTGTCTCGATCCCACTGGTCATGTTCGCCCACATGGCAGTCCTCCTGTTCCTGGCCGCGGTGCCGCACCAGCCGCCGTGGTGGATCGTCCTCTCCGCGGTCGCGCTGCTCGGAACGGGGATCGGCGCCTTCTCCGATTCCCGCAGGTATCGACTGAAGTTCCTCGAGAGGCAGCGGCGGCGCGGTCCGTCCTGACGGCACGACCTCTCCTCGCTTCTCCAGCGGGTGTCCCCGGACTCGTAGAATCGAGGGTCACGGAAGGACGACGGCATGGCAGGCAGAGCCCCGGCCCGCGGCAAGGCGGCCCCCTCGAAGGCGGCGATCCCGCAGCTCGCGTGGAACCAGACGCGACCCGCTCCGATCGTGCTGATCACCGGTCCCGAGCAGTTCCTCGCCGACCGGGCACTGCGGTTCCTCCGCGAGTTCCTGCGCGCCGAGGACCCGAGTCTCGAGGTCAATGACATCGACGCCGGCGGCTACGCGCCGGGGGAGCTGCTGACGCTGGCGAGCCCGTCGCTGTTCGACGAGCCGCGGCTGCTGCGCGTCTCGAACGTGGAGAAGTGCTCGGACGCGTTCCTCGTCGAGATGATCGAGTACCTCGCCCAGCCCGCGGACGGCGCGACCGTCGTGCTCCGGCACGGCGGCGGCAACCGCGGCAAGAAGCTGCTCGACGCGATCCGCTCGGGCATCGGCGGCGGCATCGAGATCGTCTGCGCGGAGCTCAAGCGGGAGAGCGACAAGGTCGACTTCGCGATCGCGGAGTTCCGCACCGCGGGGCGCACGGCGACCACCGGAGCGGTGCGGGCGCTGGTGTCGGCGTTCTCGGACGACCTGGACGAGCTCGCCTCGGCCTGCCAGCAGCTCGTCTCCGACGTGACCGGGGACATCACCGAGGCGACGGTCGCGAAGTACTACGGCGGTCGCGTCGAGACCACCGCGTTCACGGTCGCCGATGCCGCGATCGCCGGCCGGCACGGGGAGGCGCTCCTGGGGCTTCGCCATGCGCTGGCATCGGGTGCGGATCCGGTGCCGATCGTCGCGGCGTTCGCGAGCAAGCTGCGCACGATGGCGAAGGTCGCCGGGTCTCGCGAGGGGTCCGGCCACATCGCGTCGCGGCTGGGGCTCGCGCCCTGGCAGGTGGACCGCGCGCGCCGCGATCTGGCTGGCTGGACCGGTGACGGGCTGGGGACCGCGATCCTGACCGTCGCGGAGGCCGACGCGAACGTCAAGGGTGCGACTCGCGACCCGGTGTTCGCGCTCGAGCGCATGGTGTCGGTCATCTCGGCGCGCGGGGTCTGACGCGCGGCTCCGCCGCCCGGGACCTCTCCTGCCAGCGGCGGTGGGTCTCGATACGCGCCTGCAGGGCTGCTCGACCAGCATGGGTTGCGCGGCCTCGCGCTGAGCAGCGTCCCCGCGAGCTGGCGTCGGTCCTGCTGATGGCGGTGGGTCTCGATACGCCCCTGCGGGGTTACTCGACCAGCATGGAGGGGCAGCGACGACCAGCATCAGGCGGGCGGACCTCACACCATGTTGATCGCACAGCTTCTCGGCCAGCACAGCCGGGCGGCGGTGATCGAGCATCAGGCGGGCGGCACCCGATTCATGCTGATCGAGTAGCTTGCGAAGCGGGCGTATCGAGATCCGGATCGCTAGTCCGCCGTCAGGCGGGCTAGGTGGCGGCGTTGAGCGTCATGGACACTGTCAGCTCGCTTCGATCAGCCGGGTGAGTCGATCCGCGGCGGAGGAGATCGTCGAGACGGCGACGAGCGTGAAGACGCAGGCGACGCCCCAGAACCAGGTGCGGCCGGGAGCGTGTGCGCGACGGCGGTCGAAGGCGAGCCACCAGGCCGCGACGACGGAGACGAGCGCGGCGATCACCGAGCCGAGGGCCATCCTGACCCAGTCCGCGGCTTGGGGCTCCGTCCAGGAGTTCGTGCCGACCACGATCGCGGTCGGCACGACGATCATGCCGAGCAGTCCGAGGAGGATCGCCCTGTCCTGGCTCAGCGGCTTCGCCGTCTCCGTGCTGGTCATGATCCCCCGATCGCGCGCTGGGCAGCTCTTCGCGGGAGCCGTCCGTCACGGTGACGCTACCGGACGTCCTTGCGGTGGTGGGTCTCGATACGCCCCTGCGGGGCTACTCGACCAGCATGGGGTGTGCGGGCTCGCGTTGCGCGGCATCCGCGCGAGCTGGCGCCGGTCCTGCTGATGACGGTGGGTCTCGATACGCCCCTCCGGGGCTACTCGACCAGCATGTCGTCGCGCGGGCCCGCGCTGCGCGCCGGTGGTGCTGGAGCCGCGGCCCCGCAGGCGAACAGGCGATTCGCGTGCCAGCGAATCGTCGTAGCCGGGACGCGAGACGCTCCACTCGGCGCGACCATCTGCGGAAGCCGACCGCGCGACGGACGACGAGGAACGAGGAGTCCGTCGACGGCGAGCGGAAACGACGAAGGGCCCGGCCAGAGGCCGGACCCTTCGTCGTTGCAGCGAGCCCAGAGGCTCAGAGCGCGGCGACCTGCTTCGCGATGGCCGACTTGCGGTTCGCGGCCTGGTTCTTGTGGATGACGCCCTTGCTCGAGGCCTTGTCGAGCTTCTTGGCGGCGAAGGCGAGCGCGGTGGCGGCCTTCTCGGTGTCGCCGGCGGCGATGGCGGAGTGCACCGCGCGGACGGCGGTCTTCAGCTCGCTCTTGACCGCCTTGTTGCGGTCGTTCGCCTTCTTGTTGGTGAGGTTGCGCTTGATCTGCGACTTGATGTTTGCCACGTCTATTACCTTCTTCTCGGATGTGTGTGCAGCCGGCTACTCGACGGAGTGCCCCTTCCGGTGGCGTGGAAACGCCATCCCGGTGCGACTGGAGGTCGCCGGCTTCTGAATCACTCCACACACGCCAATGGTGGAGCGCAAGCCAACAAGGAACTTTAGCGCACCCGCCGCCACCCTTCAACCGCGCCGCGCCCGCCGCCCACGCCCCGTCCCCTCCCGCGAGATGCCAGTTGCGTACGCGACACGCCGCGCGAGGCGTACGCAAGTGGCATCTCGCGGGAGGAGCCCGCCAGTAGCCTGACCAGCGATGCCCCGACTCGCCGATCACATCCCCGCCGTTCCGCCCTCGGGCATCCGCCGGCTGTTCGAGATCGCCCTCCGCCTGGACGGCGTGACGCTGCTCGCAGTGGGGGAGCCCGACGTCGCCGTCGCACCGCACATCATCGAGGCGGCCCGTGCCGCCTGGGCCGCGGACGACACCGGCTACGGCCCGAACGGCGGCCTGATGGAGCTGCGGCGCGCGATCGTCGCCAAGCTCGCCCGCGACAACGGGTTCCGCGCCGACGTCGAGCAGGTCTGGGTCACGGTCGGCGCCACGCAGGCGCTCTACCAGGCGATGACGCTGACGCTCGGCCCCGGTGACGAGGTGCTCCTGCCCGATCCCGGCTACACCACCTTCACGATGAACGCGCGGATGATCGGCGCCGTCCCGGTGCCCTACACGCTCCGCGCCGAGAACGGCTTCCTCCCCGACCTGGACGAGCTCGAGCGGATCGTCACCGACCGCACCCGCGCGATCGTCGTGAACAGCCCGTCGAACCCGCTCGGCATCGTCCTGCCGCGGCCGACGCTCGAGCGGCTGCTGGACTTCGCCCGCCGCCATGACCTCTGGATCGTCAGCGACGAGGTCTACGAGTGCTTCACCTACGGCCGCCCGCACGTGAGCCTCGCCGCGCTCGCGCAGGAGGCCGGCCACGACGACGACCGCGTCTTCAGCGTCTTCTCGCTCTCGAAGACCTACGCGATGACCGGCGTCCGCGTCGGCTACCTGGTCACCCCTCCCGGCCTGACCTCGACGATGGTCACCGTCCAGGAGGCGTCGATCAGCTGCGTCGCGACGCCCGACCAGCGCGCGGCCCTCGCGGCACTGACCGGGCCGCAGGACGCGGTGGTCGACGCCGCCGCGCACTACCTCTCGAACCTGCGGCTCGCGACGGCGCTGCTCGACGAGCGCGGCATCCGCTTCCGCGAGCCGGAGGGCGCCTTCTACCTGTGGATCGACGTCTCGCACGCGAGTGACGGCGACGTCGCCTCGTGGGCCGAGTCCTTCCTCCTCGAGACGCTCGTCGCCGTCGCGCCGGGCAGCGCCTTCGGGCGCACCGGCGAGGGCTGGATCCGCGTCTGCCTCGCAGCGGACCCCGCCGACCTGGAGCACGGGCTGCGCGCCCTGCCGGCCCCGTCGGTTCCGGTGAGCGCATGAGCGCCGACGACGTCCTGGTCCGCCGGGTGCGCCCGGACGAGTACGCCGGGGTCTCCCGCCTGCGCCTCGCCGCCTACGCCCACGACTATGAGCTGGGGGAGGAGTACGCGGCGGAAATCGCCGACGTCGCCCGGCACGACCGCGAGGGCGAGGTCTGGGTCGCGGAGGAGGCCGGCGCGATCCTCGCGACCGTCACCACCGCGGCTCCCGGCGCCAACCTCTACTCCCTCGGCCGCCCGGGTGAGCTCGACTGGCGACTGCTCGCGGTCGCTCCTGAGGCGCGCGGCCGCGGACTGGGTCGTCTCCTCACCGAGTTCGTGGTGATGCTCGCCGTCGAGCGGGGCGTCGACCGCATCGTGATGAACAGCGGCACCGACATGCTCGCCGCGCACGCCCTCTACGAGAGCATGGGGTTCGTCCGGCTCCCCGAGCGCGAGAACCCACCCGGGATCGAGCCCACGCGCACCTACGGGCTCGACCTCTAGACGCGATCCCCCGCAGAACATCAGCGGAGAAGGGCGTTCATCGCCCACCAGCGCTGAGCCCCCTCCACAGCTGATGTTCTGCAGCGGATCCGGCCGGTCCCGGCCCCTCGCCCGCCGCCGGACCCCGGCCGTGGGACACTGGACGCACGATGTCTCCACGTGCACACCTCGGGCTCGAGCCCGCCGCGACCGATCCGGCGTCCATCCGCAACTTCTGCATCATCGCCCACATCGACCACGGCAAGTCCACCCTCGCCGATCGCATGCTCGGCATCACGGGCGTGGTCGAGGACCGCGCGATGCGCGCGCAGTACCTCGATCGGATGGACATCGAGCGCGAGCGCGGCATCACGATCAAGTCGCAGGCCGTGCGCATGCCCTGGGAGCGCGACGGGCGGACCTTCGCGCTCAACATGATCGACACCCCCGGTCACGTCGACTTCTCCTACGAGGTCAGCCGCTCGCTCGCCGCCTGCGAGGGCGCGATCCTGCTGGTCGACGCCGCGCAGGGCATCGAGGCGCAGACCCTCGCGAACCTCTACCTCGCGCTCGAGAACGACCTGGCGATCATCCCGGTCCTCAACAAGATCGACCTGCCCGCCGCGGACCCGGAGAAGTACGCGGCCGAGCTCGCGAGCCTCATCGGCGGCGACCCGGCCGACGTCCTCCGCGTCTCCGGCAAGACCGGCGTCGGCGTCGAGGCGCTGCTCGACCGCGTCACCGAGCTGGTGCCCGCGCCGGTCGGCGACAAGAACGCCCCCGCCCGCGCGATGATCTTCGACTCGGTCTACGACTCCTACCGCGGCGTCGTCACCTACGTCCGGATGATCGACGGCCAGCTCTCGCCTCGCGAGAAGATCCAGATGATGTCGACGCGCGCGACGCACGAGATCCTCGAGATCGGCGTCTCCAGCCCCGAGCCCGTCTCGACCAAGGGCCTCGGCGTCGGCGAGGTCGGCTACCTGATCACCGGCGTGAAGGACGTCCGCCAGTCGAAGGTCGGCGACACCGTCACCACCGCGTCCAAGCCCGCCACCGAGGCGCTGCCCGGCTACACCGAGCCGCTGCCGATGGTGTTCTCGGGCCTCTACCCGATCGACGGCAGCGACTACCCGGACCTCCGCGAGGCACTGGACAAGCTCAAGCTCTCCGACGCGGCGCTCGTCTACGAGCCCGAGACCTCGGTCGCGCTCGGCTTCGGCTTCCGCTGCGGCTTCCTCGGCCTGCTGCACCTCGAGATCGTCACCGAGCGGCTGGACCGCGAGTTCGGCCTCGACCTGATCACCACGGCGCCGTCCGTCATCTACGAGGTGACCACCGACGACAAGAGCACCGTCACGGTGACCAACCCGAGCGAGTTCCCGGTCGGCAAGATCGCCAGCGTGACCGAGCCCATCGTGCGCGCCGCGATCCTCGCGCCGAAGGACTACGTCGGCACGATCATGGAGCTCTGCCAGAGCCGCCGCGGCACGCTGATCGGGATGGAGTACCTCGGCGAGGACCGCGTCGAGATCCGGTACCACATGCCCCTCGGCGAGATCGTCTTCGACTTCTTCGACAACCTCAAGTCGAAGACGGCCGGCTACGCCTCGCTCGACTACGAGCCCGCCGGCGACCAGGAGGCCGACCTGGTGAAGGTGGACATCCTGCTGCAGGGCGAGCAGGTCGACGCGTTCAGCGCGATCGTCCACCGCGACAAGGCCTACGCCTACGGCGTGCTGATGACGGGACGGCTGCGCAAGCTGATCCCGCGCCAGCAGTTCGAAGTGCCCATCCAGGCCGCGATCGGCGCTCGCATCATCGCGCGCGAGTCGATCAGCGCGATGCGGAAGGACGTCCTCGCCAAGTGCTACGGCGGTGACATCACCCGCAAGCGCAAACTGCTCGAGAAGCAGAAGGAGGGCAAGAAGCGCATGAAGATGGTCGGCCGCGTCGAGGTCCCGCAGGAGGCGTTCATCGCCGCCCTGAGTGGTGACGTCGAGACGAAGGACAAGAAGTGAGCGTCCGGCGCTCGAGCTTCGAGGGGCAGCCGCAGGTCACCTATGCGGCCGTCGGCGGCACGCTCGCGCCGGACCTGCTCGAGTACCCGCCGGACGGCTTCACCGCCGAGCGCTTCGAGGCGCGCCTCGGCTCGGGAGCCGAGCGCTTCGCGATCACGACCGCGTCTCTGATGACGTGGGGCGTGCAGCGCGGCAGCGGCATTGCCGTCACCGACATCACCGCCGGCAGCGGCGTGCAGTACACCGGCGTGAACTTCGACTCCGCCGGCACTCCGATCGACCTCGCCAGCCGCCCGACCGAGGAGCAGTTCTCGGCGGACGGCACGCCGTACATCACCGCCGGCGTCACCGCCGTGCTCAAGATCACGCTGCTCGGCCGGACGGTGAACGCCCCCGTGCGCGTCGTCTACGTCGTCGACGAGCCCGACCAGGTCGGCTTCGCCTACGGCACCCTCGAGGGCCACCCGGAGAGCGGCGAGGAGTCGTTCGTGGTCGAGAAGCGCGCCGACGACTCCGTCTGGCTCGTCATCCGCGTGTTCTCGCGTCCCTCCACCGCCCTCTACCGCCTCGGCACGCCCGTCCTCCGGGTCGTGCAGAAGCGGCAGGTCAAGAAGTACCTTCGCGCGCTGCTGCCGGCGCGCGTCAGCTGACGTGGGCAGCGCCCTCCCGCTCGCCGACCCGGCGCCCCTCGACGGACTGCTGCCGGCCTCCGTCGCCGACGGCGTGGAGACCCGCGACCTCGGGCTCTACGTGCACGTCCCGTTCTGCCGGGTGCGCTGCGGCTACTGCGACTTCAACACCTACACCGCGACCGAGTTGCGCGGCGCGAAGCAGCAGGACTACGCCGGCGAGGCGATCGTCGAGATGGCGCTCGGCGAGGGCGTGCTGGCGGCGGCGGGTCTGCCGCGGCGGCCCGCGGCGACCGTGTTCTTCGGCGGCGGGACTCCGACGCTGCTGCCCGCCCGCGATCTGGTGCGGATGCTCGACGGACTCCGGCGTCACTTCGGCGTCGCGGACGGTGCGGAGATCACGACGGAGGCCAACCCCGACTCGGTCGACGCCGCCTACCTCCGCGAGCTGGCCGACGCCGGCTTCACCCGGGTCAGCTTCGGGATGCAGTCGGCCGTGCCGCACGTGCTCGCGACGCTGGAGCGCACGCACGATCCCGAGCGGGTGCCGCTCGTCGCCGAGTGGGCCCGCGAGGCAGGGCTGCAGGTCAGCCTCGATCTGATCTACGGCACGCCGGGGGAGTCGCTGACCGACTGGGAGCGCTCGCTCGACTCGGCGCTGGCCAACCGGCCCGACCACCTCTCGGCGTACGCACTGATCGTGGAGGACGGCACGAAGCTCGCGCGGCAGATCCGCCGGGGCGAGGTGGCCACTCCGGACGACGACCTGACGGCCGACATGTACGAGCTGGCGGACGCGCGGCTCGCCGCGGCCGGCTACTCCTGGTACGAGGTGAGCAACTGGGCACGCGACGACGCGCACCGGTCGCGGCACAATCTGTCGTACTGGCTCGGTCACGACTGGTGGGGCGTGGGGCCCGGTGCGCACAGCCATGTGGGCGGGGTCCGCTGGTGGAACGTGAAGCACCCGGCGGCCTACGCCGAGCGGCTGCACTCCGGCTCGTCGCCGGCCGCGGGGCGCGAGACGCTCGACGCGGCGACCCGCCGGGTGGAGGACGTGCTGCTGCGCTCGCGCCTGGCGGACGGGCTGCCGATCGACGCGATCGAGCCGGAGCGCCGCCGCGAGGTCGCGGGGCTGATCGCCGACGGACTCGTCGACGGCCGCGCGGCCCTCGGCGGTCGCATCGTGCTGACGCTGCACGGCCGGCTGCTGGCCGACGCGGTCGTCCGCCGCCTGACGGACGGCTGATTCGCCCCGCTCCATGCTGTTCGAGTAGCCCGCGGAGCGGGCGTATCGAGATCCACCGTCCGATGCGCGTGGGTCTCGATACGCCCCCTGCGGCGGCTACTCGACCAGCATGTGGCCCCGCCTGCGGCGGCTGCTCGACCAGCATGCAAGCGGCGATGCGCCGTCCAGCAGTGGCGCCCCTCCATGCTGATCGAGTAGCCCGCGGAGCGGGCGTATCGAGATCCCGCCCGGTCCCTACTTGAAGAAGGGGATGCTGAGCGGGTACGTGTAGTACTCGCCGGCGCTGGCGCGCACCGAGGCGATGATCGCGAAGACGATCACGAGGATCGGCACGACGAGGAAGACGATGAAGCCGACGAGCACGAAGCTCAGGATCGTCCCGGCCACGTAGGCGATCAGCGTGGTCAAGTGGAAGTTCAGCGCCGTCTTCGCGTGCGCCTCGAGGAAGGGCCCGCGGCCCTTGAAGACCAGGTAGACGATGAGCGACGGGATGAAGCTGAAGAAGATGCCGGTGATGTGGGTGACGATCGCCCAGGTCTTCTCGTCGGCCGGGTTCAGCGGCGGCGCGGGCGTCGAGTAGGCGGGCGGCGGGGGCGGGGTGGCCGACATGGTGATCTCCGTCTCAGGAATCGGCGCGTCGGGCGACCCCGGGCGCTCGGCGTCCATCGTGGCAGAGACGCAGCCGCACCGGGAGGCGATCCGGGCAAGCCCAGCCCTCCTTCCTCCTGCGCGGTTATGATTGGCACTCAATCTCGCGGAGTGCCAAGCTCCGCGCGGCGCCACGGCGCCGAGGTGGTCGTGCCGCGAGGCACCCGGAGTCCGGCGGGAGGTCGGTCGTATGGTGACGGAGCGCGGTCTCCAGGTCCTGCGCGTGATCGTGCAGGACTACGTCGCGAACCGCGAGCCGGTCGGCTCCAAGTCGATCGTCGAGCGCCACGCGTTCGGCGTGTCCGCCGCGACCATCCGCAACGAGATGGCGCAGCTCGAGGAGGAGGAGCTGATCGCGGCCCCGCACACCTCCTCCGGCCGCGTCCCCACCGACAAGGGCTACCGCCTCTTCGTCGACCAGCTGACCGACCTGCGCCCGCTGACCGCGGCGCAGCGGCAGGCGATCGAGACCTTCCTCGGCCAGAGCCCCGACCTCGACGAGGTGCTCGTCCGCACGGTCCGGCTGCTCTCGCAGCTCACCAACAGCGTCGCCCTCGTGCAGTACCCGTCCTTCGGCGCGGCGCGCATCCGGCACGTCGAGCTGGTCGCGCTCGCCCCGCGCCGGCTGCTGTCCGTGCTGATCACCGACACCGGCCGCGTCGACCAGCGCGTGCTCGAGACGCCCGAGGACGTCGACGAGCTGCTGCTCGGCGAGATCCGGGCCAAGCTCAACACCGCCGTCCTCGGGCTGGGTCTCGCGGCCGCGGCCGAGACGCTGCAGAGCGCGACCGACCAGTTCAGCCCCGAGCGCCGCGACGTCGTCGACCCGATCGTGCAGACCCTGCTCGAGCAGGTCGGCGCGAACCGGCAGGACCGCCTGGTGATGGCGGGCGCCGCGAACCTCGTGCGCACCGAGGAGGACTTCTCCGGCAGCATCTACCCCGTTCTCGAGGCGATCGAGGAGCAGGTGGAGCTGCTGCGCCTCTTCGCCGAGATGGTGCCGGACCCGCGCGGCATCTCGGTCCGCATCGGCCGCGAGAACGCGCCGTTCGGCCTGCAGGAGACCTCCGTCCTCACCAGCGGCTACAACACGGCCGGCGGCCAGGTCTCGCGCCTGGGGGTCCTCGGACCGATCAGGATGGACTACTCCGGCAACATCGCGGCGGTCCGCGCCGTCGCCCGCTACCTCTCCCGCCTCCTCGGCGAGGAATGACCCTCTTCCAGACCCTCGCCGGAACCCCGGCTCCCGACAGGTCCGCCGCGCCCGGCGCACCGACCACGAACGAAGGACGAAGCCCCCTGTGGCCGATCACTACGAAGTCCTCGGCGTCGACCGCGACGCCTCCGCCGACGAGATCAAGAAGGCGTACCGCCGGCTCGCGCGCGAGCTGCACCCCGACGTCAACCCGAGCGCGGACGCGTCCGAGCGCTTCAAGCTCGTCACGCACGCCTACGACGTCCTGAGCGACGCCCAGCAGCGCCAGCAGTACGACCGCGGACCGCAGGACGGCTTCCCCGGCGGGGGCGGGCAGGGCTTCGGCGGCTTCGGCGACATCTTCGAGACCTTCTTCGGCCAGGGCGCGCAGGGCTCCTCGCGCGGCCCGCGGTCGCGCCGGGAGCGCGGTCAGGACGCGCTGCTGCGCGTCGAGGTCTCGCTCGACGAGGTCATCTTCGGCACGCACCGCGACCTCGAGGTCGACACGGCCGTGCTCTGCGAGACCTGTCAGGGCTCGTGCTGCCAGCCCGGCACCTCCCCGGTCACCTGCGACATCTGCCACGGCTCCGGCCAGATCCAGCGCACCGTCCGCTCGCTGCTCGGCAACGTGATGACGGCCAGCCCCTGCGGCACCTGCCGCGGCTACGGCACCGTCATCGCCACTCCGTGCTCCACCTGCCAGGGTCAGGGCCGCGTGCGCGCGCGCCGGACCATCCCCGTCGACGTCCCCGCGGGCGTCGACACGGGCCTCCGGCTGCAGATGCCCGGCAGCGGCGAGGTCGGCCCGGCCGGCGGACCCAGCGGCGACCTCTACCTCGAGATCAAGGTCAAGCACCACGACATCTTCAGCCGCAACGGCGACGACCTGCTCTGCACCCTCGAGGTGCAGATGACGGACGCGATCCTCGGCTCGACGACGACCCTCGCGGCGCTCGACGGCGACATCGAGATCGAGGTCAAGCCCGGCACGCAGAGCACCGAGATCGTCACGATCAAGGGCCGCGGCGTCACCAAGCTGCGCGGCAACGGCCGCGGCGACCTCCGCGTCGGCATCCAGGTGGTCACCCCCACCAAGCTCGGGCACCGCGAGCGCGAGCTCGTCCAGGAGTTCGCCAAGCACTACAAGCCGCAGAAGCCGGCGCTGACGCACTTCCAGCAGGGGCTGTTCTCCAAGCTCCGCGACCGCTTCCTGGGCTGACCGGAGCCGGCGTGGCGCACCACTACATCGACGAGTCGCTCGACTCCGGGGACTTCGTCGCCGGCGGGCGGCTGGAGCTCTCCGGCGCCGAGGCGCGCCACCTCGCGACCGTGAGCCGGATCCGCGCGGGCGAGAGCGTGCGCATCGGCGACGGGCGCGGCCGGGTGGCGGTCGCCGTCGTCGAGAGCGCGGAGGCGTCGCGGGTCGTCCTCGGGGTCGTCTCGGTCGAGGAGGTGCCCGCGCCGAGTCCCCGGCTCGTGCTCGTGCAGGCGCTCGCCAAGGGCGACCGCGACGAGCTGGCGATCCAGGCCGCCACCGAGCTGGGCGTCGACGAGGTGGTGCCGTGGCAGGCCGCCCGCTCCGTGTCGCGCTGGTCGGGCGTCAAGGAGGAGAAGGGCCGCGAGCGCTGGCGCAGCATCGTCCGCGAGGCGAGCAAGCAGTCGCTCCGCGCCCGGGTGCCGGAGGTGTCGGCGGTCGTCGGTCTGCGCGCCCTGGTGGAGCGGGCCGGGACGGCGCGCGTGCTCGTCCTCGAGCCCTCGGCCGAGGCGCGCCTCACCGCGATCGAGCCGGACGGGCGCGACCTCGTGCTCGTCGTCGGCCCCGAGGGCGGCATCGCGGCGGAGGAGCTGCGCGCGCTGGCCGACGCGGGCGCCGAGGCCGTCGCGCTCGGCGACTCCGTCCTGCGCACCTCGACCGCCGGCCCGGCCGCGATCGCCGTGCTCTCGGCCCGTCTCGGCCGCTGGTGATCCCCGCCGATCCGCGCGCCCTGGGCGAACGCGGCCCCGCCCGGGTCGCCGCCGCGTTTAAGATGGACGCATGACCGAGCCCACTGTCTTCACGCGCATCGTCCGCGGCGAGATCCCCGCCGACGTGGTGTTCGAGAACGAGCGGATCCTCGCGATCCAGGACATCGCGCCGAAGGCCCCCGTCCACCTGCTGATCTTCCCGAAGACGCAGGATTTCGCGAACGTCGCCGAGCTCGCCGCGGGCGACCCCGCCCTGCTGGCCGAGATCGCCCTGGTCGCGCAGACGCTCGCCGACGCGCACAGCAACGGCCAGTTCCGGCTCGTCTTCAACTCCGGCGAAGAGGCCGGTCAGACCGTGTTCCACGTCCACGCCCACGTCCTGGGCGGCCACCTGACGGAAGGCTCCCTTGCCACCGGTTGATCACGCAGGCGACGGCTCCGCGAGCCCGAACCCCACTCGATCCGGCTCCGCGGAGCCGACGACCCCGCAGCCCCCTGCTGACGGCACCACCGGCGGGACGCACCGCGTCATCGCCGTCGACGGAGTCGCCATGGTGCGCCTCCTCGGCCCCCAGGACCGCCTCATCCGAGCGGTCGAATCGCGATTCCCCGACGTCCGGGTGCACGTGCGCGGCAACGAGGTGACCCTCGACGGCGAGGGCGCCCCCGTCGCCGCGGCGGCGCGCCTGGTGGAAGAACTGGTGCTCATGACGGCAGGCGGCCACGACCTCGACCCGGAGGGCGTGCGCGAGTCCGCGCGCATCCTCGAGAACGGCGGGCCGGTGCGTCCCGCGGACGCGTTCGGCCAGGCGATCCTCACGGCGCGCGGGAAGAGCATCCGCCCGAAGACCCTGGGGCAGCGCGAGTACGTCGACGCCGTCGACCAGAACACGATCGTCTTCGGAATCGGCCCGGCCGGCACCGGCAAGACCTATCTCGCGATGGCCAAGGCTGTGCAGTCCCTGCAGCGCAAGGAGGTCGAGCGGATCATCCTGACCCGCCCCGCGGTCGAGGCGGGGGAGCGGCTCGGCTACCTGCCCGGCTCGCTCACCGACAAGATCGACCCGTACCTGCGCCCGCTCTACGACGCGCTGAACGAGATGATGGACCCGGAGATCGTGCCGAAGCTGCTCGCGGCGGGCACGATCGAGGTCGCTCCCCTGGCGTACATGCGCGGCCGCACGCTGAACTCCTCGTTCGTCGTGCTCGACGAGGCGCAGAACACGACACCGGAGCAGATGAAGATGTTCCTGACCCGTCTGGGCTTCGGCTCGAAGATGGTGATCACGGGCGACATCACGCAGGTCGACCTGCCCGCCGGCTCCAGCGGACTCCGCCTGGTGACCCGGGTGCTCGACGACATCGACGACATCCACTTCGCCCGGCTGACCAGCGAGGACGTGGTCCGCCACAGCCTCGTCGGCCGGATCGTGGACGCCTACACCGAGTACGACCAGCAGAAGCAGGCGCAGAGCTTCGAGCGCGAGCAGGCCCGCGAGTTCGCGGCCCGCGCCGAGCGCCGGGCGGCCACCCGCTCGACCGGCGACGCTCAGCCCAAGCGCCCGCGCGCCTGAGCACGGCACCCGCCCCGCCCTCCGCCCCTCCCGCCGAGCACCCTCCCGACCGAAGGAACCCCGCACCCCGTGAGCATCGAGATCAACAACGAGTCGAGCATCCCCGTGGACGAGGCGACCCTGCTGCGCCTCGCGGGCTACGCGCTCGACTCGCTGCACGTGCACCCCGACGCCGAGCTCGCGATCGTGCTGGTCGACGAGGGTGCGATGGAGCAGCTGCACGTGCAGTGGATGGACGAGCCCGGCCCCACCGACGTGCTGAGCTTCCCGATGGACGAGCTGCGCCCCGGCACCGAGGACGAGCAGACCCCGGCCGGCCTGCTCGGCGACATCGTGCTGTGCCCGCAGGTGGCGCAGACCCAGGCGGAGGCGGCCGGCCACTCCGTGCTCGACGAGCTGCTGCTGCTGACCGCGCACGGGCTGCTGCACCTGCTCGGCTTCGACCACGCGGAGCCGGAGGAGGAGCGCGAGATGTTCGGCATCCAGCGCGACATCCTCGTCGGGTTCCACATCAGCGAGCGACGCCGCTAGGCCCGGCGTGCTCACCGTCCAGCTCCTCCTCGCGGCACTCGGCCTCGTCGCCCTCGGCGGCTGGCTCGCCGCCACCGACGCCGCGCTCGGCGTGCTCTCGCGCAGCGACGTCCTCGAGATGGCGAACCACTCGCGCAGCTCCCGCGCCCTGCGGGCCATCGCCGGCGACATGAGCGCGCACGTCAACGTCGTCAACTTCACCCGGATCGCGGCGGAGACCACGGCCGCCGTCTTCGTCACCACCGTGCTCGTCGTCGTGGTCGACGCGCTCTGGCTGGCGCTCCTGCTCGCGATCCTGATCATGGCGGCCGTGTCGTTCGTGCTCGTCGGCTCGAGCCCGCGCAGCGTCGGTCGCGCCCACGCCCGCGCCGTGCTCGGCTCCAGCGCCTCGCTCGTGCACGTGCTGCGGGTCGCGCTCGGTCCGGTCGCGCACGGCCTCGTCGCGCTGGGCAACCGGGTCACTCCGGGCACCGGCCGCTCGGCCGGCTTCTCCTCCGAGGAGCAACTGCTGAGCATGGTCGACGAGGCGACCGAGCAGTCCGTCCTCGAGCAGGACGACCGCGAGCTCATCCACTCGATCTTCGAGTTCAACGACACCCTGGTGCGCGAGGTGATGGTGCCGCGGACCGACATGGTGACGATCGAGGCGGGTGCTTCGGTCGGCGCCGGCATGGGCCTGCTGCTCAGCCGGGGCATCTCGCGCCTGCCCGTCATCGGCGACGGCGTCGACGACGTGCTCGGCGTGCTCTACCTCCGGGACGTGGCCCGGCACACCTACGAGCGCCCGGACGACGACGACTCCGCGGCCGACCTCGCCCGCCCGGCACTGTTCGTGCCGGAGTCGAAGAAGGCCGACGAGCTGCTGCGACAGATGCAACTCGAGTCCAACCACCTCGCGATGGTGGTGGACGAGTACGGCGGCATCGCCGGACTCGTCACGCTCGAGGACCTGATCGAGGAGCTGGTCGGCGACATCTCGGACGAGTACGACCGCGAGGTCGACCTGTTCGAGGAGACCGAGCCGGGCGTCTACCGCGTCTCGGCGCGACTGCCCGTCGACGAGCTGGGCGAGCTGTTCGACCTCGAGCTCGAGGACGACGACGTCGACTCGGTCGGCGGACTGCTCACCAAGGCCTACGGCCGCCTGCCCGAGCGCGGTGCGACCGCCCGGATCGACGGGGTGATCCTCGAGGCAGAGCAGGCGGATCCCCGCCGCGGCACCATCTCGACCGTCATCGTGCGGCGCGATCCCGACTACGATCCCTCAGGCGAGACCAGCACCGGACCGGTTGCGGTCGTCGCGGAGACAGACCACCAGGACGAGGACGCACGATGACCGACCAGAGCACCCCCAGCACTCCCTACCGGGCGGGCTTCGTGTCGTTCGTCGGCCGCCCGAACGTGGGCAAGTCGACCCTGACGAACGCGCTGGTCGGCGAGAAGATCGCCATCACCAGCTCGAAGCCGCAGACCACCCGCCGCGCCATCCGCGGCATCGTGCACCGCCCCGACGGTCAGCTGATCGTGGTGGACACCCCGGGCATCCACCGCCCGCGCACCCTGCTCGGCGAGCGGCTCAACTCCCTCGTCACCTCGACGCTCGGCGACGTCGACGTGATCGGGATGCTCTTCCCGGCCGACGAGCCGATCGGCCCCGGCGACCGCTTCATCAACGAGCAGCTCGAGTCCTTCCCGCGCGCCCGCAAGGTCGCGATCGTGTCCAAGGTCGACCTCTCCTCGAAGAAGTCCGTCGCGAAGCAGCTGCTCGCCGTCTCCGAGCTGCGCGAGTGGGACACGATCGTGCCGATCTCGGCGGTCACCGAGGAGCAGCTCGACGTGCTCGCGGTCGAGCTGCTGCGCCTGATGCCCGTCTCGCCGGCGCTCTACCCCGAGGAGGCCGTGACCGACGAGGACACCGGCTCGCGCATCGCGGAGTTCATCCGCGAGGCCGCGCTCGAGGGCGTCTCGGACGAACTGCCGCACTCGCTCGCCGTGACGCTCGACGACATGGTCGAGCGCGAGGACGGCTCCTTCATCGACATCTACGCGAACGTCTTCGTCGAGCGCGACAGCCAGAAGGGCATCATCATCGGCAAGGGCGGTCAGCGCCTGCGCGAGGTGGGCGCGGTGTCGCGCGAGCAGATCGAGCGGCTGCTCGGCCGGCGCGTCTTCCTCTCGATCCGGGTGAAGGTCGCCAAGGAGTGGCAGCGCGACCCGAAGCTGCTGGGCCGCCTCGGCTTCTGAGCCTCCGGTGACTCCGGGCGCCGCACCGGCAGGGGGACCGCGGTCACTCTCCCGGACGACGCCGCCGGCCGCACCGCCGCGTAGCGTGGGATCCATGCGTGCGCTCCTGGACCGTCCCGCGACGCTCCCGATCGCCGGAGCGCTGCTCGCCGTCCTCCAGCTCGCGCTGGGCGCCGCCGGGATCACCGCGCCGGAGAACCTCAGCGGTGGTCTGCTGATCGCGCTCGGCCTGGCCGTCGCGGCGTTCCTCCCGGCCCTCGCCCCGTCGCTGGTCGCCGTCGGCGCGATCGTCGGCGGAGGCATCCCGGTCCTCGGCGTTCCGATCGACGGCGTGCTCGTGGGGCTGGTCGTGCTCTGGTCGACCGCCCGGCGGCTCGGTCCGTGGACGCGCTCGCTGGCCCTGGTCGGGGCGCTGGTCCTCGCCGGGATCGCGGGGATCGTCGCGGCGCTGACCGCGACCGAGCAGCTGCTCCCGCAGGACGCGAGCGCGGACGAGGTGCTCCTCGTGCGCGCCGTCACCGCCCTCGTGACGGCCGGTGTCCTCGCCGGCGCCGAGGTGCTCGCCTGGCGAGGCGGCCTCCGCCGGCCGGTCGGGCCGGACGACCGCATCGACGCCCTGCTGGTGCGGGTCGCCGGACCGCAGGACGGCTTCGCCGTCGGCAGTGCCGGCTGGCAGGCGCTGCTGCTGCTCCTGATCTCCACGGTGCCGTTCGCCGGTCCGGCGGGGTCGCTCCAGCCGGTCGTCGGCGGGGTGCTGGCCGTAGCGCTCGTGCTGCACCGCCGGGCGCCGGCCCTCGCCCTCGCGATCGCCTGGGGCGGGGCGCTGCTGCAGATGGGTCTCGGACTGGCGCCCGGGCCGGCCGACCTCGCGATCCTCGCGGTGCTCTTCGGCACCGGCGCCTCCGAGCGACGCCGGGTGCGCGCGGCCGGAGCGGTCTCGGCGGTGCTCGGCGCGGTCGTGGCCGTCGTCTACCTCGTCCTGATCTTCGGGCTGATCGCGAACACCACGTCGCCGATCCTGACCGGGGGAGCCGTGTTCGGCGGGATCCTCGCCACGCTCGGCCTCTCCTGGACGGTCGGCCTGCTCTCCCGCTCCGTCCGGCGGGCGCGTGAGGGCCAGACCCTCCGTGCCGAGGCCGAGCGCGAGCGCGCGGCGGCGCAGCGCGAGCTGGACACCGTCGAGGAGCGCAACCGCATCGCGCGGGACATGCACGACGTCGTGGCGCACTCGCTCGCCGTCGTGATCGCGCAGGCGGATGGCGCCCGCTACCTCGGCGCATCGAGCCCGGAGCAGACCGACGCCGCCCTGCTCACCATCTCCTCGGTCGCCCGCGACGCGCTCGGCGACGTCCGCGTCCTCCTCGCGCAGCTGCGGCACAGCCAGAGCGACGGCCCGCAGCCCGAGGCTCGCGACCTGCCGGCGCTGCTCGAGAGCGTCTCGGGCGCCGGGACCCAGCTGCGCTCCGAGCTCGAGGTCGACCTCGAGACCGTGCCGCGCGGCATCGGCCTCGCGCTCTACCGCATCGCTCAGGAGGCGACGACGAACGCGCTCCGGCACGGCCGTCCCGGCTCCCCGCTCGACGTCGCGCTCCGCCGCGAGTCCGGCGAGATCGTCCTCACCGTCCGCAACGCGCGCTGCGCCGACGCCGAGGCCGCCGCTCGCGTGCCCGGGGAGGGGCACGGCCTCGTCGGGATGCGCGAGCGCGCCGCGCTCGTCGGCGGCGTGCTCCGCGCCGGCCCCGAGGGCGACGACTTCGTGGTCGACGCGCGCCTGCCCGCCCCCTCTTCGCCCGCCCTGCCCGTCGCCTCTGGAGGCCACCCCGCATGACCGACACCATCCGCCTCGTCCTCGTCGACGACCAGGCGCTCTTCCGCGCCGGCATCCGCATGCTGCTGAGCTCCCAGCCGGACCTCGAGGTGGTCGGCGAGGCGTCCGACGGCGCGGAGGGCGCGGAGGTCGTGGGCCGGCTGGCTCCGGACGTGGTGCTGATGGACATCCGGATGCCGGGCGTCGACGGCATCGAGTCGACGCGGCGGATCCTCGCCGACGCCGCCGAGAAGGGCGTGGAGCCGCCGCGCATCCTGGTGCTCACGACGTTCGACCTGGACGAGGCGGCCGCCCGCGCGATCCGCGCCGGGGCGAGCGGCTTCCTGCTCAAGGACACCGAGCCGGGGTTCCTGCTCGCCTCCGTGCGCACGGTGCACGCCGGCACCGCGGTGGTCGCCGCCTCCGCGACCCGCGAGCTGTTCGAGCACTTCGGCGCGCCGGGGAGCGGCCGCGAGACGCCGGCCGCGTTCGGCACGCTGACCGACCGCGAGCGCGAGATCTTCCACCTCGCCGCCCGGGGCCTCAGCAACACCGAGATCGCGCGGGCGGAGTTCCTCAGCGAGGCGACGGTCAAGACGCACATCAGCCGGACGCTCGGCAAGCTGGGGCTGCGTGATCGGGTGCAGCTGGTCGTCTACGCCTACGAGAACGGGCTCGTGGCCTGAGGGCGACGTCCGCGCCGCGGTGGTGCCTGGTGGGTGCCGCGCCGCGGGGGCAGTGCTACCGTGGTCGCGTGCGCATCGGTCTGCTCCTTCTTAGCCGCCGCGACGAGATCTGATCCTCAGGCCCTCCTCGTCGCGGAGTCCGTCGTCGGCTGATTCAGACCCATCGTCACCACAGACCACCCGCGTGGTTCGATCCGCATCCGGATCCCCGCGAGACGAGAGACAGGCGCGTTCCCGCGCCAGGAGAGCACTCATGAAGAACACCCAGAAGCCGTCGTCGCTGCCGATCGGCAAGTACAAGCCCTTCCACGAGCAGATCGTCGTCGAGCTGCCCGACCGCACCTGGCCGGCCAAGCGCATCACGACGGCGCCGCGCTGGTGCGCCGTCGACCTCCGCGACGGCAACCAGGCGCTGATCGACCCGATGAGCCCCGAGCGCAAGCGGATCATGTTCGACCTGCTGGTCCGGATGGGCTACAAGGAGATCGAGGTCGGCTTCCCGAGCGCCAGCCAGACCGACTTCGACTTCGTCCGCAGCCTCATCGAGGAGGACGCGATCCCGGAGGACGTCACCATCCAGGTGCTGACCCAGGCCCGCGACCACCTGATCGAGCGCACCTACGAGTCGATCCGCGGCGCCCGCCAGGCGATCGTGCACCTCTACAACTCGACCAGCGTGCTGCAGCGCGAGGTCGTCTTCCGCAAGGACCGCCAGGGCATCATCGACATCGCCCTCGCCGGCGCTCGCAAGTGCCGCGAGATGGAGGCGTCCGTCCCCGGCACCGCCGTGTACTACGAGTACTCGCCCGAGAGCTACACCGGAACCGAGCTCGACTTCGCCCGCGAGATCTGCGACCGCGTCGTCGAGGTCTTCGAGCCGACTCCGGACCGCAAGGTCATCCTCAACCTGCCCGCCACGGTCGAGATGGCGACGCCCAACGTCTACGCCGACTCGATCGAGTGGATGTGCCGCAACCTCGCCCAGCGCGAGAACATCATCGTCTCGCTGCACCCGCACAACGACCGCGGCACCGCGGTCGCGGCGGCCGAGCTGGGCTATCTGGCCGGCGCCGACCGCATCGAGGGCTGCCTCTTCGGCAACGGCGAGCGGACCGGCAACGTCGACCTGGTCGCTCTGGGCGTCAACCTGTTCACCCAGGGCATCGACCCGCAGATCGACTTCAGCGACATGGACGGCATCAAGCGCACGGCCGAGTACTGCAACCAGCTGGCCGTGCCCGAGCGCAGCCCCTGGGCCGGCGACCTGGTCTTCACCGCGTTCAGCGGCTCGCACCAGGACGCCATCAAGAAGGGCTTCGAAGCGATGGAGGCCGAGGCCGAGCGCACCGGCGTCAGCCGCGACGAGCTGACCTGGGCCGTGCCGTACCTGCCGGTGGACCCGAAGGACCTCGGCCGCTCCTACGAGGCGGTCATCCGCGTCAACTCGCAGTCCGGCAAGGGCGGCGTCGCCTATCTGCTGAAGACCGACCACGCGCTGGACCTGCCGCGCCGCCTGCAGATCGAGTTCTCCGCCGTCGTGCAGGCCAAGACCGACGCCGAGGGCGGCGAGGTCACCAGCGAGCAGATCTGGACGATCTTCCAGGACGAGTACCTGCCCGCGCCCGCGCACCGCGCCGAGGACAAGTGGGGCCGCTTCGAGCTGACCCGCACGAGCACCTCGAGCGATCTGGGCGGCTCGATCGCGCTCGACGCCGTACTGCGCGTCGGCGACGAGACGGTCACGGCGAGCGCGACCGGCAACGGCCCGATCAACGCCTTCGAGGCGGTGCTGGCGCAGCACGGCGTCGAGGTCCGCGTCTTCGACTACGTCGAGCACGCTCTCAGCGCCGGTGGCGACGCGCTGGCCGCCTCCTACGTCGAGTGCTCGGTCAACGGCCGCACCCTCTGGGGCGTGGGCGTCGACGCCGACATCTCGACCGCCTCGCTGAAGGCCATCGTCTCGGCCGTCAACCGCGCCCTCCGCGAGGAGGCACCAGACCGCGTCCTGGCGACGGCCTCGGCCTGAGCCTCCCGCGGCCCGAGCGGAGTGCTGCGCACCGCTGCGGTCGCTGCCGAGGCGGCGCTGTCCCTTCCATGCTGGCGAGCAGCCCGCGGAGCGTGCGCGCCATGCTGGTCGAGTAGCCCGCGGAGCGGGTGTATCGAGACCCCCGTCCATGCGGTGGTGGGTCTCGATACGCCGCGTGCCGCGGCTACTCGACCAGCATGCTCTGGGCACCGCTGCGGTCGCCGCTGAGGCGGCGCGGCCACTTTCCTGCTGATCGAGTAGCCCGCGGAGCGGGGGCGCCAGGCTGGCGAGTAGCCCGCGGAGTCGGTGCGCCATGCTGGTCGAGTAGCCCGCGGAGCGGGCGTATCGAGACCTCCGTCCATGCGGTAGTGGGTCTCGATACGCCGCGTGCCGCGGCTACTCGACCAGCATGACGATGCCGCGTGCCGCGGCTACTCGACCAGCATGACGATGCCGCGTTCCACGGCTTCCCGACCAGCAAGCTTCGCGCTGCTGCGGTCGCCGCCGAGGCGGCCCTCCGTCTCAGGCGCGGCCCTGGAGGATGAGGTTCCAGTAGACCCAGGGGAGCAGGTAGCGGTCGGCGAGGAAGGTGAGGCGGCGCTCCTTCGCGAGGCCCTTCCAGAAGGGGATCGTCGGCTTCGGGCGGTAGCGGTCGTCGAACTCTGCGAAGACGACGGTCGAGCGCGAGACGACGAACGGGCAGACGGAGTAGCCGTTGTAGACCTGGGGGAGCGGCTTCCCCTTGCGCGCTGCGACGAGGTTCTTCGCCAGCGTCTTCGTCTGCTGCCGGAGCGCGCCGCCCGACTTCGAGTTCGTGGTCGCCGCGGCGTCGCCCAGCGCCCAGACCTCGGGGTGGCGCGGGTGGCGCAGCGTCAGCGGGTCGACCTCGACGAACCCGCCCGTGCTCCCCTCCGCCACGAGCCCGGTGTCCGCGAGCCAGTCCGGCGCCGACTGCGGCGGCACGGCGTGCAGCACGTCGTAGGAGAGCGTCTCCCGCTGTTCGCCGCCGACGTGGCCGGCGTCGTGGTCGGGGCCGAGCTGTGCGCTGCGGCGATCCTCACCGGCGATGACGACCGTCCGCTTCTCGGCGTCCACCTCGACCAGCTCGCGGTTGTAGCGCACGTCGATCCCGTACTCCGCCACCTTCCGCTCGAGCTCCGCGTCGATCAGCGGCATCCCGAACATCGTCGGTGTCGGCACGACCAGCACGACGTGGACGTCCGCGAGCACCCCGGTCTCGCGCCAGTAGTCGCAGGCGAGGTACATCGGCTTCTGCGAGGCGCCCGAGCAGGTGGCGGGGCCGCTGGGCTGCGTGAAGACGACCGTGCCGGATCGGACTCCGCGGAGCACGCTCGACGCCTTCCGCGCGTAGTCGAACTCGTAGTTCGAGACGCCGACCGGTGACGCCATCGCCGCCGTCAGCCCGGGCACCGCGTCCCAGTCCTTCTGGATGCCGGGGCAGACGACGAGATCGCCGTAGCCGACCCGCCGACCGGAGGCGAGCACGACCGTCTTCGCGGCCGGATCGATGCCCTCGACGCGGTCCCGGATCCACGTCACGCCCCTCGGGGTCACCGAGCCCTGCGGCCGGGTCGCCTTCGAGGCGGGAGCGGTGCCGCCCGCGACGTGCGAGAACATCGGCTGGTAGAGGTGCGTCTCGCGCGGCTCGATCACCGCGACGTCCTCCACTCCGTAGCGGCGCAGCCGCCCCGCGACGGAGAGCCCCGCGTTCCCCCCGCCGATGATCAGCACGTCGTGTCGGTCGTTCGTGGTGCCCGCAGCGGTCATGCCGCCACCCTAGGTCGGACCCCCGACACGGGCGCGGGCTTCCGCGAGCCGTCCGGACGTGCATCCCCGCCGTCAGCCGCGCTTCCGCCAGCCCAGCCGCGGCACCCGGCTCAGCGCCCGCTGCTCCGGCAGGCTCCAGCCGTAGCGCACCGCCAGCAGCCGGATGACGGCCGTGACCAGCACCGCGATCGGCGCTGCGTAGTCGATCACCATCCCGAACCGCAGCGCGACCACCAGCACGACGGTGCCGGCGGTCGCCGCGATCGCGTAGAGCGAGCCCACGTGCATCAGCGCGATCGGCCGGTTCAGCAGGATGTCGCGGATCACCGAGCCGCCGACGGCCGAGACGGTGCCGACGAACACCGCGGGCACCTCCGGCACGCCCAGCGAGAGCGCCTTCGTCGTGCCGATGGCGCCGAAGAGCCCGATCGTGAGGGCGTCGAGCGCCGTGATCGTGCCGTCGACCCGGTTGAGCACGTGCTGCAGCAGCATGCCGAAGAGCGAGGCCGCCACCGCCACGAGCAGGTAGGCGTTGGTGTGCAGCGCCACGAGCGGGGTCTGCAGCAGCAGGTCGCGCAGCACGCCGCCGCCGAGGCCCGTCGCCGTGCCGATGATCGTGACGCCGAGCAGGTCGATCCGCCGGTCGCGGAACTCGCCGGCGAACATCGCGCCCTGCAGGCAGCCGATCGCGATGGCGAGGAGGTCGGCCCAGGCGGGGATCTCGAAGAGGGAGGCGGCCACCGAGACATCGTTCCACGGCCGGAGCAGGCGAGGTGCTGCGCCGCCGCGGGGTTGTCAGGGGTGGGGAGGATAATCGAGTGCATGCCCACCTACCGTGACGAAGCCGTCGTGCTGCGCACCCACAAGCTGGGCGAGGCCGACCGCATCGTGACGCTGCTCTCGCGCAGCCACGGCAAGATCCGGGCGGTCGCGAAGGGGGTGCGCAAGACCGGCTCCAAGTTCGGCTCGCGGCTCGAGCCGTTCATGGTCGCCGACCTGCAGCTCTACGAGGGCCGGAGCCTCGACATCGTCACCCAGGCCGAGTCGCTCGGCGCCTACGGCGCGATCATCGCGGCCGACTACGACAGCTACACCGCGGCGAGCGCGATGGTCGAGACGGCCGACCGGCTGACCGACGCCGATGCGTCGCTGCAGCAGTACCTCCTGCTCGTCGGCGCCCTGCGCTCGCTCTCGAAGCACGAGCACGAGCCGGTGCTCACCCTCGACTCCTACCTGCTCCGCGCGCTCTCGATCGCCGGCTGGGCCCCGAGCTTCGAGGACTGCGCCCGCTGCGGTGCCCCGGGCCCGCACGGCGCCGTCGTCGTCCAGCTCGGCGGGGTCGTCTGCGAGGACTGCACGCCGCCGGGCGCCCCGCGGGTCGCCCCCGAGGTGGTCGTCCTCCTCGGCGCCCTGCTCACGGGAGACTGGGAGCACGCCGAAACGACGGAGCCCTCGACCCGCTCCCGAGCGAGCGGCGTGGTCGCCGCCTACACCCAGTGGCACCTCGAGCGCGGACTGAGATCTCTGGAGCACGTCACCCGATGAAGCCGTTCACCCACAGGGACGCCGTTCCGTTCCGCCCCCTCGACTGGACGGGCGTGCACCCGCCGGAGTTGCCGCGCAAGGCGGTCCCGGAGCACGTCGCGATCGTGATGGACGGCAACGGCCGCTGGGCCAACTCCCGCGGGCTGACCCGGGTGGAGGGGCACAAGCGCGGTGAGGCGTCGCTGCTCGACGTGGTCGCAGGGGCGATCCAGATCGGGGTGAAGCACCTCAGCGTCTACGCCTTCTCGACCGAGAACTGGAAGCGCTCGCCCGACGAGGTGCGCTTCCTGATGGGCTTCAACCGCGACGTGCTGCACCGCCGCCGCGACCAGCTCAACGAGTGGGGCGTGCGCGTGCGCTGGGCCGGCCGGAAGCCGCGGCTCTGGGCCTCCGTCATCAACGAGCTGCAGTACGCCGAGAAGCTGACCGAGGGCAACGACGTCCTCACGCTCACCATGTGCGTCAACTACGGCGGCCGCACCGAGATCGCCGACGCGGTGCAGCGGATCGCGGCCGAGGTCGCGGCGGGCCGGCTGAAGCCGTCCGGTATCACGGAGAAGACGATCGGCAAGGCGCTCTACCTGCCGGACATGCCGGACGTCGACCTCTTCGTGCGCTCCTCCGGCGAGCAGCGCACCAGCAACTTCCTGCTCTGGCAGAGCGCCTACGCCGAGATGGTCTTCCTCGACCGGCTCTGGCCCGACTTCACCCGCGAGGACCTCTGGGGTGCGATCGAGCACTACGCCGGCCGCACCCGCCGCTTCGGCGGCGCCGTGGACGTGCCGGGGGCGTCGGCGTGACCCGCGGAAGGACCGTCCGCGTCGGGCTCGTCGGCTACGGGCTCGCGGGCCGCGTCTTCCACGCGCCGTTCGTCGAGGCGGACCCGGACTTCGACCTGGTGGCGATCTCGACGAGCGATCCCGAGCGGGCGGCGGCGGCGGCGGACGCGCATCCCGGCGCCCGGATCGTCGCCGGCCTCGATGCCGTGCTGGCCGAGCAGCCCGATCTCGTGGTGCTCGCGACTCCGCCCTCCGTGCACCGCGAGCAGGCCGAGCAAGTGCTCGCCGCCGGTGTCGCGGTGGTCATCGACAAGCCGTTCGCGCCGAGCACGGCCGATGTCGACGCGATCCTCGCCGCGTCCGAGGCGGGCGGGGCGCCGGTCTTCGTCTTCCAGAACCGCCGCTGGGACGCCGACCTCCTCACGCTGCGCCGGCTGCTGGCCGAGGGCGCGCTCGGCGACGTGATCCGCTTCGAGTCGACCTTCGAGCGCTGGAGCGCCCCGAAGACCGGGCGCTGGCAGACGGCGATCGGCCCGGCGGAGGGCGGCGGCATCCTCTTCGACCTCGGCAGCCACCTCGTCGACCAGGCCCTCGTGCTCTTCGGCCCGGCCGTCGTCACCGCCGCGGAGACCCGCGTCGTGCACGAGGGCGGCGCCAGCGAGGACGACGCCTTCGTCTCGCTCCGGCACGAGTCCGGCGTGCGCTCGCACCTGACGATGAGCCGGGTCGCCCGCGCCGCCGCGCCGCGCTTCCGGGTGCTCGGCACGCGCGCCGCCTTCTCGGTCGACGGCCTCGACCCGCAGGAGGGCGCGCTGCGCACTGGCGGCGCCACTCCGCTGGACGACGACTTCGGTGTCGTGCCCGCCGGATCCGAGGGCGTGCTGATCGACGAGCACGGGACCACGTCCGTGCCGAGCGAGCGCGGGCACTACGCGGCCTTCCTCGCCGGAGTCGCCCGGACCCTGCTCGACGGTGCCCCTTCGCCCGTCGACGTGCGCGACGCGCGAGCCGTCGTCGCGCTGATCGAGCAGGCGCACGCGCTCGCCGCGCGATGACGCACGACGCGCCCGGAGCCGGTGCGAGGTTGGCGATCCGGTCGGCGAGGGGGATCCTCGGAGGGTGAGCACCGCACCGCCGACCCCCGCCGATCTCCGAGCGCTGTTCCCCGGCGCGCGCGGCTACCACAACGCCTGCACCCTCGGCCTCCCGCCTCTCGCGACCGCCGCAGCGCTCCGCGCGGATCTCGACGAGTGGTCCGCCGGCGGCGGCACCGCAGCGGGCTACGGGGCGGTCGCCGAGCGCGCACGAGCCTCCTTCGCGCAGATCGCCGGAGTGCCGGTCGACCGGGTGGCGATCGGCTCGCAGACCTCCGCGATGGCCGCTGTGCTCGCCGCCTCGCTCCCGGACGGCGCGCGCGTCCTCTGCGTGCACGGCGACTTCTCCTCGATCGTCTTCCCCTTCCTCGCCCAGGCCCACCGCGGCGTCGTTGTGCGCTCGGTGCCGCTGGAGGCGCTCGCCGACTCGGTCGAGGACGCCGACGACCTCGTCGTCTTCTCCGCCGTGCAGTCGAGCAGCGGCGCGCTCGCCGATCTCGACGCGGTCGTCGAGGCCGCCGCCCGCCACGGCGTGCGCACGGCCTGCGATCTGACGCAGGCCGCAGGAGTGCTGCCGGTGGACGCCTCGCGCTTCGACGCCACCCTCACCCACGCCTACAAGTGGCTCTGCTCGCCCCGCGGCGTCGCCTTCCTCACCGTCTCGCCCGAGTACGCGGCCGAGCTGCTGCCGGTGCAGGCCGGCTGGTACTCGGGGGAGGACGTCTGGTCCTCCTGCTACGGGCCCGCGATGCACCTCGCCGAGAACGCCCGCCGCTTCGACGTCTCGCCCGCCTGGCAGGCGTTCGTCGGGGCGGAGGCGTCGCTCGAGCTGTTCCGCTCGCTCGACCTCGCCGCGGTCTGGGAGCGCGCCTCCGGGCTCGGCGACCGGCTCTGCGAGCGGCTCGACCGCGCGCCGCAGCACCGCGCGATCGTCTCCTGGCCGGACGAGGACGGCGCCGATCTGGCGCGACTGCAGGCCGCGGGGCTGCGCGTCTCGGGCCGCGGCGGGCGCCTCCGGGTCGCCTTCCACCTCTGGAACGACGAGTCCGACGTCGACGAGCTCGTCCGGGTGCTGCGGGAATAGCTCCCGGTGACGGCGGTTGTCCTCGGAGTGAGCGAAGCGCAGACCCCCATCACCGTCGACATCTGGTCCGACATCGCGTGCCCCTGGTGCTACATCGGCAAGCGCAAGTTCGAGCGCGGGCTGGCGGCGTTCCGCGCCGCGAACCCCGACGCACCCGAGGTCGCGGTCGAGTACCGCAGCTTCGAGCTCTCGCCGGAGACGCCGGAGGACTACCGCGGCGGCACGGCCGAGTTCCTCGCGCAGCACAAGGGCGTCCCGCTGGAGCAGGCGCAGCAGATGCTCGACTCCGTCACGGCGATCGCCGCAGGGGTCGACCTCGACTACCACTTCGAGTCGGTCGTGCACGTGAAGACCGTGCGGGCGCACCAGGCGCTCCACCACGCGAAGGCGAACGGGCTGCAGCTCGAGCTTAAGGAGCGGCTGCTCCGCGCCTACTTCGTCGAGGGGCGCGACCTCGCCGACTCCGACGTCCTGGCCGCCCTCTCCGCCGAGGTCGGGCTCGACGCCGACGAGGCGCACCGAGCGCTGGACGAGCAGCGCCACCTCGCCGACGTGCAGTCCGACATCGCGCAGGCCCGCGAGTACGGGATCAACGGAGTGCCGTTCTTCGTGCTCGACGGCCGCTTCGGCGTCTCGGGCGCGCAGGAGCCGACGGCGTTCACCGAGGTGCTCGAGCACGTGCTGTCGCAGCGGGCGGTCGTCGCATGAGCGATCGAGTGCCGAGCGGGCCGTTCGAGATGCTCGGCGCCGCGGACATACCCGTCTGCGAGGACGGTGTCTGCGCGGTGCCGACTCCTGCCGCTCCCGCTGTCAGCGAGCAGGCTCCTCGACCGTGATGTCCGCGACGGTCGCGCCGTAGGCCGCGATCAGCGCGTCCGCCTCGACGAAGGCGCTGCGGCCGCCCGTGCCGGCGCCCATCGCGATCCGGCGGCCGACGATCCGCTCGTCCGCGACGACGGGCCAGGCGGTCGTCGAGCCGATCGGCGTGATCGTGCCGCGGCGATAGCCCGTCGCCTCGAGCGCCACCGACTCGTCGGGCAGCCGGAGCTTGTTCACGCCGACCACCGCGCGCAGCAGCGGCCAGGAGATCTGCCGTCCGCCCGGCACCAGCGCGAAGACGAAGCCGCCGTCGTGGCGTTTGACCACCAGCGACTTCACGATCGAGCCGGGCTCGATGCCCAGCAGCTCGGCCGCCTCGGCCAGGCTCCCGGCCTCCGGGCGGTCGACGATCTCGACGTCGAGTCCGCGCTCCCGCGCGTCCGCCTCGAACCGCGCCGGACCGTCCTCCACGGTGCCGTCCTCCACAGTGTCGTTCTTCACGGTGCCGTCCTCCACAGTGCCGTTCCCGTCCATCCGTCCCCACCTCTCCGCTCGTTCGCCTTCCCCAACACAGGATCTGGGAGAATCGATACCGATGTCCTCCACTCTCATGGCCGCACCGCCCGCGCGCACCGCGCCGGCGCTCCGGATCGGCCCCCTCGAACTCGACGCCCCCGTCGTCCTCGCGCCCATGGCCGGGATCACCAACACCGCGTTCCGCCGGCTCTGCCGCGAGTTCGGCAACGGGCTCTACGTCAGCGAGATGATCACCTCCCGCGCGCTCGTCGAGCGCACCCCGGAGTCGATGCGCCTCATCCGCCACCACCCGAGCGAGAAGGTCCGCTCGATCCAGCTCTACGGGGTCGACCCGAAGACGGTCGCCGAGGCCGTGACCATGCTCGTCGCGGAGGACCGCGCCGACCACATCGACCTCAACTTCGGCTGCCCCGTCGCCAAGGTCACCCGCAAGGGCGGGGGGGCGGCCCTGCCGTGGAAGCTCCCGCTGTTCCGCCAGATCGTCGAGGGCGCGGTGAAGGCCGCCGGGGACGTCCCGCTGACGGTCAAGATGCGCAAGGGCATCGACTCCGACCACCTCACCTACCTCGAGGCCGGCCGGGCGGCGGAGGGCGCGGGGGTCGCCTCCATCGCGCTGCACGCGCGCACCGCCTCCGAGTTCTACAGCGGCCAGGCCGACTGGTCGGCGATCACGACCCTCAAGCAGGCGATCTCGAGCGTCCCCGTGCTCGGCAACGGCGACATCTGGTCGGCCGAGGACGCGCTGCGGATGATGAGCGAGACCGGCTGCGACGGCGTCGTCGTCGGGCGCGGCTGCCTCGGCCGCCCGTGGCTCTTCGGCGACCTCGCCGCCGCCTTCGCCGGCTCCGACGAGCGCTTCACGCCGACCCTCGGCCAGGTCGCCACCGCCTTCCGCCGGCACGCCCAGCTGATCTGCGAGTTCTTCGAGAGCGAGGAGCGCGGCTGCCGCGACATCCGCAAGCACGTCGCCTGGTACTTCAAGGGCTACCCGGTCGGCGGCGACCTGCGCGCGCGGATGGCCTCCGTGGTCACCCTCGCCGAGCTCGACGAGCTGCTCGCCACCCTCGACCCCGACGTGCCGTACCCCGGCGAGGCGGCCGAGGGCCAGCGCGGCCGCGCCGGCTCGCCGAAGACGCCCTCGCTGCCCGACCGCTGGCTCGAGTCCCGCGAGCTGAACGCCGACCAGCGCGACGCCGTCTCGGCCGCCGAGATCCACCACAGCGGTGGATGACCGCGCGCTCTGGGGGTACTCGCTCGTCGACGTCGAGCGGTTCCTGCCGGAGGACCACAGCACTCGCCGCTCCGACTTCGCCCGCGATCGCGCGCGGCTCTTCCACTCCAGCTCGCTCCGCCGCCTCGCCGCGAAGACGCAGGTGCTCAGCCCGACCGCCGGTGTCGACTTCGCTCGCAACCGGCTGACGCACTCGCTCGAGGTCGCGCAGATCGGCCGCGAGCTCGCCACCAGCCTCGACCTCGACCCCGACGTCGTCGACACGGCCTGCCTCGCCCACGACATCGGCCACCCGCCCTTCGGCCACAACGGCGAGCGGGCCCTGAACACCTGGGCCGAGTCGATCGGCGGCTTCGAGGGCAACGCGCAGACCTTCCGCCTGCTCACCCGCCTCGAGGCGAAGGTGTTCGGCGACGACGACCGTCCCTACGGTCTGAACCTCACCCGCTCGAGCCTCGACGCCAGCTGCAAGTACCCCTGGCCCGACACCCGCTCCGTCGCCGACCCGTCCGGCCGCGCCAAGTACGGCTTCTACGCCGACGACGAGCCCGCCTTCACCTGGATGCGCGAGGGCGCCCCCGACGGCGTCCGCTGCATCGAGGCCGAGGTGATGGACCTCTCCGACGACATCGCCTACTCGGTGCACGACTTCGAGGACGCCGTCTTCTCCGGCTACATCGACGTCGCCGCGCTCGGCTCCCGCGTCGACCACGACGACCTCGTCGAGTCGATGCACTCCTGGGTCGGCGGCGAGATCGGCCACGACGAGCTCGTCGCCGCCTTCGACCGCCTCGACTCCCTCGACGTCTGGGTCGACTCCTGGGACGGCTCCCGCCGCGATCAGGCCCGGCTGAAGAACCTCACCAGCCAGCTCATCGGCCGCTTCGCCGCGTCCGCCACCGAGGCCACCCGCGAGGCCTACTCCCACCCGGACCTCGTCCGCTTCGGCGGCCACGTCGTCGTCCCCCGCGAGCAGCAGGCCGAGATCGCCGTGCTCAAGGGCATCGTCGCCACCTTCGTGATGTCGCGGAACACCCGCCAGCCGATCTACGCCCAGCAGCGCGAGGTCCTCACCCGCCTCGCCGACACCCTCCTCGAGCGCGGCGCCGGCGCCCTCGACGCCGGCTTCGCCGAGGACTGGAACGCCGCCGGCACCGACGACGCCCGCCGCCGCGTCGTCGTCGACCAGGTCGCCAACCTCACCGACCAGAGCGCCCTGAGCTGGTTCGAGAGGCTGTGCCACTGAGCTCGCCGGGCGCAGCCCGGCTCGCTCGGACGCCGGTCCCCGCCCGGCGTCCGCGCAGTCGGCTCCTCGGGGTGGTGCGTTCCGTAGAGCGGGTCGCGGACGCCTAGCGCGATTCGCTGGCACGCGAATCACCCGTTCGGCTGCATCCTGCGCCGCGACCGCCGGGAGGCCGATCTTCATGCTGGTCGAGTAGGGCGCGCAGCGGCCGTATCGAGACCGACGCGTCGGGCGGGGCGGTCTCGATACGCCGCGTGCCGCGGCTACTCGACCAGCATGTGGGTGCGGGTCGCGTGCTTCGCACGACGACGGCGGCTGCCGTGTCCGGTTCGGTGGGAGGCCCATGCTGATCGAGTAGGCCGCGCAGCGGGCGTATCGAGATCCGCCAGCGTCAGAACGCGAGTCTGCAGACCCGCCCTGTTGGTGGTGGCGGGTCTCGATACGCCCCCTGCGGGGCTACTCGACCAACATGACGCGGCGCAGCCGCGTCCTTTCCCTCACCACCGAGACGCGAAGCGGCTTCGCCGCTCGATACGCCCCTGCGGGGCTACTCGACCAGCATGTGCGCGGGTGGCGGGTGCGCCCGCCGGCGCTCCTTCTCGCTGGTCGAGTAGGGCGCGGAGCGCCCGTATCGAGACCGACGTGTCCGGTTCGGTGGGAAGCCCATGCTGATCGAGTAGCCCGCGCAGCGGGCGTATCGAGATCCACCAGCGTCAGCAGGACGAGTCTGCAGACCCGTCCTGCTGGGGACGGTGGGTCTCGATACGCCGCGTTCCGCGGCTACTCGACCAGCATGGGGGGCGCCGCGTTCCCTGGCTGCTCGACCAGCATGCGCGCGGGTGGTGCGTGCGCCGGTCGGCGCTCCTTCTTGCTGGTTCCGCGGCTGCTCGACCGGCATGCGGGGCGGCGGGCAGTGGAAACGGCGCACTCGGCCGGGGGGCGGGTGGCGGCGGATACGATGGGAGGCATGCCTCGGATTCGACAGACGGATGTCGAGGAGGTCAAGGCCAGGGTCAACATCGCGGACGTGGTCGGCGAGTACGTGACGCTGAAGTCGGCGGGCGTCGGCTCGCTGAAGGGGCTCTGCCCGTTCCACGACGAGCGCAGCCCGAGCTTCCACGTGCGGCCCCAGGCCGGCTTCTACCACTGCTTCGGCTGCCAGGAATCGGGCGACGTCTACAGCTTCGTGATGAAGATGGACCACACCTCGTTCAGCGAGACCGTGGAGCGGCTCGCCGGCCGCATCGGCTTCCCGCTGCAGTACGAGGAGGGCGGCGGCCAGGCCCCCGAGACCGGCGGACGCGCCCGCCTCATCGCCGCGAACAACGCCGCGGAGGAGTTCTTCCGCGAGCAGCTGGCCACCCCCGGCGCCGACGTCGGCCGCCGCTTCCTCGGCGAGCGCGGCTTCGACCGCGCTGCCGCCGACCGCTTCGGCGTCGGCTTCGCCCCCGACGGCTGGGACGGCCTGACCACCGCCCTCAAGCGCCGCGGCTTCTCCGAGGAGGAGCTGACCACGGCGGGCCTCGTCAGCAGCAGCAACCGCGGCGGCGTCTACGACCGCTTCCGCGGCCGGCTCGTCTGGCCGATCCGCGACGTCACCGGGCAGACCGTCGGCTTCGGCGCGCGCCGCCTCCTCGAGGAGGACAAGGGCCCGAAGTACCTGAACACCCCCGAGTCGCCCGTCTACCACAAGTCGCAGGTGCTCTACGGGCTCGACCTGGCCAAGCGCGACATCTCCCGCGGCCACCGCGTCGTCGTCGTCGAGGGCTACACCGACGTGATGGCCTGCCACCTCGCGGGCGTCACCACCGCGGTCGCCACCTGCGGCACCTCCTTCGGCGTCGACCACATCAAGGTCCTGCGCCGCGTGCTCGGCGACGACAGCGGCGTCGGCGAGGTCGTCTTCACCTTCGACCCGGACGCCGCCGGCCAGAAGGCCGCGATGCGCGCGTTCCAGGAGGAGCACCGCTTCGCCGCGCAGACCTTCGTCGCCGTCGCGCCCGAGGGCCTCGACCCCTGCGACCTCCGCCTCAACCGCGGCGACGACGCCGTCCGCCGGCTCATCGACGACAAGAAGCCGATGTTCGAGTTCGTCATCCGCCAGCTGCTCGCGCGCTACGACCTCGACACGGTCGAGGGCCGGATCGCCGCCCTGCGCGCCGCCGCCCCGGTCGTCGCCGAGATCCGCGACCCGGCGCTGCGCCCCGGCTACTCCCGCGAGCTCGCCCGGATGCTCGGCCTGGACATGTCCGAGGTCAACTCCGCCGTCCGCTCCGCCGGCTCCCGTGCGCGCAACGCGCCGGGCGGCCGGGACGAGCGCCCGCAGGAGGACGCCCCCGAGACGCCGGCCGGCGCGCGGATCGCCGACCTCCCCGTCGACGTCGTCACGCGGATCGAGCGCGAGGCGCTGATGGCCATGCTCCAGCTGCCCCAGGTGATGGGGGAGGCCCTGCTCGCCCGCGCCGCGCACGCCGCGGTCACGAACGAGACCCTCCGCGTCGTCCGCGACGCCGTCGTCGCCAACCTCGAGCGCGCGCAGGACCGCGACTGGGTCGAGCACGTGGCGGCCGACGTGCCCGGGCCGTTCGCCTCGCTCGTGCACCAGCTGGCGGTCGCGCCGATCCCGGCCGCCGACGAGGCGGGCCTCGCCCGCTACTCGAAGGACGTCGCGATCTCGCTGATCGAGCGCGATCTCCTGCGCGAGATCGCGGAGCTGCGCGGCGCCCTGCAGCGCGCCTCGACCGACCCCGTGCTCTCCCGGGCCGTGCAGGTCCGCCTGGTCGAGCTGGAGCGCGAGAAGCGGGCGCTGCGCACCGAATGAGGGTGCCGCGGGCGCCCCGTGCCCTCGATGAGGGACGTGTTGCAGTCGTGTGAAGAAAGCGCCGCAGGGCCCGCGCCGGTTCGGAGAGCGCTTCCGCATGTGTTACCACTGAGGAACAGCAATGCGGGCGCTCAGCGTCGTGGCCCCCGTGCGCCCAGAGAACACCGTGCGCCTGAAGGGCAGTGCGCCGGGTCGACCCCGCTCCGCACGGACCCCGTGCGAGACGGACTCTGCGCCGCGGGACCGCGTTCCACGCCGAGGTCCGCATCCGATTTCTGACAGGAAGAGGCAGACGGAGATGACATCCGGATTCACTCGCGGTTCGCGAGCACTCGGCACGGCAGCAGGCTTCGCCGCGGTCGCGCTCGTGCTGGCGGGCTGCTCCGCCGGCGGCGGGGACTCGACCGGCGGCGCCGCCGGCGGCACGCTCACCATCGGCACCACCGACAAGATCACCACGCTCGACCCCGCCGGTTCGTACGACAACGGCTCCTTCGCCGTGATGAACCAGGTGTTCCCGTTCCTGATGAACACCCCCTACGGCAGCCCGGACGTCGAGCCCGACATCGCCGAGTCGGCCGAGTTCACCGCGCCGACCGAGTACACGGTCACGCTCAAGGACGGACTGAAGTGGGCCAACGGCCACGACCTGACCTCCTCGGACGTCAAGTTCTCCTTCGACCGCCAGGTCGCCATCGCGGCCGAGAACGGCCCGTCGTCGCTCCTCGCGAACCTCGACAGCGTCGCGGCGCCGGACGACACCACCGTCGTCTTCACGCTGAAGTCGGAGAACGACCAGACCTTCCCGCAGATCCTCTCGAGCCCCGCGGGCCCGATCGTGGACGAGGAGGTCTTCTCGGCCGACGCGCTGACCGCCGACGCGGACATCGTCTCGGGCGACGCTTTCGCCGGGCAGTACACGATCGCCAACTACGACGTGAACAACCTGATCCAGTACAAGGCGTACGACGACTACCAGGGCGTGCTCGGCGCGGCGAAGACCGGCACCGTCAACGTCAAGTACTATGCGGACAGCTCGAACCTGAAGCTGGACATCCAGGAGGGCAACATCGACGTCGCGTACCGGAGCCTCTCCGCGACCGACGTCGAGGACCTCCGCGGGAACGACGCCGTCAAGGTCGTCGACGGTCCCGGCGGCGAGATCCGCTACATCACCTTCAACTTCGACACGCAGCCCTTCGGCGCGACGACCGCCGAGGCCGACGCGGCCAAGGCGCTCGCGGTCCGTCAGGCCGCGGCCGATCTGATCGACCGCCAGGAGATCGCCGACCAGGTCTACAAGGGCACCTACACCCCGCTGTACTCCTACGTCCCCCAGGGCCTCACCGGTGCGACCGAGTCTCTCAAGGGCCTCTACGGCGACGGCCAGGGCGGAGCGGACGCGGACAAGGCGGCCGCCACGCTCCAGGCCGCGGGCGTCACCACCCCCGTCACCCTCAACCTGCAGTACTCGAACGACCACTACGGTCCGTCCTCGGGCGACGAGTACGCGCTGATCAAGGACCAGCTCGAGTCGACCGGCCTGTTCACCGTGAACCTGCAGACGACCGAGTGGGTCCAGTACTCCAAGGACCGCTCGAGCGACGTCTACCCGGCGTACCAGCTCGGCTGGTTCCCGGACTACTCCGACGCCGACAACTACCTGTCGCCGTTCTTCATCAAGGAGAACTTCCTCGCGAACCACTTCGACGACGCCGACGTGCAGAGCCTGATCGCCGAGCAGGTCTCCACCACCGACGCCGATGCGCGCACCGCGCTGATCGAGGAGATCCAGGACAAGGTGGCGGCGCAGCTGTCGACCCTGCCCTACCTCCAGGGCTCGCAGGTCGCGATCGTCGGCAGCACCGTGAGCGGAGCCGAGGACACCCTCGACGCCTCGTTCAAGTTCCGCTACGCGGCGCTCAGCAAGGGCTGATCCACCCCTCCGGCCGGCGCCTCCCCACCCGGGAGGCGCCGGCCGTTCTCCACGAAAGGCATCACGTGACGACAGCCACGACGGCTGCGGCGACGGCGCCCACCCGGCGACCGCGCGGCTCCGGAGGAGGACTCGGGCGCTATCTGCTCGTCCGCTTCCTGCTCATCATCCCGACCGTCTTCATCCTCGTGACGATGGTGTTCCTGCTCATGCGCTCGACGGGCGACCCGATCACCGCGGCGCTGGGCGGTCGGCTCACCGCCGACCAGCTGGCCGAGCGCGTGGCCGCGGCCGGCTACGACCGCCCGCTGATCGTGCAGTACCTCGAGTACCTCGGCAATCTGCTGCGCGGCGACTTCGGCACCACCTTGAGCGACAACCGCCCGGTCACCGAGGTGCTGGTCACCTACGGCGCCGCGACCGTCGAGCTCGCCTTCTACGCCCTGATCGTGGCGTTCCTGGTCGGCATCCCGCTCGGGATGCTCGCTGCCTACCACCGCGACCGCACGCCCGACGCGGTCCTGCGCATCTTCGCGATCCTCTGCTACGCGACGCCCGTCTTCTTCGCCGGGCTCCTGCTCAAGCTGGTCTTCTCCGTCTGGCTCAAGTGGTTCCCCGTGGCCGGCCGAGCGACGACGAACACCGAGCTCTCGCTGCAGTTCCTCGAGAACAAGACCGGCATCTACCTGATCGACGCGATCCAGACCGGCGACCCCGCCGCCGTGGCCGACGTGCTCTCGCACGCGGTGCTCCCGGCCGTGGCGCTCGGTCTGCTGACCGCCGGAATCTTCCTCCGTCTCGTGCGCACCAACGTGATCGGCACCCTCGGCACCGACTACGTCGACGCCGCCCGCTCGCGCGGAGTGAGCGAGTTCCGCCTGGTCCGCACGCACGCGTACCGACCGGCGCTGATCCCGATCATCACCGTCATCGGCCTGCAGATCGCCCTGCTGCTCGGCGGCGCGGTGCTCACCGAGACGACCTTCGAGTGGAAGGGCCTCGGCTTCCAGCTGGCCGAGTACCTCCAGGCGCGCGACTTCGTCGCCGTGCAGGGCATCGTCGCCCTGCTGGCCGTGATCGTGGCGCTGACCAACTTCATCGTCGACGTCATCGCGGCGCTCATCGACCCCCGAGTGAGGTACTGACCCATGAGCACCACCACTCCGGCGCGTCCGCGCCGCCGCCTCGCCGACCGGCTGCCGGTCGTCCACCAGCTCCGGCAGAGCGTGGGCCTGCAGCGCGGGATGCTCGTCACCGGTCTCGTGATCACCGGCGCGTTCCTCCTCGTCGCGGCCTTCGCCCCGCTGATCGCGCCCTACGGCTACTCGCAGCTGCGCACCGGCACCGAGTCGTTCGGCGCGCAGCAGCCGCCGAGCGCCGAGCACCTGCTCGGCACCACCGTCGGCGGCTACGACGTGCTCTCGCGCGTGCTCTGGGGCGCGCAGACGGCGTTCCTGGTCATCGTGGTCGCGGTCGTGCTGTCGATCTTCCTCGGCGTCTTCCTCGGTCTCGTCTCCGGCTACCTCGGCGGCTGGCTCGACCGCGTGCTCGTCGTGATCTGCGACGCGATCTACGCCTTCCCGACCCTGCTGCTCGCGATCGTGATGTCGATCGTGATCTCGGGCGGCCAGTCGAACCTCTGGTCCGGCATCTTCGCCGCCGCGGTCTCGATCACGGTCGTCTACATCCCGCAGTACTTCCGCGTGATCCGCGCCGAGACGGTCAGGATCAAGGGCGACGCCTTCGTCGAGTCGGCGAAGGTCATCGGAGCCTCGACGCCGCGGATCATGTTCAAGCACGTGCTGCGCAACGCCACGCGCACCCTGCCGCTGATCTTCACGCTGAACTCGTCCGAGGCGATCCTCACTCTCGCCGGCCTGGGCTTCCTCGGCTTCGGCATCGAGCCGACCTCGGCCGCCGAGTGGGGCTACGACCTCAACAAGGCGCTGTCCGACGTGACCAGCGGCATCTGGTGGACCTCGGTCTTCCCGGGCCTGGCCATCGTCCTCGTCGTGCTCGGCATCACGCTGGTCGGCGAGAGCCTCAACGACCTCGCCGACCCGCGCCTGCGCGGTCGGCGCGCGGTGGCCGCCGGTTCCGGCGACGTCGCCGCGACGTCCGTCGTCCCGGGCGGCACCCTCCCCGCGGACGGCCTGGAGACGCCGGGACACGATCCCGTCGCCGGAGTGGAGAAGACCCGATGAGCGATCAGCGTCCGACCGACACAGCCCGCGCCGCAGACGCGGGCTCCCGCCCGATCGTCGACATCCAGGACCTCGAGGTCGCCTTCGCGAGCGACCGCGGCGCGGTCCGCGCGGTCGCCGGCGTCAGCCTCCGGGTCGAGCGCGGCGAGGTGCTCGCCATCGTCGGCGAGTCCGGCAGCGGCAAGACCGTGACGGCCAAGACCATCCTCGGCCTGCTGCCCGAGACGGCGACGGCGTCCGGCGTCATCCTGCTCTCGAAGAAGGACGGCAGCTCGTCGACCGACGTGGTCTCAGTGCCCAAGTCGCGCCTGCGCGAGCTCCGCGGCACCGACGTCGCCATGGTCTTCCAGGAGCCGGGCACCGCCCTCAACCCGGTGTTCACCGTCGGCTGGCAGATCGCGGAGGGGCTGCGCGCCCACGCCTCCGTCTCGCGCAAGGACGCGCGGAAGCGCGCCATCGACGTCCTGCGCACCGTCGGCATCCCCGAGCCCGAGAAGCGGGTCGACTACTACCCGCACCAGTTCTCCGGCGGGCAGAAGCAGCGCGTCGTCATCGCGATGGCGCTCGTGCTCGACCCGGGGCTGATCGTCGCCGACGAGCCGACCACGGCTCTCGACGTGACGGTGCAGGCCGAGATCCTCGACCTGCTCCGCCGCTGCCGCGACGACTTCGGCACCTCGATCGTCCTGATCACCCACAACATGGGCGTGGTCGCCGACCTGGCCGATCGCGTCGCGGTGATGTACCAGGGCGAGCTGGTCGAGGAGGCGCCGGTCGCCGAGCTGTTCGCCGCTCCGAAGGCCGAGTACACCCGCAAGCTGCTGGCCGCCGTGCCGCACGTGGGCCAGGGCGTCGCCCGGGCGAAGGAGCGCGCCATCGAGCGCGCCGGCGCCCCGGAGGCGGAGACGCTCGTCCTCGCCGAGGACCTGCGGATCCAGTACCCGGGCCGGCTCGGCCGACCCGGCTTCGTCGCCGTCGACGGTGTCTCCTTCCGCATCCGCGCGGGCGAGGTGCTCGGCCTGGTCGGCGAGAGCGGCTCGGGCAAGACGACCATCGGCCGCGCGATCGCCGGGCTCACCCCCGTCACCGGCGGCTCGCTCCGCGTGCTCGGCAAGGAGATGCGCGGCATCCGCGAGCGCGCCTTCCGTCCCGTCCGCGGCGACATCGGCTTCGTCTTCCAGGACCCGGCCTCGAGCTTCAATCCGCTGCTGACGATCGCCGAGTGCGTCGCCGAGCCGCTGATCGTGCACGGCCGCGCCCGCGACGCCGGCGCCGCGCGGAAGCGGGTCGACGAGCTGCTCGAGGCGGTGCAGCTGCCGCGCTCCTACGGCGACCGCTACCCGCACGAGCTCTCCGGCGGTCAGCGGCAGCGCGCGAGTCTCGCGCGCTCGCTCGCGCTCGAGCCGAAGCTGCTGATCGCCGACGAGCCGACCTCGGCGCTCGACGTCTCGGTACAGGCGCGCGTGCTCGAGCTGTTCGCGGAGCTGCAGCGCGAGTTCGGCTTCGCCTCGCTCTTCATCAGCCACGACCTCGCCGTCGTCGACCTGCTCGCCGACCGGATCGCCGTGCTCTACCGCGGCGAGCTGGTCGAGGAGGGCACCGGCGAGGAGGTGCTGTCCGCGCCCAAGCACCCGTACACGCAGCGGCTGCTGGCCTCGCTGCCGGTCCCGGACCCGGGGGAGCAGGCCGAGCGCCGCGAGCTCCTGCGCAGCATCGTCGCGGCGGAGCGGACGGCGTGAGCCGAGCCGCCGCCGCCTCGGCGCCCATCGTCGTCGACGACCTGAGCGTCGAGTACCCGCCGCGCGGCATCAGCGGGCGCTGGACCGCGCTGCGCGGGGTCAGCCTCCGCGTCGAGCCGGGCGAGGTGCTCGGGATCCTCGGCGGCAGCGGCTCGGGCAAGTCGACGCTGGCACGCGTGCTGGGCGGCGAGGGGCTCGACGGCCCGGCCGGGGCCGGCGCGCGGACGCGACCGGTGATCATCGGCGGCGAGGCGACCGTCTCCGGCCACCGCCTGCGCGGGATGCCGGCCCGCGAGGTCAAGCGCTTCACCTTCGACGTGGCGCACCTCGCGCAGGACGCCGGGGCTGTGCTGCGTCCGGAGCTGACCGTCTCCGAGCTGATCGCCGAGCCGATCTTCCTCCGCGACCGCCACTACGACCCGAAGAGCGCCGCAGTGCGGGTGGCGACGCTGCTCGACTCCGTGCACCTGCCGCTGTTCCTGCTCGACCGCTTCCCCTACGAGCTCTCCAGCGGTCAGCGGCAGCGCGTCGCGATCGCCCGTGCCCTCGTCCTCGGCCCGAAGGTGCTGATCGCCGACGAGCCGACCTCCGGCATCGACGCGACGGTCCGCGAGTCGATCGTGGACCTGCTGACGGATCTGCGCCGGCAGGAGGGCTTCGCCGCCGTCGTCGTGAGCCACGACATCGACGTGCTCAGCCGGGCCACCGACCGGATCGCCGTGCTGGTCGAGGGCGAGGTGGTCGCCTACGGACCGCTGCTCGAGGTGCTGAACTTCTCGCGGCACCCCTACGTCCGCGAGCTCGGCGCCGCCTTCGCGGAGTTCGAGCGCTTCGACGCCACCCGCGCCGCGCGCACGGCCCCCGCGGAGGAGGCCGGATGAGCACGCCGCGCCTCGCCGTGCTGCCCCGGCCGAAGCACGTCTTCACCGACGCGATCGAGGCGGGCGGCGGCACCGTCGTCGGCGTCGAGGACGCGGAGGCGCTGCTCTGGCTCTCCTACGGCCGCACCGACGAGCTCGCCGAGGTCCTCGCCGAGCATCCGGGCATCGGCTGGGTGCAGCTGCCCTGGGCGGGTGTCGACGTGTTCGCCCCCGTGCTGCGGAGCACCGGGCATCGAGGGCTGCGCTGGACCAGCGCGAAGGGCGCCTACGCCGAGCCGGTCGCCGAGCACGCACTCGCGCTGACCCTCGCGCTGCTGCGCTCGCTGCCCGAGCGCGCTCGCGCCGACTCCTGGGGAGTGAAGCGCGCCAGGACCCTGCACCGCGCGCGGGTCGTCGTGGTGGGCGCGGGCGGCATCGCCGTGGAGCTGCTTCGGCTGTTGAGCGTTTTCGACGCCCACGTCACCGTGGTGCGCCGGAGCGATGCCGCCCTGCCCGGAGCCGACCGCACGGTCACCGCGGAGCAGCTACCCGACGTGGTCGCCGACGCCGACGTCCTCGTGCTCGCGGCCGCCGCGACCGACGGCACCGCCCGGCTGGTCGACGCGGCGCTCCTGGACCGGCTGCCGGCCGAGGCCGTGCTGGTCAACGTCGCCCGGGGGAGCCTCGTCGACACCGATGCGCTAGTCCAAGCGCTCGCCGAGGGTCGGCTCGCCGGAGCCGCTCTGGATGTGACCGACCCGGAGCCGCTGCCCGACGGGCATCCGCTCTGGAGCGAGCCGCGCTGCCTGATCACCCCGCACTCCGCGGACACCCCGGAGATGACGACGCCGCTGCTCGCCGAGCGGGTCCGCGCCAACGTCGCCGCCTTCGCCGCGGGTCGCGAACTGCTCGGCGTCGTCGACCCGGCGCTCGGCTACTGATCCAGGATTTGGAGTTCGCGCAGACTTTGCTAAAGTAATCACGCGCTGTTCGCCTCCGGGTGAGCGGATGATCCTCGATAGCTCAATTGGCAGAGCAATCGGCTGTTAACCGGTAGGTTCTTGGTTCGAGTCCAAGTCGGGGAGCGAAGGGCCTGGGACTCCACTCCTGGGCCCTTTTTCGTGCCCTCGAGTCGGTCGCCCCGGCCCGGTCTCCCTGTCTGGTTCCGTCCCCACCGGTCCGCCGTGCTCTCCGCCACGACCCCGACCGGAGCCACCATGCGCGACGACGTCCTCGACCTCCTCCGCCGCCGGCCCGACGTCGAGGTCCCCGACCTCGTCGCGGTCGACGCGAGCGACCGCCTCCTCCTCGACCTCGCCGCGGGGCACTCCCGGGTCGCCGTCGTCGGCGACGCCTTCGGAGCGCTGACGCTGGCCCTCGCCGCGGACGGCGTGACGGTGTCCTCCGCCCAGGACTCGATCGTCGCCGAGCGGGCCCTCGCGGCGAACGCTGAGACGGTGCGCGCCGCCGGCATCGAGCTCGCGCCCTTCACGATCGCCGACTCGATCGCCCAGGCGGTCGAGGGCGCCGAGATCGTGCTGCTGCGCCTCCCACGCTCGCTCGACGCCCTGGCCGCCGTCGCGGCCGAGGTCGCGCTCGCGAACCCGGCCGCGCAGCTCATCGGCGCCGGCCGGATCAAGCACATGTCGCTCGGCATGAACGAGGTGCTGGCCCGCCGCTACGACCGGATCGACGTCAGCCTCGCCCGGCAGAAGTCGCGCGCGCTGCTCGCGAGCGAGGCGAAGGCGGAGCAGCCCGCGGCCGCCGGTGCGGAGCGCCGCCGCCTGGCCGAGCACCGGCTCGAGGTCGTCGCGCTGCCCGGAGTCTTCGCCGGCGCCAAGCTCGACCTCGGCACGCGGGCGCTGCTCGCCGCGCTCGACCCGGCCGCGCTGCCCGGGGGAGTGGCGGTCGACCTCGGCTGCGGCTCCGGAGTGCTGGCCGCCTCGCTCGCGCTCGCCCGCCCGGACCTCGAGGTGATCGCCACCGACAGCTCCCGCGCGGCCGTCGAGTCCGCCGGCCTGACCGCCGACGCGAACGGCCTGGGTGAGCGCATCCGGCTGCTCCACGACGACAACGCCTCCACGCTCGCCGACGGCTCGGTCGACGTGGTGCTCTGCAACCCGCCGTTCCACTCCGATGGCGCGGTGACCGACCTCGTGGCGCGCCGGATGATCGCGGCCGCGGGCCGCATCCTCCGCCCCGGCGGCGAGCTGTGGACGGTCTTCAACTCGCACCTCGCGCACCCGGCCGAGCTGCGCCGCTCCGTGGGGCCGACCAAGATCATCGAGCGCAGCGCGAAGTTCACCGTCGCGCGCAGCCGCCGCGAGGGCTGACCGCTCACCCGAGTCGGGGGAGGCGACCGCAAGCCCCCGCCGCGCCTCCGGCTCTCGCGCCCGCTCCCGGGTACCATCGCTCTCCGGCGTCCCCCGCGCCGTTCCCTGATGCCCCGGAGGCCGTCGTGCTCGAAGTCGTCCTCGTCCTCGCCCTGATCGTCGCGGCGGCGGCGATCGTCCTGTGGCGCCGCTCCGCCGCCGCCGAGCGCCGTGCGCTCGACAGCCGAGCCGAGGAGGCGGCGCGCGCCGTCGCCCTCGAGCTGTCCGTCCGGGAGCAGGAGGCGCGGCTGCGCATCGTCGGCGAGCTCGAGCAGCTCGCCGTCCGCGCTGCGTCGAAGGTCGTCGAGGAGGCCGAGAGCGTGCGCCTCACCATCGACCGCGATCCCGCCGCCGCCTCGCGCTCCGCGGGCCGGGCCGTCAGCGCCGCGGAGGCGTCGCTCGCCCAGCTGCGCCGCATCGCGACGGTCGCCGCGGTCGATCCGCGCGAGCTGCCCCTGGCCGGAGGGACGGACTCCCTGATCGCGAGCGCTCGCGAGCGCGGCCTGGTCGTGCAGGAGGAGACCTTCGGCGAGCCGTTCCCGCTGCAGGACGGCGCGGACGTCGCCGTGATGCGCGTCCTCGAGTACGCCTTCGACGAGGCCCTCGAGTCCGGCGGCACCGGCACCGAGCTGCGGATCACCTCCCGCTGGACCGCCACCGGCCTGCGCGTCGAGGTCGACGACGACCGCGAGCGCCACGCCGGCGCCGAGTCCGACGCGAGCGCCGTCGACGCCGATCTGCACGCGCTCACCGACCGGATCGACAGCCCCGCGCTCTCCGAGCTGCGCGAGCGGGCCGGGCTCTTCGGCGGCGACGTCGTCGAGAAGCGCACCCCCGGAGTCGGGCGCAGCGTCACCGCGTCCTTCCCGACCGTGCGCCACCACAACGGCGTGCACGGCGTCGACCTGGCCTGAGGGAGGCGGCGCCGGTCCGGCGCAAAGGTCTGGCCGCCGTGCCTCGCGGATCCGGTTGTCGCGGACTCAGTCCTCGAGGTGCTCGAGGCCCGGTGTCCAGGAGACGCCGGGCACGCCCCAGCCGCGCTTGCGGGTGATCTTGGCGACGGGCTTGGCGTACTCGTGCTCGAGGCGATCCGTGTAGAGGACGCCGTCGAGGTGGTCGAACTCGTGCTGGAAGACGCGGGCGAACCAGCCGTCCGCCTCGATCTCGAACGGCGTGCCGTCGAGGTCGACCGCGCGCAGGATCGCCCGCTCCGAGCGCCGCAGCGGGAAGCGCTCGCCGGGGAACGACAGGCAGCCCTCGGACTCGGTGTCCTCGTCGGCCTCGCCCAGCGGCGTCGGCGTGACGAAGAGCTCGGGGTTGATCGCGACACCGCGGCGGGGAGTGCCGTCGTCGGCCTCGTAGTCGTAGACGAAGAGCCGCAGCGGCACGCCGACCTGCGGTCCGGCCAGGCCGACGCCGGGCGCCGTGTCCATCGTCTCGAACATGTCCGCGACGAGCGTGCGGAGCGCGTCGTCGAACTCGGTGACGGGGGCGGCGGGGGAGTGCAGGACGGGGTCGCCGGCGATGCGGATGGGGAGGACGGCCATGGGGATCAGGGTATCGCGGGCCCTGCGGACGGCCGTCCTGATCGTCATCCGCTGGTTGGCCGAGGTCCCCCGTGCGTCGGAGGATGCGCGGATCGATCGTGGGTAGGGTCGTGCCCATGCCCACTGACCTCGCCGACCTTCTGAACGACCCGGCGAAGTTCATCGGCATCCCGATCGCTCTGGTCGGCGCGGTCTTCCTCTCCCTCGGCGCGCAGTTCCAGCACCGCGGAGTCGTCAAGGTCGAGCGGTTCTCCAAGCGCTCCGGCTCGAGCGGACTGAGCGGCGGGCAGCTCTTCGCGCTGCTCTCGCGACCGTCCTGGGTGATCGGCACGCTGATGCTGGCGCTCGCGATCGTCTTCCAGCTCACCAGCCTCGGCTTCTCGCCGCTGATCGTCGTCCAGCCGCTCGGCGCGGTCGCGCTCGTCATCACGGCGATCGTCAACGCCCGGGTCAGCAAGGTGCGGCTGAACGCGTCCTCGATCCGCGCGATCATGCTCTGCGTCGGCGGTGTCGGAGTCTTCGTGCTGGTGGCCGCGTTCAATGCGGTCGACGAGTCGATCCGGACGTCGCAGCTGATCACGATCCTGGTGATCCTCGCGGTCGTCATGACGATCTTCGTGATCGCCTTCCGCGTCTTCCGCAAGAAGGCCCGCGCGATCTTCTACATCCTCGGCGCCGGAGTCGTCTACGGCTTCGTCGCCACCCTCGCCAAGGTCGTCCTCAACCGGATCAAGTTCGGCGAGTTCGACCCGCTGACCGTCGTCTGCATCGTGGCGCTCCTGGCCGCGACCGCGCTCGGCGGCTACTTCGTGCAGAACGCCTACGCGTCCGGGCCGCCGGACCTCGTCGTGGCCGGCCTCACCGTCGTCGACCCGCTCGTCGCCGTGGCGATCGGCATCATCGTCCTCGGCGAGGCGCAGTACGCGGCGCCGTGGGCGATCCCACTCTTCATCGCGGCGGGAGTGGTCGCCATCTGGGGCGTCTTCCTCCTCGCGAAGCACCACCCGCAGGCCCGCTGAGCCGCCCGACGCGAGGCGCCGCAATCCCGGGTTCCGGCGCTCTCCGCGCCTACACTGGGACCGCTTCGACGCCACGCACCCGCCCGACCCACGCCGATCGCTCCTTCCTCCGAGCGACACGACATCGTTAGGACCCACTCCGTGTCAGATCCCCGCGACGCGTCACGCCCCGAGTCGTCGACCGGTGAGCCCGCCCGTGCGGACGCCGCCCGCCGCCCGCTGACCGTCGTGATCGGCTGCGACACGTTCGCCCCCGACGTCAACGGAGCCGCCAAGTTCGCCGAGCGCCTCGCCGCCGGCCTGCAGGCGCGCGGCCACGAGGTGCACGTCGTCGCCCCGTCGGCCGACGGCTGGAGCGGCACCCGCGTCGAGAGCCACGAGGGTCAGCGGATCATCGTGCACCGCCTCTTCAGCCTCCGCTGGTACCCGCACGATTGGCTGCGCTTCGCGCTGCCGTTCCGCATCCGCCAGAACAGCGCGCGGATCCTCGACGAGGTGAAGCCCGACGTCGTGCACTTCCAGTCGCACGTCATCGTCGGCCGCGGTCTCGGCCAGGAGGCGGCCAAGCGCGGCATCCGCATCATCGGCACCAACCACTTCATGCCCGAGAACATGCTCGAGTTCACGCTCCTGCCCAAGGCCGCTCAGGCGAAGGCCGTCGCGATGGCCTGGCGGGCCGCCCGCCGCACCTTCGGCCGCGCCGAGGCCGTGACGACGCCGACCCGCAAGGCCGCGCAGTTCCTCGAGAAGTACACCGGCCTGCAGGGCGTGCACGCCATCTCCTGCGGCATCGACGCCGACAACTACACGCCCGACTTCACCCCGCGCACCGCCAACCGCATCCTGTTCGTGGGGCGCGTCACCGGCGAGAAGCACATCGACGTCCTCCTCCGCGCGGTCTCGCTGCTCGACCCGTCGCTCGACGCGCAGCTCGAGATCGTCGGCGGCGGCGACCAGATGCGCAACCTGCAGCAGCTCGCCACCACCCTCGGCATCGCCGACCGCGTCCACTTCGCCGGCTACGTCTCGGACGCCGAGCTGAAGCAGGCGTACAGCCGCGCGACCGTCTTCGCGATGCCCTCCATCGCCGAGTTGCAGAGCATCGCGACCATGGAGGCGATGGCCTCGGCCCTCCCCGTGGTCGCCGCCGACGCGATGGCGCTCCCGCACCTCGTCCACGAGGGCGAGAACGGCCACCTCTTCGAGCCCGGCAACGCGCAGGCCCTCGCCGACGGCCTCACCGACGTCCTGACCGCCGACCCCGAGCGCCTCGAGGCCCTCAAGCGCAGCTCGCTCCGCATCGTCGCCGCCCACGACATCAACCGCACGATCAGCACTTTCGAGAGCCTGTATCGTGGGGAGCCGGTGGCCGATCCGGCCGCCGACGCAGCGTCCGCTCCGGCAGGCCGAGCCGCCTCCTGACGGCCCGCCCCGCCCGCTCCGGCCGCCGCGGGGCGTTAGCTCAGCCGGTCAGAGCAGCGGACTCATAATCCGTCGGTCACGGGTTCAAGTCCCGTACGCCCTACTTCCGCTTCAGTGCCGTCGCGCCGTCGGCCCGTGCGACGACTCCGCGAAAGTCGTCGTACTCGGGCGATGAGTACGACGACTTCTGTGGAGTGGGCGGAGTGGAGGGGCCGGTCAGGCGTCCGGGCGGGACTTCTTCAGGCGGGACTTCGCCGCGCGCTCGGTGAGGACCGAGAGGTAGTCCTGGACCGGGCGGTCGGCGAGGGAGTCGAGCTCCTTCTGGACGGCCGACTCCACCTCGGCGGCGGGGCGGTCGGGGAAGCGGGTGCGCAGGCGCGCAGACACTTCGGAGACGATCTGGTCGAGGTTCACTTCAGCGGTCACGGGCGGATCTTCCTCCCTGTTGGTTAACGGATGGTGTTCCGTCTGTGTCGACCGCGTCGGCGCTAGCACGTCCGCCGCCCGGAAGCCCGTAGTGGCCGCTCCCTGCACGACGTGGTTCGCTGTTCTCGTGCCTGACCTCCCGATGTTCCCGCTCGGCTCCGTGCTGCTGCCGCACATGCCGCTTCCGCTCCGGCTGTTCGAGCCGCGGTATCTGCGGATGCTCGGCGACGTGCTCGAGGACGAGACGCTCTCGTTCGGTGTCGTCCTGATCGAGCGCGGGCAGGAGGTCGGCGGCGGCGACCAGCGCTTCCCGATCGGCACGGTCGCGCGCATCCTGAACATCGACGGCGCGGAGGCGTTCGTCACCCTCGACAGCGTCGGCGAGAACCGCTTCGAGGTCGTCCGCTGGTACGACGACGACCCGTACCCGAAGGCCGAGGTGCGCCCCGTCGCTCCGCTCGAGTGGGCGCCTGAGCACGAGGAGCTGCTGCGCTCCGCCGAGTCCGCGGTGCGGACGGCGCTGGCGGTCGCGAGCGAGTTCGTCGAGCAGCGCTACGGCGCCGTCGTCGAGCTGGCCGAGGACCCGGCCGCGCACGCCTGGCAGCTCGCGGGGGTCGCTCCGGTCACCGAGCTCGACCGGCTCGCGTTCCTGCGCAGCACCTCGATGGTCGAGCTGCTCGAGGCCGTGCGCGAGCGCTCCTCCGAGGCGACCGAGTCGTTCCGCGCCGGCTGGGCGTGATCGAGCACTTCCGCTGAGCGCTGTCTGACGTTGACCGCGGGGGCACGACCTCACTCCTCGAGGACGACTCCGCGCTCCGCGGCGAGCTTCGCCAGGTCGTCGACGACGACGAGCGCCATCCGCACCGAGCGGTCGCGGCGGTACTCCTCGTCGTCCGCGTCGATCAGCGGCGCCCGGTCGAGGGTCTCCTCGATCGACTGCGACAGCTCGCGCCAGGCGTCCTGCCGGGCGTCGTCGACGAGCGCGGCCAGATACTGCTCGTCTTGCGCGCGGTGGCGCAGTGAGTCGGCCACCGAGAGCGAGAGCCGTTCGCGGTGGTCGAGGTTGTCGATATCGGCGGAGCGGTAGTCGTGCACGTGGTCGGAGCGGCCGCCGACCAGGGTCGCGTCAGCGGCGATGGCGCGCAGGCGCTCGGCCGCCGCCTCCGACTCGTCGGCGAGCTTCTCCAGCTCGGCGGCGGCGATGACGGAGTAGTGCCGGACGTCGAACGCGACGCCCTCGGCCAGTCCGTCCATCAGCACGCGGTTCTTCACGGCCATCCGGCTCGCGTACTGGGCGAGCAGCAGGCCCTCCTCCGCGGCCTCCTCGACCGAGACGGGCTCACGCGACGGGTTCTCGTCCGGGTCGTACGGCTCCATCTTGAACCTGCGTCGACGGCGGAACCACACGCGCGTCACCTGCACCCTCGTCCGAGCGCCCCGCCCGCCGGAGCACCTCTTCGAGAGTACCGGTCGGGCGGCTCGGGCGATCGGCTCCGGCTCGTCGAATCCGGCAGTCACGGTGAGTTGGTGCTGTTTCCGGGAGCCGGAGAGGTCACGAGCGCCGGCAGGTGCCGTCGCCTGGTCGGAGCGGTCGGCCGCTCAGGCGTCGCGCCAGTCGTCCTGCTGCAGGTGCGAGCCGGCCTGCGGGCCCATCTGCAGCATGCCGCCGTCGACGACGTAGGAGGATCCGGTGATGTAGGCGCCGGCGGGGGAGGCGAGGAGGGCGATCACGGCCGCGATCTCGCGCGCGTCGCCGGGCCGGCCGAGCGGGATGCCCGGGCGGTCGATGCCGTGCGGGTCGACGTCCTCCGCGTCGTTCATCGGGGTCGCGATCTCGCCGGGCGCGACCGCGTTGGCGGTGATCCCGTAGCGGCCGAGCTCGAGGGCCGCGACCTTCAGCAGTCCGCCGAGTCCGTGCTTGGCCGCGACGTACGCGCTCGCGCCGACGCGGGGCTGGTGCTCGTGCACGCTGGTGACGCCGATGAGGCGGCCGCCGGTGCCCTGCTCGACCATGATCCGGGCGGCGCGCTGGAGGCCGACGAACGCTCCGTCGAGGTTCAGCGCGACGACCTCGCGCCAGCTGTCGACGCTCTGCTCGAGGAAGGCCCCACCGCCGCCCCCGCCGGCGTTGTTGACGAAGACGTCGAGCCCGCCGAGTCGCCGGGCCAGGTCGTCGATCACGTCGCCCACCGTGCCGAGCTCGGTGGCGTCGAGGCGCGCGACCTCGGCGCGGCGGCCGTGCGAGCGGACCTCCTCGGCGGTCTCCTGGGCGCCCTGCTCGTCGCTGTGCCAGGTGATGCCGACGTCCAGGCCGGCCTCGGCGAGCGCGACGGCGGCGGCCCGGCCGATGCCGGAGTCCGAGGCCGTGACGATGGCGCGGGTGGGTCGGAAGTCGCGGGGTCCCTGGATCATGACGTCTCCTGTTCCGAGGAGGCGGGGCGCCCCCTCGCTTCCGATCCCAGCACCCGGCTCGCCCGGGCGGGACCCGCTTGACACGCCGATCGCCGCGGTCGCGGGCGCGGCGGATGTCCGGGCGGGTGCCGGAATCGAGTTGACTGTCCGGATGGACTCCCGACGCATCTCGGTCGTCGTCCCCGTCAAGGACGACGCCCGGCACCTCGAGCGACTGCTCGCGCTCCTCGCCGAGCAGACCCTCGCCCCCTTCGAGATCGTCGTCGTCGACGACGGCAGCATTGACGACAGCGCCGACCTCGCGCGCGCGGCGGGCGCCCGGGTGATCGTGCACGGCGGCAGCGGCATCCCGGCCAGCACGGCGCACGGCTTCGACGAGGCGGAGGGCGACGTGCTCGCGCGGCTGGACGCGGACTCGCAGCCCGACCGGCACTGGCTCGCGCGGATCGCGGCGCACTTCGCCGATCCGAGCGTCGGAGCGGTGACGGGCCCCGGCCGCTTCGTCGAGCTCGGCCCGGTCGCGCGGACCCTCGCGCGGATCGTCTACATGGACGCGTACTTCGTCCTGATGGGCTCCGCGCTGGCCAACTGGCCGCTCTTCGGCTCGAACTGCGCCGTCCGCCGCTCGGCCTGGCAGGAGATCGCGGGGGAGATGCACCGCGACGACCCCTACGTGCACGACGACGTCGAGATCAGCGTGCACCTGGGGCTGCGGCACCGGATCGTGTACGACCGCCACCTGGAGGTCGGCATCTCGGCGCGACCGTTCGGCGCGGCGGCCGACATGGTGCGCCGCCTCGACCGCGCCCTGCACACGCTCCGGCGCCACCCCGGGCTCGGCGACCCGATGCAGCGCTGGATCCACCGCACCCGGCGCCGGCACCTCGACCGGCTGCGGGCCGTCGCCGCGGCTCGCCGCGCTCCGCGCTAGGACTCCGCGGCGGGCGCAGCGGGAGCCTCGGCGGCGCGCGGATCGTCCTTCGGCATCGCGCGGACGGCGAAGAGCATCCCGACCGCGAGGACGGTCAGTGCGATGCAGACGAAGCGGGTGCCGGCCGCGAGGCCCTCGGGTGTCGGATCGCCGCCGCCGGCCTGGGCGTTGACGATCGCGCCGAACACCGCGACGGCGATTGCGCTGCCGATGTTGCGGGCGAAGAAGTTCGTCGACGAGACGACGCCGCGCTCGTTCCAGTCGACGCTCGCCTGGGCTCGGATGAGGGTCGGCGTCGCGACGAGGCCCATGCCGGCGCCGATCAGCACGCAGAAGCCCGCGATCTCCCAGAGGCTCGACGAGGCGCCGAGGAGGATCGTCAGCCCGGTGCCGACCGTGACCAGCGCCGCGCCGAGGAAGGCCGTGCGCCGGAAGCCGATCCGCAGGTAGAGGCGCCCGGAGAGGCTCGCGGCCACCGGCCAGCCGAGTGTCATCGCGGCGACCGCGAAGCCGGCGCCGAGGGCGGAGCTGCCGAGGACGCCCTGCGCGAAGGTCGGGAAGTAGGAGGTGACGCCGAGCGTGATCGCGCCGACCGTCACCGAGACGAGGCTGGTGGAGAGCAGCACCCGCCGCGTGAGCACCCACAGCGGCAGCACCGGGGCGACCGCCCGGCGCTCGATGGTGACGAAGCCGGCGAAGGCGAGGGCCGCGACGACGAAGACGCCGACTCCCGCGGGCGAGAGCCAGGGCCAGGCGTTGCCGCCCTCCAGCAGACCGAGGATGAGCAGCGCCGTGCCCACCGCGAGCACCGAGGCGCCGGCCAGGTCGAGCGGGGTGCGCTCGCCGCGGGTGGTCTCGCGGAAGCTGCGGATCAGGAGGAAGGCCGCGAGCAGGCAGAGCGGGATGTTCACCAGGAAGATCCAGCGCCAGGCGCCGAGATCCGACAGCACGCCGCCGAGGGTGGGGCCGACGACCGAGGAGATGCCCCAGACGCTCGCGAGGTAGCCCTGCGTCTTCGCCCGCTCGGCGACCGTGTAGATGTCGCCGGCGATCGTGATGCCCATCGGCTGGATCGCTCCGGCGCCCAGGCCCTGCAGGGCACGGAAGGCGATCAGCGCGGGCATGCTCCAGGCCAGGCCGCAGAGCAGCGAGCCGACGAGGAACAGGCCGATCCCGATCAGCATGATGGGCTTCCGGCCGATCACGTCGGAGAGCTTGCCGTAGAGGGGGACCGAGACCGCCTGCGCGAGCAGGTAGATCGAGAACAGCCAGGGGAACTGCTCGAAGCCGCCGAGGTCCGCGACGATCGAGGGCACCGCGGTGGAGAGGATCGTCGCGTCGAGAGCCACGAGCGCGGTCGAGATCATCAGCGCCAGGAGGATCGGGCCGCGCTCGGAGCGCAGTCCGACGCTCGCGCGCGTGGGGGAGTCGGTCATTCCGCTCACGCTATTGCAGAGCCGGGCGATGGAACGGGGGCTCGACGCACTCGGTAGACTGGCCCTATGGAACTCGTGCTCTGGCTCGTCGTAGCCGCCATCGCCGGTGTCGGCCTCGTCTCCGGAGTCGCGGCTTTGATCGCCATGACGAGGGCCCCCTGGTCCGACAGCAAGTAGAGGGTGGCGGGGTCGCACTCGCCGACCCTCACTCGTAGTACCGCACCACGCTCCAGCACGGATCCGTCGAGGCGACGACGTCGAGCACGAAGGCTCCGCCCGTCTCGAGATCGGTCGCCTGGAACCGCCAGCCGCCGATGCTGACCGGCACACCGCCGAACGTCGGCGGGAAGCCGTCGAGCGGCGCCCACCAGTCGCTGGTGCGCGTCCAGACCGTCGGACGGTCCGTCACCCGGTAGCTGGCGCCTCGCCATTCGAGCGCGACGGGCACTCCGTCGCCGTCGGTCGCGACCATCGCCGTCTCCTCGATCACCGCCATCGTGGGTGCTCCCGCCTGCTCCGCTCGACCCGTCGAAGCCGACTGGCCGTTCGAACATGTGTTCGATAGTCTGCGAGTGTACGCCGCGGCGCCCGTGCTCGCCACGGCAGCGGATCGACCGGGCAGGAGGCGAGATGATCGAGTGGAGTCCCCTCCAGATGCTGCGCAGCAGCGGGCCCGACGAGTGGGTGATGGTGGACGCGATGCGGACCGGGCGGATCGGGCTGATCCGCCGGATCGAGACGGGCCCCTACCGCGAGAGCTGGTACCGGGCGGTCACCTGGGCCGCGGAGCCGGAGCGGCGCACGCTGGTGGGCTACTCGCGGTCGATGGACACGATCGCGGCGGAGCTCTGGGCGCATCAGCCGCTGACCGCGCAGGAGAAGCCGTTCCCCGGCTATCCGGCGTCGAAGCCGGCGCCCGAGCGCGCCCCGTGACCCCCGCTCCCGGGGCGCTCGTCCGAGCCCGGGCCGCCGCGGAGGAGAATGGCCGGATGCTTCTCGCGCTCACCGGTGGTCCCACGGGGGCGTGGCGCGCGGTCGCCGCGGACGGCTCGGGCACCGAGATCGGTCGCGGACGCGGGCCGGCCGAGCTGGCCGCCTTCGTCCGCGAGCGGGAGGTCGAGCGTCCGCGCTGGGTCTGGGACGACACCGCGCGCTGGTACCCCGCGCTCCTCGCCGAGGGGGTGCACGTCGCGCGCTGCCACGACCTGCGCCTGGCCCGGGCGATCCTCCGGCGCTCGGAGCAGACCGCGCGCTCGCCGCTGGCCCGCGCCGCTCCCGATGCCTGGGACGCCGGCGCGGCCGCACCGGTCGCGGGCGACACGCTGCTCGGCTTCGAGGAGGCGCCGGCCGCGACGGACGAGCTCGACCCGCTCGTCGAGCTCGCGCGGCAGGAGGAGGCGCTGGCAGCGGCTGCCGAGGGCGGGCGCCTGCGGCTCCTGCTCGCCGCCGAGTCGGTCGGCGCGCTGATCGCCCGCGAGATCGCCGCGGCCGGGCTGCCGTGGCGCGCGGACGTCCACGACCGGGTGCTCACCGAGCTGCTCGGCCCCCGACCGCACTTCGGCGGCCGGCCGGCCCGCCTCGAGGCACTGGCCGACGACATCCGCCGCGAGCTGGGCGCACCCGAGCTGAACCCCGACTCGCCGACGGAGCTCCTCCGCTCGCTCCGCCGCGCCGGGCTCGCGGTCGAGTCGACCCGCTCCTGGGAGCTGACGTCGATCGAGCACCCCGTGATCCCGCCGCTGCTGGAGTACAAGAAGCTCTCGCGCCTGCTGACCGCCAACGGCTGGGCCTGGCTGGACGCCTGGGTGCACGACGGGCGCTTCCGGCCCGAGTACGTCGTCGGCGGGGTCGTCACCGGCCGCTGGGCCACGTCCGGCGGGGGAGCGCTGCAGCTGCCGCGGCAGATCCGCGCGGCCGTGACGGCCGATGCGGGCTGGACGCTCGTGGTCGCGGACGCGGCGCAGCTGGAGCCGCGCATCCTGGCCGCGCTGGCGGGCGACTCCGTGATGGCCGCCGCCGGCCGAGGCAAGGACCTCTATCAGGGCATCGTCGACGCGGGAGTCGTGCCGGATCGGCCGCGGGCGAAGGTCGCGATGCTCGGCGCGATGTACGGGGCGACCAGCGGCGAGGCCGGGCGGCTGCTCCCGCGGCTCGCACGCGCCTACCCGCTCTCGGTCGCGCATGTCGAGGCGGCCGCCCGCGCCGGAGAGCGGGGCGAGCGGGTGTCGACCCGGCTCGGGCGCAGCTCACCGCCCGGCGACGCCGATGCGGGCGGGCAGCGTGCCCGCGACTGGGGGCGCTTCACCCGCAACTTCGTCGTGCAGGGCACGGCCGCCGAGTGGGCGCTCTGCTGGATGGGCGAGCTGCGGGCCCGGCTGCGCGTGGAGGGCGCGCTCGCGCACCTCGTCTACTTCCTGCACGACGAGGTGATCGTGCACGCGCCCGCGGAGGAGTCCGAGCGGGTCGCCGCGATCGTCCGCGAGGCCGCCGCGCGCGCCGGGCGGGCGCTGTTCGGGGATCAGGACGTCGACTTCCCGGTCACCGTCGCGATCGTCGACGCCTACGACGAGGCGAAGTGACGCGAGCCGGGGCCGGGACCCCGGCTGCGACTCAGTACCAGTGCGGCGTCTTCGAGTTCCACGACGACCAGGCTCCGCAGGGCGAGCCGTAGCGGTCGGCGATGTACGCCAGACCCCAGTCGATCTGAGTGGCGGCGTTGGTCTGGTAGTCGGAGCCGTACGTCGCCATCTTGCTCGCGGGCAGCGCCTGCGGGATGCCGTAGGCGCCGGAGGAGCGGTTCAGCGCGTTCCAGCGCCAGCCCGACTCGCCGTTCCAGAGCGGGATGAGGCAGCTGTCCACCTGGTCCTGACTCCAGCCGTGGACGCCCATGACGGAGCGCGCGTAATTCTGCGCCTGCGCCGGCGACATGCCGTCGGTCCGGCCGGCGTAGGTTCCGAGCGCGGCGATGGTCTTCGCGGAGCTGTTCTTGCCGGAGGCGTCGTCGTCGCCCAGCTCGACCGGACCGCCGCCGGTGGACGGTGCCGCGGGTGCCGCCGGTGCGGGAGCGGAGGGAGCGGACGGGGCCCTCGCCGCCTGCTGGCGACGGGCCTCCGCCTCAGCGGCGAGGCGGGAGAGGCGCGCCTGCTCCTCGAACGCGGCCTTCGCCTCCTGACCGGTGGCGAACTCCTCCTCGAGCGCGGCCGTGGTGTTCTTGAGCGAGGCGAGCTGCTCGTAGAGCCCGGAGCTGTACTGCTCCTGGTCCGCGACCTTCGCGTCGGCCTCGGACTGGGCAGCCTGCGCCGTGGCGAGCGCATCCTGCGCGGCGCTGACGAGGGAGAGTCGCTCGGTGCGCGCCTGCTCGGCCTGGCCCGCGAGTGCGGTCGCGGCGTTCTCGGTCGTCTCGGCGTCGTCCTGGAGGCGACTGGTCTGCAGCGTGAGCTGGCTCATGGTGCCCAGGCGGTACAGCAGCTTGTCCGACTGCTCGCCGCCGACCAGGAGGTTGAGCGTGGCGTCGGTGCCGCCGTTGCGGTACAGCTGGGCGGCGAGGCGGCCGGCCTGCTCCTTCGCGGCGTCCGCGTCGGCACGGGCGGCAGCGGCGCGCTCCTCGAGGGCGGTCACGCGCTGGGTGGCCTCGTCGAGCGCGCTCTGCGCGGCGTCGGCCTCGGCGGCGCGGGAGATGGCGGCGTCCGTGAGGGCGGCGGCCTGGTCGCGCAGGTCGGCGAGGATCGCGGTGATGCGGTCGACCTCGGCGGCCGTCGCGCTCTCGCTCGACTTCGCGGCCTCGACGTCCGACCAGGACGGGTAGTCCGCCGGGTCGTAGGCGGAGGCCGCCATCGGTGCGGCGAGGGCCGCGCAGAGGACGAGGACCGTGCCCGCACCGGCTGCGACGAGCCGTCGGCGCGCGGAGGTGGACACGCGGAGGCCGAGAGGCGAACGGATCATACCCGCCAGCCTAGGCGACGGCGCCCGCGCCTGTCTCGTGTCGGGCGATGCTGTCGCCGAGCGGCTCTTCGGCGGCGGCGTCGTCCTTCGCCGCGGCCTTGCGCCCCCGCCGCGGGCGCTCGAGCGCGTAGCCGCGGACGGCGCCTCCCTCGTCGGCTCCGGCGAGCTCCTCGCGGGCGGCCTCGAGGAGTCGGCGCAGCGCGTCGTCGCGCACCAGCACCGCGCGGGCGGCGAGGCGGCGCTGCGGATGGTCGTCGAGCACCTCCTGCTCATCGGGGAGCGTGCTCCGGTAGGCGTCGAGGACCGCGTCGAGGTCGGCGTCGGACAGGCTCGACGCCAGGAGGATCCGGTCGAGCACGTCGTCCCAGTCCTCCTCGGCGGAGGCGCCGTCGCCGCTCAGCCAGGCCAGCGCCTCGGCGCGGCCCTCGTCGGTGAGGGCGTGCAGGGGGAGCCCGTCCTCCGTCGATCCCGCCGCCGCGACGAGGCCGCGCTCGCGGAGCCGGTCGAGCGTGGAGTAGATCTGGCCGACGTTGACCCGGCGGCGGTGGGCCGCCCGATCGAGCAGCTCGGCGTGCAGCTGCAGGCCGTAGGCGGGGCCGAGGGTGAGGAGAGCGAGCAGACCGTCGCGGACCGACACGGGGCTCCTCTCGAGCGGGTCGCGGGCCCGGAGCCGGGCGACGCCGCGGTTCGGGCGGACTTTCCCGAGTATAGGCAGGGGATCTCCTCGACCCGGCGGCGGCCGCGGCGAGGCGCCTTGTCGTGGCGCGGAGGGTCCTGCATAATCTGAACCGGTGGCTCGTCCACCGCACAAGAAGGCACTGCATGTCGCTCGTGGTCCAGGTCGTTGGGGAAGACGCACCAGGACGGACGGAGGACAGCGTGGTGACGCAACAGACTCGGGGTGTGCTCTTCGTGCACTCCGCCCCCCGCGCGCTCTGCCCCCATCTGGAATGGGGAGCGGGTCGCGCTCTCGGTCGTGCCGTGAACTTCGCCTGGATCGAGCAGCCGGTGCAGCGAGGCTCCCAGCGCGCCGAGTACTCCTGGGAGGGCCCGGTCGGCACCGGTGCCGTCATCGCCTCCGCTCTCCGCGGCTGGGCCGACGTCCGCTACGAGGTGACCGAGGACCCGTCCCCCGGAGTCGACGGCGGCCGCTGGATGCACACCCCCGAGCTCGGCGTCTTCCACGCCCAGACGGACAGCGCCGGCAACACCGTCGTCCCCGAGGACCGCATCCGCTCCGCCATGGAGACCGCCGGCGCCGACCCCATCGAGCTGCACCGCGAGCTGCGCCTCGCCCTCGGCCAGGCCTGGGAGGACGAGCTCGAGCCCTTCCGCGCCGCCAGTGACTTCGGGCGGGTCATCTGGATGCACAGCGTCGGCTGAGCGCACGGTGCCCATTTCTGCGCCGCTCCCTGCGCGGCGCAGCGCGGTCGGCTCGGGGAGATGGTCGCGTTCTGCAGAGCGGGGTGCGAACGGCGACGGCGATTCGCTGGCACGCGAATCGCCGGATACGCCTCGTGGGGCGCGGTGATACGGTGCGCGCTACTCTCTGACCGAGTGGGCGGCTCGTCGGAACCTTGGGATCCGGCTGCTGTTCCGCTGTGCTGGGGACGGCGGTCTCGATACCCCCCTGCGCGGCTACTCGACCAGCATGTGGGGGGGCGCCGCAACGTCCTGTTCCTCAATGGAGAGACGTGAGCTGCATGCTGATCGAGTAGCCCGCGCAACGGGCGTATCGAGATCCACCAGCGCCAGCAGGACGAGTCTGCGGACCCGCCGTGCTGGGGACGGCGGGTCTCGATACGCCCCTGCGGGGCTACTCGACCAGCAAGCTCGTCATGCTGATCGAGTAGTCCGCGCAGCGGGCGTATCGAGATCCACCACCGTCAGAACGCGAGTCTTCGGACCCGCCCTGCTGGTGGTGGCGGGTCTCGATACGCCCCTGCGGGGCTACTCGACCAGCATGAGTGGGCCCTGCCGACGAGACGACAGGCGAAGCGGCCTTCTCCGGAAGCGCTGGCGGAGGTGTCCGACGGAGCGAGCCGCAGGCGATGCGGTCACTCCACCCGGAGTGCTGCAGCGGGTGTCCGGCCGAGCGAGCCGCAGGCGATGCGGCCCCGTTCCCAGAACTGTGGGCGAGGGCTTGCGGTGAACGACCACCCTCGCGGCACGAGGCGCATCCGGCGATCCGCGTTCCAGCGGATCGCCGTCGCCGCACCGCACCGGCCCTGCGGAACGCGACCCCGCAGGGAGCGGACGCGCCTGCGCCGCGCAGGGAGCGGCGCAGCCCGCGTTCCGCTCGGGGTGACGGGGCTACGCCCCGTTACACCGAACGGAACGCGGCAACAGCATTGTGCCCCCCGAACCCGAACGAGTTGGAGAGGGCGACGAGCGGCCCGGCTCCGAGGTCGCGAGGGCTGGTGACCACGTCGAGCGGGATCTGCGGGTCCTGGTCGAAGAGGTTGATGGTGGGCGGGGCGGTGCGCTCGTGCAGGGCGAGGACGGTGAAGATCGCCTCGAGGGCGCCGGTGCCGCCGAGGAGGTGGCCGGTGGCGGCCTTGGTGGCGGACACGGCGATGTTCGGCAGGTGGTCGCCGAAGACGCGGGCGAGGGCGCGGTACTCGGCGATGTCGCCGACGGGCGTGCTGGTCGCGTGGGCGTTGACGTGGGTGACGTCGGTGCGGGCGGCGCCGGCCTGCTCGAGGGCCTCGATCATGGCGCGGGCGGCGGCGGAGCCCTCGGGGTCGGGAGCGGTGATGTGGTACGAGTCGCTGGTCACGGCGCCGCCGGCGAGCTCGGCGTAGATGCGGGCGCCGCGGGCGAGGGCGTGCTCCTCGGTCTCGAGGACGAGGGTGGCGGCGCCCTCGCCGAGGACGAAGCCGTCGCGGGAGACGTCGTAGGGGCGGGAGGCGGTGGCCGGGTCGTCGTTGCGGCGCGAGAGGGCCTGCATCGACGCGAAGGCCGCGAGGGGGAGCGGGTGGACGACCGACTCGGTGCCGCCGGCGATGACGACGTCGGCGAGGCCGCGCTGGAGGTGCTCGTACGCGTTGGCGATCGCCTCGGTGCTGGAGGCGCAGGCGGAGACGTCGGTGCGGGCGTAGGCGCGGGAGGGGATGGCCATGCTGATGGCGGCCGCGGCGGCGTTGGGCATGAGCATGGGGATGGTCATCGGGAGGACGCGACGGGGGCCGCGCTCGCGCAGGGTGTCCCACGCGTCGATGAGGGTCCAGAGTCCGCCGATGCCGGTGGAGTAGTCGACGCCGACGCGCAGCGGGTCGACGTCGGTGATGCCGGAGTCGGCCCACGCCTCGCGGGCGGAGATGAGGGCGAACTGGCTGGAGGGGTCGAGGCGCTTGGCCTCGGGCCGGGGGAGGACCTCCTCCGGTCGCACCTTTGCCTGCGCGGCGAAGGTCACGGGGAGCTCGAGCTCGGTCACCCAGTCGGCCTGGATCGTGCTGACGCCGGACTCACCCGCGAGAAGGGCGCTCCAGGACTCGCGAGCGGTGCCGCCGAGGGGCGTGCTGGCTCCGATGCCGGTGACGACGATTTTCTTGGGACTCATGACGACGATCTCTGTTCCGTGACGGGTGGGTTCCGGGCGCACCCCGGCCGGGCTCAGGGCCCTGACCGGGGTGTCCGCCGCGAGGACGGGAAGCGCGGGGCGCTGGTTACGCGGAGGCCTTGACGATGAAGGTGACCGCGTCGCCGACCGTCTTGAGGTTCTTGACCTCGTCGTCCGGGATCTTCACGTCGAACTTCTCCTCGGCGTTGACGACGATGGTCATCATCGAGATGGAGTCGATGTCGAGGTCGTCGGTGAACGACTTCTCCATCTCGACGGAATCGGTCGCGATGCCCGTCTCGTCGTTGACCAGTTCGGCCAGGCCGGCGAGGACTTCTTCGTTGGACAGTGCCATGGTTCTCTCCTTGAGGGGTGTTCGATCAGGGTGTTTCGACTCGGTGTTCGTCGAGATCGAGGGTGTTCGTCGTGTGACCGTAGGTCAGTTTAGGGGTGGGCCTGCGCCCCCTACGGGAGCACCACGACCTGCGCGCCGAAGACGAGTCCGGCGCCGAAGCCGATCTGCAGGGCGAGGCCGCCGCTGAGCTCGGGGTGCTCCTCGAGCAGGCGGTGGGTGGCCAGCGGAATGGAGGCGGCGGAGGTGTTGCCGGTCGTCTCGATGTCGCGGCCGATCGTCACGGACTCGGGCAGCTTCAGCTGCTTGGCGAGCTCGTCGATGATGCGCATGTTGGCCTGGTGCGGGATGAAGGCGGCGAGGTCCTCGGGCGCGACGCCCGCCTCGGCCAGCGCCTGCTTGGCGACCTTGGCCATCTCCCAGACCGCCCAGCGGAACACGGAGGGGCCGTCCTGGCGCAGCGTGGGCCACTCGGCGACGCCGTCGCGGTAGGCGGCGAGCGGGTTGTCCATCCCGACGGTGTCCCACTTCGAGCCGTCCGAGCCCCAGACGGTCTTGGAGATGCCGGCGGTCTCGCTCGGGCCGACGATCGCGGCGCCCGCGCCGTCGCCGAGGAGGAAGGAGATGCTGCGGTCGGTCGACTTGACGATCTCGGACAGCTTCTCAGCGCCGACGACGAGGACGTACTCGGCGAGGCCGGAGCGGACGAACGAGTCCGCCTGGGCGATGCCGTAGGTGTAGCCGGCGCAGGCCGCGGAGATGTCGTAGGCGGGGGCCGGGTTCGCGCCGATCCGGTCGGCGAGCAGCGCCGCGAGCGACGGGGTCTGCACCGTGTTGCTGATGGTGGAGACCAGCACGAGGCCGATCTGGTCGGCGCGGATCCCGGCCTTCTCGATCGCCTCGAGAGAGGCGGTCGTCGCCAGGTCGACGGCCTGGACGTCGGCCGACGCTCGGCGGCGCTCGACGATGCCGGTGCGCTGGCGGATCCACTCGTCGGAGGAGTTGATCGGGCCGACGAGGTCGTCGTTGGGCACGACGAGGTCGCCGCGCGCCGCGCCGATGCCGAGGATGCGGGTGTACTGGCTGCCGCTGGACTGGGTGAGGGAAGGGGTCGTCATGGGTCTCTCCTGCTAGGCGGCGTGCTCGTCGATGAAGGCGCGGGCGGCGTCGAGGTCGTCGGGGGTCTTGATCGCGAGGGTCGGGAGTCCCCTGAGGCCGCGCTTGGCGAGGCCGACGAGGGCGCCCGCGGGGGCCAGCTCGATCAGGCCGGTGACGCCCGCCTCGGCGAAGGCCGCCATGCAGAGGTCCCAGCGGACGGGCGAGGCGACCTGGCCGACGAGCAGCTCGAGGAAGCGGGCGCCGGAGTCGACGACCGAGCCGTCGCGGTTCGTCCAGAGGCGCAGCGTCGGGTCGGCCGGAGTGATCGAGGCGGCGACGCCGGCGAGCGAGTCGCGGGCGGGAGCCATGTAACGGGTGTGGAAGGCGCCGGCCACCTGGAGCGGGACGACGCGGGTGCCGCGGAGGGGCTCGTCCTTCAGCGCCTGCAGGGCGTCGACCGCGCCGGCGACGACGATCTGGCCGCCGCCGTTGTAGTTGGCCGGCTCGAGGCCGAGCTCGTCGAGGCGGGCGAGGAGCGCCTCCTCGTCGCCACCGAGGACAGCGCTCATCGCGGTGGGCGTCGCGGCGGCCGCGGCGGCCATGGCGCGGGCCCGCTCGCGGACGAAGACGAGCGCGTCGGACTCGGAGAGGACTCCGGCACCGGCCGCGGCGGTGATCTCGCCGACCGAGTGGCCGGCGATGCCCGCGATGCGCTCGCGGCGGCCGCCCTCGAGCAGAGCAGCCAGGCTGACCAGCCCGGCGGAGACGATCAGCGGCTGGGCCACCGCGGTGTCGCGGATCGTGTCCGCGTCCGAGACCGTGCCGTGCGCGGCGAGGTCGATGCCGACCGCCTCCGAGTGCGCGGCGACCTGCTCGGCCACCGACGGGACGGCGAGCCACGGCTCGAGGAATCCTGGGGTCTGGGAGCCCTGACCCGGGGCGACGACGACGATCACGCTTTCAGTCTTCCGATCCGCGCCGGTTCGTGCGGCGCAATGAGGTACTGACAAACCACAAAGAGCTTGTGGCGGTTCTACAACAGGTCCCTCCAGGAGCGGAGGTTCACTTGCGGGTCGGACGGCGGCGGACCGCTCCGTCCGGGTCGCTCATCGAGCCGAGGATGAGGGCCGACTGCAGGATGAGCGCCTCGCGGGCGCCCGTCGCGTCCCAGCCGATCACCTCCGCCACCCGCTTGAGGCGGTAGCGGACGGTGTTGGGGTGCACGAAGAGCTCGCGGGCCGTCGCCTCGAGCGAGCGGCCGTTGTCGAGGTACGCCCAGAGCGTGGTGAGCAGCTCGGTCGAGTGCTTCTGCAGCGGCTTGTAGATCTGGGTGATCAGGCTCTGCCGGGCGAGCGGATCGCCAGCCAGCGCGCGCTCGGGCAGCAGGTCGTCGGCGTTCACCGGCCGCGGGGCGTTGCGCCAGGAGCGCGCGACCGCGAAGCCGGCCAGGGCGGCGCGGGCGCTGCGCGAGGCCTCGACGAGCGTCGGGACCTCGTGGCCGAGGACGAGGTGGCCGGAGCCGAAGCCCGGCTCGAGCGCGTTCGCGATCTCGAGGAAAGCCACCGGCGGGCCGGTCTCCTCCGTCGCGTTCTCGCTCGGCTCGGCGCGGCCGATCACCAGCACGAGCCGGCTGCCCTGCACCCCGATCAGCACGTCGGCGCTCATGTGCCGGGCGGTGCGGCGGAGCTGGTCGACGTCGAGCATCTTGGGCGCGGTGCCCACGAGCACCGCGACCTCGCCGTGGCCGTGCCAGCCGAGGGCCGCGATGCGGCTCGGCAGCTCGTCGTCGGCCTCGCCGGTGAGGATCGAGTCGACGACGAGGGCCTCGAGACGGGCGTCCCAGAGCCCGCGCGCCTCGGCCGCCCGGGCGTAGACGTCGGCCGCGGCGAAGGCGATCTCGCGGGAGTAGAGCAGGATCGCCTCGCGCAGGTCCTCGCCGCGGTTGGTGATCCGCTCCTCGACGACCTCGACGGTGACCTTGATCAACTGGAGGGTCTGGGTCAGCGAGACGGAGCGGAGCAGCTCGCGGGGAGCCGCTCCGAAGACGTCGGCGGCGATCCACGGCGTCGCCGAGGGGTCGTCGAACCAGGAGATGAACGAGGTGATGCCGGCCTGCGCGACCATGCCCACCGCGGAGCGGCGGCCCGGGGGCATGCTGCCGTACCAGGGCAGCGTGTCCTCGAGCTTCTTGATGGTCTGCGTGGACAGCTCGCCCGAGAGGGTCCGGAGCCACGCGAGGGTCTGCTCCTTCGTGCGCGGAGCGCCCGGCCGGGTGGCCGGACGCTCCGCCGAAGGGGCAGTGCCCCGCGTCGTCGACTGCTCGTCGTCGGAGGAGAGCACCGAGCCGTCCGTCAGCTCTCGCCGCCCGCGTTGCCGGTGGTGCCGGCGTTCACGTCGTGGAGGCTGTACTTCTGGATCGCCTGGGCGGCGAGCGAGGGGTCGACCTCGCCGCGCTTGGCGAGCAGCTGCAGCGTCCGCACGACGACCGACGGGCCGTCGATCTTGAAGTGGCGGCGTGCGGCGGCGCGGGTGTCCGAGAAGCCGAAGTCGTCCGCTCCGAGCGTCGCGAAGTCACCGGGGATGAACTGGCGCAGCTGGTCGGGGACCTGGTGCGAGAAGTCCGACACGGCGACGAAGGGGCCCTTCGCGTCGGCGAGCTTCTGCGTGACGTAGGGCACCTGAGCCTCGTCCTCGGGGTAGAGGAAGTTGTGGTGCTCGGCCTTGATGCCGTCGCGCCGCAGCTCGTTCCACGAGGTGACCGACCAGACGTCGGCCGACACTCCCCAGTCCTCGGCGAGGAGCTTCTGCGCCTCGATCGCCCACGGCACGGCGACGCCGGACGCGAGCAGTTGGGCCTTCGGGCCGTCCCACTGACCCCAGGAGACGCGGTGGATGCCGCGGACGATGCCGTCCACGTCCACGTCCTCGGGCTCCTTCGGGTGCACGATCGGCTCGTTGTAGACCGTCACGTAGTACATGACGTTCGGGTCCGGGTGCTTCCCGCCGTACATGCGGTCGAGACCGGACTGCACGATGTGCGCGATCTCGTAGCTGTACGCCGGGTCGTAGCTGACGACGGCCGGGTTGGTGGCGGCGAGGATCGGCGAGTGGCCGTCCGCGTGCTGGAGGCCCTCACCGGTCAGCGTCGTGCGACCGGCGGTCGCCGCGATCATGAAGCCGCGGGCCATCATGTCGCCCGCCGCCCAGATCGCGTCGGCCGTGCGCTGGAAGCCGAACATCGAGTAGAAGACGTAGACCGGGATGAGCGGCTCACCCTGCGTCGAGTAGGAGGTGCCGACCGCGGTGAACGCCGCGAGGGCGCCCGCCTCGTTGATGCCGACGTGCAGGATCTGACCCTGCGGGCTCTCCTTGTAGGCCAGGAGCAGCTCGCGGTCGACCGACGTGTAGTGCTGGCCGCGCGGGTTGTAGATCTTCGCGTTCGGGAAGAACGCGTCCATGCCGAAGGTGCGGGCCTCGTCGGGGATGATCGGGACGACGCGGTTGCCGAAGTCCTTCGAGCGCAGGATGTCCTTCAGGATGCGGACGAACGCCATGGTGGTGGCGATCTCCTGCGTCCCGGAGCCCTTCTTGCCGATCTTGTAGGCCGAGTCGTCCGGCAGCGAGAGCTGCGTGTACTTCGACCGGCGCTCGGGCAGGTAGCCGCCGAGTGCGCGGCGGCGCTCCTGCATGTACTCGATCGCCTCGTCGCCCTGACCGGGGTGGTAGTACGGCGGGAGGTAGGGGTTCTCCTCGAGCTGGGCGTCCGTGATCGGGATCCGCATGGTGTCGCGGAAGCCCTTCAGGTTGTCCAGCGTCATCTTCTTCATCTGGTGGGTCGCGTTGCGGCCCTCGAAGCTGCGGCCGAGACCGTAGCCCTTGATGGTGTGCGCGAGGATGACGGTCGGCTGGCCCTTGTGCTCCGTCGCGGCCTTCATCGCGGCGTAGATCTTGCGGTAGTCGTGACCACCGCGGCGCAGGCCCCAGATCTGCTCGTCGCTGTAGTCCTCGACGAGCTTCTTCGCACGCTCGTCGCGGCCGAAGAAGTTCTCGCGGACGTAGGCGCCGTCCTCGGTCTTGAAGGTCTGGAAGTCGCCGTCGGGCGTCTTGTTCATCAGGTCGAGCAGCGCGCCCTCGGTGTCGCGGGCGAGCAGGTCGTCCCACTCGCGGCCCCAGATGAGCTTGATGACGTTCCAGCCGGCGCCGCGGAAGAACGACTCCAGCTCCTGGACGATCTTGCCGTTGCCGCGGACGGGTCCGTCGAGGCGCTGCAGGTTGCAGTTGACGATGAAGTTGAGGTTGTCGAGGCCGTCGTTCGCGGCGACCTGGAGCTGACCGCGCGACTCGACCTCGTCCATCTCGCCGTCGCCGAGGAACGCCCAGACCTGCTGGTCGGAGGCGTCCTTGATGCCGCGGTTGGTGAGGTACTTGTTCGCCTGCGCCTGGTAGATCGCGTTGATCGGGCCGAGGCCCATCGACACGGTCGGGAACTGCCAGAACTCCGGCATGAGGCGCGGATGCGGGTAGCTCGAGAGCCCGCCGCCCTGGTGCGACTTCTCCTGGCGGAACCCGTCGAGCTGGTGCTCGCTCAGGCGACCCTCGAGGAAGGCGCGTGCGTAGGGGCCGGGGGAGGCGTGGCCCTGGATGAAGATCTGGTCTCCGCCGCCCGGGTGGTCCTGGCCGCGGAAGAAGTGGTTGAAGCCGACCTCGTACAGCGAGGCGCTCGACGCGTAGGTCGAGATGTGCCCGCCGACGCCGATGCCGGGGCGCTGCGCGCGGTGCACCAGGATGGCCGCGTTCCAGCGGATCCAGGCACGGTAGCGGCGCTCGACGTCCTCGTCCCCGGGGAACTCGGGCTCGTTCTCGGCCGCGATGGTGTTGATGTAGTCCGTGGTCGGCACCATCGGAACGCCGAGGTGCAGCTCCTTGGAGCGCTTGAGGAGGCTGAGCATGACGTCGCGTCCGCGACCCGCACCCCGCTCCTCGACGAGCGCGTCCAGCGACTCGTTCCACTCCGACGTTTCCTCGGGATCCGAGTCGACGTGTCCGACGGAATACGGGTCCTGATCGTTAACAGTCACCCTCGACCTCTCTCTGGGGGCAGATCGTGCCCGAGACATCACTCTCATGAAGCGGTGCGGATCCGCGCGCAGGATTCTCGGATGACGAGCAGCGCGCGGGCACCCGTGTCAGCCTAGCGATTCCGGCCATGTGTGGCGATCCACGACGGATGCGCACAGGGCACTGTGGGATTTCTCCAGCGGCAGCGCGTGGTGCGGCCGTGTCGGCGGGCTCGTCGGCGGCCCGGTGGGCGGCCCGGTTCCCGACCGCTGTTCGGCTCCTCCTTGGTGGACGGCCGGAGCGGGTCTAGCATTGCCCCTCGTGCTCGCGCGACATTCGTGCGCATGGAAGGACATCGTCCGATGGCTCTCGAGAAGCTCACGCTGGCTCCCGACTTCGAACTCGCGAACCAGTACGGCGAGCGCATCCAGCTCGGCGACTTCCACGGGCGGCGCAACGTCGCCCTCGTCTTCTTCCCGCTCGCCTTCTCCGGCACCTGCACCGGCGAGTTCTGCGCTCTGCGCGAGAACCTCTCGCTGTTCGAGCACGCCGACGTCGAGCTGATCGGCATCTCCGTCGACTCCAAGCACACCCTGCGCGCCTGGGGCGAGAAGCAGGGCTACGACTTCACGCTGCTCTCCGACTTCTGGCCGCACGGCGACGTCGCCAAGCAGTACGGCGTCTTCCTCGAGGGCAAGGGCTACGCGACGCGCGCGACCTTCCTCATCGACAAGGAGGGCGTCATCCGCGACACCTTCATCACGGCCCCGGGTGAGGCCCGCTCGATGGACGACTACCGCGCCGCGATCGACGCGCTCACTCCGGCCCACGCCTGACGCCTTTCGCGAGATGCCACTTGTGACCGCCTTTCACGGTGTGTCGCGCTCATAAGTGGCATCTCGCGGAGGGGGTGCAGGGGTGCACATGCCAGGGGGTCAGTTGAGGATGTTGACGGCTCGGGAGATGACCAGGGCCAGCAGGACGAAGCCGGTGAAGCCCTCGAGGGCCATCAGGAGCTTGACCCGGCTGGAGAGCGGCATGGTGTCGGTGGGGCTGAACGCCATGGTGTTCGTCGTCGAGACGTAGAGGTAGTCGACGAAGCCGGGGCGCCAGTCGGCCTTCTCGGAGGAGCCGACAGCCACCTCGGCGACGGTGTCGCGGTAGGTGTCCTGCGGGAAGGCGAAGTCGGCGGGCGGCAGCTGCGAGCGCTCCAGCGTGCCGCGCGAGACGGGGCCGCCGCGGTCGAGCTCCCAGTAGATCAGCGCGTAGGCGACGACGTTGGTCACCCAGACCTGCAGCGCCGTGAGCAGGAGCAGCGGGCCGTCGGCCGATCCGTCGACGAGGTCGACCACGACCCGGACGACGTTGACCTGGTTCGCCGCGGCGAGGACGACCGCGAGGGTGATCGAGACTCCGCGCGACCAGCGGGTCTCGATGTCGAAGCGGCGCGGGTTCACGACGAAGAGCGGGATCAGCAGCGCGAGCGTCAGGACCGCCGCGGCGATCCGGACGACCGAGGTGCTCGAGTCGTGCCCGACGAGGTTGAGCGCCACAGCCACGAGGATCGCCGCGGAGGCCGGCCAGCGGCTCTCGGCCCGGCGCCTCGCGCGCCCGTCGTCCGTGTCCGCCATGCGCCGAGAGTAGCGGTGCGAGCCGTGTCGTAGGATCGATCCGATCGTCCGCGGCCCGCCCGCGACGGGGGCCTTTAGCTCAGTTGGTAGAGCGCCACGTTTACACCGTGGATGTCATCGGTTCGAGCCCGGTAGGGCCCACAGGAGAACCTCGCGAGAGCTCGGCTCAGCGGGACTGGCGGCGCTTGTAGGGCTTGGGCTGGCCCTTGACGACGGGGGCGCGGCCGGTGCCCTTCGAGGCCTTGGCCTTGCCACCGGACTTGGGGGCCTCCTCCGGCTCGTCGCCGAGGGCGGCGAGCTCCTCACGGGCCGAGGCGAGGCGCTGGCGGCCGGCGGCGGTGAGGGTCGTGGCGGCCGCGCCGGGCTCGAAGAGCGGGCGGCCGAGGTCGAACTCGACGGCGGCGACGGAGGAGTCGAGCTTCTTGCGGGAGATGCCGAGCTTCTCGGCGGCGCGCACGAAGTGGAGCTCCTCGGCGACGGCCACGAAGTGACGCAGCTGGCTGATCTTCATGAGGAACCCTTCGCGGCCGCTCGCTGCGACCGCCTCCACCCTAGGCGGACGTCGGCGCGCGGCGGACATCCGCACCCGGCCGGCGCCGGCCTCACGCGGACGGCGTCAGCCGCTGGTCGCCGACCACGCCGAGCAGGCGGAGCGCCTCGGCAGCGGCGGGGGAGTCGGCGCGCGGCGTGAGCACCAGCAGCACCTGCGCCTGGTTCTCGGTGAAGAGCGCCTGGCAGTCGACGTCGATCTCGCCGACCTCGGGGTGCCGCAGGGTCTTGTGGTCCTCGAAGCGGGCCGTGACCTCCTGCAGCTCCCAGTAGCGGCGGAACTCCTCGCTCCGGCTGAGCAGCGACGCGATGATGCGCGCGGCCAGCGGATCGGCATCGGGCGCCGCGGCGGCGAAGCGCAGCTGGGCGGTCTGCATCCGCCCCTGGTGCTCGTGCTCGCGCTCGGGGTAGCTGTGCCGCGCCTCGCCGGGGTGCGCGAACCAGCGGTGGATCCCGCTGCGATCGAGTCCGGTCCAGTTCGAGCCGTCGCCGAAGAGGGCGCGGGCCAGGCGGTTCTGCACCAGGGTCTCGCCGAGCTCCGTGATCACCAGCGCCGGGGTGTCCTCCAGGCGGTCGAGGACGCGGAGCAGCCCGGGGGAGACGTGCTCGTCGCGGCGGTGCCGCGCGGGCGGGGTCTGCCCGGCGAGCCGGAACAGGTGGTCGCGCTCGTCGAGGTCCAGGCGCAGCCCTCGGGCGATCGCGGTGAGCATCTGCTCGGACGGCTGCGGGCCGCGCTGCTGCTCGAGCCGCGACCAGTAGTCGGCGGACATCCCGACGGCGGCGGCGATCTCCTCCCGGCCCAGGCCCGCGGTGCGGCGGCGCGCTCCGGGCGGCATGCCGACGTCGGACGGCTGCAGCCGCTCGCGTCGGCCGCGGAGGAACTCGGCGAGCGCAGGTCTGTCCATGCGCTCATCCTGCCGCTCCGCAAGCGTGCCGGACCAGGGAGCGCCGGTCCCTGGATCGTCCAGCCCTTCCGGCCCGCGCCGCGCCGGGAGACGGTGGAGTCCGGCCGGGCAGGACAGCCCGGGCAGACGAAGGAGACGACATGAAGACCACGGGCAGCACCATCCTGATCACCGGCGCGACCTCGGGCATCGGCCGCGGGCTCGCCGAGCGCCTCCTCGACGCGGGGAACACGGTGATCCTGGGCGGTCGCCGCAGCGAGCTGCTGGACGAGTTCACGGCGGCCCACCCCGGCTCGCACTCGGTCGTGATCGACGTCACCGACCCGGAGTCGATCGCCGCCGCGGTCGAGACGGTCACCCGGGAGCACCCCGACCTCGACGTCGTCGTCACGATGGCCGGCATCATGCTGCCGGAGGACCTGCAGGACTCGCGGCACCTCGACACCGCCGCGGCCATCGTCGAGACCAACCTGCTCGGCACGATCCGCACGCTGACCGCGTTCACGCCGTGGATCGCCGCGAAGCCGGACGGCGTGCTGATGACCGTGTCCTCGGGGCTCGCGTTCGTGCCGCTCCCGGCGACCCCGACCTACAGCGCGACCAAGGCCGCCGTGCACTCCTACACGCAGAGCCTGCGGGCGCAGCTCGCGGAGACTCCGGTCCAGGTCATCGAGCTGGTGCCGCCCGCCGTGCAGACCACGCTGATGGGGCAGCAGGACGACCCGAGCGCGATGCCGCTGGACGAGTTCCTCGACGAGACGGTGCGGATCCTCGCCACGCAGCCGGACGTGGAGGAGGTGCTCGTGGACCGCGTCCGCTTCCTCCGCGACGCCGAGGCCGAAGGGCGGCACGCCGACGTGCTGGCGCTGCTCAGCAGCCGCCACTGAGCCCGATCCGGACCGCCGCCGCCGCTCGGCCGCCGTTCAGCGACCGTTCTCCGGAAATCGTTGCGCTGGAGCGCTCTCACGCCTACCCTCGCGCACGTGGACGGAACCCGAAGCCGGCCGCGGAGGAGGCCATTGTGGGCGCGCTCGTCTACAGCGGTGTGGCCTCGATCGACGGCTACACCGTCGACGAGACCGGGGATTTCAGCTGGGCCACGCCCCGCCCCGAGGTGCACCGCTTCATCAACGAGACCGAGGCCGGAGTGGGCACCTACCTCTACGGCCGCCGGATCTACGACACCATGCGCGGCTGGGACGCGGGCTACGAGCTCGCCGAGCAGTTCGCCTTCATCCACGACTTCCAGGAGATGTGGCGGGCGGCCGACAAGGTCGTCTACTCGCGGACCCTGCCCGCGGTCCGCACCCGCCGGACCCGGCTCGAGCGGTCCTTCGATCCGGCGGCCGTGGCGGCGGAGGCGCGCTCGAAGCCGCACGACGTCTCCGTCGGCGGCGCGACCCTGGGGGCGCAAGCGCTCCTCGGCGGAGTGGTGGACGAGATCCGCTGGTACGTCGCGCCGATCATCGTCGGCGGCGGGACCCCGTTCCTCCCTCACGGGCTCCGCAGCAGGCTCGAGCTCCGGCAGCAGCGGTGCTTCGCGGACGGGACGGTGTTCCTCCGCTACGGCGTGAAGCGCTGACGACGCTAGGGCCCGCCGATCAGCCGACGGTCTCCTCCGCGCCGACGAGCGCCGCGATCCGGGCGGCGATCCGCGCGCCCTGCGCCCGGCCGGCCTGCGCAGCGGCGGGTCGGACCTCGGGGTCGAGTGAGTTCGGGCCGAAGGCGGCGATCGACGCCTCGTCCGCGTAGACGACCTCGACCCGCGAGCCGGAGAGGGCGTCGAGCTCGGCGGTCGGGAGCGTGCCGACACCCGGCGAGCCGATGCCGGACAGCGGCGTGATGACGAGCACCCAGTCGGCGCCCGCGGCGAGGTCGGCGTTGCTGCCGGAGCGCACGCCGCCGTCCATGTAGCGGACGCCGCCGATGCTCACCGGCGGCCAGACCCCGGGCACCGCGCAGCTCGCGGCGATGGCGTCGACCAGGTCGACGCCGCTCGTGCGGTCGAAGACCTCGAGCGCTCCGGTGGCGGTGTCGATCGCGGTGATCAGGAGGCGCTGCTCGGGCCAGTCGGCGTCGGCGACGCGCGCGGCGATCACGTCGCGGCGGGACTCCTCGGACAGGGTCGCGGTCTCGAGGGCGAGCACGCCGATGCGGCGCCGGGCGTCCTCGGGGGAGGTGGCGCCCTCGATCGCGGCCGCGTACATCGCCTGCAGGCGCTCGACGTCGACGACGGCGCCGATCTCGGCCGACTCCTCGCGCAGCTGCGACGCGTAGGCCTCGTCGAGGCCGACGGAGGTGCTCAGCTGCGAGGCGACCGCGGAGCCGGCCGAGGTGCCGATCAGGGTCGTCGAGGGGTCGAGGAGGAGGCGGGCCGCCTCGGGCGAGGCGTCGCTGAGGCCGCGGACGATGCCGAGCTCCCAGGCGATTCCGGCGAGGCCGCCTCCGGCGAGGACGAGGGCTCCGGGCATGGGTGGTCCTTTCGAGGGTGCGGTGAGGGGTGCTGTCAGCGTGGCCCCCGAGGCTGGGAGCGGTCGGCGGGAGGGGTCGGGTCAGGCCCGGGCGGCGGCGATCGCGTCGGCCGCGAGCCGCGTCGAGCTGTCGCGGTCGCGGAGCCAGAGCGGGACCGAGTGGACCCGGAGGCCCGTGTCGTCGAGGGCGCCGACGGCCGCCGCGTCCTCCTCGCCGACCAGCCAGGCGTCGAGCAGCCCGCCGGCCGAGCGCGCGCCGTAGTGCCGTCCCACCGCCTCCGCCGAGGTCTCGACGCCGATCGCGGGCAGGCAGTGGTCGGCCATGCCGCGCACCACCGCGCCGCCGATGATCGGCGAGACGCCCACGACCGGGGCCGACGTGGTCCGCACGGCCTCCGCGATGCCGGGCACGCCGAGGATCGTCCCGATCGACACCACCGGGTTGGACGGCGCGATCAGGACCGCATCGGTGTCGGCGATCGTCTCGAGCACGCCCGGGGCGGGACGCGCCTCCGCGACGCCCTGCTGCACGAAGCGGCGGGCGGGCACCGACGCGCGCAGCCGCACCCACCACTCCTCGAAGTGCAGCAGCCGGACGCCCTCGCCGGGCAGGTCGACCTCGACGTGGGTCTCGACGTCGGAGTCGGACATCGGCAGCAGGCGGACGCCGAGCGGCCAGCGCGCGGTGATCCGCTCGGTCGCCTGCGACAGGGTGAGCCCGTCGCGGAGCATCGAGGTGCGCGCGAGATGGGTGCCGATGTCGAGGTCGCCGAGGGTGAACCACGGCCAGCCGACGCCGAACGCGGTCAGCTCGGCCGAGACGCGCTCGCTCTCGCCGGCCCGGCCCCAGCCGCGCTCGGTGTCGTTGACGCCGGCGAGCGCGTAGGTGAGCGAGTCGAGGTCGGGGCAGACCTTCAGGCCCGTCAGCCACAGGTCGTCGCCGGTGTTGGCGACGACCGTGATCTCGGAGGGTCCGCCGCCGGCCGCCTCGAGGTCGCGGAGGTGCTCGCGCACCGCGGAAGTGAAGCGGGCGCCGCCGACGCCGCCGGCCAGGATCGTGATGCGCATTCGTCGACGCTACCGCGGACGGCCCCCACCGCGGATTCCGAAGGGGCCGAGGCCTTAATGCTGCGGATCCGTGCCGGAAACACCCGGGAAACGTCGGAGGACGACGATGAACCCCTGTCCGGTGAGCGGAGCGGAGGCGGTCATTGCCTTCGGCCCGCGCGCGGACCACAGTGAGACCACGGCCCCTCGGCCCCGCCTCCCGCGTCGCGGGTGCTCTCGGCGGAGCCTCGACCGGGCCGACCGAAGCATGGAGGTACCGATGACCATCGTCCGCGCAGCGATCACCCAGACCACGTGGACCGGCGACAAGGAGTCGATGCTCGACAAGCACGAGCAGTTCGCCCGCGACGCCGCCGCCCAGGGAGCGCAGATCGTCTGCTTCCAGGAGCTGTTCTACGGCCCGTACTTCGGCATCACCGAGGACAAGAAGTACTACCGCTACGCCGAGCCAGCCGACGGCCCGATCGTGCAGCGCTTCGCCGCGCTGGCGAAGGAGCTCGGCACGGTGATGATCCTGCCGATCTACGAGGAGGACATCACCGGCGTCTACTACAACACCGCCGTGGTCGTCGACGCCGACGGCACGATCCTCGGCAAGTACCGCAAGCACCACATCCCGCACCTCGACCGCTTCTGGGAGAAGTTCTACTTCCGCCCCGGCAACCTCGGCTACCCGGTGTTCGACACCGCGGTCGGCAAGGTCGGCGTCTACATCTGCTACGACCGGCACTTCCCGGAGGGCTGGCGCGAGCTGGGCCTCAACGGAGCGCACATGGTGTTCAACCCGAACGCGACCAAGCCCGGTCTCTCGAACCGGCTTTGGGAGGTGGAGGGACCGTGCGCCGCCGTGGCGAACGGCTACTTCGTGCTCCAGCCCAATCGGGTCGGCCGCGAGGACAACGAGTACGGCGAGCTGGCCGTCGACTTCTACGGCACGAGCCAGGTCATCGACCCGCGCGGGAACTTCGTCGGCGAGCGCGGCTCGGGCGAGAGCGAGGAGATCCTGATCCGGGATCTCGACCTCGACATGGTGCAGCAGATGCGCGACGACTGGCAGTTCTACCGCGACCGCCGTCCGGACTCGTACACGAGCATCGCCAAGCCCTGACCGCCGAAGCACGGGCCGCGCGACCGCCGCAGCACCGGAACCACCGAGGAGCATCGATGAAGACCCTCATCACGAACGGCACGGTCGTCAACGCGACCGGCACCGCCACCGCCGACGTCCTGATCGACGGCGAGACCATCGCCGCGGTGCTCGCGCCCGGCTCGACGCTGCTGGGCTTCGACCTCGCGGCGAACGTCGACCGCGTGATCGACGCGGCCGGCAAGTACGTCATCCCGGGCGGGATCGACGCGCACACGCACATGGAGATGCCGTTCGGCGGCACCTTCGCCTCGGACACCTTCGAGACCGGCACCCGGGCCGCGGCCTGGGGCGGGACCACCTCGATCGTCGACTTCGTGGTGCAGTACCCGGGCGAGAGCGTCGTCGACCGCTACCAGGCCTGGCAGGAGAAGGCGGCCGGCAACTGCGCCATCGACTACGGCTTCCACCAGATCCTCTCCGATGTGCAGGACTCGTCCCTGGTGGCGATGGACGAGCTGATGGACGAGGGCGTGACCAGCTTCAAGCTGTTCATGGCCTACAAGGGCGTGTTCCTCTCGGACGACGGGCAGATCCTCCGGGCGTTCCAGAAGGGCGCGTCGAACGGCGCGATGATGATGATGCACGCCGAGAACGGCGCGATCATCGACGAGCTGGTGAAGCAGTCGCTCGCCGCCGGCAACACCTCTCCCTACTTCCACGGCACCTCGCGGCCGTGGCAGGCGGAGGAGGAGGCGACGCACCGGGCGATCATGATCGCCGACCTCACCGGCGCGCCGCTCTACGTGGTGCACGTGTCGGCGAAGCAGGCGGTCGAGCAGATCGCGCAGGCCCGCGACCGCGGCATGAACGTCTTCGGCGAGACCTGCCCGCAGTACCTCTACCTCTCGCTCGAGGAGCAGCTCGGCGCGCCGGGCTTCGAGGGTGCGAAGTGGGTGTGCTCCACGCCGCTGCGCTCGAAGGCGGAGGGGCACCAGCACCACATGTGGCAGTCGCTGCGCACCAACGACATCCAGATGGTCTCCACCGACCACTGCCCCTTCTGCATGAAGGGCCAGAAGGACATGGGCGTCGGCGACTTCTCCAAGATCCCCAACGGCATCGGCTCGGTCGAGCACCGGATGGACCTGATGTACCAGGGCGTCGTGTCCGGGCAGATCTCGCTGCCGCGCTGGGTGGAACTCACCTCGACCACTCCCGCGCGGATGTTCGGCATGTACGGGAAGAAGGGCGTCATTCAGCCCGGCGCCGACGGCGATGTCGTCGTCTACGACCCGAACGGGCACACCTCGATCGGCATCGGCGAGGGCCGCAGCCACCACATGAACATGGACTACTCCGCCTGGGAGGGCTTCGAGATCGACGGCCACGTCGACACCGTGATCTCCCGCGGCAAGGTCGTCGTCGACGACGGGGACTACATCGGCACCGCCGGGGACGGCAAGTACATCAAGCGCGGGTTGTCTCAATATTTGATCTGACCTGAAGTCCCTCTTTTCCACCGCAACGAAGGAAGCCCCATGGACTTCGGAGTCGTCCTCCAGACCAACCCGCCCGCCTCGCGCACCGTCGCGCTCGCCGTCCTCGCCGAGACCTACGGCTTCGACTACGCGTGGACGTTCGACTCGCACCTGCTCTGGCAGGAGCCGTACGTCATCTACTCGCAGATCCTCGAGAAGACCCACCGGATCACCGTCGGCCCGATGGTCACCAACCCGGCGACCCGCGACTGGACCGTCATCGCCTCGCTGCACGCGACGCTCAACGAGATGTACGGCAACCGCACCGTCTGCGGCATCGGCCGCGGCGACTCCGCCGTCCGCGTCACCGGCGGCGCTCCCACGACGCTGAAGACGCTGCGGGAGTCGATCCACGTGATCCGCGAGCTCGCCAACAGCCGCTCGGTCGAGTACAACGGCTCGACCCTGCAGTTCCCGTGGAGCCGCGGCTCCTCGCTGGAGATGTGGGTCGCCGCCTACGGACCGCTCGCGCTCAAGCTCGCGGGGGAGACGGGCGACGGGTTCATCCTGCAGCTCGCCGACCTCGACATCGCGCGCTGGATGATCCAGACGGTCAAGGACGCGGCGGCGAACGTCGGCCGCGACCCGGAGTCGCTGCAGTTCTGCGTCGCGGCGCCGATGTACATCGGGACCGACCGGGAGCACATGTACGACCAGTGCCGCTGGTTCGGCGGGATGGTCGGCAACCACGTCGCCGACATCGTCGGCCGCTACGGCACGTCGGGCGCCGTCCCGCAGGCGCTGACCGACTACATCGCCGGACGCGAGGGCTACGACTACAACGAGCACGGGCGGGCCGGCAACTCGCACACCGCCTTCGTCCCCGACGAGATCGTCGAGCGCTTCTGCGTCCTCGGCACGGCCGACGAGCACATCGCGAAGCTGACGGCGCTCGCCGAGATCGGCGTCACGCAGTTCGCCGGCTACCTCCAGCACGACAACAAGGAGGAGACGCTGCGCGTGTACGGCGAGCGCGTCATCCCCGCCCTCGGCCCGCACATCGTGGCCAAGGCATGAGGTCGCCGGCCGCGACGCGCGGGGTCCTGCTCGGCGCGGCCGGGCTGCTCCTGCTCGCGGTGCTCTGGGAGGTCTACAAGGCCCTCGGACCGGAGACCGGCGTCGTGATCCAGGGCGTCACCGTGCTCCCGCGCACCAGCGCCATCGCGATGCCGCACCTCTGGGAGATCGCCGGCCGGCTCGCGGAGCCGATCACCGGTGCCCGCAACGCCCCGGTGCTCTGGCTCGCGGTGCTGCAGGCCAGCGCCTTCTCGCTGGGCGTCGCGGCCGTGGGCTGGGTCGTCGGCGTGGTGGTCGGGCTGCTGCTCGCGGTTCTGATGCAGCGCTTCCGCACGGCCGAGTCCGCGGTGCTGCCGTGGATCGTGCTGAGCCAGACGGTGCCGCTGATCGCGATCGCGCCGCTGGTGCGCCGTTGGGGCTCGCAGCTCGAGCTCGGCGCCTTCACCTGGGAGAACTGGATGTCGGTGGCGCTGATCGCCTCCTACCTCGCCTTCTTCCCGGTCTCGATCGGCGCGCTGCGCGGTCTGAACGCGCCGTCGGCGCACCAGGTCGAGCTGATGCGCGTCTACGGCGTCGGCTGGTGGAAGACGCTGCTGCGGCTGCGTCTGCCCGCGAGCGTGCCGTTCCTGCTTCCGGCGCTCCGGCTCGGCGCCGTCAGCGCCGTCATCGGCACCGTCGTCGCCGAGGTCTCGATCGGTCTGCGCGGCGGCATCGGCCGGATGATCATCGAGTTCGCCTCCTCCGCCGGGGGAGATCCCGCCAAGCCCTGGGCGCCGATCCTGGGCGCGGTGCTGGTGGGCCTCGCGGCCGCCGGCGCCGTCGGCCTGATCGGCACCGCCCTCCGTCCGTTCCGCAGAGGGGAGCAGCCCGCATGAGCGCTGCCGAACCGGCCGTCGTCGTCGACTCCGTCACGAAGACGTTCACCACGAAGAAGAGCACGAGCGTCACCGCGCTCGACACCGTCTCGCTCGAGATCGCCGCGGGGGAGTTCGTCTCGCTGATCGGGCCCTCCGGCTGCGGCAAGTCGACGCTCCTGCGCCTGATCGCCGACCTCGACGAGCCGACCTCCGGCACGATCTCGGTGTTCGGCAAGACGGCGCGGCGCGCGCGGCTCGACCAGGAGTACGGCATCGCCTTCCAGCAGGCGGGGCTGCTGCCCTGGCGGAGCATCCGCTCGAACATCGCGCTGCCGCTCGAGCTGCACGGGGTGGGCGCCGCCGCGCGCCGCTCCCGCGTCGACGAGCTGCTGGCGCTCGTGGGGCTCGGCGACTTCGCCGACTCCTACCCCGACCAGCTCTCCGGCGGGATGCAGCAGCGGGTCGCGATCGCGCGCGCCCTCGCCGAGAGCCCCAGGCTGCTGCTGATGGACGAGCCGTTCGGCGCCCTGGACGAGATGACGCGCGAGCGGATGCAGACCGAGCTGCTGCGCATCCGGAGCGAGACGGGCGCCGCCGTGGTCTTCGTGACGCACTCGATCCCGGAGGCGGTGTTCCTCTCCGACCGCGTCGTGGTGATGTCGCCGCGGCCCGGGCGGATCCGCGACGTGCTGCGGATCGCGCTGCCCGACTCCTCCGAGCGCGAGGCCGGGGTGCGTGAGGACGCGGCGTTCTTCTCGGACGTCGGCGCCGTGCGCGAGCTGCTGCACGGCGACGCCGCCGCGGTGCCGCGCGGGGTGGAGAACCGGTGAACAGCCCCGCGCTCGCCCGGGCGGTCGTCGCCCCGCTCGTGCTGGGCGTCGTGGCGCTGCTGCTCTGGCAGGTCGGCGTCTCGGCGCTCGACGTGCAGCCGTTCGTGCTGCCGTCGCCGCTCGCGATCGGGGCGGAGTTCGCGCAGAACGCGGGCTCGGTCCTCGCCGGGAGCCGGGTGACGGGCGGCAACGCGCTGATCGGGCTGATCGCCGGGGCGGTGCTCGCGGTGCTCGTCGCCGGGGTGTCCGCACTGGTGCGGGTCTTCGACGGGCTGGTGGCAGCGATCGTCGCTGCGGCGGCCGTCGTGCCGATCGTGGCGCTCGCCCCGGTGCTGTACACGATGTTCGGCGCGAACGTCGAGACGGCCCGGCAGCTCGTGGCGGCGCTCGCGGTCTTCGTGCCGGTGTACGTCAACACGCTGCGCGGGCTGCGTCAGGCGGCGCCCGTGCACCGCGATCTGATGCGCGCGTACGCCGCCTCGCCGTGGCAGACGGCGCGGACGATCACCCTGCCCGGGGCGGTGCCGTTCTTCTTCACCGGGCTGCGGATCGCCTCCTCGCTCGCGGTGATCTCGGCGCTGGTCGCCGAGTACTTCGGCGGGCCGATCGGCGGGCTCGGCAAGTCGATCACCTCGGCGGCGTCGGGCAGCGACTACGCGCTGGCCTACGCCTACGTGCTCGGGGCCGTGCTCGTCGGCCTCGTCTTCTACTGCGTCACCGCGGGCCTCGAGGCGCTCGCGCTCCGGCGCAGCCACGCGCGCTGAGGCGCGCGTCCCCCCGCTCCCGCCGGCTCGCGTCGGCGGGCCCTTCGGCACCACCCGAACGCACCACCTGCACCACTGCACTCGCACCATCCGCACCACTGCACTCGCTCCATCCGCACCACTGCACTCGCTCCACCGCTCCATCCGCTCCACCGCTCCATCCGCACCACGGCACTGCCGGCCCGCCCGGGCCGCATCCCGCACCGCACCGCACCAGGAGGAACAGTGAACAGACGCACGCGCATCGCGATGACGACCACGGCCGGACTCGCCGCCGTCGGCCTCGCGCTCACCGGCTGCAGCGCATCCAGTGACACCGGCTCCGGAGCCTCGGGGGACTCGGGCGATCTCACGCCCGTCACCCTGCAGCTCCAGTGGGTCGCCCAGGCCCAGTTCGCCGGCTACTACGCCGCCGTCGACCAGGGCTACTACGAGGACGAGGGCCTCGACGTCACCATCGCCGAGGGCGGCGGCGACATCGTCCCGCAGGACGTCCTCGCCTCCGGAGACGCCGACTACGCGATCTCCTGGGTCCCGAAGGTGCTCGGCTCGATCGAGAACGGCGCGAACATCACCGATGTCGCGCAGATCTTCGAGCGCAGCGCGACCACGCAGATCTCGTTCAAGGACAAGGGCATCACCTCGCCCGCCGACCTCGCGGGCAAGCAGGTCGGCAGCTGGGGCTACGGCAACGAGTGGGAGCTCTTCGCCGGCATGCAGAAGGACGGGGTCGCGCTCGACGACATCTCGCTCGTGCAGCAGCAGTTCGACATGAACGGCTTCCTCGCGGGCGACATCGACGCGGCGCAGGCGATGACCTACAACGAGTACGCGCAGGTCCTCGAGTCGACGAACCCGGCCACGGGCGAGCTGTACACGCCGGACGACCTCAACGTGATCAGCTGGAACGACGTCGGCACCGCGATGCTGCAGGACGCGATCTGGGCCGACGCGGACAAGCTCTCGAGCGACGACGCCTACGCCGAGCAGACCGTCGCCTTCATCAAGGCGTCGATCAAGGGCTGGATCTACGCGAAGGACAACCCGCAGGAGGCGGCGGACATCGTCACCGCGGCCGGCTCCACGCTCGGCACGAGCCACCAGCTCTGGATGACCAACGAGGTCAACAAGCTGATCTGGCCCTCCACGAACGGCGTCGGGATGATCGACGAGGCCGCCTGGGACCAGACGGTCGACATCGCCAAGACGACCGAGAACGAGACCGGCGCGACGATCATCAGCGAGGACCCGCCGGAGACCGCCTACTCGAACGAGTACGTCGAGAAGGCGCTCGCCGAGCTCGCCGACGAGGGCGTCGACACCAGCGGTGCCGACTACGAGCCGATCGAGGTGACCCTGGAGGCGGGCGGCGCCTGACGCGCCCCTCCCACCCCTCAGAAGTTGCGGTAGTCGTCCCCGACTACCGCAACTTTTGCGTGTTGACCCTCTGCTTCGCCGCGGCGGCGGAAGCGGGACTCTGCGACTCCGCGGAAGTTGCGGTAGTCGATCGCGACTACCGCAACTTTTGAGGAGTGGGGGTGCGGGGCGTCGGCGGGATCCGCCGGACCTCCGCCCGGGCGTGGCGCGGGGGACTAGGCTCGATCCTCGTGACTACTTTCAAGAAGACGCCGTTCACCGTGAACGTGCGCGACATCGTGAACCGCCCGGGGGAGATGCGCGAGCACCGTCTCGACCTCGAGGCGCCCGAGGCCTTCGGCGAGGGCATCGTCGCCGTCCGCCAGGGCGCGCCGCTCGATCTCGACGTCCGGATCGAGTCGGTGCACGAGGGCATCCTGGCCAGCGTCCAGGTGTCCGCGGAGGCCGTCGGCGAGTGCAGCCGCTGCCTCACCGACATCTCCCTGCCTGTCGATGTCGAGTTCCAGGAACTTTTCGCGTACTCTTCTGACGAAGCTTTCGACTATGAGGTTCACGACGACCACGTGGATCTTGAACCTCTGGTCAGGGATGCGGTGGTGCTGTCGCTGCCGTTCCAGCCGGTCTGCCGGCCGGATTGTCCGGGCCTCGACCCTGTCACGGGGGAGCGGCTGGCCGAGTCCTCCGTGTCCGAGCCCGAGGCTCCGCGCGACTCCAGGTGGGCCGCGCTCGCCGGGTTGGGCGAGTCGGGGACCGGTGGGGCCGCAGCGCCCGGAGCTTCCGCAGACAGTGGTGCCGGCGCCGAGCCGCGCACCGAAGACGACCGAACCTGATCAGCCCCGCCTGATCCGACCGAGCTAGAGAAGAGAGAATCATGGCTGTTCCCAAGAGGAAGAAGTCCCGCGCGAACACCCACGCTCGTCGTTCGCAGTGGAAGGCGGAGGTCCCGCCCCTGGTGAAGACCGTCGAGAACGGCAAGACCGTCTACAGCCTCCCGCACCGCGCCAAGGTCGTCGAGGACTCCGCGGGCACCGCGCTGTTCCTCGAGTACAAGGGCCGCAAGGTCGCGAACGTCTGATCCAGTCCCTTCGGCTCCGCGTCGCCCCGCGACACGAGCCGTGCGGTCCATGGTGAACCAGACTTCCGCAACACCCTCCAGCGACGACCGGTCGCGTCTGGAGGCCACGCTCGGCGTGAGCCTCGACGGTGAGCTCTTCGAGCTCGCCCTGACGCACCGGTCGTTCGCTTTCGAGCACGGCGGCCTCCCGCACAACGAGCGCCTCGAGTTCCTCGGCGACTCGATCCTCGGGCAGGCCGTGACGGTCATGCTCTACACCGAGTACCCCGCGCTGAGCGAGGGCGACCTGGCGAAGCGCCGGGCGAGCCTGGTCTCGACCGTGGCGCTCGCGGAGATCGCCCGTGGCATCGGCCTGGGCGAGCACCTCCGCCTCGGTCGCGGCGAGGAGATGACCGGCGGCCGCGACAAGTCGTCGATTCTCGCGGACACCGTCGAGGCGATCATCGGCGCCGTCTACCTCGGCACCGGCCCGGATGCGGCGCGCGATCTCGTGCTGCGGCTGATCGCTCCGCTGACCGCGGATCCGCTGCGCTTCGGCGTCTCGATGGACCCGAAGACGAGCCTCCAGGAGGCGGCCGCCGAGCGCGGCGCGCCCGCTCCCCGCTACGAGATCGCGGCGACCGGGCCGGACCACAGCAAGGTCTTCGTCGCCACCGTCATCGTCGGCGGGCTCGTCACGGCCCGCGGCGAGGGGACGAGCAAGAAGGCGGCCGAGATGGCCGCCGCTCTCGACGCCTGGACGCGCCTCTCGGCGACGGCTCCCGGCGAGCCGGTCGCTCCCGCGGCTCCCGCCGCTCCGACCGGGGACTGACCGTGCCCGAGCTGCCCGAGGTCGAGGTGGTGCGGGCCGGTCTCGCTCCCGCCGTCACCGGCGCGCTGGTGACGAGCGTCGAGATCGTCGACGAGCGCTCGCTGAAGCGCCACGTGCATCCGCTCGGCTCGTTCGAGGGGCTGCTGGTCGGGCGGCGGCTGCGCGGCGCGGTGCGGCGCGGCAAGTTCCTCTGGCTGCCGGCCGGTCGCGACGAGGCGCTGCTCGTGCACCTCGGGATGAGCGGGCAGGTGCTGCTGCGGACGGCGGATGCCGCGCTCGCGAGGCTGACGCGGATCCGGATCGGCATCGAGCATCCGGAGCACGGTGAACTGGCCCTGCACTTCGTCGACCAGCGCATCTTCGGCTCGATGGCGATCGACTCGCTGGCCCCCACCGCGGACGGTGCTCCGGGCGGCTACGCCGGCGACGACGCGGTCGAGGGCGACTGGCTGCGCGCCGTGCCGTCGCAGGTCGCGCACATCGCCCGCGATCCGCTCGATCCGCACTTCGACCTCACGGCTGTCCTCGCCGTTCTGGCGCGCCGGAACAGCGGCATCAAGCGCTCCCTGCTCGATCAGACTCTGGTCAGCGGCATCGGCAACATCTACGCGGACGAGTCGCTCTGGGCGGCCGAGTTGCACCCCGAGACCCCGAGCTCGACGCTGACCGAGGCGCGGATCCGCCGCCTCTTCGCCGAGGTCCGCTCGGTGCTCGAGCGCGCACTGGCCGAGGGCGGCACCAGCTTCGACGCCCAGTACGTCAACGTGAACGGCGCCTCCGGCTACTTCTCGCACAGCCTCAACGCCTACGGCCAGACCGGCAAGCCCTGCCCGCGGTGCGGCGAGCCGATCGTGCGCGTGCCGTTCATGAACCGCTCGTCGCACCTCTGCCCGCACTGCCAGCGGCCGCCGCGCTGAGCGGTGCGGTTTCCGGTCCGCTCAGCTGCCTTCGACGGAGGAGCCGCTGCAGAACATCAGCTGAGGTGGCGGGTCATCGCTGATGGGCGATGAGCAGAACTCCTGGCTGATGTTCTGCATCGGACCGCTCCGTTGGACGGGCGGTGGCGGGTCAGGCGGCGGCCTTCTCCTCGGCCGGGGTCGCGTGCTTCACGTGGGCGACGAGGTGGCCGAGGAGCGAGGCGATCAGGGTGATCGCGGCGGCGAGGGCGAGGCCGAGCCAGAGGCCGACGTTCAGGGCCAGGGCGCCGACGCCGGCGCCGGCGGCGATCAGGACGACGGCGGTGACGCGGCGGAACCAGGGCTGGCCCTTGCCGCCGCCGAGGCGGGAGTCGGCGGCGAGGCCGGTGATGGTCGAGGTGACGACGACGGTGGTGACGTCCTTGACCGCGATGTGGCGGGCGGTCGCAGCCTGGAGGCCCATCGCGAGGCCCAGGACGCCGGTGACGGTCAGGGCGAGGGGCTCGGGGTGCTCGGGGACGACGCCGAGGACGACGGCGAGCACGGCCATCAGGAGGCCGACGACGGTGAACAGCCAGGAGGAGCGGGTGGTCCAGCCGACCTTGACCGGGCGCAGGACGCGGCCGCCGATCGCGGCGCCGAGCATGAAGCCGGCGAGGGCGATGATCGGGCCGACGATGGGGAGGTCGTCGGCGCCGGCGAGCGCCATGCCGAGGATGACCACGTTGCCGGTCATGTTGCCGGTGAAGACCCGGTCGAGGCCGAGGTAGCCGACGGCGTCGATGATGCCGGTCGAGAAGGTCAGGGCGAGCATGAGGCCGAGGTGGACGTTGTCGGTGCGCGTGCGCAGGCGTCGGAACACGGGGGTCCTGTCGTCGGAGGGGTGGGGCCGCGAGATGCCACTTGTGAGCACCTCCGTCGGCGTGTCGCGCGCACAAGTGGCATCTCGCGGGAGGGGAGAGGGGGAGGTGCGGGGCCGATCCTGCCATGGATGCGGGCGGCGGTCGGGACACGAGGGCGCAACACGGCGCCGCTACTGTCGGACGGAGTGCGGGGCGGACCCGCGCGGAGAGGTGGCCGGCATGCGGGAAGCAGAGGTGCGGCAGGTGCGGCAGACGGGGTGGACGGTGCAGCCCGGCGAGGGGCTTCCGGAGGGGGTCGAGTACCTGCCGGCGGGGCCCGGATCGGTGCTGTGGGGGCGGCTGCCCTGCGCGAGTGACCGGGCGGTGCTCACCGTCGACTCCGGCGCCGAGGTCGTCATCGACACGCTGAGCCACGAGGGGGTCCTGGAGGATCAGGGCCGTGATCCCGTGGCGTTCTTCGTGGCGCACGGCGTGGCTCCCGACGGGGTGCTGCAGGACGCCGTCGAGTTGGCTGCCCACGGTCCCTTCCGCGACACCGCCGTCGACGGGCCGCACGTGGTGACCGGCCCGATCGCGGTGCGCGGGGCGATGCCCGGCGATCTGCTGCGGATGACGCTGCTCGAGGCCGAGCCGCGCGTCCCGTACGGCGTGATCTCGAACCGGCACGGCCGCGGTGCGCTGCCGGGGGAGTACCCGCTGGCCGCGGGGTCGTTCAGCGCGTTCGCCCGTGTCGAGGAGGGCGCCGACGGGATCCGCCGGGGCGTGCTGCCGCTGACGCCCGGGGGCGAGCGCTCGGCGCGGTTCGAGCTGCATCCGTTCCTCGGGATCATGGGCGTCGCGGTGGCGGGCGACGAGCGGCCGCACTCCGTGCCTCCGGGTGCGCACGGCGGCAACATCGACATCTCGCTGCTCACGGCGGGCACGAGCGTCTACCTGCCGGTGCAGGTGCCGGAGGCGCTCGCCTACGTCGGCGATCCGCACTTCGCGCAGGGCGACGGCGAGGTCGCGCTGACCGCGATGGAGGCGAGCCTGCGGGTGCGGGTGCGCTTCGAGGTGATCCCGCGGGCGGAGGCGCTCGCCGCGTTCGGCGAGATCGCCGGGCCGCTCGGTGAGACGGCCGAGTTCCTGGTGCCGACCGGGATGGACGAGGACCTCGACGTCGCGGTGCAGAACTGCGTGCGCGCGGCGATCGCGCTGCTCCAGGCCCGCTACGGGATGGACGCGAGCCTCGCCTACGCGTATCTCAGCGCGGCGACGGACTTCAACATCTCGCAGGTCGTCGATCTGGTGAAGGGCGTGCACGCCCGCGTGCGGACGGCGGACTTCGATGACTGAGCCGCGCGGCAGTGATCCGCGCGTCACGACGCTGGAGGGCGAGCTGCCCGAGGGACTCGTCGACGCGGTGCTCGCCTACGAGGCCGCGCTGGCTGCGGACGACGTGCCGGCGCTCGCCGACGCCTTCGTCCGCGAGCCGACGACCCTCCGCGGCGACGCCTCCGGGCTGCTCGTCGGGCACGAGGCGATCACCGGGTTCCGCGGGCGGCGGGGCGGGACGCCGCCGCGGGCGCTCGCCGAGCTGCACGTGCGGGCCCTCGGGACGGACGACGCGCTGGTCGTGACGGTGAACCTGCCGGCCCGCGGGGGGCGCGGGCTGGTGACGCAGCTGTGGACGCGGGCCTCCGGGGTGTGGCGGGTGCGTGCTGCCCAGGTGCAGGCGCCCGCGCCGGCACTCGACGTGCGGGTGTGGCGGGCGGTCGGGGCACCGCTCGTGCCCGCCTCCGCGCCGGGGCCGCTCGACGGGCTGGACGTGGCGGTGAAGGACCTCTTCGCGATCGAGGGGCAGCGGATCGGCGCGGGGATCCCCGTGCGGCTGGCGGAGGCCTCGGTCGAGCGGTCGACGGCGCCCGCGGTCGCGATGCTGCTGGGCGCGGGAGCGTCGGTGCGCGGGATCGCGCAGACCGACGAGTTCGCGTACAGCATCGCGGGGCGGAACTCCGGCTACGGGACGCCGCCGAACCCGGCGGTCCCGGGAGCGATCCCTGGTGGCTCTTCGAGCGGACCCGCCACCGCGGTGTCGCTCGGGCAGGCGTCGATCGGACTCGCGACGGACACGGCGGGGTCGATCCGCGTGCCCGCGTCGTACCAGGGACTCTGGGGGCTGCGGACGACGCACGGAGCGGTGCCGGTGGAGGGGCTGCTTCCGCTCGCGCCGAGCTTCGACACGGTGGGGTGGCTGACGCGGGATCTCGAGACGTTGCAGCGGGTCGCCGGTGTCGCGCTGAGCGGCAATCCCGGGTCGCCGGTCGGCGGGTTCGTCGTCGCCGAGGCGCTGCTCGAGCGGGTCGATGCTCCGGTCGCGGCCGCGTTCTCGGCGGTGGTGGAGGGCCTCGACGTCGAGCGGATCGCGCTGCCGCCGGTGGCGGAGATGTTCGAGGCGTTCCGGACGGTGCAAGCCGCGGAGGCGTGGGCGTCGGACGGTGACTGGGTCACGGCGCATCCGGGAGTGCTGGCGCCGGACGTGCAGGGGCGGTTCGATGCCGCGGCGCGGATCGACGCGGAGACCGAGGCGGCGGCGCGGGAGCGGGTCGCGGGGTTCCGCGAGCAGCTCGATGCGGCGCTCGGCGGGCGGGTGCTTCTGCTGCCGTCGGCGTCGTCGGTGGCTCCTGCGCTCGACGCGTCGGCCGAGGTGATCGATGCGGCTCGGACGGCCACGCTCGGGCTGACCTGCCTCGCGGGGATCGGCGGGTATACGGCGCTGTCGGTGCCGCGGCTGAGCGTCGACGGCAAGCCAGTGGGGCTGTGCCTGGTCGGGCCGCGCGGGGCGGATCTGGCGCTGCTGGAGCTGGCGGCGGAGGTCTTGCAGTAGGCGGGTCTCGATACGCCCGCGATGCGGGCTACTCGACCAGCATGCAGGGGCCGCTGCGGTGAGGCATGTGCTGCCCCGCTTGGGAGGCGCGGGTCTCGATACGCCCGCTGCGCGGGCTACTCGACCAGCATGAAGGGCCCTCGCCGGGATCGGCGACCAGCAGGGGTGGGTGTATCTCCTTGGAAGAGACGCCCGCAAGCATGCTGGTCGAGTAGCCCCGCAGGGGCGTATCGAGACCCGCCCACCCCAAGGACGTCAATCTCTCCTCCGACCTGGTCCGGCGCCGAAACATCGGCGAAACGTCTGTTGCAGTAGACTCAAGACCTGAAACAGGTTTTTCTCTGCACGTCCGTCTGCGAAGAAGGTGGCTCCCATTCCGACCGCGCCCGCGATCTCGACGTTCCTCCCCATCGACCCGCCGCCCCGGCTGCTGATGGGCCCCGGCCCGATCAACGCCGACCCGCGGGTGCTCCGCGCGATGTCCGCGCAGCTGGTGGGCCAGTACGACCCGTTCATGACCTCGATGATGAACGAGACGCAGGAGCTCTACCGCCGCGTCTTCGCCACCTCGAACGAGAAGACGATGCTCGTCGACGGCACCAGCCGCGCCGGGATCGAGGCGGCGCTCGTCTCGATGCTCGAGCCGGGCGACAGGGTGCTGGTGCCCGTCTTCGGCCGCTTCGGCCATCTCCTCCGCGAGATCGCCGAGCGCTGCGGCGCCGAGGTGCACGTGATCGAGGCGGAGTGGGGCCAGGTGTTCCCGGTCTCCGTCATCACCGAGGCGATCGAGCGCGTGCGCCCCAAGGTGCTCGCGGTCGTGCACGGCGACACGTCGACGACGATGGCGCAGCCGCTCGAGGAGCTCGGCGCGGTCTGCGAGAAGCACGGCGTGCTCTTCTACACCGACGTCACCGCGTCGCTCGCGGGCAACGCGTTCGGCGCCGACGAGCTCGGCCTCGACGCCGTCTCGGCCGGGCTGCAGAAGTGCCTCGGCGGGCCCTCCGGCTCCGCTCCCGTCACCTTCTCCGAGCGCGCCGTCGCCGTGATCGAGGCTCGGAAGAGCATCGAGGCCGGCATCCGCGACGAGGGCGACGCGGTCAGCGCGCACCCCGTCCGCTCCAACTACTTCGACCTCGGCATGGTCTTCGACTACTGGGGCCCGCGCCGGCTCAACCACCACACCGAGGCCACGACGATGCTCTACGGCGCGCGCGAGTGCGCCCGTCTGATCGTCGAGGAGGGCCTCGAGACCACGATCGCGCGGCACGAGCTGCACGGAGCGGCGATGCTCGCCGGCGTCCAGGGGCTCGGCCTCCGCGTGTTCGGCGACCTCGCCCACAAGATGAACAACGTCGTCGCGGTGCACATCCCGGACGGCGTGAACGGCGACGCGGTGCGCGGCGCGATGCTGGAGGACTTCGGCATCGAGATCGGCACCTCCTTCGGCCCGCTGCACGGCAAGGTCTGGCGGATCGGCACCATGGGCTACAACGCCCGCCAGGACACGGTGCTGACGACCCTCGCCGCACTCGAGGCGGTCCTGCGCCGCGCGGGCGCGTCCGTCGCTCCGGGCGGCGGCGTCGCGGGCGCGTACGGCGTCTACGACGCGTCGACGGGAGGCGCGGCGTGAGCACCGTCGACGCCGCCGCGATCATGGCGCGCTGCGACGAGCTCGCCGCCGTCTCGAGCACCCGCGGCGCGATCGAGCGCGTCTACCTCTCTCCCGAGCACGCCCGCGTCAACGCGATGGCGGCGCGCTGGATGGAGGACGCCGGCATGCGCACCTGGCAGGACGCGGCCGGCAACCAGTGCGGCCGCTACGAGGGTGCGACGCCGGGCCTGCCCGCGCTGCTGCTCGGCTCGCACCTGGACACGGTGCCGGACGCGGGCCGCTACGACGGGATCCTCGGGGTCATGCTCGCGATCGCCGTCGTCGCCCGGCTGAACGCCGCCGGCACCCGGCTGCCGTTCGCGGTCGAGGTCGTCGCGTTCGGCGACGAGGAGGGGACCCGCTTCGGCACGGCCCTGCTCGGCTCCCGAGCGGTCGCCGGAACCTGGGACGAGCACTGGTGGGAGCTGGAGGACGCGCACGGCACGACCCTCGTCGAGGCGTTCCACGAGTTCGGCCTCGACCCCTCGCGCATCTCGACCGCGGCGCGCGACGCCGCCGACGTCCTCGCCTACCTCGAGACGCACATCGAGCAGGGCCCGTATCTCGAGGAGGCGGACCGCGCCCTCGGCGTCGTGTCCTCGATCGCCGGCGCGCGCCGTTTCGCCCTCACCCTCACTGGAAAGGCCGGCCACGCCGGCGGCGTGCCGTTCGACCGCCGCCGCGACGCGCTGACCGGCGCCGCGGAGGCCGTGCTCGCCGTCGAGCGGATCGCCCGCGAGCACGGGGCGATCGCCACCGTCGGCCGCCTCGAGGCGTTCCCGGGCGCCGTCAACGTGATCCCGGGCCGCGTAGAGTTCTCGCTCGATCTGCGGGCCGAGTTCGACGACGTCCGCGACACCGTCTGGAACGAGATCGAGCACGCGATGTCGGAGTCGGCCCGCCGCCGCCGGCTCGCGCTGACCGTCGAGGAGACGCACGGTGCGCCCGCCGTCGTCGCGGCCGACTGGCTGCAGGACGTCGTCCGCACCGGCATCCGCGCGACCGGCGACCAGGAGCCGATGGTGCTCTTCTCCAAGGCCGGGCACGACGCGATGGCGATCGCCGACCTCACCGAGTACGCGATGCTCTTCGTCCGCTGCGAGGGCGGCGTCAGCCACCACCCCGAGGAGAACGTGACCGAGGCCGACGTCGCGACCGCGCTGGACGCCTTCGAGGCAGCGGTGCTCGCGTTCGCCGAGGCGCGGGCAGGACGGGTGTGACCGCCTCGGCGCCGATCGCCGAGCACCGCACCGAGGCCTCCGCGCCGAGCATCGGCCACCGGATCGACGCGGGCTACGCCTCGCTGTCGCGGCAGGAGCAGCGCGCGGCCGACTTCATCCTCGACCACCTCGGCGACCTCGCCAGCTACACCGCCACCGAGCTCGCGCAGCACAGCGGGGTCTCGAAGGCCACGGTCTCGCGGCTCTTCCGCCGCCTGGGCTTCTCCAACTCGCAGGAGGTGCGCGAGCACGCCCGCGCGCTGCGCAGCTCCGGCGTGCCGGTCGGCCCGGCGTCGGCCGGTGCCCCCGCCGACGCGCTGGCCGTGCACCTCGAGAGCGAGCACGCGAACCTCCGCCGGCTCGCGACGACCTTCGCCGACGGGCGGCTCGAGGAGTCCGTCCGGCTGCTCTCCGGCGCCCGCGAGGTCGTCGTGATCGGACTGCGCAACAGCTACCCGGTCGCACTGCACCTGCGCCAGCAGCTCGCACAGGCGCGCGCCCGGGTGCGGATCGCGCCGCAGCCCGGGCAGTCGCTCGGCGAGGAGGTCGCCGGGCTCGGCGCGGAGGACGCGGTGGTGCTGGTCGGCTTCCGCCGGCGGCCCGCCTCCTTCGCGGCCGTCGTCGACGTGCTGGCCGCGCACGGGGTGCCGGTCGTGCTGCTCGCCGATGCGCACGCGCGGCGCTTCGCCGATCGCTGTGCGGTGTGGCTGGAGTGCCCCGTCGACAGCGAGGCGGCCTTCGACAGCTACGCGGCGGCGATGAGCGCGGTCGCCGTGCTCGCCGCCGGGGTGCTCGGCGCCGTGCCGCGGGAGTCGCGCGAGCGCATCGCGGGCATCAGCACCCTGTACGCCGAGCTGGCGGAGCTGGAGGAGCGGCCGTGAGCGCCGAGGCGGCCGAGCTGATCCGGGCGCACGCGCGGCACCCGGTGGGGCGGGACGAGACGGCGCCGACGGAGGTGCTCGGCCGGGCCGAGCTGCTCACTCCGACCTGTGGCGACCGGATCGAGGTCCGGGTCTCCGGGGACGCCGCCGCGCTGTCGATCCGCTGGAGCGGGCGCGGCTGCGAGGTGTCGCAGGGCTCCGCCTCGCTGCTCGCGGACGAGCTCGACGGGCTCGACGTTGCCACTCTGCGCGGGCGCGTCGCCGCCTTCCTCGACGCGATGGCCGCGCACGACGCGGTGTCCGGACGCGCCGTGGAGTCGGTCGCGGGGGAGCCGCTCGGCGACGAGGCGGCGCTGCTGCTGGTCGCCGCGAACCCGGTGCGCTCGGTCTGCGCCACGCTCGCCTGGCGCGCCCTGCGCGACGCGCTCGACGAGAGCGGGCTCGGATGACCGCCTCAGCCGGGTCCGTCGCGGTCGGCTCCCGAGAAGAGATCCCCGCACTCCACTCCGAGCGCTCCGTGCGCCGCCAGGTAGTCGCGGGCGCCGGAGTCGCCGGTGAGCGCCGCCGCGAGCGGCCGCCAGTGCGCGCTGCCCAGGAGCACCGGATGACCGGGGCGACCGCCGTATGTCGCCCGCGCGAGCACCGCCGGACCGACGGGGGAGTCGCGGAGCACGCGCTCGCCGACCGCGGCCGGCTCGTCCGGCAGATCGACGAGCGTCACCAGGGCGGCGTCGCCGTGCGCGGCGCGCAGTCCGGTGCGCAGCGACGCGGAGAGCCCCTCGGCCCAGGCGTCGGCGACGACGACCTGCGCACGCTCCGGCACCAGGCGGCGGGCCTCCTCGGCCCCGGCGCCGAGCACCACGAGCACGCTCCCGCAGCCGGCGGCCTCGAGTCGCACCACCGCGCGCTCGACCCAGCTCACGCCCGCCGCATCGCGTCGCAGCGCCTTCGGCCCGCCCGCGCGCCGGCCTGCGCCCGCCGCGAGCACCATCCCCACCACGTCCATCCGACCATCGTGCCGCACGCCCGGGCCGACGAGGAGACCGCATGACCGACCCCACCTCCCTCCGCGACGCGCTCCTGGCGTGCCTCGCCGTCCCGCGCTGGGCCGACGAGGTCGCCGCGGGGGCGCCCTACGCCTCGACCGAGGCCCTCGCCGACGCGGCCGACGCGAGCGCGCGCACGCTGACCGCCGAGGAGGTGGAGGCGGCGCTGGCCGACCACCCCCGGATCGGCGAGAAGCACGCGGGGACCGGACGCTCCTCCGACTTCTCCGCCGCCGAGCAGGCGGCCAGCCTCTCGCCGGACGAGGCGCTGGCGGAGCGCCTGCTGGCCGGGAATCGGGCCTACGAGGAGCGGTTCGGTCGGGTGTTCCTCATCCGCGCGGCCGGGCGCGACCGCGCCGAGATCGTCGCCGAGCTGGAGCGCCGGCTCGCCCACGACGACGAGATCGAGCGCGGGATCGTCGCCGACCAGCTGCGCGAGATCACGGTGCTGCGGGTGCGCGCGCTCGGTCCCGAGACCGGCGCCGTCGTGGAGGCGGGCCGATGAGCGCGCACCGCAGCCACGTCACGACGCACGTGCTCGACGCCGTGCTCGGTCGGCCGGCGCAGGACGTGCCGGTCGCGCTCGAGGTGCGCGGCGCGTCCGGCTGGGAGCCGATCGCGAGCGCGCGGACGGACTCCGACGGCCGCGTCGCCGAGTTCGGCCCGGCGGAGCTGCCCGCGGGCGTCTACCGCGTCGTCTTCGACACCGCCGTGTACTTCGAGCGCTCGGAGACGGAGTCGTTCTACCCCGAGGTCGTCGTCGCGTTCCGGCTCGAGGACACGGCCGCGCACTTCCACATCCCGCTGCTGCTCAGCCCGTTCGCCTACTCGACCTACCGGGGGAGCTGAGCGTGCAGCTCCGGGAGCTCCTCGACGCGCCGACGCTGCGGATCTGCGCCGTGCACACCACCGAGGAGGCGCTCGCACGCGAGGTGAACTGGACGTTCACGACCGATCTGCTCGACCCGCGCCGCTACCTGGCGCGCGATCAGCTCGTGCTCACCGGCATGATGTGGCGGCGCACGGCCGAGGACAGCGAGACCTTCGTGGCCGCGGTCGCCTCCTCCGGCGCCGTCGCGCTGCTGGCGGGCGAGGGGCTCCTGGGCTTCGTGCCCGACGATCTGGTCGCCGCCTGCCGCGGGCACGGGGTCGCGCTGTTCGCCGTGCCGGCCGACGTGTCCTTCGCCTCGATCACCGCGCACCTCTCCAATGCGCTGGCGGGCGATCGGGTCGCGCGGCTGACCGCGGGGCTCGCGCGCCAGCGGCAGCTGCTGACCGAGGTCTACCGCGGGCAGCTGCTCGACGAGCTGATCGCCCGCACCTCGACCGAGCTCGGGCGGCCGGTGCGCGTGCTGACCGCGACCGGGCGCTCCGCCGCCGCGTCCGCGGACCCGCTGAGCGCCGACGAGGTCGACCGCGTCGTGCACGCCGCCCTCACCTCGCGCCGCACTCCGGTGACGGTGCCGGACGCGCACGGAGGAGTGCTGTCGATCCTCGCCATCGCGGGAGCGGAGGAGCACCGCGCCGCCTCGTGGTTCGTCGTCGTCGCCGGCGACTGGAACGAGTGGCACCCCTCGCTGCTCGACGCGATCACCGAGTTGACCGGCGTGATCGGGCTGTACCGGCTGCAGCGCGAGGCGGCCCTGCTCGCCGACGCGGCGCTCGCCGACCGGCTGCTCGAGCTGATCGAGGAGGACAGCGAGCAGTCCGAGACCGCGGTGTACCTCCGCCAGCTGGGTCTCGGAGGCGTCGAGCGCTTCGCGGTGCTGGCGGCCGCGGTGGACGGCGACGGCGAGCTCGCGCGCTCGGTGCTCACGGACGCGGTGGCGCACCTGGGCCGGGCCGTGGTGGGGCGCGATGCCGACGGTGCAGTGGCGCTGGTCCCGGTGACGGACGACGAAGCCCTGGCCGTGGTGACCGCGGCGCTGCGCCGGGCCGGTGCGGCGCTGGACGGAGCGGTGCTGCGGGTCGGAGTGAGCGCGCCGAGTCCGCTGGCCGCGCTCGGCGGGGCGCTGCGGTCGGCGCGCTACGCGCTGCGGCTGCCGTCCGCGCCGGGCGACGGCTCCCCGGTGCGGATCGGCACGGCGGGCGAGGTGACCTCGGCGGTCCAGCTGCTGAGCGCGGTGCCCGACCATCTCCGCGCGGTGTTCGTCGAGCTCGTGCTGGGGCGGCTGCTCGAGCACGACGCGCGCTACAACTCGCAGCTGGTCGCGACGCTCTCGGCGTTCCTCGACTGCGGCGGCTCCTGGGTGCGCGCGGCTGAGCAGACGCACCTGCACCTCAACACGGTCCGCTACCGCATCGCCCGCGTGGAGGAGCTGACGCAGCGCGACCTGTCGAACACCTCGGACCGCGCCGACCTCTTCCTGGCGCTGCGGCTGCGCTGAGCAACCATGTCGATCGAGGAGCGCGCGCAGCGCGCGTATCGAGATCCGCCACCGTCTGCACGCGTGGGTCTCGATACGCCCCTGGCGGGGCTACTCGACCAGCATGGAGGCGGGCCCCGCGGGGCTGCGCGACCAGCATGGAGGCGGACCCTGCGGGACTGCGCGACCAGCATGAAGGCGGGCCCCGCGGGGCTGCGCGACCAGCATGGAGGCGGACCCTGCGGGACTGCGCGACCAGCATGAAGGCGGGCCCCGCGGGGCTGCGCGACCAGCATGGAGGGGTCCCCGCGGGGCTGCGGGACCAGCATGGAGGGGACCCTGCGGGACTGTTCCATCATCGTGGCTGAGCCTTGTGGGGCTGGTCGACCCTTTCGGGGCTGAGCGCATTCATGCTGATCGAGTAGCGCGCGCAGCGCGCGTATCGAGATCCACCACCGTCTGCACGCGTGGGTCTCGATACGCCCCTGGCGGGGCTGCTCGACCAGCATGGTGGGCCCTCGACGTACGGGTGCTGCGGCTGGGCCGGCCTGCTCAGGAGGCGTCGCGGTCGACGACGGGTTCGAACCAGGGCTGCAGCTCGACGAGTCCGTCCGGGTACTCGGCTGCGCGCTGGATCGCCTCGTCGGTGAGGACCGTCATCCGGACCGTGAAGACCGGGTCGGGATCGTCGCCGCTCGTCTCGCTCGGCTGCCAGAGGCTCGAGGACAGGACGGTCTCGGCGGCGGTGAGGACCGGGTCGGCCTGGACGCGGGCCAGGTCGTCGGCGGTGATGTCCGACTGCAGGACGCAGAGGGCGCCCGGGAAGGCCGCAGCGAGATCCGCCGCGACGATCGCGGGGTCGGCGTCCGCCGCGACGGACAGCAGTGCGATCTGCGTGCTGTGGTCGACGAACGTCTGCGCGTTGCCGAGCACGGTGAGCGGGTGCGCTTGCTGGTACGCGGCGGCCTCGTGCAGCCCGAGCGCCGCCATCGATCGCCAGCCGCCCTCCGGGGCCATGCAGCCCTCGGGCTGCGGGACGGGCTGGGCGTCGGAGTAGGCGGTCTTCTCCTCGTCCGTCGCGAAGCTCGGAGCCGGGGTCGGCGCGGCGGTCGGCGTGCTGCTGCCCACGGGGACGTACCGCTCGCCGTCAGCGCTGACGAAGTCGAAGGAGCGTCCCGAGAGGCGTCCGACGACGTAGGCGGGGATCGTCTCGACGCCGTCCTCGGTCCGCGGCCGGAACCCCTGCGCCGCGCTCTGCGAGCGGAGGTCGTCGGGTGCGATCCCGGTGAGGGAGAGAGCGTCCTCGCACGGGGACGGTCCCATGGTGAAGCCGGGATCGCTGTCGAACGGACAGAGGCGCATCGCCTCGCCGGTGAACCGGATGTCGACCGCCGCCGCGACCAGGTCGCCGGCGGTGGGCGCGGCGCTCGCGTCGGACGCCGGCGTCGACGACGACGCGCAGCCGGCGAGCAGGAGGCCCAGCAGCGCGGAGGCGAGGACCGAGGCGAGTCGACGGGTCATGGCCCGACGCTAGCGCGCTGCTCGGCCCGGGCACAGGATCATCGGGATCACGACACGAGCGGGGCAGCGCGGACGGGGACGACGGCCGGTCACTCCGCCGGAGCGAGCACCCGGCGACCTTGCACGTGCACCGCGGCGATGGCGGGCTCGCGCAGCCCGAGCAGCAGGGCGAACAGCAGCTGCGCCGTCGCCTCCTCCAGGTCGTCGGCGCGGACGCCGAGCGCCAGCACCTCCGCGAGCGGCTCCCAGCGGTCCGGCTCGATGCGGAGGAAGTCCGCGTCCTTGCCGAGGTCGAAGTTGCCGAAGCGCTCCTCCATGTCCAGCGCCCGAGCGCCCGCCAGCGTCGCGGTGAAGAGCAGCTGGGCCGGGTGCAGCGCGATCGACGCGTCGCCCTCCTCCGACAGGTGCACCTTGAACGCGTCGTTGGCCACCCGCGCGAGCAGCCACTCGTCGCCGGCGCCGATGTCGCTGCCGAGCGCGATCGTGACGCCCGCGGCCGCGGTGCGCCGCCACGGCATCGTGCCGGAGCCGAGGAACTGCTGCGAGGTCGGGCAGTGCGCGATCGAGGTGCCGGTCGCGGCCATCCGGTGCAGCTCCGCGTCCTGGCAGTGCACGGCGTGCGCGAGGATCGTCCTCCGGCCGAGCAGCGACGAGCCACCGCGCCGCGAACCGGGCAGGAACAGCCCGTCGTAGGTGTCGAGGTAGCTGCGGGTGCCGAAGCTCGCCAGGACCGCCGCGATCTCGCCGTCGCCCGGCCGGTCGTTCTCGTTGAGGTGGCTGTGCACGTACACGCCGCGGTCGCGGACACCGTCGTAGAGCTCGCCGAGGCCGGCGAGCGTCGTCGTCGTCACCGATAGCGAGAAGCGGGGGACGATCGCGACCTGCTGCAGCGCCGTCGAGGGGTCGCCCGTGTCGACGGCGTGCCAGCGCTCGATCTCCTCGGCGACGAGCGCGAGCGCCTCGTCCTCGCCGGTCAGCAGCGCCGCGGCGGACGGCGGCCCGACCGTCTGCAGCCCGCGACCCGACACCGTCCGCAGCCCCGCCGCGACGCTCCGCTCGAACAGCGCGTCCTGCGCGTGCGGGAACGCCGAGCCGAAGACCATCGCCGCGGTCGTCCCGGCGCTCACTCGCCGCCGGGTGAAGGCGCGCGCGATGCGGCCGGCGAACTCCTCGGCGGCCAGCCGCGACTCAGCCGGGAAGATCGCCGTGTCGAGCCACTCCAGCAGCTGCCCGCCTCCGAACGCGTCGGTCGAGTACGTCTGCGGGAAGTGCAGGTGCGTGTCGACGAAGCCCGGCAGGAGGAACGCGCCCGCGTCGCCGGTGACCGGCCAGTCCGCGTAGTCGCGGGGGAGCGCGGCGTGCGGCCCGACCCAGAGGATCGTCCCGCTGTCGCCGACGACGAGCGCACCGTCCGGGATCGACACCAGCGCGTTCGCGGCCGTGTCGACGGTGGGCCGGCCGGCCACGTGCAGGACGTGGCCGCGATGCACGCCGCGCGGGCCGGCGCCCGGAGCAGACGCTCCGCTCACACCAGTCCCGAGTACGCGCGCCAGGCGGGCCCGGCGTCCGGCGCGTCGTCGCGGGTGACGGCGGCCTGGATCAGTCCGTAGGGCCGGTCGGCGGCGTGGTAGACCTCGTTGTCGTTCTCGACGCCGAAGGGCGAGAGGTCGTAGAGGAAGTGGTGCTTGTTCGGGGCGGAGAGGCGCACCTCGACGATCTGCGGGAACTCCTCCAGCACCGCCTTGCCCATCTCGAAGAGCGTCTGCTGCAGCGCGAGCGAGTGCACGGTGGCGAAGCGGCTGATCATCAGCGCCTTCACCCCGGCGTAGACGGCCTCCCAGTCGGTGGCCGTGATCTCGTCGTCCGTCAGGGCGAAGCGCCACTTCGCGACCAGCGAGGTCGCCATCACGCGGTCCCGGGTCGGCGGGAGCACGGTGTACGGGTCGGTCAGGAAGCCGTGGAACTCCGAGCCGGTGGACTTGAGGATCGTCAGATCCTTGAAGCCGCCGGTGATCCAGACCTGCTGCGCGTCGCCGGTGCCCTCGACGGTGACGGAGGCGATGCGCACCTCCTGGCCCTTCCGGACCCAGGTGTGGTCGTGCTCCGCGCCGTCGACCAGGACGCGCTCCCAGGCGAACTCCTCGATCTCGATGCGCGCGCCGTGCACGGTCGCGGTCCCGTCGACGAAGTGCCGGGCGAGCTCGAGGCCGTACGCCTCGATCGAGCGCAGGCCCTTCTCCTTCGCGAAGGAGTAGGCGGTCTGCTTCTGGGTGTCCGTGGGCAGGACCGCAGACTGGTCGCCGGTCAGGTGCGCGGCCTCGAAGTCGCCGCGCAGGGCGGTCGAGACGTTCACGTCGTGGATCTCGTGCCGCGGGCTGTCGCGGTAGATCCGGACGACGCGGTTCTCGGCCTTCCCGTACTGGTGGTCTCCGAGGACGATCGACATGTCCGCTCCTGTTCGCGTTCGGTGGTTCGTGGCGGTGCGCGGGAGTCCGCGGCCGCGCGGTGGGCGGTGCCGGCTGCGGTGCTGGACTGCGGTGCCCGTCTGCCAGGATGCCCCGCGGGCCGGTCCCGCCGCACCGGCGGAGCACTCAGCGTCCGCCACCCGTGAGCCCCGAGTCTTGTGCGATCCGCCCGGAAGCGCGTGCGGAACCGCGGGAGTTCACACGGCCGAAACGTGACCGGAACACGCGGCGCGACCCCGTCGCTGCGACTCCGCTGCCGGTGACGGCTCAGGGACGCTCGAGGAGCCGGCCGACCGGCGCCGAGGTCTCGCCCGTGACCCGGACTCCGCCGACCCAGGTCGCCGCGACGGCGCCGCGCAGCACACGGCCGTCGTAGGCGGAGACCTTGTTCTTGTGCGAGAGCGCGTCGACGTCGACCGGCGACGCCGCCTCCGGCTTGAACGCGACCAGGTCGGCGTCCGCGCCGGCGCGCAGCAGGCCCTTCTGCCCGAGCCCGGCGAACGCCGCCGTCGCCGTCGACATCCAGGCCACGACCTGCTCGAGCGGGATCCCGCGCTCGCGCGCTCCCGTCCAGACCGCGCGGAAGCTCAGCTCGAGGCCCGAGATGCCGCCCCAGGCGAGGCCGAAGTCGCCGTCGTGCGCGAACTTGAGTTCGGCGGTGGCGGGGGAGTGGTCGGACGCGATCAGGTCGATCGTGCCGTCGAGCAGCCCCTTCCAGAGCAGCTCGCGGTTGCGCTCGTCCCGGATCGGCGGGCAGCACTTGAACTGCGTGCCGCCGTCGGGGATCGTCTCGGCGTCGAAGGTGAGGTAGTGCGGGCAGGTCTCCGCGGTGATCCGCAGGCCCTCGGCCTTCGCCTCGCGCAGCAGCGGCAGCGCCTCGGCGGAGGAGAGGTGCAGGATGTGCGCCCGCCCGCCCGTCTCGCGGACGGCCTGGATCACGCTCGCGATCGCCGAGTTCTCGGAGGTCGGCGGCCGGGAGTCGACGAAGGCGTCGTAGGAGGTGCCGCCGCTGTTCGCGCTCGCCTCGAGCTCGTCCGGGTCCTCGGCGTGCACGATCAGCAGGCCGTCGAACGCGGCGATCTCGGCCATCGCCGCGAAGAGCTGCTCGGTGCTGAGGTGCGGGAACTCGTCGACGCCGCTGGGCGAGAGGAAGCACTTGAAGCCGAAGACGCCGGCGTCGTGCAGCTCGCGCAGGGTGCCGAGGTTCTCGGGGATCGCCCCGCCCCAGAAGCCGACGTCGACGAGCGCCTGCGGACCGGCCGCGGCCTTCTTGGCCTCGAGGCCCGCGACGGTGGTCGTCGGCGGGATCGAGTTGAGCGGCATGTCGATGATCGTGGTGACGCCGCCGGCCGCGGCCGCACGGGTCGCGGAGGCGAAGCCCTCCCACTCGGTGCGGCCGGGCTCGTTGACGTGCACATGGGTGTCGACGATCCCGGGCAGCAGCACCTGGCCGGCGGGGAGGACGACCTCCTCGAGGGTCTTCCAGGGCGCGTCGATGTCGCCCACGGCGACGATGACTCCGCCCGCGACGGCGACGCTGGCGGGCCGCGTCCCGTTCTCGGTGAGGACGGCGGAGGAGCGGATCACGAGGTCGAGCGAGGGGGAGTCGTCGGGCATGGGTTCGACCATATACTCGGCATGTTTCCCGCGTGTGAGCGCCCGCCGGCCGCACGACCCGGCTCTGCGCCCTCCCGCCCGTCGACGTCGGAGGCCGCCGTGCTCGAACTCGCAGTGCCGATCCTCGCGCGCGTCGAGGCGGGCGAGCGCGTCGCCGTCGTCACCGTCACCCACGTCTTCGGCTCCGCGCCGCGTGCCCTCGGCTCCTCGATGGCGGTCGACGCCGACGGCAGCGCCCTCGGCTCGATCTCCGGCGGCTGCGTCGAGGCCCAGGCCTACGCGCTGGCGCAGGAGGTGCTCGGCACCGGCGGCTCCGCCTCGGAGCACTTCGGCTTCGACGACGAGGCGGCCTTCGCGGCCGGGCTCTCCTGCGGCGGTCAGCTGCGGGTCTTCGGGCACGCGGTCGACGCGTCCTCGGGGGCCGTGCTCGCCGAGCTGCGGGCTGCGCGGGCCGGGCGGCCCGCGGGGCTCGCGATGATCGTCGGCGGGCCCGACGAGCTGGTCGGCCTGGTGCTCACCGGGGCGACCCGCGCGCAGGACGTGGTGGGGCGGTTGCTGGACGAGGACACGGTCCGCCGGATCCTGGCCGAGCGGGCGGCGCGCCTCGCTTCGGGCCGCTCGGCGACGGTCGAGATCGCCTGCCAGGGCGTCGAGCTCGAGGTGACGTACGTGGTGAGCGCCGAGAAGCCGCGCCTGCTGATCTTCGGCGCCGTCGACTTCTCCGCGGCCCTCTGCGCGGCCGGGGCGCTGCTCGGCTACCGGGTGACGGTCTGCGACGCGCGTCCGGTGTTCGCGACGGCGGGGAGGTTCCCGGGCGCCGACGAGGTCGTGGTCGACTGGCCGGCCGACTACCTGGCGGCGACGGAGGTCGACGAGCGCACGGTGATCGCGGTGCTGACCCACGACGAGAAGTTCGACGTGCCGCTGCTCGAGACCGCGCTGACCCTGCCGGCCGCCTACATCGGCGCGATGGGGTCGCGGCGAACGCACGAGCGGCGTCTGCGGCTGCTGCGCGAGGCCGGGGTGGCGGAGGAGTCGCTCGCGCGGCTGCACTCGCCGATCGGCCTGGACATCGGCGCGTCCACGCCGGAGGAGACGGCGGTGTCGATCCTCGCGGAGGTGCTGGCGGTGCGCGCGGGGGCCTCGGGGGCGCGGCTGACGGAGCGGTCCGGGCCGATCCACGCCTCGCGCTGAGACAGAAGGCGCCAGCGGGTCACACGCGCTGCCGGGCTCCTCAGTCCGTGCCACAGAGAGGACAGCGCGACGGGCGCGATGCCACCATGGCGTCGCTCCGCCGCTCGCCCTCAGCACGATGAACCAGGAGTCACCATGACCGAACCCACCCGTTCCCTCACCGCCGCCCGTCCCGCGCGCGGAAGCCGCTCGACCGTCGCGACCCTCGCGCTCGTCGCTGGTCTCGCAGGCGGCCTCGCTCCGGCCGCGCTCGCCGACCCGACCCCGGACGTCGCAGCCCCGACGAGCCCGGCGAAGAGCATCGTCACAAGCGGCGGGAGTGCGTCGGCGCCGTCGGCCGTCGCGGCTTCCGACGGCGGTTTCACCTTCGCTGCCTCAAGGGGAAGCGGAGCCGCGGTGCACCCCGGGCTCAAGGTCAAGACCTACGCCTCCTTCGACGTCGCGCCGGGGGCCGTCATCGGGCTGGGCACGCCGATCACCGTCGTGTACTCGTTCTTCAACACCGGTGACATGCCGCTGCGCGATGTCGGTCCGACGAGCCTGAACCTGGACGTCGACAAGGTCTCCACCATCACCGTCAAGGGGCGCGTCGTCACCGGGGAGGATCTCCGGCGGGGCTACGTGGCCCTGTCGAGCACCTGGACGGCGAGGACGCCGGTCGGCTCGGTGACCTCGCCGACCAGCACGTTCGACCTCCTCTTCCCCTGGTCCATCGGCTAGAGCAGGCAGAGGTCGGCGGCGGTCCGACCGGCTGACCCGCGGTTCGCGGGGGGCCGGCGGACCGCCTCGAGGGGACGGATGCGGAGCGAGGCTCGATCGCTCCGCGTCCGTCCTCCTCCGCCGGCCCGCATCCGTCTCGAAAGCGTGCCGTGCCGAAGAGGCGTGGCCCTCACCGTGAGGCCGTCCTCGCCGAGAGAAGCACGAACCCGTTCGCTGTCCCCTTCCGCGCACCCTCAGGGAGTTCCCATGATCGATCGCCCCTCCATCAGCGCGTCGCCGCACTCGTCTCGTCTGCGCCGGCCGGCTCGCGTCCGCCCCCACCGAAGAAGCTTCCCGTCCCTCGTCACGGCAGCGGCGGTCGGTGCCGCACTGGTGTGCGGCGTCGCACCCGCGGCATCCGCCGACCTGCCGCTCCCGAGCACGCCGAAGCCGACCTCGTCGCTGACCTCGTCGCGGTCCTCCGTCGTCGAGCATCCCGGGCTGCACGTCGACGTCACCGCGCGCTTCGAGACGACGCCCGGCGGGCTGATCGAACCGGGTTCGCCGATCACGCTCACCTACCACTTCGCGAACACCGGAGACGTGGCCCTCCACGACATCGGCCCGACCGCCGAGGAGCTCGAGCCCGGCGAGTCCTCGAGCTTCAGCACTGCGGAGCGGCGGATCACCGCGCACGAGCTCGACGCCGGGGTCGTGACCGTCTCAGGCCGATGGACCGTCCGCACGCCGACGCGCTCGTGGACGGCTCCTCCCTTCACGGTCTACCTCTTCACCCGCTGAGCAGGCGAGCCGCCTCGACCGAGGCGGGCTGCTCCACGGAAACGACGGCGAAACACCGCGCTGGCATGCTCGGGGGATGCAGCGCCACGTCATCACCGGAGCCCATGTCGCCACCGTCGACGCCGCCGGGACCGAGCATCCGGGCGGTCATGTCGTCGTCGACGACCGGCGGACCGTCGCGGTCGGCGCCGGCGCTCCACCCGCCTGGGCGCTCGACGGCCGGGCGCCCACCGGAGTGCCGTCGGCCGAGCCGGTCGTGCTCACCCTGGTCGACGGCCGCGGCCACCTGCTGACCCCGGGGCTCGTCAACACCCACCACCACCTCTACCAGTGGCTGACCCGCGGCTGGGCGCAGGACTCGATCCTCTTCGACTGGCTCGTCGCGCTCTATCCGGCCTGGTCGCGGATCGACGCCGACCTCACGCGGTCGGCGTCCCTCGGCGCGATGGGGGTGCTCGCCCGCTCGGGCTGCAGCACCGTGGGCGACCACCACTACGTCTTCCCGCGCGGCTCCGGCGACATCGTCGGCGGGATCGTCGACGCGGCCTCGACGCTCGGGCTGCGCCTGCACGCGACGCGCGGCTCGATGGACCTCGGCGAGTCGCAGGGAGGGCTGCCGCCGGACTTCGCGGTCGAGACCACGGCCGCGGCGCTGCAGGCGAGTGGCGAGGCCGTCGAGCGCTACCACGACACCTCCTTCGAGGCGATGGTGCGCGTCGCGATCGCGCCGTGCTCGCCGTTCTCGGTGACCCCGGACCTGCTGCGCGAGTCGGCGGTGCTCGCCCGGCAGCTCGGCGTGCGGCTGCACACCCACGGCTCCGAGACGGTCGAGGAGGACGCGTACACCCGCGAGACCTTCGGCATGTCGCCCACGGACTACCTGGAGTCGCTCGGCTGGCTCGGCGACGACGTCTGGATGGCGCACGGCGTGCACCTCGACGACGACGCGATCGCGAAGTTCGCGGCCACGGGTACCGGAGTCGCGCACTGCCCGTCGTCGAACGCGCGGCTCGCGGCGGGCATCGCGCCGATCCCGCAGCTGCTGGCGGCCGGGGCTCCGGTCGGGCTCGGCGTGGACGGCGCCGCCTCGAACGAGTCCGGGCAGCTCGGCTCCGAGATCCGCGCGGCCGTGCTGATGAACCGCCTCCGCGCCGGGGCCGACCGGATGAGCGCGCGGCAGGCGCTCTCGATCGCGACGATCGGCGGCGCGCGCGTGCTCGGCCGCCAGGACGAGATCGGCTCGATCGAGGTGGGCAAGCTCGCCGACCTGGCGCTGTGGCGGATCGACGGCATCGAGCACGCCGGCATCGCCGACCCGGTCGCGGCGCTCGCGCTCGGCGCGCAGCCGCCGGTGACGCTCCTCCTCGTGAACGGTCGGCCCGCGGTCGCCGACGGCCACCTCGTCGGCGCGGACGAGGACGCGATCGCCCGCGAGGTCGCCCGCGCGAGCGCGGAGCTGGCCTCCCGCGTCTGACGTCTCGGCGGGGTGTCCTGGCGAGCGTGGGTCTCGATACGCCGCTGCGCGGCTACTCGACCAGCATGGAGGCGAAGCCCACCGCGTCTGCATGCTGACCGAGTCGCCGTGCGCAGACCGACCGAGTGGGCGCCTCCATGCTGATCGAGTAGGCCGCGGAGCGGGCGTATCGAGATCCACGGTCGTCAGCAGGCTGGTCTGCAGACCCCGCGTTCTGGCGGTGGTGGGTCTCGATACGCCCCTGCGGGGCTACTCGACCAGCATGGGTGCGGGCGTCTCTTTCAAGGAGATCCGTTGTCGTCCGCGGGGCGGTCTGCAGGCCCGGCGCGCTGACGTGCGTGGGTCTCGATACGCCCCTGCGGGGCTACTCGACCAGCATGAAGGCGCTGGCGATTCCATGGAGGGTCGCCTCTTTGCTGATCGAGTAGGCCGCGGAGCGGGCGTATCGAGATCCACGGTCGTCAGCAGGCTGGTCTGCAGACCCCGCGTGCTGGCGGTGGGGGGGGGTCTCGATACGCCCCTGCGGGGCTACTCGACCAGCATGGTCGGCCACGGCCGCGGCCTCCGCAGTCGCCGGGTCAGCCGGGGGGCGCGCCCGCGTCGACCGTGGGCACGGGGGCCGCGTCGGGGTGGAGCAGGCGCCAGACGCGGTCGCGGGAGATCGGCAGCGCGTGCGGCCGGACGCCGACGGCGTCGCGGACGGCGTTGGCGAGGGCGGGCGCCACCGGGTTGTAGGGCGCCTCGCTCATCGACTTCGCGCCGAACGGCCCGAGCTCGTCGGCCGTGTCGGCGAAGTAGACCTCGGTCGGCGGCACGTCCGCCATCTGCGGGATGTGGTAGTTCCGCAGGATCGCCGTGGTCACGGTGCCCTCGCCGTCGAGGATCACCTCCTCGTAGAGCGCCGAGCCGATCGCCTGGGCGACGCCGCCCTCGACCTGCCCGCGGAGCTGCGCCGGATTGATGACGAAGCCCGCGTCGGCCGCCTGCACCGACTGCAGGATCCGCACCTCGCCGGTCGGCGCGTGCACCGCGACGCGGAAGCCCTGCACGTTGAAGGCGAGCGAGCGCTGCGCGCCGTCCTCGCTGCCGGTCGCGGACACGGGTCCGCCGGCCGCGAGCGCGAGGTCCGCGAAGCTCACCCGGGTGCCGTCCGCGGCGAGGAGCCCCTCGTCGTCCGGTTCGAACTCGCTGCCGTCGTGCCCGGTCAGCCGCTTCGCCAGCGAGCGCAGGTCGGCCAGCAGCCGCAGCGCCGCGCTGTACACGGCCTTGCCGGCCACCACCGTCCCCGCGCTGCCGAACGCGCCGGTGTCGTACCGCGCCGCAGCCGTGTCCGACTGCCGGATCCGCACCCGGTCCGCCGAGGCCCCGAACGCGCTCGCGACGAGCTGGGTGTGCACGGTGGTCGTCCCATTGCCGAACTCCGCGGTGCCGACTCCGATCGTCAGGACACCGTCGGCGTCGACCGACACGGTCGCCTCGGAGAAGTGGCCGCGCGGGGGCAGCGTCGCGATCATCGCGACCGCCATGCCGCGCCCGGTGCTCCAGCCCGGTCCCTCCGGAGCCGCGGCGCCCGTCGCGCGGTCGAGCGCCGCCTCCGCGAGGTCGAGGCACTGGTCGAGCCCGTAGGAGGCGAAGCCGATGTCGTCGCCCTCCACGTGGGTCACCACGAGGGGCTCGCCGGGCTTCACCGCGTTGATCCGCCGCAGCTCGAACGGGTCGATGCCCAGCTCGCCGGCGAGCTCGTCCATCGCCGACTCGATGCCGAAGATCACCTGGCCGAGGCCGTAGCCGCGGAACGCGCCCGAGGGCAGGTTGTTCGTGTAGACCGCCTGCGCGTCGACGCGCTTGTTCGGCGCCGTGTAGGTCGCGACCGACTCGGAGGTGCCGTGGAACATCACTCCGGGGCCGTGGTTGCCGTAGGCGCCGGTGTCCGAGAGCACGTCGACGCTCAGCGCGGTCAGCCGGCCGTCGCGGCGCGCGCCGAGCGTCACGTCGACCCGCATCGGGTGCCGGCAGGGCGCCATCGTGAACTCGTCGGAGCGGGTGAACTCGAACTGCACCGGCCGCCCGGTCGCCAGCACGGCCAGCGCGACGACGTCCTCGGTGAGGATCTCCTGCTTGCCGCCGAAGCCGCCGCCGACCCGTGCGGTGAAGACCCGCACGCTCGCGGGGTCGCGGTCGAAGATCCGCGCGATCTCGTCGCGGACCAGGAACGGCACCTGGGTGGAGGTGCGCAGCACCAGCTCGTCGCCCTCGAGCCAGCCGATCGTGCCGTGCGTCTCCAGCGCGGTGTGCGCGACGCGGGAGGTGGTCCAGCGGCCCTCGACCACGACGTCCGCCTCGGCGAGCCCCGCGGCGACGTCGCCGTACTCGCCGTGCAGCTCGGCGACCACGTTCGAGCCGGGGTCGGCGATGCGCGAGGCGATCGGGTCCTTGTCCGCGTGCAGGAGCGGGGAGCCCGGCGCGCGCGCCTCCTCGGGGTCGAAGACCGCGGGCAGCAGCTCGTACTCGACCTCGATCGCGCGGCAGGCGGCCTCGGCCACGCCGACCGACTCGGCGACGACGACCGCGACGCGCTGGCCGCGGAAGCGCACGACGGTGTCGAGCATCCGGGTGTCGTCGGGGTCGTCCAGTCGCGACTCGTGCCGTGCCGTGGAGTAGAGGACGTCCGGGACGTCGGCGGCGGTCAGCACGGCGACGACGCCGGGCATCGTCGCGGCGACCGCGGTGTCCATCGAGAGGATGCGGGCGTGCGCGTGCGGGCTCTGCAGCACCGTGAGGTGCAGCAGCCCGGGCACGGCGACGTCGAGCGTGTACGGCTCCTGCCCGGAGACGATGCGGCGGCCGGCCGGGGCGCCGAGCGGGCGGCCCACGCGGGACTCGTCGGCGGAGACGCGCCCGGTGCGGCGCACGGGAGTCAGCCCGGTGGGCGGCTCGCAGACGTGCTCGGACACCGCCTCGCGGATCGGCCGGTAGCCGGTGCAGCGGCAGAGGTTCCCCTTCATCAGCCGGGGGAGGTCCTCCTCGCGCGCCCCCTCGAGGGCGCTCGCGGTGACGACCATGCCGGCCGTGCAGAAGCCGCACTGGAAGGCGGCGTGATCGACGAACGACTGCTGCACCGCGCCGGGCTCCTCCGGAGTGCCGAGTCCGGCGGCAGTGGTGACCTCGCGGCCCTCGATGCGGTGCGCCGGGTAGAGGCAGGAGTGGAAGGGCGTGCCGTCGACGAGCACCGAGCAGGCGCCGCAGTCGCCGGCGTCGCAGCCCTTCTTGACCTCGAAGTGCTCGTGGTCGCGCAGCAGCGTCCGCAGCACCTGACCGGGACGAGGCGACGCGTCGACCGGCTCGCCGTTGACGGTGAACCTCATGCGGCGCCTCCCTCCGTCGGGACCGGCCGAGCGATCGTCTCCGGCTCAGCCGTGCCGTCCAGCTCGCCGCGGATCTCCTCGGCCAGCACGCCGACCACCGCGCGCCGCCAGTCGGCCGCGCCGTGCGGGTCGGTGAACCAGGTCGCGATCGCGCCGATCGCGTCGTCGAGGTCCTCGGACGACGGGAGTGCCGGCCACCGCAGCACCTCGGGCCGGATCGTCGCGGCGGTCACCGTGAGCACGAAGGCCCCGTCGGCGTCGACGCGACCGATGACGACCGCTCCGGAGCGCCCGAGCGGCGACAGCGCGATCTTCCGGTACGCCGTCCGCGCCTCCAGCGCCCGGCGCGGGAACTCGATCGAGCGGATCACGTCGCCGTGCTCGAGCGAGGTGGTCATGTTGCCGGTCACCAGCTCGGCCACCGGCACGAGCGCGTCGGAGCCGTCCGCCCGCCAGACGAGCGCCTCGGCGTCGAGCGCCGCGGCGAGGCTGATCATCGGGCCGGCCGGGAGCGCGTTGGCGATGTTGCCGCCGACCGTGGCGACGTTCCAGATCTTGAACGAGCCCAGCAGCGCCGTGCAGCACTGGAAGAAGAGCGGGTGCGAGGGCCGGCCGCCGTCCGGCATCGCCGACAGCTCGGCGAGGGTGCAGGTCGCCGCGATCGACAGGCCCTCGGCCGTCTCGCGGTACGGCTCCCAGCCGAAGCCCTGCAGGTCGAGCAGCTCGTCGAGGTGGTCGTGCGGGAGCGAGAACACCCAGGACCCGCCGCCGATCACCGCGGTGCGCGGACCCATCGCGGCCAGGTCGGCGCGCTCGCGGACGACGCGCACGCGCTGGATCGTGTTCAGGTCCATGCCGCGCCCTCCGCTCCCTGCGCCGACGGCGCGCTCGCTCCAGTGAACCCCACACGTGTGACGCTCGTGTTTCCGAGCCCGCCGAGGGCGATCAGCCGAGCGACGCGACCCACTCCGAGCTGCCGTCGACGAACGACTGCTCCTTCCAGATCGGCACGGACGCCTTGATGTCGTCGACCAGCGCCGCGCAGGCCTCGAAGGCCGCGGCGCGGTGCGCGGAGGCGACGGCGCAGGCGAGCGCGAGGTCGCCGACGACGAGGTCGCCGACCCGGTGCACCGCGGCGACCCGCACCTCGGGGAAGCGCTCCGCGATCCGCCGGGCGGAGGCGAGCAGCGCCGCGGGTGCCTCCGGGTGCGCCTCATAGGAGAGCCGCAGCACGCCGCGCCCCTCGTCGTGATCGCGGACGACGCCGGCGAAGGTGACGACGGCGCCGTGGGTCGGCGACTCGACGGCGTGCTCGCACTCGTCGACGGTGATCGCCTCGCGGGAGAGCCGGGCCAGGGCGACGGCATCAGCGGACATGATCGCCCCCGCCCAGCTGGTCGAGCAGGTGGCCGATGACCGGCTCGAGCACCTCGATGCCGTCGCGGACGCCGCCGGGGGAGCCGGGCAGGTTGACGACCACGCTCCGGCCGCTTACGCCCGCCCGCCCGCGGCTGAGCACGGCGGTCGGGACGTGGGCGGCGCCACGCGCGCGGATCGCCTCGGCGAGACCGGGCAGCTCGCGCTCGAGCAGCGGCGCGGTCTGCTCCGGAGTCACGTCGCTCGGCGCGACGCCGGTGCCACCGGTGGTGATCACGACGTCGGTGCCGGCCGAGAGGGCGTCGGAGATCGCCTCGCCCACCGCCTCGCCGTCCGCGACGACGACCACGCGGCCGCTCCAGCCGCGGCTCTCGAACCAGGTCAGCAGCGCCGGGCCGGTGCGGTCCTCGTAGACGCCCGAGGCGGCGCGGGTGGAGGCGACCACCGCGACCGCGGTGCGGCTCACGCCCGGCTCCACGAGCCGCTCCTGCCGCCCTCTTTCGCCAGGACGCGGATCCCGGTGATGACGGCGCCGCGGTCGACGGCCTTGATCATGTCGTAGACGGTGAGCGCGGCGACGCTGACGGCGGTGAGCGCCTCCATCTCGACGCCGGTGCGGCCGCTCGTGCGCACGCGCGCCTCGATCCGGACCCGGTCGTCGCCGGGCTCGAGGTCGATGTCGACGCCGTCGAGCACCAGCGGGTGGCAGAGCGGGATCAGCGCGGAGGTGGCCTTCGCCGCCATGATGCCGGCGATGCGCGCGACGCCGAGCGCCTCGCCCTTGGGCAGCTCGCCCTGCGCCAGGAGGCGGACGACGTCGGGGGTCGTCTCGACGAACCCCTCCGCGACCGCGACCCGCGAGGTGACCTGCTTGCCGCCGACGTCGACCATGTGCACGGCACCGTCGCCGCGGACGTGGGTCAGCTCCGCGCCGTCGGTGGCCCCGCCGCTTCCGGTCGCGTCCGTCGTCTCAGTCATCGATCCTCCAGATCTCGACCGTGTCTCCGGTCGCGGCGTGCTCGGTCCCGATCGGGACGTGGATGAGCACGTTCGATCGAGCGTAGGACGCGAGCAGGTGCGAGCTCGGCCCGCCGACGGCGTGCACGAGCCCTTCGTCGTCGAGGGTGCCGCGCCGGATCTGGTGCAGGTGCCCGGGGGAGTCGAGCGGCGTGGCCAGCCGGGCGCGCAGTCGCGGGCGCTCGGCCGGCAGCCGGCCGGCGAGCGAGCGGAGCACGGGCCGCAGGAACAGCTCGAACGAGACCAGAGCGCTGACCGGGTTGCCCGGCAGCGAGACGATCGGCAGGTGCAGGTCGTCTCGGACCCGGACGAGCCCCAGACCCTGCGGTCCGCCCGGCTGCACGGCGACGTGGCCGAACTCCGAGCCCGCCGCCCCGAGCGCGTCGCGGACCACCTCGTAGGCGCCCGCGCTGACGCCGCCGACGGTGATCGCGAGGTCCGCCTCGGCCGCGTGCGCGTCCAGGAGGGCGAGGAGGTCCTCCGCCCGGTCGCTGCCGCAGGGCACCACGATCGGCAGACCGCCCGCCTCGCGCACCGCCTCGGCCAGCAGCGAGCCGTTGGCGTCGTAGATCTGCGCGTCCTCGAGCTCCGAGCCGGCCGCGCGGATCTCGTGCCCGGTCGGCACGATCAGCACGCGGACCCGGGGCAGCACCTCGACCTCGGTGAGGCCGAGCGAGGCGAGCAGTCCGTAGTGCGCCGCGCGCAGGACGGTGCCGGCGGGCAGCGCGAGGTCGCCCTGCCTCGCGTCGCTGCCCCGGGCGCGGACGAAGGCCGCCGCGACGACGGGGCGCGAGAACGCCACGCGGACACCGGTGCTGCCGGGGGCGGGGAAGCGCGGCGGGTCGACGGTCTCGATCGCGACGACGGCGTCCGCACCGGCGGGCAGCGGCGAGCCCGTCATGATCGGCACCGCGGTGCCCGCCTCGTGCCGGGGAGCGCGGTCGCCGGCCGGGACGGGCGCGGCCACCGGCAGCGAGACCGGGCTGTCGGCGCTCGCCGCGGCGAGGTCGGCCGCGCGCACCGCGAAGCCGTCCATCTGCGAGTTGTCGAAGCGCGGCAGATCGAGCGGAGCGTCGACCGAGCGCGCGAGCACCCGGCGGTCGTACGCGCCCGGATCGGCGGCGACCGCGGCGGGATCGAGCGCCAGCGTCTCGCGGGCGCCGCGGGTGGCCAGCGGCGCGAGCAGCGCGCGCACGCGGGCGGCATGCAGATCGATCGAGGTCATCGGGTCCTCTCGGAGGTCCTGGCCGGCGAAGGCGTTCCTGATGGGACGGGGCGTTCCTGACCGGCGGCAGGGACGTCTCCATCTTGCCCGCTCCCGCCCGGATCCGGCGCGTAGTCTGTCCGGATGAGCACAGCACTCGGGATCCCCGGCATCCGGCCCCGCCCGCGCGGTGCCGTCCTCCCCGCCGAGCGGCCCGAGACCCCGCTCCTGCTCGACACCTACGGCCGCGTCGCCGACGACCTGCGCATCTCGCTGACCGATCGCTGCAACCTCCGCTGCACGTACTGCATGCCGGCCGAGGGCCTGCCGTTCCAGCCGCCCGCGTCGCTGCTGAACCGCGAGGAGATCGTCCGCCTCGCCCGCATCGCCGTCGAGCAGTTCGGAGTCCGCCAGATCCGCTTCACCGGCGGCGAGCCGCTCCTGCGCAAGGACCTCGTCGACATCATCCGCGACGTCGCCGCGATCGAGCCGCGCCCCGAGATCTCGCTGACCACCAACGCGATCGGCCTCTCCGGGCGCGCCCAGGCGCTCGCCGACGCGGGCCTGGACCGGGTGAACGTCTCGCTCGACTCCATCTGCGCCGAGACCTTCGCGAAGGTCACCCGCCGCCCCTTCCTCGACCGGGTCCTCGCCGGGATCGACGCGCTCGGCCCCGCGGGCCTGAAGCAGACCAAGATCAACGCGGTGCTGCTGCCCGGGATCAACGACCACGAGGCGCCCGAGCTGCTCGCCTGGGCGCTCGCCGGAGGGCACCAGCTCCGCTTCATCGAGCAGATGGCCCTCGACGCCGACCACGGCTGGGACCGCTCGACCATGATCACGGCGGCGATGATCCGCGACCTGCTCTCGGAGCGCTTCGTCCTCACGCCGAACGCCGCGCCCCGCGACGGTGCTCCCGCCGAGCTCTTCGACGTCCGCGCGATCGGCTCCGACGAGCTGCTCGGCACGGTCGGCATCATCGCGTCCGTCACCGAGGCGTTCTGCGGCGACTGCCGCCGCACCCGACTCACCGCGGAGGGCGGCGTCCGCAGCTGCCTGTTCTCCAACGAGGAGACCGACCTGCTCGGCGCGATGCGCTCCGGCGCCGACGACCACCACGTCGCCCAGCTCTGGCGCGGCGCGATGTGGGCCAAGCCGGCCGGCCACGAGATGAACCGGGCCGGCTTCGTGCAGCCCGAGCGCACCATGAGCGCGATCGGCGGCTGAGCGTGCGCGTCCGCTACTTCGCCGCGGCGAAGGCCGCCCTCGGGCGCGCCTCCGACGAGCTCGACGGCGTGGCCGACCTGGCCGCCCTGGAGGCCGCGCTGGTCGCCTCCGAGCCGTCCGCGGCCGACGTGCTCGCCCGCTGCAGCTACCTGGTCGACGGCGTCTCGACGACCGACCGCGCCACTCCGCTGCCCGCAGGCGCCTCAGTGGATGTCCTGCCGCCCTTCGCCGGCGGCTGATCCGCCCGGATCAGCTCCGCCAGCCCACCATCCCGCCGAGCAGCGAGTCCGACGCGATCCCCGCCGCCGCCGCGCGGTCGGCCGCGATCCGCGAGCGCACCCCCGACGCGCAGTGCAGCACCAGCGGCCCCGCGGGCAGCAGCGCCGGATCGAAGCGCGACATCGGCAGCCGCACCGCCCCGGGGATCTCGACGGAGCGGTCCTCGTCGTCCTCCCGCAGGTCGACGACGGTCGGCGGCGTCGGCCCGGCGAGCCGCGCCCGCAGCTCATCGGCGGTCACCGCTCCGGCCACAGCGAGCACCGCGGCCACCGGCGGCACCGCGCGCGCCAGCGGCAGCTCGCTCCACGAGCCGTCCAGCGCGTCGTGCACCACGACTCGCCCGAAGAGCGGCTCGCCGACGCCCGTGACGAGCTTCACCACCTCGCTCGCCATCGCCGAGCCGATCGCCGCGCAGAGAGAGCCGAGCACGCCGACCGTCGCGCAGCTGTCCGCCGCGTCCTCCGCCCCGGGGTGCAGGGCGCGCAGGGTGACCCCGCCGCCGGGTGCGTCCGCCCAGAAGGTGGACAGCTGCCCGTCGAAGCCGAGCGCCGAGCCCCAGACGTGCGGGACCCCGGCCCGGGTCGTCGCGTCGGAGGCGAGGTAGCGCGAGCCGAAGGTGTCGAAGCCGTCGACCACCACGTCCCAGCCGGCGACGAGCGCGTCGGCGTTCGCGCCGGTGAAGGAGACGGGGAAGGCCCGCACGTCGATCCCGGGGGAGAGCCGCCGCGCGGTCGCCGCTGCGGACTCGGCCTTCGAGGAGCCGATCGACGACTCGTCGTGCGCGGTCTGCCGCGCGAGGTTGGACGCCTCGACGACGTCGCCGTCGACGATCCCGAGGTGCCCGACTCCGGCCGCGGCGAGCGCCGTGATCACCGGGGAGCCGATGCCGCCCGCGCCGAGCACGAGCACCCGCGCGTTCCGCAGGCGCCGCTGCCCGAGCTCGCCGAGCGGCGAGAGCCGGATCTGCCGGGCGAAGCGCTCGCGCTCGGCGGCGGTCAGCGGCGGTCCGGGCTCCACGAGCGGGTTCACGGCGACACCTCGGTCGGCTTCAACTGGCCCTCCCGCTTCCACTGCCCCTCCAGCTTCCACTGGCCCTCCACCGCGATCGCCCGGAACCCCACGGCCTCGTTCACGGCGAGCATCGGCCGGTTCTCCTCCGCGTTCCAGGTGTAGACGGCACGGCAGTCCGGGTCGGCCGCGACCAGGTGCTCGAGCGCGTCGAGCTTCAGCAGCATCCCGAGCCGGTGCCCGCGGTGCGCCGGCTGCACGAGCGTCGCGCCCCAGAGCGCGGCGCGGCCCGGCAGCACGTCGACCGTGCAGTAGCCGACCGGCTGCCCGTCCCGAAGCGCGACCGAGGTCAGCTCCACCCGCCCGCCGGCGGTCGACTCGCGGTCGTGCGCCTCCAGCCGCTCGCGGGTCCAGGTCTCCTCCGGCACGGACAGCCCGGCCGTCGGCGCCTGGGCGGACATGCTCGCGCGCAGGGCGAGCATCCCGTCCACGAGCTCCTCGGGCGTCGCGCCGCTCCAGTGCCGGAGCGCGTAGCCGTCGGCGTGCGCGAGCGCACCGCGGCGCCGGGACGCGGCGAGTGTCGCGTCGAGCGGCAGCCGCACCACGCTGACCCGCTCCACCTGCTCGAGCACCCAGCCGCGCGAGGCGAGCCAGCGCGCACCGGGGTCCTCGGCGGGCACGGAGCCGGCGCCCGAGCGCGCGGCCAGGCGCGGCCCCGAGCGGTCGGCGCGGTGCGCGGTCCAGGTCTGCAGCACCGTCCGCCCGAGCGCGTGCGCCTCCGCCGTCAGCCGCTCGAGCAGCGCGGAGCCGACGCCCCGCCCGCGCTCGGCGTCGAGGACCGAGAACGCCAGCCAGGCCGCGTCGTCGCCCTCCTCGGTGCTCCAGTGCAGCTCGCCGCTGCCGACCGCGCGGACGCCGTCGTCCGTCACGAGCTCGGCGAGGAACGCGCGGCGCGGGTCGAACTCCTGCTGCCGCCACTCGCCGAGGTTCGTCTCGGCGGGGAAGCCGAGCTCGTCCGTCCCGGTGCCCTCGGCCTCGACGGCGTTGCCGATCGCGGTGAGGGTGACGAAGTCGTCCCAGCCCTCGGCGCCCGGGTGCTCGGGGATCGGCAGCTCGCGGATCCGGAGCGCGGGGTCGGTGGGGCTCGTCACGTCCCCAGTGTGCACGCCGCCGGGCCGCACCGCGCGGTTCCGCGGCACGGCGGAGCCCGTCGAGTACCGTAGGGAGCGTTTTCGAGCGGAGCGAGGCGGCCGGGTGTACCTGAAGAGCCTGACCCTCAAGGGGTTCAAGTCCTTCGCGCAGCCGACCACGTTCGCCTTCGAGCCCGGGGTCACCTGCGTGGTCGGGCCCAACGGCTCGGGCAAGAGCAACGTCGTCGACGCGCTCGCCTGGGTGATGGGGGAGCAGGGCGCGAAGACCCTCCGCGGCGGCAAGATGGAGGACGTCATCTTCGCCGGCACCTCCACCCGCGGCCCGCTCGGCCGCGCGGAGGTCGCGCTCACCATCGACAACACCGACGGCGCGCTGCCGATCGAGTACACCGAGGTGACGATCAAGCGCACCCTGTTCCGCAACGGCGGCAGCGAGTACGCGATCAACGGCCGCGCCTGCCGGCTGCTCGACGTCCAGGAGCTGCTGAGCGACTCCGGTCTCGGCCGCGAGATGCACGTCATCGTCGGGCAGGGCCAGCTCGACGCCGTCCTGCACGCGACCCCGGAGGAGCGCCGCGGCTTCATCGAGGAGGCGGCCGGCATCCTCAAGCACCGCCGCCGCAAGGAGAAGACCCTCCGCAAGCTCGACGGCATGCAGGCGAACCTGACCCGCCTCTCCGACCTCGCCGGCGAGATCCGCCGCCAGCTCAAGCCCCTCGGCCGCCAGGCGGAGGTCGCCCGGCAGGCGCAGACCATCGCCGCGGTCGTCCGCGACGCCCGCGCGCGCCTGCTCGCCGACGACGTCGTCACCCTCCGCACCGCGCTCGACGGCTTCGCCCGGACGGAGAGCGAGCGGCACAGCGAGCGCCTCGTGCTGCAGGAGCGGCTCGAGCAGAGCACGCTGCGGACCGCGCGGATCGAGTCCGAGATGGTCGGTGACGCGGTGGACGATGCCCGGCGCACCACTTTCGAGCTGGAGTCGGTGCAGGAGCGGCTGCGCAATCTGGCGGCGCTCGCCGGCCAGCGCCTCGCCCTGCTCGAGGCGGAGTCGGAGCAGCCCGCGGTGCAGCCGCGCGTCACGGCGCCCATGGTCGAGGAGGCGCGCGCCGAGCTGGAGCGCCTCCGCGTCGCCGTGCTCGACGCCGAGACCGCGTGGACCGATTCGCAGAAGGCGACGGTGCGCGCCCGCGGCGCCCTGGACGCGACCGACGAGGAGATCGCGGCGCAGTCGGCGCTGGTCTCCCGGCACGACCTCGAGCTGTCCAAGCTCACCGGCCAGGCCGACACCGCCGCCTCCCGCCTCGCCGCCGTCCGCGGCGAGGTCCTCCGCGCGCAGAACACCCTCGACTCCGCCGTGCAGCGCCGCGAGGCCGCTCAGCGCCAGCTCGACGCGCTCGAGGACGAGATCGGCGAGGCGGGCGGCGGCACCGACGGCACGCTCGACGAGGGCTACGAGCTGGCGCAGTCCTCGGTGTTCGAGGCCGAGGGCGAGATCGAGCGGCTCCGCGAGGAGCTGCACGCCCTCGAGCGCGAGCGCGACGGCCTCGCCGCCCGCCGCAGCGCCCTCTCGCTCGCCCTCGACGTCTCCGACGGCTCCGCCGAGCTGATCGCCACCCGTCTCGACGGCGTCCGCGGCCGCGTCGCCGAGCGCATCCAGGTCCGCCCCGGCTACGAGGCGGCGATCGCGGCGGCCCTCGGCGCTGCCGCCGACTCCGTGCTCGCCGACTCGCAGCCCCACGCCGAGGCCGCGCTGGACGAGGCGATCCGCCGCGAGCTGGGCCGGGTCGAGCTGCTGATCGGCGACGCCGCCCGCCCTGCCCTCGCGATCGAGGTGCCGGAGGGGGCGATTCGCGCCCGCGACCTGGTCACCGGCCCCGACGGCGTCCTCGCCCTGCTCGAGCAGGGCGTCGTCGTCGACGACCTCGACACCGCCCGCCGGCTCTGGCCCGCCCTGGCCGGCGGCGAGCACCCCGTCACCGTGGTCACCCGCGACGGCGCCTCGGTCTCCGACGCCGTCCTCAGCGGGGGAGCGGGCGGGCAGCGCAGCCGGCTCGAGCTGGTCTCCGAGCGCGACGCGGCCGCGAGCCGGCTGGAGGAGATCGAGGGCCGGATCGACCGCCTCCGCTTCGACCTCGCCGAGCAGACCGGCGCCCTCCGCGCCGCGAAGGAGCAGTCGCGCCTCGCCCTCGCCGCCCTGCGCGAGCACGACGCCGCCCGCGCCGCGCACACCGAGCGTCTCGGCCGGGTGCGCGCGCAGCTCGAGGGCGCCACCGCCGAGCTCGGCCGCGGCGAGAAGGCCCTGACCATCGCGACCGAGCGGGTCGGCGACGCCGAGGCCGCCGCGCAGAAGGCGAAGGGCGAGCTGGACGTCGCCCGCTCGCGCCCGCGGCCGGTCCTCGACGTCAGCGCCCGCGACGGCCTCCAGCGCGAGGTCGACGCCGCCCGCGAGCGCGAGATCGAGGCGCGCCTCGGCGTCGAGACCGCCAAGGAGCGCGTCCGGGCCGAGCAGTCCCGCGGCGAGTCGCTCGAGCGCCAGCAAGCGGCCGACCGCGCGGCCGCCGACGAGGCCGCCCGCCGCGCGGTGATCCGCCGCCGCCAGCACGACGCCGCGGCCGACGTGACCGGCGCGATCCCCGCCGTGCTCGCCTCCGTCGACCGCTCGGTGCAGCAGTCGCGCGCCGAGCTGCTGCGCGCCGAGACCGCCCGCTCGCAGCAGAACGAGGAGCTGCAGGCGCTGCGCCGCGAGGAGGGCGTCCTCCGCGACCGGCTGCAGAGCGTCACCGAGAGCGTGCACGGCCTCGAGCTGCAGATCTACGAGAAGCGCCTGCAGCTCACCGGGCTGCTCGAGCGCGCCGGCTCCGAGCTCGGCCTGATCGAGGACGTGCTGGTCGCCGAGTACGGCCCCGAGGTCCCGGTCCCCGACGAGACCGATGCGGAGGCGCCCGCGCGCCCGTTCGTCCGCGACGAGCAGCGCCGCCGCCTGGACAAGGCCGAGAAGCAGCTCGGCCAGCTCGGCCGGGTGAACCCGCTGGCCCTGGAGGAGTTCGCGGCTCTGGAGCAGCGCCACGTCTTCCTCACCGAGCAGCTGACCGACCTCACGAACACCCGGCGCGACCTGCTGACGATCATCGAGGAGCTCGACGAGACGATGCAGACGGTCTTCGCCTCGGCCTTCGACGACACCCAGGCTGCCTTCGCGGACGTCTTCCCGGTGCTCTTCCCCGGCGGCACCGGCAGCATCCGGCTCACCGACCCGGAGAACCTGCTGACCACCGGCATCGAGGTCGCGGTGCGCCCGGCCGGCAAGAAGATCGAGCGGCTGTCGCTGCTCTCCGGCGGGGAGCGCTCGCTCGCCGCGGTGGCCTTCATGGTCGCGATCTTCAAGTCGCGCCCGAGCCCGTTCTACATCATGGACGAGGTGGAGGCGGCGCTCGACGACGCGAACCTCGGCCGCCTGCTCAGCATCTTCCAGGACCTCCGCACCTCGAGCCAGCTGATCGTCATCACGCATCAGAAGCGCACGATGGAGATCGCCGACGCCCTCTACGGCGTCTCGATGCGCCAGGACGGCGTCTCGGCCGTGGTCGGCCAGCGCGTGGAGGCTCCGGCGGTCTGACGAGCGATGGGCGCTCTGCGGCACGCGGCGCTCAGCCCGGGCTGAGCGCCGCGCTACTCTGGGCCGCATGCGAGCAACCGTCCGGGATGTCGCCACTCGTGCCGGGGTGAGCCCGAAGACCGTCTCGAACGTCATCAACGGCGTCGTGTTCGTGAGGCCCGACACTCGGGAGCGCGTCGAGGCCGCCATCGCCGAGCTCCACTACGTGCCCAACCTCAGCGCGCGCGGTCTGCGCAACGGCCGCTCCGGTGCGATCGCCCTCGCGTTCCCCGACCTGACCACCGAGTACTCCGCCGCCATGCTCGACATGTTCGTGGAAGCCGCCCATGAGCGTGGGTGGTCGATCCAGATGGAGCAGACCGGCAGGCGCCCCGACCGCGAAGGGGAGCTGCTCTCGCGTGCGCGCGAGCACCTCATCGACGGCCTCGTCCTCAACCCGGTCAGCCTGAAGCTGAGCGCCATCGTCGGCACCGCCGAGCTGCCGCCGATCGTCGTGATCGGCGAGGTGGAGCAGGATCTCGTCGACAGGGTCGCCGTCGACAGCGTCGCCGCCGCTCGGGAGATGACCGAGCACCTCCTCGCGCGCGGCCATCGGCGCATCGCGGTCGTCGGGACGGACGGCCCCGACTCCGATCGGGCGTCGGCGCGAGCGCGGACGAAGGGCTACCGCGAGGCCCTGGCGGCCGCGGGTGTGCCGAACGACCCGGCCCTCGAGATCATGACGGAGGACTGGGTTCCGAGCGTGGCCGGGGAGGCGTTCGCCCGCGCGCTCGACGCGGGAGTCGAGATGGACGCCGTCTTCTGCTTCACCGACTCGATGGCGGTCGGAATTCTGAGCATCCTGTTCGCTCGGCACATCCGGGTGCCGGAGCAGATCGCCGTCGCCGGCTTCGACGACGTGCGCGGCGGCCGCTTCGCGTCCCCGCCGCTGACCACGGTGTCCTTCGACAAGCGCGCCTTCGCCGAGACCACGCTGTCGGTGCTCGCGGAGCGGATCGCCGACCGGTCCCTCCCACCGCGCCGGATCTTCATCCCGCACGAGATCATCGCGCGGGCGTCCACCGCGACGGACCGGGCACTCACGGACTGATTCTGCGAGGCGACTCGCTCACAGGTCTTGACTCCCCGTTACAACGATGTAACGCTGCTGTCCAAGCGCTACGACCGACTCGCTCGCGGGCCGTCGTGCACAGTTCTGGCACGGGCGCTGCCACACGACGAGGAGGTCGACATGGTGTCACCATTCACCCGACGGGCGTTTCTGGGCGGTTCTCTCGCCGCGGCGAGCACTCTCGCTCTCGCCGGCTGCGCGAGCAGTCCGATCGGAGCCGGCCTCTTCGGCAGCCCGCTCAACCCCGAGCAGCTCATCTTCTGGAGCCTCTTCGGCGGCGGCGACGGCACCCGGATGCAGGAGATGCAGGCGGGCTACGCGGACGCGAACGGCGGCCCCGGCTCGCTGCAGGCCACCGTCTTCGCGTGGGGCAACCCGTACTACTCCAAACTGACGCTCGCCACCGTGGGCAACAAGCCGCCGGACGTCGCGGTCGCGCACCTCACGCGGGCGAAGCCGCTGTACGACGGCGGGATCCTCGACCCGATCACGGAGGAGGACCTCGCCTCGGTCGGCATGTCCTCCGCCGACTTCAACCCGGCCTCCTGGGACGCCCAGAAGACGGACGATAAGAACATCGCGATCCCGCTCGACACCCACCCGCTCGTGATGTTCTTCAACTCCGACATCTGCGGCCAGGCGGGACTCCTCGATCCGGACGGGAAGCTGAAGGACCTCACCGGCCTCGAGACGTTCGAATCCGCGCTCGACGCGATCGCGAAGGTCACCGGCGGCACGGCGATCACCTTCGGGAACGTCAACGAGACCGCGACTCCCTGGCGGGTGTTCTGGACGCTCTACAACCAGATCGACGGCGTGACGCCGTTCCTCTCCGACAACGGAGCGACGATCTCGGTCGACGAGGACGCCTTCCTCCGGGTGACCACGACGATCCAGGACTGGGTGGACAAGGGCTGGCTGAACACGGGCCTCGACTACGCCGGTGCGCAGACGGCGATGTTCACGGGACAGTCCGGCATCTTCCTCCAGGGGGAGTGGGAGATCACCACGGCGCAGTCGATCGAGGGCCTCGCCTTCGGCATGGTGCCGGTTCCGCAGCTGTTCGACAGGCCGGCCGTGCAGGCCGACTCGCACACCTTCGTCCTGCCCCGCAAGGACCGCACCCCGGAGCAGCGCCTGCAGGCGATGGGCTTCATCAAGTCGATGCTCGACCAGGGCCAGACCTGGGCGATGGGCGGCCACGTGCCCGCGTACCTCCCGACCCTCGAGAGCGCCGAGTACAAGGCGCTCGAACCGCAGGCCGACTACTCGTCCGCGGCCGACTACGCCGTCTATGACGACCCGGCCTGGTACGGCGGATCAGGATCGACCTTCGAGGTCACCGTGGGCGCGCAGCTCGCCCTCGTCCAGCAGCTGTCGCTGTCGCCCGAGGGAGCCTTGAAGGCCATCCAGGATCAGCTCGCGATCTACACGAACACCCCCAGCCCCCTCTGACCCGCTCTCGACCGCTGACCCCTGGAGGTACAACGACGTGACCGCCGCACCTGCCCTCATCCGCCCCGCCCCGACATCGACGTCGAGTAGCGGCACCACGGGATCCCGCCGCACTCGCGGCGAGAGCCGGGGAGCCTGGCTCTTCATCGCTCCCTTCGGACTCTTCTACCTGGCCTTCCTCCTCGGGCCGGCCGTCTGGATGGTCGTCTCCAGCTTCTTCAACACCTCGACGGTGCGAGCGGGTCTGGGCTCGTTCGCCGGCGTCGCGAACTACGCCGAGATGCTCTCGCGCGCCGACTTCTGGAGCGCGATGTGGCACACGCTCCAGTTCACGCTGTACACGGTGCCCCCGCTCGTGATCATCGCCTTCGTCTTCGCGATCCTCACCAACCGGGTCCGGCACGGGCAGTGGTTCTTCCGCCTCGCGTTCTTCCTGCCGTACATTCTCCCGTCGGCGACCATCTCGCTGATCTGGCTGTTCATCTTCACGCCGGGCACGGGCCTGTGGGCGACCGCGCAGGGCTGGTTCGGCATCACCGGCGCGACCGGCGTGCTCGCGGACCCGAGCACCGCGATGATCGGCATCGCGATCGCCACCGTCTGGTGGACCCTCGGCTTCAACTTCGTCCTCTACCTCGCCGGACTCCAGGAGATCCCGCGCGAGCTGTACGAAGCCGCGGCCATCGACGGGGCGACGCCCTGGCAGCAGATCCGCTTCATCACGCTGCCGCTGCTGAACCGCACCACGACGCTCGTGATCCTGCTGCAGATCATCGCGTCCCTGAAGATCTTCGATCAGGTCTACCTGATGACGTCCGGCGGCCCCGGCATCTCGACCCAGGTCGCACTCTCCCTCGTCACGAACGTCGGTTTCACGGACAACCGCCTGGGCGCGGCCTCCGCCGCGTCGGTCCTCCTCCTCATCGTCATCGTCGCCATCGCGCTGATCCGTCAGTACATCGACCGCGCCGCCACCCGAAAGGCGGCCTGATCGTGGCCATCACCGACGCTCCTCGTGCCACGAAGTCGCCGATCTCCGGTGCGGCACCGATGGCCAGGCCGACCGCAGCCCGCGTGGGCACGGGCAACCGGACCTTCGGCATCGTCTCGGCCGTCGTCCTCGTCGTCTTCGCGATCATCTGGCTCATCCCCAGCCTGTTCGCGCTCAAGACGTCACTGACGGCCAACGGGGTGGCTGCGCTCGGTGCCCCGGCGATCATGAAGGACCTGAACCCCACCCTCTACTCCTACGCCACGCTCCTCCGAGCCGGTGACATCTGGAACTGGTACCTCGCCTCGGGCATCACCTCGGTCGTCACGGCCGTGCTGACCGTCCTCTTCGCCTCGATGGCGGCCTTCGCGCTGTCACGACTGAAGTTCCGCGGCTCCAACGTCGTGCTGCTGCTCATCCTGTTCGGGATCATGATCCCCGGCCAGGTGCTGATCATCCCGATCTTCCAGGAGCTCGGCGCTCTCAATCTGCTCAACACCTACTGGTCGGTGATCTTCCCGCAGGTCCCCGCCGCTATCGCGGTGTTCATCTTCAAGCAGTTCTTCGACGGGATCCCGAAGGAACTCGAGGAGGCCGCCCGCATCGACGGCGCCGGCCTGTGGAAGATCTACTGGTCGGTCATCATGCCGCTCTCGCGCCCGGTGATCGCGGCCGTCGTGATCCTCACGTTCGTCGGGGTGTGGAACAACCTCCTGCTGCCGCTGTTCGTGCTCTCCAACCCGAATCTGATGACCATCCCGGTCGGCCTCGCCACCGTGCAGGGCTCGTTCGGCCAGCGCTTCGCCGACATCCAGGCCGGCGCTCTGCTGGCCGCACTCCCGCTGATCGTCATGTACCTGGCGTTCCAGCGTCAGATCGTCGAAGGCGTCACCGGTTCGGGCCTCAAGGGCTGACCTCCACGCCCCCGCCCCCGGGCGGGCACCCACTCGTCCCTCACACCTACGTCAGGAGCTCCATGCCCACGGCACACATCGTCATCGACCGCGACTTCACGATCGGCCCGGTGCCGCGTCGCCTGTTCGGCTCGTTCGTCGAGCACATGGGTCGCTGCGTCTACACCGGCATCTACGAGCCCGGCCACGAGCAGGCCGACGAGCGCGGCTTCCGCCGGGACGTCCTCGCCCTCGTCAAGGAGCTCGGCCCCACCGTCGTCCGCTACCCGGGCGGCAACTTCGTCTCCGGGTACAACTGGGAGGACGGCGTGGGCCCCGCGGCCGAGCGTCCCCGCCGCCTCGACGGTGCCTGGCACACGGTGGAGAGCAACGCCTTCGGGCTGCACGAGTTCGTCGACTGGTCGAAGGAGGCCGGCGTCGAGATCATGGAGGCCATCAACCTCGGCACCCGCGGCGTCGACGCGGCTCGCGAGCTCGTCGAGTACGCCAACCACCCCGGCGGCACCGCCCTGTCGGATCGCCGCATCGCCAACGGCGCCGCGGATCCGTTCGACATCAAGCTCTGGTGCCTCGGCAACGAGCTCGACGGCCCGTGGCAGATCGGCCACAAGACGGCCGACGAGTACGGTCGGCTCGCTCAGGAGGCCGGCAAGGCGATGCGCTTCGTCGACCCGTCCATCGAGCTCGTGGCCGTCGGATCGTCCAACTCGGGGATGGCGACCTTCGGCTCGTGGGAGCACACCGTCCTCTCCCACGCCTACGACGAGGTCGACTACATGTCGATGCACGCCTACTACCAGGAGCACGACGGCGATGCGGCGTCGTTCCTCGCGTCCTCCGTCGACATGGACTACTTCATCGAGTCGGTCGTCGCGACCTGCGACGCCGTGCGGGCCAAGCGCAAGGCGAAGAAGTACATCGACCTCTCGTTCGACGAGTGGAACGTCTGGTACCAGTCGGGGCTCGACACCGACGACCAGCCGAGCGCTGTCTCGCAGTCGTGGCGCGAGCATCCCCGCCTCATCGAGGACACGTACAGCGTGACCGACGCCGTCGTCGTCGGAACCCTGCTCAATTCGCTGCTGCGTCACGGCGACCGTGTCTCGATCGCCAACCAGGCGCAGCTCGTCAACGTGATCGCGCCGATCCGCTCGGAGGAGAACGGGCCGGCCTGGAAGCAGACGATCTTCTGGCCGTTCGCCCGGATGGCGGCGCTCGCGCAGGGGCAGATCCTGCGCACGGCAGTGACCTGCGACAAGGTCGACGCGGGCACCTTCGGCGACGCCGACCAGGTCGACGTCTCGGCGACCTACGACGCCGATCGCGGCGTCATCGCGTTCTTCCTCGCCAACCGCGGACTCGACGACGCATCGGCCGTCTCGATCTCGCTGCGCGGCTTCACGGGCGGCCGGGTGCTGCGCGCGGAACTGCTGGAGGTGCCGTCGGGGGGCACGCGCCACACGGCGAACACGCTCGAGGCGCAGGACGCCGTCGGGCTCGTGCCGCTCGCGGGAGTGGCGGTCGACGGTTCGGTCGTGACACTGGCGCTGCCCGCGCTGTCGTGGGCGGTCGTGGAGGTGTCGGTGAGCGCGGCGTAGGGGAGGGGCCGGTGCTGTGGACGCGCGCGGACCCGCCCCGCGCCGCAGCCCGCCCCCCGCGCGCCGGTAGCCTGGGCGCATGGCAGAACGCAGCTCCTGGTCGCTCGGTCGCGCACTCCGCGGCCTGTTCGAGAAGCGCACGATCGACGAGCAGACCTGGGACGACCTCGAGACGGCCCTGATCACCGCCGACTTCGGGCCCGACATCACCGAGGAGATGGTCGAGGACCTCCGCGCCAAGGTCGCCCGCTACAACACGACCGACCCGCGCGACCTCCAGCGGATGCTCCGCGAGTCGCTCGAGGAGCGCCTCTCCAAGTACGACACGACCCTGAAGCTCAGCGAGCGGCCCGCGGTCATCCTGGTCGTCGGCGTCAACGGCGTCGGCAAGACCACCACCATCGGCAAGTTCGCGAAGTTCCTCCGCAACTTCGACCGCAGCGTCGTGGTCGGCGCCGCCGACACCTTCCGTGCCGCCGCGGTCGACCAGCTCGCCACCTGGGCGCAGCGCGCCGACGCGCAGATCGTCCGGCCGCAGCAGGAGCGCCAGGATCCGGCCTCGGTCGCTTACCAGACCGTCGAGTACGCGAAGACCCACGGCATCGAGATGGTCATCATCGACACCGCCGGCCGCCTGCACACCAAGGGCGGCCTGATGGACGAGCTCGGCAAGATCAAGCGCGTCGTCGAGAAGCAGGCGCCGATCTCCGAGATCCTCCTCGTCCTCGACGCGACCACCGGCCAGAACGGCCTGATGCAGGCCCAGGCCTTCATCGAGCACGCCGGCGTCACCGGCCTCGTCATCACCAAGCTCGACGGCTCGGCCAAGGGCGGCTTCGTCCTCGCCGTCCAGGAGAAGACCGGCATCCCCATCAAGCTCGTCGGCCAGGGGGAGGGCATCAACGACCTCACCGGCTTCACCCCCCACGTCTTCGCCGCCCAGCTCGTCGCCTGACCCGGGGGAGCCCTCCCTCCCCCTCCGCGAGATGCCACTTGTGCCCGCGACACGCCGCGAAACGCGTGCACAACTGGCATCTCGCGAAGGAGACCGGACGCCGCCGCAGCCTCACCTGCCGCTCCTCGCCAGGGCGCGAGTGGACGCGAACCGGGCTCTGTGCTCCGATCAGCGCCCGGTGCGGGTCCGCTCAGTGGAACGTGGTGCGGCGAGTGGACGCGAACCGGGCTCTCTGAGCAGGCCACAGCCCGAGACGGGTCGACTCGGCGAACAGCCCTCTCGGAAGTCCCACCCATGCTGATCGAGTAGCCCGCGGAGCGGTGCCCGTGCTGATCGAGTAGCCAGCGGAGCGGCGCACATGCTGATCGAGTAGCCCGCGGAGCGGGCGTATCGAGATCCACCAGCGCCCGACAGCAAGTCTGCAGACCACCCCTGCTGGCGATCGCGGGTCTCGATACGCCCCTGCGGGGCTACTCGACCAGCAAGGGACCCCAGGATCCGTTCCGCGAGATGCCACTTGTGCGCGCGACACGCCGTGCAAGGCGTGCACAAGTGGCATCTCGCGGAGGGGGTCAGACCGCCTGGGAGAAGGTGAGGGCCGCGTCCGCCAGGTGGCGCAGGTGCTCGGGGACCGGCAGCCCCTTCGACTCCATCGAGCGGGCCCAGAGGCGGCCGGCGCGGTAGGAGGAGCGGACGAGCGGGCCGGAGAGCACGCCGAGGAAGCCGATGTCCTCCGCCTCCTCCTTGATCGCGACGAACTCCTCCGGGTGCACCCAGCGGTCCACCGGCAGGTGCCGAGGAGTCGGGCGGAGGTACTGCGTGATCGTCACGATGTCGGTGCCGGCGTCGTGCAGGTCCTGCAGCGCCTGCGAGATCTCCTCGCGCTCCTCGCCCATGCCGAGGATGAGGTTCGACTTCGTGATGAGCCCCGCGTCGCGCCCCTGCGTGAGCACATCGAGCGAGCGCTCGTAGCGGAAGGCCGGCCGGATCCGCTTGAAGATGCGCGGCACCGTCTCGACGTTGTGCGCGAAGACCTCCGGCCGGGCGTCGAACACCCGCTGCAGGTGCTCCGCGCGCCCGGTGAAGTCGGGCACCAGGATCTCCACCCCCGTCCCCGGCGCCTGCGCATGGATCTGCCGGATCGTCTCGGCGTAGAGCCACGAGCCCTCGTCCGGCAGATCGTCGCGGGCCACCCCGGTCACCGTCGCGTAGCGGAGCTTCATCCGTGCCACCGACTCGCCCACCCGGCGCGGCTCGTCGGCGTCGTAGTCCGCAGGCTTGCCGGTGTCGATCTGGCAGAAGTCGCAGCGGCGCGTGCACTGCGAGCCCCCGATGAGGAAGGTCGCCTCGCGGTCCTCCCAGCACTCGAAGATGTTCGGGCAGCCCGCCTCCTGGCAGACCGTGTGCAGCTCCTCGTCCTCCACCAGCGACTGCAGCTGCCGGTACTCCGGGCCCATCACGGCCTTGGTCTTGATCCACTCCGGCTTGCGCTCGATCGGCGTCTCGGCGTTGCGGACTTCGAGGCGCAGCAGCTTCCGGCCGCCGGTCTCGGCGCTCACGCCGCGACCCCCGCGATCGCGTCCACGGCAGCGAAGGCGGGAGCCGCCTCCCGGAATCTCGCCTCGACCCGGTCGCGCACCGACTCCATCGGGGGCGCCTCGCCGCGCTCGCGCTCGACGGTGGTCACTCCGGCGTCGGCGATGCCGCACGGCACGATCCGGGAGTAGGGCTCGAGGCTGTTCGACACGTTGAGTGCGAAGCCGTGCATCGTCACGCCGTGCGCCACCCGGATGCCGATCGCGGCGATCTTGTCGGCGCCGTCGGCCCGGGGGATCCAGACCCCCGACCGCCCGTCGACCCGCACGCCGGCGACGCCCAGGTCGTCGAGCACGTCGATCAGCACGCCCTCGAGCGAGCGGACGTAGGCGACCACGTCGACCGGCTCGCGCAGCCGCACGATCGGATAGCCGACCAGCTGCCCCGGCCCGTGCCAGGTCAGCCGTCCGCCACGGTCGACGTCGACCACGGGGGAGCCGTCGACCGGCCGCTCGTGCGCCTCCGTCCGCTTGCCCGCCGTGTAGACGGCGGCGTGCTCGCAGAGCACCAGGGTGCCCGGCCGGACGCCCGCGACCACCTCGCCGTGCAGCCGGCGCTGCAGCTCCCAGCCGTCGCGGTAGTCCAGGGGATCCGCGGCGTCGCCCGCGAGCAGTGTCTCGATCACGCGGCCACCCTAGACGACTTCCTGCACTCGGTACAGTTAATCGTGTCCCGGCGCCGTCGTCCGACCCCCGGGCAGGCTCCGGTAGAATTCCCGGCATCATGGCTACTTTCGGCACCCTCTCCGATCGACTCGTCGAGACCTTCAAGAACCTGCGCACGAAGGGCAAGCTCTCGGCCTCGGACGTCGACGGCACCGTCCGCGAGATCCGGCGCGCGCTGCTCGACGCCGACGTCGCGCTCGACGTCGTCAAGGCGTTCACCGGCAAGATCCGGGAGCGCGCCCTCGGCGACGAGGTCAACAAGGCGCTGAACCCCGCGCAGCAGGTCGTGCAGATCGTCAACGAGGAGCTCGTCGCGATCCTCGGCGGCCAGTCGCGCCGCCTCGAGTTCGCCAAGCGCCCGCCGACCGTCATCATGCTCGCCGGCCTCCAGGGCGCGGGCAAGACGACCCTCGCCGGCAAGCTCGGCAAGTACCTCGGCAAGGACGGCCACACTCCGCTCCTCGTCGCGGCCGACCTCCAGCGCCCCAACGCCGTGCAGCAGCTGCAGGTCGTCGGCGAGCAGGCCGGCGTCGCCGTCTACGCGCCCGAGCCCGGCAACGGCGTCGGCAACCCGGTGAAGGTCGCGCAGAACGCGATCCGCTTCGCCACCGACAAGCAGTACGACACGGTCATCATCGACACCGCCGGCCGCCTCGGCGTCGACGCGGACATGATGAAGCAGGCCTCCGACATCCGACGGGTGACGAACCCCGACGAGGTCCTCTTCGTCATCGACGCGATGATCGGCCAGGACGCGGTCGCCACCGCGAAGGCCTTCCAGGAGGGCGTCGACTTCACCGGCGTCGTCCTCTCCAAGCTCGACGGCGACGCCCGGGGCGGCGCGGCCCTGTCGGTCGCCTCGCTCACCGGCCGCCCGATCCTCTTCGCCTCCACCGGTGAGGGCCTCGACGACTTCGAGCAGTTCCACCCGGACCGCATGGCGAGCCGCATCCTCGACCTCGGTGACGTCCTCACCCTCATCGAGCAGGCGCAGAGCGCCTTCGACGAGGACGAGGCGCGCAAGATCGCCGAGAAGATCATGGGGGACACGTTCACCCTCGACGACTTCCTCGGCCAGATGCAGCAGCTGCGCAACATGGGCTCGATCAAGAAGATGATCGGCATGCTGCCCGGCGCGAAGGGCATGCGCGAGCAGCTCGACCAGTTCGACGAGCGCGAGATCGTGCGCACCGAGGCGATCATCCAGTCGATGACCAAGGCCGAGCGGGTGAACCCGAAGCTGCTGAACGGCTCGCGGCGCCTCCGCATCGCGCGCGGCTCCGGCATGACCGTGACCGACGTCAACCAGCTCGTCCTGCGCTTCGACCAGGCCGCCAAGATGATGAAGACCGTGGCGAAGGGCGGCATGCCGAACGTCCCCGGCATGGGTCCCGTGCCCGGCGCCGGCTACCAGGGCCGCCCGAAGCCGCAGAAGAAGAAGAGCAGCAAGTCGGGCAACCCGGCCAAGCGCGCGGCGGAGAACGCGGCGATCACCTCCGGTCCGCAGTCCACGAACGCGGGCGGCTCGGGCTTCGGCCTCGGCGGCGGCTCCGGTGCGGGCGCGCAGCCCACTCCGGAGGAGCTGGAGCAGCTGCAGAAGCTCCTCGGCCGATGAGGGGCCTGCGCGCCGGTCTCGCGGTCGCCGCGGCGGCCGCGCTGGCCCTCGGGCTGGCCGGCTGCTCCGAGGGCTCGGGAGTCGACGCCGCGTCGGCCCCGTCGCCGGACGAGCTCGTCGGCCGCTGGGTCACGGGGGTGTCCTACGAGTCGCCCGACGTCCCGTTCCTGCTCCTCGCCGGGGACGGCACCTGGACCGGCTCCGACGGCTGCAACGGCGTGCAGGGCGAGTGGTCGATCGACGGCGAGGGCTCGCTGACCGTCGACGCCGGCCCCAGCACGATGATGGCCTGCGACGGCGTCGCCCTGCCGATGATCTTCGCCGACGCGATGATGGCCTCGATCGACGGCGGTCGCCTCCGCCTCTTCGACGCCGACGGCGCCACCACCGTCAAGCTCGCCCGCTCCACCAGCGACGACGCCCCCACCGCGTCCCCCGACCCGGCCGGCGAGTAGCCGCGCCGGTCGGATCTCGATACTCCCGCTGCGCGGCCTACTCGATCAGCATGGGCCCGCCTCATGCTGGTCGAGTAGCCCCGAAGGGGCGTATCGAGACCCACCACCGTCATCCCCAGAGCCGTGCGGTCCGCCCGCCGCGAGGTCTAGCGTGAAGGCATGACAACCGCTTCTCCGCGCCCCGTCCGCATCGGCGTCCAGATCGCTCCGCAGCACGTCTCCTACGAGGTCATCCGCGACACGCTCGCCGAGCTCGAGGACATCGGCGTCGACATCGCCTTCAACTGGGACCACTTCTACCCGCTCTCCGGCGAGCCGGACGGCCTGCACTTCGAGGGCTGGAGCATGCTCGCCGCCTGGGCCGAGCAGACCAGCCGCATCGAGTTCGGCCCGCTCGTCACCTGCAACAGCTACCGCAACCCCGACCTCCTCGCCGACATGGCCCGCACCGTCGACCACATCAGCGCCAAGGGCGCCGAGGGCCGCCTGATCTTCGGCATCGGCTCCGGCTGGTTCGAGCGCGACTACCAGGAGTACGGCTACGAGTTCGGCACCGCCGGCTCGCGCCTGGACGAGCTCTCCGAGGCCATGCCCCGCATCCGCGCCCGCTGGGACAAGCTCAACCCCGCCCCCACCCGCGACATCCCCGTGATGATCGGCGGCGGCGGCGAGAAGAAGACCCTCCGCATCGTCGCGGAGCACGCCGACATCTGGCACAGCTTCTCCGACGTCCCCACCCTCGAGCGCAAGCTCGGCGTCCTCGCCGACTGGTGCGGCCGCGTCGACCGCGACGTCGACGTCATCGAGATCTCGACCGGCGCGAGCGTCCGCGGGGGAGTCGGCGACGCCTCCTTCGGCGTGCTCGACCAGCAGTTCGACCTCGGCGCCCGCCTTTTCACGCTCGGCATCACCGGCCCGGACATCGACCTCCAGCCCGTGCGCGACCTGCTCTCCTGGCGCGACGGCAAGAACAGCACCACCCGCTGAGCGGATCCCCGGGGTCAGTCGGGCGCGTCCGTCGCCCGCTGATCACCGGGGATCGCCTGCGCGAGCCCGACCTTCTCCGCCGCCAGCACGAAGGCGTCCGCGAGCGCGACCTGGCCCTCCGCCGTCGGGTGCACGCCGTCCTCGGCGAGCAGGCCGTCGGCACGCAGCGGATCCGGGTACTCCAGCGAGATCCCGCCCGCCGCGTCCACGGCGTCCACCAGCGCCGCGTCGTACGCGTCCAGGTCCTCCGGCCGCGGGTCCGGCCCCCACACCGAGTCGAGCGCGATCAGCCGTGCCGACGGGGACGCCTGGGCGATCGCCTGCACCGCCGGGCCCATCGCATCCGCGACCTCCTCCGGCGTCCAGCCGAGGTCGTTGCTGCTGGCGATCAGCACGATCGCGTCGGGCCGGGTGTCGGCGATCTCCTCGGCCCGGTCGCCGATCGCCACTCCGCAGTCGCCCGGCTCGATGAAGCCGCCGCCGTCGCAGCCCAGGTTGTCCACGGTCCAGCCGAGGTCGTCGCCGACCAGCGCGGGCCACGCCTGCCCGGGGTCGAGCCCCAGACCGCGGACGATGCTGTCGCCGACGATCGTCACGCGCGCGCCGGCCGGCAGTGCGCCGCCCAGGGCGAGGGGAGCGGAGTCGGACAGCGGATCGGAGGTCGTTGACGGCGCGGCGGTGGCCGACGCCGTGGCGGTCGCCCTCGCTCCGGCGGGGGCGCCGCTGGCGCTCGAGCAGCCGGCGAGAGCCAGCACGCCGGCGCCGAGCAGCGCCGCGCCGGCCAGGAGCCGTCGGGTCATGCCCGCGGGTCCTTGAGCCCGTCGCGCAGCTCGCCCGCGAGCGCGCGGACCACGGCCTTCAGATCGCCGTCGTTCTCGGCCGCGGTGCGCAGTTGGCGCTGGTAGCTCGCGCCCGCCACGAGGATGAGCTCCACATCGGCCAGCTCCGCCGTGCAGTCGAGGCGCTCGGCCACCGGCGCGAGGGTCGTGAGCAGATCGCGGATGTCGTCGGTGACGAGCCGCTCGTTGCCGGCCGCGTCGAGGATGATCTCGGCGTCGAGCCCGTAGCGGGCGGCGCGCCACTTGTTCTCCCGGACGTACCAGGGCTGCATCGTCGCGAGGGTCCCGCCCTCGTCGAGCTGCGTGGAGAGGTGCTCGACCAGGCACTGGATCAGCGCCGCGACCGCGCCGATCTCCTCCGGCGAGGACAGCCCGTCGCACGCGCGCATCTCGATCGTGCCCCACTGCGGCGAGGGGCGGATGTCCCAGCGGACCTCGGTGTGGTCGTCGATGACGCCGGTGCGCATCATGTCGTCGACGTACTCCTCGTAGTTCGCCCAGGCGCCGAACTGCGGCGGCAGGCCGGCAGTGGGCAGCTGCTGGAACATCAGCGCGCGGTTCGAGGCGTAGCCGGTGTCGACGCCGCCCCAGAACGGGCTCGACGCGGAGAGCGCCTGCAGGTGCGGATAGTAGTCGAGGAGCGAGTTGAGGATCGTGAGGACCTTGTCGCGGTCCTCGATCCCCACGTGCACGTGGATGCCCCAGATCATCATGTTGCGACCCCACCACTGGGTGCGGTCGATGAGCCGGTGGTACCGCTCCTTGTCGGTGATGGTCTGGTCGTACCACTGCGCGAAGGGGTGCGAGCCGGAGCAGACGAGGTCCAGGCCCATCGGGTCGGTGATCTCGCGCACCTGGCGCAACTGGTCCTGCAGGTCGGCGACCGCGTCGCGGACGGTGCGGTGCACGCCGGAGACCAGCTCGACCGTGTTCTTCAGCAGCTCGCCGGTGATCCGCGGGTGCGGCGACCCGTCCTCGCCGCGGAGCGCCTCGAGCACGACGTCGGCGACGTTGGCGAGATCGCCCGTCTGCCGGTCGACGATGGCGACCTCCCACTCGATCCCGAGGGTGGAGCGGTCGGATTCGGCGAAGGTGATCTCCATGACGGCGTCCTCGTCAGTCGGGCGTCCGCCGGGTCGGGACGCGCCCCCACATCCTCGCATCAGAGACCGGAGCGGACGCCGAGTGACGGCTCTCCGTGTCGGCGCCGCAGGGCGCGGGTTTTTCTGGCAGAATGATCCGTCGGGTCCGAGGCGGTCGACCCTCTACTCACCGCCGAAGAAACCCCCTCGAGCTTCCGGCCGGGTGTGCCCCCACGCTCACGGCTCAGTTCATCCATCATCGACCTCACGGTCAACGACCACACAGGAGAATTGTGGCTGTCAAGATTCGTCTGAAGCGCCTCGGCAAGATCCGAGCGCCCTACTACCGCATCGTCGTCGCCGACTCGCGCACCAAGCGCGACGGCCGCGTGATCGAGGAGATCGGTCAGTACCACCCGACCGAGCAGCCCTCGTTCATCAAGGTCGACTCGGAGCGCGCGCAGTACTGGCTCGGAGTCGGCGCGCAGCCGACCGAGCAGGTCGCCGCGATCCTCAAGCTGACCGGCGACTGGGGCCGCTTCAAGGGCGACGCCGACGCCGTCAGCACCGTCCAGGTGAAGGAGCCCAAGGCTCCGTTCGTCGTCGACGCGAAGAAGAAGCCGGTCCTCAAGCCGAAGTCCGAGGCTCCCGCCAAGGCCACCGCGCCCGAGGCGCCCGCCGCCGACGAAGCCTCCACCGAGGCGTAGTCCGTGCTCGCTCCCGCCGTCGAACACCTCGTCAAGGGGATCGTCGAGAACCCCGATGAGGTCCAGGTCGTGGCTACGAGCTCCCCGCGCGGAGAGGTCCTCGAGGTGCGCGTGCACCCCGAGGACCTCGGCCGCGTGATCGGACGTTCCGGTCGCACCGCCAAGGCCGTCCGCACTCTCGTCGCTGCCCTCGCCGACGGGCGACGCGTGCGCGTCGACGTCGTCGACACCGACAAGTAGGGTGGCGGCCCCCGCAGCGGGCACGACGCAGCTCCGCGTCGCCCGACTCACCAAGGCCCACGGGCTCAAGGGCGCGATCAAGCTCGAGCTCTACACCGACGAGCCCGACAAGCGCTTCACCCCCGGCGCCTCCTTCACGCTCCAGGTGCCCCGCACCTCCGAGTGGCACGGCAAGAAGCTCGAGCTCGTCGAGCTGCGCTGGTACAACAGCCACCCCGTCGCGTTCTTCAAGGGCATCGCCGACCGCGACGCCGCCGAGACCCTCCTCAAGGCGATCCTCTGGATCGACGAGGAGGTGCAGACCGAGCCCGGCGACGACGACTCCTGGTACGACTACCAGCTGGTCGGCATGTCGGTCGTCCGCGACGGCCGCGAGGTGGGCACGGTCCGCCGCGTCGACCACTTCCCCGCGCAGGACCTCCTGATCGTCGGCACGCCGTCGGGCGAGGTGATGGTCCCGTTCGTGAACGCGATCGTCCCGTCCGTCGATCCGGTCGCCGGCGTCGTCACCGTCACGCCGCCGATCGGCCTCTTCGAGGAGGCTCCCGAGGAGGAGCCCGCCGAGGTGGACCTCAGCGGCATCGACCTCTCCGATCCCGAGCTGGCCGCGGCCGCTCCGGTCGAGGAGGAGGACGAGTCCGCCGATGCCGAGTCGGTCGATGCCGGGTCCGCTGACGCGTCCGACGACTCCGCCGCTCCCGCGACCCCGGACTCCCAGGAGGAGCCGCGGTCGTGAGGATCGACATCGTCACGATCTTCCCGGAGTTCTTCGGCGTCCTCGACATCAGCCTGCTCGGGCGCGCGCGCCAGAGCGGGCTGATCGAGCTCGGCGTGCACGACCTCCGCTCCTTCACCCACGACCGGCACCGCACCGTCGACGACACGCCCTACGGCGGCGGCGCCGGCATGGTGATGCGGCCCGAGCCGTGGGGCGAGGCGTTCGACACGATCCTCGACTCCGCCGCGGACCCCGTGGTGATCTTCCCCTCGCCCGCCGGCGAGGTCTTCACCCAGGCCACCGCGCGCGAGCTCGCGCAGGAGTCGTCCCTCGTCTTCGGCTGCGGCCGTTACGAGGGCATCGACCAGCGCGTCGTCGACCACACCGCCGAGCGCGCCCGCGTGCGGATGATCAGCCTCGGCGACTACGTCCTCAACGGGGGAGAGGTCGCCGTGATGGCGATGATCGAGGCCGTCGGCCGCCTCGTGCCCGGCGTCGTCGGCAACCCCGCGAGCCTCGTCGAGGAGAGCCACTCGGACGGACTGCTCGAGTACCCGAGCTACACCAAGCCGGCCTCCTGGCGCGGCCTCGACGTCCCCCCGGTGCTGCTCAGCGGCAACCACGGAGCGATCGCCGCCTGGCGCCACGAGCAGAGCGTCGAGCGCACCCGCCGCGTCCGCCCGGAGCTCCTGCCCTGACCCACCTCCGCGAGATGCCACGTGCGTACGCCTCCCTCGGCGTGTCGGGTCCCCCAGTGGCATCTCGCGACTGCACGCCTGGCCCGACCTCGCGAGATGCCACTTGTGCACGCTTTCTGCGGCGTGTCGCGCTCATACGTGGCATCTCGCGGCGGGGATCAGGGCTCGCGGGCCAGAGTCAGGTGGCGTTCGCGGAGGGCGAGGAAGAGCGGGAAGGCGAAGGCCAGGGCGACCAGCGGTGCGAGCAGGACGAGGATCCAGACCCGCTTCATGCCGACACGGCGCCCCTCGACCACCATGAAGGCGACCGCAGCGATCGCCACCACCAGCAGATCCGTCGTGATCGACGAGATCGCCGGACCGCCGCTCGACAGGTCACCGAGGAAGTCGACGCTCTCCAGCACCGCCCGGACGTTGTAGGTCCAGGTGCCGACGAGGCCGGCGACGGCGAGCACCAGGTAGATCACGGCGGGCGGCGTCCAGCCGCGGCGCAGCCGGCTCATCGCGCGACCTCGACGGAGGCGCGGAGGACCGCCACCACTCCCGCGACCGCGAGGGCGAGCACGACCGCGCCGCCGACGGCGAGGGTGAGCGCATCCGGAGCCACGATCGACTGCCCGCGCATCGCCTGCCAGCAGGTCAGCGCGACGACGGCGGCCCAGGCGAGTGCCGCGAGCGCGACGAGCCGGAATCGGAGGGTCGCGTCGCCGAGCAGCCGCACCCGCGTCGCCAGCCGCGCGAGCGCGAAGGCCGGCAGCGGCAGCCCCTGCAGCGCGTGCATCCCGAGGAAGTGCGGGATCCGCAGATCGCCGCCCGTGGTGCTCCAGCCGAGCAGCGGCAGTCCCGCGCCACCGTCATCCACGCCGACCGCGTGCGCACCGACGACTCCCTGGTACTCCGAGAGCTGCGAGGCGGTCGGTCCGGTCATCAGGAAGGCGAGCGCCATCCCGACGAGTCCGATCACGAGGCCGGCCCGGACCGCGAGGGTGAGCGAAGGGTCGCCGAGCGGCACCCGCGCCAGGAGCGCCGCGAGCACCAGGGTGACCAGCCAGACGACGACGATCGAGACCGCCATCGCCGCCCACAGCGCCGAGTGCAGCGGCGTCGCGACGTTGAAGTGGCTCGTGACGCCCACCGCCGCGGCGCCGCCGATGACGACCATCTCGATCGCCAGACCCGCGACAGCGACGCTGCCGAGGATGCGCGCGAGTCGCCGGCGGCGCTCGGGGACGAGGCCGATCAGCCAGGCGAGGGTCAGCGCGTAGACGGCGATGGAGAGGCAGAACTTCAGCGGCTTGGCCCAGAGCGGCTGCCCGCCGAGCTCGCGCGGGTCGACGAGCAGGAGCACGAGGCAGGCCAGGACGCCGACGGCCATCGCCGCGGCGAGGACGAGGAGCGGGCGGTGCGGGCGGGCGGGGGCCGCTGCGGCACGCTCCGGACGCTGGATCGTGGCGGTCATCGCGCCACCTCGGCGATCTCTCGCGCCGCGACGTGCTCGGAGGCGGACGCCGCCCCCTGTCGGTCCCCGAACCTCCGCTGCGTCTCGCGGGCCTGGGCGACCCGGCGCATCGACTGCAGCACGACGTCGCCGAGGGCCGTGCCCACCGCCGCGATCGACGTCTGCTCGCTCACGCTGCTGCGGGCCTCGAGCTCGTCCAGGTCCGCGCTGGCGACGATCGCCGCCGCCCGGGCGTAGGCGGCGAGCCAGGACGGCGTCATCCCGCCCCCGGAGAGCTCGAGGGCGTCGAGGGCTCGGGCCGCCGTCCGCACCGCCGGGTGCTCGCAGTAGTCGTCGCCGACCACCGACCGCACCCGCTCGAGTGCCTCGTCCGAGGCGACGGCCTCGGAGTCGACGTTCGCGGAGACGACGTCCTGCGCCACCTCGAACGCAACCGCCGGGGGAGCGCCCTCGTCCAGCACGGCCGTGATCCGCTTCGCTCCCGCGATGCCGACTCCGCCGCTCTCGATCAGCGCGCGGAGCAGGCGGAGCCGGGCGAGGTGCTCATCGCCGTAGTCGGAGCGCTGCGGCCCGCACGCCCTGCCCGGTGGCAGCAGACCCTCGCGGATGTAGTACTTGATCGTGGGCAGGCTGACACCGCTGAGGCGGCTGAACTCCGAGACTCGCATGCGGATAGTATCGCTATCGGATACTGTTGCTGTCCAGCGATCAGTCCAAGAACGTCCCGGGTCGCGGTCAGGCGCGGAGGGAGGTCAGTCCCGCGCGGAGAGGACGATGTTGCCCGTCTGGGTGATCGCGATCGTGTGCTCCATGTGCGCGCCGCGCGAGCCGTCACGGCTGCGGAGGGTCCAGCCGTCCTTGTCGGTGTAGATCTCGTCGGTGCTCTGCAGGAACCACGGCTCGATCGCGACGACGAGGCCCGGGCGCAGCGGGTAGCCGCGGCCGGCGCGGCCGTCGTTCGCGATGTGCGGGTCGCCGTGCATGGTGCGGCCGACGCCGTGGCCGCCGAAGTCGGTGTTGATGCTGAGCCCCTCGGCACGGGCGACCGCGGCGATGGCGGCGGAGATGTCGCCGATCTTCTTGCCGGGCTGTGCGGCGGCGATGCCCGCCTCGAGCGCGCGGGTCGTGGTGTCGACCAGCTTCAGGTCCTCCGGTCGCGGGGTGCCGACGGCGACGGTGATCGCGGAGTCGGCGACCCAGCCGTCGACGGAGGCGGCGAAGTCGAGTGTCAGCAGGTCGCCGTCGCGCAGCCGGTAGTCGAAGGGGAGGCCGTGCAGCACGGCGTCGTTCACCGACGTGCAGATCACCTTGCCGAAGGGGCTGGCGCCGAACGAGGGGTGGTAGTCGATGTAGCAGGACTCGGCGCCCGCGGAGCGGATCATGTCGTGCGCGAGGCGGTCGAGCTCGAGCAGGTTGACGCCCACGGCGGCCGCGGCGGACGTCGCCTTCAGCACCTCGGCGACGAAGCGGCCGGCCGGGCGCATCTCCTCGATCTCGGCGGGTGTGCGCAGCTCGATCATGCTGATCCTCTCGGTGCTCGCTGAGGTGATCTTCAGCGCTCGTGGGTACCGTCGGTGCATGCGCACGAGACGGGCTTTCGGTTCCTGGCTGTACCCGGCGGCGGTCGTCCTGCCGCTCTGGATCCTCCTGGGGTACGGACTCTTCGGAGGATCGAGCGGCTGGACCGTGCTCGGCCTGGTCATCGCCCTCCCTATTCTGGCGGTCGCTCTGGCCGTCGTCGCGAGCGTCGTGGCGTTTCGAGTGACCGTGCGGCCGACGAGGGCCCCCGCCTGGGGCGACGTCGCCGCGCTCGGGGCCTGGCACGCCTCGCTGATCGCGTTCGGCTTCTTCCCCCCGGGAGCGTGGGCGCTCGGCCTGCTCTCGATCCTGCTCGGCGTCGTCGCGTTCGGCCACTCCGTCTGGCGCTTCTTCACGGATGCGCGGGCGACGCTCCTCGCCTTCGCCGCGGCCGCCGAGGTGCAGGCCCAGGGCGGCCCGCAGCCGCAGCCCGTGACGGACGAGCGCTTCGACCCGGAGCGCCCCCAGGACGGCCAGACGATCGTCCTCTGAGGCGACGCGCCGGTCCCGCCGCGCCTCCGGCTCCTCCGCCGATCCCCCAAAAGTTGCGGTACTCGCGCCCGACTACCGCAACTTCTGCGTACTGGCGAGACCCCGCGGGTCGGTCCCGGCGTCGAGTCCTTGAAAGTTGCGGTAGTCGACGTCGACTACCGCAACTTCTGCGGAATGGGGGCCTCGTCCGCCACCCCGCGGGCCCGTCGCTTTGACGCACGCTCCGGCGCCATGGCAGAATGAGCGCTTGTGCCTCGCGCAGGCTCTGCCACAGGGGAGCCGCGACGACGTGGGCACGACCGACTTCCATCAACGAAACGGTGTTCGACCTGTGGCGGGCACGGAGAGCGATACAGCATGCACATCCTCGACTCACTCGATGCGGCGTCACTCCGCACCGACATCCCCGAGTTCCGCGCCGGCGACACCGTCAAGGTGCACGTCAACATCGTCGAGGGCACCCGCTCGCGCATCCAGATCTTCCAGGGCGTCGTCATCGGCCGCTCGAACGAGGGCGTCCGCGAGACCTTCACGGTCCGCAAGGTCAGCTTCCAGGTCGGCGTCGAGCGCACCTTCCCGGTCCACTCCCCGGTGATCGACCACATCGAGGTCGTCACCCGCGGTGACGTGCGTCGCGCGAAGCTCTACTACCTCCGCAACCTCCGCGGCAAGAAGGCGAAGATCAAGGAGAAGCGCGACTCCTGAGCGGCGTCCGCACAGCGATTCCCGGACCCCGGCCCATCTATGATGGACCGGGGTCCGACCCTTTTCCGGGGCCGCTCGACCCCGCCCGGGGGCACGTCCGGCCTCGAGACGCACAGACCCCGGCGGACCGCCGCCACGGGTGAACCACAGTAGGGGCCACGGCACGCGATGACAGACAGCACGGCCCCGGTGACGCTCCCGCAGGACGGCGCCCGCCACTCCGCCGGACCGGACGACCAGCGGCCGCGCCGCCGCCGCCGCGGCGTGCTCCTCTTCCTCCGCGACGTGCTGATCATCGTCGTCGTCGCCGTCCTGGTGTCCTTCCTGGTCAAGACGTTCCTCATCCGCTCGTTCTACATCCCGTCGTCGTCGATGGAGCAGACGCTGGTCGAGAACGACCGCATCCTCGTCAACGAGCTGGTCCCCGGCGTCGTCCCGATCTCCCGCGGCGACGTGGTCGTCTTCCGCGATCCGGGCGGCTGGCTCTCGCCGACCACCGAGCCCGAAGTGCCCGCCTTCCAGGCCGCGATCGACTCCGCCCTCGCGCTCGTCGGCCTCACCGCGCCCGACAGCAACGACCACCTGATCAAGCGCGTCATCGGCCTGCCCGGCGACCACGTCACGTGCTGCACGCCGCTCGGTCAGATCGAGATCAACGGCAACCCGATCTCGGAGCCGTACGTGAAGCTCCCCGACGGCGTCCAGGCCGTCTCGGCGACCCCCTTCGACGTAGTCGTGCCCGAGGGCTCGCTCTGGGTGATGGGCGACAACCGCTACAACTCCGCCGACTCCCGCTACAACACCGACAAGCCGGGCAACGGCTTCGTGCCGATCGACAACGTCGTCGGCCGCGCGATCCTGGTCACCTGGCCGGTGCAGCAGTGGGCCTGGCTGGACGACTACCCGTCGGTCTTCCGCGGCGTCGACACCGAGGCGTCCGACGAGCAGTCGGGGGACGACCGGACCAGCGCGGGCGGGCGCTAGGTGGTCGTCGCCGACCCGGACCTCCGCGAGGAGCGCCGGCTCTTCCGCCAGGGCTACGAGAGCGTCATCGGCTGCGACGAGGTCGGCCGCGGGGCGATCGCGGGCCCGGTCTCGGTCGGCGTCGTCGCGATCGGCTCGCGCTGCGGCCGCTTCCCGGAGGGCCTGCGCGACTCGAAGATGCTCGCCCCGGCGCGTCGCGAGGCGCTGCTGCCCGGCGTGGTGAAGTGGGTGTCCGGCTGGGCGATCGGCGAGTCGTCCGCCGACGAGATCGACGACACCGGGATCATCGCGGGCCTCGGCCGTGCGGCCTCGCGCGGCATCGAGCGCCTCGTCGACCAGGGCGTGGAGCTGTCCCGCGCCGTCGTGCTGCTGGACGGCAAGCACGACTGGCTGACGCCCGCGCTCGGCCCGTGGGCGGCCGAGCTGACGATCGTCACCCGGATCAAGGCCGACCGCGACTGCGCCTCCGTCTCGGCCGCGTCGGTGCTGGCGAAGGTCGGCCGTGACGGCCAGATGGTGCGCCACCACGACGACTTCGCGGACTACGCCTGGGACAGCAACAAGGGCTACGGCAGCGCCGCGCACTGGGCGGGGCTCGACCGCGTCGGGCCGTCGCCGCTGCACCGGGTGACGTGGCTGTCGCGCTCGCGCGAGGCGGGAGCGGACGCCGTCTCTGCGTAGGGCGGTCCCGGCGGAGGGTCGTGTCGCGTAGAATCGGGAGACGATGGATGACGACGAGTTCGAGGACTACGACCGCGAGGTCGAGCTGGCACTGTACCGGGAGTACCGCGACGTCGTCTCGCAGTTCTCGTACGTCGTCGAGACCGAGCGGCGCTTCTACCTCGCCAACGAGGTCGAGCTGGTCCGCCGCGACACCGAGCACGACTTCTACTTCGAGCTGACCATGCGCGACGTGTGGGTCTGGGACGTCTACCGCTCCGACCGCTTCGTCAAGTCCGTCCGCGTCCTCACCTTCAAGGACGTCAACGTCGAGGAGCTCTCCCGCAAGGAGTTCGAGCTCCCGAAGGAGCTCGCCCTCGACGAGTAGGGCCTCCCTGCTCCGGCGCTGAGGAGCGCCTCCGGCGCGCCGCTCTCCCGCCCGCTGGTCGGGCAGCCCAACGCGCGGCGTGTCCTCCTCGGCGGCTGCCTCCTTCATGCCGGCGGCGCCTCCTCCTCGGACGCCGCCCCCTTCGTGCCAGCGGTGCCTCCTTCTCAGAGGCCGCCTCCCTTCATGCTGGTCGAGTAGTCGCCGGAGGCGGCGTATCGAGACCCACGGCCGTCCGCAGGACGCCTCCGTGCATGTCCCGCCCGCAGCCGATCGTCCGTGTCACTCCGGCAGGATCCCGAGCTCCGCGAGCCGCACCGCCCGCCCCGTCTCGAGCGAGCGGTTCCCGGCGACGCCGACCGCGATCGAGCGGAGCCCGTCGCGGTAGTCGGCCGCCCGTCCGAGCGGATCGTCGCCGGCTCCGCGGAAGAGGTCGCTCAGCATCCGCTCGTCCCCGCCGCCGTGCGCTCCCGCGGCGCTCGGGATCGGGATCTCCGACGCCGCCTCCCAGTGCCGCTGCAGGAGCAGGCGCTCCCCGTTCGGCCGCAGTCCGTAGGCGTCCGCCGCCGCGCCCGTGGCGGAGCGGTCGACCGCGATCCGGCCGTCCTCGTCGGGCAGCACGGCGCCGCGCTCGACCACGTCGAGCTCCACCCGACCGAGGGTGCCGTTGATCGCGACGCGGTAGCCCTCCCACGGGGAATGTGCGTGGAGCGCGTAGCTCAGCGTCGCGCCGCCACGGTAGTCGACGATCAGAGCCAGGTTGTCCTCGATCGTGATGCCCGGATCGAAGGCGGACCGGTCGCGGCGGTAGCCGTCGTGGTGCTCGGCGTCGAGGTAGAGGGCGCTCAGGCGCGCATCCCGCCGCAGGTCCAGGGCGAACCGGTCGTCGGCCGAGGCGTCGTCGCTCCCGCGGTCCTGGCTGACGCTGCGCTCGTGGCGCTCGGCGTTCGCCGCTCCGTAGAACCGGAGCCCGCCGGAGGCGAAGACCCGCTCGGGCACGTCGTCGAGCCACCAGTTGACCAGGTCGAAGTGGTGCGAGGCCTTGTGCACGAGCAGTCCGCCGGAGACCGTCTTGTCGCGGTGCCAGCGGCGGAAGTAGTCGGCGCCGTGCGAGGTGTCGAGGAGCCACTCGAACGAGAGCGACGTGACGGTGCCGATCGCCCCGCTCGCCACCAGCTCCTTCAGGGCCGAGTTGCGCGGCGAGTAGCGGTAGTTGAAGGTGACCACCGGGATGCGGCCGGTGGCGCGGGCCGACTCCGCGACGAGCCGGGCGCCGGCCTCGTCGATGGTCAGCGGCTTCTCCACGACGACGTCCACTCCGGCGCGCAGGCAGCGGTCGAGGAAGCCGGCGTGGGTGGCGTCGGGCGTGGTCACGATCACGCGGTCGACGCGCTCCTCGGCGAGGACGCTCTCGAGGTCGTCCGGGCCGCTGAGCCGAGGGCGCGCGGGAGCGCCGTGGCGCAGCGCCGCCTCCGCCGCGTACTCGGCCCGCGTGGGGTTGAGCTCGACGACCGCGACGAGCTCGGCCACCTCCGCGTGGGGTCCGGCGATGGCCCGGATGTACATCTCGGCGCGGTGGCCGGAGCCGATCAGGGCGTAGCGGAGGCGGGAGGTCGGCATGTCGGGGGAGTCCTTCGGTCGGGGCGTGGGCTTCCGTCGGTCGAGGATCCGCCGCGGGCGGCGTCTCGGGACCTGCCCCACCGTCGCACACGCGCATGTCAGCGCAGTGACGGGCCGGCTGATCCGCCTCCACCGCGACCGATCGCGTGATCCTTCCCCAGATCCGCCGCCCACCGCCCCATCGGATTCCGACCTCCGCGACTCTTCCCCCGGGAGGTTCTGCATGGACAAGGACGAGTTGGGCCGTCGCGGTGAGGACATCGCTGCGGCGCACCTGAGGGAGCGCGGTTTCGAGATCCTCGACCGCAACTGGCGAGTGCGCGAAGGGGAGTTGGACATCGTGGCGCGGGAGGGTTCGGCGCTGGTGGTGGTGGAGGTGAAGACGCGGTCGTCGACGCGGTTCGGGTTGCCGATCGAGGCGATCACGCGGGTGAAAGCGCAGCGGCTGCGGCGGCTGGCGTATGCGTGGGCGCGGGCGCACGACGAGCGGTCGCGCCATCTGCGCATCGATGCGGTCGGGATCGTCGCTCCGGACGGTGTGGCGTCGCAGGTGCGGCACGTGCGGGCGGTGGCGTGATGGGGCTGGGGAGGACGTCCGCGGTCGGGCTGGTCGGTTTCACCGGTGCGGTGGTGGGGGTGGAGGCGCATTCGGCTGATGGCACTCCGGGGATGGTGATCATCGGTCTGCCGGATGCGGCGCTGTCGCAGGCGAAGGAGCGGGTGCGGTCCGCGGCGATCAACTCGGGCAGCGGGATCGCGGAGTACAAGATGACGGTGAATCTGTCGCCGGCGGCGATGCCGAAGCACGGGTCCGCGTTCGATCTCGCGATCGGGCTCGCGGCTCTGGCGGCGCTGGGGGAGGTGAACCGGGAGTCGGTCGCCGCGGTCGTGCACATCGGCGAGCTCGGGCTCGACGGGCGACTGCAATCGGTGCCGGGCGTTCTGCCCGCGGTGCTCGCCGCCGCCCGAGCCGGCCGATACAGGGTGATGGTGCCCGAGGACGACCGGCTCGAAGCGGAGCTGGTGGACGGGGTGGACGTCATCCCGGTGTCGTCCCTGGCGGAGGCCGCGGTCTGGCACGGGGCGGAGTGGGACGTGCCGGTCCTGCCGGAGCGCACTGCTGCGCCTCCTGCCGTTCGTGAGCCTGAGTCGCGCCTCGACTTCGCGGACGTGATCGGCAACGAGGAGGCGGCGTCCGCGATGGTCGCCGCAGCGGCGGGCGGGCACCACGTGTTCCTGCTCGGTCCGCCCGGAGCGGGGAAGACGATGCTCGCCTCGCGCCTGCCCGGGATCCTGCCGGACCTCGACGACGAAGCGGCGCTCGAGGCGACCTGCATGCGCTCCCTCGTCGGGGAGCACACCGGCGGCACCCTCGTCCGCCGTCCGCCGTTCGAGAGCCCGCACCACTCCGCATCCGCCGCAGCGATCGTCGGCGGGGGCAGCGGGAGGATCCGCCCGGGAGCCGTCGCACGCGCGACCCGAGGCGTCCTCTTCCTCGACGAGGCTCCGGAGTTCTCCGCCGTCGCCCTCGACGCGTTGCGGCAGCCGCTCGAGTCGGGCGTGATCCGCATCCACCGCGCGAACACCTTCGCGGAGTACCCGGCCCGCGTGCAGCTCGTGCTCGCTGCGAACCCGTGCCCCTGCGGGCGCCACGGCATCCGGGGTGAGATCTGCACGTGCTCGCCGCCGGTGCGACGCCGTTATCTGGCGCGGCTGAGCGGTCCGCTGCTCGACCGCGTCGACATCCGGCTCACGGTCCGACGCATCGGGGCGGCGCAGCTCGCCGTCCGCCGCGATGAGCCGGGGCTCTCGACGGCGCAGGCCCGCGCGCGGGTGGTCGCCGCGCGGGCCCGCGCTCGGGAGCGCTTGGCAGGCACCCCGTGGTCGGTGAACGCCGAGGTGCCCGGCGCCTGGCTCCGCGCGAGCCCGCAGCGCCCGACCGCCCGCGAGTCGAGCACCCTCGACCTGGCGCTGGAGCGCGGGCTGGTGACGATGCGCGGCTACGACCGCGTGCTGCGCCTCGCCTGGACGCTCGCCGACCTCGACGAGGTCGACCGCCCTGCTGCGAGTCACCTCGCCCGCGCACTGATTCTGCGGGGAGCGGGCTCGTGACGGCCGTCGCCGAGCTGTTCGACCGGACCGAGACGCGCCTCGTGCGGCGGTTGCTTCCCGAGGACAGCGAGTCCGATCCGGTGGAGGCACTCGCCCGTGCCGCGTGGTCCTCGCTCGCCGAGCCGGGCGACGCGGTGGCGGGGACGCTGATCGAGCGATTCGGTGCGGGTGGTGCGCTCGCGCAGGTCGTGGGGACGCTCTCGGCGCGGGAGATCCTCGCGGAGTCGGCGGCGGCGGAGGCGCATCGGGTCGAGGCCGGATCTGTGGATGATGCTGCCGTCGCGATCGGCGGCAACGACGATTCGGGTGACTCGACAGGTGATGAGGAGTCCGATGGCGACGAGTCGCGCAGCGGAACGAGGGTCCTCGCCGCCGGCCTGACGCGCTGGCGGCCCCGCGTCGACCGAGCCCTGCTGCGTCGCCGCCTGGAGATCGCGCATCGCCTCGACGCCCGCCTGCTGCTGCCGGGCTGCGACGGCTGGCCGCTGCCGCTGGCAGACCTCGGCGAGCACGCGCCGTTCGTGCTCTGGAGCCGCGGTGATCCGCTCGCGCTCGCTGCTCCGCACCGGCTGGCCGTCGTCGGCGCCCGCGCCGCGACCGGCTACGGGGAGCACGTCGCGGCGGACCTCGCCGCCGGCGCCGCCGAGCGCGGCGTCCTCATCGTCTCCGGAGCCGCCTTCGGCATCGATGCGGTCGCGCACAAGGCGGCCCTCGGCGCGGGCGGACGCACCGTCGCCTTCCTCGCGGGCGGCTCCGACCGTCTCTACCCGACGGCGCACACCGACCTTCTGCACCGCGTCATTGCGACGCCCGGCTGCTCGGTGGTGACCGAGGTGCCGCCGGGCACCACGCCGACGCGCAGGCGCTTCCTGCAGCGCAACCGGCTGATCGCCGCATCGACTGCCGCGACGGTCGTGGTGGAGGCGGGTGCTCGCTCGGGGTCGCTGAACACCGCCGGCCATGCGGCGGCGCTGGGGCGGCCGCTCGGTGCCGTGCCCGGTCCGGTGACGAGCGCCTCCTCGGCGGGCTGCCACCGGCTCCTCCGGGAGTACGCCGCGACCTGCGTGACCTCGGCTTCGGAGGTCGTCGAGCTGCTCGGCATGTCCGCGGTGCTCGCTGCTGCGCCGGAGGTCTCACGGACGGCGTCGCGCGTCCTGGACGTCCTCCGCTCGGACGGTGCTCACGAGACCGAGGCGCTCGCGCAGCGCTCCGGCCTGTCCGTCCCCGAGACGCTCGATCTACTCGGGACCTGCCTCGCGACCGGGCTCGTCCAGCGCGACGCGGAGGGGAGGTGGCGGGCAGCCGCATGAGGACCAGCGGCGCCGATCGGCGTCGCGGTCGCCGTCCACGGCAGCGCGAAGACGGTAGGCCACACGAGTTCACGCCTTGGGAGAGCCGCCGCTCGAACCGACCGCCGCCGTTCGCTGCCGGCGCTGTCGGCGGTGCGCCCTACGCTGACAACAGAGCAGCGAGGGGAGCCGCATGGGCGACGAGACGACGACGAGGACGCAGCCGGAGCATCCGCAGCTCGGGCACTTCCGGGCCGCCGACCGGGTGATCGCGCACCTCAGCGACCCGCACTTCCTCGCGGAGGGCGCTCCGCTCTACGGGCGCGTCGACACCGTCTTCCGGCTCGAGCAGGCGGTCGCGCGGCTCGTCGAGCGCGGCGGTCGGCTCGACGCGATCCTCGTCACCGGGGACGTCGCCGACCGCGGCGAGGAGGACGCCTACCGGCGGGTGAAGGACGTGCTCGATCCTTTGGGCGAGCGGTTCGCCTGCCCGATCGTCTGGGTGATGGGCAACCACGACGAGCGCGGCGCGTTCCGCCGGATCCTCCTCGACCAGGAGCCGGGCGATGTGCCGACCGATACCCCGATCGACCAGGTCGTCGACCTCGGCGGGCTCCGGCTCATCGCGCTCGACAGCGCGGTGCCCGGCTACCACCACGGCGCGCTGACCGGCGAGCAGCTCGAGGCCCTCGCCGCCGAGCTCGCGACACCCGCCCCGCTCGGCACGATCCTCGCCCTGCACCACCCGCCGCTGCCGACTCCGCTCGGGGCGATGACCGTGCTCGAGCTGCGCGGGATGGACCGGCTGGAGGAGGTGGTGCGCGGCACGGATGTGCGCGCGATCCTCGGCGGGCACCTGCACTACCCCACGGCCGCGACCTTCGCCGGCGTCCCCGTCCTCGTCGCGGGAGCGACCAGCTACACGATGGACCTCGGCGCCCCGGAGCGCGAGCTCGCCGGGATCGACGGGGCGCAGAGCTTCTCGCTCGTGCACGTGCACCCGGAGACCGTCGTCACCTCGCTGGTCCCCAGCGCGACCGCGCCGATCGCCACCCGCTTCGGCACCGACCTGATCGAGAAGCTCGAGATCCTCGACGAGCAGGGCCGCATCGACCTCTGGTCGCGGATGCCGAGCACCGATGGCTGACACGCCTCCCGCAGGCCTGCCCTCGCGCGGGGAGCCGCTGGCCGGTGCCGTCGAGGACTTCCTCCGCTACGTCCTCGACGAGCGCTCCCTCTCACCCGCCACGGCCCGCGGCTACCGGGCAGACCTCTCGACTCTCATCGACTTCGCCGCGAGCCGGAGGCAGCCGATGCTCGCCCAGCTCGACCTCGAGCTGCTGCGCGACTGGCTCTGGCACGAGTCGCAGACCGGCGTGGCCCGCGCGACCCTCGCCCGGCGGACCGCGGCCGTCCGCTCCTTCTCCTCCTGGGCGCAGCGCTCCGAGCGCCTCCCGATCGACGTCGCCGCGCGCCTGCGGACCCCGAAGGGCGGGCGCCCGCTGCCGCGCGTGCTCACCGAGCCGCAGACCGAGCACCTGATCGACGTCGTCGCGGCGCGGGGGGCGACCGAGGACCCGGTGGCGCTGCGCGACCTGGCGATCATCGAGCTGCTCTACGCGTCCGGCATCCGCGTCTCCGAGCTCGTCGCGATCGACGTCGGCGACCTCGACCTGAGCCGGCTCACCGTGCTCGTCACCGGCAAGGGGAGCAAGCAGCGCGTCGTGCCGTTCGGTGTGCCCGCGAAGGAGGCGCTCATCGCCTACCTGGAGAAGGCCCGGCCGCAGCTTCTCCCGGACGCGGAGACCGGCGCGAGCGGCACGGGCACCTCGGCCCTCCTGCTCGGACGCCGCGGCGCCCGCCTCACCCCGCGCACCGTCTACGGCGTCGTCGCCCGGCTCCTCGACGGCGGCCAGGGCTCCGGCCCCTCCGGCCCGCACACCCTCCGGCACACCGCCGCGACGCACCTGCTCGACGGGGGAGCGGACCTCCGCGCCGTGCAGGAGCTGCTCGGCCACGCGAGTCTCGGCACCACCCAGATCTACACCCACGTCTCGACCGAGCGGATCCGCGAGGCCTACCGCCTCGCCCACCCGCGCGCCTGAGACCGCCACGGCGCCCGCAGCCACAGGCGGCACCCCGTCCATCGGCAGCAGCACCGCCCGCGGGATCCCGCCGAAGAACCGCATCGGATTCACGTACTCCCCGTCCTCGCGCACTCCGAGGTGCACGCACGACCCGTCGCAGTGCCCGCCCGCGCCCACCGCGCCGATGACGTCCCCGGCGCGCACCTCCTGGCCCTCCGCGACGGACGGCTCGACCGGCTCCACGCTCGACACCAGTCCGCCGGCGTGCGCGATGCTGACCACGCTCCGGTCGACCACCCGCCCCGCGAACGACACCCGCCCGTCCGCCACGGCCCGCACCGGTGCTCCCGCCACCGCGGCGAGGTCGATCCCGCGGTGACCCGCCGCGTAGCGATGCGCGGGCGCTCGCCACGGCTCGACCACGGAGAACCCGTCCACCGGCGAGGTCCAGAGCATCGCGGCGAGCAGAGCGAGCATCGGGAACACGTTCGGGCGGAGGAGGAGGTGGGAGACCATGCGGACACCCTCGCCGTCCGTCGACCGCCGTGGGGGACTCGCGGCCCGACCGGGGGAGAAACTCCCGAGGGCGGCGGCTGTGGAGGAGTGACTCGGAACACCGCCCGGCACAACCCGTCCCGGCGGTTTGGCAGGCGGGAGTAACGTGCCTGTGATCCGGAGCGGGCGCGGAGACACCGCACCCACCGGCGGCGAGAATCGGAGACGACCATGACCAGCGGACGATCTGACAGCATCCCGAACCCCTCGGCGGCGAAACTGAAGAGGAAGGTGATCGGTCTCGCCATCGCGGCGGCGGTCGGCGGCTTCCTCTTCGGCTTCGACTCCTCGGTGGTCAACGGAGCGGTCGAGGCGGTGCAGGGCGAGTTCGAGCTGTCGGCCGCGCTGATCGGCTTCGCCGTGGCGTCCGCGCTGCTCGGCTGCGCGCTCGGCGCGTACCTCGCGGGTCGCCTCGCCGACCGCTGGGGACGCATCAAGGTGATGCTTCTCGGCGCCGGCCTGTTCTTCATCTCCTCGATCGGCGCGGGCGCGGCCTTCGCCGTCTGGGACCTCGTCCTCTGGCGCATCGTCGGCGGCCTGGGCATCGGCATCGCCTCGGTGATCGCCCCCACCTACATCTCCGAGATCGCCCCGAAGGCGATCCGCGGGGCGCTCGCGTCGCTGCAGCAGCTCGCGATCACGCTCGGCATCTTCGCCGCTCTGCTCTCGGACACGATCATCGCGGAGGGCGCCGGCGGCGCGTCCGAGCCCTACTGGTTCGGCGTCGCCGCGTGGCGCTGGATGTTCATCGCCTGCGCCGTCCCCGCCGTGATCTACGGTCTGCTCGCCCTGACGCTGCCGGAGTCGCCGCGCTACCTCGCCACGCGGGGCCGCTCGGAGGACGCGCGCAAGGTCCTCGCAACGGTCACCCCGCGCGACGAGGTGGACGAGGCGCTGGCCGACATCCAGAAGAAGATCGACGAGGACGCCGAGAACGCCCAGCGCTCGAGCCTGCGCGGACCGGCGCTCGGCCTGCTGCCGGTGGTCTGGGTCGGCATCCTGCTCTCGGTGTTCCAGCAGTTCGTCGGCATCAACGTGATCTTCTACTACTCGACCTCGCTCTGGAGCGCGGTCGGCTTCGACGAGTCGAACTCCTTCGCGATCTCGGTCTTCACCTCCGTGGTCAACGTCGTGGTCACCTTCGTCGCGATCTTCCTGGTGGACAAGGTCGGCCGGAAGCCGCTGCTGCTCGTCGGCTCGGCGGGCATGGCGATCTCGCTCGGACTGATGGCGCTCGCCTTCAGCCAGTCGACGATCAGCGGCGAGGACGTCTCGCTGCCCGGTGCCTGGGGTCCGATCGCGCTGGTCTCGGCCAACGCCTTCGTCGTCTTCTTCGGCGCGACCTGGGGCCCGCTGGTCTGGGTGCTGCTCGGCGAGATCTTCCCGAACCGGATCCGCGCCGCCGCCCTGGGCCTCGCCGCCTCGGCGCAGTGGATCGCCAACTTCGCCATCACGGTGACCTTCCCGATCCTGTCGCAGGACGTCTCGCTGACCCTCGCCTACGGCCTCTACGCGGCGTTCGCGGCGATCTCGCTCTTCTTCGTCTTCATGTTCGTGCCGGAGACCAAGGGCCGCTCGCTGGAGGAGATGGACACCCTGCACATCCGCACCGTGATGAAGTCCGCGCGCAAGTAGCGCCCCACCTCGCGACACCGACGGCCGCCCTCCCGCACCCGCGGGGGAGGCGGCCGTCCTGGTGCTAGGCTTCTCGGAGCACCTCGCTCGTCGGGGTGACTACGCGCGCCCATTCGGCCAACGCTCCCCACGGTCCCCTTCGCTCAGCGCGAGGAGGGCGGGAGCGCGCCGGGCGCCAGGGCGACGTGCCGACCGGCCGTCGCAGACAACCGAACGGGAGTTCGGCGCCGTCGTGCGCCCGAGCCCCAGACAAGGAGAACGACTCATGGCAGTCGTCACCATGCGCCAGCTGCTCGACAGCGGCGTCCACTTCGGGCACCAGACCCGTCGCTGGAACCCGAAGATGAAGCGCTTCATCCTGACCGAGCGCTCGGGCAGCTACATCATCGACCTCCAGCAGTCGCTGGCCTACATCGACAAGACCTACGACTTCGTCAAGGAGACGGTCGCCCACGGCGGCACCATCCTCTTCGTCGGCACGAAGAAGCAGGCGCAGAACGCGATCTCCGAGCAGGCGACCCGCGTCGGCCAGCCCTACGTCAACCAGCGCTGGCTCGGTGGCCTCCTCACCAACTTCCAGACGGTCTCCAAGCGCCTCGCGCGCATGAAGGAGCTCGAGGAGCTGGACTTCGACGACACGACGAAGAGCGGCTTCACGAAGAAGGAGCTCCTCATCAAGAAGCGGGAGCTCGACAAGCTGCACAAGTCGCTCGGCGGCATCCGCAACCTCTCGAAGACGCCGTCGGCCCTCTGGGTCGTCGACACCAAGAAGGAGCACCTCGCGATCGACGAGGCCAAGAAGCTGGGCATCCCGGTCATCGGCATCCTCGACACGAACTGCGACCCGGACGAGGTCCAGTACCCGATCCCGGGCAACGACGACGCGATCCGCTCGGTGAGCCTGCTCACCCGCATCGTCGCCGACGCCGCGGCCGAGGGCCTCATCCAGCGTCACCAGAAGCCCGAGGCCGAGGGCAACGTCTCCGCCGTCGAGCCGCTGGCCGAGTGGGAGAAGGAGCTGCTCACCACGAGCGACGACTCCGCCGCCTCGACCGACGCCGCCACCGACGCCCCGGCGTCCGACGTCCAGGAGCCCGCCGAGCAGGCCGGCGCCGAGACCGAGAAGGTCGCCGACGCCGAGCTCGCGACCGCCGACGAGGCCGTCGCCGAGGCCGAGGCTCCCGCCGAGTCCGCGACCGACGAGACCCCCGCGTCCGTCTGACACCCGCTCTGAGCCGGGGGTCGGACGGGTCGCGCGAGCGCCCGTCCGGCCCCTGCTCATTCGGTGCACGTCCACCACGAATCAGAACCGCCGACACTCCGGCGTGATGGAGTCCTCGAGACCGAGGCCCGTCGCCGCGGGAACGGCAGACCACGACGTCCGGTCGGGCGCAGGCGCTCGAAGCGCCGCGCCGGCCGGACACACACAAGAGGAGTTCGCAGAACTATGGCTAATTTCAGCCTCGCTGACGTCAAGACGCTGCGCGAGCAGCTCGGAACCGGCATGGTCGACACCAAGAACGCGCTCGTCGAGGCCGACGGCGACCTGGACAAGGCGGTCGAGATCCTCCGCCTCAAGGGTGCCAAGGGCAACGCGAAGCGCGCCGACCGCTCCACGAGCGAGGGCCTCGTCGCCGCCGCCGAGAAGGACGGCGTCGCCACCCTGATCGAGCTCGCCTGCGAGACCGACTTCGTCGCCAAGGGCACCAAGTTCATCGCCCTGGCCGACGGCGTTCTCGCCGCGGTCGTCGCCGCCGGCGCCACCACCGTCGAGGAGGGCCTCGCGGCCCCCGCCGGCGACAAGACCGTCGCCGACCTCATCAACGACGAGGCCGCGATCCTCGGCGAGAAGGTCGAGCTGCGCCGCGTCGCCGCCGTCTCCGGCGAGCACTTCGCCGTCTACCTGCACAAGACCAACAAGGACCTGCCCCCGCAGGTCGGCGTGGTCCTGGGCTACTCGGGAGACGACGCGGAGACCGCCCGCTCGATCGCGCAGCACATCTCGTTCGCCAACCCCTCCTACCTGTCGCGCGAGGACGTGCCGCAGTCGGAGGTCGACAACGAGCGCCGCATCGTCGAGGAGATCTCGCGCGGCGAGGGCAAGCCCGAGGCCGCCCTGCCGAAGATCATCGAGGGTCGCGTCAACGCGTACTTCAAGCAGGTCGCGCTGCTCGACCAGGACTACGCCAAGGACAACAAGCTGTCCATCAGCAAGGTCGTGGCGGACGCCGGTCTGACCGTGTCGGGCTTCGCCCGCTTCAAGGTCGGCGCGTAGCACGCACAGGGGAGGGAGTCCGGGTCGTTCAGTCGACCCGGGCTCCCTTCGCTCTGCCCGGGGGAGGTGCCCGGGCGTGGTCGCGGGGCGTGCTCTGCGCGGGATAGGTTTGTACGGGTCTACGGGAGGAAACGTCCATGACGGAGACGGATGCGAAGACGACGGGCAAGCGCCGCAGGGTGCTGCTGAAGCTGTCGGGGGAGGCGTTCGGAGCCGGCACTCTCGGTGTGAACCCGGACGTGATCAGTGCTCTCGCCCGCGAGATCGCCGACGCCGCGACGGAGGTCGAGATCTCGGTGGTCGTCGGCGGCGGCAACTTCTTCCGCGGGGCCGAGCTCTCGCAGCGCGGCATGGACCGCGGTCGCGCGGACTACATGGGCATGCTCGGCACGGTGATGAACGCGCTCGCCCTGCAGGACTTCCTCGAGCAGGCCGGCGCGGAGACGCGCGTCCAGTCCGCGATCGCCATGACGCAGGTCGCCGAGCCCTACATCCCCCGCCGGGCGATCCGGCACATGGAGAAGGGCCGCGTCGTGATCTTCGGCGCCGGCGCGGGCCTGCCCTACTTCTCCACCGACACCGTCGCCGCGCAGCGCGCGCTCGAGACGCACGCCGAGGTCGTGCTCGTCGCGAAGAACGGCGTCGACGGGGTCTACGACGCCGACCCGCGGACGAACCCGGACGCGAAGAAGCTCGACACGCTCACCTACCTGGAAGCGCTGCAGCGCGGCCTGAAGGTCGTCGACTCGACCGCCTTCAGCCTCTGCATGGACAACGGGATGCCGATGCAGGTCTTCGGGATGGAGCCGGCCGGCAACGTCGCGGCGGCCATCCGGGGCGCCCGACTCGGCACCCTGGTCTCCAACTAGGGCATTCCCGCCTCGAACTAGACTGACCACTTCTCTCTCTTAAGGAGCCCCCTGTGATCTCGGATGTACTGGCCGACGCGACCGTCAAGATGGACAAGGCCGTCGGGGTCGCCAAGGAGGACTTCTCCACAGTGCGCACCGGCCGGGCCAACCCGGGCCTGTTCCAGAAGGTGCTCGTGAGCTACTACGGCACGCCCACGCCGCTGTCGCAGCTCGCGTCGCTGCAGAACATCGAGGCGCGCACCCTGCTCGTCACCCCCTACGACAAGGGCGCGCTCCGCGACATCGAGCAGGCCATCCGGGACATGCCGAACCTCGGCGCCAACCCGACCAACGACGGCTCGGTCATCCGGATCAACCTCCCCGAGCTCACCGCCGAGCGCCGCAAGGAGTTCGTGAAGATCGTGCGCACGAAGGCGGAGGACGCGAAGATCGCGGTCCGCAACATCCGCCGCAGCGCCAAGAGCGACCTCGACGCGCTGAAGGGCGACATCGGCGACGACGAGCTCTCCCGCGGGGAGAAGGAGCTCGAGGCCCTGACCAAGCAGCACGTGGACGCCATCGACGAGGCGCTCAAGCGCAAGGAATCCGAACTGCTCGAGGTGTAGTTCCGTGCCCGTGAACCCCGAGGAACCCGAGAGCAGCGACGACGCTCCGGCGCCGCACGTTCCGGGCGCCCGGGGTTCGCGGATGGTCACGCGCGACGCCCTGCGCGCCCGGGCCCAGCAGGGGCGCGCCGACGTCGAACGGCAGCTGGAGGCCACCCGCGCCCAGCTCGAGGCCACCAACGAGCGCCTCACCGCGCGGTCCGGCCGGAATCTCGTCTCCGCGACGATCATCGGCCTGATCGGCGGCGGCGCGATGGTCGTCAGCCTGCTCGTGATCAAAGAGCTCTTCATGGTGCTGGCCGGCGCGCTGGTGCTGCTGGCGGCGCTGGAGCTGTCGAACGCCCTGCGGCAGGCCGGTCGCGACATCCCGCGCATCCCCACCGGGGTCGTCGCCGTGGTCGCCGTGCCGGCGGCGTACTACGGCGGGATGCAGGCCGCCTGGTTCGCCGTCCTCGGCGGCTCGGCGCTGGTCGCGCTCTGGCGGCTGGGGGAGCAGCTCTTCCGCCGCACCCGGTCCACCGGGCGCGAGCTCCTGCTCGACGTGGGCCTCGGCGCCTTCGTGCAGATCTACGTCACCTTCCTCGGCGCCTTCGCCATCCGCCTCGTCGCGGAGGAGGGCGGCCAGCTCTGGGCGCTGTCCTTCCTGATCCTGGTGATCGTGGTCGACACCGGCGCCTACGCCAGCGGTCTGACCTGGGGCAAGCATCCGATGGCGCCGCGGATCAGCCCGAAGAAGACCTGGGAGGGCTTCGCGGGTGCCGCGGCCGCCGGTGTCGGGGTCGGCGTCCTCCTCGCGGTCCTGCTCCTCGACCAGCCCTGGTGGGTCGGCGCGGTCTTCGGTGCCGTCATCCTGCTGACCGCGACGCTCGGCGATCTCGCCGAGTCGCTGATCAAGCGCGACATCGGCATCAAGGACATGAGCTCCTGGCTGCCGGGCCACGGCGGGTTCCTCGATCGACTCGATTCGATCCTCCCGTCCGCCGCCGCGGCCTACGTGCTGTACTTCGTCTTCGCGCACTGAGTCGTCGCGCTCGAGATCTCCGCACGCTCGGTCACCGGTCTCCCGGCTCGGCCGACGCGCCGATTGCCGGACCGGGCCGTCGTCTTGGCAGAATGACGGGATGGACGCTCCCTTCCCCCGCGCGCGCGAGTCCCGGCCCGGCTACGACACGGACGAGGTCGACTCCTTCCTCGCCTCGGCCAGGGACGCCTACGCGCAGCTCTCGGGCGGACCGGCGGACCTGCGCGCGGCCGATCTGCGGCACACCGCCTTCTCGCTCAAGAAGGGCGGCTACTCGGCGCCGCACGTCGACGCGGCGCTCGAGCGGCTCGAGGACGCCTTCGCGGTGCGCGAGCGCCAGTACGCGATCGCGGTGCAGGGCGAGGAGGCCTGGCTGCAGAGCGCCCGCGACACCGCGCAGGAGATCGTCAACCGCCTGGCCCGGCCTGCCCGGGAGCGCTTCACCCGCGCCGGCGTGCTGACCACCGGCTACAACATCCGTCAGGTCGACGCCTTCTCCGACCGGATCTCCGGCTACTTCCGCGACGGCTCCGTGCTCACCGTGGACGACGTGCGGACGGTGTCCTTCGCCCCGCAGCGCGGCGGCTACTCCGAGCCCCAGGTCGACCTCGTGCTCGACGCCGTGGTCGACGTGATGCTGGCGGTGCGCTGAGCGGAGGGCCCGATGCTGGCGGATCGGGAGGTCGTCCGTTATGCTTTCGTGATCGTGGGTATGCATCAGAGAACGTCCGTCGCGCAGCCTTCCGTCTCCCGATCCTCGGTCGAGACGTCGAAGCGCCCGGTGGCTCGTCGGTCCCGGACCCGTCTCCCGCTGGCGTTCCTCGCCTTCGCGGCCTCCATCGGCTTCGTCGCCGTGAGTGCCGTGGATCCGTCGAGCGGCGCCGTCGCATCGCCCTTCTACCAGGCCCCCGAGCGCTTCAACGGCGACCCGGCGCAGCGCCTCGTGGTCGCCGAGGCGGCCGTCGAGCGCACGGTCCAGCGCGACACCTTCGACGCGCAGGCGAAGCCGACTCCCACCCCGACTCCGACGCCGACCCCCACTCCGACGTCGTCGAAGAAGGCCGTTGTCGAGGACGAGGAGGAGTCGGCCGTAGCGGCGCCCGTCGCCCGCTCGGCGGCCCCGGACCCCGGCTCGGCGAAGGCGATCGCCTACGACCAGATCGTGCAGCGCGGCTGGGCCGACAGCGAGTACGACTGCCTCGTCCTGCTCTGGAACCGCGAGTCGGGCTGGAACGTCTACGCCGAGAACAAGTCGAGCGGTGCCTACGGCATCCCGCAGGCGCTCCCCGGCAGCAAGATGGCGACCGTCGCGGGCGACTGGCAGACCAACGCCGCCACCCAGATCACCTGGGGCCTCACCTACATCTCGGGTCGCTACGGCTCACCCTGCGGCGCCTGGGCGCACTCCGAGAGCGTCGGCTGGTACTGACCACCGCTCCGCCGCCCCTCGTCGGGGTCGGCCGGTCGGCCCGCTAGCCTGAGCGCGTGGATTACGCGCTGCTCGGGGTCGTCGGGATCATCACCGTCGTCACGGTCGCGCGGTTCTCGAGCCGACTCGGCGTGGCGGCACCGCTGCTCCTCGTCGTCATCGGCATCGGCGCGTCCTATCTGCCCGGCGTGCCCGAGATCGAGGTCGAGCCGGAGCTGATCCTCGCGGGGGTCCTGCCGCCGCTGCTCTACTCGGCGGCGATCCAGGTGCCGCTCGCCGACTTCCGGCGGAACCTCCGCTCGATCTTCGGGCTCTCGGTCCTGCTCGTGGTCGTCACGGCGCTCGTCGTCGGCTTCTTCCTCTACATGCTGCTGCCGGACCTCAGCCTCCCGGCCGCCATCGCGCTCGGAGCGGTGGTCAGCCCGACCGATGCGGTCGCCGCCACCTCGATCGGCAAGAAGCTCGGGCTGCCACCGCGGCTCGTCACCGTGCTCGAGGGCGAGAGCCTCGTCAACGACGCCTCGGCCCTCGTGCTGCTGCGGGCCGCGACGGCCGCGACCGCGGTGGTCGGCGCCTCCGTCTCGAGCGACGCCATCGACATCGGCGAGGTCGGCGTGCTCTTCGTCTACTCGGTCGTGATGGCCGTCGTCCTCGGACTGGTCATGGGCGTGCTGACCGTCTTCGTGCGCTCGAAGCTGCGCGACCCGGTGCTCGACACCGCGGTCTCCTTCGCGGTCCCCTTCCTCGCCTACATCCCGGCGGAGGAGCTCGGCGCCTCGGGTGTCCTCGCCGTCGTCGTCACCGGCATCTACACCGGGCACAACAGCGCGCGGTTCCTCAGCCCGCAGTCGCGGATCAGCGAGCGGGTCAACTGGCGGACGGCGCAGTTCCTGCTCGAGAACGGCGTCTTCCTGCTGATGGGCGCCGAGATCAAGGCGATCGTCGGCGAGGTGGAGCCGGGCGGGGTCGGCGTCGACACGGCCGTCTACCTCGGGCTCGCGACCGTCGTCATCCTCATCGTGCTGCGCACCCTGTTCGTCTGGCCGCTGCTGCTCTGGCTCCGCGGCTCCGGGCGGCGGGCGGAGCGGATCAACCGGCGGCTCGCGGTCGGGGTGATGCGGCTGCGGAACAGCGCGAGCAGCGACGACCGGTTCCTCCGCCGGCAGCAGCGGGCGGAGCGGCTCTATCAGCGGCGCGAGACCGACCTCGCGGCGACGACGAGCGAGGCGTTCGGCTGGCGGGGCGGCGTCATCCTGTCCTGGTCCGGGATGCGCGGCGTGGTCACGCTCGCGGCGGCGCAGTCGCTGCCCGAGGAGACGCCGTACCGCTCGCAGCTCATCCTGATCGCTTTCACGGTCGCGGTGGTGACGCTCCTGCTGCAGGGTGCGACGCTGCCCGCGCTCATCCGGGTGACGGGGATCCAGGGGAGCGACGGCGACGCCGACCGCCGCGAGCTCGCCACGCTGCTCGACGAGGTGGCGGCGACCGGGATCCAGGCGCTGCCGGAGGCGGTCGAGGACCTGCCGGAGGGCAGTGTCGGCGAGCGCGTGCTGGAGCGGGTCCGCCGGGACACGCTGACGCGCTCGCAGGTGGCGTGGGAGCAGGTCGAGCGCGACGTCGACGGCCCCCTGGGTCCGCAGGGGCAGTACCTGCACCTGCGGCGGGCGGTGCTGAGCGCCGAGCGCGAGGCGCTGCTGGAGGCGCGCGGTCGCGGGGTCTACTCCTCGCGTATCCTGCGGCGCGCGCAGCTGATGCTCGACGCCGAGGAGACGCGGCTCGAGATGGACGACTCCTCGCACTGACAGGGACGGCGGCGTCCGGGAGTGCGGGCGCGCGGATCGCGGCTCCTAGACTGGGAGGCATGCCGCGCAGCAATCGACCCCGCGGACGCGGGCGCGAGGACGACGACGAGCAGCGCGACCTCTCGCAGATGCTGGCCGGCTGGCGCCGCACCGAGACGCGCCGCGGCCGGGAGTGGAACGTCCAGCCCGTGTCCTCGTCGCGCGCCGTGAAGAACTACCTCTGCCCGGGCTGCGGCCAGACCATCGACATCGGCCTCGCCCACGTCGTCGTCTGGCGTGGCGACGGAGCACTCGGCGACGCCGCGGACCTCGCCGGCCGTCGCCACTGGCACACACACTGCTGGCGGATCGAAGGAGCACGATGACGCACGAGATCCGCGGAGGCGTCGTCCTCCCCGCCCGCCGCGAGGACGTCGAGCTGCGCACCGCCGACGGGCTGACCCTCGTCGGCGAGCTGGCCCTGCCGCTCGACCGCGAGCCGGTCGCCACACTGGTCACCCTGCATCCGCTGCCGACGCACGGCGGCTTCATGGACTCGCACATCCTGCGCAAGGCCGCCGCCCGGCTCCCCGCCCTGGCCGGCCTCGCGGTGCTGCGCTTCAACACCCGCGGGACGAGCTCGCCGCGCGGGACGAGCGAGGGCGCGTTCGACGGCGGGGCCGCCGAGCGTGCCGACGTCGCGGCGGCGATGGCGCTGGTCGCCGAGCGCGGGCTGCCGCACCCCTGGCTGGTGGGCTGGTCCTTCGGCACCGAGCTGGCGCTCAAGTGGGGGAAGGAGCACCCCGTCGACGGGGCGATCCTGCTCTCGCCGCCGCTGCACCGGGCGACGGCCGAGGAGGTCGCGGCCTGGGGCGAGGACGGGCGACCGCTGGTCGCGCTGATCCCCGAGTTCGACGACTACCTGCGGCCGGAGGCGGCCGCCGAGCGGTTCGCGTCCGTCCCGCAGGCCGAGCTGGTGCCCGTCGCCGGCGGCAAGCACCTCTGGGTCGGCGAGGCGCAGACGCGCCGCGTGCTCGACGAGATCGTGCGGGTGGTGGCGCCGGAGTCGTCGCCGCTGCCGACGGAGTGGGCGGGCGAGCTCGGCTGAGCCCGCCCGCGCCGGTCAGCGCTTCGAGGAGCCGCTGTCCTTCGAGGAGCCGCTGTCCTTCGAGTCGTCGTCGGAGTCGTCCGACAGCCCGTCGATGTGGCCGATCAGGCCGCGCAGGCCCGTGACGTAGCCGGCGATCGCGTCGCGCTCGGTGCGGATCTCGTCGAGGCGGGACTCGGCCGTGTTCTGCAGCTCGCGGGTGCGGCGCTCGGCGTCGGCGATCATCTCGCGGGCGCGGTCGCGGGCGGAGTCGAGCAGCGCGTCCGACTCGTCCTGGGCGTCGCGGCGCAGGCGCGTGACGTCGTCGAGGGCGTCGCTGCGGAGCGCATCGGCCTCGAGGCGCTTGTCGTTGGCGCGGCGGATCGCGTCGGCGAGCTGCAGGTTCGACTCGTCGAGGTAGCGCTGCGTCTGGGCGACCGCCTCCTGGTGGCGGAGCAGGTAGTCGCGGTCCGCCTCCTCGCGGCGGGCGGCGAGCTCGACGACCAGGTCGATCCGGGCCTGCTCGACCTCGCGCGAGAGCGCGGCGGCCTCGTCGGAGGCGGCGGAGCGCAGGGCGGCCAGCTCGGCGTCCAGCAGGGCGACGGCGTCGGCCCGGTCTCGGGCGAGCTCGGTGCGGAGGTCGGCGAGCTCGCGGGCGCCCTCGGCGCGGCCCGTAGCGAGCTCGGCCGCGAGGGCGGCGCGGCTCGACAGGACGTCGGCCTCGAGGTCGGCGCGGGCGGCCTGGACCTCGGCCTCGACCGCGGCGCGCGCCTCGGCGACCTCGGCGGTGACGGCGGCGCGCAGGCGGTCGACCTCGGAGGCGACCTCGGCGCGCAGCAGCTCGTTGCTCTGCGCCAGGCGCGCGGCCTCGGCGCGGGCCACCTCGACCTCGCGGGCGGCGACGGCGCGCATCTCGGCGGCCTCGCGGCCGGCCTCCGAGCGGATCGCGGCGGCCTCGCGCTTGGCGGTCGCGCGGGTCTCCGCGGCCTCGGTCGCGACGGTGCCGCGGATGGCGGCGGCCTCGCGGACGGCGTCCTGCGTCATCACATCGCGGTCGTCGGCGGCCTTGCCGAGGGTCGCGGCGGCCTGCGCCTCCGACTCCTCGCGGGTGCGGTCGGCACGGCGGCGGGCTTCCGTGACGAGGCGCTCGGCCTCGTCGCGGGCGTCCTTCAGCAGGCCGTCGCGGTCGTCGCGGGTGGAGCGGCGCAGCGCCGAGGCGTCGTTCTCGGCCTGCGCGATGATGCGCTCGGACTGCTCCTCGGCCACACGCAGGGTGTGCTCGAGCTTGGCGCCGAGGCCCGCGTAGGTGGGCGCGCCGACCTGCTGCAGCTCCTTCTCCAGCCCGTCGATGCGGGAGGCGAGGCGCTTGGACTCGCGGCCGCTCTCGGCGGCCTGGGTGTTGGCGTGGATGAGCTCCCGGCGCAGACCCTGGATGGCCTTGTCGACCTCGTCCCGGTCGTAGCCACGGAACACCTGGGTGAATTCGGCCTCGTCGCTTGCCACGTCGTCTCCTCCGGAACACGGCCGCGGTGGGGTCGCGGCACTCCAGGGAGTTTAGTCAGCGGGTGCCGCCCGGCCCCGGCCGACACCCGCACCGCGCGCCCGGCGATCGGGGCTCTCGGCCGATCCCTGGGTTCGGCGGAGCCCATCCGCTAACCTGGACTGTCTTTGTCTGTTGCCGTCGCGCCCCGGTCCGGCCGTCACCGGAGCCGTCCCGGGCCGCCACCCCCGATCCGGCAACGCAGGAGGAGTTCTTTCGTGCGGTTCGTCTTCGCCATCATCGCCACCGTCATCGCCGCGGCGCTCATCGCGCTCGGCATCGGCCAGCGGACGGTGTGGGCTCCACCCGAGTCGCTCACCGCGCAGACCTCGCTCGAGTCCGAGGCGCCCTACGCCGTCATCGACGGCAGCACCCTCGGCGCCAATCCGGGCCGGCAGACGATCACGATCGAGGGCGAGGGCGACCTCGTGATGGCGTACGCGCCGACGACCGACGTGATGGGCTGGGTCGGCGGCTCCGAGTACGACCGGATCGACTACGCGACGAGCGAGGACGGCGCCGACTCCCTGCGCGCCGAGCAGGAGACCGGGACGGCGCTGACGCTCGCGTCCGACGTCGCCGAGGCGGACGCCGCCGTCGTCGATCCCCGCGGCTCCGACCTCTGGCTCGAGCAGTTCGAGGGCACCGGCAGCATCACCGTCGCGCTCGACCTCCCGGAGGACGTCTCGCTCCTCGTCGCGACCGACGGGACCGCCCCGGCCGCGAGCGACATCCGCGTCAGCTGGCCGGTCGACACGGCCACGCCGTGGGCCGGGCCGCTGCTGCTCGGCGGCGCCGTCTTCCTCCTGATCGGCCTCGTTCTGTACATCTGGGCGTTCCTGCACCTGCGCCGCCAGCACGGCCCGCGCCGCAAGGGCCCGCAGGGCAAGGTCCCGCGCGGCGTCCGCCTGCCGCGCGCGCGCGCCGGCATCCAGTCCTCGATCGCCTCGGCGCAGCCCTCGCGTCGCCGCCGGCTGCTCGTGCTCCCGATCGCGCTGGGCGCGACGGTCGCGCTCGCCGGCTGCAGCTCCGACTACTGGCCCGATCTCGCCGCCGGGGCCTCCGAGACCCCGACGGCGTCGGCCACCGCGACCCCCGGTGCGGAGCCGGTCGCCGCCGAGCCCACCCCCGTCGTGACGACGCAGCAGGCGGAGGCGATCGTCGCCTCGGTCTCCGAGGTGGCCGCCGCGGCCGACGCGGCCCGCGACGCGAGCATCCTCGCGGAGCGCTTCCAGGGCGAGGCGCTGACCGAGCGCACCACGAACTACGAGGTGCTGACCAAGGGCGGCACGATCGACGCGCCCCAGGCGATTCCGGCGTCGCCGGTGAGCCTCGTGCTGCCGCAGGACACCGACAGCTGGCCGCGCCTGGTCACGGCCGTCGTGCAGAACACGTCCGACGCGACGCAGGCGCCGATCGCGCTGATGATGAGCCAGGCCAGCCCGCGCGTCGACTACAAGGTCGACTACGCGATCTCGCTCGAGGCCAACGCGCGGATCCCCGACGTCGCCCCGGTGACGGTCGGCACCTCGATCGTCGCCCCCGACTCCCGGCTGATGAAGCTCGCGCCGGAGAACGTGGGGACGGCCTACGCCGACATCCTCGCGAACGGCGACGCCAGCCAGTACGCCGAGACCTTCTCGGCGGACGGCGACACCCTGCGCGGTCAGGTCGGCGTCGACAAGAAGAACGCCGATCGCGAGGCGCTGCCGGACACCGCCTCGATCGAGTTCACCAACGCGGCGGGGACCTCGGACACCATCGCCCTCGCCACCAACGACTCCGGCGCGCTCGTCGCCGCGAGCATCGCCGAGACCGCGACGGTCCGCCCGACCGCCGAGGGCTCGACCGTGTCGACGTCCGGCGCCTCGCAGACCCTGCTCGGCACCGACAAGTCGACCACGGGCATCGCGACCACCTACGGTTATCAGTTGCTGTTCTACGTACCGCCCGTCGGATCGGAGGAGAAGATCGTCATGCTCGGATGGAGCCAAGGACTCGTCTCGGTGGTGCAGCTGCCGTGAGCACCCCCCTGCCCCCGCTGCCCGGAAACCTCCGCGGCGCCGTCGACCTGTCCACCCTCGTGAACCGGCGCACCCCACCGGCCGCCCCCGCCGCGCCCGCCGGCGGTCCGGAGGCGCCCCAGGGGCCGCCCGTCACCAACCCGCTGCTGCTGTCGGCCGGCGACGCCGAGTTCGACCAGGTCGTCCAGCTGTCCTCGCGCGTCCCCGTGATCGTGGACCTGCGCGGCTCGTGGTCCGACCAGAGCCTGAGCATGACCGCGCTGCTCGAGAAGGTCGTCATCTCCTACGCCGGCGCGCTCGTGCTGGTCGGCGTCGACGTCGAGTCGAGCCCGCAGCTCGCGCAGGCCTTCCAGGTGCAGTCGGTTCCGACGATCGCCGCCGTGATCGCCGGCCGTCCGGTGCCGATGTTCAACGGCCTGATCACCGAGGAGCAGCTGCGCGACCTGCTCGAGCAGGTGCTGCAGCTCGCCGCGCAGCAGGGCGTCACCGGCACCGTCCCGGTCGACCCGGGCGCCGCCGCCGAGCCGGGCGCCGAGCCCGCCCCTGAGCCGCTGCCCCCGCACCACCAGGAGGCCTACGACGCGATCGACCGCGGCGACTACTCGGCCGCGATCACCGAGTACGAGACGGCGATCGCGCAGAACCCGCGCGATGACCTCGCCGTCGCCGGACTCGCCCAGGTCAGGCTGCTCCAGCGCCTCCAGGGGCGCACCCTCGACGACATCCGCTCGACCGCGGCCGCCGAGCCCGCGAACCTCGACGCGCAGCTCGCCGTCGCCGACCTCGACGTCTCCGGCGGCCACGTGGAGGACGCGTTCGACCGCCTCCTCGCGATGTACCCCCGCCTCGACGTCGACGGCAAGGCGAGCGTCCGCGCCCGCCTGCTCGAGCTCTTCGAGATCGTCGGAACGACGGACCCGCGCGTGAACAAGGCGCGGGCGCGGCTGACCGGCTTGCTGTATTGAATTGCGGGAGGAGCGCGAGCGCTCCTCCCGCCGCGGTCGGCTGAGTCTGTGGTCGCGTTCCGCAGAGCGTCCTGCGTCCGGCTCGCGAGAAACGCTGGCACGCGTGCGGTGCTCGTCCGCGGGAGGAGCGCGAACGCTCCTCCCGCCGCGGTCGGCTTAGTCTGTGGTCGCGTTCCGCAGAGCGTCCTGCGTCCGGCTCGCGAGAAACGCTGGCACGCGTGCGGTGCTCGTCCGCGGGAGGAGCGCGAACGCTCCTCCCGCCGCGGTCGGCACATCGTGTGGTCGCGAACCACAGAGCGTCCTGCGCACGGCTCGCGCGAAACGCTGGCACGCGTTTCTCGCCGGTCGCCTTGAGGGTGAGCGGCTGGTTCTGACGGCGGTGGTATGCGGTCGGTGCCCGGAAGGATGCGGTGGCGCACCGTTTCATGCTGGTCGAGTAGCCCCGGAGGGGCGTATCGAGACCTGCCGTCGGCAGCAGGGCGGGTCTGCAGACTTCTGTTCCGACGGTGGTGGATCTCGATACGCCCGCTGCGCGGGCTACTCGATCAGCATGGGGGTCGCGCCGCAGACGCAGCCGGGGCGCGGCTTCGCTGGTCGAGTAGCCCCGGAGGGGCGTATCGAGACCCGGCGTCGGCAGCAGGGTGGGTCTGCAGACTTCTGTTCCGACGTGGTGGATCTACTTGGACGAGACGCCCGCAGACATGCTGGTCGAGTAGCCCCGGAGGGGCGTATCGAGACCCGTCGACGACAGCAGGGCGGGTCTGCAGACTTCTGTTCTGACGGTGGTGGATCTACTTGGAAGAGACGCCCGCAGAACATGCTGGTCGAGTAGCCCCGAAGGGGCGTATCGAGACCCACCCACCCCAAGGAAGTCGGTCTCTTCCCCGCCCTGCGCTGGCGCCGAAGGCGCCCCCTCCGCTCGATGCGCCCGCTGAGCGGGCTACTCGATCAGCATGTAAGTGCCCACGTCGACGAGGTGATCTGTCCTACGAGATCCGGCGTCGGCCGTCAGGGGTGGCGGCAGGCCTCGGTGTGCGGGGTAGCGAGGATGCGCTGGTGGCCGAGCACCTCGCGGGCCATCGTCGGCAGGCTCAGGTCGCTCACCCGAGCCTCCTCGCGCAATGTGATGAACGCGATGTCGGCGGAGATCCGCAGGCCGGCGCTCAGGAAGCCGACGGCCTGCAGCACGGCCGCCTCGTCGTCGTCGACCTCCGGCAGCGATTCGACCCACGAGACGAACACGCCGTCCAGGCCGTCCTCAGGCACGACGTCCGACCTCGACGAGAGCGGCGGGGAGGATCGCGAGGGCGGGGATCGTCGGCGGCATCGACTCCAGTGTCACGGAAACGGTGACAGGACGGGAAAGGGCTTGCCATCCTCCCGCGACTCTGCAGGTGTGCGCCGCCTCCACGGGCCGACGCTACTGCGCCGCGGCAGGAGAGGTCCCGCGGTGGTCGTCCTCTCCGCCTGGGTCTGGCCCGAGGACGCGTCACTCGTCCCCGCCCGTCTCGGCGTGCGGGGCGCCGACCGCCTTCGACTCCGGCGAGCCGCGCTCGCGCAGGTAGACCGAGAGCGCCGCCATGCTGCCCACCGCGAGGAACTCGGACTGCCAGTTCTGCAGTGTGCGGCTCCAGAAGTCGGCGGAGGCGAGGTACTCGCCCCAGGAGACCGGCGCCGACAGGTCCAGCAGCTGCTGCTCGTCGTAGGCGACGTGCCCGGCGACCGACTGCGCGAGCCAGGAACCGGCGAAGACCGCCCCCATCACGATCAGCAGGGAGTGCGCGTAGAGCCAGCGCCGGAGGCCGCTCGGGAGCTTCGCGGGCCGCGGGGAGGACTCCTCGGCCCACGGCCCCATGCGCTGCTCCTGCTCCGTGGCGCGGCCGCGCTCACCGGGCTCCTTCGACTCCGACGACCCGCGCTGCACGAACCAGACCGTCGCCGCGATGTAGAGGAAGAACTGCAGGTATTCCGACTGCCAGTTCTCGGCGACGTCGGCGACGAAGGTCGACGACGTGAGGTAGCGCGCGTACGTCACCGGCTCGAGCCCGGCGACCCGCAGGTCGTCGAGGTGGACGTGGAACCCGGCGGCCGACTGGCCGGCCAGCGACAGCACGAAGAGCGCGCCGAAGACGAGGGTCAGCGAGTTCTCGCGCAGGAAGCCCCGAGCGGCGCCGGCGTGCCGCTCGGAACCGCGCGCCCGGGTCACGGCGCTCATCGGTGCAGCAGCCCCATCGCGAGGAAGAAGACGAGACCGGCGCCGATCACGCAGAGGCAGCCGGTGAACACCCCGCGCATCAGGAGCCGTCGATCACGCAGTCGAAGGGGCGGTCCTCGCCGGTCGCCGTGCACCCCGCGGCGCGCACGCGCCAGCCGTCGCCGCTCGCCGCGAGGAAGACGGTGTCGTCGCCCAGCTCGACCACGGCGGCCTGGCCGAAGGCCTCGGCGCGGGGGGAGCCCACGGCGGCCGAGTCGAGGCCGAGCGCGAGGATCGCGTCGGGGCACGCCGCCGATGCCGTACCGGCCTCGACGACCGCCTCGGCCGCCCGCGGGGTCAGGGCCGCGCACGCGGCGGAGCCGTCTCCCGCCGCCAGCGCCTCCTCGAACGCCGCGGCGGTGGCACCGGCGGCCGCCGTGTCCGGTGCGAGGCCGGCGCACCCGGCCAGGGGCAGAACGAGCGCACCGACGAGTGCGCGGCTGCGTCTTCTCGACGCGGTGGGGGAGCGGGACATCGGACGACCTCCTCGACTGGCACGAGTCCGGCGCGGACGACGCTAGTCCGACGGAGCGGCCTCGATCGAGGATCTTGACAGCGGCGCTGGGCTCACCCTCAGGGGCGGTAGAGCGCCCACTCGTCCCGGGCCAGCTCGCGCAGTTCGTCGACGACCCGCAGCTGCCAGGTCGCCGGAGTGTGCCCCTCCAGGCGCCCGTGCACGGTCTCGCTGGTCCAGCCGTCGCGGGTGCGGGTGTAGCGGATGAATCGGACGTGCCGGCCCTCGAGGGGTGCTCCGCTGGTCGCCATCCCTCGATGGTCCCCGATCCGGGCGGCGGTTATCCGCTCTTGACAATGAGGCGGGGCGGCGGATCTCCCGGCGGCCCGCTCCGGCCTCGTCGCGCTCGAGCCGTCGCCCCGCCGCCCGGTACCACTGCGCGCAGAAGACGACGACGACCACCGCTTCCAGCCAGCCTCCCGCCGTGTACATCAGCTCCGCGCCTGCTCGCACGTCGGCGGCGTCGAGGAACACGGGCGGCCGGGCGTAGAGCTGCTTGGCGAGGATCGCGTGCGAGGCCGTCGCCAGGACGACCGCGACCACCTGCGTCGCGCGAGCCGGTGGATGGGGGTGGGGGTCGACGCCGATGATCGCGGTGGTGAAGAGGCAGCCCGCGAGGAGGAGGTGCGCGTGCACGAGGACGTGCAGCAGCGGCGCCGCGTGCATCGTCTCGAGGAGCGGGGTGCGGTACAGCAGCTGGAGCCCGCCCGCGCTGAGGAGGGTCGCGGTGATCGGGTGGGCGAGGACGCGGGCGGGCGCGCTGCGCAGCAGCCGGGTCAGGCGCCGGGCGGGGGTCGTGCTCAGCGTCCGCAGGGCCAGGGTGACGGGGGCGGCGAGGACGAGCAGCACCGGCGCGAGCATGCCGGCGAGCAGATGGGCGGCCATGTGCGAGGTGAAGCTCGACTGCGCAGCGACGGCGAGAGGTCCGACGACGGCCGCGGCGGCGCAGGCGATCCCCGCCGTCCACAGCACGACGCGGTACACCGGCCAGGGTCGGCCCCGGCGGCCGGACACCGCGGCGGCGCCGGCGTAGGCGAGCACGCCCGAGACCGCGAGCAGGAGCAGGACCGGCTCGAGGGGGACGGCGTGGCCGTGGGCGTGGCCCGGTCCGTCGAGCGCGGACGGGATCACGACGCCTCGCGCCTCCGCGCGGCGGCCGTCCTCGCCCGTACGAGCAGCACGACTCCCGCGAGGATCAGTACTGCGGCGACGGTGTTCCACACCAGGTCGTAGGGCAGCAGGTCGTGGACGTACCGGATCTGATGCAGTCCGAGCAGCTTGTGCTGGACGGTGCCGTCGTAGAGCTGGAACGCACCCGCGCCGAGGAGCACCGCTCCACTCCAGCGCAGCGGTTCCAGCGCCCCGCGCCGCCGCAGATCCGCGAAGAGGAACAGACCTCCGATCGCCGCGAACCAGCCCACGGCGTGGAAGATCCCGTCCGAGACGAGCCCGAGCTCCGGCGTGCCGAGGTCGAAGAAGTGGTGCCAGTGCAGCAGCTGGTGGAACACGGTCTCGTCGACGAACGCCGCGAGGCCGAGGCCGAAGAGCGCGCCCGACCAGGCGTTCCGGGCGGCGCGCGGGCCCAGGGCGCGCCATCCCCGCGACTCCGGGCGGGAGGGGGTGCTCGATCGAGTCATGCAGCGACCCTCTCCTCTCCGCGTCACGGGAGGCCAGGGGGTTGCCAGCGGGCAGTCCGCGAGGGCGGCCGCTCCCGAGGGCGCGGTCGGGGAGGGCGGGCGCGAAGGATGAGCAGCGGACGGTGCCGAGCCCGCCGACGCCTAGGGTGAGCGGATGAGCACCGCCGCCCTCTCCCCGAGCGCCCGATTCCACCAGCGCTTCCTCGTCGAGAAGCGGGAGATGTCAGCACCCGCCCGCCGCCGGCTGATGCGCGCGGGAAGCGGGTCGGTCGCGGTCGGGCTCGTGCTCTTCGCCGCGCTGACCGTGCAGGTGGCGACGGGCACCGGCCTGGCCGTGCTCGACCCGGCGGTCTCCGAGTGGTTCCGAGCGAAGCGCTTCGCCGAGGGGACCGTCGTGATGGACACGCTGGCCACGGTGTTCGGCCCGGTCCTCCTGCCGATCATCATCCTCGGCATGCTGGTGCTCTGGATCGCGCTCGCCCGCCACCTCTGGCGGCCGCTCCTGCTCGCCGGCGGGATGGTGACGGGGATGCTCAGCGTTCAGCTCGCCGCGCACCTGGTGCAGCGCGTGCGACCGCCCGTCGAGCACATGCTCCTCGGGGCGGACGGCACCTTCTCGTTCCCGTCCGGGCACGTCACCGGCGTCTGCGACTTCTTCCTGATCACGACCTTCCTGCTCGCGTCGCGCCGCTCCTCGCCGGTCTGGGCGATCGGCGGCTTCGCGCTCTCGCTCGGGATGATCGCCGGTCAGGTCGTCGCCCGCCTCTACCTCGGCTACCACTGGCTCACCGACACCCTCGCGTCGGTCTCGCTCGCGCTCGTCATCCTCGGCGGCATCGTCCTGATCGACACGCGACGGACTGCGGTCGTCCGGGCGGAGTCCGCCTGACGGGCGGCCGCCGGGCCGGTCGTCGATCCCGCGCCACGCCCGTGAGCGCCCGTCCGGTGCTCAGTACTGTACTGCCGTGCCTCTGCTCCCAGCCCTGATCCGACGCCGTCCCGAAGCGACCACCCACTCTCGATCCTCCGTCACGAGCCGTGGCGCGATGCTCCTTCCGAGCGTCGTCGTCGCGGCGCTCGTCGGCTTCAGCGCGCTCTTCACCGCGAGCGGTGCCGCGGCGATGCCCGGCGGTGACCTGCTGCGGCCGTCCTCGTTCACGCTCGTGAAGGATCCGACCACCGGCTCCGTCTACGAGTCCTGGGAGGTGGCACCCGGAATCGCGGTCGCCGCCCGGCCTCGCGACGGCGGACAGACGGAGTCGCCGCAGGCGGGACTGCGCACCTACTGGCTCGTGCGGTCGATGATCGACCAGCTGCGGTCGACGGAGCCCGCGAGGAGTCTCGTGGAGGCCGTCCCGGATCTTCTGGGGGCGAAGAAGGCGAACGGCAATCGGTTCCTGGACAGCGACGGCAACCTGTCCAGCGTGCGGGTCCTGATCGCACCGGCCGCCCGGTGGGTATCGGTGGCGCTGAACAGGGACGAGGCCGTCGGCGGCGGGGGCTCCGACAGCGTCCTGCACTTCGACCCCGACCGCGCCCTGTCCTACTTCGACTCCCGGACGGGCGAGATCCGCCTGTTCTCGCCGACGGTCGTCTTCGCTCACGAGCTCTACCACTCCGTGCAGTCCCTCGCCGGCGCGAACATCGACCGCAGCACCGAGGCGGTCGTCGCCACACCGCTGCGATCCGGAGACCTGCGCTCGCCGGGAACGACGGAAGCCGAGCGGGACCTCTCGATCAGGGTCTCGGAGCTGGTGACGACCGGTGGCGCTCGGGGCCTCGAGGCTGTGAAGCACGCCGGCCTCGCAGGCGGCGAGGGCAGCGACGGGGAGTTCGAGGCGTCGGACTTCGAGCGCGTGGCCAATCCCTACCTGGCGGGGGCACTCGACCGTGCAGATTTCGATGAGTGGGCTGCGAAGGACGCTCCGCCTCACGAGCAGGAGGCTTTGGCTCGCCGCAAGCAGGCCATCGACCGGCTGGTGACGCAGCATCCCACCGAGGTCAGGGTGGCTGCGGCACTGAACCTCCCCACACGCAGCGAGTACACCGCGATGAGGCGAGTGATCGGTACCGGCGCGGCGATCAGCTCGGTCGGAGTGTTCGAGGTGCGCGGGCCACTCGGGACGGAGGATCTCCTCCATCCCCTCGAGTCGGCGAACCTCCGCCTCGAGCGGTCCCTCGAGGACGTTTGGGCCGGGAAGAGCGTTCCCCTCGCGGGACCTCCCGCCGCGACCTCCTCTGCCCAGGAGTGCGTCCTCTGCGAGGTGACCGCGAAAGAGGAGAACCGGAACACCGTTCCGGCCGCGGGCCGTGCAGAGGGCGAGAAGGCTCCGGTCGCCGTCGAGGGACCGAGCTCGGGCAGGGTTCCGGCTGCAGGCGTCGCTCCGGAGGCCGAGAAGCCACCGGTCGTCGCTCCGGAGGCCGAGAAGGCTCCGGTCGTGGCTCCGGAGGCCGCGAAGCCATCGGCCGTCGCTCCGGAGGCCGCGAAGCCACCGGTCGCCGGTGAGGGGTCGAGCGCCGGGAAGGCTCCGCCGGCGGCCCCCTCGCAGGAACGAGCGCCGACGCGACCTCAGCCCTCCCGGCCGCACGCGCCGGCGCACCACGGTCGCCACTGAGTGGCTGCGCGAGGCTCGGCAGGTCTGGCGACGCGGGCGCGGGCTGCCGGGTGAACGACGACGGGCGGGTCGGACGCGCGAGCGTCCGCTCCGCCCGCCGTCGTGCGGGTCGGGCTGCGGTCAGCCGATGTGGCGCAGGAAGAGCGCTCCGAGCGGGGGCAGGATCAGCTCGGCCGAGGCGGGCCGCCCGGCCCACGGCTCGTCGCGGGCCTCCACGGCGCCGAAGTTGCCGACGCCCGAGCCGCCGTAGATCTCGGCGTCCGTGTTCAGCAGCTCCTCCCAGCGGCCGGCCTCGGGGAGGCCGACGCGGTAGCCGTGCACCGGCGAGCCGGAGAAGTTCACGATGACCGCGACCGAGCGGCCGGCCTTGTCCTTGCGGAGGAACGAGATCACGTTCGGCGCCGCGGCACCGCCGTCGATCCACTCGAAGCCGGCCTGGTCGTTGTCGAGCTCGTTCAGCGACGGGACCTCGCGGTACACGCGGTTCAGCTCGCCGACGAGGCTCCACAGCCCGCGGTGGCTGGGCTGGTCGAGGATCCACCAGTCCAGCCCGCGCTCCTCGGACCATTCGGAGTACTGCCCGAACTCCTGGCCCATGAAGAGCAGCTGCTTGCCGGGGTGCGCCCACATGAACGCGAGGTAGGCGCGCACGTTCGCCAGCTGCTGCCAGTGGTCGCCCGGCATCTTCTGGATCAGCGAGCCCTTGCCGTGCACGACCTCGTCGTGGCTGATCGGCAGGACGAAGTGCTCGCTGAACGCGTAGACGAACGAGAAGGTGATCTCGCCCAGGTGGTACTGGCGCCAGAGCGGGTCGTTCGCCATGTAGCGCAGCGAGTCGTTCATCCAGCCCATGTTCCACTTGAGCCCGAAGCCGAGCCCGCCGGAGACGGTGGGCTGGGTGACGCCGGGCCAGCTGGTCGACTCCTCGGCGATCATCATGATGCCGGGATAGAGCTTGTAGGCGGTGGCGTTCACCTCCTGCAGGAAGCTGATCGCCTCGAGGTTCTCGCGGCCGCCGAACTCGTTGGGCAGCCACTCGCCCTCCTTGCGGGAGTAGTCGAGGTAGAGCATCGACGCCACGGCGTCGACCCGGAGGCCGTCGACGTGGAACTCCTCGAGCCAGAACAGCGCGTTCGCGACGAGGAAGTTGCGGACCTGGGTGTGCCCGAAGTCGAAGACGTAGGTGCCCCAGTCCATCTGCTCGCCGCGGCGCCAGTCCGGGTGCTCGTAGAGGGGCTCGCCGTCGAAGCGGGCGAGCGCGAAGTCGTCCTTCGGGAAGTGCCCGGGCACCCAGTCGACGAGCACGCCGATGCCGGCCTGGTGCAGCCGGTCGATCAGGTACTTGAGGTCGTCGGCGGTGCCGAAGCGGCTCGACGCGGCGTAGTAGCCGGTGACCTGGTAGCCCCAGGAGCCGCCGAACGGGTGCTCGGCGAGCGGCATGAACTCGACGTGGGTGAAGCCCAGCGTGGTGACGTACTCGATCAGGGGGTCCGCGAGGTCGCGGTAGCCGAGACCGGGCTTCCAGGAGCCGAGGTGCATCTCGTAGACGCTGATCGGCTGCGTGTGCGGGTCGACGCTCGCGCGCTGCTCCATCCAGCCGGAGTCGCCCCACTGGTGGTGCGAGACGGGGACGCGCGAAGCGGTCGCCGGCGGCACCTCCGTCGCCCGGGCCATCGGGTCGGCCTTGCGGACCCAGCGGCCGTCGCGCGAGAGCAGGTCGAACTTGTAGGAGGCGCCGGGCTCGACGCCGGGCACGAAGATCTCCCAGACGCCGTTGACGCCGAGGTTGCGCAGGGCGTGGCCCTCGCCGCTCCACTCGTTGAAGTCGCCGACGACGCGGGCGGCCTGGGCGTGCGGCGCCCAGACGGCGAACGAGGTGCCCCAGACGCCCTCGTGCTCGCGGTGCCGCGCGCCGAGCGCCTCCCAGAGTCGCTCGTGCCGGCCCTCGCCGATCAGGTAGAGGTCGAAGTCGCCGACGGTCTTCGAGAAGCGGTACGGGTCCTCGGCGGTCCAAAGGGAGCCGTCGCCGTAGTGCGCCTCGACGGTGTACGCCTGCGGGTCCTCGTCGTGGACGCCCTGCCAGAGGCCGTCGTGCAGGTGCTCGAGCTCGACGCGGACGCCGCCGGCCAGGACGGCCGTCACGGCGTCGGCGAGCGGACGGCGGACGCGGACGACGGCGCCACCGCCGGGGAGCGCGTGCTGCCCGAGGACGTCGTGGGGGAGCGCGTTGCTGCCGGTCGCGAGCTGCTGGAGCACCCACTCGGGGAACTCGGGGAGCGCGTCGACGTCGGAGTCCGGCGCCGGCGCGGAGTCGTGCGCCGAAGCGGCCGGTGCGGTCGGCTCCGGAGGCGTCAGCGGCTCGGGGGTCGCGGACGCCGCGGTCGGCTCGGGCGGCAGGAGCGGCTCCGGCGGTGCGACGGGCTCGGGCGGGGTGAGCCGCTCGGGCACTGCCGACGCCTCGTCGGCCGCGGGCTCCGCGACGTGCGCGCCCGTGGTCGTCGCCGAGCTCGTGCCCGTCGTGACGACCGTCTCCGTGCGCGGCTCGACGCCCGCCGCGTCGGCCGGGCTGCCGGCCTCCGCGGGGACGGCGTTCTGCGCCGTCTTGTCCGTGCTCTCGACCGGGCTCGTGCCGTTGTCCTCGGGAACCGTCATCGTCCGTCCGCCTTCACGCTCAGGATGTGCACGGGCTCGACGAAGGAGTCGAGCCGCACGTAGTTGTCGCTGCCCCAGGTCCAGACGGCACCGGTGATCAGGTCCTCGACCTCGTAGGTCGCGCTCCAGTCCAGGCCGAGGGCCGGCAGGTCGATGTGCACCGTGGTCTCGCGCGCCGAGTGCGGGTCGGTGTTGACGACGACCAGGAGGGTGTCGTCCGATCCGGTGCCGGTGAACGCGCGGTCCAGGTGCTTGGAGTAGACGAGGATCGCGTCGTCGTCGCTGCCGTGCACCTGCAGGTTGCGCCGCTGCGCGAGCGCGGGGTGCGCCCGGCGGATCTCGTTGAGCCGGGTGATGTACGGGGCGATCGTGGTGCCGGCGGCGTCGGCCGCGGCCCAGTCGCGCGTCTTGTACTCGAACTTCTCGTTGTCGATGTTCTCCTCGGCGCCCGGGCGCGCGACGTTCTCGATCAGCTCGTAGCCGGCGTAGACGCCCCAGAGCGGCGAAGCCGTCGCGGCGAGCGCGGCGCGGACCTTGTAGGCCGAGCGGCCGCCGTACTGGAGGTACTCGGTGAGGATGTCCGGTGTGTTCACGAAGAGGTTCGGCCGCATGTAGTCGGCCGTCTCGTGCGAGATGCTCGTGAAGAACTCCTCGAGCTCCTCCTTGGTGTTGCGCCAGGTGAAGTACGAGTACGACTGCTGGAAGCCGACCTTGCCGAGCGCCCGCATGATCGCCGGGCGGGTGAACGCCTCCGCGAGGAAGACGACCTCGGGGTTCTCGGCGTTGACCTCGTGGATGATCCACTCCCAGAAGTCGAGCGGCTTGGTGTGCGGGTTGTCGACGCGGAAGATCTTCACGCCGAGCGAGATCCAGTACCGCAGGACGCGCAGCGCCTCCTGGCGGATGCCCTCGGGGTCGTTGTCGAAGTTGATCGGATAGATGTCCTGGTACTTCTTCGGCGGGTTCTCGGCGTAGGCGATCGAGCCGTCGGGGAGCGTCGTGAACCACTCGGGGTGGCTGGTCACCCAGGGGTGGTCGGGCGAGGCCTGCAGCGCGAAGTCGAGCGCGAGCTCGAGGCCCGCGGCGGTGACCGCGTCGTGGAACGCGGTGAAGTCCTCGACCGTGCCGAGGTCCGGGTGGATCGCGTCGTGCCCGCCCTCGGGGGCGCCGATCGCCCACGGCGAGCCGGGGTCGTCCGGGCCGGCGTCCAGCGTGTTGTTCGGTCCCTTGCGGAAGTTCCGGCCGATCGGGTGGATCGGCGGGAGGTAGAGCACGTCGAAGCCCATCGCGGCGACGGCCGGGAGACGGTCGATCGCGGTGCGGAAGGAGCCGGAGGTGACGGTGCCGTCCTCGTGGCGCACGGCGCCCTCGGAGCGGGGGAAGAACTCGTACCAGGCGCCGACGCCGGCGCGGGTGCGCTCGACGTGCACGGTGCGCGGCTCCGAGACGCTCGCGAGGCTCATGACCGGGCGTGCGGTGAACGCGCCGTGGACGGCGGGGTCCTCGGCCGCCGCGAGGCGGGCCTCGGGCGGAAGCGAGGAGTCGGCGACCGTGGAGGCCGCGTCGGAGAGGAGGGAGCGCTCGGCCTCCGAGCGGGCGTCGTCGCCGGCCGCGGTGCGGAGGAGGCTCTCGCCGATCGCGAAGGTGACGGCGATGTCGAGGCCGGCCGGGATCTTGACCTCGGCGGTGTGCAGCCAGGTCGCCCAGTCGTCGGCGAAGGCGCGGACGCGGTAGCTCCAGTCGCCCTCGTGGTCGAGGAGGACGAGCCGCCCGTAGCGGTCGGTGCCGGTGGCGATCAGCGCCATCCGGTGCTCCGACTCGGTGCCGGCGGGGGAGGTGAGCAGCAGGTCGACGCCGATCAGGTCGTGCCCCTCGCGGAACGCGGTCGCCGCGAACGGGACGACCTCGCCGACGAAGGCCTTGGCGGGCCACCGGTCGTCCTCGAGCCGCGGCTGCGGGTCGATGATCGGGATCCGCTCGGCGCGCACCCGGTAGCCGGAGCCGGTCGGAGGGGACTGCTCCGCGGTCTCCGCCGCGGCCTCGGGAGCCGGCGCCGCGGCGGCCGTCCCCGGTGCCACGGGCGCCTGCGCCTGCACGGCCGGAGCCGGTGCAGTGCGCTGCGCATCCTGTGCCGCCGCCTCCGGCGACGGAGGAGTCTGCGCGGCGGGAGTCTCCTCCCGGGCCGCACCTCCCCGAGCCGCTCGTCGTGCGTCCTTGCCGTGCGAAGCCTTGCCGAAAGGTGTCTGAGCCACGTCACGACAGTAGCGACCGGCGGTGCCTTTGGCACGCCGGTTGCGGAGCCCCGCGCCGCTGTGCAAAAGGGCCCGCGCCACGGTCGACGGCGGTCGCGGGCACTCCGCTACAGTGTGCGAGCGCGACCGCCCCGGCCGTCCGCAGGGGGTGCTCACCGGGGTCCGCAGTCGCCGGAATCAGCCGGTCGTCGTATCGGCAGAGAGTCGAGGAGTGCCGTGAAGGCCATCCGCCGCTTCACCGTCCGATCGGTCCTGCCGCCCGAGCTGTCCGCGCTCGGCGAGCTGGCGGGCAACCTGCGCTGGGCCTGGCACGAGCCGACCCGCCGCCTGTTCGAGCGGGCGGATCCCGAGCTGTGGCAGCGCGGCACCGGAGACCCGACCGCCCTCCTCGGCGCGATCGCGCCCGAGCGCCTCGCCGAGCTCGCCCGCGACCAGGGCTTCGTCGACGACGCCTGGCGCCTCCGCGACGATCTCGAGCGCTACCGCACCGAGCCGCGCTGGTACCAGTCGCTGCCGGAGTCGGCGCCGCGCTCGATCGCCTACTTCTCACCCGAGTTCGGCATCGCCGCCGCGCTCCCGCAGTACTCCGGCGGCCTGGGCATCCTCGCGGGCGACCACCTCAAGGCCTCCTCGGACCTCGGCGTCCCGCTGACCGGCGTCGGCCTCTTCTACCGCTCGGGCTACTTCGCCCAGGGGCTCTCGGCCGACGGCTGGCAGCTCGAGTCCTACCCCTCGCTCGACCCCGACGGCCTGCCGCTGCGGATCGTGCGGATGGCCGACGGCTCCGCGGCGCGGATCGTGCTGGCCCTGCCCGACGGGCGCGCGCTCTACGCGCGGGTCTGGCGGGCCGAGGTGGGCCGGGTGACGCTGCTGCTGCTCGACACGGACGTCCGCGAGAACGAGGACGCCCTGCGCACGGTCACCGACCGGCTCTACGGCGGCGGCGGCGAGCACCGCCTCCTGCAGGAGATGCTGCTGGGCATCGGCGGCGTGCGCGCCCTCGAGCTGTGGGCCGAGGTCTCGGGCACTCCGCTGCCGGAGGTGTTCCACACCAACGAGGGGCACGCGGGCTTCCAGGGTCTCGAGCGCATCTCCGGCCTGATCGGCTCGGGCCTCGACTTCGACCAGGCGCTGCAGGTCGTCCGCGCGAGCACCGTCTTCACGACGCACACGCCCGTGCCGGCGGGCATCGACCGCTTCGACCGCGGGATGATCGAGCAGTACTTCACCACCGAGCTGCTGCCGGGCGTCCAGATCGAGGACGTCCTGGCGCTGGGCTCCGAGTCGACCACGGGCGGCGCGAGCGACGTCTTCAACATGGCGTTCATGGGGCTCCGCCTGGCGCAGCGCTCCAACGGCGTCTCGAAGCTGCACGGCGAGGTGAGCCGCTCGATGTTCTCCAGCCTCTGGCCGGGCTTCGACACGGCGGAGGTGCCGATCGGCTCGGTCACCAACGGCGTGCACGCGGCGACCTGGACCGATCCGATCCTCCGCGGCCTCGCCCGCGACCGGCTCGGCACCGACGACACCACCCGCGCCGACTGGGCCTCGGGCGCCCTCAGCGACGGCGAGCTCTGGCAGGCGCGGCGGTCGATGCGCGAGCAGCTGGTGCGCGACGCCCGAACCCGCGCCGCGCGCTCCTGGCGCGAGCAGAACCCGGGCGGCCTCACTCCGGCCTGGCTGGACGAGCTGCTCGACCCGGACGTGCTCACCATCGGCTTCGCCCGGCGGGTGCCCACCTACAAGCGGCTGACGCTGATGCTGCACGACCCGGAGCGGCTGCGCGCGCTGCTGACCCACCCCGAGCACCCGATCCAGATCGTCATCGCCGGCAAGTCGCACCCGGCTGACGAGGAGGGGAAGCGGCTGATCCAGAAGCTGGTCCGCTTCGCGCAGGAGCCGGACGTGCGCCGGCGCATGGTCTTCCTGCCCGACTACGACATCGCGATGGCCCAGTTGCTCTACCCGGGCACCGACGTCTGGCTGAACAACCCGCTGCGTCCGCTCGAGGCCTGCGGCACCTCCGGGATGAAGGCGGCGCTGAACGGCTCGCTGAACCTGTCGATCCTCGACGGCTGGTGGAACGAGTACTTCGACGGCGAGAACGGCTGGGCGATCCCGTCCTCGGACCGCGACCTCGACCCGGAGTCGCGCGACACGCTCGAGGCGGATGCGCTCTATGAGCTGCTCGAGAGCGAGGTCGTGCCGCGCTACTACGAGCGCGACCACGACGGAGTGCCGCGCCGCTGGGTGCGCTCGATCCGGCACACGCTGTCGACGCTCTCGCCGGAGCTGTCGGCCGAGCGGATGGTGCGCCAGTACGTGGAGGCGCTCTACCACCCCGCCGCCGAGGCCGGGCGCGAGATCGCGGCCGACCACTTCGAGCCGGCCAAGGAGCTGTCGGCCTGGAAGCAGCGGGTGCGCGCGGGCTGGCCGGGCGTGGCCGTCGCGTCGGTCGAGTCCGGCGGCATCGACGCGGTGCCCCAGCGCGGGGACCGGCTCGCCCTGCGTGCGGGCGTCCGGCTCGGTGAGCTCTCGCCCGAGGACGTCACCGTGCAGGTCGTCTCCGGCACCACCGCCGCGGACGGCTCGCTCGTCGACGTGCGCCTGCACGAGCTCGAGGTCGCGGAGGAGTCGGGCGCGGTCGTGCCCGCCGACGCGGTCGGCCGCGTGCCCTACGCGGGCGAGATCGTCCTCGACCGCAGCGGCTCGTTCGGCTACACCGTGCGCGTCGTGCCGCGGCACCCGCTGCTCGCCCGCTCGGCCGAGCTCGGCCTGGTCGCGGCCGCCGGCTGACGCCGGCATCCTGGCCGAGTAGCCGCGGAGCGGCGTATCCAGCGGGGAAGCCGCTTCGCGTCTCGGTGGTGAGTGAAGGGACGCGGCTGCGCCGCGTCATGCTGGTCGAGTAGCCCCGCAGGGGCGTATCGAGACCCGACGTCACCAGCAGGGTTGGTCAGCAGACTCAGGTTCTGACGGTGGTGGATCTCGATACGCCCGCTGCGCGGGCTACTCGATCAGCAGGGAAGCCCGCTGCGCGGGCTACTCGATCAGCAGGGAAGCCCGCTGCGCGGGCTGTTCGATCAGCATGAATCCAACAGTCGCGCGGTGCCCCCATGCTGGTCGAGTAGCCGCGGAGCGGCGTATTGAGACCCACCCATCGGATGACGGTGGATCTCGATACGCCCTCTGCGAGGGCTACTCGATCAGCATGAAGGGCGACCCGCCCCCGCTCAGCGCGCGATGTCCGCGACGATCGCGCCCGTCGCGGCCACGAGGTCCGCCGGCGCGAGCTCGATGTCGAAGCCGCGCCGCCCGCCGGAGACCAGCACGGTGTCGTACAGCTCCGCCGTCTCGTCGAGCACCGTCCGGTGCCGCGTCTTCTGCCCGATCGGCGAGATGCCGCCGAGCACGTAGCCGGTGCGCCGCTGCGCGAGCGCGGGGTCCGCCATCGCCGCCCGCTTGCCGCCGACCGCCGCCGCGAGCTCCTTGAGCCCCAGCGACCCGGTCACCGGCACGATGCCGACGACCAGCTCGCCGTCGACGTCGACCAGCAGCGTCTTGAACACCCGCTCCGGCTCCACCCCGAGCGCCTCGGCCGCCTCGCCGCCGTAGCTCGCGGCGCCGGGATCGTGCCGGTACTCCCGGGGGACGAACGCGATCCCCGCCGCGGCGAGCGCGAGCGTCGCCGGCGTCCCCGGTCCGCCCCTCATCAGCTCGCGGCGACCGGACGCGGGCCGTGCGCGGCGAACAGCTGCATCGAGGTCCCGGCGACGCGGACGACCTGCCCCGGCTCGAACGACTCGCCGTGCTCGAGCGGCACCGCCTCCGCGCTGCTCCACAGCCGGGTGTAGCCGGTGACGCCCTCGCTCTCGGCGAGGACGACCGAGGTGTCCGCCTCGACGCCGTGCACGATGAGCAGGACGCGGTCGAACTCCTCCGTCTCGGGGGTCGACGCCGCGAGGTACTGCAGCGTGCGGTTCTCCGCGGAGGTCCAGTCGTGCTCCGACATCGTCCGCCCGTGCGCGTCGAACCAGCGCATGCTCGTGGCGCTCGGCGTCACCTCTCCGCCGCGCCCGTAGCGCGAGGGCCGCAGTGCCGGGTGCTCGCGACGGAGGCGAATGAGCGTCCTGGCGTGCTCGCGCAGCTCGAGCTGCCAGTCGCTGCGCCCGTCCCAGCGCAGCCAGGTGAGGTCCGAGTCCTGGCAGTAGGCGTTGTTGTTGCCGCGCTGGCTGCGGCCGAACTCGTCGCCCGCCGTGATCATCGGGACGCCGGCGGAGAGCAGCAGTGTCCCGAGCAGGTTGCGAATCGCCTTCCGCCGGCCCTGGTTGACGCCGTCGTCGGCGGTCGGGCCCTCGAAGCCGTGGTTGAAGGAGCGGTTGGTGTCGGCACCGTCGCGGTTCGACTCGCCGTTGCCGATGTTGTGCTTGACGTTGTACGAGACCAGGTCGGCCAGCGTGAAGCCGTCGTGCGCCGTGACGAAGTTGACGGAGGCGAGCGGGCCGCGCTCGGCCGAGAAGGTGTTCGAGGAGCCGGAGAGCCGCGTCGCGAAGCCGCCGATGCCCACCGGCGCCGTCCCCGCGCGACGGGCGTAGTCGATGTCCGAGAGCCAGAAGTTGCGGGCGCGGTCGCGGTAGCGGTCGTTCCACTCCGACCAGCCGTCGGGGAAGTTGCCGGTCTGCCAGCCGCCCATGCCGACGTCCCACGGCTCGGCGATCATCTTCACGTCGGCGAGGGAAGGATCCTCGACGGCCGCTCGCAGCAGCGGGTGGTCGCGCTGGAAGTGCGCGATCTCGTCGCGCCCGAGGGTCGCGGCCAGATCGAGCCGGAAGCCGTCGACGCCGACCTCGTCGGACCAGTAGCGGAGCGAGTCGAGCACCAGGCGCTGGGCGACGGGCCGGCCGAAGTCGAGGGTGTTGCCGCAGCCGGTGACGTCGATGTAGTGGCCCTCGTCGGTCTGGCGGTAGTACGACCGGTCGTCGATCCCGCGCAGGCTCGAGCGCGGACCGCCCGGGCCCTCCTCCGCGGTGTGGTTGTAGACGACGTCGAGGATCACCTCGAGACCCGCCTCGTGCAGCAGCTTGACCATGCCCTTGAACTCCCGCAGCACGGCGGTCGGCCCGCCGCGCTGGGCGGCGGGGGAGGCGTACGCGGCGTGCGGGCTGAAGAAGTTGAGGGTGTTGTAGCCCCAGTAGTTGGTGAGCCCCTGGCGCAGCAGGCGCTGCTCCGAGACGAAGGCGTGCACGGGGAGCAGCTCGACGGCGGTGACCCCGAGGTCGAGGAGCGACGAGACGGTCGACTCGTGCGCGAGACCGGCGTAGCTGCCGCGCAGCTCGACGGGCAGCGCCGGGTTGAGCTTGGTCAGCCCCTTCACGTGCGCCTCGTAGATCACCGTGCGGTCCAGCGGCGTGCGCGGCTTCTCGGAGGAGCCCCAGTCGAAGGAGTCGTCCACGACGACCGAGCGCCACTCGTTCTCGGCGACCCGGTGCAGTCCCCGGGAGTACGGCTCGAGCAAGGGGACCCGCGGGTCGAAGCGACCGGGGACACCCGAGGGCCCGTCGACCTTGATCGCATAGCGCCGGCCGACGGTGAGCTGCGCGGCCCGGGCGGACCAGACGGCGTCGTCGCCGCGCACCAGCGGCACCGTGCGGGTCACCCAGCTCGGGTCCTTCTCGTCGTAGAGGAGCAGGTCGATCGCGGTGGCGTGCTCCGACCAGACCCGCAGCTCGCCGCCCTCCGCGTCCACGGTGACTCCGAGGCGGGCCAGGGAGTCGCGTGTCTGCATGCGACCTACAGTAGTGAAGGGCCGGAGACCTCCTCCGTACCCCGGCCGCGGGACGGAGGGCGCCATGATCTATCTCGATCACGCTGCGACCACCCCGCTCCGGGCCTCGGCGCTCGCCGCCTTCGCCGAGGCGTCCGCGCTCCCCGGCAACCCCTCCTCGGTGCACGGCTCGGGTCAGGAGGCGCGCCGCCGGCTCGAGGACGCCCGCTCGGACATCGCGCTCGCGCTCGGCTGCGAGCCGATCGAGGTGATCCTCACCGCGGGCGGCACCGAGGCGATCAACCTGGCGCTCAAGGGCCTCTACTGGCAGCGCGTCGCGGAGTCCCCGGCGCGCACGCGCATCCTCGTGCCCGGCGGCGAGCACCACGCCACGATCGACAGCGTCGAGTGGCTCGCCGCCCACGAGGGAGCCCGGATCGAGTGGCTCGCGCTCGACGCCGAGGGGACGCTGCGGCCCGAGACGCTCGCGGCGGCGCTCGCCGCGGACGCCGGCTCGGTCGCGCTGGTCTCCGCGCTCTGGGTGAACAACGAGATCGGCACGATCGCTCCGGTCGCCGAGCTGGCCGCGGTCTGCGCACGCGCCGGCGTGCCGCTGCACCTCGACGCGGTCGCGGCGCTCGGCCACCTGCCGCTCGAGATCGCGTCGGTCCGTCGCACCTCCGGCTCCCGCGACGGCGCGGGTCTCGTCGCGGTCAGTATCTCGGGGCACAAGGTCGGCGCCCCGATCGCGACCGGCGCGCTCGTCCTCGCCCGCGACGCGCGCGTCGTGCCGGTCCTGCACGGCGGCGGCCAGCAGCGCGGGGTCCGCTCGGGCACTCAGGACGTTCCGGGTGCGGCGGCGTTCGCCGCGGCCGTGACGGAGGCGGTCGCGGAGCTGCCCGAGGAGGCGCTCCGGCTCGCAGCCCTGCGCGACCGGCTCGTCGCCGGGATCCTCGCGGCCGTCCCCGGCGCCACGCTCACCGGTCCCGCCCTCGACTCCGGCCGCCGCGTCGCGAGCAACGCGCACGTCGCCTTCCCCGGCGCGCAGGGCGACTCGCTCCTCTTCCTCCTGGACATGGCGGGCGTCTCGGTCTCGACCGGCTCGGCCTGCACGGCCGGGATCCCCGAGCCCTCGCACGTGGTGCTGGCGCTCGGCCGCAGCGAGGACGAGGCGCGCGGAGTGCTCCGGATGACGCTCGGCCGCACCACCGTCGACGCCGACGTCGACGCGCTGCTCGCGGCACTGCCCGACGCGTACGCCCGCGCCGCCCGCGCGGGGCTCTCGAACCGCTCCGTGCTGCCCGGCTGAGAGCCGCCACCGCGCGAGCGCCGCCCGCTCGTAGACTCGGACGGTGAAGGTTCTCGCGGCGATGAGTGGTGGAGTGGACTCGGCGGTGGCCGCGGCCCGCGCGGTGGAGGCGGGGCACGAGGTGGTCGGCGTGCACCTCGCGCTGAGCAGGATGCCCGGCACGCTGCGCACCGGCAGCCGCGGCTGCTGCACGATCGAGGACTCGATGGACGCGCAGCGCGCCGCGAACGTCCTCGGCATCCCCTACTACGTGTGGGACTTCTCGGAGCGGTTCAAGCTCGACGTCGTCGACGACTTCGTGGCCGAGTACGCCGCCGGTCGCACCCCCAACCCCTGCATGCGCTGCAACGAGCGGATCAAGTTCGCCGCCCTGCTCGAGAAGGCGCTCGACCTCGGCTTCGACGCCGTCTGCACCGGCCACTACGCCTCGCTCGAGACCGCGGCCGACGGCAGCCCCGAGCTGCACCGCGCGAGCGACGAGGCGAAGGACCAGTCCTACGTCCTCGGCGTGCTCACCACCGCGCAGCTCGAGCACTCGATGTTCCCGCTCGGCTCGACGCCGTCGAAGGCGGTCGTCCGGGCGGAGGCGGCGCGCCGCGGCCTGAGCGTCGCGAACAAGCCGGACAGCTACGACATCTGCTTCATCCCCGACGGCGACACCCGCGGCTGGCTCTCGGAGCGCGTCGCTCCCGAGACCGGCGCGATCGTCGACCGCGACGGCGCCGTGGTGGGCGCCCACGAGGGCGCGCACGGCTACACCGTCGGCCAGCGCCGGGGCCTGCACCTCGGCGTGCCGGCGCCGGACGGCCGACCGCGCTTCGTCCTCGAGGTGCGGCCGAAGACCAACGAGGTCGTCGTCGGCCCGCGGGAGGCGCTGCGCATCCGCGAGATCGCCGGCTCGCGCTTCACCTGGGCCGGAGCGGCGCCCGAGGACGCGTCGACGCCGTTCCGCTGCGACGTGCAGATCCGCGCGCACGCCGACCCGGTCCCGGCGACCGCGGTCGTGTCGGACGTCTCTTCGAAGGTGGAACTCGTGATCACTCCCGACTCGCCGCTCGACGGCGTCGCCCCCGGCCAGACGGCCGTCGTCTACCTCGGCACCCGCGTGCTCGGCCAGTGCACCATCGACCGCACGGTCGCGGCCGACCTCGTCGGTGCCTCCGCGACCGGGGCGGTGCTCTGATGGCCGCGAAGTCCGAGGCGGGCGCGACGCCGGCGGCGGACCTCGATCCGGCGCAGCGCGTCGACGAGCTGCGCGCGCGGATCCGCTCCGCGAGCGAGGACTACTACGCGGCCGACGCCTCGCCGCTCGCCGACGCCGAGTACGACGCGCTGGTCCGCGAGCTCGCCGCGCTCGAGACGGCGCACCCCGAGCTGGCCAGCGAGGACTCGCCGACGCAGACCGTCGGGGGAGTGGTCGCCGCCGGTCTCGACCCGATCGACCACGCCGAGCGGATGCTCTCGCTCGACAACGTCTTCTCGGCCGAGGAGCTGCGCGAGTGGTGCGACAAGACCGTCGCCTCCGCCGCCCGCCCGGTCGCCTGGCTGACCGAGCTCAAGATCGACGGCCTGGCGATCTCGCTGCACTACGAGAACGGCCGCCTCGTCACCGCCGCCACCCGCGGCGACGGGCGCACTGGGGAGGACGTCACCGTCAACGCCCTGCGCGTGGCCGGCATCCCGCAACAGCTGTCCGGCGAGGGGCACCCCGCGCTGGTCGAGGTCCGCGGCGAGGTCTTCATCCCGGTCGCCGAGTTCGCCGCGCTGAACGCTCTGCAGGAGACCCTGCGCGACGACGCCGTCGAGGAGGCGCGCGAGCGCTGGTCGGCCCGGCCGAGCGCCACCCGCAAGCCCTTCGACGAGGAGCGGGCGCGCGAGAGCGCTCTGCGCCGCTTCCCCACCTTCGCCAACCCGCGGAACGCCGCGAGCGGCGGGCTCCGCCAGCAGCTCGACAAGAAGTCCGGCCTCGACCTCCGCGCCGGCGAGGCGCGGGTCGGCTCGCTCGCGCTCTACGTGCACGGCATCGGCGCCTGGCCCGACCCGCCGGTGCAGAGCCAGTCCGAGGTCTACGGCCTGCTCGCGTCCTGGGGGCTGCCGGTCAGCGGGCACAACCGGGTGTCGGAGTCGGTGGACGAGGTCCTCGCCTTCGTCGAGCAGTACGGCCGCGAGCGCCACTCGGTCGAGCACGAGATCGACGGCGTCGTCGTCAAGGTCGACGAGCTCGAGCTGCACGACGAGCTCGGCGCCACCAGCCGCGCCCCGCGCTGGGCCATCGCCTACAAGTACCCGCCCGAGGAGGTGCACACCAAGCTCCTCGACATCGTCGTCAGCGTCGGCCGCACCGGCCGAGCCACCCCGTTCGCGCAGATGGAGAAGGTGAAGGTCGCCGGCTCCGAGGTGCGCCAGGCCACGCTGCACAACGCCGACGTGGTGAAGGCCAAGGGCGTCCTGATCGGCGACACCGTCGTGCTGCGCAAGGCCGGCGACGTCATCCCCGAGGTGCTCGGCCCGGTGATCGAGCTGCGCGACGGCAGCGAGCGCGAGTTCGTGATGCCGACGCAGTGCCCCGAGTGCGGCACGACCCTCGCTCCCGCCAAGGAGGGCGACGTCGATCTGCGCTGCCCGAACGCGCGCTCCTGCCCCGCGCAGGTCCGCGGCCGCGTCGAGCACATCGGCAGCCGGGGCGCGCTCGACATCGAGGTGCTCGGAGAGGTCACCGCCGCGGCGCTGACCCAGCCGTTCGTGCCCGCGGAGCCGCCGCTGGTCACCGAGGCGGGCCTGTTCGAGCTGCGGATCGAGGACGTCTTCCCGATCGAGGTCGTCGTCCGCGACAGCGAGACCGGGCTGCAGAAGCTCGATGAGAAGGGCGAGGCGAAGGTCGTCGGCCCGTTCAAGCGCAAGCGGCAGAAGCGCGACGGCCCGTTCGACCCGGCGGCGGAGGTGTTCGGCGGCGACGCCGAGTACGTGCCGTCGACGACCGGTCTCGCGCTGATCGCCAACATCGAGAAGGCGAAGACCTCGCCGCTCTGGCGGTTCCTGGTCTCGCTCAGCATCCGGCACGTCGGCCCGGTCGCCGCCCGCGCCCTGGCCAGCCACTTCGGCTCGCTCGACGCCATCCGCGCGGCGAGCCGCGAGGAGCTCGCCGCGGTCGACGGCGTGGGCGGCATCATCGGCGACGCGGTGCTCGCCTGGTTCGAGGTCGACTGGCACGCCGAGATCGTCGACCGCTGGGCGAAAGCCGGCGTGCAGTTCGCCACGCCCGGCCACCCCGGACCCGGCGCGGCCGACGCCGCGGGCGGCGTGCTCGCCAGCCTCACCGTCGTCGCGACCGGCTCGCTCGAGGGCTACAGCCGCGAGGGGGCGCAGGAGGCGATCCTCGCCGCGGGCGGCAAGGCCGGCTCGAGCGTCTCCAAGAAGACGCACTACGTCGCCGCCGGCCCCGGCGCGGGCAGCAAGCTCGGCAAGGCCGAGGCGCTCGGCGTGCGGATCATCACCGCTGCCGAGTTCCACCTGCTCGTGACCGAGGGGCCCGAGGCGATCGCACTGCCCGAGGAGGTCGCCGCGGATGAGGCGGCTGCCGACGCGCCCGCTGCCGCCGACGCGACGAGCGCCGAGGCGCCCGCTGCCGACGCGCCGGCCGAGGCCGACGCCGATGTGCCCGACGCCGATGCGCCCGCCGCCGAGGAGACCCCCGACGCGGATGCCTGACCTGCCCGGCGAGGAGCGGCGGGCCTTCCTCCGCCGCTCTCTCGCCGAGGCCGCCTCGACCGCGCTCGACGCCGCTGCTCGTGCGGCACCGCCGACCGCACGAGAGCGCGCCGCCGCCGCCGCGCTGGCCCGGATCGACCACCTCGTCGTCCTGTCCTTCGCCGGCCGGCCGCGCCGCCAGGTGTTCGGCGCCCTCGACGGCGAGCCCGGCACGGACTTCGCGGGCGGCACCGACGAGGTGCTGACCGCCCCCGGCCCCGCCACCCCGGGCGAACGATTCGCCCCCGCGATGCTCCCCGTGCACACGCTGCTCGCGCACTCGTTCGCGCGCGCCGACCACTGGCGCGCGGACGGCCGGGACCCGCTCCGCTCACTGCTCGACTCGGCCCGGCACGCCGGAACCGACTGGTCCCTGGTCGTCGACGACCGGCAGGGTGTCTCGACCACCCTCCTCGCCGACGCCGAGTGGCCGCACCGCGACCACGCGGCCGTCGCCGCCGCCGGGGGAGCCCTCCTTCCGCTCTCCGGTTTCGCGGGCGTCGCCGCCGCCGGCTCCCTGCCACCGGTCGTCCTGGTCGAGCCGCGCTCGCTCGTCGCCCCGGCCGACTTCGCCGCCGCCGACGACTCGAGCGCCGCGCGGTCCGCGGACGCGCGCGTCGCCGAGCGGCTCCTGCACGAGACCGTCCACGCGGTCCGGGCGGCGGAGTCGGCCGGCCGCCGGGTGCTGCTGCTCGTCATCGCGCGCGGGCGGGCCGATCGGCCCGGCGACGTCCCGGCCCTCGTCATCGCCTCGAGCGCACGGCCCGGCGATCGCCTGACGGCCCGGCTCGGCCCGACGACCCCCGCCCTCCTGCACCGCGCCCGCTTCGCCGCCGACCGCCGGGCGCTGGCCGACGACGGCGTGCTCGCCGTCGCCGAGGCGCTGTCCGGACCAGCCCGGCCGCTGTCGCGCTTCCCGCGCACGGCGCCCGCCTTCACTCCGGAGAACCGGGAGCGCTCGATCGGTCCCGCCCTCGCCGCCGCCCTCACCGCGGCGGGCGCCACCGGGGCTCCCGCCGACGCCGAACAGGCCCTCACGATGCTCCGAGCCGCCGCCCCGGGCGCGTCGCTACACTCCCCGGAGGCACGGATCCGCGGGACGCGGGGAGGGTGGAGCGCATGAGCGGCAGCAGCGGCACCGGCGAGAGCACCTCACCGGACGACGCCCCCCGCTCCCGCTCCCGCCGCCGCTTCCTGGCCAGCAGCGCGGTGGCCGGCGGAGTCGCCGCGGCCGGCCTCACCGGCGGAGCGATCGGCGCGGCCGTCGCCTCCGGCCGTGACCGCGAGGCCGAGTCGCCCCTGCCCGAGCGCAGCGAGCCGGGCTTCGACCACGTCGTCGTCGTGATGTTCGAGAACCGCTCCTTCGACAACATCCTCGGGCAGCTCCACACCGCCGACGGCCCGCCCGCGGGCGAGACCTTCGAGGGCCTGCAGACCGGCGACCACTCCAACACCACCGCCGCGGGTGACACCGTCGCCGCGCACGTCTACGAGGGCGCGACCGACACGGTGATGCGCCAGCCCGATCCCGACCCGGGCGAGGAGTACCCGCACGTCAACACCCAGCTCTTCGGCACGATCGACCCGCCGGAGAACGCCGGGAAGACGGTCGGCGCGATGACCGCGCCCTGGAACGCCCCGGCCGACACCTCCGCGCCGACGATGAGCGGCTTCCTCGAGGACTACGTGCAGAACCTCCGCGCCCTGAAGGAGGGCGAGGACCCCACCCGCGAGGAGTACGGCACCATCATGGGCGGCTTCTCGCCGGACATGCTCCCCGTCTTCTCCACGCTCGCGCGCGAGTTCGCCGTCTTCGACCACTGGTTCTGCGCCGTCCCCTCGCAGACCTTCTGCAACCGCTCGTTCTTCCACGCGTCCACCTCGCACGGCTTCGTCACCAACAAGCACGCTGGCGGCTACGAGAAGTGGCTGGCCGACGACCTGGCCGACGCGCCTACCGTCTTCAACCGCCTCGAGGACGCCGGGAAGAGCTGGCGGGTCTACTTCGACGCGCTCCAGGTCGTCTCCTACACCGGCTTCCTGCACGCGCCGGTGCTGGAGAAGTACTGGAAGACCAACTTCGCCCCGATGGAGCAGTTCTACGCGGACGTCGCGAGCGGCGAGCTGCCGGACTACGCCTTCGTCGAGCCGCGGCTCGTCTTCGACCACAACGACATGCATCCGCCGACCGGAGTCCTGCACGAGGACGAGGTCGACGGGCAGCCACTCTACGACAGCGCGCTCTCCGACGTGCGCGCGGGGGAGTTGCTGCTGCACCGGATCTACTCGGCGATCCGCGAGAGCGCGTCGACGACCGGCTCGAACGCGATCAACACGATGCTGCTCGCCACCTTCGACGAGCACGGCGGACTCTACGACCACGTGCCGCCGCCCGCCGCGACGCCACCCGGCGACGGTCGCGAGGGCGAGATGGGCTTCGGCTTCGACCGCCTGGGCTGCCGCGTGCCGGCGATCGCGATCTCCGCCTACACGCGGGCCGGCACGATCCTGCACGAGGAGATGCACCACGGCGCCCTGATCCGCACCCTCAGCCGCCTGCACGGGCTCGAGCCGCTCACCGCCCGCGACGCGGACGCACCCGACCTCTTCGGCGTGGTCACGCTCGACACGCCCCGCCAGATCGACGACTGGCCGACCACCGTGCCGCAGTACCTGCCGCCGAATCCGGAGGCGACCCCGCCGCACCCGGCCAACGCGAACAGGGACAAGCCGCTCAGCCCGCCGGCCCTCGGGCTGATGGGTCTGCTGCTGGCCCGCTACGGCGAGCCCGGCGACGACCTGCCGACCACCTACCAGGGCGCCTACGAGGCGCTGCTGAAGCACGGCACGAGCCTCTTCGGCACGGGCGCGGTCACCGCGTCGCCCACTCCGTCGCCCGGGGCCTGAGCGGAGGGAGCGTCGGCGCCGCTGGCTAGACTGGACGCCGATTCCCACGAACCACCCGACGGAGACGCATGTCCGAGATCACGGCCGACACGGTCGCCCATCTGGCCTCGCTGGCCAGGATCGACCTCACCGCAGAGGAGATCGAGAACCTCACCCGGGAGCTCGGTCAGATCGTCGACTCGGTGACGGCGATCCAGGCCGTCGCCACCCCCGACGTCCCGGCCACCAGCCACCCCATCCCGCTCGAGAACGTCTTCCGCCCCGACGTCGTGGGCGAGACGCTGACCCAGGAGCAGGCGCTCTCCGGTGCTCCCGAGCACGACGGCAGCCGCTTCCAGGTCTCCGCGATCCTGGGGGAGGAGCAGTGAGCGCCCACGGCGACGAGCTCGTCCGCCTCAGCGCCTCCGCCCTCTCCGAGCGCCTCGCCGACGGCTCCGTGTCCTCCCGCGAGGCGACGCAGGCGCACCTCGACCGCATCGCCGCCGTCGACGGCGCGGTGCACGCCTTCCTGCACGTCGCGGGCGACGCCGCCACCGCCACGGCCGAGGGGATCGACCGCCGCCGCGCCGAGGGCGAGTCGCTGCACCCGCTCGCCGGTGTCCCGCTCGCGGTCAAGGACGTCATCGTCACGAACGACATGCCGACCACTGCGGGCTCGCGCATCCTCGAGGGCTGGCGCCCGCCGTACGACGCGACCGTGATGCAGAAGGTCCGCGCGGCCGGCCTCGTGCCGATCGGCAAGACCAACATGGACGAGTTCGCGATGGGCTCGACCACCGAGCGCTCCGCCTACGGCCCCACCCACAACCCGTGGGACCTCGACCGGATCCCCGGCGGCTCCGGCGGCGGCTCGGCCGCGGCCGTCGCGAGCTACGAGGCGCCGCTGGCCCTCGGCTCCGACACCGGCGGCTCGATCCGCCAGCCCGCGCACGTCACCGGCACCGTCGGCGTCAAGCCGACCTACGGCGGGGTCTCCCGCTACGGCGCCGTCGCGCTGGCCTCGAGCCTCGACCAGATCGGCCCGGTCTCGCGCACGGTCCTGGACTCGGCGCTGCTGCACGACGTCATCGCCGGGCACGACCCCCGCGACTCCACCTCGCTCCGCGACGAGTGGCCCTCCTTCGCCGACGCGGTCCGCCGCGCCGACGTGACGGGGCTGCGCATCGGCGTGCTCAAGGAGCTCGACGGGGGCGAGGGCTTCCAGCCCGGCGTCCTCGCGCGCTTCCACGAGGCCCTCGCGGTGCTCGAGAAGGCCGGCGCCGAGATCGTCGAGGTCAGCGCGCCGAGCGTCGAGCACGCCGTCGCCGCCTACTACCTGATCCTCCCGGCGGAGGCGTCGAGCAACCTCGCGAAGTTCGACTCCGTCCGCTTCGGCCTCCGGGTCACCCCGAAGGGCGGCGGCACCGTCGAGCAGGTCATGGCCGCGACCCGCGAGCAGGGCTTCGGCCCCGAGGTGAAGCGCCGGATCATCCTCGGCACCTACGCGCTCTCCGCGGGCTACTACGACGCCTACTACGGCAGCGCGCAGAAGGTGCGGACCCTGGTCCAGCGCGACTTCGACGCCGCGTTCGCCTCGGTCGACGTGATCGCCTCGCCGACCGCGCCGACCACCGCCTACCGGCTCGGCGAGAAGCTCGACGACCCGCTGGCGATGTACCGCGGCGACATCGCGACCATCCCGGCGAACCTGGCCGGCATCCCCGGCATCTCGGTCCCCGCCGGCCTCGCCGACGAGGACGGCCTGCCGGTCGGCGTCCAGTTCCTGGCGCCCGCCCGCCAGGACGTCCGCCTCTACACCGTCGGCGGCGCGCTCGAGGCGCTCCTGGAGGAGCAGTGGGGCCACCCGCTGCTCTCGCAGGCACCCGATCTCACCCCGGCCCAGCTCTCCGCCCCCCAGGAAGGTGCCGTCTGATGGCGTCCGCGCACACCGCCCCCGAGCTGATGGACTACGACGAGGTCTTCGAGCGCTTCGAGCCGGTCCTCGGCTTCGAGGTGCACATCGAGCTCAACACGAAGACGAAGATGTTCTCGGACGCCCCGAACGTCTCCGGCTCCGAGCCGAACACCAACACGACGCCCGTCTGCCTGGGCCTGCCCGGCTCGCTGCCGGTCGTCAACGAGCAGGCCGTCCGCTACTCGATCAGCCTGGGCCTCGCCCTCGGCTGCTCGATCGCGCCGTCCAGCCGCTTCGCCCGCAAGAACTACTTCTACCCGGACATGGCGAAGAACTACCAGATCTCGCAGTTCGACGAGCCGATCGCCTTCGAGGGCTCGGTCGAGGTCGAGCTCGCCGACGGCACCGTCGTCGACATCCCGATCGAGCGCGCGCACATGGAGGAGGACGCGGGCAAGCTGACCCACGTCGGCGGCTCCACCGGTCGCATCCAGGGCGCGGAGTACTCGCTGGTCGACTACAACCGCGCCGGCGTCCCGCTCGTCGAGATCGTCACCAAGCCGATCCACGGCGCGGGCAAGAGCGCCCCGGAGTTCGCGAAGGCCTACGTCGCGACCATCCGCGACATCGTCCTCGCGCTCGGCATCTCCGACGCGAAGATGGAGCGCGGCAACCTGCGCTGCGACGCCAACGTCTCGCTCAAGCCGATCGGCCAGGAGAAGCTCGGCACCCGCACCGAGACCAAGAACGTCAACTCGCTCCGCTCGGTCGAGCGCGCCGTGCGCTACGAGATCCAGCGCCAGGGCGCGATCCTCGCCGCCGGCGGCACGATCACGCAGGAGACGCGGCACTGGCACGAGGACACCGGCCGCACCTCGGCCGGCCGCCCGAAGAGCGACGCCGACGACTACCGCTACTTCCCCGAGCCCGACCTGCTGCCCGTGGTGCCGAGCCCCGAGCTGATCGAGGAGCTGCGCGCCGCGCTGCCCGAGAAGCCCGCCGCCCGCCGCCGCCGGCTGAAGGCCGACTGGGGCTTCACCGACCTCGAGTTCCAGGACGTCGCGAACAGCGGGCTCCTGGTCGAGATCAGCGAGACCGTCGCCGCCGGCGCTACGCCGCAGGCCGCCCGCAAGTGGTGGACCGGCGAGGTCGCGCGCCTCGCCAACGCGGCGGGGCAGGACCCGGCCGAGCTGGTGTCGCCCGAGCAGGTCGCCGAGCTCGCGAAGCTGATCGACGCGGGCACCCTGACCGACCGTCTCGCCCGCGAGGTGCTCCAGGGCGTCATCGCCGGCGAGGGCACCCCGCAGGAGGTCGTCGACGCCCGCGGGCTCGCCGTCGTCTCGGACGACGGCGCCCTCATCGAGGCGATCGACGCAGCCCTCGCCTCGCAGCCCGACGTGCTCGCCAAGATCCGTGACGGCAAGGTCCAGGCCGCCGGCGCGGTCATCGGCGCGGTGATGAAGGCGATGAAGGGCCAGGCCGACGCGGCCCGCGTCCGCGAGCTCGTCCTCGAGCGCGCGGCCGGCTGACGTGGCGCGCGGGGAACGGACGGCGGCGTGAGCGCACTGCCCGGCGACGCCGCCGTTCCCGCGCGGCTCGACCTGCCGGGCGGCGCGTTCCTCCGCCCGCTCGTGACGAGCGACGCGGATCTGCTGCACCCGGCGATCGGGCAGCACCGCGGCTGGCTCGCCGCACTGCTGCCCGAGGGCGACCCGAGCGGACTGCCGTCCGCGTCGCCGGGTGACGACCTGCGCGCACTGCGGCTGCTCGAGGCCGCGGCACGCGAGCGGACGCTCTTCGCCTACCTCCTCGTCGGAGCGGACTGGACGGAGGTGCTCGGTGCACTGAGCGTCCGCCCCACCGGTGAGGACGGCGCGGAGGCGTCCTGGTGGGTGATCCCGGGCCTCGCCGGCTCGCGCCTCGAGGAGGAGTTCGACGCCTACGCGCGGCGCTGGCTGCTGCTGCGCTGGCCGTTCGAGCGGGTCGAGACCCCCGACAACCACCCCGAGGAGCCGGCCGCCCTGGCGGGCGCGAACCTGCTCCCGCTGCTGCCCGACGCGCCGGAGCGCACTCCGCTGCCCGAGCCGGATGAGCAGTCCGCTGCCGCACTCTGGGCCGCGTACCGGGCTCAGCACCCGGCCGTGCCCGAGGAGCTGCCGCTCGTCGAGTCCTTCGGCGACTCGGTCGAGCTCGCCGACGAGCTGCTCGCCCTGGTGCGGCGGGGCGTCAAGACCGCGACGGCCTCGCTGGTCGGCGACGAGCCCGTACCGGAGGCGGGCGACCACTGGATCGTCTGCGACGGCGCCGGCGTCGCTCGCGTCCTGCTGCAGACCGTCGAGGTCCGCCTCGGCGCGCTCGACAGCGTCGACGACGCCTTCGCCTGGGACGAGGGCGAGAAGGACCGCTCGCGGGAGTCCTGGCTCGCCGGGCACCGCCGCTACTTCGAGCGCGAGTCGCCGGGCGGTGTCGGCACGGTCGTCTTCGAGCGCTTCCGGCTCGTCTGGCCGGAGGAGGACGCGGCCGTCGCCGCCGGCTTCTCGCGGCGGATCGCCTCGGAGCGGCCGGACGGCGCACCCTAGGCCGGTTCGGGGGGTTCCCCTGATGCTCCACTCAGCACCGCTGCGCCAGAGTGGAGTCATGGCTACTCTCGTGCGCCCCCGTCGGGGCAAGATCATCGCCGGCGTCTGCGCCGGCCTCGCAAACCGCTTCGGCTGGAGCCCCTTCCTGGTCCGGCTGCTCTTCGTGCTCTCCTGCCTGCTCCCCGGGCCGCAGATCATCGCGTACCTCGTGATGTGGGTGGTCGTCCCGAAGCAGAAGTGATCCCGGCGCTCCTCCGCCCGTCCGCGTCCCTCGGGAGCGGCGGCGGGGGAGTGTCTCCCTTCGCGTGGTGAACGTTCACGCGGTCGTTGCGCGCCAGGCTTGACGCGGCCCCTCTCGCCGTTCTAGCGTCGTGCGTGAACGTTCACGTCGACGACGCCGCGAAAGGGCCACGCATGACCGACTCCACCTCGACCACCACAGCCGCGACCACCGCCGCCGCACCCGGCTGGGCCGTGCTCGGCCCCGGCAGCATCGCGCGCCGGTTCCTCTCCCAGCTCCCGGCGAGCAGCCGCGGGGCTCGACTCGTCGCAGCGGGCAGCTCCGACCAGGGGCGCGCCGCCGCCTTCGCCGCCGAGGCCGTCGAGCACGGCTTCCCGGACGCGATCGCCGGCGACTACGCCGCCGTCCTCGCCGACCCGCGGGTCACCAGTGTCTACATCTCCACGGTGCACACCGGCCACGCCGCCCTCGTCCTCCAAGCGCTCGAGGCCGGCAAGGCCGTCCTCTGCGAGAAGCCGCTCGCCGTTAACCACGGCACGGCGATGGCCCTGGTCGACGCCGCCCGCAGTGCGGGTCTGCCGCTCGTCGAGGCGTACATGTACCGCTTCCACCCGCAGACGGCCGCACTGCTCGACCTCGTCCGCGACGGCGTGATCGGCGACGTCGTGCACATCGACGCCTCCTTCTCCTTCCGCACCGGCGCCCGCGAGGGCCGGCTCTACGACGTCGAGACGGCCGGCGGCGGCATCCTCGACGTCGGCGGCTACACGGTCACCGCAGCGGCGGCCGTCGTCCAGGCGGCGACCGGCGTCGCCGTCGCCGAGCCCGTCGAGTTCGACGCGCAGGGCAGCCTCGGCCCGACCGGCGTCGACGAGTGGAGCGTCGCCCGCGCGACCTACCGCGGCGGCATCACCGCGACCCTCCGCACCGGAGTGGCGCTCGACGACGTGAACGCCCTGACCATCCACGGCACCCGCGGCCGTCTGCACGTGGCCGACCCGTGGTTCGGCGCGGCGGAGACGGGCATCGAGATCAGCGTCGTGGGCGAGGAGCCCCGCATCGTCGCCTTCGAGGGGGAGAGCCCCTATGCGCTCGAAGCCGACGCGACGACCGACGCCCTCGCCGCCGGGCAGGTCGAGGCCGCGCAGATGACGCTCGACGAGACGCTCGCGACCGCGCGCACGCTCGACCGCTGGCGCGCCGCGATCGGCCTGCGCTTCCCGTTCGAGGCCGAGACCGCCGACATCCAGACCGTCTCCGGCCGTCCGCTGCGCGTGGCCGCGAACGCCCCGATGCTCTCCGGTGAGATCCCCGGCGTCGGCAAGCGGATGTCGCGCCTCGTGATGGGCGTCGACAACCAGCCCGACCTCGCGCACGCCTCGGCGATCTTCGACGCCTTCGTGGAGCAGGGCGGCACCGCCTTCGACACCGGCTACATCTACGGCGGCGGCGTGCTCGAGGGCCGCCTCGGCCAGTGGATCCAGAACCGCGGCATCCGCGAGGACGTCGTCGTGATCACGAAGGGCGCGCACACCCCGTACTGCGACCCGGAGTCGCTCACCCGGCAGCTGCTCGAGAGCCTCGAGCGCCAGGGCACCGACTACGCCGACATCTACCTGATGCACCGCGACAACCTCGAGGTGCCGGTGGGGGAGTTCGTCGACGTGATGGACGAGCACCAGCGCGCCGGGCGGATCCGCGCCTACGGAGTCTCGAACTGGACGCCGGCGCGCTTCGACGAGGCCCAGGAGTACGCACGGGCGAACGGCCGGGCCGGCTTCCAGGCGCTGAGCAACCACTTCGGCCTGGCCGAGGCCTACGACGTGCCGTGGGACGGCTGCGTGCACGTCACCGACCGGGCCTCGAAGGAGTGGCTGGTCGAGCGGCAGATCCCGCTGCTGCCGTGGTCCTCCCAGGCCCGCGGCTTCTTCACCGGCCGCGCGCGGCCCGAGGACACCAGCGACGCCGAGCTGGTGCGCTGCTACTACGGGCCGGACAACTTCGAGCGCCTCCGGCGGGCCGAGCAGCTGGCGGCCGAGCACGGCGTCGGAGCGACCGCGATCGCGCTGGCCTACGTGCTCGCGCAGCCGTTCCCGACCTTCCCGCTCTTCGGACCGCGCACGATCACCGAGCTGCGCTCGTCGATGCGCGGACTGTCGATCGAGCTGACTCCGGAGCAGACGGCGTGGCTCGACCTCCGCGCCTGAGCGGTGCCGAGTCCGGCGGCCGCGCGACGATCCATGACGTCGCCGCGGCCGCCGGGGTCTCCCGCCAGACCGTCACCCGGGCGATGAACGGCATGCCGGGCATCAGCGAGGAGACGAAGCAGCGGGTCCTCGACGCGGCGGAGCAGCTGTCCTACCGGCCGTCGCGCTTCGGCCGCGGGCTGGTGACGGGTGGCGAGCACCAGCTCGGGCTCGTCGTCGACGACCTCCGGAACCCGTGGTCGCCGGAGCTCGCCTCCGCCGTCGTCCGGGTCGCCGCGGCGCGGGGCTGGAACGTCTCGCTCGCGGACGTCGGCCTCGCCGCCGACTCCGACCGGATGATCCAGGCGCTCGGCGCGCAGACCGATGCGGTGATCGGCACCTTCGGTGATCGGGCGGCCGAGTGGATCGAGCGCCTCGGCTCCGTCCCCGTGGTCGAGCTCGATCCCACCGGCGATCCGCTGCGGGCCGCGGTCGTGCTCGACCACTCCGACGCGGTCGAGGCGCTGGCCGAGCACCTCGCCGGAGCGAGGGTGCGGCGTCCGGTGATCGTGGACGTCTCGGGGGACGCGCGGCCGAGCAGGCGGGCCGAGCTGCTGCTTCGCGCGTTCGCCGCGCACGGTCTCGAGCCCTCGGTCGTCCGCGCCGACGGCCCGACCGCCCAGGCCGCAGCGGAGGCGACCGAGCGGATCGTCGCCCGGCCGCGCGTCGCGGACGCGATCGTCGCGTTCAACGACCTCTGCGCGCTCGGCGTGCTCTCCGCCTGCCGGCGCGCGGGGGTCGACGTCCCCGGCGACGTCCGGGTGGTCGGTATCGACGGCCTGTCGATCGGGCGGCTGCTCGCACCGACGCTGACGACCCTCGCCGTCGACCTCGACGAGCTCGCCCGGCACGCCCTCGACCTCGCCGTCGCCATGATCGCCGGCGAACTCCCCAAGGGCGGCCCCTCGGTGCACCGCACCGTCCGCCACCAGCTCGTCCTCCGCGAGTCCGCCTGACCGTCCGACGAGGTCTCGCGTGCCGCGAGCCGCTTTCGCAGTGGAGGACTCGCGTGCCGCGAGCCGCGCCCTCAGGAGTCCGCCTTCCCCGACGACGAGGACTCGCGAACCGCGAGCCGCGCTCCCCGTGGAGGACTCGCGTGCCGCGAACCGCGCCCTCATGCTGGTCGAGTAGCCCCGCAGGGGCGTATCGAGACCCGCCGTCGTCAGCACGGCGAGTCTGCAGACTCCTGTTCCGACGCGGGTGGATCTCGATACGCCCGCTTCGCGGGCTACTCGATCAGCATGGGTGCTGACGCCGAGCGCGCGTTTTGCTGGTCGAGTAGCCCCGCAGGGGCGTATCGAGACCCGCCGTCGTCAGCACGGCGAGTCTGCAGACCCCCGTCCTGACGGTGGTGGATCTCGATACGCCCGCTGCGCGGGCTACTCGATCAGCATGGAGACAGGGGAATCCGTCTGAGGGGGCGATGGCGCGTGCCTTGCCTCCTCATGCTGGTCGAGTAGCCCCCCTAGGGGCGTATCGAGACCCGCGCTCGCCAGCGATCCTCCGCGCTGGGCTCGCTCTGAGTGAACCCTCAGCGATCGCCGCGGAGGGAGGCATAGCGTTGCGCTGTGCGCGTGCCCCCCGCCGCGCCGAGGAGGAGATCATGGGATTCCTGGACCGACTGCTGGGCCGCGAAGAGCGACCCGAGGACCGCGGCTCCGCCGCCGGCTACCCCGCCCCCGCGGCCGCTGAGCGCCGTGCCGACGCTCCCGCCTACGGCACTCCGCCCGCGCAGTCCGCGCGCAGCAAGGACGAGATCGCGATCGAGCGCTACCGCTACCTCCTCCGCACCGCCCCGCCCGAGGCGATCGAGCAAGTGCACCGCGAGGCGTTCGAGCAGCTCACGCCGGAGCAGCGCCAGCAGGTCTTCCGCGAGCTCAGCGAGGGCGCGCCCGCGGGCGACGCCCCGCGCGCCGACGACGCTCAGTCGCTCGCCCAGTCGGCGACCCGCAGCGAGCTCCGCCAGCCCGGCTTCATGGAGCGGCGCTTCTCCGGCGGCGGCGCCGGCGGGATGGGCTTCGGCGGCGTGCTCGCCTCGTCGATGCTCGGCACGATCGCCGGCTTCGTGATCGGCTCCGCCATCGCCGACGCGTTCATCCCCGACGGGGTCGGCGAATCGGTGCAGGCCGACGGCGGCGACAGTGGAGACGCGGGAGCGGACGGCGGCGACGCCGGTGCCGGCGACGCCGGCGGTGACGTCGGCGGGGGCGACTACGGCGGAGGCGATTTCGGTGGCGGAGGCGACTACGGCGGAGGCGACTTCGGAGGCGGCGACTTCGGCGGAGGCTTCGACTTCTGACCCTCGGGAGTCCTGAGGCCCGGCGCGAGACCGGCCGGCCTCAGGACTCGTCGAGCAGCAGCGCCTTCACCTCGCGGCGCAGCACCTTCCCGATCATGCTCCGCGGCAGCTCGTCGACGACGACGATCCGCTTGGGCACCTTGTAGGGCGTGAGCGCCTCGCGCACGGTGCGGCGCGCCTCCTCCTGATCGAGGTGGGCGCCCGGCTCGAGGACGACCGCGGCAGCGACCTGCTCGCCGCTGCGGGCGTCCGGCAGCCCGACCACGGCGACGTCGCGCACGGCGGGGAGCCGGCGGAGCACCTCCTCGACCTCGGACGGCGAGACGTTGAAACCGCCGGTGATGATCAGCTCCTTGATCCGGTCGACGATGGTGACGAAGCCGTCCTCGTCGATCGTGGCGATGTCCCCGGTGCGGAACCAGCCCTCCCCAGTGAAGACGGCCGCGGTCTCGTCGGGCTTGCGGTGGTAGCCGCGGAACACCTGCGGGCCGCGCACGACCAGCTCGCCCTGCCCGCCGGCCGCGACCTCGGTCTCCGGGTCCTCCGGATCGACGATCCGCACGTCCGTCCCCGGCAGCGGCAGTCCGACGGTCCCGGCCCGGCGCGCGGTGCTGACCGGATTCGCCATCAGCACGGGCGAGGTCTCGGACAGCCCGTAGCCCTCGACGAGCGTGCCGCCGGTCAGCGCCTCGAACGACTCGACCAGATCGGGATCGAGCGGCATCGCGCCCGAGATCGCGATCTCGATGCCCTGAAGCGAGACGCCCTTCTCCTTCGCACGGAGCGCGAGTCGCTCCGCGATCGGCGGCACGGCCGGCAGGAACGTCGCCGGGTGCTTGCGGACGACCTTGAGGACGAGGTCCGGGTCGAACTTCGGGAACAGCACCAGGCGCGCGCCCATGCTCATCGCGAAGGTCAGGCACAGGGTCAGCCCGTAGGCGTGGAACATCGGCAGGACCGCGTAGACCACGCAGTCGCCGCGGCGCACCGTGGGCACCCACGCGCGCGACTGCGCGGCGTTCGCCGTCAGATTCAGGTGCGTCAGCTCGGCACCCTTCGGGGCCCCGGTCGTCCCGCTCGTGTACTGGATGACCGCGAGGTCCTCCGCCGTCGGCCGCGGGTGCGCCGGGTCGAGCCGGCGGCGCAGCAGCGAGTCCCACTCGATCGCGCCGCGGACCCTCCCGGTCAGGGCGGCGCGCGACTCGCGGGCCTTGCGGATCGGCAGGCGGAGCGCCGCGCGCATCGGCGCGGGCATGGCGCGGGTCAGGTCGACGGAGACGATGGTCTCGACGCCGAGGTCGTCGGGCAGCTCCTGGACGAGCGGCACCACGCGGTCCCAGGCGATCGCGACGCGCGCGCCGTGGTCCTCGAACTGGTGCCGCAGCTCGCGCGGCGTGTAGAGCGGATTGTGCTCGACGACGACCGCGCCGAGACGCAGCACCGCGTAGAAGGCGACCACGTGCTGCGGGCAGTTCGGCAGGATCAGGGCGACGGGATCCCCGGCGCGGACGCCGAGCTTCCGCAGTCCCTCCGCGGCGCGCTCCACCTCGTCGGCGAGCTGCGCGTAGCTGGTCGACCGGCCGAAGAACTCGAGGGCCACCTGGTGCGGGTAGACCCGCGCCGACTCAGCGACGATGTCGACGAGCGAGCCGGTCGGGAGCTCCAGCTCCTCCGGCACTCCGTCTGCGTAGCTGCGGATCCAGGGGCGGGGCGGGTGAGTGCTCACCCGCCCCACTCTAGGCGCAGGGTCGGCGGCGGCCGATCGAGCGGCGCCGGGGGAGGGCCCGGGCTCAGGCGCCCTTCGCGACCGCGTCCTCGATGGCGACGTCGCCCGAGACGATCTCCCAGGTCCTCCCGATCGAGGAGGGATCGGCCAGCACCGCGATCACGGTCGCGGCGACGTCCTCGCGCGGGATGCTGCCCTTCTCGACGCTCTCGCCCAGCTCGATCCGGCCGGTGCCCTCGTCGTTGGTGAGACCGCCCGGGCGGAGGATCGTCCAGTCGAGGTCGGTGCCGCGCAGCGCCGTGTCGGCGTCGCGCTTGGCCTCGACGTAGGCGCGCCAGCCCTCCTCGGTGTCGTCCGCGAGCGGGGCGTCCACGCCGATCGCGCTGATCTGCACGAAGCGGCGGACGCCGGCGATCGCGGCGGCCTCCTGGCTGAGGACGGAGGCGCCGAGGTCGACGGTGCGCTTGCGCTCGGGGCCCGAGTCCGGGCCGGCGCCGGCGGTGAAGACGAGGGCGTCGACGCCCTCCAGCCGCCCGGCGAAGTCCTCCACGGTGGAGTGCTCGAGGTCGTGGACCAGCGGCTCGCCGCCGAGGCGGACGATGTCCTCCGAGTGCTCGGGGTTGCGGACGACTCCGACCGCCTCGTGTCCGGCGTCGTAGAGCAGATGGAGGATCTGCTGGCCGACCTTGCCGTGTGCTCCGATGACGGCGACGCGTGTCATGGACTGTCCTCTCTTCGACGGGGCGGATGCGCCCCGGTTCCCGTCCGCGCGGCGGGCGCGGACCTCCCCATCCTGCCGTCGGCAGCCTGGGGCCGTTCTCAGCTGCACCGTCTCCGGTGCTGCGGCTCAGCTGCTCCGTCTCAGGCCGCGAGGCTCAGGCGGCGAGGCGGTCGTCGCGCCCGGTGACGGCCAGCAGCCGGCTCTGCAGCGGCGCCGAGGTGTCGATGGGCACGGGGGCGGCGAACAGCCCGCTCGCCCGGAGCGTCTCCTCCTGCGGGGCGAAGAGCTCCCAGACCGCGGCGACGAGCTCCTCCTCCATCGCCTCCTCGGCGCCGGTGGCCCGGGCCAGGTCCCAGGTGTGCACGGTGATGTCGGCGACCTGCTCCTGGAGCAGCTCGAGGGCGCTGACCGTGTCGCGGCCGAGACGCATCTCCGCTTGCGGGTCGATCTCGCGGGACACCGCGCGCAGCAGCGTCGTGACCCGGGTCCACTCGCTGCGGAGGTCCGCGGCGACGGGCTCGAGGCGGATCGGCGACTCGTCGCCGCCGGAGAGCAGCGTGTGCGCCCGCTGCTGCTCGCGGACCACGTGCAGCACGAGCGCGCGGGTGTCCCACTCGGTGTCGGGGGTCGGCGCCGTCCAGTCGACGACGGCGTCGAGGCGGACCTCGAACGCGGCGTGTGCGCGGGCCTGCAGGTCGAGCCAGAGGCTCAGGTCGGAGTGCGGGGAGTCGGGCTCGTGCGTCATGTCTTCTCCGATGGAGTCGTCGCGGGTGGAGTCGTCGCGGGTGCTCGGGTCAACCGCGGGAGCGGCGTCGCCATTCCCACCGGGGTCGCCGCTGCGACCGGTGTCGGTGGTGCGTGCGACCATGATCCTCGGAAAGCACACCGTCACGGGGCGGGGCGCACGACTCGAGCAGGGCGGAACGTGAGCAAGCAGGACGGCACGGGGCGGCAGGTCACCACCGAGCCCTTCGACGACCCGCGCGCGAGCATCCTGCACGTCGACATGGACGCGTTCTTCGCCTCGGTCGAGCTGCTCGAGCACCCGGAGCTGCGCGGCAAGCCGGTCGTCGTCGGGCACATCGGCTCGCGCTCCGTCGTCACCGCCGCCACCTACGAGGCACGCAAGTACGGCATCAACTCGGCGATGCCGATGGCCGTCGCGCTGCGCCGCTGCCCGCACGCGATCATCCTCGAGCCGCACATGGACCGCTACCGCGAGGCGTCTCGCCGGGTGATGGCGATCTTCGACTCCTTCACCCCGCTCGTCGAGCGGCTCAGCATCGACGAGGCGTTCCTCGACGTCGCCGGTGCGCGGCGGATCTCCGGGTCGCCCTGGGCGATCGGCACCGAGATCCGCCGGCGCGTGCACGCCGAGCTCGGGCTCACCTGCTCGGTCGGCATCGCCAGCACCAAGTTCGTGGCGAAGCTCGCCTCCGGCCGCTCCAAGCCCGACGGCCTGCTCGTCGTGCCCTCCGACGGCGTCCAGGCCTTCCTCGATCCGCTCCCGGTGAGCGCCCTCTGGGGCGTCGGCGCGAGCACGGAGGAGGCCCTGGTGCGGCGCGGCCTGCGCACCGTCGCCGACGTGGCGACCACGCCGCTCGCCTCCCTGGTCTCGGCGCTCGGCGAGGCCACCGGCCGCCGCCTGCACGCGCTGTCCAACGGAGTGGATCCGCGCCCCGTCGACACCCGGCAGATCGAGAAGAGCGCCGGCCACGAGATCACCTTCGCCGACGACGTCGCCGACCCCGAGCTGGTCCGCCGCGAGCTGCTGCGCCTCTGCGACAAGGTCGCCGTGCGGATGCGCCGCTCCGGGGTGCGCTGTCGCACCGTCGCGGTCAAGGTCCGCTTCGGCGACTTCAGCACGCTCACCCGCTCGCGCACCCTGCCCGAGGCCACGGACGTGGCCCGTGTGCTCTACGACGCGTCGTCGGCGCTCCTCGATGCGGCGAACCCGATGCGGCGGCCGGTCCGCCTGATCGGCGTGCGCGGCGAGCAGCTCGTCGAGGGCGACGACGTCGCGTTCTCGCTCTGGAGCGACTCCGACGACTGGCGCGACGCCGAGCTCGCGGTCGACGGCGTCTCGGCGCGCTTCGGCACCGGCGCGGTCCGGCCGGCCTCGCTGCTCTCGCGCTCCGCTCCGGAATCGGCGAAGGGCATCGACATCAGCGACACCCTGGCTACGCGGAACCGATCGTCAGACTGATCGGCCGGTGGTCCGAGCCGTTCCGCGGCAGGACCTCGAGGGTCGCGGCGGGCACGCCGTCGGCCAGCGCGTGGTCGAGGGAGACGAGCGGGAGCAGCGCCGGCCAGGTCGCCGGGAAGCCGATGCCGGAGGTCCGCACCAGGCGGGCCTCGTCGAGCACGGGCGCCAGCAGGTGGTCGTCCGTCGCGGTGTTGAAGTCGCCGACGACGAGCCGGCGGTCGGACGCGTCGTCCGCGAGGGTCGTGGCGAGGCCGCCCAGCATCGTGTCCCGCTCGGCGTGATCGCCGAGGCGGAACGAGGCGAGGTGCACCACGAAGAGGCGCGTCGCCCCGAGCGGCGTGTCGACGTCGACGGCGAGGGCGCGGTTCCAGTCCAGGCCGAGGTCGAGCGGCTCGCCGTTCGAGAGCTCGGTGCGGCTCCACAGCCCGACGGTGCCGACCACGTAGGAGTGCGGGTACTCGTCCGAGAGTTCGGCGTCGACCGTTTCGCGCGCGTCGCCGTCGAGCTCCTGGAAGGCGAGCACGTCCGGCCCGCGGCTCGCCAGCTCGGCGGCGAGGGCGCCGGCGTCGTCCCGGGTGCCGAGGTTCTGACTGATGACGGTGAACGAGCCCGAGCGGACGGCGGGCGCGGGCAGCGCCACCGGCAGCACGAGCACCCCGTAGACCATCACCAGCACGGTGACCGCCGCTCCGGCACCGCGTGAGCGCAGAGCGATCGCGGCCGACACCAGGAGCAGGACCGCGAGCCCCGACCACGGGATCGCCGTCTCGACGACCGACAGCCAGCCCGCCGCCTCCCACAGCCCGCGGTGGAAGGCGAGGAACGCCGCCAGCAGCAGGCTCGCGACCGCGACGGACGCGGCACGTCCTGGTCGACGGCGGCGCGGGCGGGAGGGCATCCGTCGATCATCGCAGCAGACCTCGGGGACGAGGTGGGGGAGTCCTGTGCGCGCCGGTGCGCCGCTTGTCGCCCGTTCGACCCGCGGAGTAGCGTCGGGCCATGCCCAACATCGCTGTCTCCCTGGCCGACAAAGTGACCTCCGCGGGTGCCGCGACGAGCTACGGAGACCCGATCGAGGTCGACGGCGTCTCGCTCGTCCCCGTCTCGCTCCGCTGGTTCGGCTTCGGCGGCGGCAGCGGCTCCGAGGACGGCCAGGAGGGCGGCGGAGGAGGCGGCGGCGGTGCCGTGGTCCCGATCGGCGCCTACATCAAGGACGACCTGGGCCTGCGCTTCCAGCCGAACATCGTCTCGGTCCTCGCCGTCGGCGTCCCGCTGGTCTGGGTGTCCGGCAAGGCGCTCGCGCGGATCATCCGCGCCCTCAAGAAGTAGCGGAGCCGACGCGCGGCCTCAGCGCTGGGGCCGCGCCGTGAACCAGGTCTTCTTCGTCCGGCCGAAGCCGACGAGGAGCCGCTCCGAGTCGTTCGGCCGGCGCGGGTCGTAGATCACCGCGACCGGCTCGCCCGCCATCCAGGCGTCACCGCGCTTCCACGGAGTCTTGACCGCGTGCCGCTCCTCGCCGTCGACGAGGCGGTAGGCGACCAGCAGCCGCCCCAGGTCCCGGGCGGCCGAGGCATCGCCACGGCTCGCGTCGTGGGCGACCACTCGCCCGGGCACCCGCGTGCCGTAGCTGAGCAGCTCGCGGCGGATCCGGGACCGGCGCCGCCAGAGCAGCACCTGCAGGAGCACCACGAGGACCGCGGCGAGAACGAGCACCACCGACCACGACATGCTGTCTATGATTGCTGACGAACACGGGAGTCCGGTGCACCGGGCTGAGAGGAAGGCAGCAGCCTTCGACCGTCGAACCTGATCTGGGTCATGCCAGCGAAGGAACGTTTCGATCTCCTCTTCTTTCACCCGTGCCCCGTTTCGCTTCCACGAGAGGGCACGACAGTGCAGAACAACGCAGCAACGCAGACCACCTCCGGTCCCACGAAGGCCTCCTCCGCCGGCCGCCCCCGCGACCTCCGCTGGCGCGTCGTCGACATCGTCGTGGCGAGCGTCGTCGCCGTCGCCGCGGGCATCGTCTTCTGGGCCTGGGGCCTCGCGACCAACGTCCTCGGCGTCGCCTTCGAGTTCCTCCCCGGTCTCGGCGGCCTCCTCGGCGGCGGCTGGCTCTTCGCCGGCGTGCTCGGTGGCCTGATCATCCGCAAGCCCGGCGCGGCGCTCTACACTGAGCTGCTCGCCGCGGTCGTCTCGGCCCTGATCGGCACGCAGTGGGGCTTCGCCGTCCTGCTGTCCGGCCTCGTCCAGGGTCTCGGCGCCGAGATCGTCCTCGCCCTGTTCCTCTACCGCAGCGGCCGTCCGCTCGTCGCGATGCTGGCCGGCGCCGGCGCGGGCCTGGCCCTCGCCGTCAACGACCTGCTGGTCTACTACCCGGCCGTCGACGACCTGTTCCGCATGGTCTACGTCGTGTCCTCGCTCGTGTCGGGCGCCGTGCTGGCCGGGCTCCTGCCCTGGTTCGCGGTGCGCGGCCTCGCCGCCTCCGGAGCGCTGGACCGCTTCGTCTCCGGCCGGGAGGGCCGCGTGGTCGAGGGGGCGGGCGCGGGCGCTCGATGAGCGGCGCGTCGATCCGGGCCCGCGGCTGGAGCTGGCGGCACGCGGGCCGATCGAGCGCGGCCGTCACGGGGCTCGACCTCGACGTGCGGCCGGGGGAGCGCGTCCTGCTCCTCGGTCCGTCCGGTGCGGGCAAGAGCACGCTGCTGCACGCGCTGGCCGGGGTGCTCGGCGGCGAGGAGGACGGCGCGGACGAGGGCGAGCTGAGCATCGACGGCGGCGCGCCGGGCGAGCGCCGCGGTGTGGCCGGTCTCGTGCTCCAGGACCCCGACACCCAGGCGGTGCTCGCGCGCGTCGGCGACGACGTCGGCTTCGCCTGCGAGAACCTCGGCGTCCCGCGCGCGGAGATCCCGGCCCGGGTGCGGCGCGCCCTCGACGACGTCGGTCTCGACGTCGCGCTCGACCGGTCGACCTCGGCGCTCTCGGGCGGGCAGAAGCAGCGGCTCGCCCTCGCCGGCGTGCTCGCGATGCAGCCCCGGCTGCTGCTGCTCGACGAGCCGACCGCAAACCTCGACCCCCGCGGCGTCGAGGAGGTGCGCGCCGCGGTCGAGCGGACCACGGCGCGCACCGGCACCACTTTGATCGTCGTCGAGCACCGCGTCGACGTCTGGATCGACCTCGTCGACCGGATCGTCGTGCTCGGCGCCGACGGCACGGTCGTCGCCGACGGCGAGCCGCGTCCGGTGATCGACCGCGCCCGGGGCGTCCTCGTCGCAGCGGGCGTCTGGCTCCCGGGCGAGCACCCCGAGCGGCGCGACGAGGCGACCGGATCGGCTCCGACCGCTCTCACCGCCGCGGCACTCGATCTCGCCCGGCCGGTCTTCGGCCGCCGCACGCCGCCCCTGATCGCCGCCGGCCTCGACATCACGATCGCTGCCGGTCGGGTGACCGCAGTCCTCGGCCCGAACGGCGCCGGCAAGTCGACGCTCGCCCTGACGCTGGCCGGCCTGCTCCCTCCGGCCGGGGGCGAGGTCGTCGCCTCTCCCGAGGTGCGCGACGGAGCCTCGCCGCACCCGCACCGCTGGAGCTCGCGACAGCTCGCGGACCGGGTCGCCATGGTCTTCCAGGAGCCCGAGCACCAGTTCCTCACGGCGCGGGTGCGCCAGGAGCTGCACCTCGGAGTCCGCGACGAGACGGAGCGGCGCCGCGCCGACGAGCTGCTCGAGCGCCTCGGCCTCGCCCACCTCGCCGACGCGAACCCCTTCACCCTCTCCGGCGGCGAGAAGCGGCGGCTCACCGTCGCCTCGGCCCTGGTCCGGCGTCCCGCCGTCGTCGTGCTCGACGAGCCGACCTTCGGGCAGGACCGGCGGACCTGGGACGTGGTCGTCGACCTGCTGGCCGAGCTGCGCGCGGACGGCCGCGCCGTGCTCGCCGTCACCCACGACGAGCACCTGGTGTCGGCCCTCGCGGACGCCGTGGTGCGCCTCGGCGAGCCGACGGTGGTGACCGGATGACGCTCCTCGACGCGATCCCGGCCCGCGGCCGCATCGCCCGTGCCAACCCGGTCGCGAAGCTCGTCGCGAGCCTCGTCATCGCCGTCGTCCTGATCCTGACGGTCGACGTCGTGTCCGCGGCGACCGCGCTCGCGCTCGAGCTGCTCGTGCTGCCCTTCGTCGGTCTGCGCCCGGGCGATCTGGTGCGCCGCACCGCTCCGGTCTGGATCGCGGCGCCGCTCGCGGGCGTCACGACGGTGCTCTACGGACGGGACAGCGGCGCGGTGCTCGGGCAGTTCCTGTTCGTGTCCGTGACGGAGGGCTCCGTCGCCCTCGGCGGCGCGATCGCCCTGCGCGTGCTCGCCATCGGCCTGCCCAGCGTGGTGCTGATCTCGACGACCGACCCGACCGATCTCGCCGACGGCCTCGCCCAGATCCTCCGGCTCCCGGCGCGGTTCGTCCTCGGCGGTCTCGCCGGGATGCGGCTCGTCGGCCTGCTCACCGACGACTGGCGCACTCTCGCGATGGCCCGTCGCGCCCGCGGCATGGCCGACGGCCGCGGGCCGGTCGCCGCGCTGAAGAGTCTCGGCGCCCGCAGCTTCTCACTGCTGGTGCTGGCGATCCGGCGCGGCAGCCGGCTGGCCACGGCGATGGAGGCGAAGGGCTTCGGCGCGGACACCCCGCGGACCTGGGCGCGGGAGTCGCGCCTGGGCGCGTTCGACGTGCTGCTGGTGCTGGGCGGCGCGGCGATCGCGGCGATCGCGGTCACCGCGGCCGTGCTCAGCGGGACCTGGAGCTTCGTGCTGAATGGCTGACCAGCGGCACCTCACCGGGGCGACCGCGCGAACGCTCGCCGCCGCCCTCGTCGCTCGCCGGGCGCGCACGGTGCTGCTCGACGGACCGAGCGGCTCAGGGAAGTCGACCTTCGCGCTGGCGCTGCTGGTGGAGCTGCGGCGGATCGACCGCGCGTCCGACGCAGCTCTCGTGCGGATGGACGACGTCTACCCGGGCTGGTCCGGCCTGGACCGCTCCGTCGTGATCGCGGCGGACCGGATCGTCCGGCCGCACGCGCTCGGGCTCGGCGCCCGCTGGCAGGCGTGGAACTGGGCGAGCGGGACGACCGCCGGACCGCGCGTCGTCCGGGCACCGCTCCTCCTGGTGGAGGGCTGCGGTGCCGCGGGGGAGCGGAGCCGGCGCTTCGCCGACCTCACCGTGTGGATCGAGGCGGACGAGGCCCAGCGGAAGCAGCGCGCGCTCGCCCGCGACGGCGCGCTCTTCGAGCCGCACTGGGACTCCTGGGACCAGCAGTTCCAGCGCTACTGCAAGCGGGAGCGGCCGCGCGAGGGCGCCGACCTGGTGCTGGACTCGAGCGACCCCGCGAGCGGTCGGCAAGGCTGAGGCGTCAGGCCCAGCCGAGCTCGTGCAGCCGGTCGTCGTCGATCCCGTAGAAGTGCGCGATCTCGTGGACGAGGGTGACGTGGATCTCGTCGCGCAGCTCGTCGAGCGTCTCGCAGGCGGCGAGGTGCGGCTCGCGGTAGAGGATGATCCGGTCGGGCATCTCGCCGAAGCCGTAGCGCTCGCGCTCGGTCAGCGCGACGCCGTCGTAGAGGCCGAGGAGGTCGAGCGAGCCGTCCTCGGGGCGGTCCTCGACGACGAAGACGACGTTCTCGAGCCCGTCGACCATGTCGTCCGGGAGGGCGTCGAGCTCGGCGACGACCAGCGTCTCGAACTCGGCCTCGTCGAGGGTGAGCATCGCCTGTCCTCTCGTCGTCGAACGGATGGAGCAGCGGTCGGTCTCCGGCGCCGGAAAGACGGAAGGCCCGGAGTCGTCGACTCCGGGCCTTCCGAACTGAATATCACTACCACTGGGGTGAGTAACGGGGCTCGAACCCGCGACCTCCTAGACCACAACCAGGCGCTCTGCCAACTGAGCTATACCCACCAGGACGGTGTTCCGCGGGGCTGACCCGCGAAGCAACTGTACGAGAGTACTACATCCGCGAGGCGAACTCGTCCACGACGGCGGCCGAGACCGCCTGCACCTCGGCGGAGGTGGGGCCCGGCTCGGGGACGAAGACGGCCCGGCGGTAGAAGCGCAGCTCGCGGATGCTCTCGAGGATGTCGGCGAGGGCGCGGTGGCCGCCGTGCTTGGCCGGGGCGTTGAAATAGATGCGCGGGAACCAGCGGCGGGCCAGCTCCTTCACGGTCGAGACGTCGACGTTGCGGTAGTGCAGATGCGCGTCGAGACGCGGCATGAACTTGACCAGGAACGCTCGGTCGGTGCCGATGGAGTTGCCGGCGAGCGGCGCCTGCTGCTCGGCGGGGACGTGCTTGAGCACGTACTCGAGGACCTCGTACTCCGCCTCGGCGACGCTCACGCCGTTCGGGATCTCCTTCAGGAGCCCCGAGGTCTCGTGCATGTTCCGGACGAAGTCGCCCATGTTCTCCAGCGCCGACGCATCGGGACGGATCACGATCGACAGCCCCTCGTCGAGGGGTTCGAGATCGAAGTCGGTGACGATCACGGCGATCTCGACGAGCTCGTCGACAGCGAGGTCGAGTCCCGTCATCTCGCAGTCGATCCAGACAAGACGGTCGGGGGCGCTACTCATGCGCCGAAGTCTATCCGCGGCCACCGACACGGCCGTGGCGGCGGGGGAGCGCCTCCTAGACTCGGTCTCCGTGATGATCCTCGTCTGCGTGCTGCTGATCGCCAACGCCGTCTGGAACGCCGTCGTCTGGCCGCCGTTCCTCCGCCGGGTGCGGAAGGACCCGCGCGCCCGCGACGCCTCCGGCCGCGCGACGACGTTCCTCCGCGTGCACACGATCCTGATCGGGATCTCGCTGCTGCTGGCGGTCGTCTCCCTGATCGTCGGGGTGCTGGGACTCGTGCAGGGCGCCTGACCCGGCCCGGCCGACGGCGCCGTGGCGACGCCGCCCCGCGGAGGCCCCCGTAGTACCCTGGCGAGACGCCCCCGTAGCTCAGCGGATAGAGCAGCAGCCTTCTAATCTGACGGTCGCAGGTTCGAGTCCTGCCGGGGGCACTTCTGTGTCGGCGGGCCCGGCGACGGAGAGTCCCCGGCGGTCGGCGACACGCGCCCCGGGTCGAACCTCCGCGCGTCCCCCGGACGTGTGTCGCGGAGTCCCCCGGACGCGGGCTCGCGGGCAGGGCGTCGCTAGCACACTGCAGATATCTGAGCAACACCGGCGTGTTTCGCTGCATCAGCCGTTCCGGCCCTCGAGCGGCACCTAGGCTGGGCGAGCACCGGAATTACAACGACGTAAGAAACGGAGGTACGACCATGTTGCTCCTCGCCATCCTCGGCGGAATCGCCGTCGCGTGGACGATCATCGCGGCGCCTCTCGCTGTGCTGGTCGGTCGAGTCGCTCGTGCTCGAGATGCGCACGTCTGAGGCGTACGAACCGCACCACGGAGAAGGCCCCGATCGCAACCGCGATCGGGGCCTTCTCTGCGTCCGGGGCTCTGCTACTCGGCCGGCCGGGCGGTGACGGTGCTCTGATCGCGCTCGGCGGGTGCCTCGTCCGGCTCCTCGGCGGAGGTCGCCGAGGTGCTCGAGGCGGGCTGCTCGACGGGCGGCAGCTCTTCGACGGTGCGCTCGCGCGAGGGGACGTCGAGGCGGTCGACATCCTCGAGAAGTCGGCGCGTTTCGTCGTTGTGCGTGCCGTCTGAGGCGGGCGGCAGGACGATCGTCGGCGTCGACGGGCGCTCGAAGGCGGTGGTGGGCTCGCTCGGGCCGGCACCGACGACCACCGGGGTGGCGGCGGGGGCGGGCGTCGAGCGCGCGGGCTCCGGGGCGCGGTCGCCCGAGCCCTCCGTCGAGGCGCTGGTCTTCGGAGTCTCGGGACGCGAGGTCTCCGAGAAGCGCCAGCGCTCGAGGTCGGCGAGGAAGGCCTTGCGGGCGCGGCCCGGCTTGTCGCGCCAGAGCACGAGGCGGTCCCGGAACTCGCCCACGCTCGCCTGGGTCTGGTAGCCGCCGGTCGACGAGGTGTGCTTGAGGTCCGCGAGCTCGTGCGCGGCCCAGTTGGCGGCCACTCCCGAGCCCTTGACGGGGAGGAGGCGGAGGTGCGTCTCGGCCTGCGCCGCGGCCCGGTCGCTGAGGATGCGCTCCGACGGGCTGAGCACGTTCCACGCCGAGGCGTCGACGGCGGCGTCGATGAGCGTCGCGATGACCGCGTTCTTGCGCTCGTGCTCCTGCTGCCGGATGAGGCGCGCGATCGCCGAGCGGAGGACGAGCGCAGCCACGATCACCCCGACGATCACGGCGAGGAGCACGAGTGCGCCGACGAACACCGACTGGCGCCCCTCGGCGGTCTGGACCCAGGTCACGAATTCGTTCCACCACTGCATGAGCCGAACGTTAGCCCGGGCTCCGGCGGCACACGGGTCAGGCGCGCCGACCCCCGGGGGATCGGCGCGCCGAGCCGAGGCTCAGGCCACTCGGAAGACCTCGATCGCGTCCTCGACGCTCCAGAACTCGCCGATCTCGGGCCCGGACGGCATCCCGGCCCGGAGGAGCCGGGCGCGGTACTTCTCGCCCTGGGGTCCCTCGACGAGCTCGACGTGGCCGACGATCGAGCCGGTGCCGGTGCTCACGCGCCAGAGGCGGGCGTTCACGCGGGTGAGGGTGGGCGGGACGCGGGTGGCGTGAAGGGTGGTGAGGGACACTGCTTCCTCCTGCTGGTCGTCGAATGCGGGAGCACCCACCGGCCGAGTGCTCTCGCAGACTACGAGCGACCACCGACATCGCCGCCGGCCCGCGACGTCAGGTCAGCGACGTCCCGTGCACCGCGAACTCCTCGATCGCGGTGGTCTCCGCCTCGGTCAGCGGCCCGGCCTCGAGGGCGGCGACGTTCTGCTCCAGCTGCGCGACGCTCGAGGCGCCGATGATGGCGCTGGTGACCGTCGGCACCCGGAGCACCCAGCTCAGCGCGAGCTGCGCGAGGGTCTGGCCGCGGCCCTGGGCGATCGCGTTGAGGCCGCGAGCGCGCTCGAGGTACTTCTCGTCGATCCGATCGGAGGAGAGGAAGCGCGACGTCGCGGCGCGAGAGCCCGCGGGCACCGTGCCGTCGAGGTACCGGTCGGTCAGCAGGCCCTGGGCGAGCGGCGAGAAGACGATGCAGCCCGTGCCGATCTCGTCGAGGACCGGGAAGAGTCCGTCCTCGATGTGGCGGTCGAAAAGGGAGTAGCGCGGCTGGTGCAGCAGGAGGTGCACGCCGCTGCCGGCCAGGGCGGCCTCGGCGGCGCGGGTCTGCTCCGGGCTGTAGTTCGAGATGCCGACGTAGAGCGCCTTGCCCTGCTCGACGGCCGAGACCAGCGCGCCCATCGTCTCCTCGATCGGCGTCTCGGCGTCGGGGCGGTGCGAGTAGAAGACGTCGACGTAGTCGAGCCCGAGCCGGCTCAGGCTCTGATCCAGCGAGGAGAGGAGGTACTTGCGCGAGCCGCCGTCGCCGTACGGACCCGGCCACATGTCGTAGCCGGCCTTCGAGGAGATGACGATCTCGTCGCGGTACGGGCGGAAGTCCTCGGCGAAGAGGCGGCCGAACGCGGTCTCGGCGGCGCCGTAGGGCGGGCCGTAGTTGTTCGCGAGGTCGAAGTGGGTGATCCCCAGGTCGAACGCCCGGCGCAGGATCGCGCGCTGGGTGTCGAGGGGGCGGTCGGAACCGAAGTTGTGCCACAGCCCGAGCGAGAGGGCGGGCAGCTTCAGCCCGCTCCGTCCTGCGCGTCGGTAGTCCATGGCGTCGTAGCGGGCGGGGGCGGCGTCGTAGCTCACCCGGCGACTCTATTCCAGGGGGTGAGCGCGGCGGAATGCCGACCGCGCGGAGCGTGTTGGATCGAGTGACGCGCCCGGCACCCCGGCTGCGTCGATGCGACAGGAAGTGAGTCACACGCAATGCGCACATTCGTACTCGCCGGAGGATGCTTCTGGTGTCTGGACGCCGTCTACCGCGTCCTCGACGGCGTGACCGACGTCGTCTCCGGCTACACCGGCGGATCCACCCCGAACCCCGACTACGAGTCGGTCTGCACAGGCCGCACCGGGCACGCGGAGGCCGTCGCCGTCACCTTCGACCCCGAGGTCATCCCCGAGCAGGTCATCCTCGACGTGTTCTTCACGCTGCACGACCCGCGGCAGCTCAACCGCCAGGGCAACGACGTCGGCACCCAGTACCGCTCGGCGATGTACTACTCCTCCGACGAGGAGAAGGAGCTGTTCGAGGTTGCCCGCGACCGCGCGTCCGAGTGGTGGGACGGCCCGATCGTCACCGAGATCGCGCCGCTGGGCGTCTATCACGAGGCCGAGGACTACCACCAGGACTTCTTCGCCAAGAACCCCGGCCAGGGCTACTGCCTCGCTGTGGCGCTGCCCAAGGTGAACAAGATCCGCAAGTCGTACTCGAAGTACATCCTCGCGTCCTAGCTCTCCTCCCCAGGCGATGATCTCGCCGGGTCTCCACCGAAGGGCCCGCCTCCACCACGGAGGCGGGCCCTTCGTCACGACACTGTCCCTGCGTCGCCCGGGTGGATCCAGCCCCCTCCGCCCGGGCGGCGTCCCCGTCGCAGTCGCGTCGGGGACACGAGGAGCGTCGCCCGTGGCGGCGACCGAGGAGAGGACAGCAGCATGACCGACACCCTGACCGTCATCGGAGTCATCGGTACCGAGCCGCGCAGCGTCGACACGGCGAGCGGCACCGCGATGACGACCTTCCGCCTGGCGTCCGCCCAGCGGCGCTACGACCGCTCCACCCAGCGCTGGGTGGACGGCTCGACCAACTGGTACACCGTGAACGCCTTCAACGGGCTGGCCGGCAACGCCCTGGCGTCGCTCGCGCGCGGCGACCGCGTCCTCGTCACCGGGCGCCTCTCCGTCCGCTCCTGGGAGTCGGGTGGCAAGGCGGGGACGGACGTCAGCGTGATCGCCGAGGGCCTCGGCCACGACCTGGCCTGGGGCACGACGCGCTGCACCCGGACGGTCGGGCGGGCGAAGGCGGCAGCGCCCGAGGCGGCAGCGCCCGAAGCGGCAGCACCCGAGGCAGCCACGAGCGGCGCGAGCGGCTGGAGCCCGGAGGCGCCGGCCGCCGTCGAGGGCGCGTCCTCCGGGTCGTCCTGCGGCGACTGGGGCGCAGCGCGCGCCTCCGCGCCGGAGCCGTCCGAGGCCTCGTTAGACTCGGCCGACGCCCCGTTCTGACGCGGCGTTCGGCGTGCGTCCGGCCGCCGCGGGAGGGAATCGAGTGAGCACACGGACCGTCGTCCGCGCCGGCCTGCAAGCGGGAGCGGTACTCGCGCTGCTCACCGGGATCGCCGGCTGCACGGCCCCCGCTGCGCCGCCCGCCGTGGAGAGCCCGTCGGCCTCCGCCGCTCCGTCCGCCGAGGAGTCGGCCGCCCCGGTCGCGCTCGTGCCCGGCGGCACCGCGGAGGAGAACCTCCCCTTCTTCCGGCAGATCGTCACCGCCGCCGCCGGCTCGGATCCCGGGACCCCGGGCCGGAGCGTCGTCGACGCCCTCGTGGCCGCCGGCTTCGCGAAGGAGTCGATGCAGCTCACCGCCGACGAGACCTCGGTCGGCCTCGAGGCCGACTCCGTCCAGGTCTCGGTGAAGGCGAGCGACGCCTGCCTGATCGGGCAGTACGGGCCGAAGGTGGACGGGGTCCGCGCCGTCGTCGCCGCGCCGATCGCGACCGGCGCCTGCCTCATCGGCAGCACCGTCCCGCTCGACGGCTGAGCCGCCGGCGGAAGCCTGAGCACGGAGCCGAACGCCACGAGCGTCCAGCCGGTATCCTCGGTACCGGCCCGGCCTCCGACCTTCCCGCCCGCGCTCCCGCGTGCGGTGGTCGATCACCGGCGACATTCCGGCCGAGGGGCACCCGACGAACAGGGCGCCCGCGGCGGAGAGCGGGGCTCCGAGAACGTACGAGCGGTTGAGGGACTGAAGTGGCTGAATACATTTACTCGATGGTGCGCGCCCGCAAGGCGGTCGGCGACAAGCTGATCCTGGACGACGTCACCATGTCGTTCCTGCCCGGGGCGAAGATCGGCGTGGTCGGCCCGAACGGCGCCGGCAAGTCGACGATCCTCAAGATCATGGCGGGGCTCGACACCCCCAGCAACGGCGAGGCGCGGCTGAGCCCGGGCTACACCGTCGGCATCCTGATGCAGGAGCCGGAGCTCGACGAGACGAAGACGGTGCTCGAGAACGTCCAGGAGGGCGTCGGCGAGATCAAGGGCAAGATCGACCGCTTCAACGAGATCTCGCTGGCGATGGCCGACCCCGACGCCGACTTCGACACCCTCCTCGCCGAGATGGGGACCCTGCAGGAGGCCATCGACGCCGCCGACGCCTGGGACCTCGACTCGCAGCTCGAGCAGGCGATGGACGCGCTGCGCACTCCGCCGGGCGACTCGCCCGTCACGAGCCTCTCCGGTGGTGAGAAGCGCCGGGTGGCGCTGACCAAGCTCCTGCTGCAGAAGCCCGACCTCCTGCTGCTCGACGAGCCCACCAACCACCTGGACGCCGAGAGCGTGCTCTGGCTCGAGCAGTTCCTCTCCAAGTACCCCGGCGCCGTCCTCGCCGTCACCCACGACCGGTACTTCCTCGACAACGTCGCGGAGTGGATCGCCGAGGTCGACCGCGGTCACCTCTACCCCTACGAGGGCAACTACTCGACCTACCTCGAGAAGAAGAGCGCGCGCCTCGAGGTGCAGGGCAAGAAGGACGCCAAGCTCGCCAAGCGCCTGACCACCGAGCTCGAGTGGGTCCGGAGCAACGCCAAGGGCCGCCAGACCAAGTCGAAGTCGCGCCTGGCGCGCTACGAGGAGATGGCGGCGGAGGCCGAGAAGACGCGCGTCCTCGACTTCGAGGAGATCGTCATCCCGGTCGGCCCGCGCCTGGGCTCGCAGGTCATCGACGCGAAGAAGCTGCACAAGTCCTTCGGCGACCGGGTCCTGATCGACGACCTCAGCTTCACCCTGCCGCGCAACGGCATCGTCGGCGTCATCGGCCCGAACGGCGTCGGCAAGACCACGCTCTTCAAGACCATCGTCGGCTTCGAGCCGCTCGACTCGGGCGACCTGAGGATCGGCGAGACGGTCGACATCTCCTACGTCGACCAGACCCGCGGCGGCATCGACCCGAACAAGAACCTGTGGGAGGTCGTCTCCGACGGGCACGACTACATCCAGGTCGGCAAGACCGAGATCCCCTCGCGGGCCTACGTCTCGCAGTTCGGCTTCAAGGGCCCGGACCAGCAGAAGCGGGCCGGCATCCTCTCCGGTGGCGAGCGCAATCGCCTCAACCTGGCGCTGACGCTGAAGCAGGGCGGCAACCTGCTCCTGCTCGACGAGCCCACCAACGACCTGGACATCGAGACGCTCGGCAGCCTCGAGAACGCGCTGCTCGAGTTCCCCGGCTGCGCCGTGGTGATCACCCACGATCGCTGGTTCCTCGACCGGATCGCGACGCACATCCTCTCCTACGAGGGCACCGAGGAGGACCCGGCCAACTGGTACTGGTTCGAGGGCAACTTCGAGTCGTACGAGCAGAACAAGATCGAGCGCCTCGGCCCGGACGCGGCGAAGCCGCACCGCTCCGCGTACCGCAAGCTCACCCGCGACTGATGCGCCTGCACGTCGCCATCCCGCTGCGCTGGTCGGACTTCGACGCCTACGCGCACGTCAACAACGCCGAGATGCTGCGCCTGCTCGAGGAAGCGCGCATCCAGGCGTTCTGGCGCCCCGACTCCCCGGAGCCGGGCGGAATGGCGACAGCGGTGCTCGACGCCCGGCCGGGCGCGCGCACCATCAGCCTGATCGCGCGGCAGGAGATCGAGTACCTCGCGCCGATCCCGTACATGCGCGCCCCGCTCGACATCGAGCTGTGGATCGGGCGGATCGGCGGCGCGAGCCTCGAGGTCTGCTACGAGCTGTACTCGCCCGCCGGCGTCGAGCCGCGCGTGCTCTACACGAAGGCCGCCACGACGCTCGTGATGGTGACCGCCGCCACGGGCCGCCCCGAGCGCATCCCGGAGGAGCTCCGCGAGGTCTGGGCCCCGTACGTCGAGGAGCCCGTCGCCTTCTCCAAGCGGAGCTGACTCCGTCCCGTCCGGCGGGCGGCCCCGGCGCGAGCCGGGCCGCTCAGCCGAGCGGGACGCGGACCATGCCCTCCTGGGCGACGCTCGCCACCAGGCGGCCGTCGCGCGAGTAGATCCGGCCCAGCGAGAGTCCGCGACCGCCCGAGGCGCTCGGCGCCTCCTGCACGTAGAGCAGCCACTCGTCCACGCGGGCGGGGCGGTGCCACCACATCGCGTGGTCGAGGCTCGCGATGCGCAGCCCGGGGGTGACCCAGGCGGCGCCGTGGCGGCGCAGGGTCGACTCGAGGATCGTGTAGTCGCTCGCGTAGGCGAGGGCGGCGCGGTGCAGCAGCGGATCGTCGGGCAGTGGACCGAGCGCGCGCAGCCACACGCACTGGTGCGCCGTGCGGTTCGGATCCGCTCGGAGGTAGACCGGCTGCTCCACGTGCCGGACGTCGAACGGCCGCTGCGTGGCCCAGAAGCTGCCGACCGGGTGGTCGACGCCCTTCAGCACCTCGGCCGTGCTCGGCAGCGACTCGGGGTCCGGCACGCCCTCCGGCATCGGCGTCTGGTGGTCCAGACCCTCGTCCTCGGTCTGGAACGACGCGATCATCGAGAGGATCGGCGCCCCGTTCTGGTAGGCCTGCGTCCGCCGGGTGGCGAAGGAGCGGCCGTCGTGGATCCGGTCGACCGAGAAGGTGATCGGCAGCGAGACGTCGCCCGGGCGGAGGAAGTAGCCGTGCATCGAGTGCACGCTGCGCTCCTCGACGGTGCGGCCCGCGGCGATCAGCGACTGCGCCAGCACCTGGCCGCCGAAGACGCGGCCCTCGGGCATCCACTGCGACGGGCCGGTGGAGATGTCCTCGCTGGTGCGGGCTCCCGTGTCGACGAGATCGAGGGCGGTGAGGAACGAGGAGAGCGGATCGGACACGGGACCTCCGGGGTGTCTGCCGTTCAGGAGAGCGGCCTCGGGTAAGTTTATCGACGCGATGATGTCGTCCTTCTCCCTGGCGGATCCGCCCAGCCTCTCCGATCTGCGCGTGTTCCTCGGCCGGTCCGCGCGCGTCGAGGACGGCGCCGTGCGCCTGCTCGCCCAGGACCGCATCCTGGCCGCGTACACCGCGATCCTCCAGCCGCGCGGCCTGCTCGACCGCTCCTCCACCGTGCTCGGCCTGCGCGTCTTCGCGCTCGACGAGCCCACCGCCTTCGACCGCGTGGTGCCGATCCGCGCGCTCTCCGACCGGCTCGCCCGCCTGCAGTGGGAGCCCGGAGGAGCGGACGGCAAGCCGGTCGTCTTGCCCGACGGCGACGACGCCACGGCGGGCGCCTGGGCCGGCATCTCGCCGCCGCGCGGGGGCTGGCAGCGGCGCGAGCCGGTGGACCCGGCGTTCCTCGAGAAGGTCGCCCGCGACGGCATCGACGAGATCGCCGCGGCGGTCGGCTCCGAGACCGGCGAGCAGATCGTCGGCCGGGTGCGCTCGACCGTCTGGGGCCGCTCGCTGGACGGCCTCGAGGACGTCCCGGCCGGCGCCGCCTTCGCGCTGTTCGCGCTGGGCTTCCTCGGCGCCGACGACCCGGTCGCACTGCTGGAGAGTGGCCAGTGGCGGCGCCTCACCTCGCGGCGCGGCCACGTGCTCGTCCGCACCCCCGCCTGACGCGACACCAGCGGAAGCGCCGAGACGCTACTCCTCGAAGGTGTTGACCATCGCGTGCGCCGCGCGCTCGAGGTAGTCCCAGAGCATCGCGTCGTCCGCCGGAGCCAGCTCCAGCTCGTCCACGGCGGTGCGCATGTGCAGGAGCCAGTGGTCGCGGGCCTCCGGGTTCACCTTGAACGGCTGGTGCCGCATCCGCAGCCGCGGGTGGCCGCGCTCCTGGCTGTAGGTGCCGGGGCCGCCCCAGTACTGCTCGAGGAAGCCGGTGAGCCGCTGAATCGCGCCCTCGAGATCGTGCTCGGGGTACATCGGCCAGAGGACCTCGTCCTCGCGGACGCCCTGGTAGAAGCGGCGCACGAGGCGCTCGAAGGTCGGGCGGCCGCCGAGGTGCTCCCAGAAGGAGCGCATCGGGGGAGTGCCGCCGATCTGCAGGCCGCTCACGAGCGCGGTCCCGTCTGCGGCGGCACGGAGCCGCCGTCCTGCGGGCGCTGAGCGGGCGGCGCCTGCTCGGGTGCCGGCGGCGCCTTCGGCCGCCGCAGTGCACGCGGCAGTCGCACCGGCTTCCCGTGCTCGGTCGTGACGGTGGCGGTCGGCGTCGTGCGCGGCCCCTTCACGCCGCCCACGCTCGTCGCGCCCTCGAAGCCGCTGAGCACCACTGCGCTGAGCGACGGCAGCTTGACGTCGAGGCTGTCCAGCGCGCGCTTCAGGCGGATGCGGAGCTCGCGCGCCACGTCGTCCTTCGCGGTGGTGCGGGTCTTCAGCACCACGCGGATCACCAGCGCGTCGTCGGCGATCGACTCGAGGCCCCAGAGCTCGGGCTTGTCGATGATCCGGGCCCGCCAGCGGCTGCTCGCCGCGAGCTCGTTCGCGGTGCTGAGGATCGTGCTCTGCACCGACTCCAGGTCGGTCTCGTACGGCACGGCGAGGTCGATGATGACCCGCGACCAGCCCTGCGACATGTTGCCGACCCGGACGATCTCGCCGTTGCGCACGAACCAGAGCGTGCCGTTGACGTCGCGGATCTGGGTGATCCGCACGCCGACGTTCTCGACCACACCTGTGGCCTGGCCGGTGTCGACGACGTCGCCGACGCCGAGCTGGTCCTCCGCGACCATGAACAGACCGTTGAGGACGTCCTTGACGATGTTCTGCGCACCGAAGCCGAGGCCGGCGCCGAGCGCGGCTGTGAGCAGCGCGAACGAGCCGATCAGGGTGTTGTCGATGGTGTTCACGATCATCACGACGGCGATGACGACGATCAGGATCGAGCTGATGTTGTTGAGGATCGAGCCCAGGGTCCTCGTGCGCTGCACGACCCGGACCGCGGCGAGGGGGGAGGCGGCGATCGCCTGGGTGTCCTCGACCCGCTGGCGCTTCTTCACCCCCGAGACGATCTGATCGACGACGCGCCCGACGACGAAGTGCGCGATGACGCGGGCCAGCAGGGCGCCGAGCACGATCGCGAGGACGGCGACGCTCTTCCAGAAGAGCTCGGAGTCGAAGAAGGAGATGGTCGCGGCGACGGGGTCTGGGGTGGAGGTCTCGAGTAGCAGCATCCCTTCCAGGTTAAGGGACGCGCGCTGGCCGGCTCCGGTGACGCCGGAACGACGCCGGGCGGCGTCCGGGGGATAGATTCGACGAGGGCCGGCCGGCCTCCGCACTCCGCACCCGAACTCCGCCCCAGGGGAAGGACGCCCGATGCTCCACTCCACCCGGACTCCCGCCGAGAAGCGCCGCCTCTTCCGCGAGCGGCTCGCGACCGGCGAGCTGCTGCAGCTGCCGGGGGCGTTCACCCCGCTGTCGGCGCGGCTGATCGAGGAGAAGGGCTTCGACGGCGTCTACGTCTCGGGCGCGGTGCTGTCGGCCGAGCTCGGCCTGCCGGACATCGGCCTCACCACCTTGAGCGAGGTCGCGGGCCGCGGCCAGCAGATCGCGCGGATGACCGACCTGCCCGTCCTGATCGATGCCGACACCGGCTTCGGCGAGCCCCTCAACGTCGCGCGCACCGTGCAGATGCTCGAGGACGCGGGAGTGACGGCCCTGCACATCGAGGACCAGGTCAATCCCAAGCGCTGCGGGCACCTCGATGGGAAGGCCGTCGTCGACGAGAGCACCTCCGTCCGGCGGATCGCGGCCGCGGTCGACGCCCGCCGCGATCCGGGTCTGGTGATCATGGCCCGCACCGACATCCGCGCCCTCGACGGGCTGCAGGCCGCGATCGACCGAGCGAAGCGCCTCGTCGACGCGGGGGCCGACGCGATCTTCCCCGAGGCGATGCGCGACCTCAGCGAATTCGAGGCGGTCCGCGCGGCGATCGACGTCCCGGTCCTGGCGAACATGACCGAGTTCGGCAAGAGCGAGCTCTTCACGGCGCAGCAGCTCGCCGACGTGGGGGTGAACATCGTGATCTATCCGGTGTCGCTGCTCCGCATCGCGATGGGTGCGGCGATGCGCGCGCTCGACGCGCTGAAGGCGGAGGGCTCGCTGCAGTCCGAGGTCGCCGGGATGCAGACGCGGGCCGAGCTCTACGAGCTGCTCGACTACTCGTCCTACAGCCGCTTCGACGAGGGCGTCTTCGACTTCAGCCTCGCCGGCCACCACGGCGTCTGAGCCACGACCCACCCCGGCGGCTCCGGTCGCCGATCCGATCGCGAAGGAGCGAGCGATGAGCACCACCGAGCAGGACATCCGCAAGGGACTCGTGGGGGTCGTCGTCGACACCACGGCGATCTCGAAGGTCGACCCGGAGTCGAACTCGCTGCTGTACCGCGGCTATCCGGTGCAGGAGCTGGCGGCGTCCTGCTCCTTCGAGGAGGTGTCCTGGCTGCTGTGGAAGGGCGAGCTGCCGACTCCGGCCGAGAGCGAGCAGCTGCGCGCCCTCGAGCGCGCGCACCGGGAGCCGGCGCCAGAAGTGCGCGCGGTGGTCGAGCTGCTGCCGGTGACAGCGCATCCGATGGACGTCGTGCGCACCGCGGTCAGCGTGCTCGGCGCGCTCGAGGCCGACCCGGACGACGAGTCGCCGGAGGCGGTGCTGGAGCGCTCGATGCGGCTCTGGGCGGTGCTGCCCGCCGTCGTCGCGGCGATCCAGCGCCGACGGCACGGGCAGGAGCCGATCGCCGCGCGCGACGATCTGGACTACTCGGAGAACTTCCTCTGGATGACCTTCGGCGAGCTGCCCGATCCGGTGGTCGTCGACGCCTTCCGAGTGTCGCTCGTGCTGTACGCCGAGCACTCGTTCAACGCCTCGACCTTCACGGCCCGCGTGGTCACGTCGACGCTGTCGGACGTGCACTCCGCGGTGACGGCGGCGGTCGGCGCGCTGAAGGGGCCGCTGCACGGCGGCGCGAACGAGGCCGTCCTGCACGTCTTCGACGAGATCGGCATCGGGCCGGAGGCGGGCCCCCGAGCGCGGACCTGGCTGAAGGAGGCGCTCGGGGCGAAGCGCAAGGTGATGGGCTTCGGCCACCGCGTCTACAAGTCGGGCGACTCCCGCGTGCCGACGATGGAGGCGGCGCTCCGGCGGGTGGCGGACCAGGCCGGGGCGGACGACATGCTCGAGCTCTACGACGCCCTGGCCGCCGAGATGGCCGAGCGCACCGGCATCCTGCCGAACCTCGACTACCCGTCCGGTCCGGCCTACCGGCTGATGGGCTTCGATACGGAGCTGTTCACGCCCCTCTTCGTCGCGGCCCGCGTCGTCGGCTGGACCGCGCACGTCCTCGAGCAGCGCGCCTCCAACGCGCTGATCCGCCCGCTGTCCGCCTACGACGGCCCGGCCCGCCGCGCGGTCCCGGAGCGCTGACCCCGCCTGCATCTCGCTGTCCTGCGGAGCCGGCGCGGCCGGCGCGGTGCCCACTGCGCGCCCCGCATGCGGGTCGAGTAGCCGCGCAGCGGCGTATCGAGCGGCGAAGCCGCTTCGCGTCTCGGTGGTCAGGGAAAGGACGCGGCTGCGCCGCGTCATGCTGGTCGAGTAGCCCCGCAGGGGCGTATCGAGACCCACCATCACCAGCAGGACGGTCTGCAGACTCAGCGTCCTCACGGTGGTGGATCTCGATACGCCCGCTGCGCGGGCTACTCGATCAGCATGACTTTCCCATACGGATTAGGTGATCTTTCCTGAGAGACCCGTCCTCCTGGTGGTGGGGGATCTCGATACGCGCGCTGTGGGCGCTACTCGATCAGCATGGAGGGGCGCCTTCGGCGCGTGGTCCGCCGGCCGCTCATGTTGGTCGAGTAGCCGCGGAGCGGCGTATCGAGACCCACCGTCCTGGTGGTGGGGGATCTCGATACGCGCGCTGCGCGCGCTACTCGATCAGCAGGGAGGCGCGTGATCCGCCGGCCGCTCATGCTGGTCGAGTAGCCGCGGAGCGGCGTATCGAGACCCACGCGCTCAGAGCGCCGCGTCGCGCTCCTGCGCGCGCAGGGCGCGCTCGACGCCGGCCAGGTTCTCGATGACCAGGCGGCGCAGCGCCGGCACGTCGGGGTTCGCGTCGAGCCATGCGCGGGTGGCGTCCACGATCGCCGGCGTCGGCGTCGCCGCCGGGTAGAAGCCGACCACGAGGTACTCCGCGATCTTGTAGCTCTTCGCGTCCCACAGCGAGCGGAGGGAGTCGAAGTACACCGGCACCATCGCCTCGAGGACGGCCGGGTCGCTGGTGCGCTGGAAGCCGAGACCCGTCGCGCGCACGATGGTGTTCGGTGCCGAGTCGTCGAGCGTCACCGAGTCCCAGGCGGCGCGCTTGGCCTCCGCCGTCGGCATCGCCGCGCGGGCGTTCGCCGCGGACTGCGCTCCCGTCGCCGTGTTGTCGGCCGCCAGGGCCGCGTCGATGTCCGAGGCGTCCGCACGCCCGCCGGCCACCAGCGCGATCAGCAGCTCCCACGACAGGTCGGTGTCGATCTCCAGACCCGGCAGGGTCGTCGTCCCGTCGCGCAGCGCCTGCACCGCGTCCAGGTGAGCGGGCGTCGTGGCGACGCCGGCGAGCACCTTCACGAACTGGAACTGCGCGTCGCTGCCGGCCTCGGCGCCCTGCGCGAGCGTCCACAGCCGGTCGCCCACCTCCGCGAGCACCTCGTCGCGGTGCTCCGGCGCCACGTACTGCGAGGCGGTGCTCACGAGCTGGCCGAGGACCGTGCGCAGCGTCGTCGACTCCGTCTCGGTCGCGATGTTGCCGAGCACCAGGCGGACGAAGTCGCGCGGCCCCGACTCGGCGTCGCGGGTCGCGTCCCAGACCGAGCCCCAGACCAGCGAGCGCGCCAGCGGGCTGCTGATGCTCGCGAGGTGCTCGATCGCGACGGCGAGCGAGGCGTCGTCCAACCGGATCTTCGCGTAGGCGAGGTCGTCGTCGTTGAGGAGCACCAGGGCGGGGCGGGTGCGGCCGATCAGCTCGGGCACCTCGGTGCGCTCGCCGTCGACGTCGAGCTCGAGGCGGTCGACGCGGACGAGACGGTCGCCCTCGAAGTCGTAGAGGCCGATCGCGAGGCGGTGCGGGCGGATCGTCGGGTAGTCGGCGACCGCGCTCTGCAGGATCGCGAACGAGGCGATGGCGCCTTCCTCGTCGACCACGATCTCCGGGCGGAGCGTGTTCACGCCGGCCGTCTCGAGCCACTGCGCCGACCACTCGGTCAGGTCGCGGCCGCTGGTCGCCTCGAGCTCGACCAGCAGGTCGCGCAGCTCGGTGTTCGAGAAGGCGTGCTTCACGAAGTACTCGTGCACGCCGGCCAGGAACTCCTTCTCGCCGACCCAGGCCACCAGCTGCTTGAGCACCGAGGCGCCCTTGGCGTAGGTGATGCCGTCGAAGTTGACCTGGACGTCCTCCAGGTCGTTGATCGTCGCGACGATCGGGTGCGTCGAGGGCAGCTGGTCCTGGCGGTAGGCCCAGCTCTTCTCCATCGCGGCGAAGGTGGTCCAGGCCTCGGTCCACTCGGTCGCCTCGGCGGTCGCGAGGGTGGAGGCGTACTCGGCGAACGACTCGTTCAGCCAGAGGTCGTTCCACCACTTCATGGTCACCAGGTCGCCGAACCACATGTGCGCGAGCTCGTGCAGGATCGTGACGACCCGGCGCTCCTTGACCGCGTCGGTCACCTTCGAGCGGAAGACGTAGGTCTCGGTGAAGGTGACCGCTCCCGCGTTCTCCATCGCGCCGGCGTTGAACTCCGGCACGAAGAGCTGGTCGTACTTCGCGAACGGGTACGGCACCCCGAACTTCTCCTCGTAGAAGGCGAAGCCCTGCTTGGTCTTCTCGAAGACGTAGTCCGCGTCGAGGAACGGCGCGAGCGAGGCGCGGGCGAAGACGCCGAGCGGCACGGTGCGGCCGTCGGAGGAGACCAGCGAGTCGGTCTCGACGACGTAGGGGCCGGCGATGAGCGCGGTGATGTAGGAGGAGATCCGCGGGGTGGGCTCGAAGCTCCAGGTCGCGACGCCGTCGCCGGCGGGCACGGGCTCGGGGGTCGGCTGGTTCGAGACGACCTGCCAGGCGGCGGGCGCGGTCACCGTGAAGGAGAACGCGGCCTTGAGGTCGGGCTGCTCGAACACCGCGAAGACGCGGCGCGAGTCCGGGACCTCGAACTGCGAGTAGAGGTAGACCTCGCCGTCGACCGGGTCGACGAAGCGGTGCAGGCCCTCGCCGGTGTTCGTGTACAGCGCGTCGGCGTCGACGCGCAGCACGTTCTCGGCCGCGAGCGAGTCGAGGCGGATCCGGACGCCGTCCGCCACCTCGGCCGGGTCGAGCTCGACGCCGTTGAGCGTGACCGAGTGCACGGTCTTCGTGATCGCGTCGATGAAGGAGGAGGCACCCTCCGTCGCGGTGAAGTGCACGGTCGTGGTGCTGCGGAAGGTCTCGGCCCCCCGGGTGAGGTCGAGGGCGACGTCGTAGGCGTCGACCTGGATCAGTGAGGCGCGCTCCTGCGCTTCGCTCCGGGTGAGGTTGTCTCCAGGCACAGGGTGCTCCATCCGTTCGTCTCGGCGCTGCCGCTTCGGCGCCGGGGTGCGGGCGCCACCGAACCACCCTAGGGCCGTCCCGGGCCTGCGCACCCGGGAGGCGCGGACAGGCGTAGCGTGGCCTCATGACCGCCGTTGACTTCTGGTTCGATCCCTCCTGCCCGTGGGCCTGGATGACCTCCCGCTTCGTGGACGAGGTGACGCCCGGCCGCGACCTCGACGTCACCTGGCACATCATGAGCCTCGCCGTGCTCAACGAGGACCAGGACGTGAGCGACGACTACCGCGCCTTCTTCCCGCGCGCCCTGCGCTACACGCGGCTCGTCGCGGCCGTCGGCGAGCGTGAGGGCCAGGAGAAGGTCAAGCCACTCTACGACGCGCTCGGCACGCGGATCCACAACGGCGGCCGCACCGACGTCGACGCGGTCATCGCCGAGTCGCTCGCCGAGGTCGGTCTCGACGCGGGTCTCGCCGCCTTCGCCGACACCGACGAGTACGACGAGCCGATGCGCGCCTCGCACTTCGACGGCATCGGCCGGGTCGGCCAGGACGTCGGCACGCCCGTCATCGCGATCGGCGACATCGCCTTCTTCGGACCGGTCATCTCGCCGATCCCGCGCGGCGAGCAGGCCCTCTCCCTGTGGGACGGCCTCGTCGCCGTGGCCTCCTACGACGGCTTCTTCGAGCTCAAGCGCTCGCGCACCCGCGACCCCATCTTCGACTGAGCCGCGATCCGCGTCGGCGGCCCGGTCCTCCCCTGAGGACCCGGCCGCCGCGCGAGCGGTACCCTGACTCCCGGCCCCGGATCCACGGGCCACGAACGGCTTTCCGGAGGACGAGCGCGTGCGCATCCACATCGCAACGGACCACGCCGGGCTGGACTTCAGCCGGCACCTGATCGAGCACCTCGGTGCCGCCGGCCACGACGTGGTCGACCACGGCCCCACCTCGTACGACCCGCTCGACGACTACCCGTCGTTCTGCATCAACGCGGCCGCCGCGGTCGTGCGCGACCAGGAGGCCGGCGTCGAGGCGCTCGGCGTCGTCTTCGGCGGCTCGGGCAACGGCGAGCAGATCGCCGCCAACAAGGTCACGGGCGTCCGCGCCGCACTGGTCTGGAGCCTGAGCACCGCGGTGCTGGCCCGCCAGCACAACGACGCGAACGTGATCTCGATCGGCGCCCGCCAGCACTCGGTCGAGGAGGCGACGGACTTCATCGACGCCTTCGTCGCCGAGCCGTTCTCCTTCGAGGAGCGCCACGTGCGCCGCATCGCGCAGCTCGCCGAGTACGAGGCCACGGGCGACATCGCCGGCCGCACGGTCGACTCCGCCGCGAGCGGCCGCTAGGTGCCCGAGGGCCACTCCGTCCACCGCATCGCGCTGCAGTTCGAGCGCGACATCGTCGGCCACGCCGTCGCGACGAGCAGCCCGCAGGGCCGGTTCGTCGAGGGCGCCGCGCTGCTGGACGGCCGCACCGTGCTCGAGTCGACCGCGGTCGGCAAGCACCTGCTCCTGCGCTTCGAGGGCGACGCGACCCTGCACGTCCACCTCGGCCTCTACGGCGCCTGGGACTTCCTGGGCCACGTCTCGCCGCTCTTCGAGGACGGCACGGCGGGCAGCAGCATCGGAGCGCCGCGTCGGCGACGGGCCGTGCGCCTCTCCGAGACCGAGCACGAGACCGACAGCGATCTCGAGGAGTTCCCGCCGCCGCCGATCGGCGCCGTGCGCGTGCGCATCCAGACGGAGGAGACGGTCGCCGACCTGCGCGGCCCGACCGCCTGCGAGGTGATGGACCCCTCCCAGGTGGAGGCGCTGCTCGCCCGGCTCGGCCCGGATCCGGCGGCGGACGATTCCGACGAGGCCCGCGACCGCTTCGTGAACCGGCTGCGCAAGACGGCCACGCCGGTCGGGCTCGTGCTGATGGACCAGTCGGTCGTCAGCGGCATCGGCAACATCTACCGCGCCGAGCTGCTCTACCGCGCCGGACTCGATCCGCACACGCCGGGCAAGCTGGTGCCGCTCGAGCTCGCGCGCAAGCTCTGGGCCGACTGGGCGCTCCTGCTCGAGGACGGCATCCGGACCGGGATGATGATCACCCGCCGGGGACTGACGAAGACGCAGCGCTCCGCCGCCGTGCGCAGCCGGGCCGAGCGCAACTACGTCTACAAGCGCGAGGGACTGCCCTGCCGGGTCTGCGGCACGAACGTCCTGCTCGAGGAGATCGGCGCGCGCAAGCTCTACTGGTGCCCGGTGTGCCAGTCGTGACCGCCTGATCCGCTCACCGTGATGGACGACCGAGAGGCTCCCGTGACCCCGACCCTGCTCCTGCGCACCGCGCGGCTCCTCGGCCGCGACGAGCCGGTGTCCGTGCTGCTGCGCGCGGGACGGATCCAGTCGATCGCCCCGGACGGCGCGCTCGACGCGGCCGAGACGGGCGCGGACGAGGTGCGCGACCTCGACGGCCGCTGGCTGCTGCCCGGTCTCTGGGACGAGCACGTGCACTTCTCGCAGTGGTCGATGACGGCGCCGCGCCTCGACGTCTCGACGGCGCGGTCGGCGGCGGAGACGGTGGACGCGGTCCGCGCGCGGCTCGCCCTCGCACCGGACTCGCCGGCGACCCTCGTCGGCTTCGGCTTCCGCGACGGACTCTGGCCCGATCTGCCGACGACGGCACTGCTCGACGCGGTGGCGCCGGAGCGACCGGTGGTCCTGGTCAGCGGCGATCTGCACTGCGCCTGGGTGAACTCCGCGGCGCTGCGCCGCTACGGCTTCGCCCCGCAGGACGACATCCTGCGCGAGGAGCCCTGCTTCCGCCTCGTCACGGCGCTCGGCGCGTTGAGCGACAAGGAGCTCGACGATCTGGCGGACGAGGCGGCGCGCCGTGCGGCCGCCCGCGGCGTCGTCGGGGTCGTCGATCTCGAGATGCGCTGGAACGCGGGGGACTGGACCCGGCGGATCGCCCGCGGCACCCGCTCGCTCCGCGTCGACATCGGCGTCTACCGCGACCACCTCGACCGCGCGATCTCGGAGGGCCTGCGCACCGGGGACGAGATCGCGGGCGGCGAGGGGCTGCTCCGGATGGGGCCGCTGAAGGTGCTCGTCGACGGCTCGCTGAACACGCGCACCGCGTACTGCGTGCACCCGTACGCCGGGCACGAGGGCAGCGGCGTGCTCACCGTCGACCCCGTCGAGCTCGATCAGCTGCTCGCCCGTGCGGCCGCGGCGGGCATCCGGCCGACGGTGCACGCGATCGGCGACGCCGCCGCGACGGTCGCGCTCGACGCGCTGGCCCAGGTCGGCGGCGGCCGGATCGAGCACGCGCAGCTGCTCTCGGACGCCGACCTGCCCCGCTTCGCCCGGCTCGGCGTCGTCGCCGGAGTGCAGCCGGCGCACGCGCTGGACGACCGGGAGGTCGCCGACCGCTACTGGGCGGGACGCACCGGCCGGGCCTTCGCGCTGCGCTCGCTGATCGACGCCGGTGCGACGGTCGTGCTCGGCTCCGACGCCCCGGTCGCGCCGCTCGACCCCTGGATCGCGATCGCGGCCGCCGTCTCCCGCGCGAGGGAAGGCGACGACCCGTGGCACCCGGAGCAGCGGGTCACGATCGCGGAGGCGCTCGTCGCGTCGACGCGGACCCGCCGCCTCGCTCCCGAGACGGGCGACGTCGCCGACCTGGTCGTCGTCGAGCGCGACCCGCTCACCTCTGAGGGGGAGCAGCTGCGCGCGATGCCGGTCGCCGCGACGCTGCTGGCCGGGCGGCTGACGCACGACGCCTGATCGTCCGCGAGCGCGGGGACGACGAACGGCCCGCCGGATCCGAGGATCCGACGGGCCGTCGCCGCGCGGGTGGCGCGTGCTCAGCTCTCGCTGACGTGGGCGAAGAGGAACCAGCGGTCCTTCTCGAGGCCGCGGCCGATCTCGATCGCGACGTCCTGGCTGCTCGCGTCGATGTCGGCGAGCTCGGCGATCGCGGTGTTGACCGTGGTGATCGCGACGTCCATCAGGCCGATGACCTCGACGATGGCGTTCTCGGAGCGCTGGAAGCCCGGGGTGAGCGGGGCGGTCTGCGTGGCCGAGGCGACGGTCTGGATGCGGGCGTCGACGGGGAGGCCGAGGGCGACGACGCGCTCGGCGGCCAGGTCGGCCCACTCGATCGCGTGGCCGACGACGACGTCGAGCAGCTCGTGGACGCCGATGAAGTTGGCGCCGCGCACGTGCCAGTGCGCCTGCTTGCTGTTGACGGCCAGGGCGGTCATCTCGATGACGACCGGGCTGAGGAACTGGGCGACTCCGGATGCGACATCCGGGTTCGACGAGGTGAGCGACGTGACGGATGCAGTGGACATCGTCTGTTCCTTTCGAGAGGGGGTGACTGATCGTCAACACTACGCCGCAGCCCAGTGTTCGCAAGGAAGTGCAGGCTCGGCTAAGGCGGGAGAAGGGGAGCCTCGCCTGTGCTCGAGCGCTGCGCGGGAGGCGGTTCCGGGGGTCAGCCCCCGCGCCGCTGTCGAGAGCCGCCGGTACCCTCGAGAGGATGCCCCGCGACCCGTGCGGGCCGGGGGAGGAGGCTCGCATGCCCGCAGCGCACACCGCCCTCGGCGAAGCGTTCTCTGCCTACCTCCGACTCTGGCGCGAGCTGCCGCGCGAGGCCCTCTCGCTCCTGCTCGCCGTGCCGCTGGCGCTGGCCGGGGCGTTCGCGACCGGCCTCGCCCTCGCTCTGGGTCTCGGCCTGATCGGCGTGCTGATCGGTGCGGTGTTCCTCCCGCTGGCGCTGCACACCGCGCGCGGCTTCGGCCGGGCGTCGCGCGCGCTCGACGTGCTCGCTGGCCGCCCGCGGATCGACGAGCCGCAGTGGCGCCGCCCGCCCTCGACCGTCGCCCCCGCCACCTTCGCGCTCTACGGGCCGGTGGTGGACGGGCACTACTGGCTGGCGCTGCTGCACACCCTGGTGGTCGCGCCGCTCCTCGCACTCGTCTTCGCCGCCGTCCTCGGGCTGTGGAGCTGGGCCGGCCTCGGCTCGCTGACAGCGCTGATCGGCGGGGACACGTCCGGGATCGTGCGGCTGGTGTCCGGGCAGTCCAGCGCGGTGCTCGGCGTTCCCGGGCCGCCCGCGGTGTTCCTGGCGCTGGCCGACGTCGCCCTCGTCGTCCTGTTCGTCTCGACCCTGCCGTTCGTCTCCCGCGGCCTCACCCTCGCCCGCTTCCTCGTCGACCGGCTCCTGCTCGGGCCCTGGGGCTCGGAGGCGCTCCAGCGCGAGGTCGCGGAGCTCAGCGTCTCCCGCGGTGCGGCCGTCGCCGCCGAGGACAGGGCGCTCCGGCGGCTCGAGCGCGACATCCACGACGGCCCGCAGCAGCGCCTGATCCGGGTGCAGATGGACCTGGGGTCGGCGCTGAGCCGGGTGCGGTCGGACCCCGACTCCGCGGCGATGCTGATCGGGGAGGCGCGCGAGCACGTCCGGTCGGCGCTCGACGAGCTGCGCGCGCTCTCCCGGGGAGTGGCACCGCCGATCCTGCAGGACCGCGGATTCGCGGCGGCGGTGCACTCGCTGGCCGCGATGAGCCCGGTGCCGGTCGAGGTGCTCGTCGAGCATCCGGTGGCGGAGGTGCCGCCCGAGGTCGAGCGCAGCGTCTACTTCGTCGTCGCCGAGCTGCTCGCGAACGCGTCGAAGCACGCGTCGGCGCGCGCGATCCGCGTGCACCTCGATGTGCGCGGGGTCGGTGGCGCAGGCGAGCGGTGGCTGGACGTCTGGGTCGTCGATGACGGAGTGGGCGGCGCGTCACCCCTGCCCGGGCACGGTCTGGAGGGGGTCGCCGGTCGGGTCAGCGGTCTGCGCGGGCTGTTCACGGTCGAGTCGCCCGCGGGCGGCCCGACGACCGTGGGCGTGCACGTGCCGTTCCGCCCGGTGCCCGCCCTATCCTGAGGGCGTGCCGCCCGCCTCACCGATCCGTGTCGCCCTCGCCGAGGACTCCGTCCTCCTGCGCGAGGGCCTGGTCCGACTCTTCGAGGACGCGGGGTTCGCCGTCGTCGGCGCGCACGGCGACGCCGAGGGACTGCTCGCAGCCGTCGCCGCGGAGCCCACCTCGGTCGACGTGGCCGTGCTCGACGTCCGCATGCCGCCGACCTTCCGCGACGAGGGCGTCCGCGCGGCGCTCGACCTGCGGCGCCTGCACCCGCGGATCGCCGTGCTCCTGCTCAGCCAGTACGTCGAGGTGACCTACGCGCACGAGCTGCTCGGCTCGGGCGAGGGCGGAATGGGGTACCTGCTGAAGGACCGCGTCGCCTCGGTGGAGGAGCTGCGCGACGCTGTCGAGCGCGTCGCGGCGGGCGGGACGGTGCTCGACCCGCAGGTCGTCGCGTCGCTGCTCCAGCGCAACCGCGACCCGCTGGCCCTCCTGACGCCGCGCGAGCGCGAGGTGCTCGAGGCGATGGCCGAGGGACGCACCAACGCCGGCATCGCCGCCGCGCTCTTCATCGGCGTCGGCGCGGTGGAGAAGAACGTCACCTCGATCTTCCAGAAGCTCGGGCTCGAGGACTCCGGCTCCGACCACCGCCGCGTCCTCGCGGTGCTGGCCTGGCTCCGCGCCGCGCGCTGAGCCGCTCGCGCGCCGCCCCGACCGACCAGTCGCGCGCCGACGGACCTTGCTGGTCGAGTAGCCCCTTAGGGGCGTATCGAGCGGCGAAGCCGCTTCGCGTCTCGGTGGTCAGGGAAAGGACGCGGCGACGCCGCGTCATGCTGGTCGAGTAGCCCCGCAGGGGCGTATCGAGACCCGCCACCACCAGCAGGGCGGGTCTGCATACTCAGCGTCCTGACGGTGGCGGATCTCGATACGCCCGCTCCGCGGGCTACTCGATCATCATGACTTTCCCCATACGTACTAGGTGATCTTTCCTAAGAGACCCACCCACCCCAAGAACGTCGGTCTCTTCCCCGCCCCGCGGCGGCGCCGAAGGCGCCCGCTCCACTCGCTGCGTCCGCTGCGCGGGCTACTCGATCAGCATGGATTCGGCAGCCGTCCCGCTCACTCGCTTCAGCGCCGTGCGCTCCGTGTCGTAGAGCGCCTTGACCTGCTCTGCGGTCAGAGCTCTGTCCCAGACGCGGATCTTCGCGAAGGTGCCCTTCGCGTAATTGCCGGGGCCCGAGGTGAGCTCGACCGCGCCGACCGTGAAGTCGCCGGCGTTCGGATTCAGCCCCTCGGTGAAGAGGTACGGGTTCTTGGCGTAGGTCGCACCCTTGTTGTCGACGAAGCGGGGGTAGGCGACCGAGGCGCCATCGAGGTACGAGACCGCGTAGGTGCCGTCGTAAGTACCCACGTGCAGCTGCCAGGTGTACCGGGTGAACTTGTCGCCCGAGGCCGAGTAGTCGCGGGAGTAGGGATAGCCGGGGGTCGGCCCGCCGGTGCGCGAGACGTGGAAGGCCGACCGCTCGTCGCCGCCGTACAGCCCGAGGTCGTAGAAGAGCCCGTAGGAGCGGCCGGCGCGCTCGCCGTGCTCGTTCCAGGCACCGGCGACGTAGCCGGTGCTGTCGTCGGTCATGTAGACCCAGCTCGCGACGGTGACCGCGTTGCCCGTTGCGCCGATCGTCAGGCGACCGGCCGACTCGAGCGGCACGCGGAGGAAGCTCGACCCGGTCATCGAGATCCCGGAGCCCCAGGGCGTCGACGTGGTCGTGGCCTTGGTCTTGCCCGCCTGCATCAGCGGCAGGTCGTTCGCGGTGGAGTAGTACGGCGCGGCGGACTGGGTGAAGTCCCACTGCGCGAGCGGCGCCGGGATGCCGGGGACCGTGGGGGGAGTGGTGGGCGTCGCGGTGGGGGTCGGCGTCGCGGTCGGGGTGGCAGTGGGGGTCGCCGTCGGCGTCGCGGTGGCGGTCGGCATCGCCGTGGGCGTCGGAGTCGCGATGGGCGTCGGCGGCGTCGTCGGGGCCGTGGCCGAGACGGTCAGCGCGATCGAGCCGCTGCTGCCGATGTTGCCGGCGGCGTCGCGGGCCTTGGCGATGATCACGTGCGGGGTCGTGGCGAGGCTCGACGTGGTGAGCGACCAGTCACCGGACGCCAGCTTCACGGCGTTCCCGACCCGGGTGGAGCCGGACCAGAACGAGAGGGCGGTGACTCCGACGTCGTCCGACGCGGTCGCGACGAGCGTCACGGTCCGCGGAACGGTGCTCCCGCTGGCCGGCGAGGTGATCCGCGCGGTCGGCTTCGTCGTGTCGGGCTTCGGAGCGCCGGTGGCGGTCGGCGTGGCGCTGGGAGTCGGCGCGGTCGTCGGGCTCGCGGTCGGCGAGGGGGTGGGCGTCGCGGTGGGCGTCGCCGACGGCACGGGGGTCTGCGTGGGGGAGGGACTCGGCGTCGCGGTCGGGGTGGGAGTGGCGCCCGAGTTCTGCACGGCGACGCGCAGGGCGGAGCTGTTCCCGATGTTCCCGGCCGCGTCCTTGCCCTTCGCCACGAAGACGTGCGAGCCCTCAGTCAGCGACCGGGTGTCGAGCGGCAGCGTCCAGACGCCCGCCTGCACGGTGGCGTAGCCCAGACGGCGGGTGCCCTCCCAGAACGAGAGCTGAGTGGTCCCGACCGCGTCCGTCGCCGTCGCCTTCAGGGAGATCGTCCCCGAGACCGTCGATCCGCTGGTCGGAGCGGTGATGCTCACGACCGGCTTCACCGTGTCGGCGGCGGCGCTCGCCGAGCTGCCGGGCGCGGTGGCCACCATCGGCACCAGGAGGAGGGCTGCGAGCGCTCCCATGATCGTCGCCCGTGCGGTTCGTCGTCGCATTGCTGTCCCCTTGTTCCGTCGGCCACGGAAATCCCCCCGGACCGGGGTCAGCCTAAGTCGTGCCGCCTCCTCCGCGCGTGCCCCGGACGGGGACAGATCGTGGTCGGGGCCCGACGACCGGCCAGGATCGCCTCTCCGGCGGTGCAGGACGCCCCTGCGACACTGGGATCCGGCGACCGCACCGTCCGCCGAGGAGGAGGACCGATCGCCATGGCTCGAGGAGCGCACCCCGACGCCCGACTGATCGCGCTGCCCGGCGGATCGCCCGTCGTCGCCGACTCGGCCTGGGTCGCGCCGGGCGCGACGCTCGTCGGGGCGGTCGAGCTGGGGGAGGAGTCGAGCGTCTGGTACGGCGCGGTCCTCCGCGCGGAGAGGGCGCGCATCCGCATCGGCCGCGGCAGCAATCTGCAGGACGGCGTGATCGTGCACGTCGACGAGGGCTTCGACGCGACTCTCGGCTCGGGGGTCTCGGTCGGGCACAACGCCGTGCTGCACGGCTGCACCCTCGAGTCCGACGTGCTGGTCGGGATGAACGCGACCGTCCTGAACGGGGCCGTGATCGGCTCCGGATCGCTCGTGGCCGCGGGCGCCGTCGTGCTCGAGGGCACGGTCGTGCCGCCGGGCTCCCTCGTCGCCGGTGTCCCGGCGAAGGTGCGCCGGGAGCTGTCGGAGCAGGAGCGCGACGGGATCCGCCGGAACGCGGCGTCGTACCTCGTGCTGGCCGATCTGCACCGGGGAGCGGCCGCGGCCGCCGAGACGGACTGAGGCGGTCGGGGAGCGCCAGGGGACCGATCGGCGCCAGAAGTTTCCGCTTCGACGACGGCCCTCTTTACCGTTCGTGAACAGGTTCCGCCGCGGCACTCCGGTGCGCGGTCGCCGCCCTCGGATCGACGGCTCGCCGATCGATCGGACACCTCTGCCTCCGTCCCACCCTTCCCGAGGAGAATCGTGTCCCTGCACCGACCCCGCCGTTCCCCCCTGATCGTCCTCGGCCTCGCCGTGGCGGTGCTCGCCGGAGGGGCGATCGCCCCCACCGCGGCCGCTGCAGCGCCGCCCGATCTGTCCGTCGTCGCCTTCGGCGACTCGATCACCCGAGCCGCGGCGACCTGCGGCACAGAGGACGACTGCCCCGTCAACTCCTGGGCGACCGGTTCCGCTCCCGAGGTCCGCTCCATCGCGACCCGCCTCCAGGAGGTGAACCCGCAGCGCACCGTCACGACCGACAACCGGGCGAAGTCCGGGAGCCGGATCGCCGAGGTCTCGGCGGAGGTCACCGCAGCGCAGGCGGCGGGAGCCGCCCCGGACGTGGTCACTCTGCTCATCGGGGGGAACGACCTCTGCAGTCCGAACGTCCCGGCCGGGCCCGACGGCTACGCGATGACGACCGCCGCGGACTTCTCCGCCTCGGCCTCGACGCTCCTCGGGCAGATCGGCTCGGCGTGGCCCCGGGCGACCGTGCTCCTCGGATCCATGCCGGACATCGCGTCCGAGTGGGAGGTCGTCCAGGGGACGCCCGGAAAGCTGTTCTGGGGGCTCTTCAGCATCTGCCGGACCACCCGCGGAGCGAAGGCCGACAATCACGTCCAGAGGGGGGCCGCCTTCGAGGCGGCGGTCGCCGCAGCCGCTGAGCGCACGCAGCAGTACAACGACGCACTGGCCGCGGCGTGCTCCGCGGTGGGACCGCAGTGCGTGTGGGACGGCGGCGCTCTCACCAGGACCCCCGTCACGAAGGACGTCCTCTCGACCGTCGACTACTTCCACCCGAACGTCGCCGGCCAGGCGCTGGTCGCGAGCGTCCTGTGGGGGCCGGAGGCGGTCCCCGCGTGGGCCGTCCCGCAGCCCTCGGCTCTCCCGGTACCTGCGGACATCCCGACCCTCGACGAGATCGGCATCGCCGACTCGACCGACAGTGCTCCCGACCGCTCGAGGACGCGGGTCGGCATGCCTGAGAACGTGACCGAGAGGGTGCAGCTCGGCCGCCCGGCCGACGCGCAGCCGTCCGCGGGAACCGGATCGCGGTCGGACGTCTCGCAGGCCGTGAGCGTCGGCCGGTAGCCCTGAGACGGCGCCATCGTCGCCGGATCGCGCCAGACGATCAGGGCCGGACAGGGGCTCAAGAAACGCCAGTTGATCGGTTCGCGCCACAAGTTGGCGGGTGGTGGAGGACCGCAATTACCGTTCACCACTGGGTTCCGCCGACTCCGTCCGCGGGCCCTTCTGCGGCCACCCGGCCGACGGAGCCGGAGGCCGATCGGTCTCGCTCCGCCCTCCTTCCTCACCGCCTTCGAGAAGAGCCATGTCCGTCCGTTCCCGCCTGTCCACCCTCGCCCTCGCGGCACTGCTCCTCGTCGGAGGAGCGGCCGCCGCCCCGTCCGCCGTCGCCGAGGAGGCCCCCGCGCTCTCGGTCGCCTCGTTCGGCGACTCGATCACCCGAGCCGCCACGACCTGCGGGGGCAGGGGCGACTGCCCCGTCAACTCCTGGGCCACCGGGTCCGCTCCCGCGGTCCACTCCGTCGCCAGCCGCCTCCAGGAGCTGAACCCGGGTCGCCGCGTCACGGCGACGAACTACGCGAAGTCGGGGAGCCGGGTCGCGGCGGTCGCCTCGGCGGTGTCGGCGGCGGCCGCCGCGGGTGCTCGACCCGATGTCGTGACCCTCCTGATCGGCGGCAACGACCTGTGCCACCCCGATGTCCGCGCCGGAGCCGACGGCTACGCACTGACGCCGGCGGACGCCTTCGCCGCCTCGGCGACGAGTGCCCTCCAGCGGATCCACTCGGCCTGGCCGGACGCGACCGTCCTCGTCGGCTCCGTACCCGACGTGGCGTCCGAGTGGGCAGCCGTCCAGAGCGGAGCCGGCGCGAAGGTCTGGCCCTCGGCGAAGCTATGCCGGACGACGCGAGGGGCCCTCGCGGACGGCGTCGTCCAGACCGGCGACGCCTTCACGAGGACGGTGGCCGCGGCCGCCGAGCGCACCCGCCGGTACGACGACGCCCTCGCCTCGGCCTGCGCCGCCGTGGGTCCGCACTGCGTGTGGGACGGCGGCTCCCTCAGCCGGACGGAGATCCGCCCGGAGATCGTCTCGAGCGTCGACTCCTTCCACCCGAACGTGCAGGGCCAGGCTCTGATCGCGCGGGTGCTCTGGGGTCCGGACGCGGTGCCCGCCTGGGCGGCGCAGCTCACGTCGCGGCCCTCTGCTCCGATCACCACGTCCGCTCCGGCCACCACCCCTGCTCCGACGAGCACGCCGGCTCCGGCGGCGCCTCCTGCTCCCGGCGGTACCCGCCGGACGGCGAAGACGGTGACTCCCGCACGATTCGCCACCCCCGCGCCCGCGGCCTCGCGTGCTCCGGCGCCCGGTCCGTCCGGCCGAGCGCTGGTCGGCGTGAAGGACACGACCGCCCCGGCGGTGCGGATCACGAGCCCGAGCACCGGAAGCACCGTCGCCGGGAGCGCCGTGCTGACGGTGGTCGCGGACGACGACACCGCCTCGGTCGTGTTCTCGAGCGAGGGTCGCCGCCTCGGCTCGGCCCGGCACGCGGCGAACGGCAGCTGGACGCTGGCCGTCTCGACCAGGGGCTTCCCGAAGGGCGAGCACGACCTCCTGGCCACCGCCACCGACCGCTCGGGCAACGCGGGGACGAGCGCCCCGGTCACCGTCACGGTCCGCTGACCCGGCCGGACACGTCCGCGCGGGGGAGCGAGGTCTTGCCGCGCGGACGCCGCCGCGCCATGCTCGTCTCAGCTCCCTCGCCCCCCTCCGCTCAGCGGCGGAACACGCCCGGCTCGCCGTGCCGTGCGACCTCGCCTCGACGCTCCACGAAGGCCCCGCCATGCGCGCGCGTCCGAACCGCCGCCCTCTCCGCTTCGCCGTCGCGCTGGGCACCGCGCTGCTGGTCCTCGCGAGCGCCGCCGTCCCGGTCGCCGCGGCCGAGCCCGCCACGATCTCGGTCCTCGCGCTCGGCGACTCGATCAGCCAGGGGAGAGCGAGCTGCACGACCAAGGCCGACTGCCCGGTCAACTCCTGGTCGACCGGCTCGGCGCCGGCCGTCCGCTCCATCGCCACCCGGCTGCAGGAGATCGCGCCGGGCAGCGTCGTCAGCACGGCCAACTACGCGAAGTCCGGGAGCAGGATCCGGGCCGTGGCCGCGATGGTGACCTCGGCGGCGGCGGCGGGAGCGTCGCCCGACGTCGTCACCCTGATGATCGGCGGCAACGACCTCTGCCACGGCGACCTCTACCCGGCGGCCGACGGCTACACGATGACGACGGCGGCGGCGTTCTCGACGTCCGCCTCGAGCCTGCTGCAGCAGATCGGCAGTGCCTGGCCCACCACGACGATCCTGCTGGGCTCGGTGCCGGACGTCGCCTCGGAGTGGGCGGGACTGCGCGGGGGACCGGCCGAGCCTGTCTGGGTCGCGAGCAAGCTGTGCCGGACGACCCGCGGAGTCACGGATACGGGAGTGCCCTTGACCGGCGAGGCGCAGACCGCTTCGGCCGCGGCCGCGGCTCTGCGCACCGAGCAGTACGACCGCGCGCTGGCGTCGGCCTGCGCCGCGGTCGGTCCGCGCTGCGTCTGGGACGGCGGCGCCTTCACCGCCACACCGCTCACCCCGGACATCGTGTCGACCGTGGACTGGTTCCACCCGAACGCGCGCGGCCAGGCCCTGATCGCGGACGTGCTCTGGGGTCCGGAGCGGGTGCCGGCCTGGGCCGCGCGCTTCGCCGCGACGACGGCCACGCCGCTTCCGACCGCGACGCCGACCTCCACTCCTGAGCCGACGGCGTCCCCCGCTCCTGAACCGACGGCGACTCCGACTCCCGTGCCGACGGAGTCTCCTGTTCCGACGGTCACGCCCACGGCGACCGCACCTGCGGAGCCCGAGCCCAGTGCCGCCCCGACACCGGAACCGACGTCCGCGCCCACCTCGCCCGCCACACCTGTGCCGACTCCGTCCGCGGCGCCCACGGCGGACACTCCGGAACCGAGTCCGCTCCCGACCGCGGCGCCGACGCCGAAACCGACTGCAACCCCGATCTCGACGCCGACTCCGACGCCCGCACCCTCACCATCGGCGACACCCGCGCCGACTGCGACGCCGCGACCGACCGTTCCGCCGAGTGCCGTGCCGAGCAGCACGCCGACGCCGTCCGTGACGCCGGCTCCGACGCGCACGCCGACCGCGAGCCCGACTCCGACTCCGACACGCACGGCGACCGCCACCCCGACGCCGACCCGCACACCTTCCGCGACGCCGACGCCGACCCGCACACCGTCCGCGACACCGACACCGACACCGGTCCGCGACACGACCGCCCTCGTCGCCCGCATCACCAGCCCGGCCGCGGGCAGCACGGTGGTCGGGACGGTCACGCTGGTCGCCGTCTCCGACCCGGACACCGCGTCGCTCGTCTTCTGGAGCGGAAAGACCCGGATCGGCGCGGCCAAGCAGGCCGCCGACGGCAGTTGGACACTCACCGTCTCGACGGGCGGATTCACGAAGGGATCGCACCCGGTCACCGCCAAGCCGGTCGATCGCGCGGGGAACACCTCGACGAGCGCGGCGATCACCCTGACCGTTCGCTGACCAGCGGGGGACGCCACCGGGCGTCCGTGCGACCGCGGAGGTCCTCGCGGAAGCGGTGAGCGGCGCACCGAAGGATTCGACTTGTGCCGCGCCTCACCTAAGGGGGGAGCAGGCCGGTCGTGAGGCGGCATCGCGTTGCGGTGGCGTCGGCCAGGCTCGGATCAGCCGGCCTCGCCGGAGAGGTCCGGCTCCCGCAGCGGCACGTCTCCGGGTGGGATCCGGCCGTTCCCCTCCCCGTCCCCCGGTCGCCCGGTCGACGGAGCCCGCGCCTCCGCGGTGCTCTGCTGCCGCAGCACCACGTCGTCCCACGAGAGCTGAGTCATGCCTCCGCGCCCGGCCCGCCGTTCCCCCCTGTCCGTCCTCCTTCTCCTCCTCGCGCTCGTCCTCGCGGGCGGGGCCGCGGTCCCCGCCGCAGCCGCCGAGCCCGCGCCCACCCTCTCGGTCGTCTCCTTCGGCGACTCGATCACTCGCGGAGCCTCCAGCTGCGGCACACGAGCCGACTGCCCGGTCAACTCCTGGTCGACCGGGAGCGCGAGCGCGGTCCGCTCGATCGCCACCCGACTCCAGGAGGTGAACCCGGGCAGCGTCGTCACGACGGCGAACTACGCGAAGTCCGGCAGCCGGATCGCCACCGTGCCCGCGACCGTGACCGCCGCGGCCTCGGCGGGCGCGGACCCCGACGTCGTGACCCTCCTCGTCGGCGGCAACGACCTCTGCCACCCCGACCTCACGGGAGCCGCGGACGGGTACGCGATGACGCCGGCCCCATCCTTCGCGGCGTCGGCGTCGAGCATCCTGCGCCAGATCGGCTCGACCTGGCCCGAGGCGACCGTCCTCGTCGGCTCGATGCCGGACATCGCGTCCGAGTGGGCGGGCCTGCGCGGCGGACCCGCGGAGGCGGGCTGGCCCGCCAACCGCCTCTGCCGCACGACCCGCGGAGCGACGGCCGACAACGTCGTCCAGACGGGTGACGCCTACACCGCTGCGGTGACCGCCGCCGCCCTGCGCACCCAGCAGTTCAACGACGCTCTCGCGTCGGCCTGCTCGGCGATCGGACCCCGCTGCAACTGGGACGGCGGCGCCTTCACCGCGACCGCCGTCTCGCCCGACATCGTCTCGACCGTCGACTACTTCCACCCCAATGCCCGCGGTCAGGCCCTCATCGCCGGCATCCTCTGGGGCCCGGAGGCGGTGCCCGCGTGGGCCGCCCCGGCTGGCACGCCGACGCCGACCGCGACCGCGACCGCGACGCCGACGCCGACCGCGACGCCCACACCGACCGCCACGCCCACGGTGACTCCGACTCCGACGCCGAGCGCTTCCCCCGCGGCAACGGCGACACCGGAGCCGGCCGATACGCCCGCACCCGCCGACACCCCCGCACCGACCGCGACCCCCGCGCCCGTGGCGACGCCGACCGCGACGCCGACGCCGACTCCGACGGCGGCTCCCACGGCGACGGCGGCTCCGACGCCCACGCAGACCCCGACTCCGACTCCGACTGCGACCCCGACACGCACGCCGACCCCGACGCCCGCTCGCGACACGACGGCGCCGACCGCGCGGATCACCAGTCCGACCGCGGGCAGCACCGTCGTCGGGACGACGACTCTCATCGCAGTCGCGGACGCCGACACGACGTCCCTCGTCTTCTGGACGGGGAGCACGCGGATCGGGACCGCGAAGCAGGCGGCCGACGGCACCTGGAAGCTGACGGTCTCCACCAAGGGCTTCCCGAAGGGCGAGCACCAGGTGGTGGCGAAGGCGACGGACGCCGCGGGCAACACCGCGACGAGCGCCCCGGTCGCCGTCACCGTCCGGTGAGCTCCGCCCCCGCATGCTGATCGAGTAGCCCTCGCCGAGGGCGTATCGAGATCCACCCCTGCTGGGCACGGCGGGTCTCGATACGCCGCTGCGCGGCTACTCGACCAGCATGGGGATGGCGCGCCGCGGCTACTCGACCAGTGCGGGGAGAAGAAGAGATGGAGGGGCTGACGAGAATCGAACTCGCATCATCTGTTTGGAAGACAGAGGCTTTACCACTAAGCTACAGCCCCGAAATCGGCGGTACCAGCGCCTCGGGTCGCCCTCTCGAGCGCGGCCCGTCGTCTCGACCGGGCACCAGGACACTGTAGTACACGACGGGAAGCGGCCGCGACGCGGACCCGCACGGCCGGGCCCGCGCGCCTGTTCCGGCCGCAGGAGTGCGGTGCAGTACACTTGCGAAGGCCATTTCGGCGTGTCGCGCCAGTGACCGTGCAGGAAGGGCTCGACGAGAGTCCTCATCGGCACGGTGCACCGGCCCGCGCAACCGGGGCGTAGCTCAGCTTGGCTAGAGCGCCCGCTTTGGGAGCGGGAGGTCGCAGGTTCGAATCCTGTCGCCCCGACCACGAGTACTCATCGTGACGACATCGACCCGTGACGACCGGTCACACGGCGCCGACACCAACCAGCACAGGAGATCCCCTCACGTGAAGACCACGGTAGAAAAGCTGAGCCCGACCCGCGTCAAGCTCGCGATTTCGGTCACCCCGGACGAGCTCGGCCCCAGCATCACGCACGCCTACGGCCACATCGCCGAGCAGATCAACGTCCCCGGCTTCCGCAAGGGCAAGGTCCCGCCGGCGATCGTCGACCAGCGGGTCGGCAAGGCCGCCGTCCTCGAGCACGCGGTCAACGAGGGGCTCGACGGCTTCTACCGCGAGGCCGTCCGCGAGACCGAGGTGCGCCCCCTGGGCCGCCCGCAGGCCGACATCGTCGCCTGGCCGAGCGACAAGGACTTCACCGGCGACCTCGAGCTCGCCATCGAGGTCGACGTCCGCCCCGAGATCACCGTTCCCGACTACGACGGTCTCGCGCTGACGGTCGATGCGGCCGAGGTGACCGACGCCGACGTCGACGCCGAGCTCGACAAGCTCCGCAGCCGCTTCGGCACGCTCGTCACCGTCGACCGCCCGGCCACCACCGGCGACTTCGCGCAGATCGACCTCATCGCGACCATCGACGGCGTCGAGGTCGACACGGCCAACGCCATCTCCTACGAGCTCGGCTCGGGCGAGCTGATCGAGGGCATCGACGAGGCGCTCGACTCGCTCACCGCGGGGGAGAGCACCACGTTCACCGCGCCGCTGCTCGGCGGCGACCACGCCGGCCAGCAGGCCGAGATCGCCGTGACGCTCACCGCCGTCAAGGAGCGCGAGCTCCCCGACGCCGACGACGACTTCGCGCAGATCGCCAGCGAGTTCGACACCATCGCCGAGCTGCGCGACTCGCTCAAGGAGCAGGCCGCCCAGCAGAAGACCTTCGGTCAGGGCGGCCAGGCGCGCGAGAAGCTCGTCGAGGCCCTCCTCGGTCTCGTCGAGGTCCCCGTCCCCGCCGCGCTCGTCGAGGACGAGGTGCACCGCCACCTCGAGGGCGAGAACCGCCTCGAGGACGCCGAGCACCGCGCCGAGGTCACCGAGGCCAGCGAGAAGACCTTCAAGACCCAGATCCTCCTCGACCACGTCGTCGAGCAGGAGAAGGTCCAGGTCAGCCAGGACGAGCTCACGCAGTACCTCATCCAGGGTGCGGCGCAGTACGGCATGGAGCCGAACGAGTTCATCAAGATCCTCTCCGAGAACAACCAGATCGGCCAGATGGTCGGCGAGGTCGCCCGCAACAAGGCGCTCGCGATCGTCCTCGGCAAGGCGAAGGTCACCGACACCGAGGGCAACGCCGTCGACCTGACCGCGTTCACCGCCGTTCCCGGCGACGACGCGGACGAGACCGCCACCGACGACGCCGCGACCGACGAGGTCGACGCGCCCGCCGCCGAGGTCGTCGAGGAGGCCGTCGTCGAGGAGGCCCCCGCCGCCGCCGAGGCCCCCGCCGCCGAGGAGGAGGCCGCTCCGGCCCCCAAGAAGAAGCGCGCCCCCGCGAAGAAGAAGGCTCCGGCCGCCGAGGAGACCCCGGCCGCCGAGTAGTCCTCGACGCGAGAACGACAGGAGCCGCTCCCGGATCACCGGGGGCGGCTCTCGTCGTCCCGGCCCGACTCCGTGCCCGAGTCCCGCTCGCAGTCCGCCCCGGGCGAACACCGGCCGCTCCGGCTCCGCCCCCGGCGAACACGGCCGGATCGGCCGGGTGCCGTCCGATAGATTCGCCTCCGAAGCGACAACTGAAACGGAGCGACACATGGCCGAAATGGCGATGCCCAACAGTGTTTTCGACCGCCTTCTCAAGGACCGGATCATCTGGCTCGGTTCTGAGGTGCGCGACGACAACGCGAACGAGATCGCAGCGAAGCTCCTGCTCCTCGCGGCCGAGGACGCCGAGAAGGACATCTTCCTGTACATCAACTCGCCCGGCGGCTCGATCACCGCGGGAATGGCGATCTACGACACGATGCAGTTCGTCCCGAACGACATCGTGACGGTCGGCATCGGCATGGCGGCGTCCATGGGTCAGCTCCTGCTCACCGCGGGCACCCAGGGCAAGCGCTACATCACGCCGAACGCCCGCGTCCTGCTGCACCAGCCGCACGGCGGGTTCGGCGGCACCGCGTCCGACATTCAGACCCAGGCGCAGCTCATCCTCGACATGAAGAAGCGCCTCGCCGAGATCACCGCGCAGGCGACCGGCAAGACCGTCGAGCAGGTCAACGAGGACGGCGACCGCGACCGCTGGTTCAGCGCCGAGGAGGCCCTGGCCTACGGCTTCGTCGACCACATCCGCTCCTCGGCGACCGACGTCGCCGGCGGTGGCGGAACCGCCGCCGACAGCTGAGCCCCCCGACGCGCCGAGAGATCAGGAAGAGACAATGAACACACCCACCTTCGGCGGGACGGCCTTCGGCTCCGGAGCCGCGCCCTCCTCCCGCTACATCCTCCCCACGTTCGAGGAGCGCACGGCCTACGGCTACAAGCGCCAGGACCCCTACGCGAAGCTCTTCGAGGACCGCATCATCTTCCTCGGCGTGCAGGTCGACGACGCGTCCGCGGACGACATCATGGCCCAGCTCCTCGTGCTCGAGAGCCAGGACCCGGACCGCGACATCGTGATGTACATCAACTCGCCCGGTGGCTCGTTCACCGCGATGACGGCGATCTACGACACGATGCAGTACATCCGCCCGCACATCCAGACCGTCGTCCTCGGTCAGGCCGCGTCGGCCGCAGCGGTGCTCACCGCGGCGGGCACCCCCGGCAAGCGCCTGGCGCTGCCGAACGCGCGCATCCTGATCCACCAGCCGGCCGTGCAGCAGGGCGGTGGCCAGGCCTCGGACATCGAGATCCAGGCCGCCGAGATCATGCGCATGCGCGAGTGGCTCGAGAAGACGCTGTCCTTCCACTCCAACCGCTCCCCAGAGCAGGTCAAGAAGGACATCGACCGCGACAAGATCCTCGGCGCCGACGACGCGCTCGAGTACGGACTGATCGACCAGATCCTGACCAGCCGCAAGGGCGTTCCCGCCCTCACGGTCTGACCTCGGGAGACCGACCGATCGTCGAAGGGCCGGGAGGCGGAGCGATCCGCCGCCCGGCCCTTCCGCGTCCCGGGGGCCGATCCGTGCCCTCGAGATGTAGCAAACCGACACGAGCGGGGCAAAGGACCGCCGATCCGGCCCGCCTGCCGAGCCGCCTCGGCTCAGCGGCTAGGCTCGGACCAGAGTTCGGCGGTTCCGCATGACCGCTCTCTGCGAGACGCTCGAGGGCACCGCCGCCCGAGAGCACCGACGCACGACAAGGAAGTGGGGCATCCCCGTGGCACGTATTGGCGAAAGCGCCGATTTGCTGAAGTGCTCGTTCTGCGGCAAGAGCCAGAAGCAGGTCCAGCAGCTCATCGCCGGTCCCGGCGTCTACATCTGCGACGAGTGCGTCGAGCTCTGCAACGAGATCATCGAGGAGCGCCTCTCCGAGTCGAGCGAGGAGACGAGCCACGAGTTCGACCTTCCGAAGCCGAAGGAGATCTACGGCTTCCTCGAGGAGTACGTGATCGGCCAGGAGCAGGCCAAGCGCGCCCTCGCCGTCGCGGTCTACAACCACTACAAGCGCGTGCGGGTCCGCAACACCATCACCGCCGCGGACGCGATCCATGACGAGATCGAGATCGCGAAGAGCAACATCCTGCTGATCGGCCCCACCGGCTGCGGCAAGACCTATCTCGCGCAGACCCTGGCCAAGCGGCTGAACGTGCCCTTCGCCGTGGCCGATGCGACCGCGCTGACCGAGGCGGGCTACGTCGGCGAGGACGTCGAGAACATCCTGCTGAAGCTGATCCAGGCCGCGGACTACGACGTCAAGCGGGCCGAGACCGGCATCATCTACATCGACGAGGTCGACAAGATCGCCCGCAAGGCCGAGAACCCGTCGATCACGCGCGACGTCTCGGGGGAGGGCGTGCAGCAGGCGCTGCTCAAGATCCTCGAGGGCACCGTCGCCTCCGTGCCGCCGCAGGGCGGGCGCAAGCACCCGCACCAGGAGTTCATCCAGATCGACACGACGAACGTCCTGTTCATCGTGGCCGGCGCCTTCGCCGGGCTGGAGGACATCATCTCCTCGCGTGCGGGCAAGCGCGGCATCGGCTTCGGCGCCCCGCTGCACAACAAGCAGGATGAGATCAACATCTTCAGCGAGGTCCTGCCGGAGGACCTGCACAAGTTCGGGCTCATCCCCGAGTTCATCGGTCGCCTCCCGGTCGTCACCACCGTCACGCAGCTCGACCAGGTCGCGCTGATGCAGATCCTGACCGAGCCGCGCAACGCGCTGGTCAAGCAGTACCAGCGCATGTTCGAGATCGACGGGGTCGAGCTCGAGTTCGACCGCGGCGCCCTCGAGGCGATCGCCGATCTCGCCGTGCTGCGCCAGACCGGCGCCCGCGGCCTCCGCGCCATCCTCGAGGAGGTGCTCGGCCCGATCATGTTCGAGGTCCCGTCCTCCGACGAGGTCGCCCGCGTGGTCGTCACCCGCGCCGCAGTGCTCGACAACGCCGCGCCGACGATCGTGCCGCACGCCCCGCGTCGCCAGGAGAAGAGCGCCTGAGTCGTCCCCGCCGGGCCGTCGCGTGACCAGTTCGCGCTGATTGGCCCGGCGTTCGGCGCCCCGGCGCGGAGGCGGTTCCCTACTCTGGCGGAGCGCATCGCCGATGCGTCCGCCGGCCCACCGCCCGGTCGGGTCAGCGACCGGAGGCACCGTCATCGTCCAGCCGCTCCTCGCCGGGATCGTCGCCGCACTCACCGGCTTCTCCAGCTCGTTCGCGATCGTCCTCGCGGGCGTCGTCGCCGTCGGCGCCACCGATACTCAGGCCGCGTCGGGACTGCTCGCGGTCTGCGTGCTGCAGGGCGTGCTCTGCATCGCCTTGAGCGTGCGCTACCGGGTGCCGATGACCTTCGCCTGGAGCACCCCGGGCGCCGCGCTGCTCGCCGCCACCGCGACCCTGCCCGGCGGCTTCGACCGCGCGGTCGGCGCCTTCCTCATCGCCTCCGCCCTGATCGTCGTCACCGGTCTCTGGCCGGCGCTCGGGAGGCTCGTGGCGCGCATCCCGCGCCCGCTCGCCAACGCGATGCTCGCCGGCATCCTCTTCCCGCTCGTGCTGGCGCCGGTGCGGGCCGCGGTCGAGATCCCGCTGCTCGCGCTGCCGGTCATCGCGCTCTGGCTGATCCTGCTCCGCCTGCTGCCGCGCTGGGCCGTGCCGGCGGCGATCGCCCTCGCGATCGTGCTGCTGCTCGTCACCGACGGCGCCGCCCTCGCGGGTGCGCCTCTGCTCCCGGTGCCCGAGTTCGTCGTGCCGGTCTTCGAGATCGGCGCGATGGTCGGCATCGGCCTGCCGCTCTACGTCGTGACGATGGCGGGGCAGAACATTCCCGGCATCGCGGTGCTGTCGAGCTTCGGCTTCGAGGCGCACTCGCGGCCGGCGATCGTCTCGAGCGGTCTCGCCTCGGGCGTCTCCGCGGTGTTCGGGGGAGTCCCGGTCAACTACGCGGCACTCAGCGCGGCACTCACCGCGGGACCGGAGGCGTCGCCGCAGCCGGAGCGGCGCTGGATCGCCTCGGTCTCCGCGGGCGCGTCCTACCTGGTGCTCGGCGCGGTCGCCGGAGCGGCCGCCGCCCTCGTCTCGTCGGCGAGCCCGCTCTTGATCGAGGCGGTCGCCGGGCTGGCACTGCTCGGCGTGTTCGTCTCGTCGGTGCAGGCGGCGGTCGAGGACGCGCGACTGCGCCTGCCCGCTGCGGCGACCCTGCTCGTGACGGCGTCCGGCATCGCGGTCGCGGGCATCGGCTCCGCGTTCTGGGGCCTCGTGGTGGGCCTGGTCGTGCTGGCCTGGCTGCACCCGCGCCGGTCCGCCCGCCACGCCTGACTCCCGGGACGACCCCCCGGATCAGGCGAGCCCGCGGCGCCGCAGCAGCGGCTCGGTGCGCGCGTCCCGCCCGCGGAACTCCCGGTAGGCGACGAGCGGATCGCGCGAGCCGCCGATCTCGAGGATCCTCCGCCGGAACCGCTCGCCGGCCGCGCGGTCGAGTCCGCCGTTCTCCTCGAACCACTCGACGGTGTCGGCGTCGAGGATCTCGCTCCAGATGTAGGAGTAGTAGCCGGCGGAGTAGCCGCCCGAGAAGACGTGCTTGAAGTACGTGCTGCGGTAGCGCGGCGGGATCGCGGGGTTCAGCAGCCCTGCGGCGTCCAGCGCTCGCGTCTCGAACCCCGCGACGTCGGCGCGCTCAGCGGAGGCGGGCGTCTCGTGCCAGGCGAGATCGAGCAGCGCGGCGGCCAGGTACTCCGTGGTCGCGAAGCCCTCGCCCCAGAGCGCTGCGGCCTCCAGCTGCTCGACGACGGCGGCCGGCAGGGGTTCGCCGGTCTCGACGTGCCGGGCGTAGACGGGCAGCAGCTCCGGGTGCCGGATCCACATCTCGTTGACCTGGCTCGGGAACTCGACGAAGTCGCGGAAGACGCTCGTCCCGCCGAAGCGCGGGTAGCGAGTGGTCGCGAAGAGGCCGTGCAGCGCGTGCCCGAACTCGTGGAAGAGGGTCTCGACCTCGTCGAGGCTGAGGAGTGCCGGCTCGCCGTCGCCGGGCGCGGAGATGTTCAGCGTGTTGACGACGACGGCGGAGTCGCCGAGCAGCGTCGTGCGGATGCGGAGCGAGTTCATCCAGGCGCCGCCGCGCTTGGAGTCGCGCGTGAACGGATCGAAGAGGAAGAGACCGAGCGGGGTGCCGTCCTCCTCCGCGACCTCGAAGACGCGGACGTGCGCGCTGTGCCCGACCAGGTCGGGCCGCTCCGCGAACCGGACACCGTAGAGCCCGGTGGCGGCGGCGAAGACGCCCTCGCGCAGGACGCGCTCGAGCTCGAAGTACGGGCGGAGCGCGCTGGAGTCGACGGCGTAGCGGGCGGTGCGGACGCGCTCCTCGTAGTAGGCGCGGTCCCAGGCCTCGAGGGCGAAGCGCGGCTGCCCGGCGGCGTCCTGCTCGGCGTCGGCCTGCTGCTGCATCTGCTCGAGCTCGGCGCGGGCGTTGCGGGCGGCGGGGATCGCGAGCTCCTCGAGGAGGGCGCGGACGCGCTCGGGCGTGCCCGCGGTCTGACCGGAGATCACGAACGCGGCGTGCGAGGAGTGGCCGAGAAGCGCGGCGCGCTCGGCCCGCAGCACGACGATGTCGAGCAGGACGTCGCGGTTGTCGTGCGGTCCGCCTTCGGAGGCGCGGCCGAGCGAGGCGCGCACGATCCGCTCGCGGACGGAGCGATCGCGCAGGCGCGCGAGCCACGGGTGCCCGGAGTAGAGGGGGAGCGTCACGAGGTAGCCGTCGGCACCGCGGTCCGCGGCGGCGCGGGCGGCGGCGGACACCTCGGACGCGTCGAGCCCGTCGAGCTGCTCGGCGCGCTCCAGCAGAACGGCCCGCTCGTTGGTGTCGGCGAGCAGGTTCTTGTCGAATCGCGTCGTGAGGCTGGAGAGCTGCTCGTTCAGTGCGCTGAGGCGGGACTTGCCGGCGTCGTCGAGGAGGGCGCCGGCGCGCTCGAAGCGCAGGAGGACGCGATCCAGGAGGTAGGCGGTCTCGTCGTCGAGGTCGAGTGTCTGCGTTCGATCGGCGAGGGATTGGATGCGCGCGTAGAGGCGCGGGTCGAGGGTGATCGCGTCGTCGTGCGCGGAGAGGAGCGGAGCGAGCTCCTCCTCGACGGCGTCGGTCAGCGGCGTGCGATCGGACGCACCCACGGTGAAGAAGACCGCGCTGACCCGGCGCAGCTCCCGTCCGGAGCGCTCGAGCGCCACCAGCGTGTTCTCCACCGTCGGCTCGTCGGCGGAGGAGGCGATGGCCTCGATCTCGGCCCGGTGGCGGCGCAGCGCCTCGTCGAAGGCCGGGCGGTACGCCTCCGGCTCGACGGCGGCGAAGTCGGGCAGCCCGTGCGGCAGCCCGCTCGGCTCGATCAGGACGGCGACGGCGGCGGAAGTGCTCATCCAGCGAGCCTAGGGGCGCCGCCGCTGCGCGCGAGGTCCGTGGTCCCGCCCTGCTGGAGACGGCGAAGCATGCTGATCGAGTAGACCGCGGAGCGGGCGTATCGAGATCCACCGTCGCCGGAAGTGGAGCCTGCAGACTCGCCCTGCTGAAGTGTGTGGGTCTCGATACGCCCCTGCGGGGCTACTCGACCAGCATGCAACCGCCCATGCAGAGGTGCTCGAGCACCGTGCGACGCGGAGCGGCCCATCATGCTGATCGAGTAGCGCGCGCAGCGCGCGTATCGAGATCCACGCCGTCAGCCGCTCAGCCCCAGTCCTCGTCCTCGCCCTCGACGCGGCCCTGCGGCTGGGTGATGTAGGCGGCGTCCTCGTCCGGACGGTAGGTGATGGTGGTGCCGTCGTCGAGCTCGAGCACCGGCTTGCCCTCGAGCCAGGTCAGCGTCCAGCGCCAGGCGGAGCTGTCCGTGCCGGCGGAGGCGAGCTCGCCCTCCACGTCGCGGACAGCGGTGACGACGATCTCGGGCAGGGTGGACGGCGTGTTTCCGCCGACCGGCCAGCGCGTTCCGAGCTGCATGGGTGTTCCTCTCGAGAAGAGGGGGAGCGGACCGGAGCCCGCTCCCCGGGTGATCAGGCGGTCGGCTCGGTCTCGAGCTCGATCTGCACGGACAGCACGTCGCCCTCGGCGAAGTCGAGCGCCGCGATCCGGCCGACGGCCGCCAGGTCACCCGCGGCGAGCCGCAGCGACGCCACCAGCTCGGCCGGCGCGGTGACGACGGCGGAGCGGGCCGGCGTCTTCTGCGACGCCTTCGCATCGGTCTTCGCCCGGCGGATCGCGGTGAGCACGGTGCTGGCCGCGGTCAGCACGGCCGGGTCGCCGCCGAGAGCGGCCTGCTCCGGCCACGGCTGCACGTGCACCGAGCCCTCGTGCGACCAGGACCAGGTCTCCTCGACCGCGAACGGGATGAACGGTGCGAACAGCCGCTGCAGCACGTCGAGCGCGCGGTGCAGAGCGGCGGCCGCGGAGGCGCCGTCCTCGCCGTAGGCGCGCTCCTTCACCAGCTCCAGGTAGTCGTCGCAGAAAGTCCAGAAGAACGCCTCGGTGGTCTCGAGCGCGCGGGCGTGGTCGTAGTTCTCCAGCGCGGTCGTCGCGTCCACCACCACGCCGTCGAGGGCGGCGAGCATGCTCAGGTCGAGCGGGTCGCTGACCGTCGCGCCCTCCGGCAGCGGGAAGCCGTGGATGAACTTCGCCGCGTTCAGCACCTTGATCGCCAGGCGCCGGCCGATCTTGATCTGCGTCGGGTTCTGCGGGTCGAACGCCGCGTCGGTTCCCAGTCGCGAGGAGGCGGCCCAATAGCGGACCGCGTCCGAGCCGTGCTGCTCGAGCATCCCGGCCGGCGTGACGACGTTGCCCTTCGACTTCGACATCTTCTTGCGATCCGGGTCGACGATGAAGCCGGAGACCGTCGCGGTGCTCCAGGGCGCGCGGCCGTCCTCGAGCTGCGAGCGGAGCAGGGTCGAGAAGAGCCAGGTGCGGATGATGTCCTGACCCTGGGGGCGCAGGTCGTAGGGCGCCACGAGCTGCCAGAGCTCGTCGTCGCGCTCCCAGCCGCCGGCGAGCTGCGGGGTGAGCGAGGAGGTCGCCCAGGTGTCCATCACGTCGAGCTCGCCCTGGAAGCCGCCGGCGACGCCGCGCTGGTCCTCCGAGTAGCCGGGAGCGGCGTCCGAGGACGGGTCGACGGGCAGCGCCGACTCCTCCGGCACGATCGGCGCGTCGAACACCGGGTTGCCGTCGCCGTCCAGCGGGTACCAGACCGGGATCGGCACGCCGAAGAAGCGCTGGCGCGAGATCAGCCAGTCGCCGGCGAGGCCGTTCACCCAGTTCTCGTAGCGGACGCGCATGAACTCGGGCACGAACCGCACGTCGCGGCCGAGCTCGAGCAGGCGCTCCTTGAGCGCCGCGTCGCGGGCGCCGTTGACGATGTACCACTGGCGGGTCGAGACGATCTCGAGCGGCTTGTCGCCCTTCTCGAAGAACTTCACCGGGTGCACGATCGGGCGGGGCTCGCCGACCATCTCGCCCGACTCGGTGAGCAGCGCGACCACGGTCTGCTTCGCGGAGAAGACCGTCTTGCCGGCGAGCTGCGCATAGGCGGCCCGGCCGGCCTCGCTCTCGATCGCGGCGGGCGCCTCGGAGATCAGCCGGCCGTCGAAGCCGATGACCGCGCGGTTGGGCAGGTCGAGCTCGCGCCACCAGACGACGTCGGTCAGGTCGCCGAAGGTGCAGATCATCGCGATGCCCGAGCCCTTGTCCTTCTGCGCGAGGTGGTGCGCGAGCACCGGCACCTCGACGTCGAAGAGCGGGGTGCGCACGGTCGTGCCGAAGAGCGCCTGGTAGCGCTCGTCGTCCGGGTGCGCGACGAGGGCGACGCAGGCGGGCAGCAGCTCGGGGCGGGTCGTCTCGATGAAGACGTCCTCCGCGCCGTCGCGGTGGAAGCCGATGCGGTGGTACGCGCCGGGCTGGTCCTTGTCCTCGAGCTCCGCCTGGGCCACCGCGGTGCGGAAGGTGATGTCCCAGAGGGTCGGCGCCTGCGCCTGGTAGGCCTCGCCGCGGGCCAGGTTGCGCAGGAACGCGCGCTGGGAGGCGGCCTGCGACTCCTCGCCGATGGTGCGGTAGCTCTGCGTCCAGTCGACCGAGAGGCCGAGGGTGCGCCAGAGGTCCTCGAACTGCTTCTCGTCCTCGACGGTGAGGCGCTCGCACAGCTCGATGAAGTTGCGGCGCGAGATCGGCTTCTGGTCCGCCGCCTTGCTGCTCTTGTTGTCGCCGCCCTCGAACGGCGGCACGAAGTCGGGGGTGTAGGGCAGCGTCGGGTCGCAGCGGACGCCGTAGTAGTTCTGCACGCGGCGCTCGGTGGGCAGGCCGTTGTCGTCCCAGCCCATCGGGTAGAAGACGCTCTTGCCGCGCATGCGCTGGAAGCGCGCGACGACGTCGGTGTGCGTGTAGGAGAAGACGTGCCCGATGTGCAGCGAGCCGGAGGCGGTCGGCGGCGGGGTGTCGATCGAGTAGACGTCCGCGCGGGAGAGCCCCGTGCGATCGAACCGGTAGGTGCCGTCCGTCTGCCAGACGAGGCCCCACTTGCTCTCGAGACCCTCGAGGGCGGGCTTGGCGGGGAGGCGGTCGGCGACGGTCATGGTTCTCCGGTTCGATATGGGCGGCACCGCGTCGGTGGTGATGATGCCTGGGTGGGGGCTCTCGGAGCGTGTCGCTCACCGGCCGCGACGATCCTACCGCGGGGTCGGGGAGCCGCGGCGGGCAGGCGCGGTCAGCCGACGACGGGCGCGAAACCGCGGCAGACCGGCGTCAGCGCCTCGTCGAGGTAGGGCACCAGCTCGCCGCGGGTCGGCCCCGCGGCGGCCCAGGCCTGCACCGCGGCGACCGCCGCCCCGACGCTCGCGTAGGCGACGGCGTGCGCCACGTGCGCGGGCAGCGGACGCCCGGCGCGCGCCACGACGAAGTCCGCGACGATCTCCGCCTGCCGCGTCAGCCGCGAGAGCGCCGAGGCCTGCAGCTCGTGCACGCTGCCGATCAGCTCGGTCTGGGTCAGCGCCCAGGGCACGCTCGACGGGCCGAATCCGGCACCGACCGCGAGCAGCGCGCCGCGGAGGGCGTCCATCGCCGGAGCGCCCGGATCGGCGGCCTCGAGCGCCGCCGGGAGCTCGGCCAGCCGGTCGTCGACCAGCACCCAGAAGACGTCGCTCTTCGAGGCGAAGTAATTGAAGAAGGTGTTGCGCGAGACGCCGGCGCGCTGGGCGATCTGCTCGACCGTCGTCCCCGCGTAGCTCTGCTCGACGAAGAGATCGAGGGCGGCGTCCTCGAGCATGGAGCGCGACGATGCGCGCGGCCGCCCGCGACCCGCTCCCGCTGTCCGCGCCATGACCGCCTCCGCCCCTGGCCGGCGACCGCCGACGCGCTAGGATAACGGCTGGACGACTTCGACCCGGCCATCACCGGTGAGTCTCCGGAAGAACAGCCCGGCTCCGGCCGCGGCCCAGTAGACCCGGACGGGTACGGCCCGTGACAGCCGATCGAGTGGGAACGACCAGGGACAGTCCGCGAGGGCCGGTCCTGGGCGGTTCAAGCGAGGTGGTACCGCGACCCGGCCCGGGGTCTGAGATCCGGGCGGGCCGTCCTCGTGCAGACCAGCAGCACTGCCAGGAGACCGCACGTGACCTACCCCCTGACCCCGCCCACCCCCCGCGACGCCGAGAGCGCCGGAGACGATCCGAGCACCGGCGTCCCCGCGAGCACCGGCTCCGCCTTCGGCCGCGGCGTCCCCGCGTCGCCGCGGTTCCCGCAGATCGAGGAGAAGGTCCTCGCCTACTGGAAGGCCGACGATACCTTCCAGGAGTCGATCCGCTCCCGCGAGGGCGCCCCGGAGTGGGTGTTCTACGACGGCCCGCCCTTCGCCAACGGCCTGCCGCACTACGGGCACCTGCTGACCGGCTACGCCAAGGACGTCTTCCCCCGCTTCCAGACCATGCGCGGCAAGCAGGTGCACCGCCGCTTCGGCTGGGACACGCACGGCCTGCCCGCCGAGCTCGAGGCGGAGCGGCAGCTCGGCATCACCGACAAGTCGCAGATCGAGGAGATGGGCGTCGCCGCGTTCAACGCCGCCGCCAAGGAGTCGGTGCTGCGCTACACGGGGGAGTGGCAGGACTACGTCACCCGTCAGGCGCGCTGGGTCGACTTCGACAACGACTACAAGACCCTCGACCCCACCTTCATGGAGTCCGTCATCTGGGCCTTCAAGCGGCTCCACGACAAGGGCCTCGCCTACGAGGGCCACCGCGTGCTGCCGTACTGCTGGCGCGACCAGACGCCGCTCTCGAACCACGAGCTGCGGATGGACGACGACGTCTACAAGATGCGCCAGGACCAGACGGTCACGGTCACCTTCCCGCTCGTCGGCGAGACCGCCGAGGCGCTGAACCTCACCGCCGTCCGCGCCCTCGCCTGGACGACGACCCCGTGGACCCTCCCGACGAACGCCGCGCTCGCCGTCGGCCCCGACATCGAGTACGCCGTGCTGGCGGCCGGCCCGAACGGCGCCGCCGACGGCAAGGGCGAGCCGGAGGAGCGCGAGCTCTCGGCCGAGTACCTCCTCGCCATCGACCAGGTCGGCGCCTACGCGAAGGACCTCGGCTACGAGGACGCGGAGTCGGCGCTGGCCGCGGTCTCGCGCACGCACCGCGGCAGCGAGCTCGAGGGCATCAGCTACGACCGCCTCTGGGACCACTACGCCGACACCGAGCAGTGGGGCACGCAGAACGCGTGGCGCATCCTCGTCGCCGACTACGTGACCACGAGCGAGGGCACCGGCATCGTGCACCAGGCGCCCGCCTACGGCGAGGACGACCAGAAGGTCTGCGAGGCGGCGGGCATCCCCGTCATCATCTCCGTCGACGACGGCGGCCGCTTCCTGCCGCAGATCATCGAGGTCGCCGGCCTGCAGGTCTTCGAGGCCAACAAGCCGCTGACCCAGCTCCTCAAGGCGCAGCACCGCCTGCTCCGCCAGGCCAGCTACGAGCACAGCTACCCGCACTGCTGGCGCTGCCGCAACCCGCTGATCTACAAGGCCGTCTCCAGCTGGTTCGTCCGGGTCACCGCGATCCGCGACCGGATGGAGGAGCTCAACCAGGAGATCACCTGGGTCCCCGAGAACGTCAAGGACGGCCAGTTCGGCAAGTGGCTCTCCGGTGCGCGCGACTGGTCCATCAGCCGCAACCGCTACTTCGGCTCGCCGATCCCGGTCTGGAAGAGCGACGACCCCGACTACCCGCGCATCGACGTCTACGGCTCGCTCGACGAGCTCGAGCGCGACTTCGGCGTGCGCCCGCAGGACCTGCACCGTCCCTACATCGACGAGCTCACCCGCCCGAACCCCGACGACCCGACCGGCCGCTCGACGATGCGCCGCATCAGCGACGTGCTCGACGTCTGGTTCGACTCCGGCTCGATGCCGTTCGCGCAGGTGCACTACCCGTTCGAGAACTCCGACTGGTTCGACTCGCACAACCCGGCCGACTTCATCGTCGAGTACATCGGGCAGACCCGCGGCTGGTTCTACACGCTGCACGTGCTCTCGACCGCGCTCTTCGACCGGCCGGCCTTCCGCAACGTCGTCAGCCACGGCATCGTCCTCGGCAACGACGGGCAGAAGATGTCCAAGTCGCTGCGCAACTACCCGGACGTCGCCGAGGTCTTCGACCGCGACGGCTCCGACGCGATGCGCTGGTTCCTGATGTCGAGCCCGGTGCTGCGCGGCGGCAACCTGATCGTCACCGAGGAGGGCATCCGCGAGGGCGTCCGCCAGGTGCTGCTGCCGCTCTGGAACACCTGGTACTTCTTCTCGCTCTACGCCAACGCGTCCGTGGACGCCGCGGGCGAGGGCTACAGCGCCCGTCGCCGCACCGACTCCGACGACGTGCTCGACCGCTACCTGCTGGCCAAGACGCACGACCTGATCGAGACCGTCACCGGCCACCTCGAGGCGCTCGACTCGACCCTCGCGGCGGCGGCGCTGCGCGACTTCGCCGATGTGCTGACCAACTGGTACGTCCGCCGCTCGCGCGACCGCTTCTGGCAGGGCGTGGACGCCGAGGGCCGCGGCACGGAGGCGTTCGACACGCTCTTCACCGTGCTCGAGACCGTCTGCCGGGTCGCCGCGCCGCTGCTCCCGCTGATGACCGAGGAGATCTGGCAGGGCCTGACCGGCGGGCGGAGCGTGCACCTGGCCGACTGGCCCGACGCCGCCGAGTTCCCGGTCGACGAGACGCTGGTGCACGCGATGGACGCGGTCCGCGGCATCTCGTCCACGGCGCTGTCGCTGCGCAAGCAGGCCGGCCTGCGGGTCCGCCTGCCGCTCGCACGGCTCACCGTGGTCGTCGACGACGCCGCCGAGCTGGCGCCGTTCGAGGCGATCCTGCGCGACGAGCTGAACGTCAAGGAGGTGTCGCTGGTCCCGCTCGTCGAGTCCAGCGCGGCCGACTACGGCGTCACCTCGCGCCTCTCCGTCAATGCGCGGGCCGCGGGCCCGCGCCTCGGCAAGGGCGTGCAGACCGTCATCAAGGCGGCGAAGGCCGGCGACTGGAGCGAGACCGACGGCGTCGTCACCGCCGGCGGTGTCGAGCTGGTCGAGGGCGAGTACGAGCTGACCCTGGAGGTCGGCGGCTCCGGTGCCGACGACCGCGCGATCGCGCTGCTGCCCCGCGGCGGCTTCGTGCTGCTCGACACGGCGACCACCCCGGAGCTCGAGGCCGAGGGCCTGGCCCGCGACCTGATCCGCGCGGTGCAGGACGCTCGCAAGGCCGCCGGATTCGAGGTCAGCGACCGCATCGAGCTCGAGATCGTCCTCGACGAGATGAGCATGGCGGCCCTCGAGCCGCACGCGCTCTGGATCGCCGAGGAGACCCTCGCGACCGGCTTCGGGTTCGCCGCGCTCACCACGGCGCTGGAGGGCGGCGAGGGCGCGATCACCTTCGGGCCCGCAGGCACCGCCATCATCCGCGTCGAGAAGGTGGAGGCCTCCGATGTCTGACAAGGACCGCTACTCCGAGGAGGACGCCCGGCTCGCGCGTGAGGCGGCCGACGCCGTCTACGCGAGCCTGCTGAAGCGGCTCGGGGAGGCGAACCCCCGCCCGCGGCTCGCGCCGACGCGGCGAGCCGTCGACTACATGGGCGACCCGCAGCAGGCCTACCCCGTCATCCAGGTCGCCGGCACCAACGGCAAGACCTCGACCAGCCGGATGATCGAGAGCCTGCTCCGCGCCCACGGGCTGCGGGTCGGCCTCTTCACCAGTCCGCACCTCGAGCGCTTCAACGAGCGCATCGTCATCGACGGCGAGCCGATCTCCGACCTGAGCCTCGCCACGAACTGGATCGACGTCGAGCCCTACCTCACCATGACCGACGCCGAGCTCGTCGGGCGGGGCGAGAGCACGCTCTCGTTCTTCGAGGCGCTCACCGTGCTGGCGTACGCGGCCTTCGCGGATGCTCCGGTCGACGTCGCGGTCATCGAGGTCGGCATGGGCGGCGAGTGGGACTCGACGAACGTCGCGGACGCGCAGGTCGCCGTCTTCACGCCGATCGCGCTCGACCACACCCGGCAGCTCGGCGCGACGATCGAGGAGATCGCCCGCACCAAGTCCGGCATCGTGAAGCCCGCGGCCGCCGTGGTGTCGGCGAAGCAGACCCCTGAGGCGGAGGCGGTGCTGCGGCAGGCCGCCGAGCTGACCGAGTCGACGATCGTGTTCGAGGGCGCCGACTTCGACGTCGAGTCGACCACGGTCGCCGTGGGCGGCCAGCTCGTCTCCGTCCGCGGTCTCGTCACCCGCTACGAGCAGCTGCTGCTGCCGTTCTTCGGCGACCACCAGGCCGAGAACGCGGCGGTCGCGATCGCCGCGGTCGAGACGTTCCTCGGCGGCGGCACGCAGGAGCTGACCGGGAACGTCCTCGACGAGGGCTTCGCCGCGGCGACCTCGCCGGGTCGTCTCCAGATCGTCGGCCAGTCGCCGCGCACGGTCGTGGACGCCGCGCACAACCCGCACGGCGCCGCCTCCCTCGCCGCGGCGATCGAGCGCTACTTCGACTTCGACCGCGTCACCGCGGTGATCGGCGTCCTCGCCGAGAAGGACGCGGAGGGCATCCTCCGCGCGCTGCTGCCGGTCGTCGACGAGCTGATCGTCACCACCGCGCCGAGCGACCGTGCGGTCCCGGCCGAGGAGCTCGCCGAGTTGGCCCGCACCGTGTTCCCCGCGGAGTCGGTCCGCGTCGCGGAGGACGTCGACGGCGCGCTCACGGCGGGCCGCCTGCTCGCCGCCCGCATCGACAAGGGCGCCCTGCTCGTCACCGGCTCGATCACCCTCGTCGGCCGGACGATCACCGTCGCCCGCGACGAGAACTGGCTCGGAGCGTGAGGGCCGGCCGGCCCCGCCGCACCCGGACCGTCCGCGAGAGCCTCGGCTCGATCGTCCTCGGCTTCGAGGCCGTCATCGTCTTCCTCGCGACGCTCGTCGCCTTCGGGCTGAAGGCGGCCGACCCGGTGGTCGTCCTCGTCGGGGGAGCGGTGGTCTGCCTCGCCCTCGTCGCGACGCTCGGGCTGCTCAACCGGCCGGCCGGCTTCCGGATCGGCTGGGTCCTCCAGTTCGTTATCGTGGCCACCGGTGCCCTGGTCCCGATCATGTTCGTCATCGGCGCGGCGTTCGTCGCCCTGTGGACGTACTGCATGGTCACCGGCACCAAGCTCGACACCCAGACCCGCCGTGCGGCGGACGGGCCCACCGACCCCACCCCGACCTAAGGAGACCGCTGAACCATGGCCATCCAGGAGACCCTCGTCCTCGTCAAGCCCGACGGCGTCGCCCGCAACCTCACCGGCGAGATCCTCCGCCGCATCGAGGCGAAGGGCTACTCGCTCGTCGACATCAAGCTGGTCGAGGCCGATCGCGAGCTGCTCGCCGCCCACTACGCCGAGCACGAGGGCAAGCCGTTCTACGAGCCCCTCGTCGAGTTCATGGAGAGCGGCCCCATCGTCGCCCTCCGCATCGCCGGCGACCGCGTCATCGAGGGCTTCCGCTCCCTCGCCGGCACGACCGACCCCACCACCGCCGCCCCCGGCACCATCCGCGGCGACCTCGGCCGCGACTGGGGCCTCAAGGTCCAGCAGAACCTCGTGCACGGCAGCGACTCCGCTGAATCCGCGGAGCGTGAGCTCTCGCTCTGGTTCGCCTGACGGGCGAACCGCCGCGGTGCCGTCTTGCGCCGCGGTAATCCGCGACGCCGCGGTCGGCTCTCGTAGGCGGGTGCGTTCCGCAGAGCGTCCTGCGCTCGGCGACGGGAAAGCGCTGACACGCGCTTTCCCGGATGCGCCTCCGAGGCGGTCGCCCGCGTGCGAGCATGCTGATCGAGTAGCCCGCGCAGCGGGCGTATCGAGATCCACCGGGGTCCGCGGGCGGGCCGGCGGGCTGTAGTCCTGACAACGGTGGGTCTCGATACGCCGCTGCGCGGCTACTCGACCAGCATGTGGCGCGCCGCATCTCGCGGAGGCCGGCCAACATGTGGCGCGCCTTATCTCGTGGAGGCCGACCAGCATGTGGCGTGCCGTGTCTCGCGGAGGCCGGCCGGCATGTCGCGTGCCGCGTCCGGCTTCGGGCGCCTTGCGCATGCTGAAGGCAGCGCGCCGGCCGGCGACCATGCTGATCGAGTAGCCCGCGGAGTGGGCGTATCGAGATCCTCCGCCTCCGGGGGCGCCGTCGGCTGTCAGCCCGGCAGCGTCAGAGGTAGGACAGCACGTCGAGTCGAACCTGGGCCGTCACGGCGATCGCCAGGTAGCAGACCAGCGTGATGAACGGCGTCCAGCCGTAGGCGGCGCCGGCGAAGCGGCGGACGGCGGCGGGGACCGGGAAGACGCCCTCGCGGAGGTTCCGCAGGGTCACCAGCCAGAAGCCGGGGATGACGACGGCCCAGGTGAGCATGCACCAGGGGCAGAGCGTGCCGAGGGCGAAGAGGCTCGTCGCGATCAGCCAGCCGACGAAGCCGAGCGCGAAGACGAAGCCGAGATTGAACAGCGCCCAGAACCAGCGGTCGAAGCGCGCCCCCGCGAGCAGTCCGGCACCGACGACGATCGGCGCGATCCACGCCGCGACGCCGATCAGCGGATTCGGGAAGCCGAAGATCGCGCCCTGCGCCGACTTGAGGTTCGCGCTGCACTGCACGAGCAGGCTGAAGTCGCAGCCGAGCCCCTCGGTCGGGTCGGTGAGCGCCGCGAACTTGTCGAGCGTCAGCGCGAACGCGGCGATCCAGCCGATCACGCCGAGCACGATCAGGAGCACCGCGAAGAGGACCGGTCGCTGCTGGGTGGGGGCGCTCGGCACCTCGGGATCGCTGGACACCGGGGGATTATGGCACGCGGCGAATCGGCGCCTCTGAGAATGCGTGCGATAATCGGAGCCGTCGGCCCGGAAGATCCCGCACCGACGCGAAGAAGGTTTACCGGGCGAGCACCGGGCCACAGGAGATCGACAGCGTTCCGCGAATGAGCGCGACGCATCTCCACGTGTCGGATAGTCAGTTCCGAGGAGAAGCTGCAACCGGAGTCCTGCGCCACGTGAGCGACGGGACCGGGGGAGCGGAAGGATTCGCGGCGGGCCGAGGCCCGTCGCTCGAGAACAGCATCCGGGTCGACGGCGCGGCGCACGACCCGGCCGAGGAGTGCACCAGCAATGGTGGAAGACAACAGCACAGGCGGATCCGAACCGGACCGCGACGAGCCCCGCAGCGGGGCCAGGAAGATCAGTCGCCTCTTCGGTGGCCGTCGGACGAACCGACGGGCCGGATCGAGCGCATCAGCGACAGGGGAAACGATCATCGACACGAACGAGACCGAGCAGAACGGGTCGGACACGACCACCTCGGAGACGACCGGCTCGGACACGACCGCCCCGGAGACGACCACCCCGGACACGACCGCCGAGGTCGAGGCGACGGAGGAGTCGGTCCCGACCGACGCCGCGCCGCAGGCCCCGGCCGCCGCCGAGCAGAGCCCGACGGAGGAGACGACTCCCCGCCGCCCGCCGCTGCCGAGCACGTCGCTGCTCTTCCAGGCGCCGATCCTGCCCGACTACGTCCAGCTGACCCCGCTCCCGCCCCGGGGCGCCCCGCTCGGCGTCCGCGAGGAGCGCGACGAGCCGGAGGAGGAGCAGGGCTCCGTCCGCCGCCGGTCGCGCCGCCGCAGCGGCGAGAGCGACCGCGGCGGCTCCGACGACCCCGAGAACACCGTCGTCCGCGTCCGCCAGCCGCGCGAGCAGCGCGAGCCCCGCGAGGCGCGCGAGCCGGAGCTCATCACCGAGCCGCAGCGCATCAAGGGCTCGACCCGCCTCGAGGCCAAGAAGCAGCGCCGCCGCGACGGCCGCGACGCCGGCCGCCGCCGCACGGTGGTCACCGAGTCCGAGTTCCTCGCCCGCCGGGAGGCCGTCGACCGCGTCATGGTCGTCCGCTCCAAGGAGGACAGCATCCGCATCGGCGTGCTCGAGGACGGCGTCCTCGCCGAGCACTACGTCGCCCGCTCGCAGGAGGCGTCGCTGATCGGCAACGTCTACCTCGGCCGCGTGCAGAACGTCCTCCCCAGCATGGAGGCGGCGTTCGTCGACATCGGGCGCGGCCGCAACGCCGTGCTCTACTCCGGTGAGGTCGACTGGGACGCGGCGAACAACGCCGGCGGCCCGCGCCGCATCGAGCTCGCCCTCAAGCCGGGCGACCGCGTGCTCGTCCAGGTCACCAAGGACCCGGTCGGCCACAAGGGCGCCCGCCTCACCAGTCAGATCTCGCTCCCGGGCCGCTACCTCGTCTACGTGCCCAACGGCTCGATGAACGGCATCTCGCGCAAGCTCCCGGACACCGAGCGCGCGCGCCTCAAGAAGATCCTCAAGGAGGTCCTTCCCGAGAACGTGGGCGTCATCGTCCGCACGGCCGCCGAGGGCGCCACGGAGGAGCAGCTCACGGTCGACGTCGAGCGCCTCACCGCGCAGTGGACCGCGCTCAGCACGAAGGCCGCGACCGGCCAGGCCCCCGCGCTCCTGCACAGCGAGCCCGACCTGCTGATCAAGATCGTCCGCGACGTCTTCAACGAGGACTTCGAGAAGATGGTGATCGCCGGCGACGACGCCCGCGAGACCATCGAGCTCTACCTCAGCCAGGTCGCCCCGGACCTGCTCGAGCGGGTCCAGGTCTACTCCGGCGAGCAGGACGCCTTCGACGAGTTCCGCATCACCGAGCAGATCGAGAAGGCCCTCGAGCGCAAGGTCTGGCTGCCCAGCGGCGGCTCGCTCGTGATCGACCGCACCGAGGCCATGACGGTCGTCGACGTGAACACCGGCAAGTTCGTCGGCTCCGGCGGCAACCTCGAGGAGACGGTCACCAAGAACAACCTCGAGGCCGCGGAGGAGATCGTCCGCCAGCTCCGGCTGCGCGACATCGGCGGCATCATCGTCGTCGACTTCATCGACATGGTCCTCGAGTCCAACCGCGACCTCGTGCTCCGGCGCCTGGTCGAGTGCCTGAGCCGCGACCGGACCAAGCACCAGGTCGCCGAGGTCACTTCGCTCGGCCTCGTGCAGATGACCCGCAAGAAGCTCGGCCTCGGCCTCCTGGAGACCTTCAGCGAGAACTGCGAGGTCTGCGCGGGCCGCGGCGTGATCGTCCAGCACGACCCCGTCGTCAAGCACCGCTCGACGGCCGCCCCGCAGCAGGAGCGCCGCCGCGGCGGGAAGCCGGCCGGCGAGCAGCCCTCGAACGGCCGCTCGGCTCAGAACGGCGCCACCGGCCAGAACGGCAACGGCTCCAAGCCGGTCAGCACCCACGCCATCACCGACGACGCCAAGAACGCGCTCGCGCAGATCGCTGCCAGCACGATCCACCCGGCCGCCGTTCGACACGCGGCCGAGGAGGCCGTCGCGCTCGTCGACGAGGCCACCACCACCGCGGCCGAGTCGGAGCCGACCGGGCAGTCCTCCGAGCAGGGCGAGCAGTCGGCCGAGCAGTCCGCGGAGCGCCAGGGCGACCCGTCCGGCCGCCGCGAGCGTCCCGCCCGGGGCGAGCGCCGTCGCCGCGGTCGCGACCGCGAGCCGCGCCAGGAGACGGCCGAGTCCGGCGAGCAGCAGGAGTCCGCTCCCGCCGCCCGCGAGGCGACTCAGGAGAGCGCACAGGAGCCCGCTCAGGCCCCCGCGGCTCAGGCCCCCGCCGCTCAGGCTCCGGTCGTCCCGATCCTCGACATCCCGATCCCGCCCGCGCCGGTCGTCGCCGAGCGCCGCGTCCCGAGCGCCGTCGCCGAGCACCTGCTCGACTCCGTCCTGGATGCGCTGCCCGCACCCAAGCAGCCCGGCCAGGGCCGCGCGAAGAGCCGACGCGTCACCACGGCGGCGCTCACCGGAATCGCGGTCGTGCCCGAGCAGACGCCGCGCCGCGCGCAGTAGAGCGGTCCGCGAGGATCAGTGGGGCCCGGTGCCCGGCGAGAGCCGGCGCCGGGCCCTCTCCGCGTCCCGGTCCCGACCCTTCACCCGCAGCCCGCTATCGCGGAGCCGCTCGACCAGCTCGCGGCTGCTCACCGGCAGCGCTCCGGCCGCGAGCAGCTCCTCGCGACGCGCCGCGGGCACGTCGTAGTGATCGAGGTCGAAGCCGCGCTCCGGCAGCCCGACGCGGCGCGCGAAGGCGTGCAGCTCCTCCAGGGAGGAGTCGCTGACGAGGTGGGCCCAGAGCGTGTCGTGGGCGGGCCAGCGCGCCGCGTCGAGGAGGATCGCCATCCGTCGATCGTAGGCGGCGCGCCTGCCCGATCCGCGGCACGGCCTGCACTATCGTGACGGGGTCGTCGGTCGGACGGCACCCCCTCCGGGGCGGTGCGCGTTTGACCGGGGAGCACGGATCCCGTACTCTTGACCGTTGGTGTGGCGCGATCCATGTGCTCACGCAGATTTCCGTTGCCGCTCGGCCCCTCACGGGGTGCGAGCCGCGGTGCCGGTCCCCTCGTCTCGTACGAGAGACGGGTACGACCGGGAAGACCGGGGTCCGACCCCGTCCTTACAAGCCCCGGACAGCGCTCACGCGCCGTCCAGATGAGAGAACAGGTACGAGAAGTGGTTTACGCAGTTGTGCGCGCCGGTGGCCGGCAGGAGAAGGTCGAGGTCGGCACCATCGTGACGATGGACCGCATCAAGGCCGACGAGAACGGCACCGTGCAGCTGGCTGCCGTGCTCCTCGTCGACGGGGACTCCATCACCTCGGACGCCGCGGCGCTCGAGAAGGTGTCGGTCACGGCCGAGGTGCTCGAGGAGCTCCGCGGTCCGAAGATCATCATCCAGAAGTTCAAGAACAAGACCGGGTACAAGAAGCGCCAGGGGCACCGTCAGGACCTCACGCGCGTCAAGGTCACGGGCATCAAGTAACACCCACACTTCGCTGATCTGCGGCGGGAGCCATCGCTCCGCAGAGCATCAGCACGGGGCTGCGGCCCCCCGGTCTCGAGGAGATGAGAAATGGCACACAAGAAGGGCGCAAGCTCCACCCGCAACGGTCGCGACTCGAACGCGCAGCGCCTCGGCGTGAAGCGCTTCGGCGGTCAGGTCGTCAGCGCGGGCGAGATCATCGTCCGCCAGCGCGGCACCCACTTCCACCCCGGCGTCAACGTCGGCCGTGGCGGCGACGACACCCTGTTCGCCCTCTCGGCCGGTGCGGTCGAGTTCGGCCAGAAGGGCGGCCGGAAGGTCGTCAACATCGTGGTGGCCGCCGCTTAGGCAGCTCTCCTCGGCCGAGCAGGCACAGGACGCAAGGGGCGGGCTTCGGCTCGCCCCTTGCGCGTTGCTGCGGCACCCTCACCGCGAGCCCCGAGCTCGTGAGCGCCGCTCTCCTCGGCATCCGGCGTCGGACACTCCGACGCCGCCACCTCCCCATCGGACGGAACACACCATGGTCACCTTCGTCGACAACGTCACGCTGCACCTGCGCGCCGGGCACGGCGGCAACGGCTGCGTCTCCGTCCGCCGCGAGAAGTTCAAGCCGCTGGCCGGCCCGGACGGCGGCAACGGCGGTCACGGCGGCGACATCGTCCTCGTCGCCGACGCGCAGACCACCACGCTGCTCGCCTTCCACCGCCACCCGCACCGCTCCTCCGCCAACGGCGGGCCCGGCATGGGCGACCACCGCGCCGGCGGCAACGGCGACCTCCTCGAGCTGCTGGTGCCGGTCGGCACGGTCGTCAAGTCGCCCACGGGCGAGGAGCTGCTCGACATGGACGAGCCGGGGCTCCGCTTCGTCATCGCCCCCGGCGGCCAGGGCGGCCTCGGCAACGCCTCGCTCGCCACCACCAAGCGCAAGGCCCCCGGCTTCGCCCTGCTCGGCACGCCGGGCTGGGAGGGCGACGTCGTCCTCGAGCTGAAGACCGTCGCCGACGTCGCGCTCGTGGGCTTCCCCTCGGCCGGCAAGTCCAGCCTCGTCGCCGCCATCTCGGCGGCGAAGCCCAAGATCGCCGACTACCCCTTCACCACGCTCGCCCCCAACCTCGGCGTCGTCCAGGCGGGGGAGTCGCGCTACACCGTCGCCGACGTCCCCGGCCTGATCGAGGGCGCGAGCGAGGGCAAGGGCCTCGGCCTCGAGTTCCTCCGCCACGTCGAGCGCTGCACCGCCCTCGTGCACGTGCTCGACTGCGCCACGCTCGAGCCGGGCCGCGACCCGCTGACCGACCTCGACATCATCCTCGGCGAGCTGGCCGCGTACCCGGTCGGCGACGGCCAGGTGCCGCTGCTCGAGCGTCCGCAGCTGATCGCCCTGAACAAGGTGGACGTGCCGGAGGCCCAGGAGCTCGCCGACTTCGTCCGCGCCGACCTCGAGGCCCGTGGCTACCGCGTCTTCGAGATCTCGACCGTGAGCCACTCGGGTCTGCGCCAGCTGACCTTCGCGCTCGGCGAGATCGTCGAACAGCACCGCCTCGCCCTCGCGGCCGAGCCCAAGGTCGAGCGGATCACGATCCGCCCCCGGGCCGTCGACGAGAAGGACTACGAGATCCGCGTCGAGGGCGGCTCCTACGGCAACGTCTACCGCGTGCTCGGCACCAAGCCGCAGCGCTGGGTCGCGCAGACCGACTTCACCAACGACGAGGCCGTCGGCTTCCTCGCCGACCGCCTCGCGAAGCTCGGCGTCGAGAACGGCCTCTTCTCGGCCGGGGCCGTCGCCGGCTCCACCGTCGTCATCGGCCCGGGCGACGGCGTCGTCTTCGACTGGGAGCCCACGCTCACCTCGACGGCGGAGCTGATCACCGCCCCGCGCGGCACCGACCTCCGGCTCGAGGAGAACAACCGCAAGACCCGCGCCGAGCGCCGCGACAACTACCTCGAGCGGATGGACGCGAAGGCGGCCGCCCGCGCCGAGCTCGACCGCGAGCGCCAGGGCGGCGTCTGGCGCGTCTCGGACGAGGACGACCTGGTGGGCGACGCCGAGGAGGTCTGACTCCTCGGCACCGCCCTCGGCGAGGGGCCGTCGGCGAATACACTGGCCGGATGCCGCAGACGACCCTCGACAGCTCCGTCCTGACCGAGCGGTTCGCCGCCTCCCGCACGGCCTCGCGGTCCCTGCGCAGCGCGACGACCGACCTCAAGAACCGCGCCCTCCTCGCGATCGCCGACGCCGTCCGCGGATCCGTCGAGCGGGTCGTCCCGGCGAACGGGCTCGACCTCGCGAACGGCCGCGAGAACGGCATGAGCGCCGGGCTGCAGGACCGCCTCCGCCTCGACGAGGCGCGTCTCGGCTCGCTCGCCGACGCCGTGGTCGCGGTCGCCGGTCTCGTCGACCCGGTCGGCCAGACGGTCCGCGGCTCGAACCTGCCCAACGGCGCCTCGCTCACCCAGGTGCGCGTGCCCTTCGGCGTCGTCGGCGCCATCTACGAGGCGCGTCCCAACGTCACGATCGACATCGCCGCCCTCGCGCTCAAGAGCGGCAACGCCGTGATCCTCCGCGGCGGCAGCGCGGCCGAGAACACCAACCGCGTCCTCGTCGAGCTGCTGCAGGAGGCGGTCGCCTCCGTCGGCCTGCCCGCCGAGCTGATCCAAACGGTCGACGACTTCGGCCGCGAGGGCGCCAAGGCTCTGATGCGCGCCCGCGGCTACGTCGACGTGCTCGTGCCCCGCGGCAGCGCCGGTCTGATCGAGTCGGTCGTGACCGAGTCGACCGTGCCGGTCATCGAGACGGGCGCCGGAGTGGTGCACGTCTTCCTCGACGCCAGCGCGGACGAGCAGTGGGCCGTCGACATCGTGCACAACGCCAAGACCCAGCGCCCGAGCACCTGCAACGCGCTCGAGACGCTGCTCGTGCACCGCGACGCCGCCGAGCGGCTCCTGCCGCCCGTCCTCGGCCGCCTCGCCGCCGCCGGCGTGACCGTGCACGGCGACGAGCGGGTCCGCGCGATCATCGCGGACGCCGTGCCGGCGACCGAGGAGGACTGGTCGGCCGAGTACTACTCGCTCGACATCGCGGTCGCCGTCGTCGACGACCTCGACGCGGCGATGGACCACATCGCCCGCTACTCCACCCACCACACCGAGTCGATCGTCACGAACGACCTGCGCAGCGCCGAGCGCTTCCTCGCCGAGGTCGACTCCGCGGTCGTGATGGTGAACGCGTCCACCCGGTTCACCGACGGCGGCGAGTTCGGCTTCGGTGCCGAGGTCGGCATCTCGACGCAGAAGCTGCACGCCCGCGGCCCGATGGGACTGCCCGAGCTGACGAGCACCAAGTGGCTGCTGCGCGGGTCCGGTCAGGTCCGCGCCTAGTGCCGCACCCGGCTCGCGGCGGTGTCCGGGTAGACTCGACGACGCCCTGAGTGGGCGATCCCGATTCCAAGGAGCACCGCATGTCCCTCGTGACGACCGTCCTCGCTGAAGCAGCGCACACCGAGCTGCCGATGCCGACCATCGTCTACGGGCTCATCGCCGTCGTCGCCTTCACCGCGCTCGGCTTCGTCACGTGGAGCTACCGCGACGTCGCCAACCGCCACTCGCACAAGACCGGCGCCGGCTCGCACGACTCGCACGGCCACGGCCACTAGTCCGGCGGCCCTGCGATCGTGACGTCCGCCGCGAGCGGAGACCCGCGGCGTCCGCGCATCGGCGTGATGGGTGGCACCTTCGACCCGATCCATCACGGACACCTCGTCGCCGCCTCCGAGGTGGCGCAGTCCTTCGACCTCGACGAGGTCGTCTTCGTGCCGACCGGCCGGCCGTGGCACAAGAAGACGGTCACGCCACCGGAGCACCGCTATCTGATGACGGTCATCGCGACCGCGTCCAACCCGCGCTTCACCGTCAGCCGCGTGGACATCGACCGCATCGGCACGACGTACACGATCGACACCCTCCGCGACATCCACCTCGCGCACCCCGACGCCGAGCTGTTCTTCATCACGGGAGCCGACGCCGTCGAGCAGATCCTGAGCTGGAAGGACTACGACGAGCTCTGGGAGCTGGCGCACTTCGTCGCCGTCAGCCGGCCGGGTCACGCCCTGTCCGTTTCGGGATTGCCGGCTCAGGACGTATCCTTGTTGGAAATTCCGGCGCTAGCGATTTCCTCGACGGACTGTCGGAGCCGCGTGAACCGGGGTGATCCGGTCTGGTATCTGGTTCCCGACGGTGTCGTCCAGTACATCTCGAAGCACCACCTGTATCGGAGCACGCCATGACAGTTCAGCACGAGGGCGCGCCGCTCACCCGGCGCGAGATCCGCGAGCGCGAGCGAGCGGCGGCCGGCGCCGCGCCCGCCGCCGCACCGACGACCTCCCGCCGCGCCGCGACCGCGTCGGTCACCGCCGCGGGCGAGATGCCCGTGCTCACCGCGACCCAGGCCCTCCGCGTCCCCGTCGTCGCTCCGACCCCGGCCGCCGAGCCCGAGCTGAGCACCTCCGCCATCGAGGTGGTGCTCCCCGAGGGCGTCGACCGCAGCACGCTCACCCGTCGAGAGCTCCGTGCGCTGCTCGCGCAGCAGCAGGCCGAGCAGGTCGCCGCGACCCCCGAGGTCGCGCCGGCCGACGCCGAGCAGGACGCCGAGCCCACGACCGCCGCCGAGACATCCGCCCCGGAGCAGACCGACGAGGTCGAGCCCGAGCAGCAGATCGACGAGTCCGAGCAGCGGGCCGACGAGCCCGAGCAGCCGCTCGACGAGCCCGAGCAGCCCAAGCTCAACACCGCCCTCTTCGCCACCGTCGGCACGCTCGACATCGCGGACGAGAAGGCCACCGAGATCACCGGCAGCTTCCACCCGCCGATCGAGCACCTCGCCATCACCGACGAGCTCGACAGCAAGTCCAAGGAGGAGGTCGACGCCTCCTTCGACTCCCTCATCGCGAGCGGAGTCGCCGCGACCGGTGCCGTCACCACGACGAACGCCCTCATCCTGCCGACCGCGGGCGACGCCTCGCCCGTCCGCACGGACACGGGGGAGGTGCTCGTCACGGGCTCCTTCGACCTGCCGCGCAGCCTCGGCTCCACCGGTCAGCACCCGAACCTCTACGACTCGCCCGATGTCGACCGCTACGTCGACCGCATCGACCGCGAGCAGCCCGCCTCCGACTCGGAGCCCGTCCGGGCGTCGAGCGCCGTCTCCACCCACGCCGCGGGCACCGCGATGATCGCCCCGCAGAAGCGCCGCGCCGTCAGCGTCCCCGTCGTGCTGGCCATCACCGCCGCCGTGCTGCTGGTCGCCTCGATCGCGCTGTTCATCGGCGGCTTCGTCCTCAACATCTTCTGATCCACCACCGACACTGAAGGCTTCATGACTGCGACCGCTTCCGCCCGCGCCCTGCTCGACCTCGCGGCCACCGCCGCCGACTCCAAGGGCGGGGAGGATCTCGTCGCGCTCGACGTCTCGGGACCGCTGCCGCTCGTCGACATCTTCTTCCTGGTCACGGGGCGCTCCGAGCGCAACGTCGTGGCCATCGCCAACGAGGTGGAGGACCGCCTCAACGAGTCCGGCGCCAAGCTCCTGCGCCGCGAGGGCCGCGCCGAGGGCCGCTGGATCCTGCTCGACTTCGGCGACCTCGTCGTCCACGTCTTCCACGAGGAGGACCGGATGTACTACTCGCTGGAGCGCCTCTGGAAGGACTGCCCGGTCGTCCCGATCACGGTGGCGAACGCCGTTCCCGCCGACTCCGCGGCCTCCTCGAACTGAGGAACACGCCCGGCGGCGCCGCTCGATTTCGCTCCACGCGCTTCGTGTTGTAGTTTATTCGAGTTGCTTCCGCCGGGCGGAGGAGCGGGCCGCAAGGCCGGTACCTCCCGTTCGAGAAGCGCACCAAGGGTCCGTGGCGCAGCTGGTAGCGCACCTGCATGGCATGCAGGGGGTCAGGGGTTCGAATCCCCTCGGATCCACCGCAAGGCAGAAAGCCCCGCACTTCTCCGGAAGCGCGGGGCTTGTCTCGTTCTCCGAGGCGCAGCATCGGGCGACCGGTCACCGTGCGCCACCGCGCACGACCTCCGAGTCGGTGCCTACCATCCCTGGGATGTCTCACCACTCGATCAGGCGCCACGGTGCGTCGAGCGTCGTCCGCGTGCCCGCCGATCTCCTCGACGCCCTGGCCGATGACCCGATGCGCCGGTCCACGACCCTCGCGTTCCTCCGCGACTCGCTCGCCGGCGACGTGCACCTCCGCTCCTGGTGGTCCGAGGACGAGAGCGCCGCCGTGGTCGGGTTCGAGTACTCGGGCGAGCCGATTCCCCTGAGCTTCGATCTCTCGCGCCTGCTCGGTGTCCCGCGTGGTGCGACCGGGGAGCGCTGGCTGATCGTGGGTACTCCGGTGCGCCTCCGGCACACCCTGTACGGCTGCGCGACGGCACTCGCTCCCCTCCTCGAGCGGGTGGGCCGGGAGTGCCGGGCGTGGGGGCTCGACGGCGTCGTCGTGCCCTGGGTGGACCTCGACGACGGGGAGAGAGGAAGCCTGCTGGCCGACCTCGGATTCCGAGCGGTGTTCTCCGACGCCGACTGGCGGCTCGACACCGGCGGGTCCACCGATCTCGACGGTCTCCTCGCCGCCCTGCCCCGCACGGCCAGGAAGCAGTTCGCGAGTGACCGGAACCACTTCTCGAGGACGCACTGCACGATCCGGGACTGGCAGCCGGGCGACGAGGCGTTCGCCCCGCGGCTGCACCGCGAGTTCATGACCGATCACGGGCACCGCGGAGCCGAGTTCACCGACGACGCGTTCGGCTCCTTCTCGGCGCTCCCGGGCGCGCGGATGCGGGTCGCGGTCGATGACGAGGAGCGGCCGGTCGGATTCGCGATGGCGATCCACGACGACACGACGATGCACGTCCTGCGTTGGGCGCGTCCGTCCCGGGGAGTCCCGGACCGTCTCTACTCGATGCTCGGCTACCTCGATCCCGTCGAGTTCGCGATCGGGGCCGGAGTGGAGCGGGTGTGGCTCGGCAAGAGCGCGCACCGCTTCAAGCGGCTGCGCGGGCTGACCCCGGTGCCCGCGGCCTTCCACTTCCTCGCGTTCGATCCGGACCGGCACGCGCGGCTCGGGCGTGCGGCGGAGACGTCGGACCGGGTGGCGCGGGAGCGGTACCGGCTGGCGCTGGAGAGCTGAGTGCTCCGCCACAATGGCGGGATGCCGACTCCGACCGCTCCGCGCGGCCTCATCACCCAGTTCTCGATCGTCGACGCGCTGCTGGCCGGTCTGTTCGACGGCGTCGTCACGCGCGCCGAGGCCGACGAGGCCGGCGACTTCGGGCTGGGCTGCGGCGACCACATGGACGGAGAGCTGGTCGTGCTCGACGGCGTCCACCGGCTCTTCCGCGGCGACGGCTCGGTCGTCGTCCTCGAGCCGGAGGACACGATCGCCTTCGCCGAGCTGGCTCCTTTCGCTCCGGACAGCACGGAGACGGTCGACGCGGTGCCGTCGCTCGACGCCCTGCTGACCGCGGTCCGGCGGACCGTGCCGAGCCCCAACGTGTTCGTCGGCGTCCGTCTCCGCGGCCGCATCGGGCACCTGACGCTGCGGCAGCCGATCGCCCAGGTGAAGCCGTACCTCCGCCTCGCCGACGCGATGCGCGACCAGCGCGAGGTGCACCTGGACGACGTCGAGGGCACGATCGTCGGCTTCTACGGCCCGAAGCCGTTCCAGGGCATCAGCGTCGCCGGGCTGCACACCCACTTCGTCGACACGAGCGGCACCGTCGGCGGCCACGTCCTCGCGGCGTCCGGGCTGAGCGGCGAGTTGGCGGTCGAGCAGTACGCCGGCCTCACCGTGCGCCTCCCGGAGTCGGAGGACTTCCTCGCCGCGGACCTCGACGACGAGGTCGGCAGCTCCGACGCCGCCATCCGCGCCGTCGAGACCGATCACGCGCACTGAGACGCGCACTGAGGCGCGCTCCGGCGGGGGAGCGGCGGCCCTACCCTGGAGCCATGCCCACGCTGCGCGACGTCCACGCCGTCATCGACCGTCTCTGGCCCGAGGGTGCCGCCGAGGACTGGGACGCCCCCGGTCTCGTCACCGGTGACCCGGCCGCGCAGATCGAGCGGATCCTCCTCACGGTCGACGTCGTCGCCGACACCGTCTCCGAGGCCGTCGACGGCGGCTACCAGCTCCTCCTGGCCCACCACCCGCTCCTCCTCCGCGGGGTCACCTCGATCGCGGAGGACGGCTACAAGGGCCGCCTGCTCGCCGAGCTGATCCGGCACGGCTGCGCGCTCGTCTCCGCGCACACCAACGCGGACATCGTCGCGGACGGGGTCTCCGACGTCATCGCGACCCGGCTCGGCCTCACCGGTACGACGCCCCTCGTCCCGGGTGAGGACCCGTCGGTCGGCCTCGGCCGCGTCGGCGACCTCGCCGAGGAGGTCACGCTCGGCCGCCTGGCCCGCGCCGTCGCCGAGCTGCTGCCCGCCACCGCCGGGGGAGTGCGCGCCGCCGGCGACTACGAGGCGCCCGTGCGCCGGGTCTCGCTCTGCGGCGGAGCGGGGGACTCCCTCCTCGACAGCCCTGCGGTCCGCACGAGCGACGTCTACATCACGGCCGACCTCCGGCACCACCCGGCGTCGGAGGCGCGCGAGAAGGCCCGCCACGGCACCGGACCGGCGCTTCTCGACGTCTCGCACTGGGCGAGCGAGTGGCTCTGGCTCGACGTCGCCGCCGAGGCCCTGCGTACCGCGCTGCCGGGGGTCGTCGTCGACGTCAGCGAGACCCGCACCGACCCCTGGGATTTCGCCATCGTCCACTGACGCTCCGCGGGCGCGCGAGAATGGAGCCGGCACGCCCACCCTCCGTGCCGGGAACGAGGACCGCGACGTGATTGCCAGCCCCGCCGACCAGCGAGAGCTCCTGACTCTGCAGAGTCTCGACACGAGGGGCAACCAGCTCCGTCACGCCGTCGCCACCCTGCCGCAGATCGCGGCGATCAAGGCGATGCAGACCCGCGACAACGAGACCCGTCGCACCCTCGCGGAGCGCAACGGCCGCCTGGAGGACGCCCGCACCGAGCTCGGCCGCATCGAGTCCGACGTCGAGGTCGTCGACAAGCGCCTCGCCCGCGACCGCGACCGGCTGCAGACCGCGTCGTCCGCGAAGGACATCGCCGCGCTCGAGGGCGAGATCACCTCGCTGGTCAAGCGCCGTGGCGACCTCGAGGACATCGAGCTGACGCTGATGGAGCGGATCGAGGGCATCGAGGCCGAGGTCGCCGCCGCCCAGGCCGAGCGCGACGAGGTCGTCGCCGGCATCGCGACCCTCGCCGAGGAGCGCGACGCCCAGGCCGAGAAGCTCGCCGGCAAGCAGGAGGCGCTCGCCCGCGACCGTGCCTCGCTCGTCGAGAAGATCCCGGCGGACCTCGTCGAACTCTACGAGAAGCAGCGCGCCCGCTACGGCGTCGGCGCGGCGCTCCTGCGCGGCAAGGTGTCGGAGGGGAGCGGCGTCGCCCTCACCGAGTCCGACCTCGCCTGGATCCGCACCACCGCGCCCGACGAGGTCGTGCTCTGCCCCGACAGCGGCTGCATCCTCGTCCGCGGCGACGAGTCGACGCTCGCCTGAGCCGCGCCGTACACTGGAGCCGCGAACGGGCCGGCAAGACGGTCGCGTCGCCGGGGTGAGAGCCCCGGCGCCGAGGAACGTCCGGGCTCCGCAGAGCAGGGCGGTGGGTAACACCCACCCGGGGCGACCCGCGAGACAGTGCCACAGAGAACAGACCGCCGCAGGCTCCGGCCCGCGGTAAGGGTGAAACGGTGGTGTAAGAGACCACCAGGGGCCGGAGTGATCCGGTCCGCTCGGTAAACCTCGCCCGGAGCAAGGTCAGACAGAGGACGATGCGGCTGCTCGTCGGGTCCTCGGGTAGACCGCTGGAGGGTCACGGTGACGTGCCCCCGAGAGAGATGGCCGTCCAGCGCCCGCCGAGAGGCGCGGCGTGAACAGAACCCGGCGTAATAGCCGACCCCTTCGCCTAAAAAGGCCCCGCTCTGCGGGGCCTTTTTCGGCGGTGCCCGTCTTGCGCGGCGGTCCCCGCCCGCCGCGCCGCGGTCGGCCTGGGTGCGTGGTCGCGTTCCGCGGAGCGCCCTGCGTCCGGCTCCGGAGAAACGCTGGCACGCGTTTCCCCGGCTCGCCTCGGCCCTGCTTCCGCACGCTCCTGTAGAGCGCCGTCCTCGCATCCATGCTGATCGAGTAGCCCTCGGAGGGGGCGTATCGAGATCCGGCCCTGTTGGACGCTGGCTCGGGGCCGCCGTTCGGTGGCGTGGGTCTCGATACGCCGCTGCGCGGCTACTCGACCAGCAAGAGGGAGGCTGGCCCGTCCGCTAAGGCGGGGCGCCACATCCGTCGTGCAGGAGGGGAGCTGTGTCCATGCTGATCGAGTAGCCCTCGGAGGGGGCGTATCGAGATCCGGCCCTGCTGGACGCGGGCGTGAGGCTGCCGTTCGGTGGCGTGGGTCTCGATACGCCGCTGCGCGGCTACTCGACCAGCAAGAGGTGGGCGGACCCGTCCGTGCAGGAGGGGCGCCACGTCAGTCGTGCAGGAGGGGTGCGCATCCATGCTGATCGAGTAGCCCTCGGAGGGGGCGTATCGAGATCCGGCCCTGTTGGACGCTGGCTCGGGGCCGCCGTTCGGTGGCGTGGGTCTCGATACGCCGCTGCGCGGCTACTCGACCAGCAAGAGGGAGGCTGGCCCGTCCGCTAAGGCGGGGCGCCACATCCGTCGTGCAGGAGGGGAGCTGTGTCCATGCTGATCGAGTAGCCCTCGGAGGGGGCGTATCGAGATCCGGCCCTGCTGGACGCGGGCGTGAGGCTGCCGTTCGGTGATGTGGGTCTCGATACGCCGCTGCGCGGCTACTCGACCAGCAAGAGGGGGGCACCCGACCGCGAAGGGGGCGGGCGTCAGGGACGCGGGCCCTGCAGACCGCTCTCGCGCAGCGAGGCTGATCGGCGGAACGCGTGCCAGCGTCTCGTCGTAGCCGACGGCGAGACGCTCTGCGGAACGCGTCCACGTGTCGAGGCCGACAGCGCCTCGGCGGGCGGGGACCGCCGCGGAGGGTACGCCGCGACGGCGCCTCGGTGGGCGGGGACCGCCGCGGAGGAGGGCGCCGCCTCAGCGGCGCACGCCGCCGCCCGCGAGGGCCGCGGCGCCGAGGATGCCCGCGTTGTTGCGCAGCGCCGCCGGGACGATGGGCGTGCGCAGGTCGAGCAGGGGCAGGAACTCCTCGTGGTGCTTCGAGATGCCGCCGCCGACGATGATCAGGTCCGGCCAGAGGAGGGCCTCGAGGTGGGAGTAGTAGCGCTGCAGGCGCTTGGCCCAGTGCTTGTAGTCCAGGTCGTCCCGCTCCTTCGCGGCGAAGGACGCCTTCTTCTCGTAGTCGCCGCCGTGGATCTCGAGGTGGCCGAGCTCGGCGTTGGGGATGAGGACGCCGTCGTAGATCTGGGCGGTGCCGATGCCGGTGCCGAGCGTGGTCATCAGGACCAGGCCCTTCTTGTCCTTCGCCGCGCCGAAGCGCGACTCGGCGTAGCCGGCGGCGTCGGCGTCGTTCACGAAGAAGATGTCGCGGCCGATGGCGTCCTCGAACAGCTTCTCGGCCTCGAGACCGATCCACTCGTCCGAGACGTTCGCCGCGGACATGGTGCGGCCGTGCACGACGGCGGCCGGGAAGCAGATTCCCACCGGAGTGTCGGCCGGCGCGTCCGGGAGCATGCCCAGGATCTGCTGCACCGTGGCGACGATGTCCTTCGGTCGTCCGCCCTCGGGAGTGGCAACCTTCATCCGGTCGCTGAGGAGGGCGCCCTCGCCGAGGTCGACGTACGCCCCCTTGATGCCGGTCCCTCCGATGTCGATACCGATCGCGGTCGCAGCAGCAGTCATACCGGCCATGCTAGCGAGGCCGGAGGGGGAGCGACCGGCGACCGGCCCCGGCGTAGGATCGCCGCATGTCTGACGGTGATGCGAACTCCTGGTGGTACAACCTCAAGTCCGGCGCGGTGGAGCAGGGCTTCCAGTCCCCGTCCGTCGATCGCGCGGGCCCGTACTCGTCCCGCGAGGAGGCCTCCCACGCTCTCGAGAAGATGCGCGAGAACACCCGCCGCTGGGACGAGGAGGACGCGGAGGACCGCTGACCCCTCAAGCTGATCCTCGGCGCCGACCCGGCTCGGCCGGCCGCTACTCGTAGCTGTGCTCGGCCCCCGGGTACGCGCCGGCCTCGACGTCCTCGCGGAACGCGGTGACCGCCCCGGTGAGGACGCCCCGGAGATCGGCGTACTGCTTCACGAAGCGCGGCACCCGGCCTGTCGTGAGCCCGGCGAAGTCGGTCCAGACGAGCAGCTGACCGTCCACGTGCGGTCCGGCGCCGACGCCGATCGTGGGGATGCTGAGCTCCTCGGTGACCCGGCGAGCGGCCTCGCTCGGCACCATCTCGAGGACGACGGCGAACGCGCCGGCCTCCTGGACCGCGCGGGCGTCGGCGAGCAGCTGCTCGATCCCCTCGCCGCGCCCCTGGATCATGTGCCCGCCGAGGCCGTGCTCGCTCTGCGGTGTGAAGCCGATGTGCGCCATCACCGGAATGCCGGCCTCGACGATCCGCCGGATCTGCTCGGCGGAGCGGACGCCGCCCTCGAGCTTCACGGCGTGCGCGTGGGTCTCCTTCATGAAGCGGAACGCGGTGTGCAGCGCGTCGTCCGCGCCCGACTCGTAGGAGCCGAAGGGCAGGTCGGCGACGACGAACGCGCGCTCGACGGCGCCCGCGACGGCGCGGGCCAGCGGGATCAGCTCGTCGACGGTCACGGGCAGGGTCGTGTCGTAGCCGAGCACCGTGTTGCCGGCCGAGTCGCCCACGAGCAGGAAGTCGATGCCCGCCTGGTCGAAGATGCGGGCGGTGAGCACGTCGTAGCTGGTGAGTCCGGTGATCCGCACCCCCGAGTCCTTCGCGGTCTGGAAGTGGCGGGTTCTCACGCGTTTCACGGGCTGCGCTGACATGCGGACGAGTCTATCCGCGCCCTGTCGCGGGTCCGCGGGGAACGGCCGGGCGCCCAGCGAGGGAGGGGCGGAGCCACTAGCCTGGGACCGAAACAGGAAGGGCCTTGATGGACAAGCAACGGGACTTCGTTCTTCGCACCATTGAAGAGCGAGGGATCAAATTCGTTCGCCTCTGGTTCACGGACGTCGTCGGCACGCTCAAGTCGGTCGCGATCGCGCCGGCCGAGGTCGAGGGGGCGTTCGCCGAGGGTCTCGGCTTCGACGGCTCCGCGATCGAGGGGCTGACCCGCTCCTACGAGGCCGACGTCCTGGCGCACCCGGACCCGTCGACCTTCCAGATCCTGCCGTGGCGCGGCGAGATCGACCCGACGGCGCGGATGTTCTGCGACATCACCACGCCCGACGGCCAGCCCGCCGTCGCCGACCCGCGGAACGTGCTCAAGCGCACGCTGGCGAAGGCGGCCGAGCGCGGGTTCACGTTCTACACGCACCCCGAGATCGAGTTCTACCTGCTGAAGTCGTCGACGTTCGGCGCCGAGGGGCCCGAGCCCGTCGACTCCGCCGGCTACTTCGACAACGTCCCCGGCGGCACGGCGCACGACTTCCGCCGCCGCTCGGTCCGGATGCTCGAGGACCTCGGCATCTCGGTCGAGTTCAGCCACCACGAGGCGGGCCCCGGTCAGAACGAGATCGACCTCCGCTACGCGGACGCGCTCACCACCGCCGACAACATCATGACCTTCCGCACGGTCATCAAGGAGGTGGCGATCGAGCAGGGCGTCTACGCTACATTCATGCCCAAGCCGCTCTCCGGCCACCCCGGTTCGGGCATGCACACGCACCTCTCGCTCTTCGAGGGCGACATGAACGTGTTCTATGAGCAGGGCGCGCAGTACCAGCTGTCCAAGCTCGGCCGCCAGTTCATCGCCGGACTGCTCAAGCACGCCCCCGAGATCACCGCGGTGACGAACCAGTTCGTCAACTCGTACAAGCGGCTCTGGGGCGGCGACGAGGCGCCCAGCTACGTGTCCTGGGGCCACAACAACCGCTCCGCGCTGGTGCGCGTGCCGCTCTACAAGCCCAACAAGGGCCAGTCCTCGCGGATCGAGTACCGCGCGCTCGACTCGGCCGCGAACCCCTACCTCGCCTACTCGCTGCTGCTGGCCGCGGGGCTCAAGGGCATCGAGGAGGGCTACGAGCTCCCCGCCGAGGCCGAGGACAACGTCTGGACGCTCTCGGACGCCGAGCGCCGGGCCCTGGGCTACAGCCCGCTGCCCGCGAGCCTCGACCGGGCCATCTCGCTGATGGAGGAGTCGGAGCTCGTCGCCGAGACCCTCGGCGAGCAGGTGTTCAACTTCGTGCTGCTCAACAAGCGGAAGGACTGGGCCGAGTACCGGGCCCAGGTCACCCCGTACGAGCTGCGCAGCAACCTCGAGATGCTCTGACCCCTCGCGCCATGCCCCGCGAACGCACGCTGAGCGAGGTCGCCCGCCTCGGTTTCGCCGACCTCGGCGAGACCGGGGCGCGGCTCGCCGAGGCGGAGGAGCTCGCGGGCCGCTCGCTGGAGTCGGTCGTCCCGGCCTTCGCGAGGGTGGCCGATCCCGACGCGGCGCTCGGTGCGCTGCTCGATCTGCTGCGCAGCCATCGCGATCGGATGGACGCCGTCCTCGCGGACGACGCGGCGATCACGCGCCTGCTGCTCGTCCTGGGTGCCTCCTCCGGTCTCGCGGACTTCCTGCAGCGCCGGCCCGATGAGCTGGCAGGCTTCCTGGATCCCGTCCGGGTCCTGTCCGGCCGCGCCGAGCTGAAGCAGGAGCTGCTCGACTCGGTCGGTGCCGTCGACGGCGTCGCCGCGCTGCACGAGGAGGACGGCTGGACCGCCCTGCGGGTCCGCTACCGCCGGCTGCTCACCCGCGTCGTCGTGCACGACCTCGGTCAGGCGGATCCGGTCGCGGCGGTCGACCGGGTCGCGCGCACCCTCGCCGATCTGGCCGGAGCCGCGCTGGAGGCGTCTCTCGCCGTCGCGCGCGCCGATCTGATCGCGGGCTCCGGCCCCGGCCGGTTCAGCCGCGAGGAGGTCGAGGCGACGCGCTTCGCCGTCATCGGCATGGGCAAGGCCGGCGCCTCCGAGCTCAACTACGTCAGCGACGTCGACGTGATCTTCGTCGCCGAGGGCGACCCCGAGCGCAGCCTCTCGAACGCGCGCGCGATCGACATCGCGACCCGGCTCGCCGTCCTGCTGATGCGCGGCACCTCCGCGCTCGCGCTCGAGCCGGAGCTCTGGGAGGTCGACCCGAACCTGCGCCCGGAGGGCAAGCAGGGCGCGCTCGTGCGGACCCTCGAGTCGCACATCACCTACTACGACCGCTGGGCCAAGAGCTGGGAGTTCCAGGCCCTGCTGAAGGCCCGTCCGCTCGCTGGGGACCTCGAGCTCGGTCGCGCCTACGTGGACGCCGTGGCGCCGAAGGTCTGGTCGAGCGCCTCGCGGGAGAACTTCGTCGAGTCGGTGCAGCGGATGCGCGAGCGGGTCACCGAGAACATCCCGCAGAACGACGTCCACTACCAGATCAAGCTCGGCCCGGGCGGGCTGCGCGACATCGAGTTCACCGTCCAGCTGCTCCAGCTCGTGCACGGCCAGACCGACGACGAGATCCACATGCCGGGCACCCTGCTCGCCCTGGGCGCCCTCGCCGATCGCGGCTACATCGGCCGCGCGGCGGCGGAGGAGTTCGCGCAGGACTACCGGGCGCTGCGCCTGCTCGAGCACCGGCTCCAGCTGCGACGGCTCCGGCGCACGCACCTGATGCCGCGGGACGAGCACGAATTGCGGACCCTGGCACGGGCCAGCGGTCTCGCCCGCAGCGCCGAGGAGCTCCTGGTCGTCTGGAACTCGATCAAGCACCGCGTGCGAGGACTGCACGAGCGGCTGTTCTACCGCCCGCTGCTCTCCGCGGTCGCGGCGCTGCCCGACGGCGGGATCGAGCTGTCGACCGGTCAGGCGGAGGCGCGCCTCGCCGCCATCGGCTTCGCGGACGCCCGCGGGGCCCTCGGCCACATCGCCGCGATGACCTCGGGCGTCTCGCGCCGAGCGAGCATCCAGCGCCACCTCGTCCCCGTCATGCTGCAGTGGTTCGCGGACGGCGCGGATCCTGACTACGGACTCCTCGCCTTCCGGCGCCTCAGCGACACGCTCGGCGGCACGCCCTGGTTCCTCCGGATGCTGCGCGACTCCTCTGGGGCCGCGAAGCGCCTGACGACGGTCCTCTCGGGCTCGCGCTTCGTCGGCGAGCTGCTGGACCGCATCCCGGAGTCGGCGGCCTGGCTCGAGGACGACGACGCCCTCCGGCCGCGCAGCGCCGATCGGCTGGCCGAGGAGGTGCGCGCGGTGCTCGCGCGGCACGACACTCCGGAGGCCGTCGCCACGGCCCTGCGGGGCATGCGGCGTCGAGAGGTGCTCCGCACCGCCATGGGCGGAGTCCTCGGGCTCAGCACGATCGAGGAGATCGCGACCAGCCTCTCCGACATCATCAGCGCGCTCCTCGGCGGGGTGCTCGCCGCCGTCCGCCGCTCGAGCACGGGCCGCCGCGGATCCGCCGCGCAGTTCGCCGTGATCGGCATGGGGCGCTACGGGGGAGCCGAGCTGGGCTTCGGCTCCGACGCCGACGTGATGTACGTGCAGCGACCCGGCGAGGCGGACCCGCACGAGGCGCAGCTCTACGCGCAGTTCCTGGTCGCCGAGCTCGTCCGGCTGACCGAGGACTCGCGCCTCCCGCTCGACCTCGACGCGGATCTGCGGCCGGAGGGCAAGAACGGCCCGCTGGTGCGCTCGCTCGACTCGTACCGCGCCTACTACGCCCGCTGGTCGCTCACCTGGGAGGCGCAGGCCCTCCTGCGCGCTCGCGGGGTCGCCGGCGACGCGGCGCTGATCGCCGACTTCGAGGAGCTGGCCGACGGCGTCCGCTACCCGGCCGCGATCTCGGACCGCGACACGCGCGAGGTGAAGCGGATCAAGGCCCGCGTCGAGAGCGAGCGGCTGCCGCAGGGCGCCGATCCGAAGCGGCACCTCAAGCTCGGGCGCGGCTCGCTCAGCGACGTGGAGTGGCTGGTGCAGCTGCTGCAGCTGCAGCACGCCCGGACGATCCCGGCACTGCGGACCACGTCGACTCTGACCGCGCTCGCGGTCGCCGAAGAGGCGGGCCTGGTCTCCACGCCCGATGCCGAGCGGCTGCGCGCGGCCTGGATCTTCGCTTCCCGGGTGCGCTCGGCGATGACGCTCTGGACGAACCGTACCGGCGACGTGCTGCCGAGCGACCGCCGCCAGCTGGAGGGCGTGGCCCGCCTCCTGGAGTACCCCGCCGACTCGGCGACCCGGCTCGAGGACGACTACCTCGGTGCCACCCGTCGCGCTCGCGCGGTCTTCGAGCGGCGCTTCTACGGCCCGGCCGAGACCGACGCGCCGAGCTACCGCTGACGTCCGCGCGCTCGGGCCGAGCCGCTGCCGTGCCACCCGAACTGGGCGGGGGTCTGTCAAGCGGATGGGCGGCACGCTGGAAGCTCGGTATATTCCCTAGATGCAGCCCAGTGCTGTGACCCGAAGGTGGGACGCTTGCTCGCTCGACTCCTCGCATTGCTCCGCCGGTCGCGCCGCCGCGACTCCCGTCTCTGCGAGGCCTGCGGCCTCCGGCCGTCCCGCCCACGCGATCCGTTCTGCTCCGCGGCCTGCGCCCGGACCTTCTACCTCTACGAGTAGCCACGTCCGCCCCCGTGCCGTCCGATTCGGCGGCGCGGCCCGGGAACGCGGAAGGGCCGCCCCTCCGAGGAGGGACGGCCCTTCGTGCGTTCCGGCGGGATCAGACGCCGTAGTACAGCTCGAACTCGAAGGGGTGCGGGCGCTGCGCGAGCGGCTTGATCTCCTTCTCGCGCTTGTAGTCGATCCAGGTCTCGATGAGCTCCTGGGTGAACACGCCGCCCTGGAGCAGGAAGTCGTGGTCGGCTTCGAGGGCGGCCAGGGCCTCCTCGAGCGAGGCGGGGACCTGCGGGATGAGCTTGGCCTCCTCCGGGGGCAGCTCGTACAGGTCCTTGTCGACGGGCTCGTGCGGCTCGATGCGGTTCTTGATGCCGTCGAGGCCCGCCATCAGCTGGGCGGCGAACGCGAGGTACGGGTTGCCCGAGGCGTCGGGCGCGCGGAACTCGATGCGCTTGGCCTTGGGGTTCGTGCCCGTGATCGGGATGCGGATCGACGCGGAGCGGTTGCCGGCCGAGTAGACCAGGTTGACCGGCGCCTCGAAGCCCGGGATCAGGCGGTGGTACGAGTTGACCGTCGGGTTCGTGAACGCGAGGACCGCGGGGGCGTGCTTGAGCAGGCCGCCGATGTACCAGCGGGCGACGTCGGAGAGTCCGCCGTAGCCGTTCTCGTCGTAGAACAGGGGCTTGCCGTCGTTCCAGAGCGACTGGTGGGTGTGCATGCCCGAGCCGTTGTCGCCGAAGAGCGGCTTCGGCATGAACGTGGCGGTCTTGCCCCACTGCTCGGCCGTGTTCTTGACGATGTACTTGAACTTCAGGATGTCGTCCGCGGAGTGGACCATCGTGTCGAAGCGGTAGTTGATCTCGGCCTGGCCGCCGGTGCCCACCTCGTGGTGCGAGCGCTCGAGGATGAGGCCGGCGTCGATCAGCTTGAGGCAGATGTCGTCGCGGAGGTCGGCCTGCTTGTCGACCGGGCTGACCGGGAAGTAGCCGCCCTTGTAGGGGGTCTTGTTGCCGAGGTTGCCGCCCTCTTCGACGCGGCCCGAGTTCCAGGCGCCCTCGACGGAGTCGACGGAGTGGAACGCGGAGTTCTGGGTGACCTCGTAGCGCACGTCGTCGAAGATGTAGAACTCGGCCTCGGGGGCGAAGAACGCGGTGTCGGCGATGCCGGTGGACGCGAGGTACTTCTCGGCCTTCTTGGCGACCTGGCGCGGGTCCTTCGAGTAGATCTCCCCGTTGCGCGGGTTGTAGATGTCGAAGACGATGATCAGCGTGCGCTCGACGCGGAACGGGTCCACGTAGGCGGTGGTCACGTCAGGGATCAGCTGCATGTCCGATTCGTGGATGTTCGCGAATCCGCGGATCGAGGACCCGTCGAAGAGCTGGCCGACGGAGAAGAACTCCTCGTCGACCGTCGAGGCGGGGATGTTGAAGTGCTGCTGGACACCGGGGAGATCGGTGAACCGGATGTCGAGGAACTTGACGTCCGTGTCCTTGATGAACGTGAGCACCTCGGAAGAATCTTTAAACATGCAAAGGTCTCCTATGGCGTAACGGGTTGCTGCAGAGCGCAGCCGTTCCAGGGTAGTCATGGGGGGTTTCCCCACCGTGTCCCCTTTGTTTCGAGCATGTTACGCGAAGCTCTGTCGAGCGAGTCGCTCCCGCGATCCGGCTCCCGGCCGGTGCAGGGGCGGCGCGGGTAGCATCGGAGGATGCCAGCACCCGAACGCAGGACCTTCGCCGACGTCGCCCCGAGCACGCGGCCCGGGGAGCGGCTCGGGCTGCCCGAGACCGGCCGGATGTCGATCGCCCGCCCGGGACGCCGCTTCGCGGCCCTCGCCGTCGACTTCGCGATCGTCGCGCTGATCTCCTTCGTCTTCTTCGGCTACGACCGCTGGGCGAGCATCGTCCTCTTCGTGGTGCTGCAGGCGGTCTTCATCCCCACCATCGGCGGGAGCATCGGCCACCGGCTGCTGGGACTGCGCGTGGTGCGCCTCGGCGGCGGCTGGGTCGGCGTCTGGCGGCCGCTGGTGCGCTCGGTGCTGCTCGCCGTCCTGGTGCCGGCTCTCGTCTGGGACTCGGACCAGCGCGGCTTCCACGACAAGGTCGCGGGAACGGTGCTCGTCCGGTACTGACCGGGAAGGCGTTCCCGGGAACGACGAACGGGCCGGCGGGAGTGATCCCGACCGGCCCGTTCCTCCGTGCACCGAGGTGCGCGTCAGCGCGAGCGCTGCGGGCGCACCTTGAAGGGGTCGACGCCCTTCGGGATCGGCAGCGAGGTGTTGAGCGAGGCGAGGCGGTTCTTGACGGCCACGACCTCGGCCTTGGTCAGCACCTTCTTGGTCTTCGCGAGGGTGCGGGGGACCTTGTGCAGCGGCACGGCGCCCTCGTCCGGGCCGACGTTGACGAAGGTGACCGGGACGTTGGGGAGGATGCGGGTCACCTTGCGGCGCTCGTCCTCGAGCATGCGCTTGGTGCGACCGGTCGGTCCTTCCGCGATCAGCACGACGCCGCCGCGTCCGACCGCGCGGTAGACCGCGTCCTGCGTCTTGCCGTTGACGGCCACCGGCATCTCGCCGCCGGTCCAGGTGCCGCGGAGCCCGCTGCGCAGGACGGCGCCGACGGCCCCGGGCTGCCCGGCGATCTGCCCGTAGGCGGCGCGCTCGGCGCGGCGGGAGAGCACCGCGAGGCCGGCGACCAGTCCGGCCATCACGCCGACGATGATCCACAGGGCGATGACGAAGCCGTTGCCGTCGCTGAGGAGGACTCCGAGGAGCACGCCGATCAGGATCGGGACGGCGAGCGCGAGGAGGATGATCCAGACCGCGCTGCTGTCGTAGCGGCGGGTCATCTGGAACACCTGCCACATCTGCTTGAGACGTCCGGGTTCCTTGACCGCCTTCGTCGACGGTTCCGTGCTGCGTGCCATTCCTCCAGGATACCGAGCGGACCCGGCGGGGGAGACCGATCCGGGCGGATCCGCCGGGTCGCCGCTCCTCCCCAGTGGCGGCGCGGGCGATCCGTCCACCGATCGGCCGCCCGGCGCTCCGGCGGACGGACCCGGCAGGCACTCTCGGAGCATGTCAGCGAGCGGCGATCGGAACGGGAGCGGAGGGCGGCCCGCCGAGCGGATCGCCGGCTACGTCGTGGTGGGCGCGGGCGCGCTGGGTCCGCTCGTCCGCGACGGTGCCGGGCGGCGATCGAACGCCGCCGTCCTCTCGCAGGAGCGGGCGGAGGACGCGCTGCGCTCGGGGCTCGACCGGCTCGGGCGGCACGAGCACCGGCAGCGGCTCGTCGACGTCGGCGTGCACCGCGACGGGCTCGTCCTGCTGAGCGAGCCGCCGGTCGTCAGGACCCTCGAGGAGGTCCTCGAGTCCGGAGCCGCACTGCCACCGGGTGTCGTCGTGACCCTTCTCGCTCCGATCGTCGGCGCTCTGCGGGACTGCGTGGCCGCGGGCGTGCTCCCGGTGCCCGGTGCGGAGGCGATCGGGCTGACCGAGGAGGGCCGACCCGTGCTGCTGCTGAGCGAGGCGGCCGCGGGAGCGTCCGAGTCCGAGGTGCGGGCGGCGGTCCGCGGCCTCCTCGCCCGCTGCCGGCAGCGCTGCCCCGCGTGGCGGGGGAGTCCCGAGGACGACGACGACCTCGAGGCGATCGAGGCGCTGCTCTACTGCACCGCGGCTCCGCTGCCGCTCGGGGCGTCGCAGCGCGTGGCGCGAGCGGCGGAGGGGCCGGAGTGCGTGCGCGAGGCCTCGCCGGGTCGTCACCGCCGGACGCATCCGCTGGACGGCTGGCGGGACCGCGTGCTGGCCCTCGTCGTTCGTCGGCGCGGTCCCCTCGCCGCGGCGCTCGTCGTCCTCATCGGCGCACTGGCGATGGCGGCGTGGGGGCCGGAGCGGGTCTCGAGCGCGCAGCCCGCGGCGCAGGAGCGTCCCCCTGCCGCCACCCGACGCCGCCACAGTCTCTGACGCCTACGCCTACGCCGACGCCGACACCCGTCCCCGTGCCCGCGGTCCAGCCGCCGCCCGCGGATCTCGGTGCGGAGGCGGCCGCCGTCGCCCTGCTCGCCGCCGTCCGCGACTGCGGTGCTGCGAGCCCGAGCTGCTCCGCGGCGCTGACCACGACCGACTCGCCGCTCCGGTCGGAGTGGGCCGCCGTCGCCGTGGCTCTCCGGCACGAGACCGCCGTCACGGCGGTGCACGCGGACGTGAACGGCGCCTCCGCCGTGGTCGCGATCGGGCCGGACCCGGGAACGACGACGGCCTCCGTCCTGATGATCAGGATGGAGGCCGTCTGGCTGCTGCGCGACGTCTTCACCGACGGGGGCCGCTAGTGCGGCGCGTCAGCGACGAGGCGTCAGATGCCGAGGTCGTTCTCGAACGAGCCCTCCTCGAGGCGCTCCTTGATGGCCACCAGGAAGCGGGCCGCGTCGGCGCCGTCGACCGTGCGGTGGTCGTAGGAGAGGGCGAGGAACACGGTGGAGCGGATCGCGATCGCGTCGCTGCCGTCGACCTGCACGACGGCCGGCTTCTTCGTGACGATGCCGGTGCCGAGGATCGCGGTCTGCGGCAGGAACACGACGGGCGTGTCGAACAGCGCACCGCGCGATCCGGTGTTGGTCAGGGTGAAGGTGCCGCCGGCGAGCTCGTCGGGCTTGAGCTTGTTGTTGCGGGTGCGCTCCGCGAGGTCGCCGATGGTGCTGGCGATCTGCGCGAGGGTGAGCTCCGACGCGTTCTTGAGGACAGGGGTCAGCAGGCCGCGCTCGGTGTCGACCGCGATGCTGATGTTCTCGTGGTCCGGGTAGACGATCGAGTCGCCGTCGAGCGTCGAGTTGATCACCGGGTAGGCCTTGAGGGCCTCGGCGGCCGCGAGGGCGAAGAACGGCAGGAAGGACAGCTTGGCGCCGGTCTTCTCGTTGAAGGTCTTCTTGACCGAGTCGCGGAAGCGGGCGACGGCGGTGACGTCGACCTCGACGACCGAGGTGAGCTGAGCGGTCGACTGCATCGACTCGACGGCGCGCTGCGCGAGGACCTTGCGCAGGCGGGTCATCGGCTGCGTCGTGCCGCGCAGGGGCGAGGTCTCCAGCGGCGTGCGGGCGGCCTTCGCCGCGGCGGCGGCGGGAGCCGAGACCGGGGCGGGAGCCGACTTGGCGGCCTCGACGGCGTCGAGCACGTCCTGCTTGCGAATGCGCCCGCCGACACCGGTGCCGGTGAGGGTCGAGAGGTCGATGCCGTTCTCGCCGGCCAGCTTCCGCACCAGCGGGGTGACGTAGCCGGGGTTCGAGTCGGTGGGCTCGGGGCTCGCGGCCGGCGCGGGGGCAGCAGCGGCCGGAGCGGCGGCGGCGGGCGCCGGGACCGACGGAGCGGGCGCGGCCGCCTCGGGAGCGGCGGGCTTCTCGGCGGCGGGAGCCGGCTCGGGCTCGGCGGGGGCCGGAGCCTCCTCCTCGGTCTCCGCGTCGACGGAGGGCGTGGCCTCGTCGGTCGGCTCGGTCTCGGCGGCCTCGGCCTCGGGCGACTCCTCGGCGGGGGCCTCGGGCTCGGCCGCGGCAGCGGCTCCGGAGCCGTCGCCGATGCGGACCAGCTCGGCGCCGACCTCGACGGTCTCGTCCTCCTGGACGAGGATCTCCTCGATGACTCCGGCGACGGGCGACGGGATCTCGGTGTCCACCTTGTCGGTCGAGACCTCGAGCAGCGGCTCGTCGACCTCGACGCGGTCGCCGACGTTCTTCAGCCAGCGGGTGACCGTTCCTTCCGTGACACTCTCTCCGAGTGCCGGGAGGCTGACGGATTCGCTCATGAGCCTGTCTCCTTAAGACGCTTGTGTTCGTTGCTTCAGTTTAGTGAGGCGGGAGCGGCCGGTCGCCGCCCCGCGATGGTTCTAGAGGGCGTGCAGCGGCTTGCCCGCGAGAGCGAGGTGCGCCTCGCCGAGCGCCTCGTTCTGCGTGGGGTGCGCGTGCACGAAGGGGGCGACGTCCTCGGGGTGCGCCTCCCAGTTCACGATGAGCTGGGCCTCGCCGATCAGCTCGCCGACGCGGGCGCCGATCATGTGCACGCCGACGACGGGTCCGTCGACGACGCGGACGACCTTGACCGAGCCGGCGGTGCCGATGATCGTGCTCTTCGCGTTGCCGCCGAGACCGTAGTCGTAGCTCGCCACGCGCTCGGCGCCGTACTCGGCGATCGCGCGCGCCTCGGTGAGGCCGACGGACGCCACCTCCGGGTCGCTGTAGGTGACCTTCGGAATGTTCAGGTCGGCGACGGTCTGCGGCTTCAGACCGGCGAGCTCCTCGGCGACGAAGATCCCCTGCTGGAAGCTGCGGTGCGCGAGCTGCAGGCCGGGCACGATGTCGCCGACGGCGTAGACGCCGGGGACCGAGGTCTGCAGGCGCTCGTCGGTGATCACGTAGCCGCGGTCGAGCGTCACGCCGATCTCCTCGAGGCCGAGCCCGGCGGTGACCGGGCCGCGGCCGACGGCGACGAGGAGGAGGTCGCCCTCGACGCTCGCCCCGCTCTCGAGCGAGACGGAGACGCCGCTCCCGGTCTGGACCACGCCGGTGACCCGCGAGCCGAGGGTGAAGGAGATGCCGCGCTTGCGGAAGGCGCGCTCGAACTGCTTGCTGACGCTCTCGTCCTCGTTGGGCACGAGGTGGGGGAGCGCCTCGACGATCGACACCTCGGCGCCGAAGGAGCGCCAGACGCTCGCGAACTCGACGCCGATGACGCCGCCGCCGAGCACGACGACCCGCTCGGGGACGTGGTCGAGCTCGAGGGCCTGGTCGCTGGTGATCACGCGGCCGCCGATCTCGATGCCGGGCAGCGTGCGCGAGGCGGAGCCGGTCGCGACGACGATCGAGCCGCCGTGCAGCACGTGCTCGCCGACAGTCACGGTCTTCGGCCCGGTCAGCCGGCCCTCGCCCGAGACGACGGTGATGCCGCGCGAGGAGACGAGGCTCTGCAGGCCCTTGTACTTGCCGGCGACGACGCCCTCGCGGTAGCGGGTGACGCCGGGCACGTCGATGCCCTGGAAGCCGGCGAGGACGCCGTACTTCTGCGCGTCGCGTGCACCGTCGGCGAGCTCCGCAGCGTGCAGGAGGGCCTTGGTCGGGACGCAGCCGCGGTGCAGGCAGGTGCCGCCGAGCTTGTCGCGCTCGACGATCGCCACGCTCATGCCGAGCTGGGTCGCACGGAGTGCCGCCGCGTACCCGCCGCTGCCACCTCCGAGCACGACCAGGTCGTAGCGCTCTTCCGACACCCAGTGACTCCCTTGCGACGTGCGGTTCCCCTCGCCTCCGCGGGCTCCTGCGCGGTGGCGCGGGCCGGACGGAGGGGGGACGAGGCGGGAGATCCCGCCCCGTCGACCCTACTACGCGCTCGCCAGGCCCTCGGCCAGGGCGACGAGGGCGCGCACCGAGACACCGGTGGGGCCGGTGCCGGTGAAGCCGTAGGCGCCGCCGCCGTTGTTCGCCGGCCCGGCGATGTCGAGGTGCACCCAGGGGATCCTCGTGGCCTCGGGGCCCTCGCCGCGGGTGCCGACGAACTCCTCGAGGAAGTGCGCGGCGATCAGCATGCCGCCGGCGGTGTTGCCGGGCTTGATGTTGGCGATGTCGGCGATCTCCGAGTTCAGCAGCGGGCGCAGCTCGGCGGGCAGCGGCATGTGCCAGAAGAGCTCGCCGGTGCTGCGAGCCGACTCGAGCACCGTCGCGACCAGCTCGTCGTCGCCGAAGGCGCCGGCGTAGCGGTTGCCGAGCGCGACGACGGCGGCGCCGGTCAGCGTCGCGACGTCGACGATCGCGTCGGGCTGCTCCTCGCTCGCCGCGACGAGGCCGTCGGCCAGCACGAGCCGGCCCTCGGCGTCGGTGTTGAGCACCTCGACGGTCTTCCCGCCGCGGATGGTGAGGACGTCGTTCGGCCGGATGGCCGTGCCGGAGGGCATGTTCTCGGCGATGCAGAGCCAGGCGGTGACCCGCACGGGCAGGCGCAGCTCGGCGACCGCGCGGACGACCGCGTAGACCGTGGCCGCGCCGGTCATGTCGTCCTTCATGCCGATCATGGAGGCCGGCGGCTTGAGCGAGAGTCCGCCGCTGTCGAAGGTGATGCCCTTGCCGACCAGCGCGAGGTGCTTCGGCGCTGCCTGCTCCGGCGCCGTCTGCTCTGTCGTCGTCTCGGGGGAGTAGGCGATCTTGACCAGGCGCGGCGGGCGCGAGGAGCCGCTGCCGACGCCGAGGATCCCGCCGAAGCCGTCGCGCTCCAGCGCCGTCTCGTCCCAGACCGTCACCTCGAGGGGCAGCCCCTCGACGCCCTCCTGCACGGCCTCGGCCAGCGTCTGCGGGTAGAGGTGCGACGGCGGGGCGTTGACCAGGTCCTTCACGGCGGACACGGCGCGGCCGACGACCAGGGCGCGCTCGAGGACGGCCGCGTCGGCGGAGTCGCCGGTCGTCACGAGGAGCACGCGCTCGACGGGAGTCTTCGCGGCGTCGAGGGTGCTGTGGCGGAAGGCGGTGTAGCTGTAGGAGCCGAGCGCGGCTCCCTCGGCGACGGCCGCGAGCGCGCCCTCGCCGTGGGTGGGCAGCGCGAGGGCGACCGAGGGGGTGCCGGCGAGGCTGCGGACGGCGAGTCCGGCGGCGGTGCGCAGCACGGTGGCGCTCGGCTCGGCCGCGCCCAGGCCGACCAGCACGAGCACGCCCGCGCGGACCGACGAGGGGACGCGCGTCACCGACTCGGCGGCGCCGGTGACCCCGAGCGCCGGGAGAGCCGCGACCAGGTCGTCGAAGCCGTCCACGCCGACGAGTCGCGGGCCGTCCGGTCCGGGCGCGACGCCGAGGACGAGGGCGCCGGTGTCGAGGTCGGAGGCGGGAACGGTCGTGTACTCGAGAGAGGAGAGGGGCATGAGCGCAATGCTAGGTGCGGCTGCGACGGCGCTCCGCCGCCCCGGCTCGGCTGTTCGCTCAGGGCTCAGCGCCGCCGGGGAGGGGCCGCCGTGGGCCGTCTAGGGTTGATCGCATGCCGGATCCTGCAGACCTGTTCGCGATCGAGGGCGACCTCGCCGACGTCCCGCGGGGCCTCCACCTCGTGGCCGGGCTCACCGGGTTCGCGGACGCGGGCGGTGCCGTCGGCCAGCTCGCCGAGCACCTGCACGGCACTCTCGAGCACCGGACCGTCGTCGAGTTCGACCCGGACCAGCTGCTCGACTACCGCGCGCGCCGGCCCATCATCACCTTCGACCAGGACCACCTCACCGACTACACGCCGGCGACCCTCCGTCTCTCGCTCGCGCACGACGAGCTGCACCAGCCGTTCCTGCTGCTCACCGGCTTCGAGCCGGACTACCAGTGGGAGCGCTTCACCCGGGCGGTGCTCGAGCTCATCGACCGGCTCGAGGTCGCGAGCACCACCTGGGTGCACGCGATCCCGATGCCCGTCCCGCACACCCGCCCGGTCGGCGTGACCGTCAGCGGCAACCGCGAGGACCTGATCGAGGCCATGTCGGTCTGGAAGCCGGTCACCCAGGTGCCCGCCAACGTCCTGCACCTGCTCGAGCTCCGCCTGTACGACCGCGCGCAGCCGGCCGTCGGCTTCGCCCTGCTCATCCCGCACTACCTCTCCGACACCGCCTACCCCCAGGCGGCCGTCGCGGCGCTCGAGAGCATCTCGGCGTCGACCGGGCTGATCTTCCCGACCGACAGCCTCCGCGAGAGCGGTCGCGAGTTCCTCGCGAAGGTCGACGAGCAGGTCGGCGCGAACGACGAGCTGCAGAAGCTGGTCTCGGCGCTCGAGTCGCGGCACGACACCTACATGGAGGGGACGAGCCTGCGCTCGCCGCTCACCGACGAGGACGGCTTCGTCCCGACCGCCGACGCGCTCGCGGCCGAGCTGGAGAAGTTCCTCGCGATCAAGCGCCCGGGCGAGGAGCCCACCGCCCCGTAGCCGCGGAGCAGGCGGGCGGCGCTTGGTAGTCTCTGGCGAGTGCGATCTCGTCGAGCCTGGTTCGTCTTCGGTGCCGGTGCCTTCGCGTACCTGGTCGCGGTCCTCGACCGCACGACGCTCGGAGTGGCGGGCGTCGACGCGGCGGAGCGCTTCGGCATCTCGGCCGCGATGCTCTCCTCCCTCGCGGTGGTGCAGCTCATCGTCTACGCCGGCATGCAGATCCCGGTCGGCATCCTGATCGACCGCTTCGGCCCGAAGACGCTGATCCTCAGCGGCACCGCGCTGATGATGGTCGGCCAGATCGTCCTGGCCTTCGCGCCCTCCCTCGGCGTCGCGATCGTGGGCCGCATCCTGGTGGGCGCGGGCGACGCCGCGATCTTCACCTCGGTGATCCGGCTGACCGTGACCTGGTTCAGCGGACCGATCGTGCCGCAGCTCTCGCAGTGGATCGGCAACATCGGCCAGGTCGGCCAGATCCTCTCCGCACTGCCCTTCGCCGCGATCCTGCACGCGGCGGGCTGGACGCCGGCCTTCCTCTCCGTCGCCGGGATCGGAGCCGTGGCGTTCCTCGGCGTGCTGCTGCTGATCACCGACGTCCCGCCCCGGACCGAGCCGATCGTCCTGGTGCCGCCGACGCTCCGCGCGACGATCGCCCAGCTGGGCGTGAGCCTGCGCCGGCCGGGCACGCAGCTCGGATTCTGGTCGCACTTCGTGACGCAGTCCTCCGGCACCGTCTTCACGCTGCTGTGGGGGTACCCCTTCCTCGTCTACGCCATCGGCCTCGATCCGCGGGTCGCCGCTCCGACGCTGACGATCGTCGTGGTCGCCGGCATCGTGGTCGGTCCGATCCTCGGCGTCCTCACCGCGCGGCACCCGATGCGGCGGAGCAACCTCGTGCTCGGCATCGTCTCGGCGATGGCGGTGGCCTGGACCGTCGTCCTGCTCTGGCCGGGCGTCCCGCCGTACTGGCTGGTCGTCCTGCTGCTGATCGTGATCGGCGCCGGCGGCCCGGGCTCGATGATCGGCTTCGACTTCGCGCGCACCTTCAACCCCTCGCGGAGCCTCGGTGCCGCCAACGGCGTCGTCAACGTCGGCGGCTTCCTCGCGAGCTTCACGATGATGTTCCTGATGGGGCTGCTGCTCGACTCGCTCGCCGGGCCGGGCGCCGACTCGGCCGAGCTCTACTCGATGGACCACTTCCGGCTGGCCTGGTGCATCCAGTACGTGATCGTGGGCGCAGGGGTGATCGGACTGATCACCGCTCGCCGCAGGACCCGGCGCCGGCTCGCCGAGGACGAGGGAATAACGGTGGCCCCCCTGTGGGTTGCATTGAACGACCGTCTCCGTCGTGGCCGCGCAGGACGCTGACCGTCGGATCCGCCCTTCCCCGTCCTCCCGCGAGGCCCCGCCTGGTCCCGCGTCGGACTCCCCTCGGAGTGCCGAACTCCTGAGCGCACGGCCGCACTACTCAGGCGTGCAATAATTGTCAATAGGACCCGTTCGGGTCGAGGAGCACGGCGCCCACGTCGGGCGTGCGATCCCCTCGACTTGACATGGGTCCTCGTAATGCCCACCGACGGACGACGCCTCCCGGCCTCGCCCGCAGCCGGGACGCAACGGATGGAGAGGTGCCGCCATGGCCACCAGAGCTACCAAGACCGCAACGCTCGACGCCGTCGACGACGACGTGACGACGACCAAGAAGCCCGCCGCGCGCAAGCCGGCGGCCAAGACCACGCGCGCCCGCGCCACCACCAAGGCCGCGGCCCCCGCCGCGACCGAGGAGGAGCCCACCGAGCCCGAGGACGTCGACGGCGACGCCGACGCCGAGGAGGAGACCGCGGTCGTGGTCGAGGAGACCGAGGCCGAGGTCAAGGACGACGCCGAGACGCCCGTCGTCGCGGCCGCGGCTCCGGCCGAGCCGCTGCCCAGCGGCGCGCTCGTCCTCTCCTTCGGCGGCGACGACGACGAGGTCCCCGTCTACTCGACGGCGATCACCGGCGCCACGGCCGACCCGGTCAAGGACTACCTGAAGCAGATCGGCAAGGTCGCGCTCCTGAACGCGGCCGAGGAGGTCGAGCTCGCGATGCGCATCGAGGCGGGCCTCTTCGCCGAGGACAAGCTCGCCAACTCGAGCGACCTCAGCCCGGAGCTCGTCCGCGAGCTGCGCTGGGTCGCGAAGGACGGGCAGCGGGCCAAGAGTCACCTGCTCGGCGCGAACCTCCGCCTCGTGGTCAGCCTCGCCAAGCGCTACACCGGCCGCGGCATGCAGTTCCTGGACCTGATCCAGGAGGGCAACCTCGGTCTGATCCGCGCGGTCGAGAAGTTCGACTACACCAAGGGCTTCAAGTTCTCGACCTACGCGACGTGGTGGATCCGCCAGGCGATCACCCGCGCGATGGCCGACCAGGCCCGCACCATCCGCATCCCGGTGCACATGGTCGAGGTCATCAACAAGCTCGCCCGCGTCCAGCGCCAGATGCTGCAGGACCTGGGCCGCGAGCCCACGCCCGAGGAGCTCTCGCGCGAGCTCGACATGACCCCCGAGAAGGTCATCGAGGTGCAGAAGTACGGCCGCGAGCCGATCTCGCTGCACACGCCCCTGGGTGAGGACGGCGACAGCGAGTTCGGCGACCTCATCGAGGACACCGAGGCGGTCGTGCCGGCCGACGCGGTGGGCTTCACGATGCTGCAGAAGCAGCTCGAGTCGCTCCTCGACTCCCTGTCCGAGCGCGAGGCCGGCGTGATCCGCATGCGCTTCGGCCTGGGCGACGGCATGCCCAAGACGCTCGACCAGATCGGCGACACCTTCGGCGTCACGCGCGAGCGCATCCGCCAGATCGAGTCCAAGACGATGGCCAAGCTGCGCCACCCGTCCCGCTCGCAGTCGCTCCGCGACTACCTCGAGTAAGCCGATGATCCGCTACGCGCCGGCGGTCCTCCTCGGGAGGGCCGCCCGGTTCGCAGCGCGCGTCCGCAAGCCCGGCGGAGGCTCCGCCGTGCCCGGGCTCGTCGTGAACCGCCTCGCGCCGGGCTTCCTCCCGGCCGTGCTCGACGGCTTCACCGACGGCCTCGTCGTCGTCTCCGGCTCGGCCGGGAAGTCGACGACGACCAAGATGCTCGTCGCCGTCCTGCGCGCCCACGGGCTGCGCGTCTTCACCAATCCCTCGACCGCGAACATCGCGCAGGGGCTGACCTCGGCGCTGCTCGAGCGCACCGACCTCCGCGGGCGGATCGACGCGGACATCGCCGTCCTCGAGATGGACGAGGGTCACGGCGCGCGTCTCGCACCCCGGATGAGCCCGCGCGTCGTCCTGCTCACCAACGTCGTCGTCGATCAGATCGACCGCTTCTTCGACCCGGCCATGGTCGCGCGGATGCTCGCGACGATCGCGGGCCGGGCCACAGGGCCGGTCGTGCTCAACGCGGACGACCGCCACGTCGCGGACATCGCGACGACACTGCCGACCGACCGGATCCGCTGGTACGGCGTCTCGCCCGCCGTCCGCGAGGCGGCCGTCGGCGGCCTCGGCTACGCGGCCGACGCCGAGGGCCAGGACGGGCGCGCGACGACCGTCGTCGAGAGCACCACCGGAGCCGCCGCGACGATCAGCAGCGACGGCGACGTCCTCGACGTCCGGCTGCCGGCCCGTGGCGTGCACTACGCGGTCGACGCCGCCTCGGCGGTCTCCGCAGCCCGGGCGATCCTCGGCACCCGCTTCCTCCCGGCGACGACCGCCTCGGCGCTCTCCTCGATCGAGCCCGTCTTCGGACGCGGCGAGATCGTGACGGTCCGCGGGCAGGAGGTCGAGTTCGTCCTGGTGCAGAACCCGGCGAGCTACCGCCTCAACATCGCGGAGATCCCCGAGGGCACCGAGCAGATCATGCTCGCCCTCGGCTCGGACGTCCGCGACCCGTCCTACTTCTGGCCGGTCGACACCGCCCGCCTCGGGCGGGTCCGCGTCGTCTCCGGTTCGAAGGCGCACGAGGCCGCGCTGCAGCTGCGCTACGACGGAGTCGCGATCGACGCGGTCGACGACGACCTCGGCCGTGCGCTCGACACCTTCCTCGCGCTGCCGGCTCCGAGCCACGGACGGAAGACGATCGTCTTCTCCGCCGACTCGATGCGGCGCACCCGCGCCCACCTCCAGCTCGCCTCCAACCGCGAGGAGACCGCGTGACCACCCTGCTGATCGGCGTGCTCGCCCCCGACGTCCTGGACAGCAACGGCGACGCGGCCAACGCCCGCGTCCTCGCGGCACGCGCCGGCTGGGCCGGGCTCGACGCCCGCGTGCTGCCGCTGCGCGCGGAGGCCGACTTCTCCGAGCGCCCCGACGTGCTCGTGGCCGGCACCGGAGCGGACGAGGACCTGCCCGATGTGCTCGACCTCCTGCGCTCCGTGCGCGACACGGTCCACGGCTGGGTGCGGGACGAGACCGAGGTCGTCGCCGTCGGAGCGGGCTGGGAGCTCCTCGCGGAGTCCTTCGCGACCCCCGGCGCCGTGGTCGAGGGCATCGGGGTCCTCCCGGGGCGGGCGGTGACGAGCGAGCGGACGACCGACGATCTGATCGTCGAGTCGAGCGCCGGAGTCCTCGTCGGCTTCGAGAACCACGCACGACGCTTCGAGGGCATCGATTCCGCGCACGTCCTCGGCCGGGTGCTGCACGGCACCGGCGACGGCGCGGGCGTGGAGGGCTTCGCCGCGGGCGCACTGCTCGGCACGCACCTGCACGGCCCGGTCCTGGCGAAGAACCCCGCGCTCGCGGACGCGATCCTGCACCGCGTGGCCGGGCGGCACGGCCTGGACTACTCCACGCAGGACGAGCGCATCCGCGCGGTCGATGAGACAGCTCGAGCCGCCCGCGAAGTGATCGCGAAGCGGCTCGGAGTCGGCCGGTAGGGAGTCCCGCTCCCCACCGACGGGTGGGCGACGGGCTAGGGGCGCTGCTCCTCGAAGAGGCGCGCCGACTCGTCGTGCCAGCTCTGGGCGATGCTGGACAGCTTCTCCTGGTACTTCTTGCCGTGGTGGGCGCAGAACAGGAGCTCTCCGCTGTTCACGACGACGCGGATGTACGCCTGGGCACCGCAGCTGTCGCAGCGGTCGGCTGCGGAGAGCTGCTGCGATCCAGCGAGTTCGTCCACGCCGTTCTGGGTTGCTGTGGTCGACATGACGTGGCCTCCTGCGCTCGGGTCTTCGATCTCGGTGGGACTCGGCCTGTCACGGCTCCGTCCTTCCCTTGGTCCAACCATCAAAGCACGCGGATGTTTCCCGGCAGAGTCGTTCCTGTGGCATTTCGCTCTGCGCGTAGGTCCTCGGGATCACTTCCCCTCCCGATCCCGCGGCCTCGCTCCGCCCGTCGCGCCGCCGTCGGGGTGTCGGCCCTCGAAAGTAGACTGAGCGGATGGCCTCCACCGACTACTCCGCACGGCACCTCTCCGTCCTCGAGGGCCTCGAGGCGGTGCGCAAGCGCCCCGGCATGTACATCGGCTCGACGGACTCCCGCGGGCTCATGCACTGCCTGTGGGAGGTCATCGACAACTCGGTCGACGAGGCCCTCGCGGGGCACGGCACCGAGATCAGCGTGGTGCTGCACAAGGACGACAGCGTCGAGGTCCGCGACCGCGCCCGCGGCATCCCGGTGGACATCGAGCCGAAGACCGGGCTGACGGGCGTCGAGGTCGTGTTCACCAAGCTGCACGCCGGCGGCAAGTTCGGCTCAGGCTCCTACGCCGCCTCGGGTGGACTGCACGGGGTGGGCGCCTCGGTCGTGAACGCCCTGTCCGAGCGCCTCGACGTCGAGGTCGACCGCGACGGCCGCACCTACCGGATGTCCTTCCACCGCGGCGAGCCCGGCCGCTTCGCAGACTCGGGGGAGCCGACTCCGGACGCCCCGTTCTCGCCGTTCGAGAACGGCTCGGAGCTGGAGATCGTCGGCAAGGTGAAGAAGGGCGTCACCGGCACGCGGGTGCGCTACTGGGCCGACCGGCAGATCTTCACGAAGGGCGCCGCCTTCCAGACCGACGAGCTGGTCACCCGCGCCCGCCAGACCGCCTTCCTGGTGCCGGGGCTGACGATCGACCTCGTCGACGACCGCGAGGAGGAGCGCCGCGCCGAGATGTTCCGCTACGACGGCGGGATCTCGGAGTTCGTCGAGTTCCTCGCTCCGGACGCGGCCGTCACCGACGTGCTGCGGCTCACCGGCAGCGGCACCTTCACCGAGACCGTGCCGGTGCTCACTCCCGGCGGCGCGATGGTGCCGACCGAGGTCGAGCGCACCTGCGAGGTCGACATCGCGCTGCGCTGGGGCACCGGCTACGAGACCGTGCTGCGCAGCTTCGTCAACATCATCTCCACGCCCAAGGGCGGCACCCACCAGACCGGCTTCGAGCAGGGGCTGCTGAAGCTGCTGCGTGCGCAGGTCGAGGCGAACGCCCGGAAGCTGAAGGCCGGCTCGGACAAGCTGGAGAAGGACGACGCGCTCGCGGGTCTCACCGCGGTGCTGACCGTGCGCCTCCCCGAGCCGCAGTTCGAGGGCCAGACCAAGGAGATCCTCGGCACGCCGGCGGTCCGCGCGATCGTCGCGCAGACGATCACCTCGACCCTCGGCGCCGTGTTCGCCTCGACGAAGCGCGAGGACAAGGCGCAGATGTCGCAGCTGCTCGAGAAGCTCGTCGCCGAGATGAAGTCCCGGATCTCGGCCCGCGCGCACAAGGAGACCCAGCGGCGCAAGAACGCGCTCGAGTCCTCCTCGCTGCCGGCCAAGCTCGTCGACTGCCGCAGCAACGACGTCGAGAACAGCGAGCTGTTCATCGTCGAGGGCGACTCGGCCCTGGGCACCGCGAAGCTCGCCCGCAACAGCGAGTACCAGGCGCTGCTGCCGATCCGCGGCAAGATCCTCAACGTGCAGAAGGCGAGCATCGCCGACATGCTCTCGAACACCGAGTGCGCCTCGATGATCCAGGTGATCGGCGCGGGATCCGGCCGCTCCTTCGAGCTGCCCGCCGCGCGCTACGGCAAGATCATCCTGATGAGCGACGCCGACGTCGACGGCGCGCACATCCGCACGCTCCTGCTCACGCTGTTCTTCCGCTACATGCGGCCGCTGGTCGAGGCGGGCCGGGTGTTCGCCGCGGTCCCGCCGCTGCACCGCGTCGTCGTGATGAACTCGGGGAAGAAGCCGAACGAGACGATCTACACCTACTCCGAGAAGGAGCTGCAGAGCGTGCTCGCCGCGCTCTCGAAGGCGAACCGGCGTTACCAGGACCCGATCCAGCGCTACAAGGGCCTCGGCGAGATGGACGCCGACCAGCTCGCGCTGACCACGATGGACCGCTCGCGGCGGACGCTGCGCCGGGTGAAGGTCTCGGACGCCGAGAACGCCGGCCGGGTCTTCGAGCTGCTGATGGGCAACGAGGTGGCGCCGCGCAAGGAGTTCATCGTCCGCGGCTCCGAGACGCTCTCGCGCGACCGCATCGACGTCTGACGCGCCCCGCCCGTTCTCCTCCCCATGCTGGTCGAGTAGCCGGACAGCATGCCACATCATGCTGGTGGAGCCGGACCGCGGCCACCCCATGCTGGTCGAGGAGCCGCACGGCGGGCACATCATGCTGGTCGAGTAGCCGGACAGCGGCCACCCCATGCTGGTCGAGTAGCCCCGAAGGGGCGTATCGAGACCCACGTCCTGCAGAACGGAGGATCTCGATACGCCCTCTCCGAGGGCTACTCGATCAGCATGCGATCGCCGGTCGTCGAGGAGGGCCTGCGCGTCGTCCGCGCGGCGTCAGAACTGCTCGGGGGCCGCGCCGATGCTGGCGACCGGGGCCGCGAGGGCGACGCCGGAGCCGTCGCGCTTCATCCCGGAGTCGGGCAGTGCCGCGACGCTGCCGTCGGCCTCGAGCGCGTGCGCCGGGCCGGGGCCGACCCAGGCGACGCCGAGGGCGGTCTCGCCCTTGAGGAAGCGCTGGGCGCGGACGCCGCCGGTCGCGCGGCCCTTGGGCGGGAACTCCGAGAACGCCGACACCTTGGCGCTGCCGGTGTCGGTGCCGGTGAGGGCCCAGCTGTCGACGGCGACGGTCGCGACGACCGTCTCGTCGCGCTCGGACTCGGGCACGACCGCGAAGGAGACGACCTCGTCGGTCTCGCTGATCTTGACTCCGGCCATGCCCGCCGCGGTCCGGCCCTGCGGACGCACCGCCGAGGCGGAGAAGCGCAGCAGCTGGGCCTCGCCGGTGACGAAGACGAGTTCGTCCTCGTCGGCCGACGGTGCGGCGCCGACGACCGCGTCCTTCGGCCGCAGGGCGATCAGCTCGATGTCCGGGCGGTTCGGCAGGTCACCGGGGGCGACGCGCTTGACCGTGCCCTGCAGGGTGCCCAGGGCGATCGGGCGGGGGTCGTCGAGGGCGACCAGGGCGAGGACGCGCTCGTCCTTGGCCAGGTGGCTGAGGTAGTCGCTCATCCGGACGCCCGCGCCGAGCTGCACCGAGGAGGACGGGACGGCGGGCACGTCGACGGGGGAGAAGCGCAGCAGCCTGCCGGCCGTCGTCACCGCACCGATCTCGGCGCGCGTGGTGGTGTCGATCGTGCTGAGCACCGCGTCGTGCTTGCTGCGGCGGGTCGCGCGCTCGGGGTGCGGCGCCGCCTCCGGGTCGCGGTCGATGCGGACCATCCGGCCGGTGGTGCTCAGCAGGACGCGGCAGGGCAGATCGGCGATCTCGAGCACGGCGGCGGTCTTGCGTCCGGTCGTGGCGACGGAGGGGCGCGCCTCGGTGAGCAGCGTCCGGCGCGGCGTCCCGAGGCGCTGGGCGACGTCGTCGAGCTCGTCGGACACGAGTGCCTCGAGGCGGCTGCGGCTGGCCAGCAGTGCCTCGAGCTCGGCGATCTCGGCGAGCAGGGTGTCGCGCTCGGTCTCGAGCTCGATCCGGGAGAACTTCGTCAGCCGGCGCAGCTGGAGCTCGAGGATGTAGTCGGCCTGGATCGTGCTGAGGTCGAAGACCTCGATCAGCCGGGCCCGGGCGGCGGCGGTGTCGTCGCTCGCGCGGATCAGCTGGATGACCTCGTCGATGTCGAGGATCGCGATCAGCAGTCCCTCGACCAGGTGCAGCCGCTCCTGGCGCTTGCGCAGCCGGTAGCGCGAGCGCCGGGTGACCACGGTCAGGCGGTGGCCGACGTAGACCTGCAGCAGCTCCTTGAGGCCGAGCGTGCGGGGCTGGCCGTCGACGAGCGCGACGTTGTTGATCGAGAAGGCGTCCTCGAGCGGGGTGTAGCGGTACAGCTGCTCGAGCACCGCCTCCGGGCTGAAGCCGGTCTTGATCCCGATCACGAGGCGCAGGCCGTTGTCGCGGTCGGTGAGATCGGTGACGTCGGCGATCCCGCTGAGCTTCTTGTTCTGGACGCCGTCCTTGATCTTGTCGATGACCTTCTCGGCGCCGACGAGGTACGGCAGCTCGGTGACGACCAGGCCCGACTTGCGGGCGGTGATGCTCTCGACCGAGACGCGCGCGCGTGTCTTGAAGCTGCCGCGGCCGGTCGCGTAGGCGTCGCGGACGCCGGCGAGGCCGACGATCGTGCCGCCGCTGGGGAAGTCGGGGCCGGGGACGAAGGACATCAGGTCGTCCAGCGAGGCGTCGGGGTGCGCGATCAGGTGCCGCGCCGCTCCGATCACCTCGATCAGGTTGTGCGGGGCCATATTGGTGGCCATGCCGACCGCGATGCCGCTCGCGCCGTTGACGAGCAGGTTCGGGAACGCCGCCGCGAGCACCACGGGCTGGTCGTGCGAGTTGTCGTAGTTGGGGACGAAGTCGACGACGTCCTCGTCGAGGTGCTCGGTCATCGCCGTCGCCGCCGCGGCGAGGCGGGCCTCGGTGTAGCGGGCGGCGGCCGGGCCGTCGTCGAGCGAGCCGAAGTTGCCGTGGCCGTCGACCAGCGGGACCCGCAGCGTGAACGGCTGCGCGAGGCGCACGAGGGAGTCGTAGATGGAGGCGTCGCCGTGCGGGTGCAGCTTGCCCATCACCTCGCCCACGACACGGGCCGACTTCACGTGGCCGCGGTCGGGGCGCAGACCCATCTCGCTCATCATGTAGAGGATGCGGCGCTGCACGGGCTTCAGGCCGTCGCGGGCGTCGGGCAGGGCGCGCGAATAGATGACCGAGTAGGCGTACTCGAGGAACGACCCCTCCATCTCGGCCGAGACGTCGACGTCCTCGATGCGCTCGGTCAGGGAGGAGCCGGAGGGAGGGGGTGCAGCGTTCATGTCTCACTTCGGTAGCGGGCGCGGGCACGGCGGGGCACGCTCCGCGGGAGGGCGCAGCGTGCGAAACTGGGCGCGATGACCCCCATGCTACCGGCCGTCCCCGCCGGGCGGCGGAGCCTCGCCGACGTCCTCCCCGGCGCTCTCGACGCCCTCCTCGGCCGCCCGGGGACCTTCGGCTCGCCGCGCGTCGAGCGGATCGTCGTCGTGCTGGTCGACGGGCTCGGCGCGGCCAACCTGCGCCAGCGCGCCGGGCACGCCCGCACGCTCGTGCCCGCGCTCACGAAGGCGACGACCCTCGTCTCCGGCTTCCCGACGACGACCGCGGCGGCCCTGGCCAGTCTCACCACGGGCCGGCGGCCCGGGGAGCACGGGATGGTCGGCTACCGCGTGCTCGACCGCGCGCACGACCGCCTGGTGAACCAGCTCTCCGGCTGGGACGACCGGATGGTCCCGGAGCAGTGGCAGCCGCACCCTACCGTCTTCGAGCGCGCCGTCGAGGAGGGCGTCGCGGCGAGCGTCATCGGCGCCGCCCGCTACGCGCACTCGGGGCTGACCCGGGCGATCCTGCGCGGCGCCGAGTACCGGGTCGCCGGGGGAGTCGCCGAGCGCTTCGCCGCGGCGCGCGACCTGCTCGACCGGGGCGGCCGGCAGCTGGTCTACCTCTACGTCCCCGAGCTCGACATGACCGCGCACGCCCGCGGCTGGGAGTCGCCGGAGTGGACGACGGTCCTGGAGCAGCTCGACGGCGAGGTCGCGGGCTTCGTCCGCGGGCTCTCCGGGCGCGAGGGCGTGCTGGTCACCGCGGACCACGGCGTGCTCGACGTCCCCGCCTCCTCGCACGTCCTCGTGCGCGATCCAGCACTCCTCGAGGGCGTGCGCCACCTGGCCGGCGAGCCGCGCTGCCTGCAGCTGCACCTCGAGGCCGGGGTCGATCCCGCGGCGGTCGCGGCGCGCTGGGCCCAGGCGGAGGGCTCCCGGGCCTGGATCGCGACGCGCGACGAGGTCGCCGCGAGCGGCTGGTTCGGCGAGATCGGCGCGCCGGCGGCCGAGCGGATGGGCGATGTGTTCGTCGCCGCGCGCAAGGCGATCGCCTACTACTCGGCGGAGGACGCCTCCGGCCGGTCGATGATCGGCCAGCACGGCTCGCTCACGCCCGAGGAGACCCAGGTGCCGCTGCTCGGCTTCGGCGCGCTCTCCGGGATCTGACCCCCGGGAGCGCCCCTCTGCCGGCCGACGCTCGGTCAGTCGTCGCTGCGGGCTCCGAAGACGATCTCGTCCCAGCTGGGGATGGCGGCGCGGCCGCGGCGGATCGAGTTCCGCCCGCCCGCGGCGGGGTGCTCGGCGGCGGGCGTCGCGGGGCGCTCGGGCTCGGGGGCCTTCGGGGCGACGATCGCGGGCGCTTCCGGCTGCGGTTCCTCGCGGACCCGCGCCGAGGAGGCGTGGTCGCGCTCCCCGCGGCGGCGGCGGAGGGCGTCGAGGAGGTCCGCGGTGTCGTTGAGGTTGCGCTCGCGCTGCTCGGTCGTGCTGGTCACCGGGCGGGGGAGCGTCGAGACCGGGCGCGGGGTGTCGGAGAGGGCCGGCTGCGGCTCGGTGTCGGAGGGGCGGGCGGCGGAGGGGCGCGAGTGCGGGAGGCGCGCGGCAGCCGGGCGCTCGGTGCGCTCGGGGCGCGACGGCTCGGCGGGCTTCGCGAAGGCGTCGGTGTCGAAGCGGGTCGCCAGCTCGTCGACCGCGGCGGGGATGACGGCGCGCAGGCGCGGGATGAGCGTCGGCCGGATCTCGCCCTGCTGCGAGAGCGTGGTCGCCTCGGCGGTGAGCGGGGAGAGCAGCGCCTTCTTGGGGTCGAAGCGCCAGCGGGCGTCGTGGTCGATCTCGTCGGAGCGGAAGAGCAGCTTGACGACCCAGCCCTCCTCCTCCTTCCAGCTCGACCACTGCTCGCCGTCGGCGCCGAGGGCGCCCAGGCGCTCGCGGATGACGTCGCCGAAGGGCGTGCCCTCCTCGAGCGGGTCGGGATCGGCGCTGGTGTAGACGCGGACGGCGAGGGCGGAGGCGACGATGTGCTCGCGCTCGGCCGTGACCGGGCCCTCGAAGCGGGCGACGTAGTCGAGGTCGGCACCGGTGAGCTCGGCGACCTCCTCAGCGGAGAGGCCGGCACGGATGTGCGCCTGGATCTCGCGGGGCGACACGCGCTTCTCCCGCGGCGGCAGCGAGTGCACGCGCGGGCGCAGCTGGCTCTGCAGCGTCTCGTCGATGCGGACGGAGAACCGCTCCCCGCCGTCCGAGACGAGGACGAGCGATCCGCTCTCGACGCCGATCACCTTCAGTTCCATCATCGTGCTGGACCTCCTTCTGGCCGCGGACGAGCCCGTGCCTGCCGCGAACCGGCTCAGGATCGCACGCGAACGGGCCGTTCCCCGGGAATACCGCGGGCGGGTCGAAAGTTGGTGCGGAAGAGGGCGCGGCAGCGGCTGTCAAGACGCGTTCGAAGCGGTTTGCGCATCGATACTTCTTGATGCACACTGTCCCCGCCGATTTGTTGAACGACTGAATTTAAGAAGTGGATGGGAATGGCTACGGACTACGACGCCCCCCGCAAGACCGATGACGACTCCGAGTCGATCGAGGCCCTGAAGGAGCGAGTCCCCGACAAGATGTCCGGTGTCGTCGACGTCGATGACGCCGACAACCCGGGCGGATTCGAACTGCCCGGTGCCGATCTGTCCGACCTCGATCTGGACGTCGTGGTCCTTCCGCCGCAGGCGGACGAGTTCACGTGCGTCAGCTGCTTCCTGGTGAAGCACCGCTCGCAGATCGACCACGAGGAGAAGCTCGGCCCGATCTGCCTGGAGTGCGCCGCTTAGGCCTCTCCCGGCTCCGAAAGACCAGCGCCCCGTCGCCGTGATCCCTCCCGGATCGCGGCGACGACGTCGTTGGGGCGCCTGCTCGACAGCAGCCAGTACGGCGTCGGGTCGGCGGGGTCCTCGATCGGGACCCGCACGACGTCGCGCACCCAGCCGCGGATGACGAGGAACGCCCTGGCGTCCAATCGCGGTCCGCGCTGAGCGAACGCGCGCTCGCCGGTGAAGGCGACCGCGTCGCCCACCAGCTCGAGCGGGATGTGCGCCCGGCCCGCCCACAGCTCGCCGTCGACGACCTCGATGGTCGGCGACGTGGCCAGCAGCGTCGCCACGGTGCCGCCGTAGAGCACGAGCGCGACGACCACCCCCGCGAACAGGTTGATCGGCGCGAAGACCAGGATGCTGGCGGGGATCACGAGGGCGGTGGAGACGAAGAGCCAGGGCGCGGGCCACAGCCTCTCTCGGTAGGACGGCATGTCCCTATTGCATCAGACGATTGGTCTACCCTCGTCACGTGAACGAAACCGTCGACGTCCCGATCCGCGCGGACGAGGTCCCGTTCTACGCCCACCCCGGCGACGCCGGAGCCGATCTGCGCTCCACGGAGGAGCTCGTGCTCGCTCCCGGCGAGCGGGCGAGCGTCGGCACCGGGGTCTCGATCGCCCTGCCGGACGGCCACGTCGGCTTCGTCGTGCCGCGCAGCGGGCTGGCCTTCAAGCACGGGCTCACCATCGTGAACTCGCCCGGCACCATCGACGCCGGCTACCGCGGCGAGATCCGGGTCGCGCTGCTGAACACCGACGCCCGCGAGCCGTACCGCATCGCCGTCGGCGACCGGATCGCGCAGCTCGTGATCCTGCCCGTCGTCCGGGCCCGCTTCACCGCCGTCGAGCAGCTCCCGGACTCCGTCCGCGGCACCGGCGGCTTCGGCTCGACCGGCTACGCCACCGCAGAAGCATCAGACGCCCGCACCAACGAGGAGAACGCATGAGCGACATCCAGCCCGCCGGCACCGAGGACGCGGCCGTCGAGACCGCCGCGCAGGACTTCGAGAAGTCCGCGCCCGCCGACCGCGCCGAGGCCGGCCCGCTCGACGAGCGCGAGGCCAACCCGGTCCGTCCCTACATCGACCTCGGCGGGGTGAAGGTGCTGCCCCGCGAGGGGATGCACATCCGCCTCGAGGTCGAGGAGGCGACCAAGCGCGTCATCGCGGTCGGCCTCGACTACGCCGGGTCCACCCTCCAGGTGCAGCCGTTCGCGGCGCCGCGCTCCTCCGGCCTCTGGCACGAGATCCGCGGCCAGATCGCCGAGCAGATCGGCCGCCAGGGCGGCAGCACCGAGGAGCGCGAGGGCGTCTTCGGCCCCGAGATCGTCGCTCAGCTCCCGCTGGCCGGCGGCGGCGTGCGCGTCGCGCGCTTCGTCGGTGTCGACGGGCCGCGCTGGTTCCTCCGCGGCGTCATCGCCGGAGCGGGCGCCACCGACGAGCAGGCCGCGGCCGCCGTCGAGGACCTCTTCCGCAGCGTCGTCGTGGTGCGCGGCTCCGGCCCGATGCCCCCGCGCGACCTGATCCCCCTCAAGATGCCGGACAGCGGCCAGACCCAGCAGAGCGCGAGCTGAGCGGGATGCGCCCCGAGGGCGACCCGCAGCCGGAGCGCGCCGATCAGCCCGAGTGGCTGGAGCGCGCAGGTCAGCCGGAGGTCGGCGAGGCGATCGCGAAGGCCGCCCGCCGCTCCGGCCTCGGCGTGGTCGCCGACGGCGAGCCGTTCGACGGCCGCGCACTGCTCGGCTCGATGGGCGGCGTCCGCGGCATCCTCGAGGCCGTCGTGCCCGGAGTCGCCTTCGTCCTCCTCTTCACGATCACGGGAGAGCTCGTGCTCTCGCTGGTCGCCTCGGTCGGGATGGCCGTGCTGTTCACGGTCGCGCGGATCCTCGGGCGCACGCCGGTCATCCAGGCGGTCGGCGGTCTGCTCGGCGTCGTGATCTCGGCCGCCCTCGCGCTGATCACCGGCCGCGCCGTCGACAACTTCGTGCCCGGCCTGATCACCAACCTCGTCTACGGCCTCGTCTTCCTGGTCTCGGTGCTCGCGCGCTGGCCCCTGATCGGCGTCGCGGCCGGCTACCTGATGGGCGACGGCACGGCCTGGCGGGACGACCGGCGGAAGCGCCGGCTCTTCTCGCTGCTCACGCTCGCCTGGGCGGCCCTGTTCTTCGTCCGGCTCGCGGTGCAGTACCCGCTCTTCCTCGCGGGGGACGCGACGGCGCTGGGCACCTGGAAGCTCGTGCTCGGCCTGCCCCTGTACGCGCCGCTGCTGGTGCTCACCGTCCTGGCCGTGCGGGCGGAGTACCGGGGCGCGGCGGAGCGCGACGACGCGGCTCCGCCCGCCGATCGCGCGTAGAGTTGTCTCGACGTCAAGATAAATAGTTAGGTCCTCCTTGGTGGCGGGGCGCTGTGCGCGGTCGCCAAGATGGAGACGGATATGTGGGTGCGCCCGTCGGCGGAGCCCACGTCAGCGAAGGAGAGGGCGACGTGTCCGCGGTAGACAGCTTTGGATCGAAAGACAACCTGAAGGTCGGCTCGGCCGACTACGAGGTGTTCCGCATCGACCGGGTCCCCGGTCACGAGAAGCTCCCGTTCAGCCTCAAGGTGCTGCTCGAGAACCTGCTCCGCACGGAGGACGGCGCCAACATCACGGCCGACCACATCCGCGCCCTGGGCGAGTGGGTGCCGGAGTCGGAGCCCGACACCGAGATCCAGTTCACGCCCGCGCGCGTCGTGATGCAGGACTTCACCGGCGTGCCCTGCATCGTCGACCTCGCCACCATGCGCGAGGCGGTCGCGGCCCTCGGCGGTGACGCGAACAAGATCAACCCGCTGGCGCCCGCCGAGATGGTCATCGACCACTCGGTCATCGCGGACCTCTTCGGCACCGCCGACGCCCTCGAGCGCAACGTCGAGCTCGAGTACGAGCGGAACGGCGAGCGCTACCAGTTCCTCCGCTGGGGCCAGACCGCGTTCGACGACTTCAAGGTCGTCCCGCCGGGAACCGGCATCGTCCACCAGGTCAACATCGAGTACCTGGCCCGCGTCACCATGACCCGCGAGGTCGGCGGCGTCCTCCGCGCCTACCCCGACACCTGCGTCGGCACCGATTCGCACACCACCATGGTGAACGGCCTCGGCGTGCTCGGCTGGGGCGTCGGCGGCATCGAGGCCGAGGCGGCCATGCTCGGCCAGCCCGTGTCGATGCTCATCCCCAAGGTCGTCGGCTTCAAGCTGTCCGGCGCGATCCCGGCCGGCGTGACCGCGACCGACGTCGTCCTCACGATCACCGAGATGCTGCGCAAGCACGGCGTCGTCGGCAAGTTCGTCGAGTTCTACGGCGCCGGCGTCGCCCAGGTGCCGCTCGCCAACCGCGCCACGATCGGCAACATGAGCCCCGAGTTCGGCTCCACCGCCGCGATGTTCCCCATCGACGACGTGACCCTCGACTACCTGCGCCTCACCGGCCGCAGCGACGAGCAGATCGCCCTGGTCGAGCAGTACTCCAAGCTGCAGAAGCTCTGGCACGACCCCGCGGTCGAGCCGGTCTTCAGCGAGTACCTCGAGCTCGACCTCAGCACGGTCGTCCCCTCGATCGCCGGGCCGAAGCGCCCGCAGGACCGCATCGAGCTCACCTCGGCGAAGACGCAGTTCGAGTCGGACCTCAACAACTACACGGAGGTCACCCACGACATCGTCGACCTCACCGTCGCCGAGTCGTTCCCCGCGTCCGACCCGGGCGAGCTCCAGCCGCAGGACGAGTACAGCTCGCACTCGCACACCCACCGCTCGCACGCGCCGACCACCGCGTCGAAGCCGACCACCGTCGAGCTGGGCGAGGGCCACGAGAGCTTCACCATCGACCACGGCGCCGTCGCGATCGCGGCGATCACCTCCTGCACCAACACGTCGAACCCCTCGGTGATGCTCGCGGCCGGCCTGCTGGCCCGCAACGCCGCGCAGAAGGGCCTGAAGGCCAAGCCGTGGGTCAAGACCACGCTGGCGCCGGGCTCGAAGGTCGTCACCGACTACTACGAGAAGGCCGGGCTCACCGAGTCGCTCGAGGCTCTCGGCTTCTTCACCGTCGGCTACGGCTGCACCACCTGCATCGGCAACTCCGGCCCGCTGCTCGAGGAGATCTCGACCGCGGTGCAGGAGAACGACCTCGCCGTCACGGCCGTCCTCTCGGGCAACCGCAACTTCGAGGGCCGGATCAACCCGGACGTGAAGATGAACTACCTGGCGAGCCCGCCGCTGGTCATCGCCTACGCGCTCGCCGGCTCGATGAACTTCGACTTCGAGGTCGACGCGCTCGGCACCGACACCGAGGGCAACGACGTCTTCCTCAAGGACATCTGGCCCGACGCGGCCGAGGTCCAGGCGACGATCGACTCCTCGATCGACAAGTCGATGTTCGACACGCAGTACGCCGGCGTGTTCGACGGCGACGAGCGCTGGCGCTCGCTGCAGACCCCCGAGGGCTCGATCTTCGAGTGGGACGAGGACTCCACCTACGTGCGGAAGCCCCCGTACTTCGACGGCATGACGATGGAGACGACCCCGGTCACCGACATCGCCGACGCCCGGGTGCTCGCCAAGCTGGGCGACTCGGTCACCACCGACCACATCAGCCCCGCCGGCTCGATCAAGGCCGACAGCCCCGCCGGTCAGTACCTCGCCGAGCACAGCGTCGACCGCAAGGACTACAACTCCTACGGCTCGCGCCGCGGCAACCACGAGGTGATGATCCGCGGCACGTTCGCGAACATCCGCCTGCGCAACCAGCTCCTCGACAACGTCGAGGGCGGCTACACCCGCGACTTCACGCAGGAGGGCGGCCCGCAGTCGTTCATCTACGACGCGTCGCAGAACTACCAGGCGCAGGGCACCCCGCTGGTGATCCTCGGCGGCAAGGAGTACGGCTCCGGCTCGTCGCGCGACTGGGCGGCCAAGGGCACCAGCCTCCTGGGAGTCAAGGCGGTCATCGTCGAGAGCTTCGAGCGGATCCACCGCTCGAACCTGATCGGCATGGGCGTCGTCCCGCTGCAGTTCCCGCAGGGCGAGACCTGGGCCTCGCTCGGGCTCGACGGCACCGAGTCGATCAGCATCTCGGGCATCGAGGCGCTGAACGAGGGCGTGACGCCGAAGACGGTGCACGTCGTCGCCTCGCCGACCTCCGACTCGCCCGAGGGCAAGCAGCCGATCGAGTTCGACGCGGTCGTCCGCATCGACACCCCCGGTGAGGCGGACTACTACCGCAACGGCGGGATCCTGCAGTACGTGCTGCGCTCGCTGGTCTAGCGACCCGCGGTCGGGAAACCCGACAGAGGTGTGCGCCTTCCCGCAAGGGGGAGGCGCACACCTGTTCCCCCGGGGCGCCGTGCGTAGACTCGGCAGACGTCCACATCCCTCAGACATCCCCCGGAAGGCGGCGCGAATGGCTGTTCTCGAGACCATCTCCGGACCGCGCGACCTCGATCGCCTCACCCGGACCGAGCTCGAGACGCTGGCGCAGGAGATCCGCGACTTCCTCGTGCGCGAGGTGTCCAAGACCGGCGGCCACCTCGGTCCGAACCTCGGCGTGGTCGAGACGACCATCGCGATCCACCGCGTCTTCGACTCGCCGCACGACGCGATCATCTTCGACACGGGGCACCAGTCCTACGTGCACAAGCTGCTCACCGGGCGCCAGGACTTCTCCGGCCTCCGGCAGCGCGGCGGTCTCGCCGGCTACCCGCAGCGCTCCGAGTCGCCGCACGACATCGTCGAGAGCTCGCACGCCTCCAGCTCGCTGTCCTGGGCGGACGGCATCTCGCGGGCCTTCACGATGACCGGTCAGACGGACCGCCACGTGGTCGCGGTCGTCGGCGACGGCGCGCTCACTGGCGGGATGACCTGGGAGGCGCTGAACAACATCAGCGACGACAACTCCCGCGGTCTCGTCATCGTCGTCAACGACAACGGCCGCTCCTACGCCCCGACCATCGGCGGCATGGCGCGCTTCCTCAACGGCGTCCGCACCCGTCGCACCTACCGCACGCTGCACCGCGGCTCCCGCGCCGTCTCCGAGCGCCTGGGCGGCCCCGCGGCGGCGGTCTACCGCGGTGTGCGCGGCGGCCTGCACGGCTTCCTCAGCCGCTTCATCAACAACGAGGCGCTGTACTCCAACCTCGACATCAAGTACCTCGGCCCGATCGACGGTCACGACCTCACCGCGATGGAGGAGGCGCTCCAGCAGGCCAAGGACTACGGCACGCCGGTGATCGTGCATGCGATCACCCAGAAGGGCAAGGGCTTCGAGCCCGCCGTCCAGGACCTCGCCGACCAGTTCCACGCGGTCGGCCAGATCGATCCGGAGACCGGCGAGCCGCTCAGCGCGAGCGGCGCCCGCTCCTGGACCTCGGTCTTCGCCGAGGAGATCGTCACGCTCGCCGACGAGGACCCGACGATCGTCGGCATCACCGCCGCGATGCTCCGCCCGGTCGGCCTCGACCGCCTGGCCGAGAAGTACCCGGACCGCGTCTTCGACGTCGGCATCGCCGAGCAGCACGCCGTGACCTCCGCTGCGGGCCTCGCCTTCGGCGGTCTGCACCCGGTCGTCGCGCTCTACGCGACGTTCGTCAACCGCGCCTTCGACCAGGTGCTGATGGACGTGGCGCTGCACCGCGCCGGCGTCACCTTCGTGCTCGACCGCGCCGGCGTCACCGGCCCGGACGGCCCGAGCCACCACGGCATGTGGGACCTCGCGATCCTCCAGGTCGTCCCGAACATCCGCCTCGCCGCCCCACGCGACTCCGTGCGCCTGCGCGAGGAGCTGCGCGAGGCCGTCGGTGTGACCGACGCGCCGACCGTCGTGCGCTTCTCCAAGGGCAACGTCGGCGACGAGATCGACGCGGTCGAGCGCCTCGACGACGGCGTGGACGTGCTGCTGCGCTCCGAGCGCCAGGACGTGCTGCTGGTCACCGTCGGCCCCATGGCCGCGATGGGCCTCGACGTCGCCCGGCGCCTCGCCGCGCAGGGCATCGGCGCCACCGTCGTCGACCCGCGCTGGGTCGTGCCGGTGCCGCGGAGCATCATCGACCTCGCCCGCGAGCACCGCATCGTCGTCTCGATCGAGGACGGCGTGCGCGTCGGCGGCATCGGCACGCGGATCCGCCAGGACCTGCGCGAGGCCGGCGTCGACACCGCCGTCACCGAGCTGGGGCTGCCCGATCAGTTCCTCGACCACGCCAAGCGCGAGGAGATCCTCGACGACGTCGGGCTGACCCCGCAGCACATCGCCCGCGACGTGGTCGCGCAGGTGCTCGGCAGCAAGATCCCGGTCGCGCGCCCGCTGCCCGAAGAGGTCGCCGCGCACGACGACGTGCGCAAGGACTGAGTGCGCAAGGGCTGAGTGCTCGAGGACTGAGTGCTCAACGACTGAGCACGCTCCACGCACGAGAGAGGGCGCCCACCGGATCGGTGGGCGCCCTCCTGCGTTCCTGCGGCTACTGCACCCCGCGGACGGCCGGCTCGTGGAACGTGCCGCCGAAGGCGCGCTCGCTCGCACCGACGCGGTCGAGGTAGGGCGTCAGCCCGCCCATCTGGAACGGGTAGCCGGCGCCGAGGATGAGGCAGAGGTCGATGTCCTCCGCGGCGTGCACGACGTCGTCGTCCAGCATCCGCTTCACCTCGTCGGCGAGCCCGGTCTCGACGCGCAGGCGCAGCTCCTCGGCCGTCATCGGGTCGGAGCCGCCCTTGACGATCGCGACGGCGCGCTTGTCCACGCCCTTCACCCGGCCCTTGGCGTCGCGCTCGAAGACGTGCCCGAGCTCCGCCAGGCGGTGCAGGTTCGCGCTGTCGTAGAAGCGGTCCGGGAAGGCGGCGTGATGCGTGTCGAGCACGTGCGCACCGACCTTGAGGCCGACCAGCTCGAGCAGCTCGAACGGCGTCATCGGCAGGCCGAACGGCTCGAGCGAGGCCTCGACGACCTCGAACGGGGTGCCGGTGTCGACGGCGTGCATCGCCTCGCCGAGCACCTTGGCCAGCACCCGGTTCACGACGAAGCCCGGAGTGTCGCGGGTGATGACCGCGTTCTTCTTCAGCTTCGCCGCCGTGACCATCGCCGTCGACAGCGTCTCGTCGTCGGTCTGCGGCGTGTTCACCACCTCGATCAGCGGCATCACGGCCACCGGGTTGAAGAAGTGGAAGCCGACCAGGCGCTCCGGGTGCTCCAGCCGCTCGCCGATCCGCTCGACCGAGAGCGACGAGGTGTTCGTCGCGAGGACGGCGGTGGGGGAGACGTAGCGCTCGATGTCGGCGAAGACCTCCTGCTTGACGGAGAGTTCCTCGAAGACGGCCTCGATCACCCAGTCGGCGTCGGCGAAGTCGGCGCGGTCGGTCGTGCCGGTGACGAGACCGCGAAGGCGGTTCGCGTCGTCCGGGGAGAGGCGGCCCTTGGCGAGCAGGGTGTCGATCTCGCCGACGATGCTCGCGACGCCGCGGTCCACCCGCTCCTGGTCGAGGTCGGTGATGACCACCGGCACCTGGAGGCGGCGGACGAAGAGCAGCGCGAACTGCGTGGCCATCAGGCCCGCGCCGATGACGCCGACCTTGGTGACCGGCTTGGCGAGGCTCTTGTCCGGGGCGCCGGCGGGGCGCTTCGCCCGCTTCTGCACCAGGTCGAAGGCGTAGATGCTCGCGCGGAACTGGTCCCCGGAGACGAGGTCGGCCAGCGCCTCGTCCTCGGCGGCGAAGCCCTCCTCGCGGGTGCTGCTCTTGGCGGCCTTGAGCAGGTCGAGCGCGCGGTACGGCGAGGCGGCGACGGTGCCGATCTTGGACTCGAGCTGCTTGCGGGCGATCGCGATCGCCGCGTCCCACTTGACCAGGCGCTCGATCTTGCCGGGCACGTTCGGCCGCTTGACCTCGACGGTCCCGCCGAGGACGCCGTCGGCCCAGACCAGCGAGTTCTCGAGGAAGCTCGCGGAGGGGAAGATCGCGTCGGCGATGCCGAGGTCGAAGACGTCCTGACCCTTGAGGGTGCGGTTGTTCTTCAGCGGGTTCTCGACGATCACCTTCAGCGCGTTCTCGATGCCGATCAGGTTCGGCAGCAGCCAGGCGCCGCCCCAGCCGGGGATGATGCCGAGGAAGACCTCGGGCAGCCCGAGCGCCGGGATCGAGGCGTCGACGGTGCGGTAGTCCGCGTTCAGCGCGATCTCGGTGCCGCCGCCGAGTGCGAGCCCGTTGATGAAGACGAAGGAGGGGACGCCGAGCTCGGAGAGCAGGCCGAGGGTCCTGTGGCCCAGGCGAGCGAGCTGGCGGCCGATCTCGTGGCTCGGGATGCTGCCGACCTTGCTGAGGTCGGCGCCGGCGGCGAGGATGAACGGCTTGCCCGTCACTCCGACTGCCTGGATCTCGCCGGCCTTCGCGCGCGCCTGCTGGGCGAGCAGCACGTCGGCCAGCTCGAACAGCCCGGCGGGGCCGAAGGTGCTCGGCCGGGTGTGGTCGCGGTCGTTGTCGAGCGTGATCAGCGCCAGGACGCGGCCGCTGGGCAGCGGCACGTCGCGGACGTAGGAGTGGGTGACGACCTCGCCCTCGGCGAGTTCGACCAGGTCCTCGAATCCTTCGAGCATGGGTCAGCGTCCCTTCCGTCGTGCGCGCTTGCCGTCGAAGTGCGGGTTCTCCCAGATGACCGAGCCGCCCTGGCCGAGACCGACGCACATCGCGGTCAGGCCGTAGCGGACCTCGGGGTGCGCCTCGAACTGGCGGGCGAGCTGGATCATCAGCCGGACTCCCGAGGAGGCGAGCGGGTGGCCGATCGCGATCGCTCCGCCGTACTCGTTGACCCGCGGGTCGTCGTCGTCGATGCCGAAGTGGTCGAGGAAGGAGAGCACCTGCACGGCGAACGCCTCGTTGAGCTCGAAGAGGCCGATGTCCTCGATGCCGAGCCCGGCCTTCTTCAGCGCCTTCTCGGTCGAGGGGACCGGGCCGATGCCCATGATCTCGGGCTCGACGCCGGCGAAGGCGAAGCTGACGAGCCGCATCTTCTCGGGGAGGCCGAGCTCCTTCGCGGCGTCGGCGCTCGCGAGCAGCGAGACGGCGGCGCCGTCGTTGAGCCCGGAGGAGTTGCCGGCGGTCACGCGGCCGTGCGGCCGGAACGGGGTGCGCAGGGTCGCGAGGCCCTCGAGCGTGGTCTCCGGGCGGGGTGCCTCGTCGGCGGTGGCGAGGCCCCAGCCGGCGGCGCTGCGGGTGGCGACCGGGATCAGGTCGGGCTGGACGTTCCCGTTCCGGTAGGCCTCGGCCAGCTTCTGCTGGCTGCGCAGGGCGTAGTGGTCGGAGCGGCTCTTGGTGAGCTGCGGGAAGCGGTCATGGATCTTCTCCGCGGTCTTGCCCATGTTGAGGGCTTCCTCGCCGACCAGGCGCTCGGAGAGGAAGCGCGGGTTGGGGTCGGCGTTGAAGCCCATCGGGTGCCGGCCCATGTGCTCGACGCCGCCGGCGATCACGACGTCGTAGGCGCCGAAGGCGATGCCGCCGGCGGTCGTGGTGACCGAGGTCATCGCTCCGGCGCACATCCGGTCGATCGCGTAGCCGGGCACGGAGCGCGGCAGGCCCGCGAGGAGCGCGGCGGTGCGGCCGAGGGTCAGGCCCTGGTCGCCCTGCTGGGTGGTCGCGGCGATGGCGACCTCGTCCACGCGCTCCTTGGGCAGCGCGGGATTGCGCTCGAGCAGACCGATCATGGCCTTGACGACGAGGTCGTCGGCCCGGGTCTGCCAGTACATGCCCTTCTCACCGGCCCGTCCGAACGGAGTACGGACTCCGTCGACGAACACGACTTCGGATCTCTCGGCCACAGTGCCTCCTGAAAACGGGACGCCCTCTCGGAAACCGGACGTCCTTCCGATCGTAGGAAGGCGGCGACGGGCGCCGGAATCCTTTGCTTCTTCCTACGAAGCGGCTTCCGTGCCCGCGACCGGTGCTTGCCCGGCTTCCACAAACGCGGTGGCCAGCGAGCCGGCGGTCGCGTCGATCTGCCAGGAGCGGGCACCGGCGCGCTCCAGCTCGGCGGCGACGGAGTCCGTGTCGAGCGGCTCCGGCGGGTTCCAGGCGAGGCGGCGGACCAGCTCGGGCGTGAGCAGGTTCTCGACGGGGAGGGAGAGCAGCTCGGCGATCTCGCCCACGACGGCGCGCGCGGCCTTCAGCCGGGCGTCGGCGGCCGGGTTGCGGTCGCCCCAGGCGCGCGGCGGCGGCAGGGTGTCGGCGGCGGGGCGCACCGGACTCGGCAGGTCCTCGGTGCTCTGGCCGCGCTCGATCGCGGCCCACCAGCGCTCGACCTCGCCGCGGCTGGCGCGACCGGTGAAGTCGCGGCGGCCGGAGAGCTGGCCGAGGGTGGTCGGCACGTTGCGCGACACGGCGATGATCGACGAGTCGGGGATCAGCCGGCCGGGCGCGATGTCGCGCTCCCGGGCGAAGGCGTCGCGGGCCAGCCACAGCTCGCGGGCGATGGCGAGGGCGCGCGGGCCGCGCAGGGCGTGCATGCCGGAGAGGCGGCGCCACGGCTCCGCCGGGACAGGCTTGGGCTGCCGGGCCAGGGTCGCCTCGAACTCCTCACGGGCGATCCGGGTCTTGCGGGCCTCGACCAGCATCTCGGCCATCCGGTCGCGCAGGTCGGGCAGCAGCTCGACGTCCTTCGCGGCGTAGACGAGCCAGCTCTGCGGGAGCGGGCGGGTCGACCAGTCGGCGGCCGAGTGCTCCTTGGCGAGGTGGATGCCGAGCAGGTCCTCGACGACGGCGCCGAGGCCGACCTTGGGCAGGCCGAGCAGGCGCGCGGCGAGCTCGGTGTCGAAGATGCGGACGGGGTCGAGGCCGACCTCGCGCAGGCAGGCGAGATCCTGGCTGGCGGCGTGCAGGATCCACTCCTCCTCGCCGATCACGGCCTGGAGGGCGTCCATCCGGCCGATCGCGGGCGGGTCGAAGAGGAACGCTCCGGCGCCGCGGCGATAGACCTGGATCAGGTACGCGCGCTGCGAGTAGGTGAAGCCGGAGGCGCGCTCGGCGTCGACGGCGACGGGACCCTCGCCGGCGGCGAGGGCGTCGACCGCGGCGAGGAACTCGTCGGGGGTGGAGAGGACACGGTAATCAGTCACGGTTGTTCCGTCGGAAGGCGAGCGAGGTCACGCCGTCGCCCGATACGGGCGGGAGGCCCGCGAGCATGCACAACAGCTCCCCCCAGCCTTCCACGTGGGGAGCGAGCTGCGCATCCTCGGGGCTCCAGGAGGCCCGGATCTCGATCTGCGCGCCGTCGCCCTGGGCGGCGAGCTCGCCGAACCCGGTGGAGAGGACCTTGGTCGCGGTGCCGGAGGCGGCGGTGTAGAAGGCACCGCGGACCTCGAGCGCGTCCATCAGCCAGGACCAGGCGACCTCGGCGAGGAAGGGATCGGTGCCGATCTCGATCTCGAGCGGGGCCTGGGCGAAGCAGACGACGCGGAACGGACCGCCCCACTGCTCCGGCTCCTCGGGGTCGTAGAGCAGGATGAAGCGGCCGGTGCCGAGCTCGGAGTCGCGGCCGTGGGACCGCGGCGAGACGTCGCCGGAGAGGGCGACGGCGTAGGGCGCGAGTCCGGCGGGCGAGGCGATCTCGGAGACGGTGAGCTCGGATCGCGTCGTCGCGCGGCGCAGGGAGTGGACCGCGGCGCGGAACTCCTCCGGGAGCTGGGACGGCGCTGGGAATTCGGGCACGGTCGCAGACTAGAGTTCCCGCATGCTCGAAGCCCGCAGGCACGCCGCGGAGAGCGCGCACACCGGTGTCGTCCTCGCCGGGCTCCTCGCGGCTCCGGCTCTCGCCGCACTGACGGCCGTCGGGGTCGCCGCGCTGGGCACGGCCTTCCTCCGCGGCGTGGTCACTCCGCCCTCGCGGCGCGCGGAGGAGATCCGGGTGCTCGCCGTCCGACCGGACGTGCACGAGATCGAGCTGACGGCCCGCGCCGACACCGCTGCGCGGGGCGGCTTCAGCCTCTGGTTCGACCAGGGGCGGGGTCACGCGCGGATCGGCCGGCTCCTGGCGACCGGGCAGGGCCGCGTCGTGCGGGAGCTCGGGCAGGTCGATCGCGGGACGCTGCGGCCCGGCGCCCGCGGACGGATCAACGGCTGGCTGCTGCTGTCGCCGCGCGAGACCGGTCTGCCGTTCACCGCGGAGGAGGTGCCGACGCAGTTCGGCGCCGCTCCCGCCTGGCTCTTCCCGGCCGAGCGAGAGGGCGACGTCTGGGCGATCCACGTGCACGGCCGCGCGACGACGCGCGAGGAGACGCTGCGCGGCATCGCGGCGTTCCACCGTGCCGGGCTGACCTCGCTGGTCGTGTCGTACCGCAACGACGGGGACGCTCCGGCGAGCCCCGACCGTCGCTACGCGCTGGGGGAGACGGAGTGGCGCGACATCGACGCCGCGATCCGCTTCGCCGAGCGCCGCGGCGCTCGCCGGGTCGTGCTCGTCGGCTGGTCGATGGGCGGCGCGATCGTGCTGCAGACGGCGCTGCGCTCGAGCCGCCGCGGCCTGATCGCGGGGGTCGTGCTCGACTCACCCGTCATCGACTGGCGGGTGACCCTGCGCAAGCAGGCGCGGCTGAACCGGATCCCGGCGCCGATCGCGGCGCTCGCGCTCACGGTGATGCAGCGGCCGTGGTCGGCGGCGCTGACCGGGCAGAGCAGCCACGTCCCGCTGGCGGCGCTGGACCTGGTCGAGCGGGCCGCCGAGCTGACCGTGCCGATCCTGCTCCTGCACAGCGTCGACGACGACTTCGTGCCGAGCGGGCCGTCCGAGGCCCTCGCGGCGGCGCGGCCGGACCTGGTGCAGCTCGTGCTCTTCCACGGCGCCGGGCACACCCGGCTCTGGAACGACGATCCGGCGCTCTGGGAGGCGTCGGTCGAGCGCTGGCTCGCCGATCGGGCGCTCAGCCGGTCCGGCTCCAGCGCGCGTAGGTGAAGCCGGCGTCGTCGGCCGCGAGCGCGGTCAAGGCGTAGGAGTCGTCGATCCGGGCATCGGTCGCCGCGACCGGGAGCCCGGGGAGCACGACGCGGGGCGCGGTGGTCAGGCAGATCTCGTCGACACGGCCGGAGGCGAGGAACTGCCCCGAGAGCGACGCGCCGCCCTCGCAGACGACCCGCCTGAGCCCGAGCGCGTGCAGGGCCGTGAGGATCGCGTCCACGGTCATCCGGCCCTCGGTCGCGGCCACCGGGACGACCTCGACGCCGCGGGGGAGATCGCCCGGTGCCTCGCGCTCCTCCGGCAGCAGCAGGAGCACGCGGGCGCCCTCCTGCACCTCGAGGCGGTGGCCCGCCAGGTCGCCGGAGGAGGAGACGATCGCGAGCGGCGCGCGCTTCGGCACGCGGTAGCCCTCCGCGCGCACACTGGCGGCGCCGACGAGGACGACGTCGGCCTGGGCGCGGATCACGCCGAGGATCGTCCGGTCGACGCGGTTGGTCAGCGTCTCGCTCGTGCCGTCCGAGCCGATGCTCGAGCCGTTGACGCTCGCGATCATGTTCAGCCGGACGCGGACGCCGTCGCCGGGCCGGTAGGCCGCCTCGATCGCCGCTCGCGCGCCGTCGTCACCGAGGCGGATCGCCGCGCCGGCGGGGACGAGCGGCTGGAGGATCACGGTGCCGGGTTCTGCGCGGGGCTCAGGCGGCGAGGTGGGCGCGGATCTGGCGCTTGGTGCGGCCGAGCAGAGCGCTCATCCCGCGCAGCCGCAGCGGTGAGACGGCCTCGGACAGGCCGATGGTCTGCGGGAAGTCGTCGGGCACGGCGAGCACCTGCTCGGGCGACAGGCCGTCGAGGCCCTGGGCGAGGATCGAGGCGAAGCCGCGGGTGGTCGGCGCCTCGCGCGGGGCGGTGGCGTGCAGGTGGATCACGTCGCCGTCGAACTCGACGACGATGAAGACCGGCGACTGGCACTCCTCGACTCGCTCGAACAGGTCGGGGTGGTCGCGGTAGCGCTCGGGCAGCTCGGGGAGATCGTTCGAGAACTCGAGGAGGAGCTGGAGGCGCTCCGGCTTCTCGAGGGCGAGGAACTCGTCGCGGATCTCGCGGAGCGCGGGCCCGAGCGTGTCGGTGGTGGGCGTGTCGGCAGTCATCGATCTCATTCTTCCACCCGCCCGGGCGGCGGGACGCAGGGGAGAGGGCCCCGGCACAGGTGTGCACGGGGCCCTCGCAGGATGGTCAGCGCAGGAAGGTCAGCGCGGCGCCGGCGCCTCGCCGGGCTCGGCGCCCTGGACGATCGGGACGCGGACGGCGCTGCCCCACTCGGTCCAGGAGCCGTCGTAGTTCTTGACGCCCTCGAAGCCGAGGAGGTGGGTGAGCACGAACCAGGTGTGCGAGGAGCGCTCGCCGATGCGGCAGTAGGCGATCACGGTGTCGCCGTCGGCCAGGCCGGCGCCGTCGCGGTAGATGCCGTTCAGCTCGTCGAGCGAGCGGAAGGTGCCGTCCTCCGCCGCGGCCTTGCCCCACGGCACGTTCTGCGCGCTGGGGATGTGGCCGGCACGCAGGGCGCCCTCCTCCGGGTAGGCCGGCGCGGTGGTGCGGGCGCCGGAGAACTCCTCGGGGGAGCGGACGTCGATCAGCGGGTTGCCGAAGTGGGCGAGCACGTCCTCCTTGAAGGCGCGGATGTCCTCGTCGCGGCGCTCGACCGCCGGGTACTCGACCGCGGCGGGGCTGGAGGCGTCCGTGGTGATCGGGCGGCCGTCGGCGATCCACTTGTCGCGGCCGCCGTCGAGAAGGCGGACGTCCTCGTGGCCGAAGAGGGTGAAGACCCAGAGGGCGTAGGCGGCCCACCAGTTGTTCTTGTCGCCGTAGATGACGACGGTGCTGTCGCGGGCGATGCCCTTCGCGCCGGCCAGGGCGGCGAACGCGGCGCCCTCGATGTAGTCGCGCTGCACCGGGTCGTTGAGGTCGGTGTGCCAGTCGATCTTGACCGAGCCGGGGATGTGGCCGGTCTCGTAGAGCAGGACGTCCTCGTCGGACTCGACCACCACGAGGCCGGGGGTGCCGAGGCGCTGCTCGAGCCACTCGCCGCTGACGAGTCGTTCGGGGTGCGCGTAGGTGGCGAACTTCGGCGACGGATCGAGTTCAACGGGCAAGAGGGACCTCCAGGGTGGTGCGCGGAGCGCGGCGTGGTTCTCGGATGGGCGGCGGTGCGAGCGGGCTACGCTGGAGCCCGCCCTTCAGCGACAGTACGCGCCCTCGTGCGCGGGTGCACGGACGGCCCCGTAAGAGTTCGACACAGTAGGCCGACCCTGAATGCGAGAGCGCGTGACCCCCGACGACGTCCGTTCGACGAGCAGCCTGACCGCGCGATCGCCGCAGATCAGCGGCCACGAGATCGCCTCGACCCTGGTGCCGCCGCGGCAGTTCGAGGGCGCCACCTTCGAGAGCTACCGGCCCGACCCGGAGTACCCGTCGCAGGGGGAGTCCGTCGAGGCGCTGCGCGCGTTCGCGGCCGGCGGCGGCTCCAAGGGTGGGGGCGGCGGCTTCCTCGGCTTCGGCCGGAGGAAGGCGCCGGCGGTCAAGCCCGGCGTCTACCTCGACGGCGGCTTCGGCGTCGGCAAGACCCACCTGCTCGCGGCGATCTGGCACGCGGTGCCGGGCCGCACCTACTTCGGCACCTTCATCGAGTACACCGCCCTGGTGGGCGCCCTCGGCTACGCGGCGACGGTCTCGCTGCTCAAGGGCTCGGCGCTGCTCTGCATCGACGAGTTCGAGCTGGACGACCCGGGCGACACGATGCTGATGACGCGGCTCCTGGGCGAGCTGGTCGCCTCCGGCACCCGGATCGCGGCGACCTCGAACACGCCGCCGAACGCGCTGGGCGAGGGGCGCTTCGCCGCCGCCGACTTCCTCCGCGAGATCCACGCGATGGCCGAGCACTTCCAGACGATGCGGATCGACGGCACCGACTACCGCCGCCGCGACATCGAGGGCCACGCGGTCACCCGCGGGGACGGCGAGATCGACGAGCTCGTCGCCACCGCGCCGGCCGGTGCGGTCGTCACCGACGACTCCTTCCGCGCCGCGGTCGACCACCTCGGCACCGTGCACCCCTCGCGCTACATCAAGGTGATCGACGGGGTCGACGCGATCGTGCTCCGCGAGGTCACGGCGCTCACGGACCAGACTGACGCGCTGCGCCTCGTCGCCTTCATCGACCGCGTGTACGACGCGCAGATCCCGGTGCTCGCCTCCGGCGTCGCGCTCGACGAGGTCTTCGGCGGCGACATGCTCAGCGGCGGCTACCGCAAGAAGTACCTCCGCTCGATGTCGCGCCTGATCGCGCTGACCTCGATGCGGCCGTTCGCCTGACGACGGACCGGCGCGCGGCGTCGGCTCCGCGCGGCAACTCCCCGGCTCCTGCGCGGGGGATCGTCGGCGCGCCGTAACGCACTGTTCACACGGGGGCGCCGCTCGTAACATCCGCGAAACCTCGTGCCGCACGGGACGTAACGTCGCGCGGCCAGACTGTCGGCTACCCGAGGTGACCCGACACCCCCGCGTCTTCCGAGACGCCGTGTCTTCGGGGTCGTGCAGCGACTGCCGGCCCGCATCGGGCACTGCACTGCCCTCACTCACGACTCCTGCACGACTCTGCTTACTCACGAGAGGTTCAACAATGGATCAAGGCAATACCGCGTTCCTGCTCCTGGCGGCGGCGCTGGTCCTGCTCATGACCCCCGGGCTCGCGTTCTTCTACGGCGGCCTGGTCCGCGCGAAGAGCGTCATCAGCATGATGATGCTGAGCTTCGGCGCGATGGGCCTGATCGGCGTCCTGTGGGTGCTCTACGGCTACGCGATCACCTTCTCCAACGCCGGTGTGGGCGACTTCGTCGGCATCGACGGCGTCCTCGGCATCGACCTCAGCCAGCTCGGCCTCGCCGGTGCCTACGCCGAGGCGCAGGGCGACATCGAGACGGCGTTCCCGACCCTCGCCTTCGCCGCCTTCCAGGCGACCTTCGCCATCATCACCGTCGCCCTGATCTCGGGTGCGATCGCCGACCGCGCCAAGTTCGGCGCGTGGATGGTCTTCGCCGGCGTCTGGGCGACCATCGTCTACTTCCCGGTCGCCTCCTGGGTCTTCAACTTCACCCTCGGTGACGAGGGAGTGGTCGACGGCGGCTGGATCGCCTACAACGTCGGCGCCATCGACTTCGCCGGTGGCACCGCGGTGCACATCAACGCGGGAGCCGCGGCCCTCGCCCTGGCGCTCGTCCTCGGCAAGCGCGTCAACTTCACCAAGGGCGCGCACCAGCCGCACAACCCGCCCTTCGTCCTCCTCGGCGCCGGTCTGCTCTGGTTCGGCTGGTTCGGCTTCAATGCCGGCTCCGAGCTCGCGGCCGACGGCTTCGCGGCGATCGCCTTCCTCAACACCATCGCGGCCCCGGCCGCGGCGATCCTGGGCTGGCTCGTCGTCGAGAAGATCAAGGACGGCAAGCCCACCTCGATCGGTGCAGCCTCGGGCGCCGTCGCCGGCCTCGTCGCGATCACCCCGGCCTGCGCGAGCCTCTCGCCGTTCTGGGCGATCGTGCTCGGCATCATCACCGGTGCGGTCTGCGCGCTGGCGATCGACCTCAAGTACAAGCTCGGCTACGACGACTCGCTCGACGTGGTCGGCGTGCACCTCGTCGGCGGTCTGATCGGAACGCTCTACATCGGCTTCTTCGGCACCGATGTCGGCCTCTTCCTCACCGGTGACGCCAGCCAGCTCGGCAAGCAGGCCCTCGCGGCCTTCACCGTCCTGATCTACTCCTTCGTCCTCACCTACGCGATCGGCTGGGTCATCCAGAAGACGATCGGGTTCCGCGTGAAGAACGAGGACGAGGTCGCGGGCATCGACACCGCCATCCACGGCGAGGCGGGCTACGTCCTCGCGGACTAGTCCCGACCCCTCGTCGCGCTCGGCGCGACACCCCGGTGGAGCCGGCTCTCAGGAGCCGGCTCCTTCCGTTTTCCCGGCTAGGGTCTTCGCGTGCCCTCCTCACGCTCGGTCGTGTCCCTGCTCCTCCGACTGCTCGGCCGCGCGAGCGCTCCTCGCGCCGACGCCGGGGCTCCCGCGCAGCGGCCGTACCTGAGCACCACGGCGCCGACGCCGGGTGCGAACGGGATCGGCAGGACCGCCGAGGTCGATCCGACCCGGCTGCGCGGCGTGCACCTCGGCTACGCGCCGACGCCGGACGGCGATCCCGACCCGGGCGAGGTCGTCTGGACCTGGGTGCCCTACGAGGAGGACGACGGCCGCGGCAAGGACCGGCCCGTGCTCGTCCTCGCCGTCGAGAAGGCCGGCACGGCGCTGGCGATCCGGCTGAGCTCGAAGGAGCACGACGGCTACCTCGCAGTGGGCGCGGGGCCGTGGGACCCGGAGGGGCGGCCGAGCTTCGCGGACCCGGAGCGGGTCTTCCGCGTGCACCCCGCGGGGATGCGGCGCGAGGGTGCGGCGCTCGAGCGCGCGCGCTTCGACGCGGTCGCGCGGGTCGTCTCGGCGCGGTACGGCTGGCGCTGAGCCGGATGCCGAGCTCCGGCGGCCCCGCCTAGGCGGTCGGGGCGATCCGCACGAGCTGCGGGTATTTCGCCGTGCGGCCGTCACCGGAGGACGTGCCGGTGAGCCGGCGGCGCAGCCACGGTGCGACGTGGGTGCGGTAGTACTGCGCCGAGCCGCCGCTCGCGGCCGGCCGCTCGGGCGCCTCCTCCGCGGCGGGCGGCACCGGGAGCCCCAGCGCGCCGAGCACGCGGGCGCTGACGCGGTGGTGGCCGCGCGGCCCGAGGTGCAGCCGGTCCTCCGACCAGAGGGTCGGGTCGGCGAACGCCGGGTCGGTCCAGTTGTCGGCGACGACGATGTCCTGGCGCTGTCTCGTGCGGCGCAGGACGGCCGAGGTGAGGGCGTCGCCGCGGCGCTTGATCAGCCGGCCGAGCGGAAGGCGCGCGGACGGATCGGGGGCGGAGAGTGCGATCAGGGTCACGCCCTCGGCGTCGCAGCGGGCCAGGACCTCGAGGTAGCGGTCCGCGATGCGCTCGATGTCGGCGCGCGGACGCAGCATGTCGTTGCCGCCCCCGTTGAAGGACAGGTGGGTCGGCCGCAGGGCGAGTGCGGGCTCGAGCTGCTGCTCGATGATCGGGTCGATGAGGCGGCCGCGGATGGCGAGATTGGCGTACTCGATCGGCTCGCCGAGCGCGTCGGCCCAGCCCTGCGCGGTGAGGTCGGCCCAGCCGCGGGCGGTCCCGTCGGGGAGCTCGTCACCGACGCCCTCCGAGAAGGAGTCGCCGATCGAGACGAAGCGGACGGCGGTCATCGGCGCGACGATCGGGGCGTGGTTCCGGTGCGGGGCATCGTCGCACTGTAGCCCGGGAAAGCGTGTACCGTCGGCCGCATGGACCAGGACTCGCCGACCTCCGTCGAACTGCCGGACGGGGTCGGGCGCCTCGTGCTCACCGATCCGGACACGCCGCCGAGGGACTCGCCGCGGCCGTATCTGCATCCGCTGCGGACGCCCGCCGGGCGCGTCGTCAGCGACGTGCGGCCCGCGGACCACGACTGGCATCTCGGGCTGTCGCTCGCGGTGTCGAACATCACCATCGGCGCGGACGAGCTCGACACCAATCTGTGGGGCGGCCCGACCTGGCTGACCGGGACGGGCTACCGGCAGGTGGACAACAACGGCTCGCAGCGGCCGGAGGGCGCGGATCCCGCCGACCTCGCGCTGGGGTGGTTCGATGCGCGCGGACGGCGGTTCCTCGACGAGCGGCGGCGCCTGAGCGTCCGCCGGCTCGGGGACGTGACGGTGCTGCGGATCGAGAGCCGCTGGCGCGCGCTCGGGGAGCGGCTCGTCTTCGGCTCGCCGACCACGGCGGGGCGGCCGGACGCGGGGTACGGCGGGCTGTTCCTGCGGCTGGATCCGTCGTTCGACGGGAGCACGGTGAGCGGGCCGGACGGGGCTGTCGCGGAGCCGATGGGGGTCGCGTCGCGCTGGCTGGCGGTAGCGGACGGGAGCGCGACGGTCGCGTTGCGCGCGGACGAGGGCAACCCGGTGGATCCGACGACGTGGTTCGTGCGGACGAGCGAGACGCCGATGCTGTGCGCGGCGCCGTTCTTCGGCGCGACGTGGACACTGGAGGCCGGTGCCGAGGCGGAATGGAGCTGGCAGCTGCTGCTGGCGGACTCGGTGCTGGGTGCGGAGGAGATCGAGGCGAGCTGGGGGCGGGGCGCTTGAGTGCCGGTGACGTGGGTCTCGATACGCCGCTGCGCGGCCACTCGACCAGCATGAACGGCGGCTGTGCGGCTACTCGACCGGCATGAAGGGCCGCTGCGCCGGTAGTCGGCAAGCATGAGCTGCGCCGGTGGTTGGCCAGCATGAGCTGCGCCGGTGGTTGGGCGGCAGGAGCTGCGTCGCTGGTCGGCCGGCATGAGCTGAGGGGGCGGTGCCCCGGGAGGTGAGGAGAGGGACATGGAGCGGAGCGGGAGGCTGGTGCTGCACGGCGCGCGGATGGTGGACGCGGAGGGGACCGTCGAGGACTTCTGGCTGGTCGCGGACGACGGTGTGATCGTCGAGGTCGGGACTGGGCGAGGCTGGGAGCGGGTGGCCGAGGGCGCGCCGGTGCACGACGCGGGCGGGCTGACGGCGACTCCGGGGTTCGTCGATCTGCACGTGCACGGCGGGGCGGGGCGCAGCTTCGACGAGGGCGCGGGCGGGATGCGGGCCGGGCTCGCGCTGCACCGCGCGCACGGGACGACGCGCTCGCTGGTGAGCCTGGTCTCGGCGCCGCTCCACGAGCTGGAGGCGTCGCTCGACACGGTCGCCTCGCTCGTGGCGGAGGATCCGCTCGTCCTCGGTGCTCACCTGGAGGGGCCGTTCCTCGCGCCGTCCCGCTGCGGGGCGCACGACCCGGACGCCTTGATCGCGCCGACGCCCGAGGCGGTCGAGCGGCTGCTCGACGCGGCGCGCGGGAGGCTCCGGCAGATCACGATCGCGCCCGAGCTGCCGGGGGCCCTCGAAGCGATCGAGCGGCTCAGTGAGGCGGGCGTCGTCGTCGCCGTCGGCCACACCGAGGCGGACGCGGCGACGACGCGCGCGGCGATCGAGCGCGGGGCTCGGCTGGTCACCCACGCCTTCAACGCGATGCCGGGCATCGGGCACCGCGCGCCGGGACCGATCCCGGTGGCGCTGGCCGACGAGCGGGTGGTGCTGGAGCTGATCCTCGACGGCGAGCACGTGGACGTGGACGTGGCGCGGCTCGCGTTCGCCTCGGCGCCCGGACGGATCGCGCTGGTCACCGACGCGATGGCGGCGGCGGGAGCGGGCGACGGCGCCCACCGGATCGGCCGGCTGCGCGTCGACGTCCAGGGCGCGGTCGCCCGGCTGGAGGGCACGGCGACGCTCGCCGGCTCGACGCTGACGCTCGACGCGGCGCTCCGCCGTGCGGCCGGGGCGGTCGGAGCCGGCGTCGGCCTGGGTCTCGAGGCCGCGGTCGGTGCGGTCACCGCGACTCCCGCCCGCGTGCTCGGCGCGGAGCAGCGGTTCGGCGCGCTCGCGGTCGGCCGGGCGGCCGACGTGGTCCTGCTGGACGACGCCCTGCAGGTGCGGGCGGTGTGGGCCGCGGGCGAGCCGGTCGCGACGGGCTAGATCCTCCGCAGGGCGAGGTGCAGGGGTGCGCCACTCCGCAGGTCCACCGAGAGGGTGCGCGGGTCGACCTGGAGCGCTCCGGGCGTGCCCTCCTCGAGCTCGACGTCGACCGGCAGCCGCACGAGCACGCGCTCGCCGAGCCGTGCCGCCGCCGCGTCGAGGGGACTGCGGAGCACGCACTCGACGGACTCCGGGCTCCAGGTGAGCGACTCGACCCGCAGCGCGCCGCGCAGGTGCAGGCCGGTGATCCGGCCCTCCGACCAGCGCGCGGGCAGGGCGGGCAGCAGGTGCAGCGTCGTGCCGTCGGAGCGGGCGAGCATCTGCGCCACCAGGGCGGGCAGCCCGCCCGCCGCGTCGACGTTGAAGATGGCGTCGGCGTCGTGGGTCGGCATCATGTTCGGGCGCCAGTGCAGGCGGGCCAGCCAGTCGACGCACTGCAGCGCCGCGTCGGCGTCGCCGAGGGTCGCGGCGGCGACGCCGGCCTGCACGAGTCCGAAGGCCATCTCCATCCGGCCGGGCGGGGCGGTCGGCTCCTCGGCGCGCCAGCGCAGCCGGGCGCGGACCGCCTCGAGCGCCGCGGCGCCGACGCCGGGATCGGCGGCGGCCGGGACGCCCTCGTACCACCAGGGGTAGAGGTGCGAGGCGTGCCGGTGCTCCGGCCGGTCGGTGAGGGCGGGGTCCTGCCACTCGGCCAGCTGCCCGTCGGGGCTGACGCGGTAGCCGGGGAGCCCGGCGGCGAGCGCCTCCCACTCCTCGGCGGTGTCGGAAGCGTCGGGGGCGACCAGCCGCTCGATGCGCGCGGCGAGCAGCAGGGCGTCGCGGATCATCGCGACCTCCGACGTCGCGTCGCGCGTGATCGGCGTCTCCTGGTCGCCGGGGTGGTTCTCGGGGGAGTAGCCGGGCGAGACGTGCGCGGTGCCGTCCTCGTCGAGCACCAGCGCGTGCCGGTAGCAGGCGACGACCTCGCGGGCGAAGGGCCGGGCCCAGTCGCGGAGGAACTCCTCGTCGCCGGTGCCCGACCAGTGGTCCCAGGCGAGGCGGAGGATCCAGCCGCCGCCGCCGAGCCAGTACTGCAGCGGGTACTCGGCCGTGAAGTGGTTGGCGCGGCCGTGCCCGGAGATGCGGGTGGGCAGCAGGAAGCCGGGCGCGCCGAGGATGCGCTCGGCGTTGAGGCGGTAGTCGTCCTCGAACTCGGCGACGGCGGTGAAGAAGGAGCGCAGCAGCTCGGGCGTGCCGGTCGTGCCGAGCGAGGCGACGCCGCCGTTCTGCACGTTGCCGTTGAGCGTGTAGTCGGAGGACCAGGCCGGCGCCCAGGAGCCGGCCCAGACGCCCTGCAGGCTGGCGGGCAGCTCACCGGTCGAGGCGATGATCGCGTGCCGGCCGGCGGCGAAGGCGCGCTCGACGAGCTCGTCGGTCGCCGCGGGGTCGGCGCGCACCTCCTCGATGCTCCGCGCGGTCGCGGCGCCGAGGGAGAACGAGCAGGCGCCGACGAGCCGCTCGTGCGGGGTGGTCGCTGCGGGGTAGCGGACGAGCACCGGCGGAGCGACGGGCGCGGACGCGGTCGAGGTGACCGAGACGCGCAGCTCCAGCTCGAGCTCGCGCGCGCCGGAGACGCGCCAGACGGGCCAGGGCGCGTCGCGCTCCCGCTCGACGGACTCCTGGCCCCGCAGCAGGCGCGCGACGACGAGGGCGGAGCGGAAGCCCGCCGGGCGGGGGTGGCGGGGCACGGTCTCGAGGGCGAGGGTCTCGCCTCCGTCGACGGCGCGGACGACGGCGTGCTCGCGGTGGTCGCGCGGGGCGTCGGGACCGAGGTCGGGCTCGGTCGGCTCGTCGGCCGGGGCGAGCCGGAGCAGGCCGGAGAAGGGCGAGTCCGCGTGCACCGAGACGAGGAGCCGGTCGGCGCCGCGATCGGCGCGCACGGTGACGGCGAGGCCGGTCGGCAGAGTGAGGGAGGCAGTGCCCGTCGGGTAGTCGACGGAGCGCTCGCGCGTGCCGCCCGAGGACCCGGTGGTCAGCTCGAGCCGCAGCACCCCCGCGGGTACCAGCGGGTCGGCGTCGAGCAGCGAGCCGTCGTGCCCCTCCTCGGCCCAGGCGCGGGTGTGCCACTCCTCCATCCGCTCGGCGTCCGCGGCGCCGACGGGCGCGTGCGCGAGCAGCGCGCGGATCTCGGGCAGCAGCGGCGCGAGCAGCGGCGGCCCGACCAGCGGGTCGACCGGCAGCCGCAGCCGCTCGTGCGAGAGGGAGACGACCGCGCCGCCGCCGCCGTCGCCGTCGCCCTCGCCCTCGGGGCCCTCGCCGTCGGCGCCCTCGTACAGTGCCGCGCCGGTCGTCCCGGTGCCGACCATCAGCCCGGTCTCCCAGCCGGCGGCGGCGGTGCTGCCGTGGAAGCCTCCGGAGCCGGCCGTGCTGTGGTGAGAGCCGTCGGCGCTCATCGGGGTGCTCGTCGGGATGCTCATCGCGCCGCGATCGCGAGCCGCAGGCGGCGCGGCTCGGTCGTGGAGCCGCCGAGCAGGATCCGGGTGCCGGCGACGCGGTCGGCGCCGCCGACGTACGTGAACATCTCGCCGTCGTCGAAGACCGGCGGGACGCCGTCGCCCGGCTCGGTCTCGATCGAGAGCACGGCGGAGCCGGTGGCGACGGTCGCGGAGGCTCCGTCGAGCCACCAGCCGTCCTCGAGGGCCGCGGCCCCCGCCACGAGTGCGTCGCCGTCGACGACCAGCTCCAGCGCGTAGCGCGTCTCGAGCCCGGTGAAGGAGACCCGCACGTCGATCCCCTTCTCGTCGATCTCGACCGCCACCTCGGTGCGCAGCTCGACGTCGAAGCGCTCGCGGCGGGCGAAGTCCATCACCGAGAAGAAGCGGCCCTCGCTGTCCGGGACGGCGGTGACGGCGGGCGCGTCAGCGCCGAGCGTGTCGTAGTAGCCCGAGACGCGCCGCTCGACGAGCACGCCGCCGCGCTCGGTCTGCTCCAGCGTCTGCGGGCGCGCGCAGCCGAGCGAGAAGAACGCGGGCGAGACGCGGAGCGAGCGCAGGACGAGTCCGTGCGCGCGGGCGCGGAGCAGGGTCGCCGAGTTGGCGAGTCCGGAGCCGATCCGGCCGGTGGCCGCGAAGTCGCTGCCGGCCGAGACGGACACGGAGAGTGCGCCCTCGCGACGGCGGAGCAGCCGGCTGACCGGGTAGCCGCGCGTGACGGAGGCGGGCGTCGCGGCGGGCTCGGGCAGGAGTCCGCCGAGCTCCGGGCGGCGCAGCAGCTCGGCGAGGTGCCGCTCCGGCTCGCGCAGCGTCCGGCCGAGGATCTGCCCGACGATCCGGGCGGCGTCGCGGTCGCCGTCCTCGAGCGCGAGCAGGCGGTAGGGCGAGAGCAGGTTCTCGACGTCGTAGGGGATGGTCTGGTCCTGCCGGCGCGAGTGCACGCACTCGATCTCGCCGTCGTCCTCGACCAGGCCGGCGATAGCACGGAGGTTCCGCCGCACCGGCTCGAGCAGCGCCGCCCGGTCGAGGTCGTGCGCGAGCGCGAGCAGGCTCGGGTTCGTGACCTCGGTGGCGTAGACGGCGCTCCGCTCGCTGTACTGACCGTCGGCGTCGATGTCGACGCCCTCGGCCAGCCAGGCGTCGGCGCGGTCGAGCAGCGCGGCGGCGAGGGCGCCCGACGCGCCGTCCGCCGAGCGCCCGCCGTGCACGTGCACCGCGAGGGCGGCGAGGGCGCTCGCCAGCTCCCAGCGGTGGTTCGGCGTGTGCACGCCGCCCGCCAGCATCGCGGGCGAGGCCGCGACGGCGATGTCCGCGAGTCCCGCTCGGAGCTCGTCGAAGCCCGCGGGCCGGTAGCGGTCGAGCAGCTCGACGCAGCCGCAGAGGTCGTTGATCGTGAACGCGGTGTCGGGCGGGGAGGCGAGGTTGCCGCTGCTCGAGAACAGCCCGCTGTCGAGCTGCTGGACGGCGAGGTGCCGGAGGTAGGTCTCGGCCGTCTCGCGCAGCTCCGGCCCCTCGTCGCCCTCCGCGATCGCCTGGGCGACGAGGGAGGTGATGGCGCGCATGGTCGGGCGCGGGCCGAGCCCGCTCAGCGGCTGCCGGGCGCGCCCGGCGAACTCGTCGCACCGCACGCGGGCGTCCGCGATCAGCCGGGCGGCGTAGGGGGCGTCGTCGACGGTGGTCACGGGGTCTCCACGGGGTGAGGATCGGAAGCGGGGGAAGGAACGGCAGCGGGGGAGAGGCGGAGGCTCACGACCTCGAACGGCCGAAGCTCGAGCGCGATCCGGCCGGAGTCGACGCCCAGCAGCGCCGTCCCCTCGACGTCGCGGTCGAGCAGGTCGACCTCGCGGACGCGGCCGAGCGGATGTGCGACGACCAGCGCCGTGCGAACGCGTCCGCCGAGCGCCTCGTGCAGCCGGACGATCACGTCGCCGCTGCGGTCGGCGGCGAGGGTGACGGTGTCGACGACCACGGCCGGGTCCTCGACGGCGACGAGCGCCTCCGGGACCGAGCCGCCGAGGACGACGCGCGGCGCGGTGCTCGCGGCGAAGCCGGCCCGGACGGCGTCGGCGATGCCGGGCGCGACCGTGAGCGTGCTGAGGAACTCGTGCTCGCCCTGGTCCGCCTCCGGATCGGGGAAGGTCGGCGCGCGCAGCAGCGACTGGCGGACGACGGTGCTGACGCGGCCGTCGTCGATCGTGCGCTGGACGTCGTAGCCGTAGACCGCGTCGGAGGCGACGGCGACGCCGAAGCCCGGCTCGCCGACGTGCAGCCAGCGGTGCGCGCAGATCTCGTACTTCGCGGCCTCCCAGCTGGTGTTGGTGTGCACCGGGCGGCGGACGTGGCCGAACTGCGTCTCGGCCGAGGAGTGCTCGGCGTGCACGTCGAGCGGGAAGGCGAGCTTCAGCAGCTTCCGCCGCTCGTGCCAGTCGACGACCGTGCGGATCCGGACCGCGGGCTCGCGGGGATCGAGGGCGATCGTCTGGGTCGCCGTGCTGCCGGTGCGCCCGAAGCTCCGGCGGACGACGACGCTCGCGCCGTCCTCGCCGAGCTCGACCGTGCCGTCGACGAGGTCGACGACGGTGTCGCGGTAGGCGGCGTCGAGGTCCCAGGCGTCCCACTGGTTGGGCTCGTCGCGGTGCAGCTGCAGCAGGTTCCCGACCCGTCCGGCGGGCAGCAGCTCGCGCCCGGAGTCGCGGTCGACGACGCTCGAGAGCTGCCCGGTGGCCGTGACCACGACGGTGAGCAGCGGTGACTCGAGCACGAAGCCCTCGCCGTCGGCGCGGACGATCAGGCCCTCGACGGGCGTGACCACCGCCCCGCCCCGCGCCGGCACCCCGCCGACGACTACCGGCGCCGCGTTCAGGGCGATCCGCCGCTCGCCCGGCCCGACGAGCACCGCGAGCCGCTCGCCGATCATCCGCTCGAGCGCGTCCGTCACCTCGGCGTGCGTGCGCTCGGCCTCGCGGTGCACCCAGGCGATCGCGGTGCCGGGGAGGATGTCGTGGAACTGCAGCAGCAGCACCCGCCGCCAGAGCGCGTCGAGCTCGTCGAACGGGAACGGCACGCCGTGCCGCAGGAACGCGACGCTCGCCCAGTGCTCCGCCTCGGCCAGCAGCCGCTCGTTGCGCCGGTTGCCCTGCTTGGTGCGCGCCTGCGAGGTGAGGATGCCGCGGTGGAACTCGAGGTACATCTCGCCGGACCAGACCGGCGGGTCGGCGTACTCGGCCTCGGCGGCCTCGAAGAAGTCGTGCGCGGAGGAGAACTCGATCCGCGGCGAGCCCTCGAGGTCGGACTGCAGCCGGGCGAGCGCCATCATCTCGCGGGTCGGCCCGCCGCCGCCGTCGCCGTAGCCGAACGGCATCAGCGAGCGGGTCGCCCGCCCGTGCTCCTGGAAGTTGCGGACGATCCGCGCCAGCTCGGTCGGCCGCAGGTCGCCGCTGTAGGTGTTCGACGGCGGGAAGTGGGTGAAGATCCGCGAGCCGTCGAGCCCCTCCCAGACGAAGGAGTGGTGCGGCATCGCGTTGGTCTCGTTCCAGCACATCTTCTGCGTGAAGAACCAGCGCAGCCCCGCCTTCCGCAGCAGCTGCGGCAGCGCGGCCGGGTAGCCGAACGAGTCGGGCAGCCAGCCGACCTCGCTGATCGCGCCGAACTCCTCCTGGAAGAAGCGCGCGCCCTGCTGCAGCTGGCGCACCAGCGACTCGCCGGAGGGCATGGTGACGTCGGACTCGACCCACATGTTGCCGACCGGCACGAAGCGGCCCTCGCGGACCCGCTCGACGATGCGGGCGAAGATCCCGGGGTGGTGCTCCTTCATCCAGGCGAACTGCTGGGCGGAGGAGCAGGTGAAGACGGCGTCCGGGTCGCAGTCCATCAGGTCGAGCACGTTGGAGAAGGTGCGCGCGCACTTGCGGACGGTCTCGCGGGTCGGCCAGAGCCAGGCGGAGTCGATGTGGGCGTGGCCGGTCGCCGAGATGCGGTGCGCGGAGTGCGCGGCCGGCGCGGCGAGCAGCGGCGCGATCACCGCGCGCGCGTCGGCGACGGTGCCGGCGAGGCCGTCGGGGTCGACGGTGTTCAGGGCCCGGGTCAGCCCGGCGAGGATCTCGTGCCTCCGCGGTTCGGTGACCGGCAGCTCGTCGTGCAGCCCGCGGAGGACGCCGAGCTCGAGGCCGAGCCGCTCGGCGACGGTGTCGACCAGCACGACGGAGAAGCGGCCGAGGCGGTAGAGCGGCTCGACGGGCGCGGTGGCGCGGTCGCCGAACGGGGTGGGCGAGAAGCCGTCCGGGCCGGCGAAGTCGTTCCCGCCGGTGAGGTCGGGGTTGGACGCGCCCTCCACCCAGACGAGGAACTCCTCCCCGGGAGCCGCGTCGAGCGGCACGTGGTGGTTGCGCGGCTCGAGGCCCTTGAGCACCCGGCCGTCCTCGGCACGGGCGAGCCCCTCGCACTGGAACCCGGGCTTGGCCCGGTTGAAGCCGAGGTCCAGCGAGAGCTCGATCCGGAACCGGTCGCCCACGTCGCTCCACAGGGCGGGCACCGTCCCGGTCACCCGGAACCAGGTGGTGTCCCAGGCGGCGCCCCACGGCGCTCCCGGCTCGATCGTCTCGTAGCTGTTCCGCGGGTCGGTCGCGGTCTCGAAGGCGACCGGCTCGCCGGCGGCCGTCCACGCGGCGACGGCGAGCGGGATCCGCTCGGCCGTCACCGCGAGGGGGAGGCGCTCGGCGAGGAAGCGGTCGACGCGGGCGGCGGCCTTGGTTTCGTCGTGGTGCATCTCTAGTCGCGCAGCCCCGCGTTGATGTCGGACCCGGTGATGTACTTCTGGAACACCAGGTAGATCGCCACCAGCGGCAGCATCGAGAGCACCGAGGCGGAGAGCAGGATCGCCCAGTCGATGTTCTGGGCGCCGATCAGCTGGCGGAGCGCGATCTGCAGGGTGAAGTTCTTCGGGTCGCTGAGGATGATCAGCGGGAAGATGTAGTCGTTCCAGCGCCACTGGAACGAGATGATCGACAGCGTCAGGATGATCGGCTTCGACAGCGGCAGCATGATCCGGAAGAAGATCGAGAGCTCGCGCGCCCCGTCGATCCGGGCGGCGTCGAGCAGCTCGTCCGGCACCGTGATGAAGAACTGCCGGAACATGAAGACACCGGTGGGCGTGAGGATCGACGGCATGATGATGCCCATCAGCGTGTTGTACATGCCGAGGTCGCGGACCACGGTGAAGACCGGGTTGAGGATGACCTCGCCGGGCAGCATCGTCGTCGCCAGGATGCAGAGCGCCAGCACGCTCAGCCACGGCGACTTGTACTTCGCCAGGGCGTAGCCGGTCGTCGCGCTGAAGAAGACGGTGAGCAGCGTGGTCAGCGTCGCGACCACGAAGGTGTTCGAGAAGTAGCGGAGGAAGTCGACCCGCTCGAGCGCGCGCTGGTAGCCGTCGAGGGTCCACTCGCGCGGCAGCAGCGAGAGCGGGTAGGTGAAGAGGTCGCCGCCGCCCTTGAAGGAGCTGAGCAGGAACCAGAGCAGCGGGAAGAGGGTGAGGATCGCGATCGCCCAGAGCATCGCGGTCGGGCCGATCGAGCGGCGGAACTCGCCGGTCTTCTTCCGGGTCATCGGCGCGGGCGCGGCCGGCGTGCGCTTCGGGCGGGTCGTGCGGACGGGGGCGGGGGTCGTGGTCACCATGCCTGGCTCCTCTTGCTGATGGCGAGCTGGATGGCGGCGATGATCAGCAGGATCACCAGCAGCACCATCGAGGCGGCGCTGGCGTAGCCGACGTTCGACTGCGCGAATCCGGTCTGGAAGATGTACTGGACGATGAGCTGGTTCTCGGTGCCCGGGCCGCCGTTGTTGAGGGCCTGGATCATCGCGAACTCCTTCATGTGCCCGAGCGTCGAGAGCAGGACCACGAGCAGCGTGGTCGGCGCGATGCCGGGGAGGGTGATCGACACGAAGCGCTGCCAGGGGTTGGCGCCGTCGAGCTCGGCCGCCTCGTACTGCGAGACCGGCACGTTGTTCAGCGCGGCGATGAACAGCAGCATGTTGAAGGCCGCTCCGCCCCAGGCGGAGGCGAGGATCACGACGAAGAGCGAGAGATCGGCGTTCGAGGACCACGGCACGGCGCCGCCGCCGAGCGAGGTGATGGCGAAGTTGACGAAGCCGAAGCTCTCGCCGAACATCCAGCGCCAGATGACGCCCGCGACGATGGGGGAGACCAGCCAGGGCAGGAAGAAGATGATGCGGGCGCCGATCTTGCCCTTGGCACGCGCATTGTTCAGCGCGACGGCCATCAGCAGCGAGAGGCCGCAGGCGAACGGCACCGAGAACAGCGCGTAGACGAGCGTGCGGCCGACCGCGGCGTAGAACACCGGGTCCTGCGCGAGCGCCGTGTAGTTGTCGAGGCCGACGAACTCGATGTCGCCGAAGCCCCGGTAGGAGGTGAAGGAGTACATCACGCCGAGCGCGCCCGGCCAGACGAAGAAGAGGGCGAAGAGGATCGCGACGCCGACCGTCAGCAGCACCGTGCTGACGACGTAGCGGGGGCGGCGCACGGGGCGCCGGCGCGAGCCCTTCGATCCGCGACCTGCGCCGGGGACCGTGAGGACCGCCTCCGGTGGTGAGGACGGAGTGACGAGCGGCTGGACGGTCATGATGCTCTCCTGATCGGGTGATCGGCGGTGCGATCGGTCGAGGGGGAGGGCGGTGCGGGGAGAGGACCCCGCACCGCCCGGGGGACCTACTCGCCGAGGGCGGCCTGGGTCGTCGACAGGATGTTGTCGATGGTCTCGTCGACGCTCTGCTGGTCGTTGAGGTACTTGATCGTCTCGTCCTTGAGCGGCTCCGACTGGAGGAACTTGCCCTCGTAGCCGCCGATCAGCTGGTCGACGGTCTGCAGCGAGGAGACGGCGGGCGAGGCCGCGATCTCGGCGTTGTAGAGCGCGAACGCGTCCTGGTTGGCCGGGTAGTTCATCTCGAGGCCAGTGACGGCGGGCAGGCAGCCGGCGATCTCGCAGTACGCGGAGTACTGCTCGGGCTGGTAGAGCCAGTCGATGAACTTCTGGGCCTCCTCCTCCTGGCCGGTGCCGTCGAAGGCGACGATCCACGAGGCGGCGCCGTAGTTGGTCGCCTTGACGGGCTGCTGCGGGGTCGGCACCGAGGCCCACTCGAACTCGGTGATGTTCGACTGGAAGTCCGCGATCTGCCAGACGCCGGAGTAGTAGGAGACGACCTGGCCGCTCTTGAAGGTCGCGCTGGCGTCCTCGCCGGCGGTCCAGACCGACTTGGGCATGAACCCGTCGTCGTTGAGCTTCTTGAAGTACTCCAGCGCCGTCTTCGTCTCGGCGTTCGCGGTGAAGGTGCCGCCGTCGTCGACGATGCCCTCGCTGCCGAACTCGTAGAGGAAGGAGCGGAGGCGGTGCGCGGAGTTGTCCATCACCATGCCGTACTGCGCGCCGGTGGCCGCCTGGACCTCCTCGGACTTGGCGACGAACTCGTCCCAGGTCCAGCTCTGCGTCGCGTCGGTGGGGTAGGAGACGCCGGCCTCGTCGAAGAGCGACTTGTTGATGAACATGCCGACCGAGGTGAGGCTGGTGGGCAGCGCCTTGACCTTGCCGTCCTCGGGGTCGGGCACGGCGAGCAGCGGCAGGATGTCCTGGTCGGTCGCGATCTGCGAGAGGTCGAGGATCTGGTCCTTCCACAGCGGGTCGACGTTCGCCGCCGCGGCGAGGGCCGGCAGGTCGTTCGCCTGAGCGCTGTTGCGCAGGCGCGTCGTCAGGTCGTCGCCCGGGACGTCGACGATCTCGACCTCGACACCGGTCTGCTCCTGGTAGAGATCGGCCATCTTTTGGTAGCCGCCGCCCTGGGTCCCGTCGCCGGAGAGGACGAACTGGAGCGGGTCGGAGGCGCCGGCTCCGGAGGAGCCGTTCGCGCACCCGGCGAGAGAAGCGATCAGCACTCCCGTGCCGAGGAGCGCCAGGGTGGCGCGTGCTGTCTTCTTCAACGGAACACCTTTCATGTGTCTGTCAGTCGACGAGGCGCGGGCGCTTCGTCGTCGAGGCGGTAGTGCTTTCTTATCAATACGACCCATATAGGTCAACAAGAATCTTCGAGGCGCCGGAAGTCGTGATCGGGCCGTAACTCGCGGAAACAGCGCCGTAACGCGAGGGTGTGCGAGGGGCTGCATCACGCGCCAGCCGCCTTGTCCCACGGGGCGAGAGATGCTTTCATGCCACTGTGACGCAAAATCCTCCGCAGGCCGCAGCCCACCTCGTCGGTGTCGACGTGGGCGGCACCAAGACCCACGTCCGCCTCCTCGACACGGACGGCGCGGAGGAGGACCTCGTCCTCCCCTCGAGCGCCTGGCGCTCCGGCGAGCTCTTCGCCGACCCCGAGAACCTGCCGCGACTGGCCGAGGTGCTGCTGCGCCTCCGCCCGCTCGCCGAGGACGCCGTCGTGGTGCTCGGCGTGCACGGCTGCGACACCCCCGGGCAGATGCGGGAGGCGACGGCGACGCTGTCGCTCCGCCTCGGCCGGCCCGTGACGGTCGTCAACGACGCCGAGCTGCTGGGCTTCGCGGAGCAGGAGGAACCGAGCATCCAGATGATCGTCGGCACCGGCGCCGTGATCTGCGGGACGACCGCGGACGGCGCCCGGATCACCGTCGACGGCCACGGCTGGCCGCTCGGCGACCGCGGCAGCGCGCACGACCTCGTGTCGACGGCGCTGCGGGCGACCCTCGTGGCCTGCGATAACGGTGTCACTCCTGAGGGCGGGGCCCCGGATCCGCTGATCGGCGCCGTCCTCACCGCGTTCGGCGCGAGCGACGCCGCGACCCTCGCCGCCGAGGCGACGCGCATCGCCGGCGGCGCGGCCTGGGGCGCGTTCGCCCCGCTCGTCTTCGAGCAGGCGGCCGCCGGGTCGGCCCTCGCCGGGCGGATCGTCGAGGACGCCGCGCAGGCGCTGGCCGCGGGCGTCGCCTCGCTCGTGCGCCGCGGGGCGATCGGCTCGCTCGTGGTGGCGGGCGGCGGCGTGATTGTCAACCAGCCCGCGTACGAGCGGCGGATCCGCGAGCGGCTGGCCGAGGGGGCTCCGCAGCTGGCGTTCGTCGTCGTGCGGCGGCCGCCGGTGGTGGGCGCGATGGCGCACGCACGGGCCCTCGCCACCGCCGAGCGCACCCTCTCGGAGGTGGCCTCGTGAGCCTGACCGGAACCCGCGGGAGCACCGCTTTCGCCCCCGGCACCACCGTCCGCGTCTTCGACTCCTTCGCCGAGGCCTCCCGCGCCGCCGCGGATCTCGTCGCCGAGCGCGTCCTCGCCGACCCGCGCGCGGTGCTGGGCGTCGCGACCGGCTCGACGCCCTCGCTGCTGTACCGCGAGCTCGCCGAGCGTGTCATGGCGGGCCGGATCGACTTCTCCGGGGTGAGCGCCTTCGCGCTCGACGAGTACGTCGGGATCGATCTCGGGCATCCCGAGAGCTACCGCGCGGTCCTCGACCGCGAGGTGCGCGTGCCGCTCGGCGTGGGCGCCGTGCACGTCCCGGACGGCACTCGCGCGGACGGCGAGCAGGCGGGGCGCGACTACGACGCGGCCATCCGCGCGGTCGGCGGCGTCGACCTGCAGATCCTCGGCATCGGCGGCAACGGGCACATCGGCTTCAACGAGCCCGGCACCCCGCACGACGCCGGCACGCACGTCGTCCGGCTCGAGCGGAGCACCCGTGAGGCGAACGCCCGGTTCTTCGACGGGCGGATCGACCGGGTGCCGGAGTCGGCGATCACGCAGGGCGTCGCGACCATCCTGTCCGCGCGCTCGCTGGTGCTGCTCGCCTCGGGGTCGGCCAAGGCGGACGCCGTGGCGCGCGCGCTGCTCGGTCCGGTCGACGTCGATTGCCCGGCCTCGGCGCTGCAGGGCCACCCGGACGTGACGGTGCTGCTGGACCAGCAGGCGGCCGCAGCGCTCGACCGGCGCCTCAGCTGAGATAGGTCGCCGTCCGCGAGCGGGCGATGATGAGCTGCGCGACGCCGACGAGCGCCGCGTCGGCACCCAGCTCGGCGGTTGCGATGCGCGGCGGGATGGTGATCCGGCCGACCAGGCGGCGCGTCACCTCCTGGATCGCGTACGCGGGCTGGCGCGAGAGGTGGCCGGCCAGCACGATCAGCTCCGGGTCGAGCACGGTGCAGAGCGCGATGCAGGACAGGCCGATGTAGTCGAAGACCTCGGCGGCGGGCGCCTGGGCGGACTCCTCGCCGGCCGCGGCCGCGTCGAGCAGGGCGCCGAGCGGGTTCGCCGCGTCGGACGCGTGCTCGCGGGCGTAGCCGCGGGAGATTCCGGCGATCCGCGACTCCAGGTCGCCCTGCGTCGTGTACGGGCGCTCGAGGTGCGAGCGCTCGGTGACCAGGTAGCCGATCTCGCCCGCGGCCGAGCGCGAGCCGCGCAGCAGCGCACCGTCGTGCACGATGCCGGCACCGACTCCGACGCCGAGCACGTAGGTGGCGAGGCTCTGCGTGCCGCGGCCGGCGCCGCGCGACCACTCGCCGAAGCCGATGGCGTTGGCGTCGTTCTCGACCAGCACGGGCACGCCGACGCGGGCCTTGAGGATGCTGCCGAGCATCACGTCGCTCCAGCCGAGCTCGATCGTGTTGGTGACCCGGCCCTCCGGACCGTGCACGATGCCCGGGATGGTGACGCCGACTCCCGCGCACGGCTTGCGGATGCGCTTCGACGCGGCCATCAGCAGGTCGACCATCTCGATGGTGCCGGCGAGGCGGCGGTCGGCGTCGGATCCGTCGCCGGAGAGCTCGAAGGCGAGGACCTCGTCGCGCACGGTCTTGCCGTCGAAGTCGACGAGGCGGCCGTGCGCCTGCGCCTCGGACACCTCGATCGCGGCGACGACGCGCGCGTCGCCGGCGTAGCGGTAGAGCGAGGACGGCCGGCCGCCGGAGGAGCGCTCGCGGCCGTCGAGCACGATGACGCCCTCGCCGAGGAGGGCCGAGCAGAGCCGCTCGACGGTGGCGGGGCTGAGGCCGGTGTGGCGCGCGATGGCGCTGCGGGAGGAGGGACCGTGCAGACGCAGGGCGTCGACGATCGCCGTCCGGTTGATCTCGGTGACGACGCGGGTCGTCGCGGTGCGCGGAACCTTCATCCGACCCTCCCTCGCGGAGTTTCCCAGCATAGTGATGAGGATCGGTGTGCTCGTGCGCGGAGCGGTCAGCGCCGGCGCCACCACCGGCGGCGGGGCCGCGCGGGCTCTTGCGGCTCGGGCGCCGCGAACCGGGCGTTCCGGCGCTCGGTCCAGGCGGAGACCTCCGCGTCGATGTCGCGCAGTGGCGTGACCACCGGCGGGCCGCCCAGCAGCTGGCGGCGGGCCTCGACGACGCGCCCGTTGAAGTCGGTCAGCACGGCCCGCACCTCGGACTCGCGCATCAGGCGGTCGAGCTGCTCGTCGAGCCTGCGGTCCTCGGCGCGGAGCAGGAACGCGGCCGGTCCGATGCCGGTGAGGTTCTCCCGCTCGATCTTGCGGCGGATCCACCAGTCCGGGTCGTGGTGCTCGCCGAGCCCCTCGAGCGGCTTGCCGGCGCCGGGCAGGTCGTCGAACTCGCCGCGGCGGATCGCCTGCTGGATCGACGTCTCGATGAACGCGGCGCGGTCCTCCGCGTTCTCCGGCAGCGAGCCGGTGCTCTCGTCGTCGGTCTCCGGCCGGCCGCCGGCCGCGCGCTCCGCGGCGTACCGGGCGGCGCGATCCCTCGCTTCGGACATGGGGCCTCCTCTCCTTCCAGGGTAGAAGAGCCCTTCCAGGGTAGAAGACCCCCGCCGACGAGAGGTACCGTGCGGTGGCATGCGCGACCTCGTCTACTACATCGCCACCTCGCTCGACGGCTTCCTCGCGGACCCGGCGGGGGACGTCTCCGCGTTCCCGACCGCGCCGGAGACCCTGGCGGACCTCTTCGAGCGCTACCCCGAGACCTGCCCGGCGCACCTGCGCGCGGCGCTCGGTGTCACGGCGCCGCCGCGCCGGTTCGACACCGTGCTGCTCGGCCGCCGGACCCATGCCCCCGCGGTGGACGCCGGGCTCGTCGACGGCGCCTACCCGCACCTGCGCCAGATCGTGGTGACGCACGGACGCCTGCCCGCCTCCGACCGGGTGGAGACGATGTCGGGCGACGTCCGGGCGCAGGTCGCGGCGCTCAAGCGGGAGCCGGGGCGCGACATCTGGCTCTGCGGCGGCGGCGATCTCGCCGCGAAGCTGATCGAGGAGATCGACGAGATCCAGGTGAAGATCTCGCCGCTGCTCCTGGGCGCGGGCGTCCCGCTGCTCGGCGGGCTCGCGCGGCCGGTGGCGCTGGAGGCGGTCGATCTGCTCGCGCTGCCCGGTGGCGTCGCGCTGGCGACCTACCGCAGGCGGGACGGCGATCAGTTGTAGGACCGTACCGACACGTTTTGACCGAGGGCCGTCCAATCGAGACCGGGGGAGTCCTCCGGCACGACGCCGTCGGGATGCACCTGCACCACGACCGAGGTGCGCTGCGACACCTCCAGGTCGCCGCCTCCGCCGCAGCCGCTCACGGGCCCGTCGTCGCCGTCGATGATCACGCAGTGGTCGTCACCGCGGATCGACGAGCCGAGGTAGACGTCCACGCCCTCGGCCGTGCCGACGAAGCGAACCGAGTCGGGGTCGATCTGCTCGCCCACGTCGCCGAGATCCGGCAGCACGTCCCGCTCGTCCCGCGTCCGATCGAAGTCCGAGTAGGGCGTCGGCCCCGCGCACCCCGCGAGCAGCGGCAGGGCGAGCAGCGCGATCGCCGCGCCGGTGGCTCTTCTGTGCCGGTGGTTCCGTGGCATCGCGTCCCCCTCGTGCTCCGGTGTGCTCACCCTAGGCGGATTCGAGGGGCGTGGACGGGCGGCGGAGCGGCTCGGGCTCGCGGAAGCGCGTCGGGCTCGTCGGAACGGCGCGATTCAGCGCGCCGGAGCCGGTTTCACGAGCCGAAGGTGGGCGTGCGCGGTCACGGCCCGCCGAGCCAGTGGTCGATGCGGTGGTGGTCGGGGGTGAAGCCGTGCTCGACGCCCCAGAGGACGGCCTGGGTGCGGCTGGAGGCTCCGATCTTGCCGTAGACGCTGCGGATGTAGGACTTGACCGTGTTGGGGCTGAGGTAGGTGAGGGCGGCGACGTCGGCGTTGCTCTTGCCCTGGGTGATCAGGGCGAGGATCTCGGACTCGCGGTCGGTGATGCCCTCGTGCCGGCCGGGCCAGTCGAGGCCGGGGGCGGTGCCGGCGCGGCGGGGCGGCTCGCTGACGACGAGCTCGCCGGAGCGGACGGCCTCGAGGGCGGCGACGAGCTCGCGCGCGGGGAGGGTCTTCGACAGGTAGCCGCGCACGCCCTGGTCGAGGGCGTCGGCGACGAGGTCGGGGTGGAAGTTCCAGGTGTAGACGACGACGTGCTCGGCGCGCGGGTTGCGGACGAGGTCGGCGAGCTCCTGCAGGTCCGACTCCGGCTGGGCGAACGAGTCGTAGAGGACGATGTCGATGCGGTCGGAGAGCGCGGCGTTCGCGTCGATCTCGGCGACGACGACGCGGTCGCGGTAGTGGTCGAACATGTGCGCGAGGCCCTTGAGCACCACGTCGTAGTCGTCGACGAGGGCGACGGTGAGGGGCGTGGGCAGGGGCGTGGGCATGCACGGACCGTACCGCGCCACCGGGCACCGTGACCACACCCCCAGGGGTGTACCGGCCACCCCTCCGCGACTGCTTGGGTTGCCCATCGGCTCAGCGACCGCAGAGCCCCACCGCACGGTCCGCCGTGCTCGACAGGAAGGTGACTCCCGTGCTCGGACTCATCATCAGCCTCATCGTCGTCGGCCTCATCGCCGGCGCTCTCGCCCGCCTCATCGTGCCGGGACGCCAGAACATCAGCATCCTGATGACCATCGTGCTGGGGATCGTCGGATCCTTCGTCGGCGGCTTCCTCGGCTTCCTGATCTTCCAGCACGACCCGATGGAGGGCTTCCTCCAGCCGGCCGGGATCATCGGCTCCATCATCGGCGCGATCATCGTGCTGTTCCTCTACACCCGCTTCGGCGGACGCGCCCGCAGCCGCGCCTGATCGGATGCGGAACGACACGACGCCGGCCCGGGATCATCCGGGCCGGCGTCGTCGTGTGCGCGGAGCGCGAGCGGTGCCGCTACTCGAGCAGCTTCCCCGCGGTCGCGACCTCGCGGATCAGCGCCTGGATCTCCTCCGGCACCGCGGGGATCTCCTCGCGGGTGATCCCGGTGGACGGCGACCAGACCAGGTTCACCTGGAGCGCCGGGTCGATCTCGGGGTAGTCGCTGCGGTTGTGGCAGCCGCGGCTCTCGCGGCGCTCCAGCGCGGCCTCGAGGGTCGCCCGCGCCGCCATCGCGGCGGACTTCAGGTCGAAGGCGTGCGCGAGGTCCTGGAAGCCCGCGATGTCCGGGTGGATGCCGATGCCGGCGATGCGCGCCTCGATGGCGTTCAGCTCGGCGAGACCGGCCAGCAGGCCCGCCTCGTCGCGGACGACGCCGGCGTGCTCGGTCATGGTGTTGCGGATCGCGCGCTGCAGGGCCCGCACGTTCTCCTCGCCGTCGGCGGCGAGCAGGTCGGCGATCTCGTCGCGGGCGACCTGCACCGAGGCCGCCGAGCGGGTCTGAGCGGTCAGCGAGGCGGAATACTCCGCCGCCGCCTGCCCGACGATGCGGCCGAAGACGAGCAGCTCGATCAGCGAGTTGCCGCCGAGCCGGTTGGCGCCGTGCAGACCGCTGGACGCCTCGCCGATGGCGTAGAGGCCGGGGACGTCGGTGCTGTGGTCGTCCGAGCGGACCCAGACGCCGCCCATCGAGTAGTGCGCGGTGGGCGCGATCTCGATCGGGTCCTTCGTGATGTCGAGCATCTGCAGCTCGAGCATCGTCTGGTAGACGCGGGGGAGGCGGGTCATGATCGTCTCGCGCGGGAGGTGCGAGACGTCGAGCCAGACACCGCCGTTCGGCGTGCCGCGGCCCTCCTTGATCTCGGTGTAGCAGGCGAGCGCGACGCGGTCGCGCGTGGAGAGCTCCATCCGCTCCGGGTCGTACTTGCCCATGAAGCGCTCGCCGAGGCCGTTGCGGAGGATGCCGCCCTCGCCGCGGGCCGCCTCGGAGATGAGCGTGCCGGCCGCGTTCTCGGGCTCGATGATGCCCGACGGGTGGAACTGCACCAGCTCCGGGTCGCGCAGGCGCCCGCCGGCCTCGACGGCCAGGCGGAACGAGTCGCCCGTGTTCTCGTCGCGGCGCGAGGAGGTGCGGCGCCAGATGCGGTTGTGACCGCCGGCGGCGAGGATCACCGCGTCGGCGTGGATCAGGTAGCGGGTGCCGTCGACGAGGTCGAAGCCGTAGGCGCCGAAGACGGCGCCGTCCTCGTTGACGAGGATGCGGGTGACGTAGACGGTGTCCAGGATCGGGATGTCGAGCTGCGCCGCCCGGTTGACCAGCGTGCGCTGGATCTCGAGGCCGGTGTAGTCGCCGGCGAAGGCGGTGCGGCGGTAGGTGTGCGCGCCGAAGAAGCGCTGCGAGATGCGGCCGTCGTCCTCGCGGGCGAACGGCATGCCGTAGCGCTCGAGGTCCTGGATGCCGCGGGCGGCGTTCGAGGTGACGATCTCGACCGTGTGCGGGTTGGCGAGCTGGTAGGACTCGGTGATCGTGTCGGCCGCGTGCTGCTGCCAGCTGTCGTCGGGGTCCATCGTCGCGAGGGCCGCGTTGATGCCGCCGGCGGCGAGCGAGGTGTGGGCGTCCGACTTCGAGCGCTTGCCCAGCGCGAGGACGTCGACGCCGGCCTCGGCCAGCTCGATCGCGGCGCGAAGTCCCGAGCCGCCGGTGCCGATGACGAGGACGGAGGTGGAGATCCGGCGCTCCGGGGTCGTGGTGGTCGCTGAAGTGGTCATGACTCCACGCTAGGCAGGGCGCTTCGATTACTCCAATGCATAATGCTGGGGCTCGGCATGCGCTTACGCTATGGCCATGAACTTCGAGCAGCTGTCCGGCTTCGTCGAGGTCGCGCGCCTCGGCAGCTTCACCCGCGCCGCCGAGGAGCTGCATCTCGCGCAGCCCTCGCTGAGCCGCCAGATCTCCGCGCTCGAGCAGGACCTCGGCTCCGAGCTGTTCCACCGGGCGCGCTCCGGCAGCACGCTCACCTCCGCCGGCGAGCTGCTGCTGCCGCTCGCGCGGCGCATGCTCGCGGACGCCGAGTCGGTGCGGCGGGAGCTGGCCGAGCTCGCCGGGCTCGAGCGCGGGCGGGTCCGCTTCGGCGCGACGCCGACGCTCTGCATCAGCCTCGTCGCGGAGGTGCTGCACGCCTTCCACGCGGCGCATCCCGCGATCGAGTTGCACCTGGCCGAGGACGGCTCGCGGAGCCTGTTCGATCGACTCGCGCGCGGGGAGCTCGACCTCGCGCTCGTGACGACGTCGACGGCGGCGGCCGTCGGCGCGTTCACGGTGACGCCGCTGCTGGTCGAGGAGCTGGTCGTGGTCTCCTCGGCGGACGAGCCGGCGCTCGCCGCCGGTGATGCCCTCGGCCTGGCGGCGGTGGCCGCGCTTCCGCAGATCGTCTTCAACTCCAGCTACGACCTGCGCCGGACGACCGATGCCGCGTTCGCCGCCGCGGGCCTGATGCCCGACGTCGTGCTGGAGGGCGCCGAGATGGACGCGGTGCTGCGCTTCGCCGAGCGCGGGCTCGGCGTCGCGATCGTGCCGGCGATGGTGCTGCAGGGCCGCCCCGGGCTCCGCTCGATCCGGCTCGAGGAGCCCACGCTCAGCCGGACGATCAGCCTCGCCCGCCCGGCGGACCTCGCGCCGACGGCGGCGGTGCGGGTCATGCAGCGGACGATCGCGGCGACCGCGCGGGCGTTCGCGGCGCGGGCCGGCGGCACGATGCGGCTGGCGGGGGGTCAGTCCGAGAGGACTCCGGACCGCGCGTAGCCGCGGCTCCGCGCCGACAGCACCGTCGCTCCGAGCGCCGCCGCGATCACCGAGCCGGCCAGCACGCCGACCTTCACGTGCTCGCCCGCCGCGTTGCCGACGCCGAAGGACAGCTCGCCGACGAGCAGCGAGACGGTGAAGCCGATGCCGGCGAGCATCGACATGCCGACCAGATCCGGCCAGCGCAGCGCGGGGTCGAGGCGGAGGCCGGGCAGCCGGGTGATCAGGAAGGTGGTCGCGAGGATGCCGAGCGGCTTGCCGACGACCAGGCCGACGATGATGCCGAGGGCGATGCTGTCCTGGAACGACTCGACGAGGCCGGTGAGGCCGCCGATCGTCACTCCGGCCGAGAAGAAGGCGAAGACCGGGACGGCGACGCCGGCCGACACGCCGCTCCAGCGGTCGGCGAAGTGCGCGGCGAGCCCGTCGTACTCGGGCTCGCCGTCGCTGCCGGTTCCGGTGCGGACGCGGGCGCGGGCGGTCGCGACGACCGGGACGGCGAAGCCGAGCAGCACGCCCGCGACGGTCGCGTGGATGCCGGAGGCGTGGACGAGCGCCCAGGTGGCGACGCCGAGCGGGATCAGGATCCACCAGGTGCGGACGCCGCGCTGGACGAGGACGGCGAAGATCCCGAGCGGGACGAGCGCGAGCAGCAGCGGCAGGAAGGCGATCGCCGAGGTGTAGAAGACGGCGATGATCGTGATGGCGAGCAGGTCGTCGACGACGGCGAGGGTGAGCAGGAACGTCCGCAGGGCGACCGGGAGGCTCTTGCCGACGACTGCGATCACGGCGACGGCGAAGGCGATGTCGGTGGCGACCGGGATCGCCCAGCCCTGGAGGGCGTCGGGGCCGGCGGTCGCGTTGATCGCGACGTAGATCAGGGCGGGGACGGCGACCCCGCCGAACGCGGCGGCCACCGGGAGCGCGGCGGTGCGCGGATCGCGGAGCTTGCCGACGACGAATTCCTCCTTGAGCTCGAGGCCCACGACGAAGAAGAAGATCGCGAGCAGTCCGTCGGCCGCCCAGGCGCCGACGCTGAGGTTCAAATGGAGCGCCTCGGGGCCGAACTCGTAGTCGCGGACGGTCTCGTAGAAGCCGGCCGCGGGCGAGTTGGCGAGGACCAGCGCGAGGACGGTCGCGCCGAGCAGCAGGGCGCCGCCGACGGCGTCGGAGCGCAGCGTCTGGCGCAGGCCCCGCCAGATCGCGTGCGGCGCCTGGCGGGTGGGCTCGGAGCGGGTGGGCTCGGCGGCAGGGGTATGGGGCACGGAGGGGCTTCCTTCGGGAGGTCGTCGGATCACGTGAGAACGCGCCAGAGGGCCGCGTCCGCCGACCAGACTTCCCGGCACACCGCCGACCATCGTACCGACACGTTCCTCCCTACACTCGGACGATGCGACACGGCATCGTCATCCTCCCGCAGGAGCCCTGGTCCACCGCCCGCCGCAAGTGGCAGTCCGCGGAGGGGCTCGGCTTCGATCACGCCTGGACCTACGACCACCTCTCCTGGCGCTCGCTCGCGGACCAGGTCTGGCACGCGACGATCCCGACGCTGACGGCCGCCGCGGTGGTCACCGAGACGCTGCGGCTGGGCACCTTCGTCGCCTCGCCGAACTTCCGGCACCCGGTGCCGTTCGCGAAGGAGATCGCCACGGTGGACGAGATCTCGGGCGGCCGCTTCGTCCTCGGGGTCGGCTCGGGCGGGACGGGCTTCGACGCGACGGTGCTGGGGCAGGAGCTGCACTCGCCGCGGGAGCGGCACGAGCGCTACGTGGAGTTCGTCGCGGCACTCGACGTGCTGCTGCGGCACGAGGTGCCCGGCTCGGGCGGCATCGACCTCGAAGGCGCCTGGTTCACCGCGCGCGGGGCCCGGATGGTGGGGGAGCCGGTGCAGTCGCCGCGCGTGCCGTTCGTGCTCGCGGCGAACGGGCCCAAGGGCCTCGCGCTCGTGGCCGAGCGGGCGCAGGGCTGGGTGACGACGGGTCCGGAGGGCCGCAGCACCGAGGAGTGGTGGGCGGCGGTCGCCGAGCTCTCGAAGCGCCTCGACGACGCGCTCGAGGCCGCCGGTCGCGACCCGCGCTCGATCGAGCGGCACCTCTCGCTCGACTCCGGCCCGGACTACTCGCTCGAGAGCGTCGACCGCTACGCCGACTCGGCCGGCCGCGCCGAGGCGCTGGGCTTCACCGACGTGATCGCGCACTGGCCGCGGATGGAGGGGCTGTACGCCGGCGACGAGGACGTGCTCTACGAGGTAGCGGCGCGGTTCTAGCGCTCCCGGCGCTCGAAGACGAGGTGCACGACCCCGGACGGTGACGGCGTCGCCTCGATGTGGAAGCGCTGCTCCAGGCCCTCGAGCCCGTCCCACAGCCGCTCGCCGCGGCCGAGGACGATCGGGACGAGCACGACGTGCATCCGGTCGACGAGATCGGCGGCGAGGAACTGCCGCACCGTCGCCGCGCCACCGCCGATGCGCACGTCGCCGCTGCCGGCCAGCTCGCGGGCCCGCTCGAGGGCGGTCGCCGGGTCGGCGTCGACGAAGTGGAAGCTCGTGCCGCCGGCCATCGTGACGGTCGGGCGCGGGTGGTGCGTGAGGACCACGACCGGCGTGTGGAAGACCGGGTCCTCGCCCCACCAGCCGGTCCACTCCTCGTCCTCCCATGGACCGCGCTGGGGCCCGAACTTGTTGCGGCCCATGATCTCGGCGCCGACGCCGTCCGCCCAGGCGCCGGCGAACGCCTCGTCGACGCCCTGCGAGCCCTCGCCCGGACCGGGCAGGCCCATCCTGCGGAAGGTGCGGGTCCCCATCGCCCACTCGACCAGCCGGGAGCCGGCGTGGCCGAACGGGGTCTCGAGCGACTGGCCCTCCCCGGCGGCGTAGCCGTCGAGCGAGACGGAGAAGTTGTGGACTCGGACCTTTGACACGGGGTCTCCTTCGGGCGGACGACGGTTCAGGTGAGCGTAGGCGCGGACCGGCGGCGCAGTCCACGGGCCGCGAGCGCGACGCAGGCGAGGATCGCCAGCGCGGTCGCCGCCAGCAGCAGCGGCATCGGCAGGGCGACGGCCAGCGCGGCCAGGATCGCCGGCACGAGGAAGCCCGCGTAGGTGACCGAGTAGTAGACGGCGGTGATGCTCGCCAGGTCGCGGGTCTCGACGAGGGCCTGCGAGGCGGTCAGCCCGGAGACCATCGCGAGGCCGTAGCCGCAGCCGAAGACCGGCGCGGCGACGAGGACCGGCCAGAGCTGCTGCCCGACGGCGGCCGGGATCAGCAGCAGCGCGCCGAGCGCCGTGAGCGCGCCGCCGACGAGGGCGCCGCGGCCGCGCAGCCGCGCGAGCAGCGGGCCGGAGAAGAGCTGGGTGACCCAGCCGCAGCCGAGGGTGATCACGGTGACGAGGGTCGCGAAGCCGACGGTGACGCCGGGCAGGCGGTCGGCGACCAGGCTCGGCCCGACCGCGAAGGACAGGGCGGGCGCCGCGAACACCCAGGGGGCGAGCGGCAGGACGACGGCGGCGAAGCGGGCGCGGGCGGGGCGCGGGATGCTGAGCTCGCCGGCGAGGCGGCCGGCGGACGGGTCGTAGGCGCGGGTCTCCGGCGCGCGGAGGAGCACCAGGACGGCCGCGACGCAGGCCGCCGACTGCACGAAGTAGGGCAGCACGGTCGGCCAGGGGCCGAACTGCGCGAGCGCGCCGCCGACTCCCGCACCGCCGCCGAAGCCGATGGTGAGCATCGCGGAGGCGCGGCGGGCGCCGGCCGAGGACGCTCCCGTCGCGATCGACAGCTCCTTGATCCAGGCCGTGCCGACGACCATCCCGGCCGCGACGCTGAGCCCGCTGATGAAGCGGCCGATGCCGAGACCGAGCACGGAGGCGGGGGAGCAGGCGAGCACGACACTGCCGAGGACCCCGAGGACGAGGCCGGCCAGCAGCACCGGCCGGCGGCCGAAGCGGTCGGACCAGCCGCCGGCCAGGGCGAAGCCGGGCACGATGCCGAGGACGTAGGCGGCGAGCAGGATCGTGACCTGCGTCTGCGTGTAGCCCTCGAGCTGGCGGTAGAGCTGCATCAGCGGCAGGAACTGGTTGCCGCCCCAGCCGAGGACGACGAGCGACGGCGCGACGAGCAGCCAGGAGCGGGTGGAGGGCACGGACGGTCCGGCGGCGGAGGGGAGCGGCACGGTCCATAGTGGCGCACCGGAGCGGCTCGCGGTCAGAGCCGCACGACCAGCTTCCGTGCCGACACCCCCGCGTGCAACCGGTCGAGCGCGCCCTGCACGGCGCCGAGACCGGTGCCGACGACCTCGGGCTCGGGCGCGCAGCGGTGCCGGCCGTCGGCGAGCGCGCTCGGCAGGTGGTCGCGCCAGAGCATCGGCCCGACCTCGTTGCTCATCAGCGTGGCGCCCCAGACGTAGCGGGCGCGGATGCCGCGGCGGCGGGCGGCGAACTGGAGGCGGAGGTTCGCGCCGACGAGGCGCGACATCGTGCGCACGAACGGGAGGGAGAGCCCCGCCTTCCGCGGCAGGGAGCCGAAGGAGACCGAGGGACTGGCGAGGGCGACCCGGCGGGCTCCGGTGGCGGCCGCGACGGCGACGCAGGGCTCGGCGGAGCCGGTGCCGACCGCGAGGATCCCCGCCACCTCGGCGCCGCCGATCGCGGCGACGACGTCGGCGACCGCACTCGGGCCGCGGTAGTCGACGACCACGTCGGCGCCGAGCTCGCGGAGGCGGGCATGGTTGCCGGGCGAGGCGGTGGCGACGACGCGGTGGCCGGAGGCGACGGCGAGCTGGATCGCGTTGCTGCCGACGCTGGTGGCGCCGCCCCAGACGACGACGGTCCGGCCGGTGGCGACGGGCTCGGCCGACGGGTGGGGCAGCGCGAGGCGGTCCTTCTGGAAGAGCGCGGTGGCGGCGGTGGAGACCGCGAGCGGCAGCACCACGGCCTGCTCGTCCGCCAGCTGCGGCGGGATCGGCGCGGCGAGATCCGCCCGGACGACCGTGTACTCCTGGAAGCCGCCCTCGGCGTCGTGCCGGCGCCCGCGCTCCATCCCGACCGCGTAGGCGACGACGCGGTCGCCGACGGAGAAGCGGTCGACGCCGGGCCCGACCGCCGCGACCTCGCCGGCGACGTCCTCGCCGAGCACGGAGGGGTAGGGCAGCCAGCGGTACATCAGGTCGCCGGTCCACTGCTTGAGCTCGTCGAGCGGGTTCACGGCGACGGCGCGGTTGCGCACGAGCAGCTCGCCGGGCCCGGGGACGTGCAGCGCGGCGGGCCCGACGACGAGGTCGGCGCGGGCGGAGGGGAGCCGGGCGGCGGTGTTCGTGGGCACAGCGGGGTTCGAGGGCAACGGGTCTCCAGTGCTCGATGACAGGACGTGTCGTCACCGTACACTTGATGACACGTCGTGTCATCGGCTAGCCTGTCTCCATGTCACGCTGGGCCCCCGACGCCGCTCTGCGCCTCGAGCGCGCCGCGATGGAGCTGTTCGCCGAGCACGGCTACTCCTCGACGACGGTGCCGTCGATCGCCGAGCGGGCCGGGCTCACGACCCGCACCTTCTTCCGGCACTTCCCCGACAAGCGCGACGTGCTGTTCCTCCGCGAGCGGGAGTTCCCGGAGGTGGTGGCGCGACTGCTCGCCGCGGCGCCCGCGGGCCTCGATCCGCTGGGCCTGCTGATGCACGGACTCGTGACGGTCGCGGCGGGGGACCTCGAGGGTTGGCGCGGAGAGATCGCGGCGCGGCGAGCGGTGATCGTGTCCGAGCCGGCGCTGCGCGAGCGCGAGCTGCTGAAGTCGGCGGTGCTCGCCGACGCGATGCGCGACGCGCTGGTCGAGCGGAGTGTCCCGGCGGAGGACGCGGCGCTCGCCGCCCGCACGGCGGCCGCGCTCTTCGACGCGTCGCTGGAGCAGTGGCTCCGGGAGCGAGACAGCACGCTGGTCGTGGTGCTCCACGAGCAGCGCGCGAGGCTTCAACGCCTGGTCGGCCCGGCGGAGCAGGCGGGCTCGCCCGAGTAGGCGAGCCCGCCGGTGGCCTACGCCTTCGAGGTGGCCGTCGCGTTGCCGACGACGCCCTGCGGGTTCGACGTGGTGTCGGTCAGCACGAAGCGGATCTCCTGCGGGAAGGCCGTGGGCTTGACCCGCACCCAGGTCGTCTCCGCCGCGCGGGTCAGGGTCCAGGAGTAGGTGTAGAGGCCGTCGGTCAGCGCGCCCTGCACGCCGATCGCGAGGCTGGTGGTGTCGTAGCTGATGTTCGACACCGGCTTCGCGGAGGTGATGACGTAGGTCCAGCCGGTCTTGTACGAGGCGTAGTCGCCGTCGTCGGGGACGGCGGTGAAGTCGGTGCGGGCGTAGCCGGTGTTGTTGGTCGCCTTGAGGCTCGGGTCGCCGACCGACTGGCGGGTGGCCGAGAAGGTGGGGTTCGGGTAGGTGTCCGGCTGGCCGGGGACGACCGGGACGGTGGAGGCGCTCGCGAGCGGCGCCGCAGCGGCGACAGCGATGACGGGCAGCGACCAGGCCGCGGCGACCGCGACGGAGCGGCGCGAGGGGGAGAGGGGGGAGGAGGTGGGCACGGGGTCCTTTCGGGGCCGGGAGGGGGGGAGTTCCGTCCAGAAATTAGCGACAGCGCGCCCGTCCTTCCGCGCCAGCGCCCGCCCGGGCCCGGCCCCTCTCAGGGGGAGGAGGCACGCCGTTCCTGGGCTCCGGCCGACACGACCGGGTAGAACCACCTAGTTCGGAAGGGGTGCTCGTTAGCCTGGGTGGATGGCCAGAACCGTCTCCACCACCACCGCCGTCGACCGCGACGGCATGCTCGACTTCGTGCGACCGCGGCACCGGATGCTCGTCGCCACCACCCGCGCCGACGGCCGGCCGCAGATGTCGCCGGTGTCCGGCGGCGTCGACGCCGAGGGCCGCCTGGTGATCTCGACCTACCCCGGCCGGGCGAAGACCCGCAATGCCGAGCGCCGCTCCGCCGCCTCGGTCCTCGTGCTCTCCGACGACTGGAACGACGCGTGGATCCAGGTCGACGGCGAGGCCGAGGTCCTGCACATGCCGGAGGCGGAGGACGCGCTCGTCGACTACTACCGCAGCATCTCGGGCGAGCATCCGGACTGGGACGAGTACCGCGCGGCGATGCGACTGCAGGACAAGTCGCTGCTGCGCATCACACCGACCCGCTGGAGCCCGATCGCGACCGGCGGGTTCCCCGCGGACGTCGCGGCGCGGCTCGACGCACCCCGCCTCGACGCTGCGCATCTCGACAACCAGGCGTGACCGGCCCTCGCCTCACCCGGGCCGCTCGGGCCTGGCGCGACGCGGTCTCCGGCCCGCGGCTGCTCCTCGCACTGAAGACCGCGGTGGCGGTGGGCATCGCCTGGGCCGTCGCCCCGCACGTGCCCGGAGTCGCGGAGCAGTACCCGTACTACGCGCCGCTCGGCGCGCTCGTCAGCATGTACCCGACGCTGATGGGCTCGGCGAAGACGGGGCTGCAGACCCTCCTCGGGCTCGCGGCGGGCATCGGGTTGGCCGTGCTGGTCGTGGTGACCGTCGGCCCGACCTGGTGGACGATCCCGCTGATCGTCGGCATCGGCGTGGTGCTCTCGGGCACCGGCTGGTTCGGCGCGGGGCGGGAGTACGTGCCGATGGCGGCGCTCTTCGTGCTGATCATCGGCGGCGCGAAGGCGGAGGACTACTCGCTCGGCTACCTCGTGCAGATGGCGGTCGGCGTGATGGTCGGGCTGCTGGTCAACCTCCTGGTCGCTCCGGGGCTCACCTCCGAGGCCGCGACGGCCCGCGTCGACGAGTTCGAGCGCCAGCTCTCGACCCACCTGCACGACATGGGCACCGCCCTCGAGGAGACCTGGCCGCCCGAGCACGAGGCCTGGTCGACCAACGGCGAGCAGCTGGCGGCGACCGCGGCCGAGGTCCGGCGCGCGCTGGTCGACGGCGATGAGAGCCGGAAGGGCAATCCGCGCGCGCTGCTGCACCGGCACAGCTCGCAGACCGACCACCTCCGCCTGGCGACCCTCGACGGGACGCTCTTCCACGTCCGCGACATGACGGCCGCGCTGGCGGACACCATCTGGAACCGCCCGGGCGCGCTGCCGTTCGACGCGGAGCTGGCGGCGCCGCTGAGCGCGGCCTGCCACGCGGTCGGCGATGCGGTGGTGACGGGCGGCTCGCCGGAGGACCGCTCCCTGGAGCCTGCGGACGCCGCCGTCGAGGAGCTCGTGCGCGCCGTGGACGCCCGCGCCGCCGCGACCGGGACGAGCATGGGCCCGGGCGTCCTGGTCGCGATCCACCTGCGCCGCATCCTCGTGGAGCTGCGCAGGGACGGCCCCGTGCGAGCTCCAGGGGCGAGTGCGGAGGGATCGCGTGCGGAAGGATGAGGGGATGACTCCGCAGCTCCGGGACCGATTCGCGCACTGGTTCGACGAGGGCGCGCCGGTCGCTCCGTCGCTGAGCTGGGCGCTGTTCGACCGCGACGGGCTGCTCCTCCAGCACGCGATCGGCGAGCACCGCCTCGACGGTGCGACGCCCGCGGCCGGCACCGTGCACCGCATCGCGTCGATGTCGAAGAGCTTCGAGGCGGCCGCCGTGCTGATCCTCCGCGACCGCGGGCTGCTGGACCTCGACGACCGCGTGAGCGCCCACGTGCCCGAGTTCGCGGACCCGGTCGACGCCGCGGGCCGGGTACTGCCGGTGACGCTCCGGATGCTGCTCAGCAACTGCTCGGGGCTGCCCGAGGACAACGGCTGGGCCGACCACGTCATGGCGATGCCGCGCGCGGAGTTCCTCGCGCTGATCGCGCGCGGGCTCACCTTCACGGAACGGCCGGGCGAGGTCTACCAGTACTCCAACATCGGCTTCTGGCTGCTCGGCGTGATCGTCGAGAACGTCTCCGGCGAGGACTTCGTCGCCTTCGCGACCCGGACGATCCTCGAGCCGCTCGGCCTGGCGAGCACGCGCTACGACGTGAACGCCTACCCCGCGGGGACCGACCTCGCGCGGGGCTTCAGCAGCTTCGACGAGGGCGCGACCTGGACCGCCCGCCCGTACACCGGCACCGGCGTGGGCGCCTGCGCGGCGAGCATGTACAGCACCGTCGGCGACATCGCGCGCTGGAGCGGCTGGTTGTCGTCGGCGTTCGTCGGCGCGGACGACAACGGTGAGAACGGAGACGGTGCCGACGGGAACGATGACGACGCCGTCCTCAGCCGCGCCTCCCGCCGCGAGATGCAGCGCGGCTGGACCCCGGTCCCCGCGCTCAGCCCCCGCGCCGGCGAGAGCACCCTCGACGGCTCGGCCTACGGTCTCGGGCTCGTGATCGAGCAGGACGTCCGCTTCGGCGCGATCGCCCATCACTCCGGCGGGCTGCCCGGCTGGTCCTCGAACATGCGCTGGCACCTGGAGTCCGGTCTGGGCGTCGTGGTCTTCGCGACCACGAACGGCGCCAAGCTCGCCGCCGCGGCCACGGGCCTCCTCCGCGCGGCGCTCGAGGACGCCGAACCGCCGGCCCGCACGATCGCGCTGCACCCGTCGACGCTGGCGGCCGCCGCCGCCGTCGAGGCCGCGATCGTCGGTCCCGGCGACCCCGGTCAGGCGGAGGAGATGTCCGGCGGCGTGCTGTTCAGCCCCAACCTCCTCAGCGACGTGCCGGCCGAGGTGCGAGCCCGCCGCCTCGCCACTGTGCTCGAAGAGGTCGGCGGACTCGCGGAGCAGCCCACCGCTCGCCCCCTGCGCGAGCGGCTGCTCTGGAGCGCCTCCGCGGCCCAGGTCTCCTTCTCCCTGCCCGGCCGCGACGGCGAGCTCGAGGTCCGGCTCGAGATGACGCCGACGATCCCCGCGCTGCTGCAGCGCCTCGACGTCGTGAAGCGGGAGACGCTCGAGTCGCCGCCGGTCGTCCGCGCGTACCGCCCCCGCCTGGACTGAGCGCACATCGGGACAGGGCAGGCTGGTCGGATGACTGCGCGCACCCCCGACGACCACCGCCTCGACCGGGTCCGCGTCCGCGGCGCCCGCGAGAACAACCTCCGCGACGTGGACGTGGACATCCCGCGCGACGCGCTGGTCGCCTTCACCGGGGTGTCGGGCTCGGGCAAGAGCTCGCTCGCGTTCGGCACGCTCTACGCGGAGGCGCAGCGCCGCTACTTCGAGTCGGTGGCGCCGTACGCGCGGCGGCTGATCGACCAGGTCGGCGTTCCGGACGTCGACGCGATCGACGGACTGCCGCCGGCCGTCGCGCTGCCGCAGCGCCGCTCCGGCGGCTCGGCCCGCTCGACGCTCGGCAGCGCCACCACTCTCTCGTCCGTGGTGCGGATGGTCTTCTCCCGGGTCGGGACCTACCCCGAGGGCGCGCCGATGCTCCTCGCGGAGGACTTCTCCGCGAACACCGTCCAGGGCGCCTGCCCCGCCTGCCACGGGATCGGCCGCGTCTACGACGTGCCCGAGGAGCTGATGGTGCCGGACGGCTCGCTCTCGATCCGGGACGGCGCGCTCGCGGCCTGGCCGACCGCCTGGCACGGCAAGCAGCTGCGCGACAGCCTGATCTCGCTCGGCTACGACATCGACGTGCCCTGGACGACGCTTCCGGCGGAGGAGCGCGAGTGGATCCTGTACACGCAGGAGTCGCCGCAGGTCCCGGTCTGGACGGATCGCGGGCCGGCCGAGGTGCGGGCGGCCGTGGCGGCAGGGGCCGAACCGCGCTACATGAGCACGTTCCTCGGGGTGCGCCGCTACGTGATGGACACCTTCGCCGGTTCCAAGAGCGCCCGGATGCGCGAGCGCGCGGCGACCTTCCTGGTCAGCGTCGCCTGCCCGGACTGCCACGGCAAGCGGGTGAAGCCGGAGGCCCTGGCGGTGAGCTTCGAGGGCCTGGACATCACCGAGCTGTCGGCGCTGCCGCTGGAGGAGCTCGCGGCGCTGCTGACCCGCGTGCTCGAGCCGGACTGGATCCCGGCGGGCGGCGCGCCCCTCCCTCCCGAGACGCGGCTCGCCGCCCAGCGCCTGGTCTCGGACCTGCTCGGCCGGATGGCGCCGATCGTCGACCTCGGCCTCGGCTACCTGTCGCTCGACCGGTCGACGCCGACCCTGTCCTCGGGCGAGCTGCAGCGGATGCGCCTCGCGACCCAGGTGCTCTCGCGGCTGTTCGGCGTGGTCTTCGTGCTCGACGAGCCGTCGACGGGGCTGCACCCGGCCGACACGGAGGCGCTGCTCGGCATCCTGCGCTCGCTGAAGGACAGCGGCAACACGGTCTTCTTCGTCGAGCACTCGCTCGACGTGATCCGCGAGGCCGACTGGATCGTCGACATCGGCCCGGCGGCCGGCTCGGGCGGCGGCACCGTCGTCTACTCGGGCGAGCTCGCGGGCCTGCGCGAGGCGGGCGACTCGATCACCCGGCGCTACCTCTTCCCCGAGACCGCGGAGCCGACGCCGCCGCTGCCCGTACGGCGGACGCCCGACGCGCAGGTGCGGCTGGTCGACGTGGCGCGCAACAACCTCCGCGGGCTCGACGTCGCATTCCCGCTCGGCGCGCTGACCGCGGTGACGGGGGTGTCCGGGTCGGGCAAGTCGACGCTGGTCAATCAGGCGCTCCCGGACCTGCTCCGCGCGAGCCTGCAGGCCGATCTCGCGGGGGAGAGCCCCGAGCCGGACGAGTCGTCCTCCGACGACCCGCTGCTCGACGCCGACTCCGGCGTCACGACCGGCAGCGCGACCGGACCTGCGGAGCGGCTGCGCCGGGTGGTGCAGGTCGGCCAGACGCCGATCGGGCGCACCTCGCGCTCCAACGTCGCCACCTATACCGGCCTGTTCGACCGCGTCCGCGCGCTCTTCGCGGCGACTCCGGAGGCCAAGCGCCGTCGCTACGGGGCCGGCCGCTTCTCCTTCAACATGCCCAGCGGCCGCTGCCCGGTCTGCAAGGGCGAGGGCACGATGGAGGTCGAGCTGCTCTTCCTGCCGACCGTGCAGGCGCCGTGCACGGCCTGCGGCGGCACTCGCTACAACGCCGAGACCCTCGAGGTCACCTGGGGCGGGCGCTCGATCGCCGACGTCCTCGCGCTGAGCGTCACCGAGGCGCGCGAGGTCTTCGCCGAGGAGACGGAGATCGGCCGGCACCTCGACGCGCTGCTCGACGTGGGTCTCGGCTACGTCGCGCTCGGGCAGCCCGCGCCGGAGCTGTCCGGCGGCGAGGCGCAGCGGGTGAAGCTCGCCTCGGAGCTGCGGCGGGCGCAGCGCGGCGACACCCTCTACCTCCTCGACGAGCCGACGTCGGGACTGCACCCGGCCGACGCGGACCGGCTGCTCGGCCACCTGCAGCACCTCGTCGACGCGGGCAACACCGTGATCGTCGTCGAGCACGACATGCGGATCGTCGCCGACGCGGACTGGGTGATCGACCTCGGCCCGGGAGCGGGCGACGCGGGCGGCTCGATCGTCGCGACCGGCACGCCGGAGCAGGTCGCGCGGGCGGACGGCAGCCGGACGGCGCCGTACCTGCTGGCCGCGCTGGAGCGGCGAGGCTAGGGAGCGCACCCGAGGGTCTAGCGTGAGCCGCATGCCCGCCTCCGCTCGCCGTGTCGTTCCGGCGCTCCTCGCCACCGCCCTCGTCGCCGGAGCCGTCGCGCTCCCGGCGCCGGCCCTCGCCGACACCGCCGCCAAGGCCGGCACGAGCGGTGGCACCAGCTCCGGCGACCCGTACTTCCCGGGCCTCGGCAGCTCGGGCTTCGACGCGCTCAGCTACAGCCTGTTCCTCACCTACGACCCGGCCCCGCGGGCGCTCACCGGCCGTGCCGTCGTGACCCTCTCGCCGACGCAGGAGCTGAGCTCGTTCTCCTTCGACCTCCGCGGCCTGACGGTCTCGAAGGTCTCGGTGAACACGAAGGGCGCCGCCTTCACGCAGGTCGGCGACGAGCTCACGATCACGCCCGCCCGCTCGCTCAAGAAGGGCGCGCCGACCCTGGTCGACATCCGCTACGCCGGCACGACGGGCAACCCGGTCGACGCCACCGGCGCCCCGTACGGCTGGTGGTCGACCGACGACGGCGCCCTGGTCGCGAGCGAGCCCGACGGCGCCTCGACCTGGTATCCGGTCAACGACTCGCCGGCCGACAAGGCCCGCTACTCCTTCACCCTCACGGTCCCGGAGGGGCGCACCGCCGTCGCGAACGGCGTCCCGGTGGGCTCGCCCGTCACCCGCAACGGCTGGACCACCTCCAGCTGGGTCGAGACCAGCCCGATGGCGAGCTACCTCGCGATGGTCAACATCGGCGACTACGACCTGGTGCGCTCGCGGGCGGGGGGCGTGGTCAGCATCGACGCCGTCGACCGCGACCTCACCGGCGACGCTCGCGCGAGCACGGAGGCCGCGCTCGCGCGCCAGGGCGAGATCATCGACTACTTCACGACCGTCTTCGGCCCGTACCCGTTCCGCTCGGGCGGCGCCGTCGTCGACGACGACGAGATCGGCTACGCCCTCGAGACGCAGGGGCGGTCGTTCTACTCGGGCGGCGCCGACACCTCGACCGTCGCGCACGAGATCTCGCACCAGTGGTTCGGCGACAGCGTCACCCCGCGGGTCTGGGCGGACATCTGGCTGAACGAGGGCTTCGCGACCTACGCCGAGTGGCTGTGGGCGGAGCACGACGGCGGCCCGACCGTCGAGGAGTCGGCCGCCGAGGTCGCGGCGATCCCCGCCGACGACCCGTTCTGGGCGACGCAGGTCGCCGATCCGGGGGCGCTCGGCCTCTTCGACAGCCCGATCTACGCGCGCGGCGGCCTCACGCTGGTCGAGCTGCGCTCCACCATCGGCGAGGAGGCCTTCGGCACGCTGCTGCAGCGCTGGGCCGCCGAGAACCGCTACGGCAACGTGACCACGGCCGACCTGCAGGACCTCGCCGAGTCGGTCTCCGGCCAGGACCTCTCCGCCTTCTTCGACACCTGGCTCCGCACGCCGTCCAAGCCCGCGGGCCTGTAGCGGCATCGCGCCCCTGCTGGTCGAGCAGCGCGTGCGTTCCCTGCTGGTCGAGCAGCGCGCAGCGCGTAGAGGGGGAAAGCCATGCTGATCGAGTAGCCCGCGCAGCGGGCGTATCGAGATCCACCAGCGTCAGAACGCGGGTCTGCAGACCCGCCCTGCTGATGACGGCGGGTCTCGATACGCCCCTGCGGGGCTACTCGACCAGCATGATGAGCGCGGGCTGACGCATGCGGGCGGCGCACGGAACCGCCGCGGCGGCAGCCCCTCCTGGTCGAGTAGCGCGCAGCGCGTATCGAGACCCGCGTCCTTCAGAACGGCGGGACGTCCACGAAGCGGGGGCCCGGCGGCGCCCCAGCCAGCGCCGGCGGGCGTACGACGACGATGCGGCCCGTGGGGGTGGTCCACCCGATGCCGCCGTCCGGGCGGGGGACGTAGGTCCAGCGGTCGCCGTGGCGCACGTGGTGGTGGCTGGTGCAGAGGGAGACGAGGTTCTCGAGCGAGGTCTCGCCGCCGTTGCGCCACTCGAGGGTGTGGTCCGCCTCCGCCCGAGATGCGGTGCGGGTGCAGCCCGGGAAGCGGCACGTCTGATCGCGCAGCTGCAGGTGCAGGCGCATCTGCGGCGGCGGGAGACGGTAGGTGCGGCCGACGGACCTCACGGCGCGGGTGTCTGGATCGGTGAGGACGCGGGTGAACGACGCGCCCGTCGCGACCAGCGCACGAGCGAGGTCGGCCGGGATCAGGCCGTAGCCGTCGAGATCCGCCGGTGCGTCGTCGAGACCCGCGGCGGTCGACGCGGCGAGCGTGAGCCGCACCTCGGCGCGGATCCCGGGCACGTACGACGCGGACAGCTGAGGCCCGTCGCTCGCGGGAGTGGTGCCGGCGATGTCGCCGTCGCGCAGCAGGTCGGTGAGCACGTCGGCCTTCAGCTGGGCCAGGGTGCGCTGGTCGCCGCCGTCGCGGAGGGAGCGGGCGATGCGGTCGACGCGGTCGCCGATCCCCATCGCGTCCGGCGCGGGGAGGAGCGCGCAGAGGGTGGCCATCCCGTCGACGTCGGGCGTGATCCAGACGGCACGGTCCTGGCGGGCCCGAGCATGGCGCTGGACGAGCGGCTCCTCGTGCAGCTGATCACGCAGACGGCCGACGATCCTCCTCAGCTGCGTCGGAGTCACCTCCGGGGCGACCTC